>JAILWI010000009.1 GCA_025699005.1 Chloroflexota bacterium | reverse complement strand
GAAGTTGTCGATGGTCGGGTACATGAGGAGCAGCGGACCCGCGAAGACGGCGAGCAGGGCTGCGACGACGGCGGTGCGCCGCGAGGACCAGAAGCGCCAGCTGATGGCGTAGGTCATCGGCACGAGCGCTGTGCTGAGCAGGACCATGGGGAGCTGCCCGCCTCGATAGTCGGATCCGAAGACTGCCATCGATCCGGCGGCCACGATGGAGGTCAGCGGCATCCAGTGTCCGTTGCTGGGCACGGGGAGGGCTGGGTCACTCGGCAGCTGCCCGCCGACCTCCAGGAAGCTCCAGATGACCGGCACCGTGAATCCGAAGCCGTCGACGATGCGCGTCGCGACAAGCGTGTAATAGGCGGGGTCGGTGTACGGCGCCCATCCGATCACGGCAGCGGCGGCGATGCGCGCCGCGAGGGCCAGGGTGGTCAGGACGAACAGGTCGCCCCACTGCATGCGCACCTCAGGCACTCGCGTCCGATCCAGCGTCACGCCGGCTGACCCAGGTCACGAGGGCGAGGAACACCGACCATACGTGCGACAACGGCGCAATGAGGAAGAGGAACGGAAAGGCGGCCAGCCGCCGTGGCCGCACCCGCAGCAGGGGCTCGGCTGCCACCAGGACGCCAACGAGGTAGTGGATGAACGTGTACGGGCCGAGCACGATCCCGGACAGGATCGCGTACCCGAGCCCTTCCGGACCGCGCCGCAGGAGCGCCATGGCGAACAGACCGGCGGCCAACAGCGCTGACAGGACCACGCCCGCCGGCCCCAGCAGCCCGGACAGGCCGATGTTGGCCGTGAATTCGCGACCGAGCGGCTCGCGCAGGGTCCCGAGGAATCCGATCCAGACGTCAAGCCCGAACACGGCGACCCCGATGATCAGTCCAATGGCGCCGACCGCCACCGCGTACATGCCGGTCCGCGTCTGCCGCACGACCAGCCACACGAGCACGGGAACGAGGTGCGGCTTCGGGAACAGAAGCATGAGCAGGCCGAAGGCGGTGCCGGCGATGGCCGGGCGAAGCCGGATGAGCATGATCTCCACGGCCAATGTGAAGGAGCTGACGTTCCCGATCATCAGGTCGTGCATGGCCGGCGGAAAGAGGGCCGCCAGGCCGAAGGCCAGGGTCCGGTTCGCTCCGTTCCATGCGCGAGCGAAGAGCGCCGCGGCTGCCACGAGGGCAGCAGCCTTGATGAGCAGCCACAGCAGCACCGCCACCCACTCGACGAACGGCGCGAAGACGACGAACACGAGGGCCGCCCACGGCGTGTAGCGGAACGTGTACGACTCACTCCACGCATACAGGTCCCCTCCGTCGAGCAGCCGCTGTCCGGCCTGCTGGTAGCAGCAACTGAAGTCGATCGCCCAGTCTCCCCGGAACCCCAGCGAGATCACGATGGCGATGTAGACGATCAGCGACGCGGCCGTCAGCTGGAGCAGGAAGCGGCGCCGTCGGGTCACGATCGCGACGGTCCGCACGAGGGATGACATCGGCAGAGACAGTATCAGCAGGTCGGTCGTCGGCCGGGCGTACCTTCGTTCACCGTAGACTGTCGCGCGTGACCCTCACGACCGCCTCGGTACGTGCTCGCCCGCTGGTGGCTGCCGCGGCGCTCCTCGCGGTGATCCTGGTGGCGCTGGCCACGTACGCGGAGCTCGGCTACGCCTGGTCGGTGTGGACCAACGACGGGGGTCGCGACATCCGCGCCTACCTCGGCGCTGCAGAGCGTCTGCGCGATGGTGGCGTGCTGTATCGGCCCGGCGTGGCGAACGACACGGAGCTGTATCGATACGCGCCGTGGTTCGCCGCGCTTTGGATCCCGCTGGTGGACCTGCCACGCGACGCCGTGACGGCCGCGTGGGTCGCCGTGCTCGTGGTCGCATCGCTCGCATCGGTGGCGCCGATGCTGCGTGCCGGCGCGGTCGCGGTCCCCGGTGCCGCGCTGCTCCTCGCCTTCCAGCTGGAAGGGGCGGCTTACGGGAACGTGCAGCCCCTCATGATCGCCATGCTCGTTCTGGGTGCGGCGCGTGCGAGCGGGCCGCTGTGGGTCGCGCTCGCCGCCTCGCTCAAGGCGGTGCCGATCGTGCTCGTTGCTGTCTACCTGGGGCGAGGCGAATATCGTCGCGCCCTCGTGACCGGCGCGCTGACCGCGCTGCTCGTTGGCCCGATGCTGCTCTTCGACCTGTCCGGCTACAGCACCGAGACCGGGGGTGGACAGATGAGCCTGATCGCGTTCTCGCCGATCGTGTTCCTGGCGCTGGCCCTTGCGGCCACGTTGGGCACGCTTCGCTGGGCCACCACCCGCCACGGCTGGCTTCTGGGTGGATTTGCCGCCGCCGCGTGGCTGCCCCGGTTCCTGCCCTACGAGATCAGCTTCGTGCTCGTCGGATTGGCGGACCTCGCCCGCGGTCGCACGGGGCTCCCCGCCAGCAGGAACGTGAGGTCGTAGGTCAGCATCCGGGGGAGGCCCATCACTACCGTGGAGGCCGCGCCGAGCCACGCGTATCGGCTCCCGCGCGCGGCCAGCCACAACGACAGCATCACCAGGCCGGCCACCGGCAGTCCCCAGAGGAGCGGCGAGATATCGAAGAGCGTGCCGGGGCGCGGACCATCGGCCGTGTACGCCGACAGGTCGAAGAGAAGCATGGGGGCGGTGAGCATCAGGAAGGCGATGCCGGCCACAGCCGCCCGATCCCATTCGCGGCGACCGACGTAGACGAGCGCGAAGGCAAGCGGAAACGCTTTCAGTGACGCCGTGGCGGCGATCCCCACCGGTCCGGCCCAGCGGCGCTCCAGGCCGACGACGAGAACCGCCACGAGCAGCGGCTGGACGTTCCCGCTGCGCGCGGATGAGAAGAGGAGCAGAGGGAGCATCAGCGCCGCCAGGGCGACGGAGGCCACCGAAGGGCGCCGCAGCAGCGGCAGAACCGTGACGACGGAGGCGGCGACCAAGATTGCGGACCATCCGACCTCGACGACGACCTCCGGCAGAGCGGTGGCGGGGATCCACGCGGCGGCGAACCATGGCGCGTATTGGTACGCGGCCAGAGGATTCGGCGTCGAGTACAGCGGATCGCCGCTCGAGAGGCGCCGAGCCGCATCCAGATAGACCCGCATGTCCTCCAGGGTCCAGGCGCCCGCGGCGAAGATGGCGGCGGCGACGCCCGTCGCCACCAGGATGGCCAGGGCGACGAGCTGAGCGCCGCGCTCATGCAGTCGCGTCACGCGTTGACCGCCGCGGTGCGCCGGCGGGCCCGGCGGCCAACAATGCGGACGACACCCACGTAGGCCACGGTCCACGCGAAGAGCCAGTAGTGCGGGTGCATGTCCACGACCGGTGCGAGCATGGCGCCACCAAGGGCAACGTAGGCGGCGAAGCGAGAACGAACGAGGAGGACGGCGAGGACCAGCACGAGCGCGAACACGATCCCGGTGAGTTGCGCAGCCGACGGACCGACGAGGCCGGCCAATCCGCACCCGATCGAGAGGCTCTGCGGGGAGCACTCGGGTCGTGCGTTCGCGAGGGCGGCCGCAAAGTCGCTCCAGGCATTCGCCCCGACGAGCGGCACCGATGCCACCGCTACCGCCAAGGCGACGGCGATCGCCCAGAAGATGGCCCGCACGCCAACCTGTCGTGCCGGCCACACGGCGACGAGGCCGGGGAAGATCTTCATGATCGACCCGACGCCTGCCGCGGTCACCAGTCGCCCGTGGGCATCGCTCGCCCAGGCCCACGCCAGCAGACCGGCAATGCCCAGATTGAGGTTGCCGGACACGACCGCGTTCGAGAACGGGGGAAAGGCAGCGAGTGCGAGCAGCGTGAGTCCGGTGGCCAAGGGTGTCACTGACCTGATCTCGCGGCGCAGCACGGCGAACAGCCCGAGCAGGAAGCCGCCCAGGTTCACCGCCACCCATGCGATCAGGCCCGGCTCACCCAGTGAGAACGGAAGGAACAACGGCACGGCGGCGGGCGGATAGGTGAAGCCAGTCAGGAGCGTGTCACGCAGCTCGTACGGACCGGCGACCTGGACCGGGGCGTAGATCGGCGCGCCGGAGAGCCAGCGTTCCACCGCAAATGCATAGGTACGCCAGTCGTCGAACGCGCGGAAGTTGATGGCCGACAGCTGTTGCTCGGCGCGCAGTGCGGCCAGCACGACAGCCAGGATTCCGACCCCGACGACCGCCCAGGCCCCAGCGCGGCGGATCACGTCTGCTGGGTCAGCTCGCGCGGCCCAGACGCGTGAGCGCCGGCAGGCTCAGCGGCACGTCGCGACCGGTCACGAACGCCCCGAGGTAGAGGATCGCGACGACGACCACCAAGAGCTGGAAGCCGATGACCAGCGAGAGGTACTCGAGTACGCCACCCACCATCGCGCCAAGGAGATTCGCGCCGAAGGCAAGGTGCGCCGCGTCGGTGCGACGGAACCGCTCGGCGAAGATCAGGTTAGCGGCGAAGATCGGGGTGAACCAGAGAGCCGTGGCGGCCACGAAGCGCGGAACCGGGCCCAGGCCAAGCAGGGCGCCCGGCGGAACCAGGAATGCGACCAGCAGGGAGGCGAAGAGCACGCCGTACAGCAGCGTCCGAGGGAGGTTCGGGACGCGACGCGCGACCTCGACCGCCAGGAGGACGGAGAGCAGCACGCCGGCAAAGACCAGCGAATTCACGATCCATGTCGTCCCGAACAGGAGGGCGAACTGGACCACCGCCTTCGTCTCCAGCAGGAGGAACGCGGCGCCCATGAAGAACAGATCCACGAATCGGCTCATGCCGCGCAGCGGCCCGCCCACCCGGCGCACCAGCGCCAGCGAGGCGCCAACGATGAGGGCGATGGTCAGCAGGTAGACCGGGGGCAGCCCCGGCGAGCGCAGGTACAGGAACGGGTAGTTGTCCGTCGCAACCGACGCTCCGGCCGTGGCAATCTCCGCGCCGCCGGTGCAGTCGACAAGCCCTTCGGTCCGTCCGACCGTGAGCATCGCCAGCTGGCCGACGCCGCCGACGGAGTCCACGCAAGGGGGCCGGCCGTACGCGCGCTCCAGCGTTGCCGCCAGACGTTGAATCAACCACGGCTCGCGGTAGTAGTTGTACATGGCGAACACGCCGTCGGGCTTCAGCCGATCTCGGGCGGCCTCCATCGCCTCGATCGTGAAGAGGTAGCTTTCGAGGCGCAGCGCCCCTTGGCCCGCGACCAGCGTCAGCGAATCGGGAAGCGCGAAGAGGATGAGGTCGTACGTCCTTTCCGTGCTCTCCAGGAACTCGCGCCCATCGGCCACATGCGCCGTGACGCGAGGATCCTGGTACGGGCGGTCGGGATGCAGCTCGCTGCCGATCTGGAGCAGCCGCGGATCGATCTCCACGGCATCGACCGATCCCACGTCCTCCGAGAGGGCGAGCGCGACGTCGGTGCCGTTCCCCGCGCCGATGATGAGCACGTCACCGGCGGACTTGTCGCCGGCCCGCTCATACGGCTGGAGATAGATGGAGTCCGGATCGTCACGAACGTCCGCCACCGGGGTGATGTCCTGGTGGGGGATGCCGTTGACCGTGATGTGGTACGAGGCGACCCTGTCCACCTCGACCGTGGCGATCTTGTAGTACGGGGACCAGCTGAACTCCGGCACCATCGACTCGCGCCCCAGCATGAGCACCAGGCCCACGAGCGCCACCACCGACAGCATGCGCCTGGCATGGCTGAACAGCACCAGGATCAAGATCGCGGTCACGATGCCCCAGACCACCGGTGGCGCCCAAAGCAGCGACAGCGCCGAGAAGCCAAGGATGCCCAGCAGGCTGCCGCCGATGTCCAGGCGATACGCCTCCAGCGGCTCGAACGCCACGAACTGGCGCCCTACCGCCTCGCCGATGAGCGCCATCACGCCCGTCACGGCCAGGAAGATCACGGGCAGCATCAGCCAGGCTGGCAGACCGGTGGGGCTCAGCTCACCGAAATAGATGAGGTCGTCCCCCGCTCGGTCGACGCTCACGCGGGCGATGAGGATGAACCCGACGAAGAACGCCAGCGCCACGGGAATCCACTTCGTCAGATCCCGGGGCGATCGGGCGCGGATGAAGCCGACGCCGATGCCCAGGAAGCTGCCCAGCAGCACGAAGTTCGAGAAGAACGACAGGTAGACGACGTTCGAGCCGAGCCATCGGATGAGCGCTAGCTCCACGAACAGCATCAGGAAGCTGAGCAGGACGAGGCGCAGGCGTGGGCTCATGGCGCGGAAGCGTACCCCAGGGAGATGAGCCGATACGGTAGTCCTTTCGACCCACTGCCGGTGCGTACCGTCACCGGGTAGACTCCCGCCGATGTCGGCCCGACTTCCCGTCTGGGTGCCCTCGCCTGCCATGCTCTTGGCGGGCGTGATCGTCGTGGTCCTCGCGGCTGCGAGCGCGGCGAAGGGTCTCGTTGACCCGGACTACTACTGGCACGTCGCCGCGGGCCGCGTCATCGCGGAGTCCGGAGTGCCCAGCACCGACCCGTTCTCCTTCACGTGGCAGGGCCAACCGTGGACTCCTCACGAATGGCTGAGCGAGCTCCTCATGGATGGCATGCTCGCGGCCGTCGGTCCCGGTCTGCTGCTGGTCACCTTCGGTGCCGTCGCCGGTGCGAGCATCGGCATCGTCGCCGTGGGCCTCGCCCGCAACTCGGTTCGCACGGTGGCGGTGGCCTTGCCCGCGGTGCTCGCCGCCATCGTCTTCCTGCCGTACGTGACCGCTCGGCCGCAGGCCGTGAGCTGGCTCTTGCTGGCCGCCGAGCTGGTGCTTCTCATGAGCCTCCGCGCGGACCGGCCCTTGCGTTCGTTGCTCCTGATTCCGCTGTTCATCGCATGGGCGAATCTGCATGGCCTGTATGTAATCGGTCTGGGCGTCGCCGGTGTGTACCTGCTCTTCACCCTCGCAGGCCGGACGCCGATGTCCGGGGCGCGGGGCATGATGCTCGCGGCCGTGATTGGCGCCGGCCTCTCCTCCATGGCGACGCCGGCTGGTCCGGCAGGACTGATCTACCCGCTGCGATACGTGGACGGGAGCGACTGGGGTCTGGCCAACATCGCTGAGTGGCAGTCGCCCGATTTCCACGATCCCGCGCACGTGGCGCTGCTGGTCATGATCGTTGCGGTCGCCGCCAATGGCGGGCGCGGGACGCCGGGATGGCTGGCCGCGCTCGGCTACCTCGGCATCGCGATGTCGTTGCTAGCCCTCCGCAACGCGCCCGTCGCGGCTCTCCTCGGCCTGCCGACGCTGGCGATGGGCCTCGAGGCTCGTCTGCCACGCCGGACCCAGGGCACCGTGCCGGCTCGGATCGCGCTCGTCCGGCGAATCATGGAGGGTTCCGTGGCGATCGCGATCTCCGTCGCGGCCTGGATCATCCTGGTGCCCTCCAACCTCGACGCGGCGGCCGTGGATGCGGCTTACGAGGAGTTCCCCATTGAGGCGGTCTCCATCCTGGCGTCGGAGGATCCGGACGCACGCGTCGTGGCCGAATACGGCTGGGCGGGCTATGTGATCAATCAGCTGTATCCGAGCGGCGGCCGCGTGTTCGTGGACGGCCGCAACGACATGTACCCCGAGTCGATCCTGGAGGACTACTCCGCCATCCGGGCCGGCGATCCCGGCTGGGAGCGCATCGCCGCCGATGCCGGGGTGGAGTGGCTGCTGTTCCCGCCGGAGACGACCATCACCCGCGGTCCGGCGCGGGAGGCCGGGTGGTGCGAGCGCTACCGGGACGAGCAGCAGGTGCTCATGGGGCCGTGCGCATGAGCGGTCGCCGGATCGCCGTCCTCGGCGCGGGGGCGCTGGGGCTGACGGTCGCCCATCGGCTCACGCAACGGGGCGACCGCGTCACCGTGTTCGAGCGCGAGCCCCTGCCGGGTGGACTCGCCGCGGGCTTCGAGATCGAGCCCGGCATGTGGCTCGAGAAGTTCTATCACCACATCTTCCGCTCGGACCGGGCCGTCGCCGGCCTGATCGACGAGCTCGGGCTGGGTGACGACCTGGTGTGGCCGCGCCCTCGCACCGTGACCCTGCGAGACGGACGCGTGCACCAGCTCGACTCTCCGGCGTCGCTGCTTCGTTTCGACCCGCTGCCTATCGCCGACCGGATCCGCATGGGTGCCGCGCTTGCCTACCTGCGCGCGCTGCCCGAGCCGGCTCGTCTCGAGGGACGCACAGCCGCGGCGTGGATCCGCCGCAGCATGGGGAAACGCGCCTACGAGGTGGTGTGGGCTCCGCTGCTGGAGGCCAAGTTCGGCGCCGCCGCGGAGGAGATCGCCCTGCCCTGGTTCTGGGCTCGCGTTCATCACCGCAGTGCGGAGCTCGGATACCTGCGGGGAGGGTTCCAGCGCCTGTACCAGGCCCTGGCCGACCGAGTCCGGGACGCGGGCGGCGACGTCCGGCTCGGGGTCGAGGTCCGCGAGATCGCGACCGCCGATGGGGAGATGCGCATCACCACCGGCGACGCGACCGACCGCTTCGACCATGTCGTGTCGACGCTGCCGACCACCCTGACCTGCCGCCTGACCCCACAGCTGCCCGACGCCTACCGCGAACGGCATGACTGGCGGCGTGCCTACGGCGCGCACTGCCTGATCCTCAGCCTGGACCGGCCCCTCACCGACAGCTATTGGATGAACATCAACGACCCCGGCTACCCCTTCCTGGCCCTGGTGGAGCACACGAACTACCAGTCCCCTGCCGACTACGGCGGACGGCACCTCGTCTACCTGGGCAACTACCGGCCGATGGACGACCCGCTGCTCCGCTCCACCCCGGAGGAGGCGCTGGCCGAGTTCACGCCCCACCTGCGTCGCATCAACCCGGACTTCGACCCGTCGTGGATCACCGAGCGCTGGGGCTTTGCCGCGCCATTCGCGCAGCCCATCGTCACCACCGAGTATCGAGATCGGATTCCTCCGTTCGAGACTCCGATTGCCGGCCTCAGCCTGGCGAACATGTTCCAGGTCTACCCGCACGACCGCGGACAGAACTACTCGGTCGAGCTCGCCGAGAAGCTCGTCCAGCACCTGGGCCGGTGATCGCGCGCTTCGCGGCATGGTGGCGAGGCGAGCCGATCTGGCGGCGCCGAGCGCTGTGGTTCCCGGTCGCTGTCCTTCTGGCATTCAACCTCGCGATGGCCGCGAACAACCTCCTGGCCATGGTCCGCGGCAGCGACCCCATCGACTGGTTCGCGTACTGGCAGGCGAGCATCCGCGTCCACGAGGGCGGCCTCTATGACGACTCGGACATCGGCTTCTACCACTACCGGTACTCCCCGGTGCTGGCCTACGGGACCGGATTCCTGGGCTTCATCGGCATCTGGGGCTGGCGTGCGCTCCACGTGCTGGCCGCCCTGGCCATGCCCAGCTGGGGCCTGCGCTTCGCGGTCCTGCTCAGCTGGCCGTTCTGGTTCGACGTCAGCGCCGGCAACGTCATGGTCTTCGTGGCCCTCGCCGGGGTGTGGTCGCTCCGCGGCTCGCGGCTCGCCACGGCGGCGTTCCTGGTGCTCGCGCTGCTGATCCCGCGGCCGCTCATGATGCCCCTGGTGGCGTGGGTGCTCTGGCAGCGACCCGAGTGGCGAATCCCCTTCGGCGTTCTCTTCATCGCGCACGCGGTCGGGGTGCTCCTGTCGGGATGGGGCCCGGAGTGGGTCGCGCGCCTGCTCTCCGCTGGACCCGAGGAGCTCGGATCGGAGTTCAACTACGCGCCCAGTCGGATCATCGGCAACCTGTGGCTGCTGGTGGCGCTGCCGGGTGCGCTGCTGCTCACGCTGCGCGGCTGGATCGGCGCCGCCAGCGTCCTCGCCGCCCCGTACTGGCTGCCGTACTACTGGCTGATGCTCGCGCTGGACTGGGATCGGCTCGTCGCGGCGGTCCGCCGTCTCCCGCGCCGGGAACGGGCGGCGGAGGCGCCCGCGTGACTCGGCCGCCCTGGCGCGCGGTGCGTGGGGGGTTGGCCGTTGCGGGTTTCGCGTACCTGTTCGCTGCCTGGCTGCAGCTCATCCCGTTCACGCTCAACCTGGGCGTCCCGCCCGGGATCGACACGTTCGCCTACTGGAGCGCCGATCCGTCCGATCCGTACCAGCGATCGCAGGTCGGGACGCAGGGCGCGTATCTCTACTCCCCAGCGTTCGCGCAGCTCGTCTCCCCGCTTCGATTGCTGCCGCTGGAGCTCGCCTACGGCCTGTGGGTCGCCGCTGCCGTCGCGGCGCTGTGGTGGATGCGGGTGCTGTGGACGGTCGCCTTCCCGCCGGTGCTCATGGAGCTCTATGCCGGGAACGTGCACATTTTCTACGCGCTGGCCATCGTCCTCGGCTTCCGGTACGGCGGGGCGTGGGCGCTGCCGCTGCTGACGAAGGTGACTCCCGGGGTCGGAATCGTCTGGTTCGCGGTCCGTGGTGATTGGCGTCGCCTCGCGTGGGCGCTCGGCACCACGGGCGGCTTTGTGCTCGTCTCGTTCCTACTCAGCCCGACGGGATGGGTGGAGTGGTTTCACGTCCTATCGAGCAACGGGGACCGCTCGCTGAACATGCTGAGTGACCAGGTGCCGCTTGAGCTCCGCACTGTCATCGCGGCGGCGATCGTGGGCGGCGGCGCCATGACTAACCGCGCCTGGGCAATCCCCATTGCTGCTTTTCTTGCGATGCCAGTGGTGTGGCCGCAGGCTGCCTCAGTGTTGGTGGCAATTGCGTCTCCGCGTCTATACAGTCGTTCGCTGCACCCAAGAAGTCTGCTGGGGGGTCAGGGAGAACAGGGTCCGCAGCCATGAGCGTACGAGGTCGACTCACGGTCACAAATGGACCTGTGGCCCGTTACCTGTCGAGGGTCTCCCAGAGGCCCCGGCTCCCTCTCGTGGTGCTCATGGGCGCTGGTTGCACTACCTGGGGCCTCACTCTCGCATATCTGGTGCGGGCGATAGCCGAGATGGCGAGCGATCCTACGCCGCCGACGATTTGGTTGTACGACTGGCATGTGTACGCCGCCGGCGCTCACGACGTGATCAGCGGTGAGCTGTACAGAGAGCCGCTCGTATTCCCTGGATGGCCACTTCCGGTAAATGCGTACAACCTTCCGCCCGCTTCAGCAGTCTGGGCCATCCCCTTCATCAGCGTCCCGGAAAGCGTCGGAAGCATCGCTTGGCTAGTCGTCGGATTTGGCGCGTGGGTTGGCGCGTGGGTCTATGCAATTCACTTGCTTCGGCTTCGTCCAGCATGGGCGTGGACAGGCATTGCAGTGTTCGTCTACGGCCAGCTTGCCTACTGGTTTACGGCGAATGTGGTACTCGGCAATGTCAATCACCTGGTACTAGCTGTACTGGCCCTGTTCGTGGCAGCGCATCGAGCATCGGCCGAACGTGCCGCGGGCGTTCTGCTAGGTCTAGCCGTCGCCACCAAGTTATGGCCGGTTCTGGTGCTGGTGCCCCTTGCGAGACAAGGCCGTCATCGTACGGTCCTGTGGGCGGTGGGATCGGCAATCACCGCCACGGCAATTCCAATCGCTTGGTTAGGCGTCGACGCAATCATGCCAATGGTTTCCGCTCTGCGGTCGTCCGTACCAATCGAACCCGGCGTCGCGGTCATTTTTACCTCAGCCCTGCGGCTGATCTACGACTGGTGGCCGGATTGGGGTGGAGTTGTCGTAGCCGCTGGATTGCTGGCCATCCCAGCGCGCGGCTTGTCTGGCATTGGCCTCGCTCTGATCGCTGGCGTAAGCGTAATTCCGAACATATGGGACCACTATCTGCCCACTCTGCTCTTCGCTGGGGCGCTGGTATTGACGCCTACCGCGGAAGATCTACCCACGAGCCGGTTTGCATGGCTCCGATTGGCCAAGACTCAGGGGCCGAGGGTGATCATGGCCAGCATCCTCATCATCACCGTGCTCGTTGTCGCCTGGCCTTGGCCAGCGAAATGAGCCGGGTTGGGAGCCCCTCTTCCACCTCCGCGTTGAGGCGATGCGTGGAAACCGCCTCGGGTCAAGGGACCGGGAACTCGCCGAATCCTGGCGCCTCTATCTGGATGTCGGGCATCGCGGGTCCAGGTGTGTCAACGCCGATCGGTCCAATCGGATAGTCGATCAATGGAAGTCGGACGCCAGCCAGCTTCAGGCCGCCCCCAACCACGGCGATGATGAAGAGCACAGTGAGCAGGGCTTTCACGACGGCACAAGCATGCGCGAGTGCGTCAAGCTACGCAGCTCAGTGCGATTCGTCGGTGCTCTCCGTGGAAGGGGCGACGGTCGTATCGGCTGACCCTTTGGCAGCGTCACGCTTCTTCGCCTTCTCGAGATAGAAATAGCCGGCGATGAGGGCGGCCATGAAGAGGAGGAAGAGCGGCAGGTATTCCATCTGACACCTCGGAGTGGAGGAGTGGGCGCCTGCAGTATCGGGGGATCGTGAATCCCGCGACATAGCCCCGTCGGATCATGGCACCAGTAGGCCCTACGCCCCAGGCGGACGACTGGAGAAATTTCTTGCCCCGATGACACCTGAGTCCTAGGATCTCAGCATCGCCGCCAATCACGGCGCGATAGGGGAGGAGCTTTCGGGTATGGCGCTCCGCGCCGTTTGCTGCGCGCTAGCCGGCGGCCATTCGGCGAGACGGGCGCCCGCGGTGACGCTTCGGGCTCGACGCGCCGCATCGACTGCCGGTGTATGGCTATTCGTCGGTGTGGAGCTGGTGCGCGCAGGCCCGATCGCCGATCGCCGCCAGAAGCGGATTCGCGCCCACGTTGCTGGTGGAGACTGAGCGCCGGCGTTCCAGACCCGCGAGAGTAGCGATTCGCTGGTTCGGAGCAGCTGCACGCCGGTCTCGGGCCGTTCATCTTGCCGCCCTGATCCTATTTGCCGCGCTCAATGCTCTACCTGTCGCCTTGACTGTGTATTCGAACTGGACTGCCGATCCCCTTCCGGATTGGCGGACTTACGCGCTCGCCGCCGAGCGGCTTGTATCGGGGCAGTCTCCGTATGCCGATCCGCGGCCCTTTCTCTACTCGCCAGTCATGGCCGCTCTGATGGTGCCGGTGGTCTCCGTAGGCTACCCCGCGTTTGCCTTCGCTCACCTGATGGCTCTTGTACTGCTTCGCGACCGATGGCTGATTGCAGTTGTTGCAGTGAGTTGGCCGTTCTGGACAGACCTTGCCGCTGGGAACGTTTTCACCTTTGTTGTTGTTCTCGCCGTGCTAGCACTGCGCGACGTCCGGTGGGCGCAGTACGGCTACCTCGCGAGCTGCCTGCTAATGCCCCGTCCCGTGCAACTCCCGGTGCTGCTGTATCTGCTCTGGGTGGAGCCGCGGCTCCGCTGGCCATTCGTAGGGATGACCGCGGCGCACGGTGTGCTCGTCGTGCCGTGGCTCGCACAGTGGTGGGAAGTCCTCACCTGGATCGGCGGCTACGAGGCGGACAAGCCCTGGAACTATGGTCCTTCCCGAGCCGTTGGAATTGCTTGGCTGGCGGTAGGCATTCCGCTGTCGGCAGCGCTGCTGTGGAAGCGACTACCGGGATTGGCAGGCCTGGCTGTCAGTCCCTATTGGCTCCCGTACTACCTGCTGATGCCCGTCGCTCATCAGCGACGCCACAGCAAGACCACCGGCGAGCCCGATACGGGCTCTACTTCCTCACGTAGAGCGACGCCAACGCCGGGGCCCGACTCTGGCGCCTCGGGGGGTCTGGTCCGAACGCTCGCTTCCCTTCATGATGTGCGTCCCATGACATTCGAAGCCCGACTCATTGGGTACCCGCGCATCGGCCCCAACCGCGAGCTCAAGTGGACGCTCGAGCGCGCGTGGTCGGGCCGCCTCGACGCCGAGGCATTCGCACCACGCATCGCCGAGCTCCGCCAGGCGCACCTGGACGAGCAGCACGACGCCATCGGTTCGGCCGTCGACGACTACTTCCTGTACGACGAGGTCCTCGAGACCGCGCTGATGCTCGGGATCGCTCCGGAGAACGAGGCGGCCCGCATCGGCGACAGCGCCTTCGACGTCCTCACCGACCTCGCGCGCGGCACGCCCGAGCGCGAGGCGTGGGAGATGACGAAGTGGTTCGACACGAACTACCACTACGTCGTGCCCGAGATCGGGCGGCCGATCGGCACGCTTCGCCCGCTCCCGTGGCGCGAGCCGCTCGGGCAGCCCGACACGACGTGGGCGATCCTCGGACCGTACTCCCTGGTCAAGCTCAGCAAGCTGGATCCCGCCCTGCACCCCGCGGATCTCGCCGCGGCCGCCGGCGAGGCGATCTGGACCTGGGTCCGCGACCACGCCGCCACCGACGAGCACTTCCGCCTCCAGCTCGACGAGCCGTGCCTGGGCATGGTCATGGATGACGCCGATGTGGCCCTGCGCGACGCCGCCTACGCCAACGCAGCCGATCTCCTGGCCGGCCTCGGCCAGCCGCCGATCGTCACCGTCCAGTTCGGCCGCGCCTCGGCCGAGACCGTCGCGTCGCTCGGCGGTGCCGGGTTCGCCGTCCAGGTGCCCGTCGACGCGGTCGCGTCCATGCGGTCCACGCCGGCCTGGGAAGCCCAGCCCGCGCACGTGGTCGCCGTGATGGACGGCCGCAGCGTGTGGCCCGATGACTTCGACGCCGCCCGTGCCGCCCTCGACGGGGCGGACGACGGCCGGCCGACCTACCTCGTCCCGTCGACGAGCCTGATGTTCCTGCCCGTCACCGTGGAGGGTGAGGATCTCCCCGCCGGCTTCCAGTTCGCCCGCGAGAAGGCACGTGCCCTCGCCGGCTGGCCATCGGCGCTGGAGGGTGGATCGGCGCCCGACGTTCCACAGCCGCCCCCGGTCGAGTGGCCGGAGGTCGGCGACCTCGTGGCCCGAGCATCGCGTGAGGAGCGCCGCAGCGCACAGGCGGACCTGGACCTTCCGCCGTACCCCACCACGACCACCGGCTCGCTGCCGCAGACGAGCGAGGTTCGCCAGCTCCGCGTCAGCCTGGGCCGCGGAGAGCTGGATCGGGCCGGCTACGACGCCGCCATGGCGAAGCTCATCACCGACTCGGTCGCCTGGCAGGAGCGGATGGGGCTCGACGTGCTCGTCCACGGCGAGTTCGAGCGCACCGACATGGTCGAGTACTTCGCGGAGCAGATGGACGGCTTCCACACCACCAGCAACGGCTGGGTTCTCTCCTACGGAAGCCGATGCGTCCGCGCGCCGATCCTGGCCGCGCCGCCTTCCATCAGCGAGCCGATGACGGTCGACGAGTGGCGGGTCGCCCAGGACGCCACCGACAAGCCGGTCAAGGGGATGCTCACCGGGCCGGTCACGATCGTGAACTGGTCGTTCCGTCCGCCGGGCGTCGCCGACGATCGGCTCTTCTGGGCCGTCGCCCGCCCCATCCGGGAGGAGGTCGGGCATCTCGTCGAGGCGGGGGCCCGGGTGATCCAGGTCGACGAGCCCGCCGTCCGCGAGCGCTGGCCGCTGCCGACCGAGGATGCTCCGCGGCTCCGCGAGATCTACGCGCGCGGCGTTCGGGCGGCGCTCAACCACGTGTTCGACCAGCCGGCCCACGTCCAGATGCACACGCACATGTGCTACGGCGACTTCGGCGACATCGTGCCGCTGTGGTCCGACGCCGGCGTCGATGTCGCGTCGGTCGAGTACTCCCGCTCGAAGGACGACAGCTACATCCGGCAGTTCTACGGGCTGTTCAGCGACGGCCACCTTCAGATCGGTCCGGGGGTGTTCGACGTCCACTCGCCCCACACGCCGGGGCGCGACGTCATGACCGAGCGGCTCCACCACTTCCGTGCGTTCATGGACGAGGTCGACCTGTGGGTCAATCCCGACTGCGGCCTCAAGACGCGCCGGTGGGAGGAGATCGAGCAGCAGCTGGGCGACATGGTGGCCGCGGCAAGGGAGCTTCGTGTCGCATCGGCATGAGCCGAGCGAGCCACCTCGCCTTTCCCGACCCGACCGATGGGTGGAGATGGTTGAGGTCAATCCCCCGCGCCTTCCGGGGATGATCCACCGGGAGCTGGAGGGGCGGTGGCGCGACGTGCTGATCACCGACAACCCGTTCAAGCAGGTGCGGGTCTCGCCGTATGCGTTCGCCGCGCGGATCACCCACGACGTTCCCGGCGTCCGCCCCACCGTCGTCTGCTCGACGCGCGATCGGAACATCCTTGCCATCGAGTCCGAGGTGCGCGGCGCCATCGGCAACGGCGTGACCTCGTTCCTGGTGGTGCAGGGCGACATGCTTCCGGAGGTCGAGCACTGGAGCAACTCCTACGAGATCGTCGAGTACCTGCGCGCGCTCCAGCCGTCGGTCGACCCGGTGCAGTTCGAGGTCGGCATGAGCACCCGTTCGCGCCGATGGATGCTCCGTCGCCGCATCGAGGTCGGTGCCCAGTTCCTCACCACCGGGCCGGTGATGGATCCCGATTCGGTGCAGACCGTCGCCGATCGGCTCGAGCTGCGACCGGACGACCCGCCGGTCTACCTGGAGATCACCCCGCCGTTCAGCGAGCGCTGGGTGCGCCGCCTCGAGTCGGTGGGCGCCGTCCCGATCACCGACGAGCTGCGACGCGAGATGCACGGCCTGACCCAGGAGCAGGCTCGCGCCCTCGGCTGGCGTGCGGCAAAGGACGCCGCGTCCCGCGCCCGCGAGGTCGGCTTCGCCGGGATCGTGCTCATGGGCCTCCGCTTCGACACCGTCGTCGGCGAGGCGTACGAGGCGTGGCACCGGGACTCCTGACCGCCCCGCGGTTTTGACGGCGGGGGCGGCCCCTGCCAGCATCGGCGAGGTGAACGTCCCCCGCCCGGACCGGGCAGGATCGCCCGATCACGAGGGCGCCATCGCCGGCGCCGCGTACACCCGGCATCGGCGCATCCACCAGTCACGCTCCCACCCGCGCCCCCGGATCCTCCAGCTGCTGGCGACCGGCGGCAACGGCGGCGCCCAGGAGTCGTACACCGGCCTGCTCCTCAGGCTCGACCGAGCCCGATACGACGTTCGCGCGCTCTCCCTTTCGGCCGGATCGGCGGTGCAGCGGCTGCGAGGCCTGGGGATCGCCGTCGAGGTCCTCGACGAGCCGGACGACGATCGGGCTGTCGCCGAGCTCGCGTCGTGGATGCGCCACCACGAGGTCGACCTCGTGCACGCCCACATGTACCGCGCCGAGGTGATCGGCACGCGGGCGGCCGTCGAGGCGGAAACGGCCGTGATCATGGCCACCGTCCACTCGTCGCGGGTTCGGTCGCCGGAGGACACCGCGCTCCTGGCCGCGCTGACGCCGAGCATGGATCGGCTGATCGTCCCGTCGGAGAGCATCCAGCGCAAGGTGCGGGCGGAGGGCCGGGACGGGGCCCGGTTCGCGGTGATTCCGAACGGTGTGGATCTGTCGCGCTTTGCCGCTCCGCCGCCCCCGTGCGGGATCCGCGACGACTTCGACATCCCGGCCGACGCCCCCCTGGTCGGCTGCGTGGGCCGGCTCGAGCCCGAGAAGGGGCAGCAGCACCTCATCGACGCGTGGCCGGCGGTGCTCCGGGAGCATCCCGACGCGTGGCTGGCCATCGTGGGCGAAGGCTCGGAGGCCGATGCGCTCCGCGCCCGCGCCGCCGCGCTGGGTCCGGCCGTGGCGAACCGGATCACCTTCACCGGCCGGCGCGAGGACGTCGCGGCCCTCACCGGTGACCTGACCGTCGCAGCGCTCTCATCCCTGCGCGAGGCGCAGGGAATCTCGATCCTCGAGGCCATGGCCCGATGCCGCCCGATGGTGGCGTCCGCGGTCGGCGGCATCCCGGAGGTCATCACCGACGGTGTCGACGGGCTCCTCGTGCCGCCGGCGAACCCGGAGGCCATCGCCACGGCCATCGGCTCGTTGCTCGGAGATCCGGCCCTGCGCGAGCGGATCGGCGCTGCCGGCTACCGCACCGTCGCGGAGCGATTCAGCATCGACGCCCAGGTGCGGCGGATCCAGGCCGTGTACGACGAGGAGCTCGCGCGTGCCGGTGTGCCGGCCGCGCGAACGGGGAACGTGCCGTCGCGCGAGCCGGCCGTGCGTGCGCCATCAGAGCGAGGCGCGCTGGAGCTGCCCCCGGTCTGAGGGGCTCGGGCGTCAGACGCGGTCGCGGTCGCCGATGCGCAGGATCGCCATGATCAGCAGGTAGATCAGCAGCCACCCGACGAGCGCCACGAGGGCCGCGATGTCGAGCGTCGCGTCGCCGGCGCGGACTTCGTTGAACTGGAAGATGCCGCGGAACGGCGCCACGAACGGCTCGGTCGCGCCGTAGACGAAGTCGACGATCGCGTTCTGCTGGTTCGCCACGAGCAGGAGCAGCACGATGCGAAGGCCGAGCAGCACGGCAAGGATGCCGAACAGCAGCGACACGACGCGGCGCACGTAGTAGAGCGGGCCGGCGTCGGTCGTCTCGACGTAGGCGGGCTGCCCTGCGTTCACGTTCACCTGGCTGCCGGCGGGCTGGGCCGGAGCTGAGTCGACGACGGGTCGTTCGCGCTCGACGTAGGTCTGGCGCTCGACGACGCGGGTGTCGTCGGCGGTGTCGACCGGCTCGACCGGGTCCGCCGGATCGGAGCGGCGATCGTAGGTCATGTCGAAATGCCTCCGCACGGAGTTGGGCGATTCCCCCCAGCCGATGCACGCTCCGTGCCAGCTGCCGCCGAGCGCTACCTCGCCGAGTGGCCGTGCTCGCCGATGAGCGGGACGAACACCACGGGGCCGAGATCCCGGTGGGAGCGCTCATCGCCTCGTCGCTCGACAAGCGTCAGGGCCTGGTGCTCGCGCTCGCCGACGGGCATGACGAGCCTGCCGCCGTCGGGCTCGAGCTGATCCAGCAAGGGTTCGGGGATCGACGGTCCTCCGGCGGTGACGAGGATGGCGCGGTACGGTGCCTCGGCCGGCCAGCCGGCGCTGCCGTCGCCGACGATCACCTCCACGCGATCGGCGTATCCGGTGTCGGCCAGGTGCTGGCGCGCGGCCGTCGCGAGCTCCTCGTGGCGCTCGATGCTCACCACCCGGGCACCGAGCTCGGCGAGGATGGCCGCCTGGTAGCCGGAGCCGGTGCCGATCTCGAGCATCCGCGCATCGTGCCAACCATCGTCCGGCCGCACGGCGTCCGTCATGACCGCCACGACGTAGGGCTGGGAGATGGTCTGGCCCGACCCGACGGGAAGGGCATGGTCCCCGTACGGGTCGTCGTCGGTCACGAAGCGGTGGCGCTCGACGCGCTCGAAGGCGGCCAGGACGTCATCGTCGTCGATGCCTCGAGCTCGAAGCTGATCGGCGACCATGCGAGCGCGCGCAACCGCCGGGTCGCGCGGGTCCTGGGCGTCGGCTCCTTCCGGCGCCCGTCCGAAGGCGCCGTCGCGCGGCCGCGAGAATCGCGGCCAGCGCATCGGTCAGGTCAGTGCCGAGACCCGGTCAGCTGGCCGGGGCGCTGGTGCTGGCGGCGCGGCTGCGGGAGCGACCACCATTGGCGGCCTTGGTCGACCGGCTGGGAGCATCGGCCTCTTCGGAGATCGTGCCGTCGCTGGTGTCGACCGTGCCAAGGCTGGCGGCGTCGAGGACGTCGTTGAGGATGCGATCGGCCTTCTCACGCACCATGCGTCGCGTCTCTTCCCCGCTGCGGGGGGCAAGGAGCACGCCGACGGCCAGTCCGACGAAGAAAAAGCGGATGGCGATTCGCACGCGGCTGAACATGGGAAATCTATCCCTTCTGTGGTGAATTCGTGCCTTCCGGAGTGGCAAGAAGGATACCACCGCGCACGGTCCCGACCCTGTTCGGTGCCCGCCTGACTACTCGCCCAGCCCGTATTCCTTGATCTTCGCGTACAGCAGGCGCCGATAGATCCCGAGGTCATCGGCCGCCTTCGTCCGGTTGCCACCGGCGCGATCGAGCGCTTCCTTGATGAGCTGCTTCTCCAGCGTGGCGACGCGATCCTTGAACGACAGGTCACCGTTGCCGGTGCCGTTCACCAGAGGCGCATCGGCATCGGCGGCATCGGCATCGGCTTCGTCGGCGTCGAGCTGGTCTCGACGGTCGGCGAGGATTTCCTCGTCGCTCTCCAGCTTCGTCCGGCGCTCGGCCAGCTTGAAGCGATCGCGGGCCTCGCGGGAGTCGCCGAACGGAAGGTGCTCGACGGTGATCGGGTTGCCACGGCTCAGGACGACCGCCCGCTCGATGGCGTTCTCCAGCTCGCGGACGTTCCCCGGCCAGTCGTACTCGACCAGCCGCTGGAGCGCCTCCTCGCTGATCGAGGTCGGGATCGCGCCGGGGGCGTGGCGGAACTTCACGAGGAAGTGCTCGACGAGCAGCGGGATGTCGTCCTTCCTCTCGCGCAGCGGCGGCATATGGATGTGGATGACGTTGAGCCGGTAGTAGAGGTCCTCGCGGAACTTGTTCTTCTTGACCTCGTCGGCGAGGTTGCGGTTCGTCGCCGTGATCACCCGGATGTCGATCTTGATCGGCGTGTTCGAGCCGATCCGCTCGAACTCCCGCTCCTGGAGGATGCGGAGGAGCTTGGTCTGCGTGCCGAGCGTCATCTCGCCGATCTCGTCCAGGAAGATCGTGCCCTTGTTCGCGCTCTCGAAGCGGCCCTTGCGCATCGTCATCGCGCCGGTGAACGAGCCCTTCTCGTGGCCGAACAGCTCGGTCTCGAGGAGGGACTCCGGCAGGGCGGCGCAGCTGACCTTCACGAGCGGGTGCGGGTTCCGCTTGCTCGCCCGGTGGAGCGCCTCGGCGATGAGCTCCTTCCCCGTGCCCGACTCGCCGGTGATGAGCACCGTGGCGTCCGACGGGGCGACCTTGCCGATCAGCTTGAAGACCTCGAGCATCGGCTTGCTGCTGCCGACGATCCGCTCCCGCTCGGCCTCGCGCTTGCCCAGCTCGAGCCGGAGGGCGCTCACCTCGGAGGCCATGTCGGCGTGCTCGAAGACGCGGCGCAGGGTGGCCAGCAGGTCGTCGATCTCGAAGGGCTTCGTGACGTAGTCGTAGGCGCCGTGCTCCATGGCCTTGATGGCGGTCGAGCTCCCGCCGAAGGCGGTCATGACGATGACCTCGAGCTCGTCGTGCTCGCGCTTGAGCTGGCGCAGGAGGCCGATGCCGTCCTGGTCCGGCAGCTTCACGTCCATCATCACGAGGTCCGGCATGTCCTTCGCGATCTGCTCGAGCGCATCGGCGCCGGTCGGCGCGACGGTGACGGCGTAGCCCTCGTCGGTCAGGAGATCCTTGAGCAGGGTGCGGATATCACCGTCGTCGTCGACGACGAGCACGGTGCGCTGAGACTCGGCCAATGAACTTGATCCCTCCGTAGGCGCTCACGCAGGTCACTACGTCGAGGCGCCGCGAAAGTATGACACCCGTCCGATAAGCGTACAACCGCCTTGCGGGCAGGCTACTCAGCGCTCGGCGAGGGGGACTCCGACGGCGACGCGGACTCCGAAGCCGATGCCGACGGCTCGATCGAGCCCGAGGTCGGCGTCGAGGGAAGCGGCACGGGAGTGGGATCCGGGATGAGCCGCGAGGGGATGCCGGCGATCGACAGCACGATGATCAGCACGAAGATCCCGATGACGGTGAGGACCCACGGCTTCGCGAGCCCGTCCTCGCGCGCCGGCAGGGCGCCGCGGTACCCGGGCTCGGCGGACTCTGCCCGATTGTTGCGGGCGCTGCCGCGCTCCGGTGCCTTCGGCGTCTCGTCGGTGGTCATGCTTCGGGTCGGTCTCCAGATGTCGTCGATCGGATGCGCGCGCTGAGCTCGGCCAGCTTCGCCGAGGCCCGGGATGCGCCGGCATGGATGCGCTCCTCCGCTGCTCGGACGGATCGGCGCCGGTCCCCGATGCGCCGGCGCTCGTCCCGCACGGCACCCACCGCGCCGACGCTGAGTGTCCAGGCGAGCAGAGCCAGCGATCCGATGACCAGCAGCGCGAGCGCCGCGACCGCGAGGTCGAGGATCAGTCCCACGGCGCGCGAAGGGTAGCAGATCGTCCGTTCACCTCATCGCACCGTGCGCATCGACGGGATCCCGATCCCGATGACGCCGGCGCCGGCGCAGATCGCGCCGCTCACGACGAGCACGGTGGCCGGCCCCAGGATGCCGGCCAGCCAGCCGGAGAGCGCCATCGACGCGGCGATCGATCCGAAGACGAGCGCCTGCCGGCTCGAGACGACACGTCCCATGAGCCGCTGCGGAGTCCGCTGCTGGAACAGCGTGACCGTTGGAATGATGAACAGCATGTTCATGGCGCCGGTGAAGAAGAAGGCGATGATGGCGAGGATCGGGTGCGTCACCAGCCCGGCAATCGCCAGCGACACCCCCATGCCGATGAACCCGGCGATGACGAGCGGACCCTTCGGCAGCCGCGCCCCGACTGCTCCGACGGCCACGCCGGCCACGACGCTCCCGACCGCGATCGCCGTGAGGAGCAGCGAGTACATCTGCTCGAAGCTCATGCCGCCGCGGTCCACGACGTCCCGCGCGTAGAGCAGCGAGACCACGATCTCGGCGCCGACCGCCACCTGCGCGACCGTCGACAGCAGCGTGTTCGACAGCAGGGCCGCCTCGCTCCACAGGAATGCGAAGCCCTCGCGCATCTCGCGCCACACGCTGGACACGGACAAGCGCTCGGCCGGTGCCTCCACCTGGCGCGGGATGATCATCGCCCAGATGAGGACCGCGGAGACGATGTACGTCCCCGCGTCGAGCACGAACGCGGTGCCGATGACCGAGCTCAGGGCGGTCACGATGAGCCCGGCAATCGGGAAGCCGAGCAGGTCGGCCGCAGTCTCCGGCACCGACATCGCGGAGTTCGCCGTCACGAGATCCCGTTCTTCGACGATCGACGGCACCACGGCGGTCTTGGCCGGGCGGAAGAGCAGGGTCACCGTGGCGATCATGAAGGCGGCCAGGTACACGAGCCCGATGTGGATCTCGAACGCGAACGGCACCGATAGCACGAGCACGGCTCGCACGACGTCGCAGGCGATCATCGTGACGCGCCGGTCCCAGCGGTCCACCAGGACGCCGGCCAGCGGACCCAGCACGACGCTCGGGACGGCGGTCGCCGCGAACGTCAGCCCGACCTCGAGCGCCGACCCGCGCGTGGCGACGAGCGCGCCGAGGGCGATGATGTGGATGCGGTCGCCGAGCAGCGAGATGAGCTGGCCCATCCACAGGAGCGAGAAATTGCGGTTGCGAACCAGCCGCAGGTACGGCGACTGGGATCGCGGGACGGCGACGCCACCGGCCGTCACGGCACCCGCTTCCGCGGGGATGGCCGATGCCTGCGCGTATGCCAACCCGGACTGGAACGTCCCCGCGGCCGACTGGCGCATCGGCGCCTGCCCGAGCGCGAACCCGCGACGCGAGGGTGCCTCGGCTCGCGTCATCGAGTAGACGATGGCCCAGGCGATCCCGAGCGCCAGGAGCATGTCGCCGATGCTCACCACGTCCCGGATGAAGGGGACCGGCAGCGGGATCACGTCGCCGAACAGGCCGCCGGCGGCGACGAAGCCGGCGATCGTATCGGTCCTCAGGAGGAAGTGGAACGCGTCATTGGCGATATCCGCCTCCGTGAAGCCGGCCGAGAAGAAGGCGGCGGACCAGATCGGCATCTGACCCTGGTTCACCAGGACGGCGAGCATGTTCGCGCCGATGCCGACCGACGCGATCTGGAGTCCCGGCACGCGCCAGTTCATCCAGAGCCAGGCGAAGATCAGGCCGTAGGCGGCGATGAAGGCCGGACCGGCAGGGATGTCCGCGCCGATGCCGGTCTCGCGGCTGACCCCCACCAGGAGGCGGAGCCCGAGAGCCACGAAGAGGAGCACCGACCACTTGAGGCGGAGCTCGGCCAGCCTCGGAAACGCGCCCCCGGCCAGTGCGCCGACGATCAGCGCGAGCGCGATCGCGCTAAGGAACATCGTCCGAGGCCAACGCGGGCCTCGATGGGGGACCATCGGCCGCAGGGGGCGGCTTGGCGGCGACGATGCGCTCGTCCTCCGGCGGATCGTCGTGGTCGCGCGGATCCGGCTGGTGTCGCATGGTCGGCAGCTCGTCCGGGCGGTCCGGCGGCCGGTCCAGGATGCTGCGATCCAGGTTCACCAGGATGGGCACGATGTCGGGGTCGAACTGGATGCCGGCGAACTTCTCGAGCTGGTCGACGGCCTGCTCGTGGGTGAGCGGGATCTTTCGATACGGACGCGAGCTCGTCATCGCCTCGTAGGCGTCCGCGATCGTCATGATCCGCGCGCCGAGCGGGATGTCGAGCGCCTCGACGCCACCGGGGTATCCGGACCCGTTGAACCACTCGTGATGGGCCAGGATGAGCGGCGCCTCGCCGGCCAGCTGTGTCGCCGGTCGCACGATCTCGGCCCCGATCTCCGGGTGCTGGTTCATCAGGATGCGCTCCGCCTTGTCCAGCGGGCCCTCCTTGAGCAGCACGTTGTCGCGGATGCCGATCTTGCCGATGTCGTGGAGCAGCGCGGCCCACGTGATCTTCTCGATCTCCGGCTCCGGCAGCCGCATGACCCGCGCCATCGCCTCCGAGATGTGGCTCACTCGGCTCGAGTGGTTTCGCGTGTAGTTGTCGCGCGCGTCGACCGCCTTCGACAGTGCCTGGATCGTCTGCTCGAAGAGGAGCCGCGTCTCGACGTACCGGGCGTACGCCAGCCGGGTGGTGAAGAGCGGGACCACGAACAGTGGGGTCGCCCACCAGCCGATGCCGTTCGGGAGCTGGAACACGAGCGCCATGAGCCACGCCAGCGGTGCCAGGCCGATGAGGTTCGCCGCCACCCCCGACACGTCCTGCGCCCATACCAAGCGAATGGAAGCGTCGGTTCGAATTGAGACAGCGAGAACAGCGAGGAACCAGTTCAGACTGAGGAAGATGGCGCTTGCGACGAGGGCCAGCACGAAGAGAGCGATCGGCTCATCACCGAGTGGCGTCCCGCTCAGGAGGTCAAAGAAAATGCCCGCAACGCCGACCGAGATGATGGCCGACGAGTGGTTGTACAGCGTGCCGTACCACGGCACCTGACCTCGGATCTCTCGTTCGTCCGTTGTGCCGACGAAGCTCACAATCGCCGCTGCGAGTGGCCCGCCGAGGATCATTGCCGCGAGGATGGGCGCGGACGCCACGGACACGACCGTTCCGCGGGGCAGCTTGATCGGCATTGCACTGGCGAGCAGTGTCGCGGCCGTCCAGTAGACGATTCCCGTCACTCCGCCGATCTCCGGACGGATGGGGAATAGCAACGAAGCCGCCGCAATTACGAGAACTGCGGCGGCTACCGTTACAAGTATGAGGCGGATAACGTTGGTATTCACCGGCTTCGTCACGAGGTCGAGCGACCGGAGTCTACCACGACCTCTTACCAGCCTCGGAAGCTCGCTCCACCCGCCAAGGCGAGTGACGCGAGGGTGACCAGGGCTGACATCAGCGAGCCGATACGCACGATGCGTGATCGCATGCTGACTACCTCGGAAGCTGTTACCAGCCCTTGACGAATTCTCTCTGCATCAGAAGGTGCCCTCTTCTGTACAAGACTGCAAACAACCGACACACTCCTGTGACGGAACGGTCGGTTGCACTACCTGCTCCCCGCCAGCCTAAGTGCCCAATTTCAGCTGACGGATCACGGCGTCCCACGGTATGGCCCGGAGTACCAAAGTACTACCGGTAGGGGTACTCTAGCGGCCAGCGCACAGAAGTCAACCCCCAGACTGCCGCCTTGAGGCACATGGTCCACTCATATTTGACTGATCTACGCTTCAGACGGCGCGTCGCGAACTGATTGGAGTGCTGGCCCCTCGCTGAGATCTCCTTCAATCAGCTCGGCGTACCGCCTCAAGAGATCGTGTGCCGCCCTATTTCGTCCCGATCTGCGCAGTCCATCCGCCAAGGCGAGAGTCGCGGTCTCGTCGTACGGGTCGAGCGTGATGAGAGCGCTCGCGGCGTCTGTGGAGACTTGAAGGTCATATGCGGTCGCATCGAGAGCGATAGGTAGCAACTTGGCGCGAATCTCATTGTGAAGTGCGACTTGGAGTGTCGAGGCCCAAGTTTCGTATGGCATGTCCGCGAGAAACGGTCCGCGGACGAGTGAAATTACGCGTGATGCGACCTTCTGTCGGCCTGTCCACGTCAGGCCGGCTAGACGCTGGGTCAGACCTCTGATCTCCTCGAGATCCACGCGCACAAGGTCGTCAGTAAATCTGATCTGCTCCGACGAGCTCAGGATGTACTCAGGACTGTCTCCCTGCTGGTAGCTCGGATCGAGCACGCGTCGAAGCTGGAAGACAGTCTGGTTGAGGTTGTTGATAGCGCTATCGCCGTCGGAGTCTGGCCACAACAGGTCAACCGCCAGCTCGCGTGTTAGGGACGTGTGCTTGTAGGCGGCTAGAACGGCGAGCAATGCACGAATCCGCCGCTTCTCGATGGCGATGGACGGTCCATCCCATCCGCCTCGGTGCAGAGATATCCCGCCAAGCGTTCTTAGGAACAGCCGAGATGCATGGGCCCGCCTGAGGCTTCGGTAGGCTGCGCTGACGTCTTCCCCAGGTACCTCCCTAAGAGCTCGAATGCTGTCGCGGGTGGCGTGCCGCGCGATGGTGTTTAGCAGGATCTCGCGATCAATTCCGCTGGCGCGTGGAAGTACATCCGTGAGCGCACCGCGCCATCCGTCCGGGTCTGCCGCCGCGAGCCGACGGATGAGGTCCCCGCCTGCCGGTAGTGCCAATGCCAGATAGGCGTGCGGACCAAAGTATCGCGACCACCATCTCAAGGGCCGCCCAAATCCCTCACGCACGGCTTCCTCAAGCGCGGCCCAAGCAGCACGTTTCGGGCCGATGGCGCGATGATCGAAGGCCAAAGCTCCAATCTTCACGCGCGCCGACAGGTCTGAGAACCTCGCGCCCTGCATGCGCGCGGCTTCGAGTCTTGAGACATAAGACTGACATCCGCCAGTGCATGTCGTTAGTGCATGAACCGCGATCGCCTCAGCCGCGACCACCTCAGCATCGAGGCGCGGGTCGACCGCAGGGGCAGTCTCAACAGCATCGCGAATAGCTCGAATTTCTTCAGCCCGGGCCCCAGCCAGGAAGAGCGCCTCTACCAAACTGCTCGCGATCAGCGCGTAGGCATTGGCGAGTGCCTCCTTGTCCTGAAGCGCCAAGCGAAGGATCATGATCGCTTCAGCGAACTTCCCTTCGGCCAATGCCACGTCCGCATAAGACCTCCGGGCCAGGGCAAGGGGTCGAGGCCACGGCGCCGTCCGGCGTACAGACTCGGAGGCCAAGGTTCGGGCGCGGTCGATCTGATCATCGGCGATTAGCGCCGCCACCAAGTCCTCCCAATGGCCGAATGGCGTCGTTGGCGTGTCTGACCAATGCCCAGCCGCGGTCTCAAGGTCGGCAATTGCTTCTCGGATGCGTCCCATCTTCATTAGCAATCCGCCCGCGTTGTGGTATCCGATAGCTGCGAAGTGATCAAGCCCCAATGCAGATGCTTCGTTAGCGATGGCGTGGCACTCATCGACTACTGAGTTCAGCGAGCCAGAGAGAAGCCCACGTGTCACAGCCAGGTTTCCCCTGAGCCTGAGCCGTGTGATCGCCGCATCATCTGGCGCGAGGCGGAGGCCAGAGTCCGCCACCTCGGCGGCACGACTGACATCGCCATAGTTCGAGTACAGCGAGCTGAGTTTTAGGCAGGCCAGGGCTTCAAGGCGCCGATCGCCCTTCCTCGCAAAGTACCCCCGCGCTCGTTCGAGCGCATCAATCGCCCTTGACCAGTCACCTCGGATTCCGGCTGCTTCGCCGACCAAGAGGTTGAGGCGAGCGTTCTGGCGGATCGTTTCGTCCGGTAGTTGCTCGAGCCAGCGATCGACAAGCCCAAGGCGGCTCGTCGATACGATCATCTCGCCGTGCTTAGCAATCAGCCTCGCAGCCTGTCGCTGGAGACTTGCCTTGAGGTAGTGATGTATCGCTTCAGGCCATTGCTCGACCGTCTCAAAGTACGAAGCCGCGTGGATGTGAAGTCCTACCACTTCCGGTTCTGAGCGCTCGATGGCCAGGCGTCGCTGGAGGAAGTCCCGAAATAGGTTGTGATACCGATAACGATCTTCGTCGAGCCTGCTGGTGAATAAGCCGCGGTGCTCAAGCCCGCGGAGCTCGACGTGAGCATCCTGGACTCCGGCGAGACGTGTCGCGACCTCAGGCGTGATCTGCTGAAGGATGGAAGTCGTGAGAAGGAAGTTGCGCGTAGCGTCGGATTCTTGATCAAGCACTTCTTCGGCGAGGTATTCGAACAGGTCGCTATCGCGAGACGCGCTAATCCCGACGATGAACGACCGACGCTCCTCGGGGGACGTGCGCTGCCGTAGGGAGACCTCGACTAGCCGGATGGATGCTGCCCAGCCCTCGGTCTTGCGTTCGAGCTCGGCGAGCTCGGTGGGGTCGAGGGGATCGTTGTAGATGTCGCGGAAAAGCTCCTCGATCTCGGCCTCGGTGAAGCGAAGCGCATCCGTCCGGAGCTCGGCATAGCCGGCGTGCGTCTTGAATCGGGCGAACTGGAGCCGAGGCTTCACGCGCGAGGCGAAGATGAACCGGCAGGTCGCCGGCGCGTCGCGGAGGATCTGGTTCCACAGGCCTCGGACCTCCGTCGCGGCGTTGACGTAGTGCCAGTCGTCGATGATGAAGGTGCAGGGCTCGGTCAGCCGCTCGTGCATCTCCGCCAGGAGGTAGGCGACGACACCCGGCCGAGCCGATCCGGGGCCGCCCAGCTGCTGGAGCATCGAGTTGGCACGGCGCCCGAACCCACGGTGGCGCTTGCCGATGGCCTCGATGAGGTAGCTGACGTGGAACGTCCAGTCGCGATCGCTGCGATCGAGCTTGTACCAGTAGACGGGGACTCGAGCCTCTCGCTCCCACTGCCACAGCAGCGTCGTCTTGCCATACCCGGCGTCGGCGGCGATGACAGCAGCGCGACACTCTGAGGCGGACTCGAGCCACTCGATCAGCCTCGCGCGCCGCAGGGTCGGGGTCGCATAGTGCGGCGACGCCACCTTGTTGAGGATGAGCGGGTAGGCGTACTTGCTGTCCGACAAACCACCGGTCTCCTGGGCGTAGAAGTGCCGATGCCGTCGTCGCGCCCCCCGCGGCGAGCGCCCTCGGTGCGAAGAGACCGTAGCGCCCGGCGATTATCAGGCGATTACCGCGAATCGGCTAGAGTGCGGGCACTGTGCGCGTCTTCATCGGCCTGGGGGGCAACCTGGGAGAACCCGCGGTGGCATTCCGTGCCGCGGTCGCGGAGCTGCGGGGAATCGGCCTGGTGGCCGGGGTCTCGTCCCTGTACGACAGCGCGCCGCGTGACTCGCTCGACCAGCCTCGATTCCTGAATGCCGCGCTCGAGCTCCAGACCGACCTGTCGCCCACCGACCTGCTCAACGAGCTCAAGCGGCTGGAGCTGGCCCTGGGACGTGATCCGCAGGGTCGCCGGTGGGGACCGCGGGTCATCGACCTGGACATCCTCAGCTTCGACGGCCAGTGCGTGACCGACACCGAGCACGACCTCATCGTGCCGCATCCCAGGCTTCACGAGCGGCGCTTCGCCCTCGAGCCGATCGCCGAGCTGGACCCGCAGCTCCGCCCGTGGCGCAACTGCTCCGACCTGCGGGTGGACGTCTCGATCGCCGATCTCCTGGCCACGGTCGCGAATCAGGAGGTGCTGCGCGTCGGCGGCCCGGACTGGTCGGACCCTCAGTCCAGGAGCTGACGCTCCAGCCACGCCGTGACCGACAGCACCTCCGACGCGAGGACGGTCTCCTGCCCCGATGCGACCTCGAAGGCGACGAGCTCGGCCGAAAGCTCGACATCCGCGACCCGCACCGTGGCGATCCATCGGCCGTCCGGCGACCAGATTGGCCCGCCGTAGAACGCGCCCTGCCCAGACGCGAGCATGTCCACCGCGCCACCATCCACACCCACGATGCCGATGCCGCTGGTATGAGCAAGGAGTTCGAACTCGTAGGTCCCGAACGCCAGGCGCCTCCCGTCGGGTGACCACATAGGCTCCGACAGCGCCGCACCGTCGAGTTCGGCCACCGTCCGAACCGTGCCCTCCGCAACCGTGACGATGTCGATGGTGGTCTCTCCGTCCAACGGTTGATCACCCTTCGATCCTGTGAACGCGATCCTGGTCCCGTCCGGGGACCAGGCTGGGGGCGGCGCGTCGGCCGGGCCCTGTGCCAGCGTTCTCAGCCCGGTCCCGTCGGGCCGGATCACCTGCAGCTCCGAGGGCTCGATAGAGTCCCCGCCGAACTGCGATCCCGGTTCAGTCGTCGTGAATGCCAGCATGGAACCATCCGGCGACCAGCGCGCCACCGAGACGCCCGACGCGATTCGCACCGGCTCCCCGCCGTCCACGTCGACGACCGTCAGCGCTCCGCCGCCGGCGAACGGGTCGAACTCCACGAACGCCAGCTGTGTGCCGTCGGGCGAGAAGGTCGGGCCGAATCCGTTCTCCGCCAGGACGCGTGCCCCCGAGCCGTCGATCGGCGCGAGGACGACCTCCGTCGCCATGTCGTCCATGGAGATGCGCGTGAAGGCGACTCGGGCGCCGTCCGGCGAGACGCTGACCTCGTCTTCCAGGGACATCCCGTCGAACAGCGCGCCGACCTCGCCGGATGCCACGTCGAGCACCCACGTCCCGCCGGCCGCGCCGTCCAGGAGGATCGATCCGGTCCCGCCCTGGAGCCGGTCGTGCGGCGTCGGTGGCCAGGCGTCGCCGAACGAGCAGTCCCAGTACTCGATGAGGGAGACCGCTTCGTCCGACGCCACGTTCTCGAGACCGCGGACCGCGCCGGGCGGCTCGATGACCAGGGCACCGAAGGAGGGATCCCAGTCGAGGCGGTCGACCTCGCCGCACGCGCGGTCGAGGAGCTGGACCGGGCCGGTCGGCTCGCCGAAGAGGATGGCCTTCCCGGTGGCGCCCGCCGGGACGGCGTAGGCCGCCGGGCCGGAGTAGGAGCCGAAGCTCAGGATCCAGTCGTCATCGGTCTCGTTGACGACGATGAGCGGCTCATCACCCATCTCCCCGGGCACGAGTCCGCCGTAGCCGAATGGCGGTGGCAGGAGCGCGTCGAAGGGCGGGAAGCAGGCGGTCAGGAGGACGCTGCCCGCGAGCGCGGCGAACATCCCGGATCGCAGGCGAACCATGACTGACGTCTTCCCCTCCCAGGCCGCCGCGGCGCCGTGCCGCTTGCTCGGTGAGGTGCGTATATCACGCGTCGCGGGGCCGCGACAAGGACGAATCGGCGAGCGCGTTGCGCGCTCACACCGCGCCGAGGGCTAGAGGCGGACCTTCGGCGGGTTGCCCGGGTCCCACATGTGGACCGTGTCGATGAAGCGCACGAGGCCGCCCTGGTAGCTCAGCATGAGCGAGTGGGTACGCGCGCCGCCGCCGAAGAAGCGGACGCCCCGCAGGAGCTCACCATCGGTCACGCCGGTGGCGCAGAACACGACGCTCTGGCCGGACGCGAGGTCGTCGGTGAAGTACACCCGCTCGCCGTCGTCGACGTCGACGCCCATCTTCCGCGCGCGCTCCTTCTCCTCGTCCGATCGCCAGCGGAACTTCGCCTGAATCTCGCCGCCCAGGCACTTGAGGGCCGCCGCGGAGAGAACGCCCTCGGGCGCGCCGCCGGTCCCCATCACGGCGTGGACGCCGGTGCCGGACACCGCGACGCTGATGGCGGCGGTCAGGTCACCGTCGCCGATGAGCTTGATCCGCGCTCCGGCCGCCCGAACATCGGCGATGAGCTGCTCGTGCCGCTCCCGCTCCAGGATCACCACCGTGATGTCCCACACGTCGCGGCCGAGCTTCTGCGCGATGGTGCCGAGCGTCTTGGCCACCGGGTCGTTGATGCTGACGTGGCCCGCCACGCTGGGGCCCACGATGAGCTTCTCGAGGTACGTGTCCGGCGCGTGCATGAGCCCGCCGGGCTCCGATGCGGCGAGCACGGCGGTCGCGTTCGCCGATCCGGTGGCCACGAGGTTCGTGCCCTCGAGAGGGTCGACCGCGATGTCCACGGACATCGCCGCGTCCGCGTTTCCGACCTTCTCGCCGATGTAGAGCATCGGCGCACTGTCGCGCTCACCCTCGCCGATGACGATGGTGCCGCTGATGTCGGCATCGTCCATAGCTTTGCGCATGGCGGTGACGGCAGCCTGGTCCGCCCCATCTCGGTCGCCACGCCCCATGAGGCGGGCCGCGGCGATGGCACCGGCCTCGGTGGCGCGGATCGCCTCCGCGATGATGATCTTGTCGACGGGGGCGCGGGTGGTCGTCATCGGCGCATGGGCCTCAATGCTTGAAGTGGCGCCGGCCCGTGAAGACCATTGCCATGTGGTGACGGTCGGCGACCTCGATGGCCATCTCGTCGCGGATGCTGCCGCCGGGCTGGATGATGGCCGTCACGCCGGCCTGCGCTGCGATCTGGATGCCGTCCGGGAACGGGAAGTAGGCATCGGAGGCCATGACCGAGAGCGGCGCACGCTCGCCTGCCTTGCGCAGGGCCACCTCGACGGAGACGACGCGTGATGGCTGGCCGGCGCCCATGCCGACCATGGCGTGCTTCTTCGCCAGCACGATGGCGTTCGACTTCACGTGCCGCACGGCCCGCCAGGCAAAGAGGAGGTCGGTGAGCTCCTCGAGCGTGGGACGCCGCTGGGTGACCGGCTGGAGCTTGTCGCGGTCCTCCTCGAGGTTGTCGATGGTCTGGACGAGCACGCCACCGCCGATGCGCTTGAAGTCGAACTTGCCGATGCCCAGCTCGTCCGAGTCGTCGGCCGCCGGCGGCACCTCCACGATCTCGAAGCCGCGCTTGGTCCGCAGGATCTCGAGGGCCTCCGGCGTGTAGCCCGGCGCGACGATCGCCTCGAAGAAGCCCGGCCGGATGGCGCGCGCCGCGGCCTCGTCGATCGTCCGGTTCGAGCCGATGACGCCGCCGTAGGCGGAGACGCTGTCGCCCTCGAGCGCCAGGCGGAACGCCTCGGCCAGGTCGACGACGCTGGCGAGCCCGCACGGGTTGCCGTGCTTGACGATGGCCATGGCCGGCGTCTTGAAGTCGCTCGCGATGCTCCACGCCGCGTCGAGATCGAGCAGGTTGTTGAAGCTGAGGTCCTTGCCGGCGATCTGGTGCGCGGCGCTGATGCTGCCGCCGGCGTGCGCCGGGTCGGTGTAGAAGGCGCCCAGCTGGTGCGGGTTCTCGCCGTACCGAAGATCGGCCTTCTTCTCGACGACCATCGTGAGGCGGCTCGGGAAGACGGTGCCGGCCGCCACGTTGAGGTAGCTGGCGATCTGTGCGTCGTAGGCGGCGGTGACGGCGAAGGCCTCGCCGGCCAGCTTCTGGCGTGTCTCGGGACTCACGCTGCCCTGGGTCTTCACGTCGCGCAGGACGGATGCGTACTGGGTCGGTGAGCTGACCGCGGCGACGCCGGGGAAGTTCTTCGCCGCCGCGCGCAGGAGCGCCACGCCGCCGATGTCGATCTGCTCGAGGGCCTGGTCGAGCGACGTGTTCGGCTGGCGGATGGTGTGGGCGAACGGGTACAGGTTCACGACGACGATGTCGATCTGCTCGATCCCGTGCTCCGCCAGCTGTGCCAGGTGGTCCGGCTGGTCACGCCGCGCCAGAAGGCCCGCGAAGATGTTCGGATGGAGCGTCTTCACCCGTCCGCCGAGGATCTCAATCGTCTCGGTGAGCTCGGAGACCGCTCGGATGCCCTTGACGCCGGCTTCTTCCAGGTGAGAGCGGGTGCCGTCGGTGGCGAAGCACTCGGCCCCGGCATCGATGAGGCCGTTCGCGAGCTCGATGATGCCATCGCGATCGCTGACGGAGAGCAGGGCGCGCAATCGACGTCCTCGGTGCAGGGATGGTCTTGCTCGGGGCCCCGATTATAGCGGCGCGCCCGTGCCACTCGTCGCCCGCTCGCCGGCTACCACGGGCCGTCTGCTAGACTCCGCGGCCGATGAACGTCCTCACCGATCCCTTCACGCCGGCAACGTTCCCCGACCTCTTCACGCTCATGTGGCTCGCGGGCCTGCTGATCGCCATCGGCGCGATCGCGATCTACAACCTCGCCGGCCGCCGATACCGCCGCTACCCGGAGCTGCTGGCCCTCCACGAGTGGGTGTTCTGGCCGATCATCATCACCTGGGGCGTGATCCCGCTCCTCGTGGTGATCGGCGTTCCGCTGATCCTGCAGCTGATCATCGTGCTGAGCGGCATGGGCATCGCCGCCCACGCGGTCTTCGTCCGGTTCCCGCCCCGCATCGCGGCCGCGAACGACGAGATCCGCCGCCGACGCTTCGTGCCACCGCCGCGCCGCTCGGAGCGGGAGCGCGCGAAGCCAACTCCCGCGGGACGGCGGCGCAAGCACCGCTAGGTCAGCTGCCCGAGACAATCACCAGCTCGGGCGGGGTCGAGGACTCGCGGCTGCCGAACTTCATGCCGTCGGTCGAGGTGGCCACCAGCGAGAAGCTGTAGAGGCCGTTGCCGGTGATGGCTCCCGTGACGGTGAACTCGTACCACGATCCCGATGACATGGATCCGGCATCCGCCAGCGGGTTGCCGGTGAGCGCCGGGCGATCCGCCCAGCGCACCGCGGACTCGTCCCAGCCGGTGGCGCTGGAGTAGATGCGTGGCCCGTCCACGGTCGAGTTTGTCACGAAGATGCGCACCTTGGCGGAGACGATCGACCCGGTCAGGCCCGCCACGTTGAAGCGCATGAAGGCCTCATTTCGGCGACCGCTGTCGCCATCGGACTCGAGCGTGGTCGAGGAGCCGTAGTTCGTGGTCGAGCGCGCCTCGTCCACGTAGCCATCGGCCTCCGCGACGATGGTCGTGGAGCTGGAGCTCACGATCGTCCACGCCCGCGTAGCCGGCGATGGGTCGGTGTTATTCGACGCGTCGGTCGCCCGCACGGCGAACGTGTGCTCCCCGTTCGCCAGGCTGGTGTAGGTCTTCGGGCTGCTGCAGGAGGTGAAGGCGGCCCCGTCCAGTGAGCATGCGAAGGTCGAATTCGCCTCGCTGGACTTGAATTCAAAGGTGGCCGTGCTGGATCCGCTGGCGCCCGACGGGCCGGACAGGATGGTCGTCTCAGGCGGCGTCGTGTCGGAGCCGCCGTACGTCACCACCAGCTGCGGCCGGTTGCTGCCCTCTCGCGAGCTGAAATCCAGGCCGTCCGACGAGTTCGGGGCGAAGGTGAAGCTGATGTCGCCGTTCGTGGTGACGGCGGATGTGACGTCGAACTGGTACCAGCCGGTGGCGATGGCGCCGGACGTCGCCACGGGGTTGCCGATGCGCGTCGGCCGAGTGTTCCAGTTGACTGTGCCCTCGGTCCAGTTGGGATCCGACAGGTAGATGCTTGGACCGCCGTTGGTCTTGTTCGTCACGAAGATGCGCAGCAGGGCCTGCTGGACCGTGCCGTTCACGCCGGTCACCGGGAATCGGACCACGGCCTCTGTGGCGCCGCCGCCGTCGACGCCATCGGCCACGAGCGTCGCCGCCGTTCCGAAGGTGGAGAGCGGCGATGCCTGGCGCATGTAGGTGTCCGCTTGCGGGTTGAACGTCACCGTGGTCGGCGTCGGCGGGGCGGACGTGTCGATGGTCCACGTGAATTGTGCGGGCGTCGGGTCGGTGTTGTTCGCCGCGTCCTTCGCGCGCACCTGGAAGGTGTGCGAGCCATCAGCCAGGCCGCTATACGCCTGCGGGCTGGTGCAGGTCGTGAAGGCTGCGCCATCGAGCGAGCACTCGAACGTGGAGCCGGCCTCCGTGGCCGTGAACGAGAAAGACGCGTTCGCGGAGTTCGACGGGTTCGACGGATTGGACGTGATGGTCGTGTCCGGCGGCGTGGTGTCGGCCACGGTGGTGAAGGTCCAGGTCGTGACCGGCAGCGCGTTGCCGGCGACGTCGGTGAGGCCGTCCAGGCGTGCCGTGTACGTGGTCAGGTGGGCGAGCGGCGACGACGGGGTCAGCGTGGCCACGCGGGTCGTGGCGTTGTAGGCGACCGACGCGGGCACACCGCTGCCGCCGGTGCTGAGCGTGAACGTGGAGGTCGTCACGCTCGCGGCGGCCATGGCCTCGTCGAACGTGGCGGTGACCGTGGTGTTCAGGGCCACGCCCGTGGCGTTCGCGGCCGGCGTCTTGGCGCTGATCACGGGGGCCCGTGTGTCGACGATCCAGGTCGTGGACGCTGGCGTCAGGTCCTGGTTCCCGGCCGCGTCGGTGGCACGGACCTGGAACGTGTGCGAGCCATCGGCCAGGCCGGTGTGCGCCTGCGGGCTGGTGCAGGTGGTGAAGGCCGCGGTGTCGAGCGAGCACTCGAACGTGGAGCCGGTCTCGGTGGCGGTGAAGGCGAAGGACGCGTCCGCGGAGACCGACGGGTTCGTCGGTCCGGAGGTGATTGTCGTGTCCGGAGGCGTCGTGTCCGCGCTGCCCGGTGCCCCGTGGCAATTACCCGTTCCCGAGTCGAGGACTGCGCCCGTGGTGGAGACGAACGCCCAGTCGTAGGACGACGCGTCCAGCGTCAGGCGCAGGATGCCGAAGTCTGTCGCCGCACGGAACTCGCTGTTCGGCTGTGTCGTGCCGAACGCACGCAGGGAGTGGCCTCCGGTGCCGATGACGAACTGGCGGAGCCCGTAGGTCGAATCGGCCGATCCGTTCGGCGCCATGGGCGCGAAGCGCTCGTAGTCGTGGTCGTGCCCGGTGAGGACGAGTTCGGCCCCGTGCGCGTGAAGGGTCTCGATGAAGGCCTGCGTCGCCGTTGAGCTGCCGTGATAGCCGCTTGACCAGCGTGGATGGTGCCAGTACGCGACGGTGCACGGCCGCTGGTTAGCCGCAAGGTCCGCTTCCAGCCACGCGGTCTGTGCGGAGGTGGTCCCGCACCCGCCGACCTTCGCGCAGTTCGAGTTCAGCGAGACGAGGTGCCAGTCGCCCAGGTCGTACGAGTAGTAGCCCTTCGTCGGATCGCCCGCGGCAGCGCCGAAGTAGTCGAAGTACCCGCTCGCCTGGCCGGTCGTGTCGCAGTCGATCCCGCCGGTCGTGAAGTACTCGTGGTTACCCACCGACGGCAGGGTGATGGACTTGACGCGGCCCCAGCTCGGTTCGTAGCCCATGCCGAACTCGGTGAGGCTGCCGCACTCGTACTGGTGGTCGCCAGTGGTGAGCACCCGGTCGTAGGTCCCGTTCAGGATGAGGTCGGAGGTTTGGACCTGGCGGCAGCTCGTCGTCCCGACGTCATCGCACGCGATGTCACCGCTGACCGCCACCACGGGCGAGCCTCCAGCGAGCGCGACGGAGACCGTGCGCGCGGCGCTCGGGGCGGAGGCGTTGCCGGCTGCGTCGACGGCCGTGGCCACCAGCGTGTGCGATCCGTTGTCCAGTCCGTTCACCACGGTTGCCCACGTTCCGTCCGCGGCGATCACCGTGGTGGTGAATGGCGACCCGTCGACGGCGAGCCGCATGGTCGTCCCGTCGTTGGCGGTCCCGCGGACCGTGAACGTCCGCGTGGTGATGGATGCCCCCTCGGTTGGCTGCGTGATGACCGGCGCGTCGGGCGCCGCCGTGTCGATGGTCCAGGACCACGTGGCGGGCGACTGGTCGATGTTGTCCGATGGGTCGGTGGCGCGCACCTGGAACGTGTGGGATCCACTCGTCAGGCCGGTGTAAACCTTCGGGCTCGAGCACGGGGTGAACGTGGTCGAATCTAGGGCGCACTCGAACGTCGACCCCGCCACCGACGAGGTGAAGGCGAAGGTCGCATCAGGCGAGGTCGAGGGATCGGGCGGCCCGGAGGTGATCGTCGTCTGCGGCCCTACCGGGTCGTGTTCGAACGCGCCGAGATCCGGCGCCGATCCGTTGTACGCGCTCGGCGGGATGTCCAGGACCTGCTGCCCGTTCCAGGTGTACGTCGCCACGCCGGCGTCGATGGCAGGGCTGGTCGGCTGCAAGCTGAAGTCGGTCTCGAATTGCGGGTCGGCCGTCGTCGTCGTCGGCGCGTCCACGTTGGACCCGGAGTTCGCCGTGCCGTTGTTCCAGAAGAGGTTGTGGGCCAGCAGGCTGCCGCCGTCCACGCCCTTTACGCCGACGGCCGTCGAGCCGGCGAAGATGTTGTTGACGCCGATGACGTTGTCGCCGCCGCTCAGCGCGTGGTTGTTGCCGCTGAAGGTGTTGTTGAACAGGTTGATCCGGTCCGGGAGGGAGGCAGCACGGTAGTCCTCGCTCGAGGATCCTTCGTCGAGCATCCCGATGCCGGCACGCCCGTTGTTGATGAACCGGTTGCGGTCGATGGTGAAGACCCGGTTCGACACGCCGATCTCGTCGATCAGCTGAATACCGTCCTGCCCGTTTGCCCCGAAGTGGTTGTCGCGGATGTCGAGGACGATCTCCCCTGCCTCATCGGTGAGCCGATACTCGAGGCCGTCCTCGCCGTTGTTGCGCACGATGTTGCCCTCGACGAGACCGCCGACGTTCCGATCGAAGTCGAAGCCGTCGTCGCGATTGAGCTCGACCGTGTTGAAGCGGCAGGTGCAAGTGGCGAAGGAGACGTCCGGCGGCTTGAAGTCGATCCCATCCTTGAAGCCGACCACCCGGTTGTGCTCCAGGACGGCGCTGCCGCGGACGATGATGCCGTCGTTGATCGCCCCGGTCGGATCGGTGATCCGGAAGCCGAGGACCGTCGGGCCGGCGCCGGTCGTGCTCTCGATGGTGATGGCGTCGTCGACGCCATTCGTCTGGATGACGGTCGCCTCGATCAGCGCCGGGTCTGGATTCTCGTAATAGTGCGAGGCCAGGGTGATCGTCTTCCCGCTGATCGTGACGCTCTCGCTGTAGGTGCCCGGTGCGACGAGGACAACGTCCCCGTTCTGGGCGGCGTCAATGGCTGCCTGGATCGTCGGGTAGTCGGACGGCACGCGGAGCGCGGGTGTCGGCGGCGGCGGGGTCACGGTGAAGGTCGGACCGGTTGCGGTGCCGCCGGCTGTCACGATGGATACGGACCCTGTGGTGGCGGTCCCGGGAACGAAAGCCGTCACCTGCGTGGGCGAGTTGATGGTGTACGAGGCGCCCGTGCCGTTGAATCGAACAGCGCTCGCCCCGGCAAGGTTCGTCCCGCTGATCGCGACGCTCGTCCCTGGCGGGCCACCCGTCGGCGAGATGGCGCCGATGGTCGGCGGGTCGGGCGGCGCGCTGCTGTACTCCACGTGCAGGAGCGGGGCGCCGGCCGTGGTGCCGTCCCACGCCTCCGCCCAGCGCGTGCCTGACCCCGTGACGATGACCGACAGCGCGTTTCCTGATGTCCAACCGCCGCGGTCCACGACCTCCTGGACGAGACCCACGAGCGAGGGCGTGCGTTGATCCGGTCCGGCCTCGCCGACCGTGAGCCACGCCGGCGGGCTCCAGGTCGTGAAGGCCGAGGTCCGCGGTCGTGACCCCACGCTGCCGGTGGTTGTCGTGAAGGTTGCCGAGTTGTCTACCGCCTCTGCGCGGAACGTCAGGGAGGTCGTGCCGCTCGACGCCTCGTCGGTCATGAACTGAATCCACGCGTTCGTGACCGTGGCGCCCTGCGGCACGGTGAGGTTCGTGAACCGCATCCCCACCGTCTGGTTGCCGCGGCCGGAGTCCTCGGTCAGCTCGAGGTCGCTGCTGTTGAGGTTCACCTCCCCGTTCTGCCACTGCTCCGCATCATCGGAGCTGGCGGACACGCGCCGCTCCACGGTGGTCGTCGTGCCGCCGCCACCGTCCGAGATGACGTTCCACGCGGCCGATGCCGGGGTGGGATCCAGTGTGCCCGATGCGTTCCGCGCTCGGACCTGGAAGGTGTGGCCACCCAGCGCAAGGCCGCTGTAGGACTTCGGCGAAGCACAGCTGCTGAACGCTGCGCCGTCGAGGGAGCACTCGAACGTGGAGTTCGTCTGCGACGAGACGAACTGGAAGGCGGCCGTGGTCGCCGTCGTGTCGCCGGACGGGCCCGAGGTGATGGTGGTGTCCGGCGCCCCGCTCGGGGTCCCGAGGGTGAACGCGTTGTGAAGGTAGTAGCGCGTTCCGTCGTCGCCGGCGATAGCAACCAGGCCGGTGGTGGAATCGAGCGCCTGCTTCGTGGACGAGATGTTGTTGATCTTCGTGTCCTGGCTGCTCTGGATGAACGGCGTTCCCATGCCAGGCGCGAAGTTGATGTTGTCGAGCGATGTCTGCTTGTAGTAGACGACCCCGCCGCTGCAGCACGGGGCGGCGGCGAACCAGTACAGCTGCCGGTTCTGCTGGTCGATGAGGACGAGCGGGCGCGTGTGGTCGTTCGCCACGGTGGCCACCGTGTGTCGCTGCCAGCCGCCGTTGCCGTCCAGAACCAGGAGCAGCATGAGCGGCGCGCTGCCGTTGTTGAGGGAGGTTTTCGTCGCGGCGTAGACGCGGCCGTCGGCATCGGCCTGAAGCGACTTCAGATTGATGTGGTCGTCGGCGTACTGCGGCTGCTGGACCGCCGGGTTCACCGTCCAGGTATTGGCCGCCGCGCCATCGACGTGGGTCGCGAAGTACATGGTGGAGTCGTTCTGGTTGCTCCACATCACGCCGATCTTCCCGTCGTAGGCGACGACGGCCGAGATGTCGTCAGCGGTCAGGGTCGTGGCGCCCGGCCCGACCGGGATGACGAACGGTGCGGCCCAGGTCTGGTCGTTGGTGGTCGTATGCGTCACCCACACGGAGTTCGCCGCCGTGTAGGTGAACCACAGCTTGCCGGTGCTGTCCTTGTCGAACACGCCGGCTTCCATGCCATGGGTGGTGACAGCGACCGGGAAGCCGACGTCGAGAGCGTACGCCCCGGTGCTGCTCGAGTAGCTGAAGCGTCGGATCTGGGCGGCGTCACCCGAGCCGGTTCCGGTGCCGGCCGAGACGGTGTAGAGCTTCGACCCATCCCACAGCACGTCCAGTCGGGCGGTGCGCCGCGGGTCGATGACCACGCCGGTGTTCGTCCACGTCTGACTGGCCCAGTCCAGCGAGTGCACGGTGAAGGCGCTGTTCGCCGTGCTGTACAGCGCGCCATACCATCGGCCCTGCGCGAACCAGAGCTTGCTCTGCGGCTTCTGGCCGGTCGGCGCCGACACGCTCGACCCGTACGAGAAGTCGCGGTGCCCCACTTCGACAGGGGCTGCAGCGACGGGTGCGGGCAGCGGAAGGATCAGTGCGGTGGCGATGATCGCGGCCGACAGTCGGCTCACCATCCCCCGGGAAGACGTGATGAAGATCCTCGATGAGTACGGATGGGCTAGTACCTACCCTACGCCGCGTGCTGCACACGGCGCAAGGGTTCCTGGTATTCCCCGGACCGATCGCGGGGTGCGTCGCGGCATGTCGATGGCCCACAGGCACGAACGAAGGGCCGGCCTCTGCGAGCCGGCCCTTCGCGATATCCCCGAAACGATGTTTAGTTCGCTCGAGTGATTCTCACCGTCTCGACGGGTGTGTACGGATTATTCGATCCGAGATAGGCCTCGAGGGCAACCAGGTCATCGGCGCCTGTCACGATGTTCGTCCCGGCGAGGAAGCCAGGGAAGTCGTCACCGCCGCTCGACAGGAAGTTGTTCGCCGTCACCCGGTACTCCGTGGATGCCCCCAACGGGACGCCGTTGAGCATCGTCGTCGCGGGATCCACCCTGTTGCCCAGGGGGGCAGCCGCATCCCATGTGTACGTGAAGCCTTCTGAGACGAGCAGCACCGTTGTCCTCGCATTGCCGGCCGACGGGCCGCTGTTCACTGTGAACTGCTGCTCCAGGATGGTGTCGATCTGAGCTCCTGTCAGCGTCATCGTGGTGACGATGTTGCTGAACGGCTGGACGCTGAACGCCTCGCCGTGGGTGATATCTCCCGCGTCGAAGTTCGAGCGGATGCCGCCGGGATTCATGAACGCGATCTGCGCTCCCGCTCCTTGGGAGGAAGCAAGCTGAGCGTCGGCAATCAGCCGGCCGAGCGTGGACTCACGCCCCGCCGTAAGAACGCTGCGATCCATGGCTGCGGTCGTGTTCCCAACGACCACGGCTGAGATCGGCCCTTCGAACACCTTGTACTTCGCGATGAGAGCGGTCAACGCCGGTGCCTGCGCCACGTCACGGCTCACGATGTGGTTGTTCACCGTGATCGAGCCGGGAACGAAGTCCCCGGTTGTGCGGTCGATCTTGGCATCGATATCGGTGACGAGGCGGCCCTGGGAGGCGGCACCCGTTACGACCAGATCGCCGAACCGGCAATGCACGGCCCAGTTCGTGTGACCGGTGATCATGATGTCGATCTCCGGATCCAGATTCGCGGCGATCTGGGGGATAGCTCCCGACGGCGAGGTGCAGCTGTTGATGGTGCCGATGTTGCCGGCACCGTTGCCGGGAGCAGCCACAGTGCCGCCCTCGTGGAGCAGAACCACGATGGCCTCGACGCCGCGACGCTTGAGATGCGGCACGAGGGCGTTGACGGTCTCGGCCTCGTCGAGGAAGTTGACCGACGAGATACCGCCGGGCGAGACGATCAGGGGAGTGCCCTCGAGGGTCATTCCCACGAATGCGACCTTCACGCCGCCGGGGAAGTTGTGAATGGAGTACGGGGCGAAGATGGTCTTGCCGCTGTCCTTGTAGGCCACGTTGGCCGCGAGGAAGTCGAAATCGGCGCCGCCGTAGCCGTCTCCGTCGCCGCACCCGTCGACCGGGTGGCATCCATCGGGGCGAGCCGGCTCATAGCCCTTGGTGGCCTCATCGCCGTACGCCATGCGCAGGAGCTCGTCGACACCCTCGTCGAATTCGTGGTTCCCGACGCCGTTGTAGTCGAGACCCATCAGGTTGAAGGCCTCGATGGTGGGCTCGTCATGGAAGAGGGCCGAAAGCAGCGGCGTCGCGCCGATCAAGTCACCCGCCGAAACGAAGACGGTGTTCGGGTTCGTGGCCTTCAGATTCGCCACGTGCGTCGCCAGGTACTCGACACCGCCAGCCGCGATGCACGCTGCGAGGCACTGGCCGCCCGTCAGCGAGCCGATGCGAGCCCCCGACGTCACGGTCGGGTCAACAGGCTCGAGCTGGCCGTGGAAGTCGTTGAGGCCGAGGATCTGAACATCCACCGGCGCCTTGGGGTTCTTCGCCACCGCCATGGGTACGGCCATGGTCAGCAGCATGGTCATCGCGGTGGCAAGGGCCAGCCACCGATGGGCTCGGGAGGTACGAATCACGAGGGTCTCCTAGCCAGGGGGGAAGACGCGGCCTTGGGCAGGCGGTCTCTGGGTCCCGCGATCCTAACGGCTCGCGAGCGTCGCGGTCACGCCCGGGCCGCCGATAGGGGTGCGCGGGCGCACCGCGTCAGGCTGCGTCGGTCTCGGATGGCCCGCTGGCCACGACCGGCTCGGACGGGAACCGCGATACAAAGGTGGCGCTTCCGCGCGCGATTTCGCGGCGGGCGTAAGCGCCGAACGCGGCGACCGTGAAGACGAAGGCGAGGGCCCCGGCGACGAGCGACACCACGGTGCTGGCGTTCACCTGGATCGCGGCAAGCGACACGATCGCTCCGGCCAGAACCCCATTGACCACGCTGATGAGCATCGGGCTCGACGCGACCATCTGGGCCAGCATCGACGTGCGCGGCGCAATCGCCATGGTCGCGAGGATCCCGCGCTCGTCGTCCGTCGTGCCCATGACGAAGTAGCGAGAGAGGTCGGGTGCGGCTTCCAGGTAGGCGGCCCGGATCCGGTTCATGCCCATCACGCACACCGCGTCGTGGTAGTTGGCAATTCCCATCCGGAGCACGGTGCCGACGCCGACGAACAGCACCACCGGCAGGATGACGAGCGCGAAGATGCGGAACCCCTCGCCGAACTGGGTGGCCTGGGCGACGAGCGCCAGCGCCACGATGGCTCCGGACAGCGTCGACAGGAACATGCCGGCCCGGGCGAACGATTCGTTCCAGGCCAGGGAGCGCGATGCGAGGAGGCTCCAGTGCTCGGTGGAGAGGATCTGGAGGCGCATCGCCGGCGTCACATCGCCCGGAGCGGGTGCCGTCGTCGATTCCGCGGGTCCCGGCGTGGGGGCCGGTTCGGCCCCGATGCCCGGTCCGGCACCCGTCGGTCGCTCGAATCCCATGGGCTCGCCCTCCTCGTCGGTTCGACGCGCTCAGAGTACGCCTCCGTGCGCCCGATCAGTGGACCGAGCCGGAGCCTCCAGGGGCGGCCGATGTCGAACGGGCCCGCGCCGCCTCGGAGGAGCCGTTGAAGCTCAGTGCGCCGTCGGCGGCGTCGATCTTCACGGTTTGTCCGCCGGCGAACTCACCGGCCAGGATGCGGCGCGCCAGCGGGTTCTCGAGCTCGCGCTGGATGGCGCGCCGCAGCGGTCGGGCGCCGTACACCGGGTCGTAGCCCTCACGGGCGAGGAAGGTGAGGGCGGCGTCGGTCACGTCCAGCTCGACGCCGACATCGGCCAGGCGTCGCTCCACGTTGGCCACCAGCAGGCCCACGATCTCGCGTAGCTGGGTCTCGTCGAGCGGCCGGAACACGATGATCTCGTCGACGCGGTTGAGGAACTCGGGGCGGAAGTGCTCGCGGAGCTGGAGCCGGACACTCTCCGCGGCCCCCTCGAACGCATCGGGCCCTGCCTCGCCGGCCTCGATGAGCGTCGTCGAGCCGATGTTGCTGGTCATGATGATGACGGTGTTCTTGAAGTCGACCGTCCGGCCCTGCGAGTCGGTGAGCCGGCCGTCGTCGAGGAGCTGGAGCAGGACGTTGAAGACGTCCGGGTGGGCCTTCTCGATCTCGTCGAACAGGACGACCTGGTATGGACGGCGTCGAACCGCCTCGGTCAGCTGCCCGCCCTCGTCGTACCCGACGTAGCCGGGTGGGGCACCGACCAGCCGCGACGTCGAGAACTTCTCCATGTACTCGCTCATGTCGATCCGCACGAGCGCCTGCTCGTCGTCGAACATGAACTCGGCGAGGGCCCGCGCCAGCTCGGTCTTGCCGACACCGGTGGGCCCCAGGAAGATGAACGAGCCGATCGGCCGCTTCGGGTCCTTCAGCCCCGCCCGCGCCCGCCGGATCGCGTCGGAGACCGCCGTCACCGCCTCGTCCTGGCCGACGAGCCGCGCGTGGAGCCGATCCTCCATGTGGAGCAGCTTCTCCGTCTCGCCCTCCATGAGACGGCTGACCGGGATGCCGGTCCAGCGGGCCACCACCTGTGCGATGTCGTCGGCGTCGACCTCCTCCTTGAGGAGCACCGATCCCGACGCCTTGAGCTCCCGGAGCTCCTCCTCCTGCGCGGCCAGCTGCTTCTCGAGCTCCGCCGCGCGCCCGTAGCGCAGCTCGGCGGCTCGGGCGTAGTCGGCAGCCCGCTCGGCGGCCTCGATCTCCGGTCCCAGCCGCTCCTGCTCCTCGCGCGTGGCCCGGATGGCGTGGACGATCTCCTTCTCCCGCTCCCACTGCGACTTCATCGCGTCGCCTCGCTCGCGGAGGTCGGCGAGCTCGCGTTCGAGCGATTCCAGGCGCGACTTCGACGCGTCGTCCTTCTCCTTGCGCAGTGCCTCACGCTCGATTTCGAGCTGCATCCGCCGGCGCTCGATCTCGTCGAGCTCGGCGGGCATCGAGTCCATCTCCATCCGCAATCGGCTGGCCGATTCGTCCACGAGGTCGATCGCCTTGTCCGGCAGGAAGCGCTCGGTGATGTAGCGGTTGGAGAGCACCGCGGCGGCGACGAGCGCCGAGTCGGTGATGCGCACACCGTGATGGACCTCGTACCGCTCGCGGAGGCCGCGGAGGATGCTGATCGTGTCCTCGACTGTCGGCTGGTCGACGACGATCGGCTGGAAGCGGCGCTCGAGCGCGGCGTCCTTCTCGATGTGCTTGCGGTACTCGTCGAGGGTGGTTGCGCCGATGGCGTGGAGCTCGCCACGTGCCAGCATCGGCTTCAGGAGGTTCGACGCGTCCATGGCGCCCTCGGAGGCGCCTGCCCCGACGACGGTGTGCAGCTCGTCGATGAACAGGATGATCGTCCCGTCCGAGTCGGTGACCTCCTTGAGCACGGCCTTCAGCCGCTCCTCGAACTCGCCGCGGTACTTCGCCCCGGCGACCAGGGCACCGAGGTCGAGGGCCACGACGCGGCGCTCGCGGAGTCCGTCGGGGACATCGCCGCGCACGATGCGCTGGGCGAGCCCCTCGGCGATGGCCGTCTTGCCGACGCCCGGCTCACCGATCAGCACCGGGTTGTTCTTCGTCCGGCGGCTCAGCACCTGGATCACGCGACGGATCTCCTCGTCCCGCCCGATCACCGGGTCGAGCACGCCCTTGCGCGCGGCCTCCGTCAGGTCGCGGCCGTACTTGTCGAGCGCTTCGTACGTTGCCTCGGGATTCTCGTTCGTCACGCGCTGGTTTCCTCTGATCTGGGTGAGCGCCTCCAGGACGGCCGCCGGATCGACGCCCTCGTCCCGCAGAACGCGTGCCGCTGCGCTGTCTCCGGCCTCGAGCGCGGCGAGCAGGAGATGCTCGGTGGAGACGTACTCGTCCCGCATGCGCTCGGCAATGGCGTGGGCGTCGGTCAGCACGCGCCGGGTCTCGTTCGCGAGCTGGAGCTGCTGGGTGTCGCCGGCGACCTTCGGCAGCTTCGCGAGCTCGCCGCGCAGCGCATGCGCCGCGCTGGCCGGCGCGACGCCGATGCGGCCCAGGACGGCCGGGACCACGCCATCGGGCTGCTCGGCGAGCACGAGGAGGAGGTGCGCCACCTCGAGCTGCGGATGGCCCTCGGCCTCGGCCAGCTGCTGGGCGCTGACGATGGCCTCCGTCGCTCGCTGCGTGAATCGGTCGGTTCTCATGCCGCGTCTCCCGTCAATGTCGCGACGCGCGCGGGTCGGGCTGCGGATCCTTCGCGAGCACCTCGGTCAGCTGGGCGCGGGCATCGTCGTCCAGCTTCGGCAGCACGACCCGGGTGACGACCACCAGGTCGCCCTTCTGCGACGAGCCGCGCCTGGGAAGCCCGCGGCCCTTGAGGCGGATCTCCTGGCCGTTCTGGGTGTTCGGCCGGATCCGCAGCTTCACGCTCCCGGTCGGCGTCGGCACCGGCACCTCCGCGCCGATCAGTGCCTCGGCGAGCGTGAGCGGGAGCTCTACGCGCAGGTCGTTGCCGTCGCGCTGGAAGCGCGCATCGGCCTTGACCCTGACCGTGATCACGAGGTCGCCGCCGTCGACCGCGCCGCTGAGCTTCACCTTCGACCCGTCGCTCACGCCGGCGGGAATCTTCACGTGGAGCCGGCGGCCGTTGACGTTGACCATGCGCTCGGTCCCGGTCGCCACCTCGGCCAGGGTCACCTCGGCGGTGGCCTGAGCCGATGGAATGGCCCGCTGCCGACCGCCCCGCCCGAGGTTCGACAGGTCGACGTACTCGAAGCCTCCGCCGCCGGCGCTCGCTCCTCCGCCGAACGGCGAACCGCCGCCGGTCGACGCTCCGCCAGCGAAGAACTGGCGGAAGAAGTCGCTGAAGCCGCCCATCTCCTCGGCCGATGCCGTCCGGTAGGTCCAGCGCGTGCCGCCCGGGGCGCCGCCGAATCCGGCCCAGTCCGACGCACCGCCGGACCCGAAGCCGGCGTTCTGGTACGCCTGCCAGTTCGCGCCGAGCTCGTCGTACTGCTTCCGCTTCTCGGGGTCGGCGAGGACGGCGTGCGCCTCGTTGGCGTCCTTGAAGCGCTTCTCGGCTCCGGGATCCTTGTTCGTGTCGGGATGGAGCTCACGGGCGAGCTTGCGATAGGCCTTCTTGATCTCGGCCTGCGACGCCGTCTTCGGGACGCCGAGGATCGCGTAGTAATCCTTGTAGTCCATCGCTCAGCGCCCCCCGACGCGGCCGGCGCGCGCCACGGAGAACGCCCGATCAGCCCGGATCGGTGCTCCGTGACACGCCGGCATCGCCGTCACCTAGGCGGGCTGCCCCGCGGGCGGCTGGTCCGCGGGGGCGTCGCCCGCGGCCGGGATCGGCGTGTCGCTCGACCGCTTGCGCGATCGTCGCGGCCGCCGCGCGACCCGCTGCTGTCGCTCGTCCCGCTCGGCCTTGATCCGGGCCGCCGACCGGGGCGCCTCGATGAGCGCCTCGGCCAGGACCTGGTCCATGTTCTCGACCGGCACGATCCGGAGCTGCTGGCGCACCTCGTCGGGCACGTCCACCAGGTCCTTCTCGTTTCGCTTCGGGATGAGGACGGTCTTCACCCCGGCGAGGTGAGCGGCGAGCAGCTTGGACTTCAGTCCGCCGATCGGCAGCACCCGGCCGCGAAGCGTGATCTCGCCCGTCATGGCCAGGTCGCGCCGGACCGGCTTGCCCGTGAGCAGGCTCGCCATGGCGGTCGCCATGGTCACGCCGGCGCTCGGGCCGTCCTTCGGGGTCGCGCCCGCCGGGACGTGGATGTGGATGGTCGTCTTCTCGAAGGCGCCCGGGTCGATCTCGAGCTCCTTCGTCCGCGCCCGGATGTAGCTCATCCCGGCACGCGCCGACTCCTTCATCACGTCGCCCAGCTGGCCGGTCAGGAGGAAGTCGTCCTTGCCATCCATCCGCGTGGCCTCGACCTGCACGATGTCGCCGCCCGCGTCGCTGACGACGAGCCCGGTCACCATGCCGATCTGGTCCTCCGCGTCGAGCTCGCCGTACTCGAACCGTCCCGGTCCGAGGTACTCCTCGAGATCCTCGGGCTTGACGACGACCTTCGTCTTCGGGTCGCTCGCCACGCGCCGCGCGACCTTGCGGGCCACGTTCGCGATCTCGCGCTCCAGGTTGCGGACGCCGGCTTCCCGGGTGAAGGCCTGGATGAGGCGGACGAGCGCGCCCTCCTCGAACTTCAGGTTCTCCTCGGTGAGGCCATGGTTCTCGAGCTGCTTCGGGACCAGGAACCGCTCGGCGATCCGCACCCGCTCCAGCTGCGTGTAGCCCGGCAGCTGGATGACCTCCATCCGATCGCGCAGGGCGGCCGGGATGGTGTCGAGCATGTTCGCCGTGGCGATGAAGAGCACCTTGCTCAGGTCGAACGGCACCTCGAGGTAGTTGTCGGCGAAGGTGTTGTTCTGCTCGGGATCCAGGACCTCGAGCAGTGCCGACGAGGGATCGCCACGGAAGTCCATGCCGACCTTGTCGATCTCGTCGAGCATGAAGACCGGGTTCGCCGATCCCGCCGTCTTGATGTTCTGCATCACGCGGCCAGGCAGTGCGCCGATGTAGGTGCGCCGGTGCCCGCGGATCTCCGCCTCATCGTGGATGCCGCCCAGGCTCATGCGCACGAACTTGCGGCCCATGGCCCGAGCGATGCTCTTGCCGAGGCTCGTCTTGCCGACGCCGGGCGGTCCGACGAACAGGAGGATGGGAGATCGGATCTTCTCGGCCAGCTTGCGCACGGCCATGTACTCGACGATCCGCTCCTTCGGCTTCTCGAGGCCCCAATGGTCCTCGTTCAGGATCTTCTCCGCGTCCTCGAGGTCCAGGTTGTCATCGGTCTCGATGCCCCAGGGCAGGCTGACCAGCCAGTCGACGTAGGTGCGGATGACGCCCTGCTCGGGAGATGCGCTCGGGATCCGGGAGAGGCGATCGACCTCCTTGAGCGCCCGCTCCTTGACCTCCTCGGGCATCGCCGACTGCTCGACGCGCTCGCGGAGTTCGGACGCCTCGGCGACCGCCGGGTCGTCCTCGCCGAGCTCCTTCTGGATGGCCTTCATCTGCTCGCGCAGGATGTACTCGCGCTGGGTCTTGTCCATCTCGGACTTGACCTCGCTCTGGATGCGGCCCTTGAGCTCGAGCACCTCGATCTGCTTCGAGAGGAACTGGCTCGCCAGGCGCAGCCGATCCGCCACGTTGACGGTCTCGAGCAGCTCCTGGCGCTGCTCGGTCGACATGTCCGGGCTGTACGCCGTCATGTCGGCCAGCAGCCCGCCGTCGCTGATGTTGCGGGCGGCGACCGCCACCTCGGGCGGGACCGATGCACCGCTGCTGACGTACTGCTCGATCTGCGCGTGGATCGACGCCATGAGGGCCTCGACCTCGAGAGTCTTCTCGGTGACGTCCTCGATCACCTCGACGCGAGCTTCGAGGTGCGGGTCGCTCTGCAGCAGGTCGAGCAGCCGGATTCGGCGCTGACCCTGCACGATCGCGCGGATGGTGCCGTCCTGGAGCCGGATGACCTGGGCGATCTTCGCCAGGGTGCCGACCGGGTAGAGCTCCTCCGCGGTGGTGATGTCCTCCTGCTCGCTCGAGCGCTGGGTCACCAGCGCCACGGGCTGCGAGGTGCGGACGGCGCGGTCGAGCGCCTTGACGCTGCGGTCACGTCCGACCTGCAGCGGAACGATCATCTCGGGAAAGATCACCGTGTCGCGCAGGGCGACGAGCGGCAGGACCTGGACTCGCTCCAGGTCCCCGCCGTTCTCCTCGTTCGCCGACGGCTCGGGAATGTTCTGTGTCTCGTCAGTTGCCACGCTTGGTCGCTCCTTCAGCCGGCGCGTCGACGAGCACCTGCTCGTCGTGGTCTTCGGCGAATCGCTCTACATCGTCCTCATCGAACAGATCGTAGACCCGGATCTTCCCGAGTGACTCGAGCTGAAGGATGACCCGCACGCCGGCGAGGTTCACTCGCTGTCGGCGCGTCAGGAAACGAATGATACGAACGCGCTGGATATCCGCCTCGCTGTAGAGACGGAGGTTGTTGCGCCGCTGCGGAGAGAGGAGGCCCTCCTCCTCGTAGATCCGCAGCGTGCGCGGATGGCAGCTCGCCAGCTCGGCGGCGATGCTGATGATGTATCGGGGTCGGGTCAGATCGTCGCGGGGGGGGGGGGCGCCAAGGGGCGGCCCCCCCCCCCCCCGCCGCGGGCACGGCCGGGGCCCCCCCCGGGGCCCGGGCGGCAGGGAGACGGGGGGCCCC
>JAILWI010000008.1 GCA_025699005.1 Chloroflexota bacterium | reverse complement strand
AGCATGTCGCTGGTGTGGACCCACCTCATCCCGGCCACGTTCGAGGGCCGAGCCCGGATGAACGTGGCGAATGCTCTCGCCGCCACGGCCGCCGCCTGGGCCGCGGGGGCGCACCTCCACGACATCCGGCAGGGCCTCCGCACGTTCACCACGAGCTACTTCATGGCGCCGGGACGCCTGAACATGTTCGAGCTCGATGGCTACCGGGTCGTCGTCGACTACGCCCACAACCCGCCGGCCGTCCGTGCGCTCGGCGAGTTCGTGAACCAGCTGACGATCGCTTCGGCGGGCGGCGCCCGGCCACCGGTCACCGGGCGACGCATCGGCGTCATCGCGACCGCCGGCGATCGGCGCGACGAGGACATCGTCGAGCTGGGCAGGACGGCCGCGGCCTACTTCGACGAGATCATCGTGCGCGAGGACGCCAACAACCGCGGCCGGCCGTCGGGCCAGACCGCCGAGCTCATCGTGCGGGGCATCGAGTCGGCGGAGGACGACGCGTCCCGGGTCACCTCGACGACCGTCATCCTCGACGAGCTCGAGGCGACCCGACATGCCCTGGACACGGCGACCGACGGTGACGTCGTCGTCGTGTGCGTGGACCACGCCAACCAGGTGTGGAAGGAGCTCCAGCGCCGGCAGCACGGATCGGCAAGCGAGTCGGACGGGCTCCAGGCGGTGGTCGGTGTCGTCGACTCGGACGACGAGGTCGAGGTCGAGCTCTAGCCCGGACGGGCGTCAGGCGCCGATGACCTCGCGCAGCCGGTCGTTGTCGACCGGCCGGTAGCCCTCCTGCTCGAGCCACGCGAACAGCTCGCGACGCTCGACGTGGGCCATGACCACCGCCACGTCTCCCGGCTCGGCCCTGTCGAGGAGCGTGCGGAACGCCTCGAGCTCGGTCGGCAGGGCGGTGACCTCGCCGGTGTAGCCGCCCTCGCGCGCCCCGGCGCGCAGCAGCTCGTTCATCTCCTCGCGGTCGCGGCCGCGCAGGTAGTGCTCCTTCTCGGCGATGACGAGGTCGTCGGCACCGCCCGCGATCACCCCCAGTCGGTTGAGGATCTCGTCGGTCCGATCCCCCGCCGTGCCGAGCGCCAGCCCGATCCGGTGGCTCCCGGCCACCGCGCGCGCGACCTCCATGAGGCCGATGAGCCCCGCCTCGTTGTGCGCGAAGTCGACGAGCGCGAAGCGACCGTGACGCTCGTAGAGGTTGAGGCGGCCCGGGTTCGTCCGCGCGTCGAGCGGGAACGCACGCAGCCCGCGGTTGATCTGGCGGCTCGTCAGCCCGAGTGCCTCGCACGCGGCGATGGCCGCCATCGCGTTCGCCACGTTGTTGCGTGACAGCCCGGCGAAGGTGACCGGGATGTCGGCGGCCTCGATGAGGCGCCGACGACGACGTCCGGCAGCGAGCAGGACGATCCAGCCGTCGTCGAGGATCGCCGCGCGCCCGCCGCGGTCGAGGACCGCGTCCACGCGCGGCGTCCGGCCCTGGAGCGAGAAGACATAGGGTGTGGCGCGCGTCATGCGCCGCATGGTGAAGACGCGGTCGTCATCGGCGTTGAGGACGGCCCAGCCGTCGCGCTTCGTGATCCTCACGACCGTGCCCTTGACCTCGGCCAGCTCGTCGAGCGTGTCGATCCCCTGGAGCCCGAGGTGGTCGGCGCTGACGTTGGTGACGACGCTGACGTCGTTGGCGGCATAGCCGATGCCGCGCAGGAGGATGCCGCCTCGAGCCGTCTCGAGGACGGCCACATCGAGGCCCGGCTCGGCCAGGACGCGTCCGGCGCCGCCGAACCCGGTCCAATCCCCCGCCTCGATGAGCTCGCCATCCACGTAGATCCCGTCGGAGTTCGTCATCCCGACCCGGCGTCCCGCGCTGGCGAAGACGTGGGCGATCAGCCGCGTCGTCGTGCTCTTGCCGTTCGTGCCGGTCACCGCCACGAGCGGGATGCGCGCGCGCGGCACATGGGCGAGCGGGCCGAGGGCGATCGCCCGCAGTCCGTTCAGCTCGCGACGGACGGACGAGCGCTTCAGGGCGATCCGGGCCGCAGCCGTGCCGATCGACTGCGAGACGGTGCGGCGGCGCCACGGAAAGGCGATGGCGGTGCGCCGCCCGTCGACCGAGTGGCGCGTCGCGAAGCGGGGCTGCGGCAGGTCGAGCTCGAGGTGAAGTCGCTCGATCGCCCTCTGAGCGCGCCCGGCAGCGGCTTCGGCGTCCCCTGGCCCGGTCCCCGCGAACTCGAGCTTCACGGCGGGACGCGTGAAGAAGCGGTTCGGGCCGTCGAGCACCCGCAGCTCGACGAGCTCGACGTCCGGGTGGTCGGCCCGTGGCGGCATGCGCGTGAGTATATTGATCGGCATGCCCGATCCGAACGCGCTGCGGCGCATCGTCGACGCGCGCCTGCCGCGCTACCAGTCGGAGCTCGAGCACCTCGTGAACACCGACTGCGGCTCGTACAGCGCCGATGGCGTGAACCGGGTCGCCGCGTTCGTGGCCGATGCGCTGCGCGAGCTGGGCGCGAGCGTCGAGCGGGTGAGCCACCGGCCGGGGGCCGGCGAGCCGCAGCTCGGTGACCTCGTCGTCGGGCGATTCGAAGGATCGGGGCCGCGGCTGCTCCTCATCGGTCACATGGACACCGTCTTCGACGACGGGACGGCCGCCGACCGTCCCTATCGCGCCGACGGCGACCGGGCAACCGGGCCGGGCGTGACCGACATGAAGGCCGGCCTCCTCGCCGGGCTGCACGCCATCGCCGCGCTCCACGAGGCGGGGCACCACCCGGCCGTCACGTTCGTCGCGAACCCGGACGAGGAGATCGGCTCGCCCTTCAGCACCCCGATCATTCGCGAGCTGGCCGCGGCGCACGACGTCGCGCTCGTTCTCGAGTGCGCGCGGGCGAACGGCGACATCGTCAGCGCCCGCAAGGGCATCGCCGACTACGAGATCGAGCTCACCGGCCGTGCCGCGCATGCCGGGATCGAGCCGGAGAAGGGCCGCTCGGCGATTCTCGAGGCGGCGCACCAGGTCATCGGCCTCCACGAGCTGAACGGCCGCTGGCCGTCGGTCACGGTCAATGCCGGGGTCATCCGCGGCGGCACGCGGCCGAACGTGGTGGCCGCCGGCTGCACGCTGCTCGTCGACCTGCGAGCGACGACCACGGACGCCTTCGATGCCGCAGCGGCCGAGGTCGAGCGCATCGTGGCGACCCCGCGCACGGATGGTGTGACCGGCTCGCTGCGGCGCATCGCCGCGCACCCGCCGATGGAGAGGACGGCAGCCTCGGGACGGCTGGTCGACCTGGCGGTCGGCATCGCGGCCGAGCTCGGCTTCGAGCTCCGAGACGCGGCCACCGGGGGCGCCTCGGACGCCAACACCTGCGCCGCGATGGGGCTTCCGACCCTCGACGGCCTGGGACCGGTCGGCGGCGACGACCACTCGGCCGACGAATGGCTGGATCTCACGTCGATCGTGCCGCGGACGACGCTGCTGGCAACGCTCATCGGCCGCATCGGCGAGGCGGTCTGACCGCGCCGGGGGCCGGTCACGGGCTAGAATGGGCCCCCGTGACCGATGACTATCGCCACCGCACGACGCTGCAGGTGCGCTTTCGCGACATCGATGCGTTCGGGCACGTGAACAACGCCGTCTTCTTCAGCTACGTCGAGCTGGCGCGCATCCGCTACCTGCTCGACGTGCTGCGTCCGGACGCGTCCTTCGACCGGCTGCCGCTCATCCTCGCCCGCGTCGAGCTCGACTTCCGGTCGCCGATCGCATTCGGCGAGGAGGTCACGGTCGAGTCGCGGATCGACCGCGTGGGGCGCACGAGCTTCGCGATGCGGCATCGCATGACGGCGGGTGCCGATGCGCGGCTCGTCGGCGACGTGGACACCGTGCTCGTGACCTATGACTATCAGACCGCGCGGCCGATCCCGGTGCCCGACGAGTGGCGCCGAGCGTTCGGTGAGCACGAGGGCCGGTCCCTCGAGGCCGACGCGCGACCCGCCCCGGCCACGGCCGGCTGAACACCAGGAGACTCATGGCCGAACAGCAACGCTTCGATCTGCTCATCCTCGGTGGTGGCATGAGCTACGTGGGTGCCATTCGCGCCGCGCAGCTCGGCCTTTCCGTGGGGATCGTCGAACGTGACCGCCTCGGCGGCACGTGCCTGAATCGTGGGTGCATTCCGTCCAAGGCCCTCCTCGAGACGGCCGACCTGCTCCACCGCGTGACCGAGCAGGGCGGTGAGTTCGGGCTCTCCGGCCATGACGGCATCGGGCTCGACTACGCGGCTCTCGGCAAGCGTCGGGACCAGGTCATCGACAAGCACGTCGGCGGCGTCGAGTTCCTCATGAAGAAGAACAAGGTCACCGTGCTGCGCGGCAACGGGGTGCTCACCGGTCCGACCACGGTCCGCGTCTCGGGCGGCGAATCGGGCGACGTCGAGGCGAGCGGCGAGAATCTCATCCTTGCCACGGGTTCGGTCCCCCGCTCACTGCCCGGCCTCGAGCCGGACGGCCACCTCATCATCACAAGCGACGAGGCCCTCGCCCGGAACGACGTGCCCGGCCGCGTCGCCATCGTCGGCGCGGGTGCCATCGGGGTCGAGTGGGCCAGCATGTACAGCGACTTCGGCGCCGAGGTCACCCTCATCGAGTACGCCGACCGGATCGTGCCGCTCGAGGATCCCGAAGTCGGCAAGGAGCTGGCCCGCGTGTTCAAGAAGCGTGGCATCGCCATCCACGCGGCGAGCAGCATCGACACCGAGACCATCAAGAAGGCGGAGAACGAGGTCTCCTTCCAGGTCGCCACGAAGGACGGCGGCAAGCGGACCGACGTGACCGCCGACGTGATTCTCGTCGCCGTCGGCCGCCGGCCCGTGACCGAGGAGATCGGTCTCGACAAGATCGAGGGCGTGAAGCTCGAGCGCGGTTACGTCATCGTTGACGAGTACATGCGCACGGGCGTCGACCACCTGTACGCCATCGGCGACATCGTCCCCGGCTTCGCTCTCGCGCACGTGGCGAGCCACGAATCGGTCGTGGCGGTCGAGCACATGGCCGGCCACGACCCCGACCCGGTGCGCATGGATCTCATGCCGCGTGTCACGTTCTGCCGCCCGCAGATCGCATCGGTCGGCATGAGCGAGGAGGAGGCGAAGGCGGCCGGCCACGAGATCAAGACCGGCTCATTCCCGTTCCGAGCACTGGGCAAGGCGACCATCGTCGGCGAGGTCGACGGGTTCGCGAAGTTCGTCGCCGATGCGGAGACCGGCATCCTGCTCGGCGCCCACATCATCGGCCCGCACGCCGGTGACCTCCTCGCCGAGCCGACGCTCGCGCGGCTGGTCGAGGGCACGGCCGCCGAGATCGCGATGAGCGTCCACGCCCACCCGACCCTGACCGAAGTCCTCGCCGAGGCCGCGCTCGCGGTCGACGGTGCGGCCATCCACGTCTAGGAGGCTGCTCAATGGCGCAGACCGATACCCGGCCCCGGCATCAGGAGCTCGGCCTCAGCGACGAGGACGTCCTCGGGATGTACCGCGACATGCTCCTGGCGCGTGCCGTCGACGAGCGGATGTGGCTCATGCAGCGAGCCGGCAAGATCGCCTTCATCATCTCGGGCCAGGGGCACGAGGGCGCGCAGGTGGCGACATCGTGGGTGATGCGCCGCAACCAGGACTGGATGGCACCGTTCTACCGGTCCATCGCCAGCGCCATGACGTTCGGCATGAGCGCCGAGGACATCATCACCGCCCACCTCGCCAAGGCCGATGACGTGAGCTCCGGTGGCCGCCAGATGCCCGGCCACTACGGCGGCGCGCCGTACAACATCGTGTCGCTGAGCTCGCCGGTCGGGACGCAGGTCCTCCACGCGGTCGGCATCGCCATGGGCGCCTGGGTCAAGGGGGACGACGTCGTCACGATGACCCAGTTCGGCGAGGGCACCTCGAACCAGGGCGAGATCCACGAGGCGATGAACTTCGCCGGCGTCCACAAGCTGCCGGTGATCTTCGTGTGCGAGAACAACGGCTACGCGATCAGCGTCCCGCTCGACCGCCAGGTGGCAGGCAGCTCGGTCGCGGCGCGCGCCGCCGGTTACGACATGCCGGGCGTGGTCGTGGACGGCGGGGACGTCCTCGCCTGCTACGCAGCCGCCAGGGAGGCCCACGACCGCGCTCGACGCGGCGAGGGCCCGACCCTGATCGAGGCGCGCGTGGTGCGGCTCACGAGCCATTCGTCGGACGACGACCAGCGCCGATATCGCGATCCCGACGAGGTCGCGGGGCTCAAGGAGCGTGACCCGATCCCGTTGTTCGCGGCCGAGCTGCGCGCCGCCGGCGTCCTCACCGACGAGCGTGACGAGGAGATCCGGAGCGCGATCAAGGCGGAGGTCAACGAGGCGAGCAAGCGGGCCGAGGCGCGGCCCGAGCCGGTCGTCGACGACGCGCACGAGCGCGTCTACGCGGAGCCGATCCCGGGCGGCGGCACCGCGGGCCCCCTCAGCCCGATCGACGGGGGGCACTGACCATGGCCGAGCTCAACATCCTCGAGGCCATTCGCGTCGCGATGGACGAGGAGATGGAACGCGATGATCGCGTCATGGTCCTCGGAGAGGACGTCGGCAAGAAGGGCGGCGTCTTCGGTGCCACGGAGGGCCTCTTCGCGAAGTACGGCGAGAAGCGGGTGCTGGACACGCCGCTGACCGAGGGGATGATCGCCGGCGCGGCCATGGGAGCCGCGGTCTACGGGCTGCGACCCGTCGCCGAGATGCAGTTCGCCGACTTCGTGTACCCCGCCTTCAACCAGATCGTGTCGGAGATCAGCCGCCTCCATTACCGCTCGAACGGCACGTTCACCGCGCCGATGGTCATCCGGATGCCATACGGCGGCGGCGTGCACGGCGCGCTGTACCACTCACAGTCGAACGAGGCGTACTTCACGCACACCGTGGGCCTCAAGGTGGTCGCGCCGGGAACACCGGCCGACGCCAAGGGCCTGCTCAAGGCCTCGATCCGCGACCCCGATCCGGTGATGTTCTTCGAGCACAAGAAGACGTATCGGCTGTTCAAGGCCCAGGTGCCCGATGGCGACACGGTCGTGCCGATCGGCAGGGCCAACGTCGCGCGAAGCGGGAAGCACCTGTCGATCTTCTGCTACGGCTTCATGCGCACCTGCGCGCTCGAGGCGGCCGAGACGCTCGCCCGCGAGGACGGGGTGGAGGCCGAGATCGTCGACCTTCGCACCCTGCGGCCGCTGGACCTGGAGACGATCCTCGCGTCGGTGGCGAAGACCGGCAAGGCACTCGTCGTCCACGAGGCGAACCGCTTCGGCGGCTTCGGGGCGGAGATCGCCGCCGAGATCAGCGAGCGGGCCTTCGAGCAGCTCGACGGTCCGGTGACGCGCCTCGCCGGACCGGATGTGCCCGGCGTTCCGTACCATCACTCCCTCGAGGACTGGTACATGATCGGGCCGGCGCGCATCGTCGACGCGGCACGCAAGCTCGCAGCCTACTGACCGATCGATCACAATCTGACCCAACGAACGACGCACGCACGCGACCAGAGGAAGGCTTCCACCCGATGGCAACCACGATCAAGATGCCGCAGCTGGGCGAATCGGTCACCGAGGGGACGATCGAGCGCTGGCTGGTCAAGGAAGGCGACACCGTCGAGCAGTACGACCCGCTGTTCGAGGTCGTCACCGACAAGGTGAACGCCGAGGTGCCGGCCGAGGTGGCGGGCACGATCGCGAAGATCCTCGTTCCCGACGGCGAGACGGTCGCCGTCGGCACGCCCGTCGCGGAAATCGACGCCGAAGGCGCCGGCGCGGCAGCGGAGCCGGCAGCCGTGGCCGATGAGGCTCCCACCCAGGAGGCCGCCCCAGCCGAAGCGCCGGCAGCCGAGGCTGAGGCCCAGCCCGCCGCCGCCGAGGCGACCCCGGAGCCGGCAGAAGAGGCACCGGCCCAGGAGCAGCCCGCGCAGGAATCGGCGCCGGCCCAGGAGCAGCCAGCCCAGGCGGCGACGTCGACGGAGACCGAGTCGGCCAGCGGTGATGCCGGGGCGTCCGGGTCGAACGGCGACGGCAACGCGCGGATGACCCCCGCCGTCCGGCGCCTCGTGCGCGAGCACGAGATCGACGTGGCCCGCCTGAAGGGCACCGGGGCCGGTGGTCGCGTCACCCGCGACGACGTCCTCGAGTTCATCAACAGCGGCGGCGCGAAGGCCGCGGCCGCCGAGCCGGCGCCTGCCGCCCAGCCTCCCGCAGCGGCGGAAGCATCGGCGCCCGCAGCGCAGGCAGCCCCGGCCGAGACGAAGGCCGAATCGAAGCCCGCCGCACCGGCGGCACCGTCACCGGCGCCGGTTCCGACCGCAGCCGGCGGCGACACCGAGGTCCCGCTCTCGCAGATGCGCAAGGGCATCGCGAAGAAGATGACCCAGGTCAAGCAGACCGTGCCGCACGCCTACACCGTCGTCGAGGTCGACATGACGAACGCGGTGAAGTGGCGCGAGGCGAACAACGCCGCCTTCAAGGCGCGCGAAGGCGCCTCGCTGTCGTTCGTAGCCGTGGTCGTGAAGGCGGTCACCGAGACGCTGCGCAGCCACCCCAGGCTGAACAGCCAGTTCGCCGACGACAAGATCATCCTGAAGCAGGCCATGAACATCGGCATCGCCGTGGCGGTCGACAACGGCCTCATCGTGCCGGTCATCGCGAACGCCGATCAGCTCTCGATCAGCGGCGTCAACGCGCGGATCCGCGACATCTCGGGGCGGGCCAAGAGCGGCAAGCTCCGGCTCGACGAGCTCCAGGGCGGTACGTTCACCGTGAACAACACCGGCTGGTTCGGGTCGGTCAGCTCGATGCCGATCATCAACGCCCCCGAGGTGGCGATCCTGTCGATGGAGGCCATCGTCAAGCGGCCGCGCGTCATGGAGATCGATGGCGAGGATGTCATCGCCATCCGCCACATGATGAACATGACCTGCTCGTTCGACCATCGCGTCCTCGACGGCGCCCAGGTCGGGTTCTTCATGGCCGACGTCCGCAAGGCGCTCGAGGAGTGGGACATCAGCACGCCCCTCGGCTGATCGGCTGAGCGGCTCATCTGCCAACGCGCGACGGCTCACACGCGGGGTCGGGATTCTCCCAAAACCTGCCTCATTGGGCCGGTGGCATCGATCCTGCGATGTCCATGGTGATACAGCGCCCGCTTGTCTGCGTACCCCGTCCAGCGGGGTACGCGTCGCCCAACCAGTGACCCTGCGCGCTGCTGTCGGAATCGGCAACCGCCCTGTTTGCCGATCGCCCATCACCGTGTCAGCCGGGCTGGCGTCATTGGAGGAACACATGAACTCATCCGGATCCACACGAGCCCTCGCGGGAGTGCCGCGGATCGGCCTGGCGCTCGTCGCCGCCGCCGCGATGCTCCTGGCACTCGTCGCCCCGACGCTCGGGACGAGCGGCGGAGCGGCCCCGCGCTCCGAAGGCAGCGTCGCCATCCACGGTGGCGGTGATGCGACCGTCATGGTCATGAAGCACAACTGTGCCGACGTGAGCACCACAGAGGAGTTCGAGGCCGTCGAGGCCCGAGCCGCCACCAACCCGACGACCCCCGATGCCGCCTTCGGCCCGACGGTCGAGACCGTGCTCGAGTGCCCGACCGTGGTGCTCGAGGGAGACACCCAGACGCCGGACACGGTCGCCGGCGGGACGTCCGCCTTCGACTTCACCGTCGCGGATGGATCGACCACGCAGACGCTCAGCACCGACGGTGCATTCACGCAGACCGGCGCATGCGAGACCGATGTTGCGTATGACGCCGATCGCAACGGCAGCCTCGACGCCGACGTGTGCCTCGATCTCAGCCACTACGAGTTCGCCGTGGCTGGCGACAGTGACGTCACAGTCACCGAGATAACGCCGCCCGCCGGATTTGCCTTTGGCGCTCTTCGTTTCACCCCCGGCAGCGGGGACGAGGCCAGCCTCGTTTCTGCCTCGAACGGCGTCATCGAGCTGGACACCAGCGCCGATGACGACGGCATGATCATGCTGCACGTCTACAACTTCGCCGTCGCCGCCGCGCCGAGCGATGCGACCGTGATGGTCATGAAGCACAACTGCGCCGACGTGAGCACCATGGCCGAGTTCGATGCCGTCGAGGCACGTGCTGCGACGAACCCGACCACCCCTGATGCCGCCTTCGGCCCCACGGTCGAGACGGTGCTCGAGTGCCCGACCGTGGTGCTCGATGGTGACACCCAGACGCCCGGCGCGGTCGCCGGCGGAACGTCCGCCTTCGACTTCACCGTGGCCGACAGTGATGGCACCCAGACCCTGAGCACCGACGGCGACTTCATGCAGGTCGGTGCCTGCGAGCCCGACGTGGCCTATGACGCCACCCGCAACGGCACCCTGGACGCCGATGTCTGCCTTGACCTGAGCCACTACGGCTTCTCGGTCGAGGACGGCACCGTGACGATCACCGAGACGACGCCCCCGAGTGGCTTCGCGTTCGGTGCGCTTCGCTTCACGCCCGGCAGCGGCGACGATGCCGCACTCGTGTCGTCCTCGAACGGCGTGATCGTGCTCGATACGACAGCGGATGACGACGGCATGATCATGCTGCACGTCTACAACTTCGCTGTCGCGGCGGGCGCACCGTCGCCGACGCCGGCCGCCAGCGAGCTCCCCGATGCCGCGATCGGCTCGGATGGATCGTTCAGCGGAACGCAGCTTGCGCTTCTCCTGGGCGGTCTTACGCTCGCTTCTTCAGTGCTCGTCGGGCACTCGGTCACCCGGGCACGCCGCTCGCGCTGACCCGCATCGGAAAGAAGGGCCCCGGACGCTTCGTCCGGGGCCCTTCTTCGTCATGGCGGTATTCAGAGCTACGCCCGCGCCGGGACGCCGCCGCGTCGCAGGCGGCGGATGGCCGGAGCCCACAGGAGCGCGACGCCCGCCTGAGCGCCGGCCCAGATCAGGATGAGAAGGCCCGGCGCGGCGACCGTCGCGGCCGGGACGAGCCACAGGGTCGAGTCTCCGAAGATCGAGATCGACGCGAAGTCGCCGCCGAACGGGGACCCGTCGAGGGACGCGACCGGTGCCACGACGATGGTGCCGGGCCGGAGCGATCCGACGCCGGGAACCGTCGGTCCCCCGCTCCCCACGCCGAGCGACGGCGCTGCGGTCCCGCCTCCGGTCGGTGGCTGGGCCGTGCCACCGGTACCCGGTCCGGAAGCTGGTCCGCCGGGACCGCGGGTCGGCGCCGGCCCGCCAGTTCCGAGATCCGGCCGCGGCGTCGGGGACGGCGTGGGGGTCGTGGATGAGCGCGGACCGGGGCTCGGCGTCAGAGTCTCGCCGGGCGGCAGGACCGGAGGCAGGCTGACCGTCGGCAGAGGAAGAATCGGCGTCGCGGTCGGGCGGGGGGTCGGCGGGATCGTGGGAGCCGGCGTCGGCACGGGGGTCGGGGCCACGGTCGGCTGCGGCGTGGGAACGGGAGTCGGGGTCGCGCCCGTCAGGACGAGGACGGTCGGAGGCGTCCCCACCAGGGAGCGCGGACCACTGCAGTCGGAAAGCGAATAGGCGTCCCCGGGCCAGGCGAGCCGGTCAGGAGCGAGCGCGGTGGCGCGGATCGTGAAGGTCATGCTGAGGGGACGTCCGATGCCGCCGATGCCGCCGGCGCTGCTGACCCGAACCCGGTTGCCGGAACCGCCCACGATGGATGCCGACCACCCACTCGGTGCGCTCGTGGACACCACGTCGAAGTTCGAGGGCACGTCGACCTCGATGCAGCGGATGGGGTCGAGCGCCACCAGGTTCGTGGCCGTGAGCGAGAAGCTCGTCGTGCTGCCGGCAATCACCGTGGTCGGGGTGGCGGTCAGCGTCCAGATCAGGGCAGCGCTCACCGTCGATGCCGACGCCAGCGCGATCGCCGTGGCGGCGAGGAGCGCGGCGAGCGCGCGCGGCAGCCCCCGGTGAGGCGTGCCGACGCCTCCCCGAGCTTCCGTGCCTGGCTGCCGAGCGAGCAACATGGGCAAACCGTAGGCTTCCGGAGCTCGCGGGGCCATGGGATTTCCGATCGTCGGAGTACCGTGGTGCCCGAACGCGACGGCCGAGGCGCGCGTTGCGCCGGCGCACCCCCATGGGACCCCCCGTACCTGGGTCCCATCCTGAGCACGCGCGGGCACGCTCGCGGGCCCTTCGGTAGACTTGCCCCATGGCCCTCGACAATCCCGGACGCGATTTCTCGTCGCTCGGTGAGCTCAACGTCGTCTCGAATCCCGTCTCGACCGGGCACGCCTCGCCGTCCGAGGTGATGTATCCCGGAGGGCCGCAGGTCGACGGCGGCCTGCTGGCGCCCGGCGACCCGGTGCCCGAGAACGCCGGCCCGAACGGGCGGCGCCCCGAGTGGCTCAAGGTCCGCATCGGCGTCGGCAGCACGTATGCCGACACGAACCGCATCCTCCGCGCGGAGTCGCTCAACACGGTGTGCGAGGAGGCACGCTGCCCGAACCAGGGCGAGTGCTGGGCGCTCGGCACCGCCACGTTCATGATCCTCGGCAGCGTCTGCACCCGGAACTGTGGCTTCTGCGCCATCGACACCGGACGACCACCCGTCACCGACATGGATGAGCCGCGGCGCGTGGCCGAGGCAACGCAGCAGATGGGCCTGAAGCACGTCGTCATCACGATGGTCGCCCGCGACGACCTGTCGGACGGCGGTGCGCAGATGGTCGCCGATACGATCACCGAGATCCGCGCCGCGAATCCCGGCACCTCGATCGAGGTCCTCATCAGCGACCTCAACGGACGCGACGCCGATATCCGGACCGTCGTCGAGGCGCGGCCCGACATCCTGAACCACAACGTCGAGACGGTCCCCCGCCTCCAGCGCCCCGTTCGGCGGCGAGCCCGATGGGACCGGTCGGTCCACGTCCTGACCCACGGCCGCGAGGTTGCGACGGAGATCGGCTTCGGGAGCATGGTCACGAAGACCGGCATCATGCTCGGGCTCGGGGAGTCGTGGGACGAGATCGTCGAGGCCATGCAGCTGCTGCGCGATGCCGATGTGGACGTGCTCACCATCGGCCAGTACCTGCGACCGAGCCGCCAGCACCTGCCGCTCGTGAAGTACTACACGCCGGCCGAGTTCATGAGCCTGCGGCGGATCGGCCTGGAGATGGGCTTCAAGCACGTCCAGTCCGGACCGCTCGTCCGCTCGAGCTACCACGCGGCGGAGCAGGTCCCCGGTCGTGAGACCGCCGCCGCCTCCTGACCGAGCACGCCGGGTCAAGATGACGGCCGATACGCCCTTCCGCGACGTCAGCACGGCACCCGCCCCGAACGTCCGGCGCGCCCGCCGGCCCGACCCGACCACGGCGCACCGTCCCGCCAGCGATGAGCATCCGCTGCTCGCGGGCCACGGCGGGCGGCTGACGGTCGAGCACCTCGGCACGGTCCCCTATCACCCCACCTGGGAGCTCCAGGACGAGCTGGCCGATCAGCGACGGGGGCGGAGGATCGGCGACCGCCTGCTGCTCCTCGAGCACTTCCCGGTCTACACGATCGGGCGCGGGGGTGACGCATCGAACCTGCTGGCCAGCCCGGAGCGGCTTCGCGAGCTCGGCACGGAGCTCGTGCGCATCGACCGCGGCGGCGACATCACGTTCCATGGACCGGGCCAGCTCGTCGCCTATCCGATCGTCGAGCTCCGCGACCCGCTCGACCTGCGCCGATACGTGCGCGTCCTCGAGTCGGCGATCATCGCCACGGCCGGGGCGTTCGGCGTCGCCGGCGACCGGCTCGACGGGTATCCGGGCATCTGGGTCGACGGGGAGCGCAAGCTGGCCGCCATCGGCGTGCGCGTGAAGCGCGGCGTGACCACCCATGGCCTGGCGCTCAATGTCAACAACGACCTGTCCTGGTTCGACGAGATGATTCCCTGCGGCCTTTCCGGCAAGGGCGTCACCTCGCTGGCGCGTGAGTTCGGCGCGACCGTGCCGATGGACGATGTGGCGGACGAGCTCGCCCGGCAGCTCGCCGCGCACCTCGGCCTGCGTCCGACGGACGGCATGCCCGGCGTGAGCGGCCCGGCCGGCGGCCGCGAGCAGTGAGCGACGACACGGTCGTCGAACGCGCCGGCGCCCCGGCAGTCGATCCGGAGCACGGGGTCCGCATCGAGGTCGGTGCCTTCGGACCCTGGGAGACGAACGCGTACCTCGTCTGGGACGGACGCTCGGCCGATGCCCTGGTCATCGACCCCGGCATGGGCGCCGCCCGGCCGCTCATGGAGCGCGTGGCCGCGAACGGCCTGACGCTCCACCTTGTCGCCAACTCGCACGGCCACATCGACCACATCTACGACAACGGGCCGTTGATTCGCGCCTCCGGCGCGCCGCTCGCGATCCATCCCGACGACGGGTATTGGCTCGACGGTCGGAACACCTACGGCTTCGAGGTTGAGCCCAGCTCGCCGAGCCGCGATCTCCGCGACGGCGAGCAGCTTCGCATCGGCGATCTCGTCCTCGATGTCCTCCATCTCCCGGGCCACACGGAGGGTTCGGTCTGCCTCTACGAGGAGCGGCTGGGGCTGCTCCTGTCCGGAGACGTCCTGTTCGCCGGTTCGTACGGCCGCACCGACCTGCCCGGCGGGAGTGACGCTGCCATGGTCGCCTCGCTGCGGCGCATGGCCGCGGAGCTCCCGGCCGAGGTGCGAGTGCTCCCTGGACACGGGCCGGAGACGACCATCGCGCGCGAGCTTCCCTGGATGCGGCGGATCGCCGATGCCGATCGACTGCTGCCGCCCCGATGAACGCGACGCTACCCCGCCCGGTCCTGCGAACGGTCACCACGACGAGCTGACGAGAGGAGACACCCATGGCGAACCTACGCATCACCCGGCTCGGTCACGGCGGCGTGCTGTATCGATCCCCCGAGGATGCCTGGGTCTGGGTCGACCGCTGGACCGGAGCTCCCAACTATGCCGATGCCTACCGCACCGCCGAGAAGGTCAGCGTCGTGGCGCCCACCCACTGCCACTTCGACCACGTCGGCGATGACTGCGTCGATCTCGTCGAGCTGGCGAGCGTCGAGGGTGCGGCCACGCTCGGCTCCCACGAGATGCAGATCTGGCTCGGCGCGCGGGGCATCGAGTCGATCGGGATGAACAAGGGCGGCACGGTCGAGGCCGCGGGCATCCGGTTCACGATGGTCCACGCCGACCACAGCGGCGGTGCCACGCTCGGAAGCGGTGCCGAGCAGGTCACCCGCGACCTGGGCTGCTGGGGATGGGTGATCGAGTTCGAGGACGGCACGACGGTCTACCACTCCGGCGACACCGACCTGTTCGGGGACATGCGGCTCGTGCGCCAGCGTTACAACCCGGACATCGCGGTGCTCCCGATCGGCGGGCACTACACGATGGGACCGCGCGACGCCGGGCTGGCTCTGGAGCTCATCGGCGCATCCACGGTCATCCCCGTCCACTACGGCACGTTCCCGATCCTCGCCGGCACTCCCGATCAGCTCCGCGAGCACACCGGTGCGGAGGTCGTGGCGCTGGAGCCGGGCGAGACCTGGGGCGACTGACCGGCGGAGGCGCCGGTTCCGCGAGCCATCAGACGGCGCGGACCCGGTTGTCGCGCGGGTTGTGCTCCAGCTCCACGAGGCCCAGCGCCTCGAGGAGCGGCGGCAGATACATGCCGAAGCGCCCTCGGTAGCCCTTGCGCAGGCCGTACCAGCCGCCGACGGGGTTCGACGCGTCGCGGCCGAAGGCCTCCACGCTTCCGTCCGGCGCGGCTTTGCCCTCGTCCGCGGCTCCGAGCGGGACCCAGTCGCCCTGCTCCTTCAGCCAGGCGTGAAGATCCTCGATCGCCCGCAGGTGGTACATGAGCTTCGTCGAGCCGACCTGGCAGACGAGCTGCGGCGGGTCCGCTGCCTCGTCGCGGTACATCTCGTAGGTGCTGCTTCCCGGAGCCGTCGTCAGCTTCCAGGGATCGTCTTTCGTGCCCGAGCCGGTTGCCGTCATCCGTGGGGTCTCCTCCGTCATGTCCGCTGTGGTCGAGTCGTGGTCGAGATCACGCCGCCTTGAGATACGAGAGGTCGATCGGCTTCGGCTTGACCCCGAAGGTGCGCTCGAATGCGTCGAGCTCGGTGTAGTTCGGCCGTTGGAGCGAGCTGATCTGGTCGTGGCTGACCGGGAAGATCGGCAGCACCTTGTCGGTCACCGCGGTGAGTGCGCTGATGATCGGGATCGGCATGCCGAGCTTGAGCCGGCGCATGCCCGTCGTGTCGCTGACGGCGTCGACGATCTCGCGGTACGTCAGCCACTCCGGACCGCCGAGCTCGTACACCGACCGCGCCCGACCGGAGTCCGTCACGCTCTGCTCGATCGCCATGGCCAGGTCATCAACCGAGAGTGGCTGGAACTTCGCATCCCCCTTTCCGGGGATCGCAACCACGCCCGGTGACCACCACTTGAGCGTGACCTTGATGAGGTTGAAGAAGCCGTCCCCCTCGCCGAAGAGCAGCGATGGTCGGAGCATCACCCAGTCGAGCGGGCTGGCACGGACGATCTCCTCGGCCTGCCATTTCGAGTACAGGAAGTCGAGCTTCGGGTCGTCGATGACGCCGAGGGCGGAGAGATGGACGAAGCGCCGGACCCCCGCCCGTTCGGCCGCCGCCACCGCGCGCCGGGTTCCCTCGACATTGACCTCGTCGAACGTGCGGCCGCCGGTCTCGCGCGCGATCGCCGCAAGGTGAACGACGGCATCGGCGCCCGCCACCGCCGCGTCGAGGTTCTGCTTCGTGACGTCACCGGCTCGGGCCTCGACGGCATCGGTCCACTCGGGCAGCCGCCGACCATCGCGTGAGATGGCGATGACCCGGTGCCCGTTCGTCACGAGGTGAGGGACCAGGTGACACCCGACGAACCCGGTCGCGCCGATGACGGCGATGGTGCTGCTCATGGCGGTCAGTATCCTCTCGCTGCTGGTGCGGGTCCACCCGCGGGTGCGGTGCCCTCGCTGTCTGGTACGGTCGCCGCCATGCCACCCATCACGTCGCCTCACGGCATGGTCGTCACGCCCCACCCGCTCGCCACCGCCGCCGGCGTGGACGCCCTGCGTGCCGGTGGCACGGCGGTGGACGCGGCCGTGGCGGCGAACGCGATGCTCGCGGTCGTCTACTGCAACGCCTGCGGCCTCGGCGGCGACGCATTCGCCCTGGTGTGGGACCCCGTCGAGCGGCGCCTCCGTGGCTTCAACGGCAGCGGCCGGTCCCCCAGCGGGCTCTCGATCGAGGCCGTCCGAGCCGCGGGTCACGACGCGATGCCGGTCCGTGGACCGCTCTCGATCACCGTCCCCGGGGGAGTCGATGCCTGGGACCAGCTGCTGCGCCGATTCGGCCGGCGCTCGCTGGGCGACGCAGTCGAGCCCGCCGCGCGCGTGGCGGAGGATGGCTACCGCCTCACGACGGTCACCGCGCGGTCGATCGCGAGGTCACTTCCCACGTTCGACGCCGCGGCCCGGGCGGTGTTCGCCGATGCCGGCAGCGCCGGCGAGATCTTCCGTCAGCCGATGCTCGGTGCGTCGCTGCGGGCCATCGCCGAGGGCGGACGGGACGCGTTCTACGGCGGGCCGATCGGCGCGGAGATTGCTCGGGCCATCCGCGCGGGCGGCGGCGTCATGACCGCCGACGACATCGCCACCCACCGCGGGGAGTGGGTCGACCCGATCTCGACGAGCTACCGAGGCGTCGAGGTGGCCAACCTCCCGCCCAACTCGCAGGGGATCACGGCGCTCATGGCTCTGAACGTCCTCGAGGCCCTGGACTGGCCGATGGGCGCTGCCCTGAGCGCCGACCGCATCCACGCCCAGGTCGAGGCGCTCAAGGTCGCCTGGAGCGAGCGAGACCGCTGCGTCGCCGAACCGGACCGCGCCCTCGACGACGTCGATCAGCTGCTGTCGGCCCGGCACACCGCATGGCTGGCGTCGCGGCTGTCGCCGGATCGTGCGCAGCGCCTCGTGCCGACGAACCCGCCCGGCGGGGGCACGGTCTACCTCTGCGCCGCCGATGCCGACGGGATGATGGTGAGCCTCATCGAGTCGAACTACATGGGATTCGGCTCGGGGGTCATGGGTGGATCGACGGGGATCATGCTGCACAACCGCGGGGCGCTGTTCTCGCTCGATCCGGCGCACCGGAACGCCCTCGCGCCGCGGTCGCGGCCGCTCCACACGCTCATGCCCGGGATGCTCCTGCGCGACGGCGTGGCGGAGGTCGCCCTGGGATCGATGGGCGGCGACGCCCAGCCGCACATCATGGTCCAGCTCGTCACCGGCCTGGTCGACGACGGCCTCGATCCGCAGGCGCTCGTCGACCGCCCGCGGTTCATCCTCGAAACCGAGGCGGCGCATCAGCCGCTGGGCCCGGTCCGGATCGAGGCCGACGGCGTGGACGCTGCGACCGTCGATCAGCTCGAGGCGCGCGGCCACGAGGTGGCGACGGTCGAGCCGAGGGCGTCGCTCATGGGCTGGTCGCAGATCATCCGCCGCCGGCCCGACGGGTCGTACGAGGGCGGCGCCGATCCGCGAGCCGACTCCCTGGCAGCAGGTCCCTAGAGCCTTCGGGCCGTCCGTCACCTGCGACATCCGGCCGATGTGGGCCGATGAGTTCCGATGACAGGATCGGTCTAGAATGCAGAACTCCATGACGACTTCCGAATCCCTTGTCCATGCCCGCGGCCTGACGAAGCGCTACGCGAACGGCTTCACCGCCGTCGATGGCGTCGACTTCGACGTGCGTCCCGGCAAGGCATTCGGCTTCCTCGGGCCGAACGGCGCGGGCAAGACGAGCACGATGCGGATGATCGCCTGCTCGTCGCCGGTGAGCGACGGGACACTGAGCGTGATCGGCATGGACCCGCGCACCCAGGCTCGCGAGATCAAGGCTCGGCTCGGTGTCGTGCCGCAGATCGACAACCTCGACACCGAGCTCACGGTGCGCGAGAACCTCGAGATGTACGCGCGCTACTTCGACATCCCGCGCAGCGTCGCCGACCAGCGGACGAAGGAGCTGCTCGAGTTCGTGCAGCTCGACGAGCGGGCGAAGGACCAGGTGGAGCCGCTCTCCGGCGGGATGAAGCGGCGCCTGACGATCGCTCGCGCGCTGATCAACGACCCGGACCTCGTGATCCTGGACGAGCCGACCACGGGCCTCGACCCGCAGGCGCGTCACCTCCTGTGGGAGCGTCTCTACCAGCTCAAACGCCGCGGAGCGACGCTCATCATCACGACCCATTACATGGACGAGGCGGAGCAGCTGTGCGACCACCTCGTGGTCATGGACAAGGCGAAGATCGTCGCCGAAGGATCGCCACGACAGCTCATCGACCAGCACTCCACCAAGGAGGTGCTCGAGCTGCGCTTCGCCGATCAGACCCGAGACAACCTCAACGGCCAGCTCGACGGCCTCGCCGACCGGATCGAGGAGCTGCCCGATCGGCTGCTGCTCTACACCGCGAATGGCGAGCGGACGCTCGAGCAGGTCAACGAGCGGCAGATCCCGATCGAGAGCGCCCTCGTGCGCCGATCGAGCCTCGAGGACGTGTTCCTGCGCCTGACCGGCCGCTCGCTGGTCGAGTAGGCATTCCCGCATGACCGTTCTCGCCGGGTCGGGCCGCGTCTGGCAGCGCAACTGGCTCGTCTACAAGCGCCTCTGGCATCGGAGCCTGGCGTTCGGCTTTCTCCAGCCGATCCTCTTCCTGACCGCCATGGGCATCGGCATCGGCGCACTCCTCACGCCCGGCGACCTGTCCGCGTTCGGAGGCGTGCCGTACATCGACTGGCTCGGGCCGGGGCTGCTGGCCGCCATGGCGATGCAGACCTCTACCTTCGAGTCGACGTACCCGATCATGAACAAGATCATGTGGGGCCGGAACTACGAGGCCATGCTTTCGACGCCCCTCGGAGTGCGGAGCATCGTCTTCGGTGAGCTGGCCTGGAGCGCGTTCCGCATCGGCACGCTAGCGGCGGTCTTCCTGGTGGTGCTCGCCCTGTTCGGGATCGTGCGGACCCCGCTGGCGGTTCTCGCGATCCCGGTGGCGACGCTGGTCGGCGTCGCGTTCAGCTCCTGCCTCATCGCCTTCACCGCCACCCAGAAGAACGACGTCGGCTTCAGCGCCATCTTCCGATTCGTCATCAACCCGCTGTTCCTGCTCAGCGGCACGTTCTTCCCGCTCACGAACCTGCCGGAGCAGGCGCAGTGGGTGGCGTGGGCCACGCCGCTCTTCCACGGCGTGCAGCTCATCCGCGGGTCGATCCTCGATCAGCTCGATCCGCTGACGGCGCCGTTCCACCTCGCGTACCTGCTCGTCATGTTCGGGATCGGCGCCTACCTCGCCGATCGGAACCTCACGAAGCGGATGGCGGGCTGATGACCGCGATCACGCAGCCGGTGCAGGCCGGCCCACTGGCGGAGGCCTGGAGCCGGATCTGGCGCGCCCGACGCCTCGTCGAGCGCAACATCATGGTCTACCGCCACCAGTGGATCATCATCTTCAGCGGCGTGTTCGAGCCGATCTTCTACCTCGTCGGGATCGGCCTTGGCCTCGGCGGCATCATCCGCGAGGTGCCGCTCGCCAACGGCGAGGTCGTCGCCTACGCGGCCTTCGTCGCCCCCGCCCTGGTGGCGACCGCGGCGATGAACGGCGCGGTCTTCGAGACGATCTTCAACGTCTTCTTCAAGCTCAACTACGCGAAGACCTACGACGGCGTGCTTGCCACGCCGATGGGCATCACCGAGATCGCGATCGGCGAGATGCTGTGGGCCCTCATGCGCGCCTCGCTCTACGCCGTGGCGATGTTCGTCATCATGTTCTTCATGGGCCTCGTGCTCTCCCCGCTCGGCATTCTCATGATCCCCGCGGCCCTGCTCGTCGCCGCGGCATTCGCGGCCGCCGGACTGGCAGGCACCTCGTACCTGCGCACCGTGAACGACTTCGACGTGCCGATGGGCCTCATCGTCATGCCCATGTTCCTGTTCAGCGGCACGTTCTTCCCGATCGAGCTGGCGTTGCCGGAGTGGCTCGTGACGATCATCCAGTTCACGCCGCTGTATCACGGCATCAACCTCATCCGCGGGCTGTCGACCGGCATCGTCGGGATCGGCCAGCTGTGGGACCTGCTGTACCTGCTCGCGTTCTTCGCCGTCTCGATGTGGATCGCGATCAACCAGATGGAGCGCAAGCTCATCAAGTAACGCCCGCAGTCGATGACCTAGACCAGCCGGCGACGCGGTTCGGAGGCGGCCTCATCGGCGCGACGGTAGGACTCGGCGAGGATGCTGACCGGGTGGACGGTGGGCACGCCGGACGACTGCTCGATCTGCCAGCGGCACGTCTCCGAGTCGCAGGCGGCGCGTGACGCTCCGGCAGCCTTGGCGGCGCGAACCTTGGCGAACAGCGGCGCACCCACGTCCTGGGCGATCTGCCAGCGCTCGGCCTTGAGTCCGTAGGTCCCGGCCGCTCCACAGCAATCGTGGTCGGAGTCGACGGCACGCAGCCCCGGCACGAGCGCGAAGAGGTCCATGGCCGGCAGCCCGATGCCGTGGGACTTCAGCTGGCAGGGCGGGTGGTACGGAATCGATTCGGCGATCGGCGCGAAACCGGTGTCGAGCTCCCCCCGATCGTGGAGATCGACGAGCAGCTCGCAGATGTCCCACGTGGCATCGGCCACGGCCGTGGCGTCGTCATCGGCGAGATCGAGCATCTCGCGGTACTCGGCCTTGAGCGCGTGGGTGCACGAGGTCGACGTGCCGACGATCCGATAGCCCGCGCGGGCGTACTGCGCCAGCGATTCGAGGTTGCGACGTGCCTTCTCGCGTGCCCTCGGATACAGCCCGTTCGAGATGAACGGCAGGCCGCAGCACTCCTGCGGCGGCACGATGACGGTGAGGCCGTTGCGCTCGAGGATCTCGACCGCGTCGCGGCCGAGATCGGGCTCGAAACCGTTCACCGCGCAGCCGTGGAAGTAGACGACGGTCCGCGACGGGTCCGAACCGGCCTCCAGCGCGGTGGGCCGCTTCTCGCGCTTCCACCACGCGCGGAACGTGCGGCGGCTGAACGGGGCGAGGGGCCCCCGGCGGTGGACGCCGAGCGTCTTCTCGCCGAACCAGCGCGCCAGGCGGTTCTTCAGGCCGATGTTGGCGAGTGGCGCGACCGGCGTCCCCAGCCGAATCAGCAGGTCGGTGTCGCTGATCAGCCGATTCCGGAGGCTGCTCCCCCGCTCCTCGACGATGCCGGCGCGGGCCCGGTTGTTCGTCTCGGCGATGAGGACGCCCGCCGGGCAGGCCCGGGTGCAGATGCCGCAGCCCGAGCACAGGTCGACGCTGTGGTCCGGTGCGTCGGAGCCTTCGCCCGGTCCCCGGAAGCGCTGCGCCTGCGGGCCCACGTACTTCGGCCCGGGAAACTCGTCGGTGACGCGCGAGACCGGGCACACCGTGTTGCACACGTTGCACTTGATGCAGGCGTCGGTGCTGAACGCCGGGAAGTCGCGCGCTGCGGCGTCGTGGAACGTCATGCGGCGGCGCTCCGCGCGGCCAGGGAGCGCGCCACCACGTGAGCGCTCGTGATCGCGACGCCATCCCCGCACCGCTGCTCGAGATAGCGCATCCCGGCCAGCGACGAGCCGATGACCCGGACGTTCTCGAGCACCGGCTGCCCGGTCGGGTCGATCGGGCGGAGGTGATCGTCGACGTCGATCCCCAGCGACTCGATCGGGTGCGGCTGCATCGGATCGTCGCTGAACCACTCGCTGTCATTCGGTGCCGTGACCGGGAGGCCGAACACGCGCTCCTCCAGGCGTCGGCCCCGATGCGCTCGGATTCCCTCGCCCGCGATGCCACCGGTGGCGAGCACGAACGTGTCGGCGGCCAGGCGCAGCGTCCGGGAGGCGGCCTCGGTGTGGATGGCGCGCACGCGACGGCCGTCGCGCTCGACCTCCACGACGTCGAAGCCGACCTGGATCCGGCCGCCCGCCGCCGTGATCCGGCGGCGCAGTTCGTCGAACAGCCGCACGCCGGGCACCGATGGCGGCAGGCTCGGCATCTCGAACACGGCGCCCCCGAGCACCTCCTGGGCGTGGGCATGAATTTCGGCGTGGGCCTCCAGGCCCAGCACCGCCGGAACGCCGATGCGCCACGCGCCGGGTGGCACGACCGCGGCCATCGCCGCCAGCGCACGGGCGCGCCAGGCCGGATCGTCGAACAGCACGGCCAGCGTGCGGGCGTTGAGGTTGTTGCGGGCGTCGAGCCCGGGAAGGTCGGCCGTGACGGCCCGGATCTCGGCGGGACCGCCCGGCCACGCGCCGGCCGTGAGGTTGCGCGCGGCGTAGTCGACCCAGGAGTCGCGGAAGTGCCCGATCCCGAGCAGCAGCAGCCCCTGTCCCTCCCATGGCCCCACGGCGGCGCCCTGGCCCATCGGGAGGATGGCGGCCGGGCGCAGCGCTCCGAGGGCTGTCGGGATCGGCGCGAGGGGCATGTCGAGGTCGCCGACCATGGCGACGGCCGTGCCGTCGAGCCGCGCGCGGTGCGCGGCGACCGCATCGGCGACGTGGTCGCTCATCCGGGCATAGGGGTGCCCCGCGCTGCCGGCCAGCCGGGCGATCCCGTCCCGCGAGGTCGATGCGCCATCCGGAGCCGCGACGTCCAGTCCGCCGTGCGTCCAGTGGGTGCTCGCCATCCCCTTCGCGGCCAGGAAGACGGACGCCCCCGACCCGGCCAGCTCGGCCGCGCAGGCAAGCCCGGACAGGCCGGCGCCGATCACCACGACGTCAGCTCGCGGCATCGTCGCCTCCGGTGTGCTCCGGCAACGCGTCCGTGCCGAGCGTGCCGCGGAAGATGCCCGCGGTCAGGAAGAGCTCGGTGAGCTGGTCGCCCCAGGCGATCGGTCGCGTGCCGCGCAGGCGTTCGGCGGCGAAGCTCCGGAGCGCGACGTTCGCGTCCGGCGCCGCGGGATGCAGCCGTCCGTCAGCCCGCCGCGCGTCGAGCATCGCGGCCGCGCGCGGCATGCAGAACGCGCCCTGGCACGGCCCCATTCCCAGCCGCGTGGTCCGCCGCAGGTCGTCGAGCGAGGAGTCGGCGCGCCGATCGAGCGCGTCCGCCAGCCGCTGCCGTGTCACGAGCTCGCATTCGCACACGAGGTCCGCGTCGCCACCACCCTCGGCCTCGATGGCCGCCAGCCGGTCACCGAGCCAGTAGGGACTGTGGCCGGCGGGCTCGGGAAGGGGCTCGTCCGCCGTCCGGCACGGCGCGTCGTTGCCGAGGGCGGCCGCCACGGCATCGGTGACGTCGCGAGCCATGAGCCGGTACGTCGTGAGCTTTCCGCCCACGATGCTCCACAGGCCGCCGACGCCGTCGCGAGCTCCGTGGTCGATGACGTGATGGGCGCGGCTGATCTCACGGGACTCGTCGTGGCTGGCGGCGCCGGAGACCTCGTCGGCGTCGTACAGCGGTCGCGAGCCGGCGTAGGCACGGAGCACGCGGGCGCCGCTGATGCCCGGCACCAGGCGCTCCCCATCGGCGAGCAGCGCGCTGATCTCCTCCTCGGTGACCACGGCGTCGTCGGGATCCTCGCCGGTGATGTCGGTCGTTCCGAGGATGCAGACCGTGTGCACCGGCACGAGGATGTCGCCGTCGCCGGGCGGGGCGAGGCGATTGATGACCGCCGTGCTGAAGCGCCGGTTGAAGATCAGCATCGAGCCTTTGCCCGGGCTCATCGTGAGGCGGGCCCCCGCCAGCTCCGCGATCTGCCCGGCCCAGGCGCCGGCCGCCGAGACGACGGCACGGCAGGCGATCGTCTCCTCCTCGCCGGTCCGCGTGTCGCGCGTCATGACGGCGGCGACCGAGCCATCGGCATCACGTTCGAAGCCGATGACCGCGCGATAGCGGTGCGCGGTGGCCCCATGCTCGCGCGCGCTGTTCAGTGTTCCGTCGACGAGCTCCCACGGCTCGAGCGCTGCGTCGGGGACGCGATACGCCGCACGGATCTCGCGGCTCAGCAGCGGTTCGGCCCGGAACAGCTCGTCGAGCGGCACCGGCTCGGTCTCGATCCCGGCCTTCGCGCAGGCCGCCGGAAAGCGATCGAGATAGTCGTCGGGATCGTCGGGCGTGGCCACGAAGTAGCCGCCGGTCGGCTCGATCGTGCCGGGCGCGATCCGCCGCAGCACCGCGTTCTCCTCGATGCAGTGGCGGGCGGAGATCGGGTCGCTCTCGACGTAGCGTGCGCCCGAGTGAAGCAGCCCGTGGTACCGACCGCTGGTGCCTGACGCGAAGTCGCCACGCTCCACGAGGGTCGCGCTGAGCCCCCGCATCGCGAGGTCTCGGAGCACGCCGGCGCCGGTCGCCCCGCCGCCGATCACGACGACGTCGACCTCCGCGCCGGCCGGCATCATCGCTCTCCGCGGAGCAGCGGCAGCGAGCCGCGCAGGTAGTCCCAGCCCGAGGCGAGGGTGAGGCCCGTCGCCGCCACCATGGTCCAGAAGCCCGCGGTGCGCATCGTGTCCTCGAGCCCGGCGATCGCCCGCGTCGGGCCGCCGGTCGCGGCGTCCCAGGCGAGGAGCAGGAGTGCCATGCCGGCCAGGGTCACCAGCGTCTTCGCCTTGCCGAGCGGACGGGCCGGGATGACGGTATCGGCCGCCGCGGCAGCCTGGCGAATGCCGGCGATGACGAGCTCACGCACGAGGATCGTGGCCACGATCCAGGTCGGCAGCAGTCCGACCTCGACCATCGCCACCAGCACGCCGGCGACGAGGACCTTGTCGGCGGTCAGATCCATGAACACGCCAAGCGGCGAGACCTCGCCACGAGCACGCGCCACCCAGCCATCGAAGAAGTCGGTCAGGGCCGCCAGGGCGAACAGGACGAATGCGACCATGCCGAGCCCCGGATCGCCGATCAGGATGAGGGCGATCACCACCGGCGTCGCGCCGATGCGGGCCAGCCCGAGCAGGTTCGCCGGCGACCCGAGCCGGGCCGGCGGGCGCTCGTGGGTCATGCGCTGGTCACCATTCCCGCCCCGACGTCACGTTCCGCCATCGGTTGCCACCTGCTCCTTCTGCCCGATCTTGCGCTCGGTGCCGGCGCGCAGCCTGGAGATATTGTCGGCGTGCGCGGCCGTGACGAGAAGTCCGGACGCCAGCGCGTAGATCACGGCGGGCAGCGTCGCCAGTCCGGCGAGGGCCAGCAGCCCGGTGATGATCGGCGCGAGGAGCCCGCCGCTGACCGAGCCGAGCGACACGTAGCGGCTTCGCCACATGATGCCGAACACGATCGGGACGAGAACGAGGATCGTCAGCGGGCTCATCGCCCCGAGGGCGCCCGCCGAGGTTGCCACGCCCCGGCCGCCGGTGAAGCGGATGAAGACCGACCAGTTGTGGCCGACGATCGCGGCGAACCCCGCGAGCGCGGCGGCCCACTCGACGTTCGGGTCCGTGCCGAACAGGGCTCGGACCAGGAGCACGGCGGCGACGCCCTTCGCCACGTCGAGCACGAACACCGCGGCCGCCGCCTTTGCGCCGAGCGTGCGCAGCGCGTTGGTGGCGCCGGTCCGATGGGAACCGTACTCGCGCAGGTCGATGCCCCGCACGAAGCGCCCGATGATCAGCCCGAACGGGATCGCCCCGAGCAGGTAGCCGATGAGCGCGGCCCAGACGAACGTCACGCGCGATCGCCCAGCTTGTCCATGTCCGCCGCCTCGTCGGCCGCGGCGCGCACGCCATCGAGCCCATCGCTCGCCGAAGCCTGCACCGCGGCCACGAACGTGCCCTCGACCAGCGGCCCGCGGGAGATGACGGTGCGCTCCGCCACATCGGGCTCCAGTAGGTCGTCGATGGCCGTTCCCGCCGACAGCACGGCGCTCCCGAGGTCGGCGAGGATGACGACGCCCGCTCCGGCATCGGCGCGGCGGACGGCGTCCGCGATGCGAACCGCATCGGTTCCGACGCTCCCATCGGCCAGGCCCCCGGCGGCGACGAGACGGGGGCCGTCCTCGGGAAGGTTGGCGAGCTGCGCGACGAGGCGCACGGTCGCATCGGCGACTTCTGCCGAATGCGAGACGACCACGATGCCGACCGCGGCCGTCGAGTCCTGGGTCACGAGATGCTCCCTCTCTGCCGGATGCCGATGCCCGGAGCCGGGTGGCCCCGGGCGATCGGTCCGGTGGGTGTCAAGCCTAGTGCTCTTCCCAGTCGAGCGAGCGCTGGACGGCCTTCTTCCAGCCCTTGAAGAGTCGCTCGCGCTTCTCCTCGTCCATCTGGGGCTCGAAGCGACGGTCGAGCTGCCAGTTCTTCGTGACCTCTCCGGTGTCCTTCCAGAACCCGACCGCCAGCCCCGCGAGATACGCCGCCCCGAGGGCCGTGGTCTCCGACACCTGCGGCCGCTCGACCGCCTTGCCGAGGATGTCGGCCTGGAACTGCATGAGGTCGTTGTTCACGACCGCACCACCGTCGACCTTCAGCTCCTTGAGGGTGACGCCCGAATCGGCCTCCATGGCCTCGAGCACCTCGCGGGTCTGGTAGGCCATCGAGTCCACCGCCGCCTTGGCGATGTGCTCGATCGTCGACCCACGCGTCAGCCCCACGATCGCGCCGCGGGCGTACTGATCCCAGTACGGTGCCCCGAGGCCCACGAAGGCCGGCACGAGGTACACGCCCTCGGTGTCGCTCACCTTGCCGGCCAGCTTCTCGATGTCGGCCGAGTTCGTGATCACCTTAAGGCCGTCGCGGATCCACTGGACCGCGGCGCCGGCGATGAAGACTGATCCCTCGAGGGCATAGGTCACCTTGCCGTCGTAGCCCCAGGCGATTGTCGTGAGCAGGCCATTCTTCGACGGCACCGCCTCCTCGCCGGTGTTGATGAGCATGAAGGCGCCGGTGCCGTACGTCTGCTTCGCCATGCCGACCTCGAAGCAGGCCTGGCCGAACGTGGCCGCCTGCTGGTCGCCGGCATCGCCCGCGATCTTGATCGAGCCACCGAGGAGTGTCGTCTCCCCGTAGACCTCGGACGAAGGGCGCGGCTCGGGCATCATCGCCCGCGGCACGTTCATGATCTTCAACAGCTCGTCGTCCCAGTCGAGATCGTGAATGTTGAAGAGGAGCGTGCGGCTGGCGTTCGAGTAGTCGATGACGTGGACCCGGCCCTCGGTCAGGCGCCAGATCAGGAAGCTGTCGACCGTCCCGAACAGCAGCTCGCCGGCCTCGGCCTTCTCCTGCGCGCCCGGGTTGTTCTTCAGCATGTGGTTGATCTTCGTGCCGCTGAAGTACGCGTCCACCGGCAGCCCGGTCTTGTCGCGGAACAGCTGCTCGTGGCCCGCTGCCTTCAGCTCGTCGCAGTAGCCGGCGGTGATGCGGCTCTGCCAGACGATGGCGTTCTGGAGTGGTTTCCCGGTCGACTTCTCCCAGACCACCGCGGTCTCACGCTGGTTCGTGATGCCGATGGCGGCGATGTCGTCGGGTGACGCGCCGGCATCGGCGATGACCTTCTTCGCCACGGCGAGCTGCGAGTCCCAGATCGCCTCGGGGTCGTGCTCCACGTGCCCCGGCGACGGGAAGATCTGCGGGAACTCCTGGTTCGCGACCTTGTGGATCGTGCCGTCCGCGTTGAAGAGGATTGCACGGCTCGACGTGGTTCCCTGGTCGAGCGCCAGGACGTACTTGGCCATCTACAGATCGCTTCCTTTCTCTTCGCTGTCGTGAGTCCTCGCGCCGTCCGCTCCCCCGTCAGCCGTCGACGGCGTCGCGGAGTGACTCGAACATCACGGTGGTCGAGGTCGCCCCCGGATCCTGATGGTTGGCCGATCGCTCGCCGAGGTAGCTCGCCCGGCCCTTGCGGGCGACGAGCGGCGTGATCCGGTCGCGACCGGTTGCTGCGGCCTCCGCGGCCGCGTTCAGTGCAGCAGCCATGCCGTCCGACGCGGCGCCGTCGTAGGCGTCGATCGCCGGGCTCATGGCATCGATCATCGTCTTGTCGTCGAGCACCGCCTTGCCCCGCTGGGCCACGCCCTCGAGCCCGGCACGCAGTGCCACGCCGAGCGCCTCGGCATCCGCCTCGGACCGCTCACCCAGCGAGGTGGCGAGCCGGAGGAAGAACGTGCCGTAGAGCGGGCCGGAGGCACCGCCGACGGTCGAGATGAGCGTCATCCCGATCGTCTTGGCGGCGGTCCCCAGGTCCGTCCCGTCGTCGAGCTCCGCGACCTTGCCACGAACCGCGGTGAAACCCCGGTCCATGTTGATTCCGTGATCGGCGTCGCCGATGGCGGAGTCGAGGGCGGTGAGCTCGTCCTTTCGCTCGTGCAGCCGGTCCGCGAACGTGTCGACGAACCGGCGCAGAGCGGCGAGGTCGAAGGTGGTCATCGGCCAGACGCTCAGGCTCCCCAGCGCAATGCCGGGGTGTGCACCGGTGCGTCCCACAGCCGCAGCATCTCGTCGTCGACCTTGAGCAGGGTGATGCTCGCGCCCGCCATCTCGAGGCTGGTGATGTAGCTGCCGATGAGGTTGCGCTCGATCGTCACACCACGGTCGGCGCACATCGCGGCGACCTTGTTGTAGACGACGTAGAGCTCGATGAGCGGCGTGCCACCCATCCCGTTCACGAAGGCGATCACGCGATCGCCGGAGCCGAACGGCAGATCGTCGAGGATCGGCGTGAGCAGGGCCTCGGTGATCTCGTCCGCGCTCGCCAGCTTGCGACGCTCGCGTCCGGGCTCTCCGTGGATGCCGACGCCGATCTCCATCTCGTCGTCGCCGATCTCGAAGGTCGGCTTGCCGGCGGCCGGGACGGTGCAGCTCGTGAGCGCCATGCCCATCGACCGCACGTTGTCCTGGACCTTCTGGCAGAGCGCGGTCACGGCGGCGAGGTCCTGCCCCTCCTCCGCGGCCGCGCCGACGATCTTCTCGGCCAGGACGGTGCCTCCCACCCCGCGGCGACCCGCAGTGTAGAGCGAGTCCTGGACGGCGACGTCGTCCGCGATGACCACGCTGGTCACCTCGATCCCCTCGGCCTGGGCCAGCTCGGCCGCGAGCTCGAAGTTCATGACGTCGCCGGTGTAGTTCTTCACGATGTGGAGCACGCCGGCTCCGCCATCGACCGCCTTCGTGGCGGCCAGCATCTGGTCCGGAACGGGCGAGGTGAAGACCGCGCCCGGGCAGGCGGCGTCGAGCATGCCGAGCCCGACGAAGCCGCCGTGCATCGGCTCGTGTCCCGAGCCACCGCCGGAGATGATGCCGACCTTGCCCGAGCGTGGTGCATCGGCCCGCACGACGACATTCGGCTCGATGACCTTGAGCAGGTCACCATGAGCCGCCGTCATGCCGGCGAGGGCCTCGTCGACGACCGCGTCGGGAGCGTTGATCAGCTTCTTCATGAGCTATGCCGCCAGCAGGTAGTTGCTGAAGAGGAGCTGGAACGCCAGCGCTCCGAGGACGCCGCCGATGAGCGGGCCCACGACCGGGATCCACGAATACTCCCAGTCCGAGCTGCCCTTGCCGGCGATCGGCAGCAGCGCATGCGCGATGCGCGGACCGAGGTCACGGGCGGGATTGATGGCATACCCGGTCGGGCCGCCGAGCGAGAGGCCGATGCCGAAGACGAGGAATCCGACGAGCAGCGCGCCGAGTGCCCCGACCTCGTTGTTCGGCTGCAGGATGGCCGACACGCCGAAGACGAGGATGAACGTGCCGATGACCTCGCTCATGACGTTCGCGGTCGGATTGCGGATCGCCGGTCCGGTGCTGAAGACGGCGAGCTTGAGCCCGGGGTCCTCGGTCTCGCGCCAGTGCGGCAGGTAGTGCAGGTAGACGACCACCGCGCCGATGAAGGCGCCGACGAACTGACCGGCCCAGTACAGCACGGCGTCTCCGAAGCTGATCGCCCCGATGGCCAGCTGGCCGATGGTGACGGCCGGGTTGATGTGTGCGCCGCTGATCGTGCCCACGGCGTAGACGGCGATCGCGACCGCGAAGCCCCAACCGGCGGTGATGACGATCCAGCCGGCGTTCTGCGCCTTCGATCGCGCCAGGAGGACACCGGCGACGACGCCATCACCCAGGATGATGAGGATGGCGGTGCCGATGAGCTCCGCTACGAAGTTTTCCATTGATCTCGTTCCCTCGCGCTACGGATGAACCTCTTCGATGCCTCCGACGGAGCGGCCGAGCCGCCCGTGTGACCATTGGTCCGTCCTTCTCCTGTTCGCCTCCTTCCGGCACGTTGAACGGGACGCTGCGCCGGCGTCGGCTTCGCGGTGAACGCGGCATGCCGATGCGGGCGCGGGGAACGATCGCGGCGATCCCCGAAACCGATGAATCCGTCAGCCGGCGGCGCGCACCCGCGATCGCGCGCTCCGGACGAGGTCGTCAGCGGTCCGTCCGGGACCGCTCACTCGGGATCGTGCTCGTGGCCGCGAGCGTAGTCAGGGCCGTCTTCCGTGGCGTGACCATGACCGGCTTCGCGCTCCTGGCCCTCGGCGAAATCGCCGCGCCGGTCGTCGACGGTCAAATGGCCAGCCTGCTGGCCCTCGGCGAAGTCTCCCCGATGCTCCTTCTCGGGAGTCTCGCCCGCCTCCTCCTGGCCGACGGAGAACCTGCCGTGGTCATGATCGGCGTGGTCATGATCGGCGTGGTCGTGATCGGCGTGGTCATGACCTTCGTGGTCATGGTCGTGGCCGTGGTCGTCGTGGGAATGATCGCCCAATGCCCGGGTCTCCCAGCGATATCTGACCGGGCCATTGTGCCTCCGCGGTCAACTGCGGGGCGGGCCTGCTCCGCGCGGCTGTCCGCGTCGCACGACCAGCCGGATGCCGAAGATCACGGCCGCGACGACGATGGTCACGGCGATGCCCACGTAGAGCGCGAACGGCATGTTCGGCCACTGGAGGCTGAAGGCAAGGAAGCCGGCGGCGAGCGACACAAGCCCGTTCCGGATCCAGAAGCGGCGCGGCGACGGCACGCCCTCGGCGGAGGCGCGGCGGGCACGGCGAGCCGCGTTGCGCTCGGCCCGCTGGCGGGCTGCGGGTGGAAGCGAGACGCCCCGCTCCATGCTCTTCATCTGGCGCTCGTACTGGCGCCGTTCCTCGCGCGACATGGCTGGCAGTCTAGCGAGATCAGGCCCGCGGATCAGTCGAGCGAGGACGCGATCGGCGCGTCCCGGACGGCCCCATGCCCGCGGTCCCCGGGTAGTCGACCTTGAGCTGGACGGGATCCGAGCCGAAGATCGCATTCAGGAACCATTCGAGGCCGACGCGGGCCTTGCCGCCGATTCCCGGCACGCGGCTCCAGTAGTAGCCGCGCCACATGAACCACGCCAGCCAGCCCCGCACGCGGACGCCGAACACGACCCCGACGCCCGTGTGATGGCCGATGCTGGCCAGGGTGCCGATGGTGCGGTACTCGAACGGCTCGATGTCTCGCTTCCGCCCGTCGATCGAGGCCAGGATGTTCTTCGCCAGTCGCTTCGCCTCGCGTACCGCGTTCTGGGCGGTGGGCGCGTGGTACGCGCCCTCCTGGTCGAGCTTCGGCACCAGCGCGCAGTCGCCGATCGCCCACACGCCGGGGTGGCTCGTCTCCATCGAGCCCGACACGACGGCGCGACCGCCCTTGTCGACCTCGATCCCCGACTCGCGCACCACCGGAGAGGGCCGCACCCCGCCGGTCCAGATCACGGTCTTCGACGGGATGAACTCGTTGTCGTCCCCGACGACGACGCCGTCGACCCGGACCTCCTTGATGGCGGTGTCGGTATGGATCGTATAGCCGCGCCTCGCCAGCTTCTCGGCGGCGTACTCACCCATGCCTTCCGGCATCTCGGCGAGTAGCCGCGGGCCGAGCTCGACGATGTGCCCGCGCGGCTCTTCGGGGTCGATCTTGGCGTAGTAGCGCTTGCGGACGCGGCGAACGAAGTCCTCGATCTCCCCGGCCGTCTCCACGCCGGAGAACCCGCCGCCGCCGACGACGAACGTGAGCTGCGCCCGTCGCTCCTCCGGATCGTCTTCGAGCTCGGCCCGCTCGAGCATCTCGATCATCCGGTTGCGGAGGGCGAAGGCATCGGCCAGCGTCTTCATGCCGGCCGTGTACTCGGGGATGCCCTTGATCCCGAACGTGGCCGTCTCTCCACCGAGCGCAATCACCAGCGTGTCGTAGTTGAGCCGATGCGGATCTCCGTCACCGCCGGTGACGGTCACCTGCTTCGCGTCGAGGTCGATCCGCTCCACGACCGCCGTGACCGCCCAGCTCGACGGACGCTTCAGCTGCGCGCGGAGCGCGGTCACGGAGTGCCGCGCTTCGAGCATCCCGGAGCAGACCTCGGGAAGGAGCGGCGTGAAAAGCGTGAAGTTCTCGCGGCTGACGAGCCAGATCTCGATGTCGTCGCGACGCTTCGTCAGCTTCTCGAGATGCCGGGCGGTCTCGACGCCGGCGAAGCCCCCGCCCAGGATGAGGACGCGGTGCGGCCAGGGCGGCTCGGATCGATAGATCGTGCGCATCGGTCAGATGATCGCAAGCGGCGTGCCGCTGAGCTCAGCCCGCGGCGATGCGGTCGGCGACGATCGCGGCATCCTCGCCGACGCCGAGCAGCAGCGAAGACTTGCGCGTGCGGAGGAAGTGGACACCGATGAAGTGGAGCCCCGGCACGGCCTCGCTCTCGCCGTCGACGTGGATCGGAAACCCGAGGTCGTCGAATGCATCGGCCCATGGCACGAGGGCCCGGTAGCCGGGCCGGTAGCCCCCCGCGTACAGGACGGAGCGGAACCGGTCGAGCGGCAGCGACTCGGCAGTCTGGCCGTCGAACGGCTCGGGCTCGGGCATGTCCGGCGCGGGGATCCCCTGTTCGGCTGCGTGGCGCCGGAAGAGGGTCGCGAGCATCCGGTATCGCTCGTCGCCCCACGCGACGCTGGCTCCGAGGTCCGGGGCGAATCGCAGCTCATCGCCTGACGCCCCGAGGAAGCGACCGACCAGCTCCACGCCCGCGTCGCGGAGCACCCGGTAGTTCAGGTCGTGGCCGCCACGGGCGCCCGAGTTCTGGACGTTGGCGGTCAGCCTGTCCGCCGGCGACGGGAGCGCCGAGACCGGTTGGTCGAGGAACCCGCAGTGGACGAGCCACCACACGAAGTCGCGCCCGCCCACACGGCGCGGCATCCAGGGGGCGCGGCCACAGGCCATGGCGACGTCGCGTCCCGCCCGGCTCAGCTCCTCGGCGATTTGCAGACCGGACTGGCCACTGCCGACCACGAGGACACCACCGTCCGGCAGGCTCCCCGGATGTCGATAGTCGGCAACGTCCATCTGCGTGATCGAACCGGGCAGGGTCTCGGCATGCGGGTGGATCGCGTGCTGGTAGGCGCCCGACGCGATCGCGACGCGCTCGGTCCGAACCTCGCCGGCGGAGGTGCCCAGTGTGAAGCCCCCGTCCGGCGATGGGTCGATCGAGCGCACCTCGACGCCTTCACGCACCGGCGCATCGATGGCGTCCGCGTAGCGCTCGAGGAAGGTGACGATCTCGTCGCGGTCGAGGTAGCCGTCGGGGTCGGGACCGTCGTATGCCCCGTCGGGCAGCTGGACCGTCCAGTTCGGCGTCACGAGGCAGAAGCTGTCCCATCGGTCGCGCCAGGACTGGCCGGTTCGGCCCCGCTCGAGGACCACGTGCTCGACATCGCGACGCGTGAGCTCTCGGCTCAGCGACAGGCCGGCCTGGCCGGCTCCGATGATGGTGACCCGAAGGTGTTCCACGGCCGGCGTAGCATACTTCGCGGCCTGTTCGCCGGCGGCCGCCGCGGACCGGCAGGTGGCGGCTCGCCACCGACCGACGTTCGCGGCTACGATAGGCCAGACATGCAGCAGCCGATCCACGAGATCTTCGACCAGTTCAAGCAGCAGCTCCCGGACATCGATCCGGTCGAGACGCAGGAGTGGCTCGAGTCGCTCGAGGCGCTCGTCGAGGCCGCCGGGCCCGAGCGCGCGCGATACGTCGTCTTCAAGCTCCTCAAGCGCGCGCGGCAGCTGCAGGTCGGCCTGCCCACGCTGACCCAGACGCGGTACATCAACACGATCAGCCCCGAGCAGGAGCCGTACTTCCCCGGCGACGAAGCGATGGAGCTGAAGATCCGGCGCCTCATCCGCTGGAACGCCCTGGCCATGGTGCTGCGCGCGAACACGAAGTTCGAGGGCATCGGCGGCCACCTCTCCACCTACGCCAGCGCCGCGAGCCTGTACGAGGTCGGCTTCAACCACTTCTTCCGTGGATCGGACGCCGGTCCCGGCGACCAGATCTACTACCAGGGCCACGCGGCCCCCGGCATCTACGCCCGTGCCTTCCTCGAGGGACGCCTGACGGAGGAGAACCTCGACCACTTCCGGCGCGAGGCACTCACGCCGGACGTCGGCCTGTCGAGCTATCCGCACCCGCGGCTCATGCCCGACTTCTGGCAGTTCCCGACCGTGAGCATGGGCCTCGGCCCGATCGCGGCGGTCTACCAGGCGCGCTTCAACCGCTATCTCGCGGCGCGCGGCCTGGCGGACACATCCAACGCACGCGTCTGGGCCTTCCTCGGCGACGGCGAGATGGACGAGCCGGAGTCGGTCGGCGCGCTGTCGCTTGCCGGACGCGAAGGACTGGACAACCTCACGTTCGTCGTGAACTGCAACCTCCAGCGGCTCGATGGCCCGGTTCGCGGCAACGGAAAGATCATCCAGGAGCTCGAGGCTGTCTTCCGCGGCGCCGGGTGGAACGTCATCAAGGTCATCTGGGCCCGCGAGTGGGACGAGCTGCTGGCCCGCGACACGGACGGCGTGCTCCTCAACCGCATGAACGAGACGCTCGACGGCGACTACCAGCGCATGGCGGTCAGCGACGGAGCCACGATCCGCGAGCAGTTCTTCGGCGGCGACCCACGACTGCGGGCGCTCGTCGAGCACCTTCCGGACGAGGACCTGGCCCGCCTGCGGCGCGGCGGTCACGACTACCGCAAGGTCTACGCGGCGTATGCATCGGCCGTCGAGCACAAGGGCGCGCCCACCGTGATCCTGGCCAAGACGGTCAAGGGCTGGACGCTCGGCCCGGGTATCGAGGGCCGCAACGTCACCCACCAGGCGAAGAAGCTCACCGCCGATGAGCTGAAGGTCTTCCGCGACCGCCTCGAGCTGCCGATCCCCGACGACAAGCTCAAGGAGGCGCCGTACTACCACCCCGGCAAGGACGCGCCGGAGATCCAGTACATGCTCGAGCGCCGTGCGCAGCTGGGCGGGGCGACCCCCCAGCGACGCTACGTGCCGAAGCCGCTCCCGGCGCCGAAGGCCGCATCGTTCAAAGAGTTCGATGCCGGATCCGACCGACCCGCCAGCACGACGATGGCCTTCAGCCGGCTCGTCCGCAACCTCGTGCGCGACCCCGAGATCGGCTCGCGAATCGTCCCGATCATCCCCGACGAGGCCCGCACGTTCGGCATGGATCCCCTCTTCAAGGAGGTCGGGATCTACAACCCGCTCGGGCAGAACTACACGCCGGTCGACAAGGAGCTGCTGCTCAGCTACATCGAGAAGACCGACGGGCAGCTCCTCGAGGAGGGCATCACCGAGGCCGGCTCGATGGCCAGCTTCCAGGCGGCCGGGACGTCGTACGCAACGTGGAGCGAGCCGGTCGTCCCGTTCTACACGTTCTACTCGATGTTCGGGATGCAGCGCACCGGCGACCAGGTGTGGGCATTCGGCGACGCGCGCGGCCGCGGCTTCATGATGGGCGCCACGGCCGGTCGCACGACGCTGACCGGCGAGGGCCTCCAGCACGATGACGGCCACTCGCACGTGCTCGCCAGCACGGTGCCGAACATCCTGGCCTACGACCCGGCGTTCGCCTACGAGCTCGCGACCATCGTGCGCGAGGGCATCGACCGCATGTACGGCGAGCGGGCCGACGACGTCTTCTACTACGTCACGCTCTACAACGAGAACTGGCCGATGCCGCCCAAGCCCGAGGGCGCCGACGAGGGCGTGCTGCGCGGGCTCTATCGTTTCAGCACCGCCGATGGCGGCCAGCGCCGCGTCCAGCTCCTCGCGTCAGGCCCGATCCTGCTGCAGGCCCTGAAGGCCCGCGACATCCTCCGCGAGCGCTACGACGTCGCCGCCGACGTGTGGTCCGCCACGAGCTTCCAGCAGCTGCGGAACGAGGCCCTCGATGTCGAGCGCTGGAACCGTCTCCATCCCGACGCCGAGCAGCGAGTCCCCTACGTCCGCCAGTGCCTGGATCCGACCGAGGGGCCGATCGTCGCCGCCACCGACTACATGAAGGCAGTGCCGGACATGATCACGCGCTGGGTCGATCGGCCCTATGCCGTGCTCGGGACCGACGGGTTCGGCCGATCCGACACGCGGGAGGCGCTGCGCGCCCACTTCGAGGTCAACGCGGAGCACATCGCGTACGCGGCGCTCCACGCGCTGTGCCTGGACGGCAAGTCGACGCCGGACGAGCTGAAGCGGGCCATCGCCGAGCTTGAGATCGACCCGGACCGGGGAAACCCGCTCTTCGCCTGAGAGCCGGCTCAGCCTCCGCCGAGCAGCGGCGTTCCGCAGGTGATGCAGTAGGCGTCACCGTTCGCCACGACCGCACGGCAGCCACGGCAGCGCGGCGGCGCCAGGCTGAGGATCGCCGCCCCGACCCCGACCACCGCGGCGCGCAGGTAGCGTGCGACCGGCCGCGATCGGCGGTGCGTCCGCGAGTGCTCCATCGGCGGCCAGGAGTGGATCATCCCCTCGGTCGGGCGTGACATCGCCGCGTGGAAGCGATACCGCTCGCGGTCGTAGATGGCGCGCCACTCCGGATCGGTGAGCACCTCGCGGACGGTGTTCACGACCTGCATCTCCTCGGTGGCACGGCCCGACCGATTGATGTCGGGATGGAACGTGCGCGCAAGACGCCGGCATGCGGCGTTGATCTCGTCCAGGGAGGACGTCGCGGGGATGCCGAGCAGCTGATAGATGTCTCGCTCGGGGGTGTACGGCAGCAGGCGCGGAGTCATGGGTCCGCGGCACATGGTAGCGGCTCGAGCCGTCACCCGCAGGCGGTGTCGGCAGGCACCGACCGACGCAACTACAGTTCCATGTTTGAGCTCCTTCCTTTCCATTCTGGCATCCAGACTTGACAATCTGAGTCCTCATTGCTAATTTGCTCGCATCGGATGCCAACGAGGCGCGCCGAGTCCGCAACTGGTAGGAGCCAGCCCCGATGTTTGACTATCGCCTCTTCTTTCCCAGCTCGACCCTCGACGGGGCTGAGGCGCCGCGCCGACCCCACGTCGGTCACCATGCGAAGCGCGTCGTGCGCCAGGCGGCCGAGCGTCGCGACCAGCGCCGGGAGCGCCGCTAGCCTCATGGGTCACGACGTCATCGCCACCTGCCCCGTCTGCTCCGGTGAGCTCAGCGTCGCGCGGCTCCACTGCCGAAGCTGCGGCACCGCGCTCGAGGGCGAGTTCAGCGTCGGCCGCTTCGGCCGCCTGGACCGCGAGCAGATGAGCCTGCTCGAGTCCTTCCTCCGCTCCCGCGGCAACCTCAAGGAGATGGAGCGCGAGCTCGGCATCAGCTACCCCACCGTCCGCGCGCGCGTCGACGCCCTCATCCGCTCGCTCGGCCTCCCGGACGGCGATGCTGCTGACGGCGACCTCGACACCGAGGCGGAGGCCGATGGCGCCGATGCAGCCGCCGGCACCGATCCGGCTGCGATGCGACGCGACGTCCTCGAGCGCTTGGCGCGCCGCGAGATCGGCGCCGATGAGGCGGCGGCCGAGCTTCGAAGGCTCGGAGCCGATCGCTGATGGCGACCTACACCCGCACCCAGGAGATCGAGCACGAGATCGGCCCGCGGGGCCGGCTGGCGCTGCGCGTCACGGATCCCGACGTCGCGATGCGCGGTGCCGAGGGCGGGCTGGCCACGGTGCGCATCACGTTCGAGATCCGCGCCGACTCGGATGCTGCCGCCGACGAGATTTTCGAGCGATCGAGGTACCGCGTGAGCGACGGTCGCGGATCGCTCGAGGTCTCGGCGCCGGAGCACACGAGCCACCTCTCGGGCATCGGCTCCCTGGCGCGTCTCTTCGGCGGCGGCAGCGGGCGCATCGAGACGTCGGTCGACGTGTCGGCCCCGGCCGGGTGCGACCTGCGCTACGACGGCGTCAGCGCCGAGCTCACGGTGACCGGACTCGGCGGCACCCAGGAGTACCGGACCGTCTCGGGCGACATCGTGCTCGACCAGTCGGGCGGCGATCTTCGGCTGCGCGGCGTGTCGAGCGACATCAGCATCCGGGCCGAAGCCCCGCTCTCGCGCCTCGACGTGAACACGGTGAGTGGCGATGTCTCCGCGGTCGCTCCCCGCATCGGGCTCCTGCGCGCCGTGACGATCAGCGGTGACATCGAGGTCGAGGGGCTGCTCGACGACGGTCCGGAGCACAAGGTGGAGACGGTGAGCGGCGACCTGTCGCTCGGCGTCGACCAGGACCTCACCGTCGAGGTTCGCGGCCTCTCGAGCGACGCCGACATCCGGGTCCCCCATCGCTCCGAGGGCGCGCGAGACCGCCGGCGCTACGTCATCGGCAACGGCCGGCCGCGGCTGCTGTTCAGCTCGATGTCCGGGGACGTCGAGGTTCGCGCCCCGCGCCGGCTCTCCGGGCTGCCGCAGCCTCCGGCCGCGCCGTCGCCGCCGACTCCGCCGTCCCCGCCCGTGGAACCCGCCGCCCCCGCCGATGACCTGGCCGTCCTGCGAGCGCTCGAGCGTGGCGAGATCGACGTGGACGAGGCCGCACGACGCCTGGCAGGAGGCGCGACCGATGTCTGAGGAGCTCGAGACCGTCCTGCGGCTCGTTGCCGACGGCACGCTGACACCCGAGCAGGCCGCGCCGATCATCGACGCGCTGACCCGGGCCGAGCAGAAGGACCGCCGGGAGCCGGCGTTCGACATCCCCGACCGGGTGGCTCGCGGCCTCGATCGGGCACATCGGCGACTCCAGGATGCGCAGGCCACGATGGCCGAGCATGCGGGACGTGCCGGCGGTCGTCAGCTCCGCATCCGGGTCACCGAGCATGGACGCCAGGTCGTGAACCTGCGCATCCCGATCGGCTTCGTCGACACCGCCCTCAAGTTCGTGCCGGGCATCGGCGGGGACCAGAGCGAGCGGATCCGGGAGGCGGTCGACGCCGGCGTGCTGGGTCCGATCATCGACGTCGAGAGCCCCGACGGCGACAGCGTCCTCATCAGCGTGGAGTGAGCACGGCCGGGCTCACCTCTCTAGAATTGTTCCGCGTGACCCCCAAGCCGGACCGGTGGTGGGACGGCGCCGCCATCTACCAGGTCTATCCACGCAGCTTCGCCGATGCCGACGGCGACGGAGTCGGCGATCTCGCCGGGATCGCGAACCGCCTCGACCACCTTGCCGGGAGCGACCGCTCGCTCGGCGTCGACGCCCTCTGGCTCTCGCCGATCTACCCGAGCCCGCTCTACGATTTCGGGTACGACATCAGCGACTACACCGACATCGCCCCCGAATACGGGACGCTCGACGACTTCGACGCGCTCGTCGAGGCATGCCACGCCCGCGACCTGCGGCTGCTCATGGACCTCGTCCCGTGCCACACGTCGATCGAGCATCCCTGGTTCGTGGAGGCGCGATCGTCCCGCGACAACCCGAAGCGCGATTGGTACATCTGGGCCGATCCCGAGCACGACGGCGGAGCGCCGTCGAACTGGGAGGCGGCATTCGGCGGCTCGACCTGGGAGTGGGACGAGGCGACCGGCCAGTTCTACCTCCACTCGTTCTACCCCGAGCAGCCGGACCTGAACTGGCGCAACCCTGCCGTCGCGGAGGCCATGGCCGACGTCATGCGCTTCTGGTTCCGCCGCGGCGTCGATGGCTTCCGGGTGGACGCGATCTTCGCCGCCATCAAGGACGCCCTGCTCCGCGACAACCCGCCGGATCGGCGTCCGCACGTCATCCCCGGAATCGGCGGGGAGGCGGGCCAGGACCCGCTGTGGAGCATGAACCGGCCGGACGTTCACGACGTCATCCGGCACCTCCGCGCGGTCGCGGACGAGTTTCCCGGCCGCGTCCTCGTCGGCGAGGCCTATGTGCCGATGGAAGAGCTCGTCAGCTACCTCGGCAACGGGCGCGGCGACGAGTTCCATCTCGCCTTCAACTTCGAGCTCCTGCGGTCGCCATGGGAGCACCGCCACCTGACACTCGCGATCGAACGGTCGGAGGCGCTCCACCCGCCCGACGTCCAGCCCACGTACGCGATCAGCAACCACGACAACCCGCGCCACGCGACCCGCTGGGGATCCGAACGAGCCCGCGCCGCGGCGTTCCTGCTCCTGACGCTGCGCGGCGTCGCGGTCCTCTACGCCGGCGAGGAGATCGGGATGATCGACGCACCCGAGCGCATCCTCCCCGATCCGCCGTTCGACCGTGCCGGGCGTGATGCCTGCCGCACGCCGATGCAGTGGAACGCCGAGCCGGGCGGCGGCTTCACGAACGGCGACCCGTGGCTGCCGCTCGTCGATCACGAGTCGCGCAACGTCGCCGATCAGTCGGGCGACCCGGACTCGCTGCTCCATCTCTATCGGCGGCTGATCAAAGCACGCCACGAGTCCCCTGCGCTGGCGCGTGGCCACCACCGATCGTTCTTCGACGTCGCTCCCGAGGTCCTCTGCTACCTGCGCCAGGCTGACGATCAGCGCGTGCTGTGCCTGGTCAACATCGGCGACACCGCCGCGGACTGCGACCTGTCCGCCGTGGCCGCCGATGCGGGCGAGGTCCTCGTCGCGACCTCCGACCGCTCGGGGCGGGTCAGCCTCGGCGACCTCGTGCTCGGCCCCGGTGAAGGGGTGGCCCTCCGGCTCTGAGCCACCTCCGGCATCCCGTTCGTAACCGTCGGCGAACGAACCGGGTGACAGCGCGGACCGAGGCCGGGCTCGGCCTTCGGCCGTGGCACAAGGAGGAACCCCCATGCGCAACCGATCACGAGCGGTCCTGCCGCTCGCCGTGAGCCTCGGCCTGGTCGCCACGCTCGCCCTGGCCGGCGTGGTCCAGGCCGCCGAGACGACGCTGACCGCCGACCTGGCCGGCGACGCGGAAACGGCCGCAGACGGCACCGGCACCGCGACCGTCACCCTGGATCCCGACACCGGCGAGGCCTGCTGGGAGCTGAGCGTCGAGGGCATCGGCGCGGTGGTGCAGTCCCACATCCACGTGGGCGCCGAGGGTGAGTCCGGCGACGTCGCGGTCCCGCTCGACGTCGATGGCTTCGACGGCACCAGCGAAGGCTGCGTGTCCGACCAGGACGGCGAGGCGCTCCAGTCCATCATCGACGACCCGGCCGGCTACTACGTGAACGTCCACACCGAGGAGTTCCCCGGCGGGGCGATCCGCGGCCAGCTCGCGGGCGGCACCGAGCAGCCCGACACGGCGCTGCCGGCAGCCGATGCTTCGACGAGCCTGCTCGGCGGGCTGCTCGTGGCCCTGGCGGCAGGGATCGCGCTCCGCGCGTGGCGTCCGCTCGTCGTCCGCGGCTGACGCTCGCCGTTCATCTGCCTCTCACGCGGCGGCGGCCCCGGGACGGTCCCGGGGCCGCCGTTCTGCGCGTCCCCCGCGGAACACTCAGTCCGGACGCAGGCGGAAGTACCGCCCCTCGCTGAGGATGTGACGACGGGCGCCGCGATACAGCAGGTTGGCTGGGAACGGCTGCTGCTCGGCCGTGGCGAGGATCACGGCATCCCGCTCCGGCCCGGGCGGCAACGGCTCCGCCGCGACGTCGATCGACGCCTCCGGACGCGGCGCAACGACTGCCCGGCCCACGGTGCGCAGGTTCGCGGTCCACGCCACCTCCCCGTTCGGATGGCCGACGTACCACGTGCGGTCGACCCGGATCAGACCGACGAGCACGCTTCGCTCCCTGCCGGTCCGCCGGCCGCGGACGCTCAGCCTGGACGTGATCCCGAGGCCGACGCTGAACCACGTCCAGCGCAGCAGCGGATCGATGATGCGAATGAAGGCATAAGCGGCACGGAACGCGAGGTTCCAGCCTGTCGAGCGTTGCGGTTCCACGAGAGCGATACGGCGCAGAAGGCGTGCCGTATTTCCCGGCGCATCAGTGATGCAGTCGAGCTCGCCGGATGCGGTACTGCCATCCGAGCAGGGCCGCGCCGGACAGCGAGACCCCACCGCCGATGAGGACCCACGGCATCGCTCCGAGTCCCCCATCGCCGTTCGGCGACCCGGACAGCTCGGCCTCGCGGAACGACGCCGATGGGGCAGCCGAAGCCGCTGCGGGCGAACGGGTCGCCGTCCCGATCGATGCACCGGCGCCCGGGCTCGGGCCCGGGCTGCGCGTCGGGTCGCCCGAGACCGAGGGCGCCGGCGTCGAGGTCGGCGCGATCGTCCCACCACCCGGACCCGGCTCGGCGGTCGGTGTCGGGGGCGGCGTCCGGGGCGGGTCGGCCGTCGGTCGAGGCGTCGGCTGCGGCACCGGCGGCCCCGGGGGCGACGTCGCGGACGGAGCCGGGGTGGGCGGAGTCGGAGCAGGCGTGGTCGTCGGATTCGGAGTGGGCATGGGGGTCGGGGGCACCGGTGTCGGCATCGGCGTCGGCGTGGGCGTGGGTGCCGTCACAGTGACGGCGGGACCGACCAACGGGGCCGGGTCGGGGCCGTTGGCCGCATCGGCAGTGAAGGTGACCGTCCAGGTTCCTTCGGGCAGGAGGGATGCACCTGACCAGACCGCATCGTCGGGGTCACCGCTCGCGTGGGTGAGGTCAACCTGCCCGCCGGCCACGAGCGCGGTCACCGAGCTGGCCCGGAACCCCTGGTCACTGGTGAAGCGGACGCTGAAGGTGAAGCTCGTCGCCGTCGTCCCCGTTCCGGGGGATACCGTTGCCTGGCTGAGGCTCGCGGCGGCGCGCGCGGGAGTGGCAGCGCTCAGCCAGAGTCCGCCGATCGCGACGACCGCGACGGCGAACGTGAGCGCGGACCGATGACCGGGCCTGGCCATCGGCGGGGCTTCCGCTCGAGCGGGCATGGGAGAAGCTGCCGATTCGGCTGTGGAGAACGATCATCCCACCCGGCGCCAGCGCCCGACATCGGCGAAGCCGTCCAGCGGTGACCGGATGCACCACGACCGGGCCGTCGGACAGCGGACAACGAACGACGCCGGAGTGGTGTGCAATCCACCTCTCCGGCGCCTGGCTCGCAACGTCCGTAGCACCGGACGAGACGAGATGCCTCCATGGTACCGACGAAATGACCGACCCGCCCGTTCAGCGTCGGGCGCGGCGCTCGTCGAACAGGCGCTGGATCTCGCGTCGGTACCCGATGCCCGACGAGTGACGGCTGAGCCACTCGAGGTATTCCGGCTCCTGCCGCATCACCTCGGTCAGGGCCCACCCCTGGTAGCGTCCGAAGGTCAGGATCAGCCGGCCGGCGGCGTCGAACCGGGTCGGGGCCGGTTTGGGGGGCGCGACCGGGGGCGGGGCGGACCGCGTCGCGTCGTACGCCTGGCGGAGCGCCGGGTCGCGAAGCGTCTGGTACGCCTTGTTGATGCGGACCATCTCCCGATGGGCGTCCGGTGCCGCGTTGCGGTCCGGATGGAGCCGATGCGCGAGGGTTCGGTACGCGGATCGGATCGCCGACGCGGGCGCGCCGGGATCGATGTTCAGGTGGGTGTAGAGATCGACCTCGAACGTCCGTGTGGACATGGCTCCCCTCGATGCATCACGCGGACATCGCGATTGGTGCCGGAACCATACGTGCGTGGGCCGCGCAATCGGATCACCCAGACCGCCTATCCGCCGATGGGACCGATGTACCGGAGATCCGGACGGCGGCGGAGCGCGCGCTCTGGGTGGCAGGGTTCCTGCCCGCTCTCGAAGACGGACAGGCCGAACACACGTGGAGGAGACCGATGGCGAAAGCCGACCGAGCGCGAGAAGGCAAGGCGACCCACGACCGATCGATGTACCTGCGCTTCGGCGCGATGATCGCGAGCTCGGTGCTCGTGATGTACCTCGTGACGTACCTGAACGTGGTCGACGTCTCGCACATCCACTTCAGTGAGGAGCGCGTGTACATGGCGCTCACCATGGGCGGCGCCATGGGCGTCGTCATGATGGCCTGGATGTGGGGCATGTATCCGAACCGCCGATGGAACATCGGCGTGGTGGTCGGGGCGGTCCTCATCGGCGCCGTGGCGACGTTCCTCTCGCAGTCGCAGGCCCTGGTCGGCGACGGCAACTACATGCGCGGCATGATCCCGCACCACTCGATCGCGATACTGACCAGCGATCGCGCCAACATTCAGGACGTCCGTGTGCGAGAGCTGGCCGACGAGATCATCGCGGCGCAGCGGCGTGAGATCGCGGAGATGGAGTGGCTGCTCGCCGACATCGCCGAGAACGGCGAGGCGACCACCGCGGCCGAGGCGGAGGCGCGCCCCGTTCCGTCGTTCTACGTGAATCCGTGAGATTGGCGCGCCCGGAGGGATTCGAACCCCCGACCTGCTGATCCGAAGTCAGCTGCTCTGATCCGCTGAGCTACGGGCGCAACATTTTCACGCTCAAAGAGAGCGGATGACTCGATTGCGCATTGTGCCACAGCGCGCCGACGGCGCCCGACCGCCGTCCAGGATCGGTATGCGTCCAGTCCCCCGTCGCCCCGCATCGTCGCGTCGCTGACTGAACCGGCACGGGCCGAGAACTCCTACGCCTCGGCTCTTGTTCCGCTGCCTCTCAGGGCTGTCACCCATCTGCAAGGATGCGATCCACGGCATCGAGAACTGTCTGGAGGTCATCACGGAAGATGTCGTGGCTTGCCGAGACGACTTCGAATTCTCCGCGAGGCCAAGACTCGGCCACGTTCTGCATGATGCTCTCGGCCACTTGCGAGACACGTTGGCAAATGTCGCTGCCTTCACACTGGGTTCCGTCGGAGATGACGAGGTGGAACGGGAGTTCCGGGGGGCCCGGGGCCTGATCGAGCTGCTCACTGGTCGTCGCGTAGTCAATCGACTCGCCGTTGTCGCCCGAAAAGTACGCCGTCTCCGCAGCGCGTTCCTCCTCGGTCATGACCGCGAACGCCTCGGTTTGCCATGGGCCCCACGGAGGTACCGGGTTCATCGCCAGGACACCGAGAACGTCGTCCGGATGCACGCGGGCGTACAGCTGAACGAACATCCCACCCGCCGAGTGCCCAACGAGAACCACAGGTCGGGCTATGTCGGCCGCGTCGAGGAGCGCGTGGAGGTCAGCCACGACCTGCTCGCCATCGATTGTCCCCCCGGAAGCGAGTGCTCGACTGTAGGTGCAGGCGGTACCCCGTGTGGCCAGCTCGGCGCGCAGCCCACCGAAGTCGCTCATCGACATGCCCTCGCCCCCTTCGATGATGAAGGTGGGAGATCCCGATCCCTCGCACGAGATCGTCAGCTCGCGACCGTCGACCTCGTAGGTCCCGCCGATCGGTCCCGGTGTCGGAGACGATGGCGCGAGCGACGCGGAGGAGGTTGCCTGCGGACTGGCGGTCGGTGGCGCATCGGTCGATGCCGGGGGTGCCCCACCGCATGCGGTCCCGGCGAGCGCGAGAACTGCAAGGATGCCAGGCGTACGTCGAGTCAAGGTGTCGACCTCCCATGCGGAACGATCACCTACGACTGACCCGAACCCACCTCGGCGTTACATCGGCGGAAGCGGTACGTCCGGCCTCACGAAGCGGAACTCGTCGGCACCGAGCAGGAGGCGCATGAAGACGGCGTCCGGGACACCGTGCGTCGGCCCCGACGTATCGCTGAGCACCGTGAATCGGCGGCGGTCACCGTGAGCGTTCGTCGCCAGGAGCACCACACCGGACTTGTCCCACGGCGTGAGCTCGAGCCGGCGACCGCGCGAGCGGAACGTGCCCCAGTCGAGACGCTCGTCGTCGTCCGTGTGGAGCAGATACCGACCCCGCTCGAGCTCGAGAACCCATCGGCTTCCGCGCGGTTGCAGATCGGCGATCACGGCTTCGAGCTGCGGAGGGGTTGCGATAGTGCGCAGCAACGGCACCATGTCGTCCGTTCGCCATCTCCGCGTGGACACCCATCTGCCTGCGTGCCCGGTGAGGACCGCTCCGACGCGCTCGCGCGCGCGCATCAGGAGGACCCGTGTCCCTCCCTCCGTCGTCTCGAGGATCGATGCGACCTCGGCGACCGTGTGGCCGGCAAGGTGATGTAGTACCACCGCGAGCCGGTCGCGCGCCGCCAGCGTGTGGAGCGCATGAATCAGATCTGGGTCGAGCCCTGGGATGGCCATCCCGGTGAATGGCTCCTCGGCTGCGGCTTCCAGCGCGGAGCGGCGGATCTCGCGGCTTCTCCTGCGCCACGCCATGCGCCGACCGACGAGCCGCAGCCACGCACCGGGTGCCTCGAGCGCGCCAACGTGGTTCCACTGCTGGAAGGCGACGAGGAATGCCTCCTGCGCAATGTCCTCGGCGGCGTCGCCAGCGATGGCCCGGAGGGTCCGAACGGTCGGGGCGAACTCAGCTTCGAAGAAGGCTGCGTACTCCTGTCGCTCGTGGGCCTGCGCAATGCTCAGCACGTTCTCGCCCGCATGTTCACGAGCCAGTATCGAGCGAGGAATCGCCGCGGACAAGGCCGATGTGGCCACGCTGCCCATCGGCTTCCGATGGTACCGATCGTGCACGCCTGACGGCGTGGCCCGTCATCCTCGGATTCCCTGCGACGCCTGCGGCACCCCCATCATCGCCGCGGCCCCCGATCATCGGTACTGCGTCGAGTGCGACCGGTGCATCTGCGCCGCGTGCTGGAGCGCCCGGCACGACCGCTGCGAAGCCTGCGCGTCTACTACCACCACTTCGAGCATCCGCCTCGCTCGTCGGGCCGATCGACGGCTGCGAGAGGTCACCCGCAACGCGGTCAGGATGGCTGCCGCAGCCTCGCGATCACCCGAGGGTCCCCTCCGCAGCGCGGGCCACCCCGAACCGGCGCCCTCGCAGGGAGCCGATGCAGGGGTCGGCCTCCGCCTCCTGCGGCGCCTCCACGGCGATGCCTGGGTCGAGCACACGTCCCTATCCATCCGCGGTCATGGGGCCGAGGCCGTCGGCCTTCGTGCGCTACGACGCCTTCGCGGCTCGCGGGCGCTCCGAGCGGCCCCCCTCGAGCGGAGGATCCGCCGTCACGGCCTCGCGGCCATGGCGGCGCTGGAGCGATCGCAGGCAATTCTCCGAGAGTCCGAGATCAAGAGGGTCCGTCCATCGGCAGCAGTCGTGCCGCTGCACCCAGCCAGGGCCGATGCTGGCCCTCCCCCGCGGCGGAAGGCTGTGGCGCCAATCGCTGCCTCCGCAAATCGCCGCAGCAGCCTGTTGCGGGCGGCGGCGGCGGCCATCGTCCTCGCGGCCGGCCTCAACGGGGTCCTCGGCCCGATCGACACCGACGCACCGCCGTCGTCCGGACCGGAAGTGGCCGGGGGCGGATCGGTTCGGGAGCGCGTGCTCGCGGCGGCGCCGCCGACCGACGCCTCGCCTGAGTCCACTCCGCGGCCGACCTCCTCGGCGCTGGGAGATGAGGTGGCAGACGACACGCGGGGCGCGCCCGCGGACGGGAGCTTGACCGCCACCCGCGCCTCGTGGTCCGGTCCGCAAGGCGGTGGCGCGAACGGCCCGATCCCGACCAACCCGCCGGTGACGATGGTGACGCCGCGGCCCCCCGACTGGCCCACGCCGCCTCCCCCGGGCCTTCCATCCCCCTCTCCCACGGCGCCGCCGACGGTTGCGCCGACGCCACATCCGACTCCACTCCCGACGCTGCCTCCGCCCCCGTCGTCGACCCCAGCGCCGACGCCGATCCTCGTGGTTGACACCGATGGCGACGGGGTCCCGGACGTCGCCGTCGGCCTGGGGCCGGACAACTGCCCCCTCGTGCCGAACCCTGGCCAGGAGAACGCGGACGGAGATGCCCTCGGCGACGCCTGCGATCCGGACGACGACAACGACGGGATTCCCGACGCCCTCGATCCGACCCCCCGCTGAGTGATCGACGCGAGCCCGTCGAGCAGGGCGAGCGCGGCACACGACCAAGCAGCCTGGTCCTCACCTCCTCCTTCGCGCAAACGCACGAGGAGGTCACGCATGGCGCGGGCGTCCGGCTCCGCTGGGCTCTGGACAGCGGTGCGACACTCGGTTCGACCGCGCCGCCCTCGTACGGGGCGGACAGGAGTCGACATGAAGCGACGACCCGTTGCGTCTCCGACCGAGACGATCGAGGCTCGGCTCTTCACCCGCGCGTTCATCGTGCTCCTCCTTGCCGAGCTTGCGTACTTCACGGCCGCAGGAATGGAGATTCCACTCGCCCCGCTGTTCGCGGCACGCGTGCTCGGTGCCGACGAGGTGGGCGTGGGCATCGCCGTCGGCGCCCTGGCGCTCACGGCACTGTTCCTCCGCCCGATCGCCGGCCGCACCTCCGATCGACGAGGTCGTCGACCCCTGCTCGTCGGCGGTGCGCTCCTCTACGCGGCCGCGACCGCCGCCCATGCCATCGCCCCCGACCTGAGCGTGATGGTCGGTCTCCGGCTCGTCCTCGGGGTCGCCGAGGCGTTCTTCTTCGTCGCCGGATTCGCAGCGCTCGCGGACCTCGCGCCGCCCGGCCGGACCGGTGAGGCACTGAGCTACAACTCGCTCTCGCTCTATCTCGGAATCGGGCTCGGGCCGCTGATCGGCCAGGGCCTTCTCGGCATCGGCGGTTTCACCCTAGCGTGGCTCGGAGCAGCCGGGCTTGCGCTCCTTGCCGCCGTTCTCGCGCTGCGCATGCCTGAGACTCGAGCAGCCGTTGCCGACGCCGACCTGCCGGTCGTGCCGCTCATCCATCGGGCGGCCATCGGTCCTGGCCTCGGCCTTCTCAGCGGCATCGCGGCCATGGCCGGGTTCTTCGCGTTCGTTGCTCTCTACGCCGAGGGGATCGGGTTTGCCGACTGGAGCCTCGCCCTCCTCGAGTTCGGAGTCATCGTGGTCGGCACGCGGCTCCTCTTCGCCAAGCTCCCCGATCGCGTCGCCCCGTACCGACTGGGCTCGGCGGCACTCGCGCTGACCGCCGCCGGGATCGCGGTCGTCGCGCTGGTGCCCAACGCCGTGGGCCTTCTCCTCGGGGCGGGGATCCTCGCCGTCGGTGTCGCGTTCACGACCCCGGCGTTCTTCTCCGCGGTGCTGACCCGAGTGGCGCCGCACGAGCGCGGGGCAGCCATGGGAACGATGTCGGTCTCCATCGATCTCGCGTTCGGCGCCGGACCCATGGTCCTGGGGCTGGTGGCGGCAGCCGGCGGGATTCCCGCAGCCTTCCTGGCCGGTGCGGGAGTGGCGCTCCTCGGAGCGCTCGGTTCACTGATGGCGCTGGGACGCGGACGGGCTCTCGCTCACGTCTGATCCCTGACGAATCCATTCGGCGAAGCCCTCGTAGTCCATCACCAGGCCATCGTCATCGACGGTGATCCTGATCACCAGAGGGCGAGGCCGGTCTCGTCGTCGTGGATGCGGACGAGGGAGACGCCGGTGAACTCGCGAATCATGATCTCGGCAGCGAAGACCTCGCAGCCACGCAGCAGGTGACCCCCGACGGTGGCGCCGTCGGCATCGGCGAAGGTGGCGTGCGCGTGGAGGAACGGCTTGTCGTCGCGCAGGCTGATGTTGCCGGTGAAGCCGACGATCTCGTGATGCGTCCGGGACTCGAGCTCCCGGTAGCGACGGTCGTGCTGCTCGTAGTACGCGTAGGCAGCGCGACGCACCGCGCCGATGACCGTGACCTGCGCGGCGACCACGCCGTGCTCGGTGCAGAAGCGCTCGATCTCCTCGACGAGGTCGCTCCCCGTCTCGAGACGTCCGACGAAGCCGCGTCCGGCGGAGATCTCGGATAGACCGGCTGGCATCGGCTCCTCCTATTCGAACTGCTTGAGGTGTCGGACGATCGGGAGGGAGGCGGCGACGCGAGCCGGATACAGGCCCGCGAGTGCGGCGACCCCGGTCCCGACCAGGATGACCGCCACGAGGAGCCCCCACGGCAGCCGCACGCCGGCTGCCAGATCCGCCGATGCCCCGCCGCCGACCAGGGCGAACGCGACGAGCAGCCCGGTCACGATGGCCAGCACGCCGGCGATCGCCCCCATGATCGCCGCCTCGGCCACGACCATGGCCTGCACCTGCCCGACGGTCATGCCGTGCGAGCGCAGGATGGCGATCTCGCGCACCCGCTCGCTGATGCCGATCCCGAGCGTGTTCACGATGCCCAGTGCGCCGATGACGACGGCGATGAGCGCCAGGACGTCGAAGAGACCCACCAGCCGATCCAGTGATCCGGCGAGGTCCCCGGCAAGATCGCGCGCCGTCAGCGGCTGTGCCGCCAGCTGGTTCGCGGTGTCCCGCACCGCCGATGCGAACACCGATGGCGCGATGTCAGCCTGCGGGATCATGACCCACAGCGATGCGGCGGTCACGCCGAACAGGTCCCGCGCATCGGCGGCGTTGATGATCAGGGCGCCGTCCGGCGTCCGGCCCGGGATCGTGTAATCGACGATGCCCGCCACGCCGAAGTTCGCGGAAGTGGCGCCGGGCTGACCGAGGGTGATCGTGTCCCCGACGCCCACGCCGTGACGATCGGCGAACGCCTCGGGCACGAGCACCGCCTCTCGGTTCCGCAGCGCGAAGTAGGCGTCGGCACGATCGGCGCCGGACACGATGAGCGACCCGGCATCCTGGAACACGTTGGGATCGATGCCGGCGAGGCTCACCTCCTCCTGGGAGTCATCGGTGACGTAGACGGCCGGCACCTCCAGCACCGCGCTCGCGACCTGGAGGCCGTCGGTCCCCTCGAACGTCGGGCGGAACGACTCGACGTCGAGCGGCACGCTGCTGCGAATCGCGTTCCCGCCGGGGAGGATCGAGGCCACCCAGCGCTCGGCGCCGGCGCGCGCCGACTCGGCCACCGTGCCCAGGGCGACGACGGCGGCCAGGGCGATCATCATCGCGCCGACCGTGAGGCCGGTCCGAACCCGGTCCCGCGACAGGTTCGCGCGGCCGAGCAGGCCCTGCGCCCCGAAGAACCATTCGAACGGCCGGCCGATGACGCGGCCCAGCGGCTCGAGCAGGTACGCGGTGATCACGGCACCACCCAGCAGGAGCGCGAGCGACAGCACGAGCGGCAGGAGCGGCGTCCCGGCGCGATCGATCGGGAAGAGGAGGATCCCCGCCCCCACGACGAGAAGCTCCACGACGAGCAGCGTTCGCAGCCGATCGCCGAGGCCCGTGCCACTCCGTCGCGATGGGCGCAGGGCGGCGACCGGCGACAGCCGCGCGGACCGGAGCGCCGGGACGACGGCTCCGGCCAGGGTCACTCCAAGGCCGAGGACGAAGGCGAGGAGCATTCCACCGATCGGCAGCGGGAGCCCCGCCACGAGGGCGGCCCGCGTCGATGACAGGAAGCCGACCATGGCGCCGGCGAGGGCGATGCCGCCGAGAATGCCGAGCACGCTCCCGGCCACGCCGATCGCCGCACCCTGGCGCAGGACGAGGCCGATGACCTGCCGGCTCGTCGTGCCGGCCGCGCGCAGGAGCCCGAACTCGCGGGTGCGCTCCCCCACCGACATCGCGAGCGTGTTGCCGACGAGAAAGGCACCGACCACCATCGCGACCAGGCCGAAGAGGAACGCCACCGCTCCGAAGCTGGCCTGCGCCGACGCCAGGCGCTCCGACGCATCCGCCGCCGTCTCGACGATGAACGGCTCCTCGAGCTGACCGCGGACGATCTCCAGCCCCGCGGCGATCTCGTCCGGCTCCTGGCCGAGGTCCAGGTCGAGGTAGCGGATCGGCGCCGGCACGGTGAACGACTCGTCGAGCGTGCTGCGCGAGACGACCATCACCTCACCGCGGTCGAGCGCCGCGAAGCCCGTGTCCGCCATGAGGCCGATGATTCGCAGCGGCGGCACGCCCTCACCTCGGCCGTCCAGCCGCAGCTCGTCGCCGAGACGGAGTCCCTGCCGCGCGGCCCACGTCGCCGGCACGAGCGCGTCGGTCGGGCTGTCCGGTGACAGCGCCACGCCCTCCACGAGGCGCGGCTGCCTGATGCGGTACTCGACGTCGGCGTCGACGCCGATGACCTGAAGCGTGAAGACCCGCTCGTCGTCGCCGGGCGCCGTGTGGACGACCAGGCGCCGCTCGCTCACCGGAGCGGCCGTGATGACCTCCGGGACGGCCCGCAGTGCCTGGACGGTGCGAGGGGTGAAGCCCGCGTCGCTGAATGCGCGCAGCCGGACGTCGGCCGAGCCCAGCAGGTCGGTCGTCGCGCCGCGCAGCGCCGCGTCGGCGGAGGCACCGGTGATCATCGTGGCGGCCACGATCGCCACGCCCAGCGCCACGCCGATGACGGCCAGCGAGGTGCGCAGCGGGCGGGCCAGCAGTCCCCGCCAGGCGATGCCGGACAGGCGCATCGGCGGCTAGAGCCCCAGCTCGGCCAACCGCGCGATGAGCGGCCCGGCCTGGTGGTCGCGGCGGCGGCCGAGGGCGATCTCGTCGCGAACCTGGCCATCCCGCACGACGAGGACGCGATCGGCGTAGGCGGCGGCGCGCGCGTCGTGGGTCACCAGCACGACCGTCTGGCCGAGCCGATCGGCGGAGTCCCACAGCAGGTCCAGGATCTCGGCGCCGGTCGTGTAGTCGAGGTTGCCCGTCGGCTCATCGGCGAGGAGGATGGCCGGCTTCGTGGCGAGCGCCCGGGCAAGCGCGACGCGCTGCTGCTCCCCGGCCGACAGCTGGTCCGGCCGATGGTCCGCCTTGTCGGCGAGTCCCACCATGGCCAGCAGATCCCCGACGCGCTCCGTGTGGCGGTTCGTGGAGTCGCCGGCGATGAGGAACGGGAGGGCCACGTTCTCCGCCACGCTGAGCAGCGGGATGAGGTTGAAGAACTGGAAGACGAAGCCGGTCTTGTCGCGGCGCGTGAGCGTGCGGCGCTCCTCGTCCAGGCTCGAGATCACGATGCCGTCGATCACCACCTCGCCCGAGGTCGGCGAGTCGAGCCCACCGAGGAGGTGAAGCATCGTGCTCTTGCCGGAGCCGGAGGTTCCCATGATCGCGACGAACTCGCCGGCGTTGACCTGGAGCGAGACGCCGCGGAGGGCCTCGACCTCGCCATCGGCGACCGGGTAGCGCTTGACGAGGTCACGGGCCTCGAGGATCACCGTCATGTGCGGCAGTCTACGTTCGTGGCGGCACTCCGTTGGGAGCGTTTGCGCCGCGCCGATTGCACGGGTGCGCGCGGGCGGAAGGCGCGACCTACCCGAAGAGGAATCCGAGCAGGGATCCCACGATGTCGTCGAAGAACCCTTCGGGCTGGGCATCGGCCGCGGCGACTTCGAGACCCTGCGGGTCCGCCGCAACGGCCACGGCGGCATCGGCCTCAGCGACCTCGGACGGCGCCGAGGAGCGCGGCACGCCGAGCGCGTCATCCGCGGCCAGGCGGGCGGCGACATCGACCCGATGCCGCTCGACGACGAGCGTGGCCACGCCGTCCAGCCCGGCCTTGGAGGTCGGCCGCGAAGGCCGCTCGACGCTCATCGGCTTCGGCTTCGGCTCCGGCTTCGCGGTCGCAGCGGGTGCCGCCGGCGCGGAGTAGCCGGTGCCGGCGCCGCCCGATCCGCTCGCGGACCCGCCACCACCCGAGCCACCGGAGCCAGAGCCGCCCCCTCCGCCCCCGCCGCTGGGAGGCGGAGCCGTGGTGCGTGGCGCCTGGAGGAAGAGCTCGGTGTACATGCGGGTGTTCTGGACGTGGCCCTGGAACATCTTGTTGTCCGCCGCCGCGGCGCCCACGCCACCGTGCGTGAAGCGCGCGTCGAGGACGTTGGCGCGGTGCCCCGGCGACGCCATGAAGCGCTCGTGGACGCGAACGGGCGAGTAGGAGTCGTCGAGGCCCGAGTTCCACCCGATGTTCTCGCCGGCCCAGTCGTACTTGAGGCCGTTCGAGTCGTAGTAGCGGTAGACCAGGCAGCCACAGCCGGCGATCGTGTGGCTGAAGTAGTCGCGATTCAGCATGTCCTGGCTGCGCCATCGGGCGAGGCTCACGAGCGTGCCGTGCTGCTGGACCGGCGCCATGCCGTTGTTGGTCCGCGCACCGTTCATGAGCTGCCACAGGGTGGCCTCGGCCGAGCCCTGGTTCCAGCCGGTCGTCGATGCCGGGCTCCAGGCCAGAAGGCCTGCCGCCACGAGCGCGCTGAAGCCGAACGCCATGGTCCGGGCGATGATCCGTCGCGGGCGGTGCCCTGCCGCGGGGAGAGACATGCAGACCTCGTGAAAGCGTGGTGACGCGGGCGGCTCGGTCGCCCATCGACACCGTATGGGCAACCGCGTGAGAGGTCAGTAGCCGAGTGGTCCCGCTGAGGCCCATGACCCAGGGCCGTCCGGGTCCGGGTCCGACCCCGGACCATCGGCCCATCCCGTGCTCGGCACGGACCGTGCTGTTGGAGCAGGTATGAAGCGGGGAACCGCGGAGACGCGGCAGCATTCGGTCCTGGTGGTCGACGACGACGACAACGTTCGATCCTTCTTCGTCGACGCCCTCACCGAGTCAGGCCACTCGGTGGCGACCGCGGTCGACGGCGCCGATGCCCTCGAGCGGCTGCAGGGCGGGACGGCGCCGTGCGTCGTGCTCACCGACCTCCGGATGCCGCGCATGGACGGATGGGAGCTGTCGCGGGCCGTCGCCAAGGATCCGCAGCTCGCGAGCATTCCCGTCGTCGTCGTCACGGGCGACAAGGTGCTCTCCTTCACCTCTCCGGCACGGGACAAGCCGTGGTCACCGTCGGAGCTCGACGCCATGGTCCAGCGCTCCTGCTCGCTGCACCGCACCGGTGGCGGACGCCGCTAGGCCCGACGATTCGCTCAGCCCTCGCTGGGCCGGCGCTCCCCCGCCTCGTCGACGTTCTTGACCTCGTCGACAGTCCTGCGCAGATCGGTCGCCGAGGTCCGGATCTCGGATGCCGCGGCGCGCTGGTCGCCTGCCGCCTCGCGGAGGTCTCCCGCCGCGTCCCGCAGCTCGCCTGACGCCTCGTCCGCGGCCTCGGCTGCGTCCTCCACCGCGTCGTCGGCGTGCTCCTCCTCCACGCGGTCCGCGGCAATGGCCACGACCTCTTCGTGTGTTGCGTCCGGTGCCTCCCGTCGCACCTCGTCGAGCACCTCGTCCATCTCCACCGCCGGGGTCTCCTCGATGGTCCGCAGGTTCACGGCGTAGTTGAAGAACACGTTGAGGACGGCGAGGACCGGGATGCCGAACAGCGCGCCCCACAGGCCGGCGACCTGCGCGCCGATGAGCAGGCCGACGAGGACGAGGATCGGATGCATGCCGAGCGCCTCGCGCATGAGCCGCGGCTGGAGGTAGTTGACGAGCACGGTCTGCACCACGAGCAGGATCGGCGCGACGAAGAGGAGCACGTCCGGGTTGAAGATGGCGGTCGCCAGGATCGGCGGCACGAGGGCCAGCGGCGGTCCGAAGAATGGGATGAGCATGGCGATGCCCGAGATCGCGACGATGAGGAACGGGTACGGCAGGTCGGCCAGCAGCACGACCGCGATGGTCAGGCCCGTCTGGACGCCGGCGAGGATGACCTGGGCGCGCAAGAACCCACCGAAGGCGTTGGCGACGGTGCGCTGGAGAATCTCGTACTCGTCCTCGTAGCGTGACGGGATGATCCGCCCGAGCTTCGCCAGGAGGCTCTTGCTGTCGGCCAGCATGTAGAGGCTGAGGATGATGACCAGCACCAGGGCGCCGAGCACGGCCACCGTGACCGACGGGACGTCGCCGACGATCTCGACGCCGATGCGTCCAACGGTTGCCTCGACATCGCGGTAGAGACCCACGAGATCGGGGTTGAAGCGGCCGAACGCGATCGCGCGCTCCCAGTCGTTGAGGAATCCCTCGATCCGTGCCTTGGTGAGCGGGAAGTCGGCGGCCATCTCGCCCATGGATGCGCCGATCGAGGACGCGGCGTAGAAGAGGACGAACCCGCTCACGAGCAGCGTCGCGGCGTAGACGACGCCGATTGCGGCGCCGCGCGGCAGCCATCCGCGTTCCACCACCCATCCCACGACCGGGGAGAGGACGAAGGCGAGGAGCCACGCCACGAACAGGATCAGGACGATCTGGGTGAAGCCGCCCAGGATCTGGAGGAGCAGGCCGAGGAGCAGGAGCGTGACGTAGATCGTCGCGACGATGAGGAACGTTGAACGCCACCAGCGCTCGCGCTTCCCGCGCGTCTCCTCGTTCTCGAACGTGTTCATTCCGCCTCCGCTCGGCAATCCCCCGGGCAAGCCCTCATTGCACGGCCCGTGCCCGCGCGCGGAGCATCCGGAGCGATTGATCGGGCGTCAAGGAAAATTCCGTCCAGGCGGGCGCCGGAGGTGCGGTATCTTCGAGACCATGGAAGCTGACCGCGAGGACACCAGAGCCAGCGCGGAGCCGCCTCCCGAGGAGGGTGGAGGACCGCCGACCGGCACGCCGTGGACGCTCCAGGTCGACGGCGACGATGGATGGAGCGCCGACCTCGAGCACGCGGCGCCGATCCCGCGTGTCGGCGAGCGGATCGACTTCATCGGCGAGGGCGCGGCTCAGCGCTCGTACCGCGTGATCGAGGTGATCCACACCCTGCAGCCGGCGCCCGATTCCACGCCCGCCGGACGCGATTCGCCGGGCCTCCTGCGGGCCGGCCTTCCCCGGGTCATCGCGGTCCCGGCGGAGGAGTAGGCTGCACGACGTCGACGCAGACGCAGACGCAGACGCACGAGGGAATCGCGGTGGAGTTCTATCCGTGGATCAAGACGCTCCATGTCTTCTTCGCCATCGTGGCGGTGGGGGCGAACATCACGTACGGGGTCTGGATGGCGCGCGCCGCGAAGGAGCCGCAGCACGCCGGATACGCGCTGCGCGGGATCAAGTTCATCGACGACCGGATCGCGAACCCGGCGTACATCGGGCTCCTCGTCCTCGGCATCCTGCTCGTGCTCGGCGGGCCGTGGGAGTTCGAGCAGCTCTGGGTCGCCGCCGCGCTCGCGCTCTACGTCGTCATGGGCGCGGTCGCGTTCATCCTCTATTCGCCGACATTGTCGAAGCTCATCACCAGCTACGAGACCGGCGGCGCCGATACCGACGAGTTCCGATCGCTCAGCGCCAGGAGCCGGACGCTGGGAATCGTGCTGGCGGTGATCGTCGTCGTGATCATCGTGCTCATGGTCGTGAAGCCGGGGTGATCGGCTCGGCATTCGAGGATTGCCGACCGTGACCGAGCGGTTCGACACGATCGTCATCGGCCTCGGCGGGATGGGGTCGGCATCGGCCTATCACCTCGCCCGACGTGGCCGCAGCGTGCTGGGGCTCGAGCAGCACGACCTCCTTCATCGATACGGGTCATCGCACGGGCTGACGCGCATCATCCGCCTCGCGTATCACGAGCATCCGTCGTACGTGCCGCTGCTCCGCCGCAGCTACGAGCTGTGGCACGCCCTGTCGGCCGATGCCGGGGAGCAGCTGCTGATCACGACCGGCAGCGTCGAAGGGGGCGACGAGAACGGCCCGACGTTCCGCGGCGCGCTCGAGGCCGCCCTCCTCCACGACATCCCGCACGAGGTCCTCGATGCGAACGAGCTTCGCCGTCGCCACCCGGCGTTCGCGGGGTTCGAGCCGTCGACCCGGGTCGTGTGGCAGGCGGACGGAGGCTTCCTCCTCTCCGAACGAGCCATCCTGGCCCACGTCCGCGGCGCCCTGGCCGCCGGTGCCGACCTTCGGTTCCGGCAGCCGGTCCGCTCGTGGGAGCCGACGGCCGATGGCGGGGTGCGCGTCACGACCGACGCCGGCACCTTCGAGGCCGATCGGCTCGTCATCACCGCGGGGCCCTGGGCGCGCACGCTCGTCCCGCGGCTCGGGGCCCTGGCCGTGCCGGAGCGCCAGGTCGTGGGCTGGCTGCAGCCGACCCGTCCCGAGCTGTTCACGGTCGATCGCTTCCCGGTCTTCCTGCTCGACGTGGAGGATGGCAGCTGGTACGGCTTCCCGGTCCACGACGTCCCCGGCTTCAAGTTCGCGCGGTACCACCACCGCGGTGAGCCGATGGATCCCGACGACCTCGATCGCTCGGCGAACGCGGAGGACGAGGCGCTCCTCCGCGCCTTCGCCACCCGCTACTTCCCCGATGGCGCCGGGCCGACCGTGATGCTCGGTGCCTGCATCTTCACGAACTCGCCCGACGAGCACTTCATCGTCGACCGCCTTCCCGATGCGCCGCAGGTGAGCATCGCCGCCGGGTTCAGCGGCCACGGCTACAAGTTCTGCAGCGTCATCGGCGAGATCATGGCCGACCTCGCGACCGACGGGGCGACCCGCCACGACATCGGCCTCTTCCGGCTCGACCGCTTCTCCGCGTAGCGCCCCACGGAGCTGCGCGGCGTGGCGCCGCCCCCGGCCGCGGGTGGGACAATCCCCCGCATGAGCTCAGCCGCCGCCGCACTCCCCCAGACCGTCGCCGCCATCATCCGCGATGGCTCGCGACTGCTTCTCGTGCAGGAGCAGGGCATCGACAACCGCGAGCCGACCTGGATGCTCCCCGGCGGGCGCGTCGAGTACGGCGAAAGCGCGGACGTCGCCCTGCGCCGGGAGATCCGGGAAGAGACCGGACTGACGATCGAGGGCACGCCGACCCTGGCGTTCAGCGTCGAGATCGACTCGCAGCTCGATGACCTCGTCGGACGCTGGCGAGCGCTCACCTACGCCTGCGAGGCGAGCGGGACCATCGAGCCGGCCGACCCCGAGGGCCTCATCCGAACCGCCGAATGGATCGAGATCGACGACGCCGTCGAGCGCCTTGCGGCCGTGGAGTGGTACGACGCCGAGCCGCTGCGGGCCTACCTGGAGGAGCGCGAGCCGGAGGGGCGGGCGTGGCGCTATCGGCTCACGGGCCGCCGCGGCGCCGCGCTTCGAACGGTGGCCGAGACCGTCGGCGAGGACTAATCGCCGGAGCCGGACCGCAGGAGCTGGTCGAACGGCACCGGCTCCGCGAACCCGTCGACCGTGGCCACGCGCTCCCGCACGGCCATCGCCCGCACCAGCTCGCCGGCCGCGCGCTCGATTCGGTCGCCGAGGGAGTCATCGGCCGGGCGCTCCGACTGCCCCCAGTCCTCGGACGCGGCATACACCGCGGTCGGCACGACGGCCGCGTTGAGGTAGGCGAGGAGCGGACGGACGGCATGCTCCAGCGCGAGCGAGTGGCGTGGCGTTCCACCGGTGGCGCCGATGAGCACGGGCATGCCGTCCAGCCGATCGCGCTCGAGGACGTCGAAGAAGAGCTTGAAGAGCCCGCTGTACGACGCGCTGAAGATCGGCGTCACGGCGATGAGCCCATCGGCATCCACGACGGAGCGGAGAGCCGCCTCGAGCTTCGGCGAAGGGAACCCGGTGAGGAGGTGGTTGACGAGGTCCTGCGCGTGGTCGCGCAGCTCGATGGTCTCGACGCGCAGGGGCACGCCCGCATCGGCGAGGGCGGCGCCGGTTGCGGCGGCGAGCCGGTCGGCCAGGAGGCGCGTGGAGCTCGGTTGCTGGAGCCCCGCGCTGACGACGACGAGCGATCGCTCGCGAGAATCCATCGGCTACTCCCCCACTCCGGCCACGGCCAGCTGCGGACGAGGCGCATCGGCTGCCTGTCGGGCCGCCAGGAGGCTCGCGTGCGTCGGCGCGTGGGGCACGTGCGCCGGGCGCAGTCGCTCGAACTCGCGACGGAGCACCGGGATGACCTCGCTGCCGAGGATCTCCAGCTGCTCGAGGACGGTGTCGAGGGGGAGGCCGGCGTGGTCCATGAGGAACAGCTGGCGCTGGTAGTCGCCGACGCCTTCGCGGAACTCGAGCGTGCGCTCGATCACCTGCTGCGGACTGCCCACGGTGAGCGGCGTCTGCGCCATGTAGTCCTCGAGCGACGGCCCGCCGCCGTAGACCGGCGCATGGTCGAAGTACGGCCTGAACTCGCGGATGGCGTCCTGGGAGTTCGGGCGCATGAAGACCTGTCCGCCCAGCCCGACGATGGCCTGGTCGGCCCGGCCATGGCCGTAGTGCTCGAAGCGGCGCCGATAGAGCTCGACGATCCTCCGCACGTGGGACATCGGCCAGAAGATGTTGTTCTGGAAGAAGCCGTCGCCGTAGTACGCGGCCTGCTCGGCGATCTCGGGGCTGCGGATCGAGCCGTGCCACACGAACGGCGGGACGCCGTCGAGTGGACGGGGCGTCGAGGTGAACCCGGTGAGCGGCGTGCGGAACTGGCCCTGCCAATCGACGACATCCTCGCGCCAGAGCCGATGCAGGAGCGCGTAGTTCTCGATGGCCAGCGGGATGCCGTTGCGGATGTCCTGCCCGAACCACGGGTACACCGGCCCGGTGTTGCCGCGGCCCATCATGAGGTCGACGCGCCCGCCGGCGAGGTGCTGCAGCATCGCGTAGTCCTCGGCGATCTTCACCGGGTCGTTCGTGGTGATGAGGGTCGTGGCCGTGGACAGGATGATCCGGTCGGTCTTCGCCGCGATGAAGCCGAGCATCGTGGTCGGCGACGACGGGACGAACGGCGGGTTGTGATGCTCCCCGGTGGCGAACACGTCGAGGCCGACCTCCTCGGCCTTGAGCGCGATCGCGACCATGGCCTGGATCCGCTCCGCCTCGGTCGGCGCACGACCGGTCGTGGGATCCGGCGTCACGTCGCCGACGGTGAACACTCCGAACTGCATGTTGTTCCTGGGCTTTCCTGTATCTCGGGTGGACGGTGCCGTCATGCTACCGCACACTAGTTGCACATGCAACTATCTAGGTGGCGGCGACCGGACTACCGGCCGGGGCCGCGGGCCGAGCCCGCAGCCTCAGACCGCGCAGCAGCTGTGCGTTCGCCGCGACGACGATGGTCGAGATGCTCATCGCCAGGGCGCCGACGCTCATCGGCAGGATGAAGCCCCAGGGCGCGAAGAGCCCTGCCGCGACGGGGATCGCCAGGGCGTTGTATCCCGTCGCCCAGATGAGGTTCTGAACCATCTTCCGATAGCTGGCGCGCGACAGCTCGATGGCGCCGACGACGTCCCGCGGGTCGTCGCTGACGAGCACGATGCCCGCAGACTCGACGGCAACGTCGGTCCCCGCGCCGATGGCGATGCCGACATCGGCCTGGGCCAGGGCAGGCGCGTCGTTCACGCCGTCACCCACCATCGCCACCTTCTCGCCGCCGGACTGGAACCGACGCACCGCCGCAGCCTTGTCTGCCGGGAGCACCTGCGCCGCCACCTCGTCGATCCCGATGCGCTGGGCAACCGAATCGGCGACGGCCTGCGAGTCGCCCGTGATCATCGCTACGCGAACGCCCAGCTCGTGGAGCCGCTTCACGGCCTCCACCGACTCCGGCCGGATCTCGTCCTCGACGCTGATGGCGCCGATGACCCGGTCGCCCCGGATGACGCTCATGACGGTGCGGCCCGCCCCCGCCCAGCCGGCGGTCACGCCCTCGAGCGCCGATGGTGACGTCATCCCCAGCTCCTCGAGAAGGCGCGGCCCCCCGACATGGACGACCTCACCGCCGACGGTCGCCTTCGCCCCGCGGCCGGCAAGATTTTCGAATCCGCTGGCAGTTCTTGGTTCCACGTCCCGGTCGTTTGCGCCGGCGACGATCGCCCGAGCCAGGGGATGCTCGCTGTCCGCCTCGACGCCGGCCGCGAGCGCCAGCACCTCGCCGTCCTCCACGCCCGGGGCGGATGCCACGGCGGACAGCACCGGCTCACCGCGCGTCAGCGTGCCGGTCTTGTCGAAGATCACGGTGCGGATGTCCTTCGCTCGCTCGAGGGCCAGGCGGTCCTTCACCAGCAGGCCGTTCCGCGCCCCCAGCGTCGTGCTGATCGCGATGACGAGCGGGATCGCGAGGCCCAGGGCATGCGGGCACGCGATGACGAGGACCGTCGCGGTTCGGATCAGCGCCTCCTCGGGGTTGCCGAGCAGCGTCCAGATTCCGAGCGTGAGCACCCCGGCTACGAGGGCCACGTAGAAGAGGATCGCCGCCGCCCGGTCGGCGAGCGCCTGCGCACGGCTGTTCGAGGCCTGGGCCTCGGCCACGAGGCGCATGATTCCAGACAGTGCGGTCCCCTCGCCCACGGCCGTGATCCGGATACGCAGGCTGCCGCCGGCCGCCACCGTCCCCGCCACCGCCGGATCACCCGGCTCCTTGGTCACGGGCCGCGATTCGCCGCTGATCATCGACTCGTCGACATCGGCGACGCCGTCGACGACCTCTCCATCGGCAGGTACTCGGGCTCCGGGTCGAACGAGGACCACGTCGCCGATGCCAAGCTCGGCCGTCTTCACGGTCTCGAGTCCCCCATCGGTCACGCGCTCCGCCTCATCGGGGAGGAGCTCGGCCAGCGCGCTCAGCGCGCCGCGCGCCTGCATGATCGAGCGCATCTCGATCCAGTGACCCAGGCTCATGACCGTGATCAGGGTCGCGAGCTCCCACCATACGTCGATCTCGAAGACGCCGAGGGTCGCCGCCCAGCTGGTCACGAAGGCGACGACGATGGCCATGCTGATGAGCGTCATCATTCCCGGCTGCCGATCGCCGATCTCGGTCCGAGCTCCTTCGAGGAATACCCGGCCGCCGTAGAGGAAGACGATGGTGCCGAGGATCGGCGCGATCCAGTCGGAACCGGGGAACTCCGGCGCCGTGAAGCCGAGCCACATCTGGACCTCGTGGCTCCAGATCACGATCGGGATGGTCAGCAGCGCGACGAGCCAGAACTGACGCCGGAAGGCATCGGGGTCGTGTCCGGCGTGCTTGTCGTGCTTCGCGTGGTCGGCGTGGCCCGTCGCCGGGGCCGAGTCAGCGTGGGTTGAATGGTCCATCGGTTCGTTCCTGTGCTGAGATCCTGGTGCAATCGTGTCGGTGGTCATCGGATCGGCTCCTGGGCGGGCTGGTCATTGCCCTGACTCTCGCCCGAGCCGGCTCCGCTGTGAAACACCTGTCGTGGCTGGGATCACCATTGCCACTTGTCAATCTCGGGCGGCGACGAACGCACGAGCCGACGCGACGAATGACCGCACAATCGGATCGTCGTCGTCCCCGACCCACGCAAGAACGACGCCGCCGGGCTCGAGGTCGATGACCGGCCGCGTCACGATGCGGGTGTTCGGGAAGTTGGCCATGACCGTCGGCATCGTGAACGCGACACCCCGGCCGGACTCGATGGCGGAGACCCACTCGTCGGCCGTGCGGATCTCGGCGCCGGGCTGCGACTCGCCGAGCGGGTGTCGGAACCAAAAGCGTGTCCACGCCGAGTCGGGCGCCGGAACCCGAAGCCAGGCGAGGCCGGTCAGGTCTTCGGCGCGGAGCTCCGTGCGAGCGGCCAGCGCATGGTCCATCGGAAGGGCGGCATGGCGCGTGTCCGCGAAGATCGTGAGCGCCTCGAGCCGATCGTCGGCCAGCGGCGCGAACACGAATGCCAGCTGCGAGCTGCCATCGGAGAGCCCGGCCATGGGATCGCCGAAGTCGTGCTCGATGAGCCGGATGTCGACATCCGGAGCCATGGTGCTGAACCGGCGGATGACGTCCCGCACCTCGGGAACCGAGCCGGCACCGGTCGAGAAGCCGATGACCAGCCGGCCCGACCTGCCCGATCCGACGCGCTCGACGAGCTCCACCGCTTCCGCGGCACTGTCGAGAGCTCGACGAGCGCCGGCCAGGAATGCCTCTCCCGCCGTGGTGAGCGCCACGTGCCGCGTGCTGCGCGTGAACAGGCGCGTACCGAGATCCTGCTCGAGGTTGCGAATCGCCGAGCTCAACGCCTGCTGCGCGAGGTGCAGACGCTCCGCGGCACGCGTGAAGTTCAGCTCCTCCGCGACCGCCACGAAGTAGCGCAAGTCTCGCAGCTCCAGCCAGTCGGGAGGCTGACGACTCGTCACGTTTCGACCCACAACTCCAGATTGTAGATGGGGCATGGCCACGTCCCCGCTGCGCGGGGCTCGGTAGACTGCGCCGGCATGCTGACCGTCGCCCTCGCTCTCGGCTCCGCGCTCATGTATGGCGTGTCCGATTTCATCGGCGGTCTGCTGTCGCGCCGCTCATCGGCGTGGGCGGTCGCGATCGTGACCCAGATCACGGCCCTGGTCGCCATCGGCGCGACGACCCTCATCCTCGGTGGCGAGCCGACCGCTGCCGATCTGGCCTGGGGCGCATTCGCCGGGATCGGCACCGGCAGCGGCACGGCGTTCCTCTACCGCGGCCTGTCGAGCGGGCGGATGGGCGTCGTGGCTCCCCTGTCCGCGGTCGGGGCGGCGCTGCTGCCGGTGGCCGTGGGTGTCGCGACCGGAGAGCGACCGCCGCTCATCGTGTGGGCGGGCATCGCGCTGGCCTTTCCGGCGATCTGGCTCATCACCACGGGAGGCGAGCACGCCGAACCCGATGCCGAGGAGCCTGCACGAACCGGCATCCCGCCGGGCACGGTCGACGGCCTGCTCGCCGGGCTCGGGTTCGGCCTGATGTTCTCCGCGCTCGGCCAGGTCCCGGACGCCGCCGGTCTCGCACCCCTCGCCGCGGCCGAGGCGATCTCGATCCCGATCATCATCGGCCTGGCGATCGTGTTCCGGCAGCCGTGGGTGCCGCGCGACCGCGCCAGCATCGGGGGGATCGTGGTGGGCGGGACGGCCGCCGCGGCCGCCGTGATGTTCCTGTTCGCGACGCAGGCGGGCCTGCTGACGGTGGCCTCGGTGCTGTCCTCGCTCTATCCGGCCTTCACCGTGCTGCTCGCCGCGATCGTGCTTCACGAGCGGGTGCATCGATCCCAGGCGCTTGGCCTCGCGATGGCAGTGGCCGCCGTAGCAATGGTGGCATCGGGCTGATCCGCCTCACGGGGTGTACTGACGGACTATCGGGTCATGGCCCGAATACCGCCCCTCTGCGACCGTGCGATGCATGGGAATCGACCACCACACGTTGGCGCAGGCCCTCGTCGTCATCGCGCTCATCGCGGGCACCATCGAGTACATCGAGGTGATCCAGCGGCGGGTGGCGCGACGACGCTCCGAGGCCGAGCGCCGCTCCAGCGAGGACGCCGCGCTGCGTGGTCTGGTCCGCGTCTTCCTGAGTGGCCGATAGCGGGTCGACCTCTACATCGGCCGAGACGCCTGCAGGTCGCGCCGAGACGCTAGCATCGTCCGCATGAACTCCCATAGCTCGACGAGCGAACGGCCCCGAGATCCGGTCTGTGGCATGTTGGTCCGCACCGACGTGGCGATCGAGGATGGTCTCGTCGCAGAGCATGACGGCCACAGCTACTTCTTCTGCCGGCGTGGTTGCATGGACGACTTCACCGCCGATCCAGGTCGATTCATCACGTCGCATCACGACGCACCGACCCCCACCGATGCGCCGATCGTGATCGACCAGGGCATGCGACTCTGGTACGAGTCGTGTTCCTGCTGCCTTTCCGACGCGCATCCCGAGGTCAAAGCAGCCCTGGACGCCGAACGAGACGCCGCGAAGCAGGCGCACGCCGATCCTGGCATCTGCGAGGTCGCCGAAGCGAACTGACAGAGGTCCGGTTGACAGGCTGATCCAGCCAACGGACACTGGCGTGGCTGCTGCACACCTGTCTCGGGGCGAAATGCCCGGACACCGGGAGCGCAGACCCAATTCCATTCGTTCTACGCGGCTCTCACATGCCCGGCTCGACTGACACTCCGGTCAGCGTCAAGGTTTCGCCGGGCTGGCCGCACCCTTCGTACCACTTCGCCTGACCGGGCCCGCTGCGGCGGGTGCGTCGACGTCAGGAGATTCATGTCCTTTTCCGAGCTCGGGCTGCGTCCCGAACTGCTGCGTGCCATCGCCGATTCCGGCTACGACACGCCCACCCCGGTCCAGACCGAGGCGATCCCGATCGTCCTGGCCGGACGCGACCTCATGGCCGGCGCCCAGACCGGCACCGGCAAGACGGCGGCCTTCGTGCTGCCGATTCTCCAGCGGCTGCACGAGTCACCCGTCGAGCTCGATCGGCGGGCCGTCCGCGCCCTGATCCTGGTCCCCACCCGCGAGCTGGCGATCCAGGTCGAGGAGAGCGTCCAGACCTACGGCAAGCACGCACCGCTGCGCTCCGTCGCGGTCTACGGTGGCGCGAGCCTGCCCGATCAGCTCCGCGAGCTCGATGCGGGTGCAGAGATCGTCGTCGCCACCCCCGGCCGCCTGCTCGATCTCGTGTGGCGCGGCTCGATCGACTTCGGCGCGGTCGAGTTCCTGGTCCTCGACGAGGCCGATCGGATGCTCGACATGGGCTTCATCGACGACATCCGAATGATCATCTCGCTGCTGCCGAAGGAGCGACAGAGCCTCCTCTTCTCCGCGACCTTCCCCGAGGCGATCAAGCGGCTGACGAAGACGCTGCTGCGCGAGCCGGCGACGGTGCAGGTCACGCCGCCGAACTCGACGACCGCGCTCGTCGATCACGTCGTCCTTCGCGTCGAGGACTCCCACAAGAAGGCCACGCTGAGCCACCTGATCTCGAATGGCCACGTCACGTCGGCGCTCGTCTTCGTACGCACGAAGCACGGGGCCGATCGGCTGACGAACCAGCTCGCACGCGACGGCATCCGCGTCGCGGCGATCCACGGCGACCGGGCCCAGTCCCAGCGCATCGCGGCGCTCGAGGACTTCAAGGACGGACGGATTCACGTGCTCGTGGCGACCGAGGTTGCGGCCCGCGGCATCGACATCGACGCCCTCCCCTATGTCGTGAACTACGACCTGCCGCGATCGGCCGAGGACTACGTCCACCGCATCGGCCGAACGGGGCGTGCCGGCGTCGACGGCGTCGCGATCTCGCTCGTGTCCGAGAGCGAGCTGCCCTACCTTCGCGACATCGAGCAGCTCATCGGCAAGCCGATCCCGGTGGAGCAGGTCCCCGGCTTCGTGAGCGCACCGCGCCCGCGCGCCGAGGGCCGATCGCCCGCGAATGGCCGTGGCGAGACCGCAGTAGGATCCCGATATGCCAGCCGCCAGTCGACGAACCGACGGACCGGACCGGCGCACCGATCAAGCGGCCCGCGCCAGACGCGGTCGACGGGATCGGGACGAGGCTCCTGGACCGCCCTCCCCGGCGAGCGCACGTCCGGCAGCTGACTCGGCGGAGCTTCCATCGCGCACGCCCTCGAAGAGTGGTTCCGATTCCTGGCGACCGCCTGTCCGGAGTGCGGCGTTCTCGACGATCCACGCGACCGCGACTGGACGCCGTAGCGGCTCGTGATGCTATTGACCCGCGCAGTGACCTGGCCCACGATCGCCGCATGTCCTGGAACAGCCGGAGCGACACGTCGTCCGAGATCATCGGCCTGACCGAGGCACGCGAGGCCGAACGGCTGTCGGCTCGCCCGCGGCCCGAAGGGTCGCCCGGGTGGCCACGGTCCGGCTCGATCGGCCGATGGATCGGGTTCGCGCTGCTCGCCGTGGTTCTCGGAGGTTGGCTCATCACCGCGCTGACAAGCACGCCCTGACTCGGGCGGCTCGAAACTCGAACCGTCCAGTCCGAAGCGAGGGTTGGGGTGGCCTACGGGGCTTGAACCCGTAACCTTCGGAGCCACAATCCGATGCTCTGCCGATTGAGCTAAGGCCACCACGAAGGCCGCGCGTGGTCGCAGCGCGGCGGGCGCTATCGTCGCCGAAACCGATGCGCCGCGCAACCGCCGGCGCGACGCGCGGCTCATGGGCTGGCACCGCGGGGGTATCGTCGGTCCATGACGCGACGACCGGAGCGGCGCACCATGCACTGGCACCACGGATGCTGAAGCGGGCGCCATGAGCCACCGAGCATCGCGAGTCTCGCGGACGGTGCTGCTCGGCGCGCTGGCCCTGGTCGCCAGCGGCTGCCTGCCGGTCCCGGTGACCGAGCAGGGCCGCGACGTCGCCAGCCTGTACGACCTCTTCATGATCGCCGCGGCCGGGGTGTTCGTCATCGTCATCGGCCTGCTGGCCTGGACGATCCTGCGCTACCGCGGTGCGCCCGGGCGCGACGCCCAGCTTCCCGCCCAGACGAGCGCGAAGCTCATCTTCGAGGTCGTGTGGTGGACGGTGCCGACGCTCCTCGTGGCGGTGCTTGCCGTGCTCACCATCGGCGTGCTCAACCAGGTCGACGCCCGCGCGGAGGAACCGGATCTCGTCGTCGACGTCGCGGGCTACCAATGGGGCTGGGAGTTCACGTACCGCGACAGCGGCGTCGTCGTGAACGGCACAGCCGCCGATCCGGCGACGATCGAGCTGCCGGTCGACCGCACCGTCGCCTTCATGATCAGCTCCCGCGACGTCGTCCATTCGTTCAGCATCCCGAACTTCCTCATCAAGCGCGACGCGATCCCGAGCCGCGACAACCGCTTCGACGTGCTCATCGAGGACGAGGGCACCTACAGCGGGCAGTGCGGCGAGTTCTGCGGCCTTCTCCACTCGCGCCAGGTGTTCGAGATCCGGGCCGTGTCGCCCGACCGGTTCGACCGCTGGCTGGCCGACCAGGAAGCGGCGACACCATGACGACCGTCGAACAGCCGATGCCGGACGCGCAGCGCCGCCACGTCCTCAAGCACGCCGATGACGGGCTCATCGGCTGGCTGACGACGACCGACCACAAGCGCATCGGCATCCTCTACATGGTCTCGGCGTTCATCTTCTTCCTGGTCGCGGGCCTGATGAGCCTGGTCATGCGCGCCGAGCTGGCGATCCCCGAGCTCCAGCTCCTGGACCTCCAGACCTACAACCAGCTGTTCACCATGCACGGCACCGCGATGATCTTCTTCTTCGCGACGCCGATGGTGATCGGCCTGGCCAACTACCTCATCCCGCTCCAGATCGGCGCACCGGACGTCGCCTTCCCGCGCCTCAACGCGTTCACGTACTGGCTCTTCATCTTCTCCGCGCTCATCGTGTTCGGCGGGTTCTTCGTGACTGCCGGCGCCGCCGCGTTCGGCTGGTACGGCTATCCCCCGCTGTCGACGAAGACCTTCTCGCCGAGCGTCGGCGCGGACCTGTGGGTCGTCGGCCTGCTGCTCTCCGGCGTCGCCTCGATCCTGGGCTCGGTCAACATCCTGGCCACGATCTTCGCCCTGCGCGCGCCCGGCATGACGATGTTCCGGCTGCCGCTCTTCACCTGGAACATCCTGGTGACCTCGATCCTCATCCTGTTCAGCTTCCCCGTGCTCGGGGCGGCGCTGGCCCTGCTGTTCATCGACCGCAACTTCGGCGGCAGTGTGTTCACCACGGCGGGAGACCCGCTCGTGTACCAGCACCTGTTCTGGTTCTTCGGCCACCCCGAGGTTTACATCATCGCGCTCCCGTTCTTCGGAGTCGTCACAGAGATCGTGCCGGTCTTCAGCCGCAAGCCGCTGTTCGGGTACAAGGCGTTCGTCTTCGCCACGATCCTCATCGGCGCCTACTCGTTCAGCGTCTGGGCGCACCACATGTTCACGACCGGTGCGGTCAGCACGGTGTACTTCGCGATCACGTCGTTCCTCATCGCCATCCCCACCGGCGTGAAATTCTTCGGCTGGATCGCCACGATGTGGCGGGGTTCCCTGTGGTTCGCCACGCCGATGCTCTACGTGGTCGGGATGATGGCGATGTTCCTGATCGGCGGGATCACGGGGGTCTTCCTCGCGTCACCGCCGATCGACTACGCCGTGCACGACACCTACTACGTCGTGGCGCACATGCACTACGTCCTGTTCGGGACCTCGGTCTTCGCGATGTTCGGCGGCCTCTTCTACTGGTTCCCGAAATTCACCGGACGGATGCTCGACGAGCGGCTGGGCAAGGTCCAGTTCTGGCTCCTGTTCGTCGGCTTCAACGTCACCTTCTTCCCGATGCACCAGCTGGGGATCGACGGCATGCCACGGCGCATCGGTGACTACGCGGCGGAGCGCGGTTGGAACGACCTGAACCTGCTGGCGTCCGGCGGCAGCGTGCTGATCGCCGTGGCGGTGCTCCTCTTCCTGTGGAACTTCTGGACGTCGCGGTCGCTCGGGCTGCCGGCCGGCGACGACCCGTGGGGCGGCCACACCCTCGAGTGGGCCACGAGCTCTCCCCCGCCGCATCACAACTTCACCTCCCTGCCGCCGATCACCTCGGACCGGCCACTGCTCGATCTGCGAGTGCGCGGTCCCGTCCGACAGGGTGGCGAGCCGGTGGGTCCGTCGGAGGACGAGCGCGCGGGCGCTGACGATGGGGGCGGCCGTGGCTGAGGAGTTCCGCCTCTTCTTCCGGACGGCGCTCTACGTCGGCGGAGCCGGCCTCGTCTACTGGCTGGTCAGCCTGGATGCGCCCGGGACCGTGCTGCTCGTGGCGCTGACGCTCGCGCTGCTGGCGTTCGTCGGGATGGCCATCTTCCTGGCGCCGCGAGGTGCCGGCGCGGAGGGCCGCTCCGGGGTGCTCGGCCTCCTCAACCGGTACATCGGCTTCCACGAGCCCGTGGACGCGGCGCCCCCGCTCGAGAGCGGGCCGGAGCTCGTGCCGCTCGGGAGTGCCTGGCCGATCATCACGGCGCTCGGGATGGTGGTCATCGGCCTGGGCCTGATCTTCGGGGCCTGGCTGTCGCTGCCGGGCATCGGCCTGGTGGTCTGGGGCGCCGTTGGATGGCTCACCCAGCTGGATCGAATGGGGTAAGTGGTTGCGCGCGGTGGCGTCCACTGCATTGGACGTGTTTCACCGCAGCGGCCGGCTGCCTGACGGATCGCCATTGGAGCGGGCCTGCGCTACTCGTCCTCGGGTGTGAAGCCGCCGGCCTCGTTCCGCTCGAGCCGCACAGCCACCGGCCGACCGGCCAGCGAGGCAAGCTCGCGGCGCTGGAGCTCGCGGCAGATGCGGTAGGTGATCACCGCGAAGACCACCGGGAGCACGACGACGGCGAACCGCAGCAGGTTCGTCGTCTCCTCCACCGGGATGCGCAGGATCAGGGACGCGACGTCGTTCCCGGCCGAGAGCGTCAGCACCACGAAGACGGTGAGCGCCGCCACGCCGATCGCCGTCCGGACGGGAGCATCGCGCGGTCGCTCGAGGATGTGGTGCTCGCGGTGGTCACCCGTGACCCACGACTCCAGGAACGGCCACAGGGTCATGATCCCGAACGCGAGCCCGGGGAGCAGCACACCGGGCAGGAAGGGCGACGGGATGGTGACGCCGACGAGGGTGAACTCGATCGGCGGGAAGAGGCGCAGCGCCCCGTCCAGCCAGCCGACGTACCAGTCGGGCTGGGACGGCGCGGAGACGCGAGTCGGGTCGAACGGCCCGTACGTCCAGACCGGGTTGATCTGGATCAGGCCGCCCATGAGCGCCAGCACCGCGGCGGTCAGGAGCATGAGCCCGGTCGACTTGAAGACCTGGGACGGCCAGAACGCCTTGCCGACGATCCGGTCCTCGCGCGCGCCCTCCCCCGCGAACTGGGTGTGGGTCTGGCGCCACAGGATGGCGAGGTGCAGCCCGACCGCACCGAGCAGCAGCGCCGGCAGCAGCATGATGTGGAAGACGAAGAGGCGGCTGACGATCGCCTCGGTCGGGAACTCACCGCCGAAGAGGAGGAATGCGGCCCACGGCCCGATGAACGGGATACTGATCACGGCCGAGTAGATGATCCGCAGGCCGGTGCCCGAAAGCAGGTCGTCCGGCAGCGAGTACCCGGTGATCCCCATCGCCAGCGCGAAGACCAGCAGGCCGATGCCGATGAGCCAGTTGAGCTCACGCGGCTTGCGGTAGGCGCCGGTGAAGAAGACGCGCAGCTGGTGCACGACGATGACCGCCACGAACACGAGCGCGGCCCAGTGGTGGACCTGGCGCATCACGAGCCCGGCCTGCACGTCGAACGAGAGGTCGAGCACGGATTCGTACGCGGCCGACATTCTCTGTCCGTGGAGCGGGAGGTACGAGCCCTCGTACGTCACGAGCGTCGCATCGGGGACGTAGAAGAGCGTGAGGAAGACTCCGGTGGCCACGAGGACGACGAGGCAGAACAGCGCCACCTCCCCGAACAGGAAGCTCCAGTGATCGGGGAAGACCTTGCGCAGGCCGCCCCGGGTCCATCCCGCGATCCCGAGTCGGTCGTCGAACCAGCGGAACATCGTTACTCGCCCGCCTCGCGGTTGCCCTCGTGGGTGAGGTTCCAGAACGACGGCCCCACCGGCTCGGGGAAGTCGCCGGCGGCGACCAGGTAGCCCTCGTCGTCGATCTCCATCGGCAGCTGGGGCAGTGGGCGCGCCGCCGGGCCGAAGGTCGGCACTGCCCCGCGCAGCACGTCGAAGGTCGACTGGTGGCACGGGCAGAGCAGGACGTGATCCTCGGCCCGATACAGCCCGACCGGACATCCGGCGTGGGTGCAGATCTTCGAGTAGCCGACGCATCCCTCGGGCGCCCAGCCGGCGCGGTCGCCATCCAGCTGGAGCTCCGAGGGGCGGACCTTGATCAGCAGGGTCACCGCATCGGCCGATCCGATGGCGCCCTCCGGGAAGACGGTGCGGACGCTGCCCAGGGCGAGGTCGGCGGGCCGCAGCGGAAGGCCGTCATCGGTCACCAGCCGTGCGCCGGCTCGCCAGGGCGTGCGGAACAGCTCGCGCCCCGGCTGTGGCCCGAGCGACAGCACCGGGATGGCCAACGCGGCGGTGATCGCGGCCCCGGCGCCGAGGAGCATCCGGACGAGGAGGGTGCGGCGCGTGATCTGCTCCAGCTCGGCGGCCCCGGCCGTCTGCGCCCGCTCCTCCTCACTCGAGGCGAGCGAGGGCCGATCCTTGGCGATCGTCGGGGCGTCGAGCAGCCGAATCGCCCACAGCACGATGCCGCCGCCCATCGCGCCGAGGGCCGTGGCCAGCAGGATCCCCTCGGCCTGCGGCTGTCCGCCCAGGACGTAGACGACGATGAGGCCGATGGATGCCAGCGCGCTCAGCGCGAAGGCCGCGGCGACGATGCGGGTCGGCGTCATGCCGGCTCGTCACCTTCGGGCTTCGACCATCGACGGCCGATGAGCCAGGCGATGGCGATCAGCAGGCCGGCACCCACGACCCAGGCCACGAAACCCTCGGGCACCGGACCGATCCCGCCGATCGCGAACCCTCCGGGGTTCGGCGCCTCCTGGAGGTACTGGACGTAGGTGGCAACGGCGGAGAGGTCGTCATCGGGCAGGGCGAAGACGGGCATCTGGCCCGGGCCGGCGAGCATCGCCTCGGCCACGATGCGCGGCGAGGCATCGGTGAGCGGCCACGCGATGGCTCCGCCACCCACCGCACCGCCGTTTCCGGTGGCGCCGTGGCACGGAGCGCAGTTCACGGCGAAGAGCTGCTGGCCGCGCTGCAGGAGCGACTCGTCGATGACCGGGTCTGGGATGGCGGGACCGTCGCCGAGGCTGCCGACGAAGGCGACGAGGTCGCGGATCGACTGCTCGTCGTAGGCCGGCGGCTTCGGCTGCGCCTGGTCGTCCGGCTCGCCGGCGTGCGGCATGCGGCCGGTCCGCAGCTGGAAATCGGCGGATGCCTCACCGGCATTCGCGATGGCCGGCCACGGATCGACCCCGCCACCTGCCGGACCGTGGCAGGTCTGGCAGCCCGCGCGGTAGAGAACCTCGCCGCGCTCGACCGAGCCTGGCTCGAGGGACGCGTCATCACCTCGGGCGGGCGGCGCCAGCGACGCGAGCACCACGAGGAGCAGGACCGCCACGGCGCCCAGGGCGGCGAGGAGGGTGCGCCTCATCCGCTTCCCCACAGGCGCCAGGCGAAGACGGTGGCGAGCACCGCGGCACCGGCAGCGACGGCCGCGCGGCGGTGGGCCATCGACTCGGCGAGCGCGCCGGGAACGAGGAGCGCGACGATCACCGCCGCGCCGTAGAGCCAGTGGATCGTCTCGGCCGGGGCCGCGCCGCGAAGCGCGATCACGAGGCCGAGGGCCGCCTCCGCGACGAGGGCGCCGAGGAGGAGGCGACGGGCCGCATCAGCCCATCGCCTCGCAGCCGGAACTCGAAGTGCGAGGACCGCCGCCACCGCCAGCGCCACGAGGGCGCCGAGCAGCACCATCCCCGCCGTCCCGTGCAACCAGGTGACCGCTTCCATGTGCGGCCCTATGGTCGCCCATCGGCGCAATCAGAGCGGGTCAGCCGCGGTTGCCACCCATCGAGCGGATGACGAAGAGCACGAGCACCGAGCCGATGGTGGCGATCACGAGCGCGCCGAGCCAGCCCGAGGCCTCGCCCTGGCCGAGGACGTTCACCCACAGGAAACCGCCGATGAGGCCGCCGATGACGCCGACGATCATCGTGCCGATGCACCCCATCCGCTCCCGACCGGGGACGAAGAAGCCCGCCAGCGCGCCCGCGATGAGGCCGATGATCATCCATCCGAAGATTCCGAGATCAGGCATGGTTCCTCCTTGCGTGAAGCAAAGCCGTCAGCTTGCATGGTTGGTGAGACACCGTTAGCACGCAGTGTGCCGCTCTCCGTTCCCACGTGGTCGGTCGGATCGCACGGCGGCGGGAGTTGCCGTGGAGCGGAGCCAGGAGCCCTGGTTGAGATCGCCGGCCGCCGGGTTGCCGTGGAGCGGAGCTAACAGCCACGTTCAGCGCCTCCCGAGCCCCTGGATGGCCGAGAATTGCACTCGGGGGAGCCTCGCAGCCACGCAAGGGTCTGTTCTTGGCCGCTGGTTCCGGCGGAGGGCAACCCACGCCGGGCGCCGGGCGCCGGTCAGGGCGCGGTGCGCCGGGTCAGATCGAGAACGACGCTCCCCGCCTCGACGGTGGCCGGGATGCGCTCGAGGGGCGGGTCCTCGGGATCGAGCGGGAAGCCACCGAGGTCCCACGCTCGCCCGTCGCAGTCCGTGAGGCGATCGGCGGCGATGGTCACCGCACAGTCGTCCTCGACGGGCGAGGCCGCGTTCACCGCCGAGAAGCCACCCGCCACCGATGGCGCCACGATCACCGAGACCTGGACGCGTCCGGATCCCGCGTCCCGCTCGCCGCTCCACCCGTGGGAAGTTGCCAGGACAAGATCGCGGCGGATCGGCCCGGCCGTCACCTCGGTCACCGTGGCCACCGTCACGACCGAATCGTCACGCGGCGGGGCGACGCTGAAGATCGCCGGACGAACGAGGAGCGCAAGGCCCACGACCACCAGCGCAACGACGAGGCAGCCGACGGCCGCTCGGCGGACTGGAACCGGCTCATGCATCGGCGTCATGCGGCGTCATGCGGCGTCAGCTCGATGAGCGTCGAGCCCGTGCAGTTGTAGAACAGCGTGCTGTTGTGCCGGGCCGTGCGGTCGTCGATTCCCCGTCGCACGAGCGCCGTGTGCCCGTGGAGCCACAGCGGCGGGGCGACCCGGTCCGCAAGCCAGCGGAAGGCGGTGAAACCCCGGTGCGCGAGGTCGTGGTCGTCGTTCACGTCACGTGGCGGGGCATGGGTCACCAGGATCACCGGCCGGGCGCGACTCGCCGCGAACGTGGCGCGGAGCACGCGCCACCACATCCCGATCGACGTCACCTGCATGCCGCGCTCGTTGTAGACGGGCGATCCCGAGAAGCCCAGGAGCCGGAGTCCGGCCTCCTCGACGAGGCGGCCGTCCACCATCGGCTCGGGGAGGAGCGTGCGACCGCTGGCGCTCCAGGCCGGCCCGACGTCGTGGTTGCCCCTGATGTACCGCAGCGGCGCGTGAAACGCATCGGCGACGAACGAGAGGTACTCGGGCTCCAGGTCGCCGGCGCCGACCACCAGGTCGACCCTGCCGATCCCCTCGCGCGTCACCGGCGAGTCGAGCGTCGGATCCGGTTCGTCTGAGATCGCGAGGAGGCGAATCGGCGCGCCATCTCGCCCTACGAAGGGGGCAGGATCCGGCCATCGGAGTCGCAGGCGATCGGTCACTCGGTCGGTTCCGAAGGCGCATCGCCACGCGGTGGTCCGGCGAGGTCACGCCTGGAGACGTCTTCCGTCAGGCCGCGCTGCTCGACCATCCGCGACTGGCGGCCCTGGCCCGCCTGCCGCACCTCGTTCGCGCCGATGAGCGAGCCGGCATCGAGCCGTGCCTGGCCCGGCTGGGTGAGGCCGGGGATGAGGAGCTGGGTAACATCGGCGTCGATCTCGACCCCGCCGATCATGAGCGCCGCCGCCACGCGGTTGTGCCCGTCGACGACGTAGTACTCCTCCCCGACCTGCAGCACCTCGATCGGCGGCAGCACCTCGAGCTTGTCCATCGCCTTCGTGATCCGCTGCCAGCGCGCACGCCAGTTCTCTCCGCGCAGCCGCGGCAGGGGGCGGAAGTCGGCGCTGTTCTGGCTGGGGTTGCGGACCGTCCCCACGATCTGGTCGAGCGGGACGCTGCGGACACCCAGCCGCCGGCGGGGCGCCGTGCGCGCGGCGGGATGGGCCTCGGTGAGTGACGCGAGCGTGCCGCGTTCGGCGCGGCGATGCGGCTCGGTGGGACGCCGATCGTGACGGCCACGGAGCGCATTCCGGGCACGATCGAACACGGCGGCCAGGACCAGGATGAGGGTCAGGCGGCCGAGAGAGCGGCGCAGAAAGGTCTTCATACGTTGCAGCGGGGGGTTCCAACAGCGGGCGTTGCGGGTTGCACTCCGTACTATGATGCCTTCCCGAGCATGGGCCATCAGGCCGCCACCGGCCTGCCGTTGGGAGAGACAGGGAGCGAGCAACTCGATGGCTACCGTCACGTTCGACCACATGTACAAGCGCTACGGCGACGACGTGATCGCCGTCAACGATCTCAACCTCGAGATCGCCGACGGCGAGTTCCTCGTCCTCGTGGGTCCATCCGGATGCGGCAAGACCACGGCGTTGCGCTGTGTGGCCGGGCTGGAGGACATCAGCGACGGCCGCCTGCTCATCGGCGACCGGGTGGTCAACAACGTGGCTCCGAAGGATCGCGACATCGCCATGGTCTTCCAGAGCTACGCGCTCTACCCGCACATGACGGTGTACGACAACCTGGCGTTCGGGCTCAAGCTGCGGAAGATCAACAAGTCCGATATCGACAAGCGCGTAAAGGAGGCCGCTGGGATCCTGGGCCTCGAGCGCTTCCTCGACCGCAAGCCGAAGGCGCTGTCCGGCGGCCAGCGGCAGCGCGTGGCCCTCGGCCGCGCCATCGTGCGCGAGCCGTCCGTGTTCCTCATGGACGAGCCGCTCTCGAACCTCGATGCGAAGCTCCGCGTCCAGACCCGCGCCGAGATCGCGCGGCTCCACCAGCGCCTGGGTACGACGACGATCTACGTGACCCACGACCAGGTCGAGGCGATGACCATGGGCGACCGCATCTGCGTCATGCGTGACGGACTGCTCCAGCAGGTCGGCTCACCGCAGGACCTATACGACAACCCGGTCAACATCTTCGTCGCCGGCTTCATCGGCTCACCGTCGATGAACTTCGCCGCCACCAAGGCCGAGGGCAAGGACCTCATGTTCGGCGGCGCGAAGCTGGAGCTCACCGGTGCCCAGGCGCGGGCCGCCGAGTCCCGACCGGCCGGCGCCGAGGTCCTCATCGGCTTCCGACCCGAGCACATCGAGATCGCGAACGGCCAGGGCGGGAGCGCGGTGCGCTTCCCGGCCAAGGTCGATGTCGTGGAATACCTCGGCAACGAAGAGCTCATCCACGCCCAGGCGGAGGGGAACGAGATCGTCGCTCTCCTGCCGTCCGACCGCAAGGTCGCGGTCGGCGACAGCGTCGACCTGGCGGTGCCGATGGAGAAGCTCCACATCTTCGATCCCGAGTCGGAGAAGACGCTCGTCGGCTGATGCCACGAACCGTCCCGACTGAAACGACCCCCGTACGGAAACAGAGGAGGGAACGCCTCATCCGCGGCGCTGACCCGGTGCAGATGGCACCAAGCCGCAAATGGGAAATCAGAACGACCGTGGCGCGGCCACGCAACCCTGAGACAGGTGGAGGAAACGGATGTCCAAGTTTCGACTGGTAGCACCATTCATGATCGTCATGCTGGTGCTTGCCGCATGCGCGTCCGATGACGGCGGCGGCACCGGCGGCAGCGGCGACGGTGGCAACACCGATCTGCCCGAAGGCGACGGCAGCATCATCGTGACGTCCCTGTGGGGCGGCGCGGAGGAGGAGGCCTTCGTGGCCGTCCTCGACGCGTTCACCGAGAAGACCGGCATCGAGGCCGAGTACGAGGCGAACCGCACCGACTACGCGACGGTGCTCCGCACCCGCATCACCGGTGGCAACCCGCCGGACGTGGCGATCATCCCCGGTATCGGGACGCTGCGCAGCCTGGCGCGTGACGGCTCGCTGATCCCGATGAGCGAGCTCGGCATCGCCCAGGGAGATATCGAGGGCAACTACGCCCCCGGCATCCTCGACGTCGGCGTCGTCGACGACGAGCTGTACGGGATCATGGTGAAGCTCAACTCGAAGGCGACCGTGTGGTACAGCCCCGAGCGCTTCGGCGAGCTCGGTGTCGAGCCCGCCGAGGACTGGGACGGGCTGCTTCAGCTGACCGAGGACATCAAGGACGCGGGATCGACCCCGTGGTCGCTGGGTGCCGCCGACAGCTGGACGCTGACCGACTTCTTCGAGGTGGCGTACCTCAAGATGCACGGTCCTGAGGCGTACGACACGCTCTTCAGCCCCGATGGCGACTGGACCGACCCGACGGTGCAGGCGACCATCGACAAGATGACCGAGCTGTACACCGACGAGAACGTCGACGGCGGCATCGATGGCGCGCTCGCCACCGCCTTCGTCGACGGCATCGCCAAGGTGTTCGGCACGAGCCCATCGGCCGAGATCTACTACGAGGGCGGCTTCGTCGGCGGCATCGCCACCGGCCAGGACGTCAACCCGGATCTCGCCGGTCAGGAAGGCGAGGCCATCGCCTGGTTCGACTTCCCGACCATCGACGGCAACGGTGAGGGTCTCGTGACCTATGGCGGCGACGTCATGGCGGCGCTGGTCGCCGATACCGATGTCGCGGCCTTCATGGAGTACCTCACCACGGCCGAGGCCGGACAGGTGTGGGCCGAGGGCGGGACGATCATCTCGCCGATCGTCGACGTGGACACCAGTGTCTACCCGACGGTGCTCATCCAGAACGAGGCCGAGCAGGTGACCTCCGCCGAGGCGGTCCGCTTCGACGGCTCCGACCTGCTGCCGGGCACCGACCTGGGCGCCGTGCTCCAGTCGGCCCTCCGAGGCGAGGACATGGGTCCGATCCTCGAGGAGTTCCAGACGCAGACCTCTGCGGCCTGGGAGAGCGAGTAGCGAACCCGCGACCGGGAAGGGGCTTCGGCTCCTTCCCGGTCGCACGCGTCACCTGGCATCACGAAAGGAGCGGTGTCCATGACGGCGGCCAACCCGCCGGCGACGGGATCAGGAACCGACGACGCGAAGCGGCCCGGGGCGGGATTCCCCTGGGCGGCGCTGATTTTCCTCGGTCCGGCCGGGCTGCTTCTCCTCGTGTTCCTTGCCTTCCCGATCGTCTACACCTTCTTCCTGAGCTTCAACCGCGGACGTGGTGGCGAGTTCAGTGACTGGGTCGGCCTCGACAACTGGATTCGGCTCTTCACCCAGGACCCGAACTTCCTGCGCCTCGGCTTCCCGCCCTCGGGCGCCCTGTGGAACAACGTTCTGTGGATCGTCTTCTACGTCTCCCTCACGGTCCTGCTCGGCCTGATCCTCGCGGTCATGGCGACCCGCGTCCGGTACGAAGCGTTGATCAAGGGCATCGTCTTCCTGCCGCAGGCCATTGCGGCCACCTCGCTCGCCATCATCTGGCGCTTCGTCTACGCACCTGACCCGGAGACCGGCCTGCTGAACGCGGTGCTCGGTGTAGGTGGCGTGGGTCCCCTGTCCGTGCTGGGGAGCCCGGACACGGTGAACTGGGCACTCATCGCCGTCGGCGTCTGGGGATCGGTCGGATTCGCGACGGTCATCCTGTCGGCAGCCATCAAGGGCATCAGCTCCGAGGTCCTCGAGGCGGCGCGCGTCGACGGGGCGAACGAGACGCAGATCTTCTGGCGGATCATCGTGCCGATGGTGAGCCTGCCGATCTCGGTGGTGGCCGTGACCCTCGTGGTCAACGTCATCAAGCTCTTCGACATCATCTTCGTCATGACCGGCGGCGGACCCGGGGCCTCGAGCCGCGTGATCGCGTTCTCGATGTACCAGGAGGCCTTCCCGCAGGGGCAGTTCGGCTACGGAGCCGCGATCGCGGTCGTCATGCTGCTGCTCCTCATCCCGGTGATGATCTTCAACATCCGGCGCTTCCGAGCTGAGGCGGTGCAGTCATGACGGCGATCCAGGACACCACGGTTCGATCCCAGCCGCGGACGCTCAGCGAGCGGCTGGCACGCCTCGCTGGGCGGAGCCCGACGCACATCATCCTCGGGCTCATCGGCTTCATCTGGCTCGTGCCGACGATCGGCATCCTGATCACGTCGTTCCGTCCCAGCGCCGACATGCGGGCCACGGGCTGGTGGACGATCCTCGTCGAGCCGCGCTTCACGCTCGGCAACTACGAGCGCGTCTTCGAGGGCGAGGGGATGCTCCAGGCGTTCATCAACAGCGTGATGATCACCTTGCCGTCGACGCTCCTGCCGCTGGTGGTGGCCTCGATGGCCGCCTACGCGCTGGCGTGGGTGAAGTTCCCCCTGCGCGACACGACGTTCCTCATCATCGTCGCGATGCTCATGGTGCCGGTGCAGGTCGGGTTCATCCCGCTGGTCACCGCGTTCCGCGAGAGCGGCACCGGGCTGCTGACGAACTACGGTGCGGTCTGGCTGGCGCACACCGCGTACGCGCTTCCGTTCGGCATCTTCCTGCTGCGGAACTTCTTCATCACGCTGCCGAAGGACCTCATCGAGGCAGCACGCATCGACGGCGCGTCGAACGTGGGGATCTTCCGAACGATCGTGGTGCCGCTGTCGGTGCCGGCCATCGCGGCTTACGGCATCTTCCAGTTCCTGTGGGTCTGGAACGACCTGCTCATGGCGCTGGTCTACGCGCAGCGGAACTCGATCCAGCCGATGACCGTGAAGGTCACGCAGCTGCTCGGCACGTACGCGACGGAGTGGAGCCTCCTGGCGGCGGCATCCTTCGTCGTCATGATCGTGCCGCTCATCGTGTTCATCAGCCTCCAGCGATACTTCGTCCAGGGCCTGCTCGCGGGCTCCGTGAAGTAGTGCCGGCGACGCTCCGCGTCGTCAGCTGGAATATCCGATCCGCCATCGGCCCGGGACCGTTCCCGGACCGGTGGTGGTCACGCATCGACGCCGATCGTCTCCGGGCGATCGGCGACTCCCTGTCCGGGCTCGGAGCCGACCTCGTCGCCCTCCAGGAGGTCGCGCTCGTCTCGCGCGACGGGGACCTCCTCGACAACGCCGGCGACCTCGGGCGTCAGCTCGGAGCCGACGTCCGCTTCGGCGCCACGCGCAGCTTCGAGGTGCGAGACGGTGACCGGCTCGCGGGCATCGGTGCATTCGGGAACGCCCTGCTCAGCCACCGGCCGATGAAGAACGCCCGCACGGTAGCGCTGCCCGCGGCCCCCGAGGACGCGCTCGTCGAGCCGGCGGACGCCGACCATCCGGCGGCCGGCATCCGCTACGCCGATGCCCCGCCGACCATCCGCGAGCCCCGCTGCCTGCTGCTCGCCGATGTCGACGGGCTGCTGGCCGGGTCGACGCACTTCAGCCACATCGGATCGGAGGAGCGGCGACTCCAGGCTGCGGCGGTCGACGCCGCGTTCGACGGATCCTCCCCCGCCCTCCTGCTCGGCGACCTCAACGCATCGATCGAATCCCGCGAGCTCGGGCCGTTCGCCGGGTGGACGGACGGCTTCGCCGAGCCTCCGGGCGATGCGGCGCGGGTGTCGACCGACGACGGGTACCGGATCGACCACGTCCTGGTGCGCGGCGTGACCGTCCGAGAGTGCCGCGTCGTGCGCGAGTCGGGCGAGCTGAGCGATCACTACCCGCTCGTGGCCGAGCTGGAGATCGGCTGAAGGGCTGATCGGCCATGCCTGCGTCGATCGTCGCGAGCGAGGTCGCGTGTGACCCGGTAGGCTCCCCCGAATGACCAGCGAAGCCGCCACGCGGGCCCCCACCACGATCCATCTCGTCCCGCACACGCACTGGGATCGTGAGTGGTATCGGCCCTTCCAGAGCTTCCGGATGCAGCTCGTCGACCTCGTCGATCGCGTGCTCGACATGCTCGAAGCGGACGACGACTTCACGTTCACGCTGGACGGGCAGCTCGCCACGGTGGACGACTACCTCGAGATCCGGCCCGAGCAGGAAGAGCGCCTGCGCGGCCACGTGGCGAGCGGTCGCCTTGCCATCGGCCCGTGGCTCATCCTCATGGACGAGTTTCTCGTGAGCGGCGAGACCCTCGTCCGCAACCTCGAGATGGGCTGGGCTCGTGCCCATGACTTCGGGGAGCCGATGCACGTCGGCTACCTGCCCGACATGTTCGGCCACGTGGCTCAGATGCCGCAGATCCTCCGTCGCGCCGGCCTCGCCGACGCTGTCGTGTGGCGCGGCGTCCCTGCGTCGATCGACCGTCACGGGTTCCGCTGGGAGAGTCCCGACGGGTCATGGGTTCGCGCGGAGTACCTGCCGTCGGGCTATGGCAACGCGGCCGGAATGTTCGCCGTACCGGATCGGCTCGACGCCGCGGCGACGCGCTTCGTGGAGTGGTCGCGACCGTGGTTCGGCGACGATCCGGTCCTCGCCATGTACGGGACCGATCACACCGCGCCGGTCCCGGAGCTCGCCGCGCTCGTGGGCCGCCTCAACGAGGTCCACGAGGCGAGCCACGTGAAGCTGAGCACCCTAGCCGACTACGTCGCGGCCGCCACGCCGCTCCGGGACAGCGACCCTTGCTGGCGCGGTGAGATGCGCTCCGGCGCCCGGGCCAACGTCCTCATGGGCGTGGCCAGCGCCCACATCGACATCAAGCAGGCCGCCGGGCGCGCCGAGAACCTCCTCGAGCGCTACGCGGAGCCGCTAAGCGCCATCCACCTGCCGGCCCATGCCTGGCCCGCGCCGTTCCTGTCGCTGGCGTGGCGCAGGGTCGTCGAGAACAGCGCCCACGACTCGATCTGCGGATGCAGCGTGGATCCCGTCGCGCGCCAGGTCCTCGTCCGCTTCGCCGAGGCCGAGCAGGTCGCCGGGACGCTGTCGCGACGTGCCGCGGGCGGGGTCGCGACCTCGGTGCCGGCGGGCGCCCTGCTGGCGCTCAATCCCTCGCCGACACCACGCACCGACCTGGTGGAGGCGGAGCTGCTCGTTCCCGACGAGTGGGGTGAGGTCGCCCTCGAGCTTCACGACGGCACCCGTGTGGCGACGCAGGAGCTGGCGCGCAAGGAGCCGCTCCTGTTCGACGCCACGATCCGTGGCGCCGAGGCCGACGACCTGTTCCGCCGCTTCCACGGTCGCGAGATCTTCGACCACTCGTGGAACGGCTACCGGATCGACGGCCGCACGGTGACGCTCGAGGTCGATTCCGATCCCGATCCGGCGTGGCTCGACGTCGACGAGCTGCGGGCCGAGGTCATGGCCGCCCTGCGCTCGGCGCCGGCCGACGAATGGCAGATTCGGATCGTCGCCCGATCGCGCCGCACCCTGGCCGCCGTCATGCCGGCACCGGCCCTCGGTTGGACGGCGGCACGGGCCGTGGAAGGCGCGGGCGACGGTGATAACGCCGTCCAGGTCGCACCGGACGGCCGCACCCTGGACAACGGGCTCGTCGCGGTGACCGTCGACGACGACGGCACGCTGCGCATCCGCAGCACCGACGGCACCGAGGCCGTGGGGGTCGGACGCATCGTCGAGGGCGGCGACTTCGGCGACTCCTACAACTACGGCCCGCCCGCGAGCGATCGCCTCGTGGAGCATCCGGAGACGGTGGAGGTCCGCGCGGATCTCGGTGGCCCGATCCGCGGCCGGACGGTCGTGACGCGGTCGTACGCGTGGCCCGCCGGTCTGACGGCGGACGGGAGCGAGCGAACATCGGCCTCCGTGCCGACTGAGGTCGTCATGGAGGTGGAGCTCAGAGCCGGCGAGCCGTTCGTCCGCATCGGCATCGCCTTCGACAACCAGTCCGATGACCACCGCGTTCGACTCCACGCGCCCCTGCCACGTCCCGCCGACGCGTCGCACGCCGAGGGCCAGTTCGCGGTCGTGGAGCGCGGCATGAAGGGCGAGGGTGGCTACCGTGAGGAGCCGCTCGCCACGTATCCGGCGCACGGCTGGGTCGATGCCGGGGGGCTCGGTCTCCTGCTGACCCACCTGGCCGAGTACGAGCTGCTCGAGGCACCGTCAGCGCCCTCGGCTCGTGAGCTGGCCGTCACGCTCCTGCGCTCGACCGGACTCATCAGCCGCAACGACAACCCGTACCGCGAGGATCCGGCCGGCCCGGAGCTCGCGATCCCAGCCGCCCAGATGCGTGGTCGCTGGCGCTACGAGCTGGCCTGCCTGCCGCATGCCGGCTCCTGGATCGAAGGCGACGTCCCTCGGGCTGCCGACCGGTACCGGCATCCGTTCGTGACCGCCCCGGGTGGTGGCACCCGTGACGCCACCTGGCCGCCAGCGCAGGCGGGCCTGCCGCTTCTCGAGGTGCAGGGCGACCAGGTCGTCCTCAGCGCCCTCCGCCGCCGCGACGGCGCCTGGCTGGAGGCGCGCCTCGTGAACCTGGCCTCCGACGCGCGGACGGTCACGCTGACACCCGGCATCCTCGAGGCTCGCGAGGCTGACCTCCTCGGCGCGGCGGGAGAGCCGCTGCCCGTGGGTGACGCCGGTGCGCTCGAGCTGAGGCTCGGACCGGCCGAGATCCGCACGATCCACCTGCGACGCGAGGAGACCGCCCTGGCCGGCAGCGACCTGCTCGACGCGGCTGGACCACGCCAGAACGCTTGACTGCGCGGTAGGATGGGCGCTCTACCCCGAATGGCAGCTAGCGCACGGAGGATCACGCCGGTGGAGCTGGAGCAGCAACTGGCATCCGTTCCGCTCCTGGCGGGACTCAACAACCGCATCCGCAAGCGGCTCGCCGACACCGGCAAGCGGCGAACGTATGCGGCCGGCGACGACATCGTCCGCCAGGGATCGAGTGGAACCGCCCTCTACATCGTGCTGAGTGGCAACGCGCGCGTCGAGCGCGACGGCGAACGCCTGGGCAGCGTGAAGGCCGGCGACTTCTTCGGCGAACTGGCCCTCATCGAGGAGCACCCGCGTTCCGCATCGGTCATCGCGGACAGCGAGACCGAGTGCCTCCTCTTCCCGGCGTGGGAGTTCACGGCACTGCTCGACGAGCACCCCGAGATCGCGGTGCCGATCATGCGGGCGCTCATCACGCGTCTCCACAAGCGGGAGCATCACGGGGCCTGACCTCGGCGGGGAGACCGACGGCATGCAGCCACCCGTGTTCACGACCGTGGCCGTTCGGGCGCGCACGCCGAACGGCGCCGGAGTTCAGGTCAGGCGGGTGAGGATCGCCTCGCGGTCGAAGATCCAGTTGCCGATGACGAGCGTCACGCCGATGAGCGCGGCGACCACGAGGTCGCCGATGAGCACCTGCTGCATCGTGAACGACGCCTGGCCGCTGAAGAAGCCGGCAACCGCCACGCCGATCACCGGCAGCACGATGAATCCGCCGATCTGCTGCGCCGTCCGCGGGTCGTTCACGCGCGACGACACGATGATGCCGAGCAGGACGCTGAGCAGGCAGATGAGCGGCACCAGCGTGAGCATGGCGACCCGCCAGACGTCGTTGAAGATCAGGGCGGTGAGGACCGGATCGGCGATCGCTCCGTTCACGAAGCCGTAGAGCAGGAACACGCCCCACGTGGCGAGCACCGCGGGCATGGCTGCGCTGATCGCCTTGCCCACCAGGAGCTCGCTCACCTCCATCGGCGTCGCGAGCTGCGGCTCCAGCGAGCGCGCGACCTTCTCGCCGATGACCGATTGGGTGGCGATCGCCATCGGCACCATGGCCGGGATGAGGAGGAAGTAGGCCATGAAGTTGAGGACGATGAACCCCTGCGCAGCCAGCTTGGGGTCGAGGTCCGGGAACTGGCCGATGTACTGCTCGATCTGACCCATCTGCGCAGGGTCGAGCTCGTTCACCTGGATGAAGGCGACGATCCCGGTCGGGATCGAGGCGAAGACGAGCGCGGGGAAGACGACCGCGCCGAGCAGCAGCCGGTTGGCGAGCAGGTCACGGACCTCCTTGCCGAGGACGGCGGCGATCATCGAGAGGCGCATCAGGCCACCACGTCGCGGTCACGGGTTGCGGCCTCGCCGACGAGGTCGAGGTACACCTGCTCGAGCGTGGCCACCTCCTCGGCCACGCTGACGATCCGGGCGCCGGCCTCCACGAGCGTGCGGACGAGCTCGGGGTTGTCGCCACGCGGATCCTGGACCTCGACCCGCAGCGAACCGTCCACGGCCTGGGCGCCCTCCACGAACGGCAGCTCGGCCATCAGGTCGAGGAAGGATGCCGGGCGGCGGGCACCCACGAGGTCGACCCGCACCTGCGCCGAGCGCCCCTGGCGGCGGAGATTGGCCGGCGTGTCGACGAGGAGGAGCGTGCCGCGCATGATCCCGATCCGGTCGCACAGGCGCTCGGCCTCGTCGAGGTTGTGCGTGCACACGACGATCGAGCGCCCGGCATCCCGGAGCGTGGCCACGAAGTCGCGAACGAGCTTGGCAGCCGACGGGTCGAGGGCGCTCGTCGGTTCGTCGAGGTAGACCACCTCGGGCTCGTGGAGCAGGGCCCGAGCGATCGCCACCTTCTGGCGCATGCCCTTGCTGAAGCCACCGACGCGCCGGTCCCCCGCGTCGGGCAGGCCGACGATCCCGAGGTAGCGGTCCACGGCCCGGCGCAGGTTCGCGCCGCGAAGCCCGTAGAGACGCCCGTAGTAGCCGAGGTTCTGCCGCGCGGTCAGCTTGTCGTGGAGCCCGGGCGCCTCGGTCAGGACCCCGGTCGTGGCCCGGATCCGCTGCGAGTCCGGCCCGAGCTCGAGGCCGTTGACCCGTGCCGATCCCTGCGACGGGCCGATGAGACCCGCGAGCATGCGCACCGATGTCGTCTTCCCGGCGCCGTTCGGCCCGAGGATGCCGAAGATCTCGCCATCGCCGACGCGGAACGACAGGTCGTGGACCGCGGTCAGCGAGCCGAAGTGCTTCGTGAGGCCGAGTGACTCGATCATGCGCCGCGCGCCCGCTCGAGCAGGCCGCCGAGACGTGCCCATACGCGCTCACCGGCTCCCGTTTCGGCCGTCGGATCCCCGGCCAGCGCGCGCCGGAAGGCCCGGGTCCCGGCCCGCTCGTCGGCAACGACCTTGCCGTCGGAGAGCCGAACGACGCGGTCCGTCGAGCCCGCCACGCCGGCATCGTGGGTCACGATGATGATCGTCACGCCCCGCTCCCGGTTCAGATCGCGCAGGGTGGCCATGATCGTGTCGGACGTCGCCGAGTCGAGCTCGCCGGTCGGCTCGTCGGCCAGGACGACCGCCGGCTCGTTGACGAGCGCGCGCGCGATCGCCACCCGCTGCTGCTCGCCGCCCGACAGCTCGGTCGGCCGGTGGCCCGCACGCTCGCCGAGGCCGACCAGGTCGAGCAGCTCGCGAGCCTCGCGACGACCCTCGGGACGGCGCGGCCCATAGCGCAGCGGGAGCATCACGTTCTCGAGCGCGGTCAGTGTCGGGATGAGGTTGAACTCCTGGAAGACGAAGCCGATCCGCTGCCGTCGGATCGTCGCAAGCTCGCCATCGGAGGCCCCGATGACGCCATGCCCGTCGATCGCGAGCTCGCCGCCGGTCGGCCGCAGGAGGCAGCCGAGGAGATCGAGCAGCGTCGTCTTCCCCGAGCCCGAGCGACCCATGATCGCCATGAACTCCCCCGCCTCCACGCTCAGCGAGATCCCGTCCACCGCGTGGACCTCGCTCGCACCGCGACGGTAGACCTTCGTGAGCCCCTCGGCCTCCAGGATCGGCATCACGTGCTTCGCAGCGCCGTGACCGGGTCCAGGCGCGCGGCCCGCAGGGCCGGATAGATGCCGGCCAGCGCGCCGAGGATCGTGGCGAACAGGAAGCTGCGCAGCAGCAGCATCGGCGTGAGGAGGAAGACGCTCGTGCCGGACCCGGCGGTCTGGGCGTTGAGGATGACGACGAGCAGGGCCCCGAGCCCGAGACCGATGACGCCGCCGATGGCCCCGAGCATTGTCGCCTCGATCACGAACTCGCGAAGGATCGCCGACGTCGGCGCGCCGACGGCCTTCTTGATGCCGATCTCGCGCACCCGCTCGCTGACGGTCATGACCATCGTGTTGATGACCGACAGTCCGCCGACGATGACGGCGATCACGCTGGCCCCGACGATGATGAGGTTGAACACGATGCTGGCCTGCCCGATCTGGTCCGCCACCTCCTCGGGCGTCACCGCCCGCACGCCGTCGATCGTCTCGCCGATGGCGGCGGCGACCGTATCGGCTTCTGTGAGGTCCTCGGGGAAGACCTCGATCTGGGTGGCAAGCTCGTCCGTCCGTTCCTCGAAGGCCGCCGGCACGGATTCGACGTAGATCGCCTGGGCGTCGGACAGGGGCACATACGCGATCTTGTCCGGGAACGTCAGGGTCCGCTCGAGCACGCCGATGACCTCGAACGGGCGCTCGCGCATGGTGAACGAATCGCCCACCCGAAGGTCGTAGCGCTCGGCGAGGTCGGCGCCGATGACGGTCACGCCCTGCTCGTCCGCCTCGAGCAGCCGGCCGGCGTCCACCCGCAGCTCGACCGCCTCGTCGTACCACGTCTCGGGCTCGATGCCGGTCAGCAGCTCGGGGATGTCGAAGCCTCCCGCCTCGTCGGGGTTGAGCAGCGTCTGGAGCACCGGCGTCGCGCGGTCGACGCCATCGAGCTCCTCGATGCGCTCCACGAGGTCGCGGGTGATCGGCCGCGCGCTGGCCTGGAAGCCCGAGGCGGCACCGTCGTCGAACACGAAGATCCGGGTGCGGAAGTACTCGTCGCCGCCATCCACGAGGACGTTGAGCTTCTCGGCCAGCGCGCCCATGACGGTGAGGGCGAACACGCCGATGACGATCCCGAGGATCGTGAGGGCGGTGCGCAGCGGCCGGCGCCAGATGTTGCTGATGGCTTCGCTCATGGGCGTGGCAGATGCTAGCCGGGATTCAGGGTGGCCGCCGGGAACGATCCGGCGGCTCGCTCGCTGCTCCGGTGGACTAGGCTGCGGGGATGGAGGAGCGAACGCTGTCGACGACGCGACCGTGGAGCGGACGGCGCGTGACGGTGCGGGTGGACGAGGTCGAGCGAGCCGACGGCCACCGCACGACGCGCGAGGTCATCGAGCATCCCGGGGCGGTCGCGATCCTCGCCTGGAATGGCGAGCGCCTGGCCATGGTCCGCCAGTGGCGGCACGCAACCGGAAGCGACCTGCTGGAGATCCCGGCCGGGACGCTGGAGCCGGAGGAGCCGCCCGCCGAGACCGCGCGCCGCGAGCTCGCGGAAGAGGTCGGCCTCGCGGCCGAGCGCTGGGAGGAGGGTCCGCGCTTCTACACCGCGCCCGGGTTCTGCACCGAGCTCATGCACGTGTACCTCGCCACCGGCCTGTCGGAGGCCGCCGGTGACGCCGATGCGGACGAGATCCTCGAGCCCTCCTGGATGACGCTGTCCGAGCTCCTCGGGGCGATCGACGACGGCGCGATCGTGGACGGTAAGACGATCGCGGCCGTGGGCTGGCTGGAGCGCCACCTTCGCGGCTGAGGCGGCCTCTTCTTCGTCGCTGGCACGTCGGTTGCCATGGCAGACCTCGACATGACCTTCGATCTCGACGATCCGCAGGTTGCCGCCGAGGAGGCGGGCCTGCGATACGTGAACGACACGATGCCCGGCATCACGCGTCGCCGCGCCGGCAAGGGCTTCACGTACACCGGGCCGGACGGGAGGCGCATCCGCGACGAGGACCGCATCGCGTGGTTCAAGCGGCTGGCCATCCCTCCGGCCTGGACCGAGGTGTGGATCTGCCCGATCAAGCGCGGTCACATCCAGGCCACCGGGCGCGATGCGCGAGGGCGCAAGCAGTACCGCTACCACCCGCGCTGGCGCGAGGTTCGCGACGAGGCGAAGTACGGTCGTCTCATCGAGTTCGCGCGGGCGCTGCCCCGCATCCGCCGCCGGACCGAGAAGGATCTCCGCCGTCACGGGCTTCCTCGCGAGAAGGTCCTGGCCCTCGTCATCCGCCTGCTCGAGGCGACGCTCATCCGCGTCGGGAACGACGAGTACGCCCGCGAGAACCGGTCGTATGGCCTCTCGACGATGCGGGACCGCCACGTCGACGTCAACGGATCCGAGATCTCGTTCCGGTTCCGTGGCAAGGCGGGCAAGGAGCACGAGATCGACGTCCGGGATCGCCGGCTGGCGCGCCTGGTGAAGGCGTGCCAGGACCTCCCCGGGCAGGAGCTGTTCCAGTACCTCGACGAGGACGGCAAGCGCCAGGACGTGACGTCCGGTGACGTGAACGACTACCTGCGCGAGATCAGCGGTGACGAGTTCACGGCCAAGGACTTCCGCACATGGGCCGGGACGGTGGCCGCTTCCATGGCGCTTCGCGAGTTCCTCGAGGTCGACGACGAGGCGGGCCGAAAGAAGGCGATCGTCCAGGCCATCGAGGAGGTCGCGGAGCAGCTCGGGAACACGCCGACCGTGTGCCGTGCCTGCTATGTCCATCCCCACCTGCTCGAGTCGTACCTCGACGGCACGATGGTGGAGGCGCTCGCCGAGCGTGCGCGTGGCATCGGACGCGGCGCTCATGCCCTCAAGGCCGAGGAGGCGGCCGTGCTCGGGCTGCTCCAGGCTCGACTGGCCCGCGAGCAGCGACGCCGGCGGGGCTCCCGGCGCGCCGCCTAGCGCCCGGGCCTGGCCCCGCGGCCCATCAGGCGGCGTCCTCCCCCAGCCGCTCGAGGGCACGCCGGTACGCGTCGTTGTCCGGCTTCAGGAGCACGGCCATCCGAAGGTGACGCCGCGCGGCCATCCGGTCACCGATTCGCGCGCTCGCCAGGCCGAGGCCGAAATGCGCGTAGTGGGCCACCGGATCGGCCTCGACGATCGCCGCGAAGCGCCGCGCCGCCGACGCATGGTCGCCCTGGTTGAAGTAGGCCTGGCCCAACGCCTCGAGGATCGATGCCTTGCCGGGCTCGAGGGCCAGCGCCCGTTCGAGGAGAACGGCCGCGGCTCCGGGATGCCGGTCGGCCAGCATGCGTGAGCCGCGCTGGAAGAGCTCGTACGCCGTCTCCCGCGGCTCGGGGCCGGGTTCCATCGTCCCAGCCTAGCGTCGGAGGTCGATTCGCTCCAGTCGTGGGTTCTCGGTGCGTCCCGGGATGCGACCTCGCTTCGCGACGGGCTCGCCGTCGATCTCCTTGAGGTCGCCGGTGAAGTCGATCGGGCTGGCCTTGCTGATGTAGCTCCCGACGGCGAACGAGTCGACCGGCGCTCCGGCCTCCTTGAACACCCCGATGCGGTCGACGTCGATCCCGCCCGAGACGACGATCTTCACGTTCGGATGGCCGGCGAGGTCGAGCCGCGCCCGCACCTCCTTGACGAGCTCCGGCGTGACGCGGCCGCGCTCCGACGGCGTGTCGAGGCGCACGCCCCACAGCCGGTCGCCGAGCGCCTCCGCGACGCGGAGCGCCTCCTCCGCCTCGTCCTTGAAGGTGTCGACGAGGACGATCCGTGGCACCTCGGTGTCGATGTGCCGGTCGAACGCCTCGGCCGCCCGCACCGTGTCGCCGAAGACGAGAACCAGGGCGTGCGGCATCGTGCCGGTCGGCGACAGGCCGGCCAGCCGTGCCCCGGCCGGGGTTGACGCGCCGATGCAGCCGCCGACCACGCTCGCGTAGTCCATCTGGTCCGCGACGCTGGGGTGCACGTGGCGAGCACCGAAGCCGATGACCGGGATCGGGTCCGCGGCGTCCACGATGCGCCGTGCGGCGCTCGCCCAGCCGGAGCCGGACGCCAGGATGCCGAGCAGCGCCGTCTCATAGAGGCCGAACGCCGAGTAGCGGGCCTGGATGCGAAGCACGACCTCCTTCGAGCCGAACCGGTCACCGTCGTGGAGCGACTCCACGATCGGCTCGGCGTGACCGTTCGCCTCGGCGAAGATCTCGCGCAGGTACGCCAGCGCCTCCTCCGCGCCGCACAAGACGCCCTCACCCCGGGAGAAGATCTCCATGGTGACGACCGGATCGATCTGCTCCGCGGCGAGGATCGTGCGCGCTCGCTCGAAGTACACGTCGGCCGTCTCGCCCGACAGGACGTCGGCGGCAGGCAGAAAGTGGGGCCTTGGTCGCTCGGCGGTCATGGGCCAGTGTAGGCCGCTCGGCGCCGGAAGAGCAGAACGGCGAGTGCGGCCAGCACGAGGACCACGAGCCCGATGCTGATGGCGCGCACCCATCCACCGGCCTCGGCTGACGCAAGGATCCGCTGCGCCTCGGTGATCGCCTCCACCGACCCTCGCAGGTCGCCATCGGCGAATCGCCCGTTGGCCAGGGTCAGCTGCTGGGCCGGGTCGGGACCGCCGATGAGGCCCAATCGCTCGAGGAACGAACGTGGCGCATTGACGTCCGACGCCGTGGCGACGTAGGCCTCGACGACCGCGCCCTGTGCGTCGAGCTCGCTCCGTGCCTCGGCTCCGCCGCCGAAGGAGCGATACGCCTGCTGGAGCCGATCGGGGGCGGAGAGCCCCGCGTCACGCATCTCGGCGTGGAGCGCGTCGCGATCCTCGAGCCACGCCTGCGCCTCTTCGATCTGGGCGATGGCGTCCTCGAACCGCCACGCGACCATGGCGGCGCGGACGGGGTCCGGCGCACCCCAGCCGTTCGCCGTGGCAACGAGCGCGCCGAACGCGTCGCGCGCGTCCCGACGGGCGGGGAGCAGCGCGACATCGGCGTCACTCAGGACGTCCTCGCCGAAGGCGTCCGCCAAGTTCGCGCCACTCACCGTCTCGAGGTGGTCGAGCAGGCTGCGGCTCGTGAGCGGCATGGTGGGCGGCGAGCCGTCAGATGGCGGCGTCGCGTCGATCTCGCGGGCTGCATACGGTCCAACCGATGCCGCGACTCGTTCGAGCGTCGTGCGCAGCGCATCCGGGCCGACGGTCTCCGCCATCCCGGCGATGAAGGCCCACGACGCCGCGTGCGCGTACGTCTCGGACGGGCCCGATTCGGCGGTCCCCCAGGCATCCAGCCTGATGGCGTCCTCGGCGCGCGCCGCGGCCTCCTCTGCCGGGTTGTACGGCAGGTCGACATCCAGCTCCGCGGCGACGCGAGCGGCGATCTCGCTCGCCATCCCCTCGCGGATCCAGCGATCCTCGATGAGCGTCGATGACAGCCAGACGTGGGCCACCTGGTGGAGCGCCGTGAACGGAGGCTGGTCGAACGCCACGAGGATCTCGGTGCCGGTGCTCGAGCGCTCCCCGAATCCGCTCGAGTCGGTGGCGACCGTCTCGATCACGACGAGGTCTCCGATGCGGGGGTACGGAAGCCCGATCTCCTCCTCGAGCAGCGGCAGGGCCCGCTCGATGAGCGACAGGGTGCGTTCGCCCCACGCCTCGTCATCGGCGAAGGACCGCACCTCGAGGGCTGCCGTGCCCCCATCCAGGGCGACGTGCGCGTTGAACGACGTCATATCGCCGGGCCGCGTCGCCGTGACGAGCGCGAGCCATTGGGAGGGATCCTCGATCGGGCCGCTCTCGAGCGTTCCGTCCGACGTTGACGTCAACGGGTCGCCGTCGACGCGAACCTCGTAGCCGGCGGGAATGGAGATCTCGACCTCGCTGGCGGTGCCGAAGCTCCATGCCGGGAAGACGACGACCGACGGCCGCACCCGAACGGCGGCGTCACTCCCGTCGGCGAGCACGTAGTCCAGCTCGAGCTCGACGCTCTCCTCGAATCGCAGCTCCTCACGCAGCTGGATCGTCGCGACGTTCACCTCGTCCTCGATGGCGACGGACACGTCGAGCTCGCCGTCGGGATCGCTGGCGGCGACTTCGGAGACGCCGTCGTGCACGGCGACCTTCACCTCGTCGAAGACGCTGAACTGCCCGGCCGGGTCCGGGGTCGTGTTCGTGAACTCGAGCCCGACCGAGACCCCGATCTCCCCCTCGTCGGGTCGCACGTCGTAGACGGCGGTCGAATCGAGTGTGTACTCGGCGGCCGACGCCCCGGGCGGCCGCCCCGCCGCGAGCCCCGCGCACCGCGCCACCGCCCAGGGGACCGCGAGGCTCGCCCGGC
>JAILWI010000007.1 GCA_025699005.1 Chloroflexota bacterium | reverse complement strand
GGTGTGTTGTTCCCCCGCCCCCCCCCGGCCCCCCCCACCCCCCCGGCGGGGGGTCGCAGGCGTTTGTGGGGGTGCGATTGGTGGGTTTCGGGGGCGGCCGCCCCCGGGGCCGGCGCCCCGGCGGCGAGCACGGCGAACGTCGCAACGGCGATGGCGACGGCGAGGCTCGCGAGGCGGCGAGCGATCACGATCGGCCCAGCAGGCGAGCGATGATTCCCCGCCGCCGAACGCCCGGCACCGGAGGCTCCCACGCCGGCATGGCGGAGGTGACGTAGGCACGGTAGGCATCGAAGAGCGCGGGGTTGCGTGAGGCGCGGCCGGACCAGTCAGGAAGGACGCCGCGATCGGCGATCGCGCCGGCGGTCTCCTCGAGCAGCCGGTCGGCGACCACCGCCAGGCGCACCAGGCCGCGACCGAGCTCGTTCCGGTCGAGCGCGGCGGCCGGGAGCTCGGTCATCAGCATCGGGCGGTCGTCATCGGTCATGGCGAATTTCACGAACGGGTAATCGAAGTTGGCGCGGAGCATCCGAGCGTAGACCCGCTTCGGGATCTCCATCTCCTCGAGGCCATAGTATGCCCACAGCGAGCAGCCGACTCCGCTCACCCATGCCACCGTGATGCGCAGGTCGTAGCGCCGTTCCCCGTCGACCACCACGTCTCGGCTGAACGCCGCATCGTGCGCGTCCCCGGAGGCGCCCACGACCTCGAGGCCGAGCTCGCGCAGCCAGCCATCGATCGATGCTCCGTCACTCACCGCGCGGCGGTGCCGGCGGTCACCGTCTCTCCCGATCGGATGCGGCGGCGGCGCTCGAAGTCGCCGGCGGTGACTCCCGGGTCGATCCGGCAGTTGCGCCCGATCTCCACCCCCCGCGGCACCGTCGCGCGCTTCCCGACCAGCGTGATCCCGGCGTAGAGGCGCTCGGGCTCGTCGCGGTTCGGGCGCAGGTCGTCCCCCACGCCGACGTGCGCGCCCACGCCGATGCGGCACTCCTTGTCGAGGATCGCGCGATCGAGCACGGCATCGGCCTCGATCACCGCGTCGAACATCACGATCGAGTCGCGCACCACGGCTCCGGCCGCCACCCGGACGCCGGGCGACAGGACGCTGTGCTCGACGGTGCCGTCGATCTCGCATCCGTGGCTGATCATCGAACGGCTCACGCGTGCCTCGGGCCCGATGCGCGCCGGCGGCCGCTCCTCGCTGCGGGTGTAGATGAGCCAGCCGAGGTCGTTGAGCTCGATGTCCGGGTCGTCGCGCAGGAGGTCGAGGCTCGCCTGCCAGTAGCTCTCCACGGTGCCGACGTCCTGCCAGTAGCCGGCGAACTCGTAGGCGAAGACCTTCCGGCCCTCGTCGACCATCGCCGGCAGGATGTCGCGCCCGAAGTCGTTGAGCTCCGAGCTCAGGAGGTCGCGCAGGAGCGGCCAGCTGAAGACGTAGACGCCCATGCTCACGAGGTTCGAGGGCGGGTTCGGCGGCTTCTCGATGAAGGCCGTGACGCGACCGTCGGCCGCGACGTCGAGGATCCCGAAGCGATGGGCCTCCTCGATCGGCACGGTCCGCACCGCGCAGGTCACCTCGGCCCCGGTGCTGCGGTGCATCTCGATGAAGGGCCGGTAGTCCATCTTGTACACGTGGTCGCCCGCGAGGACGAGCACGAGCTCGGGATCGCGGTCCGCGATGAAGTCGAGGTTCTGGAGCACCGCGTCGGCCGTGCCCCGGTACCAGTCACGTGCTCGTCCCCGACCGATGTACGGCTGAAGCAGCGCGACGCCGCCACGGCTGCGGTCGAGGTCCCACGGACGGCCCACCCCGATGTGGTCGATGAGCGACCGTGGCGCGTACTGGGTCAGGATCCCGACGTCGGTGAGCCCCGAATTCACCGCGTTGCTCAGGGCGAAGTCGATGATGCGGTACTTCCCGCCGAACGGCACGCCCGGCTTGGCACGCACCTGCGACAGGATGCTGAGCCGCTCACCTTCGCCACCGGCGAGGATCAGCGTCAGAACCGAGGTCGACACAGGCTGATTCTAGGCGCCCGCGCACGCAGGGGCCGTGCTGCGTCGCGTCGAGGACGTAATCTAGGGCTCCGGGGTCGGGATCGGCTCTCCCCCGCCGCCGCCGCCGCCACCGCCGCCGCCACCGCCGCCGCCGCCACCACCGCCCCCGCCGCCGTCACTCGGCTTCGGCGACTTCGTCGGCTCGGGGGCTTCGGTCGCCGAGGGCCGCGGTCGGGGCGTTGCGACGCGCTCACCACAGACCGATGGGAAGCCCGACTCGCCGTAGATCGGCGCGATGGCGAACAGCACGCGCTCGTCGCGGGCGTACTCGGCCGGGTCACCGCGAGCGCCGGTCTGTCCGTTCACGACGCGGTCCGCCCAGGTATCTGCGGCCTCGATCCAGTTCTCCGGGCGATCGGGCAGCGCCTGAGCCAGGTACTGCTCGAGATCCAGGCAGCCCTTGGTGTGGACGTTGTCGAGGGGCGGCACCGTGCCCTCGAGGAACGGCAGCGTGACCGTTCGGCCGCAGGAGTTCGTGGCCGCAAGGCCGCTCCAGCGGCAGACCGATGCCGTCACGATGCCATCCGGCTGCGGGAAGCTCGTCTGCGGCACGGCCTGCTGCCCGTTCCAGTCCCACGGGTTGTTGATCGCGAGATCCATGAATTCGTGCCACAGGAAGAGCGGTCCATCGGCGCTGAACAGGCCGCCCGAGAACTCGTTCGAGAGCGACTCCTGGTTGTTGTTGCCCATCCACACGCCGACCGTGAGGCTGTCCGGGATGTAGCCGAAGCCCGAGACGTCGCGGAAATCGTTCGTGGTGCCGGTCTTGAAGCCGGCCGGGCGCCGCTGCCCGTCGGGAGTCACGAGCTGCGCGCGCTCGCCCCACAGGAGGTTGCGCGCCGGGTCGGTGTTGCCCTCGAGGATGTAGTGCGGCAGGTAGGCCTCCGCCGGGGTCATCGGCTGGGTGACCGCGGGTCCGTTGTCGTCCCTCGTGTAGACGACGCGGTTGTTCCGGTCGCGGATCTCGATGATCGTCGTCGCCGGGTTGAGCTCGCCCTGTTGCGCGAACGTCGTATACGCCTGCGTCATGTTCGTGAGGTTGACCGGCACCGATCCGAGCGCGAGGGAGAGCCCGGGATCCTGGTCCATGATGTACTCGGCGCTCGCGATGCCGAGCTTCTCGCTGAACTCGGCCGTCGTCTGGGAGCCGACGAGGTACTGCATCATCACCGACGGGATGTTGAGCGAGTAGCGGAGCGCGTCGACCGCCAGGACCGGTCCGTGCTCCTTGATGTCGGCGTTCGTCGGCCGGTACGAGGTCTCCTCGGTCAGCCCGAACTGGGTCATGGCATCGACGAACATCGTCGCCACGGTGGCGTCGCGCGACTGGAATGCCGCGGCATAGGTGATCGGCTTGAACGCCGAACCGGGCTGGCGGCGTCCCAGGCCGGCGACGTCGAACTGGCCCTGGACCCGCGGATCCTCGCGGTTTCGATAGTCAACGCTGCCGACGTACGCCACGATCTCTCCGGTCGCCGAGTTGATGGCGACGAGCGCGGAATTGTTCACGTTGAAGCCCGCTAGCGTCTCCACCCACTTCGTGACGAGCCGCTTCGCCTCCTGCTGGAGCGGCAGGTCGAGCGTCGTCGTGATGCGATACCCGCCGGTCAGCACCTCGAGCTCAGGATCGGTCACGTCGGGGAGCGTCGCGATGATGCGCTCGGCCTCCTTGCGGACCCGGAAGCTGAAGTGCGGCTCGCGCAGGATGCTCGTCAGGCGGCTCGGCTTCATATCGAGCCACGACGTGTTGATCGAGATGTTGTACTCGCGGCGGGTGATGTAGCCCTCCTCGAGCATGGCGCCGAGGACGAGGTCACGCTCACGGATCGCATCGGCCGCGGCCTCCTCGCTGCCCGGCTCGCCACCCGGGTTCTGGTACGGGTCGAGGAACGACGGGGCCTGCGGGAGCGCGGCGAGGAACGCGGCCTGCGCGATCGTCATCTGCTCGAGGTCCGTGAGGCCGAAGTAGTTCGCGGCGGCGGCCTTGATGCCATACGAGCCGTTGCCGTAGTAGATGAGGTTCAGGTAGGTCTCGAGGATCTGCTCCTTGCCCTCACGGCCGGGGTAGGCGGCCGTGACCTGCATGGCCAGGATGTTCTCGCGGATCTTGTCCTCGATCGCGGTCGAGTTGTTCGGCTCCGGCGGCTGGCAGACGTCCGTCTGCTCCTCCTCGGCGTCGCCTTCCGTGGCGGGCGCATCGGGGTCGATGGCGCCGAGACTGGCCTCGGGGGTGGCGCTCGGGTCGAGCTCCACGGTCTGACCCTCTTCCCGAAGGACCCGCGCGTAGTCGATGACCTGCTGGGTGATCGTCGAAGCGCCCTGCACGATCTCGCCGGCCTCGAGGTTCGCGAGCGCGGCGCGCACGATGCCCTGGAAGTCGACGCCGTTGTTCTCCCAGAAGGTCCGGTCCTCGCTGGCGACGGTCGCCTGCCAGATGCGATCGGGCAGCGTCGCGAACGTGACGGCTTCGCGGTTCTGGCACTCGAAGCGAGCGAGAAGCTGCTGGCCGGTGCGGTCGTAGACGTACGTCGACTGCTGCGGCTTGATGCCATCGAGCACGTTCGGCTCGGGCAGGTCCGAGGCGAAGTAGTTGTACGCGGCGAGCATGCCGCCGGCGGTTCCGAGAATCGACCCGGTGAACATCAGCCCGAAGACGCCGAGGGTGACGAGGAGGAACGTCGCGAGGCCACGACGGCGACCACCGCGCCGCGTGGTGCGGCGCGTCATCATCAGGTGACGACGGCGCCGCTGGAGAGCCGGATGCATCGCGCGCAGGGTACCAGCCGAAGGGGTGACGGTCGAATGACCGACGGCCGCCCGGACGCCGCTAGCGAACCACCTGCAGCACGCGATCGTCCAGGAGGAGCACGAGCACGGCGCCGCCGACCAGGAACGGGCCGAACGGGATGTACGTCCGCATGCCGACGCGGCGCGTGGCCAGCAGGACGAGACTCGTCCCGGCCGAGAGGAATGCGGCGGCGAACAGGGCGCTGAAGATCGACGGCCATCCGAGCATGAGGCCGATCGGCGCGACGAGGTAGAGGTCACCGAGCGCCAGCCCGCCCCGCACCACGAGCGCCAGGCCTCCGAGGAACGCGACGGCCGCGGCGCCCCCGACCAGCGCCATGAGCGGGTCCACGCCCGGGTTGAACGGAACGAACGCGGCACCCAGCAGGATGAGCGGATCGAGCACGAGATGCGGCAGACGGCGCTGCTCCAGGTCGGTCGCCGTCAGGACGACGAGGAGCGCGAGGAGCACGAGATGGACGGCGGTCGCCCACCACGGCAGCTGCGACCGCGCGGCGACGCCGGCCGCCACGAGCCCGCTGGCAAGGGCCAGGGCGACCGTGCGCCAGCCGAACGGCCGGCGGCGAGCCTCGTCGGGCGGCCACACGCTCGCGAGGCGCTCGGCCAGCGCTCCGCCGATGGCGAAGGCGCCGCCGATGGCGAGGATGGCGGGATGCACGCGGACGGATCTCCTCTCAGCGAGTCCCACGGCGCCCGGTGCGCCGCGACACCGCCCATCCTATCGGCCCCCCGTCAGCCACCCATAGGCCGATGGTCCACCCACCCGCGGGCGAGGCTGGCACGCGGGATGCGATATCGGCTGCCGAGAGAGCCGGCACGGGCCGGACGATACCCGGAGGAACACCATGGCTGACCATGACCGCGTCGAGGGCCCCCTGAAGGAGGCCGGCGGCAAGATCAAGGAAGAGTGGGGCGACCTCACCGACAATCCGGAGACCGAGGCCGAGGGTCAGGCCGACCAGGCCGAAGGCAAGGTCCAGAACGAGTGGGGCGAGGCCAAGGACGAGGTTCGCGACGCGACCGACGACGACCGCTGACGAACCGACGAAGCCCCGGCCGCGGGCCGGGGCTTCGTGCTGCGCCGAGGATTCGCGTCAGACGCCGTCGCGGAAGTCGAGGGCCAGCTGCACCAGGGCGGCCACTGCCGCGCCCGAAGCGCCCTTCGGTCCGTAGGGCTTCTCTGCCGAGTGGTAGGCGGTCCCCGCGATGTCGACGTGGACCCACGGAACCGTGACGAACTCGGACAGGAAGACCGCGCTCTTGATCAGCGAACCGTCCCGCGTCCCCGAGTTCACGATGTCGGCGTGCGGGGTGTCGTAGCTCGCCCGGTACTCGACGGCGAGCGGCATCTCCCAGAACCATTCGCCGGCCCGCTCCGCGGCCGCTCCCACGCGGTCGCCCCAGTCGCGCGGTCGCGCGAAGTAGGAGCTGATGTGCTCACCGAAGGCGACGGCCTGCGCACCGGTCAGCGTCGCGACGTCCACGATATGCGTCGCGCCCTCGCGTTCGGCCCACGTCATGGCATCGGCGAGGATGAGGCGGCCCTCGGCGTCGGTGTTCGTGACCTCGACGGCCATGCCGTTCATGGCCCGTACCACGTCGCCCGGTCGCTGGGCGTTGCCCCCGGGCATGTTCTCGACCATCGGTGCGACGGCCATGAGCGGGGTGTCCGGTGCGAGACGAGCGACCGTTCGGGCCGCAGCGACCACGGCCGCGGCGCCCGACTTGTCGTGCTTCATGTCGCCCATGTTCTCGGCCGGCTTGATGCTCAGGCCGCCGGAGTCGAAGCAGACGCCCTTGCCCACGATCGCCAGCCGATCCCCGTCCGACGCGGTGTCCCAGCCGGGCAGCTTGATGACGACCAGGCGAGGCGGATGCGCCGCGCCCTGGCCGACACCGAGGATGAGGCCCATGCCGAGCCGCTCCATCTCGTCCGGCTCGAGCACCTCCACGGTGCAGCCATCGGCCTCGAGCGCGCGCGCCTCGCGCGCCATCTCCTCGGGATTCAGGTCGTTCGCCGATCGGTTCGCCAGGTCGCGGCCGAAGGCGATGCCGGCGCCGATCTCGGCGCCCCGGTCCAGGGCCTCCTGCGAAGGAGCTCCGACGCAGAGCACCTCCTCGACCGATCGCTTCATCGCGTCGGTGTCGCGGACCCGACCGTAGATGCCATGCGAGCGATACGTCCCGGCAACCGCGCCGGCCGCGGCCGCCGTCCAGGCGCCGTCGTCCTCACCGTCGCGTAGCCACAGCGCAAGTCGCGGAGCATTCCGTCCGTTGAGGCGCCGCGTGGCGACCGCCGCCAGGCGACGGGCGCGCCACGCTCCCCGACCTCGACCGGCCGCGTTGAGGAGGAGGAGCCGATCGACCGGCAGGTCCCCGGCATCGACGAGGCTGACCGCGTGCTCGAGCGGGTTGAACTCGCCCCAGTCGATCGCGCGCCGGATCGCACCGCCCGACGCCGCATCGAGCTCGGCGAGATCGGCCGCCATCTCGGCGTCTTCGCGGTAGATCGGGACGGCCAGGACATCGGCATCAACAGCCGCGGGTGGGCCGTCGACCGCACGCAGGCGCATGCTCATAGGGCTCCTTGTTCAAGGTTCATCTCGGGTCTCGGGAGTATAGGTTGCCTACTGGCAGTCGGAGATTCGCGCAGAGAACATCGTGAACCGGCTTCCACGCGCCACCTCGGTCCCCGCCGGGGGCTCCTGGCCGATGATTCCCTCGGGCTGGTTCGGGTCCTCGGCACAACGGACCGTCCAGTTGAGACCGGCCTCCTGGGCCGCGGCGATCCCATCCTGCGTCGACCGTCCCACCGTTTCGGGCACCGTCACCGTCGACGGAGCGTCCGTGCCGCCGCTCGGGGCCGCCGACGGAGTCTCCGATGCCCCCGGCTCGCCGGTGCCGGCGAACACGAGGCGGAACACGAGCACCGCGACCACGGCCGCCGCGGCGAGGATGAAGAGGGTCCCGAGGAGATTCCCGAGCCCGCGGCTACGCCCGGGCGGAGCGGCCGGCCGACTGCCGCCACGACGGGCAGCCGCCGGCCGAGCGACCGGCACCGCCTCTCGCACCTGCGGTGGGGGGCCCGACACGGCGGGAGGGACGTAGCCACTTCCCGCGGATGCGCGGTCGGGACGGCGCCCGGCCACGTCGATGACCCGCGTCTCGTCGCGGTCGCCCGGGGCCACGGTCGCAGCGACCTCGGCCTTCGCCGACTCGAGCGCCCGCGACATGGCCTCGGCCGAGTGGAATCGGGATGCGGGCGCGCGGCGCAGCGCCTGGAGGATCGCGTCGTCGAGACGCTTTGGCACCCCGTCGCGGATCCGGGACGGCGGCGTGACCGAGCCCGCGGCGTGGGCAGCGCTGACCTCTTCGGGCGTGCTGCCCGGATACGGCATCCGCGCGGTCAGCGCCTCGTACAGCACCACGCCGAGACTGAAGAGGTCGCTGCCGGGCCCCAATGCCTCGCCGTGCAGCTGTTCCGGGGACATGAACTGCAGCGAGCCGATGCTCGTGTCGCCGTCGACGGCGTCCGATGGCGGCCGCGCGATGCCGAAGTCGATGAGCTTGGCCGGTCCGGGACCGAGCATCACGTTCCCTGACTTGACGTCGCAGTGGACGAGGCCCCGGTCGTGGACCACGCGCAGCCCGGCGAGCAGCTCGCGGCCGATGCGCAGCACCTCGGCCGCCGGCAGGGGTCCATCGGCGTCGATCGCCTCGCGCAGCGAGCGATGGCGATCGAGGAGCTCCATGACGATGTAGTGGGTGTCGCCGTCCGAGCCGGAGTCGTAGACGTGAACCAGGCTGGGGTGAGAGATCGACGCCGCAGCCCGCGCCTCCGCGAGGAACTGATCGGTGAACGCGGCGTCATCGGCGTACGGGCTGCTCAGGATCTTGACGGCCACGTCGCGGTCGAGGCGCTCGTCGCGTGCCCGGTACACCCGCGCCATCCCGCCACGCGCAACGAGCTCGGAGATCCGGTACCGATCGGCGAGGCGGCGTCCGATAGCGGCGTCCTCGTCGCTCATCGCCCCGCACCGACCAGGTCGCGGAGGGCGGCCCGCGTCGCTTCGATGCCTCCCATCACGGCCGCCAACCGCTCGAGTGGCGCGGCGAGGACCGCGGAACCGCCCTCGCCCAGCGCGATGCGCAGCGCGCGATCGGCCCGCGCGCCATCGGCGCCCAGCGCGGCGAACGCTGCCGCCGATTCCTTCGCAGCGGCCGCGTCATCGGCCTCGACGGCTTCGACGATCTGCTCCACGGCGCTGATCATCGCATCCGTGGTCTCGATCCACACCGGCAGCGTGGCAAGGTCGGTCTCCCATGCGACGACCGCCGAGTGGTCGTCGCGAGCGGCTGCCACCTGCTCCCGCGCGCCGGCAACTGCTCCGGAGTCGAGCCTGGCGAGGGCGTCGTCGAGGCGGCCCGGCAGACCGGTGGCGCGGCGTCGCAGCCCGACGAACGTCTCGGCCGCGTCGATCGCGGCGTCCAGCTGTGCACCGATCGACGCCAGCTCGCCCGCAGCCACCGGTTGCGGCACGACGGCGTCGGGGCGAGCGGCGTCGAGCGCCGAGGTGAGCCGCGCGACGGCGCGTCGGGCGTCGAGGACACGCTCCTCGGCGGCCGCGGCCAGCCGAGCCGCCTCCTCGATCGGCGCCGAGGGACTGCCCTCGCCGGTCAGGAGACCGGCCGCCGCGACACGGCCGGCCTCGAGGGCAGGATCGACGGCCGCAGCGAGGCGATCCACGGCCTCGAGCGCCTCGGCGGCGCGCTGCCCGATGATGTCGCGCGAGGCCAGCTCGGCCGCGGGATCGGGAGCGCCCCCCGCGAGGGCCGAGACGAGACCGACGGCGACGAGGACCACCGTCACGACGCGCGGCATCCGTATCATGCGCGGATGGACCCCGCCGAAGCGCTCCGATCCCTCCCGAAGGCGGAGCTCCACCAGCACCTCGATGGATCGCTTCGCCCCGAGACGGCCGTCGAGCTGGCCGCGGATGCGGGGATGGACCTCTCCCTCGACGAGGCACGACGCCGGATGGTCGGCCCCGAGCGGTGCCGGGACCAGGCCGAGCTACTCTCGTACTTCGACCTGCCGATCGCCCTGCTCCAGACGGAGGCGGCGCTCGAGCGCGCGAGCTTCGAGCTGGTCGAGGACCTCGTCGCCGACGGTGTCACGTACGCCGAGATCCGATGGGCGCCACGGCTCCACCTCGAGGCCGGGCTCTCGGTCGCCGCCGTGATCGATGCCGTGGCCGCCGGCGTCGCCCGAGCCACGCGTGAGGCCGGCGACCGCGAGGTCCTCGTGAACCTCATCGTCACGGCCATGCGCTCGCACCCTCCCGGTGCGAACGTCGAGCTCGCACGGACGGCGGGCGCGGCCGGGGGGTTGGTCGTCGGCTTCGACCTGGCGGGGCCCGAGGAGGCGTGGCCGGCGCCACCGCACGCCGCCGCGTTCCTCGCGGCACGCGAGGTCGGCCTGGCTCTCACGGCCCATGCCGGGGAGGTCGCCGGTGAGCAGCGCGTCCGCGAGGTGCTCGACTTCGGCGTGCGGAGGGTGGCGCACGGGGTGACGGCCGCCGGCGACGATGCCCTGCTCCAGCTGCTCCGCGCACGGGGCGTGACCCTCGACCTGTGCCCCACCTCGAACGTGCAGGCCGGGATCGTGGCCAGCCTTGCCGACCATCCGATCGGGGTGCTCCACCGAGCCGGCGTGAGCGTCACGATCTCGACCGACGACCGAACGGTGACCGGAGTCTCCCTGTCCGAGGAGATGGCGCGGACGGCATCGGCGCAGCAGCTCACGGGCCACGAGCTGGCGGAGATCGCGTTGAACGGGTACGCCCGCGCCTTCGCGTCGCCCTCGGCGCTGGCGCCGATCCGCGCCGCGGCGGCGCGCGCCTGGGACGCCTGGCGCACCGAGGGACGCATCAGCTGAGCCGCGGCTCGAGGAGCGCCCACACCGCTCCCGGGTTCTCGGCGACGGCATCCGGACGACGCTCGCCGTCGAGCGAGGCTGCATGGTCCGCATCGGCGACCCCGGTCAGGACCAGGATGCTGCCGCAGCCCGCCCGGCGGGCACCGACGATATCGGCGTCCGGGTTGTCGCCGACGACCACCGCCTCGTCCGGCGACACGCCGGCGCTTTCGAGGATCGCCTCGAACATGGCGGGCGACGGCTTGCCGATGACTTCCGGTTCGATTCCCGTGGCCGCCGAGAGGGCGGCCACCAGCGAGCCCGCGCCGGGCAGGAACCCCTCGGCGGTCGGATAGCGCGCGTCGGCATTCGTGGCGATGAGCTTCGCCCCGTCCGCCACGGCACGCATCGCGACGCCGAGCTGGGCGTAGTCGAGCGTCGGGTCGAGCCCGACGATCACCGCGTCAAACCGGTCCGCGAGCGAACCACCCGCGTACCCCTCCGGGACGGCGGCGGCGACCATCGTGACGGAAAGGCCCACATCGGTCAGCTCGCGTTCCATGCCGTCGGCGCCGACACCGAGCACCGATCGGACGCCCGGCTCGTGGCGGCGCAGGTGCGCGACCGTGGCCGAGGTCGACGTGACGATCTCGTCCGTGGTGGTCTCGATCCCCATCGAGGCCAGCCGGTCCACGTAGCCGGCACGGGCCACCATCGAGTTGTTGGTCGCGAAGCGAACCAGCGTCCCCCGTCGGTGGAGCGATGCGACGAGCTCGCTGGCCCCCTGGACCGGGGTCGACCCCCGGTAGACGACCCCGTCGAGGTCGAAGATCACGAGCCGGATTCGGTCGGGAAGTGCCGTCATGGGGCGGGATGATACGTGCGCAAAGCTGCGCGTGGACCTTGAGGCCCCGATGGTGAGGCAGTATGATGCCGCAGATTCTGCGCCAGGTGCCCATGGCCCGAGCGCACCGGAGGCGCCGCGGATTCACGCGGCAGAGCGCACCAATTGGTGTGGAGGAAACAGATGCGGAAGACCCCCAGCTCGATGATGGCCATTCTGGCCGTCCTGACGCTGATTCTCGCGGCCTGCACGGGCGGCGGCGAGAGCCCATCGGCCAGCGAGGCCGAGTCCATGGCGCCGGAGTCGATGGCTCCGGAGAGCGAGGCGCCCAGCGAGAGCGCCGCGCCGGAGGCTGACTTCAAGGCCTGCATGGTGAGCGACACCGGCGGCATCGACGACAACAGCTTCAACGAGAATGCCTGGGCCGGCATGGAGCAGGCCGAGAGCGAACTCGGTGTCGAGGTCAAGTTCCTCGAGTCGCGCAGCACCGAGGATTACGCGCGGAACATCGATCAGTTCATCAGCGAAGACTGCGACATGATCGTGACCGTCGGATTCCTCCTCGGTGACGCGACCGCGGCGGCGGCGGAGGCCAATCCCGACACGCGATTCGCGATCGTCGACTTCGCCTACGACCCGGCCATCCCGAACGTCGAGGGCCTCGTCTACAGCACGGCCGAGGGCGCGATGCTCGCCGGCTATGCGTCGGCCAGCTGGTCGAAAACCGGCATCGTCGGCACCTTCGGCGGCATCAACATCGGCCCGGGCGTGACCGACTTCATGGACGGCTTCATCGCCGGCGTGAACTACTGGAACGAGCAGAAGGGCGACGACGTCCGCGTGCTCGGCGGCCGCGTCCCGAGCGATCCCGAGTCGGGAACGTTCACCGGCAACTTCGACAGCACCGATGACGCGAAGAACGTGACCATCGCGATGCTGCAGGAGGGCGCCGATGTGATCCTCCCTGTTGGCGGGCCCATCGGCGGTGGCACGTTTGCCGCCATCGAGGAGCAGAACGCGGACGCGGTCGGGCTGGGCGTCGACGTGGACTGGACGGAGAGTGCTCCGCAGTTCACCGACCTCCTCCTGACGAGCGTGATCAAGCGGATCGACAACTCGGTCTTCCAGGCGATCGAGCGCGCGGTGAACGGCGACGAGCCGCAGCCGGTGTTCGTGAGCACGCTCGAGAACGAGGGCGTCGGAATCGCTCCGTTCCACGAGTACGAGGACGAGATCGACCAGGAGGTCAAGGACGAGCTCGGCGCACTCGCGGAGGCGATCATCGCTGGCGATGTGGTCCCCTCGGACTACTACGGCGAGTAGCAGCGTCTGACCTCGACGGTCAGGTAATGTGAACGGGCGGCGTCCTTCAGGCGCCGCCCGTTCTGTACACCGGAGCAGGCACCCACTGTGAAGCTCGAGCTGCGGGGGATCACCAAGCGCTTCCCCGGCGTCGTCGCCAACGAAGGCGTCGACCTCGTGGTGCAGCCGGGCGAGATCCACGCGCTGCTCGGCGAGAACGGCGCGGGCAAGTCCACGCTCATGAACGTCCTCTACGGCCTGTACCAGCCCGACGAGGGCGAGATCCTCATCGACGATAAGCCCGTCCAGTTCAGCGGACCGGCCGATGCGATCGACGCCGGGATCGGCATGGTCCACCAGCACTTCATGCTCGTTCCGGTGTTCACCGTGACCGAGAACGTCATGCTCGGGGTCGAGTCGACCCAACCGCCGTTCGGAAGGCTCGACAAGGCCGCCGCCCGGCGGCGTCTCATGGATATCAGTGATCGCCACGGCCTCAAGGTCGATCCCGATGCGGTGGTCGAGGATCTCTCGGTCGGCGTGCGACAGCGCGTGGAGATCATCAAGACGCTGTATCGCTGGTCGGACGTCCTCATCCTCGACGAACCAACGGCGGTGCTCACGCCCCAGGAGACCGATGACCTCATCGGCGTCATGCGCTCCCTCATCGAGACCGGGACGTCGATCATCTTCATCACCCACAAGCTCAACGAGGTCCTCGAGATCGCGGACCGCATCACGGTCCTGCGGCGCGGGAACGTCGCAGGCACGACGACGCCGGCGGAGACCTCGAAGGAGGAGCTCGCGGCCATGATGGTCGGCCGTGATGTCCAGCTCGTGGTCGATCGCGATCCCGCGAACGCCAGCGAGGCCGTGCTCGAGGTCAGCAACCTCGTCGTGCGCGATGAGCGGGGTCACTTCGCCGTCGACCACCTGGACCTCGAGGTTCGCGCCGGCGAGATCCTCGCCATCGCGGGCGTGCAGGGCAACGGCCAGAGCGAGCTCGTCCAGGCCATCACCGGCATGCGCGAGCCCGACAGCGGCACGATCAGGCTCAACGGTGAGGCCCTCGGAACCGATCCCCGCACCGTCTACCGGTCCGGAGTCGCCCACGTGCCCGAGGATCGCATGGAGGACGGGCTGATCGCAGACTTCACGATCGCCGACAACCTCGTGCTCAACGGCTACTGGCACGAGCCGTATTCGAACGGCCTGGCCATGGACGGCGCTGCGATCGCCGCCTCGGCCGCCGAGCGCGTCGCCGAGTTCGACGTCCGCACGCCCTCGATCTTCAACAACGTCGGCAACCTCTCGGGCGGCAACCAGCAGAAGGTCATCGCCGCGCGGGAGTTCTCGCGGCCGATCAAGCTCATCGTGGCCGCTCAGCCGACGCGCGGGCTCGACGTGGGCTCGATCGAGTACATCCACCGGCGCATCGTCGAGAAGCGCGACGAAGGCGCGGCCGTCCTCATCGTGTCGAGCGAGCTCGAAGAGGTTCTCGCGCTGGGCGACCGGATCGCCGTGATGTACCAGGGCCGCATCGTCGATACGCTCACGCCAGAGGAGGCGACGATGGAGCGCCTCGGCCTGCTCATGGGCGGCGCGCACCCCGAGGATCTCGAGGCCGCGGAGACCGACCAAGCGGACGCGCCTCCCACGCCTCCGTCCACGACCACGGAGACCGGAGCGGCGCAGCCCGACGCGAAGGGAGCCTCCGATGACGGATGAGACCACGACGCCTCCGGCGCCGGAGCCGCCGCCGACGGAAGGCGCGCCACCGGAGACCCCCGAAACGGAAGAGGCGCCAGCCGCCCGGAGTCGATGGGGATGGGTGCGCGGCATCGCACTGCCTGCCCTCGCCCTGCTCACGGCCTTCGTCGCCGGCGGCATCATCCTGATCATCACCGACTTCGAGCTGCTCGGGCTCTGGACCTCCGACCCGGTGAGTGCCATCGGCGCGTCGTGGAACTCGGTCACCGACACCTATGGGGCGCTCTTCCGAGGCTCCATCGGCGATCCGGGCCGCCTTATCGGGGCCCTCCTGGCGCTCGATTGGGACGGTGTCCGCTCCGCGTTCGGCCCGCTGTCGGAAACGATCGTCTCGACGACGCCGCTCGTCTTCACCGGGCTCTCGGTGGCGCTCGCGTTCCGCGTCGGCCTCTTCAACATCGGCGCGGAAGGCCAGCTCTACCTCGGCGCGCTGTTCTCGGTGATCGTCGGGTTCAGCCTCGTCGGCCTGCCGTGGTTCATCCACCTGCCGCTCGCGCTGCTCGCCGGCTTCGCCGGCGGGGCGCTGTGGGGATTCATCCCGGGCATCCTCAAGGCCCGAACGGGTGCCCACGAGGTGATCGTGACGATCATGCTCAACTTCGTCGCCTTCAACCTCATCAACTGGTCGCTGCGCACGGCGCTCGTGCAGCGCGAGGGGCGCTCCGACCCGATCTCGAAGATCGTCGAGAACAGCGCCGTCATCCCGTCCCTCATCGGCGGACTGCGCGCGAACTGGGGCATCATTCTGGCGCTCGCAGCCACCGTCGCCATCTGGTGGCTCCTGTTCCGATCGACCAAGGGCTTCGAGTTCCGCGCGGTGGGCTTCAACCCGCGCGCCGCGCGCTACGCGGGCATCAGCATCGCCTGGTCGACCGTGCTGTCCATGATGATCGCCGGCGGCTTGGCCGGCCTGGCCGGCACCGTCGTCATCCTCGGCGGATCCGGCAGCCTCTCCCCCGGCTTCTCGCCCGGCTACGGCTTCGACGGCATCGTCGTCGCGCTCGTCGGAGCGACCCGTCCGGCGGGCGTCGTCGCCGCCGCCTTCCTGTTCGGCGCCCTGCGCGCGGGTGCCACGCCGATGCAGGCGGCGACCGGGACGCCGATCGACATCGTGGTGGTCATCCAGGCACTCGTCATCATGTTCATCGCCGCCCCGGCGCTCGTGCGAGCCATCTACCGCATCCGCGCCGAGCGGCGGCTCAACGCCGAGGTCTTCGCGAAGGGATGGGGCTCATGACCGCGGCCGTCGCCACCGGGATGTCCCGCACCGAGCAGCGAGAGCGAACCCGACAGCGCGTCCTGGGCATCATCTACCTCGTCTTGGCCGTCCTCATGGTCCTCGGGTTCGCGGTCGCCACCGACCTGACGTCGACGTTCGGGCTCAGCGCTCCGAACGCCGCGATTCCCGTTCCCAACCTCGTCGTGCCGTCGGCCACGACGGTCTACCTGCTGGCCGGCGTCGTTGCCTTCGCCGGCGCGATCCAGCTGACCAGGGGTTTCGGCTCGCGGACGGCCCTGATTCTCGGTCTCGTGGCCTTCGCGTTCGTGTTCGCCTTCCTCACCTGGGTTGCGGCCGGACAGTCGATGAACCTCACCGGCGTCCTCGAGACGACGGTGCAGCGATCGGTGCCGATCGTGTTCGGTGCCCTCTCCGGCATCCTCTGCGAGCGCGCGGGCGTGGTGAACATCGCCATCGAGGGCATGCTTCTGTCGGGCGCATTCGTGGCCGCGGTCGTGACGAGCGCCACGGGCAACCCCTACATCGGCATCGTCGCCGCCGTCGCGACCGGCGGTCTGCTGGCGGCGCTCCTGGCGGTCCTGGCCATCCGGTACCGCGTGGACCAGATCATCGCCGGCTTCTTCATCAACATCCTGGTCACCGGGCTCACGGCGTTCCTGTCCGTCCGCATCCTCCAGCCCTACCAGGCAGAGCTGAACACGCCCGAGCGTCTCGGGCCGATCGCCATCCCGATCCTCTCGGACATCCCGATCCTCGGTACCGTCCTGTTCCGCCACAACATCTTCGTGTACTCGCTCTTCGCGCTCATCATCATCATCCACCTCGGCCTCTTCTACACGCGGTGGGGCCTCCGGGTGCGTGCCGTGGGCGAGCATCCGAAGGCGGCCGACACGGTGGGCATCAATGTGTACTTCGTGCGCTACACGAACGTGATCCTCGGCGGCATGGTCGCCGGCATGGGCGGCGCGTACTTCACGATCGGCTCCACCGGTGGCTTCGAGCGAGAGATGACGGCGGGCCGCGGCTTCATCGGCCTGGCGGCGATGATCTTCGGCGGCTGGAACCCGATCGGGGCGTTCCTCGCCGGATTGGTCTTCGGCTTCGCCGACGCCATCCAGTCACGCCTCTCGATCCTCAGCATCGCCATCCCATCCGAGTTCCTGCTCATGGTGCCGTACGTCGTGACGATCATCGTCGTGGCCGGTCTCGTCGGCCGCGCCCGCGCACCCGCCGCCGACGGCAAGCCCTACATCAAGGAATGAGCGGGCCGGCGCCGCGCCGCATCCTGCTCGACTGCGACCCCGGGCACGACGACGCGATGGCGATCCTGCTGGCGGCCGCCTCGCCGGCCGTCGAGTTCGTGGCGATCACGACGGTCGCCGGGAACCAGACGCTCGAGAAGACGACGCTCAACGCCCGGCGGGTGTGCAGCGTGGCGGGCATCGACGACGTGCCGATCGCAGCCGGGTGCGACCGTCCGCTCGTGCGCGAGCCGATGCAGGCCGACGACATCCACGGCGAATCCGGGCTCGACGGCGTCGACTGGCCCGAGCCGACCGTCGGCCTCGACCCGCGTCACGCGGTGGACGTCATCGCCGAGGCGGCGATCGAGGGCGATGGCCCGCTCACGATCGTGGCGGTCGGCCCGCTCACGAACGTCGCCACGGCCCTCGCACGTCATCCGGGCATCCGGGAGCGGATCGACCGGATCTCGATCATGGGGGGCGCCATCGGCCTCGGGAACTGGTCGCCGTCCGCCGAGTTCAACATCATCGAGGACCCCGAGGCTGCCGCGGCCGTCCTGGCTTCGGGCCTGCCGATCACCCTCGTGCCGCTCGAGGTGACGCATCGGGCGCTGGCCACGCCGGCGGTGCTGGCACGCATCGAGGCGCTGCGCGGACCCGTGTCCGACATGTCCGTCGCGCTCATGCGCTTCTTCGCCGAGACGTACGAGCGGGTGTTCGGCTTCGCGGCACCGGCCGTCCACGATCCGTGCGCGGTGGCCGCCGTCATCGACCCCACGCTCGTCACGACACGGCACGTGAACGTCGAGGTCGACCTGGAGTCCACGCTGAGCCTCGGCCGCACCGTGTGCGACATCCACGGCATCACCGGTCGTGCACCGAACGCGGACGTCGGCGTGGATCTCGACGTCGATCGGTTCTGGGACCTCATGGTCCAGGCCCTCGCGACCTACTCGGTTGCGCGCCCCGAGGTGCCGACTCCCTGATCATGCCCGCCGACGTGCGGGTGCTGGGCCGGCGGCGCCCGCAGAAGATCCACCGACAGGCCGTTCGCGGCCATGTCGCGGACGACCGACAGGTGGTCGTAGTCGACCGAGCGGAAGCCGATGGCGATCTCCGGATCGCCGATGTAGATCACGGCATAGCGAGCCCGGGCGTCGCCGTCGGTGCCGCAGCCGACCGATCCACAGGCCACGAAGTGCGCCTGCCCGACGACGCGATGGAACGCCTCGTGGGTATGGCCGAAGCAGAACAGGTCGTCGGCCTCGTCACTGGCGATCCTGGCCAGCACCCGCGACGGACGATCTGACCACAGGTACTCGTTCTCGCGAATCGGCGAGCCGTGGAACAGGTAGCCCGACCGCCCGGCCAGATCGACCCGCAGCGTCTTCGGCAGCTGGCGCAGCCACGACCGGTGCTCCTCGGCCATGACCTCCGCGGTCCATCGCATGGAGGCGTCGCCCGCCTCCTCCGCCTCGACGGTCTCCCATGCGGCCCCGGTCTGCTCGCGATCCATCCCGACGGCCTCGTCCCAGTTGCCCTGGACGGTCGGGATCTCGAGGCTGCGCAGGAGCTCCACCGTCTCGTTCGGATGCGGTCCCCGACCGACGACGTCGCCCATGCAGTAGATCGCATCGGCGCCGATGCGGCCGATGTCCTCGAGCACGGCCTGCAAGGCGGGAAGATTGGCGTGGATGTCGGAGATGGCAGCGATCCGCATGCCATGCAGTTTCACCGGGCAACCGGTTGACCGCAATCCCCCGAGCGTGGAACTTCCGTACCGCGGCCGTACCGCGGGTCAGATCGCGCCGCTGCCCACCGTGACCGGGGCCGCGAGGACGCTGACACGCCCGGCAACCGTGCGGGCCACCTCGCGCAGGGCCAGGGCCGCTGCCGTGGTGTCGCCGCCGGGGTACTGGGCCGAGGTGATCGGCACGCCGGCGTCGCCGCCGGAGCGGACGGCCGGCTCGAGCGGGATCCGCCCCAGGACCTCGAGCTCGAGCTCTCGGGCGATCTTCTCGCCGCCACCGGACCCGAAGATGTCGTGCTCCTCGCTGCAGTGCGGGCACACGAAGCCGCTCATGTTCTCGATGACCCCGAGGGTGCGGACGTTCACCTTGTTGAACATCGCGACGGCCTTGCGGGCGTCGAGCAGGCTGACCTCCTGCGGCGTGGTCACGATGACCGCGCCGGTGAGCGGGATGAGCTGGCTCAGCGAGAGCGCCGCATCGCCGGTCCCCGGCGGCAGGTCGATGACGAGATAGTCGAGCTCACCCCACTCGACGTCGCGGAGGAACTGGGCGATCGCGCTGTGGATGAGCGGGCCGCGCCAGATGACGGGCGCATCGGCCTGGAGGAAGTACTGGATGCTCATCATCTGCACGCCGTGGCTCACCACCGGGTTCGGCTTGCCGCCGCTGCCGGTGACGTGCGCTCCCTGGGTGCCCATCATGAGCGGGACGTTCGGCCCGGTGATGTCGGCGTCCAGCAGCCCGACCCGTGCGCCGTCGCGTGCCAGGCTGACCGCGAGGTTGACCGCGACCGTGGACTTCCCCACCCCGCCCTTGCCGGACGCCACCGCGATCGTGTTCTTCACGCCGGGAATGAGGTCCGCCGCGGGTCCGCCGAACGTGCGCTTCACGTTGCTCGCCCAGTCGACGCGGACCGTCGTCGCTCCGAGGGCCGCCAGGGCGTCGCCGATGTCACTCTCGATCGTGGCCTTGAGCGGGCATGCGGGGGTCGTGAGCTCGACCGTCAGGTCGACCACGCTGCCGTCGATCAGCACGTCCTTGACCATCCCGAGCGAGACGAGGTCGCGCCCGATCTCCGGGTCCTTGACGCTGCTCAACGCGGCGAGGATGTTGTCGTTCGTCAGCTGGTCGGACATGGGCGGGCTCGGAAGCTCCTTCGTGCGGGACCGGTGCGGCAGGTTGAGCGTAGCAGGTGCGGCCGCGAGCTTCACGACCCGCACCATGGCGGGTCCCCGCTCAGCTCAGGTGAGGCCGTCGAACAGCGAGCGCTCCCCATCGACCGGCGTCGGAAGCGCCGATGCCGCGAGGCGGTAGTGCTCCGTGCCGAGCCACGCGTCGCGCCGCTCCGATCCCCAGTCGTGGAACGGTCCGGCGGATCCGGTCTGCGACACGTGACGGCTGATGGCGGCCAGCTTGAGCTGCGCGAGATCGCCCAGCTCGAGGGCGACGGTCGGCTCGGCGGTCGATCCGTAGCCCTCGTCCGGAACCCGGTCCCCCAGCTCGGTGACGGCGCTGCGCGGCACGACGAGCTCGTAGAGCTTCGCGGCGCGCCATGCGACCTGGTCCTCCTCGAGGTCGTCCTCGTACGCGAGCGGCTCGGCGGCTCGATCGTAGGCGGCGCGTACGGCACGCGACAGGACGACGTGGTCGGTGTCCCCGGTGACGCCGTCCGGCCCGAAGCTGAGGATCACCTCGGGTCGGTGCATCCGGATCGGCTCCACGATGCGGCCGACCAGCTGGTCGAAGTCCTGGCGGTCGAGATCACCCTCGGCGTAGTCGAGCATGCGGACGACGCGCACCCCCAGGAGCGCAACGGATCGGCGCAGCTCGTCCTCGCGGACGGTGTCGAGATTGCGCCAGGTCACCGCGCCGAGCTTGACGTCTCGGTTCTTGCCGCCGGGGGCGGGCGAGGAATCGGTGAGGCGGGCGTCGAACCAGCCGCGCGTCGCGCACACGACGACGACGTAGGCTCCACTCGCCGCGGCGCTCGCGATGGCGCCCCCGAAGCCGAACGCCTCGTCGCCGGGATGCGCGACGACGACCATCAGGCTCCGAGTTGGTGCACGCTCACGGACCGGTCGCCAGATCGATGACACGGCCGGAAGTATACGGACCTAGCCACCCACCTCGACGGGCATCGGTGCATCTTCCGGGCCGCCATCGAGCCGCCTCGCAACGGACGTTTCGATGACCGGTGCGCGGTCCAGGAAGCTCGCATCGCCGCCGATCTCGATGGCCCGTTCGACGCCCTCCATGTCGAGGATGCCGTGGCGCAGCAGGAGGTTGAGCTCGTCGCGCAGGTAGGTGCGCAGCATCTCCGGGCCGTCGGTGCTCACGGTGAAGCGCACGTCGGCATCGACGAGCGCGCGAACCACGCGCCTGATCTCCGGGACTCCCTCGAGGACACGCGTGTTGAGGTTCGAGCTGGGGCAGACCTCGAGCACGGTACCCCGTTCGCGGAGCATGGCGAGGACCCGTGGGTCGTCCGCGCTCCGCACGCCGTGGCCGATGCGATCCGGCTCCAGCGCTTCGAGCGCCTCGGCGACCTCCTCGGGGCCGCCGGTCTCACCGGCGTGCACCGTGAGACCGAGACCGGCCCGGCGGCACTCGGCGTAGATCGCCGAATAGTCCGCGAAACGGAACTCCGGGGACACGGGCCCGGCGATGTCGATGCCGATCACGCCCCGGCTTCGCCAGCTGATGGCCTTGGAGGCGATGATCTCGTTCAGGGCGGGCGTGAAGGATCGGTCGAGGCAGAAGATGAGCCCGGCGCGGACCTGCGGGTACTCGAGGATCGCGCGGTCCATGCCGCGCACGGCGGCGGCGATGATGTGATCGAGATCCTGCTCGCCGCCCCGGTTGCGCTTCATCGGATTGAAGCGAAGCTCGAGCCCGGTGACGTTGTTCTTGCGATAGGCCCCGCCGATCACCTCGTAGACGCTGCGCTCCACGGCGATCGGGCTCGACTGGATCAGCTCGGTCCAGTGGAACAGGTCGAGGTAAGCCTGGAAGCTCCGTCGGCGGCGGCCGACCGTGATGAGGTCGCGGAACGCCCAGTAGTCCTTGGTCGGCAGGCGGATGCCCTGCGCGTGCGCGATGCCCCACATGATGGCAGGCGTGACCGCGGCCCCCAGGTGGACGTGGAGCTCGGTGAGTGGCGAGCGTCGGTCGAGGCGTGGAGCTGGCATCGGCGGTTCGTTCGCTGGCGTGTTCGGCGGAGTGTAGCCGATGCTAGAATCGGCCCGCCATGGACCTGATTCGCGACGTTGCCGACTGGCTTGCCACGGGCTGGGGCGACCGGCTCGGCCTCTTCTTTCCCCTCGCGGTCGCCGGCCTGCTCGGGCTCTACGTGCTCTGGCTGGTCATCGGCTACCTCCGCGTTAGCCAGGTGGGCGTCGCGGAGAAGGCGAGCACGGAGCCGGCCGTGGCGCTGCCCGAGGCCGCCGGCACCGGCGACGAGATCGCGGCGCCGCGAGGCGTCCCGTACTGCGCGTTCGATCGCCTCCAGTACCCGATCGGCGCACGCTTCTGCACGCAGTGCGAGCGCGACCTCACGCTCGACTGCGCGAACTGCGGCGCAACCCTGTCCGCCGGCGACGCGTCCTGCTACCGATGCGGCACGCGCACCGGGGTCGCGGATCCGGCCCTCCTGAGCTGACCGGCCGTCCCGGTCCGAGCGGTCGATGACGGCGCTCCTGGCCGCGCTGATCGTCGCCTCGCTCGTTGCGCTGCTCGCTTCCGTCGCATCCGGGGTCGCCGCCGCCCTCGCGAGTCTCGTGCGCCGACCCGCCGTCGCGGAGGGGCTCACCACGGCGTCGCAAGCCGATGGCGCCATGGATCGCCTCTCCGGCCGGCTGCTCATGGTCGGCGCCGCTCTCCTCGTGGCGGCCCTCCTCGTCCGGACGGCCATCGTCGGGCACGCGCCGTGGTCGAACCTCCACGAGTTCTCGCTCGCCTTCGCCGCGGCGCTGGCGGTGACCCACCTCGTGCTCGACCGATCCCATCCGCTCGGCGGCCTGGCGCCGATCACGGCGCTCCTGGCCGCAGGGCTCGTCGCGTTCGCGCTCGGCCTGGATGACCGCGTCGATCCCCTCGTCCCCGCGCTCCAGCAGCCACTGCTCCTGACCGTGCATGTCGGAGCTGCCGTCCTGGCCTACGCGGTGAGCGGCATCGCCTTCGTGGCTGCAGTGGGTGAGATCGTCCAGGAGCGGGCCGGCGATCGACTGCGGGCATTTCCGTCGGCGTCCGCGGCGCGGGCCATCGGCCATCGCGCGGTCCTCGTTGCCTTCCCGATCCTGACCATCGCCATCGTGCTCGGGTCGGTCTGGGCCAACCTCGCCTGGCGCTCGTACTGGAGCAACGACCCGAAGGAGCTCGCGGCCGCCGCAACCTGGCTCGTGTTCGGCGCGTACCTCCACGTGGCAACCCGGCGCGATCGATGGGAGCGGGCCGCACCGTGGCTCATCGTGCTCGGGTTCGTCGGGGTCCTGTTCACGTACATCGGCGCCGGCCTCTTCTTCGTCGGCGAGCACAGCTACGGGGCACCCTGATGGCCATGCATCAGCGCGAGATCGAGATCGAGACCGGATCGAGCCCCGGCCTGGCGGACCTGACGCGAGCCTGCGCCGAGTTCCTCGCGGACGTCGCCGACGCGGGAGACGGGCTCCTCACGGTCTTCGTCCCCCACGCGACGGCGGGCGTCGTCGTCGTCGAGCTGGGAGCGGGGTCGGACGACGACCTCCTCGACGCGCTCGAGCGGCTCCTGCCCCACGACGAGCGCTGGCGCCATCGCCACGGGAGCCCCGGCCATGGCGCCGATCACGTCCTGCCGCTCCTGGTCTCCCCATCCGTCACGATTCCGGTCGTTGCCGGAGCGATGACGCTCGGGACCTGGCAGTCGATCGCGCTCCTCGATACGAACGCCGACAATCGGCGCCGCCGGGTGCAGCTCGCGTTCCTCGCCGGCTAGCCAACTCCCGGGGTCGCCAGACCGGCCACCTGCGCCGCGAGCCGCTCGGGATCGCCGGTCGGCTCGTCGCAGGCGTACCCGCGGCAGGCATACGCGGTCGGCCGTCCGTCGCGCGGCAGCTTCCCCGAGAAGAGCGGCCAACCGGCCTGCGGGTCACCCTCGTTCACCCCCGTGAGGACGAGGTCCGGGACGTACTTCGCGGCCGCCGCCACGCGCAGGCGTTCCGCCTCGGCGGTGGTCGGGTCGCCCGCAACGACGACGTCGACCGGCTCGCCGAGCTGCCGATCCGCCGCGCAGAGCATGCGACCGAAGGCGGACGGCTGGCGATCGAGCGCCGGCGCCACCGCACGCAGAATGGCCCGGGCGCGCCGCGCCAGGGTTTCGTCACCGGTGAGCAATGCCAGCCGCTGAAGCACGTCGGCGCCGATGCTGTTCGCCGATGGCGTCGCGTTGTCGACCAGGCCACGCGGCTGGGCAACGGTCCGGTCGTGCTCGGCGGACGTGTCACTGAACGTGCCGGACGCCTCGTCCCAGAAGTCCCGGATGGCACCGTCCACGATCTCGCGAGCGAGCACGAGCAGCGCGCTGTCGCCGAGCGCGCCGTGGGCGACGAGCAGGCCATCGGCCATCGCCATCGAGTCCTCGGCGAAGCCCGGCGTGTGAGCGCGGCCGTCGCGCGACGTCCGCCACAGCCGGCCATCGGGGCGGAGGAGCTGGGCACGGACGAATGCCGCCAGGTCACGCGTCGCGTCCGCGTAGCGCGTGTCGTCCAGCACGAGCGCCGCGTGCCCGATCGCCCGCAGGGCGAGCCCGTTCCAGGCAGCGAGCTGCTTGTCGTCCCGGTGCGGCCGGGTGCGCGTCGCGCGACGCTCGAGGAGCACGCCCCGAGCCCGCTCCGCGAGGTCGTCGGGCACGGCCGCTGGACCGGGCCGATGGAGGACGTTCGTCCCCTCCCAGTTCCCCCGGGCCTCGACTCCCCAGTGTGCGGCGAGCGCCGACCTCCCCTCCTTGTCGGTTCCCGCCTGGGCCAGTGCCTCGTCGAACTCGGCGTGCGTCCAGACGTAGAACCGGCCCTCGACTCCCTCCGTGTCCGCGTCGAGGGCGGATGCGAAGCCGCCGTCGTCGGTGCGGAGCTCGGCGAGCATGAAGTCGAGCGTCGCGCGCGCGACGTCGGCGTAGCGCGCGGATCCGGTGGCGCGATAGCCCTCGAGGTAGGCATGGGCCAGCAGCGCGTTGTCGTACAGCATCTTCTCGAAGTGCGGCACGAGCCAGCGCGCATCGGTGCTGTAGCGCGCGAAGCCGCCACCCAGCTGGTCGTTGATTCCGCCGTCGGCCATGGCGTCCAGGGTCCTCGTCACCATCCCCAGCACCGCCGCGTCCCCGGAGCGCCGCCAGGCGCGGAGCAGGAACTCGAGGAGCATCGCCGGCGGGAACTTCGGCGCGGTCCCGAACCCGCCGAGCGTCGCATCGAAGGTTGGACCCACCGCTCGCACGGCAGCCTCGAGCTGGGCGCGCTCGGGGTCGCGGTCGCCGCCGGTGACCGCCAGCTGCGCCTGGAGGTGGCCGGCCAGCATGCCGGCCTGCTGCTCCACCTCGGATCGGCGCGTGGCGTAGGCATCGGCGACTGCCGAGAGCACGCGCGGGAAGCCGGCCATCCCGTGTCGGTCCTCGGGCGGGAAGTACGTGCCACCGAAGAACGGGCGAAGGTCGGGCGTCAGGAAGACGCTCATCGGCCAGCCACCCGAGCCGGTCATGGCCTGAACGGCGGCCATGTACACGTCGTCGAGATCAGGCCGTTCCTCGCGATCGACCTTGATGCTCACGAAGTGCTCGTTCATGAGGGCGGCGATCTCCGGGTTCTCGAAGCTCTCGCGCTCCATGACGTGACACCAGTGGCAGGCGGAGTAGCCGATGGAGAGAAAGATCGGCCGATCCTCGCGACGCGCCTTCTCGAGCGCCTCCGGTCCCCACGGATGCCAGTCCACCGGGTTGTGGGCATGTTGAAGGAGGTACGGGCTCGTCTCGTCGGCCAGGCGGTTCGGCATCCGTCGAGTGTGGCACCAGCGAGCTGTGGCCGCACGACGGGCCGTCCGGCATGCCGTGTGCGCCCTCGTGCGACCATGGACGCACGCACAGGAGATGAGAACTCATGGATCAGCTCGTGAAGATGGTCAGCGACCGCGCCGGCATCGACGAGGGGTCGGCGAAGACCGCGGTCGACACGGTGATCGGCTTCCTCAAGGACAAGCTCCCCGATCCGATCGCCGGCCAACTCGACAAGGCCGCGAAGGGCGAGAACGTCGACGCCGGATCCGCTCTGGGCGGCATGTTCGGTAGCTGACGGCCACCACCGGGTCGGGGCGCGCCGCTAGGAGGGCGTCCCGATCCCGAACTGTTCGGCTGAGAGCTTTGCGTACAGCCCCTCCTGCCGGATGAGCTCGGCATGCGTGCCGCGCTCCACGATCCGGCCGCGCGACATGACGAGGATCTGGTCGGCGCGCAGGATCGTGCTCAAACGGTGCGCGATGGCAATCGTCGTCCTGCCCACCATGAGGCGCTGGAGGGCCGACTGGATCAGGCGCTCGCTGACCGTATCGAGCGCCGAGGTCGCCTCGTCGAGGATCAGGATGCGCGGATCCTTGAGCAAAACACGGGCGATCGCCACCCGCTGCTTCTCGCCACCCGACAGCTTGTACCCCCGCTCCCCCACCACGGTGTCGTAGCCGTCGGGCAGCTCGGCGATTCGGTCGTGGATGGCGGCCGCCTGCGCCGCAGCCTCAATCTCCTCCATCGTGGCGTCGGGCTTCGCGTAGCGCAGGTTCGCCAGCACGGTGTCGTGGAACAGGTAGGTCTCCTGGGTCACGAAGCCGATGACACGTCCCAGGGACTGCAGCCTGATGCCGCGCACGTCGATCCCGTCGATGCGCACGGCTCCGGCGTCGACGTCGTACAGGCGCGGGATGAGGTAGGTGGACGTCGTCTTCCCGCTCCCGGATGGCCCGACGAGAGCAATCAGCTCACCCGGCCGCGCGGTGAAGTCGATGCCCTCCAACGCAAAAGGCTGCACGGCGGTGGGCACCGCTCGCCCCTCGGCCTCCGCCTCGGCCACCTCGTCCGCCACCTGGAGCTGCGCCTCGGCCACCGGGTATCGGAAGCTGACATGCTCGAATGCAACCTCGCCGCGCAGCCCCTCCGGGGTCAGCTCGACCGCATCGTCGGCATCGGTGATCTCGTGGTCCATCTCGAGGTACTCGAAGATGCGATCGAAGAGCGCGAGCGCGCCCTGGATCTCGACCTGGACGTTGAGCAGCTGCCCGAGCGGGAAGAAGAGCCGGGACTGGAGCGTCGTGAAGGCCACGATCGTGCCGATCGAGACGCTCTGGTCGCCGCCGATGATGAGCGCGCCGGCAACGAGGTAGACGAAGGCCGGCATGATGCTGAAGAACGTGCCGATGAGCGCGAAGAACCAGCGTCCGATCATCTGACCGCGCACCTGGAGGTCGCCGAGCCGCTGCGACTCCGCGCGGAAGCGCTCGATGCTCGCCTCCTGCTGCCCGAAGGTCTTGGAGAGCAGGATGCCCGACACGCTGAGCGACTCCTCGGTGATGGCGCTCATCTCGGCCATCGAGCGCTGCGTCAGCGTGCTCACCTCGCGCCGCACCTTGCCGACGCGATACGTGATATAGGCAAAGACCGGCATGAGGGCCAGGGACAGCAGCGTCAGCCGCCAATCGAGGATCCACATCGCGATCACGGTGGTCGCCACCGTCGCGAAGTTGCTCAGCAGCGAGGCGGCCGTGTCGGTGACGACCGACTGCACACCGCCCACGTCGTTCGCGATCCGGCTCTGGATCTCGCCAGTTCGCGTCTCCGTGAAGAAGCGCAGCGGCATCCACTGGAGATGGCGGTAGAGCGCCAGCCGCAGGTCGTTCATGACCCGCTGCCCGACCACGTTGCTCAGGTACGACTGCCAGACGCCGATCGCGCTGGTGACGATCGGGAGGACGATCATCAGCGAGACCTGGAGATAGAGCAGCCCGAGGTCCTGCTCGCCGCCGGGGAGCAGGTTGTCGAGGACGAACTTGATCAGGATGGGATTGACGACGCCGACGCTGACCGTGACCAGGATAAGGACCGCGATGAAGGCCAGGCGCCCGCGATACGGCTCGAAGAACCCGGCGATGCGACGCAGCGTCGGACCCTCGCTTCCGGGCCGGCGGGTCAGATCGGGCTCCGGGCCACCTCCCCAGAAGCCGCCGCCTCGCCCGCCTCCGCCGCCGCGGCGCGTCATTCGAGCAGGATCGAGGCGAACGCCTGCGCCAGGCCAATCCCCTGGGGCTCGCCGATGAGCCTCGCCCGCTCGCGAACCCGCTCACCGACCGTGTCCGGGTCGACCTGGCTCTCGTGGGCCAGGATCGCCCGCAGGCCCGTCTCGAACGTCTCCGAGATGTCGACCCACAGGTTCGGCTTTTCGACGCCGGTCAGCAGGACCTGCCGGACCTTCCACGGCTCGAGTTTCTCCTCGGTCCACAGCTCGGGAAAGTTCAGGTGGTCGCGGGCCGCGGGATACACGGCCGACAGGGTCGCCTCGCCGGTCGCCAGATGGTCGGGATGCCCGATGTACGGGTTGTGGTCGAGCCGGCGCTGCGGGTTCTGGGTGATCACGAGCTCGGGGCGGAATCGGCGGATCTGACGGACGATGTCTCGCCGCAGATCGAGCGAGGGCGTGAGGTAGCCGTCCGGATAGCCGAGATGCACGATCTCGCTCACCCCCAGGATGTCGGCGGCCGCTCGCTGCTCCGCCACGCGGGTCGTCGAGAGCTGCTCGGGCGTCACGGCCGGATCCTCGGTGCCCTTGCTGCCATCGGTCGTGACGACGTAGTCGACGCGGACCCCGTTCGAGGTCAGACCGGCGATCGTCGCCGCGGCGCCGAACTCGGCGTCGTCGGGGTGGCTCACGACGACGAGCGCGCGCTCGAGGGGGCTGATCAGGTCATGGCGTTCGACGGGGCTCACGCCGCAGATGCTACCGCGATTCGCGGCCCGGGCCGGATTGACCGGCCCGGGAGGCCCTCCCATACTGCCTCCCAGTATGACGACGCCAACGACGCCCGATCACTTCCGGCACAGCTACACGAAGGACAAGCAGGCACTCATCACGCGCCTGCGGCGGATCGAGGGACAGGCTCGGGGGATCCAGCGCCTGGTCACCGAGGAGGCCTACTGCCTGGACATCCTCCAGCAGGTGGAGGCGCTGACGGCCGCGGCGGATCAGGTCGCGCTGTTGCTGGTCGAGGACCACATCGACGGCTGTCTCACCCATGCCGTGGAGAGCGGCCAGGGACAGCCGTACGTTGACGAGGTGATGTCCGTGGTGCGTCGCACCATGGGTCGGCGCGGACCGCGCAGAGCCGGCTCGGGCAGCTGAGCCGCTCGGCCTCCGTCATGGGAGTGCCGCAGGGGGGAACCACGGCACTCCCGCCGCGAGTCTACCAATTCGGTCGCTCGGCGAACAAGCCTCCCCTCACTCACCGAACATCGTCAGCTGCTCCCCACCCCGCTCGATGAGCGGGTCCAGGCCGAGGACCGGCTCGAGCCACTCCATGCGGGCGCCATCGCGCTCGGTGAGAGTCTGGAGGTGCTGCCACTTCAGGATGTGCCAGTTCTGGCGATCGAGCTCCTCGCGCAGCCATGGCGAGCGCTGGATCTTGAGTCGCAGCAGCTCCGCTCGCTCGGCCGGCACCACCAGGAATCGCGCCTGGTCCTTGCCGACGGGGATGGTGGCACCCCGCCGAAGTACCGGCTCGCCGACCATGGCCGTCCAATCGACCTCGAAGAGGAACGCGAGCCGTCCCCGGACGTACCAGATGACGTCCACCTGGCCCAGCGCCTCCGCGGGAGCGCGCACGACGAGCGGAAGGTACACGCGCCGCTCCTCGTCGGACAGTCGATCCACGAGGGGTCGTCCGTCGACGTCGCGCGCGTGCTCGCGGGCGGCAATCCACGCCCTGAGGCCCAGGCGGTGCCCGTAGTCCACGAGCGACGCCAGGACCCTGGCATGGTCGTCACGCCGGCGATCCAGCTCGTCCTCGGTGCCGAGCGACCCACGCTCGCCCGGGCCGGCGTACGCGGCCAGGCATGCCCGGACGAGCTCCTCGTCCGGTGCCTGGAGCCCGGGGAAGAGACCGTGGATACGATCGAAGAAGCCGGCCTCGTCGATCCGTCCCGCGGTCGACAGGATCGACCAGGTCGCCCACTCGACGCGGTCGGCCAGGGGACGCTCGGCAAGCTCAGGGTTTCGGAGCCACCACTGCGGCTGAGCCTCGTCGCCGATGCGGACGAGCGTCGGATGGTCGTCGCGCCACAGCTCCTCGCGGATGAGGCTGGCGATCATGTGCGGGCCGCCCGACTCGAGGCGGTCGGAGGAGTCGGCGCGCCCCTCGCCGCGGCCGCGCACGAGGCGCTCGAGGATGCCGGACGCGCCGAGCTCGCTGACCACCGCGGCCACGACACGGGTCAGCCCGGCCGGCTCGCCCCGATCTCGCAGGAGACGGGTCACCGCGCGATCGATCGCGCTCGCGAGGTCCGGGTACGTGAGGTGCCCCCCGTCCGCCCCCAGGCGCAACGGACCGCCGGGCGTGACGGCCGTCCGGAGGCGATCCTCGGCCGAGGGCTTGCGCAGATGGACCGTGATGCCGTCGCCGACTCGCCGCGACTCGCGGTGGATGACCGCGTCCAGGTCGAGCCCGGCCGCGGCGCCGGCCAGCGCGATCGAGAGCAGCCGCTCCGGATCCGCGTCCTCCAGGACCAGCACGCACCAGCCTCCCGGCTTCAGCGCGCCCGCCGCCGACACCATTCCGTGTCGAAGAGTCGTGGCCTCGACGCCCTCGGGGTGGCCGCTGCCGCCGAAGATCGGCTCGAGGCGAAGGGTCTCGGCGGCCTCGCGACCGAGGACGATGGCCGTGGCCAGGTACTCGTGCGCGAGCTCGTCGAGCGACGGGGTGGCGGGTGGCGCGGAGAGGATGAGGTCGACCCCGTCGGCGGGGAGGTACTGGCCGACCACGGCCGCCCGGGCACGCAGCCACAGCACGTTCGCGGATGTCACGCCTCCCAGCTCGCCGAAATCCGCCGCGAATCGAGCTTCGCCTCGCTCACCGTGCGCCGCGATGACGTCCCGCACCTCCCGGAACGCGGCCTCGAAGGCATGCCAGAGGTTGATCTCGCGCTGGTGCCGGCTGGCGGGCTGCCGGACGTGGCCGGCGGTGATCCGCAGCGAAGCCACCCGGCCCGGGTACCCGTTCAGGCGACTGGCCGGCAGGAGGCAGGTCGCGAGGGCCAGCTTCATGACCGCGGACGAGGCAGTGTCGCGGAGCTCGGCATCGATCTTCGAGAGGATCGCGTGGAGCGCGTAGAGATTCCGCGGCGTGAACAGATCCAGGAGCTCCTCGACGACGTCCTCGCGTCCATCGAGGACCGGGAAGCGAGCACGCAGCTCGAGGTAGGCCGGGCTGTGGCGCACGCCATCCACCGCGGCGACGGGCAGTGGATCGGGCCGCACCGTCGATGCAAAGCGGGGGCGATCCTCCACCGCACTCGGCGGATCGACGGGCAGTGGTGCCGGCGGAGGCCCACCGCCCTCGCCGAGGGCGATCCCGGATTCCTCGCCACCGACCTCGGTCTCCGCCGGGCCGGACACCACGGGCCCGTCCGTCTCGGGAGGCACCGTGCGCTCGATGCCGAGCTTCGCCAGGTCGACGTCATCGATCGGCGCCGTGCGCTCCTCCGGCCCGCCGCGCGAGAGGTCGCAGGCGGCGCAGCGATACAGCTTGCGGCCCGGCGCATCGCCGTCCCGTGGCCAGATGAACTGGTCCGCCACCACCGGGCTGCGGCAGGCTCCGCAGCGGGTCGCATAGAGCTCCTCGATGTGCTGGCGAAGGGGAACGTCGACGCGCCGAGACGAGGCGAGCTGGGCGAAGGCGGCGTCGAGCACGGCGGCGCTCGGCGCCGTGAGCATGGCGATCCCACCGAGCTGGGCCAGGGGGCTGGCATCGGCGACGACGGCACGCATCCCGGCAGCCACCGCGCGGCGCGCGGTCCAGCCCGTCCCGGCCCATGGATCGAGGACGGTGTCGCCGGGCTGCGCAAACGCGGCGAGCGCCGCGTCGAGCTGATTGTCGGCGGGTGCCGGGTGCGAGCGTTCGAAGAGGGTGAGCCCGGGGAGGCGTCGCGGCAGGATGACGTGGTCGTGTCCCGTCCGCTCGGCCTCGGTCATCCTATGGCTCTTCTGCCAGCTCCTCTTCGAGCTCGGGCTCACCGGAGTACTCCGGGAGGCTGGTGTCGAGCTCCTCGACCTCCTCCGAGTCCTCGTCGGTCTCCTCGACCTCGTCGTCGTCATCGTAGCGAAGAGCGGAGCCCTTCATGTACGGTCTGACGCTCGTCGTCGGCGCGCCCTGCGTGGGGAACGACACCTTTCCGAAGTTGTTCGGGTGGGTGAAGACCTCGCGGATCATCACCATCACCTCGCCGTTGCCCTCGTGGATGGTCGTGATGGCGGCCTCGTACCGGTTGCCACCGGCCATGAGCTTCGCGAGGCGGGCCGCGATCCGCGGCTCGACACTGCCGATGACCGTCGAGCCGACGCTCGCGATGAGGTCGTCACCGTCAGCCTTCAGTTCCACGGCGTCGCCCGCCGAGAGCGGCGCAAGCACGCGCGGCGCCGCAAGGTTGATGAGGCGCGCCCTGCCCGTCTTCCCCATCTCCTCAATGAAGAGCGTAACCGGCGCCTTTCCGGGCTTGCCCTTCCCGTTCGCAGCCGGCCGCTTGGCAGCCATGAGCACCCGGAGGCGTTCGATGTTGCGCTGAGCGATGCGATTCGTGGCGTCGCGCTCCAGGGCCTGCTCGTAGGCCTCGAGGGCCTCGGCGTGGCGTCCGAGCTCGGCGAGCGCCTTGCCGAGGCGGTTGCAGGCGTCAATATCGGGTCCCAGCTCGAGGAGCTGGCGGTTCGCGGTGACTGCCTCCTCCCACTCGCCGCGGGTCGCGTGAGCGATCGCCGCGTCGGACAGCTGGCGTCGTTGTCGGGTGGTCGTGTCAGCTTCTCCAAGCGCCATGAGCGTTGTGAGCGTCTCCGAGTAGCGATGAATCTGCGGCCGGGCTCGGCCGAAAGCGCCCCCTTGTACCACCGGCCCCGGGGGGTGTCAACGCGGGGTCGGATCGCGTCAGGTCAGGGCCGGTAGAGGAAGAGCCCAACCGCAAGTCCGATGCCCAGCAGCGCTCCGAACTCGATCGCCACCGCTCTTCCCGATGTCCCGCCGCGCAGTGCATCCACGGCACCACTCCACGTGTAGAAGGCGAGCGCGATGAGCGACGCGGTGGGAATGACCGGCAGGTCGAGGAGGACGGTCGCCACGCCGATCTGGACCACGGCCAGGACGTGAAGCAGCGCCTGGCCGACCCCCTCCACCCCCATCGTCTCGCGCGATTCGGCGGCGCGCATCGCCAGGGGGAGCGCGACGGCCGCCACGACGAGCAGCGGGGTCGGCCACGTCTGCGCGCCGAAGAGCACGAGCGTTCCCGCCGCGGCACCGAACAGGATCCCCGTGAGCAGCAGGTCGCCGATGGTCCGCCCGCCCGTTCCGCGCTCGAGACGCAGCTCGAGGTACGTGACTGCCCACAGGAGCACGGCGACGATGGGGACAAGCAGCAGGCTGAGGCCGCCCGGAATGAGGCGACCGAAGAGCGTCGCCGCGATCCCGGCGGTGGCGGGGATGGCGTAGCGCGCCAGCCCGAGGTCCGATCGGGCCGGGCCGATGACCCGGACGGCGACGATGCCGCCGAGCACGAGCTGGCCGGCCACGGCCACCGCCAGCCACAGGGGGCTCACGAACCAGCCTGCGGCAGCAACCACGGCCTGGAGGATGGCCAGGATGGCGGCAGCGGGTCGATCGATCCGCCGCAGAATGGCAAGGCGGCGACGGTCTCCGAACAGGCGAGCGATCATCGGACGAGCTCGAGGAGGTCGTCGGCCGAGCGAGTGGCCAGCAGCTGGTCCGGCTGGAGCCATGCCCGGCGGGCAAGGTCCACCGCGTAGCGCTGCTGCTCGAGCTCCTCCGTGCGATGGGCATCCGAGGCGAGCGTCAGCCGCGCACCGGCACGCCCCGCAGCGCGCGCGAGCGAGTCGTCGAGATCGAGCCGCGGGCTGCCATTGATCTCGAGCGCCGTGCCGTGCACCGCCGCCGCCTCGAAGACCCGCGGCCAGTCGAGCGGCAGTGGATCGCGGCGGTTCACGATGCGTCCCGACGGATGCGCGATCACGTCGACGTGCGGGTTCTCGATCGCCGCCAGCGCGCGGCGCGTGAGCTGCTCCGCCGGCTGTCCGCGTCCCGTGTGGATGCTCGCGATGACCACGTCGAAGCGGGCGAGCATCTCGTCGGGATAGTCGAGCGTGGCGTCCGCGCGGATCTCGAGCTCCGTCCCGTGCAGGATGCGGAAGGGGGCGAGCTCGGTGTTGAGCCGCGCGATCTCGACCGCCTGCTCATCGACGCGCTCCGGCGTGAGGCCACGCGCGATGCCGAGCGACGGTGAGTGGTCGGTGAGGACGATGTATTCGAGGCCGCGATCGCGAGCCGCACGTGCCATCGTCTCGATGCTGTCGACGCCGTCGGTCCAGTCGGAGTGGGTGTGGGTGTCGCCACGCACGTCGCCGGGAGCGACGAGCGTGGGCAGCTCACCGGTCCGTGCCGCTTCGACCTCGCCATCGCCGCCCCGGATCTCGGGCGGGATCCAGGGCAGGCCGAGCCGCTCGTAGACGTCGACCTCCTCGGCGTCGAGCAGCAGCTCGCCCGTGTCGATGACCTTCCATCCCTTCTCGGACAGCGACCAGCCGCGATCCAGGGCCATGCCCCGCAGGGCGATGTTGTGATCCTTGCTGCCGGTGAAGTGCACGAGGTGCGTGCCCCACGCATCGGGTGGGCAGACCATGAGGTCGACGCGGGGTCCATCGGCGAGCAGGATGCTCGTCTTGTCCGTTCCGGCCGCCACCACGCGGTCCACCTCGCGCAGGCCGTCGAGCGCGGCGATGACGCCGGCCGGGTCATCGACCGCGGCGAGCAGGTCGAGGTCTCCGATCGTCGGCCGTCGCCGTCGGAGAGAACCGGCGATCTCGATGCGGTGGACGCCGCGGACGTCCCGAAGACGCTCGACGAGCCCCGCGACGAGCGCATCGGCGTCGTGGATCAGCATCCGCGACGATTGACGAGCGAGACGCGCGATGCCGTCCAGGATGTTCGCCTCGGTTCGCTGGGAGAGGCCCTTCACGTGCCTCAGACGCCCTTCCTCGGCGGCCGCGCGGAGCGCCTCCACCGAGTGGATGGCGAGCTCCGTGCTGACCAGTCGCACGGTCTTCGGCCCGACTCCCGGAATGCGAAGGATGTCGAGGAGCCCGTCCGGCACCTGGGCGCGCAGCCGCTCGTGGTATTCGAGGCTGCCGGTCTCGGACAGCTCGGCCAGCTTCGCGGTGAGGGCCGCGCCGGCACCGGGCAGCTTGGGCGGCTCGCCGCGCCGGAACAGCGCGGCCACGTCGTCCGGGTAGCGCTCGACCGCGTCGGCCACCCGACGGTAGGCGACGGCCTTGTAGACGACCTCACCGAGGATCTCGAGCATGTCGCCGATCTCGTTGAAGATCCGCGCCATGTCGGCATTGCTGATGACGGCGTCGTCGCTGCGCGAGACGCTCCGGGGTCGAGGCATCGCGGGCCATTCTAGGCCCCGCCCCGGGGAAGGTCCGTTCGCGGTCGTCGGCCGAGATGCCGTGGATAGAATGGGCGCCGCACTTCCGCCAGCAGGCCAGCCATGAAGGCACTCCCCCGCCTCCGCCGACGACCCAGCTCCGGTCCCTCGCTCCCTCCTGCCGGAGAGGAGACCCGCGGGGAACCACGCCTCGAGGTCATCGAGGCGCCCCGCCTGCGCTGGTTGAACATCGACGAGCCGCGCCTCGTAGATCGCCAGTACCTCGCCGACACCTTCGGGTTCCACGAGCTCGACCTCGAGGACGTCGCGAGCCACAACCAGCGCCCCAAGGTCGACGAGTACGCGAACTACCTCTTCCTCGTCATGCAGTTCCCGCGGTTTGATCGCGACAGCGGCCGCCTCCACGCCGCCGAGCTCGACATCTTCCTGGGTCCCGACTACGTGATCACCCTGCCGAACGAGGAGATCCTCCCGCTGCCGGCGATGTTCGAACGGGCGCGAACGCGCGACGATGTCCGAGAGCAGCTCATGACCAAGGGTTCGGGCTACCTGCTCTACGAGATCCTCGACCGCTGCGTGGATGCAAGCTTCCCCATCCTGGGCCAGCTCGGGCGCCGCCTGCGACGGCTGGAAGACGACATCTTCGAGGGCGGGCGCTCGTCGGAGATCGTTCGCGACATCAGCAACGCGAAGCAGCAGATCATCAACTTCCGGGCGGTCATCCGCCCCCAGCGCGCCGTGTTCCGCTCCCTGGAGCGCGCGAAGCAGCGGTACCTGACCGATGACCTCGACATCTACTTCGACGATCTCACCGATGCCTCCGAGCGGATCTGGGACGTGCTCGAGAACTTCATGGAGATCGTGAACGGCCTCGAGGGCACGAACGAATCGGTGCTCTCGCATCGGCTCAACGACGGGTTGCGCGTGCTGACCGCGGTGAGCGTGATCCTCCTGCCGCTGACGCTGCTGGCGAGCATCTTCGGGATGAACGTCCACTTCCCCGGTGAGGGCAGCCCGATCGCGTTCTGGACGATCCTGGCGGCCATGACCGTGGTCCTCATCGGCATGGTCCTCTTCTTCCGACGGAGGGGGTGGCTGTGACGAGTCACGAACCGCGTGGCATCGGCGGACCGCAGCCGGACGAGAGCCCGAAGGAACGCGTCGATCGCGAGCTGAGCGAGCTGCTGGAGGAGACGCGGGTGATCCTGCCCGGCGTCGAGATCCTGTTCGGCTTCCTCATCATCCTGCCGTTCCAGTTCAGCGACGAGCTGGACGGCTTCGAGCGTCTCCTCTACCTCGGGGCGTTCCTGTCGGTGAGCGCCGCGCTGGCTCTGCTCGTGGCTCCCACGGTCTACCACCGGCTCGCGTTCCGGCACATGGACAAGGAGCGCCTGGTCTTCCTGGCCAACCGGCTGCTCATCTCGGCGAGCGCGCTCCTCGCAATCGGCATCGCGCAGGCCGTCTACCTCGTGGTCGAGACGATCGTCGGCGGCGCGGTCGCCGCGATCATCGCGGCGCTCAACGCGGGCTGGTTCGCCTGGTTCTGGTTCGGTCTGCCGCTCCTGCGCAGGCGCCGGAGCTGATCGTTCGGCCGGTCCGGCTCAGGAGCCGATCGGATGCCACACGGTCTTGATCTCGACGTACTCGCCCACGAGATAGGGTGACTGCGCCGAATCGGCCATCCAGTCGTACCGCGCCAGGCCGGCGGTCGGCGGACGCACGAAGCGCTTCACGTTCTCGACGGCAACCTCCTCGAGGGTCGCGGCTTCGTCGGACGACGCGCCGAATGCGTCGAGCGCGTTGACGTCCATGTGCCCCGCCAGGTGGCCGACGAGCTCGCGCCGGAGGCCGGTCACGACGTTCACGACCCCACCGGGAACGTCGGACGTGGCGAGCACCTCGGTCAGTGTGACCGCCGGCAGCGGGCGCGACTCCGAGGCGATGACGACCGCCGCGTTGCCGCTGACGATGACCGGCGCCAGGCGGCTCACGAGGCCCAGCAGGCTCGACTCTTCGGGAGCGATGACACCGACGACGCCGGTCGGCTCGGGGACGCTGAAGTTGAAGTAGCTGCCGGCGACCGGATTCACGGTGCCGATCAGCTGCGGGTACTTGTCGGCCCAGCCCGCGTACCAGACCCAGCGATCGATGGCCGCATCCACCGCGCGTGTGGCCCGGGCGCGCGACATCCCCTCGGCCGCCATGACCTCGGCCACGAACTGGTCCCGGCGCCCCTCCATGAGCTCGGCGATGCGGTAGAGGATCTGGGATCGGTTGTAGGCCGTCTTGGCTCCCCAGGCGGCCTGTGCCTTGCGAGCGGCGCGGACGGCCTCGCGGATGTCCTTGCGGGTCCCCCGGCTGGCATTGGCGAGCAGCTCGCCCTTCGCCCCGAAGACCTCGTACGAGCGCCCGGACTCCGTGCGCGGGAAGGCGCCGCCGATGTAGAGCTTGTAGGTCTTGCGCACGCCGATGCGATCGGACTGCGCGCGCGCCCCGTTCGTGGTCGCCAGCGGCTGCGCCGCGCGCTGGTCGAGCACCGAGGCGCGCTTGGTCGCGCGGGACGCGTTCCTGGTGCGCGGGCTCATCGGCCGTTCGACCCGCTGCCGGAGAGGTCGAGGTAGGCACCGAGCCCGTGGACGCCGCCCTCGCGGCCGTAGCCGGACTCCTTGTAGCCGCCGAACGGCGACGTCGGGTCGAAGCGGTTGAACGTGTTCGCCCACACGACGCCGGCGCGCATGGCGTTCACCATCTTGAAGATGCGGCTGCCCTTCTCGGTCCACACGCCGGCCGAGAGGCCGTACGGCGTGTTGTTCGCCTTCTCGATCGCCTCCTCGGGCGTCCGGAAGGTCAGGACCGACAGGACGGGGCCGAAGATCTCCTCCTGGGCGATGCGGTGGCTCTGGCTCACGCCCGTGAAGAGCGTCGGCCGGAAGAAGAACCCGCGGGTCGGGAGCTCGCAGTCGGGCTGGAAGATCTCCGCGCCCTCCTCGATCCCCGACTCGACGAGCTCCTGCACCTTCGCGAGCTGTCCGGCGGAGTTGATGGCACCGACGTCGGTGTTCTTGTCGAGCGGGTCGCCCACGCGGAGCGTGCCGAGGCGGGCCTTGAGCTTGTCGAGCAGCGGCTCGTAGACGCTCTCCTGCACGAAGAGGCGCGAGCCGGCGCAGCAGACCTCGCCCTGGTTGAAGTAGATCCCGTTCACGATGCCCTCGATCGCCTGGTCGAGCGGCGCGTCGTCGAAGACGATGTTCGCGGCCTTTCCGCCGAGCTCGAGCGTGACCTTCTTCCCCGAGCCCGCGACGGCGCGGGCGATCATCTTGCCCACCGCCGTCGAGCCGGTGAACGCCACCTTGCTCACGTCGGGATGGGTGACGAGCTCCATGCCGATCTCGCCGGGGCCGGTGATGATGTTCACGACCCCCGGCGGCAGGTCAGCCTGGCGCACCACGTCGGCGAAGAGGTAGGCCGTCAGCGGGGTCGTCGAGGCGGGCTTGAGGACCACCGTGTTGCCTGCGGCGAGCGCCGGGGCGATCTTCCAGGCCAGCATGAGGAGCGGGAAGTTCCACGGGATTACCTGGGCGGCGACGCCCAGCGACCGCGGGTCACGGTTCGGGAACGCGTACTCGAGCTTGTCGGCCCAGCCCGCGTAGTAGAAGAAATGGGCGGCGGCGAGCGGGACGTCGACGTCGCGCGACTCCTTGATCGGCTTGCCGGAGTTCATGCTCTCGACGACGGCAAACTCGCGGCTGCGCTCCTGCATGATCCGGGCGATCCGGTACAGGTACTTCGCCCGCTCGCGGCCCGGAAGCTTCGACCAGACCGTCCGATGCGCCTCGTGGGCCGCCCCGACCGCGCGGTTGACGTCCGCCTTCGATGCATGCGCCACCCTGGCCAGCGGCTCCTCGGTGGCCGGGTTGATGACGGTGAACGTCTTGCGCGGCTTCGACGGCCGGAACTCGTTGCCGATGAAGAGCCCGTACTCGGGCTCGATGTGGATGTGATCGGTGGCCTCGGGAGCGGGCGCGTACTCCCACGGATTGTCCCCCGCGGCCAGTCCCCAGGAGTTCGGCGCCGGGCGCGACTCGGGCTTCTTGGTGAGCGTCATTGCCCATGATTATCGCACGCACCCCCGGGCCGGCTCGTGCGCGTCCCTCGTTCCGGTTGGCAGTCCGCTGCTAGCATCGAGGCATGGCCACGCCCATCGGGTTCCTGGCCGGTGTCTGGCGCGGGTCGGGCACGGGCGAGTTCCCGACCATGGAGCCGTTCGCCTACGAGGAGGAGATCCGCTTCCTCGAGCTCGGCGTGCCGTCCCTCGTCTACCAGCAGCGTGCGTGGTCCCCCGACGACGACGAGCTGCTCCACCTCGAGACCGGCATCTGGCGATCGAGCCCCGACGGGGACCTCGCCGTGAGCGTGGCCCTGCCCCGCGTGACCGAGATATCGGAGGGGCGCATCGTGGATGGGACGATCTCGCTCGTGGCCACCTCCGTTCGGCGAGCGGAGGGCGGCGCGGCGCTCGTGGCAGTCGAGCGAACGTACGCCTGGGAGGCCGACGAGATCCGCTACCGCATCGCCATGGCGACCGAGGAGGTGGGCGACATCACCCACCACCTCGCCGGGACCCTGAGGAGGGTCAGCCCTCCCCCACGATGAGCTCGCACTCGCTGCCGCCGATGCCGCGGTAGGTCACCTGCACCGAGCCGCCTGGCGTGACCTCGACATCCGCCTCGCATTCCGCGCTGATGTCGTACACCTCGCGCTGCTCCTCGCCATCGACGATCGACACGGTGTCGCTCTGCGGTCGGGTCACGACCGTCAGCGGATGCGTGCCGGCGGGAAGGTGGACGCGCAGCGTGCCATCGACCGGGATCGCCTCCTCCACGAGCTCGCCGACCGTGGCGAAGTACGCGTAGCCACCCATCGAGATCGGCTCGTCGCCGGTGGGCGGCTCGAAGGTTGCTCGGATCTCGAGGAGCCCGGTCTCCTCGGAGGCGCTGGGCGGCGCTCCCGCCTGGCAGCCCGCGATGACAAACGCCAGGAGCGCAAGGACTGGGGTTCTCACGAGCCCACCGTCCCGACCAGCTCGACCGCCTCGGCCCATCGAACATCCCCGGCCGCCTGGAGCTCGAGGTTGGAGAGGTCGAGCGCCAGCACCTCGATGCGCTCGCCGGCGCACTGCGGTGGGAACGATTCCGCAATGGCGCTGCACAGAAGCACGCGACCGTTCTCACCGACGAACAGCGAGCCGCTCACGCGCACGGGAAGGTCGGAGCTGATGCGGAGCGCATCGGCGACGCCAATCGCCGGGCCGTCGGCATCGGCGTCAATGATCGTCAGGCGGCCGCTCGATCCTCCGTCTCCGCCGGGGGGCGCAGTCGTCCCGATGCCAAGCCCGCATGCGGACAGTGCGAGAATCAATGTGAGCGCGAGGATGGGGCGTCGATTCACGACGAACGTCTCCAGTGGTGGTTGTCGCGGGCCAGACGCGGGCGCGACACACCTGGTTCCGCTCAGCGCCGGTACGACCCCTCCAACTCGAGGAGGTAGCGCTTGCGATCCAGGCCCCCCGTATACCCCCCGAGGCCACCCCCGGCGTGCAAGACGCGATGGCACGGCACCACGATCGGGATCGGGTTCGAGCCAAGGGCGTTGCCCGCCGCCCGATACGCCCTTGGCGAACCCGCCTCGGCTGCCACTTCCCGATACGTGCTGACCCGACCGAACGGGATGCGCGCGGTCGCGCGCAGCACCTCCGCGGCGAAGCCGTAAACGAGGCGCCAGTCGACGGCGAGGTCGAACGTGCGCCGACTACCACCGAAATACTCGTCCAGCTGCCGGCGGACCGCATCGGTGCGCTCCGGCGCCCGCAGCAGCCGCGGCGAGACGACGGCGGCAACCTCAGCCACCTGTGCGTCGATCGGCTCCCCGGGATAGGAGAGGCGAAGAATGCCCTTCGGAGTGACGAACAGCATGAGGGGACCGAGCGGCGAGTCGTGCTCGCCGTACGCGACATCGAGGAGCCCCGCCGCAGCGGCCCGCTCAGCGAGGCGCTGCCGCAGCCGTGCCGAATCCAGGTCCGGAACCGGGGACGGGCCCCCCGACAGCAGACGCTCGAGGTCGTCGTTCATGCGGTGACCTCCCGCCGCAGCCGACGCAGCCCGGTGCTCACGTTCTGGCGCGCCGCCTCCTCGCTCGTTCCCATTCGCTCGCCGATCTGCTCGTACGCCAGGTCCAGCACGAATCGATGGACGATCGCAGTGCGCTGCTTCGAGGGCAGCTGGCGGACGCGGGCCCACAGCGCGTCGTCCTCCGGCAGCGAGACCGCCGGGGCCACCGGCTCGTGACCATCCAGCTCGCTCGTCGGGCGCCGGTGATGCCGCCGCAGCGCGTCCGTCGCCTTGCGCTGCGCGATCGTGTACAGCCAGGCCCGCAGATTCTCGGCGTGACGGAGCTTGGGATAGGCGCGCAGCGCAGACATGTACGTCTCCTGGAGGCAGTCCTCCGCGTCGTTCGGACCGACGAGACCGACGAGAAACCGATGGAGCTCATGCGCGTGGGCGTCGACGAGCGACTCGAACGGCGGCAGATGCACGTGGGTGGAACGGCTCACGGCTCGCTGACGTGAGATCGCTGCCACGCCGCCCGCCTCACGACCGCGCGGCGCGCCGGACGAGATCCTCGATCGCGTCGGGATCGTCACGCGTGACCACGTAGGTGCCCTCACCACCACCCGGCCGCCAGTCGATCTCGATTCCCGGATTCTGCGCGCTGGTTCCATCCGGGGCGAACACGTGGGCCGAGCCGCGCACCTCGTCACCGCGCGCCGTTGCCCAGTCCGCGTACAGAGCGCCGCGAGCGGTACCGGCATCGAGCGTCTCGGCGAGGAGGGCGACGTCGACGACATCGGCCTCTGTCGCGACCTCGAGGATCACGTGCCGCAGGCTGACGCATCGGCTCTCGCCGAAGAACGCCCGCCTCAGGCCTCGGTCCAGCGCCTCCGCCGCCGCGAGCGACTGACGCTTGGCCGCCTGGACCGCCTCCATGGCCGGGAGCATCGTCACCGGCCATGCATGGTCGGGCGCGGCCCAGGCCTGCCAGCCGGCACGGGGGGCAAGAACCCGCGCGACCGGCCATTCGGCCTCGATGCGCGGTCGCGGAGTCGCCTCGCTGTTGAAGAGCTCCAATGGGAACGCGTGATGGTCGAGGACGACGTGATCCTCCAGGCCGAGCCGGCGACGCGCGTCGTGCAGCCGCCACACGACCGCGTGCGACCACGGGCACCCGATGTCCGACCACACGGCGAGCGACCCTGGTGCGACCTCGATCAACGAACCCTCCAGGCGGTCGTCGTTGCGGCGCGCACGGGACCGGGTCAGTCGAGCGTGAAGTAGTCGCCGCCGCTGTACCGGCCGGTGCGTTCCTTGCGGATCTGCATGAGCACGTCGTTCAGCAGGCTCGATGCGCCGAAGCGGAAAAGCTCGGGGGTCATCCACTGCGGACCGAGCGTCTCGTAGAGGGTGGTGAGGTAGGCGATCGCCTCCTTGGCCGTCTTGATCCCGCCGGCCGGCTTCATCCCGACGACGCGCCCGGTCTGGGCATGGAAGTCGCGGATCGCCTCGAGCATCACCAGCGTCACCGGGAGCGTCGCTGCCGGCTGGACCTTCCCGGTCGAGGTCTTGATGAAGTCGGCACCGGCCGCCATGGCGAGGACCGAGGCTCGCCGAATGTTGTCATAGGTCTCGAGCTCGCCGGTCTCGAGGATGACCTTGAGGTGCGCGTCACCGCATGCCTCCTTCACCGCGACGATCTCGTCGTAGACCGATGCGTAGTCACCCGCCAGGAACGCGCCGCGATCGATGACCATGTCGATCTCGTCGGCGCCCATCTCGACGGCGCCGCGCACGTCGGCGAGCTTGATGTCGAGCGGTGCCTGGCCCGAGGGGAAGTAGGTCGCCACGGAGGCGATCTTCACACCCGAGCCCTTCAGCGCCTCGACGGCGGTGGGAATCATGTTCGGGTAGACGCAGAGCGCGGCCACGTGAGGGATGCTGGGGTCGGTGGGATCCGGCCGTCGAGCCTTCCCCGCCAGGGCGCGGACCTTCCCCGGAGTGTCCTTCCCCTCGAGCGTGGTGAGGTCCATCATTCGAATGGCCAGGTCGAGCGCCCAGAGCTTCGCGTCCTTCTTGATGCTTCGCTTCGCAAGGCTCGCGGCGCGCTCCTCGACGCCGACCGCATCGACGGCCCACACGCGGCCGAGCAGGCTGCCGAGATGCTGATGCCGCGCGGACGTGAGGTCGCGGCGGCTCGTCGTTCGTGCGGGGGTCGTGCTGGTCATGGGCCGCTCATTGTAGCGCTCGCTCGCCCTGCTACCCTTCGTGAGCCCATGAGCGCCGAACCGATCGTGTACTGCCTGACCCGTGACCGTGCGTTCGCGACCGCGCTCGACGAACGTCTCGTCGGCGCCATCGCCTTCTTCTTCAACGATGCGGCGCGCCTCCACCAGGCCGTCGTCCTGCGCAGCCCGAACCACGTGGTGGTCGATACCGATGCGATTCGCGAGGAGTACGGCGACGCGGGGCTCGGACCGGTCGTGGACTTCCTGCGACACCGGGCCGTCGGTGCGCCGATCTCGATCCGTCCAACGGTCGGCGCGGAGCACCTCATCCGGGCCGAGGCCGGCGAGGACATCACGCTCCTGCCCCAGGAGCTCGCGGCCTGCGTGGATGCCGTGGCTCGCGGCTGCGGGTGCGACTGACTCAGCGATCGCCCGCGACGAGCGCATCGGGCACCGTGCAGGCGTCCTCGCCGCCGAGCTCCGGATGCGCGGGCGGCGGCGGGATGCGGCCGAACCGGCGGACCGGCCAGTAGCGAACGGTGGCGCGCCACTGCACGGCCGCCTCCGGGACGCGCCCGAACGTGCGTCCGTCCGTGCTGGCCACGGGGTTGTCGCCGCGAAGCTCGACGCCGCGGGGGCCGACCGATGCAACCCGCTTGACGAGCTCACGGGATGGCTCGCGCGGGTCGGGCGCGACGACGACGTCGCCGGCCCGCACGGCTCCGCCGCGCCGAACGAGCACCAGGCGGTCCCCGGGGCTCAGGGTCGGGTACATCGACCGGCCGCGGACCTCGACCACGTCGACGAGCCGCCGGGCGGCCACGAACGCCCCGAACGCGAAGAGAGGCACCGCGAGGGCGCCTCTCCAGCTCATCTGACGGACGGGCCGCTCAGGACGGGCGGCCGTTGACCCGGGTCTTCTCGAGACCGCCGGTCGACTTCCACATCTCGTCGATCGTGTCGATCATGGAGAGCAGCTCCTTGGCCGCACCCGCGTCGAGGCTCTGCTTGACCTTGGAGGCCTGCTTCGTCGCCTTCCAGAACGTGTCGTGCAGATCGGGGTACTTCTCGAGGTGCTCCGGCTTGAAGTAGTCGTGCCACAGCACGTCGAGGTGGTGCTTCACGAGCTCCGCCCGCTCTTCCTTGACGTGGATGCAGCGCGCGCGGAACAGGGCGTCGTCGCTGGCATCGTGCTTCTCGATGATGCGCAGGCAGGACTCGGCCTCGATGCGCGCTTGCTCGGGGTCGTACACGCCGCAGGGGATGTCGCAATGTGCGTCGACGAAGCGTGTCGGACGCAGCAGGGATCGGAGGGTCAGCATCGGTCTCCTCTCAGGTGGGGCTCGCTTGCTTGCGGGCTCATCTTAGGGCCTGCAAGCGGCCTGCCGGGACCGGCCGCCTTCAGCTTCCCATCACGATGCCGCCATCGACGCCGAGCACCTGCCCGGTGACGTACCGAGCCTCGTCCGACGCGAAGTAGACGGCGGCGGCGGCGACATCCTCCACCGACCCGATATAGCCGAGCGGCGTCATGCCGGTGAGCGCGTCGGTCGCCGCCTGCGGCAGATCGGAGGTGAGATCGGTCTCGATGAGGCCGGGGGCGATCGCGTTGCAGGTCACGCCCCGGCTCGCCAGCTCGCGGGCCGTCGTCTTCGTCAGGCCGATGAGCCCGGCCTTGGCCGCGGCGTAGTTCGCCTGGCCGGGGTTGCCCATCCGGCCGGCGGCGCTGCTCATGTTGATGATCCGGCCCGAGCGCGCCTTCATCATCGGCCGGGCGATGGCGCGAGTCATCCAGAACGGCCCGCCGAGGTTCGTGTCGATCACCGCCTCCCATTCATCGGCGTCCATGCGGACGAGCAGGTTGTCGCGGGTGATGCCGGCGTTGTTGACCAGGATGTCGACCGAGCCGAGCTCGTCGATCGCCGCCTTCACAATCGCCTCGCATGCCTCGCGCCCCTCGCTCGTGTCTCCCTGCACGGCAACGGCGCGCCGGCCCAGGCCGACAGCCTCGGCGACGACGGCATCGGCGGCCTCGGCATTGCCGCGGTAGTTCACGGCGACGTCCGCTCCCTGCCGCGCGAAGGCGAGTGCGATCGCGCGACCCAGGCCGCGGCTGCCACCCGTGACGAGCGCCGTCTTGCCGGTGAGGTCGAACATCAGGCGGGTGCCCCCTCGAGCTCGCGCTGGGGCTGACCCATTCGGGTCTGCTCACCCGGCGCCAGGAAGGCGCGGGCCGGATCGGCTGTCCATTCGACCAGGGCTGCGCCCGCCGTGTAGCCCGCGCCGAAGGCGACCATGAGCACCTTGTCGCCCTGCTTGATGCGTCCGGCGGCGACCGCCTCGACGAGCGCCATCGGCACCGATGCCGCGCTCGTGTTCCCGTACTTCTCGATGTTCACGTACGTCTTCTCGGGCGGGATGTTCAGCTGCTTCTGCACGCTGGCGATGATCCGCATGTTGGCCTGGTGGAAGACGAACTGGTCGACATCGTCGACGGTGAGCCCGGCATCTCGCAGGGCCGCCACGGCCGACTCCCCCATCTGGCGGGTCGCGTACTTGTAGACCTCGCTGCCGAGCATGCGAATGGCGTGCTGGTGAGCGTCGACGGTCTCGTGCGACGCCGGTCGCTTCGAGCCGCCGGCCGGCACGATGATTCCCTCGCAGCCGGTCCCGTCGCTGAACAGGTCGAAGCCCACGAGGCCACCGGGCTGGTCCGATGCCTGGAGCAGCACGGCGCCGGCGCCATCGCCGAAGAGCACGCACGTGCTGCGATCGGTCCAGTCGAGGAACCGGCTCAGCACCTCGACGCCGATGACCATCACGTTGCGGTACATCCCGCTGCGAATGAAGCTGTGACCCGAGGCCAGCGCGTAGAGGAAGCCGGAGCACGCGGCCTGGAGGTCGAAGCCCGACGCGCGGGTCGCTCCGAGCTCCGTGGCCACGAGCACGGCCGTGGCCGGAAGCGGGTAGTCCGGCGTGCAGGTGCCGACGATGACGAGGTCGAGCTCGGACGGGTCGAGGCCGGCGACGACCATCGCGTCGCGAGCCGCATGAACCGCGAGCGTGGTTGCGGTCTCGTCGTCGGCGGCGATGCGTCGCTCACGAATCCCGGTCCGCGTTCGGATCCACTCGTCGGAGGTGTCGACGAAGGTGGAGAGCTCGTCGTTCGTCATGATCCGCTTCGGCGCGTACATCCCCCAGCCGGCGATCAGGGCGTTCGTGGTCATCGTGGTGCTCCTTGGGTGGCTGGACGAACCGTCATCGCGGATCGATCTCGAGGATCGGCTGCTTGCGCTTCACGAGGGTGCCGCTCTCGACGAGGATGCGATGGACCTTGCCGGATGCATCCGCCTTGATCTCGTTGAACAGCTTCATGGCTTCGATGAGACCGACGACCTGCCCGTCATGGATCTCGTCACCCTCGGCGACGTAGGCACGAGCGCCGGGCGAGGGAGCGGCATACCAGACGCCGGTGAGGGGCGCGCTCACGAATCGCATGCCCGGTGAGGGCTCGCCGAACGGCGTCAGCCGGTCAGGGGCGACGGGCGCCGGCTGCGCGGCTTCGGGCGCTGCGACGGTCGGAGCGAGGGCGGGCGCCTCGGCAACCGCGGCGCGCGGCCGCGCGAGCCGGACCTTCAGGTCGTCCGCCTCGACCTCGAGCTCGTCGAGGCCGCTCTCCTCGAAGGCCGGCGTGAGGAGATCGATGGCGCGCAGGACCGGATCCTGATCGGCCATCAGTCGTCGAACCGCCGGAAGACGAGCGTGGCGTTGTGGCCACCAAACCCGAAGCTGTTGCTCATGCCAACGCTCACCTCGACCTGCCGCGCCTCGTTCGGCACGTAGTCGAGATCGCATTCCGGGTCGGGATGCTCGAGGTTGATCGTCGGTGGCACGATCCCGGTCTTGATGGCCTGGATCGTGGCGATCGCCTCGATGCCGCCGCCGGCACCCATGAGGTGGCCGGTCATCGACTTCGTGCTGCTGACCGGCACCTTGTAGGCCTGCTCCCCGAACAGCGTCTTGATGGCCGCCGTCTCCGATCGGTCGTTCGGCGGCGTGCTCGTGCCGTGGGCATTGATGTAGTCGATGTCGTCGGTGGTCAGGCCGGCATCGGCGATCGCGACGCGCATGCTCTCGACGGCGCCTCGGCCACCGGGCGCCGGCAGCGTGATGTGGGAGGCGTCATCGGTCGCGCCGTAGCCGACGACCTCGGCGTGGATCGTCGCGCCACGAGCCCTTGCGTGCTCGAGCGCCTCGAGCACCAGGATGCCCGCACCGTCGCCCATGACGAATCCGTCGCGCTCGGCATCGAACGGACGGGACGCCTTCTCCGGTTCGTCGTTCCGCTTCGTGGACAGCGCCCGCATGGCGCTGAACGCGGCCACCGGGATCTCCCCGATCCCCGCTTCCGCGCCGCCGGCCACCATGATGTCGGCCTCGCCACGGCGGATGATGTTCAGCGAGTCGCCGATCGCGTGATTCGCACTCGAGCAGGCACTCACCGTCGCGTAGTTCGGCCCGCGGGCGTTCGCGTAGATGGCCACGTAGCCGGCAGCCATGTCCGGGATGAGGGCGGTGACGAGGAACGGACCGATGCGCTCGACGCCGTGGAGCGTTGCCTCGGCGACGTCCCGGATCATCGTGTTGATGCCGCCGATCCCCGACCCGATGATGCAGCCGGTCCGCCAGGCCAGATCGTCGTCCTCGATCGGATTCTCCAGCCCGGCGTCGCGCAGCGCCTCGGCGACCGCCGCCCAGGCGTAGTGCACGTAGCGGTCGTTGCGGCGGACCTCCTTCTTCGGCATGACGGTATCGGCGTCGAAGCCCTTGATCTCGCCGGCCACCTTGCTGGCGGTCTTCACCGGATCGAAGGTCGTGATCCGGCTGATCCCGCTCCGGCCGTTGACGAGGCCGTCCCAGAATGCCGGCACGTCGTTGCCGACCGGGGTCAACGCCCCCATGCCGGTCACGACCACGCGTCGCTCGCCGTCACGCATCGGGCTGTCCTCCGCCCATCTCCTGGTCTCGCGGAATGATGATGGACAGCGTCGCCTCCACGGCGACCTCGCCATCGACGCTGGCCACCCCTCGCACCCGGCCGAACATGCCGCGCAGCTTCTCCACGGTCACCTCCAGCCGCAGCGTGTCGCCGGGCACGACCATGCGCCGGAAGCGGCAGTCGTCGATGCCCGCGAAGAGCCCGAGCTTGCCGCGGTATTCGTCGAGCGTCATCACGGCCACGCCGGCCGTCTGAGCCAGCGCCTCGACCATGAGCACGCCGGGCATGATCGGCCGCTCCGGGAAGTGGCCGGTGAACTGGGGCTCGTTCGCGGTCACCGCCTTGATCCCGACCACCCGCTTCCCCGGCTCGAGCTCGATGATCCGATCGACGAGGAGGAACGGATAGCGGTGCGGAATGATGCGCATGATGTCCGCCGCCTCGAGCGGCAGGGCGGGACTGGTGGTGGTGGCGGTCTCGGTGGTCATCGGCTCGATGTTGGTCTCTCCTCAGCTGGCGACGAACGCGGCCGCTCCGACCCGGTCCAGCAGGTTGGTGCTGACACGCGCGTCGAGGAACGCGTCGTTGTCGATGATCCCACGATGGAACGGGATGTTGGTCCTGATGCCCTCGATCTCGATCTCGGCCAGCGCGCGACGCGACCGCGCCAGCGCGATCTCGCGGGTCTCGCCCCACACGACGAGCTTGGCCAGCAGGCTGTCGTAGTACGGGGGCACCTCGTAGCCGGGGTAGAGGTGGGTATCGACGCGCACGCCCGGCCCACCCGGCAGGTGGAGCCGCTCGATCTCACCGGTCTGCGGCGAGAAGTTGTCGGACGGGTCCTCGGCATTGATCCGGAACTCGATCGCGTGCCCGCGGAAGGTGATCTCCTCCTGGCGCAGGCTGAGCTTCTCCCCCGCCGCGATCCGGATCTGCTCGGCAATGAGATCGATGCCGGTCACGAGCTCGGTGACCGGGTGCTCGACCTGGATTCGGCAGTTGATCTCGATGAAGTAGAAGTTGCCGTCCGCGTCGAGGAGGAACTCGAGCGTGCCCGCGCTCTCGTAGCCGGCGGCCACGACGCTGCGAATGGCGAGGTCGCGGAGCCGCTCACGCGACGCGTCGTCCATCGCGGGCGACGGCCCCTCCTCGATGATCTTCTGGTGGCGACGCTGGATGCTGCAGTCCCGCTCGCCGAGATGGACGCCGTTGCCGTACTGGTCGACCATGACCTGCACCTCAACGTGGCGCGACTCCTCGATCCACTTCTCGAAGTAGACCGAGTCGTCCCCGAACGCGGCCTGCGCCTCCGAACGCGCCAGCGGGAGTGCCTGCTCCATCTCACGCGGCGAGCGCACGAGCCGCATCCCGCGGCCGCCGCCACCGGCCGATGGCTTGAGGAGGACCGGGTAGCCCGCCTCCGATGCCTGCTCCAGCGCGTCCGACAGGTCGGTCACGATTCCGCGGCTGCCGGGCACCGTCGGGAGGCCGTTCGCACCGAGCATGCGCCGCACGGCGTACTTGCTGGCAAACCGCTCGAGCACCTCGGGCCGCGGACCGATGAACGTGAGGTCGTGCGCCTGGCAGGCCTCGGCGAAGGTCGCGTCCTCCGAGAGGAAGCCGTAGCCGGGATGCACCGCATCGCAGCCGGTGATCATCGCCGCGCTGATCACCGCCGGCTGGTTGAGGTAGCTCTTGCGGGCTTCGGCGGGGCCGATGCAGATCGCCTCATCGGCGAGCTGCACCGCCATCGTGTCGCGATCGGCCTCGCTGTAGGCCACGACGGCAGGGAGGCCGAGATCGCGGCAGGCGCGCAGGATGCGGACCGCGATCTCGCCGCGGTTGGCGATGAGCACCTTGCTCACCATGGTCGGGCACCTGCGGGCTCGCTCGCCGCCGAGCGGATGAGGCCGGCGGCGGCGGTGACGCTGTCGGGGTCGCTGGCCGCGGCTGCGCGGACCTCGGGCGCGATGCGCTTCAGCATCCCGACGAGAGCGGATCCGGCGCCGCACTCGACCATGACGTCGGCGCCCTCGCCGGTCATCGTCTCGACGCAGCGGACCCACTCGACCGGTGAGCGGACCTGTTCGGCGAGGAGGGCGCGGATCCGGGAGGCATCGGTGACGGTCTCGGCCGTGACGTTGCTGACCACCGGCACGCGCGCATCGGCCCACGCCTCGTCCTCGAACGCGCGGGCGAGGTCCTCGGCCACCGACGCCATGAGGGGCGAATGGAAGGCACCCGAGACGGGGAGCCGCAGGACGCGCTTGGCACCCGCGTCGCGCATCGGCTGCTCGACCGCGTCGAGGGCATCGAGGCGGCCCGAGATCACCACCTGGCCCGGCGCGTTGTCGTTCGCGACGACGAGCTCGGTCGGACGGCCGATGGCGTCGACGGTGGCCTCCACGACATCGCGCGACAGGCCGATGACGGCGGCCATGCCACCATCCGCGTCGACCGCGGCCATGAGCTCACCCCGCCGCGCCACGAGCCGCAGCGCGGCATCGAAGCCGAGAACGCCGGACGCCACGAGCGCCGCGTACTCGCCGACCGAGTGACCGGCCACGAAGGCGGGCTCGAGGTTGACCTGCTCCGCGAGCGCACGATGGGCCGCGACCGAGGTGGCAAGCAGGCACGGCTGCGTCTGGCGCGTGTCGTTCAGCCGGTCGGCGGGACCGTCCCAGCACGTCGCGCTCACCGGCCAGCCGAGAACGTCATCGGCCTCGCGGTAGACCTCGCGCGCGGCCTCGGACTGCGCCGCGAGCTCACGGCCCATGCCGACCGCCTGGGAACCCTGGGGGCTGAAGAGGAGTGCGAGGGTCACGTTCCGGCCTCCGCCGCGTCCATCTCGACGACCACCTGGCCGTACTCCACCGCCTCGCCGCTCTCGGCGACGAGGTTCCGCACGGTGCCGCTGCGGGGCGCCCGCACGTCGTGACGGATGCCGAGCATCTCGATCTGACCGAGCGCATCGCCCTTCGCCACCTCGAGCCCGGGCCCCAGTCCATCGGCGTAGACGAAGAAGCCCACCGCCGGCGAGGCGACGCCGACCCCGGTCGGCTGGGGAGCATCCGGGGCCGGTGACGTCGACCTCGACGGCTCCTGCTCGCTGGCGTCGGCGGGGGGAGGCGCGGCGGCCGAACGGGCCACCCGGATGCGGAGGTCGTCGGTCGTCACCTCGATCTCACCGAGTCCATGGCGCGACAGCCGCTCGGCGAGCTCGGGAACGAGGTCCGCCGCGGCCCGCGCGATCGCCTCGAGGGCGTGATCTTCGTCGCTCATGCGCCTCTCTCGTTGTCGTCATCGGTGTCGTTGCTGGGCCAGATCTCGCTCCATCGCGGCCGGCGTGGGACGCCGGGGAGATGAAGGATCCGCCCGATCCGTCGGCGCAGCGATGGCACCTCCGGACGCGCCGGGCTTGCGGCTCCCGTTTCCAGGTAGGCGCCGAGCCCGCGGAGCCGAGCATAGCGGGTCGCGAGCAGCTCGGCCGTCTCACGCCCGGACAGGCGCCGCATGGCCGAGATGATCGCCGCCCGGAGGGCCTTCCCGGTCGCCGTGTGATCCGTGTGAGCCCCCTCGCCCGGTTCGGCAACGATGGCGTCCACCACGCCGAGATCGACCTGGTCCGCCGCGGTCATGCGCATGGCGGCAGCCGCGGTTCGCGCCTCGTCGCGCGAGCGCCACAGGATCGACGCGCATCCCTCCGGACTGATGACCGAGTAGACGGCGTTCTCGAGCGCCAGGACGACGTCACCGACGCCGAGCGCCAGCGCACCGCCCGACCCACCCTCGCCGAGCACGACGACCACGATCGGCACCTGGAGGCCGGTCATCAGCTTGATGCTCGAGGCGATCGCCTCCGCCTGGCCGCGTTCCTCGGCGGCCGGTCCAGGGAACGCCCCGGCGGTGTCGAGGAACGTCACGATCGGCATGCCGAGCTTGTCGGCCAGGCGCATGAGGCGCTGGGCCTTGCGGAATCCCTCCGGGTGCGGCGAGCCGAAGTTCCGCAGGATGTTCGACTCGGTGTCGGTTCCCTTCTGGTGCCCGATCACCATGACCGGGACACCATCGAGCGTGGCCGGCCCGCCGACGATGGCGGCGTCGTCGCCGAACGTTCGGTCGCCGTGGAGCTCGAAGAACCCCTCGAAGATGACGCCGATGAGGTCGAGCGTCCGCGGTCGCTGGGGATGACGAGCCAGCTGGACGCGCGACCACGCCTCCTCGACCGCCTCCGGCGCCGGTGGCCCGGCTCGCTGGATGGTCTGCGCGTCGCTCATCGCGCCTCCTCCCGTTCGGCGGCCGGCGTCCGGCCGTTGCCGTCGGCCGGCGGCTGGTCGACGTCGATTCCGATCGTCTCGCTCACGGCGCCGCCGAAACGCTCGGCCAACCCGCTGAGCGCCCCGATCGGCCCCCACGGCCGCTCGGGTGGCGTCGTCTGGGCACCGTCATCGACTGCCGCCACCGGCAGCAGGCGCAGAAGGCGGGCGAGGCTGGACCGAAGCTCCGGGCGCGGCACGACGGCATCCACGAAGCCGTGCGTCAGCAGGAACTCGGCGGTCTGGAACCCCTCGGGCATCTCCTCGCCGACGGTGTCCGACGCCACGCGCGCGCCGGCGAAGCCGATGAGGGCCTTGGGCTCGGCCAGGATCACGTCGCCGAGGCTCGCGAAGCTGGCCAGCACGCCGCCGGTGGTGGGATCGGTGAGGACGGCGATGAACGGCACGCCAGCGTCGTCGAGGCGGACGAGCGGCGCGGTCGTCTTCGCCAGCTGCATGAGGGCCAGCGTCCCCTCCTGCATGCGGGCACCTCCCGACGCGCTGACGACGATGGCCGGAATGCGCTCGGCGAGTGCGGTCTCGAAGCAGCGAGCGAGCTTCTCGCCGACGACGCTGCCCATGCTGCCGCCCATGAAGCGAAAGTCGAAGATGCCGATGGCGACGCGCTGACCCTCGATCGTGCCGGTGCCCCAGACGACCGCGTCGCGCAGCCCGGTCTTGACGCGCGACGCCTCGAGGCGGTCGTCGTACGGGCGGTCATCGTGGAATCCGAGCCGGTCGACGGCCTCGAGACCAGCGTCGCGCTCCTCGAAGCTCTCTCGGTCCAGAAGCAGGTCGAGCCGCTCCCCGACCGACATCCGGAAGTGATGGCCGCACGACGGGCACAGGCGCTGGTTGCGCTCGAGCTGCTTGTTGAAGACCTGCGCGTCGCAGGACGGACACTTCGTCCAGGCATCCGACGGCGCGGCGCGCCGGCTGAACGGGAACTTGATCGGCAATCGATTCCTCCTCGTCTCGCTACCGATGGAGGAGCCGGTGCGCGGCACCCGCCCGACGGCTGCTGCGCCAGACGGCGTACGCGGTGACCCCGACGCCGACGGCGGATCCGACCGCCCCGGTCACGATGAGGCGTCCCGGGTGGCGCAGTGCCCAGCCAATGGGGTCGCGTTCCGCGGGTGACGCGAGGCGCGTCCCGAGCCTCGCCTCGAAGCGCGACGAGGCGGGCGGAACGACCAGGCTGGAGCGGAGTCCGGCCGCCACGGCCACGAGCGGGCGCATCGCCGCGTCGAGGCCGGCGGCGGCACTCGCCACGGACGGAGAGAGCCCGTCGAGCAGGCCGTCGACGGCCCGGTCGAGGCGCTCGGCGGGTGACAGGGTATGGGTCATGACACTCCTGCTAACACCGCGGAGCCCGATACGTTACACGCCGCGTGCCGGATCAGCGACCGCCGCCGTCCTCGTCGAGCAGACGGGCCAGGTCTCGAAGCGCTCGGTGCTGGAGGACCCGAACGGCGGCCGGGCTCCGGTCCAGGACGACCCCGATCTCACGCGCGCTCAGTCCATCGACGAAGCGGAGGACCACGACCTGGCGCCGATCGTCCGGGAGCCGGGAGATCGCGGAACGCAGGCGGCGAGCCTCGTCAGCGCGATCGGCATGGCCGGCGGGATCGTCACCCGATGGCGGGTCTCCGGCGGCGGTGAGCGGTGCCGTGCGATGACGGCTGCGGGACCGGAGCGCGTTCGCCAGCTGGTTGTGCGCGATGCGGAACAGCCACGAGCGGAACGTCGATCCGGTGTCCCGGAAGCGATCGAGAGCCGCCATGGCCGCCAGGAACGTACGCTCGGTGACGTCCTCGGCGTCGTGGTGGTCACCGAGCAGGTAGAAGCAGTACCCGTACACCGGATCGAGGTAGCGTCGGTAGAGCGTTGCGAACGCTGCGCGATCGGCCTGGGCCGCGCGGACATCGGCCAGGTCGGGATCGGGCGCCGTTCGGGCGGCCAGTGCGCGATCGCTCATGCGGGCACCGCGGTGCGGAGGCGCGCGATCTCACCGCTGGCGACGTGCACCGTGCCATCGGACGTCTCGAGCACGAGCTCCCCCCGCTCATCGATGTCGACGGCTCGCCCGTGGATCCGTCCCTCGCCCGTCTCGAGCTCGACCTCCCGACCGAGCGTCGAGCAGGCGGCTCGGTACCGATCACGAGGCGTGTGACCAGCCTCCAGGGCCACGATCTCGTCGTCGAGAGCGTCGAGCAGGCCGTCGAGCACCTCGCCGCGGTCGACGGGGCCACCGGCGAGCTCGGCGAGCGAGGTCGCGCCGGCGAGCTCGGCCGGCATGTCGCGCCGTGCCCAGTTCAGGTTGAGGCCGATCCCGATCACGGCCTCGGCCACGCGCTCGCCGTCCAGGGTCGTCTCGATGAGGATGCCTCCGACCTTCGCGCCATCGAAGTCGGCGACGACGTCGTTCGGCCACTTCAGCGTGACGGGGGCGAACCGGTTGCACGCGTCCCACGCGGCGAGCGCCGCGGCGGCGGCAAGCTGCCAGGCATCCCCGGTCGACAGGCGGGGCTGCAGCCCGACGCTGACGGCCAGGTTCACGCCGCCGGGCGACGTCCAGGTCCTCCCGCGCCGCCCCCGCCCCGCGGTCTGCACCTCGGCGACCACCGCGCGACCCTCACCGTCGGGCTCGGCGAGGAGCTCGCGGGCACGGTCATTCGTTGACGGGATCTCGTCGTGCAGCTCGAGACCTCGACCCACCCGGCGGCGAGGACGGTCGGCGATGTCCCACGGCGTCATGTCACCACGATACCCCCGCCGTCACGGACCACGTCGTACGGTGCGCTACACTCGCCGCCCATGAGCCAGACCCTCGCCGCCGACGACCCGGCCGCGCCAGGAACGCGCGAGCGTGTGTTCAGCGGGATCCAGCCCTCCGGCGCCTCCCATCTCGGGAACTACCTCGGTGCCCAGGCGAACTACGTAGCCCTCCAGGACCGGTACGACGCGATCTACGCGATCGTCGACCTCCACGCGCTGACCACGGTCCACGACGGCGAGACGCTGCGACGGCTCAGTCACGAGATGGTCCTCGACCTCCTGGCCGTGGGCCTGGATCCTCAGCGCTGCTCCCTCATCCGGCAGTCGGACGTTCCGGAGCACGCCGAGCTGGCCTGGATCTTCAACACCTGCGTGCCCGTCGCCTGGGCCGAGCGCAACCCGACGTACAAGGAGGCGCGCGACGAGGGCAAGGAGAACTCGGTCGGCCTGCTCGACTACCCGGTGCTCCAGGCGGCCGACATCGTGCTCTACAAGGCGAGCCGCGTCCCGGTCGGGAAGGACCAGGCGGCGCACCTCGAGTTCAGCCGCGAGGTGGTTCGCGCCTTCAATCGGCGATACGCGCCCGTCTTCCCGGAGCCGCAGCCGGTGTACACCGAGGCGCCGGTCGTGCTCGGGATCGACGGCGTCCGGAAGATGAGCAAGAGCGCCGGCAACACGATTCCGATCTTTGCCGAGCCGGACGAGATCCGGCGACTCGTCATGAGCATGGTCACCGACCCGCTCCGCATCAAGCGCACCGACCCGGGGCGACCGGAGGTCTGCAACGTCTGCCAGCTCCACCGTTTCTTCGGGGCGGACTACCTGCAGATCCAGGACGGCGAGCGCACCGCACGCACGGGCTGCGTCGAGACGAAGCAGCTGCTCGCCGAGCGGATCATCGAGTTCTTCCGGCCGATGCGAGAGCGGCGAGCCGAGCTCGCCGCGGACGGTGCCGTGGTCGAGGAGACGCTGGCCGCCGGTGCCGACGCCGTGCGCCCCATCGTCGACGCCACGATGGCGGAGGTCCGGGACGCCGTGGGCATCGGTCCACGTCGGGTGGCATAGGCGTGACGGGACCGCCGGCCACGGGCATCGGTCCGCGCGAGCGCTGGTGGCTCGTCCTCTTCCTGGCGCTCGGGAGCGCCTACTTCGCCTTCCTCCTCGTCGACCGGGCGCTCACCCTGCTCGGCGGCTTCGGCACGATCCTGCTCATCCTGTTCCTCGCCTGGCTGCTGGCCTTCGTGATGTCGGCCCTCGTGGCCGGCATCGCCGAGCGCGTGGACCTGCCGCGGCCGGCGATCGTCGTCGGCGCCTACCTCATGGCGCTCGTCGTCTTCGGGTTCATCGTCTTCTACACGGGCGCCGCCATCACGCAGCAGGTCGCGGAGCTTGCCCGCAACTATCCCGCCGCCGAGCGGGACATCCTGGCCGTCCTCGCCAGCTGGGAGCAGGGCCTCCAGTTCGGCCGGCTCCAGCTCGACCTCACCGACCTCTACGCCAGCGCCCTCGACAGCCTCGCGGACGTCGGCAGCCAGGTCGTGCGCCAGGCGCAGAACATCGCCGGGGTGACGATCGCGGCCCTCGGGGCCCTGCTCCTCATCATCGTCATCTCGCTCTACATGGTCATGGACTCGCAGCGCGTCCTCGCCCGTCTGCGGAGCGTCGTCCCGCGACGCTATCGAGACGAGGCCGACCTGTTCGAGCGCAGCATCGTGCGGGCGTTCGGTGGCTTCCTCCGGGCGCAGCTCATCCTGGCGGTCCTCCAGGCGGCGCTCGTCGGAGTGGTCGGAAGCCTGTTCGGCATTCCGTACCTCTTCCTGTGGGGCACGCTGAGCGCGCTGGCCATGCTCATCCCCTTCTTCGGTCCGCCCCTCGCCCTCCTGCCGCCGATTCTCGGCGCCGCCCTCTTCGCCGGCGACTCGCTCGTGCCGGTCGCGATCATCCTGCTGGCGGTGCAGACGATCATCGTCAACTGGCTCCAGCCGCGGCTCATGCGCGGCGCGCTCGGCCTGCACCCGATCCTCGTCCTGGTCGGCCTCCTCGTCGGCGCCCAGGTCGCCGGCGTGTGGGGCGCGCTGTTCGGCATCCCCGTCATCGCGGTGCTGTGGGTCTTCGTGAGCTATGCGGTGTTCCGGACCGTGCCGAACGCCGCGCTCCCGGAGGCCGAGCGGCTCAGGGACGTCGACGAGCACGTCATGGTGCGCGTCGAGAAGGAGCAGGTCGGCGACGAGACGCATCCGCACATCCACGTCACTCGGCGGCGACGTGCCGATGGGACGGAGCAGGTCGAGCTGCGGATGGGCGAGCGTGACGTCGACGAGGGCACCGCGCCGAGCGGGGCCGAGGGCTGACGGGCGACGCTCAGGCGCTCTGTGCGGACGTCCGCTCGCTCCCGAGGGGGGTGACCTCCTCGGCGAAGTGGCAGGCGCTGAGGTGTCCGCCACCGACGTCGCGCAGCGGCGGCTCCTCGACCTTGCAGATCTCCTGGGCCATCGGGCACCTGGTGTGGAAACGACAGCCCGAGGGCGGATTGGCCGGCGAGGGCAGGTCGCCCTTCAGCACGATCCGCTCGCGGCGAACCGTCGGATCGGGCACCGGGATCGCCGAGAGCAGGGCCTTGGTGTACGGGTGCGCCGGCGAGCGATACAGCTCGTCGGCGTCCGACAGCTCGACGAGCTTGCCGAGGTACATGACCCCGACCCGCGTCGACAGGTGCTTGACCACCGCCAGGTTGTGGGCGATGAACAGGTAGGTGAGCTGGAACTCGTCCTGGAGGTCGCTCAGCAGGTTGAGGACCTGAGACTGGATGCTCACGTCGAGCGCGCTGACCGGCTCGTCGCACACGATGAAGCGCGGACGGAGCGCGAGAGCACGGGCGATGCCGATGCGCTGGCGCTGGCCGCCGCTGAACTCGTGCGGGTAGCGATGGATGTGCGCCTGGTTGAGACCGACCCGCTTGAGCAGGTCGCGCACGGCCGACTCGCGCTCCTTCTTGTTCGTCATGCCGTGCACGTAGAGACCCTCGCCGACGATCTCGCCGACGCTCATGCGCGGGTTCAGGCTGGCGTACGGGTCCTGGAACACGACCTGGATGTCACGGCGCGCGGCCTTGAGCTCGCGCGAGCTCAGGTCGAACAGCGACTTGCCCTCGAAGTTCACCTTGCCGGCGGTCGGCGGCAGAAGGCGCAGGATGACCTTGCCGAGCGTCGTCTTGCCGCAGCCCGACTCCCCCACCAGGCCGAGCGTCTCGCCCTCGGTCACGCTGAAGCTGACCCCGTCCACCGCGCGCACGGCGCCGAGCTTGCTGACGCCGAGCAGGCCTCCACGGATATCGAAGTGCTTGACGAGGTTGTCGACCTCGAGCAGCGGTGCAGCGGCCGAGCCGCCACGGTCGGCGGCACGCTCGGCGCTCGTCCGCCCGCCGCTCATCTCGTCGCCGGGCTGCGGCACCCCGTCACCGCCGGGCGTGGCGCCGGTCGGCGTCATCGTCTGTCCCTCGTCGTTCATCGGGCTCCCACCGTCAGCTGCTCCGCGGCATGCTGCGCCTCCTCGCCCTCGGCATCGGCCCCGACGTCCGGAGCCTCACCGGCCGGCGTCAGCCAGCAGCGACTGAAGTGGCCCGAACCGACTTCCTGGTACGGCGGTGCCGTGTCGCACACGCGCATGCGATGCGGACATCGGCGCTTGAACAGGCATCCCTCCGGCAGGTTGAGCGGCGATGGGACGGTGCCCTTGATGACCTCGAGCCGCTCGCGACGCTCGTCAAGGCGCGGGATCGAGAGCAGCAGGCCCTGGGTGTACGGATGGTGCGGCGACCCGAAAACGGTCCTGACGTCCGCGCGCTCGACGACCTTGCCGGCGTACATGACGACCACCTCGTCGGCCATCTCGGCCACGACCCCGAGGTCGTGGGTGATGAGCATGATCGCCATCCGGTTCTTCTCTCGGAGGTCGCGCATGACCTCCAGGATCTGGGCCTGGATCGTGACGTCGAGCGCGGTGGTCGGCTCGTCGGCGATGAGCAGGTCGGGATCGGTCGAGAGGGCCATGGCGATCATGACCCGCTGGCGCATGCCGCCGGACAGCTGGTGCGGATGTTCCGCGGCGCGACGCTTGGGATCGGGGATGCCGACCACCCGGAGCATCTCGACCGCCCGGTCCATCGCCTCACGACGGCTGACCGCGGTGTGCTGCTGGACGGCCTCGGCGATCTGGTCACCGCAGGTGAAGACCGGGTTGAGGCTGGTCATCGGCTCCTGGAAGATCATGCTCACCTGGTCGCCGCGGATGTCCCGCATGTCGGCGTCCGTCTTGTCGAGCAGGTTCTCGCCGTTGAGACGGATCTCTCCGGCCACGATCTTCCCGGGACGCTCGATGAGGCGCATGACCGACAGGCTCGTGATGCTCTTGCCGCATCCCGACTCGCCCACGACGCCGAGGGTCTGCCCATGGCCGATCTCGAACGTGACGTCGTCGACGGCCTTGACCACCCCGTCCTGGGTGAAGAAGTGGGTCTTGATCCCCTTGATCTCGAGCAGCGGCCCGACGTGACGCGCGGTCACCGTCACTTCTCGACCCGCTGGCGAGGATCGAGGGCATCGCGGAGCCCGTCACCCAGGAAGCTGGCCGACAGCACGATGAGGATGAGGATCACGCCGGGATACACCACCTTCAGCGGTCCCGAGAAGAAGTAGTCGCGAGCGTTCTGGAGCATCGTGCCCAGGCTGGCGCTGTCGCGGCCGATGCCGAAGCCCAGGAAGCTCAGCGCCGACTCGACGACGACCGAGTCGGCGATGCCGAGGGTCGCCGCCACGACGATCGGCGCCATGGCCGGGGGCAGCATGTGACGCAGCATGATGCGCTGCGGCGATGCACCGAGGGCCCGAGCGGCCTGGACGTAGTCGACCTCGCGCAGGCTGAGGAACTCGGCACGGACCAACCTGGCGGCCGTCGTCCATCCCGTGAGGCCGATGGCGAACACCACCACCCAGACGTTCCCCTGCCCGAAGAAGGCGGTGATCATGAGAATGATGAACAGGCCCGGTAACGACAGCATGATGTCGACGAAACGCATGAGCACGTTGTCGACCCAGCCGCCCACGTATCCCGCGATCGATCCCACGAACACGCCGATCACGACGATGATGATCACCGCGGCGAGGCCGATGGTGAGCGACGTCTGCGTCGCCTTGCCGAGCCGTGCGAACAGGTTCTGCCCGTACTCGTTGTAGCCGAGGATCGCGAACGTGAACTCGCCGTCCTCCGCGAAGACCTCCGGCGGCGCGTCGTCACGGAAGAGCTGGGTCGTCCGCCAGGCGTCGCCCGTCACCGTGGGCACGATGATCGCGTACGACGCGAGGATCACGAGGACGATGACGGCGATCACCGCCAGCCGATGCTGCAGGAAGCGCTGTCGCACCAGCTGCCAGTACGTCCGAACCGGCGTGCGATCGATGTCGGCCGACTCGGCCTCCGCTTCCTCGGCTCGTCGTCGCTCGATCTCGGCGGCGGTGGTGTCGCTGACCATGGCGAGCGTCCTCTAGTACTTGATGCGGGGATCGACCACGCCGTACAGGATGTCGGCGAGGAGGTTGCCCATCACGACGCCGAACCCGCCGACCATCACGAAGGCGAGCACGACCGGGTAGTCACGCTGGGTCACCGCGGTCACGCCCAGGAGGCCGAGGCCGGGCCAGCTGAAGATCGTCTCGGTGATCACGGCGCCCGAGAGAAGGCCCGGCAGCGTGAGCCCGAAGAGCGTGATGACGGGGATGAGCGCGTTGCGCAGCGCGTGCTTGTACGTGACCTTCGCGGCGCTCAGGCCCTTGGCCTTCGCGGTCCGGACGTAGTCCTGGTTCAGGACCTCGAGCATCTTGGCGCGCACGTAACGGCTCCAGCCGGCGATCTGCTGGATCGCGAGCGAGGTCACCGGCAGCACCATGTGCCAGGCGACGTCGAGGGGCGTGCCACGACCCTCCGTGCCGGGCAGGCTCACCATGCCGAAGCCGGGGAAGAGCCCGCGGAACACGACCGTCCCAAGATAGGCGATGTAGAGGCCCAGAAGGAACGAGGGGATGGCGTAGCCGATGGTCGCGAACGTCGTGATCGCCTTGTCGGCCCAGCTGTACTGGCGCACCGCGGCGAGGATGCCGATCGGCACGGCAAAGATGATCGTGACGAGAAGAGCGGTGCCGCCGAGGAGCAACGTGGCCGGCATGCGGTCGACGAGCGTGTCGCGGACCGAGCGGCCGTCGACGAGGCTGTAGCCCCACGCCTCGACGTTCCAGAACTGGACGAAGGCAGTGATCCAGTTGACGAACTGGATATGGACGGGCTGGTCCAGGCCGTAAAGGCGGATGAGATTCTCGAGGGTCTCGGGACGCACGTTCGGCGTGCGGAAACGATCGATCGGGCTGCCCGGGGCGAGCTGGATGATGGCAAAGCTGACGAGCGCGACACCGAACAGGATCGGGATCGACTGCAGTGTTCGTCGGATGATGTAGGTGGCCATGTGGGTTGCCCCTGCTCCCTCTCTCCGAAACCGCGTCTACCGCTGAGCGCGGCGCTCGTCACCGTGCGTGAGCGGGAATTGTGCCAGAAGGGAGCCCGCGTGCGGGCCCTGGTGGTGGGGTGGACCGCTGGCGGCACCCGGAGGTGCCACCAGCGGTCGCGATCTGTCGAACCTGAGTTACCGGGAGTGCCGGTTACTCAGCGACGCGCAGCGTCTCGAGCTGCCAGTGCCACAGCGGCGAACCCAGCTGAAGCTCGCCGGCCGTGCTCTCCAGGTTGACGTCGAGCGCCTCGCGCGCGACATCCGACCAGGCGAACAGGTACGGCTGCTCGTCGAACATGATCTGCTCGAACTCCTGGTAGATCGCTGCGCGAGTTTCCTGGTCGCTGGTGACCAGTCCCTCGTCGATCAGGCGATCCGCCTCTTCGTTCTGGAAGCAGATGTAGTTGTACAGCTCAGGCTGCTCTTCCGTCGTGCACTGGCTCGAGTGGAAGAGGCTGAACGGATCGGGGTCGAGGCTCGTGCCCCAGCCACCAAAGTACGCGTCGTACGGCTCCGTCGCATTCGGCGGAATGTGCGGGTAGGTGAGCAGCGGCAGGAGCACCGTCGCGAAGTCGCCTTCGATGACGTTGATCTTGATACCGCAGTCGATCACCTGATCGCGCAGCAGCTCCATGAATGCGATGCGGTCCGGGCGGCCGGCACGCACGTAGACATCGGTCTCGAACGTCTGGCCGTCGCGGGTCGCGGGACCCGTGGCGTTGCCGTCGGCGTCGGTCTCGACCGTCCAGCCGGCTTCCTCGAGGAATCCGATGGCGGCAGCGACGTCACGCTCGACAGGCTGCAGGTCAGGGTTGTACGCCCACGAAGCCGGCGGGATGTCGGCCTCGATCGGCACGCCCTGGCCGTTGGTGGCCTGGTCGACGGTGGCCGCCTTGTCGATGCAGTACTGCACCGCCTTGCGGGCACCGAGGTCGGCGAACAGCCGGCCCTCGCGCAGGTTGTACTGGAGCCCGAAGTACCCGAAGTCCGGATACTCGGCAAACTTGATGTTCGGGTCGTCCTTCAGCGCGTCATACGCGTCCGCGGTGAGGGAGTACTTCCAGTCGACCTGGCCGGCCTGGACGGCATTCGCACCCTGGATGTCATCGGTGATGATCGGCATCACGATGGTCTCCGCGGCAGGTGCGCCACCGTAGTAGTCGGCGTAGGCCGTGAGGGTCAGGCTCTCGCCCGGCTGCAGGCAGCCCGGCTCGCACATCCACGGACCGGTACCGACCGGCTCGCTGTTGAAGGAGAGCAGCGGATAGACCGCGGCGATGGCATCGATGCCTTCCGTCTCCAGTGCGGCCTGGACCTGGCTCAGCAGGTCGGCAAGCGCGCCACCGTAGGCGCACGGATCGAACTCGTCGCCCGCCTCGCCCCCGGTGTTGAAGTCGTCACGGCTCGGCAGCTCGACGCCGGCATCCCCGAGAACGCTCTCCGCATCCGCCAGGGCGGCATCACAGGCAGCCGGGTCGGGCTCCTCGGCGCCGGTCGCGGCACCCAGGGCCTCAGCAGCTGCGGCAACCGCGGCCGGATCGGCACCCTCGGCCTCACCGACGAAGTCCTCGTAGGCAGCCGTCACGACAGCCTCGGAGTCGATCGCGATGCCCGGCAGGATGACCGTGGCGAACGGAGCGTACGGCTCGATGAGCGTGAACTCGACCGTCTTCTCATCGACCGCAGTGGCCGACTCGAGGAACGGCGCGAGGCACAGGGATGGGTTGAAGCGGCAGTTGTCGCTCTTCGCCACGTCGTACGTGAAGACGACGTCATCGGCGGTGACAGTGTCACCGTTGTGGAACGTCGCGTCCTGCAGGGTGCAGGTCCACGTGATCTCGTCCTCGCTCGTCTCGCAGAGATCTGCGGCGAGGTCGGGGATCGGCGTCAGCTCGGCGTCGTACTGATAGAGGCCGGTTCCGATGAACTGGTAGGCCTCCGACGTCGGGACGTCCGACAGTGCATTCGACAGGGTGGTGATCTGGCCGTCGACGATCATCGTGATCGTGCCGGTGCCAGCGCCACCGTCTGTCGGGTCAGCCGACGTTCCGGGGTCCACGGACTCCGGGGCGTCCGTCGGCTCTCCGGACTCACCTGGCTGCGTTCCACACGCGGCGAGGATGAGCGCGCCGGAGAAGAGGAACGCCAATGCGTTCCACTTGGTCCGTCTCATTACTCCCTCCAGTGATGGGGATGTACGGTGAATGGGGTCGCGCACGGCCTGATACCGCGGCGGGAGCCCAACGGGCAGTGGATTATATCCGCTTGTCCACCTCCTTGACGGTCCGTTGATCAGTTGGGCGAAGCAAGCTCGGAGACTGCCGCCCGTCACAGGGCAGCGCCACCCCATCCCCCGATGGGTGTCACCTCTCTATACCGTCTCCGGGAACAGAACGTTCAATTCCGCGCTCGACACCGATGTGAGGGACGAGGAAGCGCCGGCCATCAGCCGTCACCGCCTCGTCGACGGCGACCCCGAACACCTCGCGGACGAGGTCCGGCCGCAGCACGGCGTCCGCCGTCCCGTCGGCCAGGATGCGCCCCTCGCCGAGCAGCGCGATGCGCGGCGCGTGAGCCACCGCGAGGTTGAGGTCATGGAGCACGGCGATGACGGTGAGCCCTCGACGCTGGCGCAGCCGCCCCACGGTGCCGAGCAGGGTTGCCTGGTGGGCCACATCGAGATGGAGGGTCGGCTCGTCGAGGAGCAGGAGCTCGGGCTCCTGCGCCAGCGCCATGGCGACGAGGACCCGCTGGCGCTCGCCGCCGGAGAGCTCGTCCGCGTGACGCTCGGCGAGATCGACGGCGTCGGCATCCACGAGCGCCCGCTCGACGGCGGCGGCGTCTTCCCCGGAGGCACCGAACCAGCGCGTCGCGTGCGGGGCACGGCCCATCTCGACGAGCTCGGCGACCCGGAACCCGTCGGGCAGGACGAGGCTCTGCGGAAGGACGGCGACCCGCCGGGCGAGCGCCGGACGCTCCCATGAGCCGAGGTCGCGCCCGAACAGCCGGATGCTGCCCGCGTCGGGCGGAAGCGTCCCGGCGATGGCCCGCAGCAGGGTCGTCTTGCCGCTGCCGTTCGGGCCGAGCAGGGCGAGAAGCTCGCCCGACGCCACGCGGAGCGAGAGGTCCCGGAGCACCGCACGCCGATCGCCGCCGACTCCGGCGTACGAGACCCGGATCCGGTCGACGTCGACGACGGGCGCCCCGTTGCTCATGGTGCGAGCGGGGCCGCCACGCGGCGCGTCCGCCGCAGGAGCCACAGGAAGAACGGCGCCCCGACGAAGGCCGTCACCACACCAACCGGGATCCCACCCGCCAGCCGCGCCCCGAGATCGGCGAGGACGAGGAGCGCGGCGCCGGCCACGGCGCTCGCCGGCAGCAGGAGGCGATGGTCCGGGCCGACGACCAGCCGCAGTAGGTGCGGGACGACGAGACCGACGAAGCCGATGGTGCCCGAGATGGCCACGACCGCCGAGGTGGCCAGCGTCGCCAGCAGCGTCAGCCGCAGCTTCTCGCGCCCGACATCGAGTCCGAGATGCGCTGAGGGCATGTCGCCGAGCGCCAGGAGGTTGAGGCTGCGCCAGCGCGCGTAGAGCCCGATGAACGCCGCGGTCACCACCGGGGCCGCGATGGCGAGGTCGAGCCAGCCGACCGACGCCAGCGAGCCCATGAGCCAGGCGAAGATGGCGGCAAGCGCGCGCCCGGACGAGATCATGAGCAGGGCGACGCAGGCGGCCAGAAGCGACGACACGGCATAGCCGGTGAGCAGGAGCGTCACCGAGGGCAGGTGCCCGCCGTTGCGCGCGATGGCGATGACGAGGAGGACGGTCCCGATCCCGCCGGCGAACGCGAGAGCCTGGACCAGGCCGAGCCCCAGCCACGCCGTGCCGGCACCGATCGCGAGTGCCGGCAGGAGGAGCGGGAGGGCGATCCCGATCGTCGCGCCGAGCGATGCGCCGGCGGCGGTGCCGATGATGTACGGGTCGGCCATCGGGTTGCGAAGCACCGCCTGGAAGACGGTGCCGGCAGAAGCCAGTCCGGCGCCGACAAGCGCCGCGCCGAGCACGCGCGGCAGTCTCAGGTCGACCACGATCGTCTCGGTGCTCGCTGCGAGCCCGGTGGTCGAGCCGATCCCGAGCAGCCGATGGGCGAGGACACGAACGACGTCGTCCGGGGCGATGGCGACGCTGCCCGTTCCGATCGCCGCGATGACCGCCATCGCGAGGACCACGGCACCGCCGCCGAGCACGAGCGCGGATCGCCCGAGAGCCGGGCCGCGGACGATGGGTCGCGAGGCGACGGTGGCGCGCATCGGGTCAGCCGTCCGCCGGCATCGCGTCGGGGTGGATGGCCCGGACCAGCGCCTCGAGGCCGTCGACGATGCGTGGGCCGGGGCGGGTGATCACGAGGTCGTCGGTGACGACCACCACGTCACCGGACGCGACCGCCGTCATCGCATCCCAGCCCGGCCGGGCGGCGACCGACTCGGGAGTGATCGACGGGTCGTACGTCGCGTCGCCCAGGAGGATGAGCTCGGGATCGGCCGCGACGAGGTCCTCGATCGCGATGGACGTCGAGAGGGCGTCGCCGGTGATCGGGTCACCGCCGGCCGTCTCGATGAGGCTGGCAAGGAAGGAGCCCTCCCCCGCCGTGTAGATCGTGCCCTCGAACACGCTCACCTCGTAGAACGTGCGGGGCCGATCCAGGCCCTCCACGGCCGCCTCGACCGCCGCGACCCGCTCCTCCATGTCCGCGACGAGCGCCGTTGCCTCGTCCGCACGGCCGATCGCCCGGCCGACGAGCTCGATGTCGGCCGCGACCTCGTCGAGCGATTCGGGGTACAGCACGAGGACGGTCAGTCCGAGATCGCCGAGCTGGTCGATGACCGAGGTCGGCGTCAGCTCGTTGCCCGCGGCGATCACGAGGTCCGGCTCGGCGGCGACCACCGCCTCCACGTCGACCTGGGCGAAGGTGACGACCTTGTCGACGTCCGCGACCTCGGGCGGATAGTCGTCGAAGTCGGTGACACCGACGACGCGGTCGCAGGCATCGAGGGCGCACACGATCTCGGTGTTCGAGGGGGCCAGCGACACGATGCGCTCGGGCTCGGACTCGATGGTCACGGTGCGACCGGCATCGTCGGTCAGCTCGAGGGGGAACGATTCGGGCGCTTCGCTCGGGGCGACGGGCGCAGGCGCATCGGACGCAGGCTCCTGGGCGGCGCTGGAGGAGGTCGTCGGCGAGGCGTCCGGATCGGCCAGGGCGCACGCGGACAGGGCGAAGAGGAGAACGAGGAGGAGAGGGGTGAACCGTCGGGGAGTCATGGGTGATGCCTTTCCCTTTCACGCGAGGGCGAGCGACATCGCGATCGGGCTGGCGACCTGACTCCCGTGCTCGTCATCCGGTGAACGGACGAAGGCGCGGATACAGTAGCGGGACTGTGCCGGCATCTCACCGGCTTCTCCATTTGCCCGTGGTCCTTGCGGCCACGGCACCCGTCGGCGTCTCTTCGATTGGTGGGGCGATCCTAGCAGAGCGCCGAACGGATCACCCGGCGGCGCCGGTCCTGCGCCGATCCCACGCAGGCACGAAGAAGGCCCCCGGCGAGCGAGCGCCGGCGGGCCTCGACAGTGGCGGTGGACCTAGACGGGGACGGCCTCTTCGTCGCGCATCTCGGCGTGGCCGTAGAGCGGCGTCTCGCGTGCTGCCTCGGTGAGCATCGGATCGAGCATCTTCTGGACCGCCAGGGTATGGCTGCAGCCGCCGGCGGACTCGTACAGATGGCAGTCACAGTGCCATGTATCGGCGTCGAGGGTGACGGTGTGGGTGCCGTTGTCGCCGGCGAAGCGGGCCCGAATGGCCTCGAGCTTCACCCGGTCTGGCTCGTGCGCGTAGCGCATGGCCTTCTCGACCTTGCCGATCATGCTCGAATGCACGTCGCGGTTACCTCCTGTCGGCGCCGGTGTCCCCGGCGCCCTACTACGTGGCGCCCGTCGGGTCGGATCCGGTGGCCCTGGCGAGCCGCTCCTTGAGCATTGCCAGCAGTGTAACCGGCGTCGGGTCGGTCTGGTAGAGGATTGCGAGATACACGCTCACGAGATCGCCGAAGGCGACGCTCGTCATCACCCGGGCGAGGGGCGTGGGGCCTTCGGCCCACACCGCACTGCGGTTCGTGGCTCGCTCCCCGAGCAGCTCCTCGACGACGCGGTAGCGCTCGGCGATGGCCTCGGGCTCGCTCGGGTCGCGGAGCTGGACGACATAGAGCGCGTCGCTGAGCTCCCGCGGGTTGAGGCTTCCCTCGATGGCGTTGTGGTTCGCCTCCGGCATCGGCTCGTACGCGGACCACGCCTTCGCGTTCTCGTTCATCTGCGTCTTCCAGCGGTGCGCGACCGCCGCCATCGCGCCGTGCCCGTAGATCACCGGGATGCGACCGAAGATCGACCAGGCCAGCTGCTTTGCCGGGTTCGCCTCCGTCTCGACCGCCGGTCCGGTCCGCTCGAGGAGCTCCTCGAGGGCCGTGGCGGCGCCGCCGAGCGGATCCGCGTCGACGATGAGGCCGGCCCTGGCCAGGGTCTCGTGGACGAGACCCACCCCGAAGCCGATGGCCGCCCGCGGCTGGCCGCCGAGCTTGTAGCGAAGCAGGGGCAGGCTGTCCTCCTCGGCGCCGGCCGCCAGCCGGCCACCGGTCGTCAGGACCACGAGCGGAAGGGCGCGCTCCCGCGCGGCAGCGAAGCCGGACAGCGTCTCGGCCGTCTCGCCCGAGTGGCTCGCCGCGATCACCAGCGTGCGCGGGCCCGCGCCCGGCGGCAGGCCGTAGTCGCGATGGACGATGAGGGGCACGCGCAGCCGCTCCCCCGCTGCGGCGGCGACGAGCTCGGCACCGATGGCCGACCCGCCCATGGCCAGGACGACGACGGCGTCCACGTCGGTATGGCGCGCATCGAGCGCGACGGACGCGGCAACCCGGCGCGCCTGGGCAAGCTGGGCCGGCATCGCGGCCACTTTGCCGAGCATGTCCTCCGGGTCGATCCGCTTCAGCGTGGCCGGGTCGTCGAGCGTCACCGCCTCCTCGAACAGCGGCGGCCGTTCGCCGTCCGCGTCGTCTGCGGGGTCGGGCCGGCCGGGCTCCTCGTCGGGGTTCTTGTATCCGAAGAAGTCGCGCGCATCCATCAGGCGCCGTCCGCCGCGATCGCACGCCCGGCCTCGAGGAGCGTCTCGACATCCTCGGGTGAACGCGCCTCGACGTAGACGCGGAGCAGCGCCTCGGTGCCGCTGAACCGGATGAGCAGCCACGAGCCATCGGCCCGGTAGAACTTGAAGCCGTCCCCCGTCTCGAGGGTCTTCCGCTCGACCACGTCCTGGCCGGCGAGGTTCGTCGGGGCATGCTCCGCCAGCCGCTCGAGGGTCGAGCTCTTCACCTCGTCGTAGCCCTCGCGCTGGAACCGGATGTCCAGACGGTGGTAGTAGCTCGGACCGGCCAGCGCCTGGAGCTCGGCCAGCACCTCGGACGCCTTCTTCTCCTTCGTCAGCCACAGGTCGAGGAGGAAGAGCCCGGAGGCGATGCCGTCGCGCTCCGGGATGTGCATCCCGAACCCGAAGCCGCCCGACTCCTCGCCGCCGATGACGGCATCGGTCTCGGTCATCTTCGGCCCGACGAACTTGAACCCGACCCCCGTCTCGTGGGCCTGCGTTCCATAGATCTCCGCCAGCCGCTTCGCCATGCTCGTGGTGGTGACCGTGTAGACCGCCGGGCCGATCGTCCTGCGGACGTCGAGCAGGTACCAGTAGAGCAGGCCGTAGACCTGCAGCTGGTTGACGAACACGCCCTCCTCGGTGGCCATGCCGACGCGGTCGGCGTCGCCGTCGAAGGCGATGCCAATATCCCCGCCCCAGCGCGGGATCTCGGCCAGCCACTCATCGACGTTGGGGCGGATCGGCTCCGGGTTGACGCCGCCGAAGAATGGATTCCGCTCCGTGTGCAGCTCCCGGACGGTGAGTGCGCCGCCGCCCAGCAGGCGGGTCATCCATCCGGATCCCGAGCCGTGGAGCGTCTCGACCAGGACCCGCCGATCCGCGCTACGGATGCGCTCGATGTCGACGATGCTGGCGAGCTGATCGCGGAACTTCGGGTAGGCGTCGAAGGTCTCGACGAGGCCGGCGTCGACCGCGTCGTCGTAGTCCCGCCGCGGTGGCAGCTCGTCCTCGGGGTGCGTGTCCATCGTCGCCTCGATGGCGGCGAGCATCTCCGGGGCCGCGGCGCCGCCGGTATCGGCCTTGACCTTGAAGCCGTTGTCGGTCCACGGATTGTGGCTGGCCGTGATCACGATGCCGGCCCCCGCTCCGAGCTCGCGCGTGAAGAAGCTGCCGACCTGGGTCGGCACGGCCTCGCCGGGGACGAACGAGCGGATGTCGTGCGCGGCGAGGACCTCGACGCACGCTCGGGCGAAGTGCTCGCTGGCGAAGCGGCGGTCCCAGCACACCACGACGCCACGGTCGGCGGCGCCGGTCTGGCGCAGGTACTCGGCGACGCCGCGGGCGCAGCGCCGGACGTTGTGGAACGTGTAGTCCTCGGCGATGGCCGCGCGCCAGCCATCGGTGCCGAACTTGATCTTGGTCACGGTTGTGGGCGACTCGGCTGCGGGCTCCAACGGGTCCCTCGGCCGTTCATGGTAGCGAGTCGCACCGAGGGCCGAGCCGAAGGACCTCAGCCCATGCGTCGATCGGCGCGCGCGGCGGCGGCGTCGAGGGCGGCCTGGAGCTCCGCGAGGAGCGGGCGCAGGGGCTGACGCGGTGCGACGCGGATGGGCGAGCCCTCCTCGACCCGGATCCGCGCGAACGGAAGCGGAACCAGGTGGCGGTCCCAACGGGCGTTCATCCGCCAGGGTGGGCGGACCGCCACGGCCCAGGGCTGGAGCGGCAGACCGGACTCGCGGGCCACGATGAGCGCGCCCGGCTTCGCGACCCGATACGGCCCGACCGGGCCATCGGGGCTGACGACGGGCGAAGACCCCTCGCGGCCGATGCGCGCCAGGTCTCGCGTCAGCCGCGCCGCCTCCGACCGCTCCCCCTCCTCCGGGAGCTCGACCGATCCGGCGTCGAGCGCGCCGAGCATGCTCGTCATCACGATGCCGCGGAACGTCTGCGTGCTGAAGCTGACGTGGTGACGGTGGTTCCGCAGGCGGCGCGCGGCAATGGCGGCGGCCAGGTTGTACTCGTGCCAGAAGGCGAGGACCGCCGGCTCCTGTGTCACTCCGGGCCCGCTGATCCGGCAGGTGGCCGCGACGAGACGCACGTAGCCGGCCATGGCGCGCCCGAAGAGCCGGGCCGCCCACGCATGACGGACGCGGACGGAGCTCAGAGGTAGCGCTCCCCCGCCGTCCTGGCGATCTCGTCGAGGACCGGTTTGATCTCCTCGGCGCGGTCCCGGTGGCAGACGAGGAGCGCATCCGGGGTGTCGACGATGATGAGGTCCTCGAGCCCCACGGTCACGACGAGGCGCTCGCCGCCATGGACGAGGACGCGGTGCGAGTCGCGGTCGAGATGGCGTCCGCTGGCGACGAGGTCCACGCCGCTGGCGCCCGACAGCGCCTCGAGCAGCGCCGACCACGAGCCGATGTCGGACCAGCCGGCTTCGAGCGGGACGACCGCCATGCGGCCCTCGGCGGCCGCGGGCTCGGCGATCCCGACGTCGATCGTGATGGCCGGCACGTGCTCGAGCACGGTGCGCACCTCGGTCATCCAGCCGGGCGTGCGGTGGACGCGCTCGATCCGATCCAGCGCCGATGCCAGCTCCGGCTGGAAGCGCTCGACCGCCTGCCGGAAGGCGTACACGCGCCACACGAAGACGCCCGCGTTCCAGTAGTGCCGGCCCTCCTCGATGAACGCCTCGGCGCGTGCCGCGTCGGGCTTCTCCACGAATCGCTCGACGAGCGCCGTGGGAGTGCTGGCGTGAAGCGGCGGACCCGCCTTGATGTACCCGTAGCCGGTCGCGGCATGCGACGGCACCACGCCGAGCGTCACGAGGTAGCCACGTTCGGCGGTGCGAGCCGCCTCCCGCAGCCCGGCGATGAACGCCTCCTCGTCGGCCACGAAGTGATCCGCTGGCAGGACGACGGCGACCTCGTCGCTCTCCCGACGCGCGAGGACGGTGGCGAGGCCCGCGGCGACGGCGGTCGAGCGAGCCAGCGGCTCCCCGAGCACGTTGTCCTCCGGCAGGTGAGGGAGCTGCCGCTGGGTCGCCCGGACGTGGGCCTGGCTGGTGATGACGTAGATGTCGTGCGGCTTGAGGAGCCCGCCGAGCCGCGCCACGGTCTGCTGCAGCAGGCTCGTATCGCCGGTCAGGGGCAGGAGCTGCTTCGGCGTCTCGCGGCGCGAGAGCGGCCACAGCCGGGTGCCGGATCCTCCGGCCATGACGATGGCGAACATCGGCGCCCTAGGAGCCGTCGCCGTCGGGGTCGCCGGCGCTGCGATCGACCTCGGCCTCGAGCCGCTGTCCGAGCTCGAGCGTCCGGCGATGCGCGGCCCACACCGCATCGCTGAAGACGGTCCGGATCCGGCCCTTCTCGAGCTCGTAGATCGCCGCCGCGCTCGTGCCCCCGGGCGACGTGACCGCGTTGCGGAGCTGGGCCGGGTGAAGGTCCGACTGCTGCGCGTACTCGGCCGACCCGACGAGCGTCGCCACGACGAGGTCGTGCGCGAGCTCGCGGGGAAATCCGAGGTGGACGCCGGCGTCGATCAGCGCCTCCATCACGGCGAAGAGATAGGTCGGGCCGGTGCCGGACAGCGCCGTGGCCATCGCCACGAACGACTCGTCGGCCACCTCGCGCTCCTCGCCGAGCGACCGGAGCGCGGCGCGGGCCATGTCGCGCTGGTGCTCCGTGCAGGCGGACGAGGGGCTCCACACCGTCATTCCGCGGCGGATCTGCGAGGGCGTGTTCGGCATGGCGCGGATCACCGCGTCATGGCCGAGCCCGTCGACGAGCGTGCGGATCGTCGCTCCGGCGACGATGGACAGGACCACCTGGTCGGGCGAGAGCAGCCCCCGCAGGTCGCGCATGACGCGCGCCAGCATCTGTGGCTTCACGGCGAGGACCACGATCTCCGCGTCCCCGAGGGCGTCGCGATTCGCCTCGACCGACCGGATGCCGTGCCGCTCGGCGAGCACCTCGCGTCGCTCGCGCCGCGGATGGGAGGCAGCGAGCAGGTCCGGGGTGACGGCGTGGTTCGCGAGCAGCCCGGCGATCATCGCCTCGGCCATGACGCCGGCCCCGACGATGCCGACCCGCATCGGGCGTGTCGTGGACATCTACCGCTCCTCCGTGCTCTCGCCGACCGGGACCTCGGTGCCCAGCAGCCGCCGCGCCCCCTCGATCTCGCCCGCCGTCGCGCCGGCCCGCTCGAGCAGCGTGACCGCTGCCGATGCCATCCGCCGGCCGGTCGTGACCTCTCCGCGCTCCAGGAGCGCGTGCCCCAGGCCAAGTGACGCGAGGCCCTGCTCGTGCTCGGCGCCGATGTCGCGGGCTTCGTCGATGGCCTCCGCATAGTACCGGCGCGCGGTGTCCGGGTCGCCGGCCGCCAGACGCACGTCGCCGATGCGTCGCGCAGCACGGACCGATTCGAGGGCCATTCCCGCCTGCTCGAAGTGCCACAGGGCGCGATGGCCCCACACATCGGCCGGCCACCAGTCGTCCGCCGACGCTGACTGCTCGAGCGCCTCGAGCGCCGCGGCACCGGCGGCGGCGTGATCGCGCCCCGCCTCGGCGGCCAGGTAGGTGGAGGCCAGCTCTCCACGGCGGAGCGCCCGCGGCAGCTCGCGAAGCCCCCGGCGGGCCGGTGGCGCGCTGGATCCGACGAGCGCACTGGCGCGCGACATGAGGCGTCGCAGCGGCGACGGTGCGGGCTCGCCCCAGGAGCGCCGTTGGCCGTGGTCGTGCCCGTGCCCGCTGCCCATGGCCGTCAGCCGCGCGCCGCGGCCCGCAGCTCCTCGATGCGATCGGTGCGCTCCCACGGCAGGTCGAGGTCGGCGCGACCGAAGTGCCCGTATGCGGCCGTCTGGCGGTAGATCGGGCGGCGCAGGTCGAGGTCACGGATGATGGCGCCCGGTCGAAGGTCGAACGTGCGCTCGATGGCGTCCGCCAGGCGAGCGTCGCTCGTCGAGCCGGTCCCGAAGGTCTGGACGTTGATGGCCAGCGGGCGAGCGACGCCGATGGCGTAGGCGAGCTGGATCTCGCAGCGGCGGGCGAGGCCGGCGGCCACGACGTTCTTCGCGACGTAGCGCGACATGTACGCGCCGGATCGGTCGACCTTCGTCGGATCCTTCCCGCTGAAGCTGCCGCCACCATGGCGGGCCATGCCGCCGTAGGTGTCGACGATGATCTTGCGTCCCGACAGGCCCGAGTCCCCCATCGGGCCACCGATGACGAACCGGCCGGTCGGGTTGACCAGGTGGCGAGTCCCCTCGTCGAGCAGCTCGCCGGGAATCGCCTCCTCGACCACGTGGGTGCGGATGGCCGCGGCGAGCTCGTCGAGATCGACCTCGGGATCGTGCTGGGTGCTGACGAGGACGGTGTGCACGCGACGCGGACGGCCGTCGGCGTCGTACTCGATCGTCACCTGGCTCTTGCCGTCGGGTCGCAGGTACGGCAGCGTGCCCTCCTTGCGAACCTCCGCCAGGCGGCGCGCGACCCGGTGCGCGAGCATGACCGGCATCGGCATGAGCTCGTCCGACTCGTCCGACGCGTACCCGAACATCATCCCCTGGTCGCCCGCGCCGAGCTCGTCGGGATCCTGGCCCTCGCGCGCCTCGAGCGCACGGTCGACGCCCTGGGCGATGTCCGGCGACTGCTCCTTGAGGGCGGTCATCGTGCCGCACGTCTCCCAGTCGAACCCGAGGCGGCTGTCGTTGTAGCCGATCTCGCGAACGGTGCGCCGCACCACTTCCTGGACGTCGACGTAGTGCGTCGTCGTCAGCTCGCCGATGACGAGGACGAGCCCGGTCGTCGTCGCGACCTCGACGGCGGCACGAGCGGCCGGGTCGTGGCCGAGGACGTCGTCGAGGATGGCGTCGGCCACGGCGTCACACAGCTTGTCCGGGTGCCCCTCGGTCACGGACTCCGAGGTGAAGAGGGTGGACGGCGTGGGTTCGGCGGCCGGCTCAGGCATGGAGTCTCCGTAGGTCGATGTGGAGGCGCGCCGAGTGTAGCGTGCCCGGTCAGGCGACGGCTCCCGAGGCTCCGGCCTTCCGCTCGCGCGGGACGATGAGTGCCGCGGCGATCAGCGTCGTCAGCGGCACCGCGGCCACGATCCCGATACTCCCGACCAGCGCTCGGATGACCTCGACAGCCACGATCTCCCCGTTGAGCACCATGAGCGGCGACGTGGCGCCGATGGCGAAGAGGAGCAGCAGCGGCAGCCCGGCGCCCAGGTAGGCCAGCATCAGCGTGTTGACCGTCGCCGCGATGTGGGATCGCCCGACCCGCATGGCACGCCCGATCACGGCGCCGCGCCCGGTCGCCGGATCGGCCTGGTGAAGCTGCTCGACCGTCGCCGCCTGCGTGACGGTTACGTCGTCGAGAACGCCGAGCGCCCCGAAGACCGTCGCCGCCAGCAGGATGCCGTTGAGATCCACGCGTTCCCCGATGAGCGGGATGAGAAACGCGATCTCCTCGTTCCCCTGGAGGGCCGTGAACTCGGCGGCCGCGGTGAACAGGGCGGCGAGGCCGGCGGTGAGCGCCAGGGCGCCGAACGTCCCGATGACGGCCGACGCGGTCACGCGGCTGAACCCCTCGGTGAGGAGCAGCGTCGCCAGCGTGATGGCTGCCGCCATGCCCACGGCCAGCAGGATCGGGTCGAACCCGGCCAGCAGCATCGGCACCACCAGCTTGACGACGACGGTCAGCGTCAGCGCCAGCGCCACGAGCGACCGGAGGCCGCGCAGCCCGCCGACGACGAGGACGGCGAGCGCGAAGACGCCCGCCACGATCCCGAGCAGCGGCAGCCGCCACGGCTCGCTGATCACGGCGAACGGTCCCGCCGCAGGCCCGGTAAAGGTCGTGACGACCACCTCGTCGCCGATCTGATACGGGTCGCGTGACGTCGTCCCGGGCATGGCGCTCGATCCGTCCTGCACGACCGCCTCGACGCGCTCACCGGCGGACGGGCCGTCGATGATCTCGACCTCGAAGACCGGAAGGCCGGTCGGGTCGAGTCCGCGGTCGGCGAGGATGCGCGCGTGATCGTTGCGTTGCCCGACGACCGGCACGGCGTCGGGCGGCGTGAGGTCGGGCAGGAGCCAGATGCCAATGACGAGAGCCGTCCCGAGCACGATGGCAGGCACGGAACGGACGATGGCATCCGCGAGGGATCGGTCCATGGCGTCGGAGCATAGCCGCACCGCTATGCTGCGCGGACCCATGTCGCCGCCGATCCCGCGCCACGCCGAATTGCTCGCCTACCGCGACGAGTTCCCCCTGCTCCAGGGGACGACGTATCTCAACACCTGCTCGCTCGGCGCGCGGTCGCGGCGCTCGAGCCGCCACCTCGACTCGTTCCTGGCCGACTGGGACAGCCTCGGCGCGCGCGCCTGGTACCGACGATGGCTGGGCCTGCTCGATGAGCTGCGAGGCGACTTCGGCGCGATCATCGGGGTTCCGGCCGGCGAGATTTCGCTCGCGCCGAACGTCAGCGCAGCCCTCGCGGTCGTGGCCTCGGCGCTCGACCCGATCCATCGCGGCGACGACGCCGCGCTCGGTCGTCTGCGCGAGGCCGGCATTCCGGCGGGCACGGGTCCACGGACGCGGGTGGTGACGACCGCGCTCGACTTCCCGACCATCGGCCATCAATGGCTGGCGCGGGGCCCGCTGGGCGTCGAGCTCGTCGTCGTGCCGTCCGCGGACGGCCTGACCGTGCCGGTGGCTGATCTGCTCGCGGCGATCGACGAACGGACGGCGCTCGTCGCCATCGGCCATGTCTTCTTCACGTCCGGGGCGGTCAACGACATCGCGACGATCGGTCGGGGCTGCCGCGAGCGCGGGGCCCTGCTGTTGGTCGACGCCTACCAGGCGACCGGGCTCGTCCCCACCGACCTCGAGGCGCTCGACGTCGACATGTACGTCTCCGGGACGCTCAAGTGGCTGCATGGCGGACCCGGGACCGCCTTCCTGCGCGTGCGGCCCGGACTATGGGATGCCCTCGTGCCGACCACGACCGGCTGGTTCAGCAGCGCGCGGCAGTTCGATTTCGCCGTCGACTCGCTTGACCTCGCCGATGACGGGCGTCGATACGAGATGGGCACGCCCTCGGTCCCTTCGGCGGCGCTCGCACGGGGAGGCACCGAGATGGTTCGGGAGATCGGCGTCGAGCGGATCGCCGAACGGACGCGCGACCTCGGCGATCTCGTCATCCGCCTTGCCGACGAGGCTGGCCTGGCCGTCACCGCCATCCGGGACGCGAATGCACGGGGAGGGATCGTGTCCGTGGCAGTGTCCGATCCGCGCGCGGTCGTCTCGGCCCTGGCGGACGAGGGGATCATCGTCGACTTCCGTCCGGGCATCGTCCGCTGCTCCCCGGCCTTCTACAACACCGAGGACGAGGTTCGGCTGCTCATGGATCGTCTGGCGACCCACGCGCAGGCCACCTGAGCCGCCCGGCCGATCAGCTGACCCCGAAAAGCCCCATCCGATGCGCCAGGGCGGCGGCCTCGCTCCGGCGCGTGACCCCGAGCTTGCTCAGGATGTTGCTGACATGGACACCGGCCGTGCTCTCGGCCATGAACAGGGCATCGCCGATCTGGCGGTTGCTCCGGCCGTCGGCCACGAGCGCCAGGACCTCGCGCTCGCGCGGTGTGAGGCCGAGCCGCGCCACGGCATCGTCGGCCGTGTCGACGCCCTCGATCCCGATCCGCGCGCGCCGGGCGAGCGACTCGACGTTCTCCCGCAGCGGCCCCGAGCCCAGGTCGACGGCGATCGCGTGAGCTTCGGCGATCGCGGCGGCCCCGTCGTCGCGGCGACGGGCCCGAATCGCGACGGTCGCGAAGCCGAGCAGGACCCGCCCGAGCTCGAATGGCCGCCCGAGCAGCCGCCGCTCGGCCACGGCCGTCTCCCACGCTTCGACGTCGACCTCGCCTCGCGTCCGCGACGCGAGCGCCTCGCAGAAGACGAGATCCGCAACGATGGGCCGCGACAGCTCGGTGGCCACCTCGCGGATCCGTGCCTCGTGGCGCCGCACCTGGGCCTGGAGCTCGGTTGAGCGCTCGATCGCGGCGGCCAGCCGCCGCCGATCGCCGACGTCCCGCGCCTGGTCGGCCTCGGAGGCCTCCGCCCGCAGGCCCGTCACCAGGAGCCGGCGGGCATCGGTGTCGAGCTCCGGCTCGTCGAGCCTGGCCAGGGTCTCCGCCACCAATGCCCGGGCTGCCCGCGGATCACCGGTCGCGATGGCGAGTTCGGCGCGCCGCGCCCCCATGAGGTCGGGATCGGGACCGACGACCTGCTCGCCGAGCGCCTCGTAGGTCGCCAGGTCGCGGCGAACCTCGGCGAAGATGCCCCTCCCGATGTTGAGCTGGATGCGGTTGGAGAGCAGCCAGCGCATCGCGTAGCGCGTCGGGTCGCCGGCGATCTCGGCGTCGATCACCCGGAGCGCCTCGTCCCATCGACCCAGGTCGTAGAGCGCTCGCGCCATCTTCGAGCCGAGTTGTCCACCGAACCTCGCGTCGGCGCCCATCGATCGCAGCCGCTCGCGCGCCGCCGTCGCGATCTCGAGCGCCTCCGCGTGGAGGGCGGCTTCGTCGAGCGCCCAGCCGAGCCCCACGCTGGTGAGGAAGATCGCCTGCGGGTCGGCGAGCTCCATGGCCAGCGCGTACCCATCGCGGAGCATCGGGATGCCGCGCGCGAGGTCGGATCGGCAGGCCAGGTCCAGCCCGAGGGCGGTCAGCGCGCGCGTCTCCGCGAGACGCGCGCCGACGCTGCGTGACACGGCAAGCGCCGCCTCGGCCATGGCCATCGATTCGGTGAACCGGCTACGGATCATGAGCGAGTGCGCGAGATCCGCCACCACACGGGCTCGCTCCTGGGAGGGCGGGTCGAGCGGGATGAGCTCGACCGCCCGCTCCATGGCGCGAACGCCGGCCTGCCAGTCCCCGGACTCGTTGAGGTACCACGCGAGTCGATGGTGGAGGACGCCGGCCCGCATCGGCTCGATCACGGGGTCGGTCTCCGCGAGCGCGGACCTGACAAGGTCGATCGACCGCCGCGTGTTGCCTGACTGGGCGGCAGCCTCGGCGGCGTCCTCGAGGATGCTGCGGCGGTCGATTCCCGCCGGCAGTCGGTGCACCGGCACCTTCGGCCACATCTCGAGCGCGCGTTCCAGGAGCGCCTGCGCCTCGTGATGAGCGAACGTCTCGACCGCAGCGCGCGCAGCGTCGAGGGCGGCCGGAAGCGCGTGCTCGTGGTCATGCGCAAGGAACCAGTGATGCGCGAGCTGCGCGGCGACGCCCGCTCGCTCCCGCGCATCCCCGTTGGCACGGGCATCGAGCGTCCCCGCGTATGCCGCATGGAGGCGTGTCCGCTCGTTCGGCAGGAGCTCCTCGTACACGACCTCCTGGACGAGCGCGTGCCGGAATCGATACCCCGGAGTCTCCTCGGGCGCGGTCGGCACCAGCAGGTGATGCTCGACCGCCTCACGAATGGCCTCGGTCAGCTCGTCGTCGCGCAGGCCGGCGACCAAGGCCAGCGTGGCGTGATCGACCCGGGCGCCGGCGACCGACGCGATCCGGAGAACGGCCTGGGCCCGGTCCGACAGGTGGCGGATCCGGTCGTCCAGCGTCGCGCGCAGGCTGCGGGGCAGCGCCAGTCCCGCCTGGCCGGCCGCCATGAGCTCCTCGACGAAGAGCGGGTTGCCGCCCGATCTCGTCAACACCGTGGTGACGAGGTCGTCGGGAGGATCCGTCTCCGTGATGCCGGCGAGGAGCTGCTCCAGCTCGGGTCGCTCGAATGCGCCGAGCTCGACCGAGTCGACGCCCTCGACCCGAATGAGCTCGGCGAGGAGCGGCCGCAGCGGGTGACGCCGGTGCAGCTCATCGGACCGGTAGGTGCCGATGATGAGGATGCGGGCATCGCGCGCACTGCGCACGATGAATCGCAGCATGTCCCGGGTCGACGCATCCGCCCAGTGGAGATCCTCGAGCACCAGGATCACCGGGTCCGTCTCGGCCAGCCTCCGCAGCAGACCGAGCACGACCTCGAACAGGCGGGCCTGGTCGGCAGCCTGCGTGCCGTGAGGTCCGGGGATTCCTTCACCCACGCCCGCGAGGTCCGGGAGCAGGTGCGAGAGCTCGTGCCGGCCGGCTCCGATGAGCTCGTCGAGTCGCTCGCGCGGCAGGGAGCGGAGCAGGGGTCGCAGCGCTCCGACGAACGGCGCATAGGGCAACCCGGTGTCGCCGAGCTGCAGGCAGTCGCCGACCAGGACATGGGCGCCCGCGTCCCGCGCCCTGGCGGTGAACTCGGAGATCAGGCGCGTCTTGCCGATGCCGGCGTCGCCGGCCACGAGACAGACGGTCGGGCGACGGTTGCTGGCGAGCTGAAGTGCGGCCCCCAGGCCATCGAGTTGGGCCGTACGGCCGACGAAGATTGGGCTGCTGACGCGGGCCATGACGGCGATGATACCCATGGTCGTCCCCGCGTTGGATCAGCGGGATTCGGGCTCGAGCCGGAGCGGCGGACCCGGCGACCGGCTCCCCCCGGGCGCCCCCCGACGCCACGGTCGCCGTGTCCCTCCCCCGGCCGTACCCAACGTCAGGAACTCTACCCTAAAGGTTCCGGCAGCACATCTGGAGAACCTTTATTTTTTCCGGGTCGAGTGTGCTCAGGTTCCCGATTCCCAGGACTCGCTGTACGCCTTCTGCGCGTCCGTCATCGGGTCGATGGCGATGCCCATGCTCTCGAGCTTGAGGCGTGCGACCTCCCGGTCGATGTCGTCGGGAATGCCGTACACCTTGTGCTCGAGCCCCTCGAGGTTGGAGCGCATCCATTCGAGTCCCAGCGCCTGGTTGGCGAAGCTCATGTCCATCACCATGGCCGGGTGCCCCTCGGCCGCGCCGAGGTTCACGAGCCGCCCGTCGGCAAGGACGTAGATGCGACGCCCGTCGGGCATGAGGTACTCGCGTGTGAAGGGCCGTACCTCACGCGTCGACGTGGCCTGCTCCTCGAGCGCCGCGAGCTCGAACTCGTCGTTGAAGTGCCCGGCATTGGCGAGAATCGCGCCATCCGGCATGAGCGGGAAGTGCTCCCCGCCCCAGACGTTGAGGTTCCCCGTGCCGCTGATGAACACGTCACCCACGCGAGCGGAGTCGGCCGCGTTCATGACGCGGTAGCCGTCCATCGACGCCTCGAGGGCGCGAATCGGGTCCACCTCGCACACCACCACGTTGGAGCCCATGCCGTGGGCCCGGGACGCGATGCCCCGTCCGACCCAGCCGTACCCGCCGACGACGACGGTCTTTCCCGCGAACAGGATGTTCGTCGCGCGGAGGATTCCGTCGATCGCGCTCTGCCCGGTGCCGTACCGGTTGTCGAACAGGTGCTTCGTCAGCGCCTCGTTCACCGCCACGACCGGGTAGTTCAGCTTTCCGGCGTTGGCCATGGCCCGGAGCCTGATGACGCCGGTCGTGGTCTCCTCGGTCCCACCGACCACACCCTCGAGCAGGTCCGTGCGCTTCGTGTGCAGCTCGTTCACGAGATCCGCGCCATCGTCCATCGTGATGTGCGGCTCGTGATCGAGCGCCGCGCCGATGTGCGCGTAGTACGAGTCACGGTCCTCGCCCTTGATGGCGTACACCGGGATGCCGTGGTGCGCGACGAGCGATGCGGCCACGTCGTCCTGCGTCGAGAGCGGGTTCGAGCTGCACAGCACGACGTCCGCGCCACCGTCCGCCAGGGTCCGAACCAGGTTCGCCGTCTCCGCCGTCACGTGCAGGCAGGCGCTGATGCGCCACCCCGCCAGCGGCTGCTCGGCCACGAACCGCTCGCGGATGGCAGCCAGGACCGGCATCTGTCGGTCGGCCCACTCGATCTTCAGGCGTCCGACGTCGGCCAGGCCGATGTCGGCGACGTCGTGCTTCACTTCGACTCGCGTTGCCACGGAATTCGCATTGCCTCTCGTATCGGTCGCATCAATCCCCAGCCCCCGGCGCGCCGACGGACGAGCCGTTCGACGAGCTGGCAGTGGGTACGGTACCCGAGGCGGCCGTAGGCCGCGACGGCGGGGTCGTTGTCGGCATGAACGTTGAGCGCCACGTCGGTGACGCGGCCGAGCAGATCCGCCGTCACCGCGCTCGTGACCATCTTCGCGAAGTCGTGGCCGCGGTAGTCCACGTGGGTCATGACGTTGCCGACGACGGCGATCTCCTCGCGCGGGTTGATGGCGTGGGTCCCCGCGGCGCTCACGAGCCTGCCGCGAACCCGGACGCCGTAGTACACCCCGTCCTCCACGACCGACGGCGGGAAGCCCGCCCGATAGCCGAGCTGGTAGAGCTGGTTGAGGTCATCGATGTCGAGGGCCGTCAGCCGCTGGGCCGGTCCCGCGAACGGACTGAAGGTCGCGCGGTCGACGACCATCCGCAGCATCGCGATCGGCGCATCGAGGTCGTAGAGGTCTCGCACCGCGCCCTGGAGCAGCTCGGTGGCCTGGAGGTATGCGTCACGCGGCCGCAGGACCGATTCGAGGATGGCCCGGCAGCCGTCGGGCGCGCCCATGAGGAAGAGCGGTTGCGGCACCAGGCCCTCGTGGTGCATGACCAGGGCCGTGGGGCTGCCCGTCTCGTCGTGCGCCATCGCCCACGCCACCCGACCGCGATTCGGCCCGTCGAGGTCGCCGATCGCGTACGCGGCATACAGGCGATCGCGGCGGAGGAATGCGGCGATCTGGCCCCGATCGCTGACCGCCCGCGCCCGGGCCTGGCTCGCTGCGGCGACCGCCATCGGTGCCGCGCCCTCAGTACGTGAGGAGCGCGTGGATCTCGAACTCGTCGAGCTTCTCGCGTCCGTTGAGGGCTCCGAGCTCGACCATGAACGAGAGGCCTGCGATCTCCCCGCCGAGCCGGCGGACGAGCTCGATCGTGCCCATCACGGTGCCGCCGGTCGCCAGCAGGTCGTCCACGAGGAGGACGCGCTGCCCCTTCTCGATGGCATCCGAGTGGATCTCCAGCGTCGCGGTCCCGTACTCGAGCTCGTACTCGACCTCGATCGTCTCTGCGGGCAGCTTTCCGAGCTTGCGGACGGGGACGAAGCCCGCGCCGAGCTTGTAGGCGAGCGGCGCCGAGAAGATGAACCCGCGCGACTCCATGCCGACGACGACATCGACCGGCGTGTCACCGACCTGGTCGGCCATCCGGTCGATCACCTCGCGGAACGCATCGGCGTCCTTGAGGAGGGTGGTGATGTCGTAGAACAGGATTCCCGGCTTCGGGAAGTCCGGGACCTCGCGGATGAGGGCGCGCAGGTCGTCGATCGATGAGACGGTCACGGTGGCGGAGGCACTCCGGTGGTGGCGGATTTCGTGGCCCGGTGAGTCTAGACCGATGCGTCGACCGGCGGCAATGTGCCGATCCTGGCGACGATCGCGTCGGCAACCCGCTCCACCTCCGGCAGTCGCGCGGCCTCCAAATCGCTGCTCAGTCCGCGGCCAGGCGTCGGAGCACCGTCTGGAGCACGCCACCGTTGCGCAGGTAGGTCACGTCGATCTGGCCGTCCAGCCGCGCCACGACCCGGAAGGTGGTCTCGCGGCCGTCCTCGCCGCGGGCCGCGACGGTCAGCTCCTGGCGCGGACGGAGACCGTCGGCGAGACCGCGCACGTCGAACTGCTCGCGCCCGCTGAGCCCGAGGGAAGCCGCCGACTCGCCCGGCATGAACTGGAGCGGGAGGATCCCCATCCCGACGAGGTTGGAACGATGGATGCGCTCGTACGACTCGGCGATCACCGCTCGAACGCCCTGGAGCATCGGCCCCTTGGCGGCCCAGTCACGGGACGAGCCCGAGCCGTACTCCTTCCCCGCGAGGATCACGAGCGGGGTGCCGTCATCGGCGTAGCGCATGGCGGCGTCGAAGATGCTCATCCGCTCGCCGCTCGGGAGGTGCTCGGTGACGTTCCCCTCGGCATCCGGGGTGAGCAGGTTGCGAAGCCGGATGTTCGCGAACGTGCCGCGCATCATCACCTCGTGGTGGCCGCGCCGCGAGCCGTACGAGTTGAAATCGCGCGGCTCGACGCCGTGCTGCGTGAGCCATTCCCCCGCCGGCGACGTGCGGGCGATGGCACCGGCCGGTGAGATGTGGTCGGTCGTGACGCTGTCGCCGAGCACGGCGAGGGCTCGGGCTCCCCTGATGTCGTCCGGGTCCGACGGCTCCTCCGCGACACGCTCGAAGAACGGCGGCCGTGCCACGTACGTCGACGCGGCGTCCCACGCGTAGCGGTCGCCGTCGGGCACCGGCAGGCTCCGCCATCGGTCGTCGCCGTCGAAGACCGATGCGTAGTTGCGGCTGAAGACATCGCCGCTCACCGCGGAGGCGACCACGTCCGCCACCTCGGCCGGCGTCGGCCAGATGTCGGCGAGCATGACCGGGTTGCCATCGGCGTCGGTGCCGATGGGCTCGCTCGTCAGGTCGATGTCGACTCGGCCCGCCAGCGCGAAGGCGACGACGAGTGGCGGCGAGGCGAGGTAGCTCGCTCGCGCCAGGGGATGGATCCGGCCCTCGAAGTTGCGGTTGCCGGACAGCACGGCGACGCCGGTCAGCCCGGCACGCTCGATCGCCTCCGCGATCGGCTCGGCGAGGGGGCCGGAGTTGCCGATGCAGGTCGTGCAGCCGTAGCCCACGAGGTGGAAGCGCAGCGCTTCCAGCGGGTCCATCAGACCGGCGATCGCGAGGTAGTCGGTGACGGCGCGCGAGCCGGGCGCGAGCGACGTCTTCACCCACGGCTTCGTGCTCAGGCCTCGGGCGACCGCGTTCCGCGCCAGCAGGCCGGCCGCGACCATGACCGAGGGGTTGCTCGTGTTCGTGCAGCTCGTGATGGCCGCGATCACGACCGATCCGCTCCGGATCTTGAACCGCTCCCCGTCCGCCTCGACCTCGACGGCCTTGTAGTGCGCGTCGGTCGGCAGCGGCTGCGGATCGTGCCGGGGCGGCGGCTTCGTCGCATGGTCCGTCGCCCGGGGATCACGCGTGTACGACGGCGGGTCGGACGCCGGGAAGGACTCGTCGCTCGCCTCGTCCACCGTGCCCTGTGGTTCATCGACAACAGCGTCGGAATGCTCGTGCCGCGTGCCGTCCTCGTGCGTGTGCAGACCATCGGGGAACGCCGCCTGGAAGCTCGTCCGCATGTCGGACAGCGCGACGCGATCCTGCGGACGCTTCGGGCCGGCGAGCGACGGCACGACCGTCGCCAGATCGAGGCTCAACGACTCGCTGAATCGTGGCTCGGGCGAGTCATCGGTCCGGAACATGCCCTGCGCCCGGGCGTATGCCTCGACGCGGGCGATCACCTCGGCGGGGCGGCCGGTCATGCGCAGGTAGCGCAGCGTCTCGTCGTCCACCGGAAAGAGCGTCGCGGTGGCGCCGAACTCCGGCGACATGTTCGAGATCGTCGCCCGGTCGGCGAGCCCCAGCCGCGACAGCCCGGGACCGTAGAACTCGACGAACTTGCCGACGACCCCGTGCGCGCGGAGCATCTCGGTCACGTAGAGAACGAGATCGGTGGCGGTCGCGCCGGACGGGAGCTCGCCGTCCAGCCGGAAGCCGACGACGATCGGCATCGGCTGATAGAGGGGCTGGCCGAGCAGCGCCGCCTCGGCCTCGATGCCGCCCACGCCCCAGCCGACGACCCCGAGCCCGTTGATCATCGTGGTGTGTGAGTCCGTGCCGACGAGCGTGTCGGGCAGGAGGACGCCATCGCGCTCCGCGACGACGTCGGCAAGGAACTCGAGGTTCACCTGGTGCACGATGCCGGTGCCCGGGGGCACGACCCGGAAGTCGGCGAACGCCTGCTGGGCCCAGCGGAGAAGGGCGTAGCGCTCGCCATTGCGCTCGTACTCCCGCTCGACGTTGATCATGAAGGCGGCATCGGATCCGAACTGGTCAACCTGGACCGAGTGATCGATCACGAGGTCGGCGGGGACGAGCGGGTTCACGCGGGAGGGGTCGCCACCGAGATCGGCGATCGCATCGCGCATGGCCGCGAGGTCCACGACACAGGGAACTCCGGTGAAGTCCTGGAGGATGACCCGGGCCGGCATGAAGGGCAGCTCCGCCTCTCTGGGCTGCGTCGGATTCCACGAGGCGAGCGCGCGGACGTCATCGGCACCGACGAGATCGGGATGCGTGGCGGCGCCGCGCAGCATGTTCTCGAGGAGCACCTTCACGGTGTACGGCAGCCGCGCGAGATCGGTGGCGCCGGCCTCGTCGAGCGGGAAGTACGCGTAGCTCGTGCCGTTGACGTCGAGCGTCCGGGTGGAGCCGGGGTGTTGGGGTGGCTGGGTCGTCACGGTCGCCTCCTTGTCGTCGCCGCGTTCGCGCGGCTGCGGTGAGAAGTCGGCGCCGGACGGGTGCGCCCGTCCCGGGTCGAGAAGGCTTCCAGTATAGCGCGGTCGGTTCCTCGAACGGCGCATGAGAGAATCTGCGGGCGATGGTCGGACGGATGGCGACTGGCACCTTGGCCGCGCTCGCGCTCCCGTTGCTCGGTCTCGCGCTGCTTCTGCTCCGACCGGAGCTCGACCTCGTCTGGGAGCATCATCCCAGCCACTTCTGGCTCGTCCTGCTCACCGCGATCGTGAGCATGGCGCTCGCGTTCGCCACGAACGAGGCCGCCAGCCGGCACGCCGATGCCCGCCTCTTCATGGTCGGGCTCGCGTTCCTTGCCAGTGCCGGCTTCCTAGGGCTCCATGCGCTCGCCACGCCGGGGGTGCTGCTGCCGGAACCGAACACCGGCTTCGTGATCGCCACGCCGGTCGGTCTCGTGGTGGCGGCAGTCCTCTCCGCGGCATCCGTCAGCCCGCTCGCCGGCCCACACGGGGCGCTCGTTCTTCGGTACCGCGATCTGCTGAGAACGGGGCTCGTGGTCGGTCTCGTCGCCTGGGGCGCGGTATCGATCCTCCGACTCGAGCCGCTGCGATCGCCGATGCCAGCGGAGAACCTCGGCGGCCCGCTCACAGTCGTCGCGCTCGTCGCCGTCGCGCTCTACGCCTACGCGGCGTGGCGGTACCTGGGGATCGCGCGCCGCCGGCAGACGCCCGTCGCGATCGCCCTGCTCGCGGCAATGGTGCTGCTGGCGGAGGCGATGATCGCCGTCGCGATCAGCCGAAGCTGGCACATCAGCTGGTGGGAGTGGCACCTGCTCCTGACCGCCGCCTTCGGGACGATCGCGATCGCCGTGCGGCGCGAATACCGGCGCACCGGCTCCGTAGCCAGCGTGTTCCGCCCGATCTACGGAAGCGCGGCCCTCGCCCGGATCGACCGCTGGCACGGCCAGGCGATGGCCGAGATCGCCGACCTCGAGGCGCGCGGCGAGCGCGCGGACCGCGTTCTCGATGACCTCCGGCGCGACGGTGCCTCCGAGGACGAGGTGGCGGTGCTCGCCGCTGCGGCGCGCGAGGTGCGACGGATCGAGGATCTGCTCGGACCGTTCCTGCCGCAGCAGGCCGTGGGCGAGCTGGTTGCGGCACGCCACGCTGCGGCAGGCGGGGCGGTTGGCGGGAACGGCCCGCGGACGGTGACCGCCCTGTTCGCCGACCTGGCGGGGTTCACCTCGTTCAGCGAGCATCGCGAGCCGGCGACTGTCATCGGCATGCTCAACGCGTATTGGGCCGCCGTCGTGCCAATCATCGACGCGGCCGGCGGACGCATCGAGCACTTCGCCGGCGACGGTGTCCTGGCGATCTTCGACGGGGAGGACCAGGCGGAGCGGGGCGCGTCCTGTGCCGTTGCTCTGCTGGCAGCCACCAATCCGATCGCCGAGGAGCACGGCTGGCCGCGCTTCCGCATCGGCATGAACAGCGGGGCTGCCGTGACCGGCACCGTCGGTGCCGATGCGCGCCGCAGCATCGCGACGATCGGCGACACGACGAACCTCGCGGCGCGCCTCATGGCCGTCGCCGAGCCCGGGGGGATCGTGATCGGCGCGACCACGCGCGCGGGATTGGACGGCGAGCAGTTTCGGCTCGATCCGCTCGGTGAGATTCAGGTGAAGGGCAAGCGCGAACCCGTCGAGGCCTGGCGTCTCACCAATTAGCCGCGACCCGAGGTCAGCGAGCGTCGGCCGATGCCGCGACTGACGCGTGATCCCGGATGGCCGCAAGGGCCCGCAGCGCGACGTCGACCGGGTCGCGGCCCGGCGCGACCGGGAGGCGCACCTGGTTCGAGGCCATGTCGGGTCGAAGGCCCGCCACCTGGAGCGCCACGCTGACCTCGCGACGATCCGGCATCTGCGTCCACTTGAGGGTCACCCCCCGCTCATCGGCGCGCACCTCCGGCACCCCCGCGGCCTCGGCGGCCAGGCGAACGCGGACCGCGGTGAACAGGCCCTCGACCGGCGCCGGGATCGGCCCGTAGCGGTCGATGAGCTCGGCACGCAGGGCATCGGCATCGGCGTCGCTGCGGACCTGCGCGAACCGGCGATATGCCTCGAGCTTGGCGCCCGAGTCGGCGACGTACTCGTCGGGAAGGAAGGCCGACCCCGGCAGGTCGAGCCGGATCGGCGGCAGCTCCGGGGGAGGCCGATGCCCGCGCAGCGTGTCCACCGCCTCCGCCAGCAGCCGCGTGTACATCTCGAACCCGACGGCCGCCATGAAGCCATGCTGCTCCGCCCCGAGGATGTTCCCCGCGCCGCGGATCTCCAGGTCGGAGAGCGCGATCTGGTAACCAGCCCCGAGGTCCGAGGCGCTGAAGATGGCGTGGAGCCGCTTGCGGGCGACCGGCGTGAGCGGCATCCCCCTCCGATGCAGGAGGTAGGCGTGCGCGCGCCGGTCGGAGCGGCCGACCCGGCCCCGCAGCTGGTAGAGCTGCGCGAGCCCGAACGTGTCGGCCCGCACGATGATGATCGTGTTCGCGTTCGGGATGTCGAGCCCCGACTCGATGATCGTCGTGGAGACGAGCACGTCGAACTTCCCGTCGCTGAAGTCGAGCATCACCCGCTCGAGCATCCCCTCGGCCATCTGCCCGTGCCCGATGGCGACCCGCGCTCCCGGCACGAGGCGACGAACGCGCTCCGCAGCGGCTTCGATCGTCTCCACCCGGTTGTGGACGTAGAACACCTGGCCGCCTCGGTCGAGCTCCCGGGAGATCGCGTCGCGCACGAGGCCGTCGTCGTCCTCCGCGATCCGCGTCTGGATCGGCAGCCGCGCCTCGGGCGGCGTCTCGATCACGCTCAGGTCGCGGATGCCGACGAGGCTCAGATGGAGCGTGCGCGGGATCGGGGTGGCGGACAGGGTCAGGACGTCGACCTCGCGACGCATGGCCTTGATGCGCTCCTTGTGGCTGACCCCGAATCGCTGCTCCTCGTCCACGATGAGGAGCCCGAGATCGGCAAAGGCGATGTCCTTCGACAGGATCCGATGCGTCCCGATGAGGATGTCTACGCTGCCGTCGGAAACGCCGGCCAGGATCCGCTCCTGCTCCTTCTTCGAGACGAAGCGACTGAGCATCGCCACCTCGATCGGGAAGGCGGCCAGGCGGCGCCGCAGGGTGAGCAGGTGCTGCTGCGCAAGGACGGTGGTCGGCACGAGGAGCGCGACCTGCTTCCCGTCCTGGATGGCCTTGAAGGCGGCGCGCAGCGCCACCTCGGTCTTGCCATAGCCGACGTCACCGACGACGAGCCGATCCATCGGCCGGCGGCGGAGCATGTCGGCCTTGACCTCCTCGATCGACCGCGCCTGGTCGGGCGTCTCGGTGTACGGGAAGCTCTCCTCGAGCTCGCGCTGCCAGGTGGTGTCGGCGCTGAAGGCGAAACCCGGCGCCGACTCGCGAGCGGCGTAGATCTCGATGAGCTCGCGAGCCAGGTCCCCGACCGCCCGGCGCACCCGGGTCTTCGTCCGCTCCCACTCGGTCCCGCCGAGCTTGCTCAGGCCGGGCGCGGGACCGCCGGAGTAGCGCGTGATCCGCCCGATCTGGTCCGCGGGCAGGAAGATCTTGTCCGACCCGGCGAAGTCGAGCTGCAGGTACTCCTTCACATCGTCGCCGAACGTCCGCTGGGTCATGCCGGCATAGCGGGCGATGCCGTGATCCACGTGCACGACGTGGTCGCCCGGCTGCAGCTTGCCGATGAGGTCCCGCGTGACGACACGCTTGCCACTCGCCAGGCGCCGGATGCGCGTCGCCCCGAACAGCTCGCGGTCGGTCAGCAGGAGCAGGCCGCTCGCGGGGTGAGCCCAGCCGCCCGACAGCGATCCATGGACCAGGCCGATACCGCCGGCGCCCGGCGTCTCGCGCAGCGCGGCCACCGATGCCACCGGCTGGCCCGCCTCCTCGAGCAGCTCCGCCACGCGACTGGCCTGGTCGGTCGTCACGACCACCCGCCGGTCGGCTGCCGCAAGCTCGGCGATCCACGCGCCCGCGCGCTCGGCACGTCCGGGCAGAGGGGGCGCGGCGGTGAATCCCCCGTCGTCGGCGTCCGACTCTTCGAGACGCTCGTCCGCCACCTCCTCGAGCCGATCGAGGGTGCCCGCCGCGTCGTACGGGGCCGGCCAGCCCTCGGGGATCTCGCCGCTCGCGACCAGGGCCTGGTGGCGATCCGCGGCCTGTCCGTCAAGGTCGCCCGCCAGCGCTCTGAGCTCGGCCGTATCAGTGAGGACGAGGTGGCTGCCGGCCGGGAGGTGGTCCATGGCCGGTCCGGCGGTCAGCAGTGCGGCCCACGTCTCCGCCGCCTCGCCCAGGTCGCCCTGCTCGAGCCGGGCGACATCCGCGATGAGCATCTCGGTCGTCGCGGGCGGTCCGTCGCCGATCGCCCCCCAGCCCGATGCGGGAATGAACTCGGAGGCGGGCAGCAGATCGGCGGTGGTGAGGCGCTTCCGGGATGCCTGGGACATCGGGTCGAACGAGCGGATCGACTCGACCTCGTCGCCGAACAGCTCGATGCGGAGGGGCTCGTCGGAACCCGGCGGCCAGACGTCGACGATGCCGCCGCGGTGCGCGAACTCGGCGATGCCGGTGACCTCGACGACCGGCTCGTACCCTCCCGCGACGAGTGCCGACAGGAGGTCGTGCTGCGCGATTCGCCGCCCGACGGAGACCGCCGTCCTCGCGCCGCGGAGCTGTTCGACGCCCAGCGTTCGCTGCACGAGCGCGAGCAGCGACGAGACGACGACGATGCCGGCGTCGGTGTCCAACGAGGCGAGCACCGCAAGCCGCTCGGCGGACTCGTCGTGCTCCGGCAGCGCACGTTCGAGCGGCAGCGCGGCCCGCTCGGGAAGCAGTCGCAGGCGGTCCGCCGCGATCCAGCCCGACAGGTCGTCGGCGATCCGATGCGCCTCCTCGTCGGTGCGGGTGACGACGACCATCGAGGTCGAAGCCCCGAGCTCCGCGCGGCGGGCGGCGAGGTGGGCGGCCCGGGCGGCGGCAGGCACACGAAGCACGCCCGATTTCGGCAGATGGGGCCGAAGGGCGGCGGCGAGCGGAGCGACGCGGCCATCACCGCCGCGCGAGGGAGACATGGACGCCGCCATGGTAGCGGCGTCCGGGCTACTCGACCTCGACCCCGTTGAAGCGGGTCATGGCCGCATCGATGCCCTCGGCGAGCCACGTCTCGGCAGCGTCGGCCGCCACGGCCACCATCTCGTCCGCGAGCTCTCGCTCCTCGGGCCGAAAGGTGGCCAGAACGTGATCGACGACCTCGCCCGCGCGACCCACGCCGACCCGCAGGCGCGAGAACTCGTTCGTGCCGAACGTGGCGATGATGTCGCGGAGGCCGTTGTGGCCGCCGGCCGATCCCGATCGGCGCAGCCGGACGCGACCGAGCGGAAGGTCGATGTCATCGGAGACGACGAGGAGATCGCGCTCGACCTCGATCTCGGTCTGCCGTATGGCGGAGCTCAGCGGGCCGCCCGATCGGTTCATGTAGCGCATCGGCTTCACGAGCAGCAGCCGCTCCGCGGGCTCCGGGCGTCGAACCTCGAGCACCGCTGCGCCATCCTTGAGGCGGCCCTCACCGGTGTGGCCCCATCGGTCGGCGAGCAGATCGACCACCCGGAACCCGACGTTGTGCCGGGTGAACCGATATCGGTCGCCCGGGTTACCGAGACCGCAGATCACCTTCATCGCGGCCGATGGTAGACGGCGCCCGACTCCGGCGTGGCTCGCTATGCTCGGGCGGTGAGAACGGAGATCGTCGTCATCGGCGGCGGAATCATCGGCTGCGCCGCGGCGGCGATGCTCGCCACGCGGGGAGCGCGCGTGACCCTGGTCGAGGGCGTCGCGATCGGTGCCGGCGCGTCGGGTCGCAATCTCGGAGCCATCCAGCATCCCTTCGACCCCGAGCTGGCGCCGCTCTACCGGGAAAGCCTCACTCGCTACCGCGCGCTCGTCGACGCGACGGGTGAGTTCTCGGTCGGTGATGCCCCCGCGGGCCTGCTGCTCCTCAACCGCAGCGAGGAGGCGGCCGCGGAGCAGGTGCTGCGGCAACGTGACGCGGTCCCGGAGCTCGACGCGCGACTCATCGCGCCCGACGAGCTCGCACGCATCGAGCCATCGCTCGCTCCGGGCTTCACCGCCATCCGGCTCGAGACCGGGTTTCCGGTGCCACCGGCGTCGGCGACGGGCGCATGGGCCGCACTGGCTCACGAGCGGGGCGTGGTCATCGAGATCGGGCAGGCCGCGCAGCCGACGATCGAGAACGGCGCGGCCGTGGGCGTCGAGCTGGCCGACGGCACGCGCATCGCCGCCGACGCGGTGCTCGTCGCGGCCGGCCCGTGGACGCCGAAGCTCGTCGATCCAACCGGCGGCTGGTCGCCGATCCACCCGACCTGGGGAGTCACGGTCCAGCTCCGGCTCGACGGCGCCGCCCCCGCGCACATCGTCGAGGAGGACGAGGTCGACGCGATCAACCGCTCGGATGCGGCCACCGCCCGGGCCGCCGCGGCAGCAGGTGACGAGCCCCCGACCCTGTTCAGCCTGGCCAGCGCGGGTGGCCTCAGCACGCTCGGCTCGACGTTCCTGCCCTATGAGCCCGAGCCGGCCGCGACGGTGGCGCTCCTCCTCCGGCGCGGGGCGGAGTTCCTTCCGGCCATCGGCCAGGCCGAGGTCGTGGAGCGCCGCATGTGCGCGCGGCCCCAGTCGGTCGACGGTCGACCGTTCATCGGGCGCGCTCCCGGGGTCGATGGCCTGTTCGTGTGCGCCGGGCACGGTCCGTGGGGTATCAGCACCGGACCGGCATCGGCGGCGATCGTCGCGCGGGCGATCCTCGACGGCACGCCTCCTCCGCCGGCGCTCGACGCCGGCAGGCCCGTCCCGACCGAGCCCAGCCCCGGCTGAAGCGTTCACGCATGTGCAACCTGCACAACGTCGCAACCGTTCGACAACCGATGCACGGCTGGTGACCCACCGACACCCGGCTTAGGCTGCCTGCACAATCGTCAATCCCCGACGCAGGAGCCCCCGATGCCAACGATCGACACCGGAGACACCGCCTGGGTGATGATGAGCGCCGCGCTCGTCATGCTGATGACCCCGGGCCTCGCCCTCTTCTACGGCGGTCTCGTCCGCCGCAAGAACGTGCTCAGCACGATCATGCACAGCTTCTTCATCCTCGGCCTCGTGAGCGTCACCTGGGTGCTGTGGGGATACACCCTGGCGTTCGGACCGGACACCGGCCTGGGCCTCATCGGCGGGCTCGACTGGCTCGCGCTCGAGGGCGTGACCGGCGAACCGTCCGACACCTATGCCACGACGGTCCCCCACCTCGCGTTCATGGCATTCCAGATGATGTTCGCGATCATCACGCCGGCGCTCATCAGTGGTGCATTCGCCGAGCGCAAGCGGTTCAAGGCCTTCGTCCTCTTCGCGGTGGCCTGGTCGACCTTCGTCTACGCGCCGATCGCGCACTGGGTGTGGTCGCCGGACGGCTGGCTGTTCGGCCTCGGCGTGCTCGACTTCGCGGGCGGCACGGTCGTCCATCTGTCGAGCGGGATCGCGGCATTGGTGGCCGCGCTCTTCATCGGACGGAGGTCGGGGCTGATCCAGCCTGCCACCGAGCCGCACGACGTCCCGATGACCGTCCTGGGCGCCGGCCTCCTGTGGTTCGGCTGGTTCGGGTTCAACGCCGGGAGCGCCGTCGGTGCCAACGGCCTCGCGGCGACTGCCTTCGTCACGACCAACACGGCTGCCGCCATGGCCGCCATCACCTGGGTCACCATCAGCTGGCTCCACAAGGGGACGCCGTCGGTGCTCGGGGCCGCGATCGGCGCGGTGGCCGGTCTGGTGGCCATCACCCCGGCCGCCGGGTTCGTCACCCCGGCCGCATCCGTCCTCATCGGCCTCGGCGTCGGCGTGGTCTGCTACGGCGCGGCACAGCTCCGCCTCCGGGCACGGGTCGATGACGCGCTCGATGTCTTCGCGGTCCACGGAGTGGGAGGTGCCTTCGGCGCGGTCGCCACCGGTGTCTTCGCCACGGCCGCCGTAGGCGGCGTGGACGGGCTGCTCGGCGGGAATGGCGGCCAGGTCGTCACCCAGCTGATCGGCGTGGCCGTGGTCGGGGCCTACTCGGCCGTCATGACCGGCACGATCCTCTTCCTCGTCAACCTCGTGACGCCCATCCGGGTCACCAACGACGCCGAGGAGGCCGGGCTCGACCTGGCCCAGCACGGCGAGATCGCCTACCAGACCTGAATCTCGATCCCACGAAAGGAGCACCCCAACATGGTCATCGCCGCACTCGTCGCGTTCGCCATCCTGCTGATCGCCTGGATCATCGCCCCGAGCGGTACCCCGGCCGTCATCGAGCCGATGGCCGAGCCGATCACGGATACCGAGGCGGCACCGCTCGCCGCCTAGGGTCCTTCGCAGTCCGCGCCCGATGCCTCCGCTCGCGGGGCGTCGGGCGCCTCCGCGTGTCCGCACGCCGTCGGGGAAGTCCCCGGACGAGATCCGGTCAGCTGCCGGTCGAGACGGCGTGTCCGGCGCGGTCGAAGAGGGAGCCGGGCTGCCAGGCGATCTCGCGATGCCGCCGATGGAGGAGGGTGAGGACGTCGCGCTCGAGCCGGCGCATGCGCTCCTCCTCGTCGATCTCGGCATGGTCGTGGCCCAGCAGGTGGAGCGTCCCGTGGATCGCCAGCAGCACGAGCTCCTCGACGACGCCCCAGTCTCCCTCGGCCGCCTGACGCAGCGCCTGGTCGATGTCGATCACCACGTCACCGAGGAGGATCGGCCCGGGTGGCGAGGCGCCGTCGTCGTCGCTGAGATGCGACGAGCGGCCGTTGAGGGACCACTCGTGGAGCGGGAAGGAGAGCACGTCGGTCGGTCCGCGCTCGCCCATGTGATCGAAGTTCAGGCGCTCCATCTCGGCATCGCCGGAGAGCGTGAGCTCGACTTCCGCCTCCTCGGTGCCGAGCGCCAGGCGCACGGTCTCGCAGACGGCGGACTCGAGAAGCGACAGGGCGGCATCGGCCTGGAGCGGCTCGACCGCGTTGGCGATGCGGTCGGGCCCGACGCGGTCGTGGAACGTGACCGAGCAGCCCATGATCGGACCATCGTAGTCCTCATGGGACGCCCCGCTCAAGGCGGAACCGCTCAGGCCTGCTCGCGAGCCTGGTCGAGGGGCAGGACGTTGTCCGGATACTTGATGCGCGAGTGGTACATCCCGAGCAGCTGACCGACGAAGGCGTCCTTGATCTGCGCGACGTTCTTCAGGGTCAGCTCGGCGTCGTCCAGCTGCCCGTCCTCGAGCCGCGCGTCGACGATGCGGTCGACCATGGACCGGATGCTCTCCTCGTCCTTGCTGTCGAGCGAGCGCACGGAGGCCTCGACGCCATCGGCCAGCATGATGATCGCCGCCTCCCGCGTCTGCGGCTTCGGACCCGGATAGCGATAGGTGCCCTCGTTCACGAGGTCCTCTCGGCCACCCGCCTCGCGCAGGGCCTTCTGGTGGAAGAACGTCATGACGCTCGTCCCGTGATGCTGCGGGATGTAGCCGATGACCTGCACCGGCAGGCCGTGCTCGTAGCCCAGGTCGATGCCGTCCCGGATGTGGCCCGAGATGATCCGGGCGCTCGTCTCGGCATTGAGGTCGTCGTGGATGTTGTGGGCACCCGCCTGGTTCTCGATGAACGCCAGGGGGTTCTTCATCTTGCCGATGTCGTGGTAGTACGCCGCCACGCGGGCCAGCAGCGGATCGGCGCCGATCGTCTCCGCCGCCCGCTCGGCAAGGTTGCCGACCATGACGCTGTGGTGGTACGTCCCCGGGGTCTCGAGCAGCAGCCGGCGCAGCAGCCGGTTCGACGGGTTCGCCAGCTCCAGCAGCTGGAACACGGTCATGATGCCGAACACGTTGCCGAGCATCGCGAAGCTGCCGACGGCGAGGATGACCGACAGGAAGGCATTGACGAGACCGATGCCACCCAGCTGCAGGATCGCGGTGACGTCGCGCTGCGCGAGCAGGCTGAACGCCGTCACCACGGCGATGTTCGTGATCGCCAGCGCGACGAACACCCGGACGAAGGCGTTGAGCCGCTCGGCCCGCGTGATGGTGAGGAGAGCCACGACGCCACCGGCCAGGACGTAGACCGCCGGCTCCAGCGACTCGCGGTTCATGATGCCCGCCAGGACGGCGAGGCCGACCGCCATGGCGGCCCCGGCCGAGTTGCGCAGCAGGATGCCGATGAGGAGCACGCTGGCCGCCGTCGGCACCGCGAACGCCCACAGCGTTCGGTCGGCCGCGATGCGAATGGCGACGGCGGAGACGACGAGCGCCAGGAAGAAGAGCAGCACGGATCGGTTGCGGTGCCAGATCTCCGGCTCGAAGCGGAGGAGATAGCCGACGAGCAGGCCCGCGACGAGGATGGCGATCAGCGCATTGCCGGCGACCGTGCCCGCCTCCACGTTCGGCCGGGTCAGGCCGAGCTCCACGAGCTTCTCGATGTCGGCCACCGTCAGCCGCTGCCCCTCGGCCACGATCATCTCGCCGGCCAAGACCTCGACCTCGACCGGCGGGACAGCGGCGCGTGCCTGGCTGCGGGCGTCTGCGGTCAGCTCGTCGCTGATGATGACGTTCGGCTCGACGAGCGAGGCGGCGAGGTTGCCGGCCAGGCTGCGCTCCTCCTCGCTCAGGTCGTTCGTGATGAGGTCGCGCACCGAGCTCCGGACGCGGATGACCTCGTCCTCGCGAATGGACCCCGCCAGCGTCGACTCCAGCGCCGATCGGGCGGCACCCGACACGACCTCCCAGCGTGGGATCGACATTCCCGCCAGCAGCTCGCGGTGGCGAACGGCCACCTCGGGAACGTCACCGGCGAGACGGGTCGAGATTTCGTCGCCGGTGATCGTCTCGCGGTCGCGGAGCTCGAGGACACGCGTCACCCGACGCGAGAGGGCGTCGAACTCGGCCAGCTGATCGGCCTGGTTGTCGGCGGGCGGCTCGATGACCTGGGTTACATCCTGGACGGCCGCGGCGGCCGCATCTCGTTCGGCCGCGGTCGCCGACGCGGAGTCGAAGGTCGCGTCGCGCGGTGCCCGAATGTCGCGCTCGGCAATCTCGCCGGCGGCGAGATTCTCCTGCCCGAGCGTGATGTTCGCCGAGAGGATGAGGAACAGCGACGCCGCCACGATCGCCGCGACGGCGACCGCGCGCCACACCGTCGACGTGGCCGTCGACTCGCTGAGGGTCCGCGGGATGAACACGGTCAGCCGGCCAGGAGGCGACGGGTGACGTCGCTCACGAGCCGGCCGTCGGCACGCCCGCGCGTCTGGGGCGAGACGCGGCCCATGACTCGCCCGAGGTCGGCGGGCGACGAAGCACCCGTCTCGGCGATGGCGGCACGCACGAGCGCCTCGATCTCGTCCTCGGACAGCTGCTGCGGGAGGAACTCGGCGAGGATGGCGGCCTCCGCCTCCTCGGCGGCGGCGCGCTCCTCGCGACCGGCGTCGCGGTACATGGCGATGCTCTCGCGGCGCTGCTTGACCTGCTTCGTCAGGACGTCGACCACCTCGTCGTCGGTGAGGTCTCGGCCCTTGGCGATCCGCTGGTTCTGGGCAGCCGCCATCGCCATCCGAAGCGTCTGGGTTCGCTGCTCATCGCGGGAGCGCATGGCGTCCCGCATGGCGGACTCGATCCGACCGGTGAGGGTCGTCGCGGCATCAGTGTCCGGCGTCATCGGTCTCGGTGGTCCTCCTTGCGCCGGATCGTGGGATGTGAGGCTGGCGTCTGGCGACTACGCGCGCGAGGTTGCCTTTCGCTTCTTGGCTTCCTTGCGCTTTCGCTTCACGCTGGGCTTCTCGTAGTGCTCGCGGCGTCGTGCCTCAGCCAGGATTCCCGACTGCTGGATCTTCTTGTTGAAACGACGCAGCGCGCTCTCGAACGTCTCGTTCTCGCCCACGCGGACTTCTGCCAAACGTCTCGCCTCCTTCCTGCTTCGATAGTCGTGCCCAAATTGCATGGCGGGATGACCCGCCGGGCACGCAAGCCGACGAAGGGTACCAGCGAGGCCGATGAGGGTCAATCGAGGGCGCCGCGAGGTCAGCCCGGTGGCCAGCTCATGGGGCGTCCGGCCAGGAGGTGGATGTGGAGGTGGAACACGCTCTGCCCGGCGCCGGCACCGACGTTCGAGATCACCCGGTAGTCCGTGATACCACCGTCCTCCGCGACCCGGCGCAGCGCACCGAAGAGCGCGGCGAGCAGCTCCCCGTCATCGTCGTCGAGGTCGGCGAGCGAGCCGATGTGGGCGCGAGGAATGGCCAGCACGTGGGTCGGCGCCTGCGGGTTCACGTCGCGGAACACGACGACGCGATCGTCCTCGAGCAGACGGTCCGACGGGATCTCGCCCACCACGATGCGGCAGAACAGGCAGTTCGGGTCACGTTCGGTCATGGCGCCAGCAGCCTAGGCGAAGTCGCCGGTCCGCGACAACACCACGGCCGCGGCCACCGGCGCGACCGTCTCCGACCGCAGGATCCGCGGCCCGAGCCCGGCCAGCTGCACGCCGGCTCCCTGTGCTTCCTCGACCTCGGCGGGCGTCCAGCCGCCTTCCGGCCCGACGATGAGGGTGCTCGGTGCCTCGAGGCCGCCCAGCCGGGCGGCATCGTGACGCTCGAGAAGCAGCACCGAGGATGACGAGAGCACCGCCGCAAGCGTTGCCGGGCCCTCCACCGGCGGGACGATCCCCCGCTCCGACTGCTCGGCCGCCTCGCGCGCGACGGCGCGCAGCCGCTCGAGGCGGCGCGGGTTGATCTCGCGGGCAACGCAGCGCTCGGTGACGACGAGCCGGAACGACGCCACACCGACCTCGGTCCCGCGGCGGATCACCTGTTCGAGCCCATCGCCCTTCAGCAGTGCCTGCACGATCGCGAGCCGATGCGAGGGCTCGCCCGCCGCCGCGCAGCGCTCGCGCACGACGCACTCCCCGCCGTCGAGCGCGCAGCGCGCCGCGCTCCCGTCGCCCGGGAGCAGCACGATCTCGTCGCCGTCGCGCAGGCGCAGCACCGACCGAACCTGCCGCTCGATGGGCGACGGGAGCGGAAACCGGTCGCCCCGCATGAGGTCCGGCGGCACGAAGAAGCGGTGAAGCGTCATGGCGCGTGCTCCAGCCGCACGCTGACCCACTCGCCGTCATCGCGACGCTCCGTGACTGCCAGGCCGGCACGCTCCATGGCCGCGACGACCTCTTCCGCCCGGGGCTCGATGATGCCGCTGGCCAGCAGCACGCCGCCGTGCGCCAGGTGATCGGCGAGGCGCGGGGCGAGCTCGACGAGCACCGCCGCCACGAGGTTGGCGAGCACGAGCGGGTAGCGCTCGCCGTCCTCGTCCAGGGTGCCGTGGCGGACCTCGACCGCATCGGCGAGACCGTTGCGACCGGCGTTCTCGCGCGTGGCCTCGACCGCCAGCGCGTCGGTGTCGATCCCGACGGCCCTCCGCGCCCCGAGGCGCAGCGCCGCGATGGCCAGCACCCCCGAGCCGCAGCCGACGTCGAGCACCTCGTCCGGCATGGGGTTCACCGACTGGAGCAGCCCGAGACATCCACGGGTCGTCGGGTGCAGGCCGGTCCCGAACGCCATCCCCGGGTCCAGCGTGATGACGACGTCGTCAGGCCGTGCCGGCTCCTCGGGCGCCCAGGACGGCGCGATCACCACGCGCCCGATGCGCTGCGTGGCGTAGTGCTCCTTCCAGGCGTCGGTCCACTCGACGTCGTCGACGGCACGCACCCGCAGCGCGCCGAGCGGCCGCAGTCCGAATGCCTGGAGGTGCCACAGCGCGCGCTCCGTGGACTCGATCGCCTCCGGAGCGGCCGGGCCGTCCGAGAGATGCGCCGTCACGACGAACGGCGACGATGGATCGGCGCTGGCCGCGAGCTCGTCGTTCGGGTCGCGAATGAGCCGGGTCGGGTGGACCGCGGTTCCGTCGGCGACGCGCCCGAGGATCTCGGAGACGGCCTCGACGGCCTCGACATCGGCCTCGATGCTGAGCTCGAGCCAGCGCATCGGCGCCGCGTCAGCCGAACAGGTCGCGGAGGCGGTCCATGACCGTGCCGCCGGTCTTCGGCAGGACCGCGGGCCCGCTGACCTCGCCGAGCTCCTCGAGCAGCTCGCGTTCGCGCTTCGAGAGCTTCGTCGGGACCACGACGTTGACGATCACGTGGAGATCGCCCCGACCTGCGCCGCGAAGGCGCGGCACGCCCTTGCCGCGAAGCCGGACCTCGTGGCCCGACTGCGCTCCGGCCGGGACCTCGACCTCCTCCTCGCCCTCGACGGTGGGGACGGTGAGCCTGGCACCGAGCGCCGCCTGCGGGAACGTGATCGGCAGCTCGTGGTACAGCTCGGTGCCCCGGCGGACGAGGTCGGGATGCTCGCGGACGCTGACCGCGACGTAGAGATCCCCATTCGGGCCGCCGCGGGGACCGGCCTCGCCCTCGCCCTCGAGCGCGATGCGCTGTCCGTCGTCGATCCCGGCAGGAATCGTCACCGCCACGGTCCGCTCCTCGCGGGTCCGGCCGTCGCCGTTGCAGATGCCGCAGGCGTTCGTGATGACGGTCCCCTCCCCGCGACAGCGAGGACAGGCCACGATGTTGACCATCTGCCCGAGGATCGTCTGCGCCACCCGGCGCTTCTCCCCGCTGCCGTTGCACTCCGGGCAGGTCTCCGGCTCCGTGCCGGGCTCGCCGCCTGAGCCCTCGCAGCGGGCGCAGGTGACGAGCGTGGGGAATGTGATCTCCTTCGTGATGCCGAAGACGGCTTCCGCGAAGTCGATCGTGAGGTCGTAGCGGAGGTCGGCCCCGGCCACGACACGGGTGCGCCGTCGCGTGCCGGCCGGTGCCCCGCCGAAGAACGCGTCGAAGATGTCGCCGAACGGCCCGAAGCCACCGCCGAAGCCCTCGAAACCACCGGCCGCGGCACCCTCCACGCCGGCATGGCCGAACATGTCGTACGCCGATCGGCGCTGCCGGTCGGACAGGACGCGGTACGCCTCGTTGAGCTCCTTGAAGCGCTCCTCGGCCCCGTCGTTCTTGTCGACGTCGGGATGGTGCTGCTGGGCGAGGCGACGGAAGGCACGCTTGATCTCGGCCTCGTCGGCGTCCTTGCCGACACCCAGGATGTCGTAGTAATCGCGTTTCACGGCCATGGCGCGCAGGATCATACCAATTGGCACTCAAATGCGGCGAGTGCCAAGCCGATGCGCCCGGAAGGCGAAGGCTCACGCCGCTACGATCCGCTCATGGATCCCCTCGCCGTATCGGCGGACCAGGCGCGCCGATTCCTCGTCACGCGCCATCTCCTGGCGCCGCCGCGCGCGCTGCCGGCCGAGCCCGCCAGCGTCATGGCCGTCATCGATCGGCTGGGCCTGCTGCAGTTCGACCCGCTCGAGGTGCCCGGCGCGCGCAACCACGACCTCGTGCTCCATGCCCGGATCGGCGGCTATCAGCGCGCGTGGTGCGAGGAGTACCTCTACGGACCCGATCGGCGCCTCATCGAGCTCTACAACAAGAGCCTCAACATCGTCCCGATCGACGAGCTGCCGCACTACCGGGTCACCTGGGAGCGCAACCGCGCCGACGTCGAAGGCGGCATCCTCACCGAGCAGCGCGCCGTCGCCGATGCCGTCCTCGCGCGCCTCGAGGCCGATGGACCGCTCACCACCGCCGCGTTCGCGGAGCACGCCCACGCCATTGACTGGTGGTGGGCGCCGACCCGCGCCAGCCGGGCCGTCATGGAGGCGCTGTTCGTCATCGGCCGCATCGGCATCGCGCGGCGCGAGGGAAACCGCCGCCACTACGACCTCATCGAGCGCATCGTCCCGGCGAAGCTCCTCGCCGATCCCGCATCGGAGGAGGAGGCGATGACGCACCGGCTGCTGAGCCGCTTCCGCGCCATGGGCATCACGGCCCCGAACGGGGTGCAGATGGAGGTCATGTACAGCGCCGGTCCACCCGCCGATCGCCGCCGGCGGACGGATCGCCTCGTCGACGACGGCGTGCTCGCGCCGATCCAGGTCGAGGGAATGAAGTCCGTCAGCTACGTCCTCGCCGATGAGCTGCCGATGCTCAGGGATGCCGTGGCTCCGCTCGCCGCCACCGGCGTCTCGTTCCTCGCACCACTGGACCCGATCGTGTGGGATCGGCGTCTCCTCCGCGACCTGTGGGGCTTCGACTACCTGTGGGAGGTCTACGTCCCCGAGAAGAAGCGGAAGTGGGGCTACTACGTCCTGCCGATCCTCTTCGGCGATCGGTTCGTCGGCCGCATCGAGCCGAGGCTGGATCGCAAGACGAAGACGCTTCGCATCCTCGGCGTGTGGTTCGAGCCGGACTTCGATCCCGCCGGCGACCCGGCCTTCGCCACGGCGCTCACCCGTGCGGTCGAGGACTACCGGCGCTTCGTCGGCGCGGAGAAGGTCGCGTGGCCGCGCACCCGGGTCGGACGGTCCGTCGCGAACCTCGTGCGCGACCGCTGACGCCGGCTGGCGCTCCGGCCGTCAGTCCGCGAAGTCGACCACGAGCGGTGCGTGGTCCGAGGGAATCCCGGGGTAGGTCGACGGTTTGCGGGCGTCGCGGTCCCGGATCGCGGCGACCGCCCGTGCCGCGAGCGGCTCGCTGGCATAGACGTGGTCGATGCGCATGCCGAAGTTCTTGTGAAAGTGGCCGGCGCGGTAGTCCCACCAGGTGAAGAAGCCGGGGTCTGGGTTGAAGCGCCGCACGACGTCGACCATCCCCCACTCACGCAGCTTCGCCACGGCCGCGCGCTCACGCGGCGAGACGTGGGTCGCCCCGTGGACCGCGTTGACGTCCCAGACGTCGTCGTCCTCGGGCGCCACGTTGTAGTCCCCGCAGATCGCGAGCTCGGTGGACGGGTCGTTGTCGTCGAGCCAGCGTGACAGCCGGGCCAGCCACTCGAGCTTCTCGAGGTAGAACTCGGAGTCCACGACGCGTCCGTTCGGGACGTAGACGCTCGCCACGCGCGTCGTGCCGCAGGTCGCGGCCAGGAAGCGCCCGCCGTCATCGGTCCAGTCGTCGAGCGCCGGCAGGCCGGCCACGACATCGGTGATGCCGATGCGCGACGCGATCGCCACCCCGTTCCAGCGCCCGGGACCGTGGTGCACGACGTCGTATCCCAGGGCGCGGAAGTCCATCATCGGCACCTGGGCATCGGACAGCTTCGTCTCCTGGATGCACAGAACGTCGGGCTGGTGACGCTCGGTCCAGGCCAGGACGCGCTCGAGGCGCGCCTTCAGCGAGTTGACGTTCCACGTGGCAAGTCGCATCGATGCGAGGATAGGCGAGATCACCCACACCCGAAACGGAGACCGCCCGACCCATGATCCAGGGATTCCGAGAGTTCATCCTGCGCGGCAACGTCGTCGAGCTGGCCGTGGCGGTCGTCATCGGCGCATCCTTCGGCGCCGTCGTGACCTCGTTCGTCACCGACATCCTGACGCCACTGCTCGGGATCTTCGGGTCGCCGAACTTCGACGAGCTCGCGGTGACGGTCGGGAAGGCCACCGTGCGGTACGGCCTCTTCCTCAATGCGCTGCTCAGCTTCCTCATGGTCGCCGCGGCGATCTACTTCTTCGTCGTGCGACCGCTGAACGCGCTCGAGGCCCGACGCCAGGCCGGCGCCGAGCCCACCCCGACCACGAAGACCTGCACCGAGTGCACGTCGGAGATCCCGATCGCCGCCCGCCGTTGCCCGATGTGCACGCAGCCGCAGCCGGTGGCCGAACCGGGGGCGTGATCCGGGTGGACCGGATGCAGGAAGGCCGGACCCGCGCGGGGCCCGGCCTTCACCGGATGTTCGAGGAGCGAGGAGGTCAGACCTCCTTGTACTCGCCCTCGATCGTCTCGCCCTCTTCCTCGGACGGGCTCTCGCCGTCGGTCTCGGCGCCGGTATCGGCCGCGCCACCGTCGGTGCCGTTGCCGTCACCCGAGTCGGTCGCCTCGTACGCCTTCGTGCCGATGCGCTGGAGCACTTCGGCCAGCTGACCCTTGGTGGAGTCCACGGCTCCGGCGTCCTCGCCGGCGAGCGCCTCCTTGACCGACTCGATGCGGGCGTTGACCTCCGCCTTCTCCTCGTCCGACAGCTTGTCGTCGAGGTCCTTGAGCAGGCGCTCGCCCTGGTAGACCAGGGCATCGGCCTCGTTGCGCGACTCGGTCGCGGCGCGGCGCGCCCGGTCCTCTTCGGCGTGCTCGGCGGCGTCGCGGACCATCTTGTCCACGTCCTCCTTGGCGAGCATCGAGGAGGCGGTGATCGTCACCTTCTGCTCCTTGTTCGTGGCCTTGTCCTTGGCGGCCACGTTGAGGATGCCGTTGGCGTCGATGTCGAAGGTCACCTCGATCTGCGGCACGCCGCGAGGCGCCGGCGGAATGCCATCGAGGCGGAACGTCGCCAGCTTCTTGTTGTCGGATGCCATCTCGCGCTCGCCCTGGAGCACGACGATGTCGACCGACGGCTGGTTGTCCGATGCCGTCGAGAAGATCTGGGTGTGGGACGTCGGGATCGTCGTGTTGCGGTTGATCATCTTCGTCGCAACGCCGCCCATGGTCTCGATGCCCAGGCTCAACGGAGTGACGTCGAGCAGGAGGACGTCCTTGACCTCGCCGGCCAGCACGCCCGCCTGGATCGCCGCACCGACGGCCACGACCTCATCGGGGTTGACCCCCTTGTGAGGCTCCTTCCCGTTGAACATCTTCTTGACGGCCTCGACGACGGACGGCATGCGGGTCATGCCGCCGACGAGGATCACCTCGTCGATATCGCCGGGCTTCATGCCCGCATCGGCGAGCGCCTTCTTCACCGGATCGGCGGTCTTCGCGATGAGATCGGCGACGAGATCCTCGAGCTTGGCCCGCGTGAGGTTCAAGACGAGGTGCTTCGGTCCGGAGGCATCGGCGCTGATGAACGGCAGGTTGATCTCCGTCGAGGTCGTGCTCGACAGCTCGATCTTCGCCTTCTCGGCCGCCTCCTTGAGGCGCTGGAGGGCGATCCGATCCTTCGTCAGGTCGATCCCCTCGGACTTCTTGAACTCCTCGGAGAGCCAGTCGATGATCCGCTGGTCGAAGTCGTCGCCGCCGAGATGGGTGTCGCCGTTCGTCGAGCGGACCTCGAAGACGCCCTCGGAGAGCTCGAGGATGCTGATGTCGAACGTGCCGCCGCCCAGGTCGTAGACGGCGATCTTCTCGTCCTTCTGCTTGTCGAGCCCGTACGCCAGCGCCGACGCGGTCGGCTCGTTGACGATGCGCTTGACGTCCAGTCCAGCGATCCGCCCGGCATCCTTCGTGGCCTGGCGCTGGGTGTCGTCGAAGTAGGCCGGGACGGTGATGACCGCCTCGGTGACCTTCTCACCCAGGTAGGCCTCGGCATCGGACTTCAGCTTCTGGAGGATCATCGCGCTGATCTCCGGCGGGCTGAAGTTCTTGTCGTTGCCGAGCTTGACGACGACGCCGTCGCTCTTCGGATCCTTGATCACCTCGTACGGGACGAGGCCCTTGCTGCGCTGCACCTCGGGGTCGTCGAAGCGACGCCCCATGAAGCGCTTGATGCTGAACACGGTGTTCTCGGGGTTGGTGATCGCCTGTCGCTTGGCCACCTGGCCGACGAGACGCTCACCGCTCTTCGGGAAGCCGACGACCGATGGTGTCGTGCGGCCGCCCTCAGCGTTCGTGATGACCTGGGGCTCCCCGCCTTCCATGACGGCCACGACCGAGTTCGTCGTGCCCAGGTCGATGCCGATGATCTTGCCCATGGGTCGTTCAGTGCTCCTTCGGGTTGTTCGCCACTCGGACGAGGCTCGGCCGGATCACCCGGTCGTGCAGGCGGTATCCGCGCTGCAGCTCGCCGATCACTTCGTTGTCGGGATGGTCGGCGGTGTCCTCGTGGACGACCGCCTCGTGCAGGTTCGGGTCGAACGGCTGTCCGACCGCCTCGATCTGCGTCACACCCTCCGACTCGAGGACGCTGCGCAGCTTGCGCTCGGTCAGCTGGACGCCCTCCAGCCACGGGTCGTGGATCTCGTCCGGGACGTTGTCGAGCGCCCGGTCGAAGTCGTCGAGCACGCCCAGCAGCTTGCCGATGAGGACCGCGTTGCTGAACTGCGTCAGCGTCGAGCGCTCCTCCTCGGTCCGTCGCTTGTAGTTGGCGAAGTCGGCCGCCGAGCGATGCCAGTTGTTGCGGTGCTCCTCTTCCGCGCGACGAGCCTCCTCGAGCTCTCGCTCGAGCAGCTCGATCCGCTCCGCCAGCTCGATCCGGGACGGAGTCGCGATCGCCTCCGCTCGCTCCTCGCCGCGGGTCTTCGTCGAGCGGGTGCGTGGCCCGCCGTTCGTGGGTTGGTCGGTCATTGGGTCTCGCCGTAGTGACTGTTGATGAGCTCGTTCATGAGCGACGACAGGTAGCGCACCGTCGGGATGGCCCGCGGGTAGCGCATGCGGGTCGGGCCCAGCACTCCGAGCAAGCCGAGTGCCCGGTCGGGTGCGCCGTAGGGCGCGAAGACGAGGCTGACCTCGTGCATCGCGTCGTTCGAGTTCTCCCGGCCGATGATCACGTGCACACCGCCGCTGCGGGTCAGCACGGGCACCAGCTGCTCCAGGAAGTCGCTGCGCTGAAGGACCTCGAGCACGGGTCGCAGGCGCGATCCCTCCGCGAACTCGGGCTGCTCGAGGACGTTGACGATGCCGTCGGTGAAGACGTCCTCGACGACGACCGAATCGGCCTCCTCGAGCATGGCAACCAGGTCGCCGGCGACGTGCGCTGATAGCTCGGGAAGCTTCGCGGTCCGGCGTCGAACCTGGGGTGCCGAGAGCCCGGCGAGCTCGGTGTTGAGAATGCCGGCGGTCGCGTCGAGCTCGGCCTGGTCGAGCGTGCTGTCAGGCACCGCGCGCTGAAGCGCGTTCCGGTCCAGGCGCCGCTGGACGACGTTTCCGTCCCCCAGCACCAGGACGACGAGGCGCGTGCCATCGGCGAGGGCCACGAGCTGGACATGTCCGAAGCGCGCCCGTCGCGAGCGGGCCGGTGTGACGACCGCAGCCGAGCGCGTGCTGCCGGCGAGGATCGACGCCGCCAGGCGCAGCCATTCGTTGCTCGTCAGCTGCACCTGGCTGAACTGGTGCCGGATCATGAGCCGATCCGCCTGGTCGAGCTCGGCCTCGCGCATGAGCGACTCCACGTACAGCCGGTAGCCGAGATCCGAGGGAACGCGACCGGCGCTCGTGTGCGGGTGCGACAGGAGTCCAAGGGCCTCGAGCTCGGCCATCGCACTGCGCACGGTCGCCGGTGAGACGCCGAGGGAGTAGCGGTTGACGAGTGCCTTGGATCCCACGGGCACCGCGGTGAGGACGTAATCCTCGACGACGGCGCGCAGCACGGTGCGCTGCCGATCCGTCAGCTCGAGGGCCTGCCGGATCGGCGTCGTGCGGTCGCGGGACGTGGTGCTCTCGCTTGGCATGCCGACCTCCGGAGTTCGTGTTAGCACTCTCGGGGCTAGAGTGCCAGAACGGTGATTGCGGCATGGTACCGCTCCCCGGAAGGCGGTGTCAACGCCGGGCGACGGCCTCCGGCACGAATGCCAGGAGCACCTCGCTGGCCATGAGCCGGCCGCGAGCGGTGAGCCGGACGCGATCACCGTCGAGCTCGAGCAGGCCGGCGCGTACCACCTCCTCCACGGCCGCCGGGTCCCGATCGAGCGGGTCCTCGCCGAACTCTGCGGCGATGTCCGAGCGCCGGATCCCCGACACGCGACGCAGGCCGAGCGCCACGGCCTCGAATGCGCGCGTGGTCGCATCCAGCGCCTCCCGGCCGGCGATCGGACGCTCCCCCACCTCGACCCCGGCGAGATAGGCGTCGAGGTCGCGCTCGTTCCATGAGCGCTCGGCCACCCCGTCGTACGAGTGGGCGCCCGCGCCGATCCCGGTGTACGGCCGTCGAGCCCAGTACGCGGCGTTGTGCCGGCTCTCGCGACCCGGCCGCGCCCAGGAGCTCAGCTCGTACTGCGCGTACCCGGCCTCGCCGAGAAGATCGGCGGCGAGCGCGTACTGGTCGCCCGCCAGCTCGTCGTCCTGCCGACGCACCATGCGGTCGCGCCAGCGCAGCGCCCCTGCCCTGGGAGGTGCGGCCCATTCATCGGGCTGGAGGGCCAGCTGGAGGGCGTAGCAGCTGATGTGATCCGGCCCGAGCTCCAACGCGCGCTCGAGCCCGTCGCGCCAGTCGTCCAGCGTCTGTCCGCCGATTCCGTAGATCAGGTCGATGCTGACGTCCGCGAATCCCGCGGCGCGGGCCGAGGCGAACGCGTCGCGAGCCTCCACCGCGGTGTGGCCGCGGGCCAGGGATGTCAGCTCCTCGTCGCGCAGCGACTGCACGCCGAGGCTGATGCGCGTCACGCCGGCCCTCCGGTACCCCTCCCAGTCCGGCGTCTCGCGGCCGCTGGGATTGGCCTCCAGCGTCACCTCATCCAGTGCGACCGAGGCCCACCGCGCGCGAGCGGCATCCAGGATGGAGCCGATCGTCGCCCCGTCGAGGAGCGACGGCGTGCCGCCACCGAAGTACACCGTGCGGAGCTCGCCCGGCGCCGGTCGCAGCTCGAGCTCGCGCCGCACGGCATCGGCATAGCGCCCGATGTCGTCCGCCCGTCCGCCGACCGTGACGAAGTCGCAGTACGCGCACACCAGCCGGCAGAACGGCACGTGGACGTAGAGGTGATGCGAGGGCTCCATCGCCGGAGTCTACGACCGACCGCGGGTTCGATCGGGCCACACCGTGGCCGGCGCGTGCGGCATCATCGCGCCATGGCCGTCCGCACCGTCATCGACCGAGGCCCCAAGGCCAAGCGCGCCGTGGCCTTCGGCCTGGACTGGCCGGGCTGGAGCCGCGGTGCAAAGACACCCGAGGCCGCACTCGAGGTGTTCGAGTCGTATCGAGCGCGCTATCGCCCCGTCGCCGACCTCGCGGGCATGGCGGACGAGTTCGACGCAGCGGGCCCGCTCGAGATCGTCGAGGACAAGGTCGGAACGCCTTCGACCGACTTCTGGGGCATCTCCTTCGCCCCCTGTTCCGCCGAGGCGGACCCGATGAGCGAGGCCGACCTGGATCGAGGCATCACCCTCCTGCGGGCATGCTGGGCGTTCTTCGACGGCGTCGCGGCGCGCGTCTCCGAGGAGATGCAGAAGGGTCCCCGCGGCGGGGGTCGCGACCGGACCCAGATCGTCCGCCACACGATTCGCAACGAGAGCGAGGACTACGCGAAACAGGTCGGCCTGCGCATCCCCGAGGAAGGGGCCCTGACCCCCGATGGCCTCCGCCAGTACCGGGACGACTACGTCGCCGCCATCCGCGCCTACAACGCGGGCGAGGTCGCGCGGAAGATGCGGTCATGGACGCTGGCATTCCTCATCCGGCACTCCGCGTACCACACGCTCGACCACGCGTGGGAGATGGAGGACAAGGACTTCTCGACCTAGACCGCACCTCGTCCAGCTGTCAATCACGGGCGAGGCTGCCGGCCAATCCCGGAGCCGAGGTGGTTCATGGTTGGGCTCGGCAGCCGGTCCCGCCCGCCTGCGGGCGGGCTGGGCGGACGAGCCTCCCCACGCCCCCCACCGGCTCCTAGATCGGTCGCTGGCGGAGGCGCCCTCCGGCGAAGGCGAAGAGGCTCATCGTCACGGCGAAGTGCCCGACGATGGCCGGGAGGACCGAGCCGGTCTCGATCGTCGCCACGCCGGCCGCCCAGCCGAGAAGCACCGAGCCGGCGAGGAAGTACCAGTCGCGGTCGTGCCACAGGCGCCGGTGCGCCAGGCCATAGACGAGTGCCTGGAGCGCGATCGCCCAGCCCGCCGGGACGCCGGCGAAGAGGAGCATGCCGAGCACGATGGAGCGGAACTGGAGCTCCTCGCTGATGGCGTTCGCGGCGGCACCGAGAACGCGGCTCGGCACGAGCTCCATCGGCAGCGGCAGGATTCCTCCGTAGCGCAGGAACGCGAGCGCCACGCCGTTGAGCAGCGCGACGGCCACGAAGGCCAGCATGATCGCCGCGGTGTTGCTCGGGTCGCCGCCCGTGAGGAAGAGCTGCGCCCGTCCCGATGGCAGGATGATGGCGATGCCGATGGCGAAGCCGATGACCAGGATGTAGTAGCTGACCGGCCCCATCCACGGCGTGCGGTAGCGGAAGTAGTCCGACCGGGTGATGCGCTCGGAGTCGAAACGCAGGAGAACGAGGAAGAGGGTCAGGCCGAGCGCGATCGCCAGCCGCAGCGACTCAAAGAACGTCATCGGTCAGCCGGCGCTCTCGTTCATGCGAAGCACGGCGAGGAAGGCCTCCTGCGGAATCTCGACCGAGCCGATCCGCTTCATCCGCTGCTTTCCTTCCTTCTGCTTCTCGAGCAGCTTTCGCTTCCGGGTGATGTCGCCGCCGTAGCACTTGGCCAGGACGTTCTTGCGCATGGCCCGGATCGTCTCGCGGCTGATGATATGCGAGCCGATGGCGGCCTGGACCGGCACTTCGAACATCTGGCGCGGGATCAGCTCCTTGAGCTTCTCGACCAGCGCCTTGCCGGATCGATAGGCGTTCGATCGGTGCACGATGAGGCTGAGGGCGTCGACCGGCTCCCCGCTGACCAGCACGTCGAGCTTCACGAGGTCGCCCGGGCGATAGCCGATGTACGTGTAGTCGAGGCTGGCGTACCCGCTGGATCGGCTCTTGAGCTGATCGTAGAAGTCGATGATCAGCTCGCCGAGCGGCATCTCGAAGTGCATGTTGACCCGCTTCGGGTCCAGGTACTCCATGTTCTGGAACTCCCCGCGCCGCGTGGTGGCGAGCTCCATGAGCGGGCCGATGTAGTCGGTCGGGGTGATGACCTGCGTGGCAACCCAGGGCTCGCTGATCTGCTCGATCTCGCCGGGCCCCGGCATCTGGGCCGGGTTGTCGACGACGAGCTCGTCGTCGCGGTGGTGGAGCTTCACGCGGTACTCGACGCTGGGCGCCGATGCGATGAGGTCGAGGTCGAACTCGCGCTCGAGCCGCTCCTGGGTGATCTCCATGTGGAGGAGGCCCAGGAACCCGCAGCGGAAGCCGAACCCGAGCGCCGCCGATGACTCGGGCTCGTAGACGAATCCGGCGTCGTTGAGATGGAGCTTGTCGAGGGCCTCACGCAGCTCGGGGTAGTCGTCGCCCCGAAGCGGGTAGATCCCGGCGAAGACGAGCGGCAGCGGCTCCTGGTAGCCGGGCAATGGCTGCGGTGCCGGGTGCGCCGCGGTCGTGAGCGTGTCGCCGACCTGGGCCTCGCGGATGCTCTTCAGGCCGGTGGCGACATAGCCGACCTCGCCGGCCACGAGGCGCTTCGTCGGCACCGGCTGCGGCCGGAAGTAGCCGAGCTCCAGGATCTCGGACTCGGCGCCGGTGGCCATGAAGCGGATCCGGTCGTGGTCCCGCAGCACGCCGGACGCCAAGCGGACGTAGGCGACGACGCCCTTGTACTGGTCGTAATGGCTGTCGAACACGAGTGCCGCGAGCGGCGCATCGGCCTCGTGAGCGGGCGCCGGGACGCGCGCCACGATGGCCTCGAGGATCTCCCCGATGCCCGTGCCGTCCTTGGCGCTGGCCAGGATGACCTCCTCCCGCGGGATGGCGAGCGTCTCCTCGAGCTCGTCCATGACCATCTCCGGATCGGCCGAGGGAAGGTCGATCTTGTTGATGACCGGGATGATCGTCAGGTTTTGGGCCATCGCGAGGTGGACGTTGGCGAGGGTCTGGGCCTCGATGCCCTGCGTGGCGTCGACGACGAGGATCGCCCCCTCGCACGCCTGGAGGGAGCGGCTCACCTCGTACGTGAAGTCGACGTGGCCCGGCGTGTCGATGAGGTTCAGGGCGTAGGTGTGGCCGTCGGCGGCGTCGTAGTGGACGCGCACGGCGCGGGCCTTGATGGTGATGCCCTTCTCACGCTCGAGGTCCATCGAGTCGAGCACCTGCGACTGCATCAGCCGCTTGTCGATCGTCTGGGTCACCTCGAGCAGCCGATCGGCAAGGGTCGACTTGCCGTGGTCGATGTGCGCGACGATGCTGAAGTTGCGGATGCGCTCCGGGGGGATCACGGGGCGGAAGTCTAGCCGACGCCGGCCGACCGTACCGCCGGTCGGTCAGGGAGCCGGCGTCTCCGCGCCCGCATCGGCGGTGTCGCCGGGCGGCTCAGGGGGCTCGGGCGCCGGTGCCGGCCCGGTCTGCACGATCCCGTTCACGGTGCGATACGAGCTGAAGTACGTGTTGCGGTGGATCTCGGTGCCGTTCGCGTCGTACACGTACCGCGTGCGGCTCACGTCGTGGCCGTCGTGCGGGTACTCGACGCGCTTGCTCGTGCCGGGCGCCATGCCGGCCACGACCTGCGTGGTGTCGATGGCCTTGCGGTGGTTGCTCGTCGCCGGATCGGTGAGGACGACGGTGCGACCGGTCGGGACGGTCCACAGCTGGAAGGTGACGAAGCCGTTGCCACCGAAGCCGCGGATGACGATCGGGTGCTCGGTGTCGTTGCGGAACGTCATGTCCTGCACCCAGTCATCGGCCATGTAGACGGTCGCGTCCAGGCCATCGGGGTAGCGGTCGATGTAGTAGTAGTGGTTCGCCCGATCCCCCATCTCGAGGCCGGCGCGAAGCGCAGCGTTGAAGATCGTCGTCGAGGTCGAGCAGATGCCGCCGCCGATGGCGCCGCCGGCGACGCTCCGGCCGCCGATGATCACGCCGCCGTAGTGATATCCGCGCTCCACGGTGACCGGACCGATGCTGCCCCAGAAGCTGAACCACTCGCCGGGAGCCAGGTTCCGTCCGTCGATGTCGCGCGCGCCGATGTTGATGTTGTTCCCGTAGCCGTTGCCGTCGCCGGGCACGTAGTAGGTGGTCCACGACGAGACCATCTGCATGCGCGGCAGGATCGCCTCGGCCGCGGCGGTCGTCACCGCAGGTTCGGTGACGTCGACGGCCAGCCCGAGCGAGGCGATCGGAGCTCCGGCGGCACGCCGGGAGAGGATCCGCATCAGCGCGTCGTGGGACGCCTCGACGTTCAGCGAGCGGCCTTCCTGGCCGGGGATGACACCGCCCAGCCCGCCGGCCGCGGCGACGGCGATCCGCGCGTTCACGGCGTCGCGGTCGACCGTCTCGGCCATCCCGGCCAGCGCGGCCTGCGCCGCTGCCTCGTCGACGTGGAGCGCGTAGGCGACCCCGCCGTAATCGGGTCCGAAGCTCAGCCAGGAGGCGATCGTCTCGGGCGCCAGGGTGATCGGCGCCTCATCGGCGGCGGCCCCCGGGATCTCGAACGTCAGCGGGGCGGTGGCGGAGCGGGCCGACGCGGCGACGGCCTCGGCCGTCTCGGTCGAGACGGCGGGATCGACCACGGTCGGTTCCAGCGTGATGTGGACGTCCGCGGGGCTCGTCGTGCTCACCGCCCCGGCGACCGCCGCCTCGACCGCACCGGCCTCGAGATGCAGGCCGGTGGCTCCCGGGCTGACGGTGAACGTGGCGCCGTCCGCGACGACGGAGGCCTCGACGGCCGGCACGCTGATGCGCTGGGCGATGTCGGTGGAGATCCGTGCCAGCGCATCGGGGTCGTAGGCATGGACCGCGACCGGGACAGACGAGACATGAACGAGCGAGCGGAGGCGGGCGACCCCATCGGCCAGCGGGTTGCTTCCGCGGCCCAGGGCCATGGCGGCATCGACCATCGTGTCGACCTGGTAGCCGCGGCCGAGCTCCTCGAAGCTCACGGGCACCGTCTCGTCACCGATGGCCAGCGTGGCATTGCCGGCCGAGAGGGAGGGGAGCTGCTCGGCAAGGCGATCGGCGACCTCCTGCCGGCTCAGGCCACCCACGGCGACGCCGCCGACCGTCACGCCGGGGAGGGCGCTGCTGCCCGCTGCGACGCCGACGCCGGTGGACACCGCGGACGCGATGAGCAGCGCGGCGAGGAGCGTGGCGCCGAAGCCGATGACGATGGCGCGGCGCGCCGGGGGCGTGGCCACCGGACGGATGAGACGGTTCGGGAACGTGGTGGTCGTCATGGGCGTTGGGAGGAGGACGCGCAGCGCGCGGCGATCGTTGCGCGAGCCGCGCCTCGTTCCGGGCGCAGCCCGGGTTCCTCCCCTTCGATTCTCCTAGCATCCGACCATCGGCGCACGGGCCGGCCCGCCGATCTCGGTCGTCGGATTGTCGCGGTTCGCCTCGCGCTTGTCGAGCCCCCCGTTGGTCCTCTCAGGGGCTCGATGCTATACTTCCGCCTCCGCCGCGCTCCCGTGAGCGCGTGTCGTGTTGCAACCCATGTCGTCGAGTTGAGGATTCCACGTGGCAAGAACGGCCCGAACCTGGAAGGGCGCGCGCACGCCCTCCGCCCTCAAGCGCGTGCGCCAGTCACTCCGCCGCCGCGCCGTGAACCGCCGAACGCGGAGTGAGACGAAGACGCTCGTGCAGCAGGCCTCCGAGATCGCCCTCGGGCGTTCGACCGGGGATGGCCCCGAGGCCGTCACCGCCGCGATCAGCGCGCTCGACAAGGCCGCCGAGAAGGGCATCATCCACCCGAACAACGCCGCGCGACGCAAGAGCCGCCTGATGGCGAAGGTCAACGCCGCACACCTGCTCGATGGCACCGAGGCCGGCGCGCCGGTCGCCGCCAAGAAGCGAACGACCGCCAGCAAGACCGCCCAGCGCAAGAAGGTCGCCGCCGCCAAGGCCTCGAAGGCCGCCGCAGGCAAGGCCACCGATCGCCCGCGCACGGCCGCCGGCAAGGCGAAGGTCGCCGTGACGCGAGCGACCCGCGAGTCGGCCGCCGCCCGGCGCCGCGCCAAGAGCAGCGACGAGGACTCCGAGAGCTGATCTCGGTCATTCCCCGACGGCAGACGACCCCGGTCCATGGACCGGGGTCGTCGTTCGTTTCGGGGCAGGGGCGGGTCAGGTGCGATTCGCAACGAAGGCCCTCGGTCCCGCATAGATGGCCGCATCGGCCAGCTCTTCCTCGATGCGCAGCAGGCGGTTGTACTTCGCGATCCGCTCCGACCGGCTGATCGAGCCGGTCTTGATCTGGCCGGTGTTCAGCGCCACCACGAGATCGGCGATCGTCGTGTCCTCGGTCTCCCCGGATCGATGGCTGATCACGGCAGTCCACCCGGCGCGCTGCGCCATCTCGACCGCCTCCAGGGTCTCGGTCAGGGTGCCGATCTGGTTCAGCTTCACGAGGATGCTGTTCGCCGCCTGCTCGCGGATCCCGCGCTCCAGGCGCTCGGTGTTCGTGACGAGCAGGTCGTCGCCCACGAGCTGGACCTTCTCCCCGAGCCGCGCCGTGAGGGCCGTCCAGCCCTTCCAGTCGTCCTCCGCCAGCCCGTCCTCGAGGCTGACGATCGGATAGCGCTCGGCCCAGTCGGCCCAGAAGTCGACCATCTCCGCGCCGGTCAGGGTCCGGTCCTCGCGCGCGAGGGTGTAGCGCCCATCGCTGAAGAGCTCGGTGCTGGCGGGGTCGAGCGCGATGGCAATCTGGTCCCCGGGCTGGTAGCCGGCCCGCTCGATGGCGGTCAGCACCGCCGCGATGGCGTCCTCGTTGTTCCCGAGGCTCGGCGCGTACCCACCCTCGTCGCCGACGGTCGTCGCGAAGCCTTCCTCGTGGAGGAGCGCACCGAGCGCGTGGAACGTCTCGGCTGCCCAGCGAAGCCCCTCGCGGAACGATGGTGCACCGAGCGGCGCGATCATGAACTCCTGGAAGTCGGTCGAGTCGATGGCGTGCTTGCCACCGTTCAGGATGTTCACGAGCGGTACGGGCAGGGTCCGAGCGCCGGCGCCGCCCAGGTAGCGGTAGAGCGGCAGCCCCACCGACTCGGCGGCAGCGTGCGCCACCGCCAGGCTGACCCCGAGCAGCGCGTTCGCGCCGAGCTTCGACTTGTTCGGCGTGCCGTCGAGATCGATGAGCAGCCGATCCAGCCCGACCTGGTCGACCGCATCGATCCCGAGGAGCTCGGGTCGGATCGTCTCGTTCACGTGGCGAACGGCGTTCAGCACCCCCTTGCCCCGGTAGCGAGATGCGTCGTCATCCCGAAGCTCGGCCGCCTCGTGCGCACCGGTGGAGGCACCGGAAGGGACCATGGCGGTCCCGACCGACCCGTCGGTGAGAAAGACATCGACCTCCACGGTCGGGTTGCCGCGCGAGTCGAGGATCTCGCGACCGATGACGTCCTCGATCAGGGTGGTCATGCGTTCTCCCGGAAGTTGATCTCGGCGTCGGCGGGGAGGAGGGCCTCCACGCCCGGCAGGGACTTGCCCTCGATGAACTCGAGCGATGCGCCGCCCCCGGTGCTGACGTGCGTCATGCGGTCGGCGAGGCCGAGCTGCTCCACGGCCGCCACCGAGTCACCACCGCCGACGATGGTCACCGTCTTGGCCGACGTCCGGCGCGCGATGGCGCGCGCCATCTCGTTCGTGCCGTCGGCGAACTGGCTGATCTCGAACACGCCCATCGGGCCATTCCAGAAGATCGTCTTCGCCTTGGACAGGTGGTCCGCGAAGGCGGCCCTCGTCTCCGGGCCGATGTCGACGATCATCTGGTCCTTCGGCACCGCGTCGACGGCCACGATCTTCGTCTTGGAGCGCTGATGGATCTGCGGCGCCACCACGACGTCGGTGGGCAGCATGAGCCGCACGCGCTTGCGTCGTGCCTCTGCGACGATCCGTTCCGCGTTCTCGAGCTGGTCCTCCTCGACCAGGCTCTTTCCCAGCTCGAGCCCGCGGGCGGCCAGGAACGTGTTGGCCATGCCGCCGCCGACGAGGACCGCCTGGCAGCGGGTGAGGAGCGCCTCGAGCACCTCGAGCTTGCCCGAGACCTTCGCCCCGCCGATCACGGCGTGGAACGGACGCGGCGGCTTCGTGAGCAGGCGCGACAGCGAGTCGACCTCGCGCTCCATGAGAAGCCCGGCGACCGCGGGCAGGAAGTGCGTGATGCCCTCGGTGCTGGCATGGGCGCGGTGCGCCGCGCCGAACGCGTCGTTCACGTAGATGTCGGCCAGCCCGGCGAGCGCCTCGGCGAACTCGGGGTCGTTCGCCTCCTCATCGGCGCGGAAGCGCAGGTTCTCGAGGAGGATGAGGTCCCCGGGTCGCAGCTTGTCGACCGCCACCTGGACGCCCGGTCCGAGCGCGTCGCCGGTCATGCGGACCGGTCGCCCCAGCAGCTGGGCGAGCCGATCGGCCACCGGCTTCATGCGCAGCGCGTCGTTCACCTTGCCCTTCGGCCGGCCGAGGTGGCTGGCGAGGATCACGATGGCGCCGCGTTCCAGCAGGTTCACGATCGTGGGCAGGCTGGCCCGGATGCGCGTGTCGTCGGTGATCCGTCCGTCGTCGAGGGGGACGTTGAGGTCGGCCCGCAGAAAGACGCGACGCCCCCCGACGTCGACGTCGCGGATCGTCTTGGCGTTCATCGGCACCCTAGAGTCGCTCGGCCATGAAGGCCGCCAGGTCGGAGACGCGGCACGAGTAGCCCCATTCGTTGTCGTACCAGGCGATCACCTTCAGCAGGTTCTCGCCGGTGACCATGGTCGATGCCGCGTCGATGATGGAGCTCCGCGGGTCGCCCTTGAAGTCCATGCTCACGAGCTCCTCGTCGGTGTAGCCGAGGAGCCCCTTCATCGGGCCGTCCGCCGCCGCGCGGAGCGCGTCGTTGGCGGTCTCGGCCGTGACCGGCTTCTCGGTGATGGCGACGAAGTCGATGATGCTGACCGTCGGCGTGGGAACGCGTAGGGCGAAGCCGTCGAAGCGGCCCTTCAGCTCGGGAATCACGAGGGCCACGGCCTTGGCCGCGCCGGTGGTGGTCGGGATGATGTTCTGCCCGGCGCTCCGTGCACGACGCAGGTCCTTGTGGAACACGTCGAGGACGTTCTGGTCGTTCGTGTAGCTGTGGATCGTCGTCATGAGCCCGCGCTCGATGCCGAACGTGTCGAACACCACCTTGGCGGGCAGGGCCAGCCCGTTCGTCGTGCAGCTCGCGTTGCTCACGATGTGATGCTGAGCCGGGTCGTAGCCGTCCTCGTTGACGCCGAGGACGATCGTGATGTCCTCGTTCTTCGCCGGCGCCGAGATGATCACCTTGCGCGCGCCCGCCTCGCGGTGCGCCGCGGCCTTCGTCGCGTCGGTGAAGATGCCCGTGGACTCGATGACGATGTCGACGCCGAGGTCGCCCCACGGCAGCGCCGCGGGATCGCGCTCGCTGAAGGACTGGATGCTCTTGCCGTCGACCACGATGGCGTTCTCACCGGCGTGGACCTCTCCCTCGAAGCGCCCGTACGTGGAGTCGTACTTGAACAGGTGGGCGTTCGTCTCGTCGTCGGCGAGGTCGTTGATGGCGACCACCTCGAGCTCGTCGGGATGGCGCTCGAGAATGGCCTTGAGGGTCTGCCGGCCGATCCGGCCGAAGCCGTTGATGCCGATGCGAGTGGTCACAGGGACTGCGCTCCTTGCATGTTCGTGCGCACGCCGAACGCCGGGTCGGACCAGCGTTCGGCGACGATGGGTGGTAATCCGATGAGCGACACGTCGTCCTTCAGCTCGGCCGGTGCCACCCGCACGCGGGATGCCGGAACGTCGAAGGCGAGCCGATCGATCTGGTGGCGAACGGCATCGAAGAGCGCCGGCCGGTGCTCCGCGATGCTGCCGCCGATGACGATGACGTCGGGGTTGAGGATGTTGACGAGCGAGGCGCAGACGGCGCCGAGCGCGGTCCAGGCATGAGCCAGGATGTCTGCCGCGGACGCGTCGCCGTCGTCGGCGGCGCGGGCGAGCAGCTCGGCATCGACCTCCTCGTCGCCGGTCACCAGGGACGCGAGGCGGCCGGCCGGCTCGCGGTCGACGAGAAGACTCGCCTCACGGGCCAGCGCGGTTCCGGAGGCAATCGCCTCGATATGGCCGGTGCGACCGCAGCCGCAGCGTGGGCCGTCGAGATCCGCGACGATGTGCCCCACCTCCCCGGCGATGCCGTCCGGGCCGAGCACGGGATGGCCGTCGATGATGAACCCACCGCCGATGCCGGTCGACACCGTGATGTAGATGGCCGTTCCCGCGCCGCGGGCCGCGCCGAATAGCCACTCGGCACGAACGGCAACGTTCGTGTCCCGGTCCAGGAAGGTCGGCAGCTCGAGGGCATCGCCGACGGTGCGCGCCAGCGGCACGTCGTGCCAGCCGGCGAGGTTCGGCGGCGCGACGACGACGCCACGCCACGGATCGAGGGGGCCCGGCGCCGAGATGCCGATCGCCGTGGGCTCGGGCAGACCTTCGCGGCGCGCCTCGTCCCGGACCGCGGCGGCAAGCTCGCAGATCCGGCCGACGACCGCCGTCACGCCCTCCTCGTCGGCCGTGGGCACGGCTCGCCGGGCATGGACGACCTGATCAGGGGTGATCAGTGCAGCGCGGATCTGGGTGCCACCGAGGTCGATCGCCAGGACGGTGCGATCGGCGACGACATCCACGTGGCCCACATTCTACCGATCGCCGGACACGGCGAGGGGCGCACCGGCGATCCGGCGCGCCCCTCGGCCCGAAAGAAGAGCGGGGTCAGCCGCCGATCTTGAACATCTTCGTGCTGCACACGGGGCACACGCCCTCGGTGGCAGGCTTGCCGTTCTTCATCGTGATCTTGTTCTCGTTCTGCATCTCACGCTTTGCCTTGCACTTGACGCAGTAAGCCTCGGTCGCCATCGGTTCAGTTGCCTCCCTGTTCGCCGGCCTCGGGACCGGTCGATTGATGAGGGTCCCCCGCCTGTCGGTCGAGCGATGCTCCGCGGCGGGCGATCAGATCGCCCCCGTCGGCGTCGACCTGCCAGAGCAGGTGGATGCCGGCCAGTCCGGCATCGATGCAGCGTGCTTCCGCGGCCTCCTTCGCCGCGCCTTCCAGGAACGTGCCATCCGTCCGCTGCGCGTAGGCCGCACAGACGGTCCCGGACCGCAGTCCCGCCAGGTGTGCCAGCACGAAGAGTGCCGACGACTCCATCTCGAGGTTCGCCACCCGCTGGCGGCGAAGCTCTTCTGCGAGCTCAGGATACCGAACGGGGAGCGTGCGCATCGCCCGTCCCTGCGGAGCGTAGAAGCCAGAAGCGGTGGCCGTCAGCCCCACGTGATACCTGATCCCCAGCTCCCGACAGCCCTCCTCGAGGGCCCAGACCACGTCACGGTGCGCGATCGCCGGGAATCCAGGGTGGACGTAATAGTCGGTGGTGTTCTCGAGCCGGACCGCGCCGGTCGACACGATGAGGTCGCCCAGGGCGATCTCGGGTTGGAGCGCGCCGGAGGAGCCGACACGGATGAAGGTCGCCTGATCGGTGATCTCCATGACCTCGGCCATGACGATCTCCACGTTATCGGTCCCCATGCCGGTCGACATGCAGCTGATGGGCATGCCGCGGTAGGTGCCGGTGGCCGTCGTGATCTCACGGTTGCTCCGTTCGACCTCCACGGAATCCCAGCGCTCGGCGACTCGCGCCACCCGTCCGGGGTCGCCGACCAGCAGCACGTACTCGGCGAGCTCGCCGCGCACGAGGTCGATGTGGTACTGGCGATCTCCGGTTCGTGGTGCGTCCGCCTGGGTCGGCTGGGACAAGCGCTCCTCCTCGTGCGTGAACGGGCGGGAGTATACGCCGCGTCACGCTCACGATTCGTGCTCACGCGACCGCCGGACGAGCGTGAGCGCCGGCGGCTCGTCGTCCATGGCCGCCTCGTGCGGCTCACCTTGCGCCGAGCCGGATGTCTCGAGCTTGCCGAAGCGGCGGCTCCCGAGGGCGGCGAGCACGAGCCCGACCGCGCCGACGACGAGGAGCAACGCCGGGCCGAGCGGGGGCTCACGAGCCGGCTCGGAGGCCGCCGCCAGCCGGCCGGCCGGCACCCTCTTCCCGATCTCGGGGCCGGCCGCTCCCACGAGCGCCAGCGTCGGGGGCGCGGGGATCCCCCGGGCCCCCGCCCCCCTGCCCGGGGGCCCCCCCCGAGCCAATGCGGGGCCCCCCCACGACTCGCCCAGAGGGGGGGGGGGGTACTACAACCCAACACCACGGGCG
>JAILWI010000006.1 GCA_025699005.1 Chloroflexota bacterium | reverse complement strand
GGGGGGGGGGGTTGGTTTTTTGTTGGGGGGGGGGTGTGTTGGGGCGGGGGCGGGCGGGCCTCCGTCCCGGCGCCCCCCCCCCCCGCGGCCGTTCCACGTCAGGACGCCGCCTGCGTGCCGTTCTCGCTGTGCTCCGTGGAGCCCGCATTGATCCGGATCTGTCGTGGCTTCACCTCTTCCGCCTTCGGGATGCGCAGGGTCAGGACTCCATCGGTGAAGGTGGCGTCTGCCCGGTCACCCTGGACGCGGACGGGAAGCTGGATGCTGCGGCTGAATGCGCCGAAGCGCCGCTCCCGGTAGAGGTACTGGTCGCGCTTGACCTCGTCATCGGCCTTGAACTCGCCGCGGAAGGTCAGGTTCTGGCCGGTCATGGTGATCTCGACGTCCTCGGCCCTCATGCCCGGCAGGGCGGCCGTGACGACGATCTCGTCGGAAGTCTCGTGCACGTCGACGGGCGGAGTGATCGCATCACCGCCGCTGATCGTTCGCCAGCCCATGGGGCTCACGAACGAGTCCTCGAAGAGACGGTCCATCGCCGAACGCAGCGAGACCATCTCACCAAGGGGATCGAACCTTGTGATGTTCGCCATGTTGTCGTCTCCTCACGAAAACCGTTGTTCTCGGACCGACGCACCGCGGTTGGATGCGTACGTGAGGGGACCATAAACCCTGACAATGGGGTTGTCAAGGGTTATGACAGGGAGTTGGGTTACGGAGGCGGCGATCCACCCGTGATCCGCCAGTGCACGGCCCCGACGTCGCCGAGAAGCGGGATCGGCGCAGGCTCCGCCTGGAGGTCGAGCACCAGGACGTCCATGTCCACCACCGGGACCAGCTCGCTGCCCGGGAAGACCCACAGGAACCGAGCCTCCCGGCGCTCGTAGTGAATCGACTGGGCGATGGCCGTGGCTGTCGGCCCAGCCTGACGATCGATCCGGATGCGGACGTCGCGGAAACGGTCCGGACGGTCCCCGAGGCGTCGCTCGGCGCGATCGGCGGCTCGGACGAGGTCGGGTGGCCACTCCGAGCCGAGCTCGCCCGCACTCCACTGGGTGACGAAGCGGTCGAGGGCGGCCGCCGGAGTCGCGCTCGAGGCGCCGATGAGCCAGAACCCGCTGCCCCACAGCAGGAGCGGGAGGCTCAGCCAGCCGATGGCCGCGGCGGGGGACCGCTCGGGCGTCGGCGGTCGAGCGATGCGGAGCACGTGAGCCGCCTGGTACGCGGCGATGGCCTGCCACGCCCACGCGACGATGAAGGCCATCCCAGCGAGGAACGGCACGAGGTACAGGCTCGTGTCGGCCAGCCAGACCGTCAGCCACCAGACCGCGGCTGCGGCGAGGACTTCGACGATAGCCAGGATCGCGCCGGCGACCGGCCGCCCGATGCTCAGATGCCCGAAGCCCCAGACCAGCAGGGCCCGACGGAGGACCGATCCGGGATCCGGTCCGGTCACTCGCCGATGAGGAGGCGCCGCAGCTCCGACTCGCCCTCGGGTGACGTCACCGCCAGGACCTTGTCACCGGTCCGCAGGCGCGTATCGGAGCGAGGCGACTGGGCCTGCTCGTCGCGAATGAGGACCGCGATCGAGCTTCCCTCGGGCAGGTTGAGCTCGCGGAGCTCGCGCCCGATGGCAGGGGACTCCGCGTCGAGCTGCGCCTCGACGATCTGGACCCCGCCGCCCTCCAGCTCGGCCAGGTGGAGGAGGTCGTGGATGGGGATCTCGTGCTCGATCACGCCGAGGATCGCGCGGGTCGGGCTCACGGTCTCGTCGATCGCCAGCTCGCGGAACAGCTTCTCGTTCTTCGGATCGTTGATGCGGGCGATCGACCGCGGCACGTTGAAGCGCATCTTTGCGATCTGGCATGCCGCCAGGTTGACCGCATCGTCGCCGGTCACCGCGGCCATGACGTCGGCGCGGGCCATGCCCGCCTCGGCCTGGTAGCGGCCCTCACACCCATCATTCGCGACGACGATGCTCCCGAGCTCGTCCGCGATCTGCTTGGCGCGGCCCTGGTCCTCCTCGATGACGACGACCTCGTGCCCAGCGGCAAGCAGCTCCTTCGTCAGGTAGTACCCAACGTTCCCGCCGCCGACGACCACGACGTACATCTAGAAGCCTCCTTCACCGGGCTGAACGATCGTCGCGTCCTGGCTGGCATCGTCGGCCGCGGCCGATCCATCCACGTCGTCCATCGGCGCGTCCGTCGCAGCAGCGGGCGCGGCCGCTCCCGGAGCGATCCGCCGCGGCTCGGCGGTGGCGGGCTCCACGAAGCCGTTCGTGGCCTCGGCTCCCTCCTGCGCGGCGACCACGAGCGCGTCGCCCAGGATGATCGTGCGGCAGATCGTCTCGACGCCGAGCGCACGGTACGCCTCGCCGCGCAGCGGATCGTTGATCTTCGCGATGACGCGCGGCACCCCGAACGTGTGCTTCGCGATCTGGGCCGCCAGCGCGTTGCGGTTGTCACCCTCGGTGAGGGCCATGAAGATGTCGGCCTGCTCCGCGCCGGCGGTCCGCACGACGTCCTCGTCGGTGCCGTTGCCCCGGACCGTCTCTCCGCCGAACGTCTGCGGGAGACGGTTGAATGCGCGCTGGCTGATGTCGATGACGGTGACGTGCTCGCCTCGCGTGTCGAGCTCGGCGGCCACGCGAGCGCCAACCCGTCCGCATCCGACGATGATGACCCTCATGGCGTGTGTGCCAGCTCCTTCGTCTCGGCGCGCAGGCACCACACCGGCGCGGTCGAGTTCCTCATGACGTAGGGGACGGTGCGTCCCGCGTCCCATTGTCCTCCGAATCGCTTCTTGTAGCGAAGGCCCATGACGATGAGATCGGCGTCGAGCTCGTTCGCGTCGTCGACGATCGCCGGTCCTGCGGCCCGTGCCTGCACCGTGCTCGTCCGCGCCGTGATCCCTCGCCCGACGAGCAGCGCCTCCGCTCGGGACAGGATTGCGTCGGCGGCCGCGATGGCCTCCTCGTTCTCGCGGTCGAGGGTCTGCTCGAACGGGACCTCGATGACGTGGAGCAGCGAAGCCTCGGTGTCGGAACGCCCGCCGAGCAGCATCGCGGCGACCTTCAGCGCGGGTCCGTCGACGTCATCCACGCCGAGGAGGGGCACGAGGAGGCGCGAGTACCCGAAGGCCGAGGTCGGTTTCTCGCCGCGTCGGAAGAAGGCCATGGCGTCGCTATCCTACGGCGCGCCGTCGCGCCGGTGCGTCGTTCGTGCGACGCCGGCGGTCAGCGTCCGTAGCTCAGCCGCTCCGCGAGCCGGGGCGGCAGCCCCACCTCGCGCATCATCCGTTGCGTTCGGTCGATCTCGTAGCGCACGCGGTGGAAGCTGATGACCGCATCGTCGATCGACGCGTCGAGCTCGAGAACCGCGTAGGCCGCGTCCGGCAGTCCGTCACGAGGCTGGCCCACGCTGCCGGGATTGAGGAGCGCGCGCGCGGCGCCGATCCGGACCGACTCACCCGGCATGCCGGGCTGAACGTCGATCCCGTCGGAGGTCAGCCGGTATGCGATCGGCAGGTGCGTGTGCCCGAAGAGACAGAGCCGCGTCTCGAAGTGCTCGAAGTTCGCTGCCGCGATCCCGCTGCTGGTGATGTACTCCCAGATCGGGTCGCGCGGCGAGCCGTGGACCGCGGTGACCTCGCCGTCCCGCCGGACCTCCGGCAGGGTCGCCAGGTAGGCGCGCGCATTCTCGTCGACGACGCCGGCGGTCCACTCGATGGCAGCGCGCGCATCGGGATTGAAGTACGCCGCGTCCACCGTGCCGATGGCCGCACCGTCGTGATTGCCGAGCACGCTGCGGGCACCCATCGCCTGGAGGGCGCTGATCACCTCGTTCGGCTGAGGGCCATAGCCCACGATGTCGCCGAGCACCCAGACCTGGTCGACATCGGGGAGGTCGGCTCGCACCGCCTCGAGGGCGGGCAGGTTGGCGTGGATGTCCGACAGGACGGCAATGCGCATGCGAAGGCGGAGTATACCGACGCTCGCGCATGACGCAGGCGACGCGGCCCGCCTGGCTCGTCCTTCAGGCCAGCGGTCGTCGGGACGGCTCGCCCGCGCGACGCGGATATCCATCCGGCGTGCGGCCTCGCTTGCGCAGCAGCACGAAGCGTCGATCGCCGAGGGCGTCGAAGCCCGTCCTGTGAACCTCGACCTCGGCGCCGAGCAGGCCGGCGGCTCGACGTCCGCCGTCGACCTCCGCCTCCGTCATCGGTCCTTTCCACGCGATCACCGCGCCGCCGATGCGAACGAGCGGCAGTGCGTACTCGGCCAGGACCGGCAGGGGGGCACAGGCGCGTGCCGTCGCGACGTCGAACGACTCCCGCGATCCGGCGCGGCGGGCGACGTCCTCGATCCGATCGGCGACGAGGGTGACATTCCCGAGACCCAGCGCCTCGACGAACGAGCGCACGGCGTCGACCTTCTTGCGCACCGAGTCGACGAGGGTCCAGCGGACGTCGGGTCGTGCCAGCGCGAGGACGATGCCGGGGACGCCCCCGCCCGACCCGATGTCGATGGCACGCCGGGGAGCCACCTCGTCCAGCAGCGGCAGGACGCTCAGTGCATCGAGCAGGTGGTCGCGGGCCACGGCGCTCGGCTCGGTGATCCGCGTCAGATTGAGCCGCGTGTTCGCCGTGAGCAGCAGCCGGACGAACTCCTCGACCCGATCATCGAAGCCGGGCGACAGGTCGTGCACCGCCTCGGCGGGTCCAGCGGTTCGCAGCCGTCCGAGCTCGGTGCGCGCGGCGGCGGCGTCGTCGGAGGCACCCATGGCATCGGCGGACAAGGAAAATGCTCCTAACGGATGGCCTTTCAGTCTTCCCGACGAATGGTCGGCGTCGCGGCCGGCTCTCGCATCGGCCCCGAGCCATCCACCGGTTACCGTACTCGGTCACCCGCAGAAGCAGGACCGCGACCGTAGCAGTGGTCGGCTGTGGATCACAAGGGCAGTTATCCACCATTCGCGCCGCCATCGGCGAACTGTGGATAACCCGGCCGGATATACTCGGTCCGATGGCGTCCGGTTCCCACAGGCAGGCTACGATCGAGGTCAGGTGGCGGCTCACATGACCTCGGACTCGTCACCCCGCTTCGCGCACGACAGCGAGGCGGAGCTGGCGAGGATTCTCGACTTCTACGGTGTCGCATGGCGGTACGAACCGGACGTCTTCCCCATCTGCTGGAACGCCGACGGCGAGGTCATCGAGTCGTTCGCGCCGGATTTCTACCTGCCCGAGATCGATCTCTATCTCGAGCTGACGACGCTGAAGCAGTCGCTCGTCCGCAAGAAGAACCGCAAGCTGCGCTGGATGCGGCAGCTGTATCCGGAGGTTCGCGTGAAGCTGTTCTACGCCCGTGACTTCCGTGCGCTCATGGTGAAGTACGGCCGCCTGGACTTCCTGACCGGCGTGACGGCCGCGAACGGCGCCCACGCGCTGACCGGCGCCGGTCCGGGCACCGAAGCGGCGGCCGGGACCGCGGGTCGATGAGCCTTCACGATGACGTCGAGGAGGTCCTCATCGACGCGGCCGCCATCGAGGCGCGCGTCGCGGAGCTCGGAGCGCAACTCACGACGGACTACGAGGGACGCGATCCGGTCCTGGTGAGCGTCCTGAAGGGCTCGCTCGTGTTCCTCGCCGACCTCATGCGTGCCATGGACCTGCCGTCGAGCATCGACCTCATGGAGGTTTCGAGCTACGCCGGCACCGAGACGTCCGGGCAGGTGCGGATCCTCAAGGACCTCTCGAAGTCGATCGAGGGGCGTGACGTCATCGTGGTCGAGGACATCATCGACACGGGTCTGACCCTCAACTACCTCCTCCGCTATCTCGGCGAGCGCAAGCCGGCCTCGATCAAGATCATCTGCCTGCTCGACAAGCCCGCACGGCGACTGGCCGAGATCCCGATCGACTATCGCGGGTTCACGATCCCGGACCGATTCGTCATCGGCTACGGCCTCGACTACGAGGAGCGCTACCGCAACCTTCCGTACATCGGCGTGCTGAAGCCGTCGGTGTACGGCGGCGCCCCACCGGAGGGCTGACCGATGGGCGGAGGCGGCGGCCGCTTCCGGTTCCTCGTCCTGCTCGGCAGCCTGGCCATGATCGGCTCCGGCTTCCTGCCATGGTGGCGAACGGGCGGGGAATCGGTGTCGGGAGTGCTCGTGCCGGCCCAGGAGGGGATCGGGCTCGAGGGTCCCGGCCTCGTCATCTTCGGCGCCGCCATCGCGGCCCTCGTGCTGCTCGACATCGGCTACATGCGAGGCCGCTGGGGCTTCATCCTCGATGCGCCGATCGTGTACGTGGCCCTCGGCACGCTCGGTGGCGCGGCCCTGCTCTACCGCGCGTGGGAGCTGTGGTCGGTCGGCTACCTGCCGCTGCCCCAGCAGTCCCCGGGTTTGGCGCTGGCCGCGGTCGGCGTGGCGCTCATGCTCTACGGGGCCGGTACCGGCTTCGGCCAGCCGCGTCGTTACTGAGGCCGGCTCAGCGGGGCAGGATGAGCGGGGAGAGGACGAGCCACGCAACGACGACGATCACGAGGAGCGCGGCAAGGATCAGCATCGGGCGCAGATCGGGCCGGTAGTCCTCGGGTCGCTTGCCCGGTGCCGGCGGCGGTGGGTCCTGTGGCGGCTGGTTCGACACCGGCGGGTCAGATCTCGCCGAGGTAAGCCTGTCGCACCTGCTCGTTGGCGGCGAGGTTCTTCGCGGTGTCGGCGAGGAGGATCTTGCCGGTCTGGATCACGTACCCGCGGTGCGCGGCGTTCAGGGCCATGAGCGCGTTCTGCTCGACGAGGAGGACCGTCGTGCCCTGGCCGTTGATCTCGCGGATGATGTTGAAGATCTGCTCGGTCAGGATTGGCGAGAGGCCCATCGAGGGCTCGTCCAGGAGCAGGATCTTCGGGTGCGCCATGAGCGCGCGGCCCATCGCCAGCATCTGCTGCTCGCCACCCGACATCGTGCCGGCCTTCTGGGTGCGCCGCTCCTTGAGACGGGGGAACAGGTCGAAGACGCGGGCAACGTCGGGCTCGATCTTCTCTCCCTTGCGGCTGAACGCTCCCATCTGGAGGTTCTCGTAGACCGTCATGCGGCTGAACACCTTGCGTCCCTCGGGAGAGTGCGCAATGCCGAGCGAGACGATCTCGTGCGCCGGCAGGTGATGGATGTCGCGACCCTCGAGCATGACTGCGCCGGAGCGCGGCTTGTGCGTGCCGCTGATGGCCCGCAGCGTCGTGCTCTTGCCGGCGCCGTTCGAGCCGATGAGCGTGACGATCTCGCCCTCGCCGACGGTCATCGACACGCCCTTGAGCGCCTCGATGTTCCCGTAGTAGACGTGGAGGTCGCGCAGCTCGAGGAGCGGCGTGCCGTTCGTCGGCTCGTTCACGGTCGCGGGAGCGGTTGCGGTCTCGGCCTGGGTCATTCGCTCGCCGCCTGCTTGCCGAGGTAGGCTTCGATGACGGCGGGGTTGGCCCGGATCTCCTCGGGTCGACCCTCGGCCAGCAGCTCCCCGTGGTCGAGGACCGTGATCCGTTCGCTGATTCCCATGACCACCTTCATGTCGTGCTCGATGAGGAGGACCGTCAGGTCCAGCTCGTCGCGGAGGTGCTTGATGAGCTCGGTCATCTGCGCCGTCTCGCCGGGGTTCATGCCGGCGGTCGGCTCGTCGAGCAGCAGCAGCTTCGGCTCGCTGGCCAGCGCCCGTGCCAGCTCCAGCCGTCGCTGGTCACCGTACGGCAGGTTCTTGGCCCAGTCCTCCTCGTAGCGGCGCGGCAGGCCGACGAGCTCGAGCAGCTCCTGCGCCTTGCGCTTCGTCTCCGCCTCCTCGGCGCGGACGGCCGGCAGCCGGAGGAGCGAGCCCCACCAGCTCGACTTCATGCGGACATGGCGCCCCACCATCACGTTGGCCAGGACGGTCATGGCACCGAAGAGCCGAATGTTCTGGAACGTCCGCCCGATCCCGACCTCGACGATCTCGTGCGGCGTCCGCCCGACGAGCGACTTGCCCTCGAACGTGATCTCGCCGGAGGTCGGCTCGAGCATCCCGGTCAGCTGGTTGAAGAACGTCGTCTTGCCGGCGCCGTTCGGCCCGATGAGCGAGACGATGGCGCCCCGCGGAATCGTGAAGTCGACGTCGCGGTTGGCGACGAGGCCGCCGAACCGCATCGTGACCTTGTCGGCCTGGAGGATGGCATCGGCGACCTGCACCGAGCCCGCCTCCCGGGTCGTTGCCTCCGTCATGCGGTCACCACCGGTCTGCCCGTCTCCTCGCCCACCTCATCGGCGTACATGTCGTCGTCATCCTCGTCCTTCACCTCGTGGAGCTCGGCGCGTCGCGACCTGCTCGGCAGGAGGCCTTCCGGTCGCAGGAGCATCATGACCACGAGCACGACGCCGTAGATGAGCAGCCGATACTCCGCGAACTCGCGGAGCAGCTCCGGGAGCCCGACCAGGACGAACGCACCGAGTACGACGCCGGCGATGTTCCCCATGCCACCAAGGATGATGAGGGCCAGGGCGTTGATGCTCACCAGGATGTTGAAGCTGTCGGGGAATACCACCCCGATCTTCGCGCCGAAGAACGCGCCGCCAAGGCAGCCGAACGCGGCGCCCAGGCCGAAGGCGAGCAGCTTGTACTTGATCGTGTTGACGCCGGTCGCCTCGGCGACCGATTCATCCTCGCGCATGGCATTCCAGGCACGGCCCACCCTCGATGACGCCAGCGTCGTGGCCGCGATCGCCGCGAGGATGCAGAAGAACAGGATCGGGTAGTAGATCGACTGCGGATCGCGCGAGAACGGAATCGGCTCGGGGATCGAGAGGATGCCCTGCGCACCGCCGGTCACGGGCTGAGCCCACGCGGACTTGAAGATCTCGCGTGCGATCTCGCCGAAGCCGAGGGTCACGATGGCGAGGTAGTCGCCTCGCAACCTGAGAACGGGCGCCCCGACCGCCAGGCCGATGAGGGCGGCGGCCAGGATCACGAAGGGCAGGGCTCCCCAGAACGGCAGCTCGGGGGTGAAGACGGGGCTGGCCGGGGACGTCAGGATCGCCGTCGTGTAGGCGCCGACCGCGAAGAACGCGACGTAGCCGAGGTCGAGCAGACCCGCGAAGCCGACGACGATGTTCAGGCCCAGCCCCAGCAGCACGTAGATGCCGACGGTGCCGATGACCTCGGACAGCCGCTGCCCGACGATCTGCGGAAGGATGAGCAGGATGCCGATGGTGGCCAGGTAGACCGCGATCTTCGCGGCACGCCGGCGATCCGGCGGCATCGCCTCGACCCGTGCCCGTGCCCGATCACCGCGGGTCGCCCACCCGTACACACCCGCACCGATCAGGGCGAAGACCAGGATGAAGCCGGGAAGCGTCAGGCCGCCGCTGTCATAGAGGAATCCCTCGATCGCGCGCAGCTCGACGTTCCGTAGGACCGCGCCGATGAACGGCTCCATGAGGGCGACGATGATCGTGATGATCCCGGCCATGGCGATCGATCGGGCGATCGCGCCGGGCAGGATGTGGAGCACCGCGCCGGCCGCGCCCAGAGCGGCGCCACCCGCGATGAGGAGCACGGAGCCGACGACCGGTCCCTGCTCGAACTGGAGGATCGTCGCGAGCTGGGGGCGCGCATTGACGAGGATCCAGGTCAGGCTGACGCTGTCGACCAGGATGGCAAGGAGCGCCAGGATCGTTCCCGTCACCGCGCCCGCGACCGCCCCGGCGCCGAGGGCTGTGGGGGCCGCCAGCTCGGCGGCGTGACGCGGCGCGCGTCCCGCGAGCCAGCCGACCATGATCGCGATGAGCATCGGAATCACCGAGCCGATCGTCACGATGTCGGCGATCAGGTCGCGGGTCTGGAAGGTGTTGACGATCCCGACCAGGCTGACGTGGATGCCGGCGATTCCGCCGAACAGGCCGAGCGTGAGCGCGCGGCGCACCATCGGGCTCATCAGGTGTTCTCCTTTCGGCCGAGCAGGCCGGAGGGACGGAAGATGAGGACCAGGACGAGCACGCTGAACGCGATGACGTCCTTCAGCTGGTTCGGCGACGGCACGCCGTACCCGCTCAGGAAGAGGTTCGGACCGAGCTGCTCGACGACGCCGAGGATGAGGCCGCCGAGCGCGGCACCGATGACGTTGCCGATCCCGCCCAGCACGGCCGCGGTGAAGGCCTTGATCCCGGGCAGGAAGCCCATGAAGAACAGGACCTGGTTGAAGATGAGCGTGTAGAGGATGCCGGCGGCTCCCGCCAGGAGGCCACCGATGGCAAACGTCGTCACGATGATGCGATCGACGTTGATGCCCATCATGGCCGCGACGTCCTTGTCCTCGCTCACGGCTCGCATCGCGCGCCCCGTGCGGGTGCGGTTGATGAACAGGTAGAGGCCGACCATGAGTCCGACGGCGGCCAGGATGACGACCGCCTGCTTCACGCTGAGGCTCAGGAACCCGAGCGAGATCGTGCCGTCGAAGATCGTGTAGTCAGGGTAGGCGCGCACGCCTGATCCGTAGAACCCGCGCGCGGTGTACTGGAGGAATAGCGAGGCGCCGATGGCCGTGATGAGCGGCACGAGGCGAGGGGCTCCTCGCAGTGGGCGGTACGCGATCCGCTCGAGCATGATCGCCACGACCATGCTGACGAGCATCGAGGTGGCGAGGACGAGGAAGAAGGCGAGAACCGGGTTCGACGCCATCATGCCGGCGTCGTTGAGGGCGGTTGCCGCGAAGAACGCGGTGAAGGCGCCCCACATGAACACCTCGCCGTGGGCGAAGTTGATCATGAACAGGATGCCGTAGACCAGGGTGTATCCCAGCGCGATGAGCGCGTACACGCTGCCCAGCGCCACGCCGGCGACGATGAGGTTCTGCCACTGGTTGGGCTGGATGCGCCCCTCGATCAGTGTCAGGAACGACCCGTAGGCCGCGAACGCCAGCAGCCCTCCCCCCAGGAGCCACAGGAACAGGTTGACGAAGTTGAGCCGGATACGACGGCCGGGCATCACTGGTCCCCGTTGGGCGGTTGGTCTCTCCGGTTAACAGTGCGGGTGAGCCGGAGACCGACTCACCCGCACCAGGCAGTTCAGGCGAAACGCCTGTCCGTCCCGATGGTTACTCGGGCCAGATGCGCTCGAAGGCGCCGTCCACGACCTCGCTGACGCTGATCTTCGCGTCGGCGCAGTCGCCGTTCTCGTCACACGTCAGCGTGCCGGTGATGCCCTCGAAGCCAGAGGTGGCCATGAAGGCGTCACGCAGCGCGGTGCGCGGGATGTACGTCGTACCACCGTCGGTGAACGCGACCTCTTCGATCGCATCCGCCAGCATGTTGTACGCGTCGAACGCATGAGCGTGGAACACGCTGATGGGCTCGCTCTCGCCGGAGACATCGGTGTACGCCGGCAGGAACTCGTCGGCGTAGAAGTCACCGCTGAAGGCGAGGTCGGGACCCGACAGGTAGACGCCATCGGCGGCGCCGCCGGCCGCGGCCAGCCAGTCGGGGGTCAGGATGCCATCGGCACCGCCAAGCTCGGTGTCCTCGAGGCCCGAGGTCTCGCGCGCCTGCTGGGTGATCAGAGCACCCTCAGCCACGAAGATCGGGAAGTAGAGGAACTCGGGCGAGTCGGCCGCGATGTTCTCGAGAACGCCGGTGAAGTCGGTCTGACCGACCGTCACGGCCTCTTCGGCAGTGATCTCACCGTCGCACTGGGACTGGAACTCGCTCGCGAAGACGGCCGCCAGCTGGTCGGCATAGGCCGAGCCATCGTCGATGGTGGCCGCGCTGCCGAGGCCAAGGACCTCGCACACGAACTGCGCCATCGCAGCGCCCTGGATCGAGTCGTTGTGCGCGGTGCGCGCGTAGAACGGCTCATGGGTCTCCGGCGCCGTCAGCGACGGTGCCGTGTTCGACGGCGAGACGAGGAGGATGCCCTCGGCGCTCAGGATCTCGGCCGCCGGGATGCCGGCGCTCGAGCAGCTGGTGCCGATGACGCCGGCGATGTTCTCCTCCGAGACGAGCGCACGCGCAGCGGCGGTGCCACCCTCGGTCGAACAGCCGTCGTCCTGGAAGTTGAACTCGACCTCGTGGCCGGCAACCTCGGGGCGAAGCGAATTGGCCACCTGGGCGCCGTACTGGCTGTCCAGGCCCAGGGACTCGTTGGCCCCGGTGATCACGAGCGCGGTGCCGATGATGAGCGGATCGCCCTCAGCAAGCTCGATGCAGCCGAATTCGTCCGCATCACAGTCAGCGGCGGAACCGCTGCCACCATCGGCGCTCGCCGACGGCTCGCCGCCGTCGCTGCTCGGCTCCTCGCTCGCGCCGCCGCCATCTGACTGGCAAGCGGCGAGGACGAGCATGAGCACGACGAGCATGCCGCTCCATCGCATGTACTTCTGCATTCCGGAAATCTTCCTCCACTGGTGTGCTCGGGTGGAGCGCGCATGCGCGGCCCGGCGTATCAAGGTGCGCGGCATCATAGCCGCGTGCCGATCTCCGGCGCAAGACATAAAGCGTGGTATCCTCCCGAGGGTCGTTCAGCAGCACTCGTGTCTGCGATCCGTTCCCGATGAGGCCTTCGTGGAGGTACACGTCCGCAGCGCTCGTCTCACTGACCTCGACGCCGCCGTCCGCATCCTTGCGCGCGGCCCCGCCGAGGCAGGACAGCGCGACGACGTGGACTACCTGCGCAACCTCCTGTTCGTCCCCTCCGCGACGGTCGTCGTGGCCGAGGGTGATGGGCGCGTGGTGGGCGTCGGTGTCCTCGCCATCAGGCCATCGGTGCGATCGGGTCCCTTCGTCGGCAGTGTCGACGAGCTCGGGATCATGCAGGCGCCAATGCTGACGACCGCCGAACGAACCCAGGTCGCCGACGAGATCGTCGCTCACCTGATCGGATCGGCACGAAACAAGGGCTGCACGCGCGTGGAGGTGACCGAACCGCAGGCATCCGCAGAACCGTCGCTCTGGAAGCGACAGGGGTTCGCGAGCCGCGGCCGCACCCTCGGTCGAAGCCTCGGCTGAGACCACTCACCCGCGCCGGCCATATCACACACCACAGGAGAAGAGCTCAACCGTGAGCAAGAACGTGGCGATGTTCGTTGACGTCGCCAACATGTACTACGCGGCTCGAGGCCAGGACGTCGACGTCGACTACGTCGCCCTCCTCAAGCACGCCACCAAGGGGCGCGACCTGATTCGCGCCTATGCCTATACGGGACTCGACCCGGAAAACGAGAACCAGCGCAAGTTCATCGACTTCCTGGGCAAGAACGGCTACAAGCCGGTCATCAAGGACATCCGCAAGTTCGGCGACGGCCGGATGAAGGCGAACCTCGACATCGAGCTCGTCGTCGACCTGTTCCGCCTGGCGGATCGGATGGACATCGCGGTCATCGTCTCCGGCGACGGCGACTTCGCCCCCGCCATCAAGGCGCTCCAGGACAAGGGCGTCCGCTGCGAGGTCATCAGCTTCAAGCCGAACACCTCGTCGGACCTCGTCGCGGTCGCCGACGAGTTCATGGACATCATGAAGATCGCCTCCATCAGCCGGAAGGAGGGACGCGCCCTCCGCGACAGCATGAGCGCGCCCGAGATGCCGGCCAAGGAGGTCTCCCCCGAGTTCGGATTCCGCGAGGCGTCTCCGTCGGTTGCTGCCGCGGCCCTCGCCGCCATCAAGGGCGGGGGCAGCGAGCCGGCACGCCGAGGCCGCTCGACCACGCGCCGCACGCCGGCCGCGACGTCGGACGAGGCCGCGCCGAAGCCGGTAGCCGCGCCGGCCGCAACCGCCGATGCACCCGCGGACGCGGATCCGGAGCGGCGCCGCCGTCGCCGTCGCGGCGGTCGTGGACGCGGGCGGTCGCGACGTGATGACGAGACCACGGCCGCCGAGCCCGCCGGGAACGGCGACGTCGGCTGGGAGGAGTTCGACGATCTCAGCCAGATCGACGGCGCCCCCGAGGATCGCGAATACACCTTCGAGGAGGTCGATGCCGAGACCCTCGCCGAGCTGGGCCTGAGCCCCGAAGAGCTGGAGTCGCTCCAGAAGGCCGGCGGCACCGATGCCGCCGCCGCGGACGACCAGGCCAAGCCGAAGTCGACCCGCCGACGCTCCCCGCGGACGAAGAAGGACGACGAGAGCGGCACCGATGCCGCCGCCGCGGACGACGAGGCCAAGCCGAAGTCGACCCGCCGTCGCTCCCCGCGGACGAAGAAGGACGACGAGAGCGGCACCGATGCCGCCGCCGCGGACGACGAGGCCAAGCCGAAGTCGACCCGCCGTCGCTCCCCGCGGACGAAGAAGGACGACGAGAGCGGCACCGATGCCGCCGCCGCGGACGACGAGGCCAAACCGAAGTCGACCCGCCGTCGCTCCCCGCGGACGAAGAAGGACGACGAGAGCGGCACGAGCGCCGAGACCTCGAACGCCGCCCCCACGGGCGAGGACGGCGAGCCGCAGGGCATCTGGGGCCGGTTCCGATCCGCCCGCCGCCCACGAGGCGCCGGCGACGCCTGATCCGGCGGGACTCCGACGGCAACACGAAGGGCCGGCCCGATCGGGCCGGCCCTCGTTCACGCCCTCCGGCGGTTACCCGCTCGTTTCGCGGTCCACCGAGTCGTAGGCTTCGTTGATCGCCTCGGCGGTCTCATCGGCGGCCTGGTCGGCCCGATCGCCCGCTTCAGCCGCGGCTTCGCTGATGCTGCCGTTCACATCCGCCGTCGTGCCACCGCCATTGGCGTGATCCTCGCGCTGGAACATCGGCACCCACTCCGCGTCGCGGGCTCGGGTGGTGATCTCCTCGCGGACTTCGTCGGCGCGCGCTCCGAGCTCGCGGCGGATCTCACTGCCGCGCTTGGGAGTCGTCAGCATCGCCACGACGGCACCGCCGATGGCGCCCAGCAGAAGCCCGACGAAGAACGCGCCCCAGTGGCGGCGCTCGTTCCGCTCTCGCAGGCCCAGACGCTCACGAGCGGTGTCCACCAGCTCGCGACCGACGGGGACGGCGGCACCCGCGGCGCCCATCGCCACGGTTCGGCGCTTCCAGAGATCCCGGACCAGCGGACGCAGCGACGAGCGCCACGTGCGATCCGACCACTTGACTGCGTCGGCACCGGCGCGGCTGACCGTCTTGGCCGCGTCATGGCGGAGCGATTCGGAGTCGCGCCACGCCTCGAACGCGCGATCGCCGACCTCGGCGCCGCGCTCGGCGAGAATGCCGGCGACGGACTGACCGCGGCGTGCCATTTCCTGGGTGACCTTCGCGTCGGAGACGCGATCGATGAGCTGACGGATCGAATCGGAAATCTCGTCGGCCGTTGCTGCCGGGCGTGTCGGCATGAGTTCCTCCTGTTGTGCGGCCGCGTAGGGTGCATGAAGTATGCCACCGGGTGGCTCCCGGGACCACCGCGAGGCCCCCTCCCGTCCCGACCTATACTCCGCTCGTGATCGACACGGCGACCCCGGCCGGCTTCCTCAGCCTCGGCCAGCCCACGGCGCGACGCCTCGCGATCCGCTCACTCGAACGAGGTGGCCGAGCGTCCCTGCTGGTCCACGGGCCGGCCGGATCCGGCAAGGCTGCCTTCGTGGATGACCTCCTGGCCCTGCACTTCTGCGACGCCAGCATCACCGCAGATCGGCCGTGCAACGCCTGTCGAGGATGTCGTGACGCCCGCGCCAGGTCGCACCCCGATCTCGTCATCGGGTCGCCCGAGGCATGGCGCGAGGATCGCTCGTCGGGCGAGAGCATCGTGGCCGCCGCCCGGCGCTGGCTGCTTGCCGCCGCGGGCGCGCCGGTCACCGCCGATCGGCGCATCGTGCTCATCGAGCAGGCCGATCAGGCGAGCGAGCAGATCCAGAACGCCCTGCTGAAGGTGCTGGAGGAGCCGACCGACCGCCACACCTTCATCCTCGTGGCCGATGAGCCGAGCAACCTCTTGCCGACGATCCGCTCCCGATGCCAGCCGCTGCGCATCGGCGCGGTGCCGTTGTCCGAGCTCGTCGCGCATCTCATGAACGAGCGCCGGCTGCCGCAGGACCAGGCCGATGCGCTGGCTCGGATCGCGGACGGCATGGCGGGCACGGCCGCTGCCTACGCCGAGGACCACGAGCTGCTGACATGGCGGCGTCGCGTGCAATCCGAGCTCCTCTCGCTCATCGAGCGGAACCGCGCCGACCGCTTCGGTTCGGTCCGGGACCTGCTCGATGAGACGGCGCGCGCCGCCCGACCGGTCGCGGACGTCATGGACGAAGAGGTCCGCACGCCGGCATCGGCGCAGCGCCGGGCGGCCACGATGATCGTCGAGGTGTGGCTCGCGCTCACCCGAGATCTCGTCGTGGCCGCGGCAGGGCGGAGTGAGCTGGCACCCGCACGGGAGCTCGTCCCCGGCATGGAGGAGATCGCCCGACGCGCGGGCCTCGAGGCACTGCTGCGCGCCGCGCGACGCCTCGAACAGGTGCATGCCGGCCTGCGCGAGAACGCGGCCCCGCGCCTGGCCCTCGAGGCCGCGATGCTCGACTGGCCGTTCCTCACTCCCGACGAGCGCCGGTGAGCGCAGAACGGCTCACGGCCCGGATCCATGGCCAGGTCCAGGGGGTCGGGTTCCGATGGTGGGTGCGACGCGAGGCGCAGCGGCTCGACCTCTCGGGCTGGGTCATGAACGCCGATGACGAGCGCACGGTCGAGCTCCTTGCGGAGGGGGAGGCCGACGCGCTCGACGAGCTCGAGCGGCTCATCGGCGCCGGCCCGTCCGGTGCCCGCGTCGACTCGGTTGAGGTGAGCCGCGGCACGGCGAGCGGCGTCTTCGACGGCTTCGGGATCGTGAAGCCATGAACGCGCGCGGCATCGGATGCGGCCTGCTGGCGGCCGTCGTCTTCGTCGCCATCGGCGTGTTCGGCATCCTTCGTGCGGGTGCACCGGCCGAGTGTCCGGGCGGACTTCCGTACGAGCCAGCTCCGTTCGAGCCGGTCGGCTCGCCGGCGGCCGCCCCGTCGCTCGATGGCATCACCGAACCGCTCGAGGCGGCCGGCAGCACTTCGTTCGGACTGGCGAGCTGGGACGTCTACGTGGAACCCGGCTTCGCACCCGCGGCGAGCGGCGCCCGGCTGCCGCAGCGCATCGTCCTCGCCTGCGGGGACGGCACCTATCAGGCATACCAGCGAGGCATCGATTGACCCGACGACCGCTCTTCCTGCTCGTCAACCCGGCCGCCGGGGGCAAGCCGGGATCCGGACCCGACCTTCACGAGGATCCCGAGCGCCTCACGCCGGAGGCGCTCCGTGACGCTCTCACGGCCCGGGGCGTCGACGTGCGGCTCCACGTCCTGGAGGAGTCGGACGACGCGCCCGAGCTGGCCCGCGCGGCGGCGGCGGAGGGATGCGACGTCGCGGTCGCGGGGGGCGATGGGACCGTGTCGGGCGTCGCCGCCGCGATGCTGGAGCAGGACGAGGCCACGCTGGGCATCCTGGCCATGGGCAGCTTCAACAACATGGCGCGCGGTTTCGGCATCCCGGTCACGCTCGACGCGGCGCTCGACGTCATCGGCGCCGGACGTTCGCGCCAGGTGGACGCGGGATGGGTCGTGCAGCGCGAGGGCGAGGGACGCCCCTTCTTCGAGGCCGCCGGCGTGGGGATCGACGCCATCGGCTTCCTGGCGGTCGAGGTCGCCGAGCGTCGTGGCTGGCTGCGAGCCGCCCGGTCGCTCATCCGAGCGATGCGCGTCCGCAAGACGCCGATGCGAGTCATCCTGGACGGCACCGCGTACCGTACCGGCGGCCCGGCGGTCACCGTCAGCAACGGCCCGTACCACGGCATGGGGTTCGCGGTCTCGAATGCCGATCCGACCGACGGCCAGTTCAACGTCTCCGTCTTCCACGGCATGACGCGGCTCGATGTCGTTCGTCACTTCCTCTCCATCGCGCGGCGCAAGCAGCGCCGCGAGCCACGGATCCGCCAGTACCAGGCGACCCGGGTCACGATCGAGGGAACCCGACAGGCACTCCCGGCGCATGCCGATGGCGTCAGCATCGGCGTGACCCCGGTGACGTTCGAGGTGCGGCCGAAGGCGCTCCGCGTCTTCTTCTAGCGGCCGCCATCCTCGGGCGCCACGGGAAACAGGCGATCGTGGGTGGCGAGCGCGAAGCGATCGGTCATGCCGGCGATGTAGTCGGCCGCCTGCGTCTGGGGTGACGCGTCGACCTGCCGGTACGTGATCGGGATCTCATCGGGGTGGTCGAGGTGCCAGTCCATGAGGTCCCGGATGACGCCGATGGCCCGGCGCTGCTGCCGGAGCTGTTCCTCCGCCTGATAGACGCGCGCGAACATGAAGTCGCGCAGCTCGTTCATGACCGCCAGTGTCGGGCCGTCCATCCGCACGGCGCCGGTCCGCAGCGACTCGTCCACGACCGCTCCGATCATGGAGCCGACCCACGCCCGGCCCGGCTCGCCGAAGCGGTCGCGCACGGCCGTCGGGAACTCCGCCTCCTCCAGCACGCCCGCCCGCAGCGCATCCAGCGCGTCGTGCGCCAGGTAGGCGATTCGATCGGCGAACCGCACGCAGAAGGCCTCGGGCGTGATCGGCGGTGGATCGATCTTCCAGGAGTGCGCGCGGATGCCATCGCGCACCTCCCAGGTGAGGTTGAGGTCCTCGAGCACCTCGAAGATGCGAACGCTCTGCGCGGCGTGATGCCATTCGGCCGGCGCGAAGTACGGGCTCAGCGCCTCCTCCCCCGTGTGCCCGAAGGGTGAGTGTCCGACATCGTGGCCGAGCGCGATCGCCTCCGCGAGCGGCTCGTTGAGGCTCAGCGCCGCGGCCAGGGAACGAGCGACCTGCGTCACCTGCATCGTGTGGGTCAGCCGGGTGACGAAGTGGTCGCCCTCGGGGTTGAGGAAGACCTGTGTCTTGTGCTTCAGCCGGCGGAACGCCTTGGAGTGGATGATCCGATCGCGATCACGCTCGAATGCGGTGCGGTACTCGTCAGGCTCCTCATCTCGCTCCCGGCCGCGGCTCGCGGTGCTCCGGGTGGCCGATGGGCTGAGCGCCGCCTCCTCCGCCTCGCGGGCCAGGCGGTCCCGGCGGACGAGCCCGACGTTTCGGCCGATCTCCTGCATCCGCCGATCATGCCCCAACGGGTGACTGCCGGTACGCGGCCGAAGCCTGTCAGCGCGAACACTCAGCCGACGGATCCGAACGTGGGGCTCCCGGCGAGTCGATAGGTCTGAAGAATCACGCCCGAGGGCGTCGACCGCGACTCGACGAGCCGCAGGTCGTGGGACGGCCCGCGCTCCGGGAACAGGCGCAGTCCGTCGCCGATCACGACCGGGTAGAGCTCCACGTTGAGCTCGTCGACGAGGTCGAGCTCGAGCAGGGAGCGCAGCAGCTGGCCGCTGCCGTGGAGCTGGAGCTCGCGACCGGGCTTCGCCTTCAGTTCGCGTACCGCCGTCTCGAGGTCGCCACCGATGACGTGGGTGTTCTCCCACTCCGGGTCGGACAGCGTCGTGGACGGCACGTACTTGGGCAGGATGTTGATGCCGTGGGAAACCGGATCGCCGGCGTCGTGATGCGGCCAGTACCCTGCCCAGATCTCCCACGTCCGGCGTCCGAGCAACAGCGCATCGGCGCGCTCGAACACCGAGACGATGAAGCGCCAGACCTCCTCGTTGGCATAGGCCGCCACCCATCCGCCACGGTCGAACCCGTTGCTGCGATCCTCGTCGGGAGCACCAGGTCCCTGGTACACACCGTCCAGGCTCAGCATCATCGTGGCGGTCAGCTTCATCGTCATCGGCTCCGGTGCGGGAAGTCGTCGATGATCAGACGGCTCGACGGATGGAGACTCACCGGCGACGAACTGGATCGGCCACAAACGGCGACGGTTCCGGAATGCTGGCGCGCCGGACAGGATTCGAACCTGCGACCTTCGGCTCCGGAGGCCGACGCTCTATCCACTGAGCTACCGGCGCGCGGTCAAGGGGATGGCCCGTGGAGGGCCGAGGGCATGGTACACCGGTGGTGGGACGGTGCCATGGAGGCGGCGGGCACGCACGGCATAGTCGAAGGCCCCCGCCGAAGCGGGGGCCTTCATTGCTGCCGGATTCGCTAATCGCAAGGGCATCTTTCACGCACGGTTTCCCGTACTACCCTAACCCTAACCTACCCATGGCCTTGCGACCAGTAGTGAATCGCTGTGCGAACAGCATCCACAGGATAGATCGCCTGTTCTCTTTAGACAAGGCTTGTAGAGGTTGAGATTCCTTTACAAAGCAAAGCGTCTCCCCTGGCTGATGAGCGGCCGTTTCAGCCCTCCGGCGACGCCTGCGGACCCCCATCGGACGAGATCTCGATGCTCTCGATCCGGACGGGGGTGGCCGGAATGCCGACGCGCGGATCGTTGACCGGCACGGCGCCGATCGCATCCACCACATCGGCTCCCGTCACGACCTGACCGAAGATCGTGTAGAGCCGCTGGAGTCCTTGGTTGAGGTCGACGAGCGACACGAAGAACTGGCTGTCGTTCGTCCGCGTGTCGTTGGCCATGGCGACCGAGTACTGGTCATAGCCCAGGTCATCGGCCGGCGGCTCGATCTCGTATGCGTAGCCCGCGCCGCCGCGGCCGATCCCCGGAAAGTCGCCGTCCCGGCCCTTCGTGTTCGGGTCCCCGGCCTGGATCACGAAGCCGCTGATGACGCGATGGAACGCGATCCCGTCGTAGAACCCGCACCGGGCGAGGGACACGAAGTTCGCCGTCGCGATCGGCGCGCGGTCACCGTAGAGCTCGAACGCGAACTCGCCCTCGACGGCGCCCGTGACACGAACGGTGGCAAGGGCGGCATCGGCGAGGATGGCCTGGGCGGCGACCTCGGTCGGGGCCTGCGTGGGACAAGCCGGGGCCGGCGACGGGGTGGGATCGCCATCGCACGCCGCGAGGATCACGGCACCTCCCAGAAACAAGGCCAGGCGCGATCCGAATGCGCGCATCAGGCGGCCCGCTCGAACAGGCGGCGGGCGTAGCTCACCGGCATGGTGCCGCCGTAGATGAGCGTGTCGTGGAACCGTCGCAGGTCGAAGCTCGCCCCATCGCGCGCCTGGATCTCGGACTTGAGCTTCTCGATCATGTGGCGGCCGAACAGGTACGACAGCTGGTAGGTCGGGGAGCCCGTGTAGCGCTTCACCTCGGCCACGGCGGCCGGCCGCTCGAAGCCGGTCTCGGCCACGAGACGCTCGACCGCCTCGTCGAAGCCGATGACCCCGCGGTGAAGCTGGACGTCCAGGATGATCCGCGTGGCGCGCCAGATGGCGTCGGTGTGGACGATGTACCAGGCCTTCGGGCTGTCGTCGAAGCCCGCCTCCTTCATCATCCGCTCGCAGTAAAACGCCCAGCCCTCGGTGAACTCCGGTGCGCCCGAGAAGAGCCGGACCAGGCTCGGATTCGTGATCGCGGCACTGAGCTGGAGATGATGCCCGGGGTACGCCTCGTGGACCGAGGTGTTGCTGATCGAGGCGCGGTTGTGCTCCCGCATCATCTCCGGCGATGACGGCGGCGTGACGATGTAGGTACCGACCGGCGTCTCGTCGAACCGGGCCGGGTCGTAGTAGGCAGCGAATGGCGTGATATGTCGGAGGAACGACGGCGTCTCGATGACGTTGAGGTGATCTTCCTCCGGCGGAGTCGCGATCCCGTTCGTGACGACGAACTCACGTGCCTTCGACATCCATTCGCGGTACTCGCCGAGGGCCTCGGCGAACGTCGGCGCGTGATCGTCCTTCACGATGTCGGCGACCTCCTCGAGGGTCGCCGACGGATCGATCTCGGAGGCCAGCGCATCGCGCGCCGCCCGTTCCTTGACGAGCAGCTCCTCGCCGACGCTGAGGATCTCGTCGCCGTCGGCCTCGAGCTCGCGAAGGCGGACCATCTCCTCGAACACCTCGGGACCGGCCTTCCAGTCCCCGTCGGCGCGCGGAAGGACATCGCTCCGCAGCCACGTCAGCTGATCCTCGAGTGCGGCATTCGTGGCTTCCATCGCTCGCTCGAGGCGTTCAACGACGCGTTCATCGGCCGCTTCCGACCTGGCCGCGCTGAGGATCGTGTCGAGGAAACCTGGCAGGTGCTCGGTCGACTCGATGTCGATCTCCGTCCACAGGCGGATCGGGTTCGTGACGCGATCCCGGACCTCACCAAGGTAGCGGGGTGCAGCCTCGAGACGGTCCGCGATGCGCTCGAGCCGCTCATCGAGTGGCGCGAAGTCGCGGGTGAAGAGCGGGAACAGGGCCTCGCCTACGTGCTCCGCCCCGCCGGACGCCCCCGCCCATGGGCGGTACTCGGTCAGCCAGTGGACGGCGAGACGGCCCTGGTGCAGCGCGAGGTCCCGATCGAGCGCACGATCGGGGCTCAGCTCCGACGGGTCGAGGGCCGACAGCTCGTCGATGGCACGCCGATGGAACGCAATCTCATCGTCGATCGCATCACGGCCGCCGGATCCCAGGTCACCGTCATGCTCGTGGATGCCGAGGTAGGTCGCCGTCTCCGGCTTCATGGCGAGCTGGTCGCGGAACCATCGGTCGATGGTCCGATCGAACCGGTCGTCCACCTCGGTATGGGGATGGGTCATCTGGATGCGGTTCCTCAACAGGGGCGCCGCTCCCCCAGCGGCGACGTGATCGGACGGCGGGCGTGCGCGCGCTCAGCCGGGCGATGCGAGGGCGCGGTCGAGGAAGCCTAGCACCCAACCCGCATAGGCTTCCGCGCAGACATCGTCGGCCTCGGCGTGGCCCGCGCCCGCACACTCCTGGAGCTCCACCGGTGAGCCGGCATCCGCCGCGGCGTCTCGCAACGAGGTGGCATCGTCGGGGCCGACGGACGTGTCCGCGCCGCCGGTGATGAGAAGGACCGGACGCTCGTCGAGCCGCTCGATGGTCTGCAGGGGGTCCACCACGGAGACATCGACGCCGGTGCGGATCAGCGTTCCCAGGAGGATCGCCCAGCTGCCCGGCACGGACAGCGGATAGCCGGCCGCGTCGAGCCGCGCCTGGGCGGCATTGGCAATCGACGCGTGGGTCGATTCGACGACGACGGCTGCGATCCGCGGGTCGCGGTCGGCGGTGGCGAGCGCGGTGGCGCCGCCCATCGAGACGCCATGGACGCCGATCCATTCCGGCCCCTTCTCACGCTCGAGCCAATCGAGCATTGCCGCGAGGTCGCTCCGCTCCCGGACGCCCTGCGTGGTCTGCGAGTCCGAGCTCTGGCCGTGGTTCCGGAAGTCGAACAGCAGCAGGTTGTAGGTGTCGTGGAGCACGGCCGCGCGATCGAGCATGGTGCTCTTGTTGCCGCGCCATCCATGTGCCAGGACGAGCGTGGGTGCCTGCGGACCGGCGCCGTTGCCGGCCGGGATGTACCAGCCGGCCAGGTGCACGCCCCCGGCGCTCACCGTGCCGTCGGCCGCCACGCCCTGTGTCGAGCAGGCACGGAGATCGGGCTCGGCCTGGATCCCTGCATCGCCCGCGATGTCGTAGCCGATCGCCTCGTAGGCCCACCCGAGGGCGGCGGGCGTCCTGCAGTCGGTCGACGGAGCCGGGGGATCCGCGAGCTGCCGCGACCCCTCGAACCCGACATAGCCGAGGTAGGCGACGAGGACCGTGAGGAATGCGGCGAAGACGAAGCTCACCCACCGGGTGATGCGGGTCCGTCGCTCGGTCGCTGGATCCGGCGGCATCTCGTAGGGCATCCGGGCGCGAGTATACGCACGCCGAGCGCGTCCGCCGCCGCACCGCGTACAATCCGTCGCCGTATGACAAGCCGACGTCCCGTCCGCGCTGCCTCCGCCACCGGAGCCCGCGGACGTACCAGCCACACGCTCGCCCCGGCGCACCTCGGCGAGGCCACGGCCGCGGCGACGGTGGGCGTCGTGGTGGGGGGCGTTGCGCTCCTGATCAGCGGGATCGGAATCATCGTGATGGCGCTCACCATTCAGTCCCGGTACGGAGGCGATCCGCCCCCGGATGCGGGCTCCCTCGTGGTGGCCCCGCTCCTCCTCGGCCTGGCCGTCCTCCTCCTCGGCGGCGCCCTCACGGCCGGTGGCATCGCCGTCTTCGGCGCTGCTCCGCGCGCCCGCCTGCTGACGGGCATCCTGTCCGCCGTGGCCGCCGCGCTTGCGGCCGGCGGTGCGCTCCTTGCCATGGCGAGTCCGCCCGCGGCCCCGGTGCTGGCGATCGGCCTCACGATCGCGACGCTCATCTTCGGCGTGGCAGCGATCCTTCTGCTCCGACCGCTCCGCTAGCAGGGCGAGCGGCATGGCCCGCACGATCCTGCTGGTCGCCACCATCCTCTGGAGCCTGGGCGGCCTCGCCGGGCTCGTGGTCGCCGCGGTGGGTTCGAGGGCGCTGCTCACCCTCCTCCCGCCGTTGGAGATCGACGCCGATGCGCTGGGCGGCGCGATCACCGCGGTCAGCGGGGCCGTGCTCGCGATCGCGGTCATCCACGGCGCCGTACTGGCAGGCGTCAGGCGCGGTCATCGGCTTGCCCTCACGGCCGGGACGCTGCTCTCGTCGCTCCTGCTCGTCGTGTTGCTCGCCTCCGCGGCCACGGCCGTCACGAGCCTGGTGCGGACGCCGGACCTCGCGATCCCCCTTGCCGCGGCGGCGTCGGCGGCCCTCCTCGCTGCGGCGGGCTACGCCGTCGTCACCGTCGCCCTGGCGAGAGAGCTGGGAGGCCGACCGGCTTCCTGAAGGCCTCCCCGGGCTGTGCTATGCTCCGCCACCGTCACTCCCGCGGGCCCGTGGTGTAGTGGCCCAACATGCCAGCCTGTCACGCTGGAGATCGCCGGTTCGAATCCGGTCGGGCCCGCCATCCCCTGTCATCCACCCGGCTTCGCCGTGCCCCGCGGACGACAACCTGCCACGTGTCATGCCCCGTGGGTGCCGCTCGGCCCTGTCGACTGAGGGGCGGTCTCCCGGATCCTGCCGATGAAGACACCCCGGTGTCCGGCGCTGCATGGAGCACGCGCCGCTCAGGCAGGAGACATCCGAGTCATGAACCTTCCCCGGCCGCTGGTCCTTTTCCTCGCCTTCTGCGGCGGCTCGGCGATCTTCGCCACGCCGATGCTCCTCATGGCGCTCATGACGTCGGGCGACCCGGTGACTTCCGACGAGCCGGACGCGGTCGCCGTCAGTCCGACGCCGGACGCACAGCTCGTCATCGCCTCCGACGACTCGGTCATTCCGGAGCTCACGCCGAAGGCGGACCTGCCGATCGCACCGGATTCCGAGGTCAACGTCGCCGTGGCCCCGGAGGTGCCGGCACCGTCAGGTCGGACCACGCAGGCCATCGTCGAGGTCTCGTTCGACGTGGTGGAGGGGATCCAGGAGATCGATCCCGCCACCGGGGTGGAGTACGAGACCTGGGGCTACCGCATCAGCGGCACCGACACCGTGACCGGCACCCCGGGCCCGATCATCCGAGCCCGCGTGGGCGACGTGCTGCGCTTCACGATCACGAACCTCGAAGGTAACTCTCACCCGCACAATGTCGACTTCCACGCGGTCACCGGGCAGGGTGGCGGCGCGGCGGACACGGTCGTGTCCCCGGGCGAGACCGTGACGATCGAGGCTCGCCTGCTCTATCCGGGGATCTTCATGTACCACTGCGCCTACGGGGACGTGCCGCTCCATATCGCCCAAGGCATGTACGGCGGCATCCTGGTCGACCCGGCAGAGCCGCTCCCCGAGGTCGACCACGAGCTCTACATGGTGCAGTCGGAGTACTACACGACCGGTGACGACACCGGAACCGTCGAGACCGATCGCTCGGCGGTCAGCGACGAGCATCCGACCTTCGTCGTCTTCAACGGCGCCGTCGGATCGCTCACCGGCGACCGCGCTCCCCGGATGCAGGTCGGCGAGTCGATGCGGATCTACTTCGTCAACGCGGGCCTCAATCTCGACTCGAACTTCCATCCCATCGGCTCGCACTGGGATGCCGTCTACCCGGAGGGGGCTCTTCTCAGCTCGCCGATCCGCGGCTCACAGACGACGCTCGTCCCTGCCGGCGGCGGCGTGGTCGTGGATCTCATCGCCCAGGTGCCGCAGACCGTGGTGCTCGTCGATCATGCCCTCGCGCGCGCCTTCGACAAGGGCGCCATCGGCCAGATCGTCATCGACGGCCCGCCGAACCCGGAGATCTTCGAGGCGATCGGCGCCGATGCCCCGGAGCCCTCGGCGTCCGAGGGACCGGGCCAGGCGGCGGGTGAGCAGGTCAGCATCGTCGCGGGCAGCGGCATCAGCCAGCCGCTCGACGCATCGGACGAGTTCGCGACCGCGGAGGATCCAGCTGACTACAGCGTGAACGTGCTCACGATCCCGGTCGGCACCACGGTCACCTGGACGAACGATGACCCGGACATGATCCATACGGTGACCGACGTGGACGGCGCCTTCGACTCGGGGTTCATGGAAGCCGGAGCGAGCTGGTCATTCACCTTCGACACGGCGGGCGAGTTCGAGTACTACTGCCTGCCGCATCCGTGGATGCGTGCGATGGTCGTGGTCGAGGGCTGAGCTGGACTCCGTGGCGCACCATCGGAGTCCACCGCAGAGGACGCCATGGGAACGAAGGGAGCACGGAGCGGACCGGAGGGTGCCGCGATGGCCGCGCGACTGCGTGACGAGCTCGAACCGTTGGGCGAGGTGACCTCGAAGCCGATGTTCGGCGGACACGGGATCTTCTGCGACGGCGTGATGTTCGGCCTCGTGGACAGCGGTGGGACGCCGTTCCTCCGCATCCATGAAGGCGATCCCGACGCCGAGACGCCAGCTGGCACGGAGCGGCACGGGCGCATGCCGTACTGGTCGGTCAGTGATGACGTCCTGGCCCGGCAGGACGTCCTGCTCGAGCGGGCGCGCAGATCGCTGGACATGGCGCGGGCTACCAGTCGACGCTGACCCTCTGCATAGTCGGTAGCTGCCGATGGGCGACCCGCCTCGTCACTTCGAGCCGGAGGCAGCGTCCTGCACGGCTTCCCGGGTTGCCTCCCGGCTCGCGGCCTCCTCTCGACCCCGGCTCTTGCCGCGGTGGCGAAGGATCGCGGCACATGCTTCGTCCACGTTGTCGGTGATCGTCACGAGGTCGAGATCCTCGGGTGAGATCTTCTCCTCGTACAGAGGCTTGTCCTTGATCCACTCGATGAGGCCGCTCCAGTAGTCGCGGCCGTAGAGAACCACGGGGAAGTGCTCGACCTTGCCGGTCTGGATGAGCGTCAGGGATTCGAACAGCTCGTCGAGGGTCCCGAAGCCGCCGGGGAAGATGACGAACGCCTCCGCGTACTTCACGAACATCACCTTGCGAACGAAGAAGTACCGGAACTCCATGCCCAGGTCGACGTACTCGTTGAGGCCCTGCTCGAACGGGAGCTCGATGTTGCAGCCGATCGAGAGGCCGCCGGCCTCCTTCGCACCGCGGTTGGCCGCCTCCATGATCCCGGGACCGCCGCCGGTGATGATCGCGTAGTCCTGCTTCACCAGCGCGGCCGCCAGACGGCGCGCCGCGCCGTAGTAGCGGTTGCGCCTGCCGATGCGCGCGGAGCCGAAGATGCTCACCGCGGGACCCACCTCGGCCAGGGCGTCGAAGCCCTCGACGAACTCGCCGACGATCCTCAGCGTCCGCCAGGTGTCGGTGTCCTGGAATGCCGGCGTCGCAGCGCGCGCACGGAGGAGCTTCTGGTCCTCGGTGCGTCGGTTGGCGCGGGACGAGCCACGCACGACGACCGCCCCGCGGCGGTGCTCAGGTTCCTTTGTTCGACGCGGCATGGGTCCTCCGGTGGCTCGACAGGTGTCTGGTCGAATGCTAGGGTGACCACTCGCCGGCATCGGATCTGCAAGGCAGCTCCCGTGCCGGCCGGACCACGTATTGGAAGAATTCTATTGCTGGACTCCCCGCGGCGCGCCGCCGCCCCGAACCTGAAGCGCAGCACCCGGACCACGCTCGTCGCGTCTCCGGCGTGCGCCTGAGGGCCGCACCCATGCTGCGACGCATCCTCACCCTCACTGCCGTCAGCATCGCCGGCGTTGCGCTGCTGGCGCCCGTCGCCGCCCGCTCGGCGACCCCCGTGCCGATCGACCTCGCCGAGAGCCTGCTCCCGGTCACCGACGCCCCACGCCTGACTGCCGACCGCGGCGGCCTCTCCGGTCGCCAGGGTCTCCTGGCCATCGCCACGACCTCCGGATCGACCGCGGGAGCCGCCGAGACGATCGAGCCCGATCCGCTGCCGACCCCGGCGTCGGCGCCGATGGAGGCCACCCTCCAGGCCATCGCCACGCCGGCCCCCGTCGTCCCGACTCCCGCTCCGCAGCGTGTGGTCACGTACGACGGCGACACCGTGTGGGACGACCTCGCTCAGTGCGAGTCCGGCGGCAACTGGGCGATCAACACGGGCAACGGCTACTACGGCGGCCTGCAGTTCAACCTCGGCACATGGCAGGACTACGGTGGCGCCGCCTACGCGGCCTATCCGCACGAGGCCACGCGCGAGGAGCAGATCGCCGTGGCCGAGAAGCTGCGCGCCGCCCGCGGGTACGCCCCGTGGCCGGCCTGCCGCGCGAAGCTGGGACTCCCCTAGCCCGACGCGGCGGTGGGGTAGCATCCTCACCATGCTCCAGCCCCTCGGCATCGGCCACGTCGTGCTCAAGGTGCGCGACCTCGACCGCGCACTCGCGTTCTACCGTGACGTCCTCGGCTTCACCGTGTCGAGCGAGATGAGCAACGTGATGATCTTCCTCACCGCCACGGGGGAGAACCACCATGACCTCGCGCTGCTCCGCGTGGGCGACTCGGCGCCATCGGCGGTGCCGAACGCCGTCGGCCTCTACCACGTCGCCATCCGGCTCAGAGACTGGGATGCGGTGAAGGCCGCCCATGGCGTGCTGGCCGAACGAGGGCTTCTCCGCGGGACGGCCGATCACGGCGTGAGCCGTAGCCTGTACACCGCCGATCCCGACGGCAACGAGATCGAGCTCTACTGCGACGCGCCGCGCGACGAGTGGGAGGGGCGGGTTGCCGAGGCCATGACGGTGCGGCCGCTCAAGCTCGACTGACCGCGCACGGGGAGCGGCCTCGATCGGCATGACGATTGCTTGGTGAGCGGTCGTGCCGTTCCTTCCCTTCGTCCTCCTCCTGGCCTGGCAGGCGCTGAGCAAGTCGGCGTCCTTCGCCCTCGGCTGGGCGACCGCCATCTACTTCGGCCAGGTTCCCGGACGCCAGGGGCGGATCCTGTCGGTGGTGAGCCTCCTGGCGGCGGGCTGGGTCATCGTCATCGTCGGCTTCGCGGTCCCGATCCTCGGCGGCGCCATCCTGGAGGCCACCGGGGTGATCGACGACAACTTCGACGTCGAGGTCATTCACTACATCGGCCTCGTGGCCGCGATCATCCTGACCCCGCCGGTGATCGCCGCCTCGACGGTGTACGCCAACTTCCACGAGGATCGCAGCGTCGGCACCTGGGCGCGCATGGTGCCGATAAGCTACCCGGCGAGCGCCATGCTCGGCGCCTCCGTGCTCCAGATGGTCGTCTTCACGCCGATCCTCCTGTTCCAGCGCTGGCGCCGGAAGCGAAAGCTCGTCCAGGTGCCGCTCGTCATGCGCGAGGGGAGCGACGACGACGACCTCGTCGAGGCCCTGCAGGAGGCACTCGAGACGATCGGGCTGGAGGGCGTCTCGGCGTTCGAGGCCAAGGGGCCGCGCTCGTGGCCGCTGCGCACCATGGGGTTCGCCGCCGAGCATCTGCTCGGCGCCGTCGTGCGCGGTGAGCCGATGCGGCTGCGGGTCGACGGCCTCGAGATCATGGCGTATGCCACGAATGTCTCGATCCTGGGCCCGAAGGAGGACGCCTACCGGGTTCGCGCCGCGCTCGAGCGCGAGTTCGCGTTCCATCCGACCTATCTCACGTGGAACGAGGATGCCCAGAAGTTCGAGGACGTCCTCCAGGAGCTCCACCGCACCGCGAACGGCGACGTGGACGCGCTGCGCGCGAAGCTCGACGAGGTCCAGGAGAAGATCGACGTCGCGAGCCTGAACACCGAGGAATGGAACGTCCTGTACCGGCTGCGGCTCCAGCTCGAGCACGACGTCGCGCGTCGGAACTCCGCCGGCGACTGAGGGGCTCGCGCGCCCATCCGCGTAGGATGAGCCGATGCGGCGTGCGCGACGGATCGGCATCGGGCTGCTCGTCGTTGTTCTGCTGGCCGTCGCGTGGGAGCCGACGCGCGTCGGCATCCAGACCGCGGTGCTGCTGCCGAACCTGCTCGACGCCGGGCCGAAGCCACTGAGCGTCTTCAGCGAGGCGCCGGTGCGGTCGAGCGTCCCGTACCGCGCCGCGGAACCCGGGGCGGACCCGGACCTCGCCGAGCTCTGGCTTCCGGCATGGGCGTCACCCGAGCGTCCGGCCGGGGCGATGCTCCTCGTCTTCGGCGTCAACAACCTCGGACGCAACCACCCCGCCATCGAGCGGGTGGCGGACGGCCTGGCGAGGACGGGGGTCGCCGTCCTCGTCCCGGACTCGCAGACGCTGCTCAAGGGGCGGCTTGAGGTCGGGGAGATCGACGGCGTGGTCCGCGCGTTCCAGCTGCTCGCGGCACGCCCCGAGGTGGATCGTGAGCGGCTCGGGATCGTGGGCTTCAGCGTCGGCGGCTCGCTCGCCCTCCTCGCGGCGGGCGACCCGCGAATCGCCGAGCAGGTGCGGTGGGTGAACGCCTTCGGCGCCTTCGCCGAGGCGTCGAGCTATCTCGCCGCCGTGTCGGCGCACGCCTACCGCTCCGCCGATGGGACCGAGGTCCCGTGGACGCCGACGCCGCTGGCGCGCGAGGTGTACCTGCGCTTCATGCTCGACCAGGTGCAGGATCGCGGAGATCGCCGCCGGCTCGATGGGGCATTCGGGCCGGACGTGCTGGCCGGCACGCGCCCCCCGCCCGATCCCGAGATACGCTCAGATCTCGACTCCCGCTCGGCGCGCGTCGTCCACGACCTGCTCACCGCCCCGACACTCGAGCGCGCCGAGGGATTCATCCGCGACCTGCCACCGAGCTCGCTGGCGTTCATCGACGCGATCTCGCCGGTCCGGCACCTCGGCGGCGTCCGGGCCGAGATCCATCTCATGCACGAGACCCAGGATCACCACGTGCCGTTCGTCGAGTCACGCGCTCTCGCTGCCGCGCTCGACGGCGACGCTCGGTTGGCCGCGCACACGGAGTTCCGCCTGTTCGACCACGTCCAGCCGGACGACCTGGACCTGATCGCCGCCGCGCCGGAGCTCGTGAAGCTGCTCCTCCACGTGAGGACGCTCATGGAGGAATCGCTCTAGGCCGAGCGCCGAACGGCTACTGCGGTGCGCTGAACAGCGCGAGCGAGCCGATGACGAGCGCGAGCCCTACGCCGATGATCACCAGCCGGATGATCCATGCGTTCGACCGGCGGGGCGGGAGCGGCTGATACGGCCGGCCGCGGCGGCGACGCTGGGAGCGACTCAACCCCAGGACCGCCGGAAGAGGAAGGGCACGGTCAGCGCCTCTCGGCTCGATACGGAGCGCAGCTGCTTCCGCGTCCGCTTCAGCAGCTTGCCGTGGTACGTGCCGTCGCCATACGGCTCCAGCAGCCTCGCGACATCCCACTCGCGGACGTCCGCCACCGTCGACTCGGGCAGCCAGCGGTCGAGAATGGCCTTCGCCTCGTCGATCGCGACGAACCGCCGAGCTCGCTTTTCGTTGTCGAGCGTGATCAGCGCGTTCTCGAAACTGACATCGACATCCTCGACCAGCGTCGTGAGACGCTCCATCGTCCCCGGCATGCGCTCCGGCTTGAAGAGGCCGGTCAGGATGACGCGGCGCTCGTCGGCGGAGAGCTCCGCGAGCAGCGGACGCAGGTTCGGAACTCCGGCGCCGTCATCGGCGGCGGGCACGTCGTAGTCGTAGAGGCGGACCATCATCGGAGGTTTGATCCTAGCCCGATGTGAGCGGGGATGCTTGTCACGCGGCCGCCGATGCCCCGGGGTGGCTCCTCGTCCAGGGCTGAGTCCGGCCGCGGGTACAATTCGAGCCTCGGCGCGCCGTGGCGCGCATCGGCCCATCCGCAGCTGGAGGCTCCATCCCGCATGCTCCTCGAAGGCAAGAAGCTGCTCGTGACCGGCGTCCTGACCGACGACAGCATCGCGTACGCGATCGCGAAGGTGGCGCAGGAGTCGGGCGCGGAGATCGTGCTCACCTCGTTCGGGCGGGCGGCGCGGCTGACCGAGAAGGTGGCGAAGAAGCTGCCGGGTGGGGCGCCGGACATCCTCGAGCTCGACGTCAACGACCCGGCCCACATCGAGGCGGTGTCCGCGGATCTCATGAAGCGCTGGGGGCACGTCGACGGCGTGGTGCACGCCATCGGCTTCGCGCCGTCCGACGCGCTCGGTGGCAACTTCGTGAACACGCCGTGGGAGAGTGTCGCGACCGCCTTCCAGACCTCGGCGTACTCGCTCAAGGCGCTCGGCGTGGGCTTGCGTGAGCCGATGGCCGCCGCGAAGGAGCGGGGAGGGGCCTCGCTCGTCTCGCTGACGTTCGACGGGCGCTTCGCCTGGCCGATCTACGACTGGATGGGCGTCGCCAAGGCCGGCCTCGAGGCGATCACCCGCTACCTGGCCCGGGACCTCGGCCCGGATGGGATCCGGGTGAACACCGTCTCGGCCGGTCCGATCCGGACCATGGCCGGAAAGAGCATCCCCGGGTTCGACCAGATTGCCGGGCACTGGCTGGATCGCGCACCGCTCGAGTGGTCGATGTCGGACGCGACGCCGGTCGGGCAGATGGTCTGCTTCCTGATGAGCGACTGGGCGCGCATGACGTCGGGCGAGATGATTCACGTCGACGGCGGCTACCACGCCATGGGCACCGACATTCGCGGAGCCCGGATCGACACCGCCGAGGATTGATGGGAGCGACCGAGTGACCGACACGCCGAAGGGTGTCGGCGAGCACTTCGACGACTGGGCGCCGAGCTACGACGCCCAGATCCGCGAGATGGTCCCCCGGTACGAGGAGATCCACGAGACGCTCCTGGCGCTGCTGGCCCTGCGCCCGCCGAACCGGTTCCTGGATCTCGGCGCCGGGACTGGCTACACCCTGCGCCGCGTGCTCGAAGCCTTTCCGTCGACCGTCGCGGTCGGGCTCGACGTCTCGACCGAGATGCTCGGCCGCGCCCGCGAGCGGCTCGCCGATCTTGCTGACCGCGTGGAGCTGCGCTCGAGCGACATCGGGTCACCCGAGATCGAGGGGTCGTTCGACGCGATCGTCAGCATCCTCGCGGTCCATCACCTCTACGCCGATGAGAAGCGGCACCTCTTCAGCCGGATCTGGGAGCACATCGAGCCCGGCGGCATCATGGTGCTGGCCGACTACTTCCGCCCCGCCTCCGACCGCCTGAGCGAGCTGTACCACCTGCCGAAGGAGCCCGATCCGCACGAGGTCGAGCACGACCATCCCGACACGGCCGCGGAGCACATCGCCTGGCTGATCGCCGCGGGCTTCGCGGCGGTCGACGTCGTGTGGAAATACGATGACGTCGGGGTGCTCGTCGCCTGGCGCGCAGAGCGCTAGAGGAGCCGCGAGAGCAAGGCGACCGGAGGCGCGGGTCGCCGGCCGGCCGCGAGGCGTCGAGGGTCGCGCTCCTCGAGATCGAGCAGCCAGCGCTTGGCGGCGAGGCCGCCCCCGTAGCCCCCGAGCCCGCCGCCGGCCGCGATGACGCGGTGACAGGGGACGATGATCGCGAGGCGGTTGGAGCCGTTCGCGCGGCCGATGGCGCGAGGCGCGTTCGGTGCGCCGACGCGGGCCGCGAGGTCGCGGTAGGCGATCGTCTCGCCGTAGGGGATCCGCCGCAGCTCGGCCCACACCCGCTCCTGGAAGTCGCTGCCCGGCATCTCGATCGGGAGGTCGAAGTCGGTCCTCGCTCCCTCGAAGAACTCGGTCAGCTGTAACTCCATCCGGTCGAGCATCGGCGAGTCCGCGTCATGGAGCGGGCCGATCCGGCGCCGGACCGCGGCGAGCTGGGCCGGCATCATCGCGCGCTCACTGAAGTCGGCGAGCACCGCGGTCGTCTCGGTGGCGCCGAGCGTCATCGGGCCGACCGGCGTCGCGATGCGACGGATCGCCACCGGCCGTGCGTTCTCCGGCTGGCATCGCAGGCAGGCTCGATACCCGGCCGCGCCGGCCTCGGCCGCATCGGCGAGGAAGACGATGTTCTTCGGCAGCGGCTTCCGGACGCGGCAGGAGGGACGGCAGAAGATGCCGGTCGTGCGAACGGCGACGACGAATCGGCCGTCCCAGGCCGGGTCGGAGGCGTAGAAGGCGCGTTCCATCTCGGTCGTCATGCCCATGAAACGCCACCGGACCACCCGGCGTGAGGTCGATCGCCTCAGGCGTTGCCCGGCGTCTGGCGCAGGATGAGGTTCACGAGGAACGGGCTGCTGCCGAGCACCTGGTCGCCGGCGCGAACCTCGATCCGGTGCCGGCCGATCTCCTCGAGCCGCATGCCCTTGAGGTCCGCCACGATGTTCGCGGTGGTGGCGTTCGGCGGGACCTCGATGCGCAGTCGCGGCGCCTGCGAGAGCGTCGGCTTGCCGGTGGGGCTGATGACCTGGAACGTCAGCTCGTGGGCGCCGGGGCTGGCCTCGAGGATGGCGACGATGAAGCATCGGCCGTGGGTGGCGGGCATCTTCGCCACGTTGATCTGGCTGAACACCCCCACCGCGCTGATCTTCCCGTCCTGCGAGGTGAGGGCGTAGTCGCACAGGAGGAGCGTGTGGAGCGCGAGATCGGCCATCGCCACCAGCCTACACGGATCGGCCCGCGGCTATCGATCGACGGGCAGTCCCGCGCGTGCCCAGGCGGTCGTGCCGCCACGCACGTTGATCGGCTTCGAGAACCCCTCGCGCTCGAGGAAGGCCGCGGCCTTGGCGCTGCGGTTGCCACTGGCGCAGATGAGGTAGATCGGCGTGTCGCGCGGCAGCTCGCCGCTGCGCGACGGGAGATCGGCGAGCGGGATGTGCGTGGCGCCACGGGCCCGGCCGGCGCGCCACTCGTGGGCCTCGCGCACGTCGACGAGGACCGCCTTGCCGTCCTCGATCGCTGCTGCGGCGTCGGCCGGCTCGGCCTGCTCCACCTTGGGTCCGAACAGGAAGCTCATGCGTTCTCCTTCTCGAGCGGCAGCCCGGCTGCGCGGTAGGCCGCCATGCCGCCGGTGACGGTGGCCATCTCCTCGCGGCCCGCCCGCTGGAGCAGGCTCGCGGCGATGGCCGATCGGTAGCCGCTGCCGCAGACGACGCTCACGGGTCCGTCCGGGACCTCGTCCATGCGCTTCGGCAGCTGGGCGCCGGGAATGTGAAGCGCACCGGGGATGCGACCCTCGCGCCACTCGGACGGCTCACGGACGTCGAGGATGCGCCCCGGCTGGTCGCCCACATCGGCCGGGTCGATCTGCCGCAGCGTGACGACCTCGCCGCTCCACGCATCCTGGCCGCCGTCGAGATAGCCGACGACGTGGTCGAACCCCGCGCGGCGCAGCTGGGTCAGCGCCGGATCGAGATCTTCCGCTCGCTCGAGGACGAGCACGACCTCCCGGTCGATCGGCACGACGGAGCCCGCCCAGGTGCCGAACGTGTCGCCCAGACCGATCGACACGGCACCGGGGATGTGACCGGCAGCGAACCGATCCGGATCCCGTGCGTCGATGATCGCGGCGTCATGGCCGGCGGCATGGGCGACCTCGTCGGCGGTGAGCGCCCGTGGGTGCCCCAGCGTGTCCAGCGGCGCTCCTCCGGCCTGGTTCATCGGCCGCATGCGCTTCCAGTAGGCCGGCACGCTGGGCTGGTCCTCGAGGATGAACCGCGTGAACGCGGCGGCGTCGGGCTGGTTCAGCGCGGGGTTGTGACGGCGCTCGAAGCCGATCGTCGACCATCGCTTGCCGCCGATGCCGGATCCGCACAGCGAGCCCGCCCCATGGGTCGGGTACAGCTCGATCCAGTCGGGGAGCGGGGCGATCCGGCCACTGAGTGTCTCGAAGAGGACGCCGGCCGCCTGCTTCGCCTCCTCGGGTCCGCCGAGCAGATCGGGGCGCGCCGCCGTCCCGACGAGCAGCGCGCCGCCGGAGAAGAAGACCCAGTCCTCGTCGGTGCGCGACAGGTCGGCGACGAGGAAGGCGAGGTGGTCGGGCGTGTGGCCCGGCGTCGCGACGGCCCTGATGCGGAGGGAGCCCACACGGAGCTCGTCGCCGTCCGCCATCGGCGCATGCGGGCGGCTCAGGTCCGCCGCGGGCGCGACGTGGACGGTGGCGCCGGTCCGGAGGCGCAGCTCCTCGGCACCGGAGACGTAGTCGTTGTGCACGTGTGTCTCGAGGACGTCGGTGATGCGCAGGCCCTCGTTCGTCGCGGTCGCGAGGTAGTCGTCGATGTCACGACGTGGATCGATGACCGCGGCGACGCCGGCATCGGCATCGGCGAGGAGGTAGCTCGCGTGGCCCAGACCCTTGACGAAGAACTGCTCGAGGAACATCAGTCTGTCCCCTCGTCGGCGCGGTCGAATCGGCGCACGATGGCGGCGGACGCGGGCACGGGATTCAGCCTCCGTTGGATTCGTCGAGGTAGAGATCCGGGTCGATGAGCCATGCAAGTTCCCCGCCGCCCGGCTCCGGGACGCCATAGAACTCGAGGCATGCAAGGCCACCCTTGCGCATCCGGACGCTGGACGCCCCGGTGAGGTGGGCGATGGCCGAAGACAGGTCGGGTTCGTGGCCGACGAAGAGCACGCGTCGGGCGGTGGGATGGGACGCCATCGACTGGGCCATGTCGGGCCAGGAGGCGCCGGCACGCAGCCGCTCTTCGACGTGCAGCTCGCCGCCGACGGCCTCGACCGCCAGCTCGGCCGTCTGGCGCGCCCTGGCGAGCGGCGAGGTCAGGACGACATCCGGCCGCAGGTTGAGCCGGCGCCAGAGGCGGCCGGCGGCACGGATCGCGGCACGTCCGCTCTCGGTGAGCTGACGGCCGTCGTCGTCAGCCGGATCAGGCGGCCCCGCGTCGCCATGTCGGAGGAAGTAGAGCGTCACACCACCGTCGTCGCGCGGCTTCCATCGTTCGGGTCCGGATCATCATCCGCGCCACCGCGCGTGCCGCTGTGGCCGGCCGCGACCCCACGCGCATGCCCGGTGCGCTGGACGAGCACGCGCCCGGCGGCCGTGGCATCGGACTTCGGGAAGGTGATCGAGAGCACGCCGTTGCCGTAGCTGATGTTGGCTCGCATGGCGTCCACGGCGCACGGCAGCTCGATCGTCCGCTCGTACGGACCGTACGACCACTCCCGCAGCACGTAGTCGATCCGCTCCTGCCCCTCCCCGTGCTGGGCGGCGCGAACGGTGAGCTGCCCGTCATCGGTGACGTCGACGCTGATGTCCTCGGGCGCGACACCGGGCATCGGCGTGACGACCATCAGCTCGCGTTCGTTCTCGAAGAGGTTGATCGGGACGGCGGTCGGTTCGGTCATGGCTGGCTCCTGGCGCGTGAGCCGATCCTACTGCGAGATTCGCACCAGCGGTCCCTCGCGTCAGTCCGGGAACGCCTCCGGCCCGCGTTCGGAGAGCTCGCGTGCGTGCTCCGCGCCATCCTCCGGCGGGATCCACGAGTACGGGTAGCGGTCGTCCTCGAGCTCCGACGCCTGGCGCGTGAGGTGGAGCGGGTGGAACGTGTCGATCATCACCGCCAGCTCCTCGGTCGCCTCCTTGCCGATGCTCGCCTCCACGGACCCCGGATGCGGACCGTGCGGGATGCCGGCCGGGTGGATCGTGAACGAGCTGATGTCCACGCCGCGGCGGCTCATGAAGTTGCCCGCCACGTAGTAGATGACCTCGTCGGAGTTGATGTTCGAGTGGTTGTACGGCGCGGGGATGGCCAGGGGGTGGTAGTCGAACTTGCGCGGGACGAACGAGCAGATCACGTAATTGCGCGGCTGGAAGGTCAGGTGCACCGGCGGCGGCTGGTGGACCCGCCCGGTGATCGGCTCGAAGTCGCCGATGTTGAAGGCGAAGGGCCACAGGTGCCCGTCCCAGCCGACGAGGTCGAACGGGTGGTGCTTGTAGTGATACGCCGTGATCCGGCCGCGGGTCTTGACCTCGATGACGTAGTCGCCCGACTCGAGGTGCGGCGCCATCTCGGCCGGCGGGCGGATGTCACGCTCGCAGTACGGTGAGTGCTCCAGGAGCTGCCCGAAGTCGTTGCGGTAGCGCTTCGGCGGGACGATGCTCGACGGTGACTCCACCCACAGCATCCTCTGCTCGTCGCTTCCCGGACGCAGGCGGAACGTCGTGCCGATGGGAATGACGAGGTAGTCGCCCGGGCCGTACTCGATCGGCCCGAAGTTCGTCTCGAGCGTTCCCGTGCCGGTGTGGACGAAGTACATCTCGTCCGCCTCGCCGTTGCGGTAGAAGCGCTCCATCGGCTCCGCGGGGAGGACGACGCCGAACGTGACGTCCGAGTTGTAGAAGAGCGGCACGCGTCCCGAGACGCCATCCCCCGACGGCTCCAGGTCCTTCGTGTTGACCAGCCGATGCCGATGCGCCCCCGACGCCTCGTCCTCGCTCTGCTCGATCCTGACGTCGCGCACCTTCTCGATCTGGTGGGTCTGCGTCGGCGGCGTGTGGTGGTAGAGGAGGCTGGCGCGGCCGCTGAAGCCCTCGACGCCGAACAGCTCCTCGGCGTAGAGGCCGCCGTCCGACTTGCGGAACTGGGTGTGACGCTTGTGCGGGATCTCGCCGCGCTGTACGTAGAACATGGGCTCGCATTATCCCCCGGGCAGCGCCGTCAGTTCGCCCCGTCGCGGACGAGCTGGTCCACCGCTTCGATCACCTCGAGAAGCCGGAAGGGCTTGGCCAGCCACGCGTCCGCCTCGAGTCGTTCCGCGGCCGATGCGACGTCCCGGGCGGCCGAGACGACGATCACGCGCGCCTGTCCTGCGAGCGCTCCGGCGCGCTGCCGGCGCCGGAACTCGTGCGCATCCATGCGCGGCATCATCACGTCGAGGAGGATCACGTCGGGCTCCCAGTGGGTCATCGTGTCCAGGGCCGCCTGGCCGTCGGCGGCGCTCCGGACCTCGTGGCCCTCGTCGCTCATCACCTCGGAGAGCGTCTCTCGCAGGATCTCGTCGTCCTCGACGACGAGGATGCGGGCCGCGCTCACGATGTGCCCGCCGGAAGCGGGAGGTGGACGGTGAAGACGGCACCTGGCCCGTCGGCGCGGGGACGAGCCTCGATCGAACCCCCGTGGCGCTCGACGATCTGTCGAGAGATGTAGAGGCCGAGCCCGATGCCCTGGTAGTGCTCGGCATTCGCCCCGCGTCCGAAGGCTTCGAAGAGCCGGTCGCGATGGGAGGCGTCCAGGCCGATCCCGCGATCCGAGACCCGAATCTCGGTGCCCCGAGCGTCCGCGACGAGCTCGATGTCGACCGGCTCTGAGCTCGCCGAGTACTTCAGGGCGTTGTCGACGAGGTTCGTGATCACCTGGTCGATCCGCATCGGGTCCACCACGGCATCGAGCGAGGCGGGCGCGACGATCCTGACCCGCCCGGCCTGGTCGCCGTCCTCGAGACGCGCCACGACGTCCCTCGTGAGACGGACGAGATCGGTCGTCTCGCGCCGTTCGGGGTTGTGCTCGGACGAGAGGCGCGAGACGTCGAGGAGCTCGCCGACGAGCTCGCCCAATCGGTTCGTGGCGCTCGCGATGCGACGGAGGCCGTCCGACAGACGATCGTCGTGCAGCCGGCCCTGCTCCTGGGCCCGGATCATCGCCTCGGCGGAGACCTGGAGGCTGGCCACCGGGGTCTTCAGCTCGTGCGACGCGATGCTCAGGAACCGATCTCGCGCTGCCAGGGCCTCCTCGGCAGCGGCTCGAGCGCCCTGCTCGGCCATGAGGCGCCGCTCCTGCTCCTCGGCCGCGCGCCGCTCGGTGAGGTCGCGGGTGATCTTGGCGAACGCGTAGGGCGGCGCCCCGGGGCGGTCCCGCAGGGCCGTGATGACGACGTCGGCCCAGAAGCGCGTGCCGTCCTTGCGCACGCGCCATCCCTCGTCCTCGAATCGACCATCGGCGGCGGCGCGCCCGAGAATCCTCGCGGGTCGTCCGGCAGCTCTGTCCTCGGGCGTGTAGAACTGCGAGAAGTGGCGCCCGACGATCTCGTCGGCCGAGTAGCCCTTGATGCGCTCCGCTCCGAGATTCCAGGTGAGGACGTTCCCGCTCGGATCCAGGAGGAAGATGGCGTAGTCGACCACGGCCTCGACGAGGAGGCGGAAGGCGACCTCGCCCCGCGGCAGGCCGATGTCGGGCTGCCGATCGGCCGGTGCGCCTTCGTCGGTCGTGGGTGGCGCCATCGGTGCATCGTCGTTGGGCACGGTCCCACGAATGTAGCCGATGCGCCGCCCTTCGACCGCGCGGAGCGGCGGGAGCACCGTCCGGATGCTCCTCGGGCGGAGGTCATCGGCCGACCGAATGACGGCTAGGATGCTCGGCATGGCGGTCTGGCAGTGCGCTTCGTGCGGTGGCGAGAATCCGGAGGGCATGAAGTTCTGCGGGCACTGCGGGACGCCTGCCGCCCCACCCTCGGACGTGGCACCGCCGCCGCCGGCGCCTGCCGAGCCCGCCGCCCCAGCGGCTCCCGAGCCGCAGGACGAGCGTGAGGCTGCGCTCACCGCGTTCGCCTCGGATCGCATCGACCCGACTGGAGCCGGGATGACCGAGGAGCGCCGCCTCATCACGGCGCTCTTCGCGGACCTGTCGGGATTCACCCCGCTCTCGGAGCGTCTCGACGCCGAGGAGCTGCTGGAGGTCATCGACCCGATCATCACCGCCCTCTCCGATCTCGTGGGGAGATACGGCGGTTACGTGGAGAAGTTCGCGGGCGATGCGCTGCTTGCCCTGTTCGGCGCGCCGATCGCTCACGAGGACGACGCCACCCGCGCCATGCAGGTCTCGATCGACATGCACGCCGAGCTGGCGCAGCTGCGGCAGACACTCGGAGAGAACGGCGAGGGCCTCACGCTCCACATCGGGATCGCCTCCGGCCGTGGCATCGCCCGGATGATCGGCAGCAAGGTGCGGATGGACTACGCCGTGCTCGGCGACTCGGTGATCCTGGCGCAGCGGCTCGAGTCGGCGACGCCCTCGGGCGAGACCTACGTCAGCCAGGCGACGTACGAGCTGGCGCAGGATCGGTTCGTTCTCGAGCCGGTGCCGCCCCTCACGCTGAAGGGCAAGGCCGAGCCGGTGCCCGCCTGGCGGCTCATCGGGGTCCGGGAAGCGGGGGAGCAGCGCTCGCGGCTGGTGGGCCGCCAGCGGACCCCACTCGTCGGCCGGTCTCGCGAGCTCGCGCTCGGCCGCGCGATGCTCGAGCGGCTCGGCGGCACGACCGGGGCCGGCGGTGGGACGCTGGCCGTGGTCGGTGAGCCGGGCGTCGGCAAGTCGCGGCTGACCGACGAGGTGCGAGACCGTGCCGCGGAGCGCGACATCGCCTGGCTCGAGGCGCGGTGTCTCTCGTACGGCGCGGGACTGGCCTACTGGCCGTTCGTGGATCTGCTGCGACGAGAGCTCGGCGTGGCGAGCACCGACAGCCCCGCCGCCGCCGAGACGATCTCGCGCGAGCTCGGTGCGCTCGGCGTTCCCGAGGCGGCGCCGTACATCGCGCGGCTGACCGGCGCGGCGACGCCGCCGGAGCTCGAGGAGCTCGAGCCGGAGGCCCTGCGGCGCGGACTGCACGACGCCGTCCGTGCGTGGCTTCGCGCGCGCGCGGCGGCCTCGCCCCTCGTGCTGGCCGTGGAGGATGCCCACTGGGCCGACGCCTCCAGCGCGCGCCTCCTGGAGGAGCTCCGGGTCCTGGCCGCGGAATCTCCCCTGGCGCTGTACGTCACGAGCCGGCCGCCGGTGCCTGGCTGGCTCGAGGCGGAGAGCGAGGCGTCCGCGCCGGAAGTCCTCGAGGTCGGGCAGCTCGACCCCGAGGCGGTTCGCGAGCTCGTCGAGCACCAGCTCGGCGGATCGGCACCGCCGGAGCTGATCGGCATGGTCACGGAGCGATCGGCGGGCAACCCGTTCTTCGCGCAGGAGATCGTGCGCTCGCTGCAGGACGCAGGAGCGCTGGCCGAGGAGGATGGTCGCTGGCGGCTCCGCGCCGACTGGAGCGCAGCCGACGTACCCGCCACGATCGAGGGCGTGCTCGCGTCCCGGCTCGACGCGCTCCCGCCATCGGCGCAGGGGACGCTGGCCGTCGCGTCGGTGATCGGTCGCCGGGTGGTGGTCCCGCTCCTCGAGGCGGTCATCGGCGATGCCGCCCAGACCGCGGCCGACCTCGGCATCCTCGTCGAGGCCGGCCTCCTCGATCTCGCCCGCGGAGGGGATGGCGACGGTGCGCTGATGTTCCACCATGCACTCATCGGCGATGTCGCGTACGCGCGTCTGCTGCGCCGGCGGCGCCGCGAGCTCCACCTGCGCACCGCCGAGCAGGCCGAGGCGCTGTTCGGAACGAACGACGAGAGCATCGAGCTGCTCGCACGCCACCTGTACCTCGGTGGGGCGGGTGCCCGGGCGATCGACTACCTGACGCGCGCCGCGACGCGCGCCGCCCGGCTCTTCGCCAACGACGAGTCGATCATCCACCTGCGGCGGGCGGAGGAGCTTGCCGCGAAGGAGGCCGATGCCCCGGACCGGCTGCTCGACATCCGCCTGCGCCTCGGCGACCTGCAGGAGCTCACCGGCGCCTACCAGGATGCGCTCGACACGTACCGCCGGGCGCTCGAGGTTCGCTCCGACGTGCGGGCGTGGCGCGGGCTGGCTTCCAGCCACCGGGTCCAGGGTGCATACCACGAGGCGATGCGCGTCCTGGACGAGGCCTTCGCGCGACCAGACCTTGCGGGTCAGGACCTGCGCCCGCTCTGGCTGGAGCGCGGCTGGAACCTCACCTCGGCCGAGGCCATGGGCGAGGCCATCGCCGCGCTCCGACGCGGGCTCGAGGTGGACCCGGATGCGACGGACCCGATCGCCGGCCAGCTGCTCATCGAGCTGGCTCGCGCGGAGTCCTATGCCGGCTCCCTGCAGACGGCGCTCGAGCACGCCGAGCGCTCACTGGCGATCGCCCAGCGGCATGACGACCTCCGCGCCGAGACCACCGCGCTGCGCGTCCTCGGGCTCGTCCAGCAGAGCCTCGGGCGGCTGGAGGAGGCGGCCGACTCGCTGCGTCGCGACCTGGAGCTCGCGCGGCGCATCGGCAGCGTGGAGGCGATCGGCGGGGCGCTCATCAACCTCGGCCTGGTCGAGCGGGACCGCGGCAACATGGACGAGGCGATCGTCTGCGATCGCGGAGCCATCGAGACGTTCGAGCGGGTCGGGCATGGGGCCGGTCGTGCGATCGGCTACGCCAACCTGGCGGACAAGCTGCGGAGGGCCGGGGAGCTGGACGAGGCGGAGACGTACGCCCACCGCGCCCATGATCTCGCCGAGGAGATCGACCACGCCATGACGCGCGCCGACTCGGTCCAGATCCTGGGCGAGATCAGCCTGGCGCGTGGGGACTTCGACGAGCCCGCGCCGCGGGCCGCGCCCGCGGCCGCCCAGTCCCGGCCCGCCGACCCTCCCCCCGGGGCCGCCGCGGCCTCGGCCCGGCCCGCGCGCGCGGGGCCCCCGCCCGCCCACGACACCGGGCGGCCCTAATCGGCCGCCCGGGTCCGTGAGCTGTCCAGCCTGGAGAGCGTCTAGGTCAGAATCCCTTTCCGCCGCCGGGGGAGCTCCCGTCGTCGAACAGTGTCACGCAGCCCTCGGCGGGCGCGCGATCGAACACATGGCGTCCGATGCTGCTCTCGACGTACACGCACACGTCAGTGTCGGCTGCGTCCGCGTCGGCGAAGATCTCGACGGCATCAGGGGTGCCGTCCGCCGTCCCCTGCGCCGTGCCGGTCGCGAAGGGGACCGTGTCCGTCTCCGACTCCAGCACGTACAGGGTGTAGGTGGCCTGGCGACACTGATCCCCCGCGATGAAGATCTGTGCGGCGACGCGCGAGCCGTTGTACGTGGCACGGCTGTCCTGAGTGTCAGCCTGGTCCCGGCCGAGGAGGTCGACGCACTTTGGCCCGGCGGCGCTCACCGGAATGGCGAGTACCCCGACCAACAGCGCGGTGGACATGAGAGCCGTGAGAAATCGTCGCATCGTGTGCTCCTCCAGATCAGGGGATGACATTGGTCGTGTCGCTTGCTTCGAAGCTCCACGACGGCAAGGTGTTCGAGGTTCCGCGGACCGTGATCGGGACGTTCCCGCTCGTGAGGCCGTTGGACGTGAAGTAGTCCGTGAGCGTGGATCGGCGGAACTTCGCGACGAGCCGATCGCCCTTGAACGAGATCCCGTCGTTCCTGATGTTCACCGTCGTGCCGGCGATCTCGACGATCCGCACGGAGGACGGGTCGATCTCGCGAATGTTCCGGTCGGACGTGGTGACGTAGATCGTCACCCACGTGCCCTTTGAAGAGAGGCTGAAGTCTTCCGGATCGAAGTCGGCCGCGGCGTCTGCCGTCGCAGGGGCCCGGACGCACGGTTCCGGATCGCTGCCGTTCGGAATCCCGTCGGAGTCGGCATCGGCGGATGGCGTGCTGCCATCGGTTACGGCGCCCGGGCCGAGGCAGGTGGTTTGCTCGTCGACGTCACTGAAGCCGTCGTTGTCGGAGTCGGCGAGGACGTGGATGAGCGACTCGGCGCTGTCGGTCTCGCCGTCGCTGTCGGTCACAACCAGGGTGACGACATAGTCGCCCGGATCGAGCTGCGAGGCGTCGTAGTCCACCTGCTCTCCGACGTCGACGAACGTCCCCGGTGCCGGGTCGCCGGCGGGTCGGATGAACCACTCCAGGCTGTCGCCGGTCAGGGTGCCGTCGTCGGGATCCTCGCCGCCCCCGTGGAAGGCGATGACGTCCGACGTCAGGTACGTCGAGCCGAGCGGCGGGCCATACGTCGCCGCCACCGGCGGCTTCTTGTCCGACGCGACCGGCTCGCCCTGGCCGGGCGGTGTCACGCTGCGCGAGAAGCCGTCGGAGAGCGCCGCGAGAATCTCGCCGCCCGAACAGCTGAGCGTCGCGTCGAAGTTGAACTGGAAGTTCGCCGTGCTCGCGGACGTCTGGTCCGGCAGCAGGCCGACGGCGATCGGCATCACCTGGCCACCGCACGCGTAGTAGAGGTCCAGCCGCAGGTCCTGTGGGTTGTCATCACTGGCCCTGACCGTGACGGTCTGCTGGCCGAGGAGGAGGAAGACCTCGATGTCCTCGACTTCACCGTTGGTCCAGCCCGCAAAGCCGATCACGCCTCCACCGCTCGCCGGCGAGAAGTGGCTCGGGCCCGTCGTGAGCTGGGCGTCGCCGCTGCCATCGGGCTGGATGCTGCGGATCCTTCCGCCCAGGGCGTAGAGCACGCCCTCGCTGCCCCACGCGGGCTCCTGACCATCGGCCAGGTACTCCGTCGTACCGCCCTCGATGGGCTCGAGCAGGTGGATCTCGGTCGCCGATGATCCCGCGTCGAACGTCACCTCGGCGCAGGCCGAGAACTCGGATGTCTGCCCCTGGTTGTCGGAGGTCGTGGCGGTGAGGAACTGGCCCTCGAGATCCTCGAGGATCGTGGCGTCGATGCTGGCGAAGCCCTCGCCGTCCGCGGCCGCCTCGTACGTCGCCAGGTAACGCTGGCCCTCTCCGTGGTCACTCGGGTCGCAGCTGTCGCTGGCGAACAGCTGGTAGATGATCAGCTCGGCGGGAGCCGACGTCGTCGTCGTGATCGAGACACTCGTCTGCGACCCGTCACTCGTCCCCACGACCTCGTCGGGGAAGTTCTTCAGGTCGTTCGACGCGTCATCGTCATCGCCTGCGTCGTTCGGCGTGACGCCATCGGCCTCGAGGTCGATGCCGAGCCCGCCGTTGTCCCAGATGTCGTTGGAGAAGACGGAGGTGAAGTCTGCGTCGAAGTTCATCGGCGGCTCGCTGTCCGCCTGGAGGATCTCGACGCCGTTCCCGCCGTTGTGGGCGATGACGTTGCCGGGGCCGAAGACCCCCTCGCTGAGCTCGGCGCCGATCTGGTTCCCCTGGCTCGGACCGGTGACGCGGACGCCCGCGAGCCCGTTGCCCAGCTCTGTCGTGCCGCCGTCCGTGCCGATGAAGTTGCCCTGGACCACGTTGCCGTGCCCGAGCACGATGTGCACGCCGTTGCCCAGGTTGCCGCTGATCACGTTCCCGGATCCCGGCCGCGCATCGGTGTCGCCGCCGACCACGTTGTTGTCCGCCGCGTAGCCGATCTCGACGCCGTCGCCGCCGTTCGGCAGCGCCGCGGAGCCGCTGGCATCGGTGCCGATGAGGTTGCCGATGACCTCGTTGAACACGGCGTAGTCCTCGACCTCGGTGATGCCGGAGATCTGGATGCCGTCGTCGATGTTGCCGCTCACGACGTTCCCGTCGCCATCGAAACGCCCGCCGATCGTCTCGCTCTCGGCTCCGTACACGAGGATCCCGACGCGGTTCGGAACGGCCGCGTCACCGGTCGCGTTCGTGCCGATGTAGTTGCCGAGGACTCGCGCTGCCCCGTCGGTGTTGCGCAGGGTGATCCCCACGTCGTTGCCGCTGATGACATTGCGCGTTTCCGCGTCCCCGGCGCCGATCTCGACGTCCTGGGTGGCCATGACGAAGATCCCGGACTCGGCGTTGCCGATGGCCGTGGTGCCGGTGGCATCGGTGCCGATGAAGTTGCCGTGGAACTGGAGGTCGTAGTCCGGGCTCGAGAGATAGATCCCCGACATCCCGTTGCCGCTGATCGTGTTCGGTGCCGGGTCGTCACCGCCGTAGCCGATCATGCCGACATAGGTCTCGCTGGCGCCCATGAGGTTGACGCCATGACCGTCGTTCGGCAGCGCTGCGTCGCCGGCAGCGTTCAGGCCGATGAGGTTGCCGTAGATCCGGTGGTTGAGCGACTCGCCCTCCCCGCCGTTCGTGATCTCGATGCCGTCGCCGTCGTTGCCGCTGATCACGTTGCCCGACCACGGCTCGCCGGCGCCACCGATGATCGCGTCGTCGGCCCAGATGCGGACCCCATCGCCGCCGTTGCCCCGGTCCTCGGCTCCCGTCGGATCGGTGCCGATCCGGTTGCCGCTGAGCACGAGGTTGTCGGCGTAGACCAGGACCCCATCGCCGCCGTTGGCGGAGATCACGTTACCGGCGAGGGTCGCCGACAGGGCCTCCACGACGACGCCGGACTCTCCGTTGCCGGCGCCCGTCCCGCCGTGGTCGAGGCCAATCCAGCTGCCCTCGAGGATCACGTCGTTCGCCTCGATCTCGACGCCGTTCGTCAGGAAGCCCGTCACGAGCAGGCCCCGCGCCTCCGACGCGGTGGCCGTCGAGAGGAACCGGAGCCCGGTGTTCGCCTCACCACTGTCGATCCGGATCAGCGGATCGCCGCCGAAGCCGAGCTGCGTCTCCCCGTCGATCTCGACCGGATAGATGATGTCCGGCAGGGCAGAGCTCAGCGAGATGGTCTGCGGTCCGGTGCCGATCGCGAACTCGATCGCGTCGGCCTCCGGGGTTGCGTTGGCGGCGAGGATGGCCTCGCGGAGCGAGCAGTGCTCGACGTCGCAGCTTCCGCTGTCAACGTCGTTGTTGCTGTTCACGGTGAAGGTGCTGTCGATCACCAGCGCGGCGACGAACGGTGCCGGGGCGTCCGGAGCCGGGCTGACCACGGCACGGAGCGCTGCCCGCACGGCGGACGCGTGCCGATGGGCGCCCACGGCGAACGAGAGCGGCTGGCGCGACGACAGCCCGGCGGCCGGACCCGCTGCGTCGGGGTCAACGAACGATGCGTAGGTCGTCTCGGCGAAGGCGGTGTCCGCGTCGCGCTCGAATGCGATCCGGTTGTCCTCGGGATCCGGCGACCAGCTCGGATCGTGGGACCGGTCGTCGCTCGTGAGGGCGACGCGATTCGTGCCGTCGGCATCGATGCGCCAGATGTCGCTGCCCGCCTCGAAGGCGAGCTGCGTGCAGTCGGGCGACCAGGTCGGGTGGCTCGCCGTCGGAAGGCCCTCGAGGATGTCGCCGTTGTAGAGCTGGACCGGCTCACCGAACGTCGCAGGCACCTCGGAGGTGTCCACGCCGACGATGTACAGGTCACCGTCCGGCGTCGCGTAGGCGAGCTGGGCACCGTCCGAGCACCACGCCGGCTGCCACGCCGGGATCGAGACCTCGCCATCGTCCAGGATCGCCGCAGCGGTGGCGTCGCCGACGGGCGCGACCTTGAGCTCGGGACTGGGTGGCCCTTCCGTGAACACGTAGGCGGACCAGGCGACCCAGCGTCCGTCGTGCCTGATCGCCGGATCGACGTCGAACCGGGTGTCGTCGTTGCTGTAGTTCACGGGGTCGGCGTCGGCCCCGCCGACGACCGTCAGCTCGTCGAGGACGGGAACCGCATTGCGGTCGCGGGCGTAGAGCAGCACGTCCGTCGCGGGCTCGGTGTTCCAGAGCTCGATGCGGTCCGCGGCGGTCTCGAACTCGAACGCGCCGGAGAAGAGGCTGATCCCGGGCTCGTGATGCGGGTCGCCACCGTCGTCATGGTCGTGGGCCGAGTCCTCGTCGGTGGACGGCACACCGATGTCGCCGATCACCGTGCCGCCATCGACGTAGCGAAGTCGGTACGGCGAATCGGAATCGGGAGTGGTGGGCAGCATGTCAGCCGAGAAGAACGACTCGAGCACGTCGGTCCCGGCTGCCGTGCCGTCGGTCGTGCCGGAGATGACGAATCGGGGCCCGGCGGCGACGCCCGCACCGGAACCCACGGGCACCGGTGGCGCGGAGCAGTCGCTGGTGGCGGCTCCACCGAGCTTGCAGATCAGGTATGCCCAGTCCGGCTGCTCGAGGAGGGTGTTGTTGTTGTTCGCCGCGCTGATGTAGGTCATCGCGGTGCGGTCCTCGTAGAGGAGCGTCCGCAGCCGCGTGTTGTAGCTGCGGTTCTGCCGCAGTGGATCGGCAAACGGGTTCGGTGAGTGGTAGCGGCTGAAGAGGTCACTCCGGGAATCAGGTACGAGGCCGAACGTATGTCCCAGCTCCAGCGCCGCCACGAGGCCGCTCTGCGAGGGAGTGCCCTCCGTCTCGGGGACGGCGCGAATCCAGGCCTCGGTCGAGTTGATGGCCGCCATGCCCTCGGCGCAGCCCTGCGCCGAACCGTTGCTGTATGCGGCGTCGACGACGCCGAGGACGCGATCGGCCTGGTTGGTCGAGCCGTTGGCCGCGTTCCAGGACTGGAGGAACTGTCCCAGCGATGCCTTGATGGCGTTGAAGTTGCCCGATGACCCGCCCGTCCCGCAGAACCTCCCATCCGCCCCGGCGAGGCCGGAGAGATCGAGCATCCCGGACGACACCGAGTAGCGAAGCCCACCCGTGGTCCCCGTGAGCGGGCCGACTCCGTCCGGCACCGGGTAGATGCGGGACACGGTGAGCATCGCGGCCTGGAGGGCGGCGTCGCCGGCCGTCGTGTAGGTCTCCGCGAACGGCCGCGTCGCGTCGCCCATCGGCACCACCAGCACCCGCAACGCGTTCGTGCGCTTCTCGACCGTGGCCGTGATGGGTGTGGACGATCCCGTCTTGGAGGTGAACGTCCGCTCCTGGACTCCGCCGGTCGCGGTCTGGTATCGGATGGTGAACGCGAAGGTGGCGGTGAAACGATCGACCGTTGCCGCCGGTGCGAGCACCGAGCCCGGCACCACGAACATCGGATCGGCGGTCGAGTCGGCAAGGGCGGCGGCCGACGAGGAAGCGATCTGCGGGTAGGGCGTGGTCGGCACCGGCGTCGGGTTCGCGATGGTGGTCGAAGCAGCGCTTCCCGGGGTGACGGTGAGGGTGGCACCGACGAGCTCGATGATGTCGGTCGAGCTCGCGCAGGCCGGCTTGCTCAGGTACGCCCGAACGAGGGTCTCCTTGCCGCGTACCAAGGGGGAGTAGGCCCCGACGCCCTGGTTGATCGTGACGTCGCGGAGCTCGGGGATGAGGTCGCAGACCGCAGGTGTCGGCGTCGGCCGGACCGGCCTGGCAGCGTGTGCCGGCGAGTTCGCGATGAACAGCGAGAGGACGAAGACGCTGAGCAGCAGCGTGGTGGCGGCCACTCGCCGGACGCGGCGGGGCCACGGTGAAACGCTCGGGATGGTATTCGGCACGATGTGGGCGATTTCCCCCAGATGTCGGCAGTCTCAGGGCTGGACACACCCCCCGGGCCAGTGCTGCCGTCCATCCAGACTAGTACACCGGTACCAGCGTTGGCTAGACCCCGGTCCACAAAGCAATGGTGCGCGCGAGCGACGCCATGAGCCGGGTCAGTCTCGCCGCGTGAGCTCCGAGTGGCCGCCGCGTGGGTACACGATGATGAGGCGGGCCGGCTTCTCACCGGTAACTCGCCGGCCTGCTGAGGGACGTTGTCAGGTGGCCGGGGTGGCCTCCCCGGCGAGGAGATCGAGCTGATCGGCATGCTCCTCGAGGTGGCTCACCACGAACTCCTCGACGATGCGCTCGACGGTCATCGCGCCGCGGGTCGGATGCGTGCCGAGCGCTCGCCACGACTCAGCGTCCCAGGCGCGCGCCGCGTCGCTCAGCTCCTCGAGGGCCGTGCGCACCCGTGCCAGCAGGGCGTGCGGGTCGGCGTGGCGGTCGCGCTCGATGGCGGCGATGCGGTCGGGATCGGTCTTCACGCGGCCGAATGGCACCGGCTCGTCCGAGCGGGCCTCGATGACCGCTCTCGCCTGGGCGAGCCAGTAGGCGGGGAACTCGGCGAGGTGCGCCCACACCTGTCCCGCCTCCCAGCGCTCCTCGCCGCCGGGGTCCGGCTCGGTGAGGCCGGTGGGGACGGGGGCCGCCGCATGCTCGACCAGTCGCCGTTCGGCGCCCGATAGCCGCGAGAGAAGGGCGTCGACCGAGGCGCTCACGCCGACGGTCGCTCGACGACGGGAGCGCTCAGCTCGCCGAGCCGCTCGATGGCCAGCGTCACGGTGTCGCCGGGCTCGAGGTAGCGCCCGAGCTTCTCGTCCTTGATCTCGAGCAGGCAGCCGGTTCCGACCGTGCCGGACCCGAGGATGTCCCCGGGCCGCAGCAGGACGTCGGCCGACGCTCGCTCCACCATCTCGCCGAAGCTGAACTGGGCGCTCGACCACGTCCCGCGGGACAGCTCCTCGCCGTTCACCGTGGCTCGCATCTGGAGATCGTACCCCTTGTCCCGGCGTGCATCGCTCAGCTCATCGGGCGTCACCAGCCACGGGCCGATGGTGGAGGCGAAGTCCTTGCCCTTTGCCGGGCCCAGCCGCACGGTGGTCTCTTCGCGCTGGAGGTCGCGCGCGCTCCAGTCGTTGAGGATCATGTACCCGCCGACCGCCTCCTCGCCACGAGCCGCGGCCATGTCACGGACGGGCGTGTCGATCAGCGCCGCCACCTCGAGCTCGTAGTCGAGCTCGGACGACGTGCGCGGTGCCCAGACCGGGTCCCCCGGCCCACGGATCTCCGACACGTTGCTGAAGTAGAAGACGGGCAGCCGGTACCACGCCTCGGGGATCTGCATGTCCCGGCGCTTCCACATCGTCTCGACGTGCCGCTCGAAGGCATAGAAGTCCCGGAACGAGGGGGGAGCGATGATCGGAGGCCCGAACGCGAGGGCGCCGGCATCCAGGTGTGACTCGACCTCGGCGGCCAGGAGGTCGCCGAGCGCGTCGACGCGCAGCCCCGCCGCGAGATGGTCGTCGAGGGTCGTGACCGGCCGGCGGAAGAGCGCGCTGTTGTGGGCGCGAGCGGGTTGCGCGGCGACGAGCGAGCGTCGCGCTTCCTCGAGATCGAGCCACCGGAGGGCGTCCGGATCGGCCGCCGCGGCGAGGCGCCAGGGCGAGCCGGCGGGAGCCGAGCGCTCCCGCACGTGGGCAATCTTCATGGGCTTCAGTGTAGGCCGCGCAGCCGATCCCGAAGGCGCCGCCAACGACCGATCGCCCGACGCTCTTCGGTCGGCGACAGCAGGCGGCCGCCGTACCGCACCAGGGCGTAGTCGGCCTGGAGCGGGGCAAGCTCCGGCAGCTGGACGCGTGTGGCGTGGCCCCGCGGCGTCTCGTGCTCTCGGCGCGCGCGCGGCGCATCACGGTCCCGCAGCTCGTCGAGCGCGGCGAGGTACGCCTCGACGGCGTTCTCGGGGGTCCCGCCGCGACGCCTGCGACCGGGGCGGTCGATCCGCGGCGGCCTGATCGCGAAGGACCGCTGCGGCAATGCGAAGCTGCGCTCCTCGCTGCCGCCACGGGTGGGGCGGCGGACGCGCCGCCGAACCCAGACCCTGATCACGATCACCGCCAGCAATGCGATGGCCGCCCAGCCGATCACCACGGTCAGGATCGGGCCCTGGAGCTGCTCGATGGTGTACTCGCGCAGCTCCGGCAGGCGGGCAAGCTCCTGCGGCGTGAGCGGCGGTGGCAGCGCGAACCCGAGGCGGCTGAGGACCTCGTACAGCGCCGCGGAGAGGATCGACGCCACGAAGACGAGGGCCAGCAGGACGTAGCCGATGAGCGCCAGCACCGGACCGACGAGGCCGCGAGCCACGGTGTCGACGGGAAGCCCGAGCACCGCCGAGGCCGGAATGCCCACGGCCAGGACGATGGCGAGTACCCCGAGGATCGTCCCTAGCCAGGAGCGGTTCCGTCGCCAGTCCACGCCGGTCTCGCGACCGATCTCCTGGAGGCGTGCGAGGCCCGCCGCCATGAACCCGGCCGCCACGAACGTGAGGCTGGCGACGAACGCCTCCTCCACGAACTCGGGGTGGAGCGCCCCGGCGCCGAGCTGGCCGAGGATCCACGGCAGGGCGAGCGCCGGCACGCCGAGGAGCACGAGCCGCGTGAGCGCCCGATCGTCGATGTCGACGCCGCGCCCGACGCCGCGCATGAACGCCACGACGAAGAGCCAGCCGCCCGGGTGGAAGCCCACGGCCGCGGCCAGGTTGCCCGAGGCCAGCAGCTCACGCACGCGGTCATCCCATGTCCAGCCGATCGCGCCGGCAAGGGCGAGGACGACGAAGAACGTCAGCGGCTGGTCATCGGGCCGCAGCATGCGTCGGCGAACGACGACCGCCGCGATCCCCGCGACGACGGCCAGCTCGAAGGTTCCGAGCAGCGGCCGCCGCGCATCGATCGTCGTCTCGATGGCGACGTAGACCACCGCCAGCCACGCCCCCTCGGCGACGATCGCGAGGACCGGCAGGAGCCATCCGACGACGCGCTCAGTGAGCGATGACCAGCGCAACGGCGTCCCTCCATCCGGGCTCGAGCGAGGCGCCGGCGGCATCGATCCCGAAGCCGGCCATGCTCGCGCGGTGCGTCTCGCGGTCCGGGCCGAGCGCGACGTGGGTGACCGCATAGCCGGACCGCGACAGCCGGCGAAGCCGATCGGCGTACGGCTCGGGATCGCGGGCCGACAGGGTCAGCACGGTCCCACCGGGGGCGAGCCTTCGCGAGACGACGCCCAGGAGCCGTTCGAACGGCAGCGTCACGATCGGCTGGATGCGCGCCAGCACGTCCTCGATGCGTCCGAGCTGTCCGGTGGCCGCGCTCGGCGGCACGAAGGCCCAGCGCCGCCCGCCGGCGAGCTGAGCTCCCACCAGCAGGCCGCAGGCGGTGTCCGATCGCAGCATGCGGCGGGCGAGCGAGGCGGCGGCGACACACAGCCCCTCGACCTGGTCGTCGTCGAACAGCATGAGCCAGTACGGTCCGGGCACCGTCTGGAGGTCGATGGCGAGCAGCACCTGCCGTTCGTGAACCGGCTCGTATCGGCGGCTCACCGGCTCTCCGAGGCGCGCCGTTGCGCGCCAATGGATGCGCCGCATGGGATCGCCACGCTCGTAGCGTCGGACGCCGGCGGGGCGTGCCGGGTCCGTGAAGAGGCTGCTTCTCGCTCGCGCCGATCCGAGCGGCGCCCGGGCGGTCGGCGGGACCCGGACCGGAACCATCCTCGGGCGCACGATGAGCTCGGCGGGGAGGTCACGATCCTCGCTGTTCGTGCCACGCTCGAACAGGTCGCTGACGGTGAGACGGACGGGTCCGAACGTGAAAGCTCCGCGCCGCCGCGCGTCGATCGAAAGGTGGCGCACGACGCGCTCGTACCAGAGGAGCGACCACGAGTTCTGAAGCGTTCCCTGCCCCGGGCGATCACTGGCGAGCAGCGGGCGCCCCTTCACACGCAGCGTGTCGGTGACGTGATCGTCCACCGTCACGAGCGGAACCGGCAGCAGCTTGCGATTCCAGACCTCGACGTCGAGCGGGATCTCGTCACCCCACACGGCGCGCCCCGTCCCGAGCCGGCGCTCGTAGGCGATCGAGTCCAGCCCGTATCGCGACCACAGGGTGGTCAGCCATCGCGAGAGGAGCGTCAGGCCTCCGACGAGGAGCAGCCCCGGTGCGGCCAGCGTCGCCCCGAGGACGATCATCGCCAGTCCGAGGAGGGTCCAGCCGCTCATCGACTCAGAGCGCCTCGGCGCCCACCCCCACCGAGACGCCCTCGAGCACCGAGCCGATGACGTCGCCGGCGCTCGCCCCGCGCAGCTCGCGGTCGACGTCGACGACGAGCCGGTGCGTGAGGACGGGCTCTGCCAGGGCGGCCACGTCGTCGGGCAGCACGAAGTCCCGGCCGTCGAGCATGGCGAGGGCCTGGGCGGCGCGGTAGAGCGCGACGCTCGCCCGGGGGCTGGCGCCGAGCTGGAGGTCGGGATGGTCGCGGGTCGCTCGCACGATTCGCACGAGGTATCCCTCGACCTCGTCGCTCACCGTCACGGCGCGCGCGACCGACCGAAGGGCCGGGAGCTCCGCCGGATCGAGGACGGCGCGCACCGCCTCGAGCGGCTCCGCGGCGTCGCGGTACCGGCGCGCGATCGAACGCTCGTCGGATTCGTCCGGATAGCCGACCCGGATGCGGACGAGGAACCGATCGAGCTGCGCCTCGGGAAGCGCGAACGTCCCCTCCAGCTCGATCGGATTCTGCGTCGCGAGGACGAGGAACGGGGCCGGGAGCGGACGGGTCTGGCCGTCGACGCTCACCTGGCGCTCCTGCATCGCCTCGAGCAGCGCCGACTGGGTGCGCGGCGTGGCCCGGTTGATCTCGTCCACCAGCAGGACGTTCGTGAAGATCGGGCCGGGAACGAAGCGGAAGTCGCCATCGGCCAGGATGCTCGAGCCGGTGACGTCGGAGGGGAGCAGGTCCGGCGTCCCCTGGACGCGCCCGAACTCGAGGCCGAGAGCCCGCGCGAAGGCGCGAGCCAGGAGCGTCTTGCCAACGCCGGGGACGTCCTCGATCAGCGCGTGGCCCTCGGCCAGCAGCGCGACGCCGAGCAGCCGCAGCGCCGGCTCTCCGCCGACCACGGCACGCGCGACCTCGTCGACGAGGCTCCGCCACAGTCGCGCGCCGGCGCGTGGGTCGCTCATCCGCTCTCCGATCAATGCGTCTGCCGAGGATACGCACTGCTCGCTATCCTCGTTCAGCCCATGACCGGCCGACCGATCCCCCTCGTCGCCTCCGACGACCACCTCGCCCACGACGGCCTCGTCGAGCTGCTCGGCGGAGTCGCCGTGCCGTGCTACGAGTCGCCGGCGCGCGCCGTGGCCATCCGCGACGCCCTGATGGCCACCGGACGCTACGAGATCACGGCGCCGACCGACCACGGCCCGGACCCGATCGCCGCCGTCCACGAGCTCGAGCTCATCGACCTCGTGGAGCACGCCTGGGCCGATGCGGTCGCCGCGGGCTTCGATGGCACGCGACCGCTCCTCCCCGAGACGTTCCGGCTCGCTGCCTACGCGTCCGGCATGGAGGCCGTGAGCCTGCCGGCCGCCCGCCATCTGCGGCTCGGGGCCTACTGCTTCGACACTGCCACGCCGATCGTGGCGGGGACTGCCCGAGCCGCCCGCGTGGCGGTCGACATCGCGCTGACGGCGGCCGATCTCGTCCTCGGGGGCGCACCACTTGCGTACGGGCTCTGCCGCCCGCCCGGCCATCACGCCGGGAGCAACCTCATCGGCGGCTACTGCTTCTTCAACAACGCGGCGATCGTGGCGCAGTCGCTCGTCGCGCGCGGCGCCTCGCGCGTGGCGATCCTCGATGTCGACTTCCACCACGGCAACGGGACGCAGCAGATCTTCTGGCAGCGTGACGACGTGTTCTACGCGAGCCTCCACGGGGATCCCGCGGGCATCTACCCCTACTACTCCGGGTACGCCGATGAGCGGGGTGGGGAGCGGGCTTCGGGCGCGAACCTCAACCTGCCGCTCGCTCCGGGGACCGAGGGGGATGCGTACCTGGCCGCGCTCGACACGGCGCTCGAGGCGATCGCGACGTTCGATCCGGACGCGCCCCTGGTCCTCTCGCTCGGCTTCGACACCTATCACGCCGACCCGATCTGCAATCTCGCCCTGCAGACCGACGACTACGCACGCGTCGGAGAGCGGCTCGCGTCGCTGGGCCGCCCGGTCATCGCGCTCCAGGAGGGCGGGTACGCGGTCGAGGCGCTCGGTGCCAACGCGGTAGCGCTGCTCGGTGCGCTCGACGAGGGCCTCGGACGCCGATGACTCGGGGGGACCAACAGCCGCTGTGGCCCGCCTACGTGGCCACCTTCACGTTCATGCTCGGGCAGTGGGCGTCGGGCGTGGCGGTGCCGCTCCAGGTCGGGTTGCTCGGAGGCTCGCTGGCCGATGCCGGCCTCCTCGCATCGGTCCGCTTCGGTCTCCAGGCGTTCTTCCAGCTGCCGTTCGGCGCCGTCGCCGATGCCTGGGGCACACGTCGCGTGCTCATGATCGCGATCGTCGGCAACGCGCTCGTCAACCTCATCCCGCTGATTGCCCTCGCGCTCGGCAGCGTGGTGCCGCTGTTCGCGTGGGCCGTCCTGTCGGGGATCACCGCCTCCCTGTTCCTGCCGGCCATCAGCGCCTACGTGGCGATCAGCGCTCCGGACGCGACCCGCGGCAGCGCCTTCGGCTGGCTCACACTGTTCACCCACACCGGGGTGGCCTCCGGGCCGGCGCTCGGTGGCCTGGTCTGGGATCTCGGGGGGCCGGTTCCGACCTACCTCGCCTCCTCCGCGTTCGGCCTCGCCGCCATCATCGGCGCGGTCTTCGTCGCTCCCAGCGTGCGGACCACCGTCCGGCTGTCACGGCTGCCGGGGATGGTGGCCGAGATCGCCCGCCAGCGCCCGATCGTCGGAGCGTGGCTCGCGGCGCTGGCGATCGGCCTGCCATGGGGTGCCGTGGCCGGACTCTTCCCGCTGTTCGGGACCGGGATCGGCCTGGCGGCCGGGACCGTCGGCCTGCTCCTCGCCGCGCAGTCGCTGGCGAATGGCGCCTCCCGAGTCCCGCTCGGGCGGCTCATCGACCGGCGTCGCATCTCGCCGGTGGCTGCCGCGGTCGGCGCGGGCGGCTATGCCGTCGTCATCGGCGTGCTGGGCTTCCAGACCGGCGTGCCGGGAATCCTCCTCGTGCTGGTCGCGGGGGTCGTGATGCTCGCCTTCACGCTCATGCTCGTGCAGGTCACGATCAGCTCGGTCGCGCGTCCCGAGCTGCGGGCCACCGGGCTCGGCGGCTACGGCACGGCGCTCTCGGCGGGGCTCGGCGTCGGCCCGTTCGTGGCCGGCGGCGTTGCCGACGTCGGGGGATTCGGCTGGGGGTTCGGCGTCATCGGCGGCATCGGGGTCATCGTGGCGCTCGTTGCGGCGGCCGTTCTCTCGGGCGGGACGCGCCGCGAGGCCACGACGGCAGGCGCCATCCAGCGCTAGCCGTTGCGCGCCGGTGCGACAATCGCGCGGCATGGTGGGATCGGGGGGTCCGCGCGCCCGCTGGCTTGTCGTCGCGACCCTCGCGCTGGTGGCGCCGATGTCCGCCTGCGCCTCACCGCCCGCCGCGAGCTCCGACCGAGCCGAGCCATCGGCGTCGCCGGCCACTTCGCCGACTGGGTCTGGATCGGCCAGGCCCGAGGCGAGCGTCCTGGCCACCCCGGAGCCCTCGCTCGGCACGGTCGGTGTCCTCGACGGGCTCATCGCCTACGGGGCCGTCGATCCCGATGGCGTCAGCCAGGTTCACCTCCTGGACCTCGCCACCTCGGAGTCGCGCCAGCTGACGCACCTCACCGAGGAGGAAACGAGGATCGTCGGTCTTGCGATCTCGCCGGTCCTCTCCTGCGCCTACGGGATCCACACGATCGCGTGGTCGCCGGACGGCCAGCGGCTCGCCTTCACGTACGGAGGCTGCGAGGGGGTCGTCTTCATGACCGATCTCGACGGCCGCCACCGGCGCATCGGCGAGGGAAGCGGCCCGACCTGGTCGCCGGACGGCTCACGCCTGGCATTCGGTCGCAACATCCCCTACACCGGATGCGGCAACTGCGTCCCGCCGGGCGGTCCGTTCCAGCTCCAGGTCGCCGACCTGTCCGCGGACGGACGTGTCACCGACCTCACGCGCACCGCTGATCCGGCCTTCACGGCGACCGCACCGCTCTGGTCGCCGGACGGCGCGATGATCGCGTTCCACGGACCGCTGCCGGCTCCTGATCCGACCGGCCAGTCGTTCGGAGGGACCTACGTCGTCAAGCCCGACGGGTCGTCGATGCAGTTCGCCCACCACGGGTTCGCAACCCGCTGGCTGGACGATGGCCGGCTCGCAATCAGCCTCGACGGCCAGCGTCCCCAGACCCTCATCGTGGAGCCCGGCGCGGGAGGCGGCGAGCCGCTCGGGCCGGACGTCGTCGACGTCTCACCATCGGGCGCGTACGTGTTCTCCTCCGCCTTCGACGCGGCGGGGACGTCGTCGACGGTGGTGCGCACCGTGGATGGAGCGCGCGCCTTCGAGGTCGACGAGCGCCCGACGTGGGACTCGGCGGGGACACATGTGAGTGCCGTCCGTCTCACGCCGATGGCCGACGCGCACGACCTCGTCGTCTACCCCCTGGACGGATCGGATCCGCTCGTCTATCCCCTCGCGGGCATGCCCGACGCGCCCGGCGCCCATGCGTGGCAGCCGGCGGGGGAGCCATAGGGTCGACTCAGCGCGAGTCTTCCCCGTTGCCTCCCGCGGTGACCCGGCTCCGCTCCGGGCGGAGCGACCCGAGGCCGCGCATCATCTCGCCCTCGACGAACCGGCCGTTCGTGTACTGCGGGAAGGCGGGGGGCGGGAAGTCGCGTAGCTGCTTCCAGACCGGGTTCAGCCGTGCCGTGCCGGTCTCTCGCACGGCGCGGACGAGATCCAGGTCGACGGTCACCGTGAGGAACTCCTCGCCGGAGCCTCCCTGGGCCAGCACGCGGCCCTCGGGGTCGACCACGACGCTGCGGCCGGTCCCGAACAGCCGTCCGTAGTTCGGGTTGATGACGTAGACCTGGTTCGTGATGGCGTTGGCTCGCGCGATGATCAGCTCCTGCTCGCGATCGACGGTCTGCGTCAGGGTCGGCTGGATGATGACCTCGGCACCCTGCCAGGCCAGGGCGCGCATGATCTCCGGGATCCAGCCGTCGTAGCAGATCGCCAGGCCGAATCGACCCACGTCGGGGATGTCGAAGGTGACGTACTCGTCGCCCGGATCGGTCTGCTCGTACGGCATCCACGGGAACACCTTCCGATACCGGGCGTGGAGCGTTCCGTCCGGCGCGAAGACGAGCGCCGTGTTGTGGATCCGGTCGCCGCTCCGCTCGAAGATGGAGCCCGGGACGATCCAGCGGCCCACCGAGCGTGCCAGCGCGGAGAGCTGTTCGGTCAGCGGTCCCGGGATTTCCTCGGCGACGCGTCGCTCGTAGCCCGCGGGGTAGTCGTCGCCGTACGTCCCCGTGGCGCTGAGGTAGAGCTCCGGGAAGACGTAGAGGTCGAGCTGCGGGCTCAGCCTCGAGAGCAGTCGAACCTCGCGCTCGAACTTGGCCCACGTGGCCTCGGGATCGAACGGGACGGGCGCGACCTGGGCGGCGACGACGCCGAAGAGACGGTTCATGAGGCTCTCCGTGATTCGGATGACGGATGAAGTTGGTCGGCGAAGTGGCACGCGGCGCGACGAGCGTCGCCCCGATCGATCGGCACGAGGTTCGGCTCATCGCTCGCGCAGACGGCCGGGTGTTCGAGCTGCTCGCGCAGCCAGCAGCGCGGATGGAAACGACAGCCGCTGGGTGGGTCGAGCGGCGATGGGATGTCGCCGATCGGGGTCGCGGCGCGGTCATCGCCGCCGTCGCCGGCATCCCCGATGGCGGACCGCAGCAGCGCCTCCGTGTACGGGTGGCCGGGATCGGCGAAGAGAGGCTCGGCCGGTGACTCCTCGACGAGCCGGCCGAGATACATGACGCCCACCCGATCGGCGAGGTGGCGGACCACCCCCAGGTCGTGGGAGATGAGGAGGTACGTGAGGCCGTGCGCGGAACGCAGGTCGGCGAGGAGGTTGAGGATCTGCGCCTGGACCGAGACGTCGAGCGCCGATGTCGGCTCGTCGAGCACGACGAGCTCGGGACGCAGCGCCAGTGCCCGGGCGATCGCGACGCGCTGCGCCTGCCCGCCCGACAGCTCGTGCGGTCGACGGGACAGGTGCTGCTGCGCGAGACCGACGTCCGTGAGGAGCTCGAGCACGCGCGACCGCAAGGCCGGGCCGCGCAGGCGCTCGTGGGTGCGCAGCGGCTCGGCGACGAGCTCGCTCACGGCCATCCGCGGATCGAGCGAGCCGGCGGGATCCTGGTAGACGACCTGCATGCGCCGTCGCAGGCGGCGAAGCTCCTCGCCGGAGATGCGGGTGATCTCGCGCCCGTCGAAGGCCAGATCGCCGGACGTCACGTCGACGAGTCGCAGAAGCGTCCGGGCCAGGGTCGTCTTGCCGGACCCCGACTCTCCGACGAGCGCGTACACCTCGCCGGCCGCGATCTCGAGGGTGACCCCGGCGACCGCGCGGACGGGCCGTCCGCCATGCAGGCCGCGGGTGCGGTACTCGACCACGAGGTCCCGCACCTCGACGAGCGGTGCCGCCGCCGAGCGTTCGGTGCTCATGCGCTCGCCCTCGCCGTGTCGGGCTCGAGGGCCAGCAGACAGGCGCTCTCGTGGGTCGGCGTGATCGGCACGGCCGGTGGGCGGACGCGGCGGCACTCGTCGAAGGCGAGCGGGCATCGCGGCGCGAACGAGCAGCCGATGACGGCGCCCGGGTCCGGTGGGACGGAGCCCTCGATCGCCGCCAGCCGTGACCCGCGGCTCGCCACCGACGGCGCCGATGCGAGCAGGCCGCGCGTGTACGGATGTTGGGCGGCGGCGAAGAGCTCCGCGGTCGGGGCCGTCTCGATCACGCGCCCCGCGTAGAGCACCGCGACGCGGTCGCAGAGCTGTCGCACCGCCGGGAGGTTGTGCGTGATGAACAGGACGCCGAAGCCGTGCTCGTCCTGGAGCCGCCGGAGGAGTGCCAGGATCTGGGCGGCGATCGTGGCGTCGAGCGCCGTCGTGGGCTCGTCCGCGATCACGAGGCTCGGTCGGTTCACGAGTGCCATCGCGATCATCGCCCGCTGCAGCATGCCGCCCGAGAGCTGGTGGGGGTAGGCGGCGGCGATCCGGTCGACATCGGGGAGTCCCACCTCCCCGAGCACCTCGGCCAGGCGTTCGCGTCGCCCCCGCCGGTCGAGGTCCAGGTGCTGCGACATCACCCGATCGATCTGCCAGCCGATGGTGAAGACCGGGTTGAACGCGGATGCCGGGTTCTGGAAGATCATCGTCACGCGGCTGCCGCGCAGCCGGCGCATCCGTCGCTCCGGCATGCGGAGCAGATCCTCGCCCTCGAAGCGGATCGACCCGGTGCTGACCTTCGCTCCCGGCGGGAGCAGGCGCAGGACGGAGAGCCCGGTCATCGTCTTCCCGCACCCCGTCTCGCCGACGAGCCCCAGCGACTCGCCCGGCGCCAGGCGCAGCTCGACCCCGTCGAGCGCCGTCAGCCGAGGCGCATGGCGGCCGCCGAACACGACGCGCAGGTCGTCGATCGTGAGCAGCGCGTCGGTCGTGGTGCTCATCGGCGCACCTGCCGTGGGTCGAAGATGTCGCGGAGCGTGTCGCCGACGAGGTTGAACCCGAGAACCGAGAGGAAGATGGCGAGCCCCGGGAACCCGGAGTACCACCACTGGTCGAGGATGAACGTGCGGCCTTCGCTCACCATGAGGCCCCAGTCGGGCGCCGGCGGTCGGGCGCCGAGGCCGATGAAGGCGAGCGAACCCGCGGCCAGGATGACCGTGCCGATGTCGACGGTCGCCTGCACCAGGATCGGCGAGATGGCGTTGGGGAGGATGTGCCGCCGGACGATGGTCCGCTCCGGAACGCCGATCGATCGTGCCGCATCCACGAACGGCCGCTCGCGCAGCGATGCGGCCACGCCGCGGGTGATGCGCGCGTACCACGGCCACCAGCTGATGGCGAGGGCCAGCGCGGCGCGCTCGAGTCCGGGACCGAGAGCGGCGATGATCGCCATGGCGAGGAGCAGCGGCGGGAACGCGAGGAACAGGTCGGTCAGCCGCATGATCGCCTCGTCGAGCCGGCCACCGCGGTAGCCGGCGATGGCGCCGAGCGGTGCCCCGATGAGGACGGCCAGGCCAACGACGAGCAGGGAGACGAGGAGCGCCGGCCGTGCGCCGAGGATGATCCGGCTGAGCATGTCGCGGCCCAGCCGATCGGTCCCGAGCAGATGCTCGCCACCCGGGGGCAGCAGCGCCTCGCCGATGTTCGTCTGCCCGGCTCCCTGGTCGGGGAACGGGGCGATCCACGGCCCGAGTGCTGCGGCGACGACGAGCAGCGTGATGAGGACGAGACCGACGACGCTCAGCGGGTCGGCGAGCAGCGCGCGCACGACCCGACCGCGGTCACGCGACGGCAGCTCCTGGGGAGCCGCGACCGCCTCGACGTTCGCGCCGATCATGCGAGCCGCACCCGCGGATCGAGCCACGCCTGGGCGATGTCGACCGCCAGGTTGATGAGGACGTAGCCGGCCGCACCGAGCAGCGCGATGCCCATCACGGCCGGGTAGTCGACGTTGAGGAGGGCGTCGACGGCGAACTGCCCGAGGCCGGGCCAGTTGAAGACGATCTCCACGAAGAACGCGCCGGTGAGCGAGTACGCCAGGGTGAGGCCGAGGACCGTGAGCGTCGGCGGCAGCGCGTTCCGCAACGCGAGCCGATAGACCACGGTCCGCTCGCCGATGCCGTAGGCCCGTGCCGATCGCACGTAGTCCTGGCCCAGCGCCTCGAGCATGCTCGCCCGCGTCATCCGCGCGATGAGCCCGATGGGATACGCGGCGAGCGTCACGGCGGGCAGGACGAGGTGGGCGGCGGCATCGCCGAACGCCACCCAGTTGCCCGTGACGAAGGCGTCGATCGTGAAGAAGCCCGTGACGTCCGTGATCGGCGAGATGAAGCGGATGTCGGTATCGAGGCGCCCGGAGAGCGGCAGCAGGTCGAGCTGCCGGAAGAAGAGGACCTGGAGCAGCAGACCGAGCCAGAAGGCGGGCATCGAGACGCCGGCGATGGCGATGAGGCGGACCACGAGGTCGGGCGGCCGTCCGCGCCACTGGGCGCTCAGGACGCCGAGCAGCGTGCCGAAGACCACGGCAATGACCATGGCGGTGATGAGCAGCTCGAGCGTGGCCGGGAGCCGGTCGAGGATCTCGGAGAGGACCGGGCGCTTCGTTCCGATCGAGGTGCCCCAGTCCCCGGTGAGCATGTCGCCCATGTAATCCAGGTACTGGAGGGGGAGCGGGCGGTTCAGCCCGAGCTCCTCCGTGACGCGGGCGATCTCCTCCGCGCGTGCGCGCGGCCCAATGTACAGCGCGGCGGGATTCGACGGGATGACGCGCGCCAGCGTGAAGGTGACGAGCGAGACGCCGAACAGGACGAGGATCGCCGTCCCGAGGCGGCGTCCGAGGAAACGGCTCATGGGGTGGAGGGATCGTACGCCGGTCGGGGGACGGATCCTCCGACCGGCGCCATCTGTCCGGTGCCCGCTACTCGGCCGGGTAGAGCGGGTAGAAGAACTGAGCGAACGGGTAGTTCAGGTTGTAGTCGTAGCCGCCGACGTGCGACGGGACTGCGACGATCTCCTTCGTGTCGTAGAAGAAGAGGCCGGGCGCCTGGTCCACCAGGAGCTGCATCGCCTCGGTGTACTTCTCCTGCGCCGCGTCGCGATCGGTGGCCGTCAGGCTGCCCGCCTCGTCGATCAGGGCGTCGTACTCGTCGTTCTCCCAGTAGGAGAGGTTGAAGAACGGCGCCTCGCTGCTGCGGAACAGCGACCACAGGTTGTCCGATCCGGCATCGGAATAGGTCGGCCAGTAGAGGAGCAGGAACAGGTCCTGGCGACCCTCGGGATCGCCCTTGGCGCGCTCCCACTGCTGGCTGAACAGCATCGGCGTGAGCTCGACCTCGACGCCGATCTCGCCGAAGGCGTCCACGATGATCGGCGCGAAGCGCTCCTCGTTCTGGTTCTCGCTCGCATAGGTCATCTCGATCGAGAAGCCATCGGCGTAGCCGGCCTCGGCGAGGAGGTCGCGTGCCTTGTCGAGATCCTGCTCGTACTGCGGCACATCCTCCGACCACGGGAAGACACCCTGCGGAACGGGACCGCGGGACTGGGTGCCGAAGCCGCCGGCACCGGCCTGGATGATGTCGTCGTACGGCAGGGCGTAGCTCAGGGCCTGGCGCACGAGCGGGTCATCGAGCGGCTCACGCTGGGTGTTGAAGAGGCCCACGTAGTTGAAGAACGAGGGCTCCTCGAGCACGGTGAACTCGGGGTTGTCGCGGAAGGTGTCGATGTTCTCGGTCGGCAGGCTGAACGCGAGGTCGACGTCGCCGCCCTCGAGCATCTGCTGCCGTCCGACGGCCTCGGGCGTGATCGACACGACGACCGTCTCGTAGTGGTTGATGTCGTCCCAGCCACCCCAGTAGTCCTCGTAGGCCGTGAGCACGACCTCCTCGCCGGGGGTGTAGGAGTCGATGGTGTAGGGACCGGTGCCGCCGTCGACGCCGTCCTCGAAGTACGTCTCGTCCTCCGCCGCCGCCTCGAGGGCTGCGGGGCTGACGATCCAGGCTCCGTAGAGGGAGCTGGCGACGAGGTCCATCGGCGCGGCGTAGCTGAGCGTCATCTCGACGGTCAGCTCGTCGACCGCTTCGATCGTGTCGAGCGGAAGCCAGATGAACGAGGCGCCGGCGCGTTCCTTGGCGGCCTCGATCGACGCCACGACGGCGTCGGCGTTCATCGCCTCGCCGTCATGGAACGTGACGCCGTCGCGCAGGTTGAAGGTCCAGGTGAGGCCGTCGTCCGACGACTCCCACGACTCGGCGAGGACGGGCGTGAACTCGTCCGCCGCATCCGGCGCGTTGACCCGCAGCAGCGGCTCGTAGATGTTGGCCATGTAGAAGGCCTCGGTCGAGAACGACGCGATCGGATCCCACGTGGTGACGGCGGCGGTCGTCGCGACCTTCAGAAGGTCGGGACCGGCCTGCTGGCTCGGTGCCGCCGTCTCGCCCCCATCATCGGTTGGCCCCGCGCTCGTGCCGGGGGTCTCTGCCTGCGTTCCACAGGCGGCAAGGATCAGTGCGGCTCCCGCGAGCAGCGCGACAAGTCGCGCGGTGCGATGCGAATGCATCCGTTCTCGGACCTCCTCCGTGACATGGCCGACGTTGGCGCGCAGTGTCCGGCCGATGAGGCATTCTTGTCCAATACCTATATCGCCCGCGTGCGATGCCTCATCGGCATGACTGGAGGGAGATCCCAGCGATGGACCTGCGCCACGCCCGCTACTTCCTGGCCGTCGCCGACCTGAGGTCCGTGACGCGAGCGGCCGCTCACGTGCGTGTCGCACAGCCCTCGCTCTCGCGCCAGCTCCGCGCGCTGGAGGAGGACCTCGGATGCCGTCTCTTCGATCGCGGGCCGGCCGGGGTGCGTCTCACGCCCGCCGGGCAGCGGTTCCTGCCGATGGCTCGCGACCTCGTTGCCCGCGCAGCCGCTGCTCAGGGCGCCATGGAGGCGTTCGCCGCCGGTCAGCCCACCCCGTTCAGCGTCGTGGCGCCGGCGACCACCGTCGCTGACGTGATCGCGCCGTTCCTGGCGACGAGTGGCCCGGACGCGCCGGGCCTCACCATTCGCGAGGAGCTGCCGAGCGCCGTGTTCGATGCTCTGCAGTCCGGCCTGGCCGATCTGGCCGTCAGCTCGGGCCCGCCCCCCGGCGGAATGGAGGTTCGGCCGCTCGTCCGTTTCGCGGTCTGGGCCTATGTGCCGCGAGACCATCGGTGGTCGCGACGTCGCCGGCTGCCGATCGACGAGCTCGCGTCGGAGCCGCTCGTGATGCTCGGGCCGGAGCACGGGACACGTCGCGTCTTCGACGCCGCCGCCGCCGCCGCCGGTGTCGCGTACCGTCGCGCGCATCAGACCGACTCCCCGCAGATCGCCCAGGCCATGGCGGCGTCGGGCCACGGGGTGGCGGTGGTGTCCGATGACCCGCGCTACGGGCTGCATCCGATGAGCATCCTCGACGCGAGCGGGGAGGCGCTCCGCATTCCCTTGTTCGCGGCGTGGAACCCGACGAGCTATGCGTCGGCCACCATCGCCCCGTGGGTCGAGGCGCTCGCCATGTTCTGCGCGGCGCACTTCGGCGCCGAGCGACCCGCGGAGCGCTAGGCCGAGGGCCGCGCCTCCGGCTCCGGCAGGGGATCCTCGACACCGGCGAGGTCCACGATCTCGCGCCACAGGCGGCGTCGCTCGGCCGCCGTCAGTCGCGTCGAGGGGATGCGATCGAACGGCCGCGGACGGCGATCCAGCCACAGCCGGCCGTCGTCGATCCCGGCGTCCGGCGTCGCCACGAGCCAGACGAGCGTGTCGATCCCCTCGGTGGCGCTGCGCAGGACGGGTCCCATGAACCGGTGGAAGCCGGGAAGCATCTCGGCCAGCCCGGGGGTATCGGCCCAGCCGGGGTGCATGGCGTTGAACCGCACGCCGAGGCCATCGGCCCGACGCGCCCACTCCCGGATCAGCGTGACCTGGGCTCGCTTCGATCGTGCGTACGCCTTCGGGCCGGCGTAGGAGGTGGACGTCAGCTGGAGGTCGTCCAGGTCGAGCGGCTGGGTGTACATGCCCCCCGAGGTGACGGCGACGACCCGCGCGCCGGGCGTCCGCCGGAGGAGGGGCAGCAGCCCCGCGGTCAGGGCAAACGGACCGACGACGAGGAGCGCAAGGGTGGCCTCGATCCCGTCGGGTCCTTCGTGCCGTTCGGGGAAGATGGCGCCCGCGTTGTCGACGAGCGCGTCCAGCCGCTCCTCGCTGGCGAGGATCTGCTCGACGGCGGACCGGATGGAGTCCAGGGAGCCGAGATCCGCCTCGACCGTCGGGAACCGGTCCTCGCCGTGCCGCTCGGTGAGCTCGTCCGCAACCGCAGCCAGCTTGTCGGGACTGCGCCCGACCAGAATGACCCGGGCGCCCAGCGCCGCGAGCTCGTCCACCGCCTGCCGTCCCAGGCCGGACGTCGGACCCGTGACGAGCGCGGTCTGGCCGTCCAGCGAGCCCGGAACAGGATCGGACCAGGCATGCAACCGCCGTCGCACCGCGTACCCAATGCGAGAGAAGCTGCCGACGATCGACAGCTCGAGAACGGCATCGACGACGTTGGCAAGCATCGCGTCCATGATGACCCACTTCCATCGGAGTGACGAATGACCACCATCCGCGAGCAGATCGAGACCGACCTCCCCATCGATGATGCCTTCGCGTACATCGCCGACTTCGCGAGCTCGGCCGAGTGGGACCCGGGCGTGGAGTCGGCGGAGCGCATCGGCGACGCATCGGCCCCGGTCGGCGTCGGCACGCGCTATCGGCTGCAGGTTCGCATGGGCGGCCGCACGGCGCCGATGGAGTACGAGATCGCGACGTACGACGCGCCGCATCGCGTCGTCCTGAACGGCGAGGGCTCCGGCGTCACCGCGGTCGACGACATCCGCTTCGAGCGCACCGAATCCGGGACGCGCATCGACTACACCGCGGACATCTCGCTCGGCGGTCTCCTCCGCTTCGTCCAGCCGTTCATGGGCGGCACGTTCCGACGCATCGGCGAGGACGCCACGCGGGGGATGAAGAAGACGCTCGCCGACCGCGCGGAGAACGCGCGCGGAGAGCGGCCGTGAGGGTCGCCGTCGTCGGCTCCGGCGTGAGCGGACTGTCCGCGGCGTACGCACTGCATCGGGACGGCCACGAGATCCGGCTGTTCGAGCGGGAGCCGGCGGTGGGCGGCCACGTGAAGACCGTCGAGGTCGACGGACCCGCTGGGACGACCGGCATCGACACCGGCTTCATCGTCTACAACGAGCACACCTACCCGTCCTTCGTCGGTCTCCTCGAGGAGCTCGGCGTCGCGACGCAGCCGAGCGACATGTCGCTCGGGGGCGCCTGCCGCCGGTGCGACCTGGAGTACAGCACCCGGGGACTGCGCGGCTACTTCGCCGATCCCGCCGCCGTCGGCCGTCCGGCGCACTGGGGCATGCTCAACGACATCCTCCGCTTCTACCGCGACGCCCGTGGCGTCCTCGATGGTGGGGTGACCGGGACCACGCTCGGCGCCTTCCTCGACGAGCGCGGCTATGGCGTCGCCTTCCGCAGTCACTTCCTCGTGCCTCTCACCTCGGCGGTGTGGTCCACGGCGGCCAACCGCATCCTCGACTTCCCGGTCGACTACCTCCTCCGCTTCCTGGACCACCACGGCCTCATCGGCTACGGCAACGCCTTCACCTGGCGGACGGTGAGCGGCGGCTCGAGGTCGTACGTGGAGCGCATCGTGGACCGGCTCCCGGCCGATGCAGTACGCGCCGGCGACGGCGTCGCCACCGTCTCGCGCGATGCAACCGGCATCACGATCTCGACCGAGTCCGGATCGAGCGAGCGGTTCGACGGTGTCGTCATGGCCACGCACGCCGATGACGCCCTCGCCCTGCTGGCCGATGCGGACGCTCGCGAGCGCCGTGCCCTGGCGGGATTCGAGTACACCGAGAACCGGGTCGTGCTCCACACCGATGCGCGGCTGCTGCCGCGGCGCCCCGCCGCCCGCGCATCGTGGAACGTCGACGAGGCCGATTGCCAGATGCCCGGGGATCGGCTCACGATGACGTACCACATGAACCGGCTGCAATCGATTCCCGGTCCGACCCAGTACCTCGTGTCGGTGAACCCCGACGATCGCCTGCGACCCGAGACCGTCATCGTCGAGCGCTCGATGAGCCACCCGCTCTACACGTTCCGCACGCTCGAGGCGCAGGCCGCCGTCGGCGAGATCCAGGGATGGCGCTCGACGTGGTTCGCCGGGGCTCACCTGGGATATGGCTTCCACGAGGACGGCTGCCGATCGGGGCTCGCGGCCGCGGAGATGGTGGCCACGGCTGGCGTGGAGGAGGTCGCCGCGTGAGGTCCCACCTCCTCGAAGGAGTCGTGCGGCATCGGCGGGCCCAGCCGTTCACCTACGAGCTCGAGCACGGCATGTACTACTTCGCCCTCGATCTCGACGAGCTCGATGCGGTGGCGAGGCGCTCGTGGCTCCTCTCGCGGAACGGCCCGAACGTGCTCAGCTTTCACGATGCCGACCACCTCGACCCTCCGGCCGATGACCTTCGGCCAGCCCTGCTCGAGCACCTGCGCCGCGAGGACCTCGATGCCGACGGGTGGCGCATCACCCTGGTCACGAGCGTTCGGGTGTTCGGCTACGTCTTCAACCCGGCGAGCTTCTTCCTGTGCCGGGACGCCGATGGCGTGCTGCGCGTGGTCGTCGTGGAGGTGCACAACACCCACGGCGAACGGCACCTCTACACGCTCCGTCCCCAGCGCGACGGGGAGACGTTCGTCTCCTCGATGGACAAGGCCTTCTACGTTTCGCCGTTCCTCGCCGTGGACGGTGGCTACACCGTCCGGGTCCGGGACGAGCCCGGCAGGCTGCGCGTCTCGATCAACCACGAGCGGGACGGCGAGCTCGTCCTTCATGCAAGCATGGATCTCACCCGCCGCCGCTTGAGCACGCGGAACCTGGCGCGCATGCTGCTGAGGTATCCGCTCGTGACGCACAAGACGACCGGGATGATCCACGTCCATGCGCTGCGCCTGTGGCGGCTCGGTGCGCGCTTCTACAAGCACAGCGAGCACGGCCCGCGCGCGTATCGGCGGCGCGAGGCGGCCCCGTGACGGCGATCCTGCCGGTCGAGCGCCTCGGCGGCCTCGCGGGGTCGATCCTTGCCGAGACCGCGGCGCGGATCGTCCTCGCCGGCGCTGCTCGGATCCGGACCGGCTCCCTGGCTGTCGTCCTGCCGAGCGGATCGCGCCGCACGTTCGGCGACCCGTCCTCGAGCATGCGGGCCGAAGTGACGATCCACGACCGCGAGGCGTTCGTCCGCATGCTCGTCGGCGGCGAGACCGGCGCGGGCGAGGCGTACATGGATGGCCTGTGGTCGACCCCGGACCTTCCGACCTTGCTGCGCATCGCGGCCATCAACCGGTCGAGCCTCGCGCTGACCGAGGGCTGGTATCGCCTGCCGATGCAGCTGCGCCGCCGGATCGAGCATCGAATGCGACGGAACACCGAGCGCCAGGCCAGGAAGAACATCGCCGCCCACTACGATCTCGGCAACGATTTCTATCGGCTCTGGCTCGACGAGACGATGACCTACTCCAGCGCCGTCTTCGAGTCCGCGGACCAGTCCCTCGCCGATGCGCAGCGCGCGAAGTACCGGCGCATCGCCGAGGGTGCACGCCTGGACTCGGGGATGCACGTGCTCGAGATCGGCTCCGGCTGGGGCGGCTTCGCGATCCATGCCGCGGGTGAGATCGGCTGCCGGGTGACCTCGATCACAATCTCCCGTCGACAGCACGACCTGGCGCGGCAGCGCGTCCGCGAGGCCGGGCTCGAGCACCTCGTCGACATCGAGATGCGCGACTACCGGGAGATCGAGGGGACCTTCGACGCGGTCGTCTCGATCGAGATGCTCGAGGCGGTGGGCGCGGAGTACTTCGCGGCCTACTTCTCGGCGGTCGACGCGGCGCTCGTGCCGGGCGGCCGGGCGAGCATCCAGACGATCACGGTCCCGGATGCGAGCTATGAACGGCAGGCGAGCGGGAGTAACTGGATCCAGACCTACATCTTCCCGGGCGGGATGCTGCCGTCCCTGGGGGTGATCGAGCGATCGCTGAGCGGCACCTCGCTGCTCGTCGAGCGAGTCACCGACATCGCCGACGACTACGTGCGCACCCTTGCCCTGTGGCGGGAGCGATTCCTCGAGCAGCGCAGCGCGGTGGAGGCGATGGGCTTCGACGAGCGGTTCATCCGCATGTGGGAGTACTACCTGGCCCTCTCCGAGGCCGGGTTCGCCACGGGCGTCACGCAGGACCAGCAGGTCGTCCTCCACAAGCGCCTCGCGACCTGAAGCCGCGGCCGCGTCGCGCCATACTCGGGTCATGCGCTCCCGTCCTCAGCCGCGCTCGAGCCGCCGCCCCGCCCCGCGGGCCGACGCTGGCGGCGGCGCGGCACCTCGAGAGACGAGCTGGGAGCGGGTTGCCACGTGGTACGACGGGTGGGTCGGCGACCGCGGATCCGTCTACCACCGGGAGCTCGCCATCCCGGCGGTCCTCGAGCTCCTCGAACCTCGGCAGGGGGAGTCCGTCCTCGACCTCGGCGGTGGCCAGGGGGTGCTCGCCCCGTATCTCGTCGACGCCGGCACGCGTGTGACCGTGGTCGACGCATCGGCGCGCCTCATCGCGTCGGCGAAGCGCCGGCACGCTCGTCTGCCCGGCGCGAGGTTTCTCGTGGGGGACGCGCGCCGGCTCCCGGCGGTCGCCGGCCTCGACGCCGGCACGTTCGACGCCGCGACGGTCATGCTGGCGATCCAGGACATGGATCCGCTCTCCGATGTCGTCCGTGGTCTCGATTGGGCCCTGGCCAGCTCAGCACGCATCGTCCTCCTCATGACGCATCCCGCGTTCCGGCAGCCGCGGCACTCCGGATGGGGCTACGACGAGGGCCGCAAGCTCACCTATCGGCGCATCGACGGCTACCTGACCGAGATGGCGGTGCCGATGAAGTCCCTCGGCGGAGGCTTGCCGACCCGCTCGTTCCACCGCCCGATCGGCGCCTATGTCAACGCGCTTGCCGAAGTCGGGTTCGCCGTTGACGCGATGCGCGAGATCGCCGATCTGCCGCCGGATCGACGGCCGGGCCGCGGGACGCGCGGCGATGCCCGGGGCAACGCCGAGATCCCGATCTTCCTGGGCCTCCGCGCCGTTCGTCGGTGATGCGCTGAGCGCAGCGGGACGTTTCGCGGGAGAATGCCCGTCCCCGCCCTCGCAGCACAGGATCGACCGATGACCGTCTCACGACCCCTCCCACGATCGCCCGCGGGCCGCGCCGCCACGCTGATCGTCGTGCTCCTGCTGTTCGGCGCCATCACGTTCGTCGCCGGGCTGGCGGTCGGTGGTTCCGGCACGGGGGTGGCCGGCGGGGATCCGTCACCGTCCGTCGCGGTTCCCTCCGCCGCGGAGACGCCGGCCGCGACCCCGATCCTCGAGACCGTGACCTGCGCGGAGCCGACCGAGGCCTTCGCCGTGCTGTGCGAGACCTACGCTCAGATCAAGGGTGAGTACGTCGACGAGATCAGCGACGAGGAGCTCGTCGACGGCGCCGTGCGGGGGATGATCGAGTACGGCCTCCAGGACCCGTACTCCGGCTACCTCCCACCCGACCAGTACGGATCCGCGCTCGACGACCTGTCGGGGGAGTTCAGCGGCATCGGCGCGGAGGTCGGCATGGAGAACCTCGCCGATCCTGAGGACCTCGCCGCGTGCACCGTCGTCACCGAGACGTGCGCCATGGTCATCGTCGCCCCGCTGGCCGGCTCACCGGCCGAGGAGGCGGGGCTGCGCTCGGGCGACCAGGTCCTCGAGATCGACGGTCAGTCGACGCTCGGCGAGTCGGTCAGCTCGCTCGTGTTCGACGTCCGGGGCGAGGCGGGGACCGACGTCACCCTCACGGTCGACCGCAACGGGACCGAGCTCGACATCACGATCACGCGCGCGGTGATCGATCTGCGCGAGGTGGAGGCCGAGCTTCTCGACGGCGGCGTCGGGTACATCCGTCTCACCACGTTCACCGACCGCGCGACCGGGGTGTTTCGCGAGGAGCTGGGCCTGCTCATCGAGCAGGGAGCCAGCGCCATCGTGTTCGACCTGCGCGGCAACCCGGGCGGTTTCATCAACACCGCACGTGGGATCGCCAGCCAGTTCGTTCCGGCCGGCGAGCTCCTGTTCACGGTCGAGTCGGATGGCAACGTGCAGCGCTGGGAGTCGGAGGGTGGAGGCGTGGCGACGTCGGAGGCGATCGAGGTCGTGGTGCTGGTCGACGCGGGTTCCGCGTCGGCGTCCGAGATCGTCGCGGGAGCGCTCCAGGACCTCGGCCGCGCCACGATCCTTGGTGAGCCGACGTTCGGCAAGAACACGGTCCAGGTGTGGAACGACCTGCCGAACGGCGGCGGCCTGCGGATCACCACGGACCGATGGTTCACGCCGGATCACAATTCGGCCGCGCCGGAGGGCATCCAGCCGGACGTGATGGTTGCCTCACCGGATGATCCGAGCGCCGATGCGGACCCGCAGCTCGAGCGCGCCCTGGAGCTCCTGACGGAGTAGTCAGCCGGCGAGGATGCGCCGATAGAGCTCCGGGTCGACGTTCCCGCCCGAGATGACGATGACGCGGGCGCCGTCATCCGGCCCGCGTGGCGCGCGGCCGGAGAGCTCCGCGGCCATCGATGCGGCGCCCGACGGCTCGACGACGAGACGGCCGCGGTGCGCCAGCCGGCGCATGGCATCGGCGATCTCGTCCTCGCTGACCGTGACGACCCCGTCGAGGAATCGGCGCAGGTGCTCGAAGGGAAGGGGCCCCAGCGAGTTCGTGCGGAGGCCGTCCGCCATCGTGCGGCCCGTATCCTCGGCAGACCACGTCATGAGCTCGCCGCGCTGAAGCGAGTCGCGCGCATCCGCCGCGAGCTCCGGCTCGACCCCGATGACCCGCGCCGCAGGGACGAGCGCCTTGACCGCCGTCGCCACGCCGGCCGACAGCCCGCCACCGGAAACCGGCACGAGCACGCTGCTGACGTTCGGCAAGTCCTCGACGATCTCCAGCCCGCAGGTTCCCTGGCCGGCGATGATCGTCGGGTCGTCGTACGGCTCGACCATCACCAGGCCGCGCTCGTCGACGAGCTGAAGCGCGCGCCGGTGCCGCTCCTCCGAGTCGTTGCCGGTCGTGACGATCTCCGCACCATCGCGCAGCACGCCGTCCACCTTCACTCGAGGGGCGTTCTCGGGCATGCAGATGACGGCCTTCGTCCCGAGGAGTCGTGCGGCGCGCGCCACGGCCTGGGCGTGGTTGCCCGATGAGTAGGTCACGACCCCGCGCGCCCGCTCGTCACTGGTCAGCGAGGCGATCTTGTTGTATGCACCGCGCATCTTGAATGCGCCGACCGGCTGGAGCGACTCGGGCTTGAGCCACGTCGTCTCGTCCCATTGCAGGAGTGGCGTGCGGGTGGCCACGCCGCGGATCCGCTCGGCCGCCTCGCGAATCTCATCGATCGAGACGATGTGCGGGTCGGCCACTCAGTACGCCCGGGCCCAATGCGCGACGTCGACGCCCGGCTTCCCGCAGTGCACGCAGGGGCCGCCAGGGTCGGTCGGCTCGATGGGCAGGAACCGGATGGTCGCCTTCGTCTTCGTGGCGATCTCGGCCTCGCAGGCACCGTCGCCGCACCAGGCGCCGACCCAGAAGCCGCCCTGCTCCTCGACGCCTGCGGCAAAGGCATCGAACGACGCGATCTCGTGGGTGTTCGCCTCGCGATAGGCGAGCGCATCGTCGTAGAGTGCCTTCTGGACCGATGCCAGGCGCTCGGCCATGCCGCTCGCCACATCGGCGAGGGCGACCTCCTCCTTCTCGCCGCCCAGGCGGCTCGCCATCACGACTCGGCCGGCCGCCACGTCACGCGGTCCGAGCTCGATCCGCACGGGAACGCCCTTGAGCTCCCACTCGGCGAACTTGTAGCCCGGCCGATGCTGGTCGCGGTCGTCGAGGCGCACGCGGACCCCGGCGGCGGCGAGGTCGGCGCGCAGCTTGCCGGCGACCTCGAGGACCTCCACGCGCTCCTCGTCGGTGCGCGCGATCGGTACGATGGCGACCTGGATCGGGGCGGCGGCGGGGGGCAGCCGGAGCCCGGCATCGTCGCCGTGGGCCATGATCGTGCCACCCACCATGCGAGTCGAGAATCCCCAGGACGTTGCCCAGGCGTGCTCCTGCTCGCCATCGGCGTTCAGGAAGGTCACGTCGTAGGCCTTCGCGAAGTTCTGGCCGAGGAAGTGGCTCGTCCCGCACTGGAGCGCCTTTGCGTCACGCATGAGGCCCTCGATGCAGTATGTCTCCACCGCGCCGGGGAACCGCTCGCCAGGTGACTTGCGGCCCATGTGGACCGGGATCGCGAGCACGTCCTCCGCGACCTGGCGGTAGACCTCGAGCATCTGGAGCGTCTCGGCCATCGCCTCGTCGGCGGTCGCGTGCGCCGTGTGTCCCTCCTGCCACAGGAACTCCGAGGTCCGCAGGAAGAGGCGCGTCCGCATCTCCCAGCGCAGGACGTTCGCCCACTGGTTGTAGAGCAGCGGCAGATCGCGATAGCTCTGGATCCATCGCTTGTAGGTGCTCCAGATGATCGCCTCGCTCGTCGGGCGGATGGCGAGCGGCTCCTCGAGCTTCTCCCCGCCGCCGTGCGTCACCACCGCCACCTGGGGAGCGAATCCCTCGACGTGGTCGGCCTCGCGCTCGAGCAGGCTCATTGGGATGAGGAGCGGGAAGTAGAGGTTCTCGTGTCCGGTCGCCTTGAAGCGATCATCGAGCGCCCGCTGCGTCAGCTCCCAGATGGCGTAGCCATGCGGCTTGATGATCATCGAGCCCTTCGCCGGGCCGTGCTCCGCCAGTTCGGCGCGCTTCACGACCTCGACGTACCAGGCGGGAAAGTCCTCTGCCTGCGTGGGCAGCTTGTTCGTGCTCATGAGCGACCGATGCTACCCGATGCCCCGCCGGCGAGGACGTCGCCCCCCCGGATCAGAGGTTGCCGCGGCGCGCCTGTTCGATCTCGATGGCCTCGAAGAGCGCCTTGAAGTTGCCGACGCCGAAGCCGCGCGACCCGTGGCGCTCGATGATCTCGAAGAAGAAGGTCGGCCGATCCTGCACCGGGCGCGTGAAGATCTGGAGGAGGTAGCCCTCCTCGTCGCGATCGGCCTCGATGCCGAGCTCCTCCAGCGTTTTGATCGGCACACCGACGTCGCCGACGCGGTCGGGGAGCTGCTCGTAGTAGGCGTGCGGCATGCCGAGGAACTCGACACCGCGCTCGCGAAGGGCGCGCACCGTCCCGACGATGTCCTCCGTCCGCAGGGCGATGTGCTGGGTGCCCGCGTCGAGGTAGTAGTCGAGGAACTCCTGGATCTGGCTCTTCTTCTTCCCGGCCGCCGGCTCGTTGATCGGGAACTTGATGCGCCCGTTCCCGTTCTGCATGACCTTGCTCATGAGCGCCGAGTAGTCGGTGTGGATGACCTTGTCGTCGTAGTGGATCAGCTGCGCGAAGCCGAGCACGTTCTTGTAGTAGTCGACGAAGCGGTTCATGTCGCCGAGCGCGACGTTGCCGACGCAGTGGTCGACCTCGAGCATGCTCTGCCCGGTCGCCGCGGGGGCGGGTTTCGTGATCTTGTGATAGCCCGGGGCGAACGTGCCGTGGTAGTCGGAGCGGTCGATGAACGAGTGGACAACCTCTCCGTAGGCTCGAATCGATGACCTGCGGAGCGTGCCCTTCTTCCCCTCCTGCTCGGTCGGCTCGAGGGCACTCACCGCGCCGCGCTTCGTGGTCTCCTCCCATGCCGACGTCACGTCATCGACCGCGAACGCGATGTCCTTCACTCCGTCGCCGTGCTTCGCCACGTGCTCGGCGATCTCGCCTTCCGGCGTGATCGGCGCCGTGAAGACGAAGCGGATGTCGTTCTGGACCATGACGAAGCTCGATCGATCGCGGACCCCGGTCTCGAGCCCGGCGAACGCGACCGGCGTGAAGCCCCACAGTGCGCGGTAGTAGTGCGCGGCCTGCTTCGCGTTGCCGACCCAGAACTCGACGTGGTCGATGCCCTTCAGCGGCAGAAAGTCCTGCGCCTCGGCGGCCGCGTTCTTGTTGATGACGGCGCCGGCCTGGTTCGCGGCAGCGCGGGTGATCGTATCGGCCATGAAACGGGGCCTCCCTTCGAGCGGACCCGAGTCTACCGCAGGACCGATGCCGCCTCAGCCGGCGGTGCCTGCCTCGAGCGCGAGATCGATCATGCGGTCGATCGCCCGGTCGAGCTCCTCGAGCGGCAGGTAGCTCTCCTCCGATGAGACATCGTCGCCGAGCACGTCGCTCACCGTGAGGGCGCACGCCGCTGCGACGCCGGCACGTGCCGCGAGATAGAAGAGCGCCGACGCCTCCATCTCGAAGGCGAGGACGCCCCGATCGCGCCATCGCTGGGCGTAGTCGTCATCGGTGTTGTAGAAGACGTCGACGGAGGCGATGAGGCCCGTTCGAACCCCGACGTTCGCCGTCGTCGCGGCATCCACGAGTGCCCGGGTGAGACCGAAGTCGGCGGCTGGGGCATACGGTTCCCCGTGCAGGTACGTGGCCGTGGCCCCGTCCACGGGGCAGGCCGCCGTGGCGATGACGAGCTCCCCGGTCTTCAGTCCCTTCGCGATCCCACCGCAGGTCCCCACGCGGATGAGGCGCCGGGCACCGAGCCGCAGCAGCTCCTCCACCACGATCGACAGGCTGGGTGTGCCCATGCCGCTCGTCTGGACGCTGACCGGCACCCCGTGATACGTCCCGGTGAACCCGAGGAGGCCGCGGTGCTCGTTGACCTGGCGCGCGCTCCCTTCGTCGAAACGCTCGGAGATGCGTCGCGCCCGGTTCGGATCGCCGGGCAGGAGGACCAGGGGCGCGTAGTCGCCCTCCTCGGCGCGGAGGTGAATCTGTGGCATGCCGAACAGCCTACCCGTCCGATGAATCCACTGCCGCCGCCTCTCGTCTCGCGATCCGCGTTGCGAGCCGTCCCGCCCGATTGCGCCGGCCGTCGAGGATGGCTCTTGCCAGCGCGTGGTGAAGCTCGTGGAGCTCGTCGTCATCGGAGAGGAGATCGGCTGCCGCTACCATGGGCCGGTCGAGCCGTTGAGACACCAGGTCGTACACGGCGGCCGTCGCAGCCCCATCCGGGACGAGCCGAGTGATCTCGCGATGGAATGCGACGTCAGCCTTCACGAACATCTCGGGCCAGGCGGACCGCGAGCCCCACCGTTCCATGGCGAAGAATGCCAGGGCGCCGATTGCACCCGGCACGCGGTAGGGATGCGCCGTCGCCACGTGCCCGGCCAGGGCGATCGATGCGGTCCGATCGATCATCGCGCGCATCCTCATCAGCTCCCGAGGCTTCGCCGAGATCCATCCGTTGCTGACGGCGGTCATCGGACTCGACCCGAGCCGAACGAACGAGCCGATCCCCGGGGACGTGCGAACGAACCCGAGACTCGCGAGGATCTGCACCGCGGCGTGCGCCGTCGGGACGCTGACTTCGCACAGTGCGGCGAGGCGCTTCACCGATGGCAGCTGCCTCCCCGCGCCGATATGCCCCTCAACGATCTGGCGTCGCAGATGGTCGGCGATTGCGCGCGAGAGGTTTGTTCGAACGGGCGGCCGATAGATGGCAGCCTCGTCCCACCGGGCGTTCAACACTCCTGCATGGTCGGGCGTGGCGACTTACCTGCCAATCAACGCTCGCTTACGAGCCGCACTGGCGCGCGGATTGCTCAGAGAACGGCCGAGCTGATGACGAAACTCGCCGATGTCCACCCACTGCCTGACGGCATCGACCAGGCGCATGTTCTGCCGGTAGCCGGGTGGCGACGCCATGCCAGTCCACTCGGCCTGGTCATCTTCACCATCGTCCTCGCTCTCGCCCTGTTCGGGGTGATGGGCCGCGAGCGGACGTGGGCAGCCTCGGGAGGGGGAGTGGGCCTCCACGTCCATGGGCCAGAGGTCATCCGGAACGGCGAGTTCTTCGAGCTCCGCATCACGGTTCGAGCCGATGAGCCGGTGGACGAACTGGTGATCGGCGTCGAGGAGTCGCTCTGGGAGGACGTGACCGTCAACACGATGATCCCCGCCGCAGCCGATGAGGCCAGCGAGAACGGGGAGGCTCGCTTCACGTTCGCGGAGCTCGCCGCGGGCGACGAGCTTCTCCTGAAGATCGACCTCCAGGTGAACCCTGACATCATTGCGGGCAACGAGGGAGCCGTCACCGTGTACGACGGGGACGAGGAACTGACGTCGGCGGACCTGACGATCACGGTACTGCCCTGATGGACATCGTTCTCCGCGCGAGCGTCATCTTCCTCGCCCTCTACCTGCTCGTGCGGCTCATGGGGAAGCGCGAGCTCGGTCAGATGACGCCGTTCGAGCTCATCGTGCTCGTCGTCATCGGCGATCTCATCCAGCAGGGCGTGACCCAGAACGACTTCAGCCTGACCGGCGCCATCCTCGCGATCTCGACGATCGGCTTTTGGGCCCTGGTCTTCAGCTGGGCCGGTTACCTGAGCCCGAGGGCCGAGCGGTTCCTGGTGGGCGAGCCGCGGGTGATCATTCGCGACGGTGAGCTGCTCGACACGAACCTGCGCCGCAACCGCCTGACCCGGCCCGAGATCGAGTCGGAGATGCGCTTGGCGGGCATCGCCCACATGTCGGACGTGGCCTGGGGCATTCTCGAGCCGCGCGGCAAGATCAGCTTCATCCAGCGTGGAGAGGATGGCGGTGAGAAGGCTCCGCCGAACCCGGCCGCGGGAGACGAGGACGGTCCCGCCTGAGCGGAGCGGGTACGATCGGCCCCAGATGACCAGCAACTGGGCCGATGAGCTCGCCTTCACCGTGGATATCGCGCGCCGTGCCGGCGCCGTGCTGACCGACAGTTACGAGCGCCTCGAGCACATCGACTACAAGAGCAAGCGCGACGTCGTGACGAACGCCGATTACGCGTCTGAGCGGCTCGTCATCGACGCGATCAAGGCCCGCTACCCCGATGACGCGATCCTGGCCGAGGAGTCGGGGGAGCATGCCGGCGTGCTGCGCGACGACGGGTCGCACAACGGGCGGACGTGGGTCATCGACCCGCTCGACGGGACGGTGAACTACGCGAACGGGATCCCGTACTACTGCGTGAGCATCGGCCTCGTGGTCGACGACGTGCCGACCGTGGGCGTCGTGCTCGATCCGGCCAGGGACGATCTGTACGCAGCGACCGCCGACGGACCGGCGACGCTCGACGGCGAGCCGATCGAGGCCTCGACCAAGGAGGAGCTCTCGGACTACGTCGTCAGCCTGGCGGTGATCGGCCGGGGCGGGCTGGCCCGCGAGCGGCGGATCGCACCACTCATCCGCATCCATCGGCGCATGGGGAGCGCTGCCCTGGCCCTCGTCTACGTGGCCAACGGTCGATTCGACGCGTTCGTGCAGAACGGCGGCCTCTCGCCGTGGGACGTGGCGGCCGCGGGGCTCATCGCCGAGCGGGCGGGCGCCGTGGTGACGGACGTCGCCGGTGAGGCGTGGTGGAATCCGCGCCTCCGGGGTCCGAGGACGAGCGTGGTGGCGGCGCCGCGTGCGCAGCACGGCGCGATCGTGGAGCTGCTCGCCACGCTGAAGACGAAGCGCCAGACGCGGCGCTGAGCTCAGCGGTCGGGGCCGCGCCCGTGATCGAGGTCCAGGACGTGGGCGAGCATGCCCAGCGTGAACGCCGTGGCCCCCCAGACGCGAACGCCCCCGTACCGATAGGCGCCGGCGCGGATGCGAATGCCACGGCCGTCGAACTCCTCCTCGCCGATGACCGCGTCGTCGAACAGGGCCTCGAGCGGCATCTCGACGATCGCCGCGACTTCGGCATCGTGCGGGACGAGGGCGGGGCGATGCCGGACGGTTCCGACGAACGGCCGGAGCTCGAAATTGCTTCCGGGGATCCAGACGTCGTCGAGCGACCCGGCAATCGTCACGAGCTCCGGGTCGAGGGCGACCTCCTCCCAGGCCTCACGCAGGGCGGCCGCCTCCTCCGAAGCGTCGCCCGGATCGACGGCGCCACCGGGCAGCGATACCTCGCCGGCGTGGGCTCGCATGTCGTCCCGGCGCACGGTGAGGGGGACCGTGAGGCGGCCGGTGTCGTCCGGATAGATCGCGAGCAGCGTCGATGCACGCCGCGGCGGCGGGTGCTGGTCGCGGTCGCGAGAGCGCAGCCGTATGCGTCCATCAGGCGAGGCGACTCGCGGCATGAGGCGCTCGTCGCGGGGAATCGGGCGCGGTGCACGGCGAAGCGCATCGGCGATGGCCTCCTGCCATCCGGCGTCAGCGCGTAGTATTCGGTCCATGACCCAGGGCCACCTCGATCGTGACAGCCGCGTCCGCGATGCGCTCTACCGCACCCGCGTGCTCGTCAACCGTACGCCGCATTTCAGCAAGCAGACGCGCCGCGAGGCAAACCGCGCGCTCGACATCCTCGACGGGCAGCTCGGGCTGAACCAGGTGAACGCCGCCGAGGGCGCGCGCGGCATCGAGCTGCTGAATCGCGCCCACTCGTCGCTCACCTTCGGACTGCTGCGCAGCCCGGACTTCGCGGATCGCTTCGCGCCGGCGCTGCGGCGGCTCGGGCTGCGTGGCATCGGCGACCGGCTCGACGAGGTCCCGTCGTCGGTCATGGCCCTGCCCATCCCCGGGCCGATCGGGGATCGGGCGCACCGGGACGACCTGCCCGAAGCGGAACGAGTCGACGCCGAGGGCCGTCCCCTGCCGCCGCCGCCGGGCTTCTACTAGGACGCCGGGCCCTCCGCGCCTTCGCGCAGTCGGGCGATGAGCGCCGCGTCGGTCGGAGTCGATCCCAGCCCCAGCCGTCCGCCGATCCGGGAGGCGAGCGGCGGCTCGAGGTAGGTCGAGCGCAGCGCATCCCACGAGGCCTCCGCGAAGACGTCCGAGGGCGAGCCGTCCAGCACGACCCTGCCGCCGCGCATGACGACGACGCGCTCGAACGCCTCGGCGACGAAGCGCATGTCGTGGCTGATGGCGACGACGGTACGTCCCGCCGCGGCCGCAGCCTCGATGACGGCGCGGACTCGCTCGACGCCGCGCGCATCCTGGCCGGTCGTCGGCTCGTCCAGCACGAGGACGGGGGTGCGCATCGCGAGGACCGAGGCGAGCGCGAGAAGCTTGCGGCGCGAGCCTCCGAGGTCGTACGGGTTGGTGGCCGTCTCCCCTTCGAGGCCGGTCGCGGCGAGCGCATCTGCCACGGCAGCGCTGAGCTCGGCGCCGGATCGACCGAGGTTGCGCGGACCAAATTCGACCTCGGCGCGGACCGAGCCCGCGAAGATCTGGCGATCGGGGTCCTGGAAGACCAGGCCGATGCGCGCCGCGAGCTGCGCGACGGTCATGGATCCGGCGTCGTGGCCGTCGACGAGGACGCGGCCTTCCGTCGGCCGCAGCAGGCCGTTGAGATGTCGGACCAGCGTCGTCTTGCCACTCCCGTTCTGGCCGACGAGCGCCACCCGTTCGCCGGCGCGGATCTCGAGGTCGATGCCGTCGAGCGCGCGCACACCGCTCTCGCGGTAGACATGAACCAGGCGCTCGACGCGGAGGTCAGCCATCGAGCGACCCCAGCGTCCCCGGCGCGACGCCGGCGTCCGCCGCTGCCCGTCGCAGCCGGTGCATCGCTGGCGGGGCTACCCCGAGCTCGGCCAGTCCCGGGTCGGCCAGCACGTCGTCTGCGGTCCCGGCGCGCGCGATCCGGCCGCCATCGAGCACGATGACGCGGGCGGCGATTGCCGCCAGCAGGTCCGTCTTCTGCTCGGTGATGAGGATGCTGGCGCCTTCGGCGGCGAGCCGGGCGATGGCGTCGCCGACGAGGCGCGTTCCCTCGGGGTCGAGCTGGGCGGTGGGCTCGTCCAGGACCAGATGCTCCGGTCGCATGGCCAGCAAACCGGCCATCGCCACGAGCTGCTGCTGCCCGCCGGAGAGCCGGAACGGATCCCGCTCCGCGAGGTTCTCGATCCTCAGCGTCTCGAGCGCCGCCCAGGTGTGGCTGACGACCTCGTTCCGGGGCACCCCGAGGTTCATCGGCCCGAACGCGACCTCCTCGAAGACGGTGCCGGCGACCTGCGAGAGCTGCGTGGCCGGGTTCTGGAACCCGATCCCGATCCGCGCGCTGAGCCGATGCATCGGCCAGGCATCCACGTCCTCCCCGTCGAGCAGGATCGTGCCGCGGATCTGGCCGCCGACCGTGCGCGGCGCGAGGCCGGCGGCGACCAGGCACAGCGTCGTCTTCCCCGACTCCGATGCCCCGGCGACGCCCACGACCTCGCCGGGGCCGAGCAGCAGATCGATGTCGAGCAGGGCGGCCGCGGTCGCGCCGGCATAGCGGTATCCGACCCCTGTCAGCTGGAGGCTCACCGCAGCACGCCCGTGACCCGGACCGCGATCAGGCCGACGAGCGCGGCGACGAGCCCCCAGCGCAGGATGCGCTCGAACGTCGTATCGGACGGCGTCCAGAGCAACGTCCGCCGACCCGGCCGGGTGAAGCCCCGCGCCTCGAGGGCCATGGTCCGCTCCTCGACCTCGGCGATCGATCCGAGGATGACCGGCCCGACGATCGGCACGATGCCCCGGATCCGTCGCCAGACGCTGCCCTCGGTGTCGAGGCCACGGGCTCGCTGCGCGGCGGTGATCTGGGCGGCCCGCTCGACCATGGCCGGCACGGTCTGCACCGACGCGTTCGCGACGAACCCGACGCGCGGGCTCACGCCGCGGCGCTCGAGGTCGATCACCAGGGCCGCGGGCCGCGTCGTCAGGTAGAACAGCGTGACCGCCCCGCTGATGGCGAGGATGCGCGCGAGGATCTCGAGCGCGAAACCGAAGCCCTCGGCCGTGGCGGTGATCGGCCCGACCTCGACGAGCACGGTCCGGCCGTCCGGGAAGAAGAACAGGTTCACGAGGAAGGCCGAGACGGCGATCGGCAGCGCGAGGAGGAGCGACGTCCGGATCAGGCGACCGAGGACGCCGGCCGCGGCCGCCGGGAGGATCACCGCCACGAGGACGAGGACCACCGGCCCGACGAGGCCGCCGAGCGCGACCGCGGCCACGGCCGTGACCGTGGCCAGCGTCGCCTTGGTCAGCGGGTTGAGCCGATGGACGGGGCTCGGACCGGGGCGCTCCAAAAAGTCGGGGATGCCCCGGTCCAAGGGTGGGGCGCTCGTCAGGCCGGCGCCCCCCGCCACTCGCCCGAGTCGTCGGCGACCGCGTCCTCGCCGTCGATCAGCTTCTCGCCCTGCGGGAATCGGGCCTTCGTCCGTCGGGCCATCGCACTCAGGATGAGATACACCACGAAGAAGGTCGTGATCTTGTCGATCGGATCGCTGATCAGCCCCTGGCCCAGCGTCGCCGCGCCGATGTCGGCGCCCGCCTGCCGGAACGCGGCGACGAGGAAGTCGGTGCCGGCCCCGGTCACGCCGCCGAAGAGATTCGCGCTGATCGGGGCGCTGATCAGCGCCGCCACGATGCCCGTCAGCAGGCCCCCGACCACGACATACGCGGCGGTCAGGTCACGGCGCACGAAGAGGATCACCAGGAGGCCGACGATGGTGCCGGCGACGAGCGCCAGGGCCAGCCAGCCGAGGATGACGAAGGCGATGTTGTCGCTCTCGACGCCGATGCCGGCCGGGCCGATGATCTCCTGGTAGCCGAGGAAGCCGAGGTAGGCGACGACGGCGATCACGCCGACGGTCACGACGGCCCCGCCGACGAGCTGGTCGGTCCGTCGGTCCGGTCGCGGCCGGAGCCATCCGTAGCGGCTGAACAGCCCGGCCATGAGGCCGATCACGGCGGCCACGATCGCGAATGGCGCCGCCACGCTGCCCTGGAAGGGCGGCGGGACGACGTACTGCCACAGGATGTTGGCGAGGAAGCCCGTGAGTGCTCCGGGGATTGGACCGGCGAGCGCACCGACGAGGATGGTCCCGATGCTGTCGAGGTAGATCGGGATCTTCAGGGCATTGGCCACCGCCGCCCCGAGGATGATGTTGATGGCGATCGCCAGCGGCATGAGCACGATCGTTCGCGTGTCGAACTGCTGCGAGATCGACCTCAGTGCCCTCGTCTGCAGATACTCGACGACGGCGTAGGTGATGAAACCCACCGCCAGCCCGACGGCGGCGATGAGCGCCCACGTGTTCCCGGCTGCCGCTTCGCTGAAGTCACCGAAGACGCCGATGCCGAGGAACGCCACGACCGCGAACGCGGCCAGGGCGGCGAGCCAGCGGATGACCATGTGAAAGCCTCCTCCGTTGTAGGGCGTCGAGGTCAGCTGTTGGGGGCGCCGACGGCGCGACTGAGGCGAGCGATGAGCTCGGCCTTCATGCCCTCGGCGTCGATCGCGGTGGCGACCGAGAGCGACGCCCGGTCGTCGTTCTCGGCGCGGTACAGGCTCCCCGCCAGGTAGGGGTCCGAGCTCGTGTCGCAGGCCAGCTGCTCGTTCACCGTCTCGGTCACGAGATCGGGCCGCAGCAGTGCGCCGATGAGCGTCACCGGGTCGTGCAGGTATGCCCCGTCGATCCCGTCCGCCTTCTGGTGAAAGGCGACGTAGAAGCGGACGGCGTCGCGGACGATGCCCGCCAGGTGCGTGTCGGGCAGGGCGCGGAGATCCTCCATCGTGAAGACGATGTCCTGCGTCGCGTCGAGCGGAAACATCGTGTGGACGGCGCCGGTGGCCAGGCAGGCCTCGACGGCCTCCGGATCCACGCACGCGTTCCACTCGCCGGTCTCGGTCGTGTTGCCGCGCTCCTCGAGGGTGCCGCCCATCCACACGACCTCGCGCGTGCCGCCCGCCAGGTCGACGCCGTGCTGCACGGCCGCTGCGAGGTTCGTGAGTGGTCCGAGCGCGACGATCGAGACCTCGCCGGGGTGTCGGTTGACGTGCGCGCCGAGATAGCGGCTGGCGGGGATGGCGGTGTACTCGGTCGTTCCAAGCTGGCGGTCCTCGCCCCGCAGCTCGACGTAGCCGGTGCCCGTCGGGCCGTGTGTGTCGGGCGCGGTGCGCAGCCGACGCTGGAGGGGTCGTGCCGCGCCGATCGACACCGGCACGTCGCCGCGGCCGACCATGCGGAGGATCTTGCCGGTGTTGCGCGCGACGTGGTGGATCTCGACGTTGCCGGCAACGCACGTCACGCCGCGCAGGTTGATCTCGGGGCTCGTGGCCGCGATGAGCAGGGCGATCATGTCGTCGATCCCGGTGTCGACGTCCAGGATCAACGGGCGCGGCTCCTGCTGGGCTACGGGCTCGGCGTCCATCGGCCGCCTATGGTAAACGCCAGCCGCCGGCCTGGCCGACCTTCGTCGCCAGGGGCCGCCCGAGCGTCTCGCTCACGTGGCGGGCGGCCACGAGCAGGGCGTCGAGATCGATGCCGTGCGCGAGCCCCTCGCGCTCGAGCAGGTAGACGAGGTCCTCGGTGGCCAGGTTGCCGGCCGCTCCGGGCGCGTACGGGCAGCCGCCGGTGCCCCCGGTCGAGGCGTCGAAGCACCGAACGCCGAGCTCGAGCGCCGTCGCGACGTTGGCGAGTGCCGTGCCCCGGGTGTCATGGAAGTGCATGGCCAGCCGATCCACGCCGATGCCCGCCGCGTCGAGCGCGTGCACCACGCGTCGCACGTCTCCCGGCCCGGCGACGCCGATCGTGTCGCCGATGCTGAGCTCGTCGATGCCGAGCTTCACCAGCTCCTGCGCGACCGCGACCACGGCAGCCTCGCCGACCTCCCCCTGGTACGGGCACCCGAACGCCGTGCTCACGTAGCCGCGCGTCCACCAGCCGAGACCCCGGGCGCGGGCGATGACCGGGCGGAACGCGTCGATCGACTCGGCGATCGACATGTTGATGTTCGCGCGGGTGAACTCCTCCGACGCGGCGGTGAAGACGCACACTGCGCCGGCCTCGACCGCCTCCGCGCGCTCCATGCCCCGAACGTTCGGGACGAGCACGGGATAGCGGACCCCGGGCCGGCGGTCGAGCGAGCGCATGAGGTCGTCGGCATCGGCGAGCTGCGGGATCGCACGCGGCGAGACGAAGCTCGTGGCCTCGATCTCGAGCAGGCCCGCATCGGCGAGCAGGTCAATGAAGCGGAGCTTCGCATCGGTCGGGATCGGGGCGGCCTCGTTCTGCAGCCCGTCCCGCGGACCGACCTCGTAGACCCGGACGTCGCGATCAGCCATCGCCGTCATCGTACGGGGCGAGCTCCGCCAGCACGTCGCCGCGCTGCACCTGCTGCCCCTCGGCGGTGAGAAGGCGGCTCAGCGTCCCGTCGATGGGCGAGACGACCGCGTGCTCCATCTTCATGGCCTCGATGACGATCACCGGCTGGCGGGCGCTGATGGTGTCGCCCTCGGCCGCGCGCACGGCGATCACGCGTCCGGGCATCGGCGCCGTGAGCGTCGCGCCACCGCCCGCCTCGGCGGCAGCGTGCGCGACGGCCGACTCGATCGTGGGCGGTGGGGCCAGCGTGAACGTCAGCGACTGTCCCTCGACGTCGACATGGGCCGTGTCCGCCACCGCCCGCGCCGGCGGTAGGTCGCCGGGCGACGCTCCGAGCTCGATCGAGCGCTCCTCGTCCCCGAGGCGCAGACGGTGGACGGGCGCCGCGTTGAGCCGCCATCCGTCCATCCACGGATCCGTCGTCGCGGGCGCCAACGCCCGCGCTGCGGCGGTCCAGTGGACGCCATCGGCGACCGGCGGCCCCGGCAGGTCGAGTGCCGCGATCGTGTCGGTGCGGACCTCGCCGTCGCGCATGACGGGGTGGTCGAGGAGCCAGCGCAGGAAGCGGACATTCGTCCGCACGCCGAGGATCATGGTGGCGCCGAGCGCCTCGCGCAGCCGGTCGAGTGCCTCGGCGCGCGTGGCGCCATCGGCGATCACCTTCGCGAGCATCGGGTCGTAGCGATCGGTCACCTCGTCACCGGCATCGACGCCGGCGTCGACCCGCACGCCCTCGGGCCACGTCACGTCGACGAGTGGTCCGGTGGCCGGCAGGAAGCCGTGCTCCGGGTCCTCGGCGTAGATCCGCGCCTCGATCGCGTGGCCGCGGAGCGGCGGCGTCTCACCCAGGCCGATGTCCCCGAGCGTCGCCCCCTCGGCGATCCGGATCTGGTCGGCGACGAGGTCGCGGCCGGTAACCGCCTCGGTGACCGGGTGCTCGACCTGGAGCCGGGTGTTCATCTCGAGGAAGAAGAACTCGCCGGAATCGGTGAGCAGCATCTCGACGGTGCCGGCTCCCTCGTAGCCCACGGCGGCCGCGGCCCCGAGTGCCGCGCGACCCATCCGCTCCCGCAGGTCGGGCGTGACCGACGGGCCGGGCGCCTCCTCCACGACCTTCTGGCTGCGTCGCTGTGCGCTGCAGTCCCGCTCGCCCAGGTGGACGCCGTTGCCGTGCCGGTCGAACAGGACCTGGATCTCCACGTGCCGAGATCCGCCGAGGAAGCGCTCCAGCACGAGCCGATCGTCACCGAACGCGCGACGCGCCTCACGACGTGCCCCGGAGAGCGCTTCGGCCAGCTCGTCGCTCGCGTGCACGACGCGCATCCCCTTGCCCCCGCCGCCGGCAGACGGCTTCACGAGCAGCGGGAGGCCGATCTCCTTCGCCGCGGCGATGAGCGCGTCGTCGTCCTGCTCGTCGCCGTCGTAGCCGGGGACGATGGGAACGCCATGCGATCCCGCCAGGCGACGCGCGGCCGCCTTGTCGCCCATCGCAGCGATCGCGTCGGCGGGCGGGCCGATCCAGGCCAGCCCCGCGGCCGTCACGGCGCGGGCGAAGGCTGCGTTCTCGGCGAGGAATCCGTAGCCGGGATGGATGGCGTCCGCGCCGTGCTCGCGGGCCGCCGCGATGATCGCGGGGCCATCGAGGAACCCGGGGATGGTGGCCACCGCGTCGGCTCCGGGTGGGTCGGGCTCGTCGTCCGCGCGGAGCAGCACGACGCGGATGCCCATGTGGCGTGCCGTCCGCGCCACGCGGCGCGCGATCTCGCCACGGTTCGCGACGAGGAGCGAGCCGATGTGCCGTTGGGCCGTTGCGCGCGCGGGCGCCTCGCTCACCGCGGATAGCGACGAACGCGACACGCGAACCCGCGAACCGACGCGACTGGCGGGCAGCCGACCGTCGGCGATCCACCGTTGCACCGTTCGGACGGTCACGCCGAGCTCGGCGGCAACTTCTCGCGGGGACAGATCGTTGCGCATGTCGCGATTGTCGCAGTTCTACGCGCCGGTCGGCCCGACGAGAGGGCGGCTCATTCGCGCCATCTCGGTTGACGCTTCTCGACGAACGCGCGCAGGCCCTCCTGGCCCTCGGCCGACGTGCGCTGCTGGGCGATGTGCCTCGGGGTGTGTCGCCGCGCTTCGAGCGTCCCGAGCTCGGCGATCTCGCGCGCCAGCGCCTTCGACGCGCGCACCGCCGTCGGCCCGGACGATCGAATCTCCTCGAGGGTCGCCTCCACGGCCGCGTCGAGGGCCGCCTCGTCACCCACGACCTGGTGGACGAGCCCGATGTGGCGCGCGCGCTCGGCGCCGAAGCGCTCGCCGGTCACGAAGAGCGCGCGCGCATGCCCGATGCCGATCTTCGGCACCACGAACGTGGAGATGACGGCGGGGATGATGCCGAGCTTCGGCTCGGTGAACCCGAACGTGGCGTCGGCCATCGCGATGACGACGTCGCTCGCGCCGCACAGGCCCATGCCGCCACCGAGCGCGGCGCCCTGGACGCGGGCGATGACGGGCACGGGACAGCGCTCGATCGCGTCGAACATCGCCTGCATGGCCGTCGCATCGCGTTCGTTGTCCTCGACCGAGAGGCCGATCGCGGCTCGCATCCACTCGACATCGGCTCCGGCGCAGAAGACGCGGCCCTCGCCGGCCAGCACGACGGCGCGGAGCGCGTCGGGCGGCTCGGCGGCGAACCCCTCGAAGACGGCACGGAGCTCACCGATGAGCTCGGCGTTGAACGAGTTCCGGATCTCGGGCCGGGCCAGCGTCACGCGGGCGATCGCCGCGTCGCGCTCGATTCGCAGGCCGGTCATCGGCCGCGACCTCGCCGATGAAACGGCTCCGCGACCGCGCGCACCTGGGCGAGCAGAGGATCCTCGAGCCACACGACGTCGGTCTCCTCCGGCACGTCGACCGTCGCGGTCGCCCCCGGATCTCCAACGAGACCGAGCATGAGCCGCGTCCGGCCATCCGGCCCGTCCGACTCGACGAGGAACGCCTCGTCGACGGCCGTCGACTCCAGCGCCCGCGCGAGGTCGGCCTCGAGCTGACGGGTGTCACTGCCCGGCAGTCGGAGCCGGATCGATCCCCGCGCGGTCGGCTCGAACAGCGGCTCCCCGGCGCCGGGAAGGCGGCCCGCCGCGAGCGCTGCGAGCTCCTCGACGTCGAAGCGGTACGGCACCGGGCCGGCGGGATCCATGATCGCCGGCAGCCCGGCCGCGGCGAGGTTGGCGACGGCGATGCGCGCCGGCAACGGAAGGTTGCCGGTGTTCGCCGGAGCCCAGGCCGCCAGCGCGCCGATCGAGCCGAACACCACGCTCACCGGCTGGCCCTCGGCCTCCTGCGCCAGCATCACGCTGATCTCGACCTGCGCGTCGTCGTTGACGGCGGCGGCCAGCGCCTGCTTCGCCTCGTCGCCGTGCTCGGGCGGGACCGGGAGAAGCAACGTGCCGCTCATGAGGGTGCGGTAGAACGCGTCGAGCGCGTGGCGGTCCTCGCCACGCTCCTCCGCATCGCGGGCGGCCAGCATCGCCTCGAAGAGGTTCGCGGCGCTCGTCTCGAGCGAGCCGGACGGCGTGCTTCGGTCGTGGGAGCCCGGAGCGGGCCGATCGGACTGGGTCATCGGTCCGGTGAGCGTAGCCGATGCTGGTAGCATCGGCTCATGATCCGGGGCATCGACCACCTCGTCATCGTCTGCGCCGATCCGGAGGCCGCGGCCGCCGAGCTCGAGACGAGCCTGGGGCTCACGGTCGCCGGCGGCGGACGCCATCCCGGCGCGGGCACGTTCAACCGCATCGCGTGGCTCGCCGATGGCAGCTACCTCGAGCTCATCGGCATCGACGATCCGGATGCCGCGCGCACGAGCCCGGTCGGAAGCGCTGCTCTCGCCGTCGCGGAGAACGCTGGCGAGGGATTCGCGACCTGGGCGCTGCGCGTCGACGACCTCGAGCGCACGGTTGCCGCCCTCCCGGAGGGGAGCTTCGGGCCGGTTCGCCACGGGAGCCGCGCCCGTGCCGACGGCGAGACGGTCGAATGGTGGACCGCGGTCCCCGATTCGCCGCTGGCGCCGGACGGGATCCCGTTCCTGATCCAGCACGCCTACGTCGGCGCCGAGTGGAGCCACGATGCGCTCGCGGAGCGCGCGGCGTTCCGCCACCCGATCGGCTCACCGGTCGGGCTCGCGCGTCTCGACCTGGCGACGGCCGACCCGCCCTCCCGCGCGGCGGCCTTCCACGAGCACCTGGGGATCGACGTGTGGGCGGTCGCCGACCTGGCCGTCGCGGACGTCGGGCCGCACGTCGTGCGGTTCGTGCCGCGCCGCGAGATGTCGGTGCCCGCGGTCGTCACGCTGGCAGCCGAGATCGATGCCCCCCGCACGGTGGAGCTGTTCGGCCTTCGGTTCGACGTCGAGCGTGCCGAGCTGCCGGTCCCGCAGGGAAATCCGGTCTAGGCGGCTACATCCGGTAGAGGCTGAACCCGGGCTCGGGGATCGGAGCGTTGAGCGCGGCCGATATTCCCAGCGCGAGCACGCGACGCGTGCCCATCGGGTCGATCACCCCGTCGTCCCAGAGGCGTGCCGTGGAGTGGTAGGGCGAGCCCTCGGTCTCGTACTTGTCGAGGATCGGGCGCTCGAACGCGTCGCGCTCCTCATCGGTCTCGAAGCCGCCGCGCACCGTCGACAGGACGCGGGCCGCCTGCTGGCCGCCCATCACGCTGATGCGCGCGTTCGGCCACATCCACAGCTGCCGCGGCCCGTAGGCCCGGCCTGCCATGCCGTAGTTCCCGGCCCCGAAGCTGCCGCCGATGATCACCGTGAACTTCGGCACGTTCGTCGTGCTCACCGCGGTGACGAGCTTCGCGCCGTCGCGCGCGATGCCGCCGGCCTCGTACTCGCGGCCGACCATGAAGCCGGTGATGTTCTGGAGGAAGACGAGCGGGATCCGTCGCTGGCTGGCGAGCTCCACGAAGTGCGCGCCCTTCAGCGCCGACTGGCTGAACAGGATCCCGTTGTTGGCGATGATCCCGACCGGATGGCCGTGGATGCGCGCGAACCCGGTGACGAGCGTCTCGCCGTAGCGCTCCTTGAACTCGTGGAAGTCGCTGCCGTCCACGATCCGGGCGATCACCTCGCGCACGTCGTACGACTGGCGCGCATCGGCCGGGATGACCCCGTACAGCTCGTCGGGCGCGACCACGGGCTCCTCGGATGCGACGATCTCCCACGGTGGGTCCGGCTTGCGCCGGTGGAGGTTGGCGACGATCTGGCGGCCGATGGCGAGGGCGTGCTCGTCGTCGAGCGCGTAGTGGTCCGCGACGCCCGACTGGACGGTGTGGACCTCGGCCCCGCCGAGCTCCTCGGCCGTGACGACCTCCCCGGTCGCGGCCTGCACGAGCGGCGGCCCGCCGAGAAAGATCGTTCCGGTGCCCTTGACGATCACGGTCTCGTCGCTCATCGCCGGGACGTACGCCCCGCCCGCGGTGCAGGAGCCCATGACGAGCGCGATCTGCGGGATGCGACGCGCCGAGAGCTGGGCCTGGTTGTAGAAGATCCGCCCGAAGTGCTCGCGGTCGGGGAAGACCTCGTCCTGGAGCGGCAGGAACGCACCTCCGGAGTCGACGAGGTACAGGCAGGGAAGGCCGTTCTCCAGCGCGATCTCCTGCGCGCGCAGGTGCTTCTTCACGGTCATCGGGTAGTAGGTCCCGCCCTTGACCGTGGCGTCGTTCGCGACGATCGCGCATTCGACGCCCGACACGCGCCCGATCCCGGTCACCACGCCAGCTCCGGGGGCGTCGCCCTCGTAGAGGCCCGTGGCCGCCAGGGCCGACAGCTCGAGAAACGCCGAGCCCGGGTCGAGGAGCCGATCGATCCGCTCACGGACGGGCAGCTTTCCGCGCTCACGATGCCGGGCGACCGAGCGCTCGTCCCCGCCGGCGCCACGGGCGCTCAAGGCTCGCTGACGTTCGCGAAGGTCGTCGACCAGTCCGCGCATCGCGTCGGCGTTGGCGTGCGCGGCCGGAGCCGCGGGGTCATGGGTGCTGTGGAGGACGGCCATCGCCGCGATTATCGCGCGGCGGGCGGTCGTGCTGCGGGCGTCGAGGTCAGGCCAGGGTCACGAGGGGCACGATCTGCGAGACGTGGGCGGTGTTGACGATGACGACGCTGACCACGTGCTCGAAGGGCTGGTCACCGCCGTGGAGCAGGTACGCATCGGTCAGGGGCATGAAGCGGCTCGAACGCAGCAGGTGCTGACCGACCTCGACCCCGGGGGCCAGGTGCACGTTGCCGGTGACGTTGAAGGGGCCGGCAATGAGCGCGGCCCGGCGCAGACGTCGGTGGAGGCGCAGCTGGCGGCTCGCGCGCCACTCGGGCGGCATCGCGAGGACCACGCGTGCCGTCGGCAGCGTCTCCCACTCCCCGGAATCGCCGCTCGACGCATCCGGGTCGGTCCCCGCCGGCGGAGCATCGGCAAGCTGCCCGGGACTCGGGCGCCAGAGTCGAAGCTCGTCCTTGGTCGACAGGAGGTCGGTGACCCGCCGTCCCTGGGGAGCGATCCAAGCCACGATCCGGGAATCGGCCGTGTAGAGCTCGATCGGGGCGAGCTCGGGAGCAAGGGCAACCGCCGCGCTTCCCTGCGTGGCCGACGGGCCCGGGCTGCGGCGCCAGTTCCAGAACGTCACGTTGCCTCCTGAATGAGAGCGGCCGCGCGGGCACGGGCGTGGCCGAGCACGACGGTACGCGGGCACCGAGCAAGCACCAACGGGTCGATAGTCCTACCCGGAGACCGCCGGGTGGCCGGTTCCAGCGGGTATCGTGCGGGAATGATCGAGTTCGATGACTTCCTGGCCGTCGACATGCGGGTCGGCCGCATCGTCGAGGCGCGACCGTTTCCCGAGGCACGCAAGCCCTCGTACCAGCTTCGTGTCGACTTCGGCCCCGAGATCGGCGAGAAGGTGAGCTCTGCCCAGCTCACCGTGACGTATCCCGACCCAGCGGCGCTCGTCGGGCGGCAGGTGGTGGCGGTCGTCAACTTCCCGCCGCGCCGCATCGCGGGCTTCAAGAGCGAAGTGCTCGTCCTCGGGTCGATGGGCGGCGACGGCGAGGTCCATCTGCTCGCGCCCGATCCCGGCTGTCCCGAGGGCTGGCGAATCGGCTGACGGCGGTCGCGGCGGCTCGGTCGCGGCGGCCCGTTTGATCCGCCATGACCGAGTTGCGATACTCCCCGGGCAGTTCTCCGCGGCGCGGTCGCGCCCGCTCGCCCACCGTGTGAAGGAGCCCATCACGTCGACGTCAACGTCCCTCGTCGGAGCCGCCCCGGAGGGCATGCCGGATCCCACCGTCGCGCCGCCGCAGCTCGCGCGCAGCGGAGATCCCTTCGCCGCGCTCCGGGTCGTGCACTTCGTGTCGCGGCTGCGGCGCAACGAGACGCTCCAGGTCCGCGACGTGACGGCGGCCCTCAACGCCGAGTACCTCGACTGGTACTTCAGCGAGAAGGTGCTCCTGGCCGAGCTCGTCCAGCTGCAGGCCAACTGGTCCATCAGCTTCCACGGTGAAGATCGGATCGTGCTCGACCGCAACGAGCGAGGGCACACGCTGCTGATCGTCGACTCGACGAAGATGAGCTCGTTCCTCGTGAACGAGGCGCGTCGCCTCGCCGATGCCTGTGACGAGGAGCTGCGCCGCTTCACGCTCGGCGACGGGATCTCCGCGGACAACTAGCCCCGCAGCTGCTCCAGGTTGTCGTCCTGGCCGATCAGGATGAGCTCGTCGCCCTCCTTGATCCGCTCGTCACGCGCGGGATTCACGAAGACCTGCTTGCCGCGCCGCAGCGCGATCGGCGTGAGGCCCACCTTTGCCTTGAGGTCGAGCTCGCCCAGCGATCGGCCGATGAACGACTTCGGCGGCCGAATCTTCTCGATGCCGAAGTTCGGGGCGACGTCGAGGTAGTCGATCACGTTCGGGACGTTGAACGAGTGCGCGAGCCGAAGCCCGGTCTCCAGCTCGGGAAAGACGACCCGGTCCGCCCCGACGCGCGACAGGATTTCGCCGTGGAGCCGGCTCCCGGCCTTCGCGATCACGTTGCGGACCTCGAGGCGCTTGAGGACCATGGTCGCGAAGATCGACGGCTCGGCGTCGCTGCTGATCGCCACGATCGCCGTGTTGAAGTCGCCCGCGCCGGCGCCGCGCAGCGCGTCCTCATCGGCCGCGTCGAGCTGGAGGGCGTGCGTGACCTCGGAAGCGATGTCGTTCACCCGCTGCTCGCTTCGGTCGATGGCGAGCACCTGGTGGCCGAGCCGCTCCAGCTCGCGCGCCACCGCCGAGCCGAACCGCCCCAGTCCGATGACGACTACCTGTTCTCCGGCCATCCCGCCTCCATGTGAGGGTCGCGCTGAAGCCTAGCCGATCCGGATCGACTCGACGGCCGGACGGGACGCGACCGGCCGCGCCCGGGCTGCCAGGGCGAGCACGAGGGTGATCGGGCCGAGCCGGCCCGCGTACATCGTCAACGTGACGAGGAGTCTCGACGGCGTGTCGAGGTCGGTCGTGATTCCCGTGCTGGCGCCGACGGTGCCCGCGGCGGAGACGGCCTCGAACAGGGTCTCCACGAACCTGGCGGGGTTCATGACCGTGAGCAGGAAGGCGACGACGAACACGACCGCGATCCCGAGCAGCACGACCGACAGCGCCCGGTAGACGACCTGGTGCTGGATGCGGCGGCCGAAGGCCACCGCGGACGGCTGGCCGCGCACGACAGACGCGATGGCGATGAGGAGCACCGAGAAGGTCGTGACCTTGATGCCGCCGGCCGTGGATCCCGATGCGCCGCCGATGAACATCAGCGCCATGACCACGAACAGCGTCTGGTCCAGCAGGGCGCCGGTGTCGAGGGCGGTGAATCCGGCCGTGCGCAGCGTTGCCGACTCGAAGAGGGCGTTGAGTGCACGCTGCTCCTCGGGAAGCGAGCCGAGCGTCTCGGGGTTCGACCACTCGGTCGCCCCGATGAGCACCGTGCCGAGGACCAGCAGCACCGCCGTCGAGAGCAGCACGACCTTCGTCTCGAGGGCGAATCGCACCCAGCGCCGCTTGCTCAGGGCGTCGCCCACGATCGCGAATCCGAGGCCGCCGAGGACCAGGAGGATGCCGTGGGACAGGAGCACCACCCAGTCGTCGCGGAATGGGATGAGGCTCTGGAACCCGCCAGTGAGGTCGAACCCGGCGTTGTTGAACGCCGACACGGAGTGGAACAGGCCCCACCACAGGCCGAGCGGGTGACCGACGCCCCCGGCCTCGCCGCCGAGCATGAACGCCGCCGCCAGCACGATCGCCCCGACCCCTTCGACCACCAGCGTGAAGATGGCGATGCGCTTGACGATCCAGGTCACGTTCCCGAGCTGAAGCCCACCGAGCGATTCCTGGACGATCACCCGGTTTCGGAGCGTCGTGCGGCGCCCGACCACGAGCGACAGCAGCAGGGTCGAGCCGGCCATGATGCCGAACCCTCCGGACTGGATCAGGAGCATGATCACGACCTGCCCGAACGCGCTCCAGTGCGTGCCGGTGTCCAGCACGACGAGTCCCGTCACGCATGCCGCCGAGGTGGCCGTGAAGAGCGCATCGACCCATCGCGTCGGCTCGCCGGACTGCGTGGCGAACGGGAGCATCAGCAGGATCGTGCCGATTGCGATGAGGACCGCGAACGCGGCCAGCAGGCTCAGGGCGGGGGACGGTGGCTTTCGCAGGCGCCGTGGCGTGCGAACGGTGAACTCCTGCGGCTGCGTGCGCTGCACGCGGACCCGCTGATCTCCCGGACGGCGGCCCTGGACGGTCACCGGATGCGACCACGACGATTCACGCCGATGACTCTAGCGCGAGCGGGGCGTCCCCCGGGCGGTTCCTCAGATGCGGTCGGCGTCGGCTGCCTGGCCCACCGCGGCCCCGGTCGGCTCGCCGTGCCTCGGGGCCACGTCGCCGTCGGCCACCGGCAGGGGAACCCGGCGCGGCTTCGGCCGGAAGGGGCTCGTCTCAGGCACGACCGGACCCTCGGTCTCCGCGAGCGTTCCACCGCGGTAGGCCTCCCATACGGCCATCACCGTGTCTCGGTGCGGTCGGATGCGGCAATGCTCGTCGCGGTTGTTCATCTCGTCGCAGTAGCCGAGGGGCACGCACTTCGGCACCAGGAAGCTGCCGAAGAAGGGGCTGACGCGGAAGACCTCGTGGCGGATCTGCTTGAACAGCTGGCGGATCTCCCACTGGGCCATGGTGCACAGCCGGAGGCCGGACATGTGGATCAGCTGGCGCAGGTTCACCGTCATGATGAGGTTCGTCTGCATGGCGTTCGGGAAGATGAACCGCGCGTCCTCGGCCGGCACCTCGGCCTGGAGCAGCTGGCCGTAGAGCTCGAGGTTCTCGTCGATGGCCTGCTGGAACCGACCCGCGAGATCGTCGGGCAGCTCGGCCTTGCCGATCGAGTCGGGGACCGTGTAGTTGTCCCGCTTCTTGAAGCTGACGTAGCGCTGCGACTGCTGGTCGAACGCGGTGCCGGCGCGATGCCGAACGAGCTGGTGGCTCAGCGTCCGGGTGACGCCGCTGATGGCGAACGTGAAGTTCACGTGCTCGATCGTGGATCCGTGGCCGGACTCCATGACCTTGCGGACCAGGCTCTGCTGCTTCTCATCGGCGATCTGGCGGCTGACCGCCTTGTCCCAGATCTGGTCGGGCACCTGCTCGGAATAGCAGGTGCGGCAGGCCGTGTAGATGATCGGGAGGTAGTACTCCTCGACGATCTCCCGGGTGGGGAAGATGAGCTTGGCGGAGAGGTCGGTGGAGGTCGAGGGCATGGTTCGGCGAGTGTACCAGCGCCACCTCGCGATGACGACGGCTTATCCACAACATGTGGTGGTCGGCGGCCGCCGATGTGCATATGTTGTGCACAACCGCCCCGTGACGCTGCTCAGCCGGCGTCGGCCTCGTCGTCCCGCTCGGCCGATCGCGCATCGCCGAGCCGCGCCAACCCGTGGAGACGGTCGAGCGCGATGCGGTTGCCCCCTGCCTGCTGCGCACTGACCAGGGCCTCGGTGGCGCGCGCCAGGAGCGCATCGGCGTCGAGGTCGTCGCCCGGATGCATGACGGTGACCCCGACGCTCACCGTGACCGTGATCGGCGCCACGGCGGTCTGGATCGCCCGCTCGGCGATACGGCGGCGGAGCGCATCGGCGAACGCTGCCGCGCCGTCCGCCTCCGTATGAGGAAGGAGGGCGAGGAAGGAGCCGCTGCCCACCCGTCCGAGCGCATCAGCCTCGCGGATTCGAACGCGCATGCGCAGGGCGATCTCGCGCAGGACCTCATCGGCCACCACGATGCCCTGGCCCGTGTTGATGGCGGTGAATCCATCGACATCGAGCAGAACCGCGGCCACCGGATGCTGGTAGCGGCGGGCCTCGGCCACCTCGAGCCGGAGACGGTCCAGGATCGCCTGGCGATTGCCGACCCCGGTGAGCCGATCGGTGGTCGTGGCCCGGTCGAGCTCGGCTCGCTGAAGCTCGACGGTTCGTCGCGCCTGAAGAAGCTCCTCGAGGGTGGCTCGCAGCTCGCGACCGAGGCGCTCGACATCACTGCTCACGCCGGGATCGTGAAGGACGACCGTCAGGGTCTCGGCGTCGCGATGGAGCGTCAGATCGATGCCGCCCACCGGCGTTCGCTGCCGCACCGTCTCGGACGCGGCCGGGAGCTGGCTGAGCGAGAGGCCGAGCAGGTCCTCGAGGCGCGCGCCCGCCGCGTCGGGCTTCAGGTCGAGCAGCGCGGCGGCTGCGGGGTTCCAGCCTCGAAGCTGGAGCCGGCCGTCGAACTGCATCACGCCCTCGGCAAGGTGGTCGATGACCGGGGGAAGCGACCCCGGTTCGATGGGCTGGGCCTCGCGCCGTCCGCCGATCGCGGCCCACGTCGCGACCAGGGCGGACGCCGTCAGTGCGGCGAGCCCGACCGCCAGTTCGGCGCCGCCGCCGCGGTCGAGCGCGAGCGCCGCCGCGCCGATGCCGAGCAGGCCCGAGGCCGCACCGAACGTCGTGCCGGCGCGGACGATGGCGGCGAGCCCGGCGAACGCGATCGCCGCGGCGAGGAATGGCATGGCGGCAGCATCGATGACCTCGGCCGTGACGGGCAGCAGCGCGGCGACTACCGCTGCTTCGGCGATGACGAGCATCGCGACCGCGATCGACATGCGGCCGCGGACGTCGCGGACCGTGGTTCCGGCTCGGTCGGGGATGACAGATGCCAGGACGAGCAGAGCGCCGATGAGGACCGGAAGTGCCGTCGATCCGCCGGCCATCAGGACGAGCATCCCGGTGCCCGCGAGTGCCGCTGCCGACCCTGCCCGCAGCAACGCCGCCAGTGGGCCTCTGCGCAGGCCGGCGACGAGCTCGATCAACGTCGCGATCGACGCAGCACCGAGGAGGAGCCCGGCCGACGCCGGCACGAGCCATCCCATGCCGTCTGCTGCGAGATCGACCGCGGGAGCTGTGTGGAGCACGACGAGCGGCGCTGCCGCAGCCGCCAGCGCGGCGAGCATCAGCAGTCCTCGGCCGACCGCGTGCCAGGTCGCCTGATTCACCGGGAGAGTGTCGAGGCCGGTGATCGGGCCGGCAATGGTACGAACGTGGGTCCGCCCGGCATCGCCCTATACTCCGGCCACCGATGCGCGCCCGTCCCGCCGTCATGTCCCGCTCGGCGTTCCTCGCTGCCACCGATCGCCTCGTCGCCACCGGCGAGAGCCTCGTGGCGGATCCCGAATGGGACGTATTTCGCCGGTGGCTGCTCGACTCGGATGCCCTCCTCGAGCGCGTCTGGGGGCGGATGGACCGCTACCACCTTGCCTGGCTCAACGTCGGTCGGGACAGCGCGCCCCCCGGCTCGTCGCTCGACGATGCAGGCACGCGTCGATTCATTGCAGAGGTCGCTGGCGCCAAGCTCGCCGTCCTGCGTACGATGAGGACCAGCGTCGAGCGGCAGGGATGGACCCTGCTCTCGGACGACGACGATCACGATTCGACCGAGGAGACCCGGTGAGCTACCCGATCGCGCCCGGCGGCCTTGCCGCCGTCCTCGCCCACCCCGACGACGAAAGCTTCGGCTGCGCCGGCGCTCTCGCGCTCGCCCACGACGCGGGGCGGACGACACGCCTCCTCGTCGCCACGCGCGGAGAAGCGGGCACGAGTGACGGCTCGCCGGACCCGGCCATCGCCGGCCAGCGCGAGGCCGAGCTCATCTGCGCCGCGCGGGCGATCGGCCTCGACGAGGTGTCACTCCTCGATGGCTACCCCGATGGGGGCGTCGCGGACCAGCCGTTCGATCGGCTGGTCGACGACATCGCCGCGTGGCTGGCGGATCGGCGGCCGGCCGCCGTCATCACGTTCGGGCCCCACGGCGTCACCGGGCACCCCGATCACATCGTCGTCGGCAACGCGACGCGCTGGGCGGTCGAGCGGCTGTCCGACCTCGGGATCGCGCCGAACGCGGTGTACGTCATCAGCCCCGTGTTCGATCCGGCGGGCAACCGGTACGACCTCTCGGCCGAGGAGCAGGCGGCGACCCACCGCATCGCGATCACGTCGGTCGCCACGCGCAAGGCCGATGCGCTGGCATGCCACGAGAGCCAATCCGATGTCGCCGAGGAGCTTGCCGCACTTCGTTCCGCCATCGACTCGGGCGCGCCCATCCACGAGGGCTATCACCGCGTGCGTCCCATCGTGCCCGCCCCTCACCCGGATTTCGACGCGGTCCTCATCTAGATCGGCCCGGTGGCGCATTCGCGCCGAGCGCGTAGACTGGGTGGCATGACGATCGACTCCAACCTCGGCAAGGTCGACGAGGTGATGACCGCGCTGTACGACATCCAGGATCCGGAGATCGGGATGAGCATCGTGGACCTCGACCTCATCAAGGCCGTCGAGATCGGCGCCGACGGTGCTCCGACCGAGATCAAGATGGTCCTGACCACGCCGTTCTGCCCGTGGGCCGGCGAGCTCATCCAGACCGTGAAGACCAAGGCCGAGGAAGTCGTCGGCCCACCGGTCAAGGTGACCCTGCTGGCCGATCGGTGGGAGCCGCCACCCGGCCTCTTCTAACCCGCCGCCGAGGCGTTCCGGCCGCGCGGGTTCCCGACGTTCCGTGCCACCTCGGTTGCGGAGGGCGCACCGCCGAATCCCTTCACCCGGAGGGCCTGGTACACCGCCTCCTCGAGCTGCGACACCGTGAACGGCTTGACCACCGCGACCACGCCCTGCTCGGTGAGGTAGCCCTGGAGCTCGTTCAGCGTCTGGATTGCTGCGCTGCAGGCGATGACCGGCACGTGCTCGAGCGATCGGTCCATGCGGATCTTCTGGAGCAGCTGCCACCCGAGCAGCTCGCGGTCGCCGAAGATCATGTCAAGGATGACGAGATCCGGCTTCGCCTGGCGAACGAGCTCGAGCTCCCGCGGGGCGTAGCTCATCTGTGTGACCTCGAGGCCAAGCTCACTGAGGATGTCGGTGAAGAGCTCGAGGATCTCCTGGGTGTCGTTGATCACCAGGACGCGCTTGCCGGCGACCGATGCATGGCGAGACTTGTCGCTCATGCGCCGCGTACCATGCACGCGAAGTGCCACGCCCGCCGACGGGCATTCGGGACGCGGAGGCGATCGATTGCGAATCTATACGCGCAAGGGCGACACGGGCACCACCGGCCTGCTCTTCGGCGGTGATCGCGTGAGCAAGGCCGACCTGCGGACCGACGCCTATGGCACGACCGACGAGGCGGTGGCCGCGCTCGGGCTCGCGCGTGCTCAGATCGGCACGGCGACCGACCGAACCGAGGTGCAGCTCGCCGAGCTCGTCGTCCGGCTCCAGCGCGAGCTGTTCGTGGTCGGCGCGGAGCTCGCGACGCACGTCGATCGGCGCGACCGGCTGTCCGACGGGGTCACCCGTGTGACCGACGAGATGGTCACGGCACTCGAGCGCGACATCGACGAGCTGGAGAAGCTGGTCGAGCAGCCGAAGGAGTTCGTGCTGCCGGGCGGGTCGACGACCGGGGCCGCGCTCGACCTCGCCCGCACGATCGTGCGTCGCGCCGAGCGCCGATGCGTCGAGCTGGCCGCCGCCGGTGGCCTCCCCGACTCGCACGTGCTGCCCTACCTGAACCGGCTGGCAGACCTACTATTCGTAACTGCGCGAGCCGCCGACGGGGGGTTCCAGCCGGTCCGAACCGGACCCTAATATCGGCACCCTCAAGGAGAACCACACGATGGGCTATGCCGTGACCAACCCCGCCACCGGGGAGACGGTCAAGACATACGACACGATCACCGATACCGAGCTCGAGGCTGCGATCGCCGCAGCGGACGAGGCGCATCGGACATGGTCGAAGTCCACCACGGTCGACGAGCGGGCGGGGATGATCCGCCGAGTCGCCGAGCTTCACCGCGAGCGCCGCCAGGAGCTGGCGGAGATCATCGTGCGCGAGATGGGCAAGCCGATTGCCCAGTCCCTCTCCGAGGTGGACTTCGCCGCGGACATCTACGAGTACTACGCCGACCACTCGCCGGACTTCCTGAAGGACGAGCCGATCGAGCTTCTCGCCGGCGAAGGCTCCGCAGTGATCCGCCGTTCGTCGGTCGGTGTGCTGCTCGGCATCATGCCGTGGAACTTCCCGTACTACCAGGTCGCCCGCTTCGCCGGCCCGAACCTCATCATCGGCAACCCGATCCTGCTCAAGCACGCTGGCCAGTGCCCCGAGTCGGCCGCCGCCATGGAGCAGATGTTCCGTGATGCCGGCTTCCCGGCGGGCGCGTACGTGAACCTCTATGCGGGGCACGACCAGATCGAGCGGATCATCGCCGACCCGCGTGTCCAGGGCGTGTCGCTGACCGGCTCGGAGCGAGCGGGGGCCCAGGTCGCAGAGATCGCCGGTCGCCATCTCAAGAAGGTCGTCCTCGAGCTCGGGGGCTCCGACCCGTTCATCCTGCTCTCGACGAACGACCTCGACTCCGCCGCCCAGGCCGCGGTCGACGCCCGCCTCGACAACAGCGGCCAGTCCTGCAACGCGGCCAAGCGCTTCATCGTCGCCGACGAGCTGTACGAGCCGTTCCTCGAGACATTCACCGCGAAGCTCGCCGCGGTCGAGGCGACCGACCCCACCTCGGAGGATGCCGCGCTCGGTCCATTGTCCTCGCTGGAGGCCGCCGAACGTCTCGACGAGCAGGTCAAGCGCGCGATCGAGCACGGGGCCAGGCTGGTCCACGGGGGCACGCGCAACGGCGCGTTCTTCCCGACCACGGTGCTGACCGACATCACGCCCGAGAACCCCGCCTCGAAGGAGGAGTTCTTCGGTCCGGTCGCCCAGGTGTATCGCGCGAAGGACGAAGCCGATGCGGTGCGGATCGCGAACGACATCCCGTACGGCCTCGGCTCGTACGTCTACACCACCGACCAGGAGCAGGCGTTGCGCGTCGCCGACGCGATCGAGGCCGGCATGGTCTTCGTGAACGTCGTGCTCGCCGATGGGGCCGAGCTGCCGTTCGGTGGCGTCAAGCGCTCGGGCACCGGCCGCGAGATGGGCCGCCTGGGCGCCGACGAGTTCACGAACAAGAAGCTGATCCGCGTCGGCTGACGCGGGTCAGCCGTCGACCTCGATCACCAGCCCTTCGTTCGGTCCGAGATCGAGGTCTGCCGTGACCGCGTCCCCGTCACGGGCGCGGTCGGTGCCGATGACGACGCGCCCCGGTGGCGACCCGCGCACCTCCCTGGGCTCCGCGGTCAGGTTGAGGATCACGCTCACCTGATCAGCCGCGCGGCCGATGCGCCGAAAGGCGAACACGCCGTCGGTCGTCGGGCCGAACGGCTCGAAGTCGCCGAGACGGAGGACCGGGTGCTCGCGACGGAGGCGCAGCAGGTCTCGCGTCAGCGTGAGCAGGGACCCCGGGCCCTCCGCCTGGCCGGCCACGTTGACATCGGCGAAGTCGGGCGCGAGCGGCAACCAGGGGGACACGCCCGGCGGGCAGAAGCCGGCGTTCGGCGACGCGTCCCACTGCATCGGTGAGCGTTCGGGATCGCGGCCGCGACCGGGCTCTCGCCGCTCGAGCGGGTCGCGCGCATCGGCTGAAGCCACCGGCACGTCCACCATGCCGATCTCGTCGCCGTAGTAGATCGTCGGCGTCCCGCGGAGGGTCAGGAGCAGCATCATCGCGACCCGCGCCTGGTCCCGGCCGGCACGCTCGGTCGAGGCGATCCGCGGCTGGTCGTGGTTCCCCAGCACCCAGCTGGCCCACGCACCGGGGGGCAGCACGCGTTCGACCCCCTCGACGGCCCGGCGGACGCCTTCCGCGGTCCAGGGGCTGTTGATGACGTGGAAGTTGAACGGGACGTGGATCTCGTCCTGGCGCTCGCCGTAGTACTCGGCCCAGCGGTCGAAGTCGGGATGATGCAGCTCGCCGATGCTGACGCGGTCGCCCGGATAGGCGTCGAGCATCGAGCGGAACGACCGATACAGCTCGTGCATGTCCGGATGGTTGTGGTCGTTCACATGGATCTGAGAGAGCCACGAGCCGAGGCGCGAGTGCTCCCAGCCGGGGTCGGGGTTCAAGGGGTTGTCCCGGTACTCGGGGTCCTTCATCACCATGGGCGCCACGTCGATGCGGAAGCCATCCACCCCCCGGTCGAGCCAGAAGCGAGCGACGTCGAACATCGCCTCGCGGACCTCCGGGTTGCGCCAGTTCAGGTCCGGCTGCTCCGCGAGGAAGATGTGGAGGTAGTACTGACCGCGCGTCTCGTCCCAGGTCCAGGTCGGCCCGGCGAACATGCTGATCCAGTTGTTCGGCAGGCTCCCATCGGCCTTCGCGTCGCGCCAGACGTACCAGTCGGCCTTCGGGTTGTCTCGGGACGAGCGTGACTCCGTGAACCACGGATGCTCGATCGAGGTGTGGTTCGGCACGTAGTCGACGACGACGCGGATCCCTCGCTCGTGCGCCGCCGCGAGGAGCTCGTCGAAGTCGCCCATCGTGCCGAACAGGGGATCGACGTCGGTGTGGTCGGCCACGTCGTAGCCGAAGTCGGCCATCGGCGAGGGGTAGAACGGCGAGATCCAGATCGCATCCACACCCAGCCAGCCGAGATAGTCCAGGCGGCCGATGATCCCCCGCAGATCGCCGGTTCCATCGCCATCGCTGTCGGCGAAGGATCGGGGATAGACCTGGTAGACGACGGCGGTCTGCCACCAGCGCGGCTCGCTCGATTTCATGGCTCGCAGCAGGCTAGCCGATCGCGGGCACGGCCGACCCGACCGGCCCGGCCTGCTAGGATCGCTCGGCGATGACCGATGCCGCCGCCACTCCCGCGCCCGAGCCCACCCTGGAACGAGGCCGTACCGCCCCGCTCGACCCTGCCGAGCACGCGCGGATCTTCGCGCGCGCGGTCGCGCTCTTCAACGGCGTGCGCTACTGGCACGCGCACGAGGCGTGGGAGACACTCTGGCGAGCCGCGGATGACCGTGACCGTGACTTCTACCAGGGCCTGATCCAGCTTGCCGCCGGGCTGCTCCACCTCCAGCGCCGCAACCTCAAGGGCGCGCGGAACAAGCTGCGTGAGGGGCTCGAGCGTCTGCGCCCGTACCAGCCCGCCCACCACGGGGTCTTCGTCAACGAGCTCATCGGCGAGGCCGGTCGCCTGCTCGACGATCTCGAGGCGGGGTACCTCCCGTATCTCATCCCGCCGGTGATCCGGTTCACCGAGACCGAGACCGCCGACTTCAGCCGATGACCGGGGACCGCGTCGAGCGCGACTCGATGGGCGAGATCCGCGTGCCGGCCGGCGCGCGCTGGCGTGCCCAGACACAGCGCGCCGTCGAGAACTTCCCGATCTCGGGGCGTGGCCTCGAGCGAACCCAGATCCGGGCGTTGGCCCAGATCAAGCGCGCGGTTGCCACGGTGAAGTCGGAGCTCGGCCTGGCGGACCCCGAGCTGGCCGCCGCGATCCGCTCGGCCGCCGAGGCGGTCGCCCGCGGCGAGCACGACGACCAGTTCCCGATCGACGTCTTCCAGACGGGCTCCGGCACCTCGAGCAACATGAACATGAACGAGGTCCTCGCTTCGCTCGCGGCGGAGTCGCTGGGGCGCGAGGTTCACCCCAACGATGACGTGAACCACCCGATGTCCTCGAACGACATGTTTCCCGCGTCGATCCACATCGCGGCAACGGCGGGCGTCATCGAGGATCTCATTCCGGCGCTCGATCACCTCGCGCAGTCACTCGAGCGCAAGCGCGACGAGTTCGCTGGCGTCGTGAAGTCGGGCCGCACCCATCTCATGGACGCGACGCCGGTGACGCTCGGCCAGGAGTTCGGGGGCTATGCGGCCCAGGTGCGAATGGGGGTCGAGCGCCTGAACGCGACGCTGCCCCGGGTCGCGGAGCTCCCGCTCGGCGGCACCGCCGTCGGCACGGGGATCAACTCGCCGCCCGGCTTCGGCGGCCGGGTCATCGGCGAGCTTGCGGACCAGACGGGACTGCCCCTCACCGAGGCGCGCGATCACTTCGAGGCGCAGGGTGCGCGGGACGGGCTCGTCGAGCTGTCGGGGCAGCTGCGAACCATCGCCGTGAGCATGACGAAGATCGCCAACGATCTGCGATGGATGGGTTCCGGACCACGGGCCGGACTCGGGGAGATCAACCTGCCGGACCTGCAGCCGGGAAGCAGCATCATGCCGGGGAAGGTGAACCCGGTGATCCCCGAGGCCACGCTCATGGTGTGCGCCCAGGTCGTCGGCAACGACGCGGCCGTTGCCTGGGGCGGGGGTGCCGGCAACTTCGAGCTCAACGTGATGCTGCCGATGATCGGCCGCAACGTCCTGGAATCGATCCGGCTCCTGGCGAACGTGACGCGACTGCTTGCCGATCGCTGCGTCGACGGCATCACCGCGAATGCGGATCGGCTCCGCGAGATGGCCGAGAGCTCACCGGCCATCGTCACGCCGCTGAACCGGTACCTCGGATACGAGGAGGCCGCGAGCGTGGCCAAGCAGGCCCTCGCCGAGTCCAAGACGATTCGGCAGGTCGTCATCGAGCGCGGGCACGTCGAGGCGGGACGTCTGACCGAGTCTCAGCTCGACGAGGCACTCGACGTCATGAGGATGACCCACCCGTAGACGGCGGTCAGTTACCGCGGTCGGAGCCCGGGACGGGAAGCCACGCCCATTCCAGCGGTGCTGGCGGCGAGGAGCCGTCCTCGCGCTCCTCGCGGCGCATCCAGACGAGCAGCTCGCCGGAGACGTGAGCCCGGACGATGCTCTCCGAATCGTCCTCCACCGCAACGACGAGCCGGCTGGCACGCCGCTCGAGGTCATGCACGCTGAGGACGGACGTGTCGGCTCCCCAGGCCGCGAGAAAACGGCTCCCTCCCGAGGGATAGTTCACGTACTCCTGCGAGCCCATCGGCAGCTCGGTGATCGTGCCGGTGTCGAACGCGTAGCGGAACAGGCGACCCCAGTTGAACATCGAGAATCCGGCGTCGGGCTCCTTCCAGATGACCCCGCCGTCGGTCAGCACCGGCATCGTCGCGTTGAGCGAGGCGTCGAGCTGAACGGGTGATGCGCCGGCATCGAACAGGTCGAACAGCATCACGTGCCGCACGTCGTCCGCGGTCTCGGGAGCCAGGGTGACGTCCACGTAGGCCAGCTGATGGCCGTACATCGACGGCAGCCACAGGGCCCGTTCGGCGGCATCGTGCCGGGCAACGAGCCGTGGCTCCCAGCTCGGAGCCTCGGCCAGCCACAGCTCGGACACGGTCCTCCCGCGCTCGGGTCCGACATCGAACGAGGTCCACGCGACCCGGCCGTCATCGACGTCGAACGATGGAACGAGACTCGGGACATCGGTTCCGGGCGCCAGCGCGTCGAGCAGGATCGGCTCGGTGGCGTCCTCTTCCAGCAGCCAGAGGTTCCACCAGTCCTCGCCCTCGGAACTGATCTCGGCGAAGACCCAGACGTCGGTGTCGCCGCCGATCTTCGCCAGCTGTCGATCGCGGTGCGGGTTGCTCCACAGCAGCTCCGGCCGGTCCCGGCCGGGCACCCAGCGCCACAGGTCAGGAGCCGCATCGCCCGCCGTGCCATCCGCCACGCCCGAGGACCAGATGATCCCGTAGCTGTCGCTGGCGAACTCCAGCATCGGCCACAGCCAATCGGGGTCGATGCGCCCGATCTCGAGGTCCAGCCGATTCGCGCTCGGTCGCGTGGATCGTGCGGGCGGCGAACCGTCGGGGGCCTCGCTTTCGGCCGGGGCTCGGGTGGACGGTGCCGGGTCGGCCGATGTGGACATACGGGTGGGTTGGGGGACGGCGGCGTTGCAGGCCGCCGTCCCGAGCACGGTCGTCGCAGCGAGTGCCGCGACGACCACCGTGCGCCGATTCACCACACGATCCGCCGCGTGTGCTCGGCGATGAGCGCGGCGATGTCGCGCGTGGGATCCCAGAACTTGCCGGTGCTTCCACCCTCGTCCTTCGACGAGTCGGTGTAGTAGATCCTGGCGAACGTGGTGCCGGTGTAGTTGCCGTACCACCCGTAGGCTGCGATCCAGTGCCCCGGTGACTTGACGGCCTTCGGCCAGCTCACGAGGTAATAGTTCGACGCCGGATCGTGGGGCTTGACCGGGATGGCCAGCGGCATCTTCGAGTTGCTGACGTTGCTGCGAACGAAGCCCTGCAGCTCGTCGCCGGTCATCCCGTCGCCGTCGAGGTCCCGGAGGTCCATGACCACCCAGTCCCAGCCGGCGGGCCTGCGCGGAGCGCCCTGGGTTCCCAGCTCCAGCCCGTCCTCGAGCTCCGGCGCGTTCGTGAGGCCCTTCAGGTCGGTCTGCATCCACCCGGCGAGCTTCGCCTGGGTGTACTTGTTGGCCCCAGCTGCCATGGCCCACGCGTAGTTGGCAATGACCTGGCCGGTCGCGGGGCCGCAGTAGTGTCCGGCCAGCTGGTCCCGTGCCTCGACCGAGAGATACCCTTGGGGGACATTACAGGTGCTGGCCGTCGTGGCCTCCTGGCCAACGCCAGTCGGCGTCGGGCAAGAGAGCGGGGCAAGGTCCGCCCCTGACAGCTCCACGCTCGCCAGGTACTCGTGGGCGGCGGCGACCTTGCGGTCGGCCGCGGCCTGCTCCTCGGGTGTCAAGGGACGTTCGCTCGGGACCGGAGCGACCGGCGGTTTCGTGGGCTTGGCCGCGGACACCGGTCCGGCCATGACGCCGGTCAGCAGCATGACGCCGATGCTTGCCGGCACGAGCCTCTTCGAGAACATGGGAACAACCTCCTGTCGGTTGGAGGCGAGCCGGCGTTCGAAGGCGTGGCGGCATGATGCTCGGCAGTCTCGAGTGCGTCGCTTATCGGGGGCTTATCGGCCATCGGGGGACGCACGAAGACGCCGGCCCGTTGCCGGACCGGCGTCGTCAACCGTCATGTCGGGGTGCCACTACTTCAGCCCCGTTTTCGTTAGATCACAGGATCCCGCCATGACGGGTGTTCACTTGTGTCCTGATGATCGACGCTCGCCGAGCGGCCGCGCAGGGGCGAATGTCCCTCGCCGGTCGGGAATCTGCGTCGAAATCCCGGTCAGGATTCGAACGGACCGATCGTCTCGTCGGGCGCTCCCTCGTCGCTCACGACCACGACATCCGGTCCGACCGAGACGATGCGGGCGGCCGGAATGGCATCGCCGGACTCGAACATCCCGCCCCGGATGAGCAGGGAGCCGATCCGCCGAGTCTCGTCGTTGATGACGAAGTCGGCGATCTGGCCGACCACGCTGCCTCCCTGCGTCACGATCTTGCGGCCGATCAGGGCACGCTCGCCGCCGCGTGCCTCCTGGAACTCGGGGCGCGTGGCCTCCAGGCGCCGGACCATCTCGTCTCCCTCGACCGTCACCGCGTCGCTGCCGAGCGACCTCACGTCGTCGATCTCGACCGCGGATTCGTCACGGCTGAGCATGCCTCCGCTCTTCACGACGAACCCGAGCAGCCGGCCATCGTCCGGTGAGACGACGGTCTCGGCCACCACGCCGAGCTTCTTTCCGTCGCGCACGTCGATGACCGCCAACCCCGCCAGTTCCTTGCTGGTTCGCATGGTGCCCTTCCTTCCGTGGCGCCACACCCGGCACCGCTCCGCGCGAGTCGGCTGCGCGAGTGCGCAGCGTCGTGATGAAGAGGGTACGTCGCGGCGAGTTCGCGGTCGACGGCTAGAATCGAATCCCGCACCAGCGGTGCGCAACCGAGCTCCTCTTTGCCTCCCACAGGAGACCTTCCTTCGTGACGAAGACCTATCAGAACCTGATCGGCGGCGACTGGAAGTCCGCCGATAGCGGTGCCACGTTCACCAGCGTCAGCCCGGCGAACCACGATGACGTGATCGGCGAGTTCGCCTCCTCGAGCACGTCCGACGTCGAGGCCGCGGTCTCGGCGGCGAAGCGGGCCTTCCCGGCCTGGTCGCAGATGCCCGCGCCGAAGCGCGGCGAGATCCTGTTCCGGATCGCGCGCGTCCTGGCCGAGCACAAGGAAGAGCTGAGCAAGCTCATGACCCGCGAGATGGGCAAGGTGCTGCCCGAGGCCCGTGGCGACGTCCAGGAGGCGATCGACGTCGCGTACTACATGGCCGGCGAGGGGCGGCGGCTGTTCGGCCAGACCGTGCCGTCGGAGATGCCGGACAAGTTCGCGATGGCGATCCGCCGTCCGATCGGCGTGGTGGGCATCATCACGCCGTGGAACTTCCCGGTCGCCATCCCGGCCTGGAAGCTCTTCCCCGCGCTGATCTGCGGGAACACCGCGGTCATCAAGCCCGCCTCGGACACGCCGGCGTGCCTCGTCCGCTTCGTCGAGCTTCTCCTCGAGGGCGGCCTGCCCGAGGGCGTCGTGAATGTTGTGACCGGCTCGGGCGGCGAGGTCGGCAACGCGATCGTCGACCATCCCGACGTGCGCGTCATCAGCTTCACCGGCCACACCGACACCGGCGTGGAGATCAGCACCCGTGCCGCGAAGACGCTGAAGCGCGTCAGCCTCGAGCTTGGCGGCAAGAACCCGATCGTGATCTGGGAGGATGCCGACCTCGACCTCGCCCTCGACAGCGTGGTCTGGTCGTCGTTCGGCACGTCCGGCCAGCGCTGCACCGCGGCCTCGCGCCTGATCGTGCATCGCAACGTCCACGACGACTTCGTGCATCGGCTCCAGCAGCGGGTCGCGAAGCTGGTGCTCGGCGATGGGCTCGACGAGGCGACCGACGTCGGGCCCGTCATCAACGATGCGGCGGTCGAGCGCATCGCGTCGTATGCCGCCATCGGTCGTGACGAGGCGGACCTCGTCATCGGCGGCGAGCCGGCTCGCGACGGCAAGCTGGCGAAGGGCTCGTTCTTCCAGCCCACGATCTTCACCGAGGTCAAGCCGGACGCCCGGATCGCGCAGGAAGAGATCTTCGGCCCCGTGGCCTCGGTCATTCCGGTGACCGACTGGGACGAGACCGTGCGCATCGTGAACAGCGTGAAGTACGGCCTGTCGACTTCACTGTTCACCCAGGACATCAACCTCGCCTTCCGAAGCATCCGGGACTTCGACTCCGGTCTCGGCTACGTGAACCACGGAACGATCGGTGCGGAGGCGCACCTGCCCTTCGGCGGGACCAAGGCCACGGGGAACGGGCACCGCGAGGTCGGCCAGGCCGCGCTCGAATTCTTCAGCGAGTGGAAGAGCGTCTACGTCGACTACTCCGGGAAGCTCCAGCGGGCCCAGATCGACACGACGTTCATCGACGAGCAGTAGGCCGATGCGGGCCGGGCGTCACGCCCGGCCCGATTCGGTGCGGACCGCCTAGTCGCCGGCGTGGAAGCCCGGCGCATTCGACTGCGGCAGGCAGAAGGACGCCCCGGGAGCAAACCCGTTGGCGAAGTGGAATGCCGGACCGGGGCCGCCCGGCAGCGCCGCGCCGCGTCCGCCGACGATCTGCCCCAGGCCGCCGGCGGGAGGCCACTGCGCCAGTCCGCCACCGGCGACGTAATCGCGGACGACATGCTGCCCGTGCACGCCGATACCCAGCGCACCGAAGTCCGCGCACGTCGGTCCGTGAGCACTCGCGGCGGTGGCCACCCCGAAGGTGGCCATGAGGCCGGCGACCAGCGCCAGCTGAACCCGTCCTCGCATCACGCCACCTCCACGGTGAGCTCGTAGACCTCCGAGGTCGGATGCCCCGCGCGCTCGTGGATGCGCATGACCGCTTCCTTCGATGGCGCCGTTGCGAGGCAGAACACCTTCCCGGCCTCCGGGTCCAGCCATGCGCGCTCGAAGTGGACCTGCTCATCCCCCTCGATCGCCAGGTCGCGATCGTGCGCCTCGCGGAGCTGGTCGGCGGTCACGCCGATGAAGCCGCTGTGCACGTCCATGAACGTTCTCATATCGATCCTCCTGTCGGTGAAATGCCGGGCGCTGCCGGCCTGACGGGAGGGTGCCCGCGCGGCGCCCGGGACCGCATCGGTGGCCGATGCCTATTTCGGTTGCGGCGACTGCCCGGATTGGAGGTCGATGCCGAGTCGGGCAACCGCCGCCGCGGCGTCGCCTCGCCGGTCGATGGCGAGCTTGCCGAGGACCGCGGAGACGTGGTGATCGATCGTCCGGGTCGACAGGACGAGCCGTTCGGCGATCTCGCTGTTGCGCAGGCCTGCCACGACGAGCGACAGCACCTCGAGCTCGCGGGTCGTCAGCCCGGCTGCGTTCGACCGGGTCGAGGGGCGCGCCCCGCGTCGGATCGTCGTCGCCCCGAGGTCACGCAGCCTCCGGGCCGTGTGCGCAAGTGCCGGGCGGGCGCCGAGCCGATCGAGCTCGGCATGCGCGGTCTCGACCGACGCGACATCGTCGGCCTCGAACAACGCTCGCGCGGCCTCGTACGGGCAACCGAGCTCCGTCCAGGCTGCCGCGGCTTCCCGGGGCCGAGCGGCGAGCTGGAGACGCCATGGCTCTGCTGCAGCCGACGCGTCGGGGACGGGGCGCCCCGCGGCGTGCAGCCACCAGGCGAGCTCGCCGACATGCCACGGATGACGGTGCCTGACAGCCAGCACGACGGCCGCCTCGGCCTCGGCGGCGCAGCGCTCGAGGTCGCCGGCCAGCCACGCGGCCTCCGCACGCGCAGCGCGCACCGGACCGATGCGCTGGAGCGTGCCCGTCGGCTCGGCGATGGACAGGGCCTCGTCGAGGGTCGTCCACGCGTCGCCATCCCCTCGACGGGACTGCAACCGCCCCAGGGCGAGGAGGGCCATCGTGCGGCTGATCGCCGAGCGGGTCGGCGCGTTCACCACCGCCGTCGCCAGCGTCTCCGCCTCGGTCCATCGGCCACGATGCAGGAGCGACAGGGCACGCCAGGCCTCGAGATAGGCGCGCGTCGCATCGAGATCCCGGTCGGCGGTGAAGCGGTGACCGGCCTCGTAGTACGCGTCGGTGTCGGCGAAGCGGTACATCTCGCCGAGCCCCGAGACGAGGTTCGACCACGCACCCGCCGCGTGCCGGTCCAGACCGTGCAGCTCGGCGAGGCGCAGGCTCTCCTCGAGATCGGCCCGGCCACCCTCGTGATCACCGAGCAGGATCCGGGCTGCGCCGACGGTGTTCCACGCGAGGGTCACTGCCGAGATCGCTGCCGGCAGATCTCGTCCCAGCTCGATCGTGCGTCGTCCCAGCTCCACGGCCTCCTCGTTGTCGCGGCCCAGCATCCGCAGGTAGGCCTGGACGCCGAGGGCCTCGACCGCCTCGGGTCCCGCCGGTGTGTCACCCAGGATCTCGAGAGCCCGCCGGGACGCGGCCTCGGCCTCGGGGTCACGCCCGGCGACGATGAGTGAGCGCGCGTAACCGGCAAGCGCTCCGGATTGGCGACGAACGTCCCCGGCCTGGCTCCAGATGGCAATGGCCTCGGCCCAGGCCGCATTGGCGAGGTCGAGCCGGTCGATCGCGGAATGCTCGACCGCGTAGCGCTCCAGCAGCGATGCCCGATCGGTGGGTGCCAGCCCTCCGGCGAACCGGACGGCCCGCGCGAGCTGTGCGGCCGCCTCGCGATGCGATCCCGCTTCCGCTGCCTCTTCCGCGGCCGCGGGCGCGTAGCGCAGGACGGCCTCGCGATCCCCGGCGCCCTCGGCGTGATGCGCCAGGCGAGCCAGTGGGCGCGCATCGGACGGCTCGCCCTCGAGCAGGGCCAGGACCCGAGCATGAAGCGCGAGCCGGAGCCCGGGATCGGTTGCCTCCAGGATCGTCTGGCGCGCGACCTCGTGTCGGAAGAAGTAGCGGAGGCCGTCGGTGCGCAGGACCCCGCGCGCCAGGCATTCCTCCGCGGCGGTCTCTCCATCGAGGGCGGCGGTGAGGAGTGTCGGCTCGATCGCGGAGCCGATGATCGCGGCCACCTCGAGGGTCCTGCGCCCCTCACTCGAGAGCCGGGCCGCCCGCGCCAGGACCGCGTCGCGCACCGTTGCGGGGATGCTCGCCGGCGCGCCCGCGATGACCTCGGTCACGTAGAAGGGATTGCCGCTCGTCCGGCGGTGGAGCTCCACCGGGTCGAGGTCGGTGTCCCGGGCAAGCTCGGAGACCGCCTGAATGGAGAGAGCCTCCAACGGGAGACGTCGGACGCTCGGTGAGGTGGCGAGGTCGCCCAGGACGACACGCAGGGGATGCTGGGCACCGACCTCGTCGTCGCGGTACGTCCCGATGACCAGCGCTCGGGTCGAGGCGATTCGACGGCCCACGAACTGGAGCGCGTCTCGCGTTGCATCGTCCGCCCAGTGGAGGTCGTCGAGCATGACCACCAGCGGTCCGTCGGCGCTGCGGAGCGCTTCGAGGAGCGCAGTGAAGATCGTTGCGCGCGGTGGCGGTGGCAGGGCGGTCACGAGACGCTCGAAGTTCGAGCCCAATCCATGCGCGATGTCGACCAGGGGCCCAAAGGGACGCGGAGTCGAGAGCGGATCGCAGGATCCGAGCAGCACGCGGGTGCCGTCGGGAACGGATCCGCGGAACCGGGCGAGCAGCGACGTCTTGCCGATGCCGGCCTCGCCCTCGACGAGCACGACGCGTCCACCGTGGCTCGCGCTCTCGTCGAGAGCGAGGGCCAGGGACGCGAGATGCTCGGCGCGCTCGAGGAGCCTCATCTGTGCGGGGATGGTAGACCGCCACTCGGGATCATCGGGAGCGCGTTTGCCGAGAGGCGCGAGCGCGTGGGAGCATGCGCCGATGCGGCTCCCTCACTTCCCACTGCACACGGTGCTCTTCCCGCACCTGCCGCTTCCGCTGCACATCTTCGAGGAGCGGTATCGCGCCATGGCTGCCGACGTCCTGGCCGACGGCTCCGCCTACGAGGGGCGATTCGTGGTCAGCATGATCACCGACGGGCCCGAGGTGGGAGGGGATGCTGTGACCCAGGCGGTCGGAACGATCTGCGAGGTTCACAGTGCCGAGCAGTTCCCCGACGGACGATGGCTGCTCCTCGTCGTCGGGGTGGGACGCGCCCGGGTGACGGGCGTGGATCGCAGCGGCCCGTACGCCATGGTCGAGGCAACGCCCCTTGACGAGCCCATCGGCGCCGGCGCGGAGTCGCTCCTGCCCCGCGTCCAGGCTGCACTGGATCGCTACCTGACCACCGTGAAACGATTCGTGGCCCGCACAGCGTCAGTGGGTGACGCATCGCAGGAGCCCACCTCCGTGACCGAGTCCCTCGACCAGGTTCTCAAGCCGATTCGACTGCCCGATGACCCCGTGGCGGCAAGCTACGCGGTCGGCGGCATGCTCCAGGTGGAGCTCACCCGGAAGCAGAAGCTCCTCGAGATCCCGGATGCCGCGACGCGCCTGCGCGAGGAGCTCGATCTCCTGCGGCGTGAGGCACGCCTGCTGGATGACGGCGAGCTGCCGCCGGTCCCCGCCGGCGATCTCGGCTATCACCCGAACTAGTCCGATGCGAGCGCAGGGCGCCGTCTTCGTCGGGCTGCTCGTCCTCTCGGCGTGCTCGGCACCTGCGGCCACCACTCCGGCAGCGAGTGCATCGATTCCGGGCGGCACCTTCACGCCGATGCCGTCGGCCACCGATCGGGAGTCGCCCTCGGTTGCGCCATCCCCGTCGGAGGAACCGACGGCGACGCCGCTGCCCAGCGCCACGCCCATCACCGGAACGACGTACACCGTCCAGCGCGGGGATTCGCTCTCGGCCATCGCCCGCGCCTACAGCACCACGGCGGCGCAGCTGGCCGATTGGAACCGGGACCGGTACCCCTCCCTGGCGACCGCACCGAACGTCATCGAGCCCGGCTGGGTGCTCCTCGTCAGCACACAGCCCGGCGTCACGCCGCGGCCGGCGCCGACCGCCGCCCCGACCACGCCGCGTCCCACCCAGCCGCCGTCGGGGAGCCGATGCAGCGCGGGCAACCGCGCCGCCGCCGGCGGGGTACAGACGTACCGCATGATCCCGAACGCCGGCCCGGGCGTCGCGCTCACCTTCGACATGGGCGGCCGCATGGACCCGGCGGTCGACATCATGAACTTCCTCGTGGCGAACGAGGTCTGTGCGACGATCTTCGCCACGGGCGTCATGAGCCAGACGCCGAAGGGTCAGCAGGTGATGGGCATCATCCGCGCGCATCCGGAGCTGTTCGAGATCGCGAACCACACGATGTACCACTGTGACCTGGCTCGCGGGGGAGGCGGGTCCCCGTCCACCCAGCCCTGCAGCGGCGGGCCCTTCAGCGCCGATCGGATCCGCAAGGAGATGATCGATGCCGAGGCCATCCTCCGCGCCGGCACCGGCCAGAATCCGCAGCCGTACTGGCGGCCGCCGTACGGCTCGCTCAGCGACGCCGTCATCAACGCGGTCGCATCGGCCGGCTACACGAAGACGTTCCTGTGGGACATCGACACGGTCGACTGGAAGCCGATCGCCGACGGCGGTCCGACCGCCGAGCAGATCGCTTCGAAGGTCATCACGAGCTCGGTGAACGGCTCGAACGTCCTGTTCCACCTCGGCGGCTACGAGACGCTCGACGCTCTGCGCCTGATCGTGCCGGGGCTCCGTGACCGCGGCTTCACGCTCACCAGCCTGTCGGACCTGCTGAACTAGCGCCGGATGCAGAACGAGCGCGGCCGAAGCCGCGCCCGTTCAGCGTGTTGGGACCGGCGTGTCAGCCGCCGGTCTCGTCCATCCCCTTCTCGGGCGTCCGAGCCGCCCCGACCGCCTCGCCGAAGATGCGAACGGCCGCATCCACCTCGTCCGCGTCGACGATCAGCGGGGGGCTGAAGCGAATCGACGACTCGCCGCACTCGAGCGTGAGCAGGCCGCGACGGAACGCCGCATCCTGGACCGCCTCCGCGGCCTCGTGCGACTCGAACTCGACGCCGAGCATGAGGCCCACGCCCCGTACGTCGCGCACGACGCCCGAGCGGTCGGCCACGTCCTCCAGGCCACGCCGGAGACGCGCGCCCATCTCGGCCGCGTTGGCCAGGCCCTCGGACTCGAGGATGTCGAGCGTCGCGAGGCCGGCGGCCGCACAGACCGGGTTGCCGGCGAACGTCGAGCCGTGAGCTCCCGGGGGCCAGGTCCAGACGGACTCCCGGGCGATGAACGCACCGATCGGCATGCCCGAGGCGATGCCCTTCGCCGAGAGGATGATGTCCGGCTCGACGCCGGCGTGCTCGATCGCCCACCAGCTGCCGGTGCGGCCCATGCCCGACTGGATCTCATCGGCGATGAGCAGGATGCCGTGCTCGTCGCACAGGGCTCGAAGCCCCTCGAGGAATGCGGCCGGGGCCGGGAAGTAGCCGCCCTCGCCCTGGATCGGCTCGACGACGATTGCGGCCACGTCGGACGGCGCGATCTGCCGCCCGAAGATCGTGTTCTTCAGATGCGCAAGCTCGGCCGAGCCGTCGCCGCCGGTTCCCTCGCGCCAGGAGCGGACGCGCGGGAACGGCGCGTGGTGGACCATCGGGACGAGCGGTCCGAAGCCGGCGCGCTGCTTGACCTTCGAGTTGGTGAGCGACAGGGCACCCATCGTCCGTCCGTGGAACCCGCCCTCGAAGGCGATGATCCCCGGCCGCTTGGTGTGGTAGCGAGCGAGCTTGATGGCGCCCTCCACCGCCTCCGTGCCGGAGTTCGTGAGGAAGACGCGCGCCTTCTCCTCGAACGGTGCGATCGCCGCGAGGCGCTCCATGAACTCGAGGTAGCGCGGCTCGTAGAAGTCGGTCCCGGCGATGTGGATGAGCCGGTCCGCCTGCTCCTTGATGGCGGCCACGACCTTCGGATGGGAGTGACCCGTCGAGCAGACGGCGATCCCGGCCGCGAAGTCAAGGAACGTGTTCCCGTCGACGTCGGTGACGACGACGCCCGAGCCGGACTCGGCGACGAGCGGATACGCCCGTGTCAGCGAGGGGCTGGCGACGGCCTGGTCCCGGGCGATGATCGCCTGGGCCTTCGGACCGGGGAGGTCGGTGCTGATGCGTGGCGCTGCATCGTTGCGGGCAGCGCCACCCGAGGCGGGAGCCTCAATGGTAGTCATCGGTGTTCACTCCGAATTCGGAGCGGCGCGTCCTGCCCGCGCACCCTGGCTAGTCCGCCGCATCCTAGCAGGGAAGGCGCTCGCTCCCCAAATTGCACGGCGCCCGCGGAGTGGACGCGAGGGTCAGCGGATCGTCGGACGCCTGGACCGCTCGTTGCCGATCGCCCACAGGCTGGCGCCGAGGCCGACGGCGGCCGCCGCGAAGAGGGGGCCGCCGCCGAAGGTGTTCGCCCATGCCAGCGCCGCGAGCGCGAGCCCGCTGCCGAGCGCCGACATGACGATGACCGACGGCGGGTCACGACGGACGCGCCCCGCCAGGAATGCGACGACCACGCCGGTCACGAATCCGGCGATGGCGAGCGGGCTGAACAGGACGTCGACGGGGATCATGCGCGGACAGTCTCCCCGATGAGACCGGGTCCTGCATAGATCAGCGACGTCCACAGCTGCACCAGGTCCGCCCCGCGCTGTCGCAGCGCAACGACGTCGGCGGCCGATCCGGCACCTCCCGACGCGATGATGACCAGGCGCGAACCGACGAGCTCGCGCGCCCGCTCGACCGACTCGAGCGTGCCATCGAGGAGCGGGGCGCCCGACAGGCCACCGGCCTCGTCCCGGTGCCGTGACACCAGGGGCGGTCGCGCCGTCGTCGTGTTCGACAGGATCATCCCCGAAGCCGATCCGTCCGCGAGGCGAGTCGCGATCGTGTCGAATGCCCCGCGCTCGAGGTCGGGGGCGAGCTTCACGACCACGGGAGTCCCGGGTGCTGCCTGCTGCACGGCGTCCAGCAGGCGCACGAGCCGATCCGGATCCTGGAGGTCGCGCAGCCCCGGGGTGTTGGGGCTGCTCACGTTGACGGCGAGGTAGTCGGCAACCCCGGCGACGGCCGCGGCGGCGGCCGCGTAGTCAGCGTCGACATCGGCGTCCGGAGTGTCCCGGTTGCGGCCGATGTTCACGCCGACCACGAAGCCGTCCGGCAGTCGCGGGCGGACCGCGGCGAGCCGGGCGGCGAGCGCATCGGCGCCGGCATTGTTGAAGCCCATGCGGTTCACGAGGGCCCCGTCCTCGCGAAGCCGATACAGGCGTGGGCGGGGATTGCCCGGCTGAGGGCGAGGGGTGACGGTGCCGACCTCGACGAACCCGAGGCCGAGCGCGGCCCAGCCGTCGACGGCGACGCCGTCCTTGTCGAAGCCTGCTCCCAGGCCGATCCGGTTCCGAAATCGCAGGCCCATGAGATCCACCGGATCGGACGCGGCCGCGCGCGGGGGTGCGCCAAACAGGAATGCCAGCGCCGCACGTCCGGGGGCCAGGGCCGCAGACACGCGCAGGGAGCTCAGGGCGAGGTGATGAACGCGCTCCGGATCCAGCCCGAAGAGGATGGGGCGGACGGCTCGATACGCCGCCGCTCGCCGGCCCATCGGCTCAGTCGTCGTGCGCGCGGGGGAACGCCATCTCCTCCGGGTAGACCGGCGGCAGCGATTCGTCGTCGTCGACGCCGGAACGGGACGGGTCCGGCGACATGAACTCGTGCCAGACCTCCGTGCCCGGACCGGGCGGGTCGTCGAGCTCCTTGATGGCCACGATGCCCTCGAACCGAATGGCTCCGGCCTCGCCACCCTCGGTCTCGTAGTCGTCCTCGTAGTCGGGTGCCATCTCCACGGCGCGACCCAGGGCCGCCTCCTCGTCCGTGCCGTCGACGAGGATCACGCGGTCCTCGACCATCGTCACCGCGGCCGCCTCGCCGGCACGGTACGCGTAGCGCAGCTGGACGCTGAACCAGCCGGACGGCTCGACGATCGTGGCGTCCGTCGTCACAGCGCCGCCGGCTCGTCGCCGATGACCGTCTGCGACTGCTCGCGCAGGAACTGCTGCACGTAGTACGGGCCGAGTCCGCTCTTGCCGGAGGAGCCCGAGCCCTTCCACCCGCCGAAGCTCTGGATGCCCGGCCATGCCCCGGTCGTGGCGCCCGCGCGGCGGTTCACGTAGACCACGCCGGCCTGGATCGTGTCGAGGAAGCGCTTCACCTCGGCATCGTCATGGCTGAAGATGCCGGCCGTCAGCCCGTACTCGGACGCGTTCGCCTCCTCCAGGGCCTGGTCGAGGGAGTCGACCTCCCCGACGACGAGGAACGGCACGAACAGCTCGTCGCGATAGAGCCGATGATCCAGCGGCAGCCCGGTGACGACCGTCGGGGTCGGGAAGAAGCCACGCTCGGCCTCGCCGTCGCGAAGGACCTCCCCGCCGATCTCGATGGTTCCACCACTGGCCCTGGCGTCGTCGACGGCGCGCTGGAACGTGTCGAGCGCCCGCTGGTTGATGACCGGGCCCATCCAGTTCTCCCGCTTCGTCGGGTCACCGACCGTGATGCCGCGCGCCTTCTCGACCAGCTTCTCGACGAACTCCGCCGCGACCGGCTTCTCGACGTAGACCCGGGAGTTGGCGCTGCACTTCTGGCCGTCGAAGCCGAAGGCCGAGCGCATCACGCCCTCCGCCGCCTCGTCGAGATCGGCGTTGCGGGTGACGATGGCGGGGTTCTTCCCGCCCATCTCGGTGATGATCGGCCGTGGATAGTCCTTCGTGAAGCTGCGATACAGCTTCATGCCGACCTCGTAGGATCCGGTGAAGACCATCCCGTCGATCCCCGGGTTCTCCTGCAGCTCGGCGCCGACGGTCTCGCCCGGCCCGGTGACGAGGTTGAAGACTCCGTCCGGCAGCCCCGCATCGCGGAGCGCCTCGCCGAACTTCCAGCCGCTCAACGGGGCGTCACTGCTGGGCTTCAGCACAACCGTGTTGCCGGCGATCATCGCGCCGCCGGCCGGCCCACCGGCCAGCGCCATCGGGAAGTTGAACGGGCTGATGACGCCGAAGACGCCGTACGGTCGCAGGACGGAGCGCGTCGACTCGATCGGAGACAGCGAGCCGAGCGGCTTGACGAATCCATCGGCCTTCTCGAACTCGTCGCCGTAGTAGCGCAGCAGATCGGCCGTCTCCTCCACGTCGCCCAGCGCCTCCAGCCGGTTCTTGCCGACCTCCAGCGCCATGAGCGCGGCGTAGTCGAACTGCCGCTCGCTGATGAGGTCCGCCGCGCGCCGCAGGATCGCGAGCCGCTCGGTCCATGGCGTGTCGCGCCACGAGGGATACGCCGCGCGCGCTGCCGCGATGGCGTCGCGCACGTCGTCGCGCGTCCCGACCGGGAAGCGGGCGATCACGACGTCCGTGTCGATCGGCGAGCGGTCCTCGAACGTCTCATCCCGGGTCCGTTCCTCGCCGCCGATGAGCATCGGGTAGGTCCGGCCGAGGTCGGCTCGAGCCCGATCGACGGCGGCGTCGAACGACGACTGGAGCTCCTCGTTATCGGCCGAGAGCGTGGCGTACGTGATCTTCATGCGCGGCGTGGTGGCCATGGATGCGGACGGGTGCCTCCTGCGCTGGGGACTGACGAGCCGGTCGGTGTGAGCGGTTGGATGGGGCGGTCATCATTATCGCACCGGCATCGAGCGGGCACGCCGAAGGCCAGGCTCCGGGGGGAGAAGAGCCTGGCCTTCGGACCTCGTGATGATATCCGGCGGGCTTGCCGGCCGCAAGGGATCAACGCGCCGCGACCCGACGTCGCGTCAGGCGTCGGGCTCACGGACCCGGTGGAAGAGGCCGAGATTCAGCCGCAGGGACGGTGAGTGCGGGCCCATGAGATAGGCGCGGCCGCGGTCACCGAACAGCCGCGGCAGAAGCTCGTGCGCCGTCGTCTCGTCGCCGAGATCGAGACGCGCGTGCACCACCTTGATCTTGAACCCGTTTCGTGCCCACCATCCCGTCCGGCGACGCGTCGCCTCCGTCGCGTGCTCCACCACCTCGGGCTCGAGGAGCGAGGCCACGTCATCACGCCCGTAGTGCCCGATCACGATGAGCCGCCCGCCGGGACGCAGGACGCGGCATGCCTCGGCGACCGCCGCCAGGGAGGCGTCGTCGGGATCGACGTGGCTGGTGAGCACGATGTCGACGGCGCCGTCGCGCAGGGGGAGCGCAACCGGGCTTCCGTCCACGATCCTGATGTTCGGCTGGTGCGCATCGGCGGCCCGACGCTGGGCCTCGGCACGCAGCAAGGGGTCGGATTCCACGCCGTAGGTCCGCCCGGTGCGCCGCGCGAGCAGCATGGGGTAGTGCCCGATGCCGGTGCCGACGTCCGCGATGCGCTTGCCGCCGATCGGCGTGATGCGCTCGAGCGCGTCGAGCACCTTGCGATCGGGGTCGATCGCGGCTCCGAGCAGGGCGTGCAGCGTCGGATCGGTCTCGGTCCAGGCTGGGAGGATCGGACGCATCAGGGGACCTCGACCCGCAGCTCGGCCGGCTCGCCGTCATCCAGCGTGAGGAGGTCGTTGCCGGCCAGCACCTGGAGGTCGAACGCCAGCGGTCCGGGGGCTCGCCGCGTCGCGTCGAGCTCGATGACCAGCGTGGCTCCCGGCAGCAACGGACCCCAGCCCAGCGAGATCGTCCCATCCGGCTCTCCACGCTCACCCGGGCCGATGACCCATTTCGTCCACGGCTGGACGAGGGGCGGGCCACCGTCCCGGATGCGCTCCTCGCTCGGGGTGAAGGGAGCGAGGAACAGCGAGCCGTTGAGCTCGGTCGGCCAGCGCAGGACGAGCTCGTCGATGCGCTCGTCGGCGGTGCTCGCGACGGTCACGGTGACCGTTCCCGTCTCGTCACCGACCTCGGACGCGACGGTGACCACCACGACCCGCGGGTCTCTCGATTCGGGCAGCTCGAGGCTGAATGCCGGCTCGGGCGTTGCCGTCGGGGCCGCCGATGCGGTCGGGGCCGCCGATGCGGTCGCCGCGGCCGAAGCCGACGCGGAGACGCTCGGGGCCGGCGTCATGCTCGGGCTCGTCGAATCGTCGGCGATGCAGGCGGTGAGGCTGACGAGCGCGACCACCAGCGCCGCCACGCCGCGGGGTGCACGGCTCATGCGTCGATCTCGTCGAGCTCGGGCAGCCGGTTCCGGATCGCGTATCCCGCGGCCTGCGCACGGCTGTCGAGGGCCAGCTTGGCGAGGACGTTCGAGACGTAGTTGCGCACGGTCTTCTCGGCGAGCCCCATGCGCGCCGCGATGTCTCGGTTCGACGCGCCATCGGCGACATGGGCGAGCACGCGCCGTTCCTGCTCGGTGAGGTCGGCGAAGGCGCCGGCCTCCTCCAGGCGGCTCGTGCTGCGAATGCGATCCAGGACGCTGCGGGTGACTGTCGGGTCGAGGAGCGACCCACCGGCAGCAACGGTCCGGACCGCGTCGACGAGCTCCGTCGATCCGACGCGCTTCAGGACATAGCCCGATGCTCCGGCGTCGATGGCGGAGAAGAGGGCATCGGAGTCGGCGTAGCTCGTGAGCATGACGACCGGAGTCTCGGGCAGCTCCGCCGTGATCGTCCGGCAGGCGTCGATTCCCGAGCCGTTCGGCATCCGGATGTCCATCACCACGACGTCCGGTCGCAGCCGGCGAGCAACCCGCACCGCCTCCTCGCCGGACCGCGCCTCCCCCACGACGCTGAAGCCCGGCTGCCGGTCGAGCAGCGAGGCAAGGCCGATGCGCACGACCTCGTGGTCGTCGGCGATGAGGATGCGGACATCGGGAGCCGGAGTGGGTGGGTCGGGGATGGGGTTCGTCATTCGGTGATGGTGCTGCGACGCACGGTCGCCACCGGCATGCTAAGCGAGAGCGTGGTTCCGCGTCCGTCACCGGCATCGACGTCGAGATCCGCGTCGAGGAGCTCGGCACGGCGGCTGATGTTCGCGAGCCCCTGCGCCCTGCCGCGGCGGGAGGTCGCCGTCGCCGTCGGATCGAACCCGATGCCGTCATCGCGGATCTCGACCGCGAAGCGGCGTCGCGTGCAGCGCATCGACACGGTCACGGATTCCGCGTGGGCATGACGCAGGACGTTGCTGAACGCCTCGATCACGAAGTGGCGGAGGTGCTCGGCCTGCTCCTGGTCGAGCCGCGGCCGGTACAGGCCCTCGGAACGGATCACGAGTTTGACCAGGGTCTGCGCCTGGAGCTCATCGGCGACCGACAGGATGATGGCCTCGGCGTCACGCGCCTCGACCTCGCCCGATCGCAGGTCGAAGATCGTGCCGCGGATGTCGTTCGTGATGCGGTTGAGCTCGCCCATCACCGTGCCGATCCGGCTCTTCGTCTCGGCGGCGTCGTCATCATCGAGCTCGGCGGTTGCCTGCTCGAGGTGCAGGCCCGCCGCGTAGATCGACTGGATGATCCCATCGTGCAGGTCACGGCCGATGCGCTCGCGCTCCCGGGCGAGCAGCTCGTTTCGTCGCGCATCGGCGAGGGCGCGATCGGTCTCCCGCTCGAACACCTCGAGGCTGACGATGATGGCGACGGCGATCGCGAGCCCGGTGAGGGAACGGAACACCTCGATCGGCACGCCCAGGGTGTCGAGGACCGTCTGGCCGTTGAGCACCGACGCGGGCGGGAACGGTGCCGGCAGAGGAACCAGGCCGGCGACGACCGCGTACACGACGAAGGCGATCGCGGCGGAGCGGAGCGCCGTTGCTCCTGCGGCCGTGCCCGCGGGCCCCAGGAGGCCCGTCACGCGGTGGAGGCCGATGGCCACGACGAGCGAGCCGGGCAGCGCCAGCATCGCGCGCGCGACGACGTCGCCGACGGCCAGTGGCGCGCCGACCGCTTCGAGCGCGGGCAGCAGCTCGGCGGACGGCAGCCAGGGCCGCGCGTCCGGCCGGTAGTTGCTCCCGACGTTCGCCGACAAGGTGATCGTGGCGACCGCCCAGAGAAGGAGCGCGGCCGCGGGGACCCATCGCACGTACGAGCGCTGCGCCCCGCTCTCGCGCGTCGCCTGGTGGAGCAGCTCGACGCCGAACTGGAAGAGCAGCGCGAAGCTGAGTGGCTTGAGGAGGAGCTGGAGAACGAGCAGCCCCTCGATGACCGGCTGCGGAAGGAACCCCGCCTGGATCGGCACGAAGAGGTAACCCCACTCCATGAATCCGTGGACGATGCCGAAGGCCGCCAGCCAGCCGAGCGGACCGGCGAGCGGCAGGCGCGATCGCCTGCGGCTCTGGAGGGCGACCGCGAGACCCATGACGAAGAAGACCTGGCCGTACACGGACAGGACGATGATGCGGTTGGTCTCGAACAGCTCCGCCAGCCAGCCCATGGCCGCATGGTAGGGCCGGGCGACCGGATCTCGTGGCGGGCGGGTCGTGCGAGCCTGCCACGCGCCGCCGATCAGTCGAGCCGGAAGACCCGAGCGCTGCGCTTCGCCAGGCGGACACGCCCGGCATCTCGCGGCCGAGCCGCACCGGTCAGCCCCGGGAGGAAGAGCTCGGTCATGCCCGAGACATCGATCTCCAGCTCCGCGTCGTCGCTGCCGGCGTTGACCCCCACCACGACCGATCCGCGACCGCTCCCGCGCCGATAGGCGGCGGCCTGCGCGACGGACGCGAGGGGCTCGAAGGATCGTGAACGGAGCGCGGGCGTGGCGTGACGGAGCGCGATGAGCGCGCGCGCCGTCCCGAGCAGCTCGCCATCCAGCGGGTGATCGCGCCACGGGAACGCGCCGCGGCAGCCCGGGTCCATCTCGCCGGTCATGCCGACCTCGTCGCCGTAGTAGATGCACGGCGCACCGGGCATCGTGAGCAGGACGAGCCACGCCAGCCGCAGCGAGGTCGTGTCGCCGCCGCACAGGGAGAGGAACCGGGGCGTGTCGTGCGAATCGAGGAGATTGAGCAGCGCCAGCACCGCGTCGTTCCGGTAGGAGGAGAAGATGCCCTCGACGGACGCGAGGAACGTGGCGCCATCGATCGTTCTCGTCTCGCGGGCGATCTCGGCCTGCTGGGCCACGACGCGCTCGTCCCGGTGCGATCCCGGCACGAAGTTGAGGATCGCGCCGGCCAGCGGGTAGTTCATGAGTCCGTCGAACGTGGTGCCGTCGAGCAGGTCGCCGCGCCGCTGCCAGACCTCCCCGACGATGTACACGTCGGGGTTGATGGCGCGAACGCGACGTCGGAACTCCTCCCAGAATCCCGGAGTCGTGATCTCGCCCGGCACATCGAGCCGCCACCCGTCGATCCCGAATCGAGTCCAGTGCTCGGCGACGCCCATCAGGTACTCGCGGACGATCGGGTTGTCGGTGTTGAGCTTGGGAAGCGCAGGGAGATCCCACCACGCGCGGTAGCCGAGCGTGCGGAGCGACTCGGTCCCGGCGGCATGTGCCACGCCCCAGTCGGGCGCAAGCTCTCCCGGGAGCGCGTCGTCCGGATAGGCGCGCAGTGGCCGCCCGGCCTCCAGGCTCTCCTCGTCGAGGATGAACCAATCCCGGTAGGGGGAATGCCTGCCGGTCTCCAGGACATGGTGAAACGGCCAGAAGCCTCGCGACGCATGGTTGAAGACCGCATCGAGGATGAGGCGCATCCCGCCGGCGTGGACGGCGTCGATGAGTGCGGCGAGCGCGTCATTCCCACCCAGGATCGGATCGACCGCGAGGTAGTCGAAGGGGTGATAGCGATGGTTCGACGCTGATGCGAAGACGGGATTGAGGTAGATCGCCGTTACGCCGAGGTCGGTGAGGTGATCGAGGTGGTCGATCACGCCGTAGAGGTCACCGCCCTTGATCCCGAGCGCCGTCGGCCGCGCATCCCACTCTTCGAACGGCCCAGGTGCGGGAACCCGTCCGCTTCGCGCGAATCGGTCCGGGAAGACCTGGTAGAAGACGGCATCCGCGACCCAGCTCGGCGGGCGGTCGAGCTCGGTGCTCATCGCGGCGCAGGCAGGCTCGAGCGCACTACCCCTTCACGCCGCCGGTCGACAGCCCGCTGATCAGGTAGCGCTGGGCGACATAGAAGAAGAGCATCACGGGGATCGTCACGATCACCGACAGCGCCATCGTTCCGCCCCAGTTCTGGGTGAACTGGTTGATGAACAACCGAACTCCGATCGGCAGCGTGAACGCCTCCGGCTTCGTGAGGAACACGAGCGCGTAGAGGAACTCGTTCCAGGCCGTGATGAAGGCGTAGAACGCGGTGACGGCGATGCCCGGCGTGGAGAGCGGCACGACGATGCGCCAGAACGCACCGAATGGCCCGAGCCCGTCGATCTTGGCGGCCTCCTCGAGCTCGATCGGCAGCGTGTCGAAATAGCTCTTCAGCATCAGCACGCAGAACGGGATCGCGGTCGTGGCATAGGCGAGGACGAGCGCCCACGGCGTGTTCAGGAGCCGGAACTGGATGGCGAGCAGCTGGAACAGGGGAACTAGGAGGATGACCGCCGGGAACATCTGGCTGGTGAGGAAGAAGCTCGTCATCGGCCTCTTGCCCCAGAAGCGATAGCGGCTCAGGGAATACGCCGCCGTGGAGGCGAGGAAGACGGACAGGATGGTCGTGAGGACGGCGATGAGCAGCGAGTTTCCGAACCAGTTCCAGAAGAAGCCGCCGGTGGCGCTACCCGGATTGAAGAGGGACTCGTAGTTCTCGAGCGTGGGCTTCTCCGGGATGAGGTGGATCTCGGTCGAGAGCACGTCGAACTGGTTCTTGAACGAGGTCGAGATCACCCACAGGATCGGGAAGATCGCGATCAGCGACGCGAAGATGAGGATGACGTGGGTCGCCACCTTCTCCCAGAGGGGCTGCTTCATCGGGCCACGTCCTCGGTGCGAAAGATCCGTTGGTAGAAGGTGACGAACACGAGCAGCAGCGACAGGATGATGACCGAGTAGGTCGCCGCGATCGCGTACTGGCCGGCCTGGAACAGGTTGAACGACTCGGTGACGAGGATGTCGGTGCGCCCGCCCGGACCGCCGCCGGTCGTCAGGAAGATGACGACGAACAGGTTGAAGGTCCAGATGATGCCGAGCATGGTCACGGCCACCGACACCGACTTGAGCTGCGGGATCGTGACGTTCCAGAACGCCTGGCGGCGGTTCGCTCCGTCGACGCGCGCCGCCTCGTAGAGGTCGGCCGGGATCGACTGCATGCCGCCGAGCAGCGCCACCATCATGAACGGCACGCCGAGCCAGACGTTGACGATGATCGGCGCGACGTATGCCCAGAAGGGATCGGACAGCCAGTTCGGCCCGTCGATGCCGAAGCCCTCGAGGAACAGGTTCAGGACCCCGTACTCGCCGTTGAAGATGTAGCGCCAGCTGACCGCGCTGATGAAGGCCGGCACGGCCCAGGGCAGCATGAGGATGAGCCGATACACGGTCCGTCCCCGGAAGCGCTGGTTCAGCAGCAGGGCAAGCCCGAGCCCGAAGGTGAAGTGGAAGAAGACGTTGGCGGCCGTCCACACGACCGTCCAGGTCAGGCGGCCACGGAACTCCTCACTGGTCAGCACCGTGACGTAGTTGTCGATCCCGACGAACTCCTCCGAGCCGGGCCGGAAGACGGTCGCCGAGTTGCTGCGGTCGAGGTCGGTGAAGCTGGAGACGACCGATCCGATGAGCGGGTAGATGACGATCACGGCCATCACCACGGCGACCGGCGCCAGGAAGGCGTAGGCCACCCACATCCGCTCACGCATCGGGGCTTCTCCTGTGTCGTGGGGTCAAGGTGACGTGGGCGACGGCTCCCGGACCGGGCGTGGCGCCCGGCCCGGGAACAGCGGTCCGACTCTACTGCGCGAGCCGGTCTCCGAGAAGGGTCTCCCACGCCGCGGCGACGTCGTCGAGCGCCTGCTGGGGCTCCTTGTCACCGGTCCAGGCCGCCTGGAAGTTCGGCCCGAAGTCGGCGTAGATCCCGCCGCCCTCCGGGACGACCGGGCGCGCCGTGGCGTTCTCGATCACGGTGCCGAAGTCGGCGATCAGCCGGTTGTCGGCCACGTCCGGAAGCTCGTACGCGCTCGAGCGGGTCGGGAGAAGGTTGAGCTCGGTAGCCAGGCGACCCTGGTTCTCCGCCGAGCTGAGGTACTGGACGAACGCCGCGGCGCACTCCTGCTTCGCCTCGTCCATGCCGGCGTACAGCACGTAGCTGTGTCCGCCGATCGGCGATCCCTTGTCGCCATCCGGCCCGGCCGGAATGACGGCGATGCCCAGGTTCTCGGGATCGGCGAACTCGCTGCCCGAGAGGACGTCGGCGGTCGACCATGGTCCGTTGAAGATCATGGCGACCTCGCCCTCCTTGAAGGCGGTCATGGCGTTTCCGTAGTCGTTCGCGAAGTCGACGTCCGCGGGCGCGATGGTGCCGAGCACGTCGCTCAGGAGGAACTCGAGGCCAGCGACCGACCCGTCGTTGTTCACCAGGATCTCGGTGACCTGGCCCTCGTCGTCGACGGTCAAGAGCCCGCCGCCGAACGCCCACAGGAAGGGCTGCAGCCAGTACGCGTCGCCGCGCATGTAGAACGCGTTCTCGAGGCCGAGCTCCGTTTGGAGCGTCTCACCGGCAGCGATGAAGTCGTCCATCGTGGCGGGCGCCTCGACGCTCGCCTCTTCGAACATGGACTTGTTGTACATGAGCGCGAGGGCGTCGGTGACCTGCGGCACGGCGTACGTACCGCCCTGCCACTGGCCGTAGGCCAGGGGACCGGGCAGGAAGTCGTCCCAGTCGGCCTGGGGGATCATGCTCGTCAGATCGAGCAGATAGCCCTTGTCCGCGTAGTCGGCGATCCAGGCGATCTCCGCGCGGAAGACGTCAGGCGCTTCGCCGCCAGCAGCCTGCTGGTCGTACGCCTGCTGCGCCCCGTCGAACGGGATCTGCGTCACCTCGACGCTCGTTCCCTCGAAGGCTTCGGCGATCTCGGCGATGACCGGCGACTCCTGGTCGTTCATCGTGTGGGTGAAAGTCAGCGAGTCGACGCCGCTGCACGCGGTGGACGGATCCGCCGAGGTGGCTGGATCGCTGGCGTCGGCGCTCTCGGAGGTGCCGCCCCCGGCGCACGCCGAGAGGGCGAGTGCGGCGACCATGCCGACCGGCAGGATCGTACGGTGGAGCTTCAGGTTCATGGAAAGTGGTTCCTCGTTGTGGTTGCTTCGTTGCTGGTCCGATGACGGGTCAGGGATGGGCGACACCTCCTCCCCCCGGGGATGCTCGCGCGTCGGAGGGGTGTCGGCCGTCGGCGGCCGGTGCCGTGGAGCCCCGGACGACCAGGCGGGTCGCCAGGAGCTCGGTGCCAAGCTGGCGGCTCTCGCGACCGCGCAGCAAATCCACCAGCCGCTGGGCCGCGAGCCGTCCCTTCTCGCGGATCGGCTGATGGACCGTCGTCAATGCCGGCTGTGTCCATGCCGAGGCCGGGACGTCGTCGTAGCCGACGACCGACAGCCTGTCGGGGACGGAGATGCCGGCCTCACGCGCCGCCAGCAGGATGCCGATGGCGGTGATGTCGGTGATGGCGATGATCGCGGACGGGAGTCCGTCGGCCTGGAGCTCGGCGAATGCCGCCCGCCCGCCGTCCTCCGAGACCGTCGACGACAGGATCCGCACCTGGACCTCCGCTCCCCCGGTCTCGCGTGCCGCCGCGTCGAACCCATCGCGAATGCCGCGCAGCCGCCGTGCCGAGATCCCGCGGCTCTCGTCGACCCCCGAGTCGGGATGCTCCGCGATGAGCACGACCGCCACGTCGCGGTGGCCGAGCGTGTAGAGATGTCGCGCGGCCGCGTCTGCGCCCCCCGCCTCGTCGACCGAGATCACGCCGGCGTCCTCCCAGCTGTCGACGTCCAGGGCGACCACCGGCATGCCCGACTTGCGCACCAGCTCGAGCTCCACATGGTCGGGCTCGAGGCCCAGCAGCACGAGGCCGTCGACGAGGGCGCCCTCGACCGCCCGGGCGATCGATCCACCGACCGGCGGCACGATGACCAGGGAGATCCCCTCGGCGTCGCACACGTCGCCGATGCCGCGCAGAAGCTCCGGGAGGAATGGGTTGGCGAACACGTGATGCGTCGCCTGGGGCACGACGAGGCCGATCTGATCGGTCCGGCGGGATGCGAGGCGCCGCGCGATGGGGGAGGGCAGGTAGCCGAGCTCGGCAGCCGCAGCCAGGATTCGCTCGCGTGTCGCGGCATTGAGGTTGTCCGGCTGGTTGAACGCGAAGCTGACCGCGGTCTTGCTGACACCAGCCGCGCGGGCCACATCGTCGATACGGGGTCGGGCCACGGTGCTCCGTTCTGAGGCTGGGGAATGTCCTGCGACTCCGTAAACCGTTTTAGTGAACCGGTTTAGGCGAGCGACTCTACGCGGTGCGTGTGCTGCATGTCAAGGAATCTCTGCGACGTTCGGGAGGGAGAACGCTCCGACTTGCTAGGATCGCTCCGCATGTCCCCGCCTTCCGACGTCCCCACCCCGCTCGCCGTGCGCCTGTGGTTCGCCTGGGCCTTGGCGCTGCTCGCCATCACCGGGCTGCTGCTCGGGCGGATCGTGCAGTTCGTCGATTTCAGCGAGCGGGCGCCGTTCAGCATCCTCGGCATCTTCATGATGCTCGAGCTCGCCGCCGTGCTGTTCGGGGTGACGACCGCGCTTCAGCGGAAGCGGATCGCGCATCGGTTCGCGGTGGCGATCGCTTTTCTGCCGGTCCCGATCCTGGCCGGGCTCCCGCCCGTGCTGCTCGAGATGCCGCCAGCCGCGGCCAACGGCTGGTACCTGCTCACCGTACCCCTGGGTGCCGTGCTCACCATCGGCCTCGTCGCCGGCCTGCTCCGACCGGCCTCGCGCAGGTACTTCAGCGAGCCGTGACCTCCCTATACTCGGCCGCGTGCAGCTGATCTCCCACGCGTCCGACGGGCGCCCGCGGCGCCTCGCCGTGCGACGCGACGGCCACCTTCGCGATCTCACCGAGGCCACGGGCGCCACCGACGTGGGAGAGCTCCTGGCCGCGGGCATCACCGCTGACCGGCTGCGCGAGATCGATGGTCCCGTGGTGGAGCTCGCGGACGACGACGTGCCACGGGCGCCGATCGCACGGCCAGGCAAGATCATCTGCGTCGGCCTGAACTACCACGACCATTGCCGCGAGCAGTCGATCGACCCGCCCGCATACCCGATGCTGTTCAGCAAGTTCGCGAATGCCGTCGCTGACCCCGGCGCCTCGATCACCCGGCCACGGGCCACCGAGAAGCTCGACCTCGAGTGCGAGCTCGGCGTCGTCATCGGCCGGCGAGCCTCGCGCATCGGCCGCGCCGAGGCGCTCGAGCACGTCTTCGGATACACGATCGTCAACGATGTCACGATGCGCGATCTCCAAAAGGAGGACCGGCAGTGGCTGCGGGCCAAGGGGTCTGATGGCTTCGCCCCGATGGGGCCGGCCGTGGTCACGGCTGACGACATCTCCGATCCCCAGGCGCTGCGGCTCCGCTCCTGGGTCAACGGCGAGGCGTGGCAGGATTCGACGACCGCCGAGATGGTGTTCGACGTGGCGACGATCGTCGCGTTCGCGTCGCAGACGATCACGCTCGAGCCGGGCGACGTGATCGCGACGGGGACGCCGGCCGGGGTGGGTCATTACCAGCAGCCGCCCCGCTACCTCGCCGACGGCGACGCGATGCGCCTCGAGATCGAGGGCATCGGCATCCTCGAGAACACCGTGCGCGACGCCCTGCCTCGCAGCGATGACCACGAGTCGGCCGCCGGCATCGGCGAGCTCGACGCGACGCGATGACAGCCTCTCCGCGACCGGCGATGCGTGCCCTCGCCAAGACGGCTCCGGGTCCGGGGCTCGAGCTGGTGGAGCGTCCGGTGCCCGTCCCGGGGCGCGGGGAAGTGCTGCTGCGCGTGGATGCCGCCAGCATCTGCGGCACCGATCACCATCTCTTCACCTGGGACGACTGGGCGGCGGAGAACCTCGCCCCGCCGCGCATCCTGGGCCACGAGCTGGCCGGAACCGTCGTTTCGACAGGTCCCGAGGTCAGCCGTGTGAAGGAGGGCGACCTCGTCGGCGTCGAGTCGCATCTGGTCGACTGGACCTGTGCCCAGTGCCGGCGCGGCGACGAGCACCTCTGCCGGAACCTGCGGGTGATCGGCGTTCACACCGACGGGGGCTTCGCCGAGCACGTCGTCATCCCGGAGACGAACGCGATCGAGTCGAACGGTCTGGATCCGGCGGTCGTCGCCCTCCAGGAGCCGATGGGCAACGCCGTCCACGCTGCCTTCGTCGAGCCAATCGAGGGGCGCGCGGTCCTCGTCACCGGATGCGGACCCATCGGCCTGTGCGCCGTCGGCATCGCGAAGGCGGCCGGGGCCTCCCTCGTCGTCGCCACCGATACCGAGGCCTACCGGCTGGAGCTGGCGCGGACGATGGGAGCCGACCTGGCGCTCGACGCCAGCGATCCCGCCACCGAGGAGCGAATCCTCGAGGCGACCGGCGGGGACGGGGTGGAGGTCGTGCTCGAGATGAGCGGCGCCCCGCCTGCCCTCGACCAGGCGCTGCGCCTCACGACGCGGGGCGGTCGGGTCAGCCTGCTGGGCATCTTCAGTGAGCCGGTGCCGATCGACCTGTCCGAGCGGGTGATCATGCAGGGCATCCGCCTCCACGGCATCTTCGGCCGTCGCATCTACGACACCTGGGATCGGACGCAGGCACTGCTCCGCTCGGGCGACCTCGACGTTCAGCCGATCATCACCCATCGCCTGGACCTCGCCGACTGGCCGCAGGCGTTCGACCTCATCGCGTCGCGCCACGCCGGCAAGGTCGTCCTGCGCCCGTAGCCGATCTAGACTGACCGTCATGAGCGACGCACCCGCCCGATCCCGCAACCCGCTCGCCTTCCTGGACGCCGAGATCGAGGAGCTGAAGGCCAAGGGCCTGTACCGCCAGCTCCGCGTGGTGGAGAGCGAGCAGAAGAGCCGATGCGTCATCGATGGACGCGAGGTGATCACGCTGTCGAGCAACAACTACCTCGGCCTGAACACCCACCCGAAGCTGCGCCAGGCGGCGCTCGACGCGGTCGAACGCTTCGGCGCGGGGTCCGGCGCGGTTCGAACGATCGCGGGCACGATGAGCCTGCACGAGGAGCTCGAGCAGCGCCTCGCGACGTTCAAGCACACCGAGGCGGTGCTCACCTTCCAGTCCGGCTTCACCGCCAACACGGGCGTGATCCCGATCCTGGCGCCCGAAGGGGCGGTCATCGTCAGCGACGCGCTCAACCACGCCAGCATCATCGACGGCATCCGCCTCACGAAGGCGGAGCGGAAGATCTTCCCGCACGCCGATATCGACGCGCTGCGCAGCTCCCTGCGCGAGATCCGGGCGGCCGATGCGGATCGGACCGTGCTCGTCATCACCGATGGCGTGTTCAGCATGGATGGAGACATCGCCCGGCTGCCGGAGATCGTTGAGGTTGCCGAGGAGGCTGATGCCGTCGTCCTGGTCGACGACGCGCACGCCTCCGGCGTCCTCGGCCGGAACGGTCGTGGCACGGTCGATCACTTCGACCTGCACGGTCGCGTTCACGTCCAGGTGGGCACGCTATCGAAGGCGATCGGAGTGCTCGGAGGGTACGTGGCCGGGCCCGCGTCGCTGCGCACCGTGCTCGAGCACAAGGCTCGGCCATTCCTCTTCTCGACGTCCCATCCACCGGCCGTGGCCGCGGCGTGCCTGGCGGCGATCCACGTCCTCGAGACCGAGCCGGAGCTCATCGAGCGGCTGTGGGAGAACGCACGGCACTTCAAGGCCGGCCTCGAGAAGCTTGGCTTCGATACCGGCAACAGCGAGACGCCGATCACGCCCGTCATCGTGGGTGCCGGCGCGCTGGCGCATCGGTTCAGCGATCGGCTGTTCGAGGAGGGCGTGTTCGCGATGGGCATCGGCTTCCCGACGGTCCCCGAGGAGAAGAGCCGCGTCCGGACGATCGTGACCGCCGAGCATTCCCGCGAGGAGCTGGACACCTGCCTCGAGGTCTTCGAGCGAGTCGGCCGCGAGCTCGCGATCATCTGACGCTGGTTCTCCGGTGCGCCGATGCACCGTGCCGGATGATTCGGCCCCAGCCCGGTGCTAGGGTTGCGACCACCGATCCCGTTCCCAGCGTGCTGTCCCGATGACTGAGCGATCGTTCGAAGCCACCCTGCGGGCGACCCTGGTCGACGCCGATGCGCTCCCGCGCCCGGCGGTCGCTCGGCCGCCGGCAGAGGCGACCGTCGACGAGCTGGCGATTGCGGCCGCTGCGGGTGAGGTCGAGGCAGTCGGGCGTCTCTATGACGCGCTCGTGGATCCGATCTACCGCTACGTGGCCGTTCGGGTTCGACATCGCGAGGATGCCGAGGACCTGACGCAGCTCGTGTTCGAGCGCATCGTCACCGCTCTGCCACGCTATCGCGTCACGGGGCGGCCATTCGCGGCCTGGGCCTATCGGATTGCGCGGAACGCAGTGATCGATCATCAGCGTCGGCGCCGCCCGACTGAGCCGCTGGGCTCGATCGCCGAGCCGAGCGGTGACACTCCCCTCGAGGACCAGTCGCTGCGGGGTGAGGAGATCCGAGAGCTCCGCGACGCGATCCGCCTTCTCACGCCGGACCAGCAGGAGGCGATCGCCCTCCGCTATGCGGTCGGCCTCTCCGCCGAGGAGGCGGCCGCCGTCATGGGCCGTCGCGCCGGAACGATCCGCGGCCTGACCTTCCGCGCGATCGAGTCGCTGCGCCGCCATCTCGCTCGGGCGGATGCGCGGTGAGTCTCTTCACGAGGCCGATCCGACCGGCAAATGCCGACCTCGACGTTGCCGTCGAGCGCCGCCTCAAGACCCTGCGCGCGCAGGTGACGCCCGATCCGCACTTCCGCCGACGACTTCGTGGCCATGCCATCAACCGCTATGTGGCCACCCGGGAGCGGATCGCCGAGGATATCGGCGAGCGCCGGCAATCGCGCCAGATGGGCCGGCTCGGACGCGCGGTCCTGATCGCGAGTGTCACGCTCGCCGCAAGTGCGGCCACCGCCCTCGGCTCGTCGCAGTACGCGCTCCCCGGGGATCCCCTGTACGGACTGAAGCTGCGAGTGGAGGCGCTGCGGTTCGACGCGGTGCCGGCGCGGCTGCACCCCTTCCTTGCCGCCGATGTGGTTGGAGAGCGTCTCGAAGAAATGGCGCGGCTGGTCGCCTCAGGCCGGCCGTCGGAAGCGGCAGCCCTCGAGCCCGCCATCGCGGATGGCGTGGCACGCCTGCGCCACGCAATCGGGGCTTCGGGATCCATTGGAGGGGAGCATGCGGAAAGCGAGCTCGCCGTTCTCGATGCGTATGTCCACCACCTGCCAGCGGGCTCGCAAGAGGTCATCGGGCCCGTTTGGGCGACCGCATCATCGGCCTCTGCGACGCCCGCGCCGCCCGAGCGGGGCACGGGGGGCGCGGCGGAGCATCCCGCGGGCGTCAACGCGGCGGCTGGAGAAGGACCAAGGGCATCCGCTCCACCAAGCGCGGCGCCCGGCCGTGCGACAGGCGCCGGCTCCTCCGACCCCCGAGCTCCCATTTCCGGGGGCGTGACCGCTCCGGTGCAGCCCACGCCGGAGGCAGACGAGCAGGTCGAGGAGCGTACCGGTGACCGTGAAACGGGGGAGGCGGCGACCGAGCAGGCGGATGAAGGACCGCGGGGACAGCACCCTCGTCCGACATCCCAGCCATCCGCCGGGGGCTGAACCGAGAAGCGGGGGGGGGGGGGTGTGGCCCCCCCCCCCCCCCCCCAGGCCCCACCGCGCAGCAAACCCCGGCGGGGCACCCCAACGCCACTGAGGCCCGGGGGCGCCCCCCGCTAAACGGCTGGAAGAGGAAAAACACAC
>JAILWI010000005.1 GCA_025699005.1 Chloroflexota bacterium | reverse complement strand
GATGTGAAATCTCCCGGCTCAACTGGGAAACTGCATCGGAAACTGATCGGCTTGAAGGTGGGAGAGGGTAGTGGAATTCCCGGTGTAGTGGTGAAATGCGTAGATATCGGGAGGAACACCAGTGGCGAAGGCGACTACCTGGCCCATTCTTGACGCTGAGGCGCGAAAGCTAGGGGAGCGAACGGGATTAGATACCCCGGTAGTCCTAGCCGTAAACGATGAACACTAGGCGTAGTCGGTATCGACCCCGGCTGTGCCGTAGCTAACGCATTAAGTGTTCCGCCTGGGGAGTACGGCCGCAAGGCTAAAACTCAAAGGAATTGACGGGGGCCCGCACAAGCAGCGGAGCGTGTGGTTTAATTCGTCGCAACGCGAAGAACCTTACCAGGGCTTGACATGTGGCGGAAAACGGCGGAAACGTCGTCCTCCCGCAAGGGACCGTCATGCAGGTGTTGCATGGCTGTCGTCAGCTCGTGTCGTGAGATGTTGGGTTAAGTCCCGCAACGAGCGCAACCCCCGTGGCATGTTGTATCTCTCATGCCAGACTGCCGAGAGAAACTCGGAGGAAGGTGGGGATGACGCCAAGTCAGCATGGCCCTTACGCCCTGGGCTACACACACGCTACAATGGCCGGTACAACGGGTTGCCAAACCGCGAGGTGGAGCTAATCCCCTAAAGCCGGTCTCAGTTCGGATTGCAGGCTGCAACTCGCCTGCATGAAGCCGGAGTTGCTAGTAACCGCAGGTCAGCACACTGCGGTGAATATGTTCCCGGGCCTTGTACACACCGCCCGTCACGTCATGAAAGCCGGTAACACCCGAAGCCAGTGGGCCAACCGCAAGGAGGCAGCTGTCGAAGGTGGGACTGGTGATTGGGACGAAGTCGTAACAAGGTAGCCGTACCGGAAGGTGCGGCTGGATCACCTCCTTTCTAGGGAGATATGTGGAACCGGTTCGCCGGGACCACGATCCCAGGTCGATCGGCCAGCTCGCCGCAAGGATCGATGCTCGAGGGAGCACCGATGAATGAGCTGAACCGCCCTCGAAACTGACGACCTGATTCCCGCTGACTACGCGGATTCCTGTCACTCTTCAGCAGCGTAAGCAACGCAGAGCCGTCCCCTCGGGGGCGGCTTCTTCGCGTCCCGGGCCGCGTTCGGTCAGTTCGGGATGACCCCGATCCAGCCCATGGCGGCGGCGACGTAGAACGCGACGATGGCCGCCACGAAGCCGAGGCCGATGATCAGTCGGGTGCGGCGGGATGGCGCCCGTCCACCGAGGCCGTCCATGGCACGCATGCGCTCGTCGGCGCGGATGCCGGCGTCGGTCGGGTTGAAGTGCGGGTGACCCAGCCGACGGTGATCGTGATCGAGCATCGCGGTTTCCCTCTCATGCGTTGAAGCCCGGAACGCTCACGACCCCGAGCCATCCCAGGAGGGCGTAGGCCATGAGCGCCACGGCAACGATGGCGAGGATGAGCCCGGTGATGCGGCGTGATCTCGGGCTGATGTCGCGACCGTGCGGCCGGTCCGCCCGCTGTGTGCGTTCCGCTCGTCGGGCCTCGGTCTCGGCCCAGTCGTTCGGCGTCATGCCGGTTCCCGGATTGAAGCCCATGACGATCTCCGGAGCTGCAGGCGGACAGCGTACTTGCCGGGCACAAGCGTCGGTTGCGGAGTCAGCTCTGCGACTGCTACGATGCCGCCTCCCGAGGGGCGTTTAGCTCAGCTGGTTAGAGCACTGCCCTGATAAGGCAGAGGTCTCTGGTTCGAGTCCAGAAACGCCCACCACCTCACCTCCCTCGACCGATGGAGCGCCCGTGTCCTCGAAGCCGCCGATGACCGCGCAGCCGACCGACGAGCGCCCGATGGGAGTCCTCGACACCCCGAACGAGGATCGCGCGCTGCATGCCTCGTTGAACGGTGTCGTCTACGCACGTCACCCGGTGCGCACGCATCTCGTGACCGGCGACGACGACGCGGCCGAGGTCGTGACCCGCTACGTTGGAACGCCGCCGGAGGACGTCCGGGTCGTGGCGGTGAGCGAGCGGATGGTGGCGATCACCCAGGGCCGTTCCTACCCGATCCGGGATATCCGCCCCAGTCCGCTGGCTCGCCTCCTCGAGCGCTTCGTCACCCGCCCCGGCTACGGGATCGGTCTCGGGTCGGCCGAGACCATGGAGCTCGCGATCCGGGAGGTGGGAGCGCCTCGCATCCTCCTCGCGGCGGCCCTCTCGGCGGTCACGAAGCCCTTCGGCGTCCACGGCGTGTTCTACCGGGTGGCGGGCCCCCAGGCCAAGGCGATCGACGGCCCTACGAGCTACACGATCCCGCCGTACAACGAGGCCGCGACGCTGGGACCGAAGGACCCCGACGGTGCCGCTCGCGCCCTGGCCGCGGCCGTCGGCACCCCGATCGCGATCATCGATGCCAACGACGCGGGCTGCGCCGTCCTCGGGGCAAGCCCCGGGGTGGACCGCCGGTTCGTCGAGCGTCTCTTCGCGGACAACCCGCTCGGCCAGGCGAGGGAGCAGACGCCCATCTGCCTGGTCCGCGAGGTCCCCTGGCCGGAAGGCAACAAGCTGCCGCCGGAACCGCGCCGACGACTGACTCCACCCTGACGCCCGCCATGGGATCTCCCGAGTTGATCCTGACCCTCTCGTGCCCGGATCGTCGAGGCATCGTCTACGCGGTGGCCCGTGTCATCGCCGAGGGCGGCGGCAACATCCTCGACAGCCAACAGTTCGGTGATCCCGACGCCGGCGTGTTCTTCATGCGGGTGCACTTCGCCGACGAGGGCGGGGGATCGGTCGAGTCGTGGCGGACCGCGATCGAGCCGCTGGCATCGTCCCATGCCATGCGCTGGGAGCTCCACGACACCGCACGCCGCCCGCGCGTGCTCATCGCCGTGTCGCGCGAGGGCCACTGCCTCAACGATCTCCTCTACCGATGGCAGACCGGCGCCGTGGCCGCGGAGGTCGTGGGTGTTGCCTCGACCTACCGCGACTTCGAGTCCCTGGCCACGGGCTACGGGGTTCCCTATCACCTGCTTCCCGGCGTCGATTCCCCGCGTGATGAACGGGATGATGCGCTTCTGGATCTCGTAAACGAGCAGAAGATCGAGCTGGTCGTCCTCGCTCGCTACATGCAGATCCTCGGTTTCCGGGCATGCAGCGAGCTCGCCGGACGCGCCATCAACATCCATCACTCGTTCCTGCCGTCGTTCAAGGGCGCACGACCGTATGCTCAGGCTCATGAGCGCGGTGTGAAGCTCATCGGGGCCACCGCGCATTACGTGACGGAGGCCCTCGACGAGGGCCCGATCATCGAGCAGGAGGTCGCCCGCGTCGACCATGCGCACAGCGTCGCCGAACTTGCGCGCGTCGGCCGTGACGTCGAGTGCGTGGCACTCGCCCGCGCCGTACGCTGGCACGTCGAGCACCGCGTGCTGCTCCACGGGGATCGGACGGTCGTCTTTCGCTGAGCGCTCCTTTGACCCGGTGCACAGCGGCGGATACGATGGCCCCGCCGTGGGGATGTAGCTCAGCTGGGAGAGCACCTCCTTTGCAAGGAGGGGGTCAGGGGTTCGAGTCCCCTCATCTCCACCACGAATCAAGCACGAATTCAGGCTCCGTCAGGCTTGTTGACCGGCCGTGGGCGGGGTGCTACAGTTACTCGGCTCTCGCGGGGAGACCCACCAGGTCCTCCTCGCGATCGTTGTGACAAGCCCACACAGAACGGTCTTCTGACCGATGCGCGTGACGTCGTCGCGCCCACCGGTCAGCGGACACGATCGCTGACGCCGTGACGGTTTCGTCGCAAGGCGTCGACCGGCCGGCCACGTGCCGACCGGCGGGCCGATCGCACGAGTGCGACACGGCGGGCGTCCATCGCGGACGCACGACCTTATCAATCGAAGATTGGAAGCATCGATTTCGTCGAGGATTTTCCGACGCGACCGCATCGTTGCGACGGCCAGCACCGTGCTAGCCGCGTGAACGCTGTAGGTCAAGCTACTAAGAGCATGCGGTGGATGCCTTGGCGCCAAGAGCCGACGAAGGACGTGGCAGGCAGCGAAATGCTTCGGGGAGTTGCGAGCAAGCGTTGATCCGGAGATATCCGAATGGGGAAACCCCCCAGGGGTAATGCCCTGGGACGCACGGTTGAATACATAGACCGTGACGAGGACACCGAGGGAACTGAAACATCTAAGTACCTCGAGGAGCAGAGAACATTCCGTTAGTAGTGGCGAGCGAAAGCGGAGAAGCCCAAACCGTGGCTGCGTGATAGGTCGCAGCCGTTGCAGTCGCGGTGTTGTAGGGCCGTCTCGCGGGAGCTGTGGATCCCGCAGGGAGTTACAAATCGGTTCGTTAGCAGAAGTGGCCTGGAAAGGCCCGCCAGAGTGGGTGACAGCCCCGTAAGCGAAAGCGATCCGACTCCCGGACGTGTCCCTGAGTACCACGTGGAAGGTCTCTTCATGTGGGAACCCGGGCGGACCACCGTCCAAGGCTAAATACTCTTGGCGACCGATAGCGAACCAGTACCGTGAGGGAAAGGTGAAAAGCACCCCGGGAGGGGAGTGAAACAGTACCTGAAACCGCGTGCTTACAAGCAGTCAGAGGGTGTTGCCCGTAGGCTTCGGCCGGCGGGTAGCCTGATGGCGTGCCTTTTGAAGAATGAGCCGGCGAGTTACCCGGTCTGTGGCAAGGTTAAGTCCGTGAAGGACGGAGCCGTAGCGAAAGCGAGTCTGAACAGGGCGTCACAGTCGCAGCGGGTAGACCCGAAACCGAGTGAGCTACCCATGGGCAGGTTGAAGCGGGAGTAATGTCCCGTGAAGGACCGAACTCACTAGCGTTGAAAAGCTAGGGGATGACCTGTGGGTAGAGGTGAAATGCCAATCGAACTCGGAGATAGCTGGTTCTCCCCGAAATAGCTTTAGGGCTAGCCTCGGGGGTTCAGTCGTGGGGGTAGAGCACTGAATGGGCTAGGGGGCTTCCCGCTTACCAAACTCAATCAAACTCCGAATCCCACGACTCCATACCCCGGGAGTCAGACTGCGAGGGCTAAGCTTCGTGGTCAAAAGGAAAACAGTCCGGACCGACAGCTAAGGTCCCAAAATTCAGACTAAGTGGGGAAGGATGTGGAGTTGCTTAGACAACCAGGATGTTGGCTTAGAAGCAGCCATCATTTAAAGAGTGCGTAATAGCTCACTGGTCAAGTGATTCCGCGCCGAAGATCCAACGGGGCTCAAGTCTGATACCGAAGCTTCGGATTGTGCTCAGGCCTTCGGGCCTGGTGCAGTGGTAGGGGAGCGTTCCGTCAGCAGTGAAGGTCGATCGTGAGGACGGCTGGAGTGGACGGAAGTGCGAATGCCGGCATGAGTAGCGAAATGCGCGTGAGAAACGCGCACGCCGTATGTCTAAGGTTTCCTGAGGAAGGTTAATCCGCTCAGGGTTAGTCGGGCCTAAGCCGAGGGCGAAAGCCGTAGGCGATGGACAATCGGTTGATATTCCGATACCGCCAGAGATCGTTTGCACCTTCGGGTGCCACGGTCGTGGACGCCGGTGCGCTGAGGCAGCTTTGCTGTCGAGGCAGCCGGTGAGAAGCGATCGCGGGAGCAAGGGCGTGACCGGGAACGGTAGGTTGAGCGCACTTTGGCTATGTGCGTCTAAGCTGGTAGGGGGAGAGGACAGGTAAATCCGTCCTCTCATTCAACTCCGAGAAGCGAATGAAAGGCGAAAGCTGATTCGACTGAGCCGATCCTGCAAGAAAAGCGTCTAGCGAGATCAAAGGCGTCCGTACCGCAAACCGACGCAGGTAGACGGGTAGAGCATACCAAGGCGATCGGAAGAACCCTCGTTAAGGAACTCGGCAAATTGACCCCGTAACTTCGGGAGAAGGGGTGCCTCGCAGCGCTCATCTTTGATGGGAGGCTGATCGAGGCCGCAGTGAAACGGCCCAGGCGACTGTTTAGCAAAAACACAGGTCTCTGCTAAAGCGAAAGCTGACGTATAGGGGCTGACGCCTGCCCAGTGCCGGAAGGTTAAGAGGAGGGGTGCAAGCTCTGAATTGAAGCCCCGGTAAACGGCTGCCGTAACTATAACGGTACTAAGGTAGCGAAATTCCTTGTCGGGTAAGTTCCGACCCGCACGAATGGCGTAACGATCTGGGCGCTGTCTCAACGAGGGATCCGGCGAAATTGAAATACCTGTGAAGATGCAGGTTACCCGCGGCAGGGCAAAAAGACCCCGTGGAGCTTTACTGTAGCTTGATATTGGACTGAGGTTCAGCATGTGTAGGATAGGTGGGAGACGTTGAAGCTGGGGCGCTAGCCTCGGTGGAGTCACCGTTGAAATACCACCCTTGTTGTATTTCGGCTCTAACCGCGACCCGTAATCCGGGCGCTGGACAGTGTCAGGTGGGCAGTTTGACTGGGGCGGTCGCCTCCTAAAGAGTAACGGAGGCGCCCAAAGGTACCCTCAGGCTGAATGGAAACCAGCCGTAGAGTGCAAAGGCATAAGGGTGCTTGACTGCGAGACCTACAAGTCGAGCAGAGACGAAAGTCGGGCTTAGTGATCTGGTACCTCCGAGTGGAAGGGGTATCACTCAACGGATAAAAGCTACCCCGGGGATAACAGGCTTATAGGGCCCAAGAGTTCATATCGACGGCCCTGTTTGGCACCTCGATGTCGGCTCGTCGCATCCTGGGGCGGAAGTACGTCCCAAGGGTTTGGCTGTTCGCCAATTAAAGCGGTACGCGAGCTGGGTTCAGAACGTCGTGAGACAGTTCGGTCTCTATCCGCCGTGGGCGTAGGGAACTTGAGAGGAGCTGCTCCTAGTACGAGAGGACCGGAGTGGACGAACCAATGTTGTACCAGTTGTCATGCCAATGGCATTGCTGGGTAGGTATGTTCGGTTGGGATAAGCACTGAAAGCATCTAAGTGCGAAGCTCGCCTCAAGATGAGGTTCCCCACTGGGTTAACCAGGTAAGACCGCAGCGAGACTAGCTGTTTGATAGGCCGCACGTGTAAGCACAGCAATGTGTTGAGCGAAGCAGGTACTAATGGTCGAGGGCTTGACCTAGTTCACGCGACTAGCACGCTGCTGGATCGCGTTCGGAGAGCGACGACAGTCGTCGCTCACATCCACGATGATTCGTTGCTTCCAATTCTTCGACGCGTCCCTCGCGGGGCGAAGGTCGACATTTGAAGATCTATCCCGGTGACGCTAGCGGAGAGGCTCCACCCGTTCCCATCCCGAACACGGAAGTTAAGCTCTCCAGCGCCGAAGATACTCGGGGGGCAACCCCCTGGGAAAATAGGTCGTCGCCGGGATATTTCATACGTCAGCCCCGTCGGTTCGCCGGCGGGGCTGTTGCTATCCTGCAGACGTGGATCGCGTCTGCCCGCTGCTCGGGCTCCAGGGAGGCCGCCACGCCGCGATCGATGGCGTGGATGGCTCGCACCGATGCCACGCGGAGCCGCCGCCGATCGCGATCGACCGTCAGCAGCAGGCGAGCCTCTGTCTCACCGCCAGCCACCCGCGATGTGAGCGCTTCCGCGCCAACGTTGCCCGGGCCGGTGGACGTTCCACGATCCTCGAGGGCCTCGTGAGCACTCGCCTGGTCCTGGCTCCGGATCCGGCGTGGCGAGGCATCGCCGGTCGTGCCCGGCGGGCGCGGGGCGCGCCGGTGATCGCTGTCGGGGCTGCCGCCGCCGCCATCGGCATCGGCAGCGCGGCCGTCGCGGGCGGGCTGGTCGGCGGGCCGCCGCTCGGCCTGACCGTCCCGAGCGCATCGCCGAGCAGCCCGGCGGAAACGCCGGCTCCGACGCCCACGGACCAGCCGACTCCGACGCCGTCACCGTCGTTCTCGCCATCGCCGACGCCGACGGCGACCCAGGCGCCGTCGCCCACCCCGGCCCCGACCGTGGCGCCGACCGAGGCGCCACCGCCACCGCGGCAGTACGTCGTCGAGGAGGGGGACACGCTGGCCGCGATCGCGCAGCAGTTCGGCACGACGGTCTCGGCACTGCAGGAGCTCAATGGGATCGAGGACCCGAACGAGATCGTGATCGGCCAGGTGCTCCAGATTCCCTGACCGCGCGTCAGAACGGCGGCTGGCAGGTGCGACAGAACGTGGTCGCTTCCCGGCCTCCGATCTGGCGAAGCGCGCGTCCGCAGCGAGGGCAGGGCTCGCCGCCCTTCAGGTGGACCTTGAGGAACTCGCGGTGCTGAGTCTGCATGTCCGGGGGGACGAGGACGCGCAGCCGATCGACGGCCTCGGCGAGGACGGTGCGCATGGCCTGGTAGAGGCTCTCGACCTGCTCGGCGGAGATCGAGCTGCGACGGCGGAAGGGAGCCAGTCCCGCCTCCCACAGGATCTCGTCGGAGTACGCGTTGCCGATGCCGGCGACGAACTTGCTGTTCCGCAGCAGCGGCTTCAGCTCCCCCGGATGGCGCCGAATCCGCTCACGGAACACGTCGAGGGTGAGCTCGGGATCATCGGCGTCCGGTCCCATCTCGGTCCAGCCGGGAATGTCGTCGAGTTCCTGCTCGTCCACCAGGTAGAGCTTTCCGAGCATCTCGCGGTCGACGTAGCGCAGGTCGCTGCCGTCGTCGAGATGAAGGCGGACGCCGGTGCGGGCGCGGACCCGCTCCGCGTGCTGGACGAGCCAGAATCTCCCCGCGAGCATGGCGTTCGCGGCAAGCAGCCGCGTGCTCCCCGGTTCCGCCGTGAACGGGATCAACAGGAACTTCCCACGGCGCCGAGTCGGCCCGATCGTGGTGCCGTGCAGGGAGGCCACCTCATCGGGTGTCGCGCGCAGGAGGATCGGCGTCGGCGTCGAGGCCTCGAGCACGGTCCGGTCGGCGACTCGGCGGGTGAGCTCCTCGGCGACGACCGTCAGGTCCGGGAGTTCAGGCATCGATCAAGGTGGGCATTTGACCGTATGGTATGCTCCCCGGGCCGTGTGGCAGACAACCCCATATCGCGCGTGAGCGCGTTGATTTCATCGGTAGGCGTAAAGGAGCACCGAGTCGTTTCGTTTGAGACCACCAGGACGCACCTGACACCATCGGCCGGTGACCGACGCCCTCCGCGTGGAGGGCGTCATCTGTTGTCACGGACTTTACCGACAGGAGCGTACTGAACACTTGACCGAAGAGACCAACGAGGCACCGAAGGTTCCCGAAGGCGCAGAGGCAACAGAGGCAACCGCCTCGGCCACGCCGGAGGAACCCACCAGCACCGCCGCCGCCGAGCAGCCCGAGACAGCTGCTCCGGAGCAGCCGGAGTCGACAGCCGATGAGGCCCCGGCGGCATCCGCACCCGACGCCGAGGCGACCGAGCCCGAGCCCGAGCCCGAGCCCGCGACTGCCAAGGCGGAGGCCGTGGCTGAGCCGGCAGCGGCAAGCGACGAACCCGCTTTGGCGGAGCCTGTCGAGCAGGAAGCGCAGCCGGAAGCGGCAGCCGCCATGGGCGGCGAGGCTGAGGTGTCGTCTGAGCCGGCGTCCGACGGTGGAGAGGCTGCAGCCGCCGAGGATGCCCCGGCGCCGGTGCCCCCGACCAACGAGTCGATGACCATGGCCGAGCTTCTCGACCATCCCGACAACGAGGTGAAGAGCCTCAAGCACGGGGACGTCGTCGAGGGAACCGTCGTGCGGATCGACCCCGACGAGATCCTGGTCGACTTCGGTGGCAAGAGCGAGGGCGTTGTCAGCAACCGCGAGCTCATGAACCGCCGCGGGCCGCGCGACGGCGAGGAGAACAAGCAGGAGCTGAACGTCGGAGACGAGGTGCTGGTCTATGTCCTCCAGCCCGAGTCGCCCGAGGGCCATGCAGTCCTCTCCCTGCGACGCGCCGGCCTCGAGCGCAAGTGGCGCGCGATGCAGGAGCGCTTCGACGCCGGAGAGATCGTCGAGGCTCGCGTCATCGATCACAACAAGGGCGGCCTGATCGTGGACCTTGGCGTGCGCGGCTTCGTGCCGATCAGCCAGATCGTCGACTTCCCGCGCCGTCCGCGCGACGAGCAGCCTCGAGACGCGGCCCAGGAGATCGCCGAGAAGCTGCAGCCCTTCGTGGGCCGGACCCTGCGGCTGAAGATCCTGGAGGTGAACCGCAAGGCGAACCGCCTGATCCTCTCCGAGAAGGTCGCCCTCTACGAGGAGCGCCGCGAGAAGCGCGACGAGCTCTTCAGCAGCCTCGAGACCGGCCAGAAGGTCACCGGCGTCGTCCGCAGCATCGCCCCGTTCGGCGTGTTCGTGGACCTCGGCGGCATCGACGGCCTGGTGCACAAGAGCGAGCTGAGCTGGAACAAGGTCAACAATCCGGAGACCGCGCACCAGATCGGCGAGGAGGTCGAGGCCGAGGTCATCGACATCAACCACGAGCGTGGTCGGATCAGCCTTTCGATTCGCCGTCTCCAGCCCGATCCGTGGCAGGAGTCGGTGGCGAAGTACAAGATCGGCGACGTCATCGAGGGCACGGTCACCAAGCTCGTGAACTTCGGCGCATTCGTGCGCGTCGAAGAGGGGCTCGAGGGCCTGATCCACATCAGCGAGCTGTCCAACCAGCGCGTGGCGCATCCGGGCGACGTCGTCCAGGAGGGCCAGGCGATCAAGCTGCGGATCATCAGCCTCGACTCCGAGCGCCACCGCCTCGGCCTCAGCCTGAAGCAGGCCGAGGACCGGCCGGCCCCCGCACCGCGCGAGGATCGACCGCGTCGCGACCGCGGACCGCGCCGCGACCGGTTCGACTACCGACCCGAGGACGCAACGGCCGAGCCGGAGGGCGGGATCGACAACACGATGGCGGCCGCCTTCGCCAGCTCGGGGCTCCTCGACCAGTTCCGGGGTGGCAACGACGCTGCCGAGGACGTCGAGCAGGCCGGGGCCGATGCCTCGGCAGAGACGGCAACGGCGGATGAGACCTCGAACGGCGTGCCGGCAGCGAAGGCCGGCGCGGCCGACGATGGGGCCGACACCGCCGATGCCTCCGAGACCGACGCCGAGACTACGAAGGAGTCGGAGTCGGAGGAGGCCAAGGCCTAGTCCCCACGGCCGCGACCCGGCCGTCACAGCGACTCGAGGAGCGGGCCGTCAGGTCCGCTCCTCGCTCATTTCGGGCGGAACGATGATCGAAGCGTGGCCGTCCACCGTATCTATGGTGTAGGGCGACGTGGGCGTGCAGCGAATGCGGCGCGCGGCATCGGTGCCGTACACTCAACCAGACCGACGCACGAGAGCCGGCGACCATGGATCGATTCGACAAGTTCACCGATCGGGCGCGGAAGGTCCTCACCCTGGCGCAGGATGAGGCCCAGCGCTTCAACCACAACTACATCGGTACCGAGCATCTGCTCCTCGGCCTCGTTCGCGAGGGTGAGGGCGTCGCCGCGCGTGTGCTCGAGAACATGAACGTCGAGCTGTCCAAGGTCCGCACCGCGGTCGAGTTCATCATCGGTCGTGGCGACCGCCCGGTCGTCGGCGAGGTCGGGCTGACGCCGCGGGCGAAGCGGGTCATCGAGCTTGCCATCGACGAGGCGCGCCGGCTCGGCCACAACTACATCGGTACCGAGCACCTGCTCCTCGGCCTCGTCCGCGAGGGAGAGGGCATCGCGGCCGGCGTGCTCGAGAGCCTGGGCGTGAACCTCGACAAGGTGCGCCACCAGGTGATCCACGTCCTGAGCCAGTCGAGCAGCTCGACCCCGGCCCAGGAGACGAAGCGCCCGAGCAAGACGCCGACCCTCGACCAGCTCGGCATCAACCTGACCGACGCCGCGCGCTCGGGCGCGCTCGACCCGGTGATCGGTCGCGAGAAGGAGATCGAGCGGGTCATCCAGATCCTGTCGCGACGCCGAAAGAACAACCCGGCCCTCATCGGGGAGCCCGGAGTGGGGAAGACGGCGATTGCCGAAGGTCTGGCCCATCGCATCGTGAGCGGCGACGTGCCGGAGACGCTCGCCGACAAGCGCGTCCTGACGCTCGATATCGGCTCGCTCGTCGCGGGCACGAAGTACCGCGGTGAGTTCGAGGAGCGGCTGAAGAAGATCATCGAGGAGCTGCGCTCGAGCAACGACAGCGTCCTGTTCATCGACGAGCTCCATACCCTGGTTGGCGCCGGCGCGGCCGAGGGGGCGATCGACGCGGCGAACATCCTGAAGCCCCCGTTGGCCCGAGGCGAGCTGCAGTGCATCGGCGCCACGACGCTCGACGAGTATCGGAAGTACATCGAGAAGGACTCGGCCCTCGAGCGGCGCTTCCAGCCGGTCATGGTCGACGAGCCGACGATGGACGAGGCGGTCGACATCCTGTTCGGCATTCGCGAGCGCTTCGAGGAGCACCACAAGGTCAAGATCAGCGACGATGCGGTGCGCGCGGCCGTGGACCTCAGCGTCCGCTACGTCGCGGACCGGGCTCTTCCCGACAAGGCGATCGACCTCATCGACGAGGCCGGGTCGCGCGTCCGGCTTCGATCCGCCTCGGCACCCCCGGAGATCAAGGCTGCACAGGCCGCGCTGGAGGACATCACCGTCCAGAAGGACGAGGCGATCGCCGGCCAGGACTACGAGGCCGCCGCCCGACTCCGGGACGAGGAGGCCCAGGGCAAGGAGAAGGTCGAGGAGCTGCGCGCCAAGTGGCACGAGGACCAGGGCAAGGAAACCCCGGTCGTCAGCGACGAGGACATCGCGCAGGTCGTGAGCATGTGGACCGGCATCCCGGTCATTCGGATCAGCGCCGAGGAGTCAGAGCGCCTGCTGCACATGGAGGACGCACTGCACGGCCGGGTCATCGGCCAGCAGGAGGCGATCGTCACGATCAGCCGCGCCGTCCGCCGCGCTCGCGCCGGTCTCAAGGATCCGAAGCGGCCGATCGGCTCGTTCATCTTCATGGGACCGACCGGCGTCGGGAAGACCGAGCTGGCGAAGGCGCTCGCCGAATTCATGTTCGGCTCCGAGGACGCCCTCGTGAAGATCGACATGAGCGAGTTCATGGAGCGCCACAACGTCTCGCGCCTGGTCGGCGCCCCGCCAGGCTACGTCGGCTACGACGAGGGCGGCCAGCTGACCGAGGCCGTTCGCCGCAAGAGCTACAGCGTCGTCCTCCTCGACGAGATCGAGAAGGCGCACCCGGAGGTCTTCAACATCCTCCTCCAGATCCTGGAGGACGGGCACCTGACCGATGCGAAGGGCCGGCGCGTCGACTTCCGCAACACGGTCATCATCATGACGAGCAACGTCGGCGCCCAGCAGATGCAGCGCGACACCTCGATCGGCTTCCGCGCCAGCGCCGAGGGCGAGGCCGCGCAGGCCGCCTCGGACTACGAGCGAATGAAGGACAAGGTGCTCGGCGAGCTGAAGAACACGTTCCGCCCCGAGTTCCTGAACCGCATCGACGCGACGGTCGTCTTCCGCCAGCTCACCCGCGAGGAGATTCGCGAGATTGTCGATTTGTTGCTCGCCCGCGTGAAGGAGCAGCTGGCCGGCCAGGAGATGGAGCTCGTCGTGACCGATGCGGCCAAGGACGCGATCATCGCCAAGGGATACGACCAGGCGTACGGCGCGCGGCCACTGCGACGCGAGATCCAGAACCAGATCGAGGACGCCCTGGCCGAGCGCATGCTCCAGGCCAGCTTCAAGTCGGGTGACACCGTCATCGTCGATGTCGGACCCGATGGCGCCCTGACGATCGAGCGGGGTGGCGGGACGCCCAAGCGACAGCCGGCCAAGGCCGGCCGGTAAGCCAGCGATAAGGCGTCGGTACCAGGTCGGCGCCCAGGATCGCCGCCGAAGATCGACGCCATCGGAGCAGCGTGCCAGCCGTCAAGACCACCTACCTGTGCCAGCAATGCGGCGCGGCATCGCCCAAGTGGGCGGGACAATGCCCGTCGTGCTCGGCCTGGAACACGCTCGTCGAGACGATCGCGGCGCCACGCGTCGCGGGCCGGCCGCGGTCAGCCGCGCGCGCCGTGGCCGGGTCGGCCCCCGTCTCTCCGATCGGTGACATCACCAGTGCCGAGGCGACCCGACTGAGCTCGGGAATCGGCGAGGTGGACCGAGTCCTCGGAGGGGGATTCGTGCCCGGCTCGATCATCCTCATCGGCGGCGACCCGGGCATCGGCAAGTCGACGCTCCTGCTCCAGCTCGCGGCGCGGGTGGCATCTGCCGGAGGCAACGCGCTGTACGTCACCGCTGAGGAGTCGGCATCCCAGGTCCGCGGACGCGCCGAGCGGATCGGCGGCGTCGTCCCCGGGCTCGACCTCGCGGCGACCACCGACCTCGAGACCGCCCTCGCCGCGGTCGAGTCCGTCTCGCCCGCGCTTGCCGTCGTGGACAGCGTCCAGACGATCACGAGCCCGGATCTCGGGGGACCGGCCGGGAGCGTCGGGCAGGTTCGAGAGGTGGCGTCGCGTCTCGCCGAGGTGGCGAAGGCCGGCCAGACCTGCATCGCACTGGTGGGCCACGTGACGAAGGAGGGGACGGTCGCCGGACCCCGGACCCTCGAGCACCTGGTCGATGCCGTGATCTACCTCGAGGGGGAGCGGCTGGGCTCGACCCGCCTGCTGCGTGCCGCGAAGAATCGCTTCGGCTCGACCGACGAGGTCGGCGTGCTCGAGATGCGTGGAGACGGCCTCGCCGAGGTCGACGACGCGAGCCGCTTCTTCCTGGAATCGGAGGAGGCGCCGACGGCCGGCAGCGCGGTGACGATCGCGCTGGAGGGCACGCGTCCGCTCGCGGTCGAGATCCAGGCCCTCTCCGCCGCGGCGAGCTACGGATCGCCGCGGCGAGCAACGACCGGCATCGACACGAATCGCGTCCTCATGCTCATCGCCGTCCTGGCCCGTCACGCCGGTTTGAACCTGACCGGCCACGACGTGTACGTGAACGTCGCCGGTGGCCTCCGCATCGACGAGCCGGCCGCGGATCTCGCGATCGCCACGGCCCTCGCGTCGAGCCTTCGCGAGCGACCGGTCCGGCGCGGCACGGTGCTGGCCGGCGAGGTCGCCCTGTCGGGCCGGCTGCGGACTGCCGTGCGAGCGGATCGGCGACTGGCGGAGGCGCGGCGCCTCGGGTTCGACCGCCTCATCACCGGCCCGGCGCGCGGCGCGACCGACCGCTCGGCGGCGAGCGGGCTCATCGTGGCGGCCACGATCCGGGAAGCGCTCGACGCGACGCTGGAGAGCTGAGCGGCCGGCCTTCGGACCCGTGGACTGCACGGAGGGCCCGTGCTAGTGTTCCCGCCTCGATTGCATCGAGGCGCCGGTTCGGCCACCGATTCATCGGCCTTCGGCGTGGTGTTCATCCATTCATCTCGGAATCATCGCCTCATGACCCGGATCATCCAGTTCACGGGTGCCCTGCTGGGCACCCTCTTCGGCTTTGCGCTCGGGCTGGCGCTGCTTCAGCGTGCGGGCGATCTCATCGAGCCGGCGAATCGGCCCGCGTTCCTCACCGCGTTCGTGGTGGCCACGCTGCTCTTCGGATACCTGGCCATTCCCTACATCACGATCTATCCGGTGCGGCGCGCAGTCGAGAAGCTGGCGGAGGCCGGAGCGGGGGAGTTCGGCCTCGGGGTGGCCGCGATCGTCATCGGCCTGTTGATGGGCGTGCTGCTGGGTGTGCCGCTGGCGCAGATCGACGGCCCGGTCGGGTCCTATGGGCCGCCGGTCGTCTCGCTCTTCCTGGCGATCATGATGCTCGGCGCCACGCTCCAGAAACGCGACGTGCTGCTGCCGGCCATCGCCGGATGGATCCCGGGTGCGCGCAGCCGCGGACCATCGAACCGCGTCGTGGTCGACACGAGCGCCGTGATCGACGGCCGCATCGTCGACATCGCGAAGACCGGCTTCGTCCTCGGGACGCTCATCGTGCCCCGATTCGTGCTCGACGAGCTCCAGCGCATCGCCGACTCGCCCGACGCGATGCGCCGGAACCGCGGACGTCGTGGCCTCGAGATGCTGTCCGCGCTCCAGAAGGACGCGGTCACGACGGTCGAGATCAGCGAGGCGACCTACCCGGAGGTCGACGAGGTCGACGCCAAGCTCATGGCCTACGCCCGCGACCACGGGTCGGCGATTCTCACCAATGACTACAACCTCAACCGCGTCGCGGATCTCCAGGGCATCCGGGTCCTGAACATCAACGAGCTCGCCAACGCGGTGAAGGCCGTGCTCCATCCGGGAGAGGAGATGACGGTCAGGATCATCCAGGAAGGAAAGGAGGCCGGGCAGGGCGTCGGCTACCTCGATGACGGCACGATGGTCGTGGTCGAGGGCGGCATGCGCTTCATCGACCAGGAACTGCCGGTGACCGTGACCCGGGTGCTCCAGACGGTCGCCGGTCGCATGATCTTCGCGCAGCCGCGGGCGAACGGTGGCTGACCGGCCGATGCGATCGCCGGCGCCCTTCAGCGCCATCCTCGTCGCCGCCGGAAGCAGCCGGCGCATGGGGAGCGACAAGCTGTGGACCGAGTTCTGGGGCCGGCCGGCCTGGCGCTGGGCGCTCGACGTCCTCCTGTCCCATCCCTCGCTCGTCCACGTCGCAATCGTCGTCCCGGTCGGTGCCGGCGAGCGGTTCCGCGCGGCGCTGCCGCCGGATGACGGGCGCTGCCTGGTGGTGGATGGGGGAGAGACGCGCGCCGACAGCGTGATCAAGGGCCTCTGGGGCCTCACCAGCGCGGGGCACGACGACGAGACGCTCGTCCTCGTCCATGACGCGGCCCGCCCCGCGGTGACGCCCGAGCTCGTCGACCGCGTGGTGGCCGCTGCCGCCGCCGAGGGCGGGGCGCGCGCCATCGTGCCGGTCGTGCCGGTCGTGGACTCCCTGAAGCGCGTCCGCGGCGGCCGGGTCGTATCGCCGGTCGAGCGCGGCGAGGTGGCCGCCGCCCAGACGCCGCAGGCGGCGACGCTCGGCGCCCTTCGGGCGGCCATCGAGGAGGCTCACGCGTGGGGTCGCCCCATCACCGACGATGCCGGCGCCCTTGCCGCGGCGGGCGTGCCGGTGCTCACCGTCGACGGGGAGGCTCCGAACCGGAAGCTCACCGACCCCTCGGATCTCGCGCCCATGCGTTCCATCCTCGCGGACCGCATCGCCAACCTCGATCCGCCCGGCGCCGCCGCAGGTCAGCGATCCGGCGTCGGCTTCGACGCGCACCGGCTCGTCGACGGCCGTCCGATGCGACTGGGTGGGATCACCTGGGACGACGAGCCGCGTGGACCGCTCGGCCACTCGGATGGCGATGCCGTCCTCCACGCGATCATCGACGCGATCCTCGGTGCCGCGCTGCTCGGCGACATCGGCACGCTCTTCCCGGACGGTGCGGATGCCTGGGCAGGCGCCGACTCCGGTGACCTCACGCGCGCGGCGGTACGGCTTCTCGCCGAGCACGGCTGGCGCCCGAACGGCGTCGATGTCAGCGTCGCCGTCGCACGTCCGGCGATCGCGCGGCGGCGCGACGAGCTGGCACAGCGAATCGGCGACCTGCTGGGACTGGAAGCCCATGCGGTCTCGATCAAGGGAACGACCTCCGACGGGCTCGGCTTCGCCGGGGACGAGGGAGTGGCCGCCTGGGCGGTGGCGTCGGTCGAGCGGCTTCGGTGAACGAGTGGATCGGCGGCCGGCGACCGGTCCTCGAGGCCCTGCTGGCCGGCCGCGAGGCACATCGACTCCTCGTCTCGGCCAGCGCGAAGCCGTCGCCCGAGCTGCGGGCGATCACCGATGCGGCGAGACGCGCGCAGCTGCCGATCGACCGGGTGCCCGCCGACCAGATGACGCGCATCTCCGGCTTCGATGGGCACCAGGGGGTGCTCGTCGAGGTCGGGGAGCGGCGATGGACCGGGATCGAGGAGATGCTGTCCGCGGCACGGGAGCGCGGGGCCGAGCCGTTCATCCTCGTCCTCGAGCATCTCCAGGATCCGACGAACTTCGGCACACTGCTCCGTTCGGCCGAGGCGGCCGGCGTGGACGGCGTCGTCTTCCCGGAGCGCGGAGCGGCGCCGCTCAGCGCAGCCGCCGTGAAGGCGAGCGCCGGCGCATCCGAGCACCTGCCCATCGGCCGGCTCCCGACGATCGGCGAGGCGATCCACGAGCTCAAGGTGGCGGGCCTGCGGCTGGCGGCTGCCGATCAGGACGCGCCGGCATCGGCGTGGGAGACCAACCTCCGAGGCCCGCTCGCCGTCGTCGTCGGCAGTGAGGGGAGCGGCCTGTCCGGGGCGACCCGACGCCGCTGTGACGTCCTCGTCAGCTTCCCGATGGCGGGTCGCGTCGCGAGCCTCAATGCATCGACGGCCGGCGCGCTGCTCCTGTTCGAGGTGGTGCGTCAGCGATCGGCCTGATCGCCATGGGTCGCCGATGCCGACGAGTTGCTACACTCCGCCACGGCGCGCCGAGGTAGCTCAATGGCAGAGCATCGGTTTTGTAAACCGACGGTTGTGGGTTCGACTCCCACCCTCGGCTCCAGTTGAGGGGCCCGAGTGCGTCTGATACCATCGGCCACCGTCGGCGACGCACCACGCGCCGGCGTATTTCGTGGGTAGGTTGAGCAGGTGGTGAGCTCCGCTGACTGTAGATCAGCCGTCTTCGACTGTGGGGGTTCGATTCCCTCCCTGCCCACCAAGACTTCCCAACCGAAGAGCCTGTCGAGCCGTTTCCGAACTCCACGTCGCGATGTTCGTGCTTGTGGAGGAGCGGCTCATCCTGCGACACTGCAGAAGCCCGTCGACCGCGGGTGACGCATCGACGCGTGCCCACGTAGCTCAGTAGGCAGAGCACTTCCTTGGTAAGGAAGAGGTCTCCGGTTCGAGCCCGGACGTGGGCTCCACCATCCGACCGCATGACGACCATCGACCCGCCGAACGGGGAGGTGGTCTTTTTCTTTGCTGCCGGAGCCAAGGCGCCCGCGATTCCCTCAGCCGCTGCACCGATGCCGCTCCCGCTCTCGTTGGGTGGTCTCCCGAAGTCGGGCGGCGCCGAGCGACCGCTGTCGTCGGCCCCTACGGCTCGTGACCTGCGGGCCGCGCCCGGGGGGCCACCCGGCGCCGGAATTGGGTCCATCTGTCACATGCGGGATCCGGGTACATGGCCGATGGTGGAGGTGCAAGAACCGCAGCAGACCCCCCGAGGGAGGCACCCATCGTGATCAAGAGACTCAGAGGACTCGGAATCGTCCTCGCGATCATCGGCATCGTGTTCGTCGTCGGAGGCGCATACGCATTCATGAAGGTCCAGGAGGGGTACACCTCCCTCGGTTCCTTCAGCGCCGCGCAGAACGTGCAGCTCGCCTACAACGACGAGGGCCAGCTGCTCGACCGTGGCACCCCGGAGGGCGCCGTGCCGATCATGGCGCTCCTGGAGGACGATTGGGGCTATCCGGTCGTCGCGTCGGAGCTCGACCCGAATGACCCGCTCGTCAACACGGGCACCGAGTACATGTACCAGATGGCGACGGTCGCCTACCACACGCTGCACTCGACCCAGACCATCGTCCTGGCCGAGGACGTCGAGTACAACGGCGAGCTGTTCGCCGCCGGTACGTACGAGTTCCCCGTCGACGGACGGTACTGGGCCGCATTCGACCGCCAGCACCCACTCGAGGGTCCGGCTCGGGCGCAGGCATGGACCGGCGTGGCGCATGCCCTGATCGGTGAGTTGGGCGTCGGAGCAGTCACGGCCAGCACGCTCCAGCTCGGGCTCGGTGTCGCGGGCCTGGTCGGCGGACTGGGTGGCACTCTGGTTCTGACCGGCCTCGGCCTGGTCTGGGCCACCCGCGCCGAGACCGAGAAGGTGGCAGTACGCCGCCAGCAGCCAGCCGGTGTGACCGTCTGACGCCATCGATCTCGTCACTCGTGAAGGGCCCGCCGTCCGGCGGGCTCTTCGCATGTGCCGAGGTTTGCGCAGATTGGCCGCTGGTTGCGTGTTCATTGCCCGGTCGCCATGATCGGCGCGAGCGGCTCCCCGCATCATCCCGCTCGCCCTGGCCGGCCGATCCGTCCGGGCCGATCTCAAACGCGCGCATTCCGCGCGCACCCGACGCAGCAGGAGGCGCCCTCCCACGGTGGACCCCAACGTCCTCCTCCCGTTCCTGAGCACCGTCCTGTCCTTCGGCTTCGCCGTGCTCGTCGCCGACCAGTGGCTGCGGCGACGCCAGCCGTACCAGCTCGTCTGGACCCTGGGGCTGATGTGGTACGGCATCGGCGCGGGGACGGAGCTGCTCGGTGGTGCGTTGGGCTGGAACGAGACGCTCTATCGGCTGTGGTACCTGTTCGGCGCGTTCGGGGTTGCGGCGTACCTCGGCCTCGGGACGGTCTTCCTCCTCAACCGCACGCGGTTCGGGTACGTCGTCGCCTTCAGCGTGTTCGCCGGGGGCCTGTTCAGCATCCTGTCGGCCGTGGCGCGCGCCCGCGAGGGCGATCCGGCCTCCACCGGCACGGTCGTCACGGTCGTCCTGCTCGCGACCGGCGCGGCCGTCGTCCTGGCGCTGGTCACGCGGCTCGAGCGCCGCCTCGTCGCGCCGGCCGCGGCCGTCATCCTCGGCGTGGCATCGGTCACGGTTGCCGTCCTGACGCTGACCGCGCCGGTCGCGGCGCCCGGCTTCCACGTGGATGGAACCGGTGTTCCGACCGGCACCGCCCTGCCGCCCGACCTCCGGGTGTTGACGCCGCCGTTCAACATCGCGGGCGCGTTCTCACTCGTGTTCGGAGCGGTCTACTCCGCCTACATCTTCATGCCGAAGGTCCGCGTCCTGCGCGTCACCGGCGGCCCGCCCGTCATCGGCGCCCTGGGCCGCGCGGGCGCGGTCGTCGTGAACTTCTTCGCGTCCCTCCCGTCGGCGTGGCGGGCACTGCGCGCGGGGGAGCTCAACTCGCGGGTGCCGGCCACGATCCTCATCGCCATCGGCGGCTTCATTCCCGGATGGACGAGCGGCCTCAACAGGTTCGGCGTCACCTGGGCCTTCTTCCTGGGCGAGCTCCTCGGGGTGATCTTCATCTTCATCGGCTTCCTCGTCAGCATCGAGGTCTTCAGCGACGTCCGGTTGCCGTTCACCCGGATCGTGCTGCGTCGCCGGGACCGAGGGGCCGAGCTTCGTTGACACCGAGGCCGATTCGGCCCTAGAATCTCAGGGCTTTCCCCCGGACCTCGGCCCTAGTTCAGCGTGGCCGTCGTGCCTCCGGGTTCGAGGGCATTGACGAGGAATGAGAACCACGTGGCAAAGGCCGAGAATCGACCCGTGATCGCGCTGGCGTGCACCGTCTGCAAGGAGCGCACGTACAGCACACGGAAGAACAAGCGCAACGACCCGGGGCGGATGGAGCTCAACAAGTTCTGCCCGCGATGCCGACAGCACCAGCTGCACCGGGAGACGAAGTAGGAGCAGCGTCCGGAGGGGTGTAGCTCAATTGGTAGAGCACTGGTCTCCAAAACCAGCGGTTGCAGGTTCGAGTCCTGTCGCCCCTGCCACCACCGGGTCGCCGCTTCTCCTCACCACCACACCAACGCACTAGCAGGAAGTACGAACCGATCGTGTTGACCGGCATCCGCCGTTATCTGGTCGAGAGCTGGGCCGAGCTCAAGAAGGTCGCCTGGCCCACTCGCGAGACCGTCATCCGCCTGACCCTCCTGGTCGTCGCGGTGTCGTTCGCCGTGGGTGTCTACATCTTCGTGCTCGACAGGATCTTCAACACGCTCGTGGACCAGGTGATCTGATGGCCGATGAAACGACGTCCGTGAACGAGGCACGCGAGGCAGCCCGTCTGTCGCGCGAGGCACCTCGCCCGGGCGACATGCCCGAGGCGGACCGCACGCGCAAGCAGTGGTACGTCATTCACACGTACTCCGGCTACGAGAACAAGGTGAAGACCAATCTCGAGCACCGCATCGAGTCGATGGGCGTGGAGGACCAGATCTTCCAGGTCCTCGTCCCGATGGAGGAGGAGATCGAGATCCGGAACGGCCAGCGCCAGACCGTGAACCGCAAGGTCTTCCCGGGCTACGTGCTGGTCGAGATGGCGATGAGCGACGAGAGCTGGTACGTCGTGCGCAACACGCCGGGCGTCACCTCGTTCGTCGGCTCGGGCAACCGCCCGCTGCCGCTCGACGAGACCGAGGTCAAGAAGATCCTCAAGCAGATGGGGGTCGAGACGCCGAAGTTCAAGGTCCAGTACAGCAAGGGCCAGAGCGTCCGCGTCAAGGACGGACCGTTCGCCGAGTTCATCGGCACGGTCGACGAGGTCAACCCGGAGCGCAACAAGGTCAAGGTGCTCGTCAGCATCTTCGGCCGCGAGACCCCGGTCGAGCTCGACTTCCTGCAGATCGAGAAGCTGTAGGACCGATATCGATGGCGGCGCCCGTCCGGACGTGACGGGGCCGTCCCAGGAAGAGGGAGGGACCGATGGTCCCGTTCGAACCTCCGAAGGAGTGACATGGCAAAGAAGATTCGCGCGATGCTGAAGGTCCAGGCGCCGGCCGGTGCCGCGACCGCCGCGCCGCCGGTGGGTCCCGCCCTCGGCCAGCACGGCATCAACATCATGGAGTTCATCAAGGCCTTCAACGAGCGCACCGCCGAGATGCGCGGCTACGTGGTGCCGGCCGAGATCACGGTGTTCGAGGACCGCAGCTTCACGTTCGTGACGAAGGCGCCGCTGGCCGCAGCGCTCCTCAAGCGCGCCGCCGGGGTCGAGTCGGGCAGCTCGGAGCCGAACAAGGACAAGGTCGGGCGCGTGACGCGCGACCAGCTGCGCGAGATCGCGGAGATGAAGATGACGGACCTCAACGCGAACTCCGTCGAGCAGGCGATGAAGATCATCGAGGGCACCGCGCGCTCGATGGGCATCGAGGTGGCCTGACATGGCAAAGCATTCGAAGAAGTACGTCGAGGCGGCCAAGCTCGTCGAGCCGGAGCGCCGCTACGAGATCGGCGAGGCCTGTGAGCTGCTGCCGAAGCTGTCCCTGACCAAGTTCGACGGCACGGTCGAGATGCACCTGCGCCTCGGCGTCGACCCGCGCCACGCCGACCAGCTCGTGCGCGGCACCGTCGTGCTGCCGCACGGGACCGGGAAGACGACGCGCGTCATCGTCTTCGCCCAGGGCGAGAAGGCCCAGGAGGCGCTGCGCGCCGGGGCCGATGACGTCGGCGGCGACGACCTCGTGAAGAAGATCGACGACGGCTGGTTCGAGTTCGACGTGGCCATCGCCACCCCGGACATGATGGGCACGGTCGGACGCCTCGGAAAGAAGCTCGGGCCGCGCGGCCTGATGCCGAACCCGAAGTCCGGCACCGTCACGTTCGACATCGAGCGCGCCGTGTCGGAGATCAAGTCCGGCCGGGTCGAGTTCAAGGTCGACCGCGCCGGCATCGTCCACGTCTCGGTCGGCCGCGCCAGCTTCACGCCGGAGCAGCTGTCGGCCAACGTGGCCGCGATCGTCGATGCGATCCAGCGGGCGAAGCCCTCGGGCGCGAAGGGAACCTACATGCGGACGCTGACCCTGGCCCCGACGATGGGCCCGGGCGTGCGCGTGGACATTCCATCGGCGCTCGCCGCGGCGAGCGCCTAGGCGCCGACGCGACAGCGACGGGCGCATCGGCTAGGATGCGCACCTCAACCGAAGAGCCACAGACCGCGATGCGTCCCGGGTGAGAATCCCGGACCAATCGCCGGCGCTGGAGAACCAGACGCCGCGGCACGCGCAGGCACGATGACGAATTGCTGATCGACGGCGGTTCTCGTGTCGCGTGCACGGGACCGCCGTTTTGCATGACCAGGAGGAGACGAAGAGAGACCGATGCCGACCGACATCAAGCGCCAGGCCGTCACCGAGCTCACGGAGCTGATCCGCTCCAGCTCGGCCATGGCCGTGGCTGATTACCGTGGCCTCAAGGTCTCGGAGATGCAGTCGGTCCGGAGGACGCTCCGCGACAGCGGCGTCCAGCTCACCATCGCCAAGAACCGCCTGCTGAAGATCGCCGCCGACGAGGCGGACCGCGCGGAGCTCAAGTCGCTCCTGGACGGCCCGACTGCCCTCGCGACGATCGACGGCGACGAGGCTGCCATGGCGAAGGCGCTGGCCGAGGCCTTCCGACCGTACTCGCGCACCGTCACCGTGCGAGGTGGGATGCTCGGCAGCCAGGCGATCGACGCCGCGCAGCTGACCCGCCTGGCCACGCTGCCGCCGCGCGAGGTCCTGCTCGGCAAGATCGCCGGCGGGATGGCAGCTCCGATGACCGGCATGGCCGGCGTGCTCGCCGCGAACCTGCGCAACCTCGTGGGTGTGCTGAACGCGGTGGCCGACAAGAAGCGAACGACCGAGACCGCGGCCTGACGCCGCCTCGAGACCACAGAACAGGAGATCGATACACCGATGGCGACCAAGACCCTGGACAAGGATCAGATCCTCGAGGCGATCGACACGATGACCGTCCTCGAGCTCAGCGAGCTCGTGAAGGCCTTCGAGGAGCGCTACGGCGTGACCGCCGCCGCCCCCGTGGCCGTTGCGGCCGGCGCCCCCGCCGCGGGTGGTGACGGTGCCGCTGCCGGCGCGAGCGAGGAGCAGACCGAGTTCGATGCCGTCCTCACCGACGTCGGCGCGAACAAGATCCTCGTGATCAAGGCCGTGCGCGAGCTCACCGGCCTGGGCCTCAAGGAGGCCAAGGACCTCGTCGACGCCGCCCCCAAGGCCGTCAAGGAGGGCGTCACCAAGGAGGAGGCCGAGGCCGCGAAGGAGAAGCTGGCCGAGGCCGGCGCCACCGTCGAGGTCAAGTAACCCTCTGCGCGCGACGCGCGAACGAGCCGGCTCCCGATTCGATCGGGGGCCGGCTTCTTCATGCGCTGATCCTGCTCGCGCGTCGATGCGACACCCTGGCGGGGCGTCAGGCGACCATCATCCAGTAGATTGACGCGGCCGTGGCCGGCGCTTCGAGCCGGATCGGATGACCGTGACGTCGTGCGCCGACTAGCATCGGCCCACACGGAGGTGCCAATGCCGCTCTACATGGATCGCCACGAGGTCCCCGAGGCCACAGCACGGGAGGTGGCGGAAGGACACGTCCGCGATGTGGCCATCCAGGACCGCTTCGGCGTCGAGTACCTCACCTACTGGCACGATCCCGATGCCGGAACCGCGTTCTGCCTGGCGCGAGGTCCGTCGAAGGACGCGGTGGAAGCGGTCCACCGCGAAGCCCATGGCATGGTCGCCAGCCGGATCATCGAGGTCGAGGATTCGATGGTCTACGCGTTCCTCGGTCGCGTCGTCGAGCCCCCGACCGGCGAGCCGTTCATCGAGACGGCTTTCCGGACCATCCTCTTCACCGACATCGTCGGATCGACGTCGCTGACCCAGCGCCTCGGCGACGCCGGGGCAATGGCGCTGCTCCGGAGTCACGACCGCATCGTTCGTGAGGCGGTGACGGCGAACGGCGGCCGGGAGGTGAAGCACACCGGCGACGGGATCATGGCCTCGTTCAATCTCGTCGGCGATGCGGCGACGGCCGCCGTGCGCATCCAGCAGAAGGTCGCCGATCACAACGTCTCGGCCGCGAATCCGCTGAGCCTTCGCGTCGGGCTGGCGGCGGGGGAGCCGGTGACCGAGGGCGGCGACCTGTTCGGCGCGGTGGTCCAGCTCGCCGCGCGCCTGTGCCAGGAGGCGGAGGGAGACCACGTGCTGTGCTCGAGCGCCGTCCGGGACCTCAGTCTGGGGAAGCGCCTGCGTTTCGTCGACCGTGGCGAGACGATGATCCGGGGATTCAACGACACGATCCGCGTCTACGAGCTCGTCTGGGCCGACGCCTGAGCTCAGAAGCGCTTCAGTTGACGAAGCGGAACGCGGTGGTATACTCCTCGTTCGCGTGTCCGCGCCCCACCATGCCCTCTTCGAGGAGTCCTGAATGGCTTTGGCCGAGTCGACCGGCCGTTTTGAGCTGGCCCCGACCCGTGAGAATTTCTCGCACATCCCCGAGGTTCTCCCGCTTCCGAACCTGATCCAGACGCAGACCGAATCATTCGAGTGGTTCGTCTCCACCGGCCTCCGTGAGCTGTTGGACGAGATCACTCCGATCACCGACTTCACCGGCAAGAATCTCGAGCTCCACTTCCGCGAGTTCTACTTCGAAGATCCGAAGTTCAACGAGGAGGAGTGCCGCACTCGAGACCTGACCTTCGCGCGTCCGCTGAAGGTGGAGGTCGACCTCGTCATCAAGGAGACCGACGAGGTCAAGCACCAGACCGTGTTCATGGGTGACTTCCCATGGATGACGGAGCAGGGCACCTTCATCATCAACGGTGCCGAGCGCGTCGTGGTTTCGCAGCTCGTCCGCTCGCCGGGCGTCTACTACACCGCGACCGAGGACCCGGCCACCGGCCGGATGCTCCATGCCGCCAAGGTCATCCCGAACCGTGGCGCCTGGCTCGAGTTCGAGACCAGCAACAAGGACCTGCTCAGCGTCAAGGTCGATCGCAAGCGCAAGATCCCCGTCACCACGCTGCTTCGCGCCGTCGGCCTGGAGACCACGGAGATCGAGAAGATCTTCGGTCCGGTCGATGACAATCCCGAGCACCCGTACGTGGCGCTCACCCTCGAGAAGGACCCGGCCGAGAACCAGGACGAGGCCCTCATCGAGGTCTACAAGAAGCTTCGCCCCGGTGATCCGCCGACGGTCGACAACGCCCGTGCGCTCGTCACCAGCCTCTTCTTCAACTTCCGCCGCTACGACCTCGGTCGCGTCGGTCGCTACAAGCTGAACAAGGCACTCGGCGACGTGGCCGCGAAGCTGAAGTTCGAGCTCCCGTCCGAGGACAGCGCCAACCCGCGTGCCAGCCGCGTGATCAGCCGCGACGACATCGTCGCGATCATCGGCAAGCTCATCGAGCTGAACAACGGCCGCGGCGAGCCGGACGACATCGACCACCTCGGCAACCGTCGCATTCGCGCGAACGGCGAGCTGATCCAGAACCAGTTCCGCATCGGCCTGCTCCGCATGGAGCGCGTCGTGAAGGAGCGGATGACGATCACCGATGCCGACCAGGCGACCCCGAACACCCTCATCAACATCCGCCCCGTGGTGGCCGCGATGAAGGAGTTCTTCGGTGGCTCGCAGCTGAGCCAGTTCATGGATCAGACCAACCCGCTCGCCGAGCTGACGAACAAGCGCCGCCTCTCCGCGCTGGGCCCGGGTGGCCTGTCGCGCGAGCGCGCCGGCTTCGACGTCCGCGACGTGCACCCGAGCCACTACGGCCGGATGTGCCCGATCGAGACGCCGGAGGGTCCGAACATCGGCCTCATCGGCTCACTGGCGACCTACGGCAAGATCAACAAGTTCGGCTTCATCGAGACGCCGTACCGCAAGGTGCGCCGATACGTCGGTCACCGTGACAAGCAGGCCGATGCCCTGGGCCAGATCCTGGCCGAGGACCTGGCACTCAAGGAGGGCGGCAAGGTCGTCGCGAAGGCGGGTGCCGCCATCGACGACAAGCTGTGGGGCCAGATCAAGGACGCCAAGGTGGCGCAGGTCCGCATCCGTCCCATCGTCACTGACGAGATCGTCTACCTCGATGCCACCGAGGAGGAGAAGTTCCACATCGCGCAGGCGAACGCCGCGCTCGACGACGACGGCCGCTTCACCGAGGAGCGCGTCCTCGTCCGGTGGAAGGACAAGTTCCTCGAGGAGTCGGTCGACGTGATCGACTACATGGACGTCAGCCCGAAGCAGATCGTGAGCGTCGCGACCGCGATGATCCCGTTCCTCGAGCATGACGACGCCAACCGCGCGCTCATGGGCTCGAACATGATGCGGCAGTCGGTGCCCCTGCTCCAGCCGGAGTCCCCCGTCGTGGGCACGGGCGTCGAGTACCGCGCCGCGTTCGACTCGCAGGGCACGGTCGTGGCCAAGCACGGCGGCACCGTCGTCAGCGTCACCGCCGATCACATCGTGATCGAGCGCGACGAGGGCGACGAGCGCGACGTGTATCGGCTCAAGAAGTTCCTGCGCTCGAACCAGGGCACCTGCATCAACCAGCGGCCGATCGTCGACGTGGGCGACCGCGTCGCCGCCGATCAGCTCCTGGCCGATGGCAGCAGCACCCAGGACGGCGAGATGGCGCTGGGCCAGAACATCCTCGTGGCCTTCCTCCCCTGGGAGGGCGGCAACTACGAGGACGCGATCGTCCTGAGCGAGCGCCTCGTCAAGGACGACCTGTTCACGAGCATCCACATCGAGAAGCACGAGATCGAGGCGCGGGACACCAAGCTGGGTCCCGAGGAGATCACGCGCGACATCCCGAACGTGGGCGAGGAGAGCCTGCGCAACCTCGACGAGGACGGGATCATCTACGAGGGTGCGGAGGTCAAGCCGGGCGACATCCTGGTCGGCAAGATCACGCCGAAGGGCGAGACTGAGCTGACCGCCGAGGAGCGCCTGCTCCGCGCGATCTTCGGTGAGAAGGCGCGCGAGGTCCGTGACTCGAGCCTGCGCCTGCCACACGGCGAGCGGGGGATCGTGGTCGACGTGCGGCAGTTCAGCCGCGACAACGGCGACGAGCTCCTCCCCGGCGTGAACCGCCTCGTGCGGGTCAGCGTGGCCCAGAAGCGGAAGATCAGCGTCGGCGACAAGATGGCCGGACGGCACGGCAACAAGGGCGTGATCGCGAAGATCCTGCCCGTCGAGGACATGCCGTTCATGCCGGACGGCACGCCGGTCGACATCGTGCTCAACCCGCTCGGCGTCCCGAGCCGAATGAACATCGGCCAGATCCTGGAGACCCACCTCGGGTGGGCGATGCAGGCGCTCGGGCTGAAGGCGGCGACGCCGGTCTTCGACGGGGCCACCGAGGAGCACATCCGCGGTGCCCTGAAGCGCGCCGGCCTGGCCGAGGACGGCAAGACCGTCCTCTACGACGGGCGCAGCGGCGAGCAGTTCGATCACCGCGTCACCGTCGGCTACATCTACATGCTCAAGCTCCACCACCTGGTGGAGGACAAGATCCACGCGCGCTCCACCGGGCCGTACAGCCTCATCACCCAGCAGCCGCTGGGAGGCAAGGCTCAGTTCGGTGGCCAGCGCTTCGGCGAGATGGAGGTGTGGGCGCTCGAAGCGTACGGCGCCGCGAACATCCTCCAGGAGCTCCTCACCGTGAAGTCCGACGACGTCATGGGTCGCGTTCAGACCTACGAGGCGATCGTCAAGGGCGAGGAGATCCAGCCGCCCGGCGTGCCCGAGTCGTTCAAGGTGCTCATCAAGGAGCTCCAGGCGCTCGGTCTGTCGGTGGAGATTCTCAACGAGAACGAAGAGGAGATCCGCTTCATCGAGGACACCGGCAGCTACCCGCTTCCGGACCTCGGCGGAATCAATCTCCAGGGCTTTGAGGAATAGCTCGAACGTCGCGGCGCCGCATGACGCCGCCGCGGCGTCCACCCATCGGTCCGTCATGAGCCGGGGTCTGGTCCACCTCGGCCGAGAGCGCAGCGTCGGCGCGCAGCCGTCGCAGGAGTCGCAAGCCGTTCATGCTTGAAGTCAACAATTTCGACGCCATCCGGATCAGCCTGGCATCGCCGGAGCAGATCAAGGGTTGGTCGTCCGGTGAGGTCACCAAGCCGGAGACGATCAACTACCGCACACTCAAGCCGGAGAAGGACGGCCTGTTCGACGAGCGCATCTTCGGTCCGACGAAGGACTGGGAGTGCTACTGCGGCAAGTACAAGCGCATCCGCTACAAGGGCATCATCTGCGACAAGTGTGGCGTCGAGGTCACGCGGTCGAAGGTTCGCCGTGAGCGGATGGGCCACATCAAGCTTGCCAGCCCCGTCAGCCACATCTGGTACTTCAAGGGCACGCCGAGCCGCCTCGGCATCCTGCTCGACATCAGCCCGCGCAACCTCGAGCGCATCCTCTACTTCGCGCTGTACGTCGTCACCCGCGTCGACGAGGCGCAGCGTGAGAAGGCGGCCCAGAGCATCGACGAGGAGGCCGAGGAGCGGATCGCCCGCGCCCAGGCCATCGTCGACGAGAAGAAGGCGGAGCTCGAGGCCGCCATCGGCGACAAGCGGACCGAGGTCGAGTCCGCCCACGAGGCCGAGAAGAAGCGCATCACCGATCAGCAGGCCGCCCGCACCGACGAGCTGATGACGGCCGCGCAGGCCGTCGAGGCCACGATCAAGGAGGGCGGCAAGTCGCTCGCCGACGACGTCGTGTTCACGGCCACCGGCGAGGTCATCGGCCGATCAGGTGAGACGGCGAAGGACGCGCTGGCCAAGCTCCGCGCCCTCGTCAAGGGCGAGGTCGATGCCGTCCAGCGCGACGCCAAGGAGGCGCTCGCCGCCGCCGAGGAGAAGTACCAGACCTCGCTCGCCGACCTCACCTCGGGGATCGAGGAGGCGACCGCCACCGAGCGCGAGCAGGTGCGCGAGGAGACCGACGAGGCCCGCCTCTGGGCACGCACCGAGCGCGCCAAGCTGGCCGACATCAAGGTCATGCAGATTCTCACCGAGAGCGAGTACCGGCACCTGACCGAGATGCACGGCCGGATGTTCGACGCCGGCATGGGTGCCGAGGCGGTGAAGAAGATCATCGAGCAGATCGACCTGGATCAGCTCAGCCAGGACCTGCACGTCGAGATGCGCCAGACCTCCGGCCAGCGCCGGAAGAAGGCGATCAAGCGGCTCCGCCTCATCGAGGCGTTCCGCAAGTCCGGCGCGCGTCCGGAGTGGATGATCCTTTCCACGCTGCCGGTCATTCCGCCCGACCTGCGCCCGATGGTGCAGCTCGACGGCGGACGGTTCGCCACGTCGGACCTCAACGACCTCTACCGACGCGTCATCAACCGCAACAACCGCCTCTCCCGGCTCCTCGACCTCGAGGCGCCCGAGATCATCATCCGCAACGAGAAGCGGATGCTGCAGGAGGCGTGCGACGCCCTCATCGACAACGGCCGCCGCGGCCGCGCGATCGCGGGCACCGGCAACCATCGGCTCAAGAGCCTGAGCGACATGCTCAAGGGCAAGCAGGGCCGGTTCCGCCAGAACCTGCTCGGCAAGCGCGTCGACTACTCGGGCCGCTCGGTCATCGTGGTCGGCCCCGAGCTGAAGCTGCACCAGTGCGGCCTGCCGAAGAAGATGGCCCTCGAGCTGTTCAAGCCGTTCGTCATGCGGCAGCTCGTGGAGAAGGGCTTCGCCCACAACATCAAGAGCGCCAAGCGCATCGTGGAGCGCGTGCGTCCCGAGGTCTGGGACGTGCTCGAGGAGGTCATCAAGGACCACCCCGTGCTCCTCAACCGCGCCCCGACGCTCCATCGGCTGGGCATCCAGGCCTTCATGCCGACCCTCGTCGAGGGCTCGGCCATCCAGATCCATCCGCTCGTCTGCTTCGCGTTCAACGCGGACTTCGACGGTGACCAGATGGCCGTCCACGTGCCGCTCAGCACGGCCGCGCAGCGCGAGGCGAAGGAGCTGATGCTCTCGACCCGCAACCTGCTCTCGGCTGCCGATGGTTCGCCGGTCGTCTCGCCGACCCACGACATGGTGCTCGGCTGCTACTACCTGACGGTCCAGGTCGACGACGAGCGGGGCGCGGGCCGCGCCTTCTCGAGCGCCGACGAGGTGATCATGGCCGCCCAGCTCGGGCAGGTTCATGTCCAGGCGCCGATCAAGGTGGAGCTGGAGATCCACGACGCCACCGCCGAGGACGGTACGGTCAGCTCGCACCAGGAGGTCGTCGAGACCACCGCGGGCCGTGTGCTGTTCAACCAGGCGCTGCCGCGCGAGCTCGGGTTCGTGAACAAGGTCATGGACCGCAAGGGCCTCAAGGAGATCATCGCCCGCTGCTACCGCGACCTCGGTCCGGGTGCCACGGCGACGCTCGTCGACGGCATCAAGGCCGTCGGGTTCCGCTACGCCACCGCGGCCGGCATCACGATCGGCGTCGACGACCTGGCGGTCCCGAAGCAGAAGGGCAAGCTGCTGGCCGACGCGCAGGATCGCGTCGACGGCATCGACCGCGAGTTCCGGCGTGGCTTCATCACCGAGGACGAGCGCTACACCCAGACCGTTGAGGTCTGGCGTGAGACGACCGACGACGTGACGAAGTCGATGCTCGGCGGGCTGGACGAGCAGGGCTCGATCATGCTGATCACGAACTCCGGCGCTCGGGGCTCGGTGACGCAGATCCACCAGCTGGCGGGCATGCGCGGCCTCATGGCCGACCCGTCGGGCCGGATCATCGACCTGCCGATTCGCTCGAACCTCCGCGAGGGGATGAGCGTGCTCGAGTACTTCATCTCGAGCCACGGAGCCCGCAAGGGTCTCGCCGACACCGCGCTCCGCACCGCTGACTCCGGGTATCTGACCCGGCGCCTGGTGGACGTGGCGCAGGACGTCATCACCCGCGAGGACGACTGCGGCGCGGACATCGGCACCTGGATCACGGCCGAGGAGTCGGAGCAGATCCCGGAGCCGTTCCTGGATCGGCTCATCGGGCGGATGGCCGCCTTCGAAGTCACCGACGAGAAGACCGGCGAGGTGCTCGTCGAGCGCAACGCCGAGATCGACGAGGAGGCGCTCGTCAAGATCGAGGCCGCGGGCATCGACCGCGTCAGCGTCCGCTCGCCGCTCACCTGCGCCGCGCGCCACGGCGTGTGCCGCATGTGCTACGGCCGCAACCTGGCCACCGGCGAGCTCGTCGAGCTCGGACAGGCGGTCGGGATCATCGCGGCCCAGTCGATCGGCGAGCCGGGCACGCAGCTCACGATGCGCACGTTCCACACCGGCGGCGTCGCCGGCGAGGACATCACGCAGGGTCTGCCGCGTGTCGAGGAGCTGTTCGAGGCCCGCATCCCGAAGGGGCAGGCCACGATGACCGAGATCGACGGCGTCGTCGAGGTGCCGCCGGCATCCGGTGACCAGCCGATCGCGGTCCGCGTCACGCACCGCGAGGCCTACGACACGGCGTTCAAGCTCTCCGCGCAGCACGAGATCCTTGTCGCCGACGGCGACGAGGTGACCGAGGGCCAGCTGCTGGCCCGCGTCGGGGAGGACGAGGACCTCGTCGAGGTCAAGGCCCCGACGGCCGGCCGCGTCACGAAGAAGGGACGGACCCTGACCCTCCACACCGAGGAGGTCGACGTCCGCGAGTACCCGGTGCCGCACTCCGCCCGCCTGCGGGTGAGCGACGGTGACGAGGTCTCGGCCGGCGACGCGCTGACCGAGGGCTCGATGAACCCGAAGGATCTCCTTCAGATCAAGGGCGTGGACACGGTCCAGCGGTTCCTGGTCGGCGAGGTTCAGAAGGTTTACCGGTCACAGGGCGTGACGATCAACGACAAGCACATCGAGATCATCGTGCGCCAGATGCTGCGCAAGGTGACCGTCGACAACCCGGGCGACACCGAGCTGCTTCCGTCCGAGCTCATCGACCGCTTCGAGTTCGAGGAGACGAACAACCGGATCCTGGCCGAGGGCGGGGAGCCGGCGACGGCGCAGACGGTGCTGCTGGGCGTGACGAAGGCATCGCTCAACACGAGCTCGTTCCTGGCGGCAGCCAGCTTCCAGGAGACGACGCGGGTGCTCACCGAGGCGGCGATCAACGGCGCCAAGGACCACCTCATCGGCCTCAAGGAGAACGTCATCATCGGCAAGCTGATCCCCGCCGGGACCGGCGCCGAGGCTCGACGCCTCCAGGCCGAGCGTGCGGGCCAGCTCTCGCCGGCGGAGGAGGAGCAGCAGCGGGAGGAAGCCGCGGCGCGCGCCTTCCTGTCGGGCGATCCGGATGCCGATGGCGACGGCGACGTCGACACCTCCGAGGCGGAGGCCGCGGCCGAGGAGGAGGGCGAGACCGTCGCCGACCTCATGGGCGCCGGCAACAATCCCGCCATGGAGGCCGCCGTCGAGGAGAAGACCTTCGACGAGCTCACCGAGGAGCAGAAGGAAGAGGAGCCGGCGGCGAAGAAGTAGCCGTCTCGTTCAAGCGCGCGAAGGGCGGCCCGGCCGGGCCGCCCTTCGTCGTGCCCGACCCACCTCGGCGGGGTCCTCGATTGACGTCCGATCGGGCGTTTCGTATACTCCGCCTTCGGTGTCCCGCGTGCGGGACGCCTTCGTGTGTGCCCGACCGAGCACCGGACTGGGCGCCGTCGATGAACCCGAGAATCGGCAGTCGAAATCGGCTGGCCGTGGGCGTCATCGGCCAGCACGAGCGCACATCAATGACATGCGAGTACGAACGCGAGGATCTCGTTGCCAACCATCAGCCAGCTGGTCCGCAAGGGTCGCAAGCCGGCCGTCAAGAAGGTCAAGGCCCCGGCGCTGCGCCGGACGCTGAACACCCTCAAGCAGACCACGTCTGAGGGACGCGGCGCGCCACAGCGGCGCGGCGTCTGCCTCCAGGTCATGACGCGCACCCCGAAGAAGCCGAACTCGGCGCTTCGGAAGGTCGCGCGCGTGCGGCTGACGAACGGGATGGAGGTCACGGCCTACATCCCCGGCATCGGACACAACCTCCAGGAGCACTCGATGGTGCTCGTCCGCGGCGGTCGCGTGAAGGACCTGCCGGCGGTGAAGTACCACATCATCCGCGGGACGCTGGACGCCGCCGGCGTGCGCGACCGCAAGCAGAGCCGTAGCAAGTACGGCGCGAAGTCGCCCGGGAAGGCCTAGCAGATGCCCCGTCGACCCACGATCGCGCGCAAGACGAAGTACGAGGACCAGCTCACCGGCACGGCCCTCACGCTCGATCAGTTCACGAACAAGCTCATGTACGGTGGCAAGCGCCACCTGGCCCACCGCATCCTCGAGGATGCCCTCGCCCGATGCGAGAGCCAGGCGGGTCGCGCCGGCGTCGAGGTCCTCGAGCAGGCCCTCCGCAACGCGATGCCGCTCATCGAGGTCAAGCCGAAGCGCGTCGGTGGCTCCACGTACCAGATTCCCGTCGAGGTGCGCGCGGATCGGCGCATCAGCCTCGGCATGCGCTGGCTCATCGAGTCGGCACGCAAGCGGAACGGCAAGAGCATGTCCGACAAGCTCGCCGCCGAGCTCATGGATGCCAGCAACGGCATCGGCGCGGCCGTGAAGCGCCGCGAGGACACCCATCGCATGGCGGAGGCCAACAAGGCCTTCAGCCACTTCAAGTGGTAGGCCGATGACGACACAGACCGCAGGGCGGTCCCCCGCGACCGGCGCGCCGTCGCTGCAGCGCACCCGGAACATCGGGATCATCGCCCACATCGACGCCGGCAAGACGACCGTGACCGAGCGGATCCTCTTCTACACGAAGAAGATCTACAAGCTCGGCGAGGTCCATGAGGGCGCGGCCACCATGGACTGGATGGAGCAGGAGCAGGAGCGGGGGATCACGATCACCGCGGCCGCGACGACCTGCTTCTGGGCCGACCATCGCATCAACCTGATCGACACGCCCGGCCACGTGGACTTTACCGTCGAGGTCGAGCGCAGCCTCCGCGTGCTCGACGGCGCCGTCGTCGTGTTCGACGGCGTGGCGGGCGTCGAGCCGCAGTCGGAGACGGTCTGGCGGCAGGCGGACAAGTACCACGTGCCGCGGTTCTGCTTCGTGAACAAGCTCGACCGCACCGGCGCCGACTTCTGGCGCGTCGTGGACATGATCAAGGACCGCCTCGGCGTGAATGCCGTGCCGCTCCAGATCCCGATCGGCCTCGAGGACCAGTTCCGCGGCGTGGTCGACCTCATCAACATGAAGGCCATCACCTACGGCAACGACCTGGGCGACCAGATCGACGTGGGTGACATCCCGGCCGACTACCAGGCCGAGGCCGACGAGTGGCGCGAGAAGATGATCGAGGCTCTCGCCGACATCGACGACGACATCGCCCACAAGTTCCTCGAGGGCGAGGAGATCGGCGTGGAGGAGATCCGCGCCGCGCTGCGCGCCGGCACGCTGGCCTACCAGATCGTCCCGGTCCTCACCGGCTCGGCGCTGAAGAACAAGGGCGTGCAGCCGATGCTCGACGCCGTCATCGACTTCCTGCCGAGCCCGCTCGACGTGCCGCCGGTCAAGGGCACCGACCCGAAGGCGGACGTCGAGGTGCTGCGCGAGACCGATCCGGACCAGCCGTTCGCGGCCCTGGCGTTCAAGATCGCCGCCGACCCGTTCGTCGGCAAGCTCGCCTTCTTCCGCGTCTACTCCGGCACGCTGAAGACCGGCTCGTACGTGTACAACAGCACGAAGGGCCAGAAGGAGCGCGTCGGGCGCATCCTCCAGATGCACGCCAACCACCGCGAGGAGATCGAGTCGGTCAGCGCCGGCGACATCGCCGCCGCGGTCGGTCTCAAGAACACGACGACGGGGGACACGCTGTCCGCCGAGGACAAGCAGATCGTGCTGGAGTCGATCACGTTCCCCGAGCCGGTCATCGAGCTGGCCGTGGAGCCCAAGACCAAGGCCGACCAGGACAAGATGGCCGTTGCCCTCCAGCGCCTCGCCGAGGAGGATCCGACGTTCCGCGTCCACACGGACGAGGAGTCGAGCCAGACCCGCATCGCCGGCATGGGTGAGCTTCATCTCGAGGTCCTCGTGGACCGGATGCTGCGCGAGTTCAAGGTCCAGGCCAACGTTGGCCGGCCGCAGGTCAGCTACCGCGAGGCGATTCGTCGCCCCGTGGTCAAGGCCGAGGGCCGCTTCGTGCGCCAGACCGGCGGCAAGGGCCAGTACGGCCACGCCGTCCTCCAGATCGAGCCACTCGAGCGCGGCAGCGGCTTCGAGTGGGAGTCGAAGATCGTGGGCGGCGCGGTGCCGCGCGAGTACTGGCGCGCCATCGAGGAGGGCGTCAAGGAGGCCCTCGCCGGCGGCGTCGTGGCAGGCTTCCCGGTCATCGACCTCAAGGCGACGCTCGTGGACGGCTCGTTCCACGAGGTCGACTCGTCCGAGATGGCGTTCAAGATCGCCGGTTCGATGGCCATCAAGGATGGCATCGGCAAGGCCGATCCGGCCATTCTCGAGCCCGTCATGAAGGTCGAGGTCACCACGCCCGAGGAGTTCATGGGCGACGTGATCGGCAACCTCAACGCCAAGCGTGGCCAGATCGACGGCCTCGATGAGCGCGGCACCAGCCGCGTGATCCGAGCGCACGTCCCGCTGGCCGAGATGTTCGGCTACGCCACCGAGCTGCGCAGCATGACCCAGGGTCGCGCCGCGTACTCGATGGAGTTCAGCCGCTACGCAGAAGTCCCCAACAGTCTCGCCAACGAGCTGATCGCAAAGTCGAAGAGCTAACCAGAGCACGCAAGGAGCGACGAAGGACCAACCATGGCCAAGCAGAAGTTCGACCGCAGCAAGCCGCACGTCAACGTCGGCACGATCGGTCACGTCGACCACGGCAAGACGACGCTGACCGCAGCGATCACGAAGTTCCTGGCGCTGTCCGGCGGCGCCGACTTCCGTGCGTTCGACCAGATCGACAACGCTCCCGAGGAGCGCCAGCGCGGCATCACGATCGCCATCAGCCACGTCGAGTATCAGACGGCGAACCGTCACTACGCGCACGTCGACTGCCCTGGCCATGCCGACTACATCAAGAACATGATCACCGGTGCCGCCCAGATGGACGGCGCGATCCTCGTCGTGTCGGCCGCCGACGGCCCGATGCCGCAGACCCGCGAGCACATCCTCCTCGCCCGCCAGGTCGAGGTGCCGAGCCTCGTCGTCTTCCTGAACAAGGTGGACATGGTCGACGACGAGATGCTGGTCGACCTCGTCGAGATGGAGGTGCGCGAGCTCCTCAGCAAGTACGAGTTCCCCGGCGACGATGTCCCGGTCATCCGCGGCTCGGCGCTCAAGGCGCTCGAGTCGGGCAGTGACGATCCGGAGAGCGACGACTACAGCTCGATCAAGGAGCTGATGGAGGCCGTCGACAGCTACATCCCGACCCCGGCACGCGAGACGGACAAGCCGTTCCTCATGCCGATCGAGGACGTGTTCGGCATCAAGGGCCGTGGCACCGTGGCCACCGGCCGCATCGAGCGCGGCATCGTCAACACCGGCGATACCGTCGAGCTGGTCGGCATCCACGAGAAGACCCGCGACCTCGTAGTGACCGGCGTCGAGATGTTCAAGAAGACCCTCGACGAGGGCCAGGCCGGTGACAACGTCGGCCTGCTCCTGCGCGGCATCGAGCGCGACGAGCTCGAGCGCGGCCAGGTGCTCTCCAAGAAGGGCAGCGTGAAACCCGGAACGAAGTTCAAGGCCGAGGTGTACGTCCTCTCCAAGGAGGAGGGCGGTCGCCACACGCCGTTCTACGCCGGCTATCGCCCGCAGTTCTACCTGCGGACGACGGACGTGACCGGCGCCATCGCGATGCCGGCCGGCGTCGAGATGATCATGCCCGGTGACAACGTCAACATCGACGTGGAGCTCATCACGCCGATCGCGATCGAGCAGGGTCAGCGCTTCGCGATTCGCGAGGGTGGCCATACGGTCGGCGCGGGCGTCATCACCGAGGTCATCGGCTAGCCGTCATGGCCAAGCAGCGCATCCGTATCCGACTCAAGGCGTACGACCACAAGCTGCTCGACCAGTCGGCCGAGCAGATCGTGGAGACCGCACAGCGAACCGGGGCCGACGTCGCCGGCCCGGTTCCGCTGCCGACGCGGATCGAGAAGTACACCGTCATTCGCGGCCCGTTCGTTCACAAGGACGGCCGCGAGCAGTTCGAGATTCGGACGCACAAGCGCCTGATCGACATCATCGACCCATCGACCAAGACGGTCGATGCGCTGATGCGGCTGTCCCTGGCAGCCGGCGTCGATATCGAAATCAAGATGTGAAGCGCTCCGGGTGGGCATCGGCTCACCCGGGGAACTTCCGCCATCAGTTGAGAGGGAATCACCACAGTGCCGGCAGGATTGATCGGTAGGAAGCTTGGAATGACGCGGATCTTCCAGGACGACGGCAGCGTCGTCCCGGTCAGCGTCATCGAGGCGACCCCGAACACGGTCACGCGACTCCGCGACGTCGAGAAGGACGGCTATACCGCCGTGCAGCTCGGCGCTGGTGTCGCGCGCCGCTCGACGAAGCCGGTCGCCGGCCAGTTCAAGCACCTCGACAAGGACCACCAGCGTCCGAAGTCGGTGCGCGAGTTCCGCGTGGACGCCACGGACGGGTACGAGGTCGGGCAGGAGCTCGGCGTCGACGTGTTCGAGGCCGGGGAGCTCGTGGACGTGACCGGGGTCAGCAAGGGCCACGGATTCACCGGTGTGATCGCCCGGCACAACTTCAAGCGTGGGCCGAAGACGCACGGCTCCGATCATCATCGGGCTCCCGGCTCGATCGGCGCGGGCACGTATCCCGGCCGCGTCTGGAAGGGGACCCGCATGGCCGGTCACATGGGCAACGAGCAGGTGACCGTCAAGAAGCTCAAGGTCGTGAAGATCGACCCGGAGCGCAACCTCATCCTGGTCAAGGGTGCGGTGCCCGGGGCGCGAAACGGCCTGCTGCTCGTGCAGAAGGCGAAGTGACGATGCCCCAGACGACGATCCTCACCGCGGACGGCAAGGAGGGCGGCAAGGTCGAGCTTGCCGAGACCCTGTTCGCCGCCCCGATCAGTGAGCCACTCATCCACCAGGCGGTGATCCGCCAGCTCGCCGGACGGCGCATCGGCACCGCCGACACGCTGACCCGCGGCGAGGTCAACGGTGGCGGCAAGAAGCCGTGGCGCCAGAAGGGGACCGGTCGCGCCCGACAGGGCACGAAGACGGCTCCGCACTGGGCCGGCGGCGGCGTGGTCTTCGGGCCGCACCCCCGCAGCTACGAGCAGAAGATGCCGTCGAAGATGCGCCGAGGTGCGCTGCGCGGCGTCCTCTCCGCGAAGCAGGCCGATGGCGCCCTGCGCGTCGTCGAGGGCTTCGACCTCGACGAGTCCAAGACGAAGCTCATGCTCTCCCGGCTCAGCGGCTGGAAGGCAGAGGGCAAGGTCCTCGTCGTCCTGGCCGCGCGCGACCCGCGGATCGAGCTCGCCGCACGCAACCTCCGCGAGGTTCGCGTGATCCTGGCCGACAGCCTCAACGTCGTCGACCTGCTCGAGGCCGACACGGTCGTCTTCACCCGCGAGGCCCTCGATCGGGCGCAGGAGGTGTACGCATGACCGCCCAGAGCCTGCACGACGTGCTGCTTCGTCCGGTGATCAGCGAGAAGAGCACGCTCGAGACCGAGCGCAACAACTACACGTTCGCCGTCGCCCGCGACGCGAACAAGTTCCTCATCAAGGCAGCCGTCGAGGCCGAGTTCAAGGTGACCGTCCTCGGCGTGCGGGTCGTCAGCGTCCGCCCCAAGCAGAAGCGGCGCGGCCGCCGCACCATGGGCATGGTGCCGGGCTGGAAGAAGGCCATCGTGACGATCGCGCCGGGTGACAAGATCGAACTCTTCGAGGCCGTCTGACGATGCCACTTCGCAATTACCGACCGACCTCGCCGGGTCTTCGCCAGATGACCCGATCGACGTTCGAGGAGATCACGACCGACTCGCCGCACAAGCCGCTCACCGAGAAGCTCGTGCGTCGTGCCGGCCGCAACAGCCAGGGCAAGCTGACCGTTCGCCACCAGGGCTCGGGGCACAAGCGCCAGTACCGCGTCATCGACTGGAAGCGCGACAAGGTCGGCGTGCCCGCCAAGATCGCGACCGTCGAGTACGACCCGAACCGATCGGCGCGCATCGGCCTGCTCCACTACGCGGACGGCGAGAAGCGCTACATGCTCCTGCCGCACGGCCTGAAGGTCGGTGACACCGTCGCCGCCGGCCCGGACGTCGAGGCGCGGACCGGCAATGCGCTGCCGCTGCGGAACATCCCGCTGGGTACGCAGATTCACAACATCGAGCTCGTCGCCGGTCGCGGCGGCCAGATCGTGCGGAGCGCCGGCAGCAGCGCGCAGCTGCTCGCCAAGGAGGGCGACTTCGCGACGATCCGCCTCCCGTCGAACGAGGTGCGCCGGGTGCGCATCGAGTGCGTGGCCACCGTGGGCCAGGTGAGCAACCTGGATCACGAGAACCAGAAGATCGGCAAGGCCGGGCGCTCGCGCCACATGGGCCGGAGGCCCGAGGTACGCGGATCGGCGATGAACCCGCGCGACCATCCGCACGGTGGCGGCGAGGGCAAGCAGCCGACCGGCATGCCTCCGAAGACGAAGTGGGGACGGCCGGCGATGGGCCTGCGCACCCGCGTGAAGAAGAACAAGAGCAACAAGTTGATCGTCCGCCGTCGGTACGGGCGGGGTTAGGAGCGGAAGAGATGAGTCGTTCCATCAAGAAGGGACCATTCGTCGACGCGCGCCTGCTCGGCCGCATCGACGACATGAACAAGCGCAGCGAGCGGAAGGTGCTGAAGACCTGGTCACGTGCCAGCGTCATCTTTCCGCAGATGATCGGTCACACGATCGCCGTCCACGACGGCCGCCGCCACGTGCCCGTGTTCGTCACCGAGAACATGGTCGGACATCGCCTCGGCGAGTTCGCCCCGACGCGCACGTATCGCGGCCACGGCAAGGCCACCGATCGCTCGTCGTCGTTGAAGTAGGTGAAGCGATGCGAGTGAGCGCCACGGCCAAGTACATCCGAATCAGCCCGCGCAAGGTGCGGCTGGTGACCGACCTCATCGCCGGCAAGCCGGTCGAGGAGGCCGCCGCCATCCTGCGCTTCATGCCGAACGCGGCGGCGCGGGACGTGGCGAAGGTGCTGAAGAGCGCCACCGCCAATGCGGAGAACAACTACAACCTGTCGGCCGACGAGCTGCACGTGGTGAGTGCGGTCGCCGACGAGGGTCCGACCCTCAAGCGCTGGCGCCCGCGGGCCCAGGGCCGAACGTTCGGAATTCTGAAGCGAACCAGCCACATCACCGTCGCCGTGGCTGACCGAGAGGAGTCGTAGATGGGTCACAAGGTTCACCCGTACGGCTTCCGGATCGGCATCATCAAGCCCTGGCTGGCGAAGTGGTACGCGGACCGCGACTACGCGACCCTGCTCCAGGAAGACATGCGGATCCGGGAGCTGGTTGCGAAGCAGCTGTCGAACGCGAGCGTCAGCCAGGTCGAGATCGAGCGCGGCATCAACCACGTCACCGTCACGGTGCACACGGCGAAGCCGGGCATCGTCATCGGCAAGGGTGGCGCGAACGTCGAGGCGCTCCGCACGAACGTGGGCAAGCTCACGAACAAGAAGGTCAAGCTCGAGATCAAGGAGATCCTCCAGCCCGAGCTCGACGGCATGCTGCTGGCGCAGAACGTGGCCGGTCAGCTGGAGCGCCGCATCGCCTTCCGCAAGGCGATCAAGCAGTCGATCCAGCGCACGATCAAGGCCGGCGCCAAGGGCGTGAAGATCCAGGTCTCCGGCCGCCTCGGCGGCTCCGAGATGTCCCGCACCGAGTGGGACAAGGAGGGTCGCATCCCGCTCGGGACGCTGCGCGCCGACATCAGCTACGGCGTCGTGCACGCGCACACGACCTACGGACGCATCGGCGTCAAGGCGTGGGTGTACCGCGGCGAGCAGCTCGGCGAGCGGCCGGGATCGGCCCGGACCGAGCCTCGAGCACCGCGCCGCGGCGCGGCAGGCACGCGAACCCGCAGCACGGGACGCACGAACGGTGCGGCCACCCCGAGCGAGGCCCCGGCGCCCGAGGCACTGGAGCAGGCGAGCGCCACCCAGGCACCGAGCGAGGCTCCGAAGGCCGAGCCGAAGCGCACCGCGCGCTCGAAGGCACCGGCCGCGGCCGAGGTCGAGACGCCGGCGGCTGCTGATGACGCCACTGCCGAGGCCCCGAAGGCCGAGGCGGTGAAGGCAGAAGCCCCGAAGGCCGAGAGTCCGAAGGCCGACGAGCCGAAGGCCGACGAGACGAAGGCGAAGGCCAAGACTGAAACCGCCAAGCCGGCGCGCGCCTCGAAGGCGAAGGCCAAGGCGAAGGCGAGCGAGGCCGCCTCGGCCGACGAGCCGGCGAAGGACGCGGGCGAGACCACCGACGCATCGGCAGGCGACGAGCCGCCGGCGAAGGAGTCCTGAGCATGTTGATGCCAAAGCGGGTCAAGCACCGCAAGGTGCAGCGCGGACGACGCGCGGGCCTGGCCAAGGGAGGCACGCTCGTCAGCTTCGGCGATTACGGGCTGATGGCGGAAGAGGTCTGCTGGCTCACCAGCCGGCAGATCGAGGCCGCGCGACGCGCCATGACCCACCACATCAAGCGCGGTGGCCGCGTCTGGATCCGGGTCTTCCCGGACAAGCCGGTCACCAAGAAGCCGGCCGAGGTCCGCATGGGCTCCGGCAAGGGCGCACCCGACCACTGGGTCGCGGTGGTGAAGCCCGGCCGGGTCATGTTCGAGATGTCGGGCGTCCCGGAGCCGATCGCACGCGAGGCGATGCGCCTCGCCAGCCACAAGCTGCCGATCAGCACGAAGTTCGTTCTCAAGGAGGGCCAGGACCATGGACATCAGTGAGGTGCGGGCCCTCTCCGACAAGGACCTCGAGGGCGCGCTGCGTGACGCGAAGCAGGAGCTGTGGAAGATCCGCTTCGACCTCGCCACGCGACAGGAAAGCAACTACAGCAGGCTGCCGGCGACCCGCAAGCGGATCGCTCGCATCCTCACCGTCATGACAGAGCGCCAGCACGCCGCCGATGCGGCCGCTGCCGCCGAGAAGGCCAGCTGATGCAGGGCAAGCGAAAGAGCAAGGTCGGGCGCGTCGTGTCCGACAAGATGGACAAGACCGTCGTCGTGAGCGTCGAACGGCTGCGAAGGCACCCGATCTACAAGCGGGTCGTGCGCCTCAGCAGCAAGTTCAAGGCGCACGACGCGGAGAACACCGCCAGGGTCGGCGACACCGTGCGCATCGAGGAGAGCCGTCCGCTCTCCGCCGAGAAGCGCTGGACCGTCGTCGAGGTCGTGGCGCGCGGCTCGCACGAAGAGCTGATCGACGGGACGGAGCAGGCATGATCCAGAAGTACAGCAGGCTGCGCGTGGCTGACAACTCCGGCGCGCGAACGCTGATGTGCATCTCCGTCATCGGCCGCTCCACCAGCGACACCGCCGAGGTCGGCGATGTCATCGTGGCGAGCGTCAAGCAGGCGCTGCCGAACGCCGCCGTCAAGAAGGGCGACGTGGTCCGTGCCGTCGTGGTGCGGACGACGAAGGAGTACGGCCGCCCCGATGGCAGCCACATCCGCTTCGACGAGAACGCCGCCGTCCTCATCACGCCGCAGGGCAGTCCGCGCGGCACGCGCATCTTCGGGCCGGTGGCCCGTGAGCTGCGAGAGCGCAACTACATGAAGATCGTCTCGCTCGCCCCGGAGGTGCTCTAGATGAACGTGCGAAGGGGTGACACCGTCCTCGTCCTGGCCGGCAAGGACCGCGGCAAGCGCGGCACCGTCGAGCGGGTCGAGAAGACGAAGCGAGGCTTCGGCGTCGTGATCCCCGGAATCAATATGGCCAAGCGTCACCAGAAGGCGCGCTCGCGGACCCAGACGGCCGGGATCATCGATCTGCCGGTGCCGATCCACGTGAGCAACGTCCAGGTGGTCTGCCCGCGCTGCGATCGACCGACCCGCGTCGGACACGGCTCGAGCGAGGGCGATCACGCGCAGCGGACGCGCGTCTGCAAGCGCTGTGGCGAGCAGATCGAGGTGACCACCAAGTGAGCCCTGAAGCGAAGAAGACGTCGACGCGCAGTGGCGCCGCCTCGTCGAGCCGATCGCGCTCGGCGAAGTCGGCCACGGCCACGGCCAAGGCGGCGCCGAAGGGCAACGGCTCGTATCGCAAGCCCGAGTACTCCGGCCTGCGCCAGCGGTACCACGACGAGGTCGTGCCGGCCCTGCAGCGCGAGTTCAACTACCCGAACCCGATGCAGATCCCGCATGTCGAGAAGATCGTGGTCAACATCGGCCTCGGTGAGGCGATCGCGAATGCCAAGGCGCTCGACGCCGCGGTGGGCGACCTGACCACCATCACGGGCCAGAAGCCGATCGTGACGCGCGCCAAGCGCTCGATCGCGCAGTTCCGTCTCCGGACGGGAATGCCGATCGGCGCCAAGGTGACGCTGCGCGGTCAGCGGATGTACGACTTCCTCGAGCGCACGATGGCGCTCGCGCTGCCGCGCATCCGCGACTTCCGGGGCATCCCGACGCGGTCGTTCGACGGGCGAGGCAACTTCAGCCTCGGCCTGCGCGAGCAGCTCGTCTACCCGGAGATCGACTACGACAAGATCGACCGGCTGCGTGGCCTCGAGATCAGCATCGTGACGACGGCGAAGACCGACGAGGAGGGGCGCAAGCTCCTCGAGCTCCTCGGCATGCCGTTCCAGGCGAACTAAGGAGCATCCGTGGCCAAGAAGTCGAGCATCGCCCGGTCGAAGCGCCCCGCGCGCTTCGCCGTTCGCGAGCACAACCGTTGCCAGGTCTGCGGGCGGCCGCGTGGCTACATGCGCCGCTTCGCGATGTGCCGTATCTGCTTCCGGGAGCGCGCCCTGCTGGGCCAGCTGCCGGGTGTGACGAAGTCGAGCTGGTAGCAGCTCACCAACCAGGGAAGGCCGCCGAGCGGCCGCCATCAGCGGCAGGCGCCACCCGCCCCAGCGGCAGGGAGCGAACCACCGCCGAGGAGATGAACCAGAACTCATGAACGTGACCGACCCGATCGCCGACATGCTGACGCGCATTCGCAACGCCAGCGCGGCCCGGCACAAGGACCTCAGCATGCCCTCGTCACGGGTGAAGCGCGAGATCGCGCGGATCCTGGCCGAGGAGGGCTTCATCGAGACGTACGAGACGAGCACCGAGGGCATCCAGGAGATGCTCACGCTCAGGCTCAAGTACGTCGAGGGCCGCACGCCGGTCGTCACCGGCCTCAAGCGCATCAGCAAGCCCGGCCTGCGCGTCTACGCGCGCAAGACCGAGATCCCGCGGGTTCTCGGTGGGCTCGGCCTCGCCATTCTTTCGACCTCCCACGGGATCATGACGGGCAACGATGCTCGGAAGCAGAATCTCGGTGGCGAGGTCCTCGCCTACGTCTGGTAAAGGAGCGAACGAAGCATGTCCCGTATCGGACGAATGCCGATCCCGCTCCCGTCCGGAGTGGAGGTCACGCAGGAAGGACGTCGCCTGCGCGTCAAGGGCCCCCTGGGCCAGCTCGAGCGTGAGCTGCACCCGGAGATGGTCCTCGAGCGCGAGGACGGAACCCTCCGCATCGTGCGACCGTCGGACGAGCCGCGCCACCGCGCGCTGCACGGCCTGACCCGCACGCTCGTCAACAACATGGTCACCGGCGTCACGACCGGCTTCACGAAGAACCTGGAGATCAGCGGCGTCGGCTATCGCGCCCAGCTCCAGGGTCAGAAGCTGGTGCTGGCGCTCGGCTACTCCCATCCCGTCGAGGTCGATCCGCCGGCCGGGATCGAGTTCAAGGTCGAGACACCCACGCGCCTTGGCGTGTTCGGTGCCGACAAGGAGCTCGTCGGGCAGACCGCGGCCTACATCCGATCGCAGCGCAAGCCGGAGCCCTACAAGGGCAAGGGCATTCGCTACGCCGGCGAGCAGATCCTCCGCAAGGCCGGCAAGGCCGGCAAGGTCGGGGGCTGAGGAAGACGATGACGACGAACACCACACGCGGCGCGCTGCGCCGCAAGCGCCACGAGCGGATCCGGCTGCGCATCGCCGGGAGCACCGAGCGCCCGCGGCTGTCGGTCTTCCGCAGCGCCAAGTACATCTATGCCCAGGTGATCGACGACACCACCGGGCGCACGCTGGCCGCGGCTTCGAGCCGCGAGGCCGATCTCGGCGCGTCGACCCCGGTCGACACGGCGCGAGCGGTCGGCCGGGCCCTCGCCGAGCGGGCGAAGGCAGCCGGGGTCAGCGCCGTCGTGCTGGATCGCGGCGGTTATCAGTACCACGGGCGGGTCCGCTCGCTCGCCGAGGGCGCCCGCGAGGGCGGCCTCAACCTGTAGCGAGGAGATCTGCACATGGCACGCATTGATGCGTCCAAGCTCAACCTGGAAGAGAAGGTCGTCCAGATCAACCGCGTCGCGAAGGTCGTGCAGGGCGGCCGCCGCTTCAGCTTCAGCGCTGTGGTGGTCGTCGGGGACGGCAACGGCACGGTCGGGGCCGGGCTCGGCAAGGCCGGCGAGGTCCCGGAGGCGATTCGCAAGGGCGTCGAAGACGCGAAGAAGCGCCTGATCAAGGTCCCGCTGGTCGGCTCGACGATCCCGCACGAGGTGCACCGTCACTTCGGCGCGGCGAAGGTCATGCTGAAGCCGGCGAGCGCCGGTACCGGCGTCATCGCCGGTGGCTCCGTGCGCTCCGTGGTCGAGGCGGCGGGCATCCGCGACCTGCTCAGCAAGGCCCAGGGCTCCACGAATCCGATCAACGTCGTGCGCGCCACGATCGTGGCTCTCTCGGCGCTCCGCTCGGCCGACGAGATCGCTGCGCTTCGCGGACGGACCGCCGAGCAGCTGCTCGGCAAGCGTGGTGCCGAGCTGGCGCGAACGCCGCACGAGATCCCGCCGCGCCGCGAGCCGATGAACACCGGCCCGGGAGGTGGACGTGGCCGCTAAGCGAAGCAATGGCTCGAGCGGTCCGATGCTGACCGTGACGTGGGTCCGCTCGACCATCGGCCACAAGGCCGCCGCGCGCGGCACGATCCGCGCGCTCGGGCTGCACCGATTGAACCAGACCGTGCAGGTCGCCGACACCCCGGTCATTCGGGGCATGCTGCGACGCGTCGCGTTCCTCATCGAGGTCGAGGAGCCGGCGGGCACGAAGCAGGAGGAGACGAAGTGAAGCTCCACGATCTGCACCCGGCGCCCGGGTCGCGGACGCCGTCCCGTCGGGTCGGCCGCGGCCATGGCTCCGGGCGCGGCAAGACCGCGGGGCGCGGCACGAAGGGGCAGAAGTCCCGAGCCGGCGGGAACATCCCCGCCTGGTTCGAAGGTGGCCAGACGCCGCTCCACGTCCGAACCCCGAAGCTCCACGGCTTCCGCAATCGCGGTCGCGTGGCGTACGCCCCCCTCAACCTCGGCCGCCTGACGGACGTCGAGAAGGGGACGCTCGTCACCCCCGACGTGCTCGCGCACGACGGGCTGATCCGCGACACGAAGCTGCCCGTGAAGATCCTCGGCGTCGGCGACGCGCCGAAGGGGATCACCATCCACGCGCATGGCTTCAGCAAGAGCGCGCTCGACAAGCTGGCCGCGGCAGGTTCCACCGTTCAGCGTCTCAGCTGGCCGGACAATGCCCCGATCGACGAGGAGGCCGAGGCGGCCGCAGCCGCCGATACCGAGGCGCGCGCCGCGCGCCGTCGCGCCAAGCGTGGCGGCAAGGGCAAGGGCAAGGGATCCGGCGCCGGTCAGCCGGCCGCCGAGGCATCGGCAGCGAATGAGACGGCCGACGAATCGGCTCCGTCCGGCGGGGCCGAGATCGAGCCTGCCACCGACGACGAGTCCGAGACGGAAAGCGAGCCCACGGCTTGATCGAGACGGTCGTCACCGCCTTCCGGGCGCCGGACATCCGGCGCAAGCTCCTCTTCACGCTCGGGATCCTGTTGATCTTCCGGGCGTTGACGAACGTGCCGATTCCGAACGTGAACACGGCGGCGCTGACCGACCTGTTCACGAACAACCCGCTGCTGCAGGTCCTGAACATCTTCTCGGGTGGCGGACTTGCGGCGGCATCGGTGATCGGCCTCGGCGTCAACCCCTACATCAACGCCAGCATCGTCATGCAGCTCATGCGTGGCGTGATTCCGGCGCTCGAGGAGCTCAGCCGCGAGGGCGAGTACGGCCGCAACAAGCTCAACCAGTACACGCGCATGCTCACCGTCCCGTTCGCGTTCGCGCAGGGGTACGGCATCAGCGTGCTCCTCAGCTCGAGCGGGGTCATCCCTGCCACCCCGCTGTTCAGCATCGAGACCCTCAGCCTCCTGCTGAGCTTCACGGCCGGCACGATCCTGCTCATGTGGCTCGGCGAGCTCATCAGCGAGAAGGGCCTCGGCAACGGCATCAGCTTCATCATCTTCGCGGGCATCGTCGGCAGCATCCCGCAGCAGATCGGACCGATCCTGTCGGGTCCCGATTCGCTTGCCCGCCTCATCCCGTTCGTGATCCTGGCGGTCGTCGTGATCGCCGCCGTCGTCTTCATCAACGAGGGTCAGCGGCGCATCCCGGTGCAGTACGCCAGCCGCGTTCGCGGACGGCGCATGTACCAGGGGCAGACCCAGTACCTGCCGCTGAAGGTCACGATGGCCGGCGTCATCCCGATCATCTTCGCGGTGAGCATCCTCCTGTTCCCCGCGCAGATCGCCCAGTACTTCACCGCCAGCGACATCACCTGGGTGCGGGACGCGGCGAACTTCATCGCCACGAACCTCAACGGCCAGAACAACATCCCGTTGTACGGGTCGCTGTACTTCCTGCTCGTGGTGTTCTTCACGTACTTCTACACGGCGTTCCAGTTCCGGCCCGACCAGACGGCGGACTACCTGCGCAAGAACGGCGGCTTCATCCCGGGCATCCGCCCCGGCAAGCCGACCGAGGAGTTCCTCGGACGCGTCACGAATCGCATCACCCTCGGCGGTGCGCTCTTCCTCGGCACGATCGCGGTGACGCCGTTCATCGTGTCGGCGTTCATTCCCGGAACGAGCAATCTCCAGCTCGGCGGCACGAGCATCCTCATCATGGTCAGCGTCGTCGTGGAGACGATGAAGCAGCTCGAGGCGCAGATGCTCATGCGCAACTACGAGGGCTTCACCCGGTGACCGACGAGCCGGTCCTCGACCGTGGCGCCGAGCGTCTCATCCTGCTCCTCGTCGGCGCCGTGGGCGCCGGCAAGGGGACCCAGGCGACGATCCTGTCGCGCGAGCTGGGCCTCGTGCACCTCGCGTCGGGCAACCTGTTCCGGGCCGCGCTCGCCAAGGGCACGGAGCTCGGCGAGGCGGCACGGGAGTACATGGAGGCCGGCGAGCTCGTCCCCGACGAGCTGACGATCGCCATGTTCATGGAGGAGCTGGCCCGACCGGCAGCGAAGGCGGGGGCGATCCTCGACGGCTTCCCGCGGACGGTGGGACAGGCGACGGCACTCGACGACACGCTGGCCTCGGCCGGGGAACGGATTCGCCGCGTGCTCTACATCGAGGTCCCGACCGACGTCCTCGTCCGGCGCGTGGCCGGTCGCTGGGTCTGCCCGCAGTGCGGCACCCCGTACCACGAGGACACCGATCCGCCGAGTGTCGCCGGCATCTGTGACCGCGACGGAACCGCGCTCAGGCAGCGCGACGACGATCGACCCGAGGTCGTTCGCGCCCGCCTCGACAAGCAGGTCCCGCCGATGCTGGCCGTGGTCGAGCACTACGAGCGTGCCGGCATCGTCGACCGCCTGGATGGCACCCGGCCGATCGAGGAGGTCACGCAGGCGATCCTGTCGAGCATCGGCACCACGTCGGTCGGCTGATCGACGTGAGCATGCGCACCCCCGGCGCGGTCACCATCAAGCGCGCCTCCGAGATCGACTCGATGCGCGGCGCCGGCCGGATCCTCGCCGGCATCCTCGACGTCCTGCACGCCGAGCTCCGGCCGGGTACGACGACCGGCGCGCTCGACGAGATCGCCGAGCGCATGATCCGGGATGCCGGCGCCGTCCCCTCGTTCAAGGGCTACGGCTCCAACCCGCCGTTCCCCGGCTCGATCTGCGCGAGCATCAACGACGAGGTCGTCCACGGCATCCCGTCGCCGCGGCGCCGGCTCGCCGAGGGCGACGTCGTGAGCATCGACATCGGCTGCATCCTCGACGGCTGGCACGCCGACTGTGCCCGCACGTGGATCATCGGCTCGGCGCCCCGTGAGGTCATCGAGCTGGTCGACGCGACACGCCGGGGGATGGAGGCCGGGATCGCGGCGGCACGGGCCGGCAACCGGCTCGGTGACGTCGGGCATGCCATCGAGACGGTCGCCCACGAGCATGGTTACGGGATCGTGCGGCCATTCGTCGGACACGGCATCGGCCGCTCGATGCACGAGGATCCGCAGGTCCCGAACTACGGCGCTCCGGGTACCGGCCTGCGCATCGAGGCGGGCATGTGCTTCGCCATCGAGCCGATGTTCAACCTCGGCGGGGACGACGTGTTCGTCGCGGACGACAACTGGACCGTGCGCACCTCCGACGGTGGGCTGTCGGCGCACTTCGAGAACACGATCGCCGTCACCGAAGACGGCCCCGAGATCCTGACCGAGCGCTAGCGTTCCGCCCCGCCCCAGGGCATGCGGCCGCCTCCGATGCGGAGCCACCATGGCCCGTGAGTCGGGGAGATCGGGAACCGGATCGTTCCGAACCACGGCCGAGCGACGAGGAGCAGCCCTGCCGTCGCCGCGTATGCCGCCACCATCCCGGCGAGCGGGAGTGACAGGCCGAACCTGCCCCCGGCATCCAGCCCGACCATGGTCGCGCCCATCAGCCCGCCGATGAGGACCATGGCGAGGCCTTCGACGAATGCCCAGTTCACGCCCTCGATGATCCGCCAGCCCGCGTAGGCGTGCCCGCCGGCGACGAGCAGGACCGCGCCGAGGATGCCCGCGAAGAACCCGGCGACGAGCCACTGCATCATGGCGGTGAGGCCATCGACCGCCGGCTCGCCGGCAACGTCGAGGATGGGTGGCCCGAGCTCCACGACGGCCAGCGCGGCGATGACCGCTCCCATCATCCACAGCAGCAGGGCTGCCGCGGTCGCCGCCGGCGGGCGTGGCCCGGTCGCCACGGTCTCGGGCTCGGACAGGGGCGCGTCCATGCTGCCGGGCGGAATCGGCGTCGTGAGCGAGATCGGGAGACCGCGCTCGGCGCGGTTGAGGCGCCGGCGCAGCAGGCGATCCCAGGCGGGATCCTCCTCCTGCAGGAGAAGTCGCAGGCCGAGCTGGATCGAGCGTCGCATCGGTCGGATTATGCCGAGCGGCGACCGACGTGCGATAGTGCTTCCGGGTCATCGGGACACCGGCTTCTGCCGGCCGGGGACCCGAATTCGCCGCTCGACGCTGGCTTGCGTGACCGTCGGTCCACGGGTATACTCTCCGTTCCGTGGGTCGCCCTGTGCGGCGGCCTTTCCGTGTGTCAATCCCAATGCAATTGTTTCGAAGCTGAACCGGGGTGCGTGTCGCTTGCCAAAGAAGGATGCCATTGAGGTCGAGGGAGAAGTCGTTCTTCCTCTGCCGAACGCGATGTTCAAGGTGCGCCTGGAGAATGGGCACGAGGTGCTCGCCCACATCTCCGGGAAGCTGCGCCAGAACTTCATCCGCATCCTGCCCGGTGACACCGTTCGCGTTGAGCTTTCTCCCTATGACCTCACCCGGGGTCGCATCACGTACAGGATGAGATGAAGGTTTCTGCATCCGTGAAGCCGCGCTGCGAGCGCTGCAAGGTCATCAAGCGCTCCGGTGTGGTGATGGTCATCTGCGTCATTCCCAAGCACAAGCAGCGGCAGGGGTAGGAGGATCGTGGCACGTATCGCCGGCGTTGATATTCCCCGCGAGAAGCGGGTGATCATCAGCCTCACCTACATCCACGGCATCGGCCCGTCCTCGGCCACCCGCGTCATCGGCGCGGCCAACGTGTCACCGGACACGCGTGTCCGTGACCTGACGGAGGAGGAGATCAACCGCCTCCGCGAAGTGGTCGACCGCCAGTTCAAGGTCGAGGGCGACCTCCGCCGAGAGGTCAGCCTCAACGTCAAGCGCCTGATGGAGATCGGCTCGTATCGAGGCCTTCGCCATCGACGCAACCTGCCGGTCCGCGGGCAGCGCACCAAGACCAATGCTCGGCAGCGCCGCGGTGCGAAGAAGACCGTCGGCATCCGCCGCAAGAAGTAAACGGGAGTTCCATGGCAGAGCGTAAGCGCGCTCAGCGCGGCAAGAAGCGCGAGCGAAAGAATGTGCCGACGGGGCACGCGCACATCCAGTCGACGTTCAACAACACGATCGTGACGATCACCGACACGACCGGCAACGTCATCAGCTGGGGCAGCGCGGGCCTGGTCGGGTTCAAGGGCTCCCGAAAGAGCACGCCGTACGCCGCCGCCCAGACGGCGGACCTCGCCGCGAAGCGCGCGATGGAGAACGGCATGCGCCAGATCGAGGTCTTCGTGAAGGGACCCGGTGGTGGCCGCGAGCAGGCGATCCGCTCGCTCCAGACCGCCGGCCTCGAGGTGACCGCCATCACGGACGTCACTCCCATTCCGCACAACGGTTGCCGCCCGCCGAAGCGGCGCCGGGTCTGAGAGGGGACTGAACCGACATGGCACGTTACAACGACGCGGTCTGCCGCATCTGCCGCCGGGAGGGCCTGAAGCTCTTCCTCAAGGGCAGCCGCTGCTACAGCCGCAAGTGCGCCTTCGAGCGCCGCAGCACGCCGCCCGGCATGAACACCATGCGCCGCCGCAAGGTGAGCGAGTACGGGCTCCAGCTGCGTGAGAAGCAGAAGGTCCGCAAGAGCTACTCCGTGCTCGAGCGCCAGTTCCGCAACTACTTCGAAAAGGCCGAGCAGCACAAGGGCATGACCGGGGAGAACCTCCTCCGGATGCTCGAGATGCGCCTCGACAACGTCGTCTTCCGGATGGGCTTCGCATCGAGCCGTGCCCAGGCTCGACAGCTCGTCAGCCACGGCCACTTCGCTGTCAATGGCCGCCCCACCAATGTTCCGAGCTTCGGCGTGAAGGTCGGCGACCGCATCGAGGTCCGCGACAGCCGCCGCGGCCGCGAGTACTTCAAGGTCGCCCCCGAGACGATGAAGGCGGCGCAGATCCCCGAGTGGGTCAGCGTCGATCCGTCGAAGCTCTCCGGAACCGTCCTCGCAGAACCGGCGCGCGAGCAGATGCCGCTCGAATTCAACGAGCAGCTCGTCGTCGAGTACTACTCGCGCTAGGAGCCTGACCCTTTCATGATCGAACTCGAAACTCCCCAGCAGCCACAGGCGCCCGACCCGCACATCGAGGAGGTGCATGCGGAGGGCAACCTGAGCCGCTTCGAGGTCACGCCCCTCCAGGAGGGGTATGGCATGACGCTCGGCAACGGCCTGCGGCGTGTCCTCCTCAGCTCGCTCGACGGTGCCGCCGTCACGAGCATCCAGATCAACGGCGTCTTCCACGAGTTCAGCACGATCGAGAACGTCAAGGAGGACGTCACCCAGATCGTGCTCAACGTGAAGAAGCTGCGGCTGCGCTCGTTCGCGCGGCATGCGGTCACGCTGAAGCTCGTGAAGCGAGGTGCCGGCCCGGTCACCGCCGCCGACATCGCCGAGTCGGCCGACGTCGAGATCGTGAACCCGGAGCTCGTGCTCCTCACCCTCGACTCCGACTCCGGCTCGATCGAGATGGACCTGACCGTCGAGGCTGGCACCGGCTACCGGCCGGCCGAGCACACCGAGGACATGCCGATCGGCGTGGTCCCGGTCGACGCGATCTTCTCACCGGTTCGCCGCGTGAACTACCAGGTCGAGAAGACCCGCGTCGGTCAGATGACGAACTACGACAAGCTCACGCTCGAGATCGAGACCGATGGCACGACGACCGCCGAGTCGGCGCTGAGCCAGGCGGCCGAGATCCTCGTCCGGGAGTTCACCCGCTTCACGGAGATCGGCCGGACGTCGGCCGCGAGCACCGAGTCGGCGGCGCCGAGCGCCCCGAGCGCGAACCTGCTCGACGCGCCGATCGAGGAGCTCGATCTGCCGATGCGGGCCTACAACAGCCTCAAGCGCAACAGCATCACGAAGATCGGCCAGGTCCTCTCGCTCAGCGACGACGAGTTCCTGCGCATGCGCAACTTCGGCCAGAAGAGCCTCGACGAGCTCAAGGAGCGCCTGGCGCTTCGTGGCTTCATCACCCCCGAGGCGACCTCGATGAGCAGCGACGAGTCGGATCTTCCGGCTTCGGCCGAGCTCGACGAGGCCGCTGCGGCCGAGCTGGACCGGGAGTCCTAGGCACATGCCGCACCGCATCGCCGGGCGCAAGCTCAGTCGAACGCACGCCCATCGGGTGTCGATGCTCGGCAATCTCGCCGTGGCGATCATCCGATACGAGAAGGTCAAGACCACCGAGGCCAAGGCCAAGGAGGTCCGCGGCATGGTGGACGGCATGATCACGCTCGCGAAGCGAGGTGACCTCCACGCGCGCCGCCAGCTCGTGAGCAAGATGCCGCACGAGCCGCTCATCGTGGAGAAGCTCATGTCCGAGCTGGCCGGGAAGTACGCCGACCGGAGCTCGGGCTACACGCGCATCGTCAAGCTGGGGCAGCGTCCGGGTGACGCGGCCTCGATGGTTCAGATCGAGCTCGTCTGAGGACGGGCGCACTCAATACCGACACGTACCCGATGGCCGTCGCCGCGCAGCGATGCGCACGCGCGATCATCGAGTACGACGGGACGGCCTTCGCCGGCTCGCAGGTCCAGCCGAACGCTCGGACCGTGCAGGGAGAGCTGGAGGAGGCGCTTAACAGGCTGATCGGCGAGCGGACGAGAGTCAGGCTCGCCGGGCGAACCGATGCCGGGGTGCATGCCACCGGCCAGGTCGCGGCATTCTGCTGGACGGGCGAGATCGCGCGCGCCGGTGGGCTGCCCGAGCTCGAGCGCCGGCTGAACGCCGCGTTGCCGGGCGACCTGTCCGTGCGCTCGCTCCGTGCCGTCGCTGCGGGTTTCGATCCGCGGCGCGAGGCTCAGTGGCGGATCTACCGCTACCGAATCCTCATGGACGGCGCGCGACACCCACTCGAACGGCATCGGACGCTGGAGATCGACGAGACGCTCGACGTCCACGCCATGCGGGCGGCCGCCGCCCGCATGCTCGGTGAGCGCGACTTCGCCGCACTCGGGGCGGACGCGCGGGGCCATACGGTCCGGCGAGTGAGCGAGATCCGGATCACGCATCGGGGGAGCCGGGTCGACATCCGCATCACGGCGAACGCCTTCCTGCGGCGCATGGTGCGCAGCCTGGCCGCCCTCCTCATCGAGGTGGGAAAGGGCCGGCTCGACCCATCAGCCGTCGACGGCGTTCTCGAGACCGGATCCCGCGCCCTCCACGGGCGGGCAGCCCCACCGCGGGGACTGACCCTCGAGCGCGTCATCTACCGATCAGCCACGAAATCGAACAACGAATCATCGGCGCACCAGGTGGAGCGCCGCGAAGGACCAACGGAAGCCGGAGAGTTCGCAACGTGAAGACCTACGCCGTCAAGGCGAGTGAGATCGAGCGCAGCTGGTGGGTCGTCGATGCGACCGACCAGACCCTGGGCAGGCTGGCGACGCGGATTGCCACGCTGCTCGAGGGGAAGCACAAGCCGATCTACACGCCGCACCTCGACACCGGTGACCACGTTGTCGTCCTCAATGCGGGAAAGATCCGCGTCACCGGCGACAAGCTCCGCCAGAAAAGCTACTTCCGTCACTCCAACTACCCGGGTGGCCTCCGCGAGGAGTCGCTCGGCACGCTCCTCGAGCGGAAGCCGGAGCTCGTCATCGAGCGCGCGGTGAAGGGCATGCTGCCCCAGAACCGCCTCGGTCGAGCGATGTTCAAGAAGCTGAAGGTCTACAGCGGCGCGGATCATCCGCACCAGGCCCAGCAGCCGACCGCTGTCGAGCTGTAACGAGGAAGGACGATCCGTGAGCACGAATTACGTCTATGGCACGGGACGGCGCAAGACCGCGGTCGCCCGCGTGCGTCTGCTTCCCGGCGACGGCAGCATCATCGTCAACGGCAAGCCCGCGGCCGACTACTTCGGCGGCGTGGCGCGTGACGGGAACATGCTCCTGCCGTTCCGCGTCACCGAGACCGAGGGTCGCTACTCGGCGAGCGTGCTCGTCGCCGGCGGCGGCGTCTCGGGCCAGGTCGGCGCCATCCGCCACGGTATCGCCCGTGCGCTGCTCGCCGCCCACCCGGATGCGCGCCGCGCGCTGCGTGAGGCGGGCCTGCTGACCCGCGACCCGCGGGCCAAGGAGCGCAAGAAGTACGGCCTGAAGCGGGCCCGCAAGGCGCCGCAGTACACGAAGCGCTGACCCGCGCAGCGAGCGACACATCTGGGAGCCCCGGCCGATCGGCCGGGGCTCTTTGGTATCATCGAGGCTCCTCCAGACTGCTACGCAGGCCAAACTGCCCTCGTGATCGACGCGATCCGCGACTTCTTCGAGACCTATCTCCGTGGCAGGCCGACGTCGATCATCGACATCGGGCTGGTGGCGTTCGTCATCTACTGGCTCTTCATCCTCATTCGGGGCACCCGGGCCGTCCGAATCGTCATCGGCCTGTCGATCCTGTACCTCGTCTACCTCGCGGCGCTCCTGTTCGGCTTCGACCTGCTGCGCCGGCTCATGGAGACGGCGGCGGTCGTCGGCCTCTTCGCGGTCGTCGTCGTGTTCCAGCCGGAGCTGCGGCGCGCGCTCGAGCAGATCGGCCGCATCGGATCCGTGAACCGCTTCTTCGTGAGCACCGAGGTCGCGAGCGCCGAGCGCGTGGCGCGCGAGATCAGCCGCGCCGCGCGGATCCTGGCCGGGTCACGCCATGGTGCCCTGATCGCCCTCGAGCGCGAGACCGGCCTCCAGGACCTTGCGTCCGAGTCCGGCGTGCCGGTGCACGCCGATCTGCGCGCCGAGCTCCTGGTCACGATCTTCTACCGCGGCACCGCGCTGCACGATGGCGCGGTGATCATCTCCGGCGAGCAGATCACCTCCGCCGGCGTGCTTCTCCCGCTCAGCCAGAACGTGCTCGACTCCGAGCGCTACGGCACACGGCATCGCGCCGCCATCGGAATCAGCGAGCAGACCGATGCGGTCGTCGTCGTGGTGAGCGAGGAGACCGGATCGATCTCGCTCGTCGTCCGCGGCCGCATCGAGCGAAACCTGACCGAGGAGCATCTCCGCCGCCGCATCTTCAACCTCATTCGCCCGCAGGCGCCACGGCGCGCGGTGCCGTTCCTGCGCCGCTCGCTCGAGGGCCGCTGGCAGATCGGGCAGGACGCACCGGAGAAGGAAGAGCCGATCGATCCCGACGCGCGCGTCGTTCCGACCGCGGCCGACGGACGCGCGGCCCGCCGCTGACATGAGATTCCTGACGCGCAACTGGCACCTCAAGCTGTCGGCAGTTCTGCTGGCGACCGTCCTCTACACGGGCCTCGTGTTCTCGGACTCGTTCTCGGATGCCACGATCCAGGTCCGGGTCGACCAGGTGAACGCGCCCACCGATACCTTCGTCCTGAGCGGCGACCTGGGCTTCGTCGAGGTCCGCTATCGGACCACGAACGAGGCTGCCGGCGGCGTCGTGGCCGAGGCCTTCGTGGCGACGGTGGACCTGGCCGACTACGACCTCGACCGCGCGCCCGAGCCGCAGGTGCTCGACGTCCAGGTCACGGCGCTGACCGACGATGTCGAGGTTCTCACGGTGACGCCATCGACGGTGAGGGTCGAGGTCGACCAGATCGACGTCCGGACGGTCCCGGTCGAGGTCGACACGAACCGCGTGCCCGAGGGGCTCGAGATCAGCGAGCCGGTGCTGAGCCACGAGACGGCCGAGGTGCGCGGGCCGGCGTCGACCGTGCGACGCGTGAGCCGGGCCGTCGCCTTCGTGAGCGTCAGCGCATCGGGGATCGACTTCAACGAGCCGGTCGAGCTCGTGGCGGTCGACGTGGAGGGGCAGCCGATCGACGGCGGACGCCTGGAGATCGAGCCCGGCACGGTATCGGTGCAGATCGACGTCGAGGCCACCGAGACGAACAAGACCGTGCCGGTGCGGCCGGACATCAGCGGGACGCCCGCGCCCGGGTTCGCGCTCGAGTCCCTCTCCGTGAACCCGTCGGTCGTCACCCTGCGCGGCCTGCCGGAGGTGCTGGCCGATATCGACGAGGTGCTCACCGAGCCGCTCACCATCGACGGTGTTTCGGGGAATCAGTCATTCGAGACCTCACTCGTGCTCGGCGAGGACGTCCAGCTGGCCGAGTCGTCGGAGGGGTCATCGGTGACGGTCGACGCCACGATCGTGCCATCCGTCTCGAGTCGCTCGTTCGTCGTCGGGGTCGTGTGCCAGGGGTCTGGGGACAATGCGTGCCTGCCGTCGCTCGACCAGCTCACCGTGACGCTGAGCGGTCCGGGAGACACGCTGTCCGGGCTGTCGGCCGGCGCGGTGACGCCGATCCTCAACGTCGGCGGCCTCGCCCCCGGCACCTACGACCTCGAACCCGTGATCGCCGGACTGCCCGAGGGCGTCCAGCTGCTGAGCATCTCGCCCGGCACGATCGCCGTCACCATCCAGGCCCCGGCGACGCCCGCCCCGACGCCGACGCCGGCCCCGTAGATGACAGGACGGTTCGGGACCGACGGCATCCGTGGAGAGGTCGGGACGGAGGTCACGGCCGATCTCGCGCTCGCGCTCGGCCGGGCCGTCGGCCATCACTTCGGCGGCCGCGGGCCCGTGCTCATCGGCCGAGACCCCCGTCGTTCCGGCGAGATGCTGGGCGCGGCGCTCACCGCGGGACTCACCTCCTCCGGCGCGGACGTCACCGACCTCGGGATCGTCACGACCCCGTGCCTCGTCCATGCCACCGATGCGCTCCACGCGCCGGGCATCATGGTCTCGGCCTCGCACAACCCGGCCCACGACAACGGACTGAAGGTGGTCGCGGACGGCAGGAAGGTCGAGGATGACGTCGAGCACGAGCTCGAACGGCTCATCGACGACCCGAGCGAGATCGAGCATCGCCCGAACGGGATGCTCGGGAGGGTACGCGTCGCCGAGGCGCCCGTGCTCGCGTATCAGCGCCACCTCGTGGAGATCGCCGGCGACGCGTTCGCCGGGCTGAAGCTGGGGATCGACTGCGCGAACGGATCCGCCAGCGGCATCGCCCCGGATCTGTTCCGCTCGATGGGTGCCGAGGTGACCGTCCTCTTCGCATCGCCCGATGGCACGAACATCAACGAGGCGTGTGGCTCGACCCACCCCGAGCGCCTGGCCGAGACGGTCGCCGCCGCCGGCCTCGACATCGGCCTGGCGTTCGACGGGGACGCGGACCGGCTCATCGCGGTCGACGAGCTCGGGAACCTCGTGGACGGCGACACGATCATGGGCATCTGCGCCCTCGCCCGGCTGCGTGACGGGACGCTCCGCAACGGAACGCTCGTCGTGACCGTCATGACGAACGGCGGCCTGGAACGCGTCGTGACCGACGCCGGTGGCCGCATCGTGCGCACCCCGGTCGGGGACCGGCACGTGTTCCAGGCAATGGAACGGGAGGACGCCGTGTTGGGCGGGGAGCAGTCCGGTCACATCATCTTCCGCGACCGCGCATCGACCGGCGACGGCATCCTGACCGGGATCGAGCTCGTGCGGGCGGTGCGAGCGGCCGGTCGTCCGCTGTCCGAGCTCGCCTCCGGGATTCCGAGGTTGCCACAGGTGGTGATAAACTCCGCGGCGAGCCGCCGGAACGAATGGCAGCAGGAGGCTGAGTTCGCCGAGGCCGTCCAGCGCGCCACCGCGCACATGGGGAGCCGTGGCAGGGTCCTGGTTCGACCGTCGGGCACCGAGCCCAAGATCAGGATCATGGTCGAGGGGGACGACGGCGCGGAGATCGAACGCATCGCCCGCGAGCTCGCGACGCTCGCCGAGGCACGATTGAACTGAGGAGACCCACATGTGCGGCATCGTCGGGTACGTCGGGCCGCGTGACGCGGCACCCATCCTGCTCGAGGGGCTGCGGCGTCTCGAGTACCGGGGCTACGACTCCGCAGGCATCGCCCTGCTCACCGACAACGGCGAGGTCTTCATCGAGAAGAAGGCCGGCAAGCTCACCAACCTGACCGAGCATCTCAACGGCGACGCGCCCGCCGGCCGACCCGGCATCGGCCACACGCGGTGGGCGACCCACGGGCGGCCGAACGACACGAACGCCCATCCGCATGCCGATTGCACCGGCAAGCTGGCGCTGATCCACAACGGGATCATCGAGAACTACCTCGAGATCAAGCAGCGGCTGAGCGCCGAGGGTCACGCGTTCTCGTCCGAGACCGATACCGAGGTCCTGGCGCACCTCATCGAGTCCAAGTACACCGGGGACCTCGTGGAAGCCGTGCGCCGCGCGCTCAACGACGTCCGTGGGGCGTACGCCATCGGCGTCATGCACACCGACCATCCGGACCGGATCGTCGGCGCCCGCATGAACGTGCCGCTCATCGTTGGGCTCGGCGACGGGGAGGGCTTCCTGGCCAGCGACGTGCCGGCCATCCTCGAGCACACGAAGAACGTCGTCATCCTCCACGAAGGCGACATTGCCGATGTGACGCCCACGGGTACCCGCATCCTGGCGCTCGATGGGACCGAGGTGCAGCGCGACACGACCGAGATCCACTGGAGCATCGACGCGGCGGAGAAGGGCGGATTCGCGCACTTCACGCTGAAGGAGATCTACGAGCAGCCCCACGCCATCCAGGAGTGCCTCCGGGGCCGCGTCGACGGCGACGGGACCGTGACCCTGTCCGAGCTCGACGAGCTCAACGATCGGCTGCGTGAGATCGAGCGCGTCTACGTCGTGGGCTGTGGGACCGCCAGCTATGCGGCCCATGTCGCCGCATATCTCATCCAGGGATGGGTCGGCATCCCCGCCACCATGCAGGTGGGGTCCGAGATGCGGTACAGCCCGCCCCCGATCGATCGCAACACGCTCGTCATCGGCGTCAGCCAGAGCGGTGAGACGGCCGACACCCTGGCGCCGCTCCGGCTGGCGCAGGAGCGTGGCGCGGCGGTGATCGTCGTGACCAACGTCGTCGGCAGCGCGATCACGCGCGAGGCCGATGCGGTCTGCTATCTCCAGGCAGGACCCGAGATCGCGGTCGCCAGCACGAAGGCGTTCGTCACCCAGGTGCTCGTGCTCCAGATGATCGCGCTCCATCTCGCGGGTCTGCGCGGCACCATGACGGTCAATCGCCTCCGAACCTTCGGGCGCTCGCTCCGCAGCCTGCCACGCCTGGCAGCCGAGACCCTCAAGCTCGGCCCTCAGGTCAAGAAGCTGGCACGACGCTTCGCCGGCGCACGCGACTTCATCTTCATCGGCCGTGGCGTCGGGTTCCCGATCGCCATGGAGGGTGCTCTCAAGCTCAAGGAGCTGAGCTACGTTCACGCCGAGGGCTACGCCGCCGGGGAGCTCAAGCACGGGCCGATCGCCCTGCTCGATCCCGAGACGCCACTGCTGGCGATCGCCACCCAGGGTGAGACCTACGAGAAGGTCGTTAGCAACGTCGCCGAGGCGCGCGCCCGGTCCGCGCCGGTGATCGCGGTCGCCACGGAGGGCGACGACCAGATCGATCGCTATGCCGATGACGTCCTCTACGTGCCCGAGGTCCCCGAGCCGATCAGCCCGGTCATCGCCGTGCTGCCGCTCCAGCTCCTGGCCTACGAGGTCGCGGTCGCGCGCGGCACCGACGTCGACCAGCCCCGAAACCTGGCCAAGTCCGTCACCGTCGAATAGCGGCCAGACCTCGCCCATGAGCCGTCACGAGATCGGGATCGACCTGATCGACATCCACCGCATCCGTGCGGTCCTCGGCAAGTTTCCCGATCGATTTCGGCTTCGTGTGCTGACGGAGCACGAGCAGCGCTACTGCGGGCGGCGAACGGAGCGGATCGCGGGCCGCTGGGCCGCGAAGGAGGCGATCAGCAAGGTTCTCGGCCTTGGCGTGCGCGGGGTCGGGTGGCGCGAGATCGAGATCCTCCCGAACCGGGCCGGGGCACCACAGGTCTACCTCCACGACCGTGCGGCCCGCCGCGCCGAGGCGCTGGACCTCGACGAGGTCAGCGTCTCGATCTCTCACGAGCGCGAGATGGCGGTGGCCGTCGCCGTCGCGCACCGACGGCACCCATGAGGGGGTGCGGGCGATGACGGGCATCCAGGCCCGCAACCTGACCCAGCGCTGGGTGGCCATGCACCTGCCGGAACGGCCGGTCCGCGCGCACAAGGGCGACTTCGGTCGCGTGCTCGTGGTGGCGGGCTCGACCGAGTATCCCGGTGCGGCGATGCTCACCGCGCTCGGTGCCATGCGCTCGGGCGCCGGGCTGGTGCGCGTGGCCGCCGCCGAGTCGGTGGCCGCCCGTCTCGCAGGGCTCGTCCCCGAGCTGACGTGGATGGTTCTCGACGAGGAGGCGCCGGGCCTGATCGCTCCCAGCGGATGGCGCCGCGTGACGACCGAGGTGAGCCAGCACGACGCGGTCGTCATCGGGCCGGGCCTCGGTGCGCAGCCGGCCACCCAGCGTCGCACCCGCAACCTCGTCACCGGCCTGACGGTCCCGGCCGTCGTCGATGCGGACGGGCTCAATGCGCTCGCCTCCGGCGGCAACTGGTGGACCGGCCTCGGTGCATCGCTCGTGCTCACGCCACATCCCGGCGAGTTCGCTCGGTTGACGAACGCCGACGCGCCCTCCAGCGACGACGACGAAGCCCGGCTGACGGCCGCCCGAGACGCGGCGCTGCGCTGGCAGCAGGTCGTGGTGCTCAAGGGGGCGAACACCGTCGTCGCCGACCCTGACGGCGACGTCCTGCGTTCGGCCGTCTCGTCTCCGGCCATGGCCACCGCGGGGACGGGCGACCTGCTGGCGGGCTCCGTCGGCGCGTTCCTCGCAGCCGGGATGCCGCCGTTCGAGGCCGCCGGGTGTGCCGTAGCCGTTCACGGTGCGGCGGGACTCCTCGCCGAGGATCGCATCGGGCGGGCCGGGGTCATGGCCCGGGACATCGCAGCGCTGTTCCCGGAGGCCATCGAGCAGCTTCGAGCCGGCCGGAGCCGGTGACGGCCGCGCGCAGCCCGCACCGGGCATGGATCGAAGTCGACCACGAGGCCATTCGCGCGAACCTGCGCACGATCCGGGACGCGGCCCACGGCGCCCAGGTCATCGGAGTGGTGAAGGCCAATGCGTACGGGCACGGAGCGGTGGCGGTGGCTCGCACGCTCGCCGCTGCCGGCGTCGAGCGCCTGGCGACGGCCACGGTCGGGGAGGCCGTCGAGCTGCGGGAGGCCGGCGTGGCGGTTCCCATCGTGGTGCTCTGGGCTGTCGGTGAGCTCGAAGCCGACGCTGTCGCCGCCTCGGCACTCGAGCCGATCGTCGACGCGGAGCGGTCACTCGATGCGCTGGAGCGGGCCGCGGAGCGGGCAGGCGTCCGCATCGGCGTTCACCTCAAGGTCGACACCGGGCTCGGCCGGCAGGGGGTCGAGCCCGAGGCGGCGGTGGCGCTCGCGACGCGCGTCGCACGGAGCCGTCACCTGCGCCTGGTCGGGACGATGAGCCATCTCGCCGTGCCCGGCGAGGACGAAGCGTACACCGAGGTCCAGGCGCTGCGGCTGTCGCGGGTGCTCGATGCCATGCGCAGTGCCGGGGTCGACCCGGGAGTCGTGCATCTCAACGCGAGCGGCGGCGTGCTCGCCGGGCACATCGCCTTCGCCGACGCCGTGCGCCCGGGCCTGGCGCTCTACGGCCTTCGGCCGCCATGGGCCGTCGAGCGCGCCCCGACGCTCGTGCCGGCGCTCAGCCTGAAGGCGCACGCTCTGCGGATCTTCGACCTGCCGGCCGATGCGGCGATCGGCTACGGGCTGCGCTACCGGACGCCGCGTGACACGCGGATCGCCACGCTCGCCATCGGCTACGGCGACGGCTGGCCGCGGGTGCACGCGAACAACGGGTTCGTGCTCGTGCACGGCGTCCCCGCGCCCATCGTCGGGGCCGTCAGCATGGACGGTCTGACGGTCGATATCGGCGAAATCGATGGTGTAACCTACGGCGACGAATTCGTCCTCATCGGCGAACAGGACGGCGCGCGGATCACGGCCGACGACGTGGCCGCTGAGCGACGAACCATCAACTACGAAGTGACGACCGCACTGCGCGAGCGTCTCCCGCGGCTCCACCTCGGAGTCGACTGATCGCCCGCCGCCGACCCAGGAACGAAGGACGCATGGCAGCACCGATCGAGATCGACGTCTGGCAGGGGGAGATTGCGGAGCTCGAGGTGGACGCCGTCGTCGTTCCGGCCAGCGAGTCGCTGTTCATGACGGCCGGCAGCGCGGCCTCGGTCAAGCGACACGGCGGCGAGGAGATCGAGCGCGACGCCGTCGACCAGGGCCCGACCGTGGCGGGAACCGCCATTGCCACGCACGCGGGTTCGCTGGCCGCCGCCTATGTCATCCACGCCGTCGGCGTCGGGCACGAGCGGATCGCCGATCGAGAGCGGCTCGTCTCGGCCATCCGGGCCGCGCTCGGGTTCTCCGCGCCGCTCCAGCTGCGCCGCATGGCGATCTCGCTCATCGGAACCGAACACGGGGTCTTCGGTCCGACCGAGGCCGCCGCGGCCCTGCTCGAGGCTGTCTTCGAGGAAGGCGCCCCGGCCCGGCCCGAGTCGCTCGTCATCGCCACCGCCAATCCGCTCGAGACGCGGGCCGTGACCGAGGCCCTCGCCGCCCGTCGGTCCCACGCCACGTGACGGAGGACGCGTCCCGCTCGATCGCCGAGGAGCTCCGCCGACGGGGGCTCGCCGCGCCGGCTCGCCTCCTGCTCGACGCGCACCGCCCGCTGGCGCCTCTCCTCGCCGACGTGGGCGCGGCGCTCTCGCCGCTGCTGAGCCGCGGGTTCGGTCCCCGCATGGGCGGGCTGTCCATGCTCATCGAGGACGAGAAGGCAATGGACCGCGTGATCGTCGAGCTGGATCGGCTCGGCACGCCGACGGTCCCGGGGGATGGCGATGCCGAGCCCGGCTGAGATCCTCGGGCGCGTCGTGCGCTTCGTGGGGGAGGTGCTCGGCGCCTCGTCCCTGCGCTTCGAGGTGGGGACGACCCTGGTCGTGCTCGGCGTCGTGCTCGTGCTCCTGCAGCTCGTCGCCCGTCCCGTCAGCCGATGGGTGACGTCGGACGCCGCGGGCCTGGCCGGCGTGGGCCGCGCGATGGCTCTCGCGGCCGAAGCCGGCACGGATGCCGTGGTATCACTCGGCGGGGCCGGCATCGCGCGCTCCAGCGATGCGCTCGGCCGGCTCCAGACCGTGGCAGCACTGCCGATCCTCGGCCACGTGGCGCGGGCGGCGGCTCGCAGCGGCGTCCCGCTGCGCGTGCTGACGAACGACCCGGTCGCCGGGGTCATGGCCGCCTCCACCATCGATGCCGCGCATGCCACGACCGCGACGCTCGAGCGGCAGGGGCGCACCCGGATCGTCATGGTCGGTGAGGGACGACCGGCGATCGCCGGACTGGCGATGACGGCTCGCGCCCGACCGGCGGCCGCATTCGCGTTCGGCAGCCTCCGCGAAGAGGCGCTGCTCCACCTGGACGGCCTGCGCAGCGGAGCGGGCAGCCTGACGACGGCGACCGCCGAAGCGGCACAGGCGTCGACGGTTCGCATCGGCGGCGGCGAGACGCTCATCGGCCCGCAGCTGTACCAGGCCACTGCCGATCTGCGCTCGAGCGTCGACGAGCGGACGATGGTGATGGCCGCGAACCGGCTCATCGGACTGGCCGTCGCGCTGATTCTCGTCGGGACGCTGCTGGCCCTCGCCGGCATCGTCGACATCGGCTCAGCCCTGACCGGGATCGTCCGCGGGTGAGGCGTCCGACCTTCACCGCGCTCGTCGTTGTGATCGGCGTGCTCCTGCTGGCCGATCTGCTCGTCGTGAACACGGCGCTCGCAGCGACTGCCGGGGTGATCGTGGACGCGGCGATCCTCGTCGCGGCGGGCACCGCCCTTGCCGCGGTCGCGTCCCTGGCGCTGCGCCGGCTCGCCGACCTCTGGCGGCGACGTGGGGATCCGGTCGGCGCGGTGCTCGTGCTCGCCGGCATCATCGCCATGCTCGTCGCCGGGCTCCGTCCCGGCTCTGCGGGGACGAGCGACCCCGCCGTCCAGTGGCTCGTGGGCGCGCTGCTCGTGCCGATCGGCGCGAGCCTCTTCGGGCTCCTCTTCATCTCCACGGTCTCGGCGGCGCGCCGATCGGTGCAGGGCGGCAGCCGGGAGGCCGTCGTCCTCGTCGCCGCGGCGACCATTGCCGTCCTCGTGCTCCTCCCGATCGGTGGCGCGGCCGCGGGCTGGTTCGGCGCGGCGCGCGACTGGATGGTGGGCGGGCTGATCGGATCCGTCTTCCGGGGGCTCCTCATCGGCATTGCCCTGCTGGCCGCCGTCTACGCCGCGCGGGTCATGCTCGGGATCGGATCGGCCGATGAGTGATCGGTGGCGCCGAATCGGTGGCCCGGGATCGCTGCTGCTCGTGCTCGTCCTCGGTGCCGCCCTCTGGATCGCCCCGTCCCTCGACGGTCTGACGCTCGGCGACGCGGTGACCGACGGCGGAGGAGTCGATGAGGCACTCGACGACCTCGAGCCGTCGCCGATCGTCCTCGTCGGCTTCGATCCGGACCTGGGGACGTATGCCGAGATTCGTCCGACGGTGCGGACGCTGCTCGCCGACGTCCTGGCCCGCGACGGCCGAATCGCCGTCGTGTCGCTCACGCCCGAGGGTCGCGCTCTCGCGACCGCCGAGCTCGCCCGGCTCGCCCGCGGAGAGGCGAATGCCGCCCGGCTCTTCGACCTGGGATTCATCCCCGGCGCCGAGGCCGCCCTCGTCGACCTGGCCACCGGGTTGACCACGAGCGGGGGAGCCGGTGGCCAGGCCCTCGGGCGGGAGCTTGCCGAGGACGGCATGGACGCGGTCGATGCGATCGTCGTGGTCGGCGGGAATGACCTCGGGCCGCGGAGCTGGGTCGAGCAGGTCGCACCGCGGGTCGGGAACGTGCCGATCCTCGCGGTCACGCCGACGATCCTGCTCCCCGAGGTGCAGCCCTACGTGGAGAGCGGCCAGATCGCGGCGCTGCTCGGGACCGTCGCCGACGGGGCCGCGTACCGGGACGGAGCCGAGCTCGGCAACCTCGATCGGCTCACGGAGCAGACGGAGGTCGCGGTGCTGCCGATCCTGATCGGCCTGCTCGTGGCCGCGGTGGCGATGGGCCAGGCACTGGGTGCGCGGATCGTGGGCGCCGCACGCTCGCGCGAGCGGGAGGTCTCATGACGGGGTTCTTCGGCGAGGACGCGGCCGGCACCGCCGGCACGTGGGTCGCGGCGATCGCCACGCTCGTCGTGCTCGGCTCGCTGCTCGGCGAGCGCCGCCTCTTCGGCTGGTCGCAGCACCTGCTGGCGGGGCTCGCGACCGGCTTCCTGGCGCTGCTTGCCATCCGGGAGGTGATCGCGCCGCGCCTCGTCGATCCGATCATCGCCGAGGGGGCGGCGCGACCGGAGCTGTGGGCCGGAGCCATCCTCGTCGCGGCCGCCGCCACGGTCCCGTGGCTTCCGCGTCGGCTCGCAGCCGTCCCGATCTCGGTCGTCGTCGGCACGCTCGCCGCGTTCGCCCTGGGTGGAGCTGTGATCGGGACGATCGTTCCGCAGCTCGACGCGACGATCGCGCGTCCCGGGGCCACCGTGGCCGGGACCGCTGCCGGTGCGCTCGCCGCGACCGCCACCGGGCTCGTGCTGCTCGGCTTCGTCCATGGCGTTCCCCGAGGGCGGATCCTGACGGCCGCCGCGAGCGCCGGCCGCTGGCTCCTGATCGTCGGCATCGGTGCATGGCTCGGCTACCTCGTGCTGTCCAGGCTCGTCCTGCTCGTCGACCGTCTCGGCTTCCTGCTCGGCGATTGGCTGGGGCTGGTGCGCTGATGGTCGACATGCCCCGCGCCGAGATGGCGGTGATGCTCGACGTCGGATCGGCGTGGGCCAAGGCCGGCGTGATCGGGCAGGTCCGGGGCCGCTGGCGGCTCGTCGCGCACGCCGCCCAGCCGACCGCATGGGGCTCGGCCGCCCTCCGGACGGCGCTGGTCGATCAGCTGGCTGCCGTCGCCGATGCTCGCATCGCGGGTCGGATCGACGAGCTCCTCGCCGATGCGCGACGCATCGAGTGCCACACCGCGATCCCGCCGAAGCTGGCGGTGGTCGCCGTCTCGCGTGAGCTGTCCGGCAGCGCCGCGCGGCGGGCCGCCGAGGCCGCAGGCTGGCACGTGGTGGAGTCCGTGACGCTCGACGACGGCCGCGACCTCGCCGATCGGCTCGCGCTGCTCCAGGCTGCTGATGTACGCGCGTGGCTCGTGGCCGGCGGGTTCGATGGCGCTCGCAGTCCCCGGGCCATCGAGGCGGCAGCCCTGGTGGCAGCGGCCCGACGCGAGGGTAGGGGACCCGTCGTCTGGGCCGGTTCGGCCGACCTCGCGTCGGAGGTGACCGAGCTGTTCGAGGAGGGCGTGGTGACGAGCGTGCCGAATGCGCGCCCGGACGCTCGGCGCGAGGTGGCCGGCCCCCTGCGCGACCATCTCGTCGGGTTGCTGCGGCAGGAGGCCGGTGGGACCGACGACACGCATCTCGTGTCGTCCACCTTCGGCCGCGGGATCGGCGCGCTCGCATCGCTGACCGGCCTGCGGATCATGGGCGTCGACCTCGGAGCTGGCTCCGCCACCAGGGTCGTGGCCGAGGCCGACGGGAGCATCGCCACGCGCGTGCATGCGCGGGGCGGACTCGCGGGAACGGTGCTCGTTCCGGGCGCCGCGTCACGCGTGGCACGCCTGGCGGGCGATGCGGGCGACGACGCAGCCGTGGCCGACATCCTCCAGACGCTCCGAGCGCGCCCGGCAACCCTGCCGGAGACCGTCGAGGAGCTGTCCGCGACACAGGCGGCGGCCCGTGTGCAGCTGGCGGCCCTCGTGGACGATGCCGGCGATGGGCCGATCGACCTCCTCGTGGGGGCCGGTCGCACGATCGCCGCGGCGCCACACCCGGGACAGGCGGCGCGGATGCTCCTCGACGGCGTGCGACCGCTCGGCGTGACCCAGCTGGCGGTCGACGCGGCGGCGGTGCTCGGGCCGCTGGGCTCGCTTCCGGGCGACCAGGTGCGCGAGGGCGTCTCGCTGCTCGGCGAGGACCTGCTCGTCCCGCTCGGGACCGCCGTCGTCTGCCGCGGAGGCGAGCCGGGAAGGACGGCGATGCGCGTCACGATGCATCGCGCTGGCTGGCCGTCGGTCGGACCGATCGAGGTGCGCACGGGCCAGCTCCACGTGCTGCCGCTGTCGCGCGGGCAGACCGCCGAGATCACGATCGAGCCCATCGGCTCGGTCAGCGTGGGACAGCCGCGCCGCACCCCCCGCATCGACGCCACGGTGTCCGGTGGCTCGGTGGGGGTCGTGCTCGACGCGCGGGGCATCCCGATCGCGCTTCCCCGTCGGGGCGACGACCGGCGGCAGGTCCTGGCGGGCTGGCGCGACACGCTGGCACGCGACGGCGCGGCCGGCTCGGATCGCGTGGCATGACGCTCCGGAGGAGCGCCCGATGAGCGTTGCGCATCGGATCCGCCTGCCCGTGGGCGCCACGCCCATGGTCGAGGCTGGGCACCGCGTCGAGCCCGCCGAGGTCCTGGCCACGCGCCGGGCACCGCGCGGTGGCATCGCGCTGCCAGTGGCCGCACCGCTCCGTCGATCGGCGGACCGGGCCATGGAATGCCTCACCGTCCAGCCCGGATCGTCGCTGGAGGCGGGAGCGATCCTGGCCGATGATGGCCGGGGACGGCAGGTCCGGGTCACCGAGGCGTGCATCCTGCTCGGCTACGACCGCAGCGACGGCACGGCGCTCGTCGCCCCGCTGAGCGGCAGCGAGCCGGTGGTCGGGCACGTGCGCGGCGAGGTCAGCGAGCTCACCCCGGACGCGATCGAGATCCGGGTCAGCGGTGCGCTCGTCACCGGCGTCGGAGGCACGGGAAACGCGGTCCACGGCGAGCTCCGCGTGGCCGTCCACGAGCCGGCCGACGAGCTGCGCGCCTCCGCCATCGACATCGGCGCGACCGGACACATCCTGGTCGGCGGATCGCGCGCCTCCGCCGAGACGCTGACCCGCGCGCGGGCGATGGGCGTGGCGGGCATCGTGCTCGGCGGCATTCTCGACAAGGAGCTTCGCGACTTCGAGGCGACCCAGCTGCGTCGTCGTGAGCTCGGCGGCGTGCGCGGCGATTTCGCGGTCATCCTGCTCGAGGGCTACGGGAAGGTCGGCTTCGACCCGGGCCTGTTCGCCTGGTTCCGGCGCCACGACGGCCGCCTCGCCAGCCTCTTCGGCGCCGATGCCCGCCTGTACGTGTACGACGCCGACCCGGCGCCGGCCCGGCGTCTTCTGGCCCGGCCGGGCGACCGGGTGCTCGCGCATCGTCGCCCGCATGCCGGCCAGGCAGGTGAGCTCCTGCGAGTGATGGATCGCCTCCACGCGTTCGAGTCGGGAGTGGTGGGCCGTGCGGGCGTGGTTCGCTTCGAGGATGGGCGCACCGCGATCGTGCCGCTCGCGAATCTCGAGGCGACCGAACCGCTCCCGGGCGACTGAGCCGCCCTTTCCTATACTTGCCGGCATGGAGCAATCCGCCGTCCGGTCCCCCGCGACAGGCACCCGATCGAGCGCCAGCGCCGATGCGACGCAGGAGATCGGGCGCCGCATCGGCGAGGTCGCGGAACCTGGCACCGTGCTGGCGCTCGTCGGTCCGCTGGGTGCCGGCAAGACGCAGCTGGCGAAGGGGGTCGCGCGCGGGCTGGGCATCGCCAGCGTGGTCAACAGCCCGACGTTCATCCTCATGAACGAGCATGTCGGCAGGCTGCGGATGTACCACATCGATGCGTACCGGCTGGAGGATCCCGAGGACGCGATCGCCGCCGGCCTCATCGACGAGCGGCAGGTCGATGGCGTCACCGTCATCGAGTGGGCCGACCGTCTCGCGGGATGGCTGCCGGACGAGAGGCTCGAGATCACCATCGACGCCGATCCCGAGGATGCCGACCGCCGCATCCTGCGCTGGCGCGCATCCGGCGATCGACACACGCGCCTCGCCGACGGGGTTCTCGGAAGATCATGATCCTCGCGTTCGATGGTGCCGCCACGGACCTGTCGGCGGCCCTGGCCGAGCCGGACGGGTCGCCGATCGCGGACATCGCGTGGACGAGCGGGCACCGGCAGTCCGCCGAGCTCCTGCCGCGGCTTCTCGCGCTCCTGGCCGACTCGGGTCGCGGCCTCCACGACACCACGGCGATCGGCGTCGGCATCGGCCCCGGATCCTTCACGGGCCTCCGCGTCGCGCTCGCCCTGGCGAAGGGGCTGGCGGTGGGGCTCGACGTGCCACTCGTCGGCGTTCCCAGCCTGCGAGCCTGGGTGGAGGCTGACGACACCGCCGATGCCGCCGTGGCGCGTGCCGGCGCCCGGGAGGCCTATGTCGCCATCCGCGCCGATGACAACGTGGCGATCGCCGATCGCGAGGCGCTCACGGCGCTCGGCCCGGTGATCGCCGCCGCCGAGGTCGCCGCAGCATTCGGGCTGGAGGACGTGCGGGCACCGCGCGGCGCCGTCGCCATCGCTTCGAGCACGGCGGCGCGCCTCGAAGGTGGATTGCCCGGCGACGATCCTCGGACGCTCGAGCCGATCTACCTGCGCGCGCCGCGCGGGGTGGCGACGGAAAGCCGGGAGGCCGTGAAGTGGCTCTGATCGCGCGGGTCGTCGTCGAGCCGATGCGTCACGAGGACGTCCCGGCCGTCCACGAGATCGAGCGGCTCAGCTTCCGCACGCCCTGGCCCGCATATGCCTTCGAGCAGGAGCTGCGCTCGAACCGGCTGGCGCGCTACCTCGTGGCGCGGGCTCGAGATCGAATCGTCGGCTTCGCCGGGGTCTGGCTCATGGTCGATGAGGCGCACATCACCACGTTCAGCGTTCATCCCGACTGGCGGCGGCAGGGCATCGGCCGGCAGCTGCTCCTCAACCTCGCCGAGCTGTCGATCGCGATCGGCGCGCGCTGCATGACGCTCGAGGTCCGGGAGTCGAACTCGGCCGCGCAGGATCTCTACCGGGCCTTCGGCTTCGAGATGGCCGGTCGCCGTCCGGGCTACTACACCGATGACGGGGAGGACGCGCTGGTCATGACGACCCCCGACCTGAGCGGCCCGGCCATGCGGCGCGTCCTCGCCATCGAGCGCGAGCGGCTGGCGGGATGAGCGGACCCCGCATCCTGGCGATCGAGTCCTCCTGCGACGAGACCGGCGTGGCGGTCGTCGTGGGCGGGCGGCGGATCGAGACCAACCAGGTGGCGACCCAGGTCGCGCTCCACGCCGAGACGGGCGGCATCGTGCCCGAGGTCGCCGCCCGGCAGCAGCTGCGATGGATCGTGCCGACGCTGGACGCAGCGCTCGCCGACGCCGATGCGCGCTGGGAGGACCTCGACGCGGTGGCCGTGACCTACGGGCCGGGACTCATCGGCTCGCTCCTCGTCGGCGTGAACGTCGCGAAGGCGCTCGCCGTCGCCCACGACCTGCCCCTCGTCGGGGTCAACCACATCGAGGGCCACATCTACGCGAACTGGCTGACCGACGTCGCCGCGGGCGATCCGATGCCCTCCGAGCCGGAGTTCCCCCTGCTGTGCCTCGTCGTGAGCGGCGGGCACACGCAGCTCGTCCTGATGGAGGATCACGGCCGCTACACGCTGCTCGGCCAGACGGTCGACGACGCGGCGGGGGAGGCGTTCGACAAGGTCGGCCGGCTCCTGGGTCTTCCGTATCCGGGTGGCCCGGCGATCAGCGCCGCCGCCGCCGGTGCGACACCGGCCACGCGATTTCCCCGGGCCAGGACGGCGGGGCCGTACGACTTCAGCTTCTCCGGCCTGAAGACGGCGGTGCTCCGGGAGGTCGAGGGCTACCGCGCCCGCGGCGAGGCGATCCCGGTCGACGGCATCGCCGCTGCCTTCGAGGAGGCGGTGGTCGATGCGCTGGTCACGAAGACTGTCGCAGCGGCTCAAGACCACGGCGTTGCCTCCGTCGCGCTCGGCGGTGGCGTCGCCGCGAACCGTGCGCTGCGCTCGACGCTCGACGAACGCCTGCGCGCTGATGGTCTCTCTCTCCGCGTACCGCCCCCGGCATGGTGCACGGACAACGGCGCCATGATCGGTGCGGCCGCTGGCTTCCGGTTCGCCGCCGGCGATCGTGCCGATGCGGCGCTCGAGGCCATCCCGAACCTGGCCCTGGCCTGGATCGATCGTTGAGCGATCCCCTCGCGCCGGATCGTCTCGTACCTCCGACGCCCGGACAGCTCCGCAGGCTCATGGGCGCCGAGCGGCTGCGGCCCCGCAAGAGCCTGAGCCAGAACTTCCTCACCGACCCCGAGGCGCTCGACGCGATCGTCGAGGCGGCCGAGCTCCAGCCCGGCGACAACGTCGTCGAGATCGGGCCCGGGCTGGGCGTCCTCACGCGTCGCCTCCTCGCCGCCGGCGCCTCGGTCCTCGCCGTCGAGCTCGATGCGCGCCTCGCCGAGTACCTGCGTCGTGAGCTCTACGCCGTCCGCGATTTCGAGCTCGTCGAGGCCGATGCCCTCGACCTCCACGCCCGGGAGCTGTTCCCGGGCCAGCCGTTCAAGGTCGTCGCCAACATCCCGTACCACATCACCAGCCCGCTGCTCCATGCGCTGCTCGAGGGGGATCGGCCTCCGGACCTCACTGTCCTGCTCGTCCAGCTCGAGGTCGCCGAGCGAGTGGCGGCGCCGCCGGGCCAGATGAGCTACCTGTCGGTGTTCGTGCAGAACATCGCCACCGCGGAGGTCGTGACCCGCGTGCCCGCGGCGGCCTTCGAGCCCGCGCCGGACGTCGATTCGGCCGTCCTGCGGCTCCGGGCCCGCGAGCGACCTGCGGTTGCCGTCGGCCCAACGCGCGAGCCCTTCTACCGAGTCGTCCAGGCAGGCTTCCGGCAGCGCCGGAAGCAGGTCCACAACGGCCTGTCCCGCGAGCTGCCGGTCGAGCGTGAGGTCGTGGAGGCGGCACTGTCGCGCTGCGGCGTGGATCCGGAACGACGGCCCCAGACCCTGACCGTCGACGAGTGGGCCTGCCTGGCGGCCAGCGTGGCGCCGGCCGAGGCCGAGTGACGGTGCGGCTGCGCCTCGAGGCGCCCGCGAAGCTCAACCTGACGCTCACGGTCGTCGGTCGTCGTCCCGATGGTTACCACCTCCTCGACAGCACGTTCGTGCTCCTCGAGCTGGCCGATGGCCTGGTGCTCACCGACGGCGGAGGCGGGCTTCGCCAGATCGGCGGTGGGGGACGGGTTCCGACGGGCGCGCACAATCTCGCGTGGAGCGGGCTCCAGACCGCCATGGGTGCCGGAGCGGACACGATGCGACTCGAGCTCGAGAAGCGGATCCCGGTGGCCGCCGGCCTCGGCGGCGGCTCGTCCGATGCGGCCGCGGCCTGGCGCCTCGGCCGCGCGTGGCTCGGCGAGACGGAGGTCGCGACCCCCGACGACCTGCACCGGCTTGCGGCGATCGGCGCCGACGTGCCGTTCTTCGCGGCCGCGACCCCGGCGGCGCGCGTCGGCGGCATCGGCGAGCGGGTCGAGCCGGTGGAGCCAACGCGGCGCGAGGTGCTGCTCGTGCATCCGCCGTTCGGCATGAGCACCGCCGCGGTGTTCGCCGCGCTGCATCCGGCGGACTGGGGAACCGCGGAGAATGACCTCTTGCCAGCCGCCCGGCGCCTGCGCCCCGAGCTCGAAGACCTGTTCACGAGGATCGAAGCCGCCGGCGGCGAGCCGCGACTGACGGGCTCCGGCAGCACGATCTTCAGCCTCGACGACGACCCCGAGCGCACTGCCGCCCTCGCCGCCCGGCTGCAGCGCGACGGGCTCCGCGTCGACGTCACGCGCACCCGTGGCGCAGCCGCTAGCATCGAGCGCATCAACGAAGAGGACTGAAGGGCATGCGCGAAGCGATCAGCACCGATGCGGCCCCGGCGGCGGCCGGACCGTACAGCCAGGCGATCCGCACCGGCGATCTCGTCTTCACCGCCGGGCAGCTCGGTCTCGACCCGTCGAGCGGGGAGTTCGTGTCCGAGGACGTCGCCGGGCAGGCAGAGCGCGCGCTCCACAACCTGGCGGCGATCCTCGAGGCCGCGGGCAGCGGGATGGGCCGCCTCGTCAAGGTGACGGTCTATCTCGCCGACATCGGTGACTGGCCAGCGGTGAACGAGGTGTACGCGCGCCTCGTCCCCGAGCCGTTCCCCGCACGCAGCGCCTTCGCCGTCCGTGATCTGCCCAAGGGCGCGCGTGTCGAGATCGAGGCGATCGCTTCCGTGACGTCCGGTTGACGCTCCGATCGGGCCGCCCCTACCATCGCGCAACGTGTCTGAAGAACTGACCGCCACCGCGGCCATCGTCCTGGCCGCGGGCCAGGGCACCCGCATGCGCTCCCGCATCCCGAAGGTGCTGCATCCGCTCGCCGGGCGCCCGATCATCGAGCACGTGCTCGTCGCGCTGTCCGCAGCGGGCGTCGAGCGTCCGGTCGTGGTCACCGGACACGGCGCCGAGGCCGTCGAGGCGGCGGTCGACGGACGTGCCACTACCGCGCGCCAGGAGCCGCAGCTCGGCACGGCCGATGCCGTCCGCGTCGGGCTCGGGCCGATCACGGATCCCGCGACCGACATCATCGTCACCATGGGCGACGCCCCGCTCCAGCCCCCGGAGCTGTACCGAAACCTCGTCGCGGAACGCCGGCGTCGAGGCGCGGCGATCGCGCTGGCATCGGCGCGGCACGAGGACCCGACCGGGTATGGCCGCGTGGTCCGCGACCTCGAGGGCGGCGTCACCGCCATCGTGGAGGAGCGCGATGCCGACGGCCCCACGCGTGCCATCGACGAGGTCAACGTCGGCACCTACGCGTTCGACGCCGACTGGCTGCGCGGCAGCATCGCGCGCGTCCCGGCTTCCGCATCGGGCGAGCACTATCTCACCGACCTCGTCACCATGGCCATCGCCGATGGACGGGAGGTGCGTGTCGTCGAGGTCGCCGATGCGACCGACGTGATGGGCATCAACGATCGCGTGATGCTGGCCGTGGCCGAGGAGCGCCTCCGTCGCCGCATCGCAGAAGAGCACATGCGCAACGGCGTCACGATCGTCGACCCCGCCACGACCCGCATCGACGCGGGCGTCGAGATCGGGCAGGACGCCCGAATTGAGCCGTGGACCATCCTCGAGGGGGCGACCGTCATCGCGCAGGACGCGGTCGTCGGCCCGCACGCGCACGTGCGCGACTCGCGCATCGGACCTCGGACCCGGGTCTGGGCCAGCGTTCTCGAGGAGTCGTCGGTTGCCGAAGACGCGCAGGTCGGCCCCTACGCGCATCTGCGACCCGGTTCCGACGTCGGGGCGCGCTGCCGCATCGGCAACTTCGCCGAGATCAAGAAGTCGCGCGTCGGCGCCGGCAGCCAGCAGCACCACTTCAGCTACATCGGTGACGCCGACATCGGCGAGAACGTGAACATCGGCGCCGGATCGGTCACCGCCAACTACGACGGCACCTCGAAGCACCCGACCACCGTCGGCGACCGCGTGAAGCTCGGCGTCGACACGATGATGGTGGCACCGGTCACGATCGGTGAGGGAGCCACGACCGGGGCAGGCGCGGTCGTCACGCGTGACGTGGCACCGGGCAAGACCGTGGTCGGGATGCCCGCCCGACCGATCGAGCTTCGTCGCCGCTCCACAGCACCGGCTGATGCCGGAGGCGACCCCAGCGCCGATGCGGCGCCCGTCCCGACCGGGACGGATCGGAACTCGCAGGGAGGCGGATAGAACACCGCCCGATGGACGGTAGCAGTACCTCCGGCAACCCGGTCTTCGACCTCGCGGTTGTCGTCATCCTCATCCTCGTCGGTGGCTTCTTCGCCGCCAGCGAGATGGCACTCATCACGGTCAAGCGGCACCGCCTCGGCCAGCTGGCGGAGGGCGGCAACCGCTCGGCCCGCACGGCCCGCCGGCTGACCGAGGATCCCAGCCGCTTCCTGGCCACGATCCAGATCGCGATCACGTTCCTGGGCTTCCTGTCCGGCGCGGTCGGTGCCGTCGCCTTCAGCGCCGGCCTCGCGGACGTGATCCGGCTGGTGCCGATCGAGTTCATCCAGGAGTCGGCCGGCACGATCGCGTTCGTGACCATGACCCTCGTCATCGCCCTCGCCTCGATCATCGTGGGCGAGCTCGTTCCGAAGACCCTGGCGCTGAACTTCCCCGAGCGCCTGGCGCTGGTCGTGGCGCGACCCATCGGCCTCATCCAGCGCCTCCTCTCGCCGATCGTGTGGATCGTGTCCCGCAGCAGCGCGCTGCTCGTCCGCCTGCTGGGCGGCACCGAGAAGCCGCAGGGCGGCTACCTGTCGACCGAGGAGCTGAAGATGCTCGTCGAGACCGGCTCGGAGCAGGGTGAGATCGAGGAAGAGGAGAAGGAGATGATTCACGGGGTCATCGAGCTCGGGGACAAGCGCGTCCACGAGGTCATGGTCCCGCGCATCGGCATCCGCGCCGTCAACGTCGACGACTCGCTCGACGAGGTGCTCGACATGATCATCGCGGCCGGGCACTCGCGGCTCCCGGTCTTCGACGAGAGCCTCGACAACATCCTCGGCATCCTTTACGCCAAGGACCTGCTGCCATACCTCAAGGGCGACGGCCTGGGCAACGGGGCGATCGACATCCGCGCGCTCGTCCGTCCACCGGTCTACGTCCCGGAGTCGAAGCCGGTCGACGACCTGCTGCACGAGATGCAGGTCGCGAAACGCCACATCGCCATCGTGGTCGACGAGTACGGTGGCACCGCGGGGCTCGTGACCATGGAGGACGTGGTCGAGGAGATCGTCGGCGAGATCCAGGACGAGTACGACTCCGAGGAGCCGATGGTGGAGAGCATCTCGACCGAGGACGAGGATGCGTACCGGCTCGACGGGCGAGTCAGCATGGACGACCTGCGTGATCTCTTCGACCTCAGCGACGAGGACGAGCCCGATGAGGAGGCATACGACACGGTCGGTGGCTTCGTCGTCCACCGGGTGGGGCGCATCCCGCTGCCCGGTGCCGAGATCGCGTTCCGGGATGGAGTCAACCTGCGTGTCGAGGCGGCCGAACCGCGCCGCGTGGCCCGCGTCGTCGCCTCGCGCCCACGTGCGATCCAGGTGGGCGACCCCGAGGTGGTTTCCTCGGAGCCGGACGCGTCGTCCGACGTCAGCGGTTGAGGCGCCAGATCTCGAAGTTGAGGGCGGCCGCGAAGGTCACCCACGCCAGGTAGGGGAGGAGCAGCGCGCCAGCGAGCGTGCGTCGCCCGAGGAAGACGATCGTCGTCGCGGCGATCGCGACCCACATCACGGCGATCTCGACGAACGCGATGCCCGGGATCCGAAGTCCGAAGAAGATCGGCGTCCATGCGGCATTCAGGCCGAGCTGGATTCCCCACAGGCCGAGCGCGCCGCGCGTCCCGGTACCGCCTCGCCGGGCGATGAGCCAGGCGGCCACGCCCATGAGCGCGTAGAGCACCGTCCACGCCGGGCCGAAGAGCCAGGGCGGGGGTGCCCACGCCGGCTTCGCCAGCCGCGCGTAGTAGTCAGGTGCCGGGAACGCGGCGCCGATCGCGGCGGGCACGAAGGCGGCGATGAGCCAGACGATCAGGCGACGCATCGCATCAGGCCGCGATGACGGAGCGAACGAGGTTCGCGAGGTCGCGCTTGCCCGATTCGGCACACGGGAGCCGGTCGAGCTGCTCGAGTGCCCGATCCCGGAAGCGACGCGCCTCCGACAGCGTGTGCTCGCGGGCCCCGCTGCGCTCGAGGATGGCCATGACCTCGGCCACCTCGTCGTCACTCATCGGGGCGATGCCCTGCGGATCGGGTCCCCGGCCGTCGGTGGCACGGATGCCGTCGAGGTAGATCGCATTCAGGCGATCCCGGTCCTCGGTCGTCGCGTGCTCGAGAGCCCAGACCAGCGGGAGCGTCTTCTTGCGCTTTCTCACGTCGCCCGCCTCGGGCTTGCCCGATTCGGTGGACGACCAGAACGTGCCCTTCACGTCATCGGCCATCTGGAAGGCCATGCCGAGGTCGTACCCGAATCGGCGGTACGCCTCGATCACGTCCGGATCGTCGGTTGCCAGGATGGCCCCCGCCTGCACCGAGGCGGCGAGGAGCGCCGCCGTCTTCTTGCCGATCATCTCGAAGTAGCCCTCGACGCTGACATCGGCGCGACGCTCGAAGCTGATATCGAGGTACTGGCCCTCGCACAGCGCCAGGCACGTCTCGTCGTACACGCGCATGAGCGCCAGCACCCGGGTCTCGCTGAAGTCGGCGAGGAGCCGATAGAGCGCCAGTCGCGAGAGGGCGAACAGCGCATCGCCGGCGTTGATCGCGAGCGGGATGCCCCAGATCGCCCAGAGCGTCGGCCGATGCCGGCGCTCGACGTCGGCGTCCTCGATGTCGTCGTGGACCAGGCTGAAGTTGTGGCCGAGCTCGACCGCGGCGGCGCCGGGCATGGCGGGACGGTAGTCGCCGGTCAACGACTGGTAGGCGAGCGCGCCGAGCAGCGGCCGCATGCGCTTGCCGCGCAGCCCCGGCTCCCCGTCGAGCCCGAGGTGGTACGCGAGCATCTCGTAGAGCGAGCGGGAGTGCCCGTCACGCTCGTCGAGGACGCTCGACATCTCGGTCTCGATGTCCGCCAGGATGTGGCTAAACTCGGTCCTGATGTCCACGTCGGAAGGGTACCCGACCTCCTCGAGCAGCCTGGTCACGGCACGATGGGCGAAAGCGGGTTGATCGGCATCTCGATCATGTTACGCGAATGTAGCACGTTCTACATCACGCGCCGATGAGCCCGCGTCCCCGCGTCTACAAGACCGAGGCGATCGTGCTGCGCTCGATGAACCTCGGCGAGGCCGATCGCGTGCTCACCGTGCTCACGCCGCGCCTCGGAAAGCTGCGCGTGATCGCCAAGGGCGTTCGTCGCACGCGGTCGCGGATCGGCGGCGCCCTCGAGCCGTTCAGCGACGTCCAGCTCGTGCTGGCGGTCGGAAGGACCTTCGACGTCGTCACCTCCTCGTCGCTCGAGGATGCCCATCTCGGTCTGCGGAACGACCTCCATTCGACGGCGGCCGCCTGGTACGTGGTCGAGCTTGCGGATCGCTTCTGCGAGGGTGCCGCGGATTCGCATGAGGCATTCCGTCTCTTGGCACAGTCGCTCTCGGCGCTCGACGCGGGCGCCGCAATCCAGCGCGAGGTGGTGGCGCGCTGGTTCGAGCTCGCCCTTCTCGACGCGATGGGCTTCCGGCCCGAGCTGACGCGCTGCCTGGAGTGCGGCGCCGACATCGAGCCGGCCGAGAACGCCTACTCGCCGGCCGGCGGAGGCGTGCTGTGTCCCCAGTGCCGTCATGCCGCCCACGGCGTGCGGCCGATCTCGACCGATGCGCTCAAGGTCATGCGCTTCCTCCAGCGCTCTCCGCTGGCCGGCGTGGTGCGCCTCACCCTCGACCCGCGCGTCCACCGTGAGGTCGAGCGCCTGCTCCACGCGACCGTCTCGGCCGTGCTGGAGCGCGAGCTGCGGTCGCGCGACTTCCTCGAGGAGGTCGCCGCGCGCGAAGCCGCGGTCCCCGCCGACGTCGGCTGAGACGGCCGCCTCCGTGGATTCGCGGGCACGAAGCGTGGGCGGGCGCCACGCCCGGGCCGCGTGTGTAGACTCGAAGCCGCATCAGCCGATGCCGTGGACCGCAACCGTCAGGAGTCATCGTCTCACCGTGCCAGCCCCGAACTTCGATGTCATCGTCAGCCTCGCCAAGCGGCGCGGCTTCGTCTTCCCATCGAGCGAGATCTACGGCGGCATGGCGGGGTTCTGGGACTACGGACCGCTCGGCGTCGAGCTGAAGAACAACATAAAGGCAGCCTGGTGGCGCCACATGGTCCATCTGCGCGACGACGTCGTCGGCCTGGATGCGTCAATCGTGATGAACCCGCGCGTGTGGGAGGCATCGGGCCATGTCGCCGGCTTCAGCGACCCCATGGTCGACTGCCGCAGCTGCAAGAACCGCTTCCGCGAGGACGACCTGAAGGGGAAGCCGTCGGAGATCGCGTGCCCGAACTGCGGGAACCGCGGCACGCTGACCGAGGCGCGCCAGTTCAACCTCATGTTCGCCACGCACGTCGGTCCGGTGGCCGACACCGCGTCGGTGGCCTACCTGCGGCCGGAGACGGCGCAGGCGATGTTCGTCCAGTTCGAGAACGTCGCGACCTCGATGCGCCGCAAGCTGCCGTTCGGGATCGCGCAGATCGGCCGATCGTTCCGCAACGAGATCACTCCCGGCAACTTCATCTTTCGCCTGCGCGAGTTCGAGCAGATGGAGATGGAGTTCTTCGTCCACCCCCGTGACGAGGACCGCTGGTTCGCCCACTGGGTCGAGGCACGCCACGCCTGGTGGACGGACGTGCTCGGCATCTCCGACGAGCGGCTGCGTCTCCGCCCGCACGAGGCCGATGAGCTGAGCCACTACAGCAAGCAGACGACGGACATCGAGTACGAGTACCCGATCGGCTGGTCTGAGCTCGAGGGCGTCGCCGATCGGACCGACTTCGACCTCCGCGCGCACGCCGCCGGCAGCGGGAAGAAGCTCGAGGTGTTCGACGAGGAGGCGAACGAGCACATCGTGCCGTACGTGATCGAGCCGGCGATGGGGGTCGATCGGGCGTTCCTCACGGTGCTCGTCGACGGCTACACCGAGGAGCAGCTCGAGAAGGAGAAGCGCGTCGTCCTGCGCATCCGCCCGGAGCTCGCCCCGATCAAGGCGGCCGTCATGCCGCTCCTTCGCAATCGCTCGGAGCTCGTGGAGCGCGCCCGTGCCCTGACCGCGGATCTGAAGCGGCTGGTGCCGGCGATGTACGACGACACGGCTTCCATCGGCAAGCTCTACCGACGCCAGGACGAGATCGGCACGCCGTTCTGCGTCACCGTCGACGTCGAGTCGCTCGACGACGGCGCCGCCACGATCCGCGAGCGTGACTCGATGACCCAGGAGCGGGTTTCGCTCGACCTCGTGCCCGGCCGGGTCGCCGACCTGGTCGCCGGGCGCACCGGCTGGCAGGGCGTGCCGCGGGAATGAGCGAGGCAACGGCGCGACAGGGCGTGCTCGACCTCGTCGCCGAGGCCGATGCCGCCTTCGCTGCCGGGGACGCGGACCGCTACGCGGAGCTGTTCGCCGAGGATGGCCGGGTGATGCTGCAGCATCGGCCGGAGCCCATCCAGGGACGGCGGGCGATCACGGAGTTCTGGCAGGCGTTCTTCGCCGCCTTCGACACCTCTGACTGGCATCAGCAGGTGGAGCTGCTCCAGCTAGCCGAGGATTTCGCCACGCTGGTCACCACTTACCGCGAACGGCTGCGGGATCGGGCGACGGGGGATCGAGAGCTGATTCGCGGTCGCATCGTCTACTGGCTGCGCCAGGGGACGCGCGGACGATGGCGAATCAGCCTGATCGTGAACTCCCAGTCGCACCTGCCGGAGCCGATCCCGTGACCGCGACGCTCGACGAGATCCAGGCGACCTTCGAGCGGGGCGATCACGAGCTGGTGCTGGAGCTGACCGACGGCATGCTGGCCGATCGCCCCGGCGACGACGCGGCGCACGAGTTCCGGGCGCGGTCGCTCCTGGCCCTCGGGCGGCTCGACGAGGCGGAGCGCCATGCCCAGGACGCCGTGCGGCTGGATCCCGACGAGATCCGCTACCGGGAGCTGCTGGCGCAGGTGCTGTCGAGCGAGGGGGCGCACCGCGATGCGGCCGCGGAGTTCGGCCGCCTGGCACGCAATGATCCGCGCCAGACGACGTGGACCGTGGCCGAGGCGCGGGAGCGCCTCGGGGCGGCTCAGCCCGGCATGAGCGTCGAGGCCGCCCGGCGCGCCGTGAAGCTCGAGCCCGCCAACGGCCAGGCGCAGCTGGCCCTCGCAGAGGCCCTCGTGCGGACCGGAGATGCGCGCGGCGCCTTCCAGGCAGCGAACCAGGCGGTGCGGCTGCTTCCCGGCAGCCTGGAGGCTCGCGAGGCATTGGCCGACGCCCACTGGCTCGCCGATGACGACGCCGCGGCCTTCACCGAGTTCGCGGCGTTGGCGGCCGAGCTGCCAGCGGCCGACCGCGCACGGGTCGTCGCGAAGGCGCGCACCCTCTACCGTCAGCACGCGGGGGCCGCCGGTCGTGCCGTCGCCGCGGTCGGCCCGGTCTTCGAGCTCGCCTTTCGCCGCGGCTGGCTCCACGTCGGCCGATGAGCGAGCTTCGCGTCATGACCGCGCAGAGCGAGGATCTCGAGCCGTCGCAGCGCGCCGAGCTGCTGGCGCTCTGCGGGGCCGCGTTCGGCGAGCCGTTCGAGGAGACGTGGGATCGCGTCGGCCCCGGCCTCCACGTCATGGGCGAGCTCGGCGGTCGCGTGGTGGCGCACGCCATGATCGTGGACCGGCGCCTCTATTTCGGCCACGAGGCGGACCTGGCCCTCGACGTCGCGTACGTGGAGCACGTTGCCACCGCGCCGGCACTCCAGGGACAGGGGTACGGCGCGGCGACGATGCGACGTGCCGGCGGGATCATCGGCGAGGAGTACGCGCTCGGCGCCCTTTCGACGAGCAGGAACGGCTTCTACGAACGACTCGGCTGGGAGACGTGGGCCGGCCCGACCTCGATCCGGATGCCGGATGGGGAGCGCCTGCGCAGCCCCAGCCGCGACGGGCAGGTCATGATCCTGCGCACCCCGCGGACACCGTCCGGTCTCTCGATCGAAGCTCCGGCAGCCGTCGACTGGCGCAGCGGAGATTCGTGGTAGGAGCTGCCCGACGGCTCGCGCGGTACAATCGAGGTTCCCCACCAGCGCACGAACGAGGAGCCCATTCGCCGCATGGCCACGAGCGCCCGCAAGCCCGCCAGCACGACCCGCAAGCCCTCCCGCATGCCGAAATCGAAGGCCGCGAAAAACGGGCAGCTGATCTACACGTTCGCCGAGGGCAACGCGAGCATGCGCTCGACGCTCGGCGGCAAGGGCGCCGGCCTGGCCGAGATGACGAACGCGGGGCTCCCGGTCCCGCCCGGCTTCACGATCACGACCGAGGCCTGCAACGCCTACTACGCGGCCGGCAAGGAGATGCCGGCGGGCCTGTGGGACGACACCGTCGCCCACATGAAGGAGCTGGAGCGTCAGACGGGCAAGGGCTTCGGCGATTCGGCGAACCCGCTGCTCGTCAGCGTGCGGTCCGGCGCCGCGTTCAGCATGCCGGGCATGATGGACACGGTCCTCAACCTCGGTCTCAACCCGGACACCGTCCAGGGGCTCATCGCCCTGACCGGGAACGAGCGGTTCGCGTGGGACGCCTGGCGCCGCTTCGTCGCGATGTTCGGCCGCATCGTCCTGGGCCTCAAGGCCGAGGACTTCGACGAGCCGTTCGACGAGCTCAAGGAGCACGCGGGAGCCAAGCTGGACACCGACCTCACCGCCGACCAGCTGCGCGACATCGGCAACCGCTTCGCCGAGATCGTGAAGGAGAAGACCGGCGAGGACTTCCCGACCGATCCGTATCGGCAGCTCGAGCTCGCCGTGCGGGCCGTGTTCGATTCGTGGTTCGGAAAGCGCGCCCACGACTACCGCGAGTTCAACAAGATCCCGCACGATCTCGGAACTGCCGTGAACGTCGTCACCATGGTGTTCGGCAACATGGGCGACGACTCCGGCACCGGCGTCGCCTTCACGCGCGACCCGAACACCGGTGAGGGTGAGCTCTACGGCGAGTACCTGACGAACGCCCAGGGCGAGGACGTCGTGGCCGGCATCCGGACGCCGCAGAAGATCAGCCAGATGCGCGACGCGATGCCCGAGGTCTACGGCCAGTTCGAGGAGATCGCGAAGCGCCTCGAGGGCCACTACCGCGACATGCAGGACCTCGAGTTCACGATCGAGCGCGGCAAGCTCTACATGCTCCAGACCCGCTCCGGGAAGCGCACGGCGCCCGCTGCCGTGAAGATCGCGGTCGACATGGTGAACGAGGGCGTCCTGTCGAAGGAGGAGGCGCTCCAGCGGGTCGATCCTGCACAGATCGTCCAGCTCCTCCTGCCTCGCTTCGACGAGTCGGCCAAGGAGACGGTGGGGGATCGGCTGCTCGGGAAGGGCCTCAACGCATCGCCCGGCGCGGCGGTCGGCCAGGCGATCTTCGACCCCGATCGCGCGGTCGCGGCGAAGGAGGCCGGCAACCCGGTGATCCTCGTCCGCGTCGAGACGAGCCCGGACGACGTGCACGGCATGCTCGCCGCGAAGGGTGTCCTGACCGCCCGCGGCGGTGCCACGAGCCACGCGGCGGTCGTCGCACGCTCGATGGGCCTGCCCTGCGTGGCCGGAGCCGAGACGCTGAAGATCGACTACGCCAAGCGACAGATGCGGGCCGGCTCGGTCACGGTGGCCGAGGGCGAGGTCATCAGCATCGACGGCACGACCGGCGAGATCTTCGCCGGAGAGCTGCCGACGATCGAGGCGCGCTTCGAGGACGAGCACGACCTGGCGACCCTCCTGGGCTGGGCCGACGAGGTCCGCACGATGCAGGTCTGGGCGAACGCCGACTATCCGCGCGACGCGGAGCGTGCGAGGGCGTTCGGTGCCCAGGGCATCGGCCTGTGCCGGACCGAGCACATGTTCTTCGAGGAGGACCGGCTGCCGACCGTCCGTCGCATGATCCTCAATGCGCACGCGGCCACTGCGGCCAAGGCCAAGGACGAGGCCGATCGGTCGAAGGACGAGAAGGCGGCGATCAAGGAGTTCGATTCCGCGCTCGCCAAGCTCGAGAAGCTCCAGACCGATGACTTCGCCGGGCTCTTCCGGGCCATGGACGGCCTTCCCGTCGTCATCCGGCTCATCGACCCACCGCTCCACGAGTTCCTTCCGAGCTTCGAGGAGCTCGTGGCCGAGACCACGCGCCTCCGCACGATGCTCGAGATGGCCGATGGGGCGAACGGCGTGGATGCCGGCCTGGTCCAGGGCGGGCTCGTGAAGCTGTTCGGCAAGAAGGATGCGGCGCGCGCGATGCGCAAGCTGCATCTCTCGGTCCCGAAGGCCGGCGCGGCCGGCCCGTCCGCGGGGATCGACCGCGGGAAGATCGAGAAGGAGCTGGCCGAGCGGGACGAGCTGCTCCACGCCGTGGAGGCCATGCGCGAGCAGAACCCGATGCTCGGGCTGCGCGGCGTGCGCCTGGGGCTCATGGTCCCCGACATCGTGAAGATGCAGGGCCGCGCCATCCTGGCCGGCGCGGCGCGGGTCGCCGCCGAGGGCAAGACCCCGCTGCCCGAGATCATGATCCCCCTCGTCGGGCACGTGAACGAGCTGCGCGAGACACGCGAGATCCTCGAGGCCGAGGTGGCCCGCATCGTCGAGACCAGCGGGCAGCAGGTCGACTACAAGTTCGGCACGATGATCGAGGTGCCGCGCGGTGCGCTGACGGCCGACGAGATCGCCGAGCACGCCGAGTTCTTCAGCTTCGGCACGAACGACCTGACCCAGATGGGCTTCGGGTACAGCCGCGACGACGCGGAGGGCAAGTTCCTCATGCAGTACGTCGACCGCAAGGTGCTCCCGGAGAACCCGTTCCAGGTGCTCGATGCGGCCGGCATCGGCCAGCTCGTGCGCATGGGCGTCGAGAAGGGCCGATCCACGAAGAAGGACCTGAAGATCGGCATCTGCGGAGAGCACGGCGGCGATCCGCAGAGCATCGCGTTCTGCCACGAGGTCGGGCTGAACTACGTGAGCTGCTCGCCCTTCCGGGTGCCGGTGGCCCGTCTCGCGGCGGCCCAGGCGGCGATCACCCAGACGGAGACGCGCGACAAGTAGGGCCGCTCCTCGGCTATCCTTCCGGGTGACCGGTCGGCCCGTCGGTTCGCGCCTCCCATCCGCGACCGTCCGGGTCTCACCTCGCCTTCCGCGCATGCCTCGCATGCCGCTGTGGCGCAGACCCGGTCACGCACCGCGCTGACCGGTGAACGTTGCGCCGATGGGCTGATCGAGGTCGAGAGTGGATTCCTGGATTGTGCTGGGCGCGGGGCTTGCCGCGCTGGCGGGCCTGGGGCTCGCTGCGTTCTTCGCGAGGCAGGTGACTGCCGCCGATCCGGGGAACGATCGCATGCGCGAGATCATGGCGGCGATCGCCGAGGGCGCCATGGCCTTCCTGCGGCGCCAGTACACCGTGCTCGCCGGCTTCGTGCTCGTCGTCGCGCTCCTGATCTTCGCGATCCCCGAGTACCGCATTTACGGCGCGCTCGCCTACCTGTTCGGCGCGATCGCGTCGGGGAGCGCCGGCTTCATCGGCATGCGCATCGCGACGGCGGCCAACTCGCGGACCGCAGAAGCGGCGCGCATCGGCGGGGTCGGGCTCGCGCTGCCGCTCGCGTTTCGCGGCGGTGCGGTCATGGGCTTCAGCGTGGCAGGTCTCGGACTGCTCGGCGTCACCGCCCTATTCTTCCTCTTCATCCAGCTCCTCGAAATCGGGAACGCGACGACGCTGATCGCTGCCTTCGGTCTGGGCGCGAGCAGCATCGCGCTGTTCGCGCGCGTCGGCGGCGGCATCTACACGAAGGCGGCCGATGTCGGCGCCGATCTCGTCGGCAAGGTCGAGGCCGGCATTCCCGAGGACGACCCGCGCAATCCGGCGGTGATCGCCGACAACGTGGGCGACAACGTCGGCGACGTGGCGGGCATGGGCGCCGACCTGTTCGAGTCCTACGTCGGCTCGATCGTCGCGCCGATCGTGCTCGGTGCGGTGATCTTCGCCGGCACGAGTGAGCCGACCGCCGGCATCGTCTTCCCGCTGGCGGTCGCCGGCATCGGGATGCTGAGCAGCATCGTCGGCGCGTTCTTCGTGCGGACGTCGCCCGGTGGCAACCTGGGCGCGGCGCTCCACCGCGGGACGAACGTTGCGGCCGGGCTCACCGCCGTCGGCACGGCCCTCCTGGCGCTCCTCGTCTTCGGGCCGGTCGCCGAGGTCGAGCAGCCGCTCTTCTTCGCCGCCGCGATCGTCGGGGGCCTGATCGCCGGTCTCGCGATCGGCCGTCTGAGCGAGTACTACACCTCCGATCACTACTCGCCGGTTCGCCACATCGCCGACCAGGCGCGGACCGGACCGGCGACCGTCATCCTGGCCGGGTTTGCCACGGGCATGCGCTCGACCGCGTCGAGCATCCTCGTCATCGCCGCCGCGATCGTGGTCGCCTTCGTGTTCGGCAACCTCGCCATCCCCGGCAACGACAGCTCCGGCATCTATGGCATCGCCCTCGCCGCGATCGGCATGCTGGCGACGACGGCGATCACCGTGAGCGTCGATGCCTACGGTCCGATCGCCGACAACGCCGGCGGGATCGCCGAGATGGCAGGCCTCCCGCCGGAGGTCCGGCGCGACACCGATGCGCTCGACTCCCTGGGCAACACCACGGCCGCGGTGGCGAAGGGCTTCGCGGTCGGATCGGCGGCCCTCACCGCGCTGGCGCTGTTCCGCTCGTTCACCGAGACGGCGAACGCGGCCCTGGTGGAGGCGGGGCGCGCGACGATCGTGCTCGACATCACCGACGTGGCCGTCACGGTCGGGCTCTTCATCGGCGCCATGCTGCCGTTCCTCTTCGCGGCCATCACCGTCGAGGCGGTCGGGCGAGCCGCGAACGCCATGATCGTCGAGGTGCGCCGGCAGTTCGCCGAGATCCCGGGCCTGCGCGAGGGGAAGCCCGGCGTGCGGCCGGAGTACGGGCACTGCGTCGACATCAGCACCGCGGCCGCGCTCCGCGAGATGATCGTCCCGGGAGCGCTCGCGATCGTGTCACCGCTCGTCATCGGCTTCATCAGCCTCCAGGCGCTCGGCGGGTTCCTCGTGGGCGCACTCGTGTCCGGCTTCCTGCTCGCGATCTTCATGGCGAACGCCGGCGGGGCGTGGGACAACGCGAAGAAGTACGTCGAGGCCGGAAACGTGGGTGGAAAGGGGAGCGAGGCGCACCATGCCGCCGTGGTCGGCGACACCGTCGGCGATCCCCTGAAGGACACGTCCGGCCCCTCGATGAACATCCTCATCAAGGTGATGAGCGTCGTCTCGCTCATCGCGGTCCCCGCGTTCGTCGGCTTCCAGCTCTTTTAGGCAAGCGCCGAACTCGCTCGGCCGTGCGTTGGAGCCGGGGTCAGCGTAGGACGGTGCGCTTCGGTGATCGCGACCACGTCGCGGCGGCGGCTCGGATCAGGGCTCTGACGGCTGTGGCGAGGGAGTTGGCTCCGGAGTCGGCGACGGCGACGGGGTTGGAGGAGGCGTCGGGCTGGGCGTCGGGGGCGTCGGGCTGGGCGACGACGGTGTCGGACTCGGCGTCGCTGGTGCCGTGATCGTCGGCCGGGGCGTCGGCACCGGAGTCGTCGGGATCGGCCCGACCGTCGAATCGATCGTCGGCGCCGCCGTGCGTGGCGTGACCGTGGCGACCTCGGGTCGCTCGGCCTCCGTCGGGGACGGTGACGCCGTCGGCGACTCGGTGGGACTCGGACGGGGTGGTCGAGCGGACTCCGAGGAGACCGCGGACGCCGAGCCGGGGAGCGTGGATGGCTCGGGACCGCCACCGAGGATCCCTTCCGCTGTCGGGGCGGGGGGATCGAGGGCTGTCGTCGGTTCGGCGATGAGGCCCGGCAGGTTCGTGATGCCCATGACCCCCGCCGCGACCACGACGGAGACGGCGAGCGCCCACGCGCCGAGGCGCATCTGGCTGCGCGATGAGGTCGTGAAGGTGCCGATCGCCCCCGGATCGAGGACGGGTGGCGCCGGCGCGTGTCCCACGTCGATCGTCAGCAGCCCGTCGATCGCGATGGCCTGTCTGAGGCACCGATCACAGCCGGACGCATGCATGGCGACATCGCGGGCCAGCTCGGGTTGGCCGGCGGAATCGAGCCACGCGTCGAAGCGATCGTGGACGTCGCTCATCGCACCGCTCGCTCGACGATGTCCTGGATTCGGCGGATGAGCCCTCCGGTCGCCCGAGCCTCGTCAACGGAGGTCTCTGCGGAGGCAAAACCGTCGACGTAGGCCTCGCGCGCTCGCCGCATGAGCGTCTCGAGGCGGGGACCGTCGCGTCCGACGATCGTGGCGACGTCGCGTCGATCGAAGCGTTCGACGATGGCCGCGATCAGCACGGCTCGCTCGAGCCGATCGACCCGGGCGAGTCCGGCGCGCACGGCAGGCTCGACCGAGAGCGTGGCCAGCCCCGTGGGTGGCCGGCGTGGTCGCCGATCGATGCCGTGCGGGGCGCGCCCGATGCCCCGCACCACGTGCGCCCTGAGCCATGCCGCCGCGCGCTCGGGATGTCGCAGCTCCCCGACGCGCAGCGATCCGTCAGCGATGGCCTTGCCGGCGAGCGAGGCGGCGAGCACCGGGTCGCCCAGCGTGAGCAGCAGTGCGAAGCCGTGCAATCGAGTGCCATGGAGGTCGCGGAAGGCGGCGCGGAGCGCCTCGGGGCTCGGCGAGGTCGCGCCTTCGGGATCGGCGAGAGTGACCGTCAACGGCGGGAGTCCTGGAGTACGGTTGGGGGACGTCCGGTGGGGAAGTGTACCGTGTGCTCTGCGCCGCGCAATTCGCATCGGGCTGGCTGTCAACTTGACAAAGTGGTAACATTGCCTCGTACCCCTTGACAAACCACTTGACAAGCGCGGGCTCTGTCCGCGCGAGGGTCGATTCGATCAGCACTTCGTCCGGCATCGTCGCCGAGATCAAATCGAAGCTCCCCGTCGCCGATGTCGTCGGCGAGACCGTCGCCCTCAAGCGGGCCGGGACCGTCCACAAGGGCCTCTGCCCCTTCCATGCCGAGAAGACACCGTCGTTCATCGTCACGCCCGATCGCGAGACGTGGCACTGCTTCGGCTGTGGCGAGCATGGCGACATCTTCACCTTCGTCATGCGACGTGACGGTCTCGACTTCCGAGAGGCCCTCTCTCGTCTGGCGGAGAAGGCGGGCGTGGAGCTCAGTGAGCACAGCGCTCGTGAGGACCGGCATCGTCGCCGCCTGCGCGAGGCGCTCGAAGCAGCCATCGCCTGGTACCGCGAGGTCCTCCTCCAGGCGCAGCAGGCCGAGCGCGCGCGAACGTACCTTGCGGAACGCGAGCTGACCGAGGCCACCCTCGAGCAGTTCGGGATCGGCTATGCACCGAACACCTGGGAGGCGCTGACGAAGCGGCTGCGCGGGAAGGGCTTCACCGACGCGGAGCTCATCGGCGCCGGCCTCGCCAGCCCATCGACGCGCGGCGGCGTCTACGACCGGTTCCGGGGGCGGATCATCATCCCGATCCGCGATGCGTCGGGTCGAGCGATCGGGCTCGGGGGCCGGATCCTGCCCGACGCCGAGGGTCCGAAGTACCTCAACTCGCCGGCCACGCCGCTCTTCGACAAGAGCCGGACGCTCTACGGGATCGACCTCGCCAAGGGCGCCATTCGTCGCGAGAAGCTGGCGGTCATCGTCGAGGGCTACACCGATGTCATGGCGGCGCACCAGGCAGGGTTCACGAACGTCGTGGCCAGCCTCGGGACGGCGCTCACCCAGGGCCAGGTCGAGCTGGCCAACCGCTACGCCGATGCGGTGGCCCTCGCCTACGACGTCGACCTCGCCGGGGAGACGGCGACGCAGCGCGGACTCCTCGAGGAGCTCGGGCCGGTCGTGAGCAAGGTGCGCGTCATCCGCATTCCGGCAGGTAAGGACCCCGACGAGTTCATCCGCACCGATCCGGATGGCTGGCGGCGTGCAGTCGCCGATGCGGCCGAGCTGCTGCCCTACTTCCTCCAGCGCGCCGCCGCCGAGGTGGACATGCGCCAGGCCCAGGGGCGGAGCGGCTACACGCGCCGCATGCTCGACCTGCTGCGGCGCCTGCCGGACCGCGTGGAGCAGGACTCGTACGTGCCGCAGCTCGCGCAGCTGGCGGGCATCGACGAGCGCGTCCTGCGCGACGAGCTCGCGCGTGGCGAGCGCCCGGTGCCGATCCGCCCCGTGGTCGAGGCGGCAGGAGACGACGGCGAGGAGCCGCGCATCACCCCGCTCGAGCGGCAGGCGCTCACGCTGCTCCTCCTCAACCCGGCCCTCGCCGGCGACCTCGACCCGACCGAACGGCTGCCATTCCGAGACGAGGCCGCGCAGGCACTCGGCGAGGCATGGCGGTCGGCGGTGACGACCGGCCCAAGGCCCGATCTCGAGCAGTTCGTGGCCGGGCTGGACGCGGCCACCGCCGATCTGGCGCGCAGCATGCTGGCATCGGCGCGAGCGCGCGGCGCGCGCCCCGACACGGCGAGCGATCGGGAGGAACTGCGCGTCTGCCTGGTCCGGCTCCGGGTTCAGCGAGCCGAGGAGCAGCTCGACGATCTGCAGGCACTGATCCGCGCCGCCTCGGACGACGGGGCATCCGACGACATGCGACAGCTGGAGCAGCGGTTCCAGCAGCTCACGCGCGAACGTGAGCAACTGGTGAGAACGATCAATCGGCCGGCCGAGCTGGCTGGCGAAAGGAGAACCTGAGCGTGGCGACCAAGACACCGGCCCGCACGCGGGCAGCAGCGAGCGAGACGGCGGGCTCGAAGGCCGCTGCAGGGTCGAAGAAGAAGACGTCGCCCGCGGCGGCGACCGATCCGAAGAAGATGAAGAAGACGTCCGCGTCAGCGCCCGCGGCCAAGAAGGCCACGGTGCCGAAGGCGGCAGCATCGGCGAAGAGCCGATCCGCCACCGCGCCCGCCACGAAGTCGAAGGCGCCGACGGCGAAGGCGAAGGTTCCCGCCGCGAAGGCGAAGGCCCCGGCCGCGAAGGGCAAGGCTCCGGCGAAGGCTCAGGCTGCAAAGCCGGCAGGGACGAAACCCGCCTCCGGCCGAAAGGCGGCGGCGTCGAAGAAGCCCGCTTCGGGACGGCGCGCAGGCACTCCGACCGACGGCAACGGCTCTGGCGCGGACGCGGCCCGCAGCGCGGCCGTCAAGGACCTCATCTCGAAGGGTCAGGAAGAGGGCTTCATCACCCACGACCAGATCCTCGACGCCTTCCCGGCGCCGGAGACGCAGATGGCCGCGGTCGAGGAGCTCTACGCGGCGGCTGAAGAGGCGGGCGTCGAGGTCCTCGATGCCGAGAACCAGCCGACGCTCCTCGGCGAGCCGGACGAGGAAGAGGACGAGGCCACCCCGGCTCGTGCAAAGGCGGGCGCCAAGACCACGAAGGGCAAGGCCGGAGAGGAAGATCTCGAGGCGCTTGCCGCGGACCTCATCGGCATCGATGACCCGGTCCGCATGTACCTCAAGGAGATCGGCAAGGTCGCGCTGCTGACCGCCGAGGAGGAGGTCGTGCTCGCCAAGGCGATCGAGCTCGGCGAGCTGGCGGTCGAGGAGCCGGCACGGGCGCTGGTCAACCTCTACACCTGGGTCACGCTCGACTCCGAGCCGAAGGCCCGCAGCATGGCGGCCATGCGCGCATTCGACCTGCCCAAGGAGGCGCCGCGCGTGACGCGCGACGCGATCGACTGGTGGGTCGGTCGCAAGCGCAAGACGATCGAGGTGCCGCCGATCAAGCTGTCGAAGGCGCGCAAGGCATCGAATCTCGACGACGAAGCTCGCACGCGTCTCATGGAGGCCGAGTCGATCCTCAAGGTGCTTGCCGCCGATCCGGCCCAGGGCCTGAAGGACGCGATCCTGTTCGGGTCTTCCTACCGCTTCCGATCCCTCAGCCACGCCGGCGCGCCTGAGCTCATCGAGCTCGAGCGCTGGGCTCGCGAGACGGCGCAGATGATCGTGCACGAGTACATCACCTCGGGCCACGACTCGGAGTATCTGCTGAGCCTCGGCTATGACCCGACGATCCCGCTCGACGTGCCGCTCGAGAAGCGGACCGGGCGCCTCGTGGAGCAGAGCACCGATGCGCGCAAGCGCCTGACCGAGGCCAACCTGCGTCTCGTGGTCAGCATCGCCAAGAAGTACATCGGCCGCGGCATGAGCTTCCTCGACCTCATCCAGGAGGGGAACATCGGCCTCATCCGGGCGGTCGAGAAGTTCGACTACGAGAAGGGCTTCAAGTTCAGCACCTACGCGACGTGGTGGATCCGGCAGGCCATCACGCGCGCCATCGCCGACCAGGCGCGCACGATCCGCATCCCGGTCCACATGGTCGAGACGATCAACCGCCTCATCCGGGTCAGCCGCACCCTGCTCCAGGAGCTGGGGCGCGAGCCGAACGTGGAGGAGATCGCCCGGCGCATGAGCCGCGACGAGATCATCCGCGAGCTGCGCGACAAGCTGCAGCGCGAGCCCACCGAGGAGGAGGTCGACGTCCGCGTGGCCGAGGGCCCGCAGACCGTTTCGCCGGAGAAGGTGCGCGAGATCATGAAGGTCAGCCAGGAGCCGGTGAGCCTCGAGACGCCGATCGGCGAGGAGGAGGACAGCCACCTCGGCGACTTCATCCCGGACCTCGCTTCGGTGGCGCCCGCGGATGCCGCCTCGCACCAGCTGCTGAAGGAGCAGGTGGAGGGCGTGCTCGACTCGTTGACTCCGCGCGAGCGCCGCGTGCTCCAGCTCCGTTTCGGGCTCGAGGACGGCCGATCCCGCACCCTCGAGGAGGTCGGCCGCGACTTCAACGTCACGCGCGAGCGGATCCGGCAGATCGAGGCCAAGGCGCTGCGCAAGCTGCGCCACCCCAGCCGCAGCCGCAAGCTCAAGGACTACCTCGAGTAGGCCAGGAGCCCGCCGGGGGCGCATCGGCGCTGGTACCTGACCGGGACGATCGGACGATGGCCGGCTGAGCGACAGCCGGCCACCATGCGAGCGTGCACTCCACGCTCGAGCATCGGCCCATCCGACGCGCGCTGTTCGCCGGCGTCGTCGGCCTCGCGCTGCTCGCTGTCGTGATCGGAGCCGTGCTGTCGGTCGTCATCGGCGGGTCGGTGAGCCACATGCGCGATGCCGTCGAGCGCGCCGACACCCTGGCCGGGGAGGCGGCCACGCTGCGGTCCGCCCTTCTCGACCAGGAGACCGGGCTGCGCGGCTACCAGCTGACCGGTGAAGATGCGTTCCTCCAGCCCTACCGGGTGGGGATCCGTGCGGAGCAGGGGGCGCTGGACGCCCTGCTCGTGACCGCGCAGAGCGAGCCGCTCGTGCTGGCCCTCCGTGAGGTGAGCCAGGAGGCGGAGGACTGGCGATCCTCGTGGGCCATCCCACAGCTCAGTCTCGTGGCGCAAGGCGACCTCGACGCCGTTGCCGAAGCGGTCGCCACCGGGGGCGGCAAGCGGCGGTTCGACCTGATCCGGGGGGCCCTCGGCAGGGTCGACCTCGGGATCGGCGAGGTCCGGCGCGCGGCCATCGCGTCGATCGGTGAGGCACAGCAGTTCGTGCTCGTCGTCATCGGCGCGGCGGTCATCATCTTCGCGACGGCGCTCCTCGGCGGCGGCTGGTGGATGTACCGCCGCATCGCTCAGCCGCTTCATCGACTTGTCGGCACGGCCGAGGCGCTCGAGCGCGGCGTCGAGGTGCAGTTCGTGGCAGCACGTCACGACGAGATCGGGACGCTCGCGGAAACGCTCGAGCGCATGCAGCAGACCATTCGGCAGCGCTACGAGACGGCGACGGAGCTCGCCGATCGGTCCACCGTCTTCAACCGGCTCTCCGAGCTCGTCAGCTACGCCGGCGACGAGACCGCCATCATCCGCGCCGGCACGGCAGCCTTCGAACGCCTGGTGCCGAACCGCGGCGGCGAGGTCCTGCTCGTGAACCCGTCGTTCGACCAGCTGCGGGTGCACTCGGTCTGGGGAGATGTCCCGACGTCGGACCAGGGGCGCCTTGCCGTGGACCGGCCGACGGCCTGTCCGGGCATCCGGCGCAACACGGTTCACCTCACGCGATCGGCGCTCGACGCCTTCTCGCTGACCTGCGAGGTCCACCCGCTCCGCAGCGGATCGCTCCTGTGCGTGCCGATGGTGTCGCTCAACGAGATCCTGGGCGTCATCCATCTGGAGCGCGAGGCCGAGGACGCCTTCGACGACGAGGACCTGCGGTCGGCCAGTCGCGTCGCCGAGCACATCGCGCTGGCGATGGCGAACCTTCGCCTGGTCCGACGGATGGAGACCCAGGCCATGACCGACCCGCTCACCGGTCTGGCGAACGCCCGCTTCTTCGACCCGCTCGTCGAGCGAGAGCTGGCGTCGTCGCGGCGCGAGGGTCGCCCGGTCGGCATCGTCATGCTCGACATCGACCACTTCAAGCAGTTCAACGACAGCCACGGGCACCCGGCCGGCGACGAGGCGCTGCGCGCGTTCGCCCGCGCGGTCCGCGGCAGCCTGCGCGAGACCGATACGGCGGCTCGCTACGGCGGTGAGGAGTTCGCGATCCTCCTGCGCAACACCGATCTCGCCGGCGCCGTTGCGGTCGCCGAGAAGCTGCGCACCGCCATCGAGCTCACGCCGATCGAGATCGGGCCGAACCGCTTCGCCAGGATCAGCGCCTCGCTCGGCGTCGCCGCCTCGGACACGCACGGGACCGATCGCATGCAGCTCATGCGGCTGGCGGACGGAGCCCTCTACGAGGCCAAGCGTGGCGGCCGGAACCGGGTCGCGGCGGCATCGGCGGCCACCGTCCCGGCGGAGGCAAAGGATGCGGGACCCACGCGCCTGAAGGATCGCGGCAAGCGTCCGAACACCACACCGTCGCGACGTGCGGCGGCCGGCGGTGGCTTTGACCCCTCCGAGAAGCCGACCGTATAATCCGCTTCGACCTCGGGGCTTCGCCCCGCGACCTCCCTCCGTTCCGGCGTAGCTCAGTGGTAGAGCGGGCGGCTGTTAACCGCTTGGTCGTAGGTTCGAATCCTACCGCCGGAGCCACTCCATCCACCGGGCGAGGGTCTAGGTGCCGGAAGCTTCGGCCATATCCCCGACCGCGCGCAGCGCAGGTGTCCGCATCGGCGCCGTGATCGTGGCAACCTGCGTCGCCGGCTGCGTGCCGAACGCCGATCCGCCGACGGTCGAGGTCAGCGGGGCCGTGGTCGCCTCGCCGATCTGTCCCGTCGAGCGCCAGCCGCCCGATCCCGACTGCGCGCCGCGCCCGGTCTCCGGAGCCAGCCTCACGTTCGCCGATCCGGACGGCGAGGTGGTGGGGACTGCCGTGACCGACGAGGTGGGGGAGTTCCTCGTCAGCCTGCCGATGGGAACCTACGTCGTCACCGGTGAGCGGGTCGAGGGCCTGGCGGGGGAGCCGCCGCCGATGGAGATCGATGTGGGACCAGCCGGGATGACCGACCTGGTGCTGGAATATGACACCGGGATTCGGTGAGGGGCTAACGCAGGCGGTCCGGGGACGTTAGTAAGGGTGAGCCGGACACTGCGTTGGCGGCTCTGCCGCCAGGGCAGCCGCAGTGTCCGGCGTTCTCATGCCCGCCGGCCGGGGATCATTCGCGCTCGTGCCACTCCGGGTCGACGGGCGCCGTCGGACCGACGTCACCGAAGGTCGGCACGAGGATCCATCCCATCAGGCCCATAGCGATCGCGAAGATGGCGAGCATCGCGGTCCCCGCTGCCTCGTAGGACAGGAACCAGTAGATGACGGCCACCACCAGGATCAGGACGGGGAAGCCCAGGTACTTCAGGAGCGTCATGCCGGCATCATAGCGCGGGAAGTGCCGGCCGCGCGGCGCTCCACGAATTCTATGTAAATCTGGGTATCAGACGATCCAGCCGCAATCCGTCCGGTCGAGGGGACCGGCAGCCAGCTCACGCTCCGGACGACGACCGTCCTCGGGGGCGTGCGGTTGCACCAGCGGTCGCGCGCCGAGCCGACGGTCCGCGCTGACGAGTGTCGTGCGACGGACCTGGGCGTCGGTGACCGGCGTCCCGGTGTCGGCCGGCTCGGGCGGGGATGGAACGAGTCCACCACCGGCTGTCGCCGGGCGGGCGGTGACCACCGAGCCGTCGGGGTAGCTCAGCCACAACCCGCGAAGCCGCGCGATGAAATGCTCGGGCATGCCCGGCACCAGCATGTCGACCATCCCGCTGCCGCTGCGCCGATAGCCGCGCGGGCGCTCGTCCGCCTGCACGCGGTCCACGAACGCGCGAGCCAGGAGCTCCTCGATGGCGATCCGGATGGCATCCGGCGCCTCCACGGTGACCGATCCGCCCCGGAACGTCGCGCGCCCCACGGTCGCCGGCTCGGTGGCACCACGCGGCGTGCTGAGCAGGTCGAAGACGAGCGTGTCCTCGGTGCGCGGATCGGCGGCTCGGTCGAACATGGGCCGAGGATAGCGCAGCCGATGGCGACCGCGTCGCCCGCCACGGCGCACCGATCCGCCGCTAGAATCGGGCGTCGACGGGCATCACATCGGCGAAGAGGAGAGGATGCGTTGAGCGAGATCGAGGAGTCGGGCTACCGCGAGATGGTGGCAGCCCAGGACGATGCACAGATCGACACCTGGGCAGCGGACCTCTTCATCGACTATGCGAAGCGCCTCGGGGTCGGCACGGCGATCGCCTCGTTCTGCGCCGCAGCAGGACTCGACTCGCGAGGGTTCCAGCGCGCCTTCCTCGTCGGCGGAGGTCCGGACCACGTGGTCGGGATCGATACCGCAGGTTCCCTGGCGGCCCCGATCTTCGAGCTGCCGAAGGCGATCGCCGGCCTGCGCAAGATCGATCCCTCCGCCCGCGAGAAGCTCGTCGACTTCCTCGTCGCGCACCGCGAGGTCATGAGCTACACCGCCTGAGGCGGGGGACTCGACTACTCTGCCTCGTCGCCCGGTGCTGTTCCTGAGCGCATGAGGGCGATCGCGTTCTCGATCTTGAGCTTCGTGATCGTCAGGTGCTTCGCGAAGTTCGCGCGGTTCACCTCGCCGATCTGCTCCATCATCTCCGGCTGACGCAGGATGTCGACGAGGTCGTCGACGCCCTCGGCCAGCTTCGAGCGCGCACCCATCAGCGCGTCGTCGGCCGCCTTCTTCGCCTGGACTTCGCCGGCCACCGTCCGCGCACGTCGCCGTGGCTTCTCGGTCTCGCCGGCCTCGGGCTCCGGCTTGCCGCCGCCGGTGATCACGCGGAGCTTGGCCAGTGACAGCTCACCGGCCGCGATGCGCTTCGCCAGCCGTCGACGTTTGCGCTCGTCCCCGATCTTCATCAGCTCGTAGGCGTGGCTGATCGTGTCTTTGCGCAACGACACGAGCTCGCGGATGTCGGCCGGCGCGTCGGAGAGACGGAGGCGGTTCTCGACGTAGCCCTTGTCCTTGCCGACCTTCTGCGCCAGCTGCCGGACCGAGTAGCCGAACGCATCGGTCATGCGGCGGAACATCGTCGCCTCTTCGAGCGGCGAGACATCCTCGCGCTGGAGGTTCTCGATGATGCTCACTTCGAGCGCCGTGCTCTCGTCGAAATCGACGACGATCGCCGGGATCGTGTCGCGCTCGGCCATGCGCGAGGCTCGCCAGCGGCGCTCGCCGGCGATGAGCTCGAACTGCGCGCCGCTCGGGCGCACGAGGATCGGCTGGAGCACCCCGTGCTCGCGGATCGAATCGGCGAGCTCGGTCAGCGAATCCTCGTCGTACGAGAGCCGGGGCTGCGCGGGATTCGGGAGGATCTTCGCGACCGGGACCTCGCGGATCTGGGCGTGCGTCGCGCGTGACTCGATGAGCGACACGATGCCGGGCGCGAGATCGGTCTGCTGCGCTTCGTCGAACAGCCGGTGGATGTTCTCCTTGAACGCCGGCCGCTTGTCAGCCAAGCTCGATCACCTCCTGTGCCAGCTCGCGGAACGCGCGAGCGGCGGACGACCCGGTCGCGTACTCGGTGACGGGCTTGCCGGTGAGCGGTGCCTCGCCGAGCTTCACGGTCTGCTTGATCATCGTGTTGAAGACCCGATGGTCGCCGAGCTCGCGAAGGTTCTCGAGCATCTCGCGGGCGAGCACGGTGCGTCCGTCGAAGAAGGTCGGGAGCAGGCCGAGCACCTCGAGGTCGTGGTTCAGCTTGATCTTGATCGTGTTGATCACCTTGATCAGCGCGGTCAGGCCCTTGATGGCGTAGTACTGCGTCTGGACCGGAATGATCACGCGGTTGCTGGCGACCAGCGAGTTGATCGTCAGCAGGCCCAGGGTCGGCGGGCAGTCGATGATGATCACGTCGAACTGGCGCTCGGCCCAGCCGGCGAGCGCATCGCGGAGAACCATCTCGCGGCCGATGGCGGTGAACAGCTCAACCTCGGTCGATGCCAACTCCAACGTCGCGGGTGCGACCCACAGGCCGTCGGTCTGGGTTGCGCGCACGACGTCGTCGAGGGAGACCCGGTCCTCGGAGAGGACGTCCGCCATCGACTGGCGCACATCGGACAGCGAGACACCGAGGCCGACCGTGAGGTTCGCCTGGGGGTCCATGTCGATGCAGAGGACGCGGTAGCCGCGCTCTGCGAGTGCCCCGCCGAGGTTGATGGAGCAGGTCGTCTTGCCGACTCCGCCCTTCTGGTTGGCGATCGAGATTACCTTGGTCAACGCGTCACCTTCGTGCGGTTGGGCGGGGATTCGAGTCGCGGTTGCGACGGTCCCGATGATAGGCCGATGGCGGGCGGCCGGTCCATCGGAGTTGTCCACAACGTGGAGAAATCGGGCTGTCGTTGTGCAAAGACATCCGTCTATACTCGAAGTTGTCCACCATCGTTCCTGCGGGCCCGTAGCTCAATGGTCAGAGCAACCGGCTCATAACCGGATGGTCGCAGGTTCGATTCCTGCCGGGCCCACCAGACGCAGTGCGAAGGAGTCGTCCGCGTGTCCACCGCCGATAAGCTCGAACGACTGCAGAGGATGCGTGAGCAGTCGCTCCTCGGCGGGGGAGAGCGACGGATCGAGCAGCAGCATGCCCGCGGCAAGCTGACGGCGCGCGAACGGCTCGATCTTCTCCTCGACGAGGGCAGCTTCACCGAGCTCGACGCGTTCGTCACGCATCGCGCGAGCGACTTCGGCCTCGACGACGAGCGATACCTCGGCGACGGCGTGGTCACCGGCTTCGGCCGCATCGACGGGCGGCCGGTGTACGTGTACAGCCAGGACTTCACCGTGTTCGGTGGCTCGCTGTCGGAGGCGCACGCCGAGAAGATCTGCAAGGTCATGGACCTGGCGGTCGAGAACGGCGTGCCGATCATCGGCCTGTCCGACTCCGGTGGTGCCCGCATCCAGGAGGGCGTGGTCAGTCTCGGTGGTTACGCCGACATCTTCCTGCGCAACACGCTGGCGTCGGGGGTGGTGCCGCAGATCTCGCTCGTCATGGGACCGTGTGCCGGTGGTGCCGTGTACTCGCCGGCGATCACCGACTTCGTCGTGATGGTCGAGTCGAGCAGCTACATGTTCGTCACCGGACCGAATGTCGTGAAGACGGTGACCCACGAGGAGATCGACTTCGAGGGTCTCGGTGGCGCACGCGTTCACAACGAGACGAGTGGCGTCGCGCATTTCCTGGCGGCGGGGGAGCCGCAGGCGCTCGAGCTGGCACGGACCCTCATCGGCTATCTGCCGCCGAACAACATCGACCTCGCGCCACGCGCCGACGAATGGCGTGAGCCGTCGGTCGGTGGCGAGACGCTCGATGCCGTCATCCCGGATTCCCCGAAACAGTCCTATGACATGCACACCGTCATCGGGGCCATCGTGGACGCCGATTCCTTCACCGAAGTCCATGAGCAGTTCGCGCGCAACATCATCTGTGGCTTCGGTCGTGTCGAGGGGCGAACCGTCGGCATCGTTGCGCAGCAGCCGGAGGTCCTGGCCGGCGTCCTCGACATCGACGCATCCGACAAGGCGGCTCGCTTCGTCCGGACCTGTGACTGCTTCAACATTCCCATCCTTACCCTGGTCGATGTGCCGGGCTTTCTCCCCGGCGTCGAACAGGAGCACCGCGGAATCATCCGGCACGGCGCGAAGCTGCTCTACGCGTACTGCGAGGCGACCGTGCCGAAGGTCACCGTCATCACCCGCAAGGCATACGGCGGCGCATACGACGTCATGAGCAGCAAGCATGTGCGCGGCGACATGAACTTTGCGTGGCCGACGGCGGAGATCGCGGTGATGGGCGTCGAGGGCGCGGTGAACATCATCTTCCGCGAGCGGATCGCCAGCGCCGATGACGCCGACGCGGAACGGGCGCGGCTCGTAGCCGAGTACGAGGATCGGTTCGCGAACCCGTACGTCGCCGCGGCTCGTGGCTACGTCGATGAGGTGATCCTTCCGTCGGAGACGCGCTCGCGTGTCGCCGGCGCATTCGCGATCCTCGAGAACAAGCGACAGACCGTGCCGGCCAAGAAGCACGGCAACATCCCGCTCTGATCGACGTGTCTTTGCGCACGGACACCGCCCCTCCGTTCCGCCGGCTGCTCATCGCCAACCGCGGCGAGATCGCCATCCGGGTGATCCGCGCGTGCCGGGAGCTGGGGATCTCACCCATCGCCGTCCATTCCGATGCGGACGTCGACGCGCTTCACGTCCGCCTTGCCGACGCGAGCGAGCGGCTGGGGCCGCCGTCGCCGGCGGAGTCGTACCTCTCCATCCCGGCGGTCATCGAGGCCGCCCACCGCAGCGGCGCCGAGGCGATCCATCCGGGCTACGGCTTCCTGTCCGAGAACGCGGCGTTCGCCTCGGCCGTGACCGATGCGGGCCTCGTGTTTGTCGGTCCACCGGCGGCGACCCTGGCGGGGCTCGGGAACAAGCTCGAGGCCCGGCGCAGCGCCGAGGCGGCCGGGGTCCCGATCGTCCCCGGAACCACGGTCGCGCTGGGAGACGACGCGGCCGGCCTCGCGGAGATCGGCTTCCCGATGATGCTCAAGGCCGCCGCCGGCGGTGGCGGTCGGGGCATGCGCCGCGTCGATCGCCTCGAGGACGTGGCGGACGCGCTCGCCGCCGCGCGCCGGGAGGCGGAGTCGGCATTCGGGGACGGCACGGTCTACGCGGAGCGGATGGTCGCCCCGGCACGCCACGTCGAGGTGCAGCTGCTGGGTGACCGCCACGGACGGCTCGCCGTCCTCGGGGAGCGGGACTGCAGCGTCCAGCGCCGGCACCAGAAGCTCGTCGAGGAGAGCCCGTCGCCGGCGGTCGACGCCGCGATCCGGGAGCAGCTGTTCGAGAGCGCCCGCCGCATCGCCGGGAGCGTCGAGTTCCATAACGCGGCGACCGTCGAGTTCCTGCTCGACGCGGACGGCAAGCACTACTTCCTCGAGATGAACACGCGCCTCCAGGTCGAGCACGGCGTGACCGAGCTGGTGACGGGGCTCGACCTCGTCGCCTGGCAGATCCGTGTCGCGGCAGGCGAGCCCCTGCCCGATGCCGTCCTCGAGCCGGCCCTTCGGGGCCACGCCATCGAGGTGCGTCTCTACGCGGAAGACCCGTACGACGACTTCCGGCCCAGTGCCGGCCGCGTGACCGCCTGGCGCATGCCCGACGGTCCCGGCGTCAGGGTCGACGCTGGCGTCGAGGCCGATACGGACCTGCGGTCCGAGTACGACCCACTCCTCGCCAAGCTGATGGTCCACGCCGAGGACCGCCCGAGCGCCGTCGACCGCCTGCGGCGTGCGTTGGACGAGACGCTCATCGGCGGGGTGCAGACCGACGCCGGGTTCCTCCGCTGGCTCGTCGACCAGCCGGACTTCGTCGCCGGAGCCTACGACACGGGGTTCATCGCGGGTCGATGGCCGGCTGGCCAGGTCCTGGGTGAGGAGACGGCTGCGCTCGCCGCCGCGGCCGCGCTCGCGGCCCGCCTCCGGGAGGCCGCGACGCCCGCCGTGGCTCGGACCCATTGGCCTGCCGCCGGGTCGGCCTGGGGCCGTGTCGGGCGCGAGGAGGCGCGACGCGGATGACCGACTTCGAGATCCTCGTCGACGGACAAGCGGTGGATCCGGCCGAAGACACGACCCTCGTCGTGGACGACGAGCGGCACGGGGTCGGACGCCTCATTCACGGCGGGACGGTCGTGCCGGTCATCGTCGAGGGTCGGGGCAGCGACCGGGTGGTGACCATCGCCGGGCGGCGGATCCCGGTGACGGTCCGGTCCTGGCGCGAGCGGGTGCTCGCCGAGGCGGAGACGGCCGCGGCGGCCCACGCCGGTCCGGTGTCGGTGAAGGCGACCCTGCCGGGCCTCGTCGTGGCGGTGGCGGTCGGCGTCGGCGACGAGGTCGAGGCGGGGGACTCGCTGCTGACCATCGAGGCGATGAAGATGCAGAACGAGGTGCGCGCGCCCCGCGCCGGACGCGTGATCGAGCTGACCGTCGAGGCCGGAAGGACCGTGGCCACGGGCGCCGACCTGCTTCGCCTGGAGTGACCGCGCGTACAATCGGTGGCCGATGAGTGAGCCCGAGCGCCCCGACGCGCAGCACGTGACCTACCGGTCAACCTCGGGCATCGAGATCCGCCAGGCCTATGGCCCGGACGACGTCGAGGGCCTCGATCCGGCGACCGCCATCGGCGAGCCCGGAGCCTACCCGTACACCCGCGGGATCCATCCCGGCGGGTATCGAACTCGGCCGTGGACGATGCGCCAGTACGCGGGCTTCGGATCGGCGGAGGAGACGAACCAGCGATTTCGGTACCTCCTCGATCACGGGCAGACCGGCCTGTCGGTCGCCTTCGACCTGCCGACCCAGATCGGGTACGACTCCGACGATCCGATGGCGACCGGCGAGGTGGGACGCGTCGGGGTGCCGATCGACTCGATCGAGGACATGGAGATCCTCCTCGACGGGATCGACCTCGGAGCGGTCTCGACCTCGATGACGATCAACGCGACCGCGGCGATCCTGCTGACGCTCTATCAGGCGGTCGGGAACCGACGGGGGACCGAGTCACATCGGCTGCGGGGGACGATCCAGAACGACATCCTCAAGGAGTACATCGCCCGCGGGACGTACATCTTCCCGCCCGAGGCCTCGATGCGCCTCGTAACCGACACGTTCGCGTACTGCCGCGACGAGATGCCGGCGTGGAACACGATCAGCATCAGCGGCTACCACATGCGGGAGGCGGGCTCGACGGCCGTGCAGGAGATCGCCTTCACCGTGGCGAACGCCATCGCGTACAGCGATGCGGCCCTCGCCGCCGGCCTGGCCTTCGACGAGTTCGCGCCCCGCCTCTCCTTCTTCTTCGCCGCCCACAACGACCTGCTCGAGGAGGTCGCGAAGTTCCGCGCGGCCCGCCGCGTGTGGGCCGAGATCGCGCGTGACCGCTTCGGCGCCAGCGACCCGAAGAGCATGGCGATGCGCTTCCACGTCCAGACCGGCGGGTCGACGCTCACCGCCCAGCAGCCGGACGTCAACGTGGTCCGGACGACGGTCCAGGCCCTGGCCGCGGTGCTCGGCGGGGCCCAGTCCCTCCACACGAATGCCCTCGACGAGGCGCTCGGCCTGCCGACGCCCGCATCGGCACGGCTGGCGCTCAGGACCCAGCAGACCCTGGCCGCGGAGTCAGGTGTGACGGCGACCGTCGACCCGCTCGGAGGGTCGTGGTACGTCGAGTCGCTGACCGATGAGCTCTCGGTCGCCGCCAGGGCCGAGATCGCGGCGATCGACGACCGGGGCGGCCCGCTGAGCGCGCTCGCGGACGGCTACCAGCAGGACGCCATCGCCGATGCCGCCTACGAGGCGCAGCGCGCGGTCGAGTCGGGCGAGCGGGTGATCGTCGGCGTCAACGCCTTCGTCGACGAGTCCCCGGAAGCCGGTCCGCAGCCGCAGGCGATCGACCCCGAGCTCGAGGCCCGCCAGGTGGCCCGGACGCGCGCACTGCGAGAGCGGCGGAACGCGGACGCCGCGGACGCCGCCGTTGCCGCCCTCGAGACGGCCGCCGCAGGCACCGAGAACGTGCTCCCGCGCATCCGGGCGTGCGTCGAGGCGTCGGTCACGCTGGGGGAGATCGGCCATGCGCTGCGGCGCGTGTGGGGGGAGCACCGCCCGTGAGCGGAGACGCGCCGGCCATCGGGCCCATCCACCACGTGGCGATCGTGGTGCGGTCGATCGACGACAGCCTGCCCCGCTACCGATCGCTGTTGGGGTTGGGGGCCGAATCGGACCCGATCATCTTCGAGCCACAGGGCGTCAGGCTCTGCTTCCTCGCCACCGGGCCGGACCCGGCGGCACGCATCGAGCTCATCGAGCCGATCGACCTGGACGGGGGCGTCGGCCGCTTCCTCCAGGCGCGCGGCGAAGGTCTCCACCACGTCTGCCTCGTGACCGATGACCTGCCAACCGAGCTCGACCGCCTCGCCGCCCAGGAGGCCGAGCTCATCGACCGCCAGCCGCGTCCGGGCGCCCACGGGACCGTGGCCTTCATCCATCCCCGGGCCCTCGACGGCGTCCTGTGGGAGCTCCTGGAGACCGACGCCGCGCGTCAGGACGAGCAGTCGAACCCGTAGCGTCCGCTCGCCAGCTGGTCGCGGCCGATCTCGTCGACGTCCCGGGCGATGGCCAGGTCCTCCGTCACGCTCTCGCCGCTGCGGAGCGCGCTCGCCGCGTTCGTGAGCGTGATGATCTGAGACCCGAGGAGCTGGTCGAGGGATCGGCCGGGCTCCCAGGTCGGGAGGCCGGTGAGCGCGTCGTTCGCCGCAGCCACGTCCTCGTCGATCGAGCGAGCCGCTGCGATCCGCTCGGGCGGGGTCCGCGCCCCGGCGCCATCGGCCAGGCTGGCGGTCGCACCCGAGAGCAGATCGAACGCCTCGCAGGCCGCGGCGCGGTAGCCATCGGGCGCCGGGTTGCGACCGGGATCGTCGCGCAGGTAGCCGACGACGACCACGATCCCCACGACCAGGGCCAGCGCGATCGTGAAGCCGAGCCCGCAGCCCGCATAGCGGAACACGCCGACGCCGCGCCGCGGTTCTGGCCCTCCGTCGCGCTCCGAGGGCGGCCGCGGCGCATAGCGGCTCCCGTCCCGCTCATCGGGATGACGCGGCTCCCGGACGGGGCCCTTCGGTCCCTGTCCGCCCGCGCCGGGCGGGAAGAGGCTCGTCAACCCGGCCCGCTAGCCGACGCCGGCGTCGCGCAGGAGCTGGGGGATGTGCGACGGCGAGTCGGCCACGCGGATGCCGGCCTCCTCGAGCGCGGTCCGCTTCGACTCGGCGGTTCCGCCGCCGCCCGATGAGATGATCGCGCCCGCGTGCCCCATCCGCCGTCCGGGGGGTGCCGTGCGGCCGGCGATGAAGGCCGCCATCGGCTTGCGCACCTCGCGCGCGCAGAAGGCTGCGGCCTTCTCCTCCTCTTCGCCGCCGATCTCGCCGATCATCACGATCGCCTCGGTCTCGGGGTCCTGGTTGAACATGTCGAGCACGTCGATGAAGTTCGTCCCGATGATCGGGTCGCCGCCGATGCCGACGCAGGTCGTCTGTCCGAGGCCGGCATCGGTCATGGCCTGCACGACCTCGTAGGTCAGCGTGCCCGAGCGTGAGACGAGCCCGACCGGCCCGCGGGTGTGGATGTCGCCGGGGATGATCCCGACCTTGGCCTCGCCGGCGGTCGTCAGGCCCGGGCAGTTCGGCCCGATGAGCCGTACGCCCTTCTGCTTGAGCACGTGGTAGACGCGCAGCATGTCGAGCGCGGGGACGCCCTCGGTAATGCAGACGACGAGCGGGACGTTGGCGTCGGCTGCCTCGAGCATCGCGTCGGGTGCGAAGGCCGCGGGGACGAAGATGCAGGTCGCGTTGGCGCCGGTCTGCTCGACCGCCTCCGCGACGGTGTCGTACACCGGCACGCGACCGTCGAGCGCGTTCTGTCCGCCCTTGCCCGGGGTCACCCCGGCCACGATGTTCGTGCCGTACTCGAGCATGGCGGTCGAGTGGAACTCGCCCTCGCGCCCGGTGATGCCCTGAACCAGGAGTCGCGTGTCGGCGTTGACGAGGATGCTCATGCCGCACCTCGCACGGCCGCGACGGCCTTCGCGGCGGCATCGTCCAGGGAGTCGGCGGTGATGAGGTTCGCCTCGGCCAGGATCGGCTTCGCCTCCTCGGAGTTCGTGCCGACGATCCGAACGACCATGGGCACGTCGCGCTCGAGGTTGGACCGCGCCTCCACGATGCCGCGGGCGACCTCGTCGCCGCGGGTGATTCCGCCGAAGATGTTGATGAGGATCGCCTTCACGTTCGGGTCGTCGAGGATGATCTTGAAGGCCGCCGTGACCTTGTCCTGCTTCGCGCCGCCGCCGATGTCGAGGAAGTTCGCGGGCTCGCCGCCGGCGAGCTTCACGAGATCCATCGTCGTCATCGCCAGCCCGGCGCCGTTCACCATGCAGCCGATGCTGCCATCGAGCTTGATGAAGCTGATGCCGGCCTCGCGGGCCGCGATCTCGGAGGGCTCCTCCTCGTTGAGGTCGCGCATCTCCTCGAGGTCGGGGTGGCGGGGGAGCGCCGAGTCGTCGAGCACGATCTTGGCGTCGAGGGCGAGCAGCTGACCGTCATCGGTCACGACGAGCGGGTTGATCTCGGCCAGGTCGGCATCGGACTCGACGAACGCGGCGTACAGGCCGCGCATCACCTTCGCGAAGTCCTTGCGCAGCTCGGCCGGGATGCCGAGGAAGAAGCCGATGCGGCGTGTCTCGTGCTCCTGGAGCCCGATGAGCGGATGGAGCGGCAGGCGGAGGATCGCCTCGGGGTTCGTCTTCGCCGTCTCCTCGATCTCGACGCCGCCCTCGGCCGATGCGATGACGGTGATCGCCTTGGTCGCACGGTCGAGGATCAGCCCGAGGTAGTACTCGTGGGCGATGTCGGCCGCCGGGGCGATGAGCACGGTCTTGACCGTGGTGCCCTTGATGTCGAGGCCGATGATCTCGCGAGCCTTCTCGGCCGCCTCGTCGGGCGTCGCCGCGAGCTTCACGCCGCCGGCCTTGCCACGTCCGCCGACCAGGACCTGGGCCTTCACGACCACCGGGCCGCCGATGGCGCGGGCTGCCTCGCGGGCCTCGTCGGGCGTGGTCGCGGTGGTGCCCGCCAGCAGCGGCACACCGTGTCGTTCGAGGATCTCCTTGCTCCGGTACTCCTGGAGCTTCACTCGCATCTCCTGCTGCAATGGGTGCCGGCGCGCTCGCTCGGGTGGGGCAGCAGCCGGCTGGGGATGAGCCGCGATTGTAGCCGGACGCGACGTCCCGGGCGGATCGCCGTAGACTCCACGGCTGAGCGCCGGCGCTGTGACCGGCCGCATACGAGGTGAGATCCGACCGTGTCCTATGCCGTGACCCTGATCCCCGGCGACGGGATCGGCCCCGAGCTGGCCGATGCGACCCGAACCGTTCTCGCAGCCACCGGGATCGAGTTCGAGTGGGACGTCCAGGAGGCGGGGGAGGCGACCATCGCGAGCGAGGGGACACCGCTCCCCGAGCGCGTGCTCGACAGCATCCGCCGCAACGGCGTCGCCCTGAAGGGCCCGATCACGACCCCGGTCGGCTCCGGCTTCCGCTCCGTCAACGTCGGCCTTCGGCAGGCGCTCGAGCTGTACGCCAACGTGCGACCGGCGCGGAGCATCCGCGGCGTGGAGTCACGCTACGAGAACGTCGACCTCATCATCGTGCGCGAGAACACCGAGGATCTCTACGCGGGCATCGAGCACCGCGTCGGCCCCGACGCCGCCGAGAGCATCAAGATCATCACGCGACTGGCGAGCAAGCGGATCGCGCGCTACGCCTTCGACTACGCGCTGAAGAACGGCCGCAGCAAGGTCACGGCGGTGCACAAGGCAAACATCATGAAGCTGTCCGACGGCCTCTTCCTCGAGAGCTGCCAGCAAGTCGCCGCCGAGTACGAGGGCCGCGTCGCGTTCGAGGACCGCATCGTCGACAACATGTGCATGCAGCTCGTCCAGAAGCCCGAGCTCTACGACGTGCTCGTGCTGCCGAACCTCTACGGTGACATCGTGAGCGACCTCGCCGCGGGCCTCGTCGGCGGTCTGGGAGTGGCTCCCGGCGCGAACATCGGCGAGTCGGCGGCCGTCTTCGAGCCCGTTCACGGCTCGGCGCCGAAGTACGCCGGGCAGAACAAGGCCAACCCGACGGCGCTCATCCTGTCCGCGGCCCTCATGCTCCGCCACCTGGGCGAGCTCGACGCGGCCGATGCGGTCGAGCGAGCGACGCGCGAGGTCATCGCCGCCGGTGAGACCGTCACCTATGACCTCGGCGGATCCGCCGGCACGCGGGAGTTCGGCGAAGCGGTCGCTGCTCGGGTTCGCGCCGCGGCCTAGTCGCCAGGCCGCGGCGAGATGCCGTGCAGGCGCGACGGCAGTCGGAAGGTCCAGACGGGCGAACGTCCCCGCGATCGGGCCGCCTTGGCTAGAATCGGGGGGCCGCTGTTTCGCGCCGCCCGGCCGGGTGGTGCCCCTCGTGGAGACAAGCCTCAGACGTGATCAACCTGTTCGGGTACCGGCTCTCCTGGGCGCAGCTGGCGTGGTTCGGACACCGCGCGAGCGGGTTGGGCGTGCTGCTCTTCCTGTTCCTCCACATCGTGGAGACCTCGACGGTGCTCCTGGGCCCGGAGGTCTACGACTTCACGCAGACCTTCTACCAGAACCTTCCCGCCAAGCTCGGGGAGGTGCTGCTCATGGCGGCGCTCGTCTACCACGCGCTGAACGGCCTGCGGGTCATCGCCATGGACTTCTGGCCGTCGCTGACCGTCTACTACCGGCCGCTGACCTACGGCGTGATCGCTGCCACGATCATCAGCATGGTGCCCCTCGGCATCATCATGACCCGGGGCTACCTGCCGTGGGGCTGAGCCGATGACGACCCTGCGGCGCCCCCGCGTCATCTACACGAACCCGTCCCGGGCCGCACGGCCGAAGCCCGAGGCATCGGGCACCGAGCGCTTCTGGTGGTACTTCATGCGCCTGTCCGGCCTGGCGCTCGTGATCCTGGCGCTCGGGCACATGTTCATCATGCACGTCCTCGTGGTGCTGACCGGCGACGAGATCAACTTCGCGTTCGTCCAGAGCCGATGGGGGAGCCCCTTCTGGCGCATCTACGACTTCGCGCTCCTCGTGCTCGCGTTCCTCCACGGGGTGAACGGCGCGAGGGTCGTGATCGGCGACTACGTGAACCACCGGACGGCTCGCAGCCTGATCCTGGGCGTGCTGCTCGTCATCAGCGGCATCTGGCTCGTCGCCGGCATGGCGATCATCATCTTCTTCGATCCCTCCACGCAGTCCGTTGCGGGACCCCTCTCGTGACCCTCGTCACCGGCCGCACGCCGATCCCGCCGATGCGGGTCCACGAGATGGACGCGGTGGTCGTCGGGGCGGGTGGCGCCGGGCTCTACGCGGCGCTCGAGCTGAAGCAGGAGCTCGGCCCGGAGGCCCGCGTCGGCGTCATCAGCAAACTCTACCCGTCCCGGTCGCACACCGGTGCCGCGCAGGGCGGCGTCTGCGCGGCCCTCGGCAACACCGAGGAGGACCACTGGGAGTGGCACTGGTTCGACACGGTCAAGGGTGGCGACTACCTCGTCGACCAGGACGCGGCGGAGGTCATGTGCCACGACGCGGTCGAGACGATCATCAACCTCGAGCATCTCGGCCTGCCGTTCGACCGCACCGAGGACGGCCTCATCAACCAGCGGCGCTTCGGTGGCCACACCCGCAACTACGGCGAGGGACCGGTGCGGCGGAGCTGCTTTGCCGCCGATCGCACCGGCCACGCCATCCTTCAGACGCTGTTCCAGCAGTGCATCAAGCACGACGTCTCGTTCTTCGACGAGTACCAGGTGCTCGACCTCGCCCTGCCGGACGGGCCGGGCGGCCGGGTGGCCGGTGTCGTCGCCATGCAGACCGCCACGAGTGAGCTCCACGCGTTCCGGGCGCGTGCCGTCCTGTTCGCGACGGGCGGCTACGGCAAGGTGTTCAAGGTCACCTCGAACGCCCACACCCTGACCGGTGACGGGATGGCCATCCCGTATCGGCGCGGCCTGCCGCTCGAGGACATGGAGTTCTTCCAGTTCCACCCGACCGGCATGTACAAGCTCGGCTTCCTACTGTCCGAGGCGATGCGCGGCGAGGGCGGCTTCCTCGTCAACGACGACGGGGAGCGATTCATGGAGCGGTACGCGCCGACGATGAAGGACCTCGCCTCGCGCGACGTCGTCAGCCGCAGCATCTACCTCGAGATCGCCGAGGGCCGCGGCATCGGCGGCAAGGACTTCGTCCACCTCGACGTGCGCCACCTCGGGGCGGACGTGCTCAACAAGAAGCTGCCGGACATGAGCGGCTTCATCCGGACCTATTTCGGCCTCGAGCCGCTGACCGATCTCGTCCCGATCCAGCCGACGGCCCACTACGCGATGGGCGGGGTTCCGACCGACATCGACGGCCGCGTGCTGGCGGACGCATCGGGAGCGATCGTTCCGGGCTTCTATGCCGCGGGCGAGGTTGCGTGCGTGAGCGTCCACGGAGCGAACCGGCTGGGGACGAACTCGCTGCTCGACATCCTCGTCTTCGGGCGGCGAGCGGGGAAGCGAATGGCCGCCGATCTTGCCGAGCTGCCCGCGGCGACCGCCGACCTCGACGCCGAGACCGAGGTCCAGTCTCGGGTCTCGAGCCTGCTGGCCGGCGCCGATGGCGAGCGTCCGGCCGTCATCCGCACCGAGCTCCAGGAGGTCATGTTCAGCAAGTGCGGGGTGTACCGGACCGAGAAGCTGCTCACCGAGGCCCGCGACGAGGTGGCGGGGCTGCGCGAGCGAGCGGATCGGCTGCTGGTCGACGACAAGGGCTGTCGCTACAACACCGACCTGGGCGAGGCCTTGGAGCTCGGCTTCCTGCTCGACTGCGCCGAGGCGACGGTCGCATCGGCGCTGGCGCGGAAGGAGTCGCGCGGCGGCCACGCCCGGGAGGACTTCCCGGACCGGGACGACAAGGACTGGCTCAAGCACACGTTCACGACACGATCGCCCGAGAACGGCCGGGTCGACCTGTCGTACAAGCCGGTCACGATCACGAAGTTCGAGCCGAAGGCGCGGGTGTACTAGGCATGGACGTCCAGCTGCGCATCCGGCGCTTCAACCCGGAAGCCGATACCGAGCCCCACTGGGAGGAGTACGCCGTCGAGGCCGAGCCGACCGACCGGGTCCTCGATCTCCTGCACCAGGTGAAGTGGTACCAGGACGGCACGCTCACCTTCCGCCGATCCTGCGCGCACGGCGTCTGCGGCTCGGACGCGATGCTCATCAACGGGCAGAACCGGCTCGCCTGCGAGTACCTCGTCAAGGACGCCGGCACGTCGATCACCGTCGAGGCGATCCGCGGCATGACGATCGTCAAGGACCTGCTCGTCGACATGGAGCCGTTCTGGGACTCCTACAAGCAGGTCATGCCGTTCCTCGTCAACGACGAGATCCCCGCCGATGGCAAGGAGCGCCGCCAGTCACAGGCCGATCGCGAGCGCTACGAGGACACGAGCCGATGCATCCTGTGCGCCGCCTGCACCACGAGCTGTCCGGTGTTCTGGTCCGACCAGTCGTACGTCGGCCCGGCCGCGATCGTGAATGCGCACCGCTTCATCGTGGACTCGCGTGACACGGCGAAGGAGGAGCGGCTCGAGATCATGGCCGACCCCGATGGCGTCTGGCGCTGCCGCACGACGTTCAACTGCGTCGAGGCCTGCCCGCGGGACATCAAGATCACGAAGGCGATCCTCGAGGTGACCCAGGAGATCGGCAAGGCCGGGATCCGTTGAGGCTGCTCATCTACACCGACGGCGCAGCCCGGGGCAATCCCGGACCGGCGGGTGCGGGCGCCATCCTGCGCGATGCCGAGGGCCGGACGGTCGCCGAGATCGCCGAGCCGCTCGGCCACGCCACGAACAACGTGGCGGAGTGGACCGCCGTGCGGCTGGCGCTCGAAGAGGCGGCACGCCTCGGGGCGACGCACGTCGACATGCGGATGGACTCCGAGCTCGTCGCCCGCCAGATCAGCGGCATCTACCGCGTGAAGCATCCGGATCTCAAGCCGATCCACGCCGCCGTCATGGATCTGCTCCGCGGGTTCGAGGGATACACGATCGGGCACGTCCCGCGGGAGCTGAACAAGGACGCCGACCGGCTCAGCAACGTGGCGATCGATGGAGAACCGGCTCGTGAGTCCCGGACCCGTCCGACGCCACGCTAGGGCTGCGATCCCGCTGCTCGTCGTCATGGCGCTCGCCGCCTGCGCTGGCGAGGAGCCCTCGGTCTCGCCGGCCGCACCCGCGGGGACGCCCGGACCGCCCGTCGGAGCCCCCGTCAGCGCGTCGCCGACGCCCATGCGTTCGCCATCGCCGACCCCGGTCGCGGCAGCCGCGTACCTCGCGTTGGGTGACTCGGTCACGTTCGGCATCGGCGTGCCCGATCCGCAGGCACAGGGATACCCGGCTCGCCTGGCGGATCGGCTCGCGGCGGCGGGTGCGCCCTTCGATGACGTCCGTGTCCTCGCCGTCCCGGGCGAAACGGCGGTCGGCTTCCTCGAGCGGCGAGTCGACGACGTCGAGCGGGCGATCGACGAGCTCGGTGGTCGTGTCGAGCTCGTCACCATCGGCCTCGGTGCCAACGAGCTGCTCCGGACCCGGCGCGACCCGAGCTGTGTCGACGACCCGGCGGGCGTCGCCTGCGGGCAGGTTGCCCTGCGAGCCGGCGCCTTGGCCGCGGCCGCACTCGAGGCCGTCGTCGAGCGGGTGAACACCGCGCTGGCGGCCGCGAACAGCGACGCCGAGGTGCTCCTGCTCGCCTACTACAACCCCGACGTCGAGCCGATCGCCGTGTCGAACGTGGTCGGCGCGGACGGGCAGGTCGGCTGCGTCACCGGGGATCCGGCACCGGGCCTCAACGACCGGATCGCCTGCGTTGCCGAGCGACAGGGGGTCGGCCTCGTCGATCTCCACGCCGCGTTCCTGGGACGCGAGTCCGAGCTCACCGGCATCGGGAACGGCGACGTCCACCCGAACGCGGCGGGCTACCAGGTCATCGCCGACACCATCGCCGCCTCCATCGGGGTTCCGGCCGTCGGCGACTGACGCCCAACCCGAACGCGTGTTCGAATCGGGTAGAATCGACGTCCCTGGAGGCGGCCGGACGGTCGCGGACGCAATGGTCGAAAGGCCGCGTTCGAGGAAAGTCCGAGCTCCTCAGAGCAGGCTAGCGGGTAACGCCCGTCCGCCGTGAGGCGAGGACCAGCGCCACAGTGACGATGCCCATCGGTTCGCCGGTGGGAGTGAAACGCGGCAAGCTCTAGCCGGAGCAAGACCGAATAGGGGAGCGAAATGCGGCCTTCGGGCCGAAGCAGGTGGCTCGCTCAGCTCCCGGGTAGGTCGCACAGATGGATGACCGTCCGTGACCGATGCTCGCATCGGCTCACGACAGAACTCGGCTTACAGGCCGCGCTCCAGGGACCAGATCAGTCTTCGTCTTCGCGCCAGACCGAGCGTGCGGTGCACGCGTTGCAGATGGCACGCGCCTCGTCCATCGTCCCGAGCGGGAGGGGATGCTCGGAACCGCCGAGCAGGCAGTCCACCTGGACACTCGTGGGTTCGGTCGAGAGGATGCTGACGTGGCGCACGGAGCAGCGACGGATGCGACCGGTGCGTGGACTCGGTCGGCGCTCTGGACCCCCCTCGATCCTTGGTAGCGCCATGGGATTCGTGTGTGCTCCGGATGCGTGTGGTGTCGGTGCGTGCAGGCTAGCTTCGGGTGCGTTCGGGCAACAATGGGGCGTTCGTACCATCGGGGTCATGCCGACCGTCGCGTCGCCGTTTCGCGTTCAGTCCGGCTAGACTCACGCCGATGCACGCCCTGCGTGCGCGCACCATCGAGGAGGAGCCTTGTTCGGACGTCGCAAGCGCGAGGAGGCGGAGGCCGCCGAGGCTGCCCGCGAGGAGGAGCGTCGTGCGCTGTTCGCCAGGCTCGCCGAGCGGCCGGAGAACATCTGCCCCTTCCTGGGACTGGATCGCGAGCGGACCGGGTACATCGAGGGCATCAGCGACGACCACCGCTGCTTCGCGTTCGGTGATCCGGCTCCGATCTCGGCCGAGCAGCAGACCCAGGTGTGCCAGGAGCGCGGCTACGGAAACTGCCCGCGCTACCTCAGGGGAGTCCTGGTCATCCCGACCGAGGAGCTCGAGGCGCTTCGCCGGCCGCGCCCGGCAATCGCCGCGGCCGCGCAGGCCGCCCCGCCCGCGACGGCCGAGCCCGAACGACGGCGGAGGGCGCCGCTGCTCCTCCTGCTCCTGCTCCTGCTCGTCGTCGGGGGCGGCGCCGGGGCGTTCTTCCTTCTCGGCAACGATGGTGGCGTCGCCATCGAACCCACTCCCACGCCCACGCCGTCGCCCGAGCCGACGCTGAGTCCGTCTGTCGAGCCGACGGTGTCCGCGTCGCCCAGCGAGGAGCCCACGTCTTCGGCGCTTGCCAGCCCGACCCCCGAGCCGACGCCGGTCGCCGGCGACGAGTTCGCGTTCTACGAGGTCTCGGTCGGTCCCGACACGTACACGCTCTACGAATACGAGGACGGCACGGTCTCCGGGACGCGCATCGTGGCATTCGACCAGTTCTCCTTCGCCCAGGTCGAGCCCGAGGAGGGGAACGATGGCGAGGTCTACTGGGTCACCCGCGACGGCGATCTCGCCGGGTTCGCGTATCGCGCACCCGACTCGGGCGACTTCCGGATCCGAGCCGTCTTCCTGAACGGCGCCGGCGACCGCCGGTCCGTGTTCCTGGAAGACGACGAGCTGTCCCAGGTCCCGGAGTCGACCCCAGCCCCCTGACGTCCCGCGCGGGTCGCGACACTCGCCGACGGGGCGCCGCGCCCACGATCTGCCCGGCTCCCTAGTGCCGGGCATCGCCCCTCCCATCACGGCCAACGCGCCCACCAAGGCGGCTCGTGACGCGGGCCTTGCCATGCGCTCGCCGCCGGTACCTCTGCATGCCCTGTCCTGGCCGGAACGTACGGCCGACTCCCACGAACCACGCGCGCAAAAACCCTTGACGGGTGGCGTTTGCCCTGTATAGTGGCGCCCTGTGGTTCCAAATGGGGCCATATGGGGAGTAGTGGTGAACAGCAGGCACGATGGAGCGGGTGTCATTCCTCACCGGGGAGTTCCGGCACGCGCTGGACGACCGGGGCCGCGTCGCGGTCCCGGTGCGGTTCCGGTCGCGGCTGGCCCAGGGTGCGACGCTCGCTCGCTGGCTCGACGGCTGCCTGGCGATCTTTCCCTCGGACACGTGGGAAGAGCTCGCGGCCAAGATCCAGAGCCTGCCCACGACGAACGCGGCCGCGCGACAGTTCGGCCGCTTCATGAGCTCGGGGGCGGTCGAGGTGGAGCTCGACCGGCAGGGGCGAGTCCTCGTCCCGAGCTACCTGCGCGAGTACGCCGGCCTGACCCAGAGCGAGGTGGTCGTGGTCGGCGCGCTGAACCGACTCGAGGTGTGGGCACCGTCGCGGTGGCAGCCGTACCGGTCCCAGATCGAGGACGAGCCGGAGGCACTCGCCGAACACCTCGCCGACCTGGGCATCTGAGCGTGCCCCGGTCATTGATGCGTCTCCGGGCCGGTCGGCCCGCCGTCCGACAGATGAGGTGCAACGCCACATGGGAGAAGGGCACCTGCCGGTGCTGGTCGACGAGGTTCTCACCTCGCTGGCCGTCCGCGCCGGCAGCTCCGTGGCTGATTGCACCGTCGGCGGCGGTGGGCACGCCGAGCGGCTTTTGGAGACCACGTCTCCGGATGGCCGCCTGCTCGGCCTCGATGCCGATCGGGCGGCCATCTCGGAGGCGGAACGCGTCCTGGCGCGCTTCGGCGACCGGGTCACGCTTCGTCACGCCAACTTCGAGTCGATCTTCGACGTCGCGACCGCGGCCGGCGCCGTGCCGCTCGACGCGATCCTCTTCGACCTCGGTCTCAGCAGCTACCAGCTCGCCGATCAGGACCGGGGATTCAGCTTTGCGGCCGATGCGCCGCCGGACATGAGATTCGATGAAACGAGTGGTCTATCGGCCATCGAGCTCATTGAGCGCTCGTCGGAGCGAGAGCTCGCCGGAATCCTCGCGACGTTTGGTGAAGAGCGCCGTGCAGGCCGCATCGCGAAGGCGATCGTGGCGGCGCGTGCGGAGGGTCGGATCGTGACCGCGGCCGACCTCGCCGCCGTGGTCGCATCCGCCGCCCCGGGACGGCCCGGCGGCGCCGATGCGGGCCGCATCCACCCCGCCACCCGCACGTTCCAGGCGCTGCGCATCGCCGTGAACCGGGAGGTCGAGGTGCTGTCCGCCGCCCTGTCGGGCGCGCTCGCCGCGCTGGCACCCGGCGGTCGGATGGCCGTCATCAGCTACCACAGCCTCGAGGACCGCATCGTGAAGCGGTTCGTCGCGCGCGAGAGCCGTGACTGCATCGAGGAGCCCCTGCCGCCGGTCTGCACCTGCGGCCACCGAGCCCAGCTGCGCTCGATCACGAAGGGCGTCATCACCGCGGGCCCCGACGAGGTCCGGCGGAACCGCCGCGCACGCAGCGCAAAGCTGCGTGTCGCCCAAAAGCTCGCATGAGCCGACCAGTGGAGGAGGGTCAATCGATGAGCAAGGGTCGTTCGCGTCACCAGGCGAGCCGCCGACGCATGTACTCCGCCCGCCAGCGCGATCTCCGCGAGCGCCGCACCCACGCGGCTCGCGAGGAGCAGCACTGGCTCAGCGACGAGGTCGCCGCCTTCGAGATCGAAGAGGGCCTCGGCTTCGAGGCACCAACCAGCTTCGGCACGCAGCTGCGCAAGCGCGCGACCGCGGCCTAGGCACCCGGACAGGAGCGACGGCAGATGGCGGTCATCGGCGCACGGCCCGCGACGAATCCCTGGTTCCTGGGGCGTCGAAGCCGGCCGCGCCCCCGCACGCGTCCCCAGCCCGCGCGCCGCGCCCGTCACTACTCGGGGCGACGCATCGCGCGGCAGGTGGACATCAGGCCGTTGCTCGTCGCCATCGTGGTGGCCGCCGGGCTCGCGCTCTTCTACCTGTCGCAGTCGACGCGTGTCGCAGCGACCGGCTACGAGATCGATGGCCTGGAGGCAACGCTCGCGGAGCGCCACGCGGAGCAGCAGCAGCTCATCTGGGCCATCGGCGAGGCGCGCTCGCCGTCCGAGATCACGAACCGCGCGAGAACGGAGCTGCGTCTCGTGCCCCTCGAGGACGGGGCCGTGACGTTCGCGTCACCAGACGGCCGTCCCGCCGATTGATCTAGCTCGCGGTCGCCGAGTCGGCCGTCGTACGGAGACCACAATGCTCGCCAGGACCGACAGTCGTGCCCGCGCCTTGGTCCTCCTCATCGTCGTCAGCACGCTGGCGACGATGGTCGGCGCACGCCTCGTCTGGTGGCAGGTACTCGAGCAGCCCCGGCTGGCGGCGATGGCGCTTCACCAGCTCGCTCAGGCGCGGACGCTCCCCGCCGAGCGGGGCGAGATCACCGACCGCAACGGCGAGCTGCTGGCGACCTCCGTCGAGGTGCAGTCGGTCTACGTCACGCCTCCGTCGATCGAGGACCCGGGCCTGACCGCCGCACTCCTCGCCTCGGCACTGGACATGGATGCCGCCGACGTCCGGGAGCGGATCACGAGCGGCACCAGCTGGGCATGGCTGAAGCGGCTCGTGTCGCCGGAGGTCGCGGAGCGCATTCGAGCCCTCGATTTGCGGGGCGTGGGCCTCATCCCCGAGACGAAGCGCGTGTACCCGGTCAAGGGTGCTTCCGACGACGTGACGCTCGCCGCGCATGTCCTCGGATTCGTGAACAACGACGGCATCGGGTCGTACGGGGTGGAGCAGGCCGAGGACGCCACGCTCGCCGGAGCGCCGGGTGCCGTGGAGGCACAGGAGGACGTCATCGGGCGGCGCATCGCCGACTCGGTCTCCATGCTCCGAGAACCGGTGGACGGCCGCGACCTGCGCCTCACCATCGACGCGGGGATTCAGAACCTGCTCGAGCAGGAGATCTGGGACACGATGGTCACGAATCGGGCGGCCGGGGCCACGGGCGTGATCATGGACGCCGAGACCGGCGCGATCCTGGCAATGGCCAGCTTCCCGTCGTACGACGCCAACCAGTTCGCCACGACCGATGGCGAGCGCTTCGCGAACCCGGCCGTCTCGCGCCAGTACGAGCCCGGCTCGGTCATGAAGGCCTTCACCATCGCCGCCGCCCTGGATGCCGGCGCGATCACCACCTCGACGACGGTCGAGGACGACAACAACCTGCGCATCGGAAACGTCCGGATCCAGAATGCCGATCGTTACGACCATCCCTCCGGGCACGGCCGCATCACGGCGGGCAACGTGCTCGAGCTGTCGAACAACGTCGGGGCCGCGAAGATCGGGCTCAAGCTGGGCCGGGCGCGGCTGTACGAGGCGTTCCGCCGCTTCGGGTTCGGCAGCCCGACGGGGATCGAGCTCACCAACGAGGCGGCGGGCGTGATCTGGAACCCGGATGGCCCGAACTCGTCCGGTGACCTGACCGCGGCCCAGAACGCGTTCGGGCAGGGCCTGTCGCTGACGGCGGTCCAGCTCGTGGCCGGCTACGCGTCGTTCGCGAACGGCGGCGAGCTCGTGACCCCCCACGTGGTGGCCGGATGGACGGATCCCGACGGGACATATCACGAGGTGCAGCAGCCGCCGCGCGAGCGGGTCATGCGCCCGGAGACCGCCGCCACGATGATCGAGCTGCTGACCGGTGCGATCGACAACGGCATCGCCAACCGCGCTTCGATCCCGGGCTACACCGTGGCGGGAAAGACGGGCACGGCACAGATCGCCGGGCCGGTGCAGGTGAAGGACGCCAACGGACAGAGCGTCGAGCGCTGGCAGTACGTCGACGGGTGGGTCGACTCGAGCTTCGTCGGTCTGCTTCCCGCCGGCGACACGAAGCTCGTGACGCTGGTGCTCATCCATCGCCCGGCGGGCGCCGGCGGCCCGAAGATGCCGGAGCGCCCCGAGTGGGTCTACGCGGACCTCATGCCGCAGGTCCTGGACTACCTGGCCATCCCGCCCGACCGGCCTCTGGAGCCGGTTGCCCAGCCTTGAGACTGCTAGACTCGCCGGTAGTCCGCAGCGTGGTCCGCGTGCCTCCCACGATCCGTCTCGATGACCTCCTGGCCGTCACCGGCGGCCGTCTCCTCCGACCCACTTCGGTCACCTCCGTCATCGGCGCCTCGGTCGATTCCCGCCGTGTCAGCCCCTCCAGCTGCTTCGTCGCGCTGCCCGGTGAACGGGCGGACGGCCACCGATTCGTCGAGGATGCGCTGCGATCCGGCGCCGTCGCCGCGCTCGTGGAGCGGCCGGTCGACCTGCCCGAGGACCTCGACCGAGCGATCGTCCAGGTGCCGGATTCGCTCGCCGCACTCGCCGACCTGGCGACCTGGTGGCGCAACCGGCACGACGTGCGCGTGGTCGGCATCACCGGCTCCACCGGCAAGACGATCGCCAAGGAGATCGTCGCGGACGTCGTTTCGCGTACCCATCGAACGCTGCGCAACGAGGGCAACCTGAACTCCGAGACCGGACTGCCGATGACGCTCCTGCGCCTCGAGCCGGCCGACGAGGTCGCCGTCCTCGAGATGAGCATGTACACCGTCGGGGACATCGCGCTCCTGGCCGAGATTGCTCGGCCCGAGGTCGGGGTCGTCCTCGCCGTCCACCCGACGCATCTCGAGCGAGCCGGCAGCATCGAGGCCATCGCCCAGGCGAAATCCGAGCTGCCGCGGGCGCTGCCGGCGGACGGCCTGGCCGTCCTGAACGCGGATGACCCACGGGTCGCGGCCATGCGCGACGTCACACCGGCCCCGGTCCGGACCTTCGGCCTGGGTCCGGACGCGGATGCTCGCGCGGAGGAGATCGAGACGCGCGGGATCGATGGCACGACGTTCACGCTCGTCGGTCCGTGGGGCAGCCGCCGAGTCCGCAGCGGCACCCCGGGCCGGCACCTCGTGCCACACGCGGTGGCAGCGGCGATCGTGGCTGAGCACCTCGGCGTTCCCATGGACGACATCGCCGATGCGCTCGAGGCCGGCAGCCACGCACCGCACCGCATGGCCGTCCTCGGGGCCGACTCGGGCGCGCGCCTGGTGGATGACACGTACAACGCCTCGCCCGTCAGCGTCGGCGGTGCGCTCGAGTTCCTGGGCGAGACGCCCCTCGGCCCCGGCGGACGCAGGATCGCGGTCCTCGGCGACATGCTGGAGCTCGGCCCCGACGAGGAGCGGCTCCACCGCGAGATCGGCGCGCGTGCCGCGGCCGTCGTCGATGGTCTCGTGGCGGTCGGGGAGCGTGGGCGCTGGATCGCCGCGGCGGCGCGTGACGCGGGCGCCGGGCGCGTCGTGGAGGCAACCGACGCCGATGAGGCCGCCGAGCTGCTCGAGCGCGACTTCGCGCCCGGTCCGGGCGACCTCGTGCTGATCAAGGCATCGCGCGGCATCGGCCTGGATCGAACCGTCGAGCTGCTGGCGACGATGGGGACGGACCGATGACGATTCTCCAGATCGTCGTCGCACTCCTGCTCGCCTTCAGCGGCATGGTGCTGCTGGCGCCGATCTACATCAGCCTGCTCCAACGGCTCGGATTCGGGAAGCGGATCCGGGCGGAGGGCCCGGACCACTTCGGGAAGGCGGGCACGCCAACGATGGGCGGGATGCTCGTGGTGGGTGTCGTGCTCTTCCTCGCCATGGCCCTGCGGATCGAGGATGCCGCCACGCTCACGCCGATGCTGACGCTCATGGGAGTCGGGATCCTGGGCGCCATCGACGACTTCGTGAACGTCCGCACCGGGATCGGGATGCGCGGTCGCTGGAAGCTCGTCTGGCAGACGATCGTGGCCGTCCTCGCCGGCTACTACATCCAGCGACACTTCGAGATCACGGCCATCAACATCCCGTTCGTCGGCGAGATCATCATCGGCCCGCTCCTGTTCCTCATCTTCGTCGCGTTCGTCATCGTCGGGACGAGCAACGCGGTGAACCTGACGGACGGCCTGGATGGACTGGCGGGCGGCGTCCTGATCTTCAGCTTCGTTGCGTACCTGCTCATCAGCCTCGTGCCGGTCGAGGGACTGAAGCTGGCCCAGCCGAACCTGGCGATCTTCTGCGCCCTCGTCATCGGCGCCCTCATGGGCTTCCTGTGGTTCAACGTCCACCCGGCGCAGATCTTCATGGGCGACTCCGGTGCGCTGAGCCTGGGAGCCACGCTCGCCGTGGTGGCCACCGTGAATGGCCAGCTGCCGCTGCTGGCCGTCATCGGCATCGTGTTCTTCGCGGTGATCATGAGCGTCGTGATCCAGGTGATCAGCTACCGGCTCCGGGGCCGGCGCATCTTCCGCATGACGCCGCTCCACCATCACTTCGAGCTCGTCGGGTGGGCCGAGGAGAAGATCACGGTTCGCTTCTGGATCGTCGCCGCGCTCGCCGGCCTCCTCGGCGTCAGCATCTTCATCGCCGGCGTGAGCGGGCTGTAAGCCAGGCCGATGATGACGACCACCCGGGAGCCGATTCGCAGCGCGGAGGACCTTCGTGGCCGGCGCACCGTCGTTCTCGGCCTTGCCCGATCGGGCATCGCGGCATCGCGATTCCTCGCCGACGCGGGCGCCGTCGTCGTGGCCTACGATCGCCGGCCGCTGGCCGAGCTGGGCGACGCGGCCGAGGCGCTGGCGGGCCATCCCGTGCGCCTGGCGGTGGGGATCGACGAGACCGAGGCGCGCGCGGTGCTCGACCACGCCGAGCTGCTCGTGACGAGCCCGTCGGTGTCGCCCCGCTTCCCGACCACGGACCCCTGGCTGCGCGACGCGCTGCGGGCGGCCGAGGACCGCGGGGTCGAGATCGTGAGCGAGGTCGAGCTCTTCCTGCGGCTGACCCCGGCGCGGATCATCGGCATCACCGGCACGAAGGGCAAGACGACCACCTCGTCGCTGCTCGCCGCCGTCCTCGAGCGTGCCGGGCTGCCGAGCGTGCTGGGCGGGAACATCGGCACGCCGCTCATCGAACGCGCGACCGAGCTGTCGCCCGAGACCTGGGCGGTCGTCGAGCTCAGCGAGCTCCAGCTGCCCACCGTCGGGCGCGGAGCCGACATCGCGCTCTACACGAACATCGGCGAGGACCACCTCGACCGGCACGGCACCGTCGAGGCCTATCGCGCGGTGAAGGCTCGGCTCGCGGAGCTCAGCATCGATCGCGGCACGGTGGTCCTGAACCATGACGACCAGGGATGCCGGGACCTCGCCGAGCGACTCCCGGCGGACCGGGTTCGCTGGTACGGCCTGGAGCGGCCCGGCCACGGCCCGGACGAGGCGTGGGTCGACGACGGCTGGATCACCGTGGCGGGGGAGCGGCTGATGCCCATCTCGGACGTGCCGCTCCCCGGCCGCCACATGCTGCGCAACGTCCTGTGCGCGGCCGTCGGCGGGCGGTTGGCCGGTGCATCAACCGATGCCATCGCCGATGCGATCGCCGGGTTCCGCGGGGTGGCGCACCGCCTCGAGCTGGTCGTCGAGCGCGGTGGCGTGCGATGGGTGAACGACTCGCAGGCCACGATCCCGGCGGCGGCCATCGCCGCGCTGGAGGCGTTCGACGCGCCGATCGTCCTCATCTCGGGTGGTGCCGGCAAGGGGCTGCCATACGACGCCTTCGCGGACGAGGTCGCCGCCCGTGCGAAGGCCGCGGTGCTCATCGGCGAGACCGCGGATGAGCTGAGCCGGCTCATCGGCGACCGGATTCCCGTCGAGCGGGCGTCCGACATGGCGGCCGCCGTCGCCGCGGCCGCGCGGCGCGTGCTGCCGGGTGACGTCGTGCTGCTGGCGCCGGCCGCCGCGAGCTTCGACATGTTCACCGACTACGCCGCCCGCGGCGACGCGTTCCGCGACGCCGTCAACCGGCTGGGGGAGGAGCGATGAGCGCTGTCGCCGCGACGATGACGAGCCGTCGGGCAACCGCGCGCGGTGGCGTTCGGCGCGAGCGTCACGAGCCCGCCCGCGCGCTGCTGCTCGCGGTCATGGCGCTGACCGCCATCGGCATCGTGATGGTCTACTCGGCCTCGAGCGTGCGTTCGTACTTCAGCAGCTCGGATCCGGCGGCCCAGGGCCTCGAGCAGATCGTGTGGGCCGCCATCGGGCTCACCGGCCTGTTCGTCGCCAGCCGCATCGACTTCCGTCACCTGCGTTACCTGGCGATCCCGATCTTCGTGATCACGCTGGCATTGCTCGTGGCTGTCCTGATCCCCGGCATCGGCTCGGAGATCAACGGATCGCGTCGCTGGATCGTGGTGCCGGGCGTCGGCTCGCTCCAGCCCGCCGAGTTCGCGAAGCTGGCCGTGGTCCTCTACCTGGCCCACTGGCTTGATCGACGCGGCAAGGAGGCCTCCACGCTGTGGAACGGTCTCGTGCCCTTCGGCCTCCTCGTCGCGCCGGGCTTCATCCTCATCGCCATGGAGCCCGACCTCGGGACGGCGGGCGTGTACGTCATCGCGGCCGGCAGCGTCTTCTTCATGGCCGGCGCGAACCTCGTCTACATCGGCGCCATCGGGTCGGCGGTGCTCGGGGTGGCCTGGATGCTCGTGACGAGCACGAGCTACCAGATGGAGCGCATCCAGACCTTCCTCGATCCGTTCAAGGATCCGCTCGGCGCGGGGTACAACACAGTCCAGGGCCTCTTCGCTCTCGCGCTCGGGGGCGTCACCGGGCTGGGGCTGGGCATGAGCAAGCAGAAGTACCTCTACCTCCCGGCGCCGTCGACCGACTTCATCTTCGCCATCATCGGCGAGGAGTGGGGGCTCGTCGGGACGCTGACGGTGGTGGCCCTGTTCGTGGTCATCGCCTACCAGGGCTACCGGATCGCGATCACCGCTCCCGACACGTTCTCCGGGCTGCTGGCCTGCGGCATCACGACCTGGCTCGTCGTCCAGGCGCTCATCAACATGATGGTGGTCACGGCGCTGCTGCCGGTGACCGGCATCCCCCTTCCGTTCATCAGCGCCGGAGGTTCGGCGCTGACCATCAACCTCGCGGCGGTCGGCATCCTGCTGTCGATCAGTCGCGAGACCTCCCAGACAGGATCCCTGCGCGATGCGGTATTCGGTTTCGGGCGGCGGGACCGGCGGGCACATCTACCCCGCGCTGGCCGTCGCACGAGCACTGCGCGACGTCCGGCCCGACGCTGAGCTGGACTATGTCGGCGGCGTGCGTGGCTTCGAGCGTGATCTCGTGGCCAGCCACCCGCTGCGCTCGCTGCTGCGCTACCACCAGCTCACCGTGCGCTCGCTGCGCACCGCGGGTCTGTCGGTCCACACCGTCCTCGACCCGGCGCGCCTCGCCGCATCGGTCCCGCAGGCGTGGTGGCTCCTCGGCCGAATCCGTCCCGCGGCCCTCTTCACGACGGGCGGCTACCTCGCCCTGCCGCTCGTCCTGGCGGCGCGCTCGCGCGGCGTCCCGACGCTGGTCTGGGAGGGGAACGTCCAGCCGGGTCGTGCGACGCGGGCCATCGGCCGATATGCGACGCGTGTCGCGGTGAGCTTCCCGCCGACGCTCGACGCCTTTCCCGGCAACAGCTTCGTTTCCGGCACGCCGATCCGCTCGTTCGACGGCATCGACCGCGATGCGGCGCGTCATGCGCTGGGGCTCGGTGCGGACGACCGCCTGCTCCTCGTGTTCGGCGGATCGCAGGCCGTGGCGCGGCTGAACGGCGCCACGCTGGGGGCGCTCGAGCGGCTCCTGGCCGATTGGCACGTCCTCCATCTCGCCGGCGACGACGGGATGGCCGATGCCGGCGCCGCACGACAAGCGCTGCCCGACGCGCTGCGCTCCAGGTACACCGCCGAGCCCTTCCTCACCGACCGCATGGCCGATGCGCTCGTTGCGGCCGACCTCGTCGTGGGTCGAGCCGGCTCGTCCACCTGCGCGGAGCTCGCCGCCGTCGGGGCCGCGTCGATCCTCGTTCCCTATCCCTACGCCGGCGCACACCAGCGGTACAACGCCCGTTACCTCGAGGACGAGGGCGCGGCGGTCGTCGTCGACGACGCCGAGTTCGACGCCGACCGTCTCGTCGCCGAGGCGTCGACCCTGCGCGACGATGGGCCACGCAGCGCCATGGCGGCGGCCGCCCGGCGCCTCGGGCGTCCCGACGCGGCCCGCGTCCTGGCCGAAGAGCTCGTCGCCCTCGCCGAGCGGCGCGACCCTGTCTCGCGGGGAAGCACCTGATGCCGGTGCTCGGACGTGATACCCAGCTCGACTCGCGGCTCGCCGGCCTCGACCGGCTCGCCGCGGAGCGCCGGATCGAGGTGGGCTCGGACGTGCCGATCGGACCGCTCACCACGCTGCGCGTCGGTGGGACCGCGGACCGCGTGGTCGTCGCCGAGACCCGGGACGAGCTCCTGGCGGCCCTGCGCCTGGCGCGCGACGCCGAGGTGCCGGCCGGGGTGCTCGGAAAGGGGAGCGACCTCGTCGTCGCCGATGCCGGCATCCGCGGCCTCGTCATCCGCAACCGGGCCGCCGCGATCCGGATCGATGGGGTCACCGTGGAGGCCGACTCCGGGACGGCGATGGCGGCGCTGGTGAAGGCGTGCACGTCGAGCGGCCTTACGGGCATCGAGTTCGGGATCAGCATTCCGGGCAGCGTCGGGGGTGCTGTCTGGGCCAACGCCGGCGCCCACGAGGGCGAGATGCGCGACGTCATCGTCGCGGTCGAGGCATGGTCGGCCGAGACCGACGAGGTCGTGGAGCTGACCAACGAGGACTGCGCGTTCGCCTACCGGGACTCGAGGTTCAAGTCGAGCGGCGAGGTGGTGCTGTCCGCGAGGCTCGCGCTGGAGAGGGGAGACGCGGCGGCCATCGCGGAGCGCGTCCGTCAGCACCAGGAGCGGCGCCGGGCGACGCAGCCACTGAAGGACCAGAACGCCGGAAGCGTGTTCCGAAACCCGCCGGGCGATCACGCCGGCCGGCTCATCGAGGCGGCCGGCCTCAAGGGCCATCGGATCGGCAGTGCACAGGTCAGCACCCTGCACGCGAACTTCATCGTGGTGGATCGGGATGGGTGGGCGACCGACGTTCGCGCCGTCGGCGACCACGTGCGGCACGTCGTCGCCGATCGATTCGGGGTCGACCTGCGCTACGAGATCGAGTTCGTCGGTGCCTGGCCGTCGGAGCTCGTCGTCGATCCGTCACCGATGGCGGGCGTCTCGTGAGCCGCCTGCGGGTCGGCGTCTTCGCCGGCGGCCGCTCCGCCGAGCACGAGGTGAGCGTGGCATCGGCCGAGGCAGTCCTCCGGGCGATCGACCGCGAGCGCTACGAGCCGTACCTCCTCTACATCGACCGCGATGGCCGGTGGCTGCTTCCCGATGGCCCGGCGCCTCGCCTCGACCCCGGCGTGAGCCTCGCCGGCCTGCTCGGCGCGGCGAGCCCGGCGGAGGAGGCCGCGCTCCTCCGCTCGCACGCGGCGCCGGTGGTGACCTCGTCGCGGGGCGCCGAGGCACGAGCGTCGGTGGGCGCGCTCGCCGACGCGATCGACGTGGCCTTCCTCGTCGTGCATGGCCCGTACGGCGAGGACGGCACCCTCCAGGGGTTCCTCGAGCTGGCCGGCATCCCGTACGTCGGCGCCGGGGTCCTGGCCAGCGCGGTCGCCATGGACAAGGTGGTGTTCAAGGACCTGATGCGCGGGCATGGCCTTCCCGTCGTCGATTCCACGTGGCTGCGACGGCGCGGCTGGGTGCGGGATCCCGACCATGCGATCCGCGCCGTCGCCGATGCGGTCGGCGAGCGCAGCGTCGTGAAGCCGGCGCGTCTCGGCAGCAGCGTCGGGATGAGCATCGTGCACGAGCTCTCCGAGCTGCCGGCGGCGCTCGACGAGGCGTTCGGCTACGACTCCAAGGTGATCGTCGAGCGCTACGTCGAGGGGGCGCGGGAGCTGGAGTGCGGCGTCCTCGGCAACGAGGATCCGATGGTCTTCGAGCCGGGCGAGGTGCGCTCGACACACGAGTTCTATGACTACGAGGCGAAGTACGTCGACGGCCTGGCGGTCGTCGTGCCGCGTGCCGACGTCGAGCCGGAGCTGGCCGCGCAGCTGAAGGAGCTGTCGCTGGCCGCCTACCGCGCCGTCGACTGCGCGGGAATGGCGCGCGTCGATTTCCTCGTCACCGGTGAGACCGCGTATCTCAGCGAGATGAACACGCTCCCCGGGTTCACGACGACGAGCATGTACCCCAAGCAGGCCGACGCCGCCGGGATCGAGTTCGCCGAGCTCATCGACCGTCTCATCGAGCTGGCGATGGACCGGGATCGATGAAGCTGAAGCCCCAGCCGCGCCGTCAGCCTCGCCGAGCGTCGCGACCGGCCCGGGTCTCCGTGCGAGCGCGTGGTTCGACGCGCGGGCGCGGCGGCCAGGCACGGCGACCCGGCGTCCCGCTCCGGAAGCGGATCGGTGCGCGGATGCCCTCCATCCGTCGCCTGCTCGCCGGCGTGGGTGCCGTGGCCGCCGCGGCGGGCCTCATCGCGGCGGTGAACGGCCCGTGGTTCCGGGTCGCCGACGTCGTGTGGGCGGGCGACCAGTTCACATCGGATCGCGACCTCGAGCGGATTCTCGACGGGCACGATGGCGTGAGCCTGCTGGCCGTCGACACGCGCTCGCTCGCCGCCCGACTCGAGCGCCTCCCGGCCGTGGCCGACGCGACGGTGACGGCGAAGCTCCCGGACACCCTCGACGTGGCGATCCAGGAGCGCGAGGCGGCCTTCGTGTGGCAGACCACGACGGCACAGCTGCTCGGCGATGCCGATGGCCGCCTGTTCGCCGCCATGCCCGTCGATGCGTCGCTCCCCGAGGCGCAGCACACCCTTCCGCGCATCGTCGACCAGCGCAGCGCATCCCGGCTCATGACGCCCGGCGACGAGATCCCCGACATGCTGCTCGGAACGGCCCTGCGGCTGGCCGACCTGGATCCGGCATCGCTCGGCTCGAGCGCGTCCCGGCTGGCCGTCCGCCTCGACGACGAGTACGGCTTCCGGCTCGTCGCTGCCGACGCCTGGGAGCTCGCCCTCGGCGTCTATGGCATGGATCCCGACGAGACGCCGGCCCACGCGGCCGCACGGCTCGAGCGACAGGTGACCGCCGTCCGCACGCTCTTCGCCAGCCGGCCGGAGACCGAGATCAGCTGGGTGGATGCCCGCAACCCCGGGAAGGTATATTTCCGTGCCAAGGGGTGATGCGATCGCCGGAGCGCGGCGCCTCGCCTGCCGAGACCTTCGCTTCGGGACGTTCCCACATGTGGCTACCCCTCGTCGGCCTTGCGCTCGGAATCGCGCTGGGACTGGTGCTCAACGTCAGCGTGAGCCCGGACCTCGCGCGCTATACGGCCGTCGGGATCCTGGCGGGGCTGGACTCGGTGCTGGGAGCCATCCGCGCCGAGCTCGACGCGCACTACGACAACCGCATCTTCATCTCGGGCTTCATCACGAATGCCCTGGTGGCCGTGGCCCTCACCTTCGTGGGGGACCGGCTCGGCATCGACCTGTACCTGGTCGCACTCTTCGCCTTCGGCCTGCGCATCTTCCAGAACGTGGCCCTCATTCGGCGTCACTTCCTGTAGGCTCGGACGGCACCGAAGGCGCGCTCCGGCGCGCCGCTAGCAGGAGGTAGCTTGGAACGCGAAGCGGTCCTCGTCGCGATCGACGCGGGGACGACGAAGGTCACGACCCTCATCGGCGAGGTCGGACGCACCGGTGATGTCAACGTCATCGGGTATGGCATTGCGCCGTCCGCCGGCATGAAGAAGGGGATGGTCGCGAACATCGACCAGACCGTGAACTCCATCGCCTCCAGCGTGGAGAAAGCGGAGCGTCTGTCCGGCTACAAGATCAGCTCGGCGTTCGTCAGCGTCGGCGGCAGCCACATCAGCAGCCAGAACTCGCGTGGCGTCGTGGCCGTCTCGGGCCACAGGCGCGAGGTGAGCCGCGAGGACGTGGCACGCGCCACGGAGGCCGCCAAGGCCATCCAGGTGCCGTCGAACCGCGAGATGCTCCACGTCGTGCCGCGCGGCTACATCGTCGACGGGCAGGAGGGGATCAAGGATCCGCTCGGCATGAGCGCGGTTCGGCTCGAGGTCGAGACCCACATCGTCGCGGGCGCGGCGACGTCGGTGCAGAACCTCAGCAAGTGCGTGATCACCTCGGGCGTCCAGATCGACGAGATGGTCATCAGCTCCCTCGCGGCAGCGGAGGCGACGCTCACCGACACCGAGAAGGAGCTCGGCGTGCTGGTGGCCGACATCGGCGGTGGCACGACCGACATCGCGATCTTCGTCGACGGTGCCGTCTATCACACGGCCGTGCTGCCGGTCGGCGGCATCAACGTCACGAACGACGTGGCGATCGGCCTGCGGACCAGCCTCAACCTGGCCGAGGAGATCAAGATCAAGCACGGCACGGCGAACATGGCCGAGGTGGAGCCGGAGGAGCTGTTGAACGTGGCCGTTCTCGGCGAGTCCGGCGGGCAGACGATCCAGCGCCGCAAGCTGTGCGAGATCATCGAGGCGCGCATGGGCGAGATCTTCAGCCTCATCCGCGAGGAGGTGAAGCGATCCGGGCACGCCGGCATGCTTCCGGCGGGTGCGGTGCTCACCGGGGGCGGCGCTCGCCTCGCCGGCGCGGAGGTGCTTGCGCGCGAGACGCTGGAGATGCCGGTCCGCGTCGGCGCACCGCAGGGAGTCGGCGGGCTCATGGACCAGATCGGGAACCCCGCCTTCAGCACGCCCATCGGCCTGCTCCTGTGGGGCGCCAACCACGTGAACGAGGAGCCGATCGGGTACGGCAGCCCGAACGGCGTCAACCCGCTGTCGCGCGTCGGGGAGTGGATCCGAAACCTGTTCCCGGGCTGAGGATACGGGGCTATCCCCTCGGACCCACGTAATAGTCCGAAGGGAGCCATGGCGGCGGCGGAAGGCCGAGCTGCTCCTGCAACACGAGCTCGGTGGACGTGAGCGCGCCCTCGATGAACCCCTGGATTCCCGAGTATGCCTCGCCGCAGACGTGGACATTCCACTCGGGAAGCGGTCGGCGCATGCGGATCCCGACCGCGATGGAATCGGCGTTCGCGCGCCACACGTGCCAGGCGCCGCCATACGGGGCTGCCGCCCAATTGCGGTACGCGGCGAGGTACGGCGTCGGGAGATCGAGCCCGTGCATGCGGGCCAGCTGCGCCTGGGCATGCCGCACCATCTCCGGCGGGGCCACGAACGCCTCGCTCGCGCCGCACTCGCTGTCCGCCTCGAGCCGGGGGGCGCTCGGCTCATCGCGTTCGGTCCATGCCAGCCCCTGCCAGTAGGCCACCGTGCGGTCGTCGTCGTACGAGGCCATCAGCAGCGCCCGGTCGGTGTCGTCGACTCCGAAGTAGTAGGTCTGCCGGATGGGCAGGTCGGTCACCGATCGCCCGCTCGTGATCCCGAGCTCGCGCCACCACGGCTCCTCGTAGGCGAGGAAGAGCTTGAAGGCTGGGAACCGATGGACCGAGCCCACCAGCTCGAGCACCGCGGGATCGGCGAAGGGAAAGGGCTCGAGGAGGGAGCCCGTCTGCCCGAGGAGCTCGAGCGCGCGACGCGGCAGCGCGCAGATGGTGTGGTGAGCCGCCACCCGCCAGCTCGTGCCGCTTCGGCGATTGCTTACCGTCAGGACAACGCCGCCGTCGCCGGTCCCCGCGTCGATCCGGGTCAGCGCATTGCCGCAGTAGATCTCTCCACCGGCGGCGGTGAAGGCCCGGGCGAGTGCCGCCGGCAGCCGATCCGTGCCGCCCGCGAACCCGAGAAACCGGACGTCCTGGCCGAAGTCGGCATAGAGCAGCTGGAGCGCCTCCACGGCATTCCAGTTTTGCGTCATCGTTCCGAAGCCGACCGTGTCCTCGACGAAGTGGACCGCCTCGGGGGAAAGGCTGTCGGCCAGCAGGTTCCAGAACCCGAATTCGCGCGCCGGCCGGCCGCGATAGCGCAGTGTTCTTTTCAGCCGATCCCACTGATGGCGGTCGGTCGGTATCGGGTGGTCGCCGAGCATGCGTGCCGCGACTCGATCGAGGAGCTCCTGCGGCGACCGTCCGACCTCCTCGCCCTCGAGCCGATACGGGACCTTGGCAGGATCGGTGAGATCGGCCCGTTGCAGCCGAGTGCCCCGGACGTACCAGAAGTTCTGGTCGTCGCCCATCGGGAAGTCGACGAGTGGCAGGCCGAGCGCCTCGGCGAGCGAGAGGGTCAGGCGCTGCCAGGTCGCGATCCGCATCGCGCCGAACTCGGCGCGCTGCGTCGGCAGGCCGGGAAAGCTGACCGTCTCGATTCGGCCGCCGATGCGATCGGTCGCCTCGATCAGCGCGACCCGAAACGGCGCGCCCTCCCCGACGGATCCGGCGCGAGCGGTGGCGAGCCGCCACGCGGCGTATAAGCCGGCGACGCCACCGCCGACGATGGCGACGTCGACGACGGCGCCGTCGCTGCTGCCGCGGTTGAGAGGGATGCTCGTCGCTCGCCCCACATCAGTCCTCTGGTACCCGGATCGGCGACTGGGTTCCTGGGTTCGGCGGCCAGAAGCCTACCTCGCGCCCATCGTCGCGCATAGCCCGACGGTGCACAGCCGCCAGCATCGTCCACTGCCCGGCATCGAAGTGTGGATAACTCGGCGGTGGATTGTGGAAAACGTGCGACGACGTCATACGCGGATCGCTAGAATCGATCAAACCCGTCGAAGCCCTCGGGTTGACCACCAGCCACACTGCCGAGCAGAGGATCACCCGACATGCCGCTCCGCTCCGACTCCGAGAATTTCGCCCTCATCAAGGTCATCGGCGTTGGCGGTGGCGGCAGCAACGCCGTCAACCGGATGATCCGCGCCGAGATGATGGGCGTCGAGTTCATCTCCGTGAACACCGACGCGCAGGCGCTCCTCCAGAGTGATGCGCCGCACAAGATCCGCATCGGCGACAAGATGACGCGCGGCCTCGGTGCCGGCGCCGACCCGACGGTCGGTCAGCGCGCCGCCGAGGAGGACTCGGAGAAGATCTACGAGGCCCTCAAGGACGCGGACATGATCTTCATCACCGCCGGCATGGGCGGTGGGACCGGATCGGGCGCGGCGCCGGTCATCGCCGAGATCGCGAAGGACCTCGGGGCGCTGACGGTCGGCGTGGTCACCAAGCCGTTCAGCTTCGAGGGCATGCGGCGCAAGCTGGTGGCGGAGCAGTACACCGAGCTCCTCAAGGAGAAGGTCGACACCCTCATCACCATCCCGAACGACCGCCTGCGCGAGGTGGTCGACAAGAAGACGTCGATCGTCGACGCCTTCCGCGTCGTCGACGATGTCCTGCGCCAGGGCGTCCAGGGCATCTCCGACCTCATCACCGTGCCGGGCCTCATCAACCTCGACTTTGCCGACGTGAAGACGATCATGCGCGAGGCCGGCAGCTCGATGATGGGGATCGGCATGGGCACGGGCGAGCAGCGCGCCGTCGAGGCGGCTCGCGCCGCGGTGATGAGCCCGCTCCTCGAGGTGAACATCACCGGCGCGCGCGGCATCCTCTTCAACGTCACCGGTGGCAGCGACCTCGGCCTGTTCGAGGTCAACGAGGCGGCCGAGGTGATCAAGGAGGCCGCCGATCCGGAGGCGAACATCATCTTCGGCACCGTGATCGACGATCGGATGCGCGACGAGGTGAAGGTCACCGTCATCGCCACCGGCTTCGACGCCACCCGCAAGCCGAAGCAGCAGAGTCGCTTCGCCGCCGAGTCCGCCGGCGATGTCGAGCAGAGCCTCGACGATCGAAGCCGCGAGATCCTGGCCGAGATCGAGCGCGATCGCGAGCAGCGGCAGAGCCTCGAGGACCAGATGGGCACGGAGTCGCCCTTCGCGCGGCCCTCGGATCGCGAGCCGACCGAGATCAAGGCGCCGGAGCGCCAGGCGGTGCCCGTGCGCCCTGCCAACCTCGACCGACCCTCGTACGGCGAGACGGATCTCGACATCCCGAGCTTCCTGCGCCGCAAGAACGACTGACGGTCGGGCGCAGCTCGCGGTCGCGGGGTCCCGACGGACCGCGAGACTCGTGACCGGCTGATGGAGATCGTGGGCGGCGGTCCACCGACAGCCGAGCAGATTCGGCAGCGCCACGCGCGCATTCTCGGCCGTCTCCGAGACGTCGCGGCGGCGAGCTCCCACGACCCCGACCGGCTGCGAATCGTGGCTGTCACGAAGGGCTGGCCGGTGGACGTGGCGCGATCGGCGGTGGACGCGGGCCTTCGCACGCTCGGCGAGAGCCGCGTCCAGGAGGCCGAGCCGAAGGTCGAGGCCCTCCCTGACGTCGAGTGGCACTTCATCGGCCGCCTCCAGTCGAACAAGGCGAGACGGGCCGTGCGGGCGTTCCGGATGATCCATTCGGTCGACGGCCGAGACCTGCTCCGACGACTCGACGAGATCGGGGCCGAGGAGGAATTCGCGCCGCGGCTCCTCCTCCAGGTGAACGTGAGCGGCGAGGCGGTGAAGGCAGGGATTGATCCGGACCTTCTCGGGGGAGGCATTCGAGACTGGCCGGGGGTCGAACGCGTGGTCGGCCTCATGACCATTGCGCCGATGGCCGCGGCAGCCGAGGAGGCCCGGAGGATCTTCGGGCGCCTGCGCAGGCTTCGCGACGCACTCGAGCAGGAGGTGGGCCGGTCCCTCCCGGAGCTCTCGATGGGCATGACCGCGGACGCGGAGGCGGCGGCCAGCGAGGGAGCGACGCTGGTCCGCATCGGAACGGCGCTCTTCGGGCCGCGGCCGTAGACGCTGCTATCCTCCGGGCATGACGGCCATGCTCGTGAACTTCATCCAGATGCTCGCCTTCGTGCTCTGGCTGCTCCTGATCGCCCGCGTCCTCCTGAGCTGGACGAACCCGCGTGGTGGTGGCGGGCTCGTGGCCTTCATCTACCAGGCGACCGAGCCGATCCTCGCGCCGATTCGCCGCGTCCTGCCGCCGACCGGCGGGATCGACTGGTCGCCGCTCGTCGCGATGCTCATCCTCGGCGTGATCGTGCGTGTCGCCGTTCGCCTGTAGGCGACGTCGGGGCCCGCGGACGCCGGCCGCTCGATTGCTGGTGAGCGGGCGCCGCGGCTATACTGCGACCTCCTCGGTGGGCGATTGGCTCAGTCGGTTAGAGCGCACGGTTCACATCCGTGAGGTCACTGGTTCGAATCCAGTATCGCCCACCATCCTCGCCCCCCGGATCGCCTCGTGAGGCCGCGCACCGCCGATCCGCCGAGCGGCAACCCGGCCCCGCCGGACGAGATCCGGACGATGTTCGACCGCATCGCCCCCATCTACGACGCCATGAACACCGTCATGACCGCCGGGCTGGACGCGCGCTGGCGGGCGTCCGCGGCGCGTGCCTGCCGGCTCGAACCCGGGCAATCAGCCATCGACGTGGCGTGCGGTACGGGCGGGCTGACACGCGCTCTCGCCGCGGTCGTGGGTCCGTCGGGCCGGGTCGTCGGGATCGACGCGTCGGGGGCGATGCTGCGCGTCGCTCGTCGCCGGAGGGCCTCGTCCGCCTCCGGCCGTGTCGAGTACGTCCTGGGTGATGCGCTGTCGCTGCCGGCAGCCGATGACGCCTTCGACGCCGCCACGATCGCCTTCGGTCTGCGCAACGTCGCGGACTACGAATGCTGCGTCGCGGAGCTGGCCCGGGTAACGCGGCCGGGCGGCCGGATCGTGGTCCTCGAGCTCGCCACGCCCGAGCGCGGCCTGGCCCGAGTCATCGCGTCGACCTGGTTCGAGCGGGTCGTACCAACGCTCGGGCGGCTGGCCGGGGGCGGATCGGCGTACGGCTACCTTCCGGCGAGCGTTCGCGCGTATCCCGAGCCTCGGCTGGTCGCCCGGCTCATGGCCGAAGCGGGCCTCGCTGACGTCACGTGGCGCCGCCTCCGGCCGGGACTCGTGACGCTCCACGTCGGCCGGGTGGCCTGAACGTCATGCGCGTCGTCCTCGCCACCGAGTCCTTCCTGCCCTACGTGTCGGGCGTGACGGTATCCGTCGACGCCCTGGCCCGCGGCCTGGGCGCCCGAGGCCACGAGGTCCTCCTGGTGGCCCCGCGCCCTGCCCGGGGGCGGCGGGTCGAGGCTGTCGGCTCACCCGGCCCGGACCCGCGCACGGCGTGGATGTCGTCGTACGCGCTTCCGGTCGTCGCACCGCCCGACTACCGGATGCCGTGGCCGAATCCCTGGGCGGCCGCCTGGCGCGAGGCGCGACGCTTCCGCCCGGACGTCGTCCACGCGCATTCGCCCTTCGTGAGCGGCGCGCTCGCTCGTCGACTCGCGAGGTCGGTCGTTGCGCCCCTCGTCTTCACGCATCACACGCGCTTCGACGACTACAGCCACTACCTGGGTCCGGCCGCCGCGCCGGGGCGGTGGCTGACCGACGCCTGGCTGCGCGCGTTCTGGCGGGGATGCGATGCCGTCATCGCTCCGTCGGAGGATCTCGCCGGCAGCATCCGCGGACGCCTGGGGGCGACCGCGCGGCCGAGAGTCGCCGTGATCCCGACCGGCATCGACGTGGAGGGAATTCGGGCTGCGGCGCCCGTGGATCCGCGCGGGCCGGCCGGCTGGCCGGCGGACGCCATCGTGGTGGCCTCGCTCGGCCGGCTGGCTCCCGAGAAGAGCCCGGACCTCCTCCTCGAGGCCGTCCTGCGCGCGATGGATCGGACTCCGCGGCTCCACCTGCTCGTCGTGGGCGGAGGCCCGTCGCTGGAGGCCCTCGAGCGACGCGCAGCTGCCACGCCGCACGCCGGCCGCATCCGCTTCCATGGATCGCTCCCGCGTCCGGAGGCGATCGCGAGCATCAAGGGCGCCGATCTGTTCGCCTTCGCGTCGCGCTCGGAGACCCAGGGCCTCGTCCTGGCCGAGGCGCTCGCCGCCGGCCTGCCGGCCATCGCCCTCGATGGTCCCGGCGTGGGGGATTCGGTGCGCCACGGGATCGACGGCGAAATCGTGCCGTCGGAGCCGGCGGCCACCGTTGCACAGCGGCTCGCCGATGCGATCGTCGAGCACGCGACCGATGACGAAGGCCGCCGGCGCATGGCCGAGCGCGCGCTCGAGGACGCCGATCGCTTCGGGCTCGGACGGCGCGTGGAAGAGGTCGAATCCCTCTACGCGGCGATCCTGGGAGGCCGCGCGGAACCGGCACACTGAGCCTGCGCTATCGTGCGCCGGTGGCGCATCGACTCCTCGCCGTGGTCGGATGGCCGGCACACGTCCTCAACGTTCTCTTCGCGCCCGCCCTGGGGCGCATCGGCCTGTCGCGAGTGCCGGCGGCGCTTCTGCTCGGGCTGGCCATCGGGGCGATGGGCGTCAACAGCATCCTGGCCACGGTCGCGGCGTACGAGGATCGACCCGAGCCGATCCCGACGACGGTGCGCGCGATCCAGGACGGTGCGATCGACTCGGGACTGTGGGTCGAGTTCGACGCGGTCGTCGTGGATGGCCCCCACCTGACGGGAGTCGAGGTCTTCGCCGGACCCGAGTCGACGCTCGTCGAGCGCGCCTACTACCTGGTGGCGGACCCCGCCGAGCCGGACCGCGCGGTCGTGATCAGAGCCCGGGAACGGATCGCGGGCTTCGAGCCGGGTGCGACGGTTCGTCTCGACGGCTCGATCGCCGAGGACGCCTTCAGCATGCGCAGCGTCCTGCGGGAGTGGGATCCCAGCGCAAGCCAGCCGAGCGTCGAGTTCAGCGAGTCGCGGTTCGTTGCCTACGCCTTTGCGACACCATGGCGGGAACCGTCGTTCGTGGCCGGGACGATCCTCACCGTGATCGGGCTCGTCCTGCTCGCCGGTGCGTTCGTGCGGCAGCCGCTCCTGCGTGCGAGGCCCGTCGCGCCGGGCGCGCTCGGCCGGACTCCGCTGCGGCTCGCCATCGACGGCCAGCTGCCGACGCCGCGCGGACCGGTGACGGCGCGCGCGACGCCGGGCCAGCTGCAGTGGATGACCATCGAGGAGATCGCGCGCGTCCGATGGCGCTACTGGGGCGCGGCGCTGGGCGACATGCGCCGGTCGGTCGAGTCGGCGGTACGGGACCAGGGCGCCGCCGTCGAGCGCCTCGTCCTGCACGCGGCCACGGGATCGGTCATCTGGCCGATCGAGCGGCCGGCCGAGCTGAGGGTGACGCCGGGCGATGCGCACGTCGGCCTTCGCAGGCGCCCCGCAATCGAGCTTCGAGGCGACGGAGCGTCGGTCGTGCTGACCTTCGACGACGCGGCGGACCGTGATGCGGCCCTCGCGGAGCTGCGCGCCGACGGGCGTGGCGCATGAATGCGCCGATGGCCTTGCACCGGCAGGGAGGCGGCGTACAATGCCGCGCATGCGTGTGAGTCTGGTGGCCCGCTACGTTTCCCACCCAACCATTGACTTCGGAACGGGGCGCCGCACGGCGCATCGGCCGCGCCTCGGCCTGGCCGCCGCCATGACCGTCTACCACCGTCCCCGCAGCGCCGCGCTGACGATCCCCACCGTGGGCGCACTTCGATCGCAGACGAGCCGATTCCGGTTCCCGGCGGTGGGTCGCGCGACGCGACTCCCGGCCCGACGTCCCGCGTTGCCGTTCGGGGTACCGCGCGCCCGCCGCTCGTAGCGCGGCGAGGTTGCCCGTCCTGCGCAGCGCGAGAGCCACCTCCGCCGGTGGCGTCGTCCACCGACAGACCGATGCCGGCATCGAGATCGTGATCGTCCATCGCCGCCGGCCCGTGCTCTGGGCGCTGCCGAAAGGCACGCCGAACGCGGGCGAGACGCTCGAGGAGACGGCGCTGCGCGAGACGCGGGAGGAGACCGGGCTCGAGGTTGCCATGGAGGCGCCGATCAGCTCGATCCGTTACTTCTTCATCCGAGGCTCGACGAGGTTCCACAAGACCGTGCACTTCTTCCTCATGCGGCCGATCGGCGGCGCGCTCGATCTCCACGACGCCGAGTTCGACGAGGTGCGCTGGGCTCCGGCCACGGAGGCGCTCGCACTCCTCACCCACGCCACCGAGCGATCGGTCCTGGAGCAGGCGATGGACATGATCGGCTCGGTCGAGTCCGGTGCCACGGCATGAGCACGGAGCTGAAGCGGACGCCGCTCCACGACGTTCACGTCGGGCTCGGTGCGAGGCTCGTCCCGTTCGCGGGCTACGAGATGCCGGTCCAGTACACCTCGATCATCGAGGAGCACCGGACGGTGCGGTCGGCCGTCGGCCTGTTCGACCTGTCGCACATGGGCGAGATCGAGGTCCGCGGCGAGGAGGCGGTGTCGTTCCTCCGGCACGGGCTCGTCAGCGACCCCGGCGCGCTCGAGGTCGGCCAGGCGCAGTACTCGATGGCCTGCAACGCCGACGGCGGGATCATCGACGACCTCATCGTCTATCGCCGGACCACGGACCGCTACTGGGTCGTCTGCAACGCCTCGAACCGGGAGGCGGTGGTCTCGCACCTCGAGGCTCTCCTGGAGCGCGGTGACTTCGGCTGCTCGATCGAGGACATCGGCGACCGGACGGCGCTCGTCGCGCCGCAGGGACCGAACGCGGCTGCGCTGCTGGCCGAGCTCACCGACCTCGATCTCGACGCCATCGGCAACTACCGATCGGCGGATGGCGACGTCGCCGGCGTGCCGTGCCTCGTCGCGAGGACCGGGTACACCGGCGAGGACGGCTTCGAGCTGTTCTGCGACGCGCGCCGCGCTCGGGAGGTGTGGGACGCGGTGGCGGCTGCGGGCGAGCGTCATGGCCTGCGACCGTGCGGACTCGGAGCCCGCGACACACTGCGCCTCGAGGCCGGGATGCCCCTGTACGGCAACGAGCTGAATCGCGAGACGAACCCGTTCGAGGTCAACCTCGGTCGCGTCGTGAAGCTCGACAAGGGCGATTTCGTGGGTCGAGCGGCCCTGTCGGCGGTCCAGCAGTCGGGTCCCGAGCGCAAGCTCATCGGCCTTCGCATGGTCGAGAATGCCATCCCGCGTGCGGGTTATGTCGTGCGCGCCGACGGAGCCGATGTCGGCCACGTGACGAGCGGCACCCTGTCGCCGACGCTCGGCGACAAGATCGCCATGGCCCTGGTCCCGGCGGGCATGGCCGGCATCGGCAACGCGTTCGAGGTCGTGGTCCGCGACCGCCCGTATCGTGCGGAGCAGGTAAAGTTGCCGTTCTACCGGCGCCCGCGCGACTGAGTCGCCGACCGCGCGCCACCACCAAGGAGGACGACTCGCCGATGGCCAATCCCGACGACCTGCGCTACTCGAAGGAGCACGAGTGGGTCCGCGTCGATGGCTCACAGGCCACGATCGGCATCACGAGCTTCGCAGCGGAGGAGCTCGGCGACATCGTGTTCATCGAGCTGCCGGAGGTGGGCGCCACCCTCAGCCAGTTCGCGACGTTCGGCGTCGTGGAGAGCGTGAAGGCCGTGAGCGACCTCTACTCGCCGGTCTCCGGCGAGGTCGTCGAGGTCAACGAGGCCCTCCGGGACACGCCCGAGCTCCTCAACGCGGATGCCTTCGGCGAGGGATGGATCGCCCGGGTCGAGCTGTCGGACACCGCCGAGCTCGACGCGCTCATGGACGCCGCCGCCTACGCGGACGAGACCGCCTGAGGGCGGTTGCCGATGAGCTACTCGCCGCATACCGATGCCGATCGCCGGCAGATGCTGGACACGATCGGCGTCGAGACGGTCGAGGATCTGTTCGCCGATATCCCCGCCGCGGTGCGCGCCTCGGACTGGAGCGTCCCGCCGCCGCTGACCGAGCTCGAGGTCCGCGCCGAGCTGGCACGCATCGCCAGTCACAATCGAATCCCCGAGGTCAGCTTCCTCGGCGCCGGCGTGTACCGCCATCTGATCCCCGCGGTCGTCGGCGAGGTCATCGGCCGGCCCGAGTTCGCGACGGCCTACACCCCGTACCAGCCCGAGGTCAGCCAGGGCACGCTGCAGAGCATCTACGAGTTCCAGTCGCTCATCTGCGAGCTGACCGGGATGGAGGTCGCGACCGCCTCGCACTACGACGGTGCCACGGCAACGGCCGAGGCTGCCCTCATGGCCTGCCGCCTCACGCGGCGCGACCGCGTCGCCGTCTCGGCTGCCGTGAACCCGGACTACCGCCGCGTTCTCGAGACCTACTGCTCGGGCCCCGGCATCGAGGTGGTCGAGGTGCCGGTGAACCTCGAGCCCGGAGGCACCGGCACCACCGACCCGGCTGATCTCGCAGCCCTCGGCGAGGTTGCGTGCGTCGTCGCCGCGCAGCCGAACTACTACGGTCAGCTCGAGCCGATGCGCGAGCTGGCCGATGCGACGCATGAGCTCGGGGCCCAGTTCGTCGCCATCGTGGAGCCGACCTCGCTGGCCGTGCTCGAGGCCCCGGGAGCCTATGGGGCGGACATCGTGGCCTCGGAAGGGCAGCCGCTCGGCATTCCGGTCAGCTTCGGCGGTCCGTACGTCGGCCTCATGGCCGCGCGGATGGCCTCGGTACGCCAGATGCCGGGCCGTCTCGTCGGCGCCACCCGCGATGCCGCGGGACGCAAGGGCTACGTGCTCACCCTGCAGGCGCGCGAGCAGCACATCCGTCGCGAGAAGGCGGCCAGCAACATCTGCACGAACCAGGCGCTCATGGCGCTCGCGGCGACGGCGTACCTGACCAGCGTCGGGCCCGAGGGGCTGCGGGAGGTCGCCGAGCTGTCGATGGCCCAGGCGCGCCACCTCGTCGCGGCGCTCGAATCGTCCGACGTGGCGCAGCGCCGATTCGGCGGGGTCTACCTCAACGAGGTGGCCGTCAGCGTCCCCGATGCCGCGCGCCGGCATGCGGCCCTCGTGGACCAGGGCATCGTCGCGGGCCGCCTCCTCGAGCACGACGACCCGCGGCTGACCGACACCCTGCTCCTGGCGACGACGGAGCTGACGACGGACGACGACATCCGGCGCCTCGTTCACGCCCTGGAGGCAACCCGATGAGCGCGGCGAAGGCACCGGAGCGCGACGCCTCCGGCCGCGGCGCCGCCTTCGCATCGGCGGTGGCGGGGGAGGACCTGGCCATCGTCGAGCCGCTCATCTTCGATCGGTCGCGCCCCGAACGACGCGCCGTCCGATTCCCTCGAGCCTCGGAGGAAGCCCGGCGAGTCGGGGCCGGGCAGCCCGAGATCCCTGCAGCCCTCCGGCGCGAGACGCCACCGCGCCTGCCGGAGGTGGGGGAGCTCGAGCTTCTCCGTCACTTCAACCGGCTCGCGCACCTCAACATGGCGATCGACCTGAACTTCTATCCGCTCGGGTCGTGCACGATGAAGTACAACCCGAAGGTCAACGAATGGGCCGCGCGCCTGCCGGGCCTGGCGGAGTCGCACCCCCTCGATCCCGAGGAGCTGAGCCAGGGCAGCCTCGAGATCATGTGGCTCCTCGCCGAGCTACTCGGCGACATCAGCGGCTTCCCGGCCATCAGCCTCCAGCCGGCGGCCGGCGCCCACGGCGAGCTGACGGGGATGCTCATGACCCGCGCCTTCCACCGCGCCAACGGCGAGGGCGAGCAGCGCACGAAGGTGCTCGTGCCGGACTCGGCGCACGGGACGAACCCCGCCACCGCGACGATGGTCGGCTACGAGACGGTCACGATCCGCTCGAACGAGCGGGGCGGGATCGACCTCGGCGCCCTCCGCGGAGCGCTCGGTCCGGACGTGGCCGCGCTCATGATCACGAACCCCTCGACGCTCGGCATCTTCGAGGACCAGATCGACCAGGTCATCGCGGCGGTCAAGGACGCCGGTGCCATCGCCTACATGGACGGGGCGAACCTCAATGCCATCCTCGGTCGCTTCCGGCCCGGCGAGGCGGGCTTCGACGTCATGCACTTCAACCTCCACAAGACCTTCAGCACGCCGCACGGCGGCGGCGGCCCGGGTGCCGGCCCGGTCGGAGTGAGCGAGCGTCTCGAGCCGTACCTGCCCGCACCGATCCCGGTCCTGGTCGAGGGCGACCCTGGAGAGGTGCGCGCCAACGCGTGGCGCGGCCGATCGACCCCGGGCGTGCGGTTCGCGCTCGACGCGGACCGACCGCACAGCATCGGCAAGGTGCGATCGCACCACGGAAACTTCGGCATGTTCGTGCGGGCCTACACCTACATCCGCAGCAACGGCGACGCGGGGCTGCGCGGCATCAGCGAGGACGCGGTGCTCGCGGCGAACTACCTGCGCATCCGTCTCCACGACGTGTACGACCTGCCCTACGACCGGCTGAGCAAGCACGAGGTCGTCTTCAGCGGACGGCGGCAGAAGCGCGAGCATGGGGTGACGACGCTCGACATCGCGAAGGCCATTCTCGACCACGGCATCCATCCACCGACGATCTACTTCCCGCTCATCGTCGAGGAGGCGCTCATGGTCGAGCCGACCGAGACGGAGACGCTCGAGACGCTGGACCACTTCGTCGGCGTGATGCGCGACATCGCCGAGCAGGCAGCGAGCGACCCGGAGTCGCTCAAGCGGGCGCCGGTGACGACCCCGGTCGGGCGCCTCGACGAGGCCGGAGCGGCACGTCGCCCGGACCTGCGCCACTCCTTCGCGAACGACGATTCGGGCGCGCGTGCCGGCGCCGAGGCAGCTGTCGCGGCCAGCGCCCGATCCGGCTCGCGGACTCCGACGACCTAGACCGCGTTCGCCGCCACGATCTCCGCATAGCGCCGCGCGCTCGCCTTCGGCGTCCGACGCTGCGTCGGATAGTCCACGTGGACGATCCCGAAGCGCTTGGCGTAGCCCTCCGCCCACTCGAAGTTGTCGAGCAGCGACCAGGCGAAGTAGCCCCGTACGTCGACGCCTGCCGCGATCGCTTCGTGGACCGCGACGAGATGCGACTCGAGGTACGCGGTTCGCTCGGGGTCGTCGACGCTGCCGTCCGCCGCCACCGTGTCATCCCATGCCGAGCCGTTCTCGGTGATCAGGATCGGCACGTGGGGATGTGACGCCGAGAACGCGATGAGGAAGTCGCGCAGGCCATCGGGCTCGACCGGCCATCCCATCGCCGTGGTGGGCACCCCGTCCGGGAGCTCGGCGCGGTAGGGGAGCACGTCCATGGGATCGGAGGACGAGGCGTCGCCGCGGACCGCCCGCACGTGGGTCCGGACGTAGTAGTTCAGGCCGATGAAGTCGATCGGCGCATGAATCGCCTCGAGGTCGCCATGCCGGACGATGCCGTCCAGGAGCGAGCCGTACCAGGCGGCCATCCGATCCGGATAGCTGCCGCGAAGGATCGGATCGGCGAACCAGCCGTTCACCTGCTCGTCCGCGAGCTCGGCCGCATCACGATCGGCGGGGCTGTCGGTCAACGGAAGGACGTGGCTGACGTTGAGCGTCACCCCGACCCGGGCTTCCGTCGTGCGGAGGATCGGCATGACCCGAGCGTGGGCGAGCAGGAGATGGTGGCTCGCCAGCAGCGCGTCGCGAAGGTTCGTCCGTCCCGGCGCGTGGCGGCCGCTTGCGTATCCCACGAACGCGGAGACCCATGGCTCGTTGAGGGTGATCCACTGCGGCACGCGATCGCCGAGGCGATCGACCACGGCCTGTGCGTAGCGGGCGAACGCATCTGCGGCGGACCGCTCGGCCCAGCCGCCGCGGTCCTCGAGCGCCTGGGGCAGGTCCCAGTGGTAGAGCGTCGCGACGGGACGGATTCCGCGCTCCAGGAGCCCGTCCACGAGGCGGTCATAGAAGTCGAGCCCGCGGACATTGACGTCGCCATCACCGTCCGGGATGACTCGGGGCCAGGCGATCGAGAAGCGGTAGGCGTCCAGCCCGAGCTGTGCCGCGAGGTCGAGGTCGGCAGCCCAGCGGTGGTAGTGGTCGCAGGCCACGTCACCGGTGGAACCGTCGCGGATTCGTCCGGGCGTGTGGCTGAAGACGTCCCAGATCGACGGCCCTCGGCCATCCGCGTCGACGGCTCCCTCGATCTGGTAGGAGGCCGTGGCGGCGCCCCAGGCGAAGCCGTCGGGAAAGGTCCGGGAGGGTGGCATCGGATGTCTCCTGGCCTGGGGTGAACTGAACCAATCTGGACGCCCGGGCGTACTATGACAAACCGCCCACGCCCAATTACAGCGGCACAGGTGCCTGTGGAATCGAGAGACCTTGACAACCTCGTCGAGCGCATGCAGAGCGGTGACCTCGACGCCTTCGAGGAGTTCTTCACCACCTTCAAGCGCCCGGTCTATGCGACGGCCCTGGCCATCACGCGTGACCCGTTCCTCGCGGAGGAAGTCCTCCAGGACTGCTTCGTGAAGGCCTACCGGGTGCGCGAACGCCTCGATCCGGCACGTTCCCCGCTCCCGTGGCTTCAGCGCGTCACGATCAACCTGTGCTACAGCCGCGTCAGCCGCCGCAAAGCCCTGGCGGAGCCGTTGACCAGCCTCATCACGAACCTCGTCGTCGACATCGCCGCACGTCCCGACCAGGTCGTCGAGACGCGCGAGGTGCTCGACGTCCTGCAACGCGGCATCGACGCCCTTCCGCCGAAGCAGCAGACCGCCGTCATCCTCTACTACCTCCACGGATACTCACTGGCGGAGGCCGCCGAGATCGCCGACTGCAACGTCGGGACGATGAAGTCTCGGCTCCACTACGCGCTGAAGGCGCTGCGCGCACGGCTGCCGGTCGAGCGCAGGCTGCCGGTCGGCGCGGCCGCAACGGTCCGGGTGACCCGATGAGATGCCGGCGCATCTGCCGCGAGCTGTTGTGGCTGGCCCGCTTCGGTGAGTTCGGCCCCAGCTCGGCGCCGCACCTCGATCACCTGTCGCATTGCGGCACCTGCCGCGACGAGGTGGGATTCGACCGAGCCCTCGTCCAGCAGCTGCGCACGGCGCTGGCCGCACGGATCGCCGAGGAGGAGCCCTCCGCCAGCGTGTGGGACGCGATCCTGGAGCGGGCGCAGGCACCGGATCGCGGCTTCCGGGCATTCGTCGGCCGGCACGCCGCCGGATTCGTCCTTCGAATCCGCACCGCCACGGCGGTGACCGCCATGGCCCTGGCAGGCATCATCGCGACCTCGACACACGTGGCGATCACGCACCCCGAGGCGGGCTCGGCCGAGACCGAGGTCATGCCGAGCGCTGCCGGCGAGCTCTACGAGCGCCAGGCGCTCGTCCTGCGGCCGCGGACGACCACGACGGCGAGCCCGCCGGTGACCTACGTGGCGACTGCCTTGCCAAACGACCCGGAGGCGGCGTTCCTCGTGAGCGCGACCCCCGCGAGCCCCGGATCGCTCGTCCAGGCGAGCGACGCGTCCGGCGCGGTCACCGAGAGCGGCATCAGATCGGTGGTCAATCTCGGGACGCACCCGAGCCGGCTGAGCGCGCTCGACCCGGTCGCCGACGGGCGCGGCCCGGATGCGAGCGGAACGACGACCGGAACGCCGGCAGAGACGTCCGCCGGTGAACCCTTCTAACTGCAGCAGGAGTGTGCAAGACTAGCGAGCCCCTGACCATCAGACTCTGATCAAGAGCTGGACCGTCGATGACCGGTGCGGTGCCGGCGTCACGGAGCGGACGAGACACCGCGTGTCGATCACACAATGTGGAGGAGAGTGGATGCGAACCTGGAGATGGCTCCCGGTCCTCGCCACGCTCGTGCTCGTGCTCGCTGCCTGCGGGCAGCAGCCGGGCGAGAGCGCGAGTGCCGAGCCGACGTCAGACCCGACCGACGCCCCCGACCCGACGGACGATGGCGGCGAGTTCACGGGTCTGGCCTATCCGGAAGACGGACCCGTTGAATGCGGTGCCGACAACAACCCGTCGAACATCAGCGAGATTCGCGCCGAGGACGAGCGGACCGTGGTCTTCACGCTCTGCGCGTCGGACGTCGCGTTCCTGTCGAAGATCGCGTTCAGCTCGTTCGCGATCGATGATGCGGACTATCTCGAGGCTCACGCCGCCGACGGCTCGATCGTCGATCAGCCGAACGGCACCGGTCCGTACCGCCTCGACGCATGGAACCGCGGTTCCGACATCACCCTCAGCGCCTTCGACGGCTACTGGGGCGATGCACCGCTCAGCCCGAGCGTGATCTTCCGCTGGAGTGCCGAGGCCGCGCAGCGGCTCGTGGAGCTCCAGGCCGGGACGGTCGACGGCATCGACAACCCCGGTGCCGAGGACTTCGACACCATCGAGAACGACCCGAACCTTGCGCTCTACCCGCGCGAGGGCCTGAACACGCTCTACTTCGGGTTCAACAACAACCCGCAGGTCGAGGGCTTCGACAACGAGTCGAATCCGCTGGCCGACGAGGCCGTTCGCCAGGCAATCGCCATGGGCATCGACCGGCAGCGCATCGTCGACAGCTTCTTCCCGCCAGGGTCGGAAGTTGCCTCGCACTTCACCCCGTGCGCCATCCCGTTCGGGTGCGAGGGCGAGGAGTGGTACGAGTTCGATCAGGATGCCGCCATCCAGATGCTCGCCGATGCGGGCTACCCGGACGGCTTCGAGACGCAGATCCATCTGCGCGACGTGGTGCGCGGCTACCTGCCCGCTCCGCAGCAGGTGGCTGCCGACCTCCAGGCGCAGCTTGCCGACCTGGGGATCACCGCCTCGATCGACGTCCAGGAGTCGACGACGTTCCTCGACAACTCCGACGCCGGTCTCCTCCCGGGCATCCACATGCTCGGCTGGGGTGCCGACTACCCGGATGCCACGAACTTCCTCGACTTCCACTTCGGGAGCGGGGCATCGAACCAGTTCGGTGACAAGTTCGACGACATCACGAGCGCCCTCGCCGAAGGTGCCTCGAGTGTCGAGGAGTCGGCGCGGCAGGCTGCGTACGAGACGGCGAACAACGCCATCAAGGAGCACGTGCCGATGATCCCGATCGCCCACGGCGGTTCGGGCGTTGCCTTCCAGGCCGACAACGACGGAGCGCACTCGTCGCCGTTGAGCAACGAGGTGATGGCCGTCATCGGTCCGGGATCCGACGATCAGCTCGTCTGGATGCAGAACGGCGAACCGGGTGGCCTGTACTGCGCCGACGAGTCGGACGGCGAGGCACTCCGCGTCTGCGAGCAGATCAAGGAGTCCCTGTACGCCTACGAGGTCGCGGGCACGGAAGCAATTCCGGCCTTGGCCGAGGAGTGCGTGCCGAACGACGACCTGACCGTGTGGACCTGCACCCTCCGCGAGGGCGTCCAGTTCCATGATGGGTCGACGCTCGACGCCAATGACGTGGTCCTGAGCTACGCCGTGCAGTGGGATGCCGATCATCCGCTCCACGTCGGACGTGACGGCAGCTTCACCTACTTCTCCGCCCTGTGGGGTGGATTCCTGAACCCGCCGCCGGCCGAATAGCCCGCTGACGGGAGACCGATGAAGAGGGGCGCCGCCCGCGGGCG
>JAILWI010000004.1 GCA_025699005.1 Chloroflexota bacterium | reverse complement strand
CGGCGTGCCGGGGCGAGCAGGGCGCCCGGCTCCGTGTCGAGCGCCGCGGCAAGCTCCGGCATCGTCCGCTCCTCGCCGCCGAGCGCCTCGAGCAGGGCCCGCTGCACCGGCGCGCGCCGCGGCGGCTCGTCGTTCCCCGGGAGCGGTCGCAGGACCCGCACGCGGCGCGGGCTGGATTCGGCCGCGCGCAGCGACCATCGTGACCGGAGGGCCCCGGTTCGCCGCAGACCCTCGATCCAGGCGTCGCGACCGCGGCGCGGCGCGAGCCGCAGGAGCGCGGCGTCCCCGATCGTTCCGTCCGGGCCCACGGCGGTCGCGACCGCGGCCGGCAGCGCCTCGTGCTCCACGACCTCCCACGTGCGGGAGATGCGCGCCTCGAGGCCCGGCGGCAGCATGGCGGCCAGCGTCGTGCCGATCGGCGCCCGGTAGTACCTGGCGATGCGCTCCGCCAGCGCGAGGAGATCCGGCGTCAGCATCGGCGCCGCGACCACGGCCTCGATGGGCTTCAGCTCGCCGTCGGCAGGCTCCGCTTCACCCCCGAGCAGGTAGCCGAGCGCCGTTCGGCGACCGTACGGCACGAGCACGAGCGATCCGGGTGCCGGCGTCTCGATGTCGTCGGGGAGAACGTAGCTGAACGTGCGCTCCGGGCGGTCGGCGCGCGCATCCACCGCGACGCGCACGACGCGGGCCGGCGAGCTCGGCACGACCCTAGATCCGGGGACGGCGAGGCGGCTCGCGACGGGCTTCGGCCTGGATGATTTCCCAGATGAGCTCGGCCGCCTCCTCGGGGTGCCCGGTTTCGTTCACGACCACGTGGTCGTAGTCGCGGGTGTCGGCCATCCATCGCTCGGCGTCGCGCCGGCGTCGCTCGAGCGACTCCGCCGACTCGCTGCCCCTGCCGACGAGGCGCTGCGCGAGGTCCGCCATGGTCGGAGGCTTCACGAACACCAGGAGCGCGTCGGGGACCGAGTCACGGACCTGGCGAGCGCCCTGCGGGTCGATGGTGAGGATCGCGTCGCGGCCGGCGGCCAGGATGCCGCGAACCTGGTCGACCGGCGTGCCGTACAGGTTGCCGTGAACCTCGGCCCACTCGAGGAGGCCACCGGCGTCGCGCAGCTCGACGAACTCGTCGCGATCGAGGAAGTGGTAGTGGACCCCGTGGACCTCGCCCTCGCGCCGCTCGCGAGTCGTCGCCGTCACGATCGGAACGACCTGCGGATGACGCCGCGCGAGCTCGGCGACGATCGTGCTCTTGCCGACGCCGGACGGCCCGGACACGACGACGAGCATCGGGTTCGGGAACGTCATCCGCTTCTGCTGGTCGCCCATCGGCTCCTCCACGGTCATGCCTCGACCTCGGCGCCCACGCCCTCGGGAAGCCGCGTCCCGGCGACGTCGACGCCTGCGATGGAGCGGCATGCCTCGAGATCGGCGGGGAGCCCGCTCCAGGCGTGCAGGCGCTGGCCGTCGGATGGTCGCTCGAGCCGCAGCCGGGCTGCGTGGAGGAACTGGCGACGCAGGCCGCCCGGCCCTTCGCCACCGCCGTAGCGCAGGTCGCCCGCGATCGGGAGGCCGAGATACGAAAGGTGGGCCCTGATCTGGTGGGTGCGACCGGTGAGCGGCCTCAGGGACAGCAGCGCGTAGCCGTTCGCCGTTCCGAGAACCTCGTACTCGGTCGTCGAGGCGCGGCCACCGGCCACGACGGCCATCCGCTGGCGATCTCGGGGGTCGCGGCCGATCGGCGCCTCGACCCGGCCCCGTGGCGACGGTGCCTCGCCCCGGACGAGCGCGAGGTACTCCTTCTCGATCGTGCGCTCGCCGAACTGGCGCATCAGGCTCGCCTGGGCATCGTCGGTCTTCGCCACCACGATGAGCCCGCTCGTCTCCTTGTCGAGGCGGTGCACGATCCCCGGTCGTCCGACGCCGGCGATCGAGCCGAGCGGCTCTCCGCGCTCGATCGATCGACCGAGGAGCGCATTCACGAGCGTCCCCGTGCCGTGACCGGCCGACGGGTGGACGACGAGCCCGGCCGGCTTGTCGACGATGAGCATCGTGCCGTCCTCGTAGGCGACGTCGAGGGGGATCGACTCCGGCACCAGGGACTCATCGGCCGGAGCGGTCAGCTCGACGCGCACCGTCTCCCCGCCGGCGAGCCGATCGCTCGAGCGGCGGCGCTCGCCGTCGACCAGGGCGCGGCCGTCGCCGATCAGCCGCTGTGCGTGGGCGCGTGAGATCCCGCCGACCGACGAGACGGCGAGGTCCACGCGACCGGCAGGCGCGGGACCCTCGACCGTGCGATCAGCGGCGGCCATCACCGGGACGGCTCGTCTGATGCACGGCGATCGGCGAACGTGAGGTAGGCGACGAGCAACCCGATCCCGAGCACGACCGCGGAGTCGGCGACGTTGAACGTCGGGAACCTGACGTCGCCGATCCCGAGACTCACGAAGTCGATGACGTACCCGAGGCGCACGCGGTCGGTCAGGTTGCCGAGCGCGCCAGCCAGGATCGCGCCGAGCACGACCTGGATCCACGGGCCTCGGTCGTGGAGCGTCCGGTGGAAGTAGATCACCATGCCGATGGCGGCGATGGTCACCGGAACGAAGAGCCACGTGGCGCCGGGCAGGATGCTGAACGCCGCTCCCGTGTTGCGGACATGCCACAGCTGGGCGAAGTCGCCGATGACGTCCACGCGTTCGCCGAACGGCAGGTTGGCGACGATCAGGAGCTTCGTGAGCTGATCGGCCGCGTAGAGCACGACGGCCGTGCCCGCCATGACGAGCACGGCCCCCGGCGATGCGTCTCGTTCCGCGGCGGCCTCCACCACCCCACTCTAGCCGACGAGCGACCGCTCAGGCGCGAGCGACCGAGAGCGCGACCGTCACTCCGTCGAGGTCGGCCGTCTCCGCCGCGTCCGCGTCGCCGACCGCGGCCTCTGGCCCGAGCGCGAGCTCGGCGGCGAGGAGCTCGTCGGCCAGCCAGGCACGATGGCTCTCGAGCCGGTCCGCGACCTCCGGCTCGGCCGCGATCCCCACGCGGATTCGGTCGCTGATCTCGTAGCCGGCCGCCTTTCGCAGCGCCTGCAACCGATGCGCCACCTCGCGCGCGAGGCCCTCCGTCGCGAGCTCGTCGTCGATCTCAGTGTCGAGCGCCACCAGCACGTCCCCCTCCTCGGCGACCTCGTGGCCCGGCCGAGCCCGCGCGGTCAGCTGGAACTCGTCCGGCTGGAGCGTCGCCTCACCGACCGTTGCCGTGCCGTCCTCGTTGAGGGACCACGCCCCGGAGCGGACGCCGGCCATGATCGCGCCGACCGAGGCACCGTGGCGCGGGCCGATGACCGGCAGCAGCGGGTAGAGCGTCCGCTCCACCATCTCCGACTCGTCGGGGATGAAGTCGATCTCGTGGACGTTGAGCTCCTCCCGAATCTGCTGCCGCAGCTCGGCGTCGATCCGCGGATCGGAGGCGAATGCTTCGCGTCCCGCCGGCAGCTTGACCCGCGCCGCACGCAGCGGTTGCCGCGTTCGCAGCGCGGTCGCTGACCGTGCGGCTCGTCCCAGGGCCACCGTGCGCCGCACCAGGTCCACCGATGCGTCGAGATCGGCATCGGCGCGACCCTCAATCCGCTCCGGGAAGCTGGCCAGATGTGCGCTGTCCGGCTGGTCGTCGCTGACCCCGGCGACGAGGTTGTCCCACATCGCGTCGACGAGATGCGGCGTGATCGGTGCCATGAGCCGGCACAGCGTCGTGAGCACCTCGTACAGCGTCGCGTACGCGGCGCGCTTGTCGGCGTCGAGCTCGCCCTTCCAGAAGCGGCGGCGGTTGCGTCGGACGTACCAGTTCGACAGCTCGTCGACGAACGCCTCGATGGCTCGCGTGGCCCGATGCGCGTCGTACCCGGCGAACCCCTCCCCGACCTCGCCCACCAGGCCGTCCAGGCGGGACAGGATCCAGCGGTCGAGGAACGTCCGCGCGGCCTCCACGCCGTCGAGCTGGTCAGGGGTCCAGCCGTCGATCCGCGCGTAGGTGACGAGGAACCCGTACGTGTTCCAGAGCGGCAGGAAGAAGCGCCGGACGACCTCGTGACCCGGGCCGTAGCCGAAGTTCAGATTCACCGCCGGGTTGGCGGCGGCGAACATCCAGCGCATGACGTCGGCGCCGATGCGGTCCGCCGCTTCGTCGAAGGGGATGCTGTTCCCCTTGCTCTTGTGCATCTCCTCGCCGTGCTCGTCGCGCATGAGCGCGTAGGCGAAGAGGGTTCTCATCGGCGCCTGACCGGTCATCACCGTCGACTCGGTGAGCAGGGCGTAGAACCAGTTCCGGAACTGGCCGGGGAACGACTCGGTGATGAGGTCGGCCGGATACCACTCGCGCCAGTACTCCCGGTCGGTGTTCCACTTCAGCGTGGAGAGCGCCACGATGCCCGCATCGAGCCACGGATTTCCGACATCGGTCGTGCGACGCGCGACGCCCCCACATGCGGAGCACGCGATCTCTACGGCGTCCACCCAGGGCCGATGCGGCGAGTGCCCCTCGAACTCCTCCCAGCCGGTCACCGCCCGCTCGCGGAGCTCCTCCTTCGAGCCGATCACCTCCCAGCCATCGCAGTCGGTGCATTCCCAGATCGGCAGCGCCAGCCCGTAGTAGCGCTTCTTGCTGATCATCCAGTCGCCCATGTTCCGGAGCCAGTCGAGCTCGCGCTCCTCGAGGCCGATGCCCTCGGGCAGCCACGTGGCGCTGCGGGTCGAGTCGCCGATCGGCTCCCGGAGCGGATCCATGGCGATGAACCACTCGTCGACGAGCCGGAAGATGAGCTGCGTGCCGCAGCGCCAGCAGTGCGGGTACGAGTGCTGATAGCTCTCCTTCGCCACGAGCAGCCCACGCTCGTCGAGATCGGCGGCGACGTCGCGCGCGAGATCCTCGGAGGCGTCCGGGACGGACCCTGCGTAGCGGCCGGTCTGCCAGCCGAAGCCGTCGCCGAACACGCCGAACTGGTCGATCGGATCGACGACGGCCAGTCCGTGGACCTTGCTGAGAGCGAAGTCCTCCTGGCCGCAGCCGGGGGCGATATGGACGATCCCGGTGCCCTCGGCATCCGACACGTCGCTCCACGGGATGACGCGGTGTGCCACGCCCTCGGCAGCCGGGAAGTGGTCGAACGGGCCGCTGTAGGTGAGATCGACGAGCTCGGCGCCCGGCGCCTCGCGGATGACCGCTGCGTCCCCCGCCACCCGCGCCTTCGAGCCACTCGAGACCCACCAGCGCCGACCGTCACGCCCCTCGACGAGCTGGTAGGTCAGCCCGGGATGGACCGCAGCGGCCACATTGCTCGACAGGGTCCAGGGGGTCGTCGTCCAGACCAGCAGGTCCTCGCCGTCATGGTCGGGGCTCGTGATCGGCAGTCGCAGGGTGACGGACAGGTGACGGACGTCCTTGTAGCCCTCGGCCGCCTCCATGTTGCTGATCCCGGTCCCGCACCGCGGGCACCAGGGCATGACGTCGTGACCCCGATACAGGAGCTCCCGGCGGCGGCACTCGGCCAGGAAGGCCCAGATCGTGTAGTTGTTCTCGTCGGAGTTCGTGTAGTAGCTGTTGTCCCAGTCCATCCAGTAGCCGAGGCGCTTCGACTGCTCGGTCTGGATGCCGGCGAACTTCGCCACGCGCTCCTTGCAGAGCTCGACGAAGCGATCGATCCCGAACTCCTCGATCTGCTGCTTGTTGTTGAAGCCGAGCTGCCGCTCGACCTCGACCTCGATCCAGAGCCCCTGGCAGTCGAAGCCGTTCTGGTAGCGCTGCTTCTCGCCGAGCATCGTGTGGTAGCGCTGGAAGAGGTCCTTGTAGGTGCGCCCCCAGGCGTGATGCACGCCCATCGGGTTGTTCGCCGTGATCGGCCCGTCGATGAAGCTGAAGCGTCGATCGCTGCCGTCGTTCCGCGCGAGGTAGCGCGACATCGTGTCGCGCTCGCGCCAGCGCTCGATGACCTCGCGCTCGAGCGCGGGCACGTCCAGCTTGTTCGATACCGGCCTGAACATGTGGGTGTGACGACCCTCCAACAACGACGAACCCGCCCCGGAACACCGGGACGGGATGACTCCCGCGGTACCACCCGCGATTGCCCGTTACGCAGCGGACGCCGCGCACCGGACCACTTGGCGCCGGGATATCGGGTGGCAGCCCGGGAGGTGCTACCCACGGCCTCGCGCCGCTTCGCGCCTCCGGCTCGGGAGTGATAACCGTCGACACCGCCCGCCCGCTTCCACCATTCGGGCTCGCTCGTGGGCCGGAGCCGGCGACGGCCGCGTCTCCGTCATCGCCTCGATCGATCTCGTCGCGGATCGTCGCAGCCGCTCCGCGGCCTGTCAATCAGCCGAGGAGCACGCGGCCCACGAAGACGGCGGAGGCGAGCCCGGTGGCGACCACCACGGCCACGAGACGGGGCCACCAGATGCGGGCCATGATCGCCGCCACGGCAGCTCCCGGCCCCGCCAGCACGAGCCCGAGCGCCGTGAGCCTCCCGAGGTCCGTGCCGGGCGGAGGGATCGACTCGCGCGCCAGCCCGATGCCCCATGCCGCAGCCGCGCCGATGAGCGGAAGCGCGACGAGCGCGACCGACGGCGCCGGCCGGCGGATCCACGCCGGACGCGTGACCCGAAGCCGCCGCCGCCCGGGCGGGACCTCGGTCGCGACCGTCGACCCCAAGGCCGGGGCCGCTTCCGGAGGCCGCATGGCCGCCTCGCGCTCCTCGGCGGCTCGCCGTTCCGCCTCTGCCTGCTCGCGCGCCGCGCGCTCCTGCGCCTCGAGCTCCTCCGCGACCCGACGCTCGTAGATCGCCCGCTCGATGCCGGTCATCAGCGCGGGGTCGATCTCAGCCGTGGTGGTCGGTTCGGTCCCGCTCTCCGGCGGCGCGTCGAGGTCGGGCCCGGGCTCGTCGGGCCGGGGTCCCGGTGGTGCGATGGCATCGAGACGCTGGCGAGCCTGTGCGGCACGCGTGAGGGCCTCGAGCAGCTCATCCTCATCGGCCGCGGCGATGGCCAGCCGGCCGCGCTGGGTCGGGACGAGGATCGCGGTCCGGGTCCGTGCCAGGCGGGCCACCTCGATCGGCTCATCTTCGCGCAGCACCGCGGGGCCCAGCTGCCAGAAGGCGTTCCATCGTCGGGCGCGCAACCGGGAAGCGTTCTCCCCGCGCAGGCGGACGCGAGTGACCGGCCCCGGGACCAGCTCGTACGTGTGCTCGCCCCCGAACCAGCGGACGGCGACCGCGGCCTCCTCGACGTCGAGATGGATGCCGCGCAGGATGAGCGCGGCAACCGCGCTGACGAGCATGACCACCCCGCCCACCGCGGCGAGGCCGAGGCCAGGGCCTCCGGGCACCAGCAGCAAGCCGGTTGCCGCCACGCCAACGCCCGCCACGACGCCGAGCAACGGCAGCGCAAGGAGCCGCGGGAGAGAACGGGCGAGCCGGATGCGGGCGATCGGCGGCACGCGCTTCGTCATCGGCTCAGACCTTCTCCGTCACCTTGTACTCCAGGTAGCGCCCGGTGAGCAGTCGGGTCTGGGCGTCCAGCGCCGGAACCATGGAGAAGATGATGCCGACGAACGGCAGGCCGATCCACTGCACGTAGCTGACGGCGCGCTGGAACCATCCCCACTCCGGCGGGCGCTTCGGCACGATCCGGTGCTCGATCACGATGAGAACGGCCAGGCCGATCAGCGCCACCGTCAGCATCGCGCTGGCATACAACGGCAGATTCTGGCCCAGCGTCGTCTCGCCGAACGCGGGATTGATGAGGAGCGGGACCGTGGCGCCGAATGTGACGACGAACGGGGCGATCGCCCAGTTGATGTGCTCGCCGAACAGGTTCGCGACGCGCCAGAAGCGCGAGGCCAGCGGGATGTGGGCGTGCCGGACCGCGTTGTCCACCACGTACGGGATGTCGGTCACGCCCCATGCCCAGCGTCGCGCCTGGAGGTACTGCTCGGCCATGCTGCGCCAGTAGCCGCGCGCCCGGACGGCGTCGCCGTAGATCGGGATGAAGAGCGGCACGGCGCGGAACCGGTCGCCGTAGCGGAAGTAGCTCTTCCAGTAGAAGCGGCTGTCCTCGGGGATGGCGTCGGTCGCCCAGTAGCCGACGTCGTGGACGAGGAACAGCGTCGTCGAGTACGACCCGAAGCTCTGGAGCTTCTCGGGCAGCACGCTTCGCCACATCTGGAGCTGGGTCAGGACGGCGGCGAAGAGGCGCTGGAGCATCGGCGCGTGCCAGATGTTGTTGTGGAAGTACGGGATCGGCTGATAGAGCTGGGTCTCCCGATTCGGGTCGGTGAGGTGCACCCAGCTGAGGTAGGCGAAGTACTGCGGATGGACCCGATAGTCGGCGTCGAGGTCGGTGACGATGATCCGATGCGGATCCATCCCGCGCTCGCGGACCAGCTTGCGATAGAGGTACCGGCCGCCCCATGCCATGGCGCTGCTCTTGCCGACGACGATCCCCGGCTCGAGCGGGTCGAGGATGTGAATGAACTCCGCGAAGGCATCGCCGAACTCGGCCTGCAGGGTCTTCACGTTCGCGATCCCACCCTCATCGGTCTCGCGGGTGATGATCGCGCAGATCTTTCGCTCCGCCGGCCATTCGGCCTCGGCCAGGGCGCGGACGGTGTGTCGAAGCTTGTCGAGCGGCTCGGTATAGGTCGGAATGAGCGCGAGGTGGATGAGCTCGTCGGCGGATGGCGGCGGCTCGTCGAGGGCCTGGACGGCGCGAAGCTGCTCGATCTCCTGGCGTGCGCGGCGCCGCGTGTCGCGGTCCGAAGCCGGCTGCGCGCCCGCCACGACACCGACGGCGCTGCGCGGCATACCACCGCCGGCACCGGCGAGCTGGGCCTCGAGAGCCGATAGGCGTGCCGCAGGATCGGACAGGCCCGTCAGACGCTCGGTCCAATCGACGGCCAGCACGTCCCGGATGCGACGGTGCGCCACGATCACCGCTCCGCTGAACCAGAGGGCACGGCACAGCCAGTAGAAGTCGAAGCTGAGGACGAAGTAGGCGACGAGCCACGGGTAGCTGAAGCTGAGCCACAGCGGCAGGATGAGGATGGCCCACGAGATCGTGCCGGGCACCATCTCAAGCACGCGCCCGAGCCAGCGATAGCGGTCCTGGTTGTCCGTCGTGGTCATGGCATCGCTCGATCGGCCGGGCGGCCGGTGGGCGACGATGCCGGTCCGCCGCGCGCGACTCCTAGTAGACCGGTGTGAGCCAGTCGCGGTAGGCCGGCACCTTGCCGCGTACCGCGTCGAAGTAGATCCGGGACACGTCTCGCGTGATCTGCCCCGGTCTGCCGGTGCCGACCGGCCGCCGGTCGACTTCGATGACCGGGCTGATCTGGGCCCCGGTGCCGCACAGGAAGACCTCGTCCGCGGCGTAGAGCTCCGTGCGATCGATCGATCGCTCCTCGACCTCGACCCCGACGTCGGCACGCGCGATCTCGATCAGCCGTCGTCGTGTGATCCCTTCGAGAATGTTGTCGGTCACCGGCGGCGTGACGAGGACGCCGCGTCGCACGATGAAGAGGTTCTCCGCGCTGCCCTCGCTGACGTGGCCGTCCGACGTGAGGACGATCGCCTCGTCGAACCCGTTGAGCTGCGCCTCGCTCTTCGCCAGCGCGCCGTTCACGTAAGCGCCGGTGATCTTGCCGCGTGCCGGGATGGCGTTGTCATCGGTCCGCCGCCAGCTGCTGACCTGGGCGCGAATGCCGCCCTCGGTGTCGATGTACTGGCCGAACGGCACCCCGAAGATCGTGATGTCCGCATCGAGGTTGTGGAGCCGGACGCCGATGGTCTCCGAGCTCTTGTAGATGATCGGCCGAAGGTAGACGTCCTCGCGCAGCCCGTCGCGACGCAGGAGCTCGAGCGTGATGTCGGCGAGCTCCTGGGGCGACTGCGGGATCTCCATCATCAGCATGCGCGCCGATGCCCGGATCCGCTCGAAGTGCGGGAGGAGCTCCAGGGCGAAGAGCTGCTCCTCGTCCGCATTCCAGTACGCGCGCACGCCCTCGAACACGGCCGTCCCGTAGTTGAAGGCGTGGGTCATGACGTTGATGTTCGCGTCGCGCAGCGGGACGAAGTCGCCACGGAAGAAGGCCCACAGCTCGGTGGTGGTCTCCACCGCCGCGCTGTGCGGGTCGGTCTGCTCCTTCAGCACTTCGATCTCCTTGCTGGTGCGGACGCTCGAGCGGCTGACGGGCCGCGGGCGCCCCGCAGTATACCCGTCGGTCCGGTGATCCTCGAACGCCCCCCTGGCCGGGCGCGCCTCACTCGGCCGAGGCGACATCCTCCGGTTCGAGCTTGCGGTCCCCTCCGCGATCACGGGTCGCGAACAGTGAGACCACCACCGAAACCGCAATGATCCCGACGATCACGCCGAGCGACAGCCACACGTCGATGTGGAAGACGTCACTGAGGAGCAGCTTCACGCCGGCGAAGGCGAGGAGCGCCGCGAGGCCGTACTTCAGGTACTCGAAGCGATCGATGAGCCCGGCCAGCAGGAAGTAGAGCGACCGCAGGCCCATGATGGCGAAGGCGTTCGAGGTGAAGACGATGAACGTGTCCTGCGTCACCGAGAGGATCGCCGGGACGCTGTCGATCGCGAACATGATGTCGCTCGACTCGATGACGATCAGCGCCGCGAACAGCGGCGTCGCCAGCCGCTTCCCGTTCTCGCGCGTGAAGAAGCTCTGCCCGTGGTACTGCTCGGTCATCGGGATGAACCGACGCACCAGCCGGAGGAACGGGTTGGTCGACGGGTCGACGTGCTCCGTATCGGTCGTGAGCATCCGCCACGCGGTGAAGAGGAGCAGGGCGCCGAAGATATAGATGACGAAGTGGAACGACTCGAGCAGCGCGATCCCGCCGACGATGAAGATCGCGCGGAAGACGATCGCCCCCAGCACGCCCCAGAACAGCAGCCGATGCTGGTACGCCGCCGGCACGCCGAAATAGCCGAACAGCACGGCGAACACGAAGACGTTGTCCATCGAGAGCGAGTACTCGATGAGGTACCCGGCGAGGTACTCGCCGCCACTCACGGTGCCGCGGGTGAGGAAGATGAATCCCCCGAACGCCAGGCCGAGCGTGATCCAGGCGCCCACCCAGATGCCTGCCTCGCGCATGGCAACCGGACGAGCATCGCGATGGAAGACGAACAGGTCCAGGGACAGCAGCCCAAGGACGAGAACGGCGAACAGGAGCCAGGAGTAGGCGTCGATCACGGGGCGGCCTCCGGCATGGATCCGAGGGTCTCTCCCAACCAGCTGGAGGACGGGTCGGTGCCACCGGGCGGGTTGCAGCCCACCGGCATGACGATGACACCTGTCAGGGGTACTCCCCCTCGGGTGGCGTGAGTGTCGCCGACCCGCCGACGAGCGTCAACTCGTCCGCGGATCGGCAGGCGATCTATGGGCGCAGGTGCTGCGGGGCGTACGGCAGCAGGGCGACGTGACGGGCGCGCTTGAGCGCCGTGGTGAGCATTCGCTGGTGCCGTGCGCAGGTGCCTGTCTTCCGACGCGGCTCGATCTTCGCTCGCTCGCTCAGGTAGCGGCGGAGGCGGTTGACTTCCTTGTAGTCGATGCTCTCGGCCTTGTCGACGCAGAAGTTGCAGACCTTGCGGCGACGTCGGTCGCGGTAGTAGTCCGCCGACTCGCGGCGGGATCGTGGGCTGGGCATGATGCGGTATCGGTCCTCTGATCGGTGCTAGAAGGGGATGTCGTCGACGTCCATCTCGGCGCCCGGGGCGCTCGAGCGCGGCTGTGCCTGGCCCTGGCCTGCACCGCGCGGACGTACCTGGGGCGGAGCGTCGTCGTATCCGGCGCCCTCGGAACCGCCCTCGTCACGCGGACGGCGCTCGAGGTTCACGACTCGGGCGAAGGCGAGCTCGAGCGACTGTCGCTTCTCGCCGTCCCGGCCCTCGAACTCGCGGACGCGCAGCTGGCCCTCGGCAAAGACCTTGTTCCCCTTGCGCAGCTGCTCGGCAAGCCGTTCCGCGGCCTGCTCCCAGACACTGACGCGGAACCAGAGGGTCTCCTCGATCCACTCCCCGTCCGAGCCACGCTGGTTGTTGTTGACGGCGACCCGGAGGTCGGTGACCGCCTTCCCGCTGGGCGTGTAGCGCAGCTCGGGATCGGCGCCGAGGTTGCCGATGATCATCATCTTGTTGAGTGTCATTGCGGCTTCTCCTTGCACGCGGGCGGTCAGCCCTCGGTGCGCTCCTCTGCGGTCGAATCGTCGTCGGGCGAGCCGGCCGAAGCCTCGGTCTGAGCCTCGGCCGCCTGCGATGGCTCCGCCTCATCCGAGGAGTCCGCTGATGCGACGGGCTCATCCGACGCCGGCTCGGCCGGGGCGGCCTCCTCGGCCACGGGCTCCGACTCCGTCGGCTCGCCAGATGCCGCATCGGCGGCGGCGGGCTCGGCCGTGGCGGTGGCCGTCGGACGCTCCGCGGGCGCGGCAGCGGTGGACTGCTCCCCGTCGGCATCGGCGTCCCGTGCAACCGCGGCCGGTGCAAGCTCGTCAGCGGGTCCGCGATCCTCGATCACCGTCACGAGATGGCGGAGGATCTCCTCGCTGATGAGCATGCCGCGCTCGATCTCGCGAACGGCGGAGGGCTCGATGTCGAAGTGGATGAGGAAGTAGCTCGCCTCGCGGTGGCGCTGGATGTCGTAGGCGAGGCGGCGCTTGCCCCACGGCGAGACCTTGCTGAGGCTGCCACCGGCATTGACGATGGCGCGGGTCACCTTCTCGACCGCGGACTGGAGCTTGTCGTCCTCCAGGTCCGGCCGGAGCAGGAGCATGAGTTCGTAACGGCGCATCGTGGCGTCGTCCTCCTCTCTCTGGGTTTGCGACATCTGCGGCGGGCGCCGGGGATGCGGCAGAAAGGGGCTCAGATATCAACATGAACCACGCCCCCCGATCGGGAGGCGCGCGCCGAGTATAGCCCGGACAGGGCGCACATGCCAACGCCGCTCCGAACCGTATACTCGGCGTCCAGTACGCACCGTCGGAGCCCATGCCGTCCAATCCGATTCTCATCTGCGCACGCGATCCCGCGCTCCGCGACGAGCTCGAGCGATCCCTGACGTCTGCAGGCTATCCCCTCGCCACGGTCGGCTCCCCGGCCGATGCCGTGGCCGCCATGCGGAACCGATCGTACGACCTGATCGTGGCAGAGGGGCTCGCCGCATCGGGCGCGATCGCCTCCCTGCGCACGGCCGGGACCAACGGCGTGATCCCGGTCCTGGTGGTCGCGCCAGCGCACGATGTCGAGGCGCGAATCGCCTTCCTCGAGGCCGGCGCCGATGACGTGATCGCCGGTGGGTTCGCACCGAATGAGCTCGAGGGCCGGGTGATGGCACAGCTCATCCGGACCGGCAAGGTCTCCCCCGACGTGACGCGCACGGCGAGCGCAGAGGTCATTGCGTTCTTCAGCCCCAAGGGCGGGGTCGGGACGACGACGCTCGCCGTGAACACCGCCGTGCTGCTCGCCGGGGGCGCAGCTCCGGCGCCGTCAACGAAGATCCCGGAGCCGCAGCTGCCGACGTCGCGGGTGCTTCTCGTCGACATGGACCTCCAGTTCGGTCAGGTGGCGACGCACCTCAATCTCACCCCGCGCTACGGGATCGACGGGTTCGCCACGGACGAGCCAGCCCTCTCGGACCCTGAGCTTGCGCGCCAGTACCTGACGCCGCACAGCTCCGGCCTCATGGTGCTCGCCGCGCCGGTTCGCCCCGAGGCCGATGCCCGGGTCACGGTCGACCACATCGAGCGCATCCTGTCGCTCCTGCGGCCGAGCTTCGACCACATCGTCGTGGATCTCGGCAGCCGGCTCGATCCCCGCACCGTCTGGGTTCTCGAGCAGTCGGACGCCCACGTCTTCGTCCTCTTCCCCGAGATCGCGGCGCTGCGATCGATGAGCCTGCTCCTCGCGTTCCTGGCCGAGACGACCCCGGTGCAGCCGCGGACGTCGCTCGTGGTCAACCATGTGTTCCCCAAGGAGCTGCTGAAGACCCGGGACGTCGAGAACCTGCTGCGGGCCAAGCCGGCGGCGGAGATCCCGTACACCGAGGTCGAGATGATCCGTTCGGTGAACGAGGGTGTGCCGCTCGTCATCGGTCGACCGGCCTCGCCGGCAACCGCCGCGATGCGCCGGGTCGCACAGTCCGTGATCGGGATCCAGCAGCAGCCCGGTGCACCGAAGAAGCCGGAGCGGCGAAGCCTCTTCAGCCGCCGATGAGCGCGACGGCACGGCACCTGCTTCGAGCTCGGACATGAGTGACGAGAGCGAGCTCGAGCGTCGGGCGGGAAAGGGTCCCGATGATGCCCACCCCGAGCAGGACGGCGGGGTCCGGGATTCCGATCCGTCGGACTATGCGGATCCGCGCGTGGTCCAGCCCGGCGAGGACCCGCCGGACGAGGATGCCCTGCACGGCGAGGACGCCCCAGCCTGACCATCGGGCGTGGTGCCGGAGGAGGGACTCGAACCCCCATGCCTTTCGGCCGCCGGGTTTAAGCCGGCTGCGTCTGCCATTCCGCCACTCCGGCGCACTGCCACCAGCGTATCGCACGCCGCTGCCGGCTCTCCCGTTGATTGGAGCGGTATCCTGACGGTGGCGATTCCGCCAACAGGGGAGGCAGGGGGATGATTCCAGCCAGGCGCCGCTGCGGTCGAGCGCTGCTCGCGTTCCTCGTGGTCGCCGCCGGTGCGCTCGTCGCGCCCGCACCGAGCTTCGCCAGGCCGGCCAGCATCGAGCGCCTCGTCGGCGCCGACCGCTATGCGACGGCCGCCGCCATCAGCCGCGCGACGTTCGCGCCCGGCGTTGCCGTTGCGTACATCGCGACCGGCCTCCAGTTCCCCGACTCGCTGGCCGGCGGTCCGGCGGCCGCCCGCCGCGGTTCGCCGATCCTGCTCACCGATCCCCGATCCCTCCCCCAGGCCACGCGCGACGAGCTGACGCGGTTGAATCCGAAGGCCATCGTCATCCTCGGGGGACGTGCCGTCGTGAGCGGCACCGTGGAGTCTCAGCTCGCCGCGTACACCGACGGCTCGGTGACGAGGATCGCCGGGTCGGATCGGCATGCGACCTCGGCGCTCATCAGCGCACGCCACTTCCCCACGGGCGTCCCCGTGGCGTACGTCGCGACCGGACGGACCTTCCCGGATGCCCTGAGCGCGGGGGCGGCCGCCGCGGCCCTGGGCGGTCCGGTCCTTCTCGTCGACACCAATGATCTCCCCGCATCGGTACGCTCGGAGCTGACGCGGCTGCGACCGGCGAGGATCGTGGTCGTGGGCGGCCGCAGCGTCGTCGGTGATGCGGTGGTGACGGCTCTCGATCGGTACACGACGGGGACGGTGACGCGTCAGGCGGGCGCTGATCGCTTCGCGACCGCCGCAGCCGTGAGCGCGTCCGCGTTTCCATCGGCGCCGACGGCGTTCATCGCCAACGGCATGAACTTCCCCGACGCCGTCACCGGCGTGCCGGCGGCGGCGCGGGCGGGGGCGCCGCTCCTGCTGGCGACGCGCACGAACTTGCCATCGGCGACGGCCGGCGAGCTCAAGCGCCTGGATCCCGCCCGCGTCGTCCTGCTCGGCGGGCAGGTCTCGCTCTCGGACGCGATCATCCCCGCCATCGAGAAGGCGACCGAGCTGGCGCGCGTCGGACCGCACACGTTCAGGGTCGATTCCTATCGGCTCCAGGAGGTTCCCGAGACCATGCTGGCGTACAACGGCTCGACGATCGTGCCGCTGTACGGCGATCGTGACTCATCGGGCGCGTTCATCTACCGCCATTCCGATGGGCGCTGGTACGACCACCCGGTCGGCCAGGCGCAGTACGTCGTGAACATGCTGCGCAACCATCGGCTGGATCCCAAGCCCGAGTACCTGGACCTGGCGCTGGCCAACGGCAATCGGCTCCTCCAGCGGGCGGTGCGCCACCAGGGCGCGCTCTTCTTCCCCTACTCGTTCGACTTCAACCTCCACGGCCGCGGCGTCATGGATGCGCCGTGGTACTCGGGCATGGCACAGGGCGTCGCGCTCAGCGGCTTCGTGCGGCTCTGGGAGGTGACGGGAGACGAGAAGTGGATGACGGCCGCACGCGACACGTTCCTCTCGTTCCGCGTATCGCGCCAGGCCGGGAAGCCATGGTTCGCCGTCGTCGAGAACGGCTCGCTGTGGTTCGAGGAGTATCCGTGGCTGCCGTACGACCACACCTTCAACGGCCACAACTTCGCGATCTACGGCGTGTACGACTACTGGCGCGTGACGAGGAACCGCGAGGCGGAGCTGCTGGCCCTGGGCGGCATCGCCACGAGCGCTCGCGTAGCCGGTACCGTCCGCACGCCGGGAGGCATCAGCCACTACTGCATCGCTCAGAGCTGCCTCGATCGCAAAGTTCGGACGGCGCCCTACCATCTGACCCACATCGGGCAGTTCGTGCAGCTCCATCGGTACACGGCGCACGAGACCTTCGCGAAGCAGGCCGACACGTTCACGGCCGACAATCCGGACTACCGGCTGCGGGGCACCGTCGCCTTCCAGGCCGGCGAGCACGTCGCGTATCGCTTTGACAGCGCCGGCGTCGGCACCCCCGCGCAGCGCACGACGCTCTCCGGTCCCAGCAGCGCGCCGTACTCGCAGCGCACGGTGCCCTACGGCTGGATCCGACCCGGCAACGGGATCTGGTTCTTCATGAGCGACGGCGCCTTCGACGGCCTGTGGATCCGCGAGTCGTCGCGCGCCTACGCCCGCGGCTTCGTGGACCGGCTGACGTACTACTGGGCGAGGCGCCTCTCGGTCGGCTCGGGAAGCCGCATCGGCTACACGTTCGACTCCGGGGGCGCGATCACCGGCCAGAAGACGGTCTCCACGAGCGCCACGACGTGGCAGTACACGAGCCGGGCGAAGATCAACGGGCAGCTTGCCGCCCTGCTGGTCAACGGTCCCCTGGCCGGCTACTGGCTGCCGATCACCGCGAATGCGACGGCCGGCGTGGAGGCCAGCGACGCGCCGATGATCTCGGCCGAGGCCGGGACCGCGCAGGATAGTGGCGAGCGCGGTCGCTTCGCGGCGGCCGAACCGCCGCTGCCACCCGAAGATCCGCTCATTCCGCCGCCGATGCCGGGCCAGCAGGACCTCACGCCGGCCAATGAGCCCCCGGCTGACGAGCCCTGGGCGTCCCCGTGATCACGGGGATGGGGAGGATGATGGGGGCGACGAAAGAAATCGATCCCGTTCTCGCGAGCTTTCAGACCGGCACGGATGTGCTCGGGAGTGCCGATCTGGAGTCAACGTTCGACGTCCCGCGCTAGTCGGATCGATGAGCGGGGTGGTTGGGAACGGCGGCCGCGATCGCCGCCTCAAGCTCGAAGAATTGGCCGATCCGCGACAGGGAGCCCCCTTCGTCATACGCTCCGACAAGGTACACACCCTTGCGCTGCCACCAGTACACCTGATGGCGAGCGTCCATGCCCCTTGGGCGAAACGTAGCCCACTCCCGGTGATCGCTCGCTCGGATGTCGGTCGCTTCCAGCTCGCTCAAGCGGGCGACCAGGGCGTCGGTCCGCTTGCGATCGGCTTCAGGGGAGTGGTTGAACGGCTGAGATCTGCCACAGGCTTTGGCCACTGCCGCGAGCAGCTCGTCGATGTGGAAGGGCTTCCCAAGGACCTCAGCGAAGTCGGCCGTGCGAGCTCGCTCAGACTGACCTTCTCGCCCCTCCCGCACATCAGCGCTGTGTCCGCTGAACATGATCGTCGGAACCGATCGCTGGCGAGCCGCCATATACGCGGCCTCGGCCCAACTCGACCCGTACTCCACATGAGAACTCCCATCGAGGAGGAGGCAGTCCGGCTCCAGCCTGCCCACCGCCGCAAAGAGGGAATCGTGCGAGACCTCCACCAACGTGCTCACGGCGTAGTCGTCGTCGGTCAAGATCGCGGAGACCAGATCTGCGACATCGCCGTCATCGTCGACGATGAGGACTCGATACGGCATCTCTAACTAACCAGACTGCAACACGCGGCCCTTCATTCTGGACCGAAGCACTATACCGACACGTTCGCCCTACGAAGCCATAGGTTTCTGCTGGCGCTACTCGGTGTCGGGCATCCCGGTCAGCCAATAAGGCGGGCTGGCCGGGCCCAGGAGGCTGTCAACTTGGCTGTCAAGCACAAGCCCCGGACCGCTTGCAGGAGCGATTCGGGGCTCTCTCGTGCTCAAGTTGATGGAGGCGACGACGGGAATCGAACCCGTGTACGCGGTTTTGCAGACCGCTCCCTGAACCACTCGGGCACGTCGCCACCGATCGAGCTGGCTGCCCCGCGAGGATTCGAACCTCGGTTCACGGATCCAAAGTCCGCTGTCCTACCACTAGACGACGGGGCAGTGCCTCGTCCTCACGCTAGCAGGTCAGCTGCGATCGCAACCAGCCGGACATGAAAATGGAGCGGAAGACGGGACTCGAACCCGCGACCCTCACCTTGGCAAGGTGATGCTCTACCAACTGAGCCACTTCCGCCCGCTTGTGCGCCCGATGATACCGCGTTGCTGGTGCCGAGGGTCAGACTCGAACTGACGACACCCGCCTCTTCAGGGCGGTGCTCTACCAACTGAGCTACCTCGGCGCCGATGTCGCTGAGGCCTCCCCAGCTCCCTTGCGCTGTCGCATCAGGCGGAGCGAAGGATACCGATGCCGACCCGTCGTCGCAACCGGCCGGGCCGCGTCACGGACGGCGCTCCTCGGACTGGCCCATCCGGCCCGCGATGGCCTCGAGGGCGCGGATGCGCTCACCGATCGGCGGATGCGTGTCCCACAGGGACTTGGCACGCTCCTCGAAGCTCTTGATCGGGTTCACGATGTACAGGTGCTGCGTCGCGCGGTTGGCGACCTCGAGGACCTCGCGGTCGTCGCTGATCACGCGCAGCGCACGCGCCAGGCCGACGGGGTTGCGCGTGAGCTCGACGGCGGTGGCATCGGCGAGCGATTCGCGGCTGCGGCTGACGGCCGCCTGCACGAGGCGCCCGATGATCGGCGCGACGATGGCAAGAGCCAGCGCCACGAAGAAGAGCAGCGCTCCGGCTCCCCCACCCCCGCCGCGGTCGTTGCTGCTGCGGCGCCCGCCGCCCCAGAACGTGAACCGCAGGAACCAATCGGCCAGGAGCGCGATGCTGCCGACGAGCACCCCGACGAGGAGCGTGAAGCGGATGTCGAGGTTGCCGATATGGCTCATCTCATGGCCGATGACACCCTGGAGCTCCTCGCGGTCCAGCTTGTCGAGCAGTCCGGTCGTCACGGCCACGCTCGCGTGCTTCGGGTCGCGGCCGGTGGCGAAGGCGTTCGGCGCCGAGTCGTTGATGACCCAGACCCGCGGCGGCGGCAGGCCGCCGGCGAGACGCATCTCCTCGACGACGTTCATGAGCTGTCGGTAGCGATCGGGAGGTGCCGCTCGCTCGATCTCGCGGGCGCCGCTCGTGGCCATCACCAGGGCGTCACCGGCGAAGTAGGTGCCGACGCTCATGCCCGTTGCCACGACGAGGGCGAAGACGACCCCTCCCCAGCCGAACCCGCTCGCCTGCCCGATCGCGCCACCCAGCGCCGCGAGCACCGCGGCAACGGCGGCCACGAGCAGCCAGCTCCGCCGCCGATTGCGATCGATCTCGCGGTAGAAGGTGGTCGGCGCGGGTCGCGCGTCCACCGTCATCGGCCTAGGCCGAGCGCAGGTTCACCTCCGGAACCGCCGCATCCGACTCGGCGATCTGGAAGTAATCGCGCTCGCGGAAACCGAGCAGCCCGGCGATGAGCACGTTCGGGAAGACCTGGATCGTGGTGTTGAACTCCCGGACCGTGCTGTTGTAGTGCTGACGGCTGAAGCCGATCTGGTTCTCGGTCGTCGTGAGCTCTTCCTGGAGCTGCATGACGTTCTCGTTCGCCTTGAGCTCGGGATAGTTCTCGACGAGGGCGAAGAGCTGGCGCAGGGCCCCGGTCAGGAAGCTCTCCGCCTGGGCCGCCTGGCCGGCGTTCGCGGGGCCGCCCTGCTGGGCGCTCACCGCCGCCGATCGGGCCTCGATGACCTTCGTCAGGGTCTCCTGCTCGAAGTCCATGTACCCCTTCACCGCATTCACAAGGTTCGGGATCAGGTCGTGGCGCCTCTTGAGCTGGACGCTGATCTGGTTCCACGCCTCGTCGACCATGTTCCGCAGTCGGACGAGGCCGTTGTACGTGAAGATGAAGAACAGGGCGATGATCGCGATGGCCGCGGTGACGATCCATCCCCAGAGTGGCATGCGTGGTGTCCTCGGGCTCGGGAGTTGACGACGACGATGCTAGCAGGGGTGGTGGGCGGTGAGGGACTCGAACCCCCGACTTCCTCGGTGTAAACGAGGCGCTCTGACCAGCTGAGCTAACCGCCCGTCGTGCTGCGGCATGGTAGCCGATGGATACAGCGACGCCGCTCGCGCGGGGCGAGCGGCGTATCGGCGAATCAAAGTGGAATTGGTGCCCAGGCCGGGACTTGAACCCGGATGAGTTGCCTCATACGCCCCTCAAACGTACGCGTATACCAATTCCGCCACCTGGGCCCGAGGGTTGGTACCGAGGGAGGGACTTGAACCCACACGACCTTGCGGTCACTAGGTCCTGAACCTAGCGCGTCTGCCTATTCCGCCACCTCGGCACAGCCGCATCCGGAGCGATCTCCGATTGCGAGGGCCGATGATAGCACGGCCGTCAGGTCAGTTCTGCGGCACCAGGTTGAGCAGGCTGAAGGCCACGAACAGGACCGCGAGGACCACCGTGAGGCGGAAGAGCGTGCGCTCGATCCCGCGGCGGCTGCGGTAGGCAGTGACCTCGCCACCGAACGCACCACCGAGGCCGGTCCCGCGCTGCTGCAGCAGGATCGACGCGACGAGCGCGATGGCCAGGATCATCTGGGCGAGAAGAAGAGGGGTCTGCATTGCCGGCGCAGTTTAGCAGAGGCGGCCGCTCACCTCGAACCGGCCGGATCCGGCGGTCGGACCGCCGACGGCCCGAGGAGGGAGCGACCGGTCATCTCGGGTCCCGGCTCGATCCCGAGCAGCTCGCACAGCGTAGGCGCCACGTCGGCCAGCGTGCCGTCTCGCAGGTCGCGTCCCTCGAGCCCCCGCCCGACGACCACGACCGGCACCGGCGAGGTCGTGTGCTTCGTCTGGGGTCGCCCCCGGGCGTCCCGCATCTCCTCGATGTTCCCGTGGTCAGCCGTGATGACGAGATGGTCCCCGTGCTCGAGGACTGACGCCTCGATGCGCTCAAGGCAGCCGTCGATGATCTCCGCCGCGCGCACGCCGGCATCCCACACCCCGGTGTGGCCGACCATGTCGGGGTTCGCGTAGTTCACGACGATGAGGTCGTACGACCGCGAGTCCACTCCTTCGAGAACAGCGTCGGTGATCGGCTCGGCGCTCATCTCCGGCGCCAGGTCGTAGGTCGCTACCTCGCGGTTCGACGGAACGAGCACGCGATCCTCACCGGGAAACGGCGGTTCGACGCCGCCGTTGAAGAAGTACGTCACGTGGGCGTACTTCTCCGTCTCCGCCACGTGGAGCTGACGCTTCCCGAGGCGGGCGAGGTGCGCGGCCAGCGAGTCGAGCTCGAGCGGCCCGAATGCGACGCTCACGGGCAGCTCGGCCGGTGACTGGTACTCCGTCAGGGTCACGAGCACGAGGTTCGCGGGCCGCGAGCCGCGGTCGAAGGCGGTGAAGTCCTCGAGCGCGAGCGCCTGGGTCAGCTGGCGAGCGCGGTCCGCACGGAAGTTCATGTGGAGCGCGACGTCGCCATCGGCCATCCCGGCATACCCGCCGATGACCGTGGGCCGGATGAACTCGTCGCCCTCGCCGCGCGCGTATCCGGCCGCGACGGCCGCCGGCCCGTCGGCGGACCGCTCCCCCGCCGCGTGGACGATCGCGTCGTAGGCAAGCCGCGTCCGGACCCACCGACCGTCGCGATCCATCGCGTAGTAGCGGCCGGAGAGCGTGGCGAGCGTCGCGCGGCCATCGATCCGCGCCAGCAAGGACGGCAGGAATCCATCGGCCGACCGCGGCGGCGTGTCGCGGCCATCGGTGAAGGCGTGGAGGAGCACACGATCGGGCGGCAGGCCCTCGGCCGCGGCCAGCTCGACGGCGGCAACGAGGTGGTCGTCGATGGCGTGGATGCCGCCCGGGCCGATCAACCCCATGAGGTGGAGCGCCGTGCCGCGCTCGAGCGCGCTCTCGCACGCCTCGACCAGGGCTCGGGTGGTCCCGAACGTGCCGTCCTCGATCGCCCGGTTGATGCGCGGGAGGTCCTGGAGCACCGGGAATCCCGCGCCGAGGTTGAGGTGACCGACCTCGCTGTTGCCCATCTGCCCGGCGGGGAGCCCCACCGCCTCGCCCGAGGCCTCCAGTCGCGCCGTCGGCCAGTCACGGGTGAGCCGATCCCAGGTCGGCATCCGCGCCGAGAGGAGGGCGTTGCGGGCCGGGTCGGTGCCGATGCCGAACCCGTCGAGCACGACGAGGACGACGGTCACGCCCCGGCCGCCGCGCGGAGGATGGTCTCGAACTGCTCCGGCTTCAGGGATGCGCCACCCACGAGCGCACCGTCGATGTCGGGCTGGGCGAACAGCTCGGCGGCGTTCTCCGCGGTCACGCTGCCGCCGTACTGGATCGGCACCTCGTCGGCGGCCTCCGGGTCCAGCTCGCGCAGGATGGCGCGGATCTGGCCGCAGACCTCCTGCGCGTCCGCGGCCGTGGCAGCGTCTCCGGTGCCGATCGCCCACACCGGCTCGTAGGCGATGACGAGCCCGGTGCCGCCCAACCCGTCGAGGTTGGCCAGGGCGGCCCGCACCTGGCGGTCGATGACCGACGCCGTGGCCCCCGCGGCGCGCTCCTCGGCCCGCTCCCCGACCGCGGCGATCGGCCGGAGCCGGTGCGCGACCGCGCTCGCGACCTTGCGACCGACGCGCTCGTCCGTCTCGCCGTCGTACTGGCGACGCTCCGAGTGGCCGATGATCACGAACGACGCCAGGCCGGCCAGCATGAGCGGGCTCGTCTCTCCCGTGAAGGCACCCTTCTCCTCGAAGTGCATCGTCTGGGCGCCGACGGCGACGCCATCCGCGCCGAGCGCCTCGCGCACCGCCGACAGCCACACGGTCGGCGGGCAGACGACGGTCGTGACCTGGTCACCGGCGGGCGCCGATGCGGCCACGGCCCGGGCGAGCTCCACTGCCTCGGCCGCGGTCGGCGGGTTCATCTTCCAGTTGCCGGCGACCACGGGCGTGCGCATCAATCCTCCTGTTCGGCGGCGAGCTCCACGATTCGACGGAGCCGATGGTTGACGGCCGATCGGCTCACGCCGAGCGCCGCAGCTAGGGTATCGAGATCGGCGTCGGGCATGCGCCGCCGGAACGCTGCCGTGTCACGCAGTGCCGGGCTCAGTCGAGGGAGCGAGCCATCGGCCTCGAGCCGGTCGATCGCCGCCAGCTGACGGTCGGAGGCCTCCACCGTCCGCGCGAGGTTCGCTTCCTCGGCGTTGACGAGCCGGTTCAGGCGCGCCCGGACATCACGGCCGACCCGCTGCGTCTCGAGCTCGAGCACGCCGCGGTTCGCACCGACGAGCCCGAGGAGCGTCGCGATCTCGTCCTGGCCCTTGAGGTAGATGACGTGGTGGCCGCGGCGCTCGGAGCGCAGGGGCCGGACCCCCATCGCGACGAGGAGGTCCGCCAGGGATGCCGCCGCATCGGCGGTGCGATGGACGAACTCGACGTGCGGGCCGGACCGTCCGAACGAGATGGAGCCGGACCCGAGAAGGGCACCGCGCAGGAATGCGCGTCGATCGCATTCCGGTGCCTCGGGCCAGCTCCATGACCCGAGCGAGGTGGCGGGGACGTCGACGACGAGGTGGTGGCGCGCCCCACGCGACCGCGACCGTCCGTCGCCGATCACCGAGCGCGGGGCCTCGACCGTGATGCCGAGCGACGCCGCGAGGAGCACGGCCGTTCGCGCGGTCGCGTGGTCCATCGTGCGGAGCTCGCTCCCGGCGCTGCCGTGCACGAGCCCGAGCAGCTCGGCTCGGCGACAGCATCGGCGCGCCGGCTGGATGCGAGCGAGCTCGCCCTTCACCTCCCCGGCGAGGAGCATCGGCGCGTTCAGGAAGCGTGCGCGGTGGGCCGCCGGACGCGACGTTGGCGGGGACGTTCGACCCCATCCTCCTGCTGGAGCCGCATGATCGCCGCGGCCAGCTTCGCGGGATCGTGCCGGTGCGCGTTCGTCGGATCGATGACGTCCTCCTCGACGATAACGACGGGCAGTCCCTCGAGCTCGTGGACGTCGATCTCGACCGGGTGTGCCCGCCAGCCCGCCGGCGGCTTCGCATCGAGGTTGCGATTGAGGATCACGTAGTCGATGAGATCGTCTCCGACGTGTGAGAAGAGCATCCGCAGGTGCTGGCTGGCGCTCAGGTCGGCCGTCTCGCCGGGCTGCGTCGCCACGTTGCAGACGTAGACCTTCACCCCGTTCGCCGCCGCCAGCGCGTCGCGCACGTCGCTGATGAGCAGATTCGGGAGCACGGAGCTGAAGAGGCTCCCCGGGCCGATGACAATCATGTCCGCCTCGAGGATCCGCTCGAGCGCCTCGGGGTTGGCGCGCACGTCATCAGGCTCGATGAAGACGCGCTCGATCGGCTCATCGGCCTGCGCCATGCCGGCCTGGCCGTAGAGGTGGCGGCCCGATGCAAGCTGGGCCGACAGGTTCAGTGGCACGCTCGTCGCCGGCAGCACCTGGCCGCGAACGGCCAGGACGCGGTTCGACTCGCGCACCGCCTCTTCGAAGTCACCGGTGACGGCGGTCATGGCCGCGATGAACAGGTTTCCGAACGCGTGGTCGTCGAGGCCCGATCCCTGCGGGAAGCGGTACTGCATGAGCTGGGTCATGAGGGGCTCGGCATCTGCGAGTGCGGCGATGCAGTTGCGGATGTCGCCCGGCGGCACGATTCCGAGCTGCTGCCGCAGACGGCCGGAGCTGCCTCCGTCGTCCGCCACCGCGACGACCGCGGTGATGTTCGCGCTGTAGCCCTTGAGCCCGCGCAGCAGCGTGGACAGGCCGGTCCCGCCGCCGAGCGCGACGATGCGGGGCCCGCGCGCGAGGTAGCGCTTCGTGTAGAGCACCTCCATCACGCTGTCGCCGCGTGCCACGAAGGGCGAGACGACCGAGCGCATGAGGCCCCACATGCCGATCATGGTCAGGCCGAGGCCGAGGACGAGGACGACCCCTGCGCGGATCTCGGGCTCGAGCCAGGCTCCGGTCAGCCAGTAGACGATCGCGATCTCGTCGGCGTTGTTCTGGCGGTAGAGGTCGCGGATGAAGATCGCGGCGCCGAGGCCGAGGATCGCGATGCCGCCGAACAGGAGCACCAGCCACCGCTTGAGGTGCATGCCCGGGTACATCCAGCGCGGGATGCGTGGTCCCTTCATCGCTCGAGCTCCCGGTGGAAGACACCGACCGACGCGTCGGCGACCGATTCGAGCCGTCCGGCGAGGGCCTCGGCCAGGGCGATCGAGCGGTGATAGCCGCCGGTGCAGCCGAGGGCGATTCGCAGCTGTTCCTTGCCCTCGGCCCGGTAGGCCGGCACCGTGAGCTCGAGGAGCTCGGTGACGAGCTCGAGGAACCGGCGGGCGGCCGGCTGGCCGAGGACGAAGTCGCGGACCGGCTCCTCGAGGCCCGACAGTGGCTTGAGCTGGGGATCCCAGTACGGGTTGGTGAGAAACCGGACGTCGAAGACGAGGTCCGCCTCGAGAGGAATCCCGTACTTGAACCCGAAGGTGACGATGTCGATTCGCAGCCGATCGTCCGTCTTGGCCCGCGGCACGACCGCGAAGAGCCGATCCTTGAGCTGGCCGATCGACAGCCCGCTCGTGTCGATGACGTGGTTCGCCAGGTCGCGGGTGCGCGAGAGGAGCCGTCGCTCCTCCGCGATGCTGGCCTGGACGCCGCTGCGCGTCGCCTGGAGCGGATGCCGGTGCCGCGTCTCGCTGAACCGGCTCACGAGGCTCGCGTCGCCGGCCTCGAGGAAGATGAGCTCGAGCGTTCCGCCCTCGTCGCGCAGGGCGGCCTTCGCGCGCTCGATGGCGGGGGCCGGATCCCCGGCGCGAATGTCGAGCACGAGCGCGGATCGGCGGTAGCGCTCGGGCTCGGAGCGACGGAGCTCGAGGTAGTCGTCGAGCAGCGCCGGGGGCAAGTTGTCGACGCACGAGTAGCCGAGGTCCTCGAACAGCTTGCTCGCCTGGCTCTTTCCCGCGCCGGAGAGGCCGCTGATGATGAGGAGATGCTCGGCAGTGGCCTGATCGGCCGTCGCGCGCGCGACGTAAGCCCCCGTGGACTCCTCGTCGATCGGTGCGCTCTGCGCCACCGCTGTTCCCCTCCGTGCTCATGCCGAGCGTCGAGTATAGCCCGCGCTCACGCTCGTTCCAGCGTCCGAGCCCGACCGGCCACGAGACCGCGGACCGTGGCGACGGCCGAGGCGGTCAGCGCCTCGAGGTCGTAGCCTCCCTCGAGGGTGAGCGCGATTCCCGGCCGATCGAGCCGAGCGCCGAGCGCACCGACCATCTCGCCGACCACCTCGAACCCCGTCTCGGTCACCGCCAGCCCGGCGAGCGGGTCGGCAACGTGCGCGTCGTACCCGGCCGATACGAGAATCGCCTCCGGCCCGAACAATTCGACCTCGACGAGCAGCTCACGCCACGCCTGCACGAACCCGGCATCGGCGGTTCCCGCCGCAAGCGGCCGATTGTGCATCGTGCCGACCGCGTCGCCGATGCCGGTCTCCTCGGGCCAGCCCGTGCCGGGATAGAACGCGGCCTGGTGCGTCGACGCATAGCACAGGTCCGGATCGGCCTCGAAGATCGACTGCGTCCCATCGCCGTGGTGCACGTCCCAGTCGATGATCGCAATGCGTTGCGCGACCCCGCGAGTGCGGAGGGCCGCCACGGCGACCGCCACGTTGTTGAATAGGCAGAATCCCCGCCCCTGCTCACGGTCCGCGTGGTGTCCGGGGGGCCGCATGACGGCGAACGCGATCTCGGCCTCCCCCGTCGCGGCCGCCAGCGCCGCCTGTGCCGTCGCCCCGGCGGCGAGCCGCGCAGCACGAAGCGATCCCGGTACGAGGTACGTGTCGGGGTCCAGCCACCCGCCGCCCAGCCCCTCCGCGTCGTCCAGCGCAGCCAGATAGCCGGGGTCGTGGACCATGGTGAGGAGATCGTCGGTCGCGGCCTCGACCTCCGGCTCGACGATCCCCGGGCCGGCGGCCGCGCGTACGCCAGCGACCACCGCCGTCCGCCGATCGGGACGCTCCGCGTGCCCCGGCGACCGGTGGCGATCGGTCGCGGCATCGGTCAGGAGCCAGACGCTCATCGGCTCGTCGTGCGAATGATCTGCAGCGTTCCCTCGAAGAGCGTGTACATCACGAGCGAGAGCACCATGGAGCTGACCGGATCGCCTCCCGGCGTCACGATGATCGCGAAGAGCACGATGACGAGCACCGCCCACCGCCGGCGCGCCGACAGAAACCGGTAGTTCAGGATCCCCACGCGCGCCAGGAGCAGGAGGAGCACAGGGAACTGGAAGGCCAGGCCGAACGCGAGCATCACGGTCGAAACGAAGCTGACGTACTCGCTCAGACGGAGCTGAGTTTCGACGCCGGGGAGCGCCAGCCCGAGCAGGAACTCGAGCGCGAACGGGATGACGAAGTAGCCAAGGCCGATGCCGATCGCGAAGAGGAGGATCGCGCCGATGAGCATCGGCCAGATGAGGCGGCGCTCGGAGCGGGTCAGCCCCGGCGTCACGAATCGCCAGATCTGGTAGAGGATCACAGGGAGCGCGATGGCAATCCCGACGTAGAGCGCGACGCGGAGGCGGACGGCCAGCGACTCGCCGACGCTGATCTGGATGAGGGTGTCCTGTCCCTCCGGCAGCGCGGCCCGCAGGATGGCGATGATCGGCTCGGACAGGAAGAAGCCAACGATCCCGGCCAGGACGATCGTGATGGCGACGACGACGATGCGGCTCCGGAGCTCCTCGAGGTGCTCGAGGAGGCTCATCGTCGCGTCGTCGGGACGCGAACCTTCCGCGCTCACCGGCCGGCCGTGGGCGTGATCGTCAACGGGCTCGGCGCGCCGTCAGTGCTTGGTGCTCTCGCTCGACGCGTGCTCGTCGCTCGATGAGGGCTTCGAGTCTCCTCGCACCGAGTCTTCGAGCTCGGTCGAAGCCTTTCGGAACTCGCGAATCCCCTTCCCGACGGCGTTGCCGATGTCGGGAAGCTTGCCGGGGCCGAAGATGATCAGGACGATCACCAGCAGCAGGATGAGCTCCATCGGCCCGGGTATCGGCATCTCGTCACGAACCTCCATGGGGTTGCCGCAGATCGGCGTTGGCCATCGATGGTAGCACCGCGCCCGCCATTCGGTGCTTGAGCTCCTCGGCCGCGCGCCCGGCGGCCGCCGCCCAGTCCGCGTCGCGCGAAGCACCGGCGATCGCACGCGACACGTTGACCAGGCCGGGAGCCCGGGTCCCGTCGCAGTGGCGCGCGGCGGCGTCCGGGTCACCACCCTGCGCGCCGACCCCGGGGACGAGGAAGGCCGGGCCGGGCAGCTCGCCCCGGAGCTCGCGGAGCTCATCGGGGGCGGTGGCCCCGACGACGAGGCCCACGCGCCCGTCGGTCCACGTCTCGGCGACCCAGTGTGCGACGACGCGATGGAGCGGCAGGCCATCGACCATGAGCTCCTGGATGCGTGACGCCGACGGGTTGCTCGTGCGCGCCAGCACGTAGATGAGCCGGTCCGGATGGTCGTGGAACGGGGCGATCGCGTCCTCACCGAGATATGGCGAGAGCGTGACCCCGTCGGCGTCGAGCGCACCGAACAGGGCGGCCGCGTACCGCTCCGCCGTCGAGCCGATGTCCCCGCGCTTCGCATCGAGGATGCAGGCGGTGTCGGACGGCACGTCGCGCCGCACCCGGCCCAGGGCCGCCACGCCCTCGGCACCGAAGGCCTCGAAGAAGGCGACGTTGATCTTCACGGCCATGGCGTGGGGCGCGGCCGACTCGATGACCCCGCGTGCGAACCGTTCGATCCCCGACACGTCAGGCGTGATGCCCTCCGGCAGCGCGGCGGGATGCGGATCGATGCCCAGGCACAGCGGCGCGCCGGTCAGGGTCCGGCGAGCGCGGAGCTTCTCGAGCGGCGTCACCCGGCCGGCACCGATGCCGGAGACGGCAGGCGCCGGGACAAGAGCGGACTGGCAGCCGACTCGGCGAAGTCGATGACGCGAAGCCTCAGCCGGGGCATGCCACCGAAGGCGTCTCGCTCGAGGGTCCCGACGAGGTCGAGCGGGGTTCCCTCCGCCGGCAGGCTGCGGGTGACGTCCATGCCGAAACCAATGGCGTCGAACGTCTCCGCGCCGCGAAGCATGCGGAGAGAAATGTGCGCGTCACCGCTGCCGACGCGCCGGACGCTTCCCACGCGCATGCCGGTCACGGCGAGGATCGGCTCGAGATGCCCGGGGCCGTAGGGCGCGAGCCGGAGCAGCTCGTCGGCGAGATCCCACGTCAGCAACCGCGCGGGAAGCACGAGATCGACGAGCTGACGGCCGGGACGCTCGGCCTCGCGCTCGGCATCGAAGGGGTACGGCCGCGGCAGTGCGGCGAAGGTCTCGCGGAATGCCTCCCAGCTCTCGGGCAGCAGGCTGAAGCCGCCGGCTGCCGCGTGGCCGCCGCGCTTCGTGAGATGCGTCGCGCACGCGTCGAGGGCCGCAGCGACGTGAAAGTCCACCGGGGCGCGGACGGATCCGCGGACCTCGTCGCCGACGAGCGTCGCCGCCACGACGGGGCGGGCCAGCGAGTCCGCCAGCCGTCCGGCGACGAGGCCGACGAGGCCGGGGACCCAGGCATCGTCACGCACGAGCAGGGGCGTCGTCCCCGGCGACACATCGGCGAGCAGTCGGGCCGCGGCCACCGCGGTCTTCGTCATCTCCCGGCGGCGCTCGTGGACCTCCTCGAGCTCCGTGGCGAGCCGCTCGGCGACGGCCGCATCCTCTTCGAGCATCAACGCCATGCCGAGCTCCGCATCGGCGATCCGTCCCGCCGCGTTGATCCGTGGGACGACACCGAACCCGAGGTCGCGTGCCGTCGGCTGACCGGGCGACTCGCAGCTCCGCGCAAGCAGGGCACGCAGGCCGGGGTGGTCGGTCGCGGCGAGCTCCTCGAGCCCGAGCCGCACGATCGCCCGGCTCTCCCCCGTCATCGGCGCGAGGTCGGCCACAGTGCCGATGGCGGCGATCGCGGCGAGCCCGCTCGTCGGCGCGCCGTGCCGCTCCAGGAGGGCGGCGGCCAGCTTGTACGAGAGGCCGGCGCCGGTGAGACCGGGATCCGGGTAGGCGCAGTCGGGTCGATGGGGGTCGACGACGGCGACCGCACGTGGCAGAACCGGCGGCGGCAGGTGGTGGTCCGTGACCACGACATCGATCCCGAGCGTCCGGGCGTACTCGACCTCCACCGCGTTGCTCACGCCGCAGTCACAGGTCACCACGAGACCCACGCCCGCGGCACTCAGCTGGCGCAGCCCGACCTCCGAAAGGCCGTAGCCCTCCGCCAGGCGCGACGGCACGTGCCGCAATGGATCGGCGCCGAGCCGGCGCAGCGCGGTCACCCACACCACGATGGCCGTCATGCCATCGGCGTCGTAGTCGCCCCAGATGGCGATCTTCTCTCCGTCCTCGAGCGCCGCGTCGATCCGGTCGAGCGCGCGCTCCGCGTCGGCCATGCGCGACAGGTCATGGAGGGCACCGGCCCCCGCTTCGAGGAAGCGCTGGAGCTGGACGTCGTCGCGGAAGCCGCGGCGGGCGAGGAGCGTCGAGACGGCGGGGCCGAATCCACGGAAGGCCGGAGGATCCGGCACGGGCTCGGGCAGCAGCCATTCGAGGCTCGGGACGATCACCCCGGCATGGTAGTCCCGACGCCGTGGCCGTCGCTTACCGTTCGGTTACCGAGGCCGCATCCGGGAGCGACGACAAGATCAGGCGCGCGAGACGGCGCGCCCCTTGCGCCTGGCATCCCACTCGTTCCACGCCACCAGGAGCTGGCTGGCGTTGAAGATCGACGAGTAGGTTCCGCTCACGACACCCAGGAGCAGCGCCAGGGTGAAGGTCCGGATCGTCGGTGGGCCGAGGAGCAGGAGGGCTCCCAGAGTCACCACCACGGTCAGCGAGGTAATGATCGATCGGCTGACCGTCTGCAGGATCGAGTGGTTGACGATCGCCCCGAACGACTCGCCGGCGTGGCGCACGCGGTTCTCCCGGATCCTGTCGAACACGACGATCGTGTCGTGGACGCTGAAGCCGATCACCGTCAGCAGCGCCGTGACGAAGAGCGCATCGAACTCGAGGCCGAAGAAGAACCCGAGGATCGCGAACGTGCCGACGACGAGGATCACATCGTGGAGCAGCGCGACGATGGCCGCGGTGCCGAACCGGAAGCCGAACCGCATCCACAGGTAGGCGAGGATGAAGAGCTCGCCGATGATGATGAGGATCACCGAGCTGCGAATGAGGTCGGCGCCGATGATCGGCCCGACGGTGCGCAGGCTGCGCGGCTGACCCTCGCCGAAGCGATTCTCGAGCTCAGCCTCGAGGTCGGCGAACTCGGTGCCCTCGGCCACCGGGACCGGCGTCGGCTCCGCGGACGGGCTCGCAGACGCCGAGGGCGACCCGGATGCCGAAGCCGAGGCGGAAGGCGATGCGGATGCCGCTGGGTCGGCCGAGGCCGATGCGGAAGCCGACGCGGAGGGCGAGGCCGATGGCGCGGGGGTGGCCGCCGGGATCAGGTCGATCGGCTCAGTCCGAATGCGCAGGAACCCTTCGGGCAGCTCGGTGACGATGGCCTCGGGATAGCCCAGCTCGTCGAGCGCGCTGAGCATCTCGGACGAGCTCGGCGCCTCGGCGTAGCGAACCTCCCACTCGGTGCCACCGGTGAAGTCGACCGAAGGCTTGAGGCCACCGAGGAAGATGAAGATGAGGCCGGGAATGGTCAGGATCGCGCTGATCGTGAACCACAGGTTGCGCTTGCCGACGATGTCGTACATGGCCTAGCGCTCCACGTGATAGAGCTCGAGCCTGCGGCCCCACGAGCGGCGGACCACGAAGCGGAGCAGGGTTCGGGTGACGGTGATCGCGCTGAACATGCTGACCAGCACGCCGATGATGAGGACGAGCGCGAAGCCGCGGACCACGGTCGTGCCCTGCCAGTAGAGCCAGGCGGCGACGAGGATGCTGCTCACGTTCGAGTCGAGGATGCTCGACCACGCGCGGTTGAAGCCTGCCTCGATGGCCGGTCCGAGCGTCTTGCCGGCCCGGATCTCCTCCTTCATGCGCTCGAAGATGAGGATGTTCGCGTCCACGGCCATGCCGATGCTGAGGATGAACGCGGCGACCCCGGCAAGCGTCAGCGTCACGCCGATGATCCGGAAGATGGCGTACACGACGAGCGTGTAGAAGATGAGGGCCAGCGCCGCGAGCACGCCCGGCAGCCGGTAGTAGGCGACCATGAAGAGGAGCACGAGGACCAGGCCAATGGCACCGGCGACGAGCGCCTGTGTCAGGAAGTCCCGGCCGAGCGTCGGCGCCACCTGGTCGACGCCCGCCTCGCTCAGCGAGACCGGCAGCGCACCGAAGCGGAGCGTGTTGTAGAGGGCGGTCCGCTCTTCCTCCGCCGCCTGGCCAGCACCGACGGTGATGATCGTCTGGCCGCCGCAGATCGAGCTCTGAATCGTCGGGACGGTGTAGACGCGGCCATCCAGCGCGATCGGGCCGGGGCGTCCGACGTTCGCCGTCGTGAAATCGCACCAGATCTGGCGACCTTCGTCGCGGAGCGTGAAGGACACGCCGATGCCGCCACCGCCGGTCCCGCCGCTCACGTCGGGAGCGACGCTGTTCGGGTCGATCTGTCCGCCATCGAAGAGGATCTCGACGGCTCCCGCCTCGATGAGCGGCCGGAGGTCCTGATTCTCGGTGAGCTGCTGCCCGCGCGGGTCGACGAACTGGAGCTGACCCGTGGAACCGACGAGCGCCCGAACCTGGGCCTCGTTCGAAACGCCGGGCACCTCGACGACGATCCGTCGGGAGCCGTCGCCGCCGACCTCGGTGTAGACCTGCGGCTCGCTGACGCCGATGCCGGCAACGCGGCGCTCGATGATGTCGCGGGCCAGTCCGACCTGCTCGTCGGTCACCGGCTCGCCGTCCTGCGACTCCGCCTCGAGCGTCACGCGCAGACCGCCCTGGAGGTCGAGCCCGAGCACCGTGCGGAACTCGACACCGGCCACCTCGTCGGGCAGCCAACCGAGCCCCAACGACGTGCGCGGCAGGTCGATGAAGATCGCGATGATGGCGATGACCCCGATGAGCCACGGGGCGATGCGACGCCAGGTCATGAGTCGGCCGTACGGTCCTCGATCATGCGGTGCTCGAGCGTGCGCGGGGCGTTCCCGGACACGAAACACGCCGCTTCACCAGCGGCGGGCGGCCGCCAGTATACCCAACTCCTGCTCGACTGCCGCAGGCCCGATACGGCCGCGCGCGCGCGACCCGAAGCATGTCATCCGCTGGCGGACGCGACATTCGACCTAGGCCGAGCGGTCGCAAGAGCCGATCCCACGGGAGGTCCTTCGTCCATTGGTCGCACGGGGCATCCCCGGCAAGGTGAGTCCGACTCATCCGACCACGACATCGAGGAGTGTTCCCGCATGCAGCCCGCCACCCCCACCGCACCTGCCGTCGTCACCTTCGCGCCGGACCTCACGGCGCTGCGAGAGACCCTGACCGGAACCATGTTCACGCCGGACACCGACGGCTACGAGAATGCGCGAGCGGTGTGGAATCTCTTTTACAACGATGCGCGACCGGCAGCCGTGGTCAAGGTCGCGGACGCCGACGACGTCGCCCGAGCCGTCCGCTTCGCCCGTGAGAGCGGCCTCGAGATCGCCGTACGGAGTGGCGGCCACAGCATGGCCGGGTTCTCCACCGGCGACGGCGTCCTCGTCATCGACACGCGCAACCTCCGCAGCCTCCACGTCGATCCCGAGTCACGACTCGTGTCGGCCGGTGCCGGCCTGACGGCCAGCGAGGTGACGAACGCCCTCGTCCCCCACGACCTCGCCATCCCCTTCGGTGACACCGGGAGCGTGGGCATCGCCGGCCTGACGCTCGGCGGCGGCATCGGGTACCTCGCGCGCAAGTTCGGCCTGGCCATCGACCGGGTGCGGAGCGTCGAGCTCGTCACCGCCGAGGGCGAGGTGCTCACGGTCTCCGCCGATCAGCACTCCGACCTGTTCTGGGCGCTCCGCGGCGGCGGCGGCAACTTCGGGGTGGTGACACGCTTCGTCTATGAAGCGGTCCCCGTCGCCGAGACCCTCTCCGGCGTGCTCGTCCTGCCACTCAGCGCCGCCGTGCTCTCGGGCGCCCTCGCGCTGGCCGATGCAGCCCCCGAGGAGACGACGACGATCTTCGAGCTCATGGCGGCACCTCCCGCGCCGTACATCCCCGAGGACAAGGTCGGCACGCCGATCCTCACCATCCTCGTCGTCCACGCCGGTGACCCCACCCAGGGCCAGACGGTCATGGACGGCTTCCGCGCCTTGGCCGAGCCGATCGCGGACCTGCTCGAGCCGATGCCGTACGGCGGCATCTACCAGTACTCGACCGAGGCCGAGGCCCCGATGCCGGCCATCACCCGAACGCTGTTCAGCGATCGGCTCCCGGACGTCGCAACGGCGGAGCATGTGGTGACCCGCATGACCGATCCGGTGGCTCCGCTCGCCACCGTCTCCCAGATCCGTGTCCTCGGCGGCCAGATGGGGCGAGTGGCTCCCGACGCCACCGCCTTCGCCCACCGGAACGCGAAGGTGATGATCACGCTCTACACGGTCTTCGTGGACCCGGAGCGGACTGAATCGGACATCGAGTGGACGCACACGTACTTCACCGAGCTGACGCCGATCGCGACGGGTGCGTACGTGAACTTCATCGACCTCGAGCCAGAGGCCCGCCTTCGCGACGCCTATCCCGAGGCGACGTACGCTCGGCTCGTGGAGGTCAAGCGTCAGTGGGACCCCGAGAACGTGTTTCGCCGCAACCAGAACATCCGGCCCGTCTAGCAGCCGGCCGCAATCGGCAGAAGATCAGGCCAGCATTCCTTCGCGCGCCAGGTGGCTCTTGAGCCGTTCGGCGAGCTCGCGGCTGATGCCCGGCGTGTCGGCCACCTCCTCGACGGTCGCCTCGCGGATCCGCCGCACCGACCCGAAGCGCTTGAGGAGCGCCTTCTTGCGGCCCGGCCCGATGCCGGCGATGTCGTCCAGCTCGCTGCGCAGTGCGCGCTTGCCGCGCACGTCGCGGTGGTACGTGATCGCGAACCGGTGCGCCTCGTCGCGGATGCGCTGGACGAGGTAGAGGGCCTGCGAGCGCCGCGGCAGCACGACCGGTGCGGGTCGACCGGGCAGGTAGAGCTCCTCGAACCGCTTGGCGAGTCCCGTCAGGGGCACGTCGCTGATGGCAAGCTCGTCCATGACGCCGACGGCCGCGGAGAGCTGACCCTTTCCTCCGTCCACGATCACGAGATCGGGCACGGCCCAGTTGTCGGTCGGTGAACGCTCCCCTGCCCCACCGGCCGCGTCCGGATCGGCATCCCCTTCTTCGGGTGCCTCGTCGGCACCCACCGCGGCGAGCGACAGCGCGCCGGTCTCCCGTCGCAACCGCGCCACGCGCCCGAATCGGCGGCGGAGGACCTCGGCCATCATCCGGAAGTCGTCCGGCGTGTCGCCCGAGCGGATCCGGAAGCGCCGATACTCCCGCGGCTCCGGCCGGCCGTCGATGAAGACGACCATCGATCCGACCGCGCTCGTCCCCTGGATGTTGCTCATGTCGTAGCACTCGATCCGCTCCGGCGGTCGCTCGAGCCCGAGCGCTGCGGCGAGCTCGGTGAGTGCCTCGTCCCGCTTCGCGACGTCGGCGAGCCACTCGGCGCGCTCGCGGGCCAGCGCCTCGACCGCGTTCTGGCTGGCGAGCGCGAGCAGCCGTCGCTTCTCGCCGCGCTCCGGGACGGAGATCGTGACGCGAACGCCGCGCCGGTCCGCGAGGTAGGCGGCGAGGTCGTCCGCCTCGGACGGCAGGACCGGCGTGAGCAGCGCGCGCGGGACCGCGTCGGTGGTGGCGTAGTACTGCTGCAGGAAGGAGCCGAGCACCTCCGGGTCGGTGACGTCCCGCGCACCCTCGACGATGAAGTGCTCTCGGCCGATGAGCTTGCCGTTCCGCACCTGCATGACCTGGATGCACGCCTCGTCCTCCTCGCGCGCCATGCCGATGACGTCGTGCTCGGCGCGGCTGAAGGCGGCCATCTTCTGCTGCTCCATCGTTCGCTCGACGGCGCGGAGCTTGTCCCTGGCAGCGGCGGCCTGCTCGAAGCGCAGGGCGTCGCTGTGATCGGCCATCTCGCGGCGCAGGCCCGCGGCGATCGGCTCCTGCTTTCCCTCGAGGAAGTCGACGATCTGGCCGATCGTCTCGCGGTACGGCGCCTTCTCGATCGCCTGGATGCACGGGCCCTGGCAGCGGTTGATGTAGTAGAGCAGGCACGGCCGCTCGAGCACCCGCTTGCCCTCGGGAATGTCGAGGTTGCAGGTCCGGAACGGGAAGATCTTGCGAAGCAGCTTCAGGGTCTCGTCCACGCTCGAGGCCGATGCGTAGGGCCCGAAGTACCGGCTCCCGTCGCGCTTCAGGCTCCGCGTCCGCACGATGCGCGGGAAGTCCTCGCCGAGCGTGATCTTCACGAACGGATAGCTCTTGTCGTCGCGGAGCCGGATGTTGAACCGCGGCCGGTGCTCCTTGATGAGGTTCGACTCGAGCAGGTACGCCTCCGACACCGTGTCGGTGACGATGTACTGGACGTCGGCCACCTCGGTGACCATGTGGCTGATCCGCACGTCCTCCGGGCCGCGCGCCCCGAAGTACGACCGCACGCGGCTGCGCAGCGAGTCGGCCTTGCCGACGTAGAGCACGCGCCCATCGGCATTCTTCATGAGGTAGACGCCGGGGCTCGACGGCAGGCGGCGCAGCACGGCGCGCAGCGGGGCCGGGAGCGTGCGCTGGGGGCTCATGGAACGATTCTAGGGCCGGCGCAGCCCCACGTACGCGACGCCTCCCTTGGCGAAGTCGAGCATCCCGAGCAGCCGGTGCAGTCGCGGTGAGGTCTCCTCGATCTCGCTCCGGCTGAGCCACCCGACCTCCGCGATCTCCCCCAGCTGCGGCTCGAGCTCCCCGCCCTCCGCGTGGCCGGCGAACACGAAGCTCACGTCACGCGCCCGATGAGCATCGACGAGCAGCAGCCGATCGACCCTGACGCGGATGCCGGTCTCCTCGAATGCCTCGCGTGCAGCAGCGGCATGCGGGGTCTCTCCCCGCTCGACGCGACCGCCCGGCAGCATCCAGCCCGGCCCGAGGTACGTGGTGCGAACGACGAGGACGCGTGCTTCGTCGTCGGTGACGAGCACGTGCGCGCCCTCCGTGCGCCGATACCGGCCGCCGAACAGCTCGGCGAACTGGATCGCCCCGCCGATGAGGAGCCGCGGCAGATCGACGAGGCGATAGCGCCGCCTACGGCGCATCGGCGCTGCCGAGGTCGTCCGTGCGGCCCAGCTCGGTCTCGAGATAGGCCTGAAGCCCGCCGTAGTCGCCCGCTCCGGTCCACCCGATCGGGATGAGGATGTACTGGCCGATCGTGTTGGTCGTCGCGACGAGCGCCACGTCCTCGGTCAGCTCGATGCGACGGTCGCTCGAGAGGTGCGACGAGAGCAGGAAGAGGTCGATCGCCGACAGGTCCGTCCGGATGCGCTGCTCCATCGCGTCCATGAGCGACAGGCCCGGGACGATCGATCCGATGCCGCCATCCCCGATCTTCGAGCGGAGCGCGCTGATGACCCGCGCCTGGCGCACCGAGCGCGCGTAGTCGGTCGACTCGCTCACCACGCTCGTGTACCGCGCTCGGGTGTAGGCGAGCGCCTCCTCGCCATCGAGGTGGATCTCGCCCGCGGGGAAGCCGCCCATCTCCCATCGACCCGCCCGGTGGAACTCCTCGATCGTCGTGTAGTCGAAGGCCACCGGGTTGTCGACGGTCACCCCGCCGACGGCGTCGACCATCTCCCGGAACCCGGCGAAGTCGATGGCCAGCCAATGGTCGATGCGCAGGCCCGTCACCTCGCTCAGGACCTCCGCCAGGCGGTCCCCGGCGGCGTCGAGCCTGTCGGACTCGTCGCCGTCGACCGAGCCGTGGCCGACCGCGTAGACCTCGTTCACCTTCCCGTTCTGGCTGAACGAGGTGACGCCCTCGATCCACAGGTCGCGCGGGATCGGGATGGTCGTCGTCGTGTCGGTCGACGGGTCGATCGACAGGATCTGGATCGAGTCCGCGAGGTACGCGCCGTCGTGGTCACCGCCCCCGTACCCGACCATGAGGACGTTCACGCGTTCGCTGCCGTTGAGGTCGAGGAGGAGCGCGGTGGACGGGTAGGGCGCGCTCGATACCGCGGCATTGAAGGTCGCGCCGCGCAGGAAGAGGAGGACGACGCCCACGATCACCACCAGCAGCCCGAGCAGGAGCACCGTGCGCAGCGTGCGCAGGAAGCCGCCGCGACGGCGTGGCCGCGAGCGGGACGGGCGGCGCTCCGGCTGGCGACGTGCACCCTGGCGCCGGCGCTCCTGGCGATGGCGCTCCTGGCGCTGGGACGTGCCTCCTGACCGGATCAGCTCGCGGTCGTAGGGAACGGTGTCGTCGCTGAACGCCTGGACGGCCTGGCGTCTCACGCGGGGCTCGGGGTCATGAAAACGGCATCGGTCCTCGGTTCGGCCGCCGGGTGGCGGCACGCGCCGGACAGGATACGGCCTTGGCCGATAAGCCGCCGGAGACCCTGGAGTAAGCGCTCGAGCCGATCATCGATGCCATGACCGTCGTCGCGCCGCCCCCGGAGATCGCTCCGATCCTCGACGCGCTCGATGCCGAGCAGCGGGCAGCCGCGACGCTCCCCGAGGGGCCGGCCCAGATCATCGCCCCGGCCGGCAGCGGCAAGACGACGACGATGGTCGCGCGCATCGCCGTGCTGCTGTCGCGCGGCGTGCCGGCCGACCGGATCTGCGTCGTGACGTTCAACCGCGATGCCGCGACCGACCTCGCGACCCGGCTCCGTCGCCGCCTCGGCGCCACGATGCCGGGTGCCGCGGCCGTCGAGGTGCGGACCCTCCACGCCCTCGCCAGGCAGGTTCTGCTCGACGTGGGGGAGGGCCGCAACGTCGTGGCCGATCGCCTCCCGCTCATCCGCGCCGCCCGCCGGCGGGTGGTGGCGGAGTCGCCGGAACTCGATCCGCCCGATCCCGCGGCGCTCGACACGGCACTGTCGCGATGGAAGATCGACGGGGAGCCGCCCGATGAGGCCGATCGGTCTGTGCTCGAGACGTACGGGGACCTCCTGCGCCTGCGCGGGGCGATCGACTTCGACGACCTCGTGGTGCGGGCCGGTGACGTGCTCGCCGACGATCCCCGCCTGCGCACGCGGTGGCAGTCACGATTCGCCCACGTCTGCGTCGACGAGTTCCAGGACGTCGACGCGGCGCAGCTCCGTCTCGTGCGCCTGCTGGCGGCGCCGGAGGACAACCTGTTCGTCGTCGGCGACGACGATCAGACGATCTATGCGTGGCGGCTCGCGGACGTCCGTCGCATCCTTCGATTCGGCGACGACTACCCCGCTGCCCGTCGGGTCATGCTCGCCACGAACTACCGGTGCCCGGCCGAGGTCGTTGCGACCTCCGCTCGGATGGTCACGGTGAACCACGAGCGATTCGTCAAGCCGATCCGCCCGCCGTCCGGTGCGGTGTCTGCGCCCGGGGCCATCACCGCGTCGGACGCATCGGCGCCCGACTGGGCTGATGGCATGGCGCGGTTCGCGCTCCGCCAGTCGGCCGCGGGACGGACACTCTGCTTCCTGTCGCGGACGCGCGGCGAGCTGACGCCGATGCTCCTGGCCCTCGTCCGCGCCGGCGTCCGTCACGCGTCGGCGGTGCCGCTCATCGTGGACGAGCCCGTCGTCACGTCCCTCGTCGACGACGCGCGAGGATCGCCGTCGCATGACCACCCGTTCCATGCCCTGCGCCGGAGGCGGGCCGTGCGGGGCTGGATGCGTGGCACCGAATCCGGCGACCTGCTGTCGGACGGCGATCATGCGGCGCTCGACGCCCTCCTCGGCTGGACCGTCGGGTTCTCGAGCGTCGACCGATTCGTTGCCGCCTTCGACCAGGCGAAAGAGCGGATCGACCGGCTCCGAGCTACCGATGCCACCGTCGAGCTGGCCACGGTCCACGGGGCCAAGGGTCGCGAGTGGGAAACCGTCGTCGTCATCGGGTTCGAGGCGGACCGGATGCCGAATGCGCGGAGTCTCGCCGAGCATCCGGACCCGGCGCGGGCCCTGGAGGAGGAGCGGCGGCTCGCCTACGTAGCGCTGACGCGAGCGACCCGTCGCCTCATCCTGGCGGTCGATCCGGCGCGCCCGTCGCCCTTCCTCGCGGAGATGGGCCTGTCGACGGCGTAGGGCTCAGCCGGCGACGGCGGTGGGCACGCGGCGTCGGCGACGTGGCGGCGGAGCGTCGGCAAGCTCCTCGGGGAGCCCGAGGACGTGGCGGAGGTACCGGCCGGTATACGAACCAGGGGTTCGCGCGACCTGTTCGGGCGTTCCGGCAGCGACGAGCTCGCCACCCTTGTCCCCGCCCTCCGGCCCGAGATCGATCACCCAGTCGGCCGTCTTGATGACGTCGAGGTTGTGTTCGATCACGACCACCGTGTTCCCGGTCTCGACGAGCCGCCCGAGAACCTGGAGAAGCCGCGCGACATCGTCGAAGTGCAGGCCGGTCGTCGGCTCGTCGAGGATGTAGAACGTCTTGCCGGTGGCCCGCTTGCTGAGCTCGGTGGCGAGCTTCACGCGCTGCGCCTCGCCGCCCGAGAGGGTCGTGGCCGGCTGGCCGAGATGGATGTACCCCATCCCGACGTCGAACAGGGTCTGGAGCTTGTTGCGGATACTCGGGACCGCGTCGAAGAACTTCAGGGCCTCCTCGACGTTCATCTCGAGGATCTCTGCCACGTTCTTGCCCTTGTAGTGAATCTCGAGCGTCTCGCGGTTGTACCGCTTCCCCTTGCAGACCTCGCACGGGACGTAGACGTCGGGCAGGAAGTGCATCTCGATCTGCACGATGCCGGCGCCCTCGCAGGCCTCGCATCGGCCGCCCTTCACGTTGAAGCTGAAGCGGCCCGGCTTGTAGCCCCGCAGCCGGCTCTCCGGCACGGCCGCCAGGAGCTCGCGCAGCGGCGCCCAGAGGCCGGTGTACGTGGCGGGGTTCGAGCGTGGTGTGCGTCCGATCGGCGACTGGTCGATCTCGATGACCTTGTCGATGAGGTCGATCCCCTCGATCCGGGCATGGCGGCCGGCGGGCTCGCGCGAGCCCCAGATGCGCTGGGCGAGCGCCGGGTGGAGGATCTGCGTCACGAGGCTCGACTTGCCGGAGCCGCTGACCCCGGTGACCGCCACGAAGCGGCCGAGGGGGAACGCGACGTCGATCCCCTTCAGGTTGTTCTCGCTGGCGCCGCGCACGACGATCGCCTCCGTCCCCTTCCCGGTGCGGCGCCGCGCGGGCACGGGGACGGACTTGTCACCGCGCAGGTAGGCGGCCGTGACCGACCGGTGGTTCTCGAGCAGCTCGGGCAGCGGGCCCGAGTGGATGAGACGCCCCCCGTGCTCGCCGGCCGCCGGACCGATGTCGATCACCCAGTCCGCGGCGCGGATCGTCTCCTCGTCATGCTCGACCACGAGCAGCGTGTTGCCGAGCTCCCGCAGCCGGACGAGGGTGGCGATGAGGCGGTCGTTGTCGCGCTGGTGGAGGCCGATCGACGGCTCGTCGAGGATGTAGAGCACGCCCATGAGGCTCGAGCCGATCTGCGTCGCGAGCCGGATGCGCTGGGCCTCGCCGCCGCTCAGCGTCCCGGAGGCACGGTCGAGGGTCAGGTAGTCGAGCCCGACGTCGATGAGGAATCCGAGTCGCGCGCGGATCTCCTTCAGGACCTGACGGGCGATCTGGTTCTCGCGATCGGTGAGGCGGTCCGGCAGCCCGTCGTACCAGGCGAGGGCATCGGTGACCGAGCGCCGCGTCGTCTCGATGATGTTCTTGCCCGCGATCGTCACCGACAGCGACTCGGGCTTCAGCCGATAGCCATTGCAGGTCGGGCACGGCTTGTTCGTCATGTAGCGCTCGAAGTCCGCGCGCATCGCGTCCGACCCGGTCTCGCGGTGCCGCCGGGTGAGGTTCGGGATGATCCCCTCGAACGTCGTCTTGAACGTGTGGGTGTTGCCGTTGCGCGCCCGGTAGCGGACGTCGACGCGCTGACCGCGATTGCCGTACAGGATGATCCGCCGCGCCTCTTCGGACAGGTCGCGCACCGGGACGTCTGTCCGGAAGCCGTAGTGGTCGGCGACGGCCTCGAGGATCTTGCTGAACCAGCTCTCGGTGGCCGCCATCCGGCGCCACGGCAGCACCGCCCCCTCGTCGATCGACAGCTCGTCGTTGGGAAGGACGAGATCCGGATCGATCTCGAGCCGCGAGCCGAGCCCGGTGCAGTCCGGGCAGGCGCCGTGCGGCGAGTTGAAGCTGAAGTTCCGAGGCGCCGGCTCCTCGAACGAGCCGCCATGCTCGGGGCACGCGTACTTCTCGCTGTAGAGCCGATCCGCTTCCTTCGCCGGCGCATCGGGCAGGTTCAACAACAGCAGCCCCTCCGACAGGCGCAGCGCCGTCTCGATCGAGTCGGCCATCCGGGTGGCGTCCGGTCGCGGGGCGCCGTCGTCATCGGTCTGGCGGACGACCAGGCGGTCGACCACGACCTCGATCGAGTGCTTGAACTTCTTGTCGAGCTTGATCTCCTCGTCGAGATCGCGGAGCTCGCCGTCGACGCGGACGCGGACGAAGCCCGCCTGCTTCGCGCCGGCGAGCAGCTTCTCGTGCTCCCCCTTCCGATCGCGCACGAGCGGGGCCATGAACATGACGCGCGTCCCCTCCGGCAGGCCGTAAACCTGGTCGACCATCTGCTCGACCGTCTGGCGCTCGATCTCGCGGCCGCAGATCGGACAGTGCATTCGACCGATGCGCGCGAACAGCAGCCGGAGGTAGTCGTAGATCTCGGTGACGGTTCCGACGGTCGACCGCGGGTTCCGCGACGCCCCCTTCTGGTCGATCGAGATGGCCGGCGAGAGCCCGTCGATCTGGTCGACGTCCGGCTTCTCCATCTGCCCCAGGAACTGGCGCGCGTACGCGGAGAGCGACTCGACGTAGCGGCGCTGCCCCTCGGCGTAGATCGTGTCGAAGGCAAGGCTCGACTTCCCGGATCCCGAGAGGCCGGTGATCACGATCAGCCGATCTCGCGGCATCTCCACGTCGATGTTCTTGAGGTTGTGCTCGCGGGCACCGCGAACCACGATCTTGTCGGAGGGCATTCCGCACGCATCGTAGCAGGAATCGCGCCGATGCGAACGCCTGTTCTGTGGGGCTCGGGGGATCGTTTGCGCATGCGCGCCCGGCTACGGCCCAGTACGTTCGCGCCACGAGATGGGGGGTTAGCGGGTGGATGGGTGCGGTCCGCCCATCTTGTCGGGGGGCGCGGGCCGGCGCACGGTACTGGGAGATCGGTACCAGGACGCCGACCGGGGGAGCCGAGGGGAGCGCCGGACGCCGCCGGGGGCCACGGGCGGCGGACCGGCGCAGCATCAGGGAGACAGGTCGCACATGTTCTCGGTCGCGGTGAAGGGCTACGGCATCGTCATCTGGGATGGCGATGGCGAGTGGCGCACCTTCGGGCCGACCGATTCGCTGAGCGCCACGCTCGCCGATCGGGTCAGCTACGCCCTGGAGACCGTCCCCTCCCCTGCCGAGGAGCGCGACGTCCGAGAGGCCCTCTTGTCGATCAGCGGGGCCGGCCTCCTGTCCGCCGACTGCGAGCACGGCCCCGGCGAGTGCGAGGGCGAAGCGGGCCTTTCCTGAGCTCGGGCCGCGCCGGGTTCGAGGCCGCGAATCGCGACGGATGTCGCATGTCCCCCGATGGTTAGCAGTGCTACGATCCCGATCCCGTTTCGACCCCGATCCGCACCCGGTGCTGCCTCACGATGTCCGAAGAGCTCGCGATCCACGCCCGCGGCGTCACCCGCGTCTACAAGGCGAAGCCCTCCCCGGTGACCGCCCTGGGCGGCGTCGACCTCGACGTGGAGCCGGGCGAGTACTTCGGCCTCCTGGGTCCGAACGGCGCCGGCAAGACGACGCTCATCAAGATCCTCACGACGCTGCTGCTGCCGACGAGCGGGACGGCGCGCATCGCCGGGTTCGACGTCGTGAACGAGACCGCTAAGATTCGGCGCGTCATCAACATGGTCGCCGGCGGCGAGCAGTCGGGCTACGGACTCCTGACGCTGCGCGAGCAGCTGTGGATGTTCAGCCAGTTCTACGGCCTGCCGGCGCGCGAGGGGTGGCGGCGCGTCGACGAGCTCATCGAGATCACCGGCCTCCAGGAGCAGCGCGACCAGAAGGTCCGCACGCTCTCGACCGGCCAGCGGCAGAAGCTCAACTTCGCCCGCGGGCTGCTGAACGACCCGTGGGTCCTCTTCCTCGACGAGCCGACCCTCGGACTCGACGTCGCCGCGGCGCGTGACCTGCGCGAGCACACGCTGGCGTGGAAGGCCGCGGCTCCCGGTCGAACGCTCCTGCTGACGACCCATTACATGGTCGAGGCGGAGCAGCTCTGCGACCGCATCGCGATCGTGGATCGCGGCAAGATCCTGGCGCTCGGCACCCCCGAGGAGCTGCGGCGCCGCGTCCAGGCAGAGTCCATCTTCCGCATCGAGCTCGATCGGCTGCCGGCCAACGGTGGCATTGCGGCCATCGGTGCGCTCCCCGGCGTCCTGTCGGCGGTGCCGGCGGACGACGGCGTCGCGGACGGCGCCGGCTCCGACCGCGTGGCGCTGAAGGTAGCCCTCGCGGATGACTCCGCCCTGACGAGCGTCGTGACCGCGGTGGCGGAGCGTGGGTCGAGCCTCGTGGGGCTCGCGAAGTCGGAGCCGAGCCTGGAGGACGTCTTCGTCGAGCTGGTCGGCCGCGGCTTCGGCGACGAGGACGAGGCGGACCCCGCGCCGTGAGCGGCTACCGCGCGACGCCGGCCAGCGGACCGCGGGAGGCGGCCGAATGGTCGAACCGGCGCATCGTCGCCATGAACCTGCGGGCGATCGTGGGCCGTGCCTATCCGCGCGTCATCGGCCTGACCCGGGAGCCGTCATGGATCTTCTTCGAGATCCTCCTCCCCTTCCTTGCGGTGAGCGCCTTCGTGTTCGTTTATCGAGCCCTCGACGCTCCCGAGGAGTTCGTCGGCTTCGTCGTGCTCGGCGGCGCGATGACCGCCTTCTGGCTCAACGTCGTGTGGATGATGGCGGCCCAGTTCTACTGGGAGAAGGACCAGGGCAACCTGGAGCTCTACTTCACCGCGCCGATGCACCTCATGAGCGTCCTGGCGGGGATGGCGATCGGCGGCCTGGTCATGACGAGCTCGCGCGCGCTGGCCGTCATCGGCATCGGCTCACTCCTCTACGGCGTCTCCTACAACGTGCAGGACCCGCTCGCGCTCGTTGCGGTGTTCGTCCTGACCATGATTCCGCTCTACGGCATGGGGATGCTGTTCGCCAGCCTCTTCCTCCTCTGGGGACGCGAGGCGTTCCACCTCGCCCAGCTGCTCCAGGAGCCGATCTACCTGCTGGGCGGCGTGAACTTCCCGCTGCGGGCACTCGGGCCCACGGTGGCGGGCATCGTGCTGGCGACGCTGCCGCTCGGTGTCGGGCTCGACGCGATGCGCCAGGTCGTGTTCCCCGGCGCGGCGGAAGGGATCCTGCCGGTCGGCGCGGAGATGGCCATCCTGGCCGCCATGGGCGTCGTCTTCCTCGTCGGTGCACGGCTCGCCCTCGGCTATCTCGAGACGCTCGCACGCCGCGAGGGACGGCTGACGCTGCGATGGCAGTGATCGAGCGGCCGGCCACGGTCGAGGGGCTCACGATTCCCGACGCGTGGCGCAGCTTCCGCACGGCCGTCGGCCTGGGCTGGGCAATCGAGTCGAACTGGTCGGATCCGTTCCTGTTCGCCGTCTACACGATCGCCAAGCCCCTCGCCGCGGCGATGATCCTCGTGGTCATGTTCAACGTGATCACCCAGGGCCAGGGCGGCGAGTTCCTCCAGTTCCTCATCGTCGGCAGCGCGTTGTGGAACGTCGTGTTCGGGGTCATGGGCGGCCTCGTGCAGTCGATCCTCGAGGACCGCGAGCGCTATCGGATGATGAAGTACCTCGTCGTCACGCCGACCTCGCTGTTCCCGATCCTGCTGGGTCGGTCACTCGCGCGCGTCGCGGTCTCATTCGTCGCCGTGATCCTCACGCTGGCGGTCGGCGTCGTGCTCCTGGGGGTGGAGCTGCGGCCGAACATCCTGCTCCTGGTTCCCGCCACGATCCTCGGGCTCACCGCGGTCATGGCCCTCGGAGTCTTCATCGCCGGATGGTGCCTCCAGCTGCGGCAGGAGGCGTGGTCCTACCCCGAGGCCATCGCCGGGGCGCTCTACCTCGTGTCCGGCGCGATCTTCCCGATCGACGTCCTGCCGACCTTCCTCCACCCGATCGCCTACGCCATCCCGACCACGTGGTGGCTCGAGGCGTCGCGACGTGGCCTGCTCGGCCACGGATCGCCGGGAACGATCGGCACGCTCCCCGACCTCGTCGTCCTGGCCCTTCTCGTCGTCACGACCGCCGTCGTCGTGCCGCTGGCGCTGGCTGGTTTCGCCTGGTTCATGCGCCGCGCCCGGGAGGCGGGCCTGCTCGACATGACGACCGGGAGCTGACCCGCACCGTCCGGGCGGACCCTAGCGAACGAGCTCGTCGTAGTCGGAGACCACGAACGTCTGGCGACATCGATCGGCACGGTCGGGCACACAGGAGGCGGCGGCCGCGTCCGCAAAGTGGCCGATGAACACGAGCTGCTGGCCGCGAAGGTTCGCGCCTCCCTCCTCGGCCCGCGACGGGAAGGCTCGACCTTGCGGCGCGGCGAGGCGGATGCCGCTTCGGAGGAGCTCGTCCTGGCTGACGTCCGGCGCCGGCTGCTCGGGAACGAGGACGCGCAGCGGGCAGTCGCGCTGCAGCCAGGAGACGCTCTCATCCGCTCCCCCGTCGTCGCCCTGGCAATCAGCGTCCAGCTCGGCATACCAGCCGGTGACGTGGAGCTCGTCGCTTCCCCACGTGCCGGCGGGATCGCCTCCGGCCAGGGCCTCCTCGACCGTCAGTGGGTCGACGTCGGCGCGCGGCGGTCCCGACGACCCGACGACGAGCAGGAAGAACACGAACGCCCCGAGCGCCGCCACCACGAGCACGCCGATGCGGACCTCGCGCGTCATCCGACGAGCCGCTCCCACCGCTCACGCAGGAGGCCGATACCCGCGCGCCACAGCTCGACGTGTGCCGGGTCGTTGAGCCACGTCGATGCCCCCGACGGGTGGGGCAGACACAGCACGACGGCGCCGGGAGCCGCCTCCCACGTCAGCGGCCGCCCGACGAGCTCGTCGAGGCGCGCCGACGGACCGAAGGCGTACCGGTGCGCGGTGCCGCCGACGAGCAGGACCAGCTCGGGCGCCACGAGCTCGATCTCGCGGCGCAGGAACGGGGTCCAGCGCACGATCTCGGCGCGCGAGGGCGGGCGGTCGACCGACGAGCCGGGTGCGCGTCCCGGGTAGCACTTGGCGATGCTCGTGACGTACCAGCGCTCCCGGAAGTCGTCGATCGAGATGCCCGCGGCGGCCATCCAGCCGCACAGTCGCTTGCCGGCGTCCCACGCAAACGGCAGTCCGGTCTCGATCTCGCGCCAGCCGGGTGCCTGGCCGATCAGCATCGCCCGCTCGCTGCCGTCACCGGAGAGGACCGGGGACGCGTCGCCGTCGCACGCCGGCATCGAGTCCTGGAGCGCGCGCAGCTCGCTGCCCGGCTCGGCGCGGCGAGGGGCCGGCGTGGGCCAGTCGCCGGCATGCCGCAGGCGCCGGGGTGCCGCGGTCGCAAGGTCGATCACGCCGGCGGCCGGAGCTCCTGCGCCGCCCGCAGGTCGTCGGCGATCGCGAGCCGCAGCATGCGACGCACGCCGTCGTGGAACGGCCCGGCGGCCGTGAGCGCATCGGTCAGCGCGTCGCGTGCCGCGTAGAGGTTGTCGATCGGGTCGGTCGTGATCTCGGGCGCGCCACCTCCGAGGTCGCGGACGAACACGACGTCCTGGCGCTCGATCACCCCGAGCAGTTCCGCCGCCGCGGTCGGGTCCCCCGCATCGAGCGCATCGGCGAGCTCCTCCCGCGCCAGCTCCAGCCAGCGCATCCAGGTCGCGAACTCGTCGTCGCTCGGCGGGAGCTCGTCCAGGGTGAAGGCGGCTCGGTTCGCACCCCCGTCGGTCGCCGCGGCGCGCTCGACCTCGTACCAGTTGTCGCCGACGAAGTCCGGCTGAGCCTCGCCGTTCCCGCGCAGCCACGCGGTGAACTCGCGGACTCGCCGGGGCATGCCGCCCGCCGCTTCATCAGCATTCGCGGCGAAGACCGCGCAACCGGGGAGCTCGGCGGCGTAGGCGCCGACCAGCCCGTTCCCGTCGACATCGGTCTCCACGAAGATCGCGTGCGGCATCGTGCCGGCCATCTAGTCCTCCCTCATGGGCGTCGTCGTCGCGGCGGCTTGCGGCGCGATCCCGCGGCGATGACGTTCGGGCGCGTCTGGACGCTGAACACGTTGGCGCTCTCGCGCGCGGACGTCCGCCCATCGCGTGCGTCGCGGGTCACCTCGGCATCCCCGGCGGCCGCGGACGCGTAGACCTCGGCCGGGATGCTTCCCGGCGCGGCAGCCAGCTCGTCACGCAGGCGGCGCAGCTGAAGGATCTCGTCACGCAGCGCGGCGGCCCGCTCGAACTCGAGGTTGCGTGCCGCCTCCTTCATCTGCGCCTCGAGCCGTCCGGTCATCGCGGCCAGCTCCTCCGGCTCCTTGCCCGCGACCTGGAGCTCGGCCCGCTCCTCTGCGACGCGGCGCAGGCTCTCGTGGATGTCGCGGATCTCCTTCATCACGGTCTCGGGCGTGATGCCGTGCTCGGCGTTGTACGCGATCTGCTTCTCGCGGCGGCGCTCGGTCTCGTCCATCGCCGCCCGCATCGAGTCGGTGACGCGATCGGCGTACATGAGAACTCTGCCACCGACGTTGCGCGCCGCCCGGCCGATGACCTGGATGAGCGAGCCGCCCGAGCGCAGGAAGCCCTCCTTGTCGGCATCGAGGATGGCGACCAGCGTGACCTCCGGGAGGTCGAGGCCCTCCCGCAGCAGGTTGATGCCGACGAGGACGTCGTAGACCCCGAGCCGCAGGTCGCGCAGGATCTCGATCCGCTCGAGCGTGTCGACCTCGGAGTGGAGCCACTGGACCTTGATGCCGAGCTCCGAGAGGTAATCCGCCAGGTCCTCGGCCATCTTCTTCGTGAGCGTCGTCACGAGCGCGCGCTCGCCGCGCTCGACCGTGACGCGGATCTCGGCCAGCAGGTCGTCGATCTGGCCCGTCGTCGGGCGAACCGTGATCTGCGGGTCGACGACGCCGGTCGGACGGATGAACTGCTCGGCGACGCGATCGGCGCGCTCGGTCTCGTAGGGTCCGGGCGTCGCCGACATGTAGACCACCTGGCTCATGTGGTCCTCGAACTCCTCGAACGTCAGCGGCCGGTTGTCGAGGGCCGACGGCAGCCGGAAGCCGAAGTCGACGAGGATCTCCTTACGGGTCCGGTCGTTCTTGTACATGCCGTGGACCTGCGGGATCGTGATGTGGCTCTCGTCGACGACGAGGAGGAAGTCGGTCGGGAAGTAGTCGATGAGGGTCCACGGCCGGCTCCCCTCCTCGCGGCCGGCGAGGTGGCGCGAGTAGTTCTCGATTCCCGAGCAGAAGCCGACCTCGCGCATCATCTCGAGGTCGAACTCGGTCCGCTGCCGCAGCCGCGCCGCCTCGAGCTCGCGACCCTGGTCGGCCAGCCAGGCGACGCGCTCGTTCATCTCCGAGTCGATCTTCTCGATGGCGGCCAGCATCTTGTCGCGCGGTGTCACGTAGTGCGAGGCCGGGTACAGGTTCACCTCGCTGCGCTCGGCCAGGACCTCGCCGGTCAGGTCGTCGATCTCCGCGATGCGCTCGACCTGGTCCCCGAAGAAGTCGACACGCACGACGTACTCCCCGTGCGGGGGCTGGACCTCGAGCACGTCACCCCGAACCCGGAACTTCGCCCGACCGAGCGCCGCGTCGTTGCGCTGGTACTGGAGATCGACGAGGTGGCGCAGGATCCCGTCGCGCCGATACGAGCCACCCACCTTGAGGCCGATCACGGTCGCGCCGTAGTCGACCGGCGCCCCGAGGCCGTAGATGGCCGAGACCGATGCCACGATGACCACGTCACGCCGCTCGAACAGCGCCCGGGTCGCGTTGTGCCGCAGCCGGTCGATCTCGTCGTTCCGGGACGAGTCCTTCTCGATGTACGTGTCGGTTCGGGGCAGGTAGGCCTCGGGCTGGAAGTAGTCGTAGTAGCTCACGAAGTACTCGACCGCGTTGTCCGGGAAGAACTCCTTGAACTCCTGGTAGAGCTGCGCCGCGAGCGTCTTGTTGTGCGCCATGACGAGCGTGGGCTTCTGGACCGCCTCGATGACCTTCGCGGCCGTGAAGGTCTTGCCCGTGCCGGTCGCGCCGAGGAGGACCTGGTGCTTCAGGCCCGCCTGGATGCCGTCGACCAGCGATGCGATCGCCGTCGGCTGGTCGCCGGTCGGCTCGTAGGGGCTGTGGACCTTCAAGTCGGGCATGGGTGACCGATTCTAGCCGTCCTCCATCGGTCCCATGCGCCGCCCACCATCGGCCTATATCGGTCGGCGTGGCACGTTCCTACGATCGCCGTGCTGCCGGCCCACCACATCCGCTCACGAGCTCGCGATCAGTCCCTTGCCCACATCCGACACCGCATCGCTCGCGTCCCGACGACCCCGCCGAGAGCGCGGCCAGGCGATGGTCGAGTTCGCCGCCGTCCTCCTTCCGCTGCTCCTCGTGGTGGTGGGCATCGTCCAGTTCGGCCTGCTCTTCGGTGCGAACGTGTCGCTGACGAACGCGTCCCGCGAGGCGGCGCGCGAGGCGACGATCTATCGCTACGAGGCGAACCGGTCGAACTCCGCCAACGGGGTGGATAGATGCACCGCCGCGGTGACCGCGGCGACCCAGGCGTTCGGCTTCCTCGGCACGTCGAGCCCGAACTTCTCGGCCAGCACGCCGTGCCCGGCCGGCGTCGACCTGAACGGCGACGGCAAGCACGACCTGTGGCAGAACGGCGACGTCGAGATCTCGATCTGCAAGGCCGGCGCGGCTCCGGGCGCACCCTGCCCGAACACCGCGGACGCCACGACGTACTGCACGCTCGACACGGGCGAGGGCTGCCTCATTCGGGTCCAGCTCGACTACAACCAGGCGATCATCGTCCCGTTGCTCGACGCGGTGCTGGACGGAGACGGCAACGGGCTCTTCACCCTTCGGGCCGATGCGGCAATGGTGATCAACTGATGCGGCAGCGGGTTGCCGATCGGGTGCCGGACCGCGACGGCCAGGTGCTCGTCATCGTCGCAATCGGCCTCGTGGTCCTGCTGGCGATCGCCGGCCTCGCGATCGACATCGGCCGGCAGGTCGCGGAGCGCCGCCACGTCCAGAACGCCGCCGATGCGGCCGCGCTTGCCGCCTGCCGGGCACTCGTGGACGGCCAGACCGACAACGCCGCCGCACAGGTCGCGCGGAGCGTGGCACTCGTGAACCTCGACGGATCGCCGGCCGGCGCGACGGCCACGATCGCAGCCGATGACGCGAGGGTCTACGCCGACGGGCATGCCGGCGATCCGGTGCACCTGCGGAGCGGCATCATCGTCGCCGGAGCGACGGTGCGGGTCGCAATCAGCTCTGTCGTCGACACCGTGCTCGCCCGCCTCGTCGGGGTCGGCGAGCTCGACACGGGGGGCCGGGCGCGATGCAGCCTCCAGGGTTCCCCGGCGGTCCCGATCGTCGCGCGGCGATACGAGAGCCCGCCCGGTCCGGGGGGAGGCTTCACCGACTTCATGGCCACCGCCGCGACGAGCAGCTCCGGCCAGGTCGACAACGCGAATCCCCTCGGGTACGGCGGCCGCGTGCCGGCCAGCGAGACCGAGCCCGGCCCGACGTTCGAGCTCTATGGCCCGGGGTCGAAGGCGAACAACGACGCCAGCTTCCGAGGGTTCATCGCACTCGACGTCCGCAACTTCGAATCGACGGGGTCCCGCGTCTACTACAACGGCGTCACCGCCGGGACCACCCTCAACACCCTCAAGTCGATGCAAGGCGAGTACATCCTCACCGGCTATCCCGGGCCCGGCTTCCCGCCGGTGAGCGTCCCTCCGAACGGCGATACCCAGGTCGGGGTGATGTCGGGCAACGACACCGCGATGGTCGTGGGCAATTTCGAGGACATGTACGTGGCCGGCGATCGGATTCTCCTGGCCGTCTACAACGGCACGGTGATGGAGATCCCGGACTTCACGATCACGCCGCCGTCCGCGATCACCCTTCCGGCCACGACGACCGGAACCGCCGGACCGTCGTTCTCGGTCGCCCGCAACGCGGCATTCAACAGCACCGTCACCCTCCATCTCCACGGCGACACCGACGCGGCGGCCGCCGGATACCCGGCGCACAACCTCATTCCCGACCCGGTGGTGACGCCGCCGGCCGCCGGCAAGATGAACGAGCCGACATTCACGCCGAACGTCTTCATCCCGGCCAAGAACGGGACGAACGTCGCGACGACGAACTTCCAGACGACTTCGGTGCCTGCCGGCATCTACACGGTCTGGATCGAGGGCCACTCGGGCAATCCGTATTTCCAGACTCGCCGCGCGCCCGTCGCGGTGCGGATCGGCGGTGCCGTGCGCGACTTCAGCCTGGGCAACTCGACGGTCAGCGGTTCGACGGCCACCTACGGCGGCACGGTGACGCTCACCGCGTATGTCTCGACGGCGAACGGCGGCAGCACACGCTGGGGGGCATCGGGCAGCGCGGTCAACCTGTCGTGGGATCCCGCATCGTTCAGCACCTGCAATCTCACGCCGGCGTCACTTCCGGCGAACCAGATCACGTTCTCGCCCACGAGCGTCACCCCGAGCTCGAGCGGCTCCGGCGCGGCCTCGACCGTCTCCGTCAACACCACCGGCCTCGCGGCCGGGTGCTATCGCTTCAACGTCCGCGCGACGGGCACGAACGGCGACGGCCAGCCCGTCACCCACCTCCAGCCGATGACCTTCACCGTCGCCACGACCGAGGCCGGCGGGCAGTACGTCGACATCATCGGCTTCGGGGTCTTCCAGGTGACCGCGGTCAACGCGAACAGCATCTCCGGCAAGGCCGTGACCGGCGTCCACGGCGACCCGAACGACCTCGCCCTGCGCCGCGCCCAGCGTCCGCGACTGGTCCCTTGGTCCTAGTGACCACCCCCTCGAACTAGGAGAGCATCTCGCCCGTGGAGATCGAATACTCAGACCGTAACTCTCGCCGCTCGAAGGTCTACATCGCGGTGGGGATCATCGTGGCGCTGCTCGTTGCTGCGACCGTCTTCATCGCCCTTCAGGCGAGCGGGCTGACGCAGGACGAGGAGGTCGTGATGCGCGACGTCGTCGTCGCGCTGCGCGAGATCCCGAGTCGCAAGCCGATCGAGGAGGGCGACGTCTCGATGCGCAGCATCCCCGCCGACGCGACGAACGAGACGGCCTTCGCCAGCGTCGACGAGGTCCTCGGTCGCGTCACCGGCGTGCCGGTCGCGACCGGTCAGCTGCTGACCCGCAACATGCTCGCTTCGACGACCGAGGGCCAGGCGTTCAGCATCCTCGAACCCGGCACCGAGTTCGACCCCGAGGGCCCGGATCTTCGCGCCGTCTCCGTCAGCGTCCCGGACGAGCGAGCCGTGGCCGGCACGCTACAGCCGGGGCAGATCGTCGACCTCATCGTGACGATGGCGATCAACCCGGAGATCGGCCAGAGCCCCGAGGAGGCAGAGGCGACGACCCAGCAGTACCTGCCCGGCCCGTCGACGAAGGTCACGCTCCAGGCGATGACGATCCTGGCTCGCAACGGCGCGGTCTACATCCTGCGCACGGATCTGGCGACCGCCGAGAAGGTGACCGAGCTCACCGCGGCCGGCGGCCAGTTCAGCATGGTCCTGCGTCCCGACCAGGATGACCGGACCGCCGAGACCGAGGGCTCGACGATCGACCGGCTCATCGAGGAGTTCGGCTTCCCCGTCCCGCTGCCTCCGGAGTTCACCGAGGGCGCGGCGAGCCGCTAGGCGAGCTCAGCGTTCGAGCAGCGCCGCCAGCGCCGATTCGACCTGGCGGCGCGTCTCCTCGATCGGCGCCGAGCCGTCGATGACCACGTCTGCGGCGGCGATCTTCTCCTCCTGCGAGGACTGGCTCGCCATCCTGCGTCGCGCGGTCTCCTCGTCCATGCCGCGGGACTCCGCCAGACGCCGGATCGCATCCGCCTCGTCGCAGCGCACGACCCAGATCTCGTCGCAGGCGTCGGCCAGCGGCGACTCGATGAGCTTGATCACCTCGACCGCCGCGACCTCGACGCCGCCCTGCCGCAGCTCCGCCAGCCGGGTGCGCACCTCGCCCCGGATTCGCGGATGCAGGATCCGCTCGAGATCCCGCAGCGCGGCCGGATCGGCGAACACAATCCTCGACAGCTCGTCTGCCTGATAGGTGCCGAAGCGCTCGACGATCTCCGCCCGCGCATCCGCGTCGTTGTGACGGATCTCGCGCGCGACCGTGTCCGCGTCGACGGTCGCCACGCCGTGCTGGCGCAGCATGCGGGCCACGGTGCTCTTCCCGCAGCCGATGTTCCCGGTCAGGCCGATGACCTTCATGCCGGCTCCGATGCTACCGGCTCCGGCTGGCAGCGTGGACAGAAGTGCGTGCTCCGCTGCCCGACCACGACGCGCTCGATGCGCCGACCGCAGCGCAGGCAGGGTTCGCCGGTTCGGCGATAGACGGCGAGTCGCTCGGCGTTCGCGCCGGGCTCGCCATCGGCACCGACGTAGTCGCTGAAGCTTGCTCCACGGTTCGCGATTCCCTCCCGGAGCACCTGCCGAACCGCTCGGTGGAGCCGCCGCACGTCGCGCTCGCCCAGCGTGTCCGCGCGCCGCAGCGGGTGGAGGTGAGCGCGCCACAGGGCCTCGTCCGCGTAGATGTTCCCCACCCCCGCGATGAAGCTCTGGTCGAGGAGCAGGCTCTTGAGCTTCGCCGATCGCCGGGCCAGCCGCTCGGCGAACCGCTCGACGGTGAAGCTCCGAGACAGGGGCTCCGGCCCATGGCCACTGAACACCTCACCGATGCGGTACGTGGTCGTGCCCTCGGCGATCCTGCGGCTGCGGGCCCCCCGCCCCGCCCCGATGCTTCGGAGACCCCCGCCCGGCCACAGGCCGATCCGGCCGAACTTCCTGACGTCGCGGTAGCGAAGCTCGCGGCCGTCGGCCAGCCGAAAGACAACGCGCGCATAGGGGTCCTCGCCGGTGCCGGCCGGAGCGACGATGAGGGCGCCGGTCATGCGCAGGGCGACCGTCATCACGCGTCCGTCCTCGAGATGCAGGAGCACGGTCTTGGCGCGCCGGTCGACGCGCCGGATCGTGGCTCCGGCAATCTCCGCCTCGAACCGCTCGGGCGGCTGCGGATGGCGGATGGTCCGTGCCCATCGGACCTCGGCGCCGGCGATGGTGGCTCCCGCGACCCAGCGCTGGAGATCCCTGGCAACGGTCTCGACCTCGGGAAGCTCGGGCATCGGCGGGTCTCGTCGGAGCGGCTAGGAGACGAGCTCGGCCGCGACCTCCTCGTCGGCCTCCTCGCGCGCGACGTCGACCGAGCTCTTCGGCACGCGTCGCCACGACCCGTCGTCGCGCACGAAGCGATCCATCTGCTCCCAGTCCCGGCCGACCTTCAGGTCCACCTCCAGCGGCACGTCCAGCGGGAGCGCCTCCTTCATCAGCGACTCCGCCAGCGTGGCGAGCTCCGTGAGCTCCTCCTCGTCCGTCTCGAACACGAGCTCATCGTGCACCTGGAGCAGCATCCGGGATCGGAGCCCGCGTTCTCGGAGCGCGGCATCGAGCCGGACCATCGCGATCTTCATGCCGTCGGCCGCCGTCCCCTGGATCGGCATGTTGATCGCCATCCGCTCGCCGGCGGATCGCAGGGCCGAGTTCCGGGCCGCCAGCTCGGGGAGGTAGCGGCGACGGCCGAGCAGTGTGGTGACAAACCCCTGGTCGCGCGCGAGGATCTTCATCTCGGTCGTGTAGCGGCGGATCCCCGGGTAGGCGCGGTAGTAGTCCTCGATGAAGACGTGGGCCTCTTCGCGCGGGATGCTGAGCCGCTGCGCGAGGCCGAAATCCGACAGCCCGTACGCGATGCCGTAGTTGATCATCTTCGCCACGCTGCGCTCCTTCGGGCCGACGGCATCGGGCTCGAGCCCCAGGACGCGCGCCGCGGCGGCGAGGTGGATGTCCGCATGCGCCGCGAAGTCCGCCTTGAGGCCCTCGTCCTGCGAGACGTGGGCGAGGATGCGCAGCTCCTGCTGCGAGTAGTCGGCACCGAGCAGCAGCTTTCCGGACGGCGCCACGAACGCGCGTCGGATCCGCCGCCCGAGCGCCGTCCGGATCGGGATGTTCTGGAGGTTCGGATCGGTGCTCGACAGGCGCCCGGTGGCTGCCACCGCCTGCTGGTACGTCGTGTGAAGCCGGCCCTCCGCGTCCACCAGCGTGGGAAGCGCGTCGACGTACGTGGACTTCAGCTTCGACACCTGGCGGTGCTCGAGGATGAGCGGGATGACCTCGTGCTTCTCGCGCAGGTCCTCGAGGACCGAGGCATCGGTCGAGCGGCTGGTCCGGGTCCGCTTCGTCGAGGGCAGGCCGAGCTCGTCGAACAGGATCGTCTCGAGCTGGCGCGGTGAGCCGATGTTGAACTCGTGACCCACGAGGCCGTAGATCCGCGCCTCGAGGTCCGCCAGCGTCGCCCCGAACTCGTCGCTCATCGCCGCGAGCGCCTCGAGGTCGAGCGCGACACCCGCAATCTCCATCCTCGCCAGCACCGGGAGCAGCGGCATCTCGACCTCGTCGTAGAGCCGTGCCAGGCCGCCATCCTCGAGCTGGGTGCGCAGGATCGGGTGGGCGAGCAGCGCGGTGAGCGCCTCGGCTGCGGCGCGCCGCGCCATCGGCAGCTCCTCCGCCCCGGTCTCGGCGTTCACCGCCTTCGGCGGCAGCTCGGCGCCGAAGTGCTGGGCGGCCAGGTCCTCGATCGTCTGCGATCGCAGCGCCTGGTTCACCATGTAGCCGGCCACGAGGGTGTCGGCGAACGTCCCGCGCAGCTCGACCTGGCGGTCGGACCACAGCGTCGTGACGAGCTGCTTCAGGTCATGGCCGATGCGGACGCGGTCCTCCCGCATGAGCTCGGGCGGCAGCCGCTCGAGCGCGATACTGCCCGGGTCGCAGGGCACGTACCAAGCGCTCGCGTCGGCCGCCGCGAGCGCGATGCCGTACAGCCGCCGCTCGAGGGGCCGGCCGGCGCCGGTCGCCCATCCCAGGCCGACCGCATCGACGTGCGAGGCCAGCCAGCTGCCGAGCTCGTCGAGGTCGGACTCGCTGCGGGCGATCCTCGGGTCGATGTGCTCGATGGCACCTCCCGGATCGGCGAGCGGGTCCGGCCGTTCGGGCGCCTCCGACGGATCGGATGACGCCGGCGCGCGACCGCCCAGCAGGTCCAGGCTGAGCTGAAGCCCGCCCTTCGTCTCCTGCTCCGGGCTGTCGAAGCCGGTCGGCGCGATGCTCGAGGCCGGCAGCCGATCGATGAGGGAACGGAACTCGAGCTCTCGCAGGCGCTGCGCGACGGCGCGGCGGTCATACCGGCCCGTTCGCGCCTCGTCGAGCCCGAGGTCGACCGGCAGATCGGTGACGATCCGGCCGATCTCGCGCGACATGAACGCCGACTCGCGATGCTCGGCGAGCCTCTCCCGCATCTTGCCCTTCACCTCGTCGAGATGCTCGTAGATGCCGTCGAGCGTGCCGAACTGCTGAAGGAGGCTGCTGGCGGTCTTCTCCCCCACCCCCGGGACGCCGGGGATGTTGTCGGACGTGTCGCCCTTCAGCGCCTTGTAGTCGAGCATCTGGTCCGGGCGCAGACCGTAGCGCTCCATGACCTTCGCCTCGTCGTAAATCACCGTCGAGGCGACACCCATGCGGGTGGTCAGCAGCCGGACGTGGTCGTCGACGAGCTGGAGGCCGTCGAGGTCGCCGGACACGATCATCGTGTCGACGCCCTGCGCGGTGGCCTTCTTCGCCAGCGTGCCGATCACATCATCGGCCTCGTAGCCCTCGAGCTCGCGCGTCGGGATCCCCATCATCGCCGCGATCTCGCGGACGATCGGGAACTGCCCGCGAAGGTCGTCCGGCATGCTCGGCCGGCCCGCCTTGTACTCGGGGTAGGCATCGAAGCGGAACTGCGGCTTGCCGACGTCGAAGCTGACCATGGCGAAGTCCGGCTTCACGTCCTGCATCCCGCGCAGGACGATCTGGAGAAAGCCGAAGACGGCATTCACGAGCGTGCCATCGGACATCGTGAGCGGCGGCAACGCGAAGTAGCCGCGGTAGACGAGGCTCGGCCCGTCAATGAGCATGAGAAGGGGTCTGCGGTCGGGCATCGGTGCTTCTGAGTCTAGCCCGATGGCGGCCTGCGGGCCGCCGTAGAATCGTGGCGATGACCGGGCGCTCGACCCTCGACCCGTACGCCGTGCTGGGCGTGACGCGCGACGCGTCCCCGCTCCAGGTGGCGCGCGCACATCGGCGGCTGGCGAAGCGCCATCACCCCGACCTGCACGAGGGGAAGGCGGAGGCTGCCGAGCGCATGCGGCGCATCAACGAGGCATGGGCCATCCTGTCGAATCCGGTGCGCCGCATGGACTACGACCGCGACCATCCGTCGTCGGGCACACCCTCCGCCGGCCACTGGGCCCCATCACGCGCGCCGATCCATCCATCCGCGCCGTCCTCGACCCGGACCTGGGCGACGTGGCGCGCCACGGCCGCCGAGACGCGCGCGGCTCCTCGCACCGTCCGCCGCCCCGGCGAGGTGCCGATCCCGCGAACACGACGCCCTCCAAGGCCGGAGCCTGCACCGACGACGTTCCGTGACTCGGGCTGGGCGGCGGTCCTGGCCGGCGCAGTGATCGTGATCCTGCTCCTCGGGGCCATCGCCGCGGGCCGCATCGCGCTCTGAGCCCCGCGTGGGCCGGTCGAACTTCCAGCTGGTCGGCGCCTAGCCGGCGCGAGGGGCGAGGATCCAGCGCAGGAGCAGTGCGGCGATGACGAGCGCGATGCCTGCGAAGAGCACCATCGGCCAGGGCGACCGGTCCATGGCGAGGCGGGACGCGAGCGCGCCCTGGTCGCCGCTGCCCTCCAACAGGGCGGTGCCCCCGTCCTCCTCGGCGTCGGTCGCTTGAGCTTCGGGCTCGGGATCGGCGGACGCGCCGGCCGCTCGCGCGTCGGAAGCACCCGGAGCCATCTCCTCCACACCCGCGCCATCGGCGGGCGCACCACCAGCACTCGGCGCCGCCTGCATGGGTGTGAGACCCGACGAGTCCTGGCCGCCGGACGCCAGCCCGTCGAGGAGCGGCGCCGTGGTCCCGACGGCACCCACGAGGGCGACCGCCGCACCCGCCGCGAGAACGGGTCCGAAGAGGCGCCGCACCCACCCGCCGACGCGATCGGCATCCGGCGCAGGCGCAACGGGCGGGACGAGCTGAAGCGGGCGGCTCGGGGCGATATCCGGCATCGACGCGAGAGCGACGCGGAGGCCGGCGAGCTCATCGACCGTGGCCGTGCAGCGCGCGCAGGAAGCCACGTGCTCCGCGATCGCGGGCTCCGTGGCCTCGGGGTCGTTGTCGGCGAACGCCGCCAGGCGCTCATCGGCCGGATGGTTCGGGATCAGCATGCTGTCCCTCCAGACGCGCTCATCGGATGAAGAGTTCCCGGTGCTCGGCCATGAGCTCACGGAGGCGCAGCCGACCGCGATGGATGCGCGATTTCACCGTGCCGAGCGCCGATTGCGTCATGGCGGCGACCTCGTTGTAGTCCATCCCGTAGACGTCGCACAGCACGATGGCGGTTCGCTGGTCCTCGGGGAGGCGGCGGAGCGCCACCTCGAGGTGTCGGTACAGCTCGCTCTTCGTCGCCTCCGCTACCGGGTTCACGGCTCCGGGATCGGGCAGCTCGGGCGCGCCCTCGTCCGGATCGGGCAGCGTCGTCGTCGGCCGGCGTTGCTGGCGGCGCAGGATGTCGTAGCTGGCGTTGGCCGTGATGCGCAGGAGCCAGGAGCGGAAGACGCCGCCTCGGTACGAGCTCATGGCCCGATACGCGTGGATGAACGCATCCTGGGTGGCATCGGCGGCCTGGTCGGCGTCGTTCAGCAGGCGCATCGCCAGGCCGTAGCAGGCACTCTGGTAGTGCTCCATGAGCTGGGCGAAGGCGGTCCGGTCCCCGTCGGCCGCACGCGCGATGACCGCCGCCTCGTCCTGAAGCGGCGGTGTGCGATGTGCTCGGGGCTGCCCGGGGTTCTCGGCCATCGGATTCCTATAATGACGGCTCCCCGCGCCGGAGTGGCGGAATCGGCAGACGCGTCGGTCTCAAACACCGATGAGTGCAAGCTCGTGTGGGTTCAAGTCCCACCTCCGGCACCACGTCTTCGTACGTCATTTGCCCGATGCCGCGCCGTGCATCCGAGCGCATACCAGCCGCGCACAGCCACGTCGTCCTCACCTCACACGATTGGGGGAAACGGAGGCTCGTCATGCGCCGATTCGTGACCCTCTCTGCCGCAGCCCTGCTGGCGGTTGCGTTCACTGGCTTCGCACCCATTGGCGCGGCCGCCGTGGGGACCGCAGGCTGCAACCTGGTTGCGGCGTTGGGGAACCAGCCAACTGAGTCCGGCAGCGACGAGATCACCGTCAAGCTCGATCAGGAGATGATCTTCTGGGGCACCTATCCGCCCGACACGTGGATGGAGGTCGAGTGGACCAATGGCGATGAGTCGAGCGCGTGGCATAGCCCCATCCTGTCCGAGGCCGACGGCCTGGTCCGATGGCTGTGGTACCCCGGTGAGGTAGGCAGGTGGAGCGCCATCGTCGACCAGCCGGGTACCGATTGCTCGGGGACGGTCATCGTGACGGTGGTTGCGGACGACACCCCGCCCACCGTGCCGGACACCGCCGTCGCGGCGATGACGCAGCCCTCAGAGACCGGTTCCCTGGGCTCGCTCGTCGCTGGTGCACTCCTTATCTCAGGTGGATTGATGCTCGTGTCACGGCGAATTCCGAGGCCATCCGGGCATCGCTGACGGTCAAGCGCACGGCCCGATCAGGAGGAAGTACCGGGGGCGGATGGTTCATCTGGGACCTATCGCGCTGCGCGCGACGACGTCAGTGTGAGCCGTGCCATGACCCAGCTCGACATCGAGATCGCCGCGCTTCGCAGCCGGCGATACCCGCGCCTCACCGTGTGGCTCCGCAGCATGCCCTTGTTCGACCGCCGCTCCATCCGCGAGCCTGGCGAGCGCGACGTCTACTGGGCGCGCGTCCAGCGACGGCTCGCCGAGAGCGACGCGGCATGGATCCTGAGCATGCAGTCGGCCGACCCCGCGCCGCGCCTGCTCACGACCGGGGACTGATCCCGGCGGCGGATCACCCGTCAGCGCTGGGTGTTGATCCGTTCCAGGATCGTCGCCAGGTCGACCACGGCATAGACCTGCGAATGCGTTCGTCCCGTCAGGCCGGCTGCCTGGATGATCTCGTCGATCCGATGCGCATGGGGCGCATCGACGAGGAAGAACGCGGTGTGACCCGCCCCGTTCGCCCACGCTCCCACGACGCTCGACTCTCGCTCTGCTGCGGCTCCCGCGAGCGCTTCGAGCCCCGATGCCAGCGCATCGGCATGTTCCTTGCCCCGGAAGGGACAGCTCTCGGCATGGTGGGAGTTGACGACCATGTGCAGCACGCAGCTCACCTCGTAGTGACGACGGGATCGGTGAATCGGTGCCCAGTGTAGGACGTCCCGATCACCGCTAGACTCTCCTCCGGCCGTCCCGTTGCGGGGACGTCCGATCGGCCGTCGGCGTTCTCACCGCCGGCGGCCACCTGCATGCTAGGCTTCTCGCCGCCAGAGGCCGATGGCACAGGCCGATGCCCAGGAGGACCGCCCGTACCCCATGAACGAGGAGACCGTCGACTGCTTCAACTGCGGGCGGACGAACCCCGAATGGGCGCAGGTCTGCCGCTCGTGCGGGGTCTCGCTTCGTCACGGTGAAGCTCGCGTCGTGCCCGCCGGTCGCTACCCGACCGACCGCGACTCGCTCATGTCGATGGGTGCGGTGATCGGGACGATCGTCGTCGCCGTCGTCATCGGGCTCTTCGTGTCGAGCCTCAACCCGATCGATCCGACGATCGGCGCCGACCCCTCCCCGACGGTGGCGCCCACGCCCACCCCGACCGAGGAGCCGAGCGTCGAGCCGTCGGCGTCCGAGTCGGTCGCGCCGACACCGGAGCCGACGCCCGAGCTGCCCGGCACCGTGGCCTTCGGTACCGAGCTGGACGGCAACAAGCAGGTCGTCAACCCGGTCGAGACGTTCACTCCGGGCATGGTCTTCGCCCATTCGATCTCGTCGACCGAGCCCTTCGGGGCGGCGACCATCGGCGAGCAGGTCGTCCGGCTCAACGAGGATGGCACCGAGGGCGAGGAGATCGTGGCGGCCGCGGGGAACCAGCTGGGAGTGGATCCCGCCGGCACCACCGCAGGCTTCGTGGCCGGCGATGCGGCGAACTTCGTGCGCGACTGGGGACCCGGCGTCTACGAGATGCGGGTCTACGTGGGTGAGACCGTCATCGCCCGCGGGCAGTTCCGCCTCGCCGAGGGCTAACCTGCCTCGCCGTCGCCTCTCGCGATCTCGTCCCACGCATCGGCATAGATGCGCGCGTGGATGGGAAGGTAGCCCGGGTACCCGCGCCGCGCCTCGAGCACCGCGCCCTCGTCGAGCGTGACGACGGTCATCCGATCCGTGGTCTCGGCGAGGATCTCCCCCCGCGGTCCGATCACCACGCTGGCACCGCCGATGAGCGCGCCCTGCTCCGGGTAGGGACGGTTCACGCTGACCACGTAGCACGCGCTCGTGATGGCGTTCGCCTGCCACACGATCTTCCAGCGCTGGTACGTCGCCTCCTCGGTCGCGCGTGGGTTGATCATGGCGACGACACCCTGCGCGCCCAAGATGTGCGTTCCCTCCGGGCGGTTGTTGTCGGAGCACAGCTGGATCCCGATCGGCAGCCCGACCGCGTCGATCCGCCGCGGAGGCTCGTCCCCCGGCTCGTAGTGGCTCGTCTCCCAGAAGCCTTCCTCCTCCGGCAGGTGGAGCTTCTCGTAGGTGCCGACGACCTCGCCGGCCGCGTCGAACACGAGGGCGCGGCTCGTCCGTCGACCATCGTCCGCGCGGTGAATGATGCCGCCGATGAGGCCGATCTTCGCCTCGGCGGCGGCCTCCGACTGGATGGTCGACCGCGGCCCGCCCATCGGCTCGGCGTCGTCCTCGCGTGCCTCCTTCGTCCCGGGACTCCAGGGGTTGAGCGGCAGCTCGGGCAGAACGGCGAGATCGGCGCCGCGATCGGCCGCCTCGGCCAGGCGCTGCTTCAGGCGGACCGCCCCGTCGGGCTCCCAGAACACCTCGGACACGAGAGCGACGGCGAGCTTGCCGTCGGCGCGCTGGATCATTCGACCTCCTCGACTGCCTCGGATGCGTGGATGAGGCCGATGAGGTACGACGCGTTCCGCGTGACGTCGCCGTAGTCACCCGGCCGGTGGCTTTTGGTCTCGTTGTAGCGCTCGAGGAACCGCTGCGCGGCCTTCCGGCCATCGCTCTGGCCGTAACCGCTCGAGGCCGGGGTGAAGAACACCTCGCCGGTCCGGGCCACACCGACGGTGTACGGCTTGCCTGTGACCGTCTCGAGCGGCACGCCCTCGAAGCGGCGGGCGAGGTCGACGAGGTCGTCGTACGTCAGGGTCCTCGATCGCGGCATGCGGCGCATGCTAGCGCGCCGCCCGAGCGCTCAGGGCTCCAGGCGAAGCACTTCTCCCCGCTCCGTGGTGACCCACAGCGATCCGAATGCGACGGCCACGGCACCAGGCCCGCTCCGCGTGTCGATGCGGTCGACGATCTCGCCCGTCGTGTGGTCGATGCGAATCAGCCACGGCTCAGGTGCCCGGACCCAGACTCCGTCGGGCGTCGCCGCGATATCTCCCTCGTCGCCCAGCACACCGCCGATGATGAGTTCGTGCAGGACCTCCCCCGTGCTCGGATCGACGCTGACCAATGAGACGTCGTCGGCGTGTCCCTGCGCACCGTGCTCGAAGACCAGCGAGACCCAGATGGCATCCGCCCCCACAGCGACCGACCCTGCACCTTCGATCCCAGTCGCCCATTCCTCGACGCTGTTCGTCGTGGGGTCGATCCGCAGCAGGACGTCGTCCGCAGGGCCGCTGACCCACAGGGCGTCGAAGCCGAACGCCATCGTGCCCGCCACGCGGCCGAGATCGATGGTGGCGATGACCTCGTTCGTCGCTGGATCGATACGGACCACCTGATCGGGTCCGACCGTCGACGTGGCGAAGCTCCAGACTGATCCAGCGCCGTACTGGATCCGGCTGCTCACCAGCGCCGCCCGGAACCCAACGGTTCCCGCAACCTCGTTCGTGGCCGGATCGATGCGCACCAGGCCGTCGGGGCCGCATGCCCAGACCGCCTCGGGGCTTGCCCCGACCCCGGAGCACAGTCGGCCGGGCAATGGGATCGAGGCGATCACCGCGTTGGTTGCCGGGTCGATCCGATGGAGTGCCGGCGTCGTTCCGTCATTCATGATCGGACCGTCGATGGCGTTCACCCAGATCGATCCGAAGGCTTCGGTCGGAAAGTCGGGCCCGCCGCCGAGATCGATCGTGGCGATTGTTCGTGCTGCGAGCGGATCCAACGTCGGCGAAGGCGGCGCTACCGAGGGACGGTCGGCCGGGACCGACGCCGTCGACCGGGCATCGGTCGGAGACGATGGCGGTTGCCCGTCGGTCGACGTGGCCCCACAGGCCGAAAGTGCGATCGCCATGACGACCAGATAGCGCGCGGGGCGGGTGGGAGCGGACGATCTCATCACTATGACCTCGAGGTGTCGTGTTCCTCGTCTCATGCTCTGAGGGGTGAGTTCGGAGCACATCGGGGGCAGCCCCCAAACCTTCCGGGGTTTTCCCTGTTTCCGGCGCGCTCCCCCTGTGCCACGATCCGACGCATGGGCCCTGCGAAGGTCGTGACCCGCGATCCGTGGCCAGCAACCGGCGTCGCTGCGGCATTCGTGGTCGTGACCCATTACGTCGGGATCGTCGCCAGTGCGCCCCTGACGTTCCTCATCGTCGACACGGGTATCGGCCTGCTCTTCGTCGGGACGGGAGCGATTGCCTGGCACCGCCGACCGAGCTCCCGCACAGGCCCCCTCCTCGTCCTCAGCGGAGCGCTGTGGTCCCTTGGCAGCTATGGCCCGACGAGCATCGTGCCTCTGTGGACGATCGGCTTCTCCTTCGAGGGCTACTACGACCTCGCATTCGCACTGCTCGCCCTCACATTCCCCGCGGAGCGCCTCTCCGCTCTCGGCCGAGTCGTGATCTGGGGCATGGGATCGGCTTTTGTTGCTCGAAGCATCGGGCGCTTGCTGCTCCAGGATCCGCCACGAACCTATCCGGATGCCTTTCCGCCCGGCAGCCTGGTGAACCCGTTCGCCATCCTCGAAAACCGGCTCGCCTTCGAAGCCGTAGAGATCGTCGGGAGCGCAGCGATCACCGCCACGGCCATCGTGGTCGTCGTGGCGGCGACACGGCGCTTGCTGCGCACCCCGTCGCTGACGCGAACGGTCATCGGCCCGGTCATGATCGGAGCGCTCGTCGCGATGGCGTTCGCGGCCTACGATGCGGCGGAGACCGCCGTGACCACCGCGACCCGAGCGCCGCTGCTCGAAGTCCCGGAGAGCCTCGAGGCCTTCCTGGGCTGGCTGGTCCCGGCGGCCCGCGCGATCGTCCCGATCAGCCTCCTCGTCGGCACGCTCCGTCTTCGCTCGGCCGGCGGACCCCTGTCGAGGGTCGCGGCCAGCTTGGGCCAGGAGGCTGATCCGGGCGATGTCGACGACGCTCTGAGTGCATACATCGAGAACGACGAGCTCGCAGAGCTCCTCCGCTCCCAGCTTGCCGAGCTTCGCGCGTCGCGGGCGCGCATCGTGGCCGCGGGAGACGCTGAGCGTCGTCGCATCGAGCGCGCGCTGCATGACGGAGCCCAGCAGCACCTTACCAGCGTGGCGATGCGGCTGGACGAGATACGGCGGCTCTCCGAGACCCAACCCACGGAAGTCCCGTCTCGGTTGGCCGAGATCGCCACCGAGCTCCGCGACGCGATGCACGAGATGCGGGAACTGGCGCGCGGCATCCATCCGGCCATTCTCACCGAGGCCGGTCTCGGGCCTGCCATCGGAACGCTCGCCCGTCGTTCGCCGGTCCCGGTGGATCTGCGCGTCGCTCTCAATGGCCGCTTGCCGCTACCGACCGAGGTGACGGCCTACTACATCGTGGCCGAAGCGCTCACCAACGTCGCGCGCAGTGCACGTGCGAGCCGCGTCGAAGTCTCGCTGGAGCGGGTGGACAGCGGTCTCTCGATCCGGGTCGTCGACGATGGGATCGGTGGGGCCGATCCCCTCTCCGGATCGGGCCTCGAGGGTCTGCAGGACCGGGTCCGGGCGCTGAATGGTCGATTCGAAATCCTGAGCCCGCCCAATGGCGGCACGACTCTGGCTGCGTGGCTGCCATGCGAGTGATCGTCGCCGACGATTCGGCGGTCATCCGCGAGGGAGTCGTGCGAATCCTGACGGAGGGTGGCGCGACCATCCTGGGCCAGGCGCGCAGCGCCGATGAGCTCCTGGCACTCGTCGACGACCTCCATCCGGACCTGGCAGTCATCGACATTCGGATGCCGCCGTCGGACACGGCCGGCCTGAGCGCCGCGGTTCGGATCCGTGAGGAGCACGGGGGCGCTGTCGGAGTGCTGGTCCTTTCCCAGTTCCTCGAGCCTGACTACGCACTTCGGCTCCTCGCCGGCGGAAGCGGCGGGGTCGGCTACCTCCTCAAGGATCGCGTCGCCGACGCGGCCGAGCTCCTCGCCTCCGCGGAGCGCGTCGCCGCGGGCGGATCGGCGATCGATCCGTCGGTCGTCGACGAGATCGTCCGCGGTCGCGCGACGCAGCAGCGTCTCTCCGTCCTGACCCCGCGGGAGCGCGAGGTCATGGCGCTCATCGCCGAGGGCCGGTCGAATCGATCGGTGGCGGATCGGCTTTCCATCTCGGTGAAGACGGTCGAGGGCCAGGTCGCGACGATCTTCTCGAAGCTCGGCCTCGAGGAGCATCCCGACGACAACCGCCGCGTGCTGGCGGTCATCGCCTACCTCGACGGACGGGCCTGAGAGGCCGCGCTCAGGCGTCCTCGCCCAGGAACTCGCGGACGAGATTCTGGAAGTGGTAGACGCCGTTCTCGCGCTTCGCGGAGAAGCGGCCGGTGTCGTACGCCCGTGACCGCAGGCCGCGCTGGACCTGCTCGCAGATGACGATGTCCTCCTGCTGGATCTCGTCGGAGAAGGCGATGGTCTGCTGCATCGACTCCCACCCGGGGCCGGAACCGGGCTCGGCGAAGAACCACTCGAAGATCGTGAGGGTCCGATCGGGGCCGAGCGGCAGGATCACGTTCGAGGACATGTTGTCCTGGTAGATGTTGAACATCGTGTTCGGGAAGACCCAGTAGTAGAGGGCGTCCTCCTCGCCATCGGGCGTACGGAGGTAACGACGGTCGCGTCCGAGCTCCTCGCCGGGCTTCAGCTCCCGGATCGGCGCGTGCTGCTTCGAGTAGTACCGGAACTCCTCGACCCGGTACGAGTCGTAGTCGAGCTCCTTGTAGAGCTGCGGGTGCGCGATCGGCAGGTGATAGCCCTCGAGGTAATTGTCGACGTAGACCTTCCAGTTGCACTCGATGATGTAGTCGCGACGCTCGACCAGGCGCATCGAGTCGACGTCGTAGCCGGCGCGCGCGACCTCGTCAGGAATGGCTCCGAGCATCTCCCGCAGCGGAGGCGCGTCGTCGGAGAGGTTGACGAAGATGAACGGCCCCCAGCGCTCGACGCGCACCGGGATGAGTCCGAAGTCTTCCTTCGCGAAGTCCTCGGTGGCCTCCATCTCCGGGCAGGCTCGCAGCGCGCCGTCGAGTCCGTAGGTCCAGCCGTGATACCGGCACTGGAGCGACTTGCGATTGCCCTTGGTCAGGGCGACCTGGCCCGCCCGGTGGCGGCACACGTTGTAGAAGGCGCGGAGCTCGCCGTCGGTCCCGTGGGTGATGACGACCGGCTCGTCAAGCACCGTGACGGGCACGAAGTCGCCGACCCGCTGAAGCTCGTCGGCGCGCGCCACGAGCTGCCAGGTTCGACCGAAGACCCGCTCCTTCTCGCGCTCGAGCACATCGGCGTCGAGGTAGTAGCGGGACGGAAGCGTGGCGGCCCGGCTGAGGGGCGCTGCCTCGGGGCGCGAGATGGTCGTCATGGCGCTGAGTCTAGCGGGGCGCCGACTCAGCGTAATCCGCCCTTGCCGCGCTTCTCGAGCATGTGGAGCCTGAATCGGCGGAGCCGATACTTCGTATGGTCGAGCCCGTCAGCGTCGCGTGCGGCGCGGTCGCGAAGCGACATCGGCAGCGCGTCGTCGAGCATGGCGACCAGGCACCGCCAGAGCCGTGGGCGGGGCTTGGAATCCATCGGCGTCGTCATCGCCCGCCCGGCAAGCGAGGGTCAACGTGTTGCCGCGGGGCGACGCAGGTGCTACAACGTCCCGACCGAAACCAGCGGACCTCGGTCGTCCCCCTCGACGGCCGCGCCCACCAGAAGGAGCCTCATGCAGAATTTGCGACGCCTCGCGGTGCTGCCGATCGCGATGCTGATCCTGGCCGCCTGTCAGAGCGGTACCAGTGGAGAGAGCGGAGACCCCACGGCCGAGCCTTCGGCCAGCCACGACATGGAAAGCATGGCCCCGTCGGACGGTGGCGGCGCGAACATCAGCAACCTGGTGTGCGTTGGCGAGGCCACCACCTACCTCGACTGGCTGGAGGGTGACCTCGAGCTGGCGGAGGCCGATCCGATCGAGGAGCCCGCGGACTCCGACGACGACCTGCTCGACACGATCATGGAGCGCGGCGAGATCGTCGTCTCCACCGACCCGAACTACGCCCCGCAGTCGTTCCTCGAGCCGGACGGATCGTTCGTCGGCTTCGACATCGACGTGGCCACCGAGATCGCGAATCGGCTGGGCGTCGACATCCGATTCGAGACCCCGGAGTGGGATGCCATCACCGCGGGCAGCTGGTCCGAGCGCTGGGACATCAGCGTCGGATCGATGACGATCACCGAGGATCGCAAGGGCATCCTCTCGTTCACCCAGCCCTACTACTACACCCCCGCCCAGGTGGCGGTCAGCGAGCGGTCCGGCATCACGAGCCTCGAGGATCTTCCGTTCGACCTACCGGAGGGTGCCGAGGCGACGACGCTTCCGACCGACGCGAACTGCGCGGAGTCGATCCAGGCCGGTCGAAGCGAATTCGACGTCTGGATCAGCTCGTCCACCACGGTCGAGGGCGCCATCGAGGCCGGCTCGCCCGTGATTGCGGTCGGCGACCCGGTCTTCGGCGAGCCGCTCGCCGTCGCGATCGACAAGTCTGGGCCGCCTCATGACGAGCTGCTCTACGAGATCGACCGGATCATCGGCGAGATGCACGAGGACGGGACCCTCACCTCGCTCAGCGAGGAGTGGTTCGACGGGCTCGATCTGACGAAGGTCGCGGACGCGAACTAGGCCCGACCGGGCATGACGGACCAGGAACGGGGACGCCGGTAACGGCGTCCCCGTTCTTCGAGGAGGCAAGCATGGCCACGGCATCCACGACCGGTGATGCACGGCCGATCCTGGACCAGATCGCGACGACGGACCGTCGCCGGCGCATCTCGTGGCGGCTCTGGTTTTCCGCCACGTGGGTGGCGCTTGTCGGGTCCCTGCTGTTCGCGCTCTGGATCACGGGCAACATCCAGCTGGACTTCATCGCCGAGTGGAGCCCATTCATCCTCCAGGGAACGACGACGACGATCATCCTCAGCGTCGTCTCGATGGTCCTGGCGACAATCCTGGCGCTCATCGGGGCCGTCTCCCGACTCTCCTCCAACCCGGTCATCAACGGCGCCGCGTCGCTCTACGTCTCGCTGGTGCGCGGTACCCCGCTGCTGATCCAGATCTTCTTCATCTTCTTCGCTCTGCCGCAGCTCGGCATCGTGCTGCCGGCGCTGCCGGCGGGGATCATCGCCCTCGGGTTCAACTACGGCGCCTACATGACCGAGATCTTCCGGGCCGGCATCCAGGCAGTCGCCCCGGGTCAGCGCGAGGCGGCCGAGGCACTCGGGATGCCGGAGCGCCTCGTCATGCGCCGGGTCGTTCTGCCGCAGGCCGTGCGGATCGTGATCCCGGCCATCGGCAACGACTTCGTGGCGATGATCAAGGACTCGGCGCTCGTATCCACGATCGCGGTCCAGGAGCTGCTGTGGCGGGCGCGGAGCGCGGGAACCCAGGAGTTCCGCACGCTCGAGGCGCTGCTCATCGCGGCGCTCGCCTACTGGGTGCTGACGATCATCTTCAGCTTCTTCCAGGAGCGCCTGGAGCGACGAATGGCCCGGGGCGACCGATGACCGACGCGCCTCTCCCCGATCTCGGCGCCCGGCAGGCAACGTCGACGAGCGGCTACGAGAGCGGGAGCAACCTCCCCTCCCACATCGGCGAGCCGATCGTGAAGGTCGAGGGCATCCACAAGTACTTCGGCCAGAACCACGTGCTGCGTGGGGTGGACCTCGAGGTTCGCCAGCGCGAGGCGGTGATGGTCATCGGCAGGTCGGGCTCGGGGAAGACGACGCTCCTCCGTTGCATCAACTTCCTCGAGGAGCCGACCGTGGGCTCGATCGAGGTCGATGGCGTCCGCGTCGACGCCGATCCGCTCCATGCTCGCGACCGGCGACACCGTGAGCAGATCCGCCAGATTCGGATGCGCGCCGGGATGCTGTTCCAGGACTTCAACCTGTTCCCCCACATGAGCGTCCTCGCGAACTGCATCGAGGCGCCGACGCACGTGCTGGGACACTCCGTCGAGCACGCCACGAAGCGGGCGGAGTACTACCTCGAGGTCGTCGGCCTGGCCGAGAAGCGTGACGAGTACCCGGCACGCCTGTCGGGCGGCCAGAAGCAGCGCGTGGCGATCGCCCGTGCGCTGTGCATGGAGCCGAAGGTGCTGCTCTTCGACGAGCCGACATCGGCGCTCGATCCGGAGCTCATCGGGGAGGTGCTCGTCGTCATGGAGGACCTGGCCCACAGCGGGACGACGATGATCGTGGTCACCCATGAGATGCACTTCGCCCAGGAGGCCGCCGATCGGGTCGTGTTCATGGAGAACGGCGTGATCGTCGAGCAGGGGCCGCCGGAGCAGGTGCTCAACGACCCTCGTCACGAGGAGACGACCCACTTCCTCCGCCGCTTCCTCGACCGGTAGGGACGACCGGGACCAAGGTACCGGTGTTCGTGGGCGGTGACGCCGGGCACCATGGGACCGTGCAATCGACCGTTTCATCGGAGGGGGTTGGCCGGGTCGACCAGCGTTCCCTCTCCGGAGAAGGAGCGGCGGTCGAGCGCGTTCATCCCGCAATCGACACTCGCGGCATGGTGCTCCTGGTGGCCGTCGCGGTGGCCTACGCCGTCGCCGCTCGCCTGAGCCTCGTCTTCATCTTCGAGCCGCTGAACGTGGCCGGCATCTGGCCACCGGCGGGCATCGCCGTCGGGGCACTCCTGCTGACTTCGGTTCGCCGCTGGCCACTCATCATCGGCGGAGTGGCGGTCGCCGTCGCGGCCGCGAACCTCTCGGCCGGCAACCCGCCCCCGATGGTCGCGGGGTTCGTGCTGGCGAACTCCCTCGAGCCCCTCCTGGCCGCCACGATCCTTCGACACCACGGCGGCGCGGTTCTTTCCACGGTCCGCGGCGTTGGCCTGTTCGTGGCCTTCGCCGTCCTCGGTGCACCGGCCGTCGGCGCGACGATCGGCGCCGCCACCGCGGCCATCGTGACGGGCGCCCCTCTGGCCCCCACGTGGCTCACGTGGTTCATCGGCGATGCGGGAGGCGTGATGACGGTCGCACCACTCCTCATCGTCGCGCCGTCGATCCGCCTGTGGCCGCCGATGCCGTGGCGCCGCGTCGCCGAGGCGCTGGTCCTTGCGGCCAGCATCCTCGGTCTCACGATCATCTCCTTCTTCCCGATCGAGACGGCGATCCAGCTCGCCGCCTATCCCGTGTTCCTGCTCCTCGTCGTGATCGGCGTCCGTTTCGGCACGGTCGGCGCCGCGCTGGCGACCGCGTCGGTCGGGTCGCTGGCGATGGCCGGCACGATCGCCGGCTACGGGCCGATCGCATCCCTCAATCCCGGACGCGGCGTGCAGATCGGGCAGGCCCAGATCCTCATCGCCGTGATCTTCCTGTCCTCGATGATCATCGCGGCCGCCATGCAGGAACGACGGCTTGCCGGCGAGGGCCTGCGCGTCGCCAAGGACGCAGAGGCCGACCGCGCCGGGCGCCTGGCCCGCATCGCCACGTTCGCCCGCGAGATCACCCAGTCCCTCGATCGCGACTCGCTGTTCCCCCGCATCGTCCAGGCTGCGGGCGAGGTCGTCCCGGCCGACATCGTCCAGTTCACCCTCGCCGACGACGGCGCGGACACGCACACCGTCGTCGCGGCCCAGGGGGCGCCGTCCGTGATCGGCCGCACGGTCGAATCGGGCGATGGCATCACCGGCGCCGTGATCCGTGATGGGCTGGCGATCACCCATGACCGGACGACCGTCTCGGATCGTGCCCGCGCCATGAGCGACGTCATGCCGGAGCTCGAGGTCGCCATCACCTGCGCACCGATCATCATCGACGGGTCGGTCGTCGCGACGCTGGGCCTCGCCCGACTCGATCTCGACCGGCCGTTCGACGCGGATGAGCGGGGCGCGGTGCGCATGATGTCGGACCTCGCCGCGCTGGCCGTGGCGAACTCGCTCGAGTTCGGGCGGGTCCACGAGCGGTCGATCCGTGACGTCCTCACCGGCGTGCCGAACCGGCGCTATTTCGACCTCACCTTCGAGCAGCTCAGCGCGCAGCGCGTCCGGCAGGCGGAGGCGGTCAGGCCCGACGTGTCGGCGATCATCTTCGACCTCGACCACTTCGGCGCGGTCAACAAGGAGCGCGGGCACGCCACGGGCGACGCCGTGCTCGCCGGGTTCGGCGAGATCCTCGCCGGCCGGCTGCGCCGGGCCGACATCGTCGCGCGGTATGGCGGCGAGGAGTTCGTCGCCGTCCTCGTCGGCACCAGCCGCGACGGCGCGCTCCACGTCGCCGAGGACATCCGGCGGCGCTTCGCGGAGACGTCCTTCATCGGCGCGGACGGTGAGCCCATCCGCTGCACGGTCAGTGCCGGGGTTGCGTCCGTCGGGCCGGAGGAGGAGTCGCTGTCCGGGCTCGTGAGCACCGCCGACGTGGCGCTCTCGATGGCCAAGCGCGCCGGTCGCAACCAGGTGACTGCGGCTTAGGTCCTGTGTATGAAAGATCGAGTTCAGCCTGACCCATCCGTGCCATAGAACCTGTCGCGTATCGCGCGCACGCTGCCCTCATGGCCTACGTCATCGAGCTGACCGACGACCAGTGGCGGCTCGTCGCCGACCTCTTCGACCCGCCCGGTCGCCGCGGCGCTCCGGCACAGATCCCGCGTCGCCAGATGGTGAATGCGATGCTGTTCCCTGGCGCGCACCGGCTGCCAGTGGCGCTACCTCCCGGAGCGATACGGTGAGTGGGGCGCCGTCTGGCAGCAGTGGCGTCGATGGCGGGCCAACGGCGCGTCTGGGAACGGGCAATGGCGCGGCTGGCGCGCGAGGTTCGGCAGAAGCACGCCCGCGAGGTGACGCCCTCGATGATCATGATCGACGCCCAGACCGTGCGCGGCGGCCGAGCGGGGCCGACCTTCCACAATGCCGGCGGCCGCGGGGGTCGGACCATCGGCACCAAGCGCACGATCCTGGTAGAGATCCTCGGCCTGCCGATCGGCGTCCGAGTCGATGGCGCCAAGCCACACGACGTGCGGGTTGGCCGCGAGCTACTGCGCGAGCACCTCGCTGACTTCCCGCGGCTCCAGGCCATCGTGGCCGACCGCGGCTACAAGGGGCTGGCGAAGCTCGCCGCGCGCAAGCAGCTGAAGCTCGACATCAAGGCCAAGCCGCCGGGCACCAAGGGCTTCACGCCGATCGGCCCGCTCTGGCGCGTCGAGCACGCCTTCGCCCAGCTCGGACGGTGGCGTCGCCTGGCGCGCTGTCACGAGGGCAGCGAGGCCAGCGCCAAGGCGTGGCTGGAAGTCGCCTCGATGGGCTATCTGCTGGGACGGGTGTAGGCCGTTCTTCGTCAGTAGAGTCAGGGTTCCCCTGTTGTTCTGGAGTCCCCTGAGTGCTTGAGGCCGTTCTGCGCGGCAGTCCATGGTTCTGGCCAGGCCTTGTCGTGGCGCTGGCGATCTCCCTCGCCGCTACACCAACAATGGCACGGCTGCTGCGTATCAACCGTGTGCTTGGCTGGCTGCTGATCATGAGCCTCGCCGGAGTCGTGCTCCTAACGCTGACGCCAAGTCAAGATGCGGGCGGTGTGGTCCGGCCGTTCTGCGACGTTCGGTTCGTGGGTCCGCCAAGCTGGGCCGAGATGACCTCGGTGACTCAGGCGAGCCTCAACGTGGCCCTGTTTGTCCCACTCGGCCTCGTCATCGGCTTGATGCCGCGGTGGCGTTTGATGCTTTCGCTCGCAGCGGCCGCGATCGTCATCCCGTTCGCTGTCGAGACTATCCAGTTTCTCGCGCCAATCCTCGGTCGAAGCTGCCAAGCAGATGACGTAGCGGCCAACCTGACCGGTCTGGTGGTGGGTCTCGCGGCTGGGGTCGTGCTGAGGACGATCGCTGGGTCAGTGCGCCGCGTCATCGAGTAGGGCTCGGGCCTCTCCTTTCATACACAGGGCCTTAGTCTCGGTTGTGGGGCTTTCCTCTCAGATGTTCATGGGCGGAACGCTAGCGACGGTTCCCCGGTGGCTTTCCTGTCATTGGTTCACCTCCGGAGCAGTTGATCGACTTGGGGGCCAGCATCCACGCTCAGCCGAGGCCGACGCACCCGCTGGACCCCCGCCCGACCCGCGCTAGCGTTCCGTGGGGGGTCGTCTGATAGGAATGACAGGGCGCGAACCGCCCCGGACGGCCGGGCGAGCCAGCCCCGCATCGCGCGCCCATCGGCAGGGAAGGCATGGCGCAGCACCGTCGCATGGGCGGCGAGCCGGCGGTGGTTCGTCGGCGTATCCCGGAGCACGACCCATGAGCTCACCGTCTCCAGCGGGCCCCAACCACGCTCGCGAGCCATGACGGAAGCCAGGCGCCTGTACCGGTCGACGGTTCCGATCAGCCCCTGGACGTCGGCCAGCACCGTCTTGAGCTCGATCACGAGCAGCGCCCCACAGTCCGGCCGATAGGCGAGCAGGTCCACGATCCCCCGCTCCCCGTAGATCGAGAAGCTGACCTCGGCGGCCGTCAGCCACGGCCCACCGGCGAATCGTCGAGCGAGTGCCTCGTGCATCGCCGCGTGGCCCGCGTTCAGCGTTCGGTCGAGGTCCGCGCCGCGCCACCTCGGAACGAGGTCCAGGCGAACGTCCAGCGAAGCCGCAACCCGCACTAGGGTGGCCAGGGGCAGCGACTCGAGATGACCCCGCTCGCATCGCGAGACCGTGGCGCGCGAGACACCCGCCGCCAGCGCGACATCGGCCTGTCGCCAAGACCGCAGGAGGCGCACCGCGCGCAGCGCGGAGCCCAGACGGGCGGACTCCATCGGCGCAGCATGGCGCCGGATGGCTTACCGGGCGCTTACGCGTCGCTCCTCGGCGCGGCGGCGAAGCGGGAAGACGATGTCGCGGATCACGACGTCCGCCACCGCGACGACGGGGATGGCGATGATCCCGCCGACGATCCCCGCGAGCGACGTCCCGGCCACGACCGCCAGCAGCACGACCACCGCTGACAGGCTGACGACCTTGCCCTGAATGTATGGCGTGATCACCGAGCCCTCGAGCTGCTGGAGCACGACAACCCAGCCGAGCATGAGGAGGGCGGCCAGCGGCGAGACGGTGAGCGAGACGAGCACGATGAGGCCGCCCGCCAGGAAGGCGCCGGCCAGGGGAATCGCCGCGGTGATGAACGAGAGGGCGCCGAGTGGCACCGAGAACGGCAGCGGGCTGCCCTGGATGAATAGGCCCACCACGACCAGGCCCAGGACCGAGCCACCGCCGATGACCGTCATCACGAGCAGCTGCCCTCGCACGTAGGCCCCGAGCTTGAGGAGGGCCCGCCGGGCGGAGTCCATGACCGGCTCGCGATCGTCCTCCTTCATGAATCGGAGGAGGTAGTCACGCGACCGATCCCGCTCGATAAGCATGAGCGCCGAGAGGAACACCACGATGAGCAGGTTCGCGACGATCCCCGCCAGGGTCAGCGGCACGCTCAGCAGCGACCCGATCTCCGGGAGGTTGTCTCCCGCCCCCTGCGTGAGGGTGTTGACGATCTCCTCCCCTTGCCCCGCGCCGGCGACGCCGTCGATCAGGCTGACGGCACCCTCCCGCAGGTCCTCGACGATCCGCGGGAAGTCATCGGCCAGGTCGATCGCCTGCCGGATGAGCGGCGGAAAGATGAGGAAGAGCACGAGGCCGATGACGCCGATGAGGAGCGCGTACGACACGAGCACCGCCACGATGCGCGGCAGCATCCGCTCGAAGAACCGGACCACGCCGTACAGACCGGCGGCGAGGAGGATGGCGAGGAAGACGAGGATGAGAAGGAGCCTGAGCTCGTAGACGAGGTACGCCCCGAATCCGACGGCCAGCACGACCAGGCTGGCGCGGAACGCGATCCCGGCCACGCTGCGCGGCTCGTCGGGCTCGATGGCCGGGGTCGTGCGGTCGGGACCGTCCTGCGACGAGGCGGTGAGACGCCCGACCGTCTGACGCCAGGCGATGCCCGGCAGACGCCCCAGGAACGACAGGATGCGGCCGATCACTCCCGCTTCAGGCCGTAGACCTGCGCTCGTGGCAGGCGGGCGGCCTCGTCCTCGGCGCGGACCCGATCATCGGCGGGCTTGAGGGCGGTCGGCGTGTCCGCCGGCGAGCCTCCCTCGCGAGCGATGAGCCACCGGAGCCCCACCGCGGTGAGCGTGGCGCCACCCGCGGCTCCCGGCTCGATGAACGGGACGACGACCATGCGACGCCGTCCGAGATCCTCCACGGCCAGCTGCATGCGAGCGGGGTCGACGCCGAGCTCCTCGGCGAGCGGCGTCAGCTCCACGGTCCGGTTCGGGAACTGGCGCAGGAAGCGCAGGATCGCCGCGTCGAGCTGCGCGCCGTCGATCGGCGCCTCGCTGGCGGGAGGAACGGTGGCGACGGCGGCGGCCTCATCGGCGAAGGGGGAAACGGTCGCGCTGGGATCGCCGGTCTCGACCGGCTCGGCGGCTCGCTTGATGATCACGGGCGACAGGATAGCAAGCGCGAGGCCGGCCCCGTTCACGCGTAGACTCGCTCCAACGTGACCCAGACAGATCCGTACGCGGTGCTCGGCGTGCCGCGCACCGCGACCCGAGACGAGATCGCGCGAGCGTATCGGCGCCTGGCGAAGGAGCATCACCCCGATGCGGGCGCAGCCCCGAGCGCCCGTATGGGGCGGATCAACGAGGCGTGGGGCATCCTCTCGAACCCTTCCCGCCGCGCCCGATGGGACCGCGACCACGCCGTCGTCGCGCCCGCGGCCTGGGCCCCGTTCTCGAACGCGGCGGACGCGGCGCGGCGACCGGCATCACCGAAAGCGCCCCCATCGCGCTGGGATTCCGGCTGGGCCGTCGTCGGCGCGCTGCTCGGCGCGGCGGTGATGATCGGCGGGGTGATGGTGGTCGTCCTCCTGGTCACCGCGCCGCCCGACGAGCGCGGAACCTTCGATGGGCCCGGCGTGTCGTTCCGCTACCCGGCAGGCTGGTCGGTGCGCGAAGGCGACGGCACGGATTCCCCCGAGCATCGCGTGATCGCGCACATCGTCAGCTTCACCCCGGCCGAGGAAGAGTGGTGCACGAGCTTCGACGAGCCATGCCCGCTCGCCGGCAGCGCGGTGCCCGCCGGAACGGCCTCGATCGTGATCACCGCGTGGGAGGGCGGCACGCCACCCGAGCCCGAGCCGGTGACTCGCCGTCCCTTCGGCCTCGACCCCGACGCGATCATCGGGGGCGCACCCGCGGTCTTCGAGCAGCGTCTGTTCGCCGACGGTCCCGGGATCGTTGCGTGGTGGCAGCTCAGCCCGCCCGGATTCCCGGACCGATGGATCGAGGTCCGCGCCGATATCGCCGGCTTCGCGCTCCAGACGACGGATCTCATCGACGAGATCAACGCGATGCTGAGCTCGCTCGAGTTCGTCGACTGAGGGGTCAGGCGGGACGCGCAGCGGCCTCCGACCGAAGCTCCACCCCAACGGGGACGCCGGCGGCGCGACGCAGCGCCTCCCCCAGCCGCTCGTCCCAGGCAACGCGGTCCGGGAGCCGCACCTGGCGCGTGGCACCGGCAACGGAGATGGAGAGCACGACCGGCAGCGGTCCCGGGCGGCCCGCGAGGGCGCCCTTCACCGACTCGATGGCCGCCAGCAGGCGGTCGGTGGGCACGTCGTCGCCGATCGAGACGCTGACCGTCGCGGTCGAGCCCTCGGGAGAGGACTGGATCGGAACGGCGTCGACGGGGGCCGGCGGCTCCTCGGCCGGCTCGGGTGCGCCGACGGTGGCAGCGACCTGCGGCTCCTCGATCTCCATGGCCACCGGTGGGGGCGCGGCGACGGCAACCGCCTGACGCGGCGCCGATGGGCCGGGAGCTCCTCCCCCGCCCCAAACGCCCTGCGTGCGCTCCGGCTCGCGGTTGCCCCATCGACGACCGCCACCGCGCGCGGCGAGCAGCCGATCCCGCTCCGCGCCGAACGCGACCGGCCCCATGCGCACGGCGTCGTCCCAGGCGTGGACGGCCTCGCACAGGATCTGCGGCGTGTCGTCGCGGCGGTCGATCCGGCCGGTGACGAGGACGACGGCGTCATCGGCCCAAGCGTTCGCCGTCTGCTCGAACACCTTCGGGAAGACGACGACCTCGACCGAGCCCTGGAGATCCTCGAGGGTCGCCACGAGCATCGTCGAGCCGGCGCGGGTCACCACGCGTCGCGAGGTGATGAGGATCCCGCCGAGCGTCACCTTGGCCTGGTCCGACTCCTCGGCAAGGTCGCCGGTGTAGGCGGTCACGTAGTCCGGCAGCTCATCGGCGATGTCCCCCAATGGATGCTCGGACAGGTAGAGGCCGATGAGCTCCTTCTCCCAGCGGAGCCGCTCCCGACGGGGAATCTCCTCGCCACCGTCGAGGAAGGCGGTGCCGGCATCGGCGGGGACGGCGAACAGGTCGAACAGCGTCGACTGGCCGGCCGCCACGTCCCGCTGGTGGCGCTGCCCGTTCTCGAGCGCCGTGTCCAGCGCCTCGAGGAGCGCGCCGGCCGTGCCGAGCGACGACATCGCGCTGGCCTTGATGAGCGACTCCACGACCCGCTTGTTCACGGTCCGCAGGTCGACGCGCCGGCACAGGTCGTCGAGCGAGGCAAAGGGTCCGGCCTCCTCGCCGGTGTCGCGGGCCGCCACGATCGTCTCGATCGCGCCCTCGCCGACGTTCTTGATGGCGGCGAGGCCGAACCGGATCGCCTCGGGGGCGCCGGAGGCATCGGTCTCGACGGTGAAGAGCGCGTGCGACTTCTGGACGTCCGGCGGGCGGACCTCGATCCCCAGGCGCCGGCACTCGGCAATCACGGCGGCGACCTTCTCGGCGCGCTCGCGGAAGCCGTTCATGACGGCGGTCATGAACTCGATCGGGTAGTTCGCCTTGAGGTAGGCCGTCTGGTAGGCGATGAGCCCGTAGCAGGTGGCGTGGGCCTTGTTGAACCCGTACCGGGCGAACGGCTCGAACTCGGCGAACACCTTGTCGACGATCTGCGGCGGGATGCCCTTCTTCTTGGCGCCGGCCTTGAACTTCGCCTCGTGCTGGCGGAGGACGTCCTCCTTCTTCTTGCGGATCGCGTAGCAGAGGTTGTCGGCCTCGGGACCGGTGTAGTCCGCCATCGCGATGGCGGCGGTCATGATGTCCTCCTGGTAGACGAAGATCCCGTACGTGTCGCGCAGCGCAGGCTCGAGGGAGTCGTGGAGGTAGGCGACCTGCTCCTCCCCGTGCTTGCGGCGGATGTACGCCGGGATGTTCGCCATCGGCCCGGGCCGGAAGAGGGCCACCATGGCGGCGAGGTCGCGCACCTCGGTGGGCTTGAGCTCCTTGACGTAGCGGCGCATGCCCGATGACTCGAGCTGGAAGATGCCGGTCGTCTCGCCCGTGCCCAGGAGCTGGAACGTCTTCGCGTCGTCGAGCGGGAGCTTGTCGACGTCGATCTCGATGCCGCGGTGCTTCTTCACCAGCTCGACCGCATCGGCCAGGATCGTGAGGTTGATGAGGCCCAGGAAGTCGAACTTCAGGAGGCCGAGCGCCTCGCAGGCGTGCATCTCGAACTGGGTCATCGTGGTCCTGCCGTCGGTCGCGCGCTGGAGCGGCATGATCTCCGTCAGCGGCTCACGTGAGATCACGATGCCGGCGGCGTGGGTCGAAGCGTGGCGCGAGACGCCCTCGAGCTGCTTCGCAATGCCGATGAGCTTGTCGACCCGCTCGTCCCCCGCCATCAGCTCGCGCAGCGGCGGCGAGGTCTCGACGGCGCGTTCGAGCGAGATGTTCAGCTCGTTCGGGACGGCCTTGGCGACCCGATCGGCCTCCGCGTAGGTGAGGCCCATGGCGCGACCAACGTCCCGGATGGCTGCCTTGGCGCCGAGCGTTCCGAAGGTGATGATCTGCGCCACCCGGTCGTCGCCGTACTTGCGCGTGACGTACTCGATGACCTCGTCCCGGCGGCTGTCCTGGAAGTCGATGTCGATGTCCGGCATCGTCACCCGGTCGGGGTTGAGGAAGCGCTCGAACGGCAGGCCGTACGCGAGCGGGTCGACCGGGGTGATGCCCAGGCTGTAGGTCACGATGGACCCGGGCGCCGAGCCTCGGCAGGTGATCATGATCCCCTGCTCCCGGGCGAAGCGGGTGAAGTCGGCCACGATGAGGAAGTAGGCCGAGTACCCCATCCGGTCGATGATCCCGAGCTCGTAGTCGAGCCGATGTCGGATCTCGTCGGTAATCGTCCCGTAACGCGGCAGTAAGCCGCGCTCGCACTCCTTGCGCAGCCACGATGCCTCGCTCTCGCCGGCCGGAACCTCGAAATGCGGGAGCCTGAGCCCCTCGTAGTCGAGGTTGACCTCGCACTGCTCCGCGATGCGCACGGTGTTGTCCATGGCATCGGCCAGCTCGCCGTTGAAGAGCCGCCGCATCTCCGATGCGGGCTTCAGGTAGAACTCGTTGTTCTCGAAGCGCATTCGCCCCGGCGTGTCGAGGTTCGACGCGGTCTGGATGCAGACGAGCAGGTCGTGCGCCTCGTACTGCTCCGGGTGCGTGTAGTGCGTGTCGTTCGTCGCGACGAGCGGCAGGTTGTTGCGGCGGGCCAGCTCGACGAGCTGCGGATGGAGACGCCGCTGGTCGTCGATCCCGTGCTCCTGGACCTCGATGAAGAAGTTCCCGTCGCCCAGGATGTCGCGGTACTCCATGGCCGCTGTCGCCGCGGCTGCCTCGTCCCCCTGCCCGAGGCGCTTCAGCACCTCCCCGCCGAGACAGGCCGATGTGCCGATGAGCCCCGCCGAGTGCTTCGCCAGCAGCTCCTTGTCGATCCGCGGCTTGTAGTAATACCCGTCGAGATGCGCGGCGGTCGTGAGGGCCAGCAGGTTCCGATACCCGACGTCGTCCTTGGCCAGCAGGATCATGTGGTGGTAGTCGGCGTCCTGCTTGCCCTCCTTGTCGGTCATGCCGCGGGGGGCCACGTACGCCTCGACCCCGATGATCGGCTTGATCCCGGCCTTCTTCGCCGCGGCGTAGAACGGGATGACCCCGTACATGCTGCCGTGGTCGGTGAGTGCCAGGGCCGGCATGCCCTGGTCGGCCACACGCTGGGTCATCTCGCCGATGCGGCTCAGCCCGTCGAGCAGGCTGAACTCGGAATGGACGTGGAGGTGGACGAAGTCGCCGTCCCGGCTCGGATCAGGGGCTCGCTGAGTCACTAGGCCATGCTAGCGGCGGCACTCGCGGGGATCATTGCCATTCGACCGATCCAGTTCGACTGCCTCGGGACCCATTTGGACGCTAGAGGTCGCGGACCATGTACACGATCTCGCCGGCGTCATCGGCGACCGTGTGATCTCGGCGGAACTCAAGCTTGTCGAGCACCCGCAGTGACGGAGCGTTCCATGCTCGGACCGTCGACCACAAACGACGACGACCGGTCGCGGCAGCAGCCTCGACAAGCGCCCGCGCCGCTTCGGTCGCGTAGCCGTGACCATGGAACCGCTGCAGCAGCTCGTAGGCGAGCTCCGGCTCGTCAAGGCTGGCACGCCCCACGACCAGCGCGCAGTAGCCGATCGTGTCGCCGTCGGCACGCCGATCGATCGCGAGGGCACCGATCCCGGACTCTTCCGTCGATTGCCGGAACTGTTCAAGGCGCTCCTGCGACTCTTCGAGCGTCAGGGTCTCCACGCCGCGTTCACCGACCAGCTCGCGATACCACTCGGCGTCACGCTCGTCCCGGGTCCGGAGGATGAGTCGCTCGGTCTCGATCGCGCGCGCCAGCGGCTTCCAGGTCACCTAGTGGGCGCCGATGCTGATGATGTTTCCTTCCGGATCCTTCAGCCACGCCATCTTCTGGCCGGCGGCATCGGTCGCGATCCCGTCCACCGTGCGGAACGCCTCGCCGTAGTCGTAGTGCTCGAACTCGGCACCGCGCGCCTTCAGCTCGCCGACGGTGGTCTCGACGTCATCGACGCCGATGTTGAACGCGGTCGCCTGGTTCGTCCCGGCGTACGCGGAGGGATACAGCATCAGGCGCGTGCCGCCGATCTCGTACCAGACATCACCACTGTGAGTGATCTCGGCCGGCTCGAGGCCGAGGATCGTGGAGTACCACGCCTTGGCTCGCTCGATATCGGCGGCCGGCAGGGTTGCGGAGAATCTCATCGGGTAGCTCCTTGCTTCGTGGCTTGGGGCGCACCGATGATGACCACACTCGTGACGACCGCTGGTTGCACCGAATGACAGTATCGCGGAGTTCGGTGCCGCTCACCGGGCCTGGTCACGACGCCGATGATCCGCGCGTGGCGACATCCCTATCAATCGCTCATGCACGGAACGCTAGCGACGCTCGGGTCGCATGCCGGCGGGCTCCATCCCTGTTCCTGAGCGTGAGCTCGGGGTGCCGACCCTATCGAACGCTCACTGGTGGAGCGTTTGACCGCCTCCTGGGCCGCGGAGTCTGGCTAAGGATCCCTGGGTGACCGTCTGATAGGGAACGGAGGCGGCGCCGAACCCCCCGCCGATGAATCCCGGGCTCCACCGCCGTCCAACACTGATATGACCCTCTATGCCCTGATCCACGGAGCGTCCGATGTGGGCTGGTACTGGCACCTCGTCGAGCGCGAGCTTCAGGCACGTGGACACCGCACCGTGGCTCCCGACCTCCCGATCGGGGACGACCAAGCCACCCTCACGGACCATGCCCGCGTGGTGGTCGACGCCATCGAGCCACTTCGCAGGGAGGACGAGCTCGTCGTGGTGGGCCAGTCGTGGGGCGGCTACATCGCGCCGATCGTCGCCCGCCTGGCGAAGGCCGACCGTCTCGTGCTCGTGTGCCCCATGATCCCGCGCCCCGGAGAGAGCGCGGACGAGATGTGGGAGGTCACCGGCTGGACCTTCCCGGCGGACGAGCCCGATGCCTTCTACCACGACGTCGCGCCTGCCCTGGCGGCCGAGGCGAGCTCGAAGGAGCGTGCGCACTCGGAGGCAACCTCCGGAGAGCCGTGGCAGCTGGACGCGTGGCCGGACGTGCCGACCCACGTGATCATCGGCCTCGACGACCGGTTCTTCCGCCCCGACTGGCTGCGCGGCGTCGTCCGCGATCGGCTCGGAATCGAGCCCGACGAGCTGCCGAGCGGGCATACCCCCGCCCTGAGCCGACCACGCCAGCTGGCCGAGCTGCTCGAGTCGTACCGGAGCGGATGAGTGGGCGTCGCCGGCGGTCAACACCCCCTCGTTCATCCGGCACGTGTCCTGCTTATCTCGACGCCGGCCCCGCATTCGGGGCGACCGAAAGCAAGGGGAGATCATGAGCAAGCACGCACCTCGGGAAACCGACACCGCCGACGGCCTGACGCCGGAGGAGCTGGCGGCTGAGGAAGTCACCGCACTCCCGGACAAGGAAGTCGTCTCGATCCTCGACCTTCAGGTCGACGCTGACCTGGCCCTCGACCTGGCGGCGCCGGTGGACCTGGCGGTCGCCGCGAACGCCAATGTCGCCGCGCCGATCGACGCCGCCGTGGGCGCGAACGTCCTCTCGGCCGGCTCCACCGCCCAAGCGCTGAGCGACCAGGGCGTGATGATCACGCAGGGCATCGTGGGCGATGCCTCGGCGAGCGCGACACAGGCCAGCGATATCGACCAGGCAGCTGACGCCGCCGACGCCGGAGCCAATGCCGGAACCGCCGAGGTCGCCGATGGCAGCGGAGCCGTGGGTGACGCGACGGGTGCTGCCGGCGCAGTCGCCGGCGACTCGGTCACGGGTGTCGACGCCGGCGACATGCTGAGCGGCGACCTGCTCAACATCGACGTCAACCTGGCGGCTGATGCGAACCTCACCGCGCCGATCGCGGGTGCGGTGGCGGCGAACGCCAACGTGGCCGCGCCCATCGACGCCGCCGTGGCCGCCAACGTCGGGTCGATCGGGTCGAGCGCGACCGCCGTCTCAATCCAAGACGCGATCATCAACCAGTCGATCGAGGGCGACAGCTCGGCGGTCGTAGACCAGGACTCCGAGATCTCCCAGTAACCGGGACCTGGATGCCGCGTGGGGCCATCGGGCCCTGCGCGGCTTGTCCGTGAAGGAGCCCCATGGCGATGATCGCTGACGTTCCGGCGCGCCCGGATGGCCTCGAGCTCATCGGCGAGATGGAGGGGTCCGGCTATCGAACCCCGCCCGCGCTCGTGCGGCGGCAGGATGGCCAGACTCTCCAGCTGACGCCGCTGCTCTATGCCGTCCTCGAGGCGGTGGACGGCCGTCGCGGATACGAGGAGATCGCGAAGCTCGTCGCCGAGCGCACCGGCCGAAAGGTCTCGGCGACCGACGTCCAGACCCTGGCCGAAGAGCAGCTCCGGACCCGCGGGCTCCTCCTCAACGCCGATGGAACCGCGCCGGAGCTGAAGCGATCGAATCCGCTCACCGGGCTGAAGCTGAAGGTGGCGGTGACCGATCCGGCCGTCACGCGCCGTCTCACCGACCCGTTCGCGGCGCTCTTCCACCCGCTCGTGTGGATTCCGCTGCTCGTGGTGTTCGGGTGGGTCGCGTGGTGGCTGCTCGTGGACCGTGGTCTCGCATCGGCGACGTACCAGGCGTTCCAGAAGCCGGATCTTCTCATCCTCGTCATCGTCGTCACGATCCTCTCCGCCGGCTTTCACGAGTTTGGGCACGCCGCCGCCGCCCGCCGCGGTGGCGGACAGCCGGGTGTCATGGGGGCTGGCTGGTTCCTGCTCTGGCCCGCGTTCTACACGGACGTGACTGACACGTACCGGCTGGGTCGTGGCGCTCGGCTCCGAACCGACCTCGGCGGTCTCTACTTCAACGCCATCGTCGCCGTGGTCATCGCCGCCGCCTGGTGGCTCACGGGATGGGACGCGCTCCTGCTCGTGATCGCGGCCCAGATGCTCCAGATGATTCGGCAGCTTGCCCCGCTCGTGCGGTTCGACGGGTATCACGTGCTGGCCGATGTCACCGGCGTGCCGGACCTCTTCTCGCGCATCGGCCCCATCCTCACGTCGTTCTGGCCGGGGCGCTGGAACGACCCGCGGGTGGCCCAGCTCAAGTGGTGGGTGCGCGCCATCGTCACGCTGTGGGTGCTCGTCGTGGTGCCCCTGCTCCTGATCGCGCTCCTCGCAATGATCTTCGCCGCACCCCGCCTGATCGGCACGGCGCTGGAGAGCATCGGGCGCGAATGGAGCCGCGCGGAGGTGCACTGGACCGATGGCCGGCTCCTCGACGCGGCCGGCGCCGTGCTGGCGATCGGCGTCGTCGCGCTCCCGATCCTGGCGATCGGCTTCGTGTTCGGGCGGGTGGTCTACAGCATCGTTCGCGGCCTCTGGCGCCGCACGGAGGGCCGTCCGGTGCGGCGGACCGGCGCCGGTGCGCTGATGCTTGCCGGCGCGGTCGCGCTCGCGCTCGTGTGGTGGCCGAATTCGGAGCGATATCAGCCGATCCGACCCTACGAGGACGGCACGATCTTCGCCGTCGCCAACGTCCCACTGGCCGCCGCGGCCGGAGCCGACGCGGCACGGCCCACGACGTCCCCGCGTGGCGGCGAGGTGGTCACCGTGCTGCCGAGCTCCGATTCCCTCCCCACCGAGGACGAGCCGCAGATGGCGCTCGTGCTCATCCCGCGCGGCACCGATGCGTCAGTCGACGACGTCGTGGAGCCCGCGTGGGTGTTCCCCTTCAACGAGCCGCTGCCGCCGGAGATCGGCGACAACCAGGCGCTGGCCGTCAACACGACCGACGGCAGCGTGCAGTACGACGTGGCGGTCGCGATGGTCTGGGTCACCGGCGACGACCCCGTGCTGAACACCAACGAGGCCTATGCCTTCGCCAGCTGCGCCGATTGCGTGACCGTCGCCGTGGCGTTCCAGGTGGTCGTCATCGTCGGCAGCGCCGACGTGATCATCCCGCAGAACCTGAGCGCGGCCGTCAACTACGAGTGCTTCGAGTGCATCACCGCAGCGGTCGCGAGCCAGCTCGTCGTGACCATCGACTCCCTGCCCGACGAGCAGCAGCAGATCGCGCTCGCCGACCTGTGGGAGGAGATCGCCGCGTTCGCCGAGACGATTCCGACACTCCCGCTTTCCGAGGTCATCGCCCGGCTCGAGGACTACAAGGAGCAGATCCTCACGATCCTCGACGTCGCGCCGCGGGTCGAGCCGTCGCCCTCCGCGTCGTCGTCGCCCGGGGCGTCCGGATCGCCAAGCCCGTCTCCAAGCTCGCCCTCCAGCGCGGAGCCGTCCGCCACCGCGAGCCCGACGCCACAGCCGAGCGCGTCACCCCAGGCATCGCCGGCTGGCACAGGGGCGCCGAGCCCGAGTCCGTCGGCTACCCCCACCGGGACGCCACGCGCCTCGAGCACGCCGACACCGACGCCCTCGCCGAGCCCGACGCCATCTCCATGACCCGCCTTCAGTCGACGTCCGCTGAGGGGACGAACTCGGCGAAGAGGTAACCAGGCACGAGGTCGTGCTCGGCGACGATCCGGTAGCCCGCTGCACGCATCTCGTCGAGCACGCGGTTCGGCGGTGACGCGTGGCGACCTTGCCACCGGGCGAGCAGGCCCTGGCGGCGGGCTTCCAGGATGACCACGCGGCCTTCGGCCTTGAGGTGTTCACGGGCGTCGGCGAAGTAGCCCGTCGGGTTCGGGAGGTGGTGATACGTGGCCGAGACGAACAGCAGGTCCATCGGCGCGGGCGCCTCGAGGCGGTCACGCGGCACCCGTGCAGTTCGGAGCGTGGTGATCCCGCGCTCGTCGGCCGCTTCGCGAAGCTCGTCGAGCGTGCGCAGGCTCGCGTCGAGCGCGTGGACGACGCCGTCCGGCTCGACGGCGCGCGCCATCCGGAGCGTGAAGTGCCCGTTTCCCGGGCCGAGGTCGCCGACGATCATCCCCGGTCGCAGCCCGAGTGCGGCCACGACCGCATCGGCCTTCTCGAGGCGGTCCCGGCGCGTGCCGCCGGCATACAGCCGGCTGCGGATCGGCGCGGGCAGACGGTCCAGGAGGCCCACTTCAGTCGAAGTACGTCATCGGCTGGTCCTTCGGCAAGTCGCTGCGCAGCGTAGCGCCGATCTGACCCACCGGCCGCATTGACACGGCCGATGCGACATTGCGCCGACGCTCACCGCGGCTGCTCACGATGAAAATGCCTGCATGAACATTACGGTCGTGGGTGCCAGCGGTCTCATCGGCGCGAAGGTCGTCGAGCTCCTGCGCCTCGGCGGACACAATGTCGTCGCGGCATCTCGCCGATCCGGGGTGGATTCGGTGACGCGCGAAGGCCTGGCCGATGCGTTGTCGGGAGCCGATGTCCTCGTCGACGTCACGAACTCGTCCGAGTGGGATCCGGACGCCGTGATGGCGTTCTTCACCAGCTCGACGACGAACCTGGTGGAGGCCGCCAGATCGGCAGGCGTCGGACACTACGTCGCCCTGTCGATCGTGGGCGTCGACGGCGTGGACGCCGGCTACTTCCGCGCCAAGGTCGCCCAGGAGCGCCTCATCAGCGGAGCCGGCCTCCCCTACTCGATCGTGCGCGCCACCCAGTTCGCGGAGTTCGCCGACGGGATCATCGCGTCGCTCACCGTCGGCGACGAGGTCCGGGTGCCGGATGCGCTGATCCAGCCGATCCCGGCCGATGACGTCGCCGCCGCCATCGCGCGGGTCGCCGTCGCCGAGCCGATCAACGGTCTCGTGAACATCGGCGGGCCGAGAACAATCACGTTCGAGCAGATGGCCCGCGAGCGCCTGGCCCGGAACGGGACCGGTCCGCGTGCGATCATCGTGGACCCGGATGCGCGCTACTACGGGGCGGCCCTATCGATGGGCAGCCTCGTCACGCCCGACGCCGGCTGACCTCGTCGACGCTGCCACGGGAGGCGGCCCGCTTCCGATACGGCGACCACTTCGCAGGAGATCGGCCATGAGCGAACCAGGAGCGCCGGACGCACTCGTCGCGGGCGAGAGGATGTCCCCGCCCGGTCCGTTTGCGTTGGCCGGCCGGGCGCTCGGCAGCGTGCCGCCGACGGCGCAGGTGCTGACGGGGATCGTCAGCGTCCAGATCGGCGCCGCACTCGCGAAGCAGCTGTTCCCGGTCGTCGGCAGCACCGGCAGCGTCACCCTGCGCATCACCTTCGCGGCGCTGATCCTCCTCGTCGTGTGGCGGCCATCGCTGCGCCTGACCCGTCAGGCCTGGACGGCCGTCGTCGGCTACGGCCTCGTGCTCGGGCTCATGAACCTCTCGTTCTACCTCGCCCTGACGCAGCTGCCGCTCGGCGTGGCGGTGACGATCACCTTCCTCGGGCCGCTGGCGGTCGCCATCGGCGGCTCGCGCCGTTGGCTGGATGGCGTCTGGGCGCTGCTCGCCGCCGGCGGCGTGGTGCTGCTCGCCGAGGGCGGCACCGGCGAGCTGCATCTCATCGGCGTCCTGCTCGCCCTTGTGGCAGCCGCCTGCTGGGCCTCGTACATCCTGCTCAGCGCGGCGCTCGGCCGTCACACCACCGATGGCGGTGGCCTCGCCCTCGGCATGGTCCTCGCGACGCTCGTCGTCGTTCCCCTCGGAGTCTCGGAGGCGGGTTCGGCCCTGCTCGAGCCGTGGGTGCTTGCCGCGGGATTCGGCGTGGCGCTCCTCTCGTCGGTCATCCCCTACTCCTTGGAGCTCGAGGCGCTGCGCCGGATGCCGCCGAAGGTGTTCGGCGTGCTCATGAGCATGGAGCCGGCCGTCGCGGCGCTCGTCGGATTCCTGCTGCTCGGCGAGCTCCTCGACGCGGCCCAGTGGCTGGCCGTGCTCATGGTCGTCGCCGCATCGGTGGGCGCAACGAGAACGGCGCGCCACGTTCCCTGACGCGCGGTCGGGAGGCTTCGCGGCTAGGCCGATTCCGCCGCCCGCTTCATGCCCTCGGCCTCGAGCGTCACGTAGCGGTTCGTGAGGTCGCGGTAGAAGAGGCCGATGATCGGGATGAGCAACCCGCGCATGTCGAGCTCCAGCGTCAAGCGCGCGCGGCCGTCGTCGAGCGCCTCGACCCGATGGCCGGCGACGTTGGTCACGCCCGAGCTCTTCGACCGCCACTCGAAGTACGAGGGCGCATCCCAGGCGGTGATCTCCCACGTGCCCTCGGGCAGCTTCGGCTGCTTGAGCCGGAGGCGGCTGCCGGTGGTGATGGGCGCGGGTGTCAGGAGCTCGACCGTGTCGACGGTCTCGATACGCTGTGGCCATGCCTCGAGGTCGCTCAGCACGTCCCAGACTCGCTGCTGTGAGGCGTTGATCTCGATCGACTTCTCGAAGCGCATCTCGGGCGGCCTCCTCGATGGAACCGGCGCGACGCGCCACCGTGGCGCGCCTGCGCTGATCATCCTCACCCACGCAAGAGACATCCGTCGCGTCTCACGGCACGCGGGTGACTCCCGATCTGAACCACGGACCGGGTCGGGGTATCGTGTCGTGAATCGCAGCGACCTCGTCCTGCTGCGCCGTGCGAATGACCAGAACGGACCGCGAATGCGCCAATCCGCTCGTCGTGGCGAAGCTCGGCGCATCGATCATCCAGAAGGGGAACCCACGATGACCCAGACGAAGCAGCCCGCGAAGAGCGCGGGCCGAAGCACACCGGTCGAAGGCTGGACCGATGAAGAGCGTGCCGCCATGAAGGAGCACGCCAAGGAGCTCAAGAAGGCCGCGGGCAAGAAGGGCGACGGCGAGGCCGATGTCCTCGAGAAGATCGCCGAGATGCCCGATTCGGACCGAGCCATGGCCGAGCGCATTCACGCGATCGTCAAGGAGAGCGCACCGGAGCTGACCTCCCGCACCTGGTACGGCATGCCGGCGTACGCCAAGGACGGCAAGGTCGTCTGCTTCTTCCAGTCAGCAGCCAAGTTCAAGGCGCGGTACGCGACCCTGGGTTTCAACGACGCGGCGAACCTGGACGACGGCGCCATGTGGCCGACCGCGTTCGCGCTGACGAAGCTGACAAGGGCCGATGAGAAGCGGATCGCCGAGCTGGTGAAGAAGGCAGTGAGCTGACGGCCACGCTGGCGGGCTTCTTCGCGATCCGAGCGATGCTCGGCGGTGTCAGCGGCTATATGAGTAGCGATGTATCGGCTGACGCCTCTCGACCGCGCACACGGAGGCGACGGCCATGGGAAAGCTGATCTACACCTTCAACGTCTCGCTCGACGGGTTCGTCGAGACGCCTGATCGCAGCCTCGACTGGGCGCTCGTCGACGACGAGCTCCACCGATGGTTCAACGACCACACCCGGGGGCTGGCGGCCGAGCTCTATGGACGACGCCTCTACGAGGTGATGGCCGCCTACTGGCCCGACGCGGAGCACGCGTCGGACGCGACCGAGACGACGCGCGAGTTCGCCCGGATCTGGAACGCGATCCCGAAGATCGTTTTCTCCACCACCCTCGATCGGGTGGACCACAACTCGCGGCTCGTGCGCGGTGATGTGGGTGACGTGCTCACCGAGATCCGCCGCGAGTTCGACGGCGACCTCGGCGTGGCCGGGCCCAACCTGGCGGGGCAGTTCGTGGAGCGCGGCCTCGTCGACCAGTATCACGTCGTGGTTCATCCCATCGTGCTCGGTGCCGGCACCCCGTACTGGCCGGCGCTCGATGCACCCCTCCGCCTCCGACCGGTGGATCGCCGAACCTTCGCCTCGGGCGTCGAGATCCGGTCATTCGCGCCGGCAGACCGATGAGCTGACGATCGACCGGCCGCGATCGCGTCCTCATCCGTCCGCGACGGTGATCACGACCTTGCCGCGCGCGTGCCCGTCCTCGATCCATCGGAGCGCATCGACGACCTGGCTGAGCGGGTAAGTGCGATCGATCACCGGCTTGACCCGGCCGGCTGCGATGTGCTCCTTCAGCGTCTCCACGTCCGGCGCGTGCATCGGCTTCCACCACAGCAGCAGGCCGCTCCAGCGGTCGCTGAACCTCGAGATGAGCGGTCCACCCACCATCGCGGCGAGGATGCTGCCCGTCTCACCGCCCATCGTCACGTACACGCCGTTCGGTCGCAGCGCTCGCCGGACGCGACGGAGTGGGTGGTGGGTATCGACGGCCACGATCCAGTCATAGCGCTCATCGGCCCTGGTGTAGTCGACCTTGGTGTAATCGAGCACGTGATCGGCGCCAAGGGAACGCACGAAGTCGAGCTTGTCACCGCTGGCGACACCGGTCACCTCGGCCCCCATCGCCTTGGCGATCTGAACGGCGAACGGGCCGACGTTGCCGGATGCACCGTCGATCAGGACCCGATCGCCGGGCTGGACCGTCCGGCCGCTGCCGAGCCGTAGCCCCTGGAGCGCCAGGATCGCCGAGTGCGGCAGCGTGGCGGCCTCCTCGAATGACATGCCGGTCGGGATCGGCTGCACGGCCGTCTCACTCGCGCAGACGTACTCTGCGAACCCGCCGCCGCTGCGCCCGGACGCGAACATGTCGGTGAAGACCTCGTCGCCCGGCTTGAAGCTGGTGACATTCGCTCCGACGGACTCCACGACCCCGGCGGCATCGAAGCCGACGCTGCTGTCCCGCGGCCGGCGAAAGCCCATGAACAAGCGGGTAAAGCTCGGCTTTGGCTTGATCGTGTCGAGGTCGGCCCGATTGACGGAAGCGGCCCGAACACGGATGAGAACCTGCTCCTCGAACGGAACCGGGACATCGACCTCCCGGACCTCCACGACCTCGGGCGGGCCGTAGCGGTTCTTGATCGCTGCTCTCATGCGCCAGCCTCGGCCGCCTGCGCCGAGAGCTCCCGAAGAACGGCGCGCCCCTCGTCGCTCCTGCGCCATGCCCAGACCGAGAGCTCCGGCGAGTCGATCCCGTGCGCCGAGAGCGTCGTCCGGATCTGGCTGCGATGGTCGGTGGCGTGGTGGACGATCTGCGCCAGGAGCATGGACGTCGCGAGCTCGAACGCCTCACCATCATCGATGTCCACGAAGAAGCGATCCTCGGTGCGCCCGTCGGCGTAGTCGATGAGCGCGGTGCCGGAGGCGTCGGCAACGCGCCGCAGCTCGTCCCAGCCGCCGAACGGACCCTCGTCCGACACCTGCGGCACCTCGGGCGTGTCGGGGATGATGCGCACGTAGTCGGCATCGCTCGAGACGAGGTGGCGGACCGTGTCGATCGAGGTCCCGTAGGTTCCAGGCACCGTCAGCGACAGCTGGTCACGCTCCAGCCCCGACAGGAAGTCGATCAGGACGAGGTTGGCCCATCGGTGATGCCGGTAGAGGTTCGACCAGATGTTCATCTCGCACCGGTGACCTTATCAGCCCGTGGGCACCTGACACCGCGTCTTGACACCGCAGTTATACAACCGTATGGTTGTATCAATGCAGATGACTGCTCCCGAATTCGACCTCATGTTCGGCGCGCTGGCGGACCATACCCGCCGGGACATCGTGCGCCGCGCGATCGACGCCGAGGAGGGGATCGCCGAACTGGCCGGTCACTACCCCATGAGCTTCGCGGCGGTGCAGAAGCACGTCGCAATCCTCGAGCGGGCGGGGCTCGTCACCAAGCAGCGCATCGGGCGACGCAAGGTCGTCCGCACCAATCTCGAAGGGCTGCGCGCCGCGCGCCGCCTGCTCGACCGATACGAAGAGCTGTGGCGCGGTCGGATCGACCGCATGACCGAGCTCGTCTCAGAGGGGAAGGAGACCCACCCATGACCGTCACCGCCGTCCGCAAGGACCCGCAGACACTGAGGATGACCCTGGAGGCCGAGTTCGACGCCTCGCCGGACCGCGTGTGGCAGCTGTGGGCCGATCCGCGCCAGCTCGAGCGCTGGTGGGGGCCACCCACGTACCCAGCCACCTTCACGAAGCACGAGCTGTCCCCCGGCGGCCACGTCGCGTACCACATGACCGGACCCGAGGGCGACGAGGTGCACGGATACTGGGAGGTCCTTCACATCGACCCTCCGCATCGTCTGGCATTCCGTGACGGCTTCGCGAACGCCGATGGCACGCCCAACGACGCCCTCCCCAGCAACGAGGGCAAGGTCACGATCGAGGAGATCGGCGACGGGCGCACCCGGATGTCGATCGAGAGCATCTTCCCCAACGCCGATGCCATGGAGCAGGTCCTGGCGATGGGCATGGAGCAGGGCATCACCGAAGCCGTGGGGCAGATCGACGCCATCCTCGCGGAGGACGCCGTCGCGCCGATCCCCGACCGATGAGGACCGACCGCCAGGCGCGTCTCAGTCACCACACACCAGGGACCCGAGCATGACCACGACCACGACCCAACCGAGCACCCACACCCTCGAGACTGAGGGCGCGACGCTGGCCTATGACATCCGGCCGACCTCCGAGACCTCCGCGCCGATCCTGCTGCTGATCGGCTCACCGATGGGGGCCAGCGGCTTCGGCACCCTGGCTCGCCACTTTGCGGACCGAACCGTCGTGACCTATGACCCGCGAGGCGTGGAACGAAGCACGAAGCGGGATCCGTCAAGCCCGTCGACGCCCGAGGAGCACGCGGACGACCTCCATCGGCTCATCCGGGCGCTCGATGCGGGTCCGGTGGACCTGTTCGCGAGCAGCGGCGGTGCGGTGAACGCTCTCGCCCTCGTGGCAAAGCATCCGGACGACGTGCGCACGCTCGTGGCTCACGAGCCGCCGCTTGCGTCGATCGTGCCCGACCGCGAGGGAGCGTTGGCCGTGTCTCGCGCCGTGCACGAGACCTACCTGCGCAGCGGGTTCGGCGCGGGGATGGCGCACTTCATCGCCGTCGTCAGCCACAGGGGGCCGATGACTGCCGAGTTCGCCGCCCAGCCGGCGCCGGATCCGGCGATGTTCGGGATGCCGGCCGAGGACGATGGCTCGCGCACCGACGCGCTGCTCGGCCAGAACATGATCAGCTCAACGCACTACGAGCCCGACTTCGACGCACTGCGCGCCGCCTCGACGCGAATCGTGATCGCTGCGGGCGAAGAGTCCGATGGCGAGCTGGCTCACCGCGCGGCCGAGGCTGCAGCCGAGCGGCTCGGGTCGGCGGCCGTAGCCTTTCCCGGCGGCCATGGCGGATTCCTCGGTGGTGAGTACGGTCAGACCGGGGAGCCCGATGCGTTCGCGGCGAAGCTGCGCGAGGTGCTCGACCAGCCTGCCGAATAGGGCCGAACGGCCCCAGCCACGCCATCGACTCCGGCGTAGCCTCCTGCTGGGAGGCTATTCAATGAAGGCTGTGAACAAGGTTCTGGTCGTGACCGGCGCCGGAAGCGGGATCGGTCGCGAGGTGGCGCTCGAGGCGCTCCGCCGCGGCGCTCGAGTCGCCGCATGCGACATCAACCCGGTCACCCTGACCGAGACGGCCCAGCTGGCGGCTGCGGGCGAGCGCCTGTCGACGCACACCCTCGACGTGGCCGACCGACCGGCCGTGGAGGCGCTGCCGAATGCTGTCATCGACCATCACGGCGCGGTCGACGGGCTCATCCACTGCGCGGGGATCATCCAGCCATTCCTGCGGCTCAAGGACCTTCCGTACGACGCGATCGATCGGGTCTTCGGTGTGAACTGGCTGGGCACGCTGTACTTCACCAAGACGTTCCTGCCCGCCCTCCTCGCGCGCCCGGAGGGTCATATCGTGAACGTCTCGAGCATGGGCGGCTTCCTGCCGGTCCCCGGACAGTCGGTCTACGGGGCGTCGAAGGCCGCCGTGAAGCTGCTGACGGAGGGCCTGCACTCCGAGTGCCGTGGCACGAACGTCCGCGTGACGGTCGTCTTCCCCGGTGCGGTGGCGACGAACATCACCGAGAACTCCGACGTCGACGTGCCGACCAGCGCGGCCGACGCCGAGAAGATGGCCGGCCGCACCATGGCGGCCGACAAGGCCGCCCGCATCATCCTCGACGGAATGGCGAAAGACGCCTATCGCGTGATGGTCGGCAGCGATGCGAAGTTCATGGACCGCATCTACCGGCTGAGCCCCCGTCGTGCCGCGGGGTTCATCGCCAACCAGATGAAGGGGTTGCTCCCGAGCTGAATGCCTGCGCGCTAACCATCGCGCGTCGGGAGGGGCTCCCGGCGCATCGCGAGGGTCTCGCGGCGGTGGCTCCGCGCCACCGGCAGCCGCGCAAGGGCGGCAGCCGCAGCATCCCAGGTGGCGGCCGGGTCGGAGGCCCTGAGCTCCTGCAGCTTGCGGTAGGTCCACAGGTAGCGGTCGCCATCGGTCTTGAAGTCGTATGCCGCACGCAGCCCGCTCGATTCGATCGCCGCCAGGGCCGGCAGCCAGCTGCGCTCGTACCAGTGTCGCGTCGCGTCCTTCGGCGAGATGAGCTCACCACGATCACGACTCAGCTCGTAGGCGTGTGAGCGGATGACCTGGAGCAGCTCGCCGTACCCGATGGGCCGCGAGAACTGGATCACCGCGTCCGGCGCCGCTTCGGCCAGCTCGGTCTCCTCCCTGAAGCGCCGATGCTGCTCGGTGTGGATCAGCTCCAGGATGTCAACTTCCGGATGCAGCCGATGCGAGGTCTCGATCTCCGTCACCTCGGCGTCCATGAACTCCGCCTTCTCCTGGCGCGCCAGTGCCACGCGGTGATGCCCGTCGATGACGAAGTACAGGCCGCCCGCCCCGTAGACCGAGATCGGCGGCATCGGCCGGTCGGCGAACACCTTGCGCAGGGCATCCATCCGGCGTCGAAGCTCGCGCCGCCGCGTGCGGAAGAACCGATCGAAGTCCACCGACCGATCGACGGACCCCACGATGGCCTTCGTCGGGATCTCCCGCATCCCCACGTAGCGCTCGCCGAGGACGCGCAGGTGCCGTCGCACGTCACGCAAGGGCAGCAGGGAGTCCTTCGCCATGCGAGCGCCTACAGATCGTCCGGCCAGCGCTCGGCGATGTACGCCGCCCAGGTGGCATCCGGCTTGGGGTCCACTTGCTCGTACTCGGCGTAGGCCGTGGCGAGGTGGTGTCGGACCCGTTCCACGGCGACCTCACGGCCCAGGATCTCGGCCAGTCCGTGATCAACGGCGTACACCGCGTACCACTGCGGCCATTCCTCGTCGAAGACGCCGTTCAGCTCCGTCGCCTCGTACTTCCCGTGTGCCTGCTGCGACTCGAGGAGGAGGGCGGCCAGTCGGTCTGTCTGCTCGGAATCCATTCAGCTGCTCCGGTGCGAGCGTCGAGCATACGCCCGGCACGTGCCGCTGCCGGCGCGGAGGTGTTCACGGGGGCCAACGGTGGCCGAACGGAGCCCCGCACATTCGGTACCCTCGCCAGCGTGACGGACAAGCAAGGCGCGCGCGACCAGATCGTGGTCGTGCCCGCGAATCGGGCGAGTTGGGAGGACATTCAGACGGTCTTCGGCTCGCGCGGGGCGGCGGCGAACTGCTGGTGCCAGCGCTACAAGCTGGCACCCCGTGAGTCGTTCGGATCGTTTCCGGCCGAGGAGCGCGCGACGCGTCTCGAGGCTCAGACGAACGCCGGCGATCCCGCCGCGACCTCCACGACCGGGCTCGTGGCCTACATCGGGGACCAGCCCGTCGGCTGGTGCGCCGTCGAGCCACGTCCCGCGTACGAGGGACTGCTGCGGGTCTACCGCACGCCGTGGGAGGGTCGGAACGAGGACAGGGCCGACGATACCGTGTGGTCGGTCACCTGCGTCTTCGTCCGGGCCGGTCATCGGCGACGTGGAGTCGCGTACGAGCTGGCCCGGGCGGCCGTCGAGCACGCCCGAGAGCGCGGTGCTCGAGCCCTCGAGGCCTATCCGATGCTGAAGTCCGCGGGCGAGATCAGCTGGGACGAGATCCACGTCGGCGCGGAGAGCATCTTCGCCGCGGCCGGCCTTCGCGAGGTCAGCCGGCCCGGGAAGCGCCGCGTCGTCATGCGCATCGACTTCTGAGGGGGGCTCCCGTCAGTCGGGCCTCCAAAGATCGATCTGCGGCCACATGTCGAAGGCGGTGCGCGCGGCGAGGGGCTGCATCCCGCTACCCTACCCTCGCCGACGCCCACCCGATCGCACGAAGGGGAGACACCGTGGCCGACTCCGCACCGATCATCCTCGTTCCCGGTTTCTGGCTGGGCGCATGGGCCTGGGACGAGGTCGCCGATACGCTTCGCGCCGCCGGTCATGACGTCACCGCGCTGACGCTCCCCGGCCTGGAGTCGGCCGATGCCGAACGCTCTGCCGTGACGTTCGCCGACCACGTCGACGCGATCTGCGACGCGCTCGAGCGAAAGGACTCCCCCGCCGTGCTCGTCCTGCACAGCGCCGCGGGCTTCAGCGGCTACGCCGCCGTCGATCGCATGCCCGCACGCGTGGCGGCCACCGTCTACGTCGACACGGCGCCCGGCAAGGGCGCCCTCGACCCCGAGTTCGCCGCTGCCGAGAAGCCGATGATCTGGTCCGAGATCGAGGAAGAGGAGAACCTCGACGGACTGACCGATGAGCAGAAGGCGACGTTCCGTGAGCGGGCCGTTCCGGAGCCGGGAGGTCTCCTGCGCGAGGGGGCGGAGCTGACGAACGACGCGCGTCGCGATGTGCCGGCAACCATGGTCTGCACCGGCTTCACCGCCGAGCAGTACCAGACCTACGCGGCCGAGCACCCCGACTGGGCCTTCCTCGCTGGCATCCCGGAGCTTCGGAACGTGACCTGGATCGACCTCCCGACCAGCCACTGGCCGATGTGGTCGAAGCCGGCCGAGCTTGCCGAGATCATCGGTCGAGTGGCGTCTGGAGCCCGCGCGGGCTGAGCTGCGGCGTCACCCGGGACGCACGAAATCGGCGCGGAGCGACTCCACCTCCTGGCGAACCCAGCAGCCGTCGAGGTGGTCGTTGACGATGCCCATCGCCTCCATCGCCGCGTACGCCGTGGTGGGGCCGACGAACGCCCATCCGCGCTTCCGAAGGTCACGGCTCAGCGCCTTGGACTCGGGCGAGACGCCGAAGGTAAGCAGCGTCGCGTGGTCCAGCACCTCCGGCCGGGTGGCAGGATCCGGCTCGAAGCTCCACAGGTGGGCAGCCAGGCTGCCGGTCTCGGCGACGAGCTCGGCGTAGCGGCGCGCGTTGTTAATCGTTGCGGCGATCTTCGCCCGATTGCGGACGATGCCCGCATCGGCCATGAGGCGCTCGACGTCGCCGTCACCGAAGTCCGCGATCGCTGCCGGATCGAACCCCGCGAAGGCCGCGCGGAAGTTCTCGCGCTTGCGGAGGATCGTGAGCCAGCTCAGGCCGGACTGGAAGCCCTCCAGGCAGAGCTTCTCGAACAGCCGCCGATCATCGGCGACCGGTCTCCCCCACTCGGTGTCGTGGTAGGCCTGGTAGAGCGGATCGTCACCGGCCCACCAGCATCGGGATCGGCCATCGGTCCCGACCAGGATGCCCTCGGGTGCCATGCGCGGAGTTTCGCATGGGGCCTTTCGTCGATGCCAGTGGGGCGTTCACCTCAGGCGGTCCAGCGCGTACTCTCGCGCCCACGAACTCAATCCAGAGGACGCGCATGCTGGCGAAGTTCACGGCGACCATGGAGCGCTGGCCCGGCCAGGGTGGCTGGACCTACGTGGTCTGGCCGGAATCCGTCGAGTTCTTCGGCACCAAGGGGCTGGTGAAGGTTCGCGCCCTCGTGGACGGGCAGCCGCTCGAGAGCTCGTTCATGGCGATGGGCGACGGACGTCAGATGCTGCCGATCAAGACGGCCGTGCGCCGGGCCATCGGCAAGGAGGCGGGCGACGCGGTCACGGTGACGATCCTCGAACGTCGCTGACGGCGACCGGTGCTCCGGGGCGGTGTCAGCCGCCGGTCCGGCCGAGCAACAGCGTGTCGAGACCGCGCACCAGGCCGACGACGTCACGGACGCGTCGGATCGCGAGGAGCGTGCCGGCGACATAGGGCTCGGCGGACGATCCGGCGTCGTGGCGGATGCTCAGGCGCTCGTCGGGCATGCCGAAGACGATCTCGGTCGACACCGAGAAGCTCGGCAGGCGCAGCGAATGGACCTGCGTGCCACCGACGCCCGCTCCCCTGGCTTCGACGGAGCCCTTCGTGTCCTCGACCGGCCGCTCGACGATCGTGGATCGCACATCCGCCAGGCGCTCGGCAAGCTCTCGGGCCGTGCCGCTCGGCGCATCGGCCTTTCCGGCGCTCGCGAAGTCGATGATCTCGGCGTGCGGCAGGTGCGGCGCCACGAGCAGCGCGGCGGCCTGGGCCATCGCGGCCGTGATCGAGAAGTTGCCCGCGGCGATGACGCCCGCCCCAGCTGTCTGCGCCGCCGATTCGATCTCGGCGAAGTCATCTGCGCCGAGACCCGATGAGCCGATGACGACGGCCACGCTGGCCTTGACCGCGTCGTGGGACGTGTAGTCGACGAGGACGTCGACGCCGTCGAGCGCATCGACGACCGAGCCCGCCACGATGACGCCCAGCGGCTCGCCACCGAGTACGGTGCCGATGTCCTGCCCGGCGACCGATCGCGCTACCGCGGATCCGAGCTCGAGGTCGTCCGAGGCGGCGATGGCGGGGACGAGAACGCTACCCACCCATCCCGTCGCGCCAGCCACGCAGACACGGGTGATAGCGTGATCTCGCTCGGACCTGAGTCCTCGTTCCATCGTGCGTGCTCCCTGGTCGTCGGATCGGATGCCCCGCAGTATGACCTCGCGCTCGCATCGGTCGATTCCCGCGATCGGGCGCCGGCGCCGCCGCGATGAGTTCTCCGGATTCGACCCGTCAGACCTTCATCAGCACGAAACGACCGAGACCACGGGCATCGGCGCGGCGCCGGGATCAACGGCATCAACCTCGAGAGGAGACCATCCATGCTAACGGAGCGAAGGGCGTTCTCCGGTTATTCGGCGAACGACATCGACAAGGCGAGGGCGTTCTATGCCGAGACGCTCGGCCTCACCGTCACCGAGGAGATGGGGATGCTCAACCTCGACCTCGCCGGCGGCCAGCGGGTGATCATCTACCCGAAGGACGACCACGAGGCAGCGACCTTCACCGTATTGAACTTCGAGGTGCCGGACATCGACGAGGCCGTGAACGAGCTCGCCACCCGCGGGGTCACCTTCGAGCGCTACGACGGTTTGCCCCAGGACGAGCGCGGCATCGCACGCGAGTTCGGGCCCCCGATCGCCTGGTTCAAGGATCCGGCTGGCAACATCCTGTCGCTCATTCAGCCAGAGTGATGGACTACCGCATCGAAGCCATCACCCTTCCCGTCGCCGATGTCGACCGCGCCAAGGCGTTCTACGAGCAGGCGGGCTGGCACCTGGACGTCGACACCGAACCCGCGCCCGGACTTCGTGTCGTGCAGTTCACCCCGCCGGGGTCCAATTGCTCGATCTCGTTCGGCACGGGGATGCCCCAGGCCGAGCCCGGCTCGTACCGGTCCACCTACCTCGTCGTCGCCGATGTCGTCTCGGCGCACGCCGCGCTGAAGGAGCGGGGAATCCCGGTGGACGACATCTTCCATTTCGGGGCGGCGGGGATGACGCCAGGGCCGGATCCGAATCACGCCGACTACGGCTCGTACGCCACGTTCGCCGATCCCGACGGCAACACCTGGCTGCTCCAGGAGGTCCCGAGCCGTGGAAGGGCCGAGTGACGGACCGTCGTGCGCCGCGATGCACGTCAACCGAAACCGCCGAGGTCTAGGATTCCCCGCATGATCGGAATCGGCTCGGTCGTTATTCGCGTCGAGGACCTCGAGCGCCAGAAGGCCTTCTGGAGCGCTGCCCTGGACTATGTTCCGCGAGAGGGCGACGACGACACGTTCGCGCTCCTTCGCCCTCGCAGCGGCGCCGGGCCGAACGTCTCGCTCGATCGCTGGCCGGCGCCGGTGCAGGTGCCGCCGAAGATCCACCTGGACCTGTACGCCGATGACCAGGAGGCCGAGGTGGAACGGCTCATCGGGCTCGGAGCGACCCGGGTCAAGTGGCCGCGAATGCCCGACGACGCCGATTTCGTGATCCTGGCCGACCCCGAGGGCAACCGCTTCTGCGTCATCGACGCGGGATGACGAGCCTGAGATCGACCGACGTCCGCCTGCCGGATGGACGGACGCTTCGCGCTCATGACACCGGCCCTCGAGGCGCCGATGAACTCGTCGTGATCTGGCACCACGGGACGCCGAACATCGGCCTGCCGCCGGAACCGCTTTTTGCTGCCTCCGATGCGCTGAACATTCGCTGGATCGGCTACGACCGGCCCGGCTACGGAGGTTCGGATCCGCGGCCCGGTCGCTCGATCGGATCGGCGGCCGGGGACGTCGCAGCCATCGCCGATGCACTCGGTATCGAGCGATTCGCCGTCGTGGGCCACTCCGGCGGATCGCCGCACGCGCTCGCGTGCGCCGCGCTCCTCGGTGAACGGGTCTCCGCGGTTCTCGCCGTCGCGACACTCGCGCCCTTCGACGCCGACGGCCTCGACTGGTTCGCCGGGATGGGCCCGGCCGGCCAGGCGACCCTCCGTGCCGCGGCATCGGGACGTGAGGCCAAGGAGGCGCACGAGGCGACCGCCACCGAGACGGACCCCGGGTTCGTCGACGCCGATCACGCCGCGCTCGAAGGCGCGTGGTCGTGGTTCATGACGGTCGTCCGACCGGCGCTCGAGCGCGGGCCCGCGCCGCTCATCGATGACGATCTGGCCTACGTGGCGCCGTGGGAGTTCGACCCCTCGACGATCGTGGCGCCCGTGATGCTCCTCCATGGCGGCCTCGACCTCATCGCGCCGGTGGCGCACGCCGAATGGCTCGCGGCACGGATGCCGTCGGCAACGCTCCGGATCGTCCCGGAGGCCGGTCACATCTCGATCCTGGAATCCGCGCCTGACGCGCTCGCGTGGCTCTAGGAGCCGGTCGCGCGCTAGCCTGCACCGATGGAGGACCGCGACGAGATCATGGCGCTCGAGACGAGGCTGCTCGATGCGTGGGGCTCACCGGGCTCCCACGAGGTTCGGGACCTCTTCGCGGAGGAGTTCGGATTCTGGTCACTGACCGGAGAGCGCTGGGATCGTGACGCGTTTCTCAGGATCATGGCAAGCAGTCCACGCGAGGGGGAGACGCGCGTCGAGACATCGACGGTCCGAGTGTTCGGCGGCACCGCCGTGTACTCGGCGCGCATCACCGACGTCATCCCGGGACCGGAAGGCACGACCGAGATGCGGACCTGCGTGACCGATGTCTTCGCCCGCATCGGCGACCGATGGCAGATGGTGGCCAGCCACGAGTCGATCATCGCCGACGGCTGACGCCTAGCGGCCCACTGCGCGCAGGTGGGCATCCGAGAAGTAGAGCGCTCCCGCAGCGAACCCGGCGATCATCCATTGCGTGGCGTGGAACTCGGGCGTCGAGGTCAGCACGCCGATGACGCCGAGCGCCATGACGCCGATGGCGGCACCGAGCGACACCCAGACGGCCGTGTGATCCGGTCTCACGGCCAGCCAGGCAGCAATGCCGGCCATCCCGAGCGCGATCGGCCACAGCAGGACGTAGGCGGGAACTCCGACCGCCGCCGTCGCCGCACCGAGGACGGCCACGAGGGCCGCTCCGATGATCCAGATGCCCGCCAGGACCGCCGTCCTGCTCAGTCCCGCCGTGATGAGGACGCGACCAAGGACCACGGTGGGCGCGAGCACGAGCACGAAGCCGATGAAATCCATGCGCGGCGCATTGTGCGCCACGCGCACCGGAGCTGGTGGGTATCGTCAGAGCATGGGCGAACCCGAGCGGTACGAGATCCTCCCGGCGACGCTCGACCGCTGGGAGGACGTTCGCGCCGTCCTCGACGGCAGCGGCGAGGTCGGCTGCTGGTGCCAGCCGTGGCGGGGCCTCGACGCGAAGAAGCTGTCCGGCGGCCGGTCGAGGACCGAGCTGCTTCGCGACCAGATGACGGGTGGTCCGCCGCCGCCCGGCTACCTTGCCTACCTCGACGGCGAGCCGGTCGGCTGGATCGGCGTCGGCGTCCGGACCGAGCTCCCACGGCTCGCGAACTCGCGGACGATTCCCATGGTCGACGACCAGCCTGTCTGGGCCATCGGCTGCTTCCGGATCCGGCCGGGCCATCGACGGCGCGGCGTCGCGACGGCCCTGCTCTCCGCGGTCGTGGACGCGGCGCGCAACGCAGGGGCTCCGGGTGTCGAGGCGTATCCGATCGATCCGGACGGGAAGCGGGTCGACGCGACGCTGGGGTTCGTCGGGTTCGCCTCGATGTTCGAGGCGGCCGGATTCCGCCACGTCTCGACCACGGACGCCCACAGCGCCCGGCTCCCCCGCCTCCTCATGCGCCGCATGTTCAGTCCCCCGGCTGCGCGAAGGGGCTCAGGCCGGCACCGGTGACACGGCCCGCACTCGCCGGAGCACGGCGGGGTTGTCGATGCGCGACGCGAAGTCGGCCGCAGCCTGTGGGGCTCCACCCATGCCGAGCGCTGCCCGGTGAAGATGGGCCCGCACGAGGAGCTCGTTCATTCCGGTGCGCGCCGCGAGCGCCTCGAGATCGCTGACCCACCGATCCGCACCCGGCACTCCATGGGCAACCGCCTGCTCGCACAGCGAATCGAGGCAGAAGCCGTGAATCCACAGGTAGGCATCCGGGATGCGGACACATCGGATCCTGGCGTCGTCCAGCCAGCGGATCCCGTCCTGGACATCCCCGCGCGCGACCTTCACGAGGCCGATGCCCCGAGCGCCCATGCCTTCCCAGCACGGATCGCCGATCTGGCAGCCGAGTGCAAAGGCAGCATCGAACGCGTCGCTGGCCGCGTCCAGCTTGCCCTCGGCGAGATCCACCGCCCCCATCAATGACTGAGGAAGCGCCAGGAAGGTGATCCACCCCGCGGCCCTCACCGCCTCGATCGCCTTCTCGAGCGATCCTCGGGCCTGTGGGAGCTCCTCGCGGAGCAGGTGAGCGCGCCCCAGGAAGGCGTAGGCCCACGCGGTCAGTCGCGGTTTCTGGAGGGTGGCGGCCTCCGCGGCCGAGCGCTCGAGGATCGCGATCGCTGGCGCGGTCTGTCCGCGATCGACGGCGACCGAGCCCTGCACGCCCAGGGCCGCGGCTCGCAGCCCCGCATTCGGCGCGGCATCGACCGCGCGCTCGAGCCAGGCGTCGGCGCGGTCATACCGGGCACGCAGCATCTCCACGTACCCGAGCTCACGCGTCGCCTCGCTGAGCTGCTCGGCCAGGCCATGCTCCTCGGCGATGGCGAGCGCCTGGTGGAGAGCGGTGGCTCCCTCGCCATCCATTCCACGGCCGCCATGGATGTACGCCTCGCCGATGGCGACGAGCGCTCGCGCCAGGACGCCGGGATCGGCCGCCTGCTCGGCATCCGACACGGCGCGTCGCAGCGTCTCCAGGCCGGCTTCGGTGGCGCCCGCCGCGATCGCCGCCTCCCCGGCCGCCATGAGCGACTCGGCCGTCGCCCGAGTCCCCGCCGTGCGGCCCACGGACAGCGCTCCGGTCGAGGGATCGGCCGCCCGGACCAGAGTCGCCGACGCCTCGATGCCGAGCTCGTCGCGCAGCCGTGACACGGTCTGCTCGAGGTGCCGTCGGGCTTCGGCTTGCCTGCCAGCAGCAGTGAGGGCGCGAATCATCAATGCGTGCGCCTCCTCGTCGTAATCGTCGAGGTCCACGAGGCGCCCGGCGAGGTCCACAGCCGTCGACGCGTCGCCGGTGGCCAGGGCGCGAATCGCGGCCTCGCGCAGGATGCCGGCCGCCAGCCCGGCGAAGCGCTGCCGCTCGGCGCGCAGCCAGGCATCGAACGCCGGGTCCGCCAGTGGGTCGATCCCCTCGAGCAGGTCGCGCCCGAGTCCCGGAAGACGGAGCGCCTCGACCCAGGTTCCGCGCGCCAGGACGAGAGCGTCAACCTGCGCGTCCGCCGGTAGGTCGAGCTGGACCGGATCTCCGGAGATCGTCGCATCGGGCCCGAGGAGCCGACGGAGCTCAGCGAGGTTCCATCGAAGGGAACCGAGCGGGTCGTCCGCATCGGCGAACAGGTGCTCCGCCAACCTCGCTCGCGACAGCGCGCGATCGGCGAGCAGCAGCAGGGCGAGCAGGGCCCATGGCTTGTGGCCGCGCGGCGAGCCCCGCAGTTCGCCGCCGGTCTCCACCGCAGGACGTCCGAGAAGCTGGATGGAGAGGGGCATGCCAGCCATGGTGCGGCGCCGATCAGCCGGTGACAAGGTGGCGATCAGATCCGACCTCCCAGGTGACGGCTCTCCGGCTGGTCGTGGGTCGGGCCGAGCTGCGCCGAGTCGACGATGTCGTCCCATCGCGCGCCGATGGCCATGGCGAGCGATGCGATGGCGGTGGCAGCCCGACGGAACGTCGAACGGCGCCGGGCTGTTCGAGGGGTAATGAAGGTCGTTGCCGACATGAGGTTGATCCCTTTCCGTGATGCAGATCCCGGAACGATCCGGTCTCGATGACGGCAGGTTCCTCCGCCCGCGTGTGATGCGGCGTGTGATGCCACGCGGCCGACGTACCAGGGTCCGCTCGCTGGCATGGACGTTGCTCAAGGGCCGGCATCGGACGAGGGGGACCAGGGGGACGGCGTGAATCACGAGATGACGGCGCAACGGCGACGACCACGCCCGATTGCCACCGCCCACGCCGACGAACGCGGGCCAGCGACAGCGTGGCATCCCGAGAGTGACCGGCCGTGTGACCGCGAACCCGTGCCGCCTGGCCCCGCCGCCGTCGAGAGCGACCTGAGCCTCTACATCGAGCTGCTCTGACGAGCCTCAGGGACGGATGTTGCGATTGACCCGGAAGAGATTCTCCGGGTCGTACCGTGCCTTGATCGAGCGCAGCCGGGCCATGTTCCTCCGGTACGACTCGGCGGTGCGCTCGGTCGGCTCGTCATCGGTCTGGAAGTTCACGTAGTTGCCACCGGTCGAGAAGGGCTTGAGCGCCTCCCATGCGGCGCGGACCCATGCCCTGTTCGCGTCTCGAGCCGGCGAGTCCGGAGCCGACATCGCCTGCATGACACAGGCGTACGCGGCGTCCCGGTTCCCCACGGCCCCGTCATCCTCCGCGCGCTCGTTCAACGCGCCGGCGATCTGGAACAGTACGATCTGGTTCGCCGGAGCCTCGAGGCCGTCGAACTGGGCGTGATAGGCGTCGAGCAGGTCGTCGCTCAGCTCGGAGACGAACTCCGACTTCCAGTAGAAGTGCATCCCCTTCGGCTGGGTGGCGTCAAGCATCGACTGCAGCTGCACGTACTCGCGCACCTGGATGATGTCGGCGAGAGGGTCGCCCAGGGCTCGGATCGGTGCGAGATCGGCCTCCGCCTGCTCCGCGCTGCCCGAGTGGCATGCGACGATCGCGACCATCGGCTTGCCGTGGGCCGATTCCGGGAGCCACGGCGCAGGCGGCGCGTTGCGGCGCAGGGCGACCAGGGTCAGCTCGCGCGGCGCGGTGGCCGAGACCGCGCGAAACGCCTCGAGCACTTCGGGCGCTCGCTCCGCTGGCCAGGCGATCACGCCGCCGGTCACCTGCGGTCCCACCTCGTGGAGCCGATACGTGAACTCGGTCACGACCCCGAAGTTGCCGCCACCGCCGCGCAGTGCCCAGAACAGGTCCTCGTTCTCCGTCCGGGAGGCACGATGCAACTGTCCATCGGCAGTCACGACGACAGCCTCCTCGAGGTCGTCGACCGTCCAGCCGAACCGTCGCGAGAGGTATCCGAATCCGCCGCCGAGCGTGAGCCCCGCCGTGCCGGTCGCCGAGACGAAGCCGAGCGTCGTGGCCATGCCGTGCGCCTGGGTGGCGCGGTCGACGTCGCCGAGGGTGCAGCCGGGGGCAACTCGTGCCAACCGGGCCTCGGGGTCGACGGCAACCTCGCGCAGACCGGAGAGGTCGAGGGTCACGCCCCCGTCGGAGAGCGCCAGCCCCGCGATGTTGTGCCCGCCGCCCTTGACCGACAGTTCGACCCCCTGGTCCCGGGCGAAGGCCACGGTGCGCACGACGTCTTCGGTCGAGCCGGCGGCCACGACGACGGCGGGCCGCTTCGTGATCATGCCGTTCCACAGCGCGATCGCATTGGCGTAGCCATCGTCGTCGGGAAGCAGCACCGAGCCATCGAGCGTGCTCGCGAACGCGTCGAGCTCGGCTCGGTCGAGGTCGCGGGTGCCGCCCGCGAGCGCGGTGATCGCCAGGGTCATCGGTATCCTCCGTCGGTGCCGGTCCACCGCCTCGCCACCTTGCCGAGGCGTTCCGGAGCGGATCATATCCTCGGCTCGGCCGCTTTGCCGCCGAGCGTTTGCCGCCGAGCCCTAGGACAGCGGCTTCACGACCATCACGAAGACGATGATCGCCACGAGCGCCATGAGCGCCCAGGTCGCGGCGCGTGCCCGAGGATCGGCGATGACCTCGCGCAGGGCGTCGGACGGAGCATCGGCCGGGCTTTCGGCGGCAGCGCGCTCGAGCCGCCCGACCCATGGGTCGGTGATGGTGATGCCGATTGCCATGGCCGCCAGGAAGGCGACGTACGCGAGGATGAGCCACGTGGCGAGGAGGTTGATCTGGCCGGCGAGTGCGGCGATCACGCCGAACGCGACCCCGACGAGGAACAGGATCGTCGAGAGGTTGGCGAGAGGTCGGACTCGCTCCGCGGTCGTGCGGATCGCGACCACCTCGCCGGAGTTCGCGACGGCACGCAGGACGATCTCGCCGCTCAGGGCCAGGGCGACGGCGAAGAACATGGCCGCGATGTGCAGGTACTTGAAGGCGACGAAGAGCTCCATCGGTGACTCCTCCGGCAATGCCGCAGATGGTCCGGTCGATCGCGGCGACCAAGCGGCCGCTCGGACCGGATCGTAGCTCCCGAGATCAGTGCCTGGTGGCCTCAAACGGCGCGCCTCACGAGGCGAATTTGGTCACGCTGGCGCGGCGGACCTACACTCGACGCATGCCGAGCACGCGTGCGTTCGATCCCGATGTTCTCGCCCGCTTCGACGAAGCGGAGGAGGTCGAGATCGAGACGACCCGGCCCTCCCGCGAGCTGCGGAGAACGACCATCTGGATCGTGACCGACGGGGCGGACGCCTACGTCCGGTCGGTCAATGGCGTTCAGGGAGAGTGGTATCGGGACGTCATCGCCCGCCCGGATGCGATGATCACGGTCGGCGCGGAGAGGATTCCGGCGGTTGCCATCCAGGCCGCCGACGAGGCGACGATCGAGCTCGTCAGCGATCTGCTGCGCGCGAAGTACGGGCGAACGAGCCGCGCGAGCACGGAATCGATGCTGCAGCCGGAAGCGCTCGAAGCCACGCTGCGACTCGAGCCAGCATGAGGAGCGCATGACCTTTCCGACCGATGACATGCCGATCACCCACATCCTGGTCGTCGCCGATGTGTCGCGGTCGCGATCCTGGTACACCGACGTCCTCGGAGCCACGCTCTACCGCGAGTACGGCGAGGACTCCACGGTGCTCTCGTTCAGCGGGTCGTGGCTGCTCCTCGTCAGCGGCGGCGGACCGACCGAGGACAAGCCGGGCGTGACGCTGGCGCCGCCTGCGGATCCGTCACGCGTGGATCACCTCTTCACGATCCGCGTCCCGGACTGCCAGGCCTCCTACGAGGTGCTCCGTGGCCGCGGGGCCGAGTTCCTCACGCCGCCGGTCACGCATGGCGCCGAGACGCGCTGCTTCTTCCGGGATCCCGATGGCAACCTGTTCGAGATCAGCGAATACCGCGCGTGACGCCTACGGGCGGTGCCCGTCCTGCGGCCGCCATCCGAGCAGCCGCTCCCCCTCCTCGAGGCTGAGCCAGCGGCCCGTGTTGTCACTGACGCCGTACACGATCGCGTAGCGCTCATCGGTGCGGAGCGCCGCCTCGAGGAGCGTCATGCAGTCGCGCTGGCTCAGCCACATGCCGGGCCCCCGGTCGCGGACGTGCTGAATCTCCTTGCGCGCGGCGTGCAGGGGCGTCGGTGGCTCGTCGTGCTCGGTGACCCAGCCGATGCGGAGGCAGATGACGCTCAGCGCCTCGAGGCGCTCGACGTAGTAGCGCCCCAGCGCCTCGCCCCACACCTTGCTGGCGCCATAGAGCGAGTCGGGACGGACGGGCGCATCGGCAGGCACGATCTTCGGCCCCTCGCCATCCGGGAAGTACGCGTCGTCCCACTGGTACATGCCGACCGCGTGGTTCGAGCTGGCGAACACCACGCGCCCAACCCCCGTCCGCCGCGCAGCCTCGTAGACGTTGTAGACGCCGATGACGTTCGCAGCGAGGACCGGCTCCCACGGCGACTCGACGTCGGACGTGGCGGCGAGATGAACGACCGCGTCGACGCCATCGAAGGCGGTGAGGAGGGCATCGAGATCGGTGACGTCGGCATCATCGCGGGTGAGCGGTCGTACGTCGTAGCGACCGGCGAGGTGCTCTTCCAGAAGGTCACCGATGAGGCCGCCCGCTCCCGTGATCGCGATCGTCCTCGGTTGGGTCATGACGCCATGGTACCGACTTCGCGCCGAGCCCCCCGATAGCGGACCACGGCGCGGCGCTCCGCCGCCATGGCCGCCGCCGTATAGCCCGATCGGGCCATGGCCGACCGTCACCGATGGGACCTAGGCTCCCCCGGTGAGTCTCACCTCAGGCGCGCCGTCGATCGTGGCGGCCGTGCCTCCCGACTCCCGGGACCTGCCGGCGGACGCATGGCGACGCGACCGAGAGGCGCTCGCGCCACTGCTGGCTGCCGGTGTCGTCGCGCTGGCCGTCGTGGCGATCATCGGCGGCGCGTCTCCCGAGTTGAGCGAGTTCAGCCGCGACGCGCTGGCGATCGGCTCCGCCATGATCGCTGCGGTCGTCGCCTTGCGCAGCACCGGCCTCGCCACCGGCTCGGTCGGCCGCTTCCGATCGCTGCTCGTCATGGCGACCATGCTGTGGCTGGGCATCCAGGTCGCGAGGCTGGCGAACGGGACGGCCCTGTCCGCGCCGGCCGTGGCGCTCGAGCTGGGGCTGCTCGCCGGCATCGGCGTCGTCACCGTGCTCATGTGGCGCGCGGCGTTCCATGGTCGCTTCCGGCGCAGCGACGCTCGCTCGATCTACCTCGACGCCGCGACGATCTTCTTCACCTTCGCCGCGATCTCGATCCTGGCGCTCAGCCGCATCATCGGCGACCAGAGCGACCTCCTGCCACTCGCCGCGAACATCGTGATGTTCGCCGGCGTGGTCGGGGCACTGGCGGTGATCTACCTGGCCGCAAACCCGGCGCCCGGGCTCCACGGCTGGGCCGTCGTAGCGATCGGGCTGCCGACCGTCGCGGCCGGCATGGCCTGGGCGCTTCTCGCCGATGCCCATGGCGAGATCGTCATCGGCGCGGACCTTCTCACGGGCATCGGCGTCGCCATCACCGCGTACGGAGCGGCGACATGGTCCGATGCCACGCACCAGGACGAGACGCGGCGAAGGCGGTACGAGCGCATCCGTGCCGCCCTGCCCGTGGCGACCGCGACACTTGCCCCGGCGATCCTGATCATGAACCACGTCCTGACCGAGGCCGCCGTCGCCGGACTTCTCGTCGATGGCGCGGTCGGCGTGGTCGTCACGCTCGTCATCGTTCGCCAGACCATGCTGCTCAGCGAGCGTGGGCAGCTCGTTGACGAGACCCAGGCCAGCATCGACCGTGAGCGAGCTGCGGTCGCCCGACTGACGCTCAGCGACCAGCGCTTCCGGTCGCTCGTACGCAACTCGTCGGACGTCATCCTCATCCTCGCCGACGACGGAACGATCACGTACCAGTCGGAGGCGGTGCACCGCGTCCTCGGCTACGAGCCCGGCGAGCGCGTGGGCCACTCACTCTTCGAGATCATCCATCCCGAGGATCTGGCCGCCGCCAGAGCCACGTTCCAGGAGCTTCTGCGGTCGCCCGAGCTCGTCCGCACCCTCGAAGGCCGGGCACGGCACGCCGATGGATCGTGGCGGTACATCGAGGTCATGGCCCGCAACCTCACCGACGATCCCGCGGTCGGCGGCATCGTCGTGAACTACCGCGACATCACCGAGCGGAAGGACCTCGAGCGCCAGCTGCTCCATGAGGCATTCCACGATCCGCTGACCGGCCTGGCGAACCGCGCCCTGTTCATCGACCGCGTGCAGCACGCCCTGGCGAAGCGCGGCCCACGCTCGGTCGCGGTCCTGTTCCTGGACCTCGACGACTTCAAGACGATCAATGACTCGCTGGGGCACGCTGCGGGCGACCAGGTGCTCACGGCCGTGGCGGAGCGCTTCCGCGGCGCCCTGCGACCGGAGGACACGGTCTGCCGTCTCGGTGGGGACGAGTTCGCGATCCTGCTCGAGACCAGCGATCCGGCGTTGTTCACCACTGTCGCCGAGCGGCTGACCGACGCGCTGCGCAGTCCGTTCGAGGTCGTCGGAAAGCAGGTGCACCTGGCCGGCTCGATCGGGATCGCGCTCTCCGGCCCGGAGACGGGCTCGGCGGACGAGCTGCTCCGCAACGCCGATGTCGCGATGTACACCGCCAAGAGCCGCGGCAAGGGTCGGACCGAGCTCTTCGAGGCGAGCATGCACGCGGCGGCTCTGAACCGCCTCGAGCTGAAGGCAGACCTCGAGCAGGCCATCGCCCGCGGCGAGCTTCGATTGCGCTACCAGCCGGTCTTCGACCTCCAGCGCGGGGAGCTGAGTGGCTTCGAGGCACTGCTCCGCTGGCGCCACCCGGTCCGCGGCGAAGTCATGCCGAACGACTTCATCCCGCTGGCCGAGGAGACCGGGCTCATCGTGCCCATCGGCGAGTGGGTCCTCGAGCAGGCGTGTCGCCAGGCGCAGGCCTGGAACGCGACCGGTGCGCGCCCTCTTCACGTCAGCGTCAACATCTCGCCGCGCCAGGTGCAGGATCCCTCCATCACCACAGCGGTCCGGGCGGCGCTCGAGAATAGCGGCCTCGATCCCGTGAGCCTCATCGTCGAGCTCACCGAGTCCGGCCTGATGCAGGACGACGAGGGGCGGCTCCACGAGCTCAAGGCGCTCGGCGTGCACATCGCGCTCGACGACTTCGGGACGGGGTACAGCTCCCTCAGCTACCTGTCGCGGTTCCCGATCGACATCCTGAAGATCGACCAGAGCTTCGTCGCGCAGCTCAGGCCCGGCGTAGAGGAGCCGGCGCTCGTGCGCTCCGTCATCCAGCTCGGCGCTGCCATGGGCCTCTTCACGGTGGCGGAGGGCATCGAGGACCAGCACCAGCTCGAACGACTCCGTGAGCTCGGCGTGAGCTATGGCCAGGGCTACCTGCTGGCGCGCCCGCTCGATCCGATTGCCGCCACCCGGCTCGTCGTCGACGACTCCAGCCTGACCGAGGTCCTCGCATCATGAGCGCGCCGCGAAACGATGGCGGGTGTGCCGACATGGCCACCTCGCTCGGCGTCGACGACATCCTCGTGTTCGCACATCGCGGGTCGCAGCTTTCGCTGCTCGGCGGAGCCGGACGCGGAGTCGGATGGGCCGGCGTCGTCGATGTCGAGCTTGCCGACGAGCCACTGGCGCGCGAGACGCTCCGCCGAGGGCGGCCCAAGCGGGTGTCGGACGGCGAGAGCCGGCGAGTGATCGGACCGTACTGGGCCGAGCACGCCGCGCTGATCCCGGTGGGCGACCGTCACCTCGTCGTCTTCGGAGCCTCGCGCCCGATTCAGCCCTCGGATGGCGAGCTGCTCCGCGCCGCCGCAGAGTCTGCCGCCGCCTGCGGAGACGTCCCGTCGTCGAAGCTGCTGGCCGACGAGCTCGAGGTGGTCCATGCCGTGCGCCAGCTCATGGAGTATCGACCCGACAGCGTCGCCGCGACCGCCAGCCACGTCGGCGCCATGGCCGCCGCGGCGCTGTCCTGCGAGATCGGGTTGGTCCTCGTGGATGATGGCGATCGCGTCGTCATCGGCGGGGGCGGGCAAGCCTGGCCCCAGATCGCGAGCCACCCGCACCTCCAGGCGGACCTCGAGGCGCTCGCAGACCGGATCGACAGCGATACCCTGGTCGACCAGGAGGTCGACGGCGATCCCCTCGGCATCCACCTCGTCTCGCGCTTCGCGATCCGGATCGGAACCCCGGCTCCCGTCGGCCTCCTCGTGGTGGGTCATACCTCGGCGCGCGCGCGCGGCTTCACCGTGCTCTGCCAGCGCGTCGGACGCTCGATCGCCGAGGCGGCCGAGGCGCTGCTGGCGCAGGCCGCGGCTCGCGAGGCGCTCGCCCGAGAGCGCGATGCCTACGCTCGCGAGGCTCGAACCGATCCGCTGACCGGGCTCGGCAACCGGATCGCGTGGGAGGAGGCGCTTCGACGCGAGGAAGCGCTCTTCGACCGCCATGGCCGGCCCGTCGCGCTTCTCTCGCTCGACGTGGATCGGCTCAAGGAGACGAACGACGCATTCGGCCATGCCGCCGGCGACGAGATCCTTGCCGGGGCCGCCGATGTGCTGACGAGCACCCTGCGGGCCACCGACCTCGTCGCGCGCCTGGGCGGCGACGAGTTCGCCGCACTGTTGCCGGAGACCGACTCGGCCGCGCTCCAGATTCTCGAGGGACGGATCGCGGAGGCGAGTTCGGCCTGGCGCGGCGCCAACGCCGAGCTCCGACTCAGCATCTCGATCGGCTCGGCGGCCGCCACGCCCGGCGAACGGCTGCGCGACGCATTCCACCGCGCCGATGCGGCGCTCATGCGAAGCAAGGGCGCCCGCTGACCTGACGCCGGTCTGCGCGATCGGCCGCGCTGCTACGCTCGGCCGATGAACCCGGCCCTCCTGGCGACGCTTGCCTGCGTCGTGGCGGCTGCCTGCTGGGCCGCGAACGCGGTCGTCGCCGCCGGAGCCTTCGCGCGGGGCGTGACGCCGGAGCAGCTCGCCGAGGCACGGGTGTTCGTGGCGCTCGTCCCGCTGACCGCAATCCTCGTCGCGACACGCCGCACGCTCATGGTCCCACCGCGAGCGGCACTCGTGCCGCTCGTCGTCTTCGGGGCATGCATCGTCGCCGTCAACTTCGCCTACTACGTCGCGATCAGCCGCGTCCCGGTCGGCGTCGCCATCTCCCTCCAGTACACCGCGCCCGTCATCGTGCTCGCGGGCGCGGCGCTCGTCGGGCGGTCCGTCCCACCGGCCCTCGTCTGGATCGCGGCGGCCATGACCCTCGCCGGCGCGACGCTCGTCAGCGGCGCGCTGGCCGGGGCCTTCGGCGCGCTCGACGGGATCGGGCTCCTCGCGGGCATCGGATCGGCGATCACGTTCGCCGGCTACCTCGTCGCGGCCGAGCTTGCGGGCCGGCGCGGGACGCACCCGGTGACGACGCTGTTCACCGGCTTCGTCGTGGCGGCGGCGATCTGGAGCGTCATCCTCCCCCTCTGGTCCTGGCCGTACGCTCTGCTTGCCGATCCCGATGTTGCCTGGCGCGTCGTGGCCGTCGGGCTGCTCGGCACCCTCATCCCGTTCGCCCTCACCGTGGCCGCGCTGCGCTGGATCTCGTCGGCCATGGCCGGAATCGCGACGACCGCCGAGCCGGTGCTGGCGGCCGGCCTCGCCTGGTGGCTTCTGTCGCAGACGCTCAGCGTCCCGCAGCTCATCGGAGGCGCTCTCGTCGTCGCCGGCGTACTCACCGCTCAACTGGCGCGCAGGCCCCCACCACGCTCGACTCCGGTCGAGATCACCCCGTGACCGAACAGATCGGCAAGTTCCGGTGTCTGGATCTGCAACGGTGATGAAGGGGAGTCACGTGGAGATCGTCAGGCGCGCCCAGGCCGGCGACCGGGAGGCATTCGAGATGCTCGTCGACCAGCATGCGACCGCGACCTATCGGCTGGCGGCTGCGATCGTCGGCACGGCCGATGCCCGCGATATCACGCAGGAGACCTTCCTCGCCGCATGGCAGCAGCTGCCCCGCCTGCGCAAGCCGGATGCATTCGGTCCGTGGCTGCGCCGCATCTGCGTGCATCGCTCTCGGAACTGGCTGCGCGCGCGTGGCCGCCGTGTCTCCCCCGCTTCGCTCGACGAGCTGGCCGCCGGTCTCCCCGACCCCGCGCCCGACTTCCGCACCGCCGTCGACGCCCGTTCGGTCCTCGGTCCCGCGTTCGAGACGCTCTCCCCCGACCAGCGGGCGATCCTGGCGCTCCACTACTCGATGGGCTACTCGATCTCCGAATCCGCCGATGCACTCGGTGTGCGCGTCGGGACCGCGAAGTCGCGCCTCAACGCCGGCCTCGCCCTGCTGCGACGGGCGCTCGAACCCGAGATCGCCGAGCGTGAGCCGGAGGTGGCGTCATGAACGACGACCAGGTCCTTCATTACCTGCGCGAGCGCGGCCGCGCGCCGATTCCCGCGGATCTTCACTACACCATCGCCTCGGTCGTGGCAGACGCCCCGCAGCGCCGTGCCCTGCGCTTCGCGACCTTCGCGCCCGCGCTGATCGGCGTGGGTGGGGTGGCCGCCGCCCTGCTCCTGGCGTCGCTCATCGGCCAGTCACGCGACGTGGGGCCAACGCCGATCCCGAGCGCATCGGCGTCCACCGCAGATCCGAGCCCCTCGGCGAGCGCCGCCCCGGCGACGTCGCTCGTGAACCCGGGCGACGTCATGGTCATGCCCGCTCTCGACGCGGACGGTGAGTGGGGCACGGTCCGGCTCGAGCGCGGTGAGGAGCTAACCCCGGAAGACCAGCGGTGGAGCCTGTACGGTGGGTCGACACTCATCGAGATCCACGTCACGTTCTCGGCCGATCGGGCCACGCAGTCGTCGATCAGCCCGAGCATCTGGCAAATCCGGATCGCTGGCGAGCTTGCCCGCGTGACGTACCTGCCCGAGGCGGCTCGAGCGAACCCGGACCGCCCCGTCGATGAGCGGCTCCCTTCTCGGGCAATGACGTCCGCCGGCGACGTCATCGAAGGCTGGCTGGCCCTCGAGGTTCCGGCTGACGCCACGGGGGCCGTGACGCTCGAGTATCACCCGTCGTCCGAGACCGCCGACGGTTGGGAGGTCCTCATCCGGGACGGGACCCGACCCGGCGCGGTCGACGGAGACGAGCTACGGGAGTTCGGCTCGAGGGTCACGATGCCGATCCAATCGACGGAAGGCGCCGCGGGCACCGTTCGCGTGACCCGCCTCCTCGACGCCGGCGGGTTCCCGCTCGTCATCGAGCCGAGCAGCGAGGCCCACTTCTTCGTCGAGCTGTTCGTGTCGTACGACGTGACCGCCCTTCCGGAGGGTGCCGCGATTGGCCCCGACGATTGGCGCGTCGAGCGAGCCGACGGCGCGGAGGTCAGCACCTCGACCCTGACCGAGGTGACAGGGAGCCAGGCACGAGCCATCCTGCACACCGCCCTCGGCAGTGCGGAGCCACCGGTGAACACTCCGGAAGGCCACCTCATCTTCGCGGTGCCGCGCGACCTGGCGGATGAGGACCTCGTCCTCGTGTACCAGCCGGCCGGTACGACCCCGGCCCGCTTCCCTCTCCGTGCGCCGGGAGATGCCCCGCCGCCGGTCGCCGCCGCATGGCCACGAGCCGAGCTCGTCTTCGAAGAGCGGCCGGGCCTGCCGATCACCGTGCTCGAATCGGCGGAGGCCGATGCGCTGTTCGCCGAGACCGCGACCTGCGCGAACACGCTCGACCGATTCTCGGTCACGTATCCGAGCTCGTGGCACACGAACGACGCTGTCGGGCCTGTGCCCGCCTGCAGCTTCTTCAGCCCGAACCCATTCACTGCAACCGCCGACGGAACCCGCCCGGGCGGCGTACCCATCTCCGTCGACGCGCTCGAAGGCGCGGTCGGCTTCATCTGGGTCGACCTGTACACCGAAGAGATCGCGATCGACGGCTTCGCCGGGCGCCGATCCGAGACCGGGAAGACGAGGGACGTCGACGATCCGACTGACACGCTGCAGTACAGCTACCTCCTGATCCTGGACGAGAATCTGAACGGCGAAGGACGCAAGCTCATGGCGACGACCGACTCGGAGTGGGCGAACGGGTACGAGCTCAATCGCGCGGTGCTCGATCGGATCATGGCTTCGCTGCGGTTCGACGCTCCACAGGAGTAGGCTCGCCGCATGCGTCGCAACCTGCCAGCCATTCTCGCCGGAGCCCTGCTGCTCGCCGCGTGCACCGCGAGCGAAGAGCCGAGCCCGACGGCATCGGCCGATCCGACCGCGGAGCCCACACCCAGCGCGAGCGCATCACCCTCGCCGACCCCGTCACCGACCGATGAGCCGACGCCTTCCGAATCGGCCATACCGAGCGTCGTCCCGTCGGCATCGGCGAGCGGCGGGGCGGGTGGATTCGGAATCCCGTCGAACCCGGCGGCGGATGCGCTGTTCCTGGATCGCGACGAGTGCGAGAACCCCGAGCTCGGGTACACGCTCGAGTTCCCGGAGGACTGGTGGACGAACACGTCCATCGGCGACGTGCCCGCCTGCAGCTGGTTCAGCCCGACGTTCTACGAGGTTCCCGACCCCAGCGTCGTGCCGGACGAGATCGCCATCGAGATCTTCGTGGTGCCGGGGGATCGCGGGTACCTGCGCCGCGTCCTGGAGCGCGAGGAGGTCGTCGTGGGCGCGACTCAGCTGGCCGTCCGCGTCCTGGTGGACGGAACGGGCGACGGCAGCGACGGCGGCACCTACGAGTACGTCGTGCAGCTCGGCCCCACGTTCGAAGAGGGTCCGAACCTCATCGCGCGCACCGATACCGCGATGGGCGGGGAGTTCGATCTCAACCGCGGCGTGCTCGACCGGATGATGGCGACGATCCGCTTCATCGGCACCATCCAGTAGCTCATCGGCGAAGCCTTAACGGCGGCCGGTGGCCGAATCGGCTCAGTAGTAGTCGGAGCAGCTGAGGAAGTAGCCACACCCGCGACAGATGAGCTTGCACTTGCGCTCCTCCATCTCCGCGCCGCAGTTGGCGCAGGTGCGCATGAGCCGGTTCGGATCGGGCTGCGGAGGCGTGGCGGTCGCGACCTTCTCGGGCGGCGGTGGCGTCGCAGGATGCATCGCGAGCGAGGGTAGTCCGCGCGGCGCGCCACTTGCATCGGTTTCCGGCACAGGAGGTGATTCCGATGGACGACGATCGCACCAAGGACAGCATCGAGCAGATGGAGGATCGGGAGCTCAAGAACCCGATCACCGACGAGGACGCCACGCTCGGCGAGGCGGGTGACGCGCTCAACCCCGACGGGGAAGGTCTCGAGCGGGACAAGGACGAGGGCGAAGGTCCGGCGCCGCACACCACCCAGATGCCGCGCTGAGGCGAGCGTCGCGCGGGCGGGTGCCACCGCTAGCATGACCGCGTGACGACCCTCACCGACCAATCCACCCTCGAGACGCTCGCCGATGACTACTGGCGCGCGTTCCTCGCCCGGCACCCGGTCTTCGCCACGGCCGTCGGCGCGCACGAGCACGACGACCGACTCGACGACGAGTCACCCGCCGCGCGGGAGGCGTGGCGCCACACCCTCGCCGACTTCGAGCGGCGGCTTGCAGATGCCCCCGATGGCGACGAGATCACCCGGGCGGCGCTCCATGAGGCACTGCTGAACGATCGGGCACTGCTCGACGCAGACATGGGCTCGTTCAACGTCGACCCCATGGACGGCCCGCAGGTCGCCCTGCTCAACATTCCGTCGTTCCAGCCGCATGAGTCCGACGAGGACGCTCGTCGACTCCTCGAGCGATGGCGAGCGATGCCGGCCGCACTGGACCAGGCCGCGGCGAACCTCGTCGAGGGGCGCGACGCGGGCCGGACGGGCGTGCGCATGCTCTGCACGAAGGCGATCGAACAGCTCGACGAGCTGATCGCGCGCCCGATCGAGACCTGGCCGCTCGTGGAGGTTGCGGCGGAGCTGGCCGGGATCCGGGACGACGTGCACGCGGTCGTCCGTGACGAGATCCTTCCCGCCTTCGCGCGATATCGCGACGTCATCGCGAACGAGCTCGCCCCGCACGCTCGGCCCGATGATCGGCCGGGGGTCATGCACGTCCCCGGTGGCGAGGCGACCTACCAGGCGCTGTCGCGCGCCCATACCTCGCTGGACCTCGCACCGGAGCGCGTCCACGCCATCGGCCTGGATGAGATCGCCCGGATCGACGAGGAATTCGTCACGCTGGGCGGTGAGCTCCTCGGCACCGGGGACCTGCACGCCACGCTGACGGCCCTGCGCGACGATCCTGCCCTCCACTTCACCACGCGCGAGGAGATCGCCGAGACGGCGCGCGCCTCGCTGGCGCGCGCGAACGAGGCGGTCCCCGAGTGGTTCGGGCGGCTGCCCAAGGCACCGTGCGAGGTCGTCGTCATGCCGGCGCACGAAGAGAAGCATTCGACGATCGCCTACTACCGGGAGCCGTCGCCCGACGGCTCACGCCCCGGGCAGTACTTCATCAACACGTACGCGCCGGAGACCAGGCCCCGGTACGAGGCGGAGACGCTTGCGTTCCACGAGTCCGTCCCTGGCCACCACCTCCAGATCGCCATCGCGCAGGAGCTCGACCACATCCCCGACTTCCGCCGTTTCCTGGGCTCCACCGCCTTCGTCGAGGGCTGGGGCCTCTACACGGAGCGCCTCTCGGAGGAGATGGGGCTTCTCTCGAGCGAGATGGATCGGTTCGGGGTGCTCTCGTTCGACGCGTGGCGTGCCTCACGGCTGGTGGTGGATACGGGAATGCACGCGCTGGGCTGGACCCGGCCGCAGGCCATCGACTTCATGAGGGCCCACACGGCGCTCGGTGACAACAACATCACCAACGAGGTCGACCGCTACATCGCGTGGCCCGGGCAGGCGCTCGCGTACAAGCTCGGCCAGCTCGAGATCCTTCGACTTCGCTCCGAGGCGCGTGAGCGGCAGGGCGAGCGGTTCGAGATCAGCCGCTTCCACGACGCCGTGCTCGGCGAGGGCGCGCCGGCCTTGCCCGTGCTGCGCCGCATCGTCGAGCGGGCGCTCCCCTAGCCGGCCGGCGCGAGTCGAGTCGAGCAGAGCCGATGGAGCGCCGCGATCCGTATCGGATCCTCCAGGTTCAGCCGGACGCCGATCCCGACGTCGTGAAGGCCGCCTACCGCGTCCTGGCGCGAAAGGTCCATCCCGATGCCGGCGTGCCGCTCGACGAGTACGGCGAGCGCCGCATGACCGACCTCAACTGGGCGTTCGCCACCGTTCGTGATCCGGTCCGTCGCCAGGCATGGGAGGACGAGCGACGACGGACGCCGCCACCCACACCGGCCGAGGACGCGACGCACGGGGCGCCGCGTGGCCCGCTCGGCGCCGACGGCGCCGGAATCAGGCTCGATTTCGGTCGCTACCAGGGCTGGACGCTCGGTGAGATCGTCCAGCGCGATCCCGACTACCTCGACTGGCTGCGCCGGCACGCTTCGGGCGCCCGCTATCGCGACGCCATCGACATCCTCCTTCGCTCGCATCGGGGCGTGCCGCCGCCGACTGAGCGCTATCGGCGGTAGGGCGTTAGGCTGAGCCCGGGCCGAACGGCCCGGGCTCGTGAAACAGTTGGTCTGCAGGGACGGGGTTAGACGCCGAAGGGATTCGTCAGCGTCGGGACCGCGCAGGTCCCTGGCGGCAGAACCAGATTCTGGTTGTTGTTGATCGCATCGAACAGGTTCTTGACGCGTTCCTGCTCGGTACGCGCCGCGCTGGCGGCCACCGTGTACGGGTTGTTGGTGATCAACCACTGCGCGTACCCGATGAGCTCCGCGACCGAGCAACCATCAGCCGTGGTATCGAACGTCCCGCAGCTGTTCGTCACGATCGCGTTGGGATTGGTGATCGGATTCGAACCCCCGTAAGCGTTGACCGTGTTGAGGTACGTCGCCGACATCTGGGCCGACAGCATGTACGCCATGTTCGTGGCGCTTGCCGCCAGCAGCCAGTTCTTGTATGCGCCATTGTTCGCAAAGTTCGTGTCCGCGCCGCTTCCATTGGCAAGGTAGAAGCTGTTGAGCGCGGTGCGATCCGCGGCGTCGATCAGCGCCTGGCCGATTCGGTTGCTCCAGAAACCCATCGTCAACCCACCGGGACGGCTGACGCACACGTTTCCGAAGTCGAGGCTGGTGACGAAGAAGTCGTCGTCTCCGGAGACGGAAACCGTGTAGCTCTTCGTGGCAGCCGCCACCGAGACGGTCGCGTTAGCCGTCTTGGCGCCGGACCATGTGGTCGTCGCGTTCGGGTAGGTCTGGGTCCAGCCTGACGCGGCGGGAGCAACTCCCTCGCGAATGTCATACGTTCCGGCCAGCGAGCCGTTCGCCGGCGCGCCGAAGCACACCTGCCAGTCGCCATTCGAATCGGTGGCGACCGTCTTGATCGATCCGCCCTCGACGGTGGCGGGGGGTGCGACGTAGATCGACCAGCCGGCGATACCCGGTTCGGCAGCTGCGCTGCCCCGCTGGCCGTCATTGTTGGTGTCATAGAACTTCGTCCCGCTGAGACACCCCTCCAGGGGCTCGGCGGGCTGCCCGGCGCGAATCTTGAACGCGTCGTACTTGCACTGACTGGCTGTAGCAGGGGACCCGGCGCTCGGGCCACAGATGGCCAGGATGTAAACGCCGCCGTTGTTCGGCGTGTCCGCATACGGCGCAAGGCGGATCAGGTTGCTGTCCAAAAGGTGACCGCTCGGCGCGCTGAGCACCCCGCCCGTCGAGGTAAAGGTTCGCTGGTCTCGCGTGGTGAAATCGTCCGAGAGGTTCTTGGCCGTCCCGTCGTTCGGATTCGGCTGGCCGCCAGGAGCCAGGACCGCAAAGAAATACTCGCCGTCGGCGAGGGCGGCGCCGTCGGGGCCGCCATTGAGCCAAACGAATTCCTTGCCGTCATAGATGTTGCAGTTGACGCCCGGGTTGCCATTCTTGCAATGCCCGGTCCCGTCGAAGGAGTCGTTGACCGTGGTGAAGGTCGCCGCGGAACCCAGGATTGTGGACATGGGTAGAGCCCCGAGCACGAGGGCGAGGGTGACGGCGACGACGATGGTGCGTTTCATGAAGTCCGGTCCTCCCGTTGGCACAGGTCGATGGGCCGGGGACGGACAGCGCTCCCCACAATTCGGCATGCGGGCCATGCCCTCGATGCCGTAGGCGTAGATCGTCCGCTCTCGCGCAGCAATCCGTACGGCCAAGAAGACTCCAATCAGTGTCTGGCGTGCCGGCGTGAACAGATGTTGTGCGGAGGAGAACGGTGTGGTGCGGCCAAGAAATGTCCAAGGGGTCTCAGCCACCCGCCCACGTCCCTGAAGCCAGATCAGGCCGGTCGCTGGACCTGATCGAGTCCCATGCGTCGTGCGAGTGCCACCGCGCCGGATCGGCGCTCCACCCCGATCTTTCGGTAGAGGCTCCCGAGTCGGTACTTGACCGTGCCCTCGCTGACGAACATGGCATCGGCAATCTGGCGATTTGACAGTCCGAGCAGGAGGTAGGAGAGAAGCTCCATCTCGTCGGTGGTCAATCCCAGCCCGGAACCGGCGATGATCGCGTCGAGCGGCAGTTCGGTTGGGCCCACGGCTGAGACGAGCCGTCGACGAAGCTCGGCGGTTCCGAGCGCAGGTCCGGCGCGACGCAGCGTCCCCACCAGGGTGACCACGCGCTGGTCGAGTGCGAGGAACCAATCGCTCATGCCGGCCACCACGAAAAGCATCGCCAGATCCTCGAACGCTTCGGACAGCACACGTCGCTCGACCGCGCCGGGGAGCACGATCACCCCGTAGACAGCAAGGAACGTGACCGCGTACGTGATCCCGCCGTGGGGCGGACGCATCGCGGCTGCCCACCACGCGCCCGCGACGGCCAGGAAGTAGAAAGCCGATGTTGGCGCGCCGGTGTGCGACAACAACGCAACCAGCACGATGGCGTCGCCGGCGATTGCAGGGAGACGCGCGGGAAGCTGGAGCGCGGCGATCCGCCACACGGAGATGATCGCAGCTGCGAGAACGGCGAGGCCGAGACCGGTGCGGTCCAGTGGATGGGGCCCCTGCACCGCGGCTATGACGAGCGCCAAACCGATTGCGACGACGCTCGCCACGGCCACTCGGGCCTGGTTGCGGCGCGGTCCCGTGCCGGCTACTGCGAGCCAATGTCCGGCGAGCCAGTCATGCCCGATCGACGCAATCCTCCCCATGAGACGGGACCCTATATGCCCGGCTGTCCATTCGACATCCGGGAAGCTACGGAGCCGCCTACGGAACGCGGGCTCCGTAGCGCTGGGGCCGAAGGACGCCGCGGCGGCGCCGGATTCGACCTTTATTGGCCTATGCGTGCTGGCGACTCGCGCGTACAAGTTGAGCAGGACGCGGGGGGCGATGACGTGCACTTGACGATGGCCGCCTCGGGGTGCACCGAGCCACTGGCGAAACCGACCCGCGAGCTAGTGAGGTTCCGAGCCATGCGCCGCCTGCTCCTTCCCACCGTGATCGTGCCCGCACTGATCCTCCTGCTCGTGGCGCCGGTTGCCGCGGCGCCCCCGTACCGGGAGAACGGCACGCAGGATTACGTGTTTGCCTCCAGCTCGACGTGCGGCCCTAGCACCTGTAGCGAGACCTGGATCGAGGCATACACGGTGGATAGCCAGACCCTCTGGGTGTGTCTCAGCGAGTCCACGTACAACGTCCGGAACGGCCGATGGGTGTCAGGCGGCTGGGGCTGCGACAACACGTCGCCTGAGGCCCTGACGGTGAACAGCGATTACAGCGCATCGCTGGCACCGACGTCGGTCGATGTCTGCGGGCGACGCACCTGCACGACTCGGACCGTGAGTGCAAATCTGACCAGCACAGGCGGACCCGTCTACTCCGACAGCAACCGCGGCACGTTCACCGATGGCAGCTGCACGGTCCGCTACTCTTCGACGGGGACGTCGACCGAGGTATCGGGCACGATATCGATCGACGGGTCAGCCCTCAGCGCCTATGGAAGCGTCGGGACTTACGAGTACCGCTACAGCGTCCGCTGCCGCTGATCGGGTCGGTATACACGGATCAAGGCCCGCCCAGATGGGCGGGCCTTCTCCATATGACGATCGTCGAGCGAACGTCCGTCTCCGCCGGTCACCGGGTTGCGACGATCAGTCTGCGCCCTCGGCCGGACCCTGCGGGTCGTCCGGAAGCCCGGGCTGCTCCTTCGGGTTCGTGCCGGGCCGCTCATCAACACCCTGCTCTCGCAGGTAGCGCTCCTGCTCGGCGAACTCCTGCTTGCCGTCCCTGGCGCGCTGCGCCTGGTCGACGTTCTCGTTGACCCGGTCCTGCGGGATCGGGCTCTGTCGTGCGTCACTCATGCTGCTTCTGGTCGCACGCGGCGTGCCATGGGCTCAGTGCTTGAACTCGAACGTGACTTTCCGTGTCGTGCCGTCGTAGAACACCACGGTCAGCTCGCGACATCCCGACCAAGCCCGGGCTGTCTTCCAGACATATGTGTAGGTATCGCTAACCGAGTCGTAGGACAGCCCGGACTTGCCCGCCGTCGTCGTCTCCGCGCTGATGTCGTCGAACGGCGTACCTGTGTCGCACGTCACCGATCGGGAGGACGGGGAGCCGGCGGCAAATACGTCCAAGCCACGATATCCGCCGAGGCTGAACACTATCGGCACTGCGGCTCCGGCCTTCACGCCGTTTCGGGCGCGGTTGTCCACCGGCTGCCCAAAGCCGACGAAGCTCACCGGCGTACGCAGGGCGAAGCTCCAGCGGCTGGCCTCCAGGGTTGCCACGGTGATCGAGACGTTCCCGGTGAGATGGTCCACCCGCTGCCAGATGCAGGGCGAGGGGCTGGCCACGGGCGTCGGGCCCGAAGTACTGCAGATGGGCACCGGCACGCCGTTGCGCGCCATCTGAATCGTCTGCGCGGACTCCCCGTCGGGGACGAGAGACGCATGCAGCTCGAAGGTGAAGACGAGCGGGTTCGTCGGATCGGTCGCAGCCGGCGCGGTGATCTCGACCAGCTGTCCGAAGAACGCGTAACCCGTCGGTGCCGGGTCCTCGAGCGGCTTCTCCTTGATCGTCACGGTGCCCGCGACGGGCGAGGTTACGGTGGTAGCGACAGGATCACTCTCGCTCACCCCTCCTCCGGCGGTGGTGACCGAACCACCTGCGCCCACGGTGGCCGATGCGCCATTGGCGGGTAGGAAGTAGTACACCCAGTCGATGTCGAAGGCGGGGAGGACGGCTGCATCGAAACGCCCGACGACCGGAGCGCCATTCGGTGTGTACACGACCCGCGCACTTCCCTCCGTGCCGGCGGGGACAGCGCTCGGCAGCCTCAGCTCCAGGACGCCGACGCCGAGATCGGTAAGGACCGCCCTGACGGCTGCCGGCGTGACGGTCGTGTTCTCGACGGTGACAGTGAAGTCGCTGGCCGGTGGGATCGACGACAGCTCGACCGGCTGCGAGAAGAAAAGCAGGAGCTTGTCGGCGCCGTAGTCGTGATCGATCGTGCCGGCGATGAGGTCCATGCCGGTGGCTTCGATTGTCTCGACCGGGAGCTCCGTCACGGCCGGAGCAATGGCCAGCGCTCGGTCACGGATCGGGGCAGCACCCGGCGTGTAGTCGATCGTGAACGCGTCCACGCCATCGGTGAGCTGGCTGATCGGGATCGGATTGATCCCGATCTTCACAAAGCCGATGCCGGCCTCGTTGAACGCAGATCCAGGCCCCGCGAAACCGGCATACAGGAACTCAACAGACGTCGGCGTGGTCGTCACGCCTTCAAAGCGAACGCTGAAATCGGCCGGGGCCGGGATGGATGTCGGGTCGATCACCTTGTCGACGAGAAGAAGGAAGTGGTCGAGGCTCGCCTGGTCGGGATGGAAGACGTTGGCGGCGTACGCCACGTTCGGGGGGCTCGCGGTCTGGGCGGCCGCCGAACCAACGCCGGCCACCAGAGCCGACAGCGTCAGGCCGACGCTCATGGCTGTCGCCGAGACCCGGCGGCGCAGAAGCGCGTGGGAATGATCGCTCGGGCACATGGTTCCTCCCCGGCCGGCTAGCCGTGCGGTGGAGACGCGGTGCTTCGTCCCACGCTAGGCCGATTCGGTTCGCGGCACAAGGGGGTTTCTGACGGACTCACATCCTGCGGGATCGGTTCCGTCGCGCATCGGTCGACTCGGCGACGCCGCAGCTCCCATTCAGTAGATGATCACCCTCCGCGCGCCATCGCCGCGACGCATGGCATCGAACGCAGCCTCGAGATCCTCGAGGCCGATGCGCTCGGTGATCAGCGCGTCGAGCGGCAACCGGCCGGCGCGATAGCGCTCCGCGATGTTTGGGAAGTCGCGCGCCGGCAGGGCGGAGCCGTAGTTCGATCCACGGATCTGCTTGCCATCCTCCACCAGCCGATAGACATCGAAGCTCGCTCGATCCCCCTGCGGCGGCATGCCCACGAGCGTCACCACGCCGCCCGGGCGAACGAGCTCGATCGCGAGCTCCACGGTATCCACCAGGCCGATGCACTCGAGGACGTGATCGGCGCCCACTGCGCGCTGCGCCTCCTGGGGTGCCACCGTGCGCGTCGCGCCGACCGTGCTCGCCAGCTCCAGCTTGGCCAGGTTCGTGTCGATGGCCGTGATCTCGCGCGCTCCGGCATCGGCCGCACCGATCACCGCGGACAGCCCGACGCCGCCGAGCCCGATCACGACGACCGACTCCCCCGCCTTGACGCCTGCCGTCGACTGCACGGCGCCGATGCCCGTCGTAACGGCGCAGCCGATCAGCGCCGCAACCTCCGGCGGCGTCGCCGGATCGATCTGAATGGCCGCCGACGCGGCCACCACCTGGTGAGTTCCAAACGTGCCGATCCCCGAGTACGCGCCGATCGGAGTCCCGTCGGGACGGTGGAGCCGCACGAAATCCTCGCCCAGTCGGTGGCCGGCGCCATCGGGGCGTGAGCAGAGCCAACCGTCGCCCCGCCCGCACGCGTCACACGTGCCGCACGGCGCTGTCCATGCCAGGACCACGAGGTCACCGGGTGCAAGACCGTGGACGCCGGATCCGAGCTGCTCGACCACGGCGGCGCCCTCGTGCCCCAGGACGACTCCCGCCGGCCGATCCCACTCCCCGTCCACGACGTGCAGGTCCGAGTGGCAGACACCCGCCGCGACCATCCGGACGAGCACCTCGCCGTCCCCCGGCGGATCTAGCGCGAGCTCCTCGAATTCGACAGGTCTACCCGGGCCGCGAAAGACTGCGCCGCGAACCTGCATGTGCATGATGCTACGTGGGCCGCAAACCAAGAGAACCGGCCCTGGGGCCGGTTCTCTGAATGCCTACGCCGGCGTCCGTCACTTGAACTTGAAGAACGCGTCGTGCGTGCTGCCGTCGTTCAGCGTGACTGTCATGATCCGGCACTGTCCCGCGTATGACTTGGGCGTCTTCCAGTTGAAGTGCCAGTTTCCGTTGCCGTTGTATTGCAGGCCGGAATTGGTTGTGTACGTCTCGATGACCTCCACTCCCATTACAGCGAGGCTCGCGCAAACAACTGTCTGGGATGACAGTGCCACGAAGCTAGCCGGATCCGAGACAACGCTGCCATTGCGGGTGATCCGCCACTTCACAGGAATTGTCTGGCCAGCGTTTGCCTGATTGACCACCGTCCCGTTATCGACCGGGCTGAAGAAGCCTTCGAATGCGTACGGGCTACTCGGGTTCAAGACCTGGAACTCACGCATTGCGGGGGTCGGCTGCACATTCCCAGCCGCGTCGATCGCTCGTGACATGACTGTGTAGCTCCCGGCAGCGGGGAAGCTGCTGTACGGAATCCCACGATTCCAGTTTCCGAGGCCCACCACAGGCAGCCAACCAGCGGTCGGGTGGCTACCCGCAGCCACGAAGGTATTGCCCGACCCCATCCAGAAGTTCCCGGCGGTGTTCTTGACCGCGATCTCGACGGACTGCAGCCCCGATGGGCCGCTGTCAGAAGCTGTGCCGCAAGCATCCCCGGTGAAGGCCGTGGCGCAGAGCGCATTCCAGTCATAAGCGTTGTAGGAGCCGCCGGCTGGGGCCACGATCGCACTCGTTGGCGCAGTGGCATCAAGCACAATCGAGTCGGTCGACGCACTTGAGACATTGCCGGCAGCGTCCATGAACTGAACGCAGACGGTCTTGGTGCCGTCGCCGGTTGTCAGCGTGTGCGAGACGTTAGCGCTGTATGGGGTGATGGCCGCGAACGGAGTCACGAAACTCGCGATACTGCAGGCTCCGGCGGCATTCGCCACGCGGTAGCTCACGATTCCGTTGAGGTCCGTGGCACTCAAGTTGAGCGTCACCAAGGTCGAGTTTGTAAACGTGGCGTTGCTGTTGATGGTGATTGAGCCTGTCGGCACCGTCTGATCGAGGATGATCGAGTCGGTCGACGCACTTGAGACATTGCCGGCAGCGTCCATGAACTGAACGCAGACGGTCTTGGTGCCGTCGCCGGTTGTCAGCGGGTGCGAGACGTTAGCGCTGTAAGGGGTGATGGCCGCGAACGGCGTCACGAAACTCGCGTCACCGCAGGCTCCGGCGGCGTTCGCCACGCGGTAGCTCACGATTCCGTTGAGGTCCGTGGCACTCAAGTTGAGCGTCACCGAGGTCGAATTGGTATACGTGGCGTTGCTGTTGATGGTGATTGAGCCTATCGGACTGACAGTGTCGATCTTGACGGTCTCGTCATCGCCATTGGCATTGCCGGCGACATCGGCCACCGAGCAGCTGATGAGGTGGTCGCCCTCACCGCTGATATCGACGGTCCAGGTGTCGGAGCCGCCGGCGGTCAGGACCAGCGCGGTGGCGCCGTCGCTGCACGCCGGATCCGCCGCCAGGCCGGAGCCGGCGTCGGAGGCGGTGACGGTCACGGTGACCGGCTCAGTGACGTTCCAGTCGTTGTCGCCGTCCGGCGTGTGGCTGACCGCGATGGCCGGAGCAATCGAGTCCTGCAGAGTCTGGGTGGTGCTGTCATCCGGGCTGGCCGGTGCCGCTTCGTCGTTGCCGGCCACGTCGCTGGCGCGGGTGTAGAAGCGGTAGGTGCCCTGCAGCAGGCCGCTGCCGTCGCTCGGCACGGCATAGGCGAAGGTGCCGTCGATGTCGAGATCGAGATCGCTCATCGCCAGCTCGTAGGTGCTGCCGCCGGGGATCTTGACGTAGAGGTCGACCCGGGCCAGGCCGCTGGTGGCATCGCTGGCGGTGTAGCTGACATCGATGGTGCCGTCGTTGTTGGAGGTCGGCGAGCTGGCGCTCGAGGTCGGCGCGGCGGTGTCGATCTTGACGGTGGTGTCATCGCCGTTGGTGTTGCCAGCGACATCGTCGACCGAGCAGTTGATGAGGTGGATGTCCTCACCGCTGATGTCGACGGTCCAGGTGCCGGAGCCGCTGGCGGTCAGGACCAGCGCGGTGGCGCCGTCGCTGCACGCCGGATCCGCCGCCAGGTCGCTGGTGGCATCGCTGGCAGTGACGGTCACGGTGACCGGGGAGTTGGTGTTCCAGCCGTTGTCGCCGTCCGGCGTGTGGCTGACGGTGATGCTCGGAATGACGGTGTCGATCTCGACGCGGTCGGAGGCCGTGTTGGTGTTGGTGGCGTTGTCGGCCACCGAGCAGCTGATGAGGTGGTCGCCCTCACCGCTGATATCGACGGTCCAGGTGTCGGAGCCGCCGGCGGTCAGGACCAGCGCGGTGGCGCCGTCGCTGCACGCCGGATCCGCCGCCAGGCCGGAGCCGGCGTCGGAGGCGGTGACGGTCACGGTGACCGGCTCAGTGACGTTCCAGTCGTTGTCGCCGTCCGGCGTGTGGCTGACCGCGATGGCCGGAGCGGTGCCATCGTAGGTGCGGGACAGCGTGTTGGACGCGGTGTTGCCATTGCCGGCGGCGTCGCTGGCCTGGTTCTGGGCCACGCTGATGCTGACCAGGCCGTCGGCCGTCGGCGTGACCACGAAGGTATAGCTGGCACCGCTGCCGGCGAACGTGCCGGCCGTGCCGTTGGTGACGTCGATGTCACCCAGCGCGAAGCCGGTGACCGACTCGCTGAAGGTGGCGGTGACGTTGATGGTGCCGTTGGTCGGGTTCGGCGTCAGGCTCGACAGGGTCAGGCTCGGACGGGTGGTGTCCTTTGAGAACGAGGTGCTTGTCGCGCTACCCCAATTTCCGGCCGCGTCACGACCGCGAACCCACACGGTGTGAGTTCCCTCGGCGAGGGCCGAGAAGGTCGCGCCGGTCAGAGTGGCGGTGACACCCTCAGTCGGGGAGTTAAAGCTTCCATCGGATGCCACCATGGCGATGCCGGTGGCTGCGGCGGCCGCACTCGCGCCGACTGAGTACTCGGCATGTGCGACGTTGCTGTTGCCGGTCGTCACATCGCTCACGCTGGCGGTTACGGTCGGCGCGGCGTTGGCTGGATTCGGGCTGACCGCCACGGCCGAGGTAATCGGGCCGGTGGTGTCGCCATCATCATCGAGGATCGTGCCGGTGCCTTGGGCGACCTGGATGCGCGCGTTGGTCCCGTTAGTCAGGTTGAAGAGAACGGTTTCATTCGGCTCCGCGACGCTATCGCCGCAGACTTGAACGTTAACCGTCTTTGAGGTTTCACCAGGCGCGAAGGTGAGCGTGCCGCTGGCAGAAATGTAGTCACGTCCCCCCGAGCAGTTCGGCCCACCATTGGCCGTACCGTCAGCGGTAGCGTAGTCCGCGGTGACGGTGAATGAGGCACTCGGCGCGAGCGTCACGACGAACGCCATGTTCGCTGTTCCGGAATTGCCCTCGTTCACGGATGGGCTGTTCACCGAGAGCGCATTGTCATCGTTTCGAATGGTCCCTATGCCGGAGCTCTTTCGGTTGCCGGAGCCGCTCGAGAACAAGCTGTTATCGGCAACCTCAAGTGTGAATGTCTCATCCGACTCACTCGTGTTGTCCCTGCAAATTTCAACGGACACCTCGAAGTTGCCGGACTTCGATATCCCAGCCATCTGGTTGACGCTGATGTAGTCGACGCTGCCTCCGCAGCTGGCGCCACCCGTCGCCGTAGCGGGGATAGTCCGCCAATAGAACGTGGTAGACCCAGAACCCGTGACAGTCACGATGAAGGTGAGGACCGGGTTGCTCCCTGGGCCAGGACTGCCCTCGTACGCAGATTCGCTGCTCACGCTCGAGAGGTTCACGGCGATGACGTACGGTCCGACCAGCGGACCCCCACTTCCCACCGGCGCAGCGCCGGCCGGCTGGACGGAGTCGGTCGAGGCATCCGCCATGGCACGCGCCAGGTTGAGCCGCCCATTGCCCGTGGCCGCGGGATCCCCTGCCGGATCCGCGGTGGAGGCGAGCCGATGGACGATGACGCCATTGGACAAGAACGGCTCGTTGGCCGAAAGGAGAGCAGCGGCGCCGGCGACCGAAGCCGCGGCAGCAGAGGTGCCCGAAATGGTGGTGACGCCACCGCCAACCGAGGTCGTGACGATCCCCTCGCCCGGGGCGGCCATGAAGGCAGCGGCGCCGAAGTTGGAGCCAACCGCCAGGGCATCGGCGGCATCGGTCGAGGCCACGCCCACGACGCCGCGGTCACCGGCCGGGAAGGTCGGCGTCGACGAGCCGTCGTTGCCGGTCGCGGCCACGAGGACGGCACCGGACGACCACGCGTAGTCGATGGCCGCCTGGAGGGCAGCCGAGTAGCCGGGGTTGCTGAAGGACATGAGGATGACGTCGGCGCCCGCATCGGCGGCGTACACGACGCCCGCGATGATGTCGCTGTCCTGTCCGGTGCCATCGGCGCCGAGGACGGTGACGGGCAGCACGGAGACGCCGGCGTAGGCGGTGCCCGCAACGCCGAGGCCGTTATCGGTCTCGGCGGCCACGATGCCGGCCATCCAGGTGCCGTGGCCGTTCGGGTCGCTCAGGGCGCTGCCGCCGAGGACGGAGTGCCCGGGCAGCACGACGCCATCGAGATCCGGATGCGAGGCATCGACGCCCGTATCGAGGACGGCGACCACGGACGAGCCGCCGATGGAGACCGTGCCGTACAGATCGGTCCAGCCGATCTGGCTCAGCGACCACTGGTCGCCGAAGGAGGTGTCGGACGGAGCGGCCTCGACGGCGCGCGTGCGATCGAGCTCGACGCTGAGCACCTCGGGGTTCGCGCGCAGCGCGCTCAGCTCATCGGCGAAGTCGGCCTCGTGGAGGAGGACGCTGCGGATGGCGAGCTGCGGGATGGCGCTCTCGTCGGTGGCTCCGGAGGCGGCGATGATCTCGAGCTGGCGGGAAGCATCGGTCCCGGAGGTGAAACGAACGATGTAGGGGCGCGTGCCGGGGTCGGCGGCCGGGGTCGGATCGGGGGTGGGATCGGGCGTCGGGTCCGGAGACACGGTGGGTGCCGCGGTCGGGTCGGGAGCGGTCGTCGGTGGGACGGTCGGCTCCGCCGTCGGCTCGGCGGTGGGCTGGACCGTCGGCTCGACGGTCGGCTCAGGCGTCGCTTCGGGCGAGGCAGACTCCGCCGGAGTCGGCTCGATGATCGGCTCCTCCGCCAGAGTGGAGGTCGGCCCGAAGGCATAGGTGATGAAGACCAGGATCTGGATCAGGACGAGCGCGGTGCGGCTCGTTCGACGGTGGGCAACCGGCGTCATTGTTTCCCCTATTCCCCTACGTTTCCCCTCTTGGTGATCCGGGCACAGATCGCCGCGGAACCAATGAATGCCCGGGAACTGTGGCAAACAAGGCGTTTCGCTACCATCCGGGAAGCTACGGAGCGGCCTACGGAATGGGGACTCCGTACACCCACGCCCATCCGGTGCCTGTACGCACCACTCCGTCCGGGTACGGATCACGCGCTCCGTACCGGGATCAGTACCGACCCGGATGTGCGGCCGCCGGGCTCGACCTAGCCTGCCGCCATGCAGCTCTCAGAGCGGGGCCGGGACGCCTCGTCGAACCCAATCGAGACGTCCACGGAGGAAGGCCCCGCGCTGCGCGACGCCCGCACGCTCGCCGAGCGGTCGCAGGCCGATGAGGCCGCCGCGCGCGAGGCCCGAGAACGCCTCATGGTCGAGCCGATGGCCACCCTCACACCTGACGAGGACATCCGCCCGCATCTGCAGGCCGACGAGGTTCTCCATGTCTTGCGCCGCCATGCGATTCTGAGGGGACCCGGTGACGAACGAGCGCTCGGGTATGGGGGCACCCTCTACCTCACCTCGCGGAGGCTCATTCACCTGGGACAGGTGGTCATGACGGTGCAGCTCGCGGACGTGCTCGAGACATCGATTGCTGGAGAGCGAATCCTCCTCACGCTCCGTGACGGAGGCGAGGGCCTGAGCCTGGACGTGGATCAACCGCGACTGCTCCGGGTCGAGATGGCATCGCTCATGCGAGGGCTTCGAGCATGAGCCTTGGACGAGAGCGAGCGAAGTCCGATAGCGAGCGAGCTCCCCGCCGTGCGCCGCGGAAGCCCGTGCCAGCGACGCCCGATTCCGAGGAGTCGATCGAGAACCACGCTCACTCCGGGCCGCTCACCGACCGGCCACGCTCCCGCGAAGAGGCGGAGGCGCGCTATGTCGCGACGCGAGACGACTGGGTTGCGGCCATGCGCCGTGCGTCGTCCGGCCGCCCCGCCGATCTTGCGTCCCTCGCGATTCGACAGGAGGCCTACGAACTCGCCGCAGCCGAGCTCGAGCGCTGGCGCTCATCCCCGAAGCGAGCGATTCCCGTTGATCCCGAGCCGAAGCGCACCGGGATCGAGGTGGTCATCGGGCAGGAGATGGCGTGGAAACGCGTCCACGACCGAAATGACCAGCCGAAGGGCGGCGGTCTGCTCGGCCGGCTCCTCGGACGCGGCGGGCGTCGCAAGGACTGACGCTCAACCCTCCCGGTAGCGCTGAGCGGCCTCGGCGCGATTGCGCACCCCGAGCTTGCGCAGCAGGCTGCTGACGTGGCTCTCGACGGTTCGCGGCGAGATCGACAGCGCCGATGCGATCTCGCGATCGGTGAGACCCTCGGCAAGCAGTCGCAGCACCTCGCGCTCGCGTGCGCTCAGCGCGTCGCCGACCGCGTCGGTTTCGCCGCCGCCCCGCGTCCCGCGCGCCAGGTGCGACATCACCGTGGCGGCGTGCGCGCGCGACATCGGCAGGTCGCCCTGCCGGATGCCCCGCACCGCGCGCAGCAGCGCTTCGCCGGTGAGATCCTTGGTCAGGTAGCCCGAGGCTCCGTTCCGCACCGCGCCGAGCAGATCGCGTCGATCGGTCGAGACCGTGAGCATGACGATGCGGGTGTCGGGGAGCCGCGGCGCGAGCTCACGGACCGTTTCCACCCCGCTCATCCCGGGGAGGTCGATATCGAGCAGCAAGACGTCGGGACGATGCTCGAGTGCCAGCTCCATCGCCCGCTCGGCGCTGCCGGCCTCCCCGACGACCTCGATGTCGGGCGCGTCCAGTGCCTGCCGGATCGCGGACCGCACGAGCGCGTGGTCGTCGACGAGCAGCACGCGCAACGGTTGCTCAGCCATCGCCCTTCTCCTCCCGCTGTCTCAGGGGAACGTGCACCTCGACGCGCGTTCCATTCTGTGGCTCCGACGTGACCGTCAGCCTGGCCCCGATCAGCTCCGCGCGCTGGCGCATGCTCTCGAGGCCGAAGCCGGGCGGGGCCGACTCGGTGCGGAACCCGCGTCCATTGTCGGCGATCACCAGGCGCAGCTCGCCGTCGGACGCCACGTCGACCCGGACGACGGTCGCATCGGCGTGCTTCCTGACGTTCGTGAGTGCCTCCTGCACGATGCGGAGCACCTCGGCCTGTGCACGCGGCCCGACATCCGGCGGCCGCCCGGACTGCGTGATCTCGGCTCGGATCGCGAACCGGTCGCTGAAGTCATCCACGTGGCGCGAGATCATCTCGAGCAGCGACCCGGCCTCGACGCCCTCGCGCATGGCGGCCACCGCGTTGCGTGCCTCGGCCAGAGCGGAGTCGATCGCGTCCGCCACCTCGTGGCTCAGTGCCAGGGCCTCACCACCGAGGTCGGCCGTCTGCGCCAGCCGGCTCTGCTTGAGCTTCGCGTACCAGAGATCCTGCGCCAGCCCGTCATGGATCTCGCGCGCCAGCCTGGCGCGCTCCTCGAGGGCCGCTCCGGCAAGCTCGGCCTCGCTCAGGCGCTGGAGCTGGACGTTCGCGCGGCGCAGCGCGCGCAGGTCGTCCCGGCTGTCGATGACGAAGCCGATGAGCAGCACGATGTAGAACGCGAGCCGCAGCAGGTCGCCCGTCGTGACCAGCGAGACGAAGCTGCCCGGGTGCATCGCCGTGTGCACCTGGCTGAAGGCGGCGATCAGCAGGCCGGCAGACAGGAGCAGCTGGCCGATGCGTCCGTTGCTGCGCCATGCCCGGTGTGCGAGGAGCGCGGCCACGAGGAATCCGACGCCCAGCGTCGCCTGCATCGTCACGAGCCAGGGGGCGGCACCGGGGCGCAGGGCTGCCGTGGGGTTCCGCGCCAGTTCGGCGAGGGTCGCGGGATCGATGACCGCGGGAAGCTGATCCTGGACGGCGGCGGCGGCGGCGATGACGAGCCCGACGAGGATCGCGGGGGCCGCAAGCACCCAGCCAGGCCGCGCCAACGGACTGGGCTCACGCAGGGCGACGATGCCGGCGCCGATGAGCAGGATCGCGGCGGCGCCTCTCGCGACGATCGTGGCGATGACGGGGAGCTGCCCGGGGGCCTCGAGCGATGCCCCGAAGGACGCCTCGGCGCCGGGAATCTGGACGGCAAAGATCAACAGGTTGAGCGCGGCGAGGACCCAGAAGGCCGAGCCGCGCAGGACGGCGCCCGCATCGCCCGCGACGCGGCCGCGCGCGCCGTTCAAGGCGGCCACGGCGACCGACACGAGCAGCGAGGCCATGGTGATGCCGATGTCGAGCCGGTCGTTGACGATCCCGGGCACGACGGCGGGCAGCGTGACGATGAGCGCGGTGGCGACCGCCAGTCCCAGCGCGAGCGCCACGAGGGCGAGGTCGCCTGCTCGGGATGGTCGAACCGCGGCGGTCTCCTTCATCCCCCGCGGAGGACCTCCAGGATCCGTTCATGGAGCACGCCGTTCGACGTGACGACCTGGGGACCCGACCACGAGTCACGGCCGTCGAGATCGGTCATCCGGCCCCCCGCCTCGCTGACGATGATGCTCGGGGCAGCCATGTCCCACGGCGCGACGCCGTACTCGAGCATCGACTCGGCCGAGCCCTGGGCCACGAGCACGTGGCCCCAGAAGTCACCGAACCCCCGATCACGCCATGCGCCGGCCGTGAGCCGTCGCAGGCCGTCGCCGAGGCCGGCGTCCTCGAGCCCGCGCAGGGTCGAGAAGACGAGCTGCGCGCTTCCCAGGTCGTCGACCGCCGACACGTGGATCGGCCGCTCGACGCCGTCCGCGCGGACCATCGCTCCCCCGTCCCGGACCGCCCACCAGCGCCGATGCATCGCGGGCGCGGAGACGACGCCGACGACGAGCGCGCCGTCACGCTCGAATGCCATGAGCGTCGCGAAGATCTCGATGCCGCGGACGACGTTGTGCGTCGCGTCGATCGGGTCGATGATCCAGCGCCCGTCGCCGCCGTCCGCGGCGATCCCGAATTCCTCGCCGGCCACCGTGTGCGTCGGGTAGCGGTCGGCGACGCGGTCGCGAATCCGCGTCTCGATCTCCGTGTCGGCCTGGGTCACGAGGGTGCGGTCGGGCTTCGTTGTCACGGTGAGGCCACCCGCGACGTGGCTCAGCGCGATCGCGTCGGTCTCGTCGAGCAACTGATGGGCGAACTGCAGCAGCGACCCGACGTCGTCCTGCCTCCCCGCATGCACGGCGTCAGGCGTCCAGCCGACGGCGCAGCTCCTGGTTCACGAGCCTGGCGTCGGCGCGGCCGGCCATTCGCTTCATGACCTGGCCGACGAGGAAGCCGAAGAGCTGCTGCTTTCCCGAGCGGTAGTCCGCCACCTGGGATGGGAACTCGGCGAGCACCGCCTCGATCTCGGCGCCGATCGCGTCCCCGTCCGACACCTGGCCGAGGCCCTCGCGCTCGACGATCGCGACCGGATCCTCACCCGTCTCGAATGCGGTGGCCAGCACCGTCTTCGCGTTCGTGCCGGAGACCCGGCCGGCATCGATCTCCCCGATGAGGCGAGCGAGGCCTCCCGGTCCGAGCGCCACCGCGTCCGCCCGCAGGCCATCGGCGGCGCGCTGGTTGAGAAGGCGGCTGAACTCTCCCGTGACCCAGTTGGCCGCCGGCTTCGGCGCGATGCCGGCCTCGACCACGGCATCGAAGTAGGCGGCGAGGGCGGCATCGGCGGTGAGCACGCCCGCGTCGTACTCGGACAGGCCCAGCTCGTTCACATAGCGCAGGCGCCGCTGCGCCGGCAGCTCGGGCACCTGCGCCCGCAGCTCGGCGACCCAGGCCTCGGACGGACGGAGCGGCGGCAGGTCCGGCTCGGGGAAGTAGCGATAGTCGTTCGCCTCCTCCTTCGAGCGCTGGACGATCGTTCGGCCGTTCTCCTCGTCCCATCCGCGCGTCTCCTGCACGAGCGGTTCGCCGCGCTCGAGGGCCTCGGCATGGCGCGCCACCTCGTACTCGAGCGCGCGCTCGAGGGAACGGAACGAGTTGAGGTTCTTGACCTCGACCTTCGTGCCGAAGGTCGTCGAGCCGACGGGCCGGAGGCTGACGTTGCCCTCGATCCGCATGCTTCCGGCCTCCATGTCGGCGTTCGATGCCCCGATGGCACGCAGCAGCTCACGGAGGGTCTCGCCATACGCTCGCGCCTGCGCCGGCGAGCGGATGTCGGGCTCGGTCACGATCTCCATGAGCGGCACCCCGGCACGGTTGAAGTCGACGACGCTGTAGCCGCGACCGGCGTGCTGCATCCGAGCTGTGTCCTCTTCGAGATGGGCACGGGTGATCCCGACGGTCACCTCGCCGCCCTCCGCCGGCACCGGCACAACGAGCCGTCCGTTGCTCGTGAGCGGCAGGGCGTACTGGCTGATCTGGTAGCCCTTCGGCAGGTCGGGGTAGAAGTAGTTCTTGCGCTCGAAGCGCACCGCATCGATCTCGACCCGGCAGTTCAGCGCCAGGCCGGTGAGCATCACGAGCTCGACGGCGCGTCGGTTGATGACCGGGAGCGTGCCCGGCATCCCCATGCACACCGGGCAGACTCGCGTGTTCGGCTCATCGGCTTGGCCCTCGGCAGGGGCCGTCGGGCACGGGCAGAACATCTTCGAGCTGGTCCGCAGCTGAGCGTGGACCTCGATGCCGATGATGGTCTCGAACTGCGTGCGCGTGCTGATCGCCATGCGCCCGATTGTACGCAGTAGGCCATATGGGCCATGGCTCGCCCCGCCGGCGGTTCGTAGGCTCCCGGGGTATAGCACCGCGAGGTACGCGACGCCGATGGGGGGCCTGACGACCCCGATACCGACCGCAACGCAGGCGGGCGCCGCCAAGCTCAGCCACGACGCACGCGCCGTGCTCACGGGCGGCGTCCTCGTCGTCGCGCTGTTCACGGCGCTCGGCGCGGTGTCGCCGGACGATGCGAGCGGGGCCATCGCACGCGCCGGGCTCACGATCGCCGCAGGGCTGGCGTTCGTCGCCGGCCTCCTGTCGGTCCGCGGCGCGCTGGATCGCATTCGCCGCGTGCGCTTCTGGGTCACGCTGGCGCTCGGCCTGTGGCTGACCGGCGAGCTCGTGCGCAACATCGAGGCGGCCGATGGCATGACGGCGGTGCCATCGCTCGCGGACCTGCCGTTCCTCGGCGTGCTCGTCTGCGCATCCGTGGCCTATGTGGCAACCCTGCATCGGAAGGTGGCGTGGACCGACGAGCTGGCGGTCTACCTCGACGGCGCGGTCGTCTTCTTCGCGACGGCTGCCCTCATGGTCACCGTCTTCGGAGTGACGGCCTCGCAGTCGGACCAGGACGCGCTCGACCTCGCCTACGCGGTCTTCTTCATCGCCACGACGCTGGCGACGCTTCTCCTCGACGTCGCGGTCCGCGCCGAACGCGCGGCACGCGGACCCTACGCCGTCCTGGGCGGCCTCGTGCTCCTGGGGTCGGGATTCATCGTGCGCCTCGTTCAGCCCGGCGTCGACCGCGCGCACGACGGTCTGCTCGTGACCACGCTCCTGTCCGCCGGCGTCCTGATCGTCGGCTACGGCGTGGCGACGTGGACCGATGCGGTCGACTCCGATCCCGGCTACGGCCGGCTCGCGGCGCGGCTGCGGTCCGGGATGCCAATTCTTGCCGTGGGACTCACGCCGGTGCTCATGGCGATCCACTTCCTGCGGCCGCTCCCGAGCCCGATGGGCATCGTGAACGTGCTCGCCATGGGCCTGGTGCTCCTCACCGTCGCCCTTCGTCAGAGCGTCCTCCTCCGCGATCGCGAGGCCGCCGTCCGTCGCGAGCAGCAGCTCGCGACCGACCTGTCGAACGCCCAGGTCAAGTACCGATCCCTGGTGGAACGGCAGCCAGGTGTCGTGTACATCGCGGAGCCCGGCCCGACCGGCCGCTGGCATTTCGTCAGTCCGCAGCTCGAGACGATGCTGGGCTATTCCCCGGACGAGTGGATCGCCGATCCGACCCTGTGGGCGGCCAGCATCCACCCCGACGACCGTGAGCGCGTCGTGAGCGCCGATGCGGCAGCGATCGAACCCGGAGAGATGACGAGGTTCGAGTACCGCATGGTCCGGCGCGACGGCCGCGTCGTGTGGATCCTCGACGACGTCGCGGTGACCGAGTCCGACGAGGGCGTCCCGCTGCTCCAGGGCCTGATGATCGACATCACCGCAGCCAAGGCGGCCGAGGAGGCGCTGCGTGCGAGCGAGGAGCAGCAGCGCATGATCATCGAGACGGCCAGCTACGCCTTCGTTGCCATCGACCGCAATGGTCGCGTCGTCGAGTGGAACCGGCATGCGGAGGAGACGTTCGGGTGGCCCCGGGAGGAGGCCATCGGCGCCATGCTCACGAACCTCGTGGTCCCGCCCGAGCACCATGAGGCGCACTCCGCGGGGCTGCGGCGGTACGTCGCCGGCGGCGAGAGCCGGATCATGTCACGCCGCATGGAGCTCGAGGCGCTCCACCGCGACGGCCACCGCTTCCCGATCGAGATCACGATCTGGCCGGTGCAGACCGGTGACGACCTGCGCTTCAACGCCCTGATCGACGACATCACCGTCCGCAAGGAGCTCGAGGGCCAGCTGCGCCACCAGGCCCTCCACGACTCGCTGACCGGCCTTGCGAACCGCGCGCTGTTCGCCGATCGCGTCCAGCATGCCCTGGACCGCTCGTCGCGGCAGCTCGAGCCCTCCGTCGCGGTCCTGTTCCTGGACCTGGACGATTTCAAGACGATCAACGACAGCCTCGGGCACAGCGCGGGCGATGCGCTCCTGGTGGCCGTCGGCCGCCGGCTCGAGCGCCTTCTGCGGCCGGGCGACACCGCCGCCCGCCTGGGCGGCGACGAGTTCGCGATCCTGCTGGAGGACATCGTCAGCGAGGCCCCTCAGGCGGTCGCGGCGCGTCTCATGGCAGCCTTCGAGCAGCCGTTCAGCATCATGCGCAAAGAGGTCCAGGTGCACGTGAGCATCGGGATCGCTCTCGATGGCACGGAGGAGGCCGGCCCGGAGGAGCTCCTCCGGAACGCCGACCTCGCGATGTACGTCGCGAAGCAGCGCGGCAAGGCCCGCTACGAGCTGTTCGAGGAGCGGATGCACGAGCAGGCACTGCGCCGGCTCGAGCTCAAGGCAAGCCTGGCGCGGGCGATCGCCGAGGAGCAGCTCGAAGTCTTCTACCAGCCGATCGTCGACCTGCGCCAGGGCGACATCATCGGGTTCGAGGCGCTCCTCCGATGGCGCGATCCCGATGGCCAGTTCGTCCCGGTGAAGGAGGTCATCTCGCTCGCGGAGGAGACCGGGCTCATCGCGCCCATCGGCCGGTTCGTCCTGCGCGAAGCGACGAGACGCGCGATGGAGTGGACGTCGCCGAGCGGTGCATCGCTCCATGTCGCGGTCAACGTCTCGGCATCGCAGCTCGACCAGGGGACGGTCGTGCGGGACGTGCGAGCCGCGTTGCGCGAGAGCGGCCTCGATCCCTCCGCGCTCGTCATCGAGATCACCGAGAGCGCGCTCATCGACGACAACCTTGCCGCGGTCCGCGAGCTTCGGCAGCTCCGGAAGCTCGGAGTGCGGCTGGCGCTCGACGACTTCGGGACCGGCTACTCGTCGCTGGGGCGCCTGCGGCACCTGCCGTTCCACATCGTGAAGATCGACCGCAGCTTCGTCTCGCGCGTCACCGGCGAGCCGGAGGGGGCGGTGGTGCAGTCGATCCTCGAGATGGCGGCGAACATGGGCCTCGACGTCGTGGCGGAGGGCATCGAGACGCAGGCTCAGCTCGTCGCCCTGCGCGCTCGGGGCTGCGTCCGTGGCCAGGGCTACCACTTCTCGCGACCGGTCCCGGCCGAGGCGGCCGACGCGCTCGTGTCCGTCGGGCGACTGCCCCTTCCGCGCCGCCGGCTCACCGCCGTCGCCGCGCCGGGCGCCTGATGCGCACCACCTGCTAGGCTGCGCCGCGATGAAGATCGGCGAGTGGGACAACCTCGGCAAGGCGCGTGGCCTGATCCAGCGCCAGCTCGGTGACCTGAGAGCGGACGAGTACGCCGCCTACGTCAACGTCAACGAGGACAACGGTCGCATGCGGGTGCTCGTGGCAACCGACATCGGCCTGCTCGACTTCACGTACACGCCGGGCTCGGCGGACCCGAGCGGCGACTGGATCCTTCGCGGCCAGGCCGTGCGCTGGGGATCGCTGCGCGGCCTGCGCCTCCAGACCGACGCTCAGATCGACGAGGTCGGTGGCGGCGACCAGGCCATCTGGCGACTCGTGGCCGAGGAGCCGAAGATCGAGCTTGTCGCGAACAGCCGCGACGGCGGCGAGACCCTCAAGGGGCTTCTCGACTTCGCTCGCGCCTGTCTCAAGTACAGCGCCTGACCAGCGCCCGGATTCCTCAGCCGTCCGGTGCGCGCGCGGCGAGGTAGAGCGTCCCGAAGGGAATTCGGAAGCCGCCATCGTCCGTGCGCGGCGTCACGGCGAGCATTTCCTCGGTGAGCGCCGCGTTCTGCTCGGGGGCGAAGTCTGCGGTTGCGGCTCCGCGCGAGCCGATGTCGCGCCAGGTGCGGTACTCGGCCTCGGTCTCGAGGAGGATGCCGGTCGTCGGGTCCGCGCTCACCTCGACCTCGATCCAGCCGGCGCCCCGGGCCACGCTCGCCAGCGCGTCTGACGTCGGATACCGGGCCGTCGTGTCGATCCCGTACCGCTCGTAGATCTCGCCATACAGCGCGGTCGGCGAAACCTCGGCGGGTCCCGGCACGGACAGGCTCAGCCGGCCCCCGGGTCGCGTCACGCGGACCCATTCGGCGAGCGTGGCGCGCTGGTCCGCGGCGAAGAGCAGTGCGTGCACGGCGATCACGACGTCGAAGGCACCTGCATCGAACGGCAGCGCCGCGAAGTCCGACTCGACGAACTCGACGCCGTCCACCTCCCGTCGGGCGATCGCCAGCATGCCGGGCGCCGCATCGACGCCGACGACCATCCGTCCATCGCCGCGCGCCATCGCCGCCGCGGTTCCGGTACCGGTACCGAGGTCGAGCACCCGGTCACCCGGGCCCAGCTCGGCTCGACGCACCACCTCATCGGCCATGCGGCGCAGGGACGGCGCCATCGTCCGGGCGTAGCCATCGGCGGTCTCGCTGAAGCGCTGGGCCGCCGTCTTCTCCATCGGGCGCGGATCAGGCGCGGTGGCGACCGACGAACCGCTCGATCCGATCCATGGCCTCCACGATCTGCTCGTAGGCGGTGGCGTAGCAGACCCGGACGTGCCCGGCCCCGGACGGCCCGAACGCCGTCCCCGGCACGACGCCCACCCGCTCCTCCTCCAGGAGCTTCTCGGCGAACGTCGTCTCGTCCATGCCGGTCGCCTGGGACACCTGCGGGAAGCAGTAGAACGCGCCCATCGGCTCGAAGCAGCGCAGGCCGATCTCGTTGAAGCGATCGGTCATGTAGCGCCGCCGGCGGTCGTACTCCGCCCGCATCTCCTGGACGTGCGGCTCGCCGTTGCGCAGCGCCTCGATCCCGGCGAACTGAGCGGCGGTGGGGGCGCACATGATCCCGTACTGGTGGATCTTGGCGATCCCGTTCATGAGCTCCACCGGTGCGGCCACGTAGCCGATGCGCCAGCCGGTCATCGCGTAGCTCTTGCTGAAGCCGCCGAGCAGGATCGTCCGCTCCCGCATCCCGGGCAGGGCACTGAACGCGGTGTGCTCGTGGTCGCCATAGACGAGCCTGTCGTAGATCTCGTCGCTGAAGACGAGGAGGTCGTGCTCATCGGCGACGGCCGCGATCGCGGCGAGCTCCTCGCGGTCGAGCGCTGCCCCGGTCGGGTTGTTCGGGTACCCGAGGAAGATCGCCTTCGTGCGCGGCGTGATCGCGGCGCGGATCATGTCGGCCGTGACGCGGAAGTCGGTGGCGTCGGTCGTGCTCACCGCGACGGCGCGGCCGCCGGCCAGCTCGATGCACGGCGCATAGGCCACAAAGCACGGCTCGTGGTAGATGACCTCGTCTCCGGGGTTGATCGTCGCCCGCAGCGAGGCGTCGACCCCCTCCGACGCTCCGACCGTGATGACGAGCTCGGTCCGCGCGTCGTAGGTCACGCCGTAGCGGTCGCGGAGGTTTGCCGCGATGAGCTCGCGCAGCTCGATCATTCCGCCGTTCGCCGTGTAGTGCGTCTCTCCCGCCTCGAGGCTCGCGATCGCGGCCCGCGTGATCGGCTCGGGGGTCGTGAAGTCCGGTTCGCCGATCGTCAGGCTGATGACGTCGTTCATCTCCGCCAGCATGTCGAAGAAGCGACGGATGCCCGAGGGCGGGATCGCACGAACGGTGTCGTTGAGGAAGTCCGCCGTGGGCCGGCGTGTCACGGGTGGCGTGCTCATCTGGCCGCCAGTGTAGCGGGACATCGCGAGCCGCTGCCCCGGCCGAGGTGGCGCATCAGCCGAGGTGGAACGACTTCTCGCCCGCCGTGATCCGTGCCGGCAGCCGGTTCGCCGGCCAGGGCAGCGGGCAGGTCGCGAACGGGCTGAACACGCACGGCGGGTTGTAGGCGCGGTTGAAGTCGACGATCACCGTGCCGTCGTCGTCCAGGGCCGACGTGTAGAGGAATCGCCCGCCGCCGTACGTCTCCGTGCCGTTCGTCGCGTCGCCGAACACGAGCCACAGCTCGCCGCGGTCACCGCCGCGCAGACCCTGGAGCCGATGCGTGCGTCCGTCGAGCTCGAACACGACGTCGGCGGGCGCTTCCTGCTCCTCGTCGATCCCGAGCACGTCGGGGACCGCCAGACGCCGGCCCGGCGTCGGCTCCACCCGGCCGACGAGCCGCCATCGATGATCCACGGGCCAATGGTCGATCCCGACGAACGTGCTCCGCGCCGGCGCCTCCACGTCCCAGGTCCGGATCGCCGCCTGCCCGCCGCGCTCGATGAGGCACATGCGCAGCGAGCCGAGCTCGAGCATCGTCGGCTCGCCGGCTCGGTCGCTCACGAGCCTCAGGCCGCTCACCGGGAGTCCGTCATGGAGGAATTCGCCCGTCGCGAAGACCCCGTCCCGGGTCACCTCCACGCGTCCGGCCGACGCCGGGCCGGATGGCAGCACCACGTCGCATGCCGGATCCGAGCCCAGGGCGTTGCTCCCCTGCCGCAGCCAGCCGAGGCCGGCGAGGGTCAGCCAGCCGATCTCGCGGCGCAGGGCCGCGTAGCGCGCGTCCCGCCAGGCCTCGACGGTCCGCCGGTGGGACTCGACCTCCCCGGCAGCCCGGGCGTCGCTCATCGCGCCGGCAGAAAGATCAGTGTCGGTGCCGTGCCCGGCCCGATCCGGACGTACGTGGCCGGGCCGCCCGTCACCGGGTTCACCGTCGCCTGGCGGCCGGCGGAGGTCGTGCCGTCCAGCACCATCGCGATCGGTCCCTCGCCGTACCGGGCGAGGCAGGCAGCGGCGTAGCCCTCGGTCATCGGCTCGGCCAGGACGAGGACGCTGCGCTCGAGCGTCATGCGACGGCAGCGCGCGCCGAGAAGCTCGTCCTCGCCCGCGTCGGTCCAGGCGGAGTCGAGCGCCGGCTCGAGGTCAGCGGCGGCGCGCCCGGCATCCACCGTGGCGAGGACGAGGCCGCGTGGCGGCTGGCCCCAGTCGTCGACGGCCCGCGGAAAGAGGCCGAAGCGCGCATCCGCGGAATCCGGCACGTCCAGCATCTGGGTCGGCGCGGCCCGTACGCCCCACCATCGAATCCTCGCGTCGTCGCCGGGCTCGGCGTAGAGCCACTGCGGGAACTGCTGGGCCCCGCCCTCGCGGAGGATCCGGTTCAGCGGTCCCTGCTCCGGGACCTCGATCCGGACGTGGCTGATCTCAGGCACGAGCGGTGGCCGGACGCAGGTCGCCGAAGCCGGCGACTCGCTCGTAGGCATCGGCGATGCGGAGGATGGTCCCTTCGTCGAAGGCGCGGCCGATGACCTGGAGGCCCACGGGCAGGCCGTCGGAGAGGCCGCACGGCACGCTGATGCCGGGGAGGCCCGCGATGTTGACCGGGAGCGTGCACGCGTCGTTGAGGTACATCGCCAGCGGGTCGTCGACCTTCGCGCCGATCTTGAAGGCGACGGTCGGCGAGGTCGGGGCCAGGATGGCGTCGACGCTCGACAGGACCTCGTCGAACTCGTCCTTGATGAGCGTCCGCACCTGCTGCGCCTTGACGTAGTACGCGTCGTAGTAGCCGGCGGACAGGGCATAGGTCCCGAGCATGATCCGTCGCTTGACCTCGGGGCCGAAGCCGGCGCCACGGGTGCGGGTGTAGTTCTCCCACAGCTCGTCCGCGCCGGCCGACAGGCCATAGCGGACGCCATCGAAGCGTGCGAGGTTCGCCGATGCCTCGGCGGGCGCGATGATGTAGTACGTGGCGAGGCCGCGATCGGTGGACGGCAGGCTCACGTCCACGATCTCCGCACCTTCCGCGCGCAGCACGTCGATGGCGGCGCGAACGGCCGCCTCGACGCCCGGCTCCATGCCGGGCACGAAGTACTCGCGCGGCACGCCCAGTCGCAGGCCCCTGACGTCGCCGGTCAGGCCGGCGACGTAGTCGGGCACCGGGGTGTCGACGCTCGTCGAGTCGCGGGGATCGTGTCCGGCCAGGGCACCGAGGACGACGGCCGAGTCCCGCACGGAACGCGTGAACGGCCCGCACTGGTCGAGGCTCGAGGCGAACGCGATCATCCCCCATCGGCTCACCCGTCCGTAGGTAGGCTTCAGGCCGACCGTCCCGGTCAGCGAGGCGGGCTGCCGGATGCTGCCCCCGGTATCCGTGCCGAGCGCGAAATAGGCCTGCCCGCCGGCGACGGCCGCCGAGGAGCCGCCCGAGGAACCGCCGGGGACGGTCGACTCGTCCCAGGGATTGCGGACCGGCCCGTAGGCCGAGTTCTCGTTCGACGAGCCCATGGCGAACTCGTCGCAGTTCGTCTTGCCCAGCAGGATCGCACCGGCGTCCGCCAGCCGCTCCTCCGCCGACGAGGGAAACGGCGACCGGTAGCCCTCGAGGATCCTCGAGCCGGCCGTGGTCGGAAAGCCGCCGGGCAGCGGCCGGCCATCGAAGTCCAGCGCGCGGGTCACGAAGATGTCCTTGAGCGCGTACGGGATCCCGAGCAGGGGTCGATCCGCCCCCTCGCCTCGGGCGAGTGCCGCATCGGCCTCGTCGGCGGCCTGCCTCGCGGCATCGGGGTCGACGGCGAGGAACGTGTTCAGGCGTGCGCCGTCGCGCTCGATCCGCGCGAGGCACGCGTCGGTGAGCTCGCGGGCGCTGGTGTCGCCCGCGCGGAGGGCGGCGACGGCATCGGCGATCGTGCCGTCGGGCGTGAGCTCGACGCTCACCGGCCTTCCTCGAGCACGGTGGGCACCCGCAGGAAGGGATCGTCGCGGAGCGGCGCATTGGCGAGCGTCACGTCGCGCGGCATCGGCGCGGTGGCCTCGTCTTCGCGCATGACGTTCTCGAGCCGGATCACGCTCGCGGTCGGCCCGACGTGGCTGGTGTCGACGTCGCGCAGCGTCTCGACCGCGTCGAGGATGTTCGACAGCTGGGTCTGCATGCGATCGACCTCGTCGTCGGTGAGATGCAGGCGAGCGAGATGCGCGACGTGCTCCACGTCCTCGCGGCTGATGGATGCCATGCACCGATGGTAGCGCCATCTGGCACGATGGGACCGATGACGATCCAAGCCCACCCGATCCCCGGCGGGCACATCGAGTCGTACGCGCTGCCGGGAGGCTCGGGCGTGCCCCTCGTCGTTCTCGGCGGCGTCGAGACCGGGTTCCGTCCCCTGGCCGGCACGGAGCAGCTCCTCACGCGTCGCTGGAGCGGAAGAGCCGAGCGGCGGCCCGTGGTGGTCATCGGACGGCCGATTCCCGACGATCCGGGAGACGCCGAGCGAATCATGCATCCGCGGGTCATCGCCGATGCCGTCGCCGGCGCGCTGCGCGCCCTCGGCCTGGCGCCGGTGGCGCTCGAGGCCGAATCGGGCGGCGGGCGCATCAGCCTGTGGCTCACGGTCGACCACCCCGACCTCGTCGCGCGGCTCGTCCTGGCCGCCGTCTCGTCCGAGACCCCACCCGAATCGCCGATGGCGTCACGGATGGCGCGCTGGATCGGCCTCGCGGAGGCGGGCGACTGGGGCACGTTCTTCGGGCTGATGGCACAGCAGATGAAGGCCGGCCGCGATGCCGAGGCCGGCTCGTTCGCCGCGGCAGCGAGCCTCCAGCCGCGGCCGGCGACGCCGAAGCGATTCATCGGTGAGCTGCGCGCGACGCTCGACGCGAGCTCGTTCGTCACCGACCGGCTCGCGGAGATCGCGGTGCCCGCGCTGATCCTGGCCGGCGAGCTCGACCAGGTCGTCCCGGTCGAGGCCACGCGCCAGGTCGCCGAGGCGATTCCCGGCGCCGAGCTGCGGACCGACCCGGACTGTGGTCACACGGTGCGGAGCTCGTTCAACGGGTACGACGCGATCGTGGAGGCATTCCTGGCCGAGGGCGACCCGTGAGCTGGGAGCCACCGGCTGTCGGGACGACCGCCACGTGGTCGCGAACCTTCACCGCCGACGACGTCGAGGCATTCGCGCGCCTCAGCGGCGATCGCAATCCGCTCCACTTCGATCCGGCCTTCGCTTCGCGCACGCGCGCCGGCCGACTGGTCGTGCAGGGTGGTCTGACGACGGGGCTGTTCAACGCGCTCGTCGCGATGAAGCTGCCCGGTCCGGGGAGCGTCTTCCTGCACCAGGAGTGGGACTACCCTGCGCCGGTTTACATCGGCGACGAGGTCACGGCGGAGGCCGAGGTGATCGAATCGCGAGCGGACAAGCCGATCACGCGTCTCCGCTGCGTCGCGCACCGCTCCGACGGCACGGAGGTGCTGCGCGGCGAGTGCCTCGTGTACACGATGCAGCTCGACCCGGCGTGACGGAGGCACGCGTCGTCGCGCCGGGCGATCGCTGGCGCCAGCTGGCCGTCCTGGCGAGCACGGTGCTGCTGGCCCTGGTCCCGTGGTTCAGCGCGGCCGCGGTGGCGCCGCTCATCGCCGACGAGTGGGCGATCGGCGCCGTCGAAACCGTCCTGCTCACGGTCTCGGTTCAGCTGGGCTTCGTCGTCGGCGCACTCGTCGTGGCCTTCAGTGGAGCCGCCGACGTCATCTCGGCCCGACGGCTCATCGCCGGCGGGGCGCTGCTGGCCGCCGTCGCGAACGCGGCGTTCGCGCTGCTCGCCACCGACCTGGCCACGGCCCTGCCGCTCCGGGCATTGAGCGGCGCCGGGATCGCGGCGGTGTACCCCGTGGCGATGAAGGTGCTCTCCGGGTGGTTCGCATCGTCGCGCGGCCTCGCCGTCGGCGTCCTCATCGGCGCCATCACGCTCGGATCGGCGATGCCCCACCTGTTCCGGGCGCTCGGCGCCCTGGCGGGGCTCGACTGGCGGATGGTGGTGCTCGCCGCCACGCTCCCGTGCCTCGCGGCGGCCGTGATCGCCGTGCTCGCCGTGCGCGAGGGACCGATGGCCACGCCGGCGAGCCGACTCAGCCTGCGGATGGCCCGCGCCGCGCTCGGCGAGCGGTCGGTCCAGCTCGCCAACCTCGGCTACCTCGGTCACATGTGGGAGCTGTACGCCATGTGGACGTGGGTCCCGGTGTTCGTGGCGGCATCGCTCGCCGCCTCCGGCGACGTGCCGGCGGCGGGGGCCAGCGGGGTCGCCTTCCTGGTCGTGGCGTCGGGCGCCATCGGCTGCGTCGGTGCCGGTGCACTGGCCGACCGGATGGGCCGCACGACGCTCACGATCGCCGCCATGGCCCTGTCGGGATCGAGCGCGATCGTGGCCGGCTTTCTGTTCGGTGCGCCGGCGGCCATCGTCATCACGGTTCTCGTGCTGTGGGGCATCACCGTGGTCGCCGATTCGGCCCAGTTCTCGACCGCGGTGAGCGAGCTCGCGCCACCGGGAACCGCCGGGTCGGCGCTCGCCCTGCAAACCGCCGCCGGATTCCTCCTGACGGGAGTGACGATGGTCGGGATCGGGCTCCTCGACCCGGGATCTCGCGAGGGTTGGAGCCTCGCATTCGGCGTCCTGGCGATCGGCCCGCTCGTCGGGATCGCGGCGATGGCCCGTCTTCGAGGCCGTCCCGAGGCGGTCCGGATGGCCGGAGGACGGCGCTAGTCGCGCTGGCTGGTGTGGCGCACCAGCTCCCGGCCATATGCCTGCTGCGTGCCATCGGGTCGCATCCCGACCTTGGCCATCACCCGCTGCGACGCCTCGTTCTCCGGATACGCGAGCGCCACGATGCGACCGAGGCCCAGCTCCCCGTGCCCGGCCTCGAGGACGGAGCGGAGCGCCTCCGTCGCGTAGCCACGACCCCAACGGTCGCGGCGGAACAGGTAGGCGGCCTCCACGTCGGGCCCGTGACCCTCGACCCATGCCAGGCCGGCGATGCCGACGAGCGAGTCACCTCCGATCTCGTCCACGGCCCACAGCGTGAACCCGTGGAGCTCACCATCGCGGATGAGGTGGCGGAGCATGCGCTGCGTCGCTTCGCGGTCCGCCAGCGGCCGCCCCGACGTGCCAACGAACTGCATCGTCTCCGCGTCGCCGTAGATTTGATGAAGGGCGTCGAGGTCGCGCCGATCGTCGCGCAGGGCACGCAGCTCGAGCCGATCGGTGCGGATCGGCAGGGCGACCCGCGACGGGGACAGGCGTCGCTCGAGCGTGAGGTCACACTCCGGCGTGGCGCCCCCGCCGACGATGATGAACCCCTGCCGGTCGTAGAACGCCCGCCCGCGCGCGTTCCGCGAGTGGACGTCGAGGACGTAGGAGTCGAATCTCCCCCGAATGCGCTCGTGGAGCGCCTCGAGCAGGGCGTTGCCGGCACCCGCCCCGTAGTGCTCCGGATCGGCGTAGATGCGGCTGAGCTCCGGACCGCGGCTCCCGACGCCGAACTGGGCATAGGCGACCACCTCGCCATCGCGCTCGGCTACCAGGAAATGGGCGTCGTCACGCCCGGCCGCACGGTCCGCGGCGCGTGCCAGCTCGTCGACCCGGTAGTTGCGGTCGAGGAAGTCCTCGATGTAGGAAGGTTCGAAGATGTCGCGGTACGTGTCCGCCCAGCTGGCGCGCGCCACCGCCGCGATGCGCGGTGCGTCCTCCGGGCGGGCGTCGCGGACCGCGACCGGCGTCACGCCCCGGTGACCTCGATGTGCACCGGCACTCCCCGCCGCACCGCGTCCGACACCGGGCAATGTTCCACCGCCCACACGCCCAGCTCCTCCATCTGCTCCATGCCGAGCCCGTCGCCCGACATGCGGAGCCGGATGCGCATCGAGAGCGGCGCGCCCGGTGTGGACGGATCGAGGCCAAGAATGCCGCGGTCATCCGACTCCGAGTCGACGTCGACCTCGACCGTAAAGCCGCCGATGCCGACCTGCGCCGCGCGCATGGTCGCCAGCGAGGCGACGCAGGCGGCGACCGCCGCGCGCATGAACCACCCCGGGCTCGGCTGCGCTCCACCGCCGCCGACGGCGGGCGGCATGTCGGTCTCGAGCACCTCGCCGCCGGGACCCTCCACGCGAACGGCGAGACCGGAGATCACCCGCGCGGTGGCGAGCGAATCGGTGTAGCGCGCCTCGTCGGGATGCTCGGTGAGGTAGGCGCTCGCCCCCTCGATGGCCGTGCGGATGGCTTCCGTCATGAACTTCCCTCCAGGATGCTGCGGAACTCGTCTTCGTCGAGGATCGGTACGCCGAGCTTCTCGGCCATGGCCAGCTTGCTGCCCGCCTTGTCGCCGGCAACGAGGTAGTCCGTCTTGGCCGAGACCGACGAGGCGGCGTGGCCACCGGCCGCGCGGATGGCTTCCTCGGCCTCGGAACGGCTGAAGCCGGGCAGCGTGCCCGTGACGACGAGCGTCTTGCCGACGAGCGGCCCGTCGGGCGGCGTCGCGCTCGCCCCCGGATCGGGCGCCTCGGCGCTGACCCCCGCGTCGATGAGCCGATGCAGCGTGTCGCGGGTGTGCTCATCGGCGAAGAAACGCTCGATCCCTTCGGCGACGACACGACCGATGCCGTAGACGGCGGTCAGCTCGTCGACCGACGCATCCCTCAGCCGATCCGCCGCGCGGCGCGTCCACGCCTCCTCGCTCTCGCCATCGTCCCGCGGCAGCTCGGCGACGAGCCAGGACGCGAGGTCGATCGCCGTCTGCTCGCCCACGTGCCTGATGCCGAGCGAGTTGATGATGCGCCCCAGGGGGCGGCGTCGGCTCGCCTCGATCGAGGCGAAGAGGTTCTCGGCGCTCTTGCGGCCGAGGCGCTCGAGGCTCTCGAGGGTCTCGACGTCGAGCCGGAAGATGTCCGCGGGCTCGCGAACGAGCTCGCGCTCGACGAGCTGCATCATGATCTTGAAGCCGAGACCGTCGACGTCCATGCCGCCGCGCCCGCTGAAATGGAGCAGCCCGCCGATCCGCTGGGCCGGGCAGTACGGGTTCGGGCAGCGGGTGACGACCTCGCCCTCCTCCCGCATCACCGCCGTACCGCACACCGGGCAGGAGGACGGCATGTCCCAAACCGTCTCGCTGCCGTCGCGCGCATCGACCACGGCGCTCACGACCTCGGGGATGACGTCTCCCGCCCGCTGGAGCACGACGGTGTCACCGACGCGGAGGTCCTTGCGCCGGATCTCGTCGATGTTGTGGAGCGTGGCGTTGCGGACGGTCGTCCCGCCCACGAAGACCGGGGTGACGTGCGCGACGGGGGTCAGCGCGCCGGTTCGTCCGACATACACCTCGATCTCCTCGAGCTTCGTCGTGACCTGCTCCGCCGGGAACTTGTACGCCGTTGCCCAGCGCGGGGCTCTGGAGACGAACCCCAGGCGCTCCTGTGCGTCGAGGGCGTCGACCTTGATGACGATGCCATCGGTCTCGTACTCGAGCTCCTTTCGCGCCTCGGACCATTCCTCGGTGTAGGCGATCACCTCCTCGACCCCCGAGACCCGGCGCACGTTCGGGTTCACCGGAAACCCGAGCCGGCGTAGGAGGTCGAGGGACTCCGAGTGGGTCGCCAGGCCATGGGCGCCGACGAGCTGATAGGTCCACAGGCTCAGGCGCCGGCTGGCGGTCACCGCCGGATCCTTCTGGCGCACGGTTCCGGCGGTCGTGTTGCGAGCGTTCGCGTAGAGCGGCTTGCCCTCGCGCTCGAGCTGCTCGTTGAGGGCGGCGAAGGCGCCGCGCGGCATGAAGACCTCGCCGCGCACCTCGAGCCGGTCGGCGGGTGGATCCTCGGCCAGCTGAAGCGGGATGGCGCGGACCGTGCGCAGGTTGGCCGTGACGTCCTCCCCGGTGGTCCCGTCACCGCGCGTCGCGCCGCGGACGAAGCTGCGCCCCTCGTAGCGGAGACTGATCGCGAGGCCGTCGATCTTCAGCTCGCAGACGTAGGCGACCGGCGGGTCATCGGCCCCGAGTCCCAGGCCGCGCCGCACGCGGGCATCGAAGTCGCGCAGCTCGTCCGCGGTGAACGCGTTGCCCAGGCTGAGCATCGGGACGTCGTGGCGGACCGATGGAAAGCCGCCCTCGATCGGCGCGCCGACCCGCTGTGTGGGCGAATCCGGGACGAGGAGCTCGGGATGGGCCGCCTCGAGGTCGACGAGCTCCCGGAAGAGGCGGTCGTACTCCTGGTCGCTGATCGTCGGCGCGTCGAGCACGTGGTAGCGCTGGTTCGCTTCGTTCAGCTGGTCACGCAGCTCGCGGGCGCGAGCGGCGGCATCGGTGACGGCCATCGGCTCCGATTCTACGGACCGTCCAGGTCCTCGTCGCCATCGGGCCCGAACCAGTCGCGAAGATGGGCCGCGTGCTCGGCGTAGTGGTCCGGACCGTCGTAGCGGACGACGGCTTCCACGGTGTCGCCATTCCCCAGCTGCTGGTCGAGGAGAGCCGCCTCGAGCATGCCGATCCGCTCGCGGAACGCCGCGTAGGCAACATCCTCACGGGCCAGAGCCTCGTGTGGGGAGAGAGCGCGACCCTCGGCCGCGATTTGCTCGTTCATGGCATCGGTGTCGCGCTTCGAGTACGTGAAGTCGGCGCCCCGGCCTGCGGTCGCCAGGTCGAGTGCCGCGGAGCCGTGCTCGCACCACGCCGCCACGTGGACGACGAGGTCACGAACGCTCCAGTCGCCGACGACGCCCGGCGCCATGACGAGGTCCGCGTCGACTTCACCCAGCGCCTCGTGGAAGTCCGCGCGCGCGGCGTCCAGCTCGTCGAGGAGCGTCGGCAGATCAGCCATCCGCCCGCCCCCCGGTGATCGATTCGAGCTCCTCGGCGTGCTCCCGGTAGTGGTTTGGGCCGTCCTCGCGAATGGCCTCCTCGAGGGTCGCACCGCCGGGCAGGCGCTCCGCAAGGATTGCGTCATCGAGCTCACGCAGCCGCTCGACGAGCGCCTCGATCGAGGCGGCCTCGCGCTTGCGCACGGCGCCGATGTCCGTCTGTCGGGCGACGCGAGCGACCGTCGCGTTGACCTCGTCGACCGGCGGCTCCCCCTGCCCGACCTCGTCGCCCCGTCCCTCCTGGACAGCGTGGATCAGCTCGGCCGCGTGGCCCGCCCAATAGCCGAGATGGGCGATCATCTCGCGCGCGCTCCACTCCCCGACGAGGCCCGGAGTGGTCAGCGAGGACGGCGCGATGCGGGCGACCCCCGCGTACAGGCGCTCACGCTCGCGCGCGAGGTCCGCCGCGATCCGCTCGGCGGCCATCAGCCCGTCCGCTCCAGTCCGGCGTACGCGGCGATGAGCCGCTTCACGCCCTCGCCGACGAAGGCGACCGTGACCTCCTCGTCCCCCTTCACGATGCGGCTGCTGACCACGATCCCGTCGCCGAACCGCTTGTGCCTCACCCGATCGCCGGCCCTCCACGAAGGATCCTCCTCCGCCCCGAGCGCATCGCCGGCTCCGGCAGCCGAGAAGGTCCCGCTGCCGAGGTCCACCGCGCCGGCCCCCTCGTAGCTGGCCGATGCGACCCGCTCCCGAACCGCGTCGAGGCGGCGGCCGACCGGTCGCGGTGCGGCCGGGGTCGCGAGATCGGGCAGCGAGATCGGTCGCAGCGGCTCCTGGACGCGACGTCCCGGCGCTCGGTATCCACCCGGCGTCCAGCCGCCGTCATCCGTGCCGCGCGGCCAGTCGCCGCCACCACGTCGGAACGGTGCGGCGCTGCGTTCGGCGGCGAGGAGCTCCTCCGGAAGCTCGGCCAGGAAGCGCGACGCGTCGGACTGTGCCCCCACGCCGTAGGTCGACCGGTGATGGGCGTGGACCAGGTACAGCCGATCCTTGGCGCGCGTCATGCCCACGTACGCGAGCCGGCGCTCCTCCTCGAGCTCACGCTCATCCTCGAGCGCGCGTCGGTGCGGCAGAAGGCCCTCCTCCATGCCGACGATGAAGACGACCGGGAACTCGAGCCCCTTGGCCGCGTGGAGCGTGATGAGCGTCACGCGGTCGGGCGCCTCGTCGAGCTCGTCCTGGTCGCTGACCAGCGCCACCTCCTCGAGGAAGCGCGCCAGCCCCTCGGGCGCCGCGATCTCGTCGAACTCGGCCGCGTGGTTGCGCAGCTCCATGACGTTCGCCCAGCGCTCCTCGCCCTCGTCGGTGCCATCCTGGATGGACGCCTGCAGCCCGGAGCGCTCGAGAGCGGCGTCGAAGATCGCCGAGGGCGGTTCGGAGGCCACCATCGACTGGAGCCCGCGCATGAGCTCGGCGAAGACCGCGAGCTGCGTCCGGGCGCGGGGCGCGAGGTTCGGATTCTGGCCGGCCTGGCTCACCGCCTCGAACATGCTCACGCCGCGCGACTCCGCCCACGCCCCGATCTCCTCGACCGTTTTCGCGCCGATCCCCCGCGCCGGGACGTTGATGATCCTGCCGAGCGCCACGCGATCGCCGGGGTTTCGAGCCAGGCGCACGTAGGCCAGGGCGTCCTTCACCTCGCGGCGTTCGTAGAAGCGGGTTCCGCCCACGAGCTGGTACGGGATGCCGAAGCGCATGAGCGATTCCTCGATCACGCGGCTCTGGGCGTTGATGCGGTAGGTGATGGCGATGTCGCCGTAGCGGAGGGACCCGTCCTCGTCATCGGCTCGCGATGTGAGCAGCTTCGCCATCGTGCCGCGGCCGGCACCGCCGACGAGCTTCTCGACCTGGCGGGCGACGAACTCGGCCTCCTCGTACTCGTTGTACGCGTCGAACAGGGTGATCTGCGTGCCGGTCCCACGATCGGTCCACAGTCGCTTGTCCTTGCGGCCAGCGTTGCGGCTGACCACGGCGTGAGCCGCATCGAGGATCGTCTGCGTGCTGCGGTAGTTCTGCTCGAGCTTCACGACCGTGCAGTCGGGGTAGTCGGCCTCGAAATCGAGGATGTTGCGCAGGTCGGCCCCACGCCACGAGTAGATGCTCTGGTCGTCATCGCCCACCACGGCCAGGTTGCGGTGCTTGGCCGCGAGGTGGCGACAGAGGAGGTACTGCGCGCGGTTCGTGTCCTGGTACTCGTCGACGTTGATCTGCTGCCAGCGGCCCTGGTAGCGCGCCAGCACGTCGGGATGCTGCTCGAACAGGAAGACCGTCCGCATGAGCAGGTCATCAAAATCGACGGCGTCGTCCTCCGCCATCTGGCGCTGGTACGCCTCGTACACGCGGGCCGCCGTCTCGTCAAAGTAGTTCGTCGCCTGCCGTGACGCGGTGGCGACATCGGCGAGCTCGTCCTTGCGTTGGCCGATCCAGGCCAGCATGCCGTTCGGGCTGAAGCGCTTCTCGTCGAGATCGAGCCGGCGCAGGATGGACTTCACGAGTGCCACCTGGTCGGCGCGATCGTAGATCGTGAAGCTGCGCGTCAGGCCGATGGCCTGGCCCTCGCGCCGCAGGATGCGGGCGCACAGCGAGTGGAACGTGCCGATGGCGGCCTCGCGGGCCGCCTCCTCGCCGATGAGGCCGGCGATCCGCTCACGCATCTCCCCGGCGGCCTTGTTCGTGAACGTGACGGCGACGATCTGCCACGGCTTGTAGCCGGACGCGATGAGGTAGGCGACGCGGTGCGCGAGCACGCGTGTCTTGCCGCTGCCGGCACCGGCCAGGATGAGCAGCGGGCCGGTGAGATGACCGACGGCCTGGCGCTGGGGCTCGTTCAGCCGGTCCAGGATCTCCTGGGGCGACAGGCGCGGGGGACGTGGGCTCGCGGGGGCATCGGGCATCAACCCGATTCTACGGGTGCCTCCGCCAGCGCGCAGACGGACCGAAGGGCCCGCCCGTCAGCGGTGGCGAGTGGTGCGAACGCGCGAGGGAGCCGGGGCGGGGCTCCGTCGCTCGAGCATGATGCCGACCGCGAGCACGATCAGGACGGCGATGACTTCCATGCGGAGCTCGAATGCACGCCGCGTGCCACGAGCTCAGTCTCGAACGTACACCGGCTGCACATGGACGACCGACCGCGGCTGGCTGGTCAGCGACGGCCACTGGCCGGCCATCTCGACCGCCTGCTCCATGGAGTCGACCTCGACGATCACGAAGCCGCCGAGGAACTCCTTGCTCTCGACGTACGGCCCATCCGTGACGGCCACGCCCTCGCCCTGGCGCCCGGGCCTCAGGGCCTTCACCGTCTTCGGCTCGTCGAGCTCCTCGCCGCCGACGATGTGCTCGCGCCAGGTCCGGAACCACTCGTGGTGGCGCTCGACATCGGCGGTGCGCTCCTCGGGGGACATTGCCTCCCAGGTGGCCGCGTCATCAGGGTGAACGTAGGTGAGGATCACGGCGCGCATGAATTCAGGCCTCCACTGCTCGAACCTCGGCCCGCCATGGGCCGTCGATCGTGCGACGCTCAGTCCCGGTTCGGAATCGACAATGATCGCCGCCGAGACGGCTACCCGACGAGATTCCGGCGCAGTGTACGGCGCTCGCGGTGCCACCGGGCCGCGGGTGCAGCACGCCTGGCACGCACGAGCGTCGAACGCGAGGGAGGGCTGGAAACAGCGAGAGCCCCGGCCGAGGCCGGGGCTCTGCGCCATGGAACTGGCTGGACTAGAAGTCCATCCCGCCACCGCCGGGCGGCATACCCGGCATCGCCTTCTCCTTCTCCGGGAGGTCGGTGATGACCGTCTCGGTGGTGAGGAGCAGGCTGGCGACCGAGGCGGCGTTCTCGAGCGCCGAGCGGGTCACCTTGGCCGGGTCGATGACACCGGTGGCGAACAGGTCGCCGTACTCGCCCTTGGCGGCGTCGTAGCCGCTGCCGGCGGGGAGCTTGCGGACCGCCTCGACGACGACCGAGCCTTCCTGGCCGGCGTTGATCGCGATCTGGCGCAGTGGCTCCTCGAGCGCGCGGCGCAGGATGTTCACGCCGATGAGCTCGTCACCGAGCACCTCGACCTTGTCGAGGGCCGGCAGAGCGTGGATGAGGACCGAGCCGCCACCGGCGACCATGCCCTCCTCGACGCCGGCGCGAGCCGCCGACAGCGCATCCTCGATGCGGTGCTTCTTCTCCTTGAGCTCGACCTCGGTGGCCGCGCCGACCTTGAGAACCGCGACGCCGCCGGACAGCTTCGCGAGGCGCTCCTGGAGCTTCTCGCGATCGAAGTCGCTGGTCGTGTCCTCGATCTGGAGCTTGATCTGGCCGATGCGGGCCTTGATCGCCTCCTCGGAGCCCTTGCCCTCGACGATCGTGGTGGCGTCCTTGGTCGCCGTCACGCGACGAGCCTGGCCGAGGTCCTCGAGCTGCACGCTGTCGAGCTTGCGGCCGACCTCTTCGCTGATGACCCGCGCGCCCGTCAGGGTCGCGATGTCCTCGAGCATGGCCTTGCGGCGATCGCCGAAGCCCGGAGCCTTCACCGCGAGCACGTTGATCGTGCCACGCAGCTTGTTGACCACGAGCGTCGCGAGCGCCTCACCGTCGACGTCCTCGGCGATGATCAGGAGCGGCTTGCCGGTGGAGACAGTCTTCTCGAGCGTCGGAAGGATGTCGGCGACCGCGCTGATCTTCTTGTCCGTGACGAGCACGAACGGCTGGTCGAGCGACGCCTCCATCTTGCCGCCGTCGGTCGACGTGACCATGTAGGCCGACAGGTAGCCGCGGTCGAGCTGCATGCCCTCCACGTACTCCTTGTCGAGCTTCAGGCCCTGCGACTCCTCGACGGTGACGACGCCGTCCTTGCCGACCTTGTCCATGACGTCGGCGATCATCTGGCCGATCTCGGTGTCGCGGGCGCTGATCGCGGCGATGTGGGCGATGTCGTCGGTCGTCTCGACCGGCTTCGACAGGCTCTTGATCTCCTCCACGATGGCGGCGACGCCCTTCTCGATGCCGCGCTTCAGGCCCATCGGGCTGGCGCCGGCGGTGACGTTCTTCAGGCCCTCGGTGATGATGGCCTGAGCGAGAACGATCGAGGTGGTGGTGCCGTCACCGGCCACGTCGTTCGTCTTCGTCGCGACCTCCTCGAGCAGCTGGGCCCCCATGTTCTCGTAGGGATCCTCGAGCTCGATGTCGCGGGCGATGGTGACACCGTCATTCGTGATGGTCGGTGCGCCGAATTTCTTGTCGAGAAGAGCGTATCGGCCCTTCGGCCCGAGCGTGACCTTGACGGCATCGGCCATCTTGTCGACGCCGCGCTTCAGGGAGCGACGTGCCTCTTCCTCGAACAGCAGCTGCTTCGCCACGGTTCTGTCTCATCCTCCTCGGTGGATCGCCGCGGCATCCCGCAGCGATGGTGGGTTGGCTTGGTGGAGCTCGCTACTCGATGACGGCCAGGATGTCCTTCTGGGAGAGGATCAGGAGATCCTCGTCATCCAGCTTGAACTCGGTCCCGGCGTACTTCTGGAACAGGACCTTCTGGCCCTCGCTCACTTCCATGGCCTCCCGCGAGCCGTCATCAAGGGTGCGGCCTGGGCCGACCGAGATGATCGTGCCCTCCTGGGGGCGCTCCTTGGCGGTGTCCGGGAGGACGATGCCGCTCTTGGTCATCTCCTCGCGCGGGGTTGGCTTGACGACGAGGCGATCACCCAGGGGCTTGAGCTGGGTCGCCGTGCCGCCGACCGTGCTGGTCATGTGTGCGTTGTGCCTCCTTGCGTGCGGAACCGGTCCTCGGTGAATCCGATGTTGTGATGCCATCCGCGGGAGTGCCAGGGCGGCCGATTCGACCGTGGAACTGGCACTCAACCAACGAGAGTGCTAACACGCAAGGTAGCACTCGCCGATTCCGAGTGTCAAGGTGAGGACACGGCGACGCCCCGGCACGAGGGCCGGGGCGTGGGTGATTGCCGTGAGGGGCGGTTCAGGCCCGATAGGTGACCATGAGTGCGCTCGGCACCGGCTCCTCGCCTCCGCCGTCGTTCCCGCCGTCCCCGCCGCCGCCGTTCCCGTTCCCGCCCGGGGCGAGCACGAGCACGTAGACGAGGACCGCGATCACGACGATCGCGATGATGATCCCAAGGATGAATCCGGCGCCGCTGCTGCCGGCGGGCTCGCCAGCCGTGCCGCCACCGGGCGTGTTGACGTTGACCTGGCCCATCGGATGGGTTCTCCTCCTTCGACGTCGAGGGCGGTGACCGTCACCACCGCCCGCTTACTGAGCAACCGGCGTGCCAAACCCCTTCCCGCCGAGCCGGCGAGCGCTCGATCACGCTCCGATCAGCCGATCGTACGCCTGGCGGACACCGGCTGCGACGGCCTCCGCCTCCTGGCCGCGGAGTTGTGCGAGCTCGGCCACCACGCGAAGGACGGTCGTCGGCTCGTTGCGCCGATCCCGATCCGGCCCGAGGTACGGCGCATCGGTCTCGACGAGGAACGTGCCATCCCCGATGGTCGGGGCAGCGGCACGCGGGCCGGCCGCGCTGCGGAAGGTCACCGGCAGGGCGAAGCTCACGAGAAACCCTCGAGCGGTGAGGCGCTCAGCCATCGCCGCGTCGCCCGAGAACGCATGGAGCACACCTTTGACGGGGCGGCGCGCGGGCCCGATCCACGCCTCGAGTGAGGCGGTGACCTCGTCGTGCGCATCGCGGTCGTGGACGAGCACGGGGCGGTCGAGGCCGGCGGCCAGCGCCAGCTGTCGCGCGAACGCATCGCGCTGGACGTCGGGAGGCGACAGGTTGCGGAAGTAATCCAGGCCGATCTCCCCGACCGCCCGGCACCGGTCATCGGCTGCCAACCGCTCCAGCTCGTCCCAGCCGGCGTCGTCGGTCTCCGCGGCGTGGTGCGGATGCACGCCGACGGCGGCCTCCACCTGCGGGCCGTGGCGCGACGCGAGCTCGAGCGCGGCGTACGACGAGGGCAGGTCCCAGCCCGGGACGAGGATGCGCTCGATCCCCGCCTCCGCCGCGCGGGCCAGGACGGCATCCCGGTCGAGCTCGAACCGCTCGTGCTGCAGATGGCAATGGGAGTCGACGATGCCCGGCAGGGACGAGGGCCGGCGGGCCTTGCTCAGACCGGCGCCTCCAGCTCGATGCGCGGGAAGATTGGGCTGGGCGTGCCGGTGACGAGCCCACGGCCCGCCCCGCCCCACGGCAGGAGCTCGTCGAAGCCAGGCCCGCCCGCGCCGCGATCGTCGTACGGCACGTCAGCCCCGAGCTGATCGAGGATGGCTCGAGCGCCGGTCGGGGCGAACGGCGCCAGGAGATGTCCGAGGATGCGGCACGCCTCGGCCATGGCCGCCAGGACCTGTCCGACTCGCGCGGTCTCCCCCGCCTTGTTCAGCGACCACGGCGCCTGGCTCTCGGCGTACCCGTTCGCCGTTCCGGCAAGGCCCATGGCGGCGGCGAGCGCCTCGTCGAGGTGACGCTGCTCCATCGCCGCGTGGTAGGCCGCCACCGCGCGCTCGGCCGCGGCCCGCACCTCGAGATCGGCGGCCTCGGTCGCATCGGTCACCGGGGGAAGCTGTCCGTCGAGGTAGCGCCGGCTCATGCTCACGGTGCGGTTCACGAGGTTGCCGAGGTCGTTCGCCAGGTCCGCGTTGTAGCGGCGCACGAAGCCGTCGTAGGTGACATCCGCATCACGGTCGAACGGCACCTCGCGCAGCACGACGTAACGCACCCCGTCCACGCCGAAGGTGTCGGCGGCGGCATCGGGGTCGTGGGTGTTTCCGGTCGTCTTGCTCATGCGCTGGCCGCCCCGATCCAGCATGAAGCCGTGCGCGAAGACCTGCTTCGGCAGCGGCAGGCCCGCGCTCATGAGCATGGCCGGCCAGTAGAGGCAGTGGAACCGGGTGATGTTCTTGCCGATGACGTGGAGGTCGGCCGGCCACCAGCGCTCGAAGGCCGCCTCGTCGGACATGAACCCCGCGCCGGTCAGGTAGTTCGTCAGCGCGTCGAACCAGACGTAGATGCGGTGGCGGTCGTCGCCGGGAAACGGGATGCCCCACGTCGTGCCGGATCGGCTGATGCTGAAGTCGCGAAGACCGTCGCGAAGCCAGCCGAGGACCTCGTTGCGAAAGTGCTCCGGCTCGCAGAACGAGGGGTTGTCCGCGTAGAGCCGCTCGAGGCGCTCCTGGTAAGCGCTGAGCCGAAAGAAGTAGTTGTTCTCCTCCAGCCACTGCGGGTCGAGCGTCGGATGATCCGGGCATCGGCCCTTCACCAGCTGCTGGTCGGTCTTGAACTCGTTACAGCCGGTGCAGTACCAGCCCGAGTACGTCCCCTCGTACACGTCACCGGCCGCCTGGGCGCGCCGCACCATCTCGACCGACGCCGCCGCATGATCGGGATCGGTGGTGCGGATGAAGCGGTCGGCGCTGATCCCGAACCGGGCAAACGTGGCCTGCCACGTGGCGGCCCAGGGATCGATCAGCTCGTGCGGGTCGATCCCCCTCTCCCGCGCATCGCGCTCGACGTTGGCGGAGTGCTCGTCCATGCCCGTCAGGAATCTCGTCTCGCGACCTGAAAGCCGGGCATAGCGGGCGATCGCGTCGGCGCCGATGGCCTCGAACATCGAGTGCAGCGCCGGTCGCTCGCTCGGATAGAAGATCGCGGTGGTGAGGTAGAAGCGCTCGGTCATCGGCGCATCCTCAGTGCTGCCGCCCCTTCGGCCAGTAGAGCTCCTTGCGCACCTGCTCGGGCGCGAAGCCGCGGACGGTGGCGATCTCCTCCACCGCGCTCACCATGTCGGGGTTGCCGCACAGGTAGATCGTCGTGTTGCCCGCGTCGAGCCCGTGCGCATCCAGCTGGTCGGACACGATCGCCTCGACACGTCCGGTCGCCCCGGCCCAGCCGGGGCTGTGCTGCGGACGCGAGATCGTCCCGACGTAGCGCAGGGGGAAGCCGTCGCCGTTCGCGAGCTCCGAGAGCTCGGCGCGCCACGCCAGGTCGTGCTCGTGGCTCACGCCATGGAGCAGCACGATGTCGCGCGACTGGTTCCGGCTTCGCAGCGTCTCGATCATCGACATGAACGGGGCGAGACCGGTCCCGGAGGCCACGAACAGGCAGGTCCGTCCATCGTCCTGGAGCAAGAACTTGCCCTTCGGCCCCTTGATGTTGATCGGATCACCGACCGATCGCTGCCAGAGCAGCGGCGTGAGACCGCCGGTCTCGACGCGACGGATGAAGAACTCGTACTCCGACAGGTCGTCGGCGGACGAGGAGATGCTCATCGGTCGCTGGATCAGCTTCTCGGGACCCATCAGCCCCAGCGTGGCGTACTGGCCCGGCTGGAACTCGAAGGGCTCCTCGAGCGCCTGGACGGCGACGATCGCCAGACCGGGGGCGACCTCTTCCCATCGGCTGATTCGTCCGTTGTACGGATAGTCGTCTGTCATGAGTCTCTCGGCTGGGCGTGCCCGCACGCTGCATGGCGACCGCGGGCGGCCAGTATAGACGTGGGCTCCGGCCTGTCGAAATCAGAGCGGGTGGATCGTCGTGATGGTGACAACTCGTTTCGTCATCACACCGAGAGGAGCCCCAACCATGGCAGCCAAGATCGTGCACGTCGAGGTCGTCGGCAAGGACGGCGACGCCCTCCAGAGCTTCTACCGAGAGGTCTTCGGATGGGACCTCGACACCAACAACCCGGGCGGCTACGGGATGGTTCGCCAGGGCGAGCTCACCGGCGGTATCGGCGCCGCGCCGGAGGGCCAGGGTGGCCACGTCACCTTCTACGTCGCCGCTGACAATGCCGAAGAGACGCTCAAGCGCGTCGAGGAGCGAGGCGGCAAGGTGCTCATGCCGCTCACCGAGGTGGCTCCCGACACGACGGTCGCCCTGTTCGCCGATCCCGAGGGACACGTCGTCGGCCTCATGTAGGCCGATCCGTCACCCGCCACCGGCCGGAACGGCGACCGGGCCGCGCTGGTGGCGGGACATTCGGCGTTCGCGTGCTGCATCCAGCATGCAGCGCGATCTGCGCCCAGGTGCCTCGTCAACCGACGGGACGCGCGAACCAGAGCAGGTAGTCGCCATCCAGGCCGGGAGGCGGCTCATCCCAGCGGAGCGTCGTCACGCCGAGCACCGGGAGGTGGGGGTCGACGACACGGACGAGGTCGCTGGCCAGCGGCGTGACGGACCCGTCGCTGGCGATGACGTTCCCGACGTTGATGACCAGCTGACCACCGGGCCGCAGGAGGCTCGCCGCCTGGTCGAAGATCGAGGCGAGCTCTTCCAGGTACCGATCGTAGTCGCCGTCGCCCGCGGCATACCCGGCGAGCGGGTCTTCGGCGAGATCTCCCCCAGTCGCGTAGGGCGGAGACGTGAGCACGAGGTCCACCGGCCCGTCCACGAGCCGTGACAGGTGCCGTGCATCTCCCTGGATCAGCGTCGCCCTGTCCCCGGTCCGGGCCCGAGCGATCTCGAGATGCTCCTCGAGCAGCTCGATGCCGATGGCACGCCGGCCCATGCGGACCGCCACCGCCAGCGTCGTGCCGTAGCCGGCGAACGGGTCGAGGACGAGCTCACCCGGCCGGGTCGCATGGCCGATGACCGACTCGGCCAGCGCCTCGGTGAAGTGGATGTCGTCCGTCGTGCCATCGGGCCGTTCCGCCACGATGTCGGCGGCACGAAGGACGAGAGGTGGCGTCACGGACGCACTCTACGCCGGGCCCCTCAGGTCGGTTGCCTGGCGGGTGCGCTGGCCACGGCCTCCGCCTTCCGGGGTATTCCTCTTTCGACCGACCTGAGAGCATCTCGAGTGACCCGAAGACCACCTCCGTCTTCCAGTGCCGCTTGCGCCACTGTCAAGTTGCTCCCAGTCGCGTTCGACGGTCGGCAAGACCGCGCGAAGCCGCCGGCCATCCCACCTACGGCTCGCATGGAGACCTTTCCAAGCGGGCAACCGACGGCGACAATGCGTCGAGGAAGGAAGCCTGTGCCTATTCAGCGTGACGATCCCGCCTACCGTGGCCAGAGCGAGTACACCCCGTTCTTTCTGAAGATCTACGACCCCGTGATCCTCGGCTTCTTTACTCGCGTGGTGTGGCGCTGCCCAACCACGCTTCTGGTAGAGCGATACCGGCGGCACATCCGCCCTCAGCACCTGGATGTGGGTCCGGGTACCGGTTACTTCCTAGAACGAGCCGGCCTGCCTCCGGGCGCCCAAGTCACCATCCTCGACCCGAACGTGAACGTGCTTGAACACGCCTCCGGGCGACTGACGGCCCTGGACATCACGGCCGTCGAGGCCGACGTCCTGAAGCCGCTCCCCCTTGATCGGACGTTCGACTCGGCCGCGCTGCACGGCGTGATCCATTGCCTGCCCGGACCGCTCACGCGCAAGGCTGCGGCCGTGGCGAATGTCGCTGCCGTCCTCGCACCTACTGGCGTCCTCTTCGGCGCATCCATCCTCGGTTCCTCGGGGTCACACACCTGGTTGTCGCAGAGGATTCTTACGGCCAACAACCGGCGGGGCATCTTCGACAACCTGGGCGATACCCAAGAGGGGCTCCGCGAGATGCTCGGCGCTTCGTTCAGGCACGTGGAGCTCGAGACGGTCGGTTCGATGGCGATCTTCGCGGCCACGAATCCGCGCCCTTAGTCGCCGCCGATGAGGGAAGGGCCGCGGCGCATGCAAGGCACGGCGCTGCTGTCAGTGGACATTGCTTGCAGCGCCCACCGCTCTCCCCGGAGCGGATGCGGCGCGATTCAGGCTTGAGGCCGCAAGCGGTCTTCCTGCTGGGGTGGGCAGCGACGCTCACGCCACTGTGATGTTTGACCCAATGGCCGGCGTCAGGTCCGACCCCGCGACAACGGGCGTACGTGATGACGGCCCCAGCTGGACTAAAGGCATGCATCGGTTGCTGGGCGGCGGACCGGGGGGGACGAGCCCGCCGCCCAGCTGGATCACATCGCGATGGCAGCCTCGAGATCGTTGGTGGCAGCCCCGTTGGCCGCCACCGGAGCCGATTCATCCGGTGCGTTGGCCACGGCCTCCGCCTCCCGGGCGTACTCCTTCTTCGACCGACCCGAGAGCATCTCGAGTGACCCGACGACCACCTCCGTCTTCCAGTGCCGCTTACGCCACTGTCATGTTTATCCCAGAGTAGGCGCCGCTGCGACCACACCCAGCACGGAGTCGATCGTCACAGTCAGAAACGAGTGGCCGCACCTGGCGCATCGAGCTCGCGCAGTCGATCCTGGAGCTCACGGATGTAGTCCCCGTAGATCTCCCGCCACCGCGGTACTGTCGGGAGGGTGCCAGGATCGGGAAAGTCGAAGACCTTCGATCCCCGATGGCGAGACACAAAATCCTCGCTCTGTCGCGCCCATCGAATGACCTGGTTTCGAAAGTCGCCGTTCTTCGGTGGGCCATCTCGGGCCGTCCACGTCTCCATCTCACGAATGATTCGATCACCTAGGTCAGTCAGCGATCGGCGCTCCTCGTTGCGTTGACGCGAGTCGGCGGCCCCGGCGCCGTCACCGATCTCCCCAGCGAGAATGGATGCGAGATCCATCGAATAGATGGACGCCACCTCCGGGTCGCCTTGTTCAAGCGGCTTTCCGAGGACGAGCGGCGGAGCGGTTAGGCCGGCGCCATCGACGATGGAGCGCACGTCTGCCTCGTTATCTGGGCGCGTCCACACTTCTGCGATGGCGTCGGGTGGAATCCTGTTAGCGACGAGGACCTCCACGCGGCTACGCAGTCGGGGGGACGTCTCACCCGTCCACAGCGAATCGAAAGTCGACAGTGCGTCAGGCCCGCCACCAGTAAGCGGCCCGTCGGGAGCAGTGCGATATCGCGACGTCGCGCCTATGGATGTCTCGGCCGACAGTGCCAGGACGACGGCAGGCTCCCAGGATGTCCGAGCTATTCCCCGGTGGTAGTCCGAGAGCGAAACGGAGGAGTACCCGGGCGGCGTTGGGCCTAGTCCTCTCCCCCACTTTAGGCGGACTTTGATTCCTGCCTGAGCGAGTTCGGCCGCCGTGAGCAGGCCGTGGTCAAGGATCGACCGCAGGTTCGCAAGTGGGGTCCAGTGGTACACGTGCAAGCAAGCGTGCCGTGCGAGCGCGCTACGCCAGGCCTCTGCCTCATGAAGAGCATTGCGCTGGGCGGCCGCGGCTTGATGGCGCCACTCCTCCCTCTGAGCCGCGAGCTTACGTGCGCGTCGAGAGCGGCGTGCCGCTGTTCGAGGTCCGCTCATACGATGCACTATAGGGTGCGGGGTCGTCAGAACACGGGCTCGTCAACGGCCCGAGAGTTTCGGTCGCCGGGCTGTACGAGGAGCGCCTTCGTAGCTCGAGCTTGGCTACCGCTAGCGGATCACGGTCTTCGCACTTCCGAAGTAGAAGTCCCTCGTGTCCTCGTAGATCATCACGGTCCAGTCGGCCACGCCTACCTTCGTGGCGATCAGCTCCACCTTGAAGGTCGCCGTCGTGCCTGGCGCAACCCCCGAGTCGAACTCCGTGTAGTAGTCGCCCCAGAACTCGTTGACCGTGCAGATCGGGATGCAGCCGTTGAGGTCCGCGTAATCCATGATTCCACCGATCTGGAACTTGATAGGCCCGCTGAGGGTCCCACCAGTGTTCGCGATCTTCACATCCAGGTAGATCGATCCACCCACCCAACTCTCTACCGTGTACTTCACGCTGGTGGCTTCAACGGCCGCCGGCGCGATCGGGGTCGGCCGCGGAGTTGGCACAGGGGTGGGCGCTCGGGTCGGCCGTGGAGTTGGCACAGGGGTGGGGGTTGGCGTAGGCGATGGAGTGGCGGTCGGCGTGGGGGTAGGGCGAGCCGCTTCCGCTGCCGCCACCACGTCGCTCAGTCGCGCAGTCGGCGCGTCCTCGCAGCGGCTGTCCACCGCTAAGCGGAGTTCGTCACGGTCTTTCGACCGGAGGGTGCTTAGCTCGCGGAGAGTCAGTTGCCGAACATGCACCGACGCTTCCGACCAGTCAGAGCACCCAGATTCTCCGGCGAGGGCTTGGGCTGGCGTCGGGCTCGGAGTGCTCGTCGGCGTGGGGGTAGCCGTTCGACTTGGCCTGGGAGTGGCGGTCGCCCTCGGACTGGCCGATTCATCAGTTTGAGATTCAACCGATGTCACCTGCCGCGGGGGTGGTGGACGCTCGATTAAGCCCACGGTGGCTAGCGCCCCGTAAGCACCGCCGATCCCGAAGAATGCCGCGCCACCGAGGACCGCGACTGAGAAAGCCGTCGACAGTCGCCGGGGCCAGGACGCGCGCCACGCAGATGTCCTCCGCCACAGCCTGAACAGTCCGAAAGTGAGAAGTGCGAGCACGAGCGTAGCGAAGAGCTCAGAGCTGATAACCGCGGCGATGACTAGGACTGCGAGACCCAACGCGATTGCGAGACCCTTGGGCAACAAGAACTTCCTCCCCTAGACCCGTCTGGGCCCAATTCGTCTCCCCAGCAGGCAGTCGCCATCGCGTCCTGTGGTTCGCGAAATCAATACGCGCCTATTCCGTGAGCATAACTTGCACGGGGGTCAAGGGGCATCCGTGGATGTACTGAGGCAACTACGGACCTGAGGCTACGTATGCCGCCCGCATAGCGATTCGCCGTCACGCTCGACACGGAAGCCGCCGCGGTCCCCGAGCACCGATCCGACCATCTAGACCAGTCGGGCGGGTATGACGAGGCTTCGCGACGGCTTCACAAGACTAGTCGGCGGCCATTACTGCGGGCTTATCAACGTTCGGTAGGGGCGATTCACTGCTCGAAGCGCTGATACTCGCTTGGAATGCAGTGGTCCTTGGTTCACTCGTTGTAGGCCTTGTTTGCTCCGTATGTCGCCTGCTGGGCGGTGAAGCCCTCGAACTCCAACTGCTCGATTAACCCAGGGAGTGAAAAGGAGGAGAACTCCAAATAGGCAGCAGCGCTCTTGGCTGCTTGCTCATTCCAGTCAACGTCAAGAGATCCGACAGCGAAAGTAGCATCGGCTGTGCTGTAGCCCTCGAACTCGAGCTGGTCGACTAGCCCCGACTCAGAGAACGCGGAAAAGGCAAGGTAACTCTCAGCTGATTCGATTGCATTCCGCTGACCGTTGGTTAATCCGGGGTCAGGGTTTGCGGCCTGCTCAGTTGGGACCGGGGCCGCGGTGCCCTGGTTCCTCGGAGCGGCTCGGTCCGGCGCGCATGCTGTAACGGAGGCAGCAACTGCGATCACTGCGGCGGCGATCTTCAAGAACTTCATTCGGGATCCCCTACAAGGGTGTACGTGACGGTCAGAGTGCCGGCCGGCTTGAACATCAGCGAGGCAAAGCCGAGCGCTATCGCGCGGCCAACACCGATCTTGCCATCCGCCCAACTCTGGGAGACGGGCCTGTATCCGTCCTTGGCCATTACTGCTGCGTCCGCGGCGAATTCCTTAGCAGCGTCTGCTTGCTTCTTGGCTTCATAGACCTTAACTACCACTGGTGGCTTCTCAGTCACGTGACGACTCCAACTCCACTACAGGATTACTGCGCGGAGGGCCACCTGCGCTCCCGATTCCTCCAGGCTCGCTTAGAGGCCGGGCGGTCGAGGTGCACGATGAAAGACGCACAGAAAGTGCGATGAGTGCGCGCATGATTGCGCTGTCCCTCCCTATCGAGGCTCTCGGGCAAATTGGCCTCGGTATCGGGACTATCTCACGACCCGTCAACCAAGTTGTATGCACCCGGTAGCCCGGAGCGGCTGATCCCGCTAAAGCTGACGGTTAGACCGCCGCTTCGCTTCAGCTCGGGTGCCGAAGGCTGTTCTAGGTCGATTACAGCGGCTTGCGCCACTCCGAAGCCTGAGCCAGACGGCACCACTCCCCTAGGGGCACGTGTCAGCGCAGTGCCAGTTGCTGATCGTGAATGGATCTCGCGGTGGTATGGGCTAGCTGGCCCCTAGCCGGCCGCGAAGCTCATTGCAGGAGCGCATCAAAGGTCGCTGGCCAGACAAGCGTGATGCCATGGCTTGCACATAGGGGATGCCATCGTCCGCTTGCAGGTTCGCGCTCCACCGCTAACACCGCGCGAACCCTTGGATACCTCTTTGACATCAGCGCGTGGTAGTCGAGGACCTGGCCGATTCCAAGGCGCATCTGTCGATCCTCCGTGCCAGCACTAGGCAAGCTCTTAACTTCAGCAACAAAGGTAACGCCCCTACGCCGCCACGCAAGGTCGTGATCGGGTTCGCCAGTCTGAGGTGACCAGGCCCTGGCGCCGGCTGCTTCCAGGAAGTCGCGCAGATCGTTCTGCGTGTCAATGTGCGCCTTGCGGCTGCGATCCAGAACGTTGGGATCACGGCTCCACGGCTCCGGCTGCTTTGACGGCCGCCAGGTGGGCCGGATGTAGCCGCCGCGAGGAGGTTCGACTAACTTCGACGCGTGGGAGCCCGAGAGGTCGATCGCCCGCATGTGAAACACAACGACGGATCGCACTGTGGTCGTACCCGAAGCGTGGGCCGGCGACATGTCGTATGGAGGATCAGCCAGGCGAAACTCCCCGAGGTAGCGCACGTATCCTCGTGCACCCTCGAATACCCTCAGTGCTCGGGCTTCCTCGGCATGACGCAATATGGCCTTGTTCCCGGCTTTGAGCTGCTGATTGCCTTGCTGGCCCTCACCTGTGTAGTGGAACAGGCCTGGATCCGCGCGATCCCAGCCGTCGTAGCTGTACCCGTGCTGTTCGCCGACCGATAGATCGGAAAAGATGAGCACGTTGGGCGTTGACCGTCCGCCTCGTCGTCGAACCGCGTTTGCATCTCGTACATCTCGCGCACGAATCGCAACACGCGGCGAACGGGCGGCCCGCCAACCGACCACGCCGCGTTGCGGCCCCAGCTGACCCTCGATGCGACCCAGGTGCGGACCCTAACTAACATGACTCGAGGATACCGGCCAGTCTAGGGGCGGCGATAAGGGGTGCCGCCTAACGCCAGCTCGCGTCAATCGCGGCACCGCCCGGTCTTGACTGCCGAGTGATACTCGCGAGCGAGTGCCAGATCATCGGCGGCTGCCAGAGCACCGAGAGTGTGGCCTAAGGAGGGATCCATGGGTATCGACCAGCTGCGACGATTTCTCGTTGCCGCGTTTCTGCTTGGGTTCATCGCCCTCTACGCGTACTTTCTACTCGAGGTCGTCAGAGCGCCGGATGGCGCGCCACCAGCGCTCGACGAGCGCCTTGTTGGCATAGGGGCGATTCTGTCCGGCGCCCTAGGATCAGCATTTGCTGTTGCACTCGGCGTCGAGGATCAGACAATGCGAACCAGGGCTATCACGATGCCGTCGCTTCAGACCCTATTGGGTCTGGGCTTATGGGCCTACGCATTGGTGGCCATGACTTCCATCGTCGTATTCGCTCTGAACCTCGACGAGACCCCGGTGGCGATTAGCAGCTTGGCGCTGGTACTTGTTGGCTTTGTCGCAGCCATCGTCACGAACGCGTATAAGGCCGTTCTGCCGAAGTAGTCGATATTGCCCATCGGCTAGGGCAGGGCTGTCGGCCTCTGTGACGCCGCTCGGCGGGCAACGCGCTGTCGCTGCCGCTCTCCGAGGTGGGGTCCGCACAGCCGCGACTTTCTGTGCGCAGACAACACCGCCGAACACCCAGGAGCTTCGCATCGCTTGGGTGGGCGGTCAGAGGTTAGGTCGCGCCAAAGACCAATGAGGCTCCTGGCGTACAGACCGAGGGGCTCATTCCGAGGTGGCGGCCACGCGCCTACGTTGCTCAGCGCCTGTTCGATCCGCGCGGCAGCAATAGGGACGGCCATTGCTGCCAGTTGCCCGTCGCTTCGCCCTGCCGGTGGCTCAAACTGTACGAACTCGGATAGGAGTGCCTCGAGCCCACGCCGCTCATTCCGCGTGAGGCCTTGTCCTGCAATCCGGAGCAGGTCCGCGAGCTCGACCCAATCGGCCAAGAGCCGAGCGATCGAGCGCCACTCGTCAACCGTTTCGTAGGCAAGGTCAGGGTCGTAAATGGCCGCCGGAACGCTGCGGACTACTGCTGCCATCATGCGGCCAAACGGCGCTGCGCCAGGCCGGTCGGTCAGTCCTTCGTCGTACCCGAGCCTTTCCGCGAAGGTTTGAGCAATCCGAAGTGCAAGTAGGAGGCGGCCATTCGGCGCCTCCTTTGCCGCCGCGCCCCCTGTTCGTTGTATGAGTGACTCGAGGCGCAGCCTAGGAATACCGCTTGCCGCCTCTGCCGCGTCGAGCAGCGGGCCTGTTTCCTCCCAGCTCGCCGTCGAAACAAACGAATGCATCGCCGCTAGGTCTTCATCCCCAAACATCGCGGCCAGGGCGTCAGCAACTTCAAGCACATCCGCTGCTTGCGCAGGGAATGGCAACGAGGGGTTCGTCACATATGCGATCGCGGCCTCCAAATCGTCTTCCCGCGCCTGTCCCAGCCGGAGGGCTTCCTCGCGCCAGAAGGCATCGGGTACCTGATGCACCGTCACGCTTGCCCCCACGCGGAGTAGTCCTCGGCGTGACGCCAGCCGAGCGATTGCGGCATCGGGCGCACTCGTCAGCGCGGCGACCTCGCGGTGCACCCGGCGTTCGTTCCTAGCCAGCTCCAGCATCCATGCGTCCAGCGGCCGGAGAAACCCGTCCTCGATTGTCACTTCGCTAACCAGTCGTCGAAGCAGAGCCATCGGTGGTGAAGCCCTTCGCGCATTTCTTCGCCGAATAGACATCGGTGGTCATTCGGATCTGGCGGAGATTCACCGGCATGAACGCGCAATGGCGCTTACCGGCGCACCAGAGCCTAGAGCAACAGATCTCCCTGCCGGCCGCCGATACCGTCACGGCTCCCTTGCCAGCCGCGCGAGCCGGCGCGCTCTTGTGCCGTACAGACGCGGATGGCGATCGCTCGGACGTAGGCCGCACTCACCGGCAATCGATTCGAGAACGTCTGCGCCTCGCCGGGGAGCTCGCGGTCGACAGGCAGGCTGCTCGATGAACGCATCCTGGGAGCTGGAGGCTTGGATCTCGTCTCACCCGTACGACGGCGAAGAGGCGGCGCGGCAGGCTCGGGCGGCCGAGCGCACGCGAGAGGCATGGCTGCGTGGCTGCGCGGTGGGGGCCTACTGCGTCAACCGAGCGATCTTCGAGCATCTTCACGCCCTTGAAGGCTACGCGCCCCTGCGCGATGTGCCCGTGGATCGCCATGCCGCAGCACCGATCCGCCGTCGACTGAGGGCGAGCGTCGACGCATGGCTGTCCGCATGGCGCGAATTCGAAGCTGGTCGGCGAGTTTCGCCGACGTTCTCGATCCCCGACCTCGACGACCCTCCGCCTTCACTTGAAGGCCGGCGACGCGAAGCGGCGCCGGCCTATAGAAACTCGGCACGCCGAGCCGAGCAGCGGATGCGACGGCAGACGCCATGACGTGCGGAGAGTTCACGCTCCTCGGAACGGACGGTAAGGAGGCCGGCGCGTATTTCCTCCGATGCAAGACCTGGCGCTGTAAGCGCTGCGGACCGAGGAAGGTCAAGCGCACCATGGCACAGATCAAGGTAGGCATGGCTGGCGGCTTCATTCGCTTCGCAACCTTCACCGCCCCAGGCAACGAAGACGTCATGACGAGCTACCAGCTGGCCACCAAGCGGTGGAAGACCCTCCAGCTGCGCATGCAGCGGCGCTGGGGCAAGTTCGAGTACTTGATCGTGGTGGAGCCGCAGAAACGTGGCCATGCTCACCTCCACGTCCTGATCCGAGGCCAGCGCTTCCTGCCACAACGCCAGCTAAGTCAGATGGCGGTGGAGTCGGGCTTCGGCCGAATTACGGACGTTCGCGCTGGACACCCCCGACTGGTTGGCTACCTGGCCAAGTACCTGACCAAGACGCTCCAGCTCGGACCAGCACAAGCGCCCAAGTACTTCCGTCGCGTCCGGATGTCACGTGGCTGGCTGGTGGATGAGCCAGCTTGGGAGCCAGCACACCGCTGGACTAGCTGGTGGATCCTAGACGCTCCCCCGCTGGCTGCTGCGCTAGACGCTCGACGGCACGGCTACAACGTCGTCGAATGGGAGGTGGATCGCTGGGAGCGAGAGACGCTCCTAGGACGATGCATCCAGTGGCTACGCACCGTTCGCGGATATCGCTCACGCGGCTTCTGCCGTCCAGCAGCCCGTCCAGCATGAATCCAGCACGAACGCCAGCAGGCGGGTGGAGCCGTACGCCGGCTCGGTCGCCGGTGGCCGCCGGGTCTACGCCGGCTCGGTCGCCGGTGGCCGCCGGGTCTACGCCGGCTCGGTCGCCGGTGGCCGCCGGGTCTACGCCGGCTCGGTCGCCGGTGGCCGCCGGGTCTACGCCGGCTCGGTCGCCGGTGGCCGCC
>JAILWI010000030.1 GCA_025699005.1 Chloroflexota bacterium | reverse complement strand
GACCTCGAATCCATCATCGATACCGTACAGGGCGACAGCGAGAGTCTCGCCAGCACTGATGGCTTCAACAATGTCTACGGCAAGCTTGAAACCAACGCCCTTGTGTTCGGCTATGTTGATGCCGACACCATGACTACCGCACTGCTGAACTCCCCGAATTCTGAGGAACTCCTGGGCACCAGCGAGGATATTTCCGAAGAGCTCGAAGCAGGCCGCGGCCACATGGGCTGGAGCATGTACGCATCCGAAACCGGCTTCCACACGGATTCCGTGATTGTGCCAATGGATGCTGCCAATGTTCCTGCCGCCGACGGCTTCACGCCATCCATGGCAGGCAAGTTCCCGGCAGATGTGTTGCTGTTCTCCAATAGCAACAACCTCTACGCCACAGGTATCACCGATTTCCTCGGCACAATGATGCAGACCTCCCTGGCCCAATCCCAGTCCACCGGCATGGATAGCACCGCTACACCAGCCGCCACGCCAACAGTGGACGAAACATGGGCGATGTTTGAGGAAATGGTCGGATTCAATCCAGACACTGATCTCTTCCAGAAGCTCGACGGTGAATACGCCATGTACGCGGGTATCTACGATCTCGAATCTGGAGTGCCGACCCCTGAGTTCCTGTTCGTTTCCGGAACATCCGATGCCGCCACTCTCGAGCAGACAGCTGCGACCATCACCGATCTCGCCACCCAGATGAATGAGGGCGATTACGAAATCTCCAGCCGTTCTGTGGATGGCGGTGAGCTCACCGTAGTCTCCTTCCCTGCCGAAACTACTGGCATGGTTCCGGTTGTGATTGAGTACGGTGTGGTGAACGACGAACTGCTGATCGGTGCCAATGGCGCTATCGACAAGTACCTCGCTGGCGACGGTGAAGTTCTGGCCGATGATCCAGCCTTCCAGGCTGCATTCGCCGAACTCCCAAGCGAGAACATCCTCAGCGTGAGCTATGTGAACATCGAGGGCCAGGTTCTGCCGCTGCTCGATTACCTGGTGGTCATGCTCGGTTCCTCTACCAGCACCATGGATAACCACGAGGATTGTGGTACCTACGCCACTCAGGAAGAAGCCCAGACCGCCTACGATGCCGATCCATCCGACCTCTGGTTGCTGGATATGGACTACGACGGTGAAGCATGCGAAGACTTCTTCGGTGAGGCTGTAGCACAGGCTTCTCCGGAACTCGTCTCCGAGCAGGTCAACGTTGTATCCGCCGGTTCTGTCACCTGGGCCGATGACGAAGCGATTTACTTCAACTCCGTCATTGTGATAGGTGACTAGGATCACGGACTCACATCTGAGATGATTGGAAAGGGTATGGTACCAACATGGTTACCATACCCTTTCTGAATTACTGGAACAGGAGCCAATAGTATGAATCTGGATCTAATGAAATCGCTGACACAGGCAAACGGCGTCCCATCCATCGAAGATGAAGTCCGCAAAATTGTCTGGAACGAAATGACCGCCGGCACAGATGATGTGCGGGTTGACACCATGGGCAATGTCATCGGGCACGTTGCTGGCAACGGCGGACCAAAGGTCGCGATGGCCGCACATATGGATGAAATCGGATTCATTGTTCGGTACATCGAGGATACTGGCTACATCCGCCTGCAACCGGTGGGTGGATTCGATCCGCGCACACTGGTTGCGCAGCGGGTGGCTGTGCATACGCGCAACGACGGTCAACTTGTGGGCACATTGATGCCGGGTGTGAAGCCAATCCACCTGATGACACCTGGCGACAAGAAGGATCTTGAGCTGACCGATTTCTTCGTTGATCTCGGTATGCAGGCCGAGCTGGTGAAGGCGAAAGTGCAGATCGGCGATATGGTGACCATGCGTCGCGATTTCGAGGAAATTGGCGACATGGTGATCAGCAAGAGCCTGGACGATCGCATCGGTGTGTACGTGATGTTGGAAGCCGTGAAGGCAGCCGGCAAAGTCGATGCCGAACTCTACCCCATCGCAACAGTGCAGGAAGAAGTCGGCCTCCGCGGCGCGACCACAGCAGCCTTTGGTGTGCAGCCAGAGATCTGCATCGCGCTGGATACCACCATTGCTGGCGACATCCCCGGCATGCCGGCTGACTCTGCCGTAACCAAACTGGGGTCCGGTGTCGCGATAAAGGTATTCGATAGCTCGCAGCTGCCGAATCGCAAATTGATTACACACTTGCGCGAGATCGCCGAGCAGCAGGAAATTCCGTACCAACTTGAAGTTCTGCCTCGCGGAGGTACCGATGCCGGTGCATTCCAGCGCGCCAACGATGGCGTGGTGACCTGCACCATCTCGATTCCATCCCGCTATGTGCACACCGTGAACGAAATGTGCGCCAAATCGGACATCCAGGCTGCGGTTGATCTACTGGCACAGTTCCTTCGCGAAGCAGGCACACGAGATTACAGCTACGATGTAGAGTAGAACCGTAACCAAATCGCCTCGCCTGGCGTTTCAATTCACAGAGCGTTGTGAAGCGCAGAGCGCGCACAAT
>JAILWI010000003.1 GCA_025699005.1 Chloroflexota bacterium | reverse complement strand
GGATGTCGTGGAGGTGCGCCCCCGCGGCCCAGGCGGCGGCCGTGGCGGCGAGAGCATTCGCCACGTTCATCCGGGCTCGGCCCTCGAACGTGGCCGGGATGAGGTGGGTCCACACCAGCGACATGCTCTTGCGGCCCTGGCGCATGACGATCATCTCGCCGTTGCGTCCCTGCTCGAGGGTCACCGAGCGCCGTCCGCGCGATGCCTGGAACTTCAGGCGCTCGTGGTCCGGGTCCATGCTGAAGTAGATGACCGATCCGGAGCAGTGGCGGGCCATCTCGGCGACGAGCGGGTCGTCGGCGTTGAGCACGGCGACGCCGTCGCGCGGAACCGCCTCCACGACCACGCGCTTCACGCCGGCGAGCTGCCGGATCGAGTTGATGCCGCCGAGCCCGAGGTGGTCGCCGGTGACGTTGAGCACGACCGCGACGTCGTTGCGCTGGTAGCCGAGCCCCTCGCGCAGGATCCCGCCACGCGCGACCTCGAACACCGCGAGGTCGACCGTCGGGTTCTGGAGCACCATCGAGGCCGACTTCGGGCCGGAGGCATCGGCGCGGCGCACGATTCGACCGTCGACGTAGATGCCGTCGGTGCTCGTGAGGCCGACCTTGTGGCCCATCCCCTTCATGATGTGCGCGATCATCCGGGCGGTCGTCGTCTTCCCGTTGGAGCCGGTCACGGCGATGATCGGAATCCGGGCGTCGACTCCCGGCGGGAAGAGCATGTCGATCACCGGCTTCGCCACGTACTGCGACTCGCCCTCGGTCGGGTGGGTGTGCATCCGGAACCCGGGGGCCGCGTTGACCTCCACGATCCCGCCGCCCGTCTCGCGCACCGGCAGGCTGACGTCGGGGCAGATGAGATCGATGCCGGCGATGTCCAGGCCGACGGCGCGTGCCGCGAGCTCGGCGAGCTCGACGTTGTCGGGATGCGCCTCCTCGGTGCGGTCGATGCTGATGCCGCCGGTGCTCATGTTGCCCGTGCGCTTCAGGTAGACCCGCTGCCCGCGCGGCGGCACGTCCGACATCTCGAAGCCTTGCTCCCGGGCGTAGCCGATGGACTCGTCGTCGATCTTGATCCGGGTCAGGACCTTCTCGTGGCCGATGCCGCGCCGAGGGTCGGCGTTCGTGAGCTCGACGAGCTCGGTCAGGGAGTGCTTGCCGTCGCCTTCGACGTGGGCCGGCACCCGCTGCGCCACCGCCCGCAGCCGGCCGCCGATGACGAGACACCGGTAGTCGTTGCCCACGAGGTAGCTCTCGACGACGACCGCGCCGCGCCGGGCCTGGCCCTTCGCTGCGCGGAATCCGGCGCGAACCTCCTCGTCGTCGGAGAGGTTGAGCATCACCCCGCGGCCGTGGTTGCCGTCGAGTGGCTTGACCGCCACCGGCAGGCCGATGCGATGGGCGGCGGCCACCGCCGCATCCTCGTCGCGAACGACCTGCGCGCGCGGAACCGGAACCCCGGTCGCCGCCAGGAGCTGGTTCGTCAGCTTCTTGTCGGATGCGATGTCGACGCCGAGCGACCCGGTGGCACTCGTCATCGTGGCGCGGATGCGGCGCTGATGGATGCCGTGGCCGAGCTGGACCAGCGATCCCTCATTGAGACGGATCCACGGGATGTCGCGGAGCGCCGCCTCGTCGAGGATCGCCTGGGTGGACGGTCCGAACGCCGCGCGCTCCGACAGGCGGATGAGCTCCTCGAGCTCCGACAGGAAGTCGAAGCCCGGCTCGGCCTTCACGAGGTGGTTCACGAGGCGGACCGCCAGCCGTCCCGCCGCCAGGCCGACCGACTCCTCGCCGTACGAGTACACGACGTGGTAGCGGCCCGGCTCGCCGGTGCCGCGCGTCTTGCCGCGGCCGACCTCGTTGCCCGCCTCGCGCTGGAGCTGCAGCGCGATGTGCTCCGCCACGTGGCCCACCCAGGTGCCGTCCCGCAGCCGCGATTCGAATCCGCCGACCTTCCCGGTCCCGCAGGTGTGCTGGCCCACCGCCGGCAGCATCTCGAGCAGCGCCTCGACGAATCCGGGGATCGTGTTCGTCGGGAAGTGCTCGAGGACCCCGAGGTCCACGATGAGCTTGATGGCCGGCTCGTAGTTCCAGTAGTTCGGTCCGCGGTAGACGCGCGTCTCGACGATCGTCAGCTCGGGCAGCGGAACGGCGCCGGGCGGCGCGTCCGACTCGCGGGGATGCTTCGCGGTCTTCGCCCGTGTTCTGGCGCGCTCCCGGGCCGTCGTCACTCGCTCGCCTCCTCGTCCATCCTGCTGGCGCGGCGAGCGCGACGCCGAGCGCGCTCCGGTGCCGTGTCGTCGGCGCCCTCGGCCGCGATGCGCCGGATGAGCCGCCGGGTGTTGTTCGTCGCCGCCTGGAGACTGGCGAGCTCCCGGTCGGTGGCGCTCACCGGACGCAGGGGCGCCATGAGGGTTCGCTTGCGCAGGTCGAAGCGATAGCCCGACGGCAGCGAGTGCAGCGTGACGCCCGACACCATGATCGGCCGATGGCGCTTGACCTCGTAGGCGTCGGTCTGGATGTGGGCGGGATCGAGGATCGTGACCGAGCCCTTGCCGAGGACCTCGAGGATGCCCTTCGGGCTCACGAGCGCCGCCGTGTCCTCGTCGATGCCCATCCCCAGCAGGGCGGGGGACTGGGCAACCAGGGCCAGCAGCCGGCCGAACCGGTTCCGCTGCTCGAAGTGCTGATCGATGAGCACCCCGGGAAGCAGGCCGAGGCCGGCGCTCATCTGGGTCATGCGCTGCTTCGGCGTCGCGCCGCTCGTCCCGAAGGCCACCATGTGGCTGGCGATCGCCGATGCGCCGGCGCTCGTGCCGGCGACCATCGCGCCGTGCTGATGGCGCTCGATCATGGCGCGCCCCAGCGCCGTCCCGCCGATCACGCTCGACAGCCGCAGCTGGTTGCCGCCCGTCATGAAGATGGCGGTGGCGTCGTCGAGCTGCGAGACGAGGCGCGGGTCGTTGGCATCCTCGCGCACGAGGGGTCGCATCCCGCGCACGTCGCCGATTCCCATCTGCCGGAAGAGCGACAGGTAGAGCTGGGTCGCCTCGTCGCCGAGGGACGACGCGGTGGAGATGATCACGATCCGAGCGTCGACGCCGCCGGCCAGGCTCACGAAGCGGGAGAGGATCTGTCGCTGTCGCAGCTTGTCCTCGGCGCCGCCGATGATGAGGAGGTGACCGGCCCGGGCCTGCCCGGCGCCCGGCTTCGCAGGCATTGGGGCAGCATAGCGAAGTGCAGAACGTGCGTGAGGTCCCCTAGACTCGATCGGATGCCGACCGCGACGCAAAGCCGCTCCGAGACGCGCGACTTCTACGAGGTGCTGGGGACCGATCCGTCGGCCTCCAGCGCCGAGCTGCGCACCGCGTTTCGCGCCGCCGTCCTGCGTCATCACCCGGACCGGGCCCCGTCATCCGAGATCGCCACCCGCCGCACCTCGATCCTCAACCGCGCCTGGGCCGAGCTGCGCGACCCGCTGCGACGCCTCCACTACGACCACGCTCTCGAGGGCGGCCGGGCCGAGACGCTCGACTGGCCGCTCGACAGCGACGAGGCGCCGCGAACGGCTCCGGTTCGTCGTCACCTGCGGTCCGAGCCCGGAGTTCCGAGCCAATGGCATCAGCCACAGTGGCGGTCGGCGGCGGGATTCCGCGTGCCGACTGACGTCTTCATGGCCGGACCGGCGGCGCAGGATCAGTGGATCGTCGAGCATCACATCGAGGGTCAGGACTGGCGCGAGCACGCGGAGCGCTACTGGCTCCGCTTCGCGGCCCGCCACTACGCGGAGCGCGGCCGCGTCGACGACTGGCTGGGGGTGCTCGAGCGGATCGTCTCGCTGGCGCCACCGTTCGCCGAGATCGTCGATGCCAACCTGCGTGACGCGTACCTCACGGCGGGCGAGGAGCTGCGCGGTGCCATGACGCTCCGTGCGGTCGCCGAGCGGGAGCCGATGGGGTCCACCCAGCGACGATGGGCCGAGCGGGAGCTGCGCGTGCTCCTCGGCGAGTACCGCGATGTCCACGTGCGGCGCGGCCCGGACGACCGGCGGGCAGAGAACGCCGAGCTCCTGCTCAACTTCCTCGAATCGCTCGAGATCGAGCCCTCGTTCACCGACTACCGCGCCGCGATCGTCGCGCATCGGCGTGCCGGACACAGCGGTCGCGCCGCGGAGCTCGTGGAGCGCGTGATGGCGGCTCCCGTGCCGGAGCCCGGCCGGTGGTTCTCGCTCGTCCAGCTCCTCACGGAGGCGGGCCAGCTCGATCGGGCATCGGCACTCCTCGCCGAGATCGCGCGCGGGGAGCATCCCGAGGCGCTCGACCCGCGTCGGGTCCATGGTCCGTGGCGTCGGATCTCCGCGGCGCGTGAGCGGTTGGCGCGCGCGCGCCGCGCATCGGCAGCGAAGGCAAGCTGATGGCGACGGATGCTACGGTGGCGCCGGAGTCGTCTGGGGAGCGCGAGCCGCGCATGGGATTCCTGGGGCTGAACCGTCGGGCGGTGATCGGCGCGGCGCTCGGCGCGGGGACGGCGCTCGCCGGCGGATGGCTCGCCTCTGCCTCCGGCGAGGAAGTTCCGGTCACCGTCCTGCTCGTGCTCGTGATCACCCTCATCGGGCTGGGCTTCGGCGCATCGGCGGCTGGATGGGCGTACCTCGCCGGCGCCGCGGTCGTCATCGCCGACGCGGTCGCGCCCGGTGGGTCGACCTGGGAGTGGACCGACCTCGCGCGCATGGTCGCCTTCATCGTTGGATCGCCGGCGATCGTCCTGCTGGTGCACCGCGGCGAGACGAGCCGCCGGCTGGCGGACGCGGCGCTGGCGGCCAGTGACGAGGCACGACGCGAGGTCGACGCGGAGCGGCAGCGGCTCGAGGAGGCGCGCCGCGACATCGATGCGGCCCTCGCGGATGCCGAGCGCGAGCGTGCCCGACTCGAGGAGGTCGCCGAGGCGATCCCGGAGCCCCTGATCGTCTACGACGAAGCCTCCCAGGGAACGTACGGCAACCGCGCCGCCATGCGACTGTTCGGGCGCAGCTTCGTCGAGCGCCCGCTGGACGAGTGGGGCCGCGCGACCGAGCCACGCGACGAGCAGGGCGTGGCCCTGCCTCCCGACGAATGGCCGCAGGCCCGCGCGCAGCGCGAGGCGTTCCGGCGACGAATGACGCTGCGGGTGCCCATGAGCGGGCGCGACGTGATCGCCGATATCGAGGGCACGCCGATTCCCGGAGGTGGTGCGGTGCTCCTGCTTCGCGACATCGGCAAGGAGGAGGACGAGCGGCTCCGGCTGTCCCGCTTCGCGAGCTTCGTGGCGCATGAGCTCCGCAACCCGCTGGCGGTCGCCAAGGCACGGATCGAGCTGTCGCAGCGCGATCCGGCCCTCCCGTCGAAGGCCGCCAACCACGGCGTCCGCGCGCTCGAATCGGTGGATGCCGCCATCCAGATCCTCGAACGACTCGAGCTGTACTCGCGGGCGGACTCGGGCCACGTCGAGGCTGAGCAAAGCTCGTTCGAACTCTCGCCGGCGCTCGGGGCGGCGATCGAGCGCTTCCGGGCCCGTGGATCGGAGCGTCAGCTGCATGTCGCCATGCCCGACGGCCTGGCGGTGGTCGGGGATCGGCACCTGAGCGAACAGGCGATCACGAACCTGCTCACGAACGCGGATCGGTACTCGGAGGCCGGCGGAGCCATCCGGGTCGAGGTCGTCGATGGCGATCTCGTGACGCTGCGGGTGATCGATGAGGGGCCGGGCATCGACGAGGACGTGGCGCGCCGGCTGTTCCGAGACCGCGTCACCGCAGGCAGGGGACTGGGCCTCGGGCTGTACCTCGTGCAGGCCACGATGACGGCCATGGGTGGATCGGTGCAGCTCGAGCAGCGATCGCCGTTCGCGGTCTTCGCGCTCCGCTGGCCGCGCGCCGACCGATCGACCGAGGATGCTCCCGCCGGGAACGCTTGACGCAGAAGCGCTAATGCTTTAGCTTGCTAAAGCAATGACGAATCAGCAGACCGACGTGGGGCGGACAGGCCCCGGGTCCACTCCGACCGAAGACCGCTGGGTGAGCGAGCCGCTCCGCGACCTCGCCGCCGCCCTCGCCACGTTGCGCGACGGCGACGAGGCGCTGCGCTTCCTCCGCGACCTGTGCACCGTGAACGAGCTCCGCGAGTTCGCGGCGCGCTGGGAGGTGGCTCGCCTCCTCGACCAGGGCACGAGCTACCACGAGATCAGCGAGCGCACCGGCGCCTCCAGCGCCACGATCAGCCGCGTCAACCAGTGGCTGCGCTACGGTCGCGACGGCTACCGCCTCGTCCTCGACCGACAGGCGCGATCGGCGAGGCGACGCCGATGACCACCGGAGGCCCCCTGCGGCTTGCCGTGCCGAACAAGGGCCGGCTGTCCGAGCCTGCGGTCGAGCTTCTGCGCAGCGCCGGCCTGGAGTTCGAGCTCTCGGAGCGCCGCCTCAGCGCGGCCGTGCGCAACGCCGACGTCGAGCTGCTGTTCGTCCGAACCGAGGACGTCGCCGAGTACGTCGCGGACGGCCTCGTGGAGCTGGGCCTCACCGGCGCCGACCTCGTCGCCGAGCACGGCGGGGATCTGTCGACCGTCCTTCCGCTCGGGTTCGGGGCGTGCTCGCTCGTGCTGGCCGTCCCGCGCGACGCCGAGGTTTCGGCCGCCGCGGACCTTGCCGGCCGCAGAATCGCCACCTCGTTCCCGCGGGTCACCGCGGCGTACCTCGAGCGCGAGGGGGTCGCCGCCCAGGTCGTCGAGGTCCGCGGCGCCGTGGAGGTCACGCCGCAGCTCGGCGTCGCCGATGCCGTCGTCGACCTCGTCGCGTCTGGCGGCACGCTGCGCATGAACGGCCTGCGCCCGGTGTCGACCCTCCTCGCCTCCGAGGCGGTGCTCGTCGGACGCAACGGGATCGCCGAGGGCGACGATCGCGTCCGCGACCTCGTCTCGATGCTGCGCAGCGTCCTCGACGCTCGTGGGCGCGAGTACATGATGATGAACGCGCCCGCCGAATCGCTCGATCGGATTCGCGAGCTCATTCCCGGTCTTTCCGGCCCGACCGTCATGCCACTGGCCGACCCGAGCTTCATCGCGGTGCACTCCGTCGTCGAGCGCAGCCAGCTGTGGCGGATCGTGCCCGCACTGAAGGAGGCCGGCGCCCGGGACATCCTCGTCGTGCCGATCGAGAAGGTCGTGCGATGACCATCCTGCCGCCACGCACCGCCTGGACCGCGCTCGACGCGCCGTCGCGAGCCGCGTGGCTCGCCGCGCTGCGTCCCGCGGAGCCCGTCACCGACGTGAGCGACATCCTCGACGCCGTTCGCACCGGAGGTGATCGCGCGCTGCGCGAGCTCACGGCCCGCTTCGACGGAGCCGACCTCGCCGATCCGTGGGTCGGGCCGGACGAGCTCGCCGGGGCCGAGGTCGATCCCGAGCTCGAGCGCTCGCTGCGTGCCGCGGCGGACGCCATCGGCCGCTACCACGCGGAACAGCGCAACGCGCTGCGCCCCGAGCGCATCGTCCGCACCCGACCCGGCGTGACGGCCTGGCGTCGCTGGCAGCCGATCGCGCGGGCCGGCGGCTACGTGCCGGGCGGGCGGGCGGCATATGCCAGCAGCGTGCTCATGCTCGCCGTCCCCGCGCGGCTGGCCGGCGTCGACGAGCTCGTCATCGCCACGCCGCCTGACGGAGACGGTCGCATCGCTCCGGCGGTGCTCGTGGCCGCCCGCATCGCCGGCGTGGATCGCGTGCTGCGGGCCGGCGGCGCCCAGGCGATCGCCGCACTGGCCTACGGGACCGAGTCGGTGCCGGCGGTCGACAAGATCTTCGGCGCGGGGAACGCCTGGGTCACGGCGGCCAAACGCGCGGTGAGCGATCGGGTCGCGATCGACCTGCCGGCGGGTCCGTCCGAGTGCATCGTCCTCGCCGACGCGCGCGCGAACCCCGAGTGGGTCGCGCTCGATCTGCTGGCGCAGGCCGAGCACGGGCCGGATTCGGTGGCGATCGTCGTGAGCGACGATCCCGCGCTGCTGGACGCGGTGGACGAGGCGCTGCCTCGCCTCGCCGCCGACCTCGCGACCGGTCAGCGAGCCCTCGACACGATCGGGCGCCACGGCGCCGCCGTGCTCGTTCCCGACCTGGCGACCGGCGTCGAGGTCGTCGAGGCGGTGGCGGCCGAGCACGTCAGCCTCCAGTGCGCCGATGCCGATGCGATCGCCGGGCGGATCCGCAACGCCGGAGCCATCTTCATCGGGGCCCAGTCGCCGATCGCCGCCGGCGACTACGCGACCGGTACCAACCACGTGCTGCCGACCGGTGCCGCTGCCCGAGCCTGGAGCGGGGTCGGCGTCGAGTCCTTCGGCCGCTGGATCGAGCTCCAGCGGCTCACTGCCCGCGGTGCGCGCGAGGTTGCGCCGATCGTCGGCGCCATCGCCGCCGCCGAGGGCCTTCCCGCCCACGCCGCCTCGGTCGCCGCCCGCGCCACTGATGCATCCGACGACGAGGAGCCGGATGACCCGATCGAGCTCTTCCGCCTGCCCGGGCCGGTCGCGCCGTACCCGGCGGAGCCGTCCGACGAGGAGCTGGCCGCCCGCGTCGGGCTCGCGCCCGAGGCCATCGTGCGTGCCGACATGAACACGCTCGGCGGCGGCGCGCTGCCGTCGGTGGCGAGCGCCGTTTCGACCTATGACGGCCAGCGCACGAACGAATACGGCGACCTTGCCTACCGCCGGCTCCGCGAACGGCTCGGACGGCGGCTCGGGGTCGCGCCGAATCGGATCATCCCGGGAGCCGGCGCGGACGAGCTCATCCGGCTCGTGACCACCCAGGCGCTGGCCGCCGGGGATGCCGTCGTCATCCCGACCCCGACGTTCGCGATGTTCGCGGTGGAGGCGCGCCTCGCCGGCGCGCGGGTCGTCGACCTGCCGCGGACCTCGATGGCCGAGCGCCAGCCGGTCGAGGCGATCCGCGAGGCCGCCGAGCGGGTGGCGGCGCGGCTCGTCTGGCTCTGCACGCCGAACAATCCGACCGGCGACGCGTACACGCGCGACGAGATCCGCCGCCTTGCGGACGGCCTTCCGGCGCTCGTCTGCGTCGACGAGGTGTACCTCGAGTTCGGCGAGGACAGCCTGGGCGTCGAGCCCGGGTCCACGTCGGCGATCGCGCTCCAGGACAAGCTGCCGAACATCCTCGTGCTGCGCTCCCTGTCGAAGTCGCACGGCCTCGCCGGAGCGCGCGTGGGGTACCTCGTCGTGGCTCCCGCCCTGGCGGATCGATTCGATGGAGTCCGGCTGCCGCTCTCGGTTGCGGGCCCGTCGGAGGTGCTGGCGCTCGCCGCGCTTGACGCGGAGGAGGCCGCCGCCGCCCGACGCGCCGAGGTCGTCACAGCGCGAGACCGCCTCGCCGCCGAGCTGACGGAGCTCGGGTGCGAGGTCCTGCCGTCCGTGACGAACTCGATCGCCTTCCGGCCGGCGGGAGATGCCGAGGCCATCGATGCGGCCCTGCTGGCCCGGGGCGTCGCGGTGCGCCGCTACGAGGTTGGACCCATGGCCGGCTGGCTGCGGGCGACCGCCCGCATCGGCCGCGAGGAGGAGCAGATGACGACCGCATTCAGGGAGGTGATGGCATGAGCCGCACGGGCGCTGCCGAACGATCCACGACCGAGACCCAGATCCGGGTGAGCATCGACCTCGATGGGGCGGGTCGAGCCACGATCGAGACGCCGATCGGCTTTCTCGACCACCTGCTGACCCTGTTCGCGCGCCACGCGCTCGTGGACCTCGAGGTCCGGGCCGCCGGCGACGTCCACATCGACGAGCACCACACGGTCGAGGACACGGCGCTCGTCCTCGGTCGGGCCATCGACGAGGCGCTGGGCGACAGGACGGGCGTTCGTCGCTACGGCGACGTCCGCCTGCCGATGGACGAAGCGCTCGCGCTGTGCGCGATCGATCTCGGAGGGCGCTCATACGCCGATGTCGAGCCGCGGCCCGATCCGCTGGCCGGCGGGAGCCCCTGGCTGGAGCTGTGGCCGCACTTCGTCGAGACCCTCGCTCGCGAGAGCCGCGCCGCGATCCACCTCGAGGTTCTCAAGGCGGCGAGCGTCCATCACCTCGTGGAGGCCGGCGCGAAGTCACTGGCCCGCGCGCTGCGCCAGGCATGGGAGCCGGACCCGCGGCTCGCCGGCGTCGAGGATGCCGTGCCGAGCAGCAAGGGCACGCTGCGGTGATCGCGGTCGTCGACTTCGGCTCGGGCAACACGCGCTCGGTGCTGCGGGCCCTCGAGGCGATCGGGGCGGACGCGCGGCTCGTGGCGACCGCCGAGGGGCTGGCCGCCGCGGAGCGCGTCGTGCTGCCCGGGGTCGGCGCGGCGCCATCCGCGGTCGACGAGCTCATGGGACGCGGCCTGTGGGAGCCCGTGCGCGCGTGGGGCGCCGCGGGACGGCCGCTCCTCGGCCTGTGCCTCGGTGCGCAGCTCCTTCTCGATGAGTCGGAGGAGGGAGACGCGCCCGGTCTCGGGCTCATCGGCGGGCGGTGCCGTGCATTCCCATCGGTCGAGCTCGGCGGTCCGCGCCTGGTGCCGCACATCGGCTGGAACGAGGTGCGGACCGCCACCGGTGCCTTCGACGCCTACTTCGTCCACGGCTTCTGGCTCGACGCGGACCCGGCGGCGGTCTCCGGGTGGACCGATGTCGACAACTTCCGCTTCCCGTCGCTCCTGCGGGCGGGCTCCCTGACCGGCACCCAGTTCCATCCCGAGAAGAGCGGTCCGACGGGCCGTGCGCTGCTGTCGGCCTTTGCGACCGGTGCCCTGGATGCGCCGGTGGAGGCCGCGTCGTGGAGCTGATCTGCGCCATCGACCTCCTCGACGGGGGCGCCGTCCGCCTCGTGCAGGGCGACTACGAGCGGCGGATCGATGCCGGGAGCGACCCGGTGGATCTCGCCCTGCGCTTCGTCGCTGCCGGATGCCGCCGCCTTCACGTCATCGACCTCGCCGGAGCTCGCGCGGGACGCCCGATGCAGCTCGAGGTCGTCGGCCGGATCGGCGAGGCGGCACGCGACGCCGCGCCGGGCTGTGTCGTGGAAGCCGGGGGCGGTCTCCGCAGTCCCGCCGACGTCTCCGCCGTCCTCGAGCACGCGGACGAGGCCCTGCTCGGCACCGCGGCGATCGAGAGCTCGGGGTTCCTGCGGGAGGCGACCACGGCTCACCCCGGCCGGATCGCCGTCTCGCTCGACCTGCGCGACGGCCGGCCCGCGCTCGACGGCTGGCTGCGTACCGGCGACGACGATGCGCTCGACCTCGCTCGGCGACTCGTCGACGACGGGGCGAGCCGGCTCATCGTGACCGACACCGCGCGCGACGGCACCCTGTCCGGACCGAATCTCGAGCTGCTGTCCGCGATGCGTGCCGCCGTGCCCGGCACCGTCCTCGTGGCGGCCGGAGGCATCGGCTCGGTCGACGACCTGCGAGCGGTGCGCGATGCCGGCTGTGACGGCGCCGTCGTGGGGCTGGCGCTGCTGAGCGGGGCGATCGACCCGGTCGAGGCCCTGGCGGTGCTGGCATGACGTTGCGACGCCGCATCATCGCGTGCCTCGACATCACCCACGGGCGCGTCGTCAAGGGCACGCGCTTCACGGACCTCGTCGACGCCGGCGACCCGGTCGAGCTCGCCGCGCGCTACGCGGCGGAAGGGGCCGACGAGATCACGATCCTCGACATCGGCGCGACCGTCGACGCGCGCCCGGCCCTCATCGAGCTCATCGGCCGCGCCGCCGCCGCGCTGGACGTACCCCTGGCGGTCGGAGGTGGCGTCCGCAGTCTCGCCGACGCGGCCGCGTACCTCGACGCCGGCGCCGACAAGGTGGCGGTGAACAGCGCCGCCCTCCGCGACCCCGCGCTGGTGACGCAGCTCGCCGATCGGCTCGGATCGCAGTCGGTCGTCGTGGCCCTCGACGTCGCGCGCGACGGCCCGGGCTGGAGGGTGCGCGCCGTGGCTGCGACCGAGGAGACCGGACTTGATGCCGTGGCGTGGGCCACCGAGGCGGTGGAGCGCGGTGCGGGAGAGCTGCTGGTCACGAGCATCGATCGCGACGGCACCCGTGCCGGGTACGACCTCGACCTCAACCGCGCGATCGCCGCGTCCGTCCGCGTGCCCGTCATCGCGTCCGGTGGCGCGGGCAGCGCCGACGACGTGGCGCACGTCCTCGAGGCGGGCGCGTCGGCCGCCCTGCTTGCGTCGACGCTCCACTTCGGGATCCTGGAGATCGAGTCGCTCAAGCGCGACCTCGCCGAGCGCGGGCTCAGCATCCGTCTGCCCTCGGCGGTCCCGACACCACGGGAGGTGGCCGCATGGCTTGGCTGAACGATCGGCGGCCGGACTGGTCGGGCGGTGATCTCCTCCCCGTCGTCGTCACCGACGCCGAGACGAACGAGTTGCTCATGCTGGCCTGGGCAAACGCCGATGCGGTGGCCGAGACCGAGCGCACCGGCGAGGCGCACTTCTGGTCGCGTTCACGCGCCGAGCTCTGGCGCAAGGGCGCAACGAGCGGGAACGTGATGCGCGTGCTCGCCCTCGCGGCCGACTGCGACGCCGATGCCATCACCTACCGCGTCCGGCCGGCGGGGCCCGCCTGCCACACCGGCACTCGCTCGTGCTTCGACCCCGGCGCGTCCACGTTCGGCCTGCGCCAGCTCGAGCGCACGATCCAGGACCGACGAGCAGCGGATCCCGAGACGTCGTACACGGCACGCCTGCTGGGCGGTGGGCCACGGCGTCCCGCCGAGAAGGTGACCGAGGAGGCGGGGGAGCTCTCCGCGGCGGCCCTGGCCGGAACGGATGACGAGGTCGTGCGCGAGGCCGCCGACCTTCTCTACCACGCGCTCGTGCTGCTCGCCGCGCGCAATCTCGACCTGTCCCGGGTCGAGGAGGAGCTCGCCAGCCGGCACGGCGCCGGCTGACGCCGTCCGTCAGGGAGCGGGAATCACCTCGACCGGCCCGAGCTCGGCTGCCTCCAGCTCGCCACGAAGGCGATCCGCGTCGCCCGTCAGGAGAACGAGCGCCTCGTCCGGGCGGACCAGCTCGAGCGCCGCGCGGTGCACATCGTCGGTGCCGACGCTCTCGAGGTTGTGTCGATAGTTCTGCCACCAGTCGCTGGGCAGGTCGTAGACCGCCAGCGGCTCGATGGCCCCGGCGATGCCGCCGGTGGTCTCGAATCGCAGCGGGAAGACGCCGACGAGGTAATCGCGCACGGTGGCGAGCTCGGCCTCGTCCGGCGGGTCCGTCCGCATCCGCTCGAGCTGCCCGAGCAGCTCGCGAATGGCATCGACGGTGACCTCGGTCTGGACCGCTGCCGTCGCGGTGAACGGTCCGACCGCGCGTCGCGGGTCGAACGAGCAGCGCGCGCCGTACGTGTAGCCCAGCTCCTCGCGCAGACGCAGGTTGAGGCGGCTGCCGAAGACGCCGCCGAGGAGGGCGGCCATCACGAAGGCCGGGAAGTAGCGCGGATCGTGGCGGTCGATGCCGAGATGCCCGACCCGCAGCTCGCTCTGGACCGAGCCGGGTCGGTCGACGAGCACGACACGTCGGCCACCGCGCTGGGCCGGCCGGAAGTGGCGATGACCCGGAGCCGTGCCGGTCCAGCTGCCCAGGTGGCGCTCGACCGCAGCGAGGGCGCCATCGGCGTCGATCGCACCGGCGATCACGAGGTCGGCGGCGTCGGGCGCGTAGTTCGCGGCGTGGAAGGCACGGACGTCGTCGACGGCGAGCGCCTCGATCGTCTCGGGGCTCCCGCCGGAGAGGCGCCCGTATGGCTCATCGGCCGCGAAGACCTCGCGCAGGAAGCTCTCGTCGGCCAGCCGGCCGGGGTCGGCGCGCGACTGAAGGATGTCGTTGAGCCGCTCGCCGCGGAGCCGGTCGAACTCGCCGGCATCGAGCCGGGGCGTCCGCACCATCTCGGCCAGCAGCGCGAGCCCATCCTCGAGCTTGCTGCCGAGGGCGGTGAACCCGGCCCGTGCGCTGTCCCATGAGGATTCGCTGCCGACCTCGATCCCGAGGCGCTCGGTGGTCTCGGCGAACGCGCCCGCGTCGAGGCGCTGCGTCCCGGTCACGAGCAGCTTGGCCGTCAGGCTCGCGACACCGGCCTGCGCTTCGGTCTCGGTGGCGGCACCGGCATCGGTCAGGAGGTGGATGCTGACGAGCTCACGCTCGGGCAACGGCACGAGCCACACGCCCATGCCGTTGTCGAGCCGGTGGTGGGCGAACTCGGGAAACCGGTACTCGCGGGGAGCGCTCGCAGGCGGCCGCAACGAGGTCATGCCGCCGCCTCCTTGGCCGGAACGTAGGTCAGCGTCACCCGGTTCTCGGGTCGCATCGAGGCCGACAGCGCGTCGCGCACGCGGCCGGCATCCACGGCCTGCCAGCGGCTGACCTCGGTGTTGATGCGCTCCGGGTCATCGAAGAGACAGGTGTACATGCTGAGCCGATCCGCTCGTTCGCTGATGCGCTCGAGCGTGCCGGCGGCATGCGCCGCGTGGAGGTTGTTGACCCGCTCGAGATCGGCCTCGGTCGGGCCGTCGCTCGCGAGCCGATCGATCTCCGCGATCGTGGCGGCCTCGAGCTTCTCGGGTGCCACACCGGGGCGTGCCGTGACCCACACCGCGAACATCGCCGCGCCGCCGACGATCGGGAAGGCGAAGACGCTCGCGTCCTGCGCGACGCGCTGCTCGCGGACGAGGCTCGCGTAGAGCCGCGACGCGCGCCCCGCGCCGAGGACGTCGGCGGCGACGTCGAGCGCGTCGAAGGCATCGGTCCCGAACGGCGGAATGCGATGGGCGAGGTAGATCCGGGGAAGGGGGACGGTGTCCCGCACCAGCTCGCGCACCGGCGTTCCGAGGATGGGGTCGACCGTCATGTCGGGAGGAGGCGGGAGCTCATCGTTCGCCGGGATCGGCCCGAAGTAGCGCTCGATCATGCGCAGGGCGTCATCCGGCGTGAAGTCACCGGCGACCGTGAGGACCGCATTGTTCGGAGCGTAGTAGGTTGCGAAGAACTCCCCGACGTCATGGAGCGAGGCTGCGGTCAGGTCCTCCATGGAGCCGATCGTGGAGTGGTGATACGGATGCCCCTCGGGATAGGTGAGGGCCTGGATGCGCTCGTCCCAGTCGCCGTACGGCTGGTTGTCGACCGACCAGCGGCGCTCGTTCTTCACGACGTCCCGCTGGTTGTCGAGCTTCTCCTGGGTCATGGCCGGCAGGAGGCTGGCCATGCGATCCGACTCGAGCCACAGCGCGAGCTCGAGCTCATGGCCGGGGAGCGTCTCGAAGTAGTTCGTGCGGTCGAGCCAGGTGCTCGCGTTGAGCGTCCCGCCCGCGGCCTGCACGAGGCTGAAGTGCTGGCCCTTCTCCACGTTCGCCGAGCCCTGGAACATCATGTGCTCGAACAGGTGCGCGAACCCGGTCTTCCCCGGCTTCTCGTGCTTGCTCCCGACGTCGTACCACAGGTTGACGGCCACCAGCGGGGCTCGCGGATCGGGTGAGAGGATGACGCGCAGGCCGTTGTCGAGCAGGTGCCGCTGGATCGGGACGTGGGCCACGGGCGCCTCCGCAGGGATCGATGCGGCCGGTGAGGTGACCGCGATTGGTCGATGGGATGGCGAGCCGCGAAGGATCGCCCGGGTGGGGTGCGATGGTGAGCGCCCGGGGATTCGAACCCCGAACCTAGTGATTAAGAGTCACTTGCTCTGCCGTTGAGCTAGGCGCCCGCGGAGATGATGACGCAGGCGTCTGGGTGGGTCAACCGACCTCGGGGACTCAGCCCCCGGGTGCCGGACCGCCGTTGGGCTCCGGCGCCCATCGGAGGTAGTTCGCATCGGCGAATGATCGAATCGCCCCCATGTCGAACTCGTCCAGCTTGAGCAGATGCCTCCACGCCGTCACGGCGACGGCAGCTCCGAGGTCCTCCGTGCCACCCCAGGGTGTGACGATGAACTTGAAGCGTCCGCTGATCCCGGACGCGACCTGGCCCTCGACGTAGGAGCTCAGCTCCTCGACCTGCGCGTCGGTGAGCGCGTCGGGGTCGTACCAGATCACGATGCCGCCGTGCTCGAGGTTGTGGATGAGCTGCGTCTCGTTCTGCGGCGTCGAGTACGCGCCCCAGTTCGCGACGCCACTCGGATCCCAGTGCGGTCCCGAGGCCGCCGGGACCGTGGAGTAGGGATCCGGGCCGCACGGGGCTGCCGCCGAGCGGCAGGTCGTCCCGACCGGCACGTGCTCCTGCCCGTCGTTGGGAAGCGATTCGCCGGCGTTCGGGTTCGGCGCTCCACCGAGCAGCAGGACGAGCACGATGATCACGACACCGACCAGCAGCACGCCGCCGATGGCGAGGAGCCGCCAGTCCGGCAGGTTGATTCCGCCGTCGGCATCGAGGCGGCGGTTCAGTGCATCGCTGCTCGCGCGCTCGCGCCGCTGAATTCCGGAGGTTCGTCGCTTGGCCATATGGCGGCGAAGGATAGCGGACCTCTCGCCGGCATGCCGTGGCACCGGATGTGCGAGGGTGGCCGTCGGAGGGTGCGTTGGTAGAATGGATGCACCCCCGCATGCGCACCGGCGTGCGTCAACGTATTCATTCCCGGAGGTGCCATGTCCCCAGGCCCGAAGCCCCGTCGCGACAACGCGCTCACGCTCGTGAGGCGGATCGTGTCGGGTGGCGTCGCCCTGGCGAAGCTGGAAGTCCGACGCGGCAAGCAGGAGATGGCGCAGAACCTCGGCCGGCTCAAGGGCGGGATCATCCTGCTCGCGATCGCCGCGGCCGTGGCCATCGTGTTCCTCATCGCGCTGGTCGCGTTCGTCATGGCGGTGCTCGTCGTGATCGGCCTGTGGTGGGTCGCGCTCATCGTCCTCGTGCTGCTGCTGGTGATCGTCGGTCTGCTGGCCTGGCGCGGCATCTCGCGCGTGACGAGCACGAAGTTCACCCCCGAAGAGACGATCGAAGCCGTGAAGGAGGACGTGGCATGGGCGAAGAATCGCTTGCTGAGACGCGGCTAGCCGTCAGCACCCAGCGCGCCGAGCTGGAGCGCGACGCCGATCAGCTGCGCGAGACCCTCGACCTGAAGAAGCGGTTCCGCGAGAACCCCGCGCTCGTGATCGGGCTCGGGGCCGGTGCGCTGTTCCTCGTCGCCGGCGGGCCGATCCGGGTGGCGAAGCTCATTCGCCGGCGCGCCTTTCGATCCGACACCGAGAAGGCCTACGACACGCTTCCGAAGGCGATGCAGTCGTGGGTCGACTCGATCGCCGGGACCGTGGGCCCGCGTGCCTCCGAGGCGCGCGAGACGATGGCGGAGGAGCTCCTTCGCTGGCGCCACGACCCGAAGAAGCACAAGAAGCTGGCGAAGAAGCTGGCGAAGCAGGCGGCTGAGGGTCCTCCAGGGCCCAAGCGAACCGCGTGGAACGCCTTCGAGGCCGGTGCCGCCATCCTCAGCGCGGCGCTGGCGCGAAAGGCCGTCGAGCGGTTCCTCACGGTCGAGCCTCCTCCGGAGGGCGCGAACCCGGCTGTCAGCGCCGCCAAGGGGGCGATCGACGCGGCGGAGCCGCCCGATCGGCGCAAGGAATACTCCGGCATGAGCTCACGCGGCGGCTGACGTCGCCGCCGTGCCCCGATTAGGGGAAACGTCACACGGGGAGTAGGGTGGGTACGGTCCGGCCGTACCCGAGGACCCCGACATGCCGCTCTACATGGACCGCCACGACCTTCCCGGCGCCACCGCGGAACAGGTGGCCGAGGCACACGCGCTCGACCTCGTGCCCGCTGCGAAGCACGGTGTGCAGCTTCTCGCCTACTGGTTCGACCTCGATCGGGGCGAGGTCTTCTGCTTCGCCAGGGCGCCCGCCCAGGGGGACCTCGAGGCGCTCCATCGCGAGGCCCACGGTCTCGTTCCGAACGAGATCATCGGCGTCTCCGAGGACAACGTCCTGCGTTTCCTGGGCAAGATCAACGATCCGTCGGAAGCCACGGACGGCACCAGCCCGTTCCGAACGGTCCTGTTCACCGACCTCGAGGGCTCGACGTCGCTGCTCCAGGACGTCGGCGAGGCGGCATTCATGGTCCTGCTGACCGAGCACGATCTGATCATCCGGCGCGCGCTCGTCGCGTCGCGCGGTCGCGAGGTGAAGCACACCGGCGACGGCATCATGGCCTCGTTCGACGACGTGTCGCATGCGCTCGAGTGCTCCGTGGCGATCCAGGAGGCATTCGACGCACGAACGGCGGACGGGGCGGCCCAGGAGCTTCGCGTGAGAATCGGGATGGCCGGAGGCCAGCCGGTCCATCACAACGACGACATCTTCGGGTCCACCGTCAACCTCGCCAGCCGGATCTGCGACGCCGCCGATGCCGGCCACATCCTCGCCTCGGACGTCATCCACGAGCTCGGCGCCAAGGAGGGATTCACGTTCGACATGGCCGATGAGCAGGTCCTCAAGGGATTCGAGGGCTCGACCACGGTGTTCGAGCTGCTGCGACCGAACTGAGCACGGACGTCGCACGTGCCGGCGACCGTGCGTCCGCCTACAATGGCGGGCGATGTCATCGCGACCCTTGCCGTCACGGTTCGCGCCCTTGCGACTCGTGAGCACAACCCGAGGGCGAGTGGCGGAACGGCAGACGCGCCGGCCTTAGGAGCCGGTGTCGCAAGACGTGCGAGTTCGAATCTCGCCTCGCCCACCAGTGCACAGGAGCTCACTTGGTCACCGTATCGACGCGACCCGAACCCGGCTCGAAGATGGTCCTCGAGATCGAGGTCCCGGCTGAGGAAGTCGCCCGCCATTTCGCCACCGCCTATCGCCACGTCGCCGAGCGCACCAAGGTCCCGGGCTTCCGGCCCGGCAAGGCGCCCCGCAACGTCATCGACCGCTTCGTCGGACGGGGGAGCGTGCTGGCCGAGGCGATCGACCATCTCGTAAGCGACAGCTATGACGCCGCGCTGATCCAGTCCGACGTGATGCCGATCGACCAGCCGGAGGTCGACATCGACCCGGCGGCAGTGGTCGAGGGACAGGCCGTGACCTTCACCGCCACCGTGCCCGTGCGCCCCGACGTCGAGCTCGGCTCGTACACCGATTACCCCTTCGGTCTCGAGGTGCCAGAGATCACCGACGACCAGGTGTCCCAGGTGATCGAGGAGCTGCGTGAGCAGCAGGCGACGCTCCGTCCCATCGACGATCGCACGGCTCAGAAGGGCGATCTCGCCAGCGTGAAGTTCGTCGGGTCGATCGACGGCGAGCCGTTCGAGGGTGGCTCGGCGGATCGGATGCCGCTCGTCATCGGCGACGATCGGATGATCCCCGGATGGGAGGACAACCTCGTCGGGCTCAAGATCGGCGAGTCGAAGGGCTTCGACATCGGCTTTCCCGACGACTACCGGGTCGAGGAGCTCCAGGGCAAGCAGGCGCACTTCGAGGTCGAGCTGCTCGACCTGCGCGAGAAGATCCTTCCCGAGGTGAACGACGAGTTCGCCGCGAGCGTCGGCGACGTGAAGACCGTCGACGAGCTGCGCGCCGAGATCCGCGATGCCATGGTGAAGCGCGCCGAGGCGGAGGCTCGCCATTCCCTGGGCGATCGCATCATCGAGTTCGCGAGCAGCAACGCCAAGGTCGAGCTTCCGGAGGTCATGGTCGCGAACGAGATCGAGATCATGAAAGACGAGCTCCGCTCGCGCCTGGCCCAGCAGCGGATCGGGATGGAGCAGTACCTGGCCCTCTCGAAGCAGACGCCCGAGGAGCTGTCCGCTGAGCTTCGTGAGCCGGCGTCGCGCCGCGTGAAGACGCTCCTCGTGCTTTCGGCGATCGCCGAGAAGGAGGGGATCGACGCGAGCGACGAGCAGATCGACGCGGAGATCGGCGAGCAGCTCGAGCGCTACGACAACGACGCGAAGCTGCGCGAGTATCTGACCTCGCGACGTGGCCGCAGCTACCTGCGCATGACGATTCGCAACCGTACACTGGTCGACACGCTCATCGATCGGGCGCTCGGGACCGATGTGACCACGACGCCCGCGCCGGCGGGCGAGACGGAGGCCGCAGAGCCCGACGCCACCGGAGCGACCGAGACCGGCGAGCCCCCGGAAGCCACCGAATCCACCGAGCAGCCCGAGGAGTCCGCATAACCGATGCTGGTCCCCATGGTCATCGAGTCGAGTGCCCGCGGCGAGCGCGCGTTCGACATCTACTCGCGGCTCCTCAAGGACCGCATCATCTTCCTGGGTGACGCGATCGAGGACAACGTCGCGAACCTCATCATCGCGCAGCTCCTGTTCCTCGAGTCCGAGGACCCGGAGAAGGACATCCAGCTCTACATCAACTCGCCCGGTGGCGTCGTGACCAGCGGGATGGCCATCTACGACACGATGCAGTACCTGCGCGCGCCGGTGTCCACGATCTGCATCGGCCAGGCCGCCTCGATGGGCGCCGTGCTGCTCGCGGCCGGCGCCACCGGCAAGCGGTACGCACTGCCGAACGCGCGGATCATGATCCACCAGGGTTCGGGCGGGTTCCGCGGCAACACGCCCGACGTCGAGATCCAGATGCGCGAGATGATGCATCTCACGGATCGGCTCATGCACGTGCTCGCCGAGCACACCGGGCAGGAGTTCGAGAAGGTCAAGCGCGACTCGGAGCGCGACTACTTCATGAGCGCCGAGGAGGCGAAGGCCTACGGACTCATCGACGAGGTGTTCGCCGGGAACACCGAGTCGCTCATCAGCATGGCCCAGAAGGATGGCGGCGAGGTCCCCGACGCTGCCGAGGCAGCCGAGGCGGACAAGGCGAAGAAGTAGGGCGTCGGTCAGCGCGCCTCGGCGCGCAGGAGGCGGCGCTTGAGCCGATCGTCACCGCCCCATCCAGACCATCCGTCGACCGCACGCACCACGCGGTGGCACGGTACGGCGGGGAAGAGCGGGCAGCGCGCCATGGCCCCGCCCACGGCTCGCGCGGCCAGGGGCGCGCCGACGAGCGCGGCGACCTCCCCGTACGTCGCGGTCTCGCCGCTCGGGATGCCCCGGACCACCTCGTAGACGCGCCGATCGAACGCGCTCAGTCCACGGAGGTCGACCGCCGGAAGGGGCCCTCCGCCGAGCGCGAGGTCCAGCCACGCCGAGTCCAGCTCCGCCGGTTCGGCAGTCACCCCCGGGAAGCGCCGCTCCAGCCCGTCCAGCAGCGCCGGGAGCTGATCGGGATCGCCGACCGCGGCGACGCCCCGATCGGATTCGGCGACGAGTACGGGACCGAGCGCCGATTCGACGCGGCCCAGGCGAAGTGTCGTCATCGGCGCATGCTACGACCCCCCGACCATCGGGGGATGCCGAGAGCCTGGGCACCCCGTGCTACCATCCCGTGCGATGACGACCAAGTCGAAAGTCCCGTACCGCTGCTCGTTCTGTGGCAAGAGCCAGGAGCAGGTCCGCAAGCTCATCGCGGGCCAGGGCGTCTACATCTGCGACGAGTGCATCAACCTCTGCCAGGAGATCATCGAGGAGGAGATGCTCGAGGCGCCCCGCAGCGGCGGGAGCGCCAAGGCGGCTCCGCTCCCCAGCCCTCGCAAGATCAAGGACCAGCTCGACGGCTACGTGATCAGCCAGGACCAGGCGAAGAAGGTCCTCTCGGTCGCCGTGTACAACCACTACAAGCGCGTGAATGCCGGCCACTCGGTCGACGACGTGGAGCTCGGCAAGTCGAACGTCCTCCTCGTCGGCCCGACCGGCTCCGGGAAGACGCTGCTGGCGCAGACGCTGGCCAAGGTCCTCGACGTGCCGTTCTGCATCGCCGATGCGACGTCCCTCACCGAGGCGGGCTACGTCGGCGAGGACGTCGAGAACATCCTGCTGCGGCTGATCCAGGCCGCCGACTTCGACGTGCAGCGGGCCCAGCGCGGAATCATCTACATCGACGAGATCGACAAGATCGCCCGCAAGACCGACAACCCGTCGATCACGCGCGACGTCTCCGGCGAGGGCGTCCAGCAGGCGCTGCTGAAGATCCTCGAGGGCACCGTCGCCAACGTCCCGCCGCAGGGCGGACGGAAGCATCCGCACCAGGACTTCATCCAGATCGATACGACGAACATCCTGTTCATCTGCGGAGGGGCATTCGAGGGCCTGGAGAAGGTCATCGAGGAGCGGGTCGGCAAGCGGGGGATCGGCTTCGGGTCACAGGCCGGGCACTCGAAGGATGAGCGCCGCCAGGCGCTCTTCGACAAGCTCATGCCCGAGGATCTGCTGAAGTACGGGCTCATTCCCGAGTTCGTCGGGCGGCTCGCCGTGATCGTGAGCCTCGCGGCGCTGGCACAGGAGGATCTCGTGAAGGTCCTCACCGAGCCGAAGAACGCCGTGACCCGCCAGTTCACGAAGTTCCTGAGCCTCGACAAGGTCGAGCTCGTCTTCACGCCGGAAGCGCTCGAGGCGACGGCTCGCCTCGCGCTCGAGCGCAAGACCGGAGCGCGCGCACTGCGAACGATCGTGGAGGAGGCGCTGCTCGAGGTCATGTACGACATTCCCGAACGCACCGACGTGAAGAAGGTCGTCATCACCGGCGACACGATCGATCACGGCAAGCCGCCGATGCTCGTCACCGAGGCCGAGGACGCCGAGCCGCGGCGTCGGGGCCGCCGCGCGGCGAGAGACAGCGAGCCGGCGGAGGAGTCCGCCTGACCTCCCCAAGCCCAGGGGGGGATGCTGGAGCCGGCCTTGGTGCCGCGCTGCGGTTGGCGATCGAGCATCTGTGGTGGACGAACCGGCGACTGCTCGACGCCGCGGCGCGCCTGCCCGAGGGGGCCTGGGCAGCCGCAGAGCACGTCACCACACGCGACCTGCGCTCGACCCTCGTCCACGAGCTCGACGTGGAGTGGAGCTGGCGGATGGCGCTCGAAGGCCGGCCGGAGTCCGAGTGGGGTGATGAGGAGGATCTGCAGCCGGAGGACTTCGCGGACGTCGCGGCCCTCCGGGAGCGCTGGACCCACGAGTCGAACGCGCTGCGAGATTGGGTGGCATCGCTGTCCGATGCCGATCTCCTGGAGCCGACCCGCCCGGGACTGAGCAGCCGGCCGCTGCCGCGCTGGATGTTCGTTCAGCACCTCGTCAGCCACGGCGCCCAGCAGGCCGCCGATGCCGCCACGCTCCTGACGGCCGCCGGCGCGTCGCCGGGCGACATCGGCTTCCTCGAGTACCTCGGCGACGACCACCGCCGCGGCTGAGGGCGCGGAGACCTCAGTCCTCGAGGGTCGCCGCGGTGGCCTCGGTGGCATCGGCGCCGGCACGGTTGACGACCACGCGATGGGGGAACGGGATCTCGATCCCGTTGCGGCTGAACGTCGCCAGGATGCGCTTGCGGAGCTCGCCGCCGACCGCCCACTGCTCTGCTGCGCGCACCTCGCCCAGCACCTTCAGGGTGACGGCCGAGTCGCCCAGGTCGTCGACCCGGACGACGCGCGGGGCGTCGAGCATGCGGTTGCCCCACTCCGGATCGGCGAGCATGTCGTCGCCGACCGTGTTGATGAGCTCGCTCGCCCGGTCCAGGTCGGTGTCGTAGGCGACGCCGACGTCGAGGTTCACGCGAGAGAACAGCCGCGTCATGTTCGAGGCCACGGTGATCTGGCCGTTGGGAACCGTGTGGACCGTGCCGCTGAGGTCCCGCAGGGTCGTGCGTCGCAGGCTGAAGTCCTCGACCTTCCCTTCCACGCCGGCGATGCCGACGATGTCGCCCTGGCTGTACTGGTTCTCGAGCACGATGAAGATACCGGCCAGCCAGTCCCGCACCAGCGTCTGCGCCCCGAAGCCGACGGCGATCCCGACCACGCCCAGGCCGGCGATAGCCGGGCCGATGTCGATGCCGAACAGCTGGAGCGACATGAGAACGGCGATGATCGCGATCACGGCACCCGCGATGCGAACGACGAGCCGCCGGATCGTCTGGATGCGGCGCTCCAGCTCGGGAGCGGCAAGGAGGTCGGTGCCCGCTTCCTCGGCTCGGCGCTCGAGGAGATGGTGCACCGCGATGCCGACCGCGGTCCGGATCAGCAGAAACGCCGCGAGCGCCGCGATGACGATCAGCACGATCTGAACGCCCACGACGACCGACGGCGTCTCCAGGAGGTCGAGCATGGCCGGCATGGTAACAACCCCAGGTGGGGTACCGTGGTCCGACCCGGAGGGGGTACTTCCGGTCGGTCGGTGTTGACCCGGAGCAGGGCTAGGATGGCCCCGCTCGCCACCCGAGGGTGGTGCGGGCAGCACGCGAAGGAGCACAACGGACATGACCTCGAACCAGCGGCGACCCGGCTTCCGCCTCCCGTGGGCCGGATCGGACGCGTCGACCACCGAGCCCGGCACGGACGAGGCCGAGGCCGCGACCGCGGCGTCCGCCGAGGCCGAGAAGCCCCCTGTGGCTGCCGCCGCCGGGGCCGAACCCGCCTCGGCCGCGACCGAAGGCGCCACCCCCGCAGCCGATGCGCCCTCCGACTCGTCTCCTGCGTCGACCGACGCGACCCCGCCGGCCGCTCCGGAGGAGCCCGCTCCCGAGCCCGCTGCGTCGGAGGCGACCCCGCCGACCGCCGCCGCCAAGGAAGCACCTGCTGCCCCCGCCGCTGCCGCCGATGCTCCCGCCGCGGCTGACCCGGCACCCGTCCCCGCACCCAAGGTTGAGACCGACGCGACGCCGGCCGATGCAACGCCCGCTCGGGAGTCTGCGACCGACGCGCAGGCCGTTGCGGCAGCCGCCGCCCCCGCCGATCGGTCCGCGGGCTTCATGCGCGATCTCGTGTCCGCGATGCGTCGTGTGGCCGAGGAGACGCGACAGTCAGGCCTGTCCGACCTTCGGACGCGCGCCGAGGAGCAGGTCCTCACGCTCGAGAGCGACGCCGAGAAGCGGCGTGAAGAGCTGAAGGCCCGTGCCGAGCGCGACGTGGCCGCGGTCGGCGAGTGGGAGAGGGCCGAGGCCGAGCGCATCCGGCAGGAGGCCGAGCAGCGGGTCGTCGCGCGACGCGCGCAGCTCGACCAGCAGCTCGCAGCCGAGACGACTCGCGCCGAATCCGAGGTTCAGGCGCTGCGCGACCGTGTCGCGGCGTACGAGCGCGAGCTCGATGCCTATCACGCCCGGCTCAGCGACATCTCAGATCCTGCTGCCTTCGCCTCGGCGGCCAAGCAGATGCCACCGCCGCCGCGCCTGGATGCGCCGTCGGAGAGCATGCCGGCCGCGGATGTGGCCGAGCACGCTGCCGCCGACGCGACTGCCGCGAGCGAGGCCGCGGGCACGACGTCCAGCAACGACGACGTCGCCGCCCGACTGGCGGCGCTCGAGGCGCCGACGCCGGGCGCCGGGGAGGCTGCCGCCGAGTCGACGGCCACGGAGGTGCACGTCAAGGGGCTCGGCAGCTTCGGGGCGATCACCGGCTTCCGCCAGGCGCTCGCGACGGCCGATGGAATCGAGGGCGTGAGCCTGAGCCTCGGCCCGACCGGAGAGTTCGTCTTCCGCGCCGTGCACCCGGCCGGCTTCAACGTCGCCGCCGCGATCTCGGCCATCGAGGGCGACGGCGCGACGATCGAGGTTCAGCCCGACGGCTCCCTCCGGGTGACGCTGAACCGCTCTCGCTGACCACGCGGTCCGTCTCGAGCAGCCGATCCACGCCCGCACGGGTGGTACACTCCCTCCACGGCGACGACCGTGAGGAGTAGCCCCCGACCGGGTGCAGCAGAGAAGCGGGCCATCGGCTGAGAGCCCGCCGCATCGCGCGAGGGTGAAGGTCGCACGCGAGCCGGACGGGTCCGCCCGATACCGCGGAGCACGAGGCGGCCCCACGGCCGCGAACGAAGGTGGTACCACGACCCGTTCGTCCTTCGACGAACGGGTTTCTTGTTGCCGACGGAGGAGACGACGGATGACGACGCCGAACCGCGAGATGACCCCTCGCTACGACGCCGCCGCGGTCGAGCCGGCGATCTACGAGCGCTGGATGGAGGCGGAGGTGTTCCGTCCGGCCGAGGCCGCGCCGCAAGGCCGGGATCCGTTCGTCATCATCCAGCCGCCGCCGAACGTCACCGGAGCCCTTCACATCGGACATGCGCTGACGGCGACGGTCGAGGACGCCCTCGTCCGATACCACCGCATGCGGGGCGACGACACGCTGTGGCTGCCCGGCGTCGACCACGCCAGCATCGCCGCCCAATTCGTGCTCGATCGGATCCTGGCCGAGGAAGGCGAGTCGCGCGCGTCGCTCGGACGGGAGCGTTACCTCGAGCGGATGTGGCGCTTCATGGAGGAGACACGAAGCGTCATCGGCAACCAGCATCGGCGGCTCGGGGCGAGCGCTGACTGGAGCCGCGAGCGGTTCACGATGGACGAGGGGAGCGCACGCGCGGTGCGCACCGCGTTCACCCGTCTGTGGGAGGCCGACCTCGTGTACCGCGGCGAGGCGCTCGTCAACTGGTGCCCGCGCTGCCTCACGACGATCAGCGACCTCGAGAACGTCCATCGCGACGAGACCGGCACGATCTGGACGATCCGCTACCACCTCGAGCGCCCTGACGGCACGCCGGATCCCGATGCCTGGATCAGCGTCGCGACCACGCGTCCCGAGACGCTGCTCGGCGACACGGCGGTCGCCGTGCATCCCGACGACGAGCGGTATGCCGCCCTCGTCGGGCGGCATGCCATCCTCCCGTTCCTCGGGCGCCGGTTGCCGATCGTGGCCGACGAGCACGTGGAGCGGACGTTCGGCACGGGCGCCGTGAAGATCACGCCGGCCCACGATCCCGACGACTACGCCCTCGGCAAGCGGCACGGCCTCGAGGCGATCACGGTCCTGGACGAAGAGGCGCGGATCAACGCGGCCGGAGGCGAGTTCTTCGGCCGTGACCGGTACGAGGCGCGGGAAGCGATCCTGGACCGCCTGCGCGAGATGGGCGACCTCGTCGACGAGAAGCCGCACGCCATGGTCGTCGGACACTGCGACCGGTGCGGGACGGTCATCGAGCCACGGCTCTCGGTCCAGTGGTTCATCCGCGTCGCGCCGCTCGCCGAGCGCGCGCTGGCATCGGTGCGCGAGGGCCGGACCCGCATCCTGCCCGCGCACTTCGAGAAGGTCTACGCGCACTGGATGGAGAACATCCACGACTGGGCGGTCGGCCGACAGCTGTGGTGGGGTCATCGCATCCCGGCCTGGTTCTGCCCCGACGGCCACGTGACGGTGACCGATGCGGAGTCCGGTCCGGAGGCCTGCACGGAGTGCGGCCGCCCGGCGTCCGAGCTCACGCAGGAGACGGACATCTTCGACACGTGGTTCAGCTCAGGGTTGTGGCCGTTCAGCACCCTCGGCTGGCCCGACGAGACCGCGGACATGGCGCGCTTCTACCCGACCAGCGTCATGGAGACCGGCTACGACATCCTGTTCTTCTGGGTCGCTCGGATGATGATGCTCGGCCTCTTCCTCACCGATCGCGAGCCATTCCACACGGTCTACCTCCACGGGATGATCCGCGCCGAGGGTGGCGTGAAGATGAGCAAGACGAAGGGGAACACGATCGACCCGCTCGGGCTCGTCGACGAGATCGGCGCCGATGCGCTGCGCTTCGCCCTCGTCAGCGGCTCCGCGGCCGGGAGCGACCAGCGCCTGACGCAGGCCAAGCTCGACGGGGGACGGAACTTCACGAACAAGCTGTGGAATGCCGCCCGTTTCGTTCTCGGGTCCCGACCACCCGGCGATGCGGCGCCGTCGACCGACGAATCGTTGCCGGCCCGATGGATCGCGTCTCGCATCGCCGATGCCACCGAGCGCGCGACGCGGCATCTCGATCAGCTCGACCTCGGCGGCTATGCGGCGACGGTCTATGACGTGGCGTGGAGCGACTACTGCGACTGGTTCCTCGAGATGGCGAAGGTGGACCTTCGTCGCGACGATGCGACCGAGGCGGACCGGGCCGCCACCTGGACCGCTGCGGCGAGGGGACTGGCCACGCTCCTGCGCCTCCTCCATCCGATCATGCCGTTCGTGACCGAGGCGATCTGGGACGCGCTCCGCGCCGCGGCGCCCGAACACGCACCCGAACCGTTGCTGGCCGCCGCCGTCTGGCCGGATGCGGACGCCCGCGACGCAGCCGCGGAGGCCGCTTTCGACGACGTCGCGACGCTGGTGCGCGGAGTGCGGAATCTGCGAACCGAGGCCGGGGTCGCGGCGTCGGCCTGGGTGCCGCTGCGGCTGGAACCCGCGGACGAGACGGCGATGGACGCGTTCGCTGCGGCGCGCCACTACGTCGTGGCGCTCGGCCGGGTCCGTCCGATCGAGATCGTCGACGCAGGCGCGTCGCGGCCCGAGCTCGTGACGGCAGGCCGTCTCGGGACGGCATGGCTCGGCCAGGACGCGGCCGCGGACGCCGAGGTTCGCCGCCGCCGCGAGGCACAGCTGTCCGAGCTCGACGCGAACATCGCCCGCGTCGAGGGACTTCTGGCGAACGCCTCCTTCGTGGAGCGAGCGCCGGATGCGGTCGTCGAACGCGAACGCGAGCGACTCGCCGAGCTCCGCGATCAGCGGGCTCGCCTCGGTGGGGAGAGCGCATAGCCCGAATCGGCCATGGTCGGCCAGCCGCAGGTGGCTGCTAGAATCGCCCCGCCGCATCCCGCCACGGGTTTTTCCCACGCATGTCGTTCCTCAAGCGCAACAAGAAGTCCGAGACGTCCGCCCCGCCGCCCCCGACACCGGTGCAGGAAGTCGTCACCGCGCAGGAGTACCTGCTTCGGCTCGCCTACGTGGCCCGCAGCAGTGACGGCCTTCGGCTGCAGGCTGACCCGCGCGTGGCCGCGGCCATTCCCGGCATCCTCGAGCCACTCAGCCAGACGCCGGTCGAAGTCATCGAACCGCTGCCCCTCGAGTACTCCGATGCCTCACCGGCGATCGAGCGGTTCAACGAGATGCAGCAGTGGGTCCTGGCGCGGCGAGACGTCAGCCCGATCGGCCGTCACGGGCTGTACGTCCTCGAGCTGACCGACGCGCTCGACATGACGGTCGACACGTTCTACTGCGGCCTCCTCCACGGCGACCCCGACACGAGCGGCTACCCGGAGTACAACGCCATCGTGGGCGGGCTGGCCTCGCACTGGGATGAGCTCTCGGGCGAGCTCATCGTGCGTGCCGTGCTCGGGTGGGGCGGCAAGGGGATGCGCGGTGACACCGAGCGCATCGGTCAGAAGCTGCTGAGCTCGCTCTACCAGCAGGTCGTGGCGTCCGGTTTCAGCCTCGGCGAGGCCGAGCAGGCGCGTGCCCCCTCCATCGGCGGCCGATCCGGCCTGACCTGCGCGCACTGCGGGTTCGAGGCCGGCAACGCGAGCGCCTTCTACTGTCCGAAGTGCGGCATGCGCATGACGCGGGGCGCCTGACAGTACTTCTGGGGTAGGCCCCACGGGCCCGAGTCCCATTGCCGCCTGCCACTTCCGCCGGGACACTGGTGCCGACCGTCACCGGACCACATTCCACGAAGGAAGGGCAATGGAGCGACCCACGGTTCTGCTCGCCGTCACTGGCGACTCCGATCACTATCTCGAACAGCTCGCGCGCGCCGGCTTCGAGTCGGTCCGTGTGACCGACGGGGTGGTTCCTGCCGGATCCTTCGACCTGGCCGTCGTCGACTGCGACCTTGGCAGCGACGCCATCTCCTCGATCTACGCGACGATCGAGGCCGACAAGAGCGTCCCCGTGCTCCTTCTCATCGGCGAGAGCATGGAGCTGCCGACCGGCTTCGGGTCCACCACGAACGAGCTGGCCATGAAGCCGCTGCCGGCGGATGCGCTCGTCTACCGGCTGCAGGCGCTGCTCATCCGAAGCGGACAGCACCTGCCGAGCGAGTCCAGCGGATGGGCCTCCGCCGAGGGCCTGTCCACCGCGCCGGTCGCCGGCGAGGGGCACGCCGTGAGCGTGTTCGCCCCGAAGGGAGGCGTCGGCAAGACCACGATCTCCGTCAACCTCGCCGTGGCCCTCCGCCAGCAGACCCGCTCCGAGGTCCTTCTGTTCGACGCCGACGTCGGCGTGGGCAACGTGACGTCGGTGCTCGAGGTTCCCTATCGCATGGGCCTGGCCGACCTGTCGGACAGCCCGCCCGAGGAATGGACCGATGCGGCCTTCGACCAGTGCGTCGCCACGCATGCCGAATCCGGCGTCCGCGTCCTGACCTGGGGCACCGACCCCGCCGAGTCCGAGCGCGTCTCGGTCGACCTGCTGCTGGCCGCGCTGAAGTGGGCTCGCAACCATCACTCGTACGTCGTCGTCGACAATCACCCTGGCTACGACGACCGCACGATGGCGATGCTCGCCGTCTCCGACGAGATCTTCCTCGTCGTCACGCCCGAGGTCGGCGCGCTGCGCAACAGCGCCCAGTTCCTGGAGCTGGCACGAGACCTCGGCCTCGACAAGGGCATCCGGGTCATCGTGAACCGCGCGAACCACGGCATCCGGGTCGAGGACATGGCATCGTCGCTCGGCCTGCCGATCGCGGCGACCGTCGTCAGCAGCGGGCCGAAGGCCGTCATCGCGTCGAACGAGGGCCGCCCGATCATCATCAAGTTCCCGAAGGAGCGCATCGCCGATGACCTCCACGCCGTTGCTCGGCTGATCTCAGAGCCCGAGGGAGCGATGGCGAAGGAGTCGAAGGCGACCGCCCGACGATGGTGGGCTCGCTTCGGGGTGAAGACCTCGAACGCCTGACAACGGCTTCGACACCACCTGGACGGGCTCGCATTGCGCGGGCCCGTTTCGTTTGCCATGATGCGCGCGCCGTGCCGACGTATGACTACCAGTGCCGCGCCTGTGGCACCGTGACCGAGGTGATCCACCCGATGTCCGAAGATGGACCATCGGTGTGCGAGCTGTGCGGCGGGGCGCTGCGGCGGGTGATCCACCCCGCCGGCATCATCTTCAAGGGGTCCGGCTTCTACCGCACCGACTCACGATCGAGCTCCTCGAGCTCCATCTCCGGCGGGGACAAGGGATCCGCCTCCGGCAACGGCGATGCGGGCGGGTCCGCCCCGAAGTCGGATGCGGCGTCCGGGACGACCGCTGCGCCGGACTCGACGGCCTCGAAGCCGGCGAAGGACTCGACCTCGAGCCCGAGCTCCAGCTAGGCCGATCGAGCCTGGCGGGTGCCGCATCGGCGGCAGAACCGCGCGTTTGCCGAGAGCGACAGTCCGCACTGGCCGCAGCTCTGGACGCCGATCTGGCCGGTGGCGCTCGCGACCTCCCGCGCCGATGCTTCCCAGAACGATCCGGCGGCAGCGGCCTGCCGCGCGAGCTCGGCTGGACTGACGGCCGCTCCGCGTGAGCGGTACGGCATGGCGGCCGGACGTTCCGGTGCGACCGGTCCCTCGCCCGGATCCCCCAGTCCCAGGAGGTCGAGCTGCGCGCGGCGCGCGGCGAGCTCGGGAGACGCGGCGGCCGCGGCCACCTCGTCGCCCTCGCCCGGGGCCGCATCGCGGCCGCCCCTGTCCGGGAAGCGGAGGATCGTCTGTGAGATCGGGGCCAGTCGAGGAGCGCGTGGCGTCGGTTCCGGGGTGGGCTCCGGTTCCACCTCGGCCGCAACAGGCTCAGGCTCGGGCTCGGTTGCCACCTCGGCTGCGATCGGCTCGGCTTCGGGCTCGGTTGCCACCTCGGCTGCGATCGGCTCATCCTCGAGCGCCGGCTCGGTGGAGACTTCGGCGGCGATCGGCTCGGACTCGGCGGCGATCGGCTCGGACTCGGCCGTGACCGGCTCAGTGACCTCGTTGTCGGACTCGGCGGCGATCGGTTCGGAGTCGGCCGCGACCTCGGCCGCCACCTGCTCCGACTCTGGCCCGGCGGAGGCCGGCTCATAGACGTCGTACTCGATATCGTCGTCCCAGGCGACGACGCGGAGCGGCGGCCGCGCCTCAGCCTCGACGGGCTCCGGCTCAGCCTGAACCTCGGCTGCGACGGGATCGGGCTCGACCTCGGCCGCGACAGGCTCAACCTCGACCTCGGCCGCGACGGGCTCCGGCTCGACGTCGACCTCGGCCGCGACAGGCTCAACCTCGACCTCGGCCGCGACGGGCTCCGGCTCGACGTCGACCTCGGCCGCGACGGGCTCCGGCTCCGGCTCAACGTCGAGCTCGGCCGCGACGGGCTCCGGCTCGGGCTCCGCTTCGGCGGCGACCGGCTCGGGCTCGGGCTCCGCTTCGGCGGCGACGGGCTCCGGCTCGACCTCGACCTCGGCCGCGGTGGGCTCGGGGGCCGATGGCGCCGGCCAAACCTCGACCGGTGGCTCGTCGCGAAGATCCGAGGCGGGCCAGAGCTCGGCGGGCCAGGGCTCGTGCGACTCGGCGTGGGCGTGGGCGTGGGCGCCCACCGGGTCGGCGGTCGCCGCGGGCGGGGCGATGGCCGACGCAGCGAGCCGCTCGGCGAGGTCGTCGGTGCCGGGGATCGGCGCGCAGCTGCGGCAGCGACCCGCGTCGTCGTTCCAGCAGTTCACGCACGTGTACTGCCGGCAGTCGATACAGAAGTTGAATGACTCGTGGAAGGCCTCGAGCTGCGCGGCCGCGAGGTTGTCCTCCTCGGAGCGCATCGCGTCGCCCATCGCATCCGAGAGGGCGTCCTGGCTGGTCAGGTAGTTGCGCAGCCCACCGATGAACCCCCGCGTCTTGCGCAAGGGGTTGAGGCGCGTCGGCGCCTGGAACTCGTAGCGTGTCCCGCAGCGTTCGCAGAAGGACTCGGTGAGTGTGTCAGCCAATGGTGGTGCGCAATCTCCCGGTCGTGGCAGCGTTTCAGGGTCCCGAAGTATACCGATGGGGTCCGATTTGCCCCTACGGCGCATTCGTACCGACCGAACGGCCGTTCGTACCCCGCGTGCTAGGATCGCCCGCGATGGGCATCCTCGCGCGCGTCGAGTCGTTCCTCGAGCGCTTCCTCGAAGCACCGGCCGGGCGCCTCGGCGCGTCGATCCAGCCCGTCAGCCTGGCGAAGCGGATCGAGCGGGCGATGGACACGAACAAGATCTACCGCGACGAGGGCGTCATCGTTCCCAACCGGTACGACCTGCACCTTCATCCGTCCGATTTCGCCGCCTTTGCGACGTACCGCACCTCGCTCGAGGACGACCTCGCGCACGGCGTCCTCGCCCGGGCGCGCCACGAGAAATACAGCCTCGTCGCCCGTCCGAAGGTCCAGATCATCTCCGACGAGGAGACGCGACGAGGGGAGATCCGGGTGGCAGCCAACGTCATCGACGAGCGGGGCTCTCGCGTTCCCGATGCCATGCCGATGCCGGGCAACTCCGACACGATGGTCTTCAACCGCCCCGGCGCCGCAGATGCCCCGGATTCCGCGCGTCGCGCCTACCTGCTCGTGAGCACGCGCGGGAGCCGCGCGGTGCAGTTCGACCTCGGGGGCGCGCTCATCGGCGTGGGGCGGGCGAGCGACAACGACGTGATCGTCGACGACCCGATGGTGAGCCGGCACCACTGCCAGCTGAAGCTCCAGCACGGGGCCTACAGCTTCACCGATCTCGGCAGCCGCAACGGCTCGAGCGTGAACGGCCAGCCGGTCAGCCAGATCGCGCTCGGCCCCGGCGACATCATCGAGATCGGCGACACGCGCATCGAGTTCCAGGTACGCGGATGACGGCCGAGATCCTTCGCATCCTGCTGCTGCTGGCCCAGCTGGGCTTCGTGGCGCTCCTCTACCTGATCCTCATGCGATTCGCGGGTTCGCTTCTGCGGGACCTGCGCAGCGCGGAGGAGGCCCAGATCAGCTCCCGCTCCGGCATCGGCCGCCTCTCGGTCCTCGAGTCGCCGGCCGATGAGCCGCCGAACGGCACGACGATCGCGTTGGGCCCGATCAACTCAATCGGCCGGAACGTCAACAACACGATCTTCGTGGAGGACGATTTCGTGAGCGCCAACCACGCCATGCTCACCTTCCGCGGACGGAGCTGGTTCGTCGAGGATCAGGGCAGCACGAACGGCACGTTCGTCAACGGGCATCGCATCGAGCGGCCGGTGGCGCTGAGCTTCGGCGACGAGCTGACGATCGGCCGCGTCCGCATGCGGCTGGATCGGTGACGCGCGGCGCATGAGGCTCACCTGGCGCGGCGCGGAGTTCCGTCTCCTCCTTCCGATCCTGCTGCTCGTCCCGCTCGGCTTCCTGGTCACCAACATCGCCCTGACCGGCGCGCTCGAGACGGGGGACATGACCCTGGCCGTCGGGTTCGTTGCCCTCTTCGTCGTCGCCCACGTGGTCCTCGTGGCGTCCGGCCACCGCGGCGACCAGCTCATCCTGCCGGCGGTCGGTGCGCTGGGCGGCATCGGCATCATCATGCTCAATCGCCTGCCGCAGGACCTGGCCGGGACGAGCGCGTTCGGGCTCGAGCTCGGCATGGCCGCCACCCAGCTCCTGTGGTTCGCCGTCGGCATGATCGTGATGCTGGCGATCGCCGTCGGCCTGCGCGACGACGGCATCCTTCGGCACTACAAGTACTCGTGGGCGGCGATCGGGATCGCGCTGCTCGCGGCCACGCTCGTGCTCGGCTACGAGGTGAACGGCGCCCGGCTGTGGATCGACCTCGGGCCGGTGAGCGTGCAGCCCGGCGAGCTGCTCAAGATCGTGCTCGTCGTGTTCATCGCCGGGTACCTGGCCGAGACCCGCACGCTCTTGACCAGCGCACGCATGCGCATCGGATTCCTCAGCATCCCGCCCCTGCCGTACTTCCTGCCGATGCTCGTGCTGTTCGCCGCGGTGATGCTCATCGTGGTCGTGCTCAACGACCTTGGGACCGCGCTCCTCTTCTTCGGCACGTTCCTCACGATGCTGTTCGTGGCGACCGGCCGGCGCAGCTACGTGCTCATCGGCCTCATCCTGTTCGTTGCCGGTGCCTGGGTCGCCTACCAGCTGTTCGGACACGTCCAGGCGCGCGTCGACGTCTGGCTCGACCCGTTCGCCGATCCGCTCGGGGCGGGCTTCCAGCCCGTTCGCGCGATCTATGCGCTGGGGCGTGGCGGCGTGTTCGGGGAGGGCCTCGGGCAGGGCCTCGTGACCCTGGGCGGCAGCCTCACGATCCCGTTCGTCCACACGGACTTTATCTTCACCGCCATCGCCGAGGAGCTGGGCCTGCTGGGCGCGTTCGCGCTCCTCGGATTCGCGATGATCCTCGTGTTCCGCGGCCTGCGCATCGCGGCGCTGGCGCGTGACGACTTCGGCGCCCTCCTCGCCGCCGGCCTGACCGCCAGCCTCGGCCTTCAGACGCTCATCATCATCGGCGGCAACACGAAGCTGATCCCGCTCACCGGCATCACCCTGCCGTTCGTGAGCTACGGAGGCTCGAGCGTGGTGGCCAGCTTCATCATGATCGGGCTGCTGCTCGCGATCAGCCATCGCAGCGGATCGGCCGATGAAGAGGCGGCCGGATGATCGCGACGAACGTTCGGCGGCTCGGCGTCTACCTCATGCTCGCCTTCGCCGTCGTCTCGGCCAGCGCGGTGTGGTGGCAGGTGATCGAGGCCCACAGCCTCTCGATCCGGACCGATAACCCGGAGGTCATCGCCGCTCGCCGCAGCCTGCCGAGAGGCACGATCTTCGACGCGAGCGGACAGGTCCTGGCGTCGTCCGAGGTGATCGATGGCCTCAGCCGACGGACGTACACCGATCCGGCGTTCACCCACGTTCTGGGGTACTCGAGCCTGCGCTTCGGCACGACGGGCATCGAGCGTGCCTTCGAGGACATCCTCGTCGGCCAGACCGACCCGAACCCGATTCGCGATCTCATCGGCGATGTCCTCGACCGTCAGCCGCAGCCGCGTGACCTCACGCTCACGATCGATCGCCGCCTGCAGGACTTCGCCGCGGCCCAGCTCGGCGGCGACGCGGGTGCCGTCGTCGCGATCGATCCCCAGACCGGCGCGATCCTTGCGCTGGTGTCCGCCCCCACGTTCGACGCGACGCCGATCTCGGGCGACCCGAACGGCGCCCAGGAGCCGATGGACGCGCTTCGCAACGATCCGGCCGAGCCGCTCCTGGCCCGCGCGCGGCAGGGCCTCTACGTGCCCGGATCGATCATGAAGGTCTTCACCGCGGCGACCGCGCTCGACGCGGGGGCGATCACGCCGGACACGACCTACGAGAACCAGCCGCGCGAAGAGCGCGAGGGCTTCGTGGTCGACGGCTTCGCGATCCGGGAGCATGACCTCGGCGGCATCCAGCCCGCCCTCTGGCCGCTGTCGCCCGCGCTCCAGGTGTCGAGCAACATCTTCTTCGCGCACGTGGGGTTGGACATCGGCGCCGACACGTTCCTCGACTATGCCCGCCGCTTCGGGTTCTGTGCGCCGATGCGCATCGGGCCGCCGGACCGCGGCCTGTCCGTCGCCGCCAGCTACGTGACCGAGCCGGTGGACGGGGACTGCGGGCCGTTCCGCGACAACGTGGAGCTGGCGAGCGCGTCGTTCGGCCAGGGGCGCACCGCGGTGACCCCGGTCCAGATGGCGATGCTGGCCGCTGCCATTGCGGGCGACGGCGTCGCTCCGAACCCGTACGTCGTGCGCGACGTCCGCAGCCATTCCGAGGACGGGTCGCCGACCGACCAGGTGCTCGAGACGTTCGGCTCGGGCGGTGGAACGCGGGTCGTCAGCAGCGCGACCGCGGCGGCGACGCGTGCGGCGATGGTCGACGCGGTGAACGGCGAGCTCGGCCGGCTCTATGCCGGTCAGGCCGACGTGACGCTGTACGGCATCGGAGACGCGCGTTCCGCCGGAAAAACCGGCACCGCCGAGCTGGGAGGCGAGCAGGCGCCCCACTCGTGGTTCATCGGCTTCGCGCCGGCGGAGCAGGACGCCACGCCCCGGATCGCGATCGCGGTCCTGCTCGAGCGCGGCGGCTCGGGATCGGCCGGTGCGGCACCCATCGCCGGTCGAATCATGGCCGAATGGCTCCGTCTCTCGGCGGGCTCCTGAGCCGTTCTCCGAGCGGCGGCCGAGGGGCCCCCTGAACCGATCCGTAACGTGCTGGGGTATTGTCTAGCAACGAGGACCGGGCCCCCGGAGTCGGTGGCCACCGCACCGAGGACGGGGAGGTGAGCACATCGTGAAGAACGTCCAGCAACCTGCCGAGCGCGTCGTGGCCAGCGTCGAGCGGGTCATCATCGGCAAGCACGTCGAGGTCCGGATGGCCCTCGTGGCGCTCCTGTGCGAGGGCCACATCCTCATCGAGGACGTGCCGGGCGTCGGCAAGACGATGCTGGCCAAGGCACTCAGCCAGAGCATCGGCTGCAGCTTCCGGCGCATCCAGTTCACGCCCGACCTGCTGCCGTCGGACGTCACCGGCCTCTCGATCTTCAACCAGAAGACGACCGAGTTCGAGTTCCGCCCGGGGCCGATCATGGCCCAGGTCGTCCTCGCCGACGAGATCAACCGCGCCACCCCGAAGACGCAGTCCGCGCTGCTCGAGTGCATGGAGGAGCGGCAGGCCACGATCGACGGCGTCACCTACCCGATGCCGTCGCCGTTCCTCGTCATCGCCACCCAGAACCCGATCGAGTACGAGGGCACGTTCGCCCTTCCCGAGGCACAGCTCGACCGCTTCATGCTCCGCCTCCGCCTCGGCTATCCGAAGCCGATGGAGGAGCTCGTGATCCTCGACGAGCAGAAGCGCCGCCACCCGCTCTCCGAGGTCGAGCAGGTGCTCGGCATCGAGGAGCTGCGGGCGATGCAAACCGCCATCAAGGAGGTCTACGTCGACCAGGCGGTGGCCGAGTACATCGTCCGGCTCGTCCACGCCACGCGCGAGCATCCCGACGTCTACCTCGGGGCATCCCCGCGCGGATCGCTGAACCTGTACCGCGCCTGTCAGGCGCACGCGGCGCTCAATGGCCGCGACTACGTCATCCCCGATGACGTGAAGCAGCTTGCGGTCGCCATCCTGGCCCACCGGCTCATCGTGAAGAGCCAGGCGTCCCTCCGCGAGGTCGATCCCGAGCAGATCGTTCGTGAGATCCTCGCGTCCGTCCCGGTCGCCGACGCGGCCGCGGCGGCGGAGTCCGGGCGCAGCCGGATCTCCTGATCGCGCCATGGGGCTGCTGAGCCGGCACCTCCGACTGCTGTTCCTCGGAACAGCGCTGGTCGTCGCCGCCTTCAGCACCGGGCTGGACTTCCTCTTCTTCCTCGCCTATCTCATGGTCGCCATCGGCTTCGGGTCCTGGCTCTACGCGCGCCGTGGGCTGCGCGACGTGCGCGCCGACTACCGGGTGCTCAACCCTCGCACCCACGTCGGCGAGGTCCTCCAGGCCATCTACCGCGTCGAGAACCGCGACCGGTGGGGCAAGCCCTGGATCGAGTGCTGGAACGAGTCGACGCTGCCGGCCAGCCTTCCGGGACGCGTGATCGGCATCCCGGCGCGGAGCACGCGTCAGTGGCTGGCCAAGGTGACGTTGACGCGGCGGGGGAGCTATCGCCTCGGCGCCCTGCGGGTCCGCACCGGCGACCCGTTCGGCCTGTTCCAGAGCGAGATGACGGTCGGATCGGCGACCAGCGTCGTCGTCTTTCCCGAGGTCGTGGCGTTGCCGCACTGGCGGCTGCCCCCGTCGCCGATCGACGGCACGACGCGCACCAGCCGCCGCTACGAGGCGGCGACGCCCCTCGTGGGCGGGGTCCGGCCCTACGTCCACGGTGACGCGATCAACCGGATCCACTGGCTCTCGAGCGCGCGGCACGGAGAGCTGCACGTGAAGGAGTTCGACCTCGAGCAGGCGGCCGACCTGTGGATCCTTCTTGACCTCGACCGCCGCGTTCATGCCGGGGTAGGCAACGAGGCGTCCGTCGAGACCGCCGTGACGATCGCGGCGTCCGTGGCGCTGCGGACCCTGTCGGACAACCGGTCGGTGGCGATGACCGCCTCGGCTCGCCGCTCGGTCGTGCACCAGCCCGATCGCGGGCCGCGCGTCGAGCAGAAGCTCCTCCACCTCCTCGCCAACGTCCAGGCCGACGGGAACGAGTCCCTGGCAGAGGCGCTCACCGCCACGCTGCCGCAGCTGCGGCGCGGCGTGACGCTGTGCCTGATCACCGGCTCGACCGACCGGGCGTGGGTGCGCGGGCTGTCGGCGCTCCGCCGGCGAGGGGTCGGGGCCCTCGTCATCCTCCTCGACCGCTCTTCGTTCGTCGGCGTGGACGACGACATCCATGCCCGCGCCGAGATGGCCGCCGTGCGCCACGCGCTGGCGGAGTACGACATCGAGCATCGGCTCGTGCGACGAGGCGATGACATCGCCGAGGCCATCGGCGGCCGGGTGCCGACCCGTGGCTGACCTCCGCGAGCGCTTCCTCTACCCGCGGGCCGGCTGGCTGAGCCTGGGCCTGCTCATCATCATGGGCCTCGCCCTGTCCTGGGCCATCCAGGCACCGCGGTGGCTGGACCAGCTCGAGTTCCTGCCGCCGGTCGCGTTCTGGGCCATGGTCGCCGGGGCTCTTCTCGGCGTGCTGCGCACCACGGTCGTCCTGACCCTGCCAACGAGCGCGGTGATCGGCGGGGTGGTCGTGGTGTGGGCCGTCGCGGGCGAGTATCACCCCGAGCTCGGACAGGTCGGGCGGGTGCTGGCGCTCCGCGACGATCTGCTGGGCTGGACCGCGACGATGGTGCAGACCGGCTTCCCGTCGCAGATGTCGCCGTACGCGGTCGGCCTCGGGCTGCTGATGTGGACGACGGCGTTCACCGCCGCGTACGCCGTGTACCGCTATCACCGTGTCCTTGACGCGATCCTCCTGCTCGGGACCGCGATGATCGTGAACCTGTCGGCGACGCTCACCGACCTGTTCATGCACCTGCTCCTGTTCGTGACCGCGGCCCTGCTGCTGTGGCTGCGCGCCGCGCTCGTCGAGCGGCAGGACGGATGGCAGCGTCGTCGCGTGAACGAGAACCTCGAGGTACCCGCCTCGATCATGCGCTCGGGCATCGTCTTCGCGGCCGGGGCCGTCATCATGGCCTGGGTCCTCACCGGCGTCGCGGTCGCCGCCCCTCTCACCGATGCCTGGCGCGGCCTGGACGGCGTGTGGACCGGGGTTCGCGACCAGTTCGAGGGCGCATTCGGCACGCTCAGCAACCCGAACTCGCGCATCACCGGGAGCACGTTCGGATCGAGCTTCGCGGTGTCCGGCGAGTGGGTGAGCAGCGACGACGAGGTCCTCACCGTCGCCGCGCCGCGCGCGCTCTATCTGCGCACGACGACCTATGACATCTACACCGGCAGGGGCTGGGACCGCAGCGACGGACCGCGGCGTCAGGTCGGGCCGGGCCAGCGGCTCTTCGAGGGTCCGACGCCCGAACGACCGGCCGATGCCTACGAGATCGCCACGATCACGCTGAGCATGCACCAGACCTTCGGGCGCAACCTGTTCACGGCCGGCTCGCCGCTCCAGGTGTTCGCCCCGGTCGTCATCCACGAGTCGGGCGGGCAGCCCGTCCTCGGCGGCATCGACGCCGCGAACCCGATCGGCGCGGGGGAGGGCTACCAGGTCTCGGTCGCGATCTCGCGGGCCGACGAGGCCCAGCTGTCGAGCGCCGGCACCGACTACCCGTCGGTCGTGCGGGCCCTGTACCTCGACGACTCGCGGGTCACCGATCGGGTGCGGGCGCTGGCGGAGGAGATCACCACGGGCCTCGACAACCCGTACGACCAGGCCAAGGCACTGGCCGCCTATCTCCAGCGCGACGACTCGTTCTCGTACAGCCCGCGCGCCGGGGTCCCGGAGCCGGGCGACGATCTCGTCGACTACTTCCTGTTCGATCCCGAGAACGACCGCACCGGGTATTGCCAGTACTACGCCAGCGCGTTCGTGATGATGGCCCGCTCGCTCGGCCTCCCTGCCCGCGTGGCCGGGGGGTTCGCGCCGGGCGATCGGCTCGAGGACGACACGTTCCTCGTCCGCGAGTCGAACGCGCATGCCTGGGGTGAGGTCTTCTTCCCCGGCTACGGATGGCAGATCTTCGAGGCCACGAAGTCGATCGACTCCCGCTTCGTCCGCCCCACGGGCGACCCGTCCACGGTGACCCCGCCGGCCAACGGCCGCGACCCGCTGCTCGACTTCGAGCTCGACCCGGCCGATCGGCGCCAGATCAACGCCCTGCCATCGGTCGACTTCATCGACGGTGGCATCGATGCGGCGCGTCCGGATGCCCCCACGTCGAATGACGCGGCCCGCGGAGGGAATGCCCTCCTCGTCGCCGTGCTCCTCGTGGGCGCGGGTGCCTTCATCTTCATCCGCATGCGCCGACTCCAGCGATCCTGGCGGTTCTTGCCGGCGGGCGATCGTGCCTGGCAGCAGCTCACGCACGCCGCCGAGCGAGCCGGGGTCGGGCCGCGACCTTCCGAGACGATCTACGAGTACGCGGGCTGGCTGGAGGAGCAGCTGCCCGGGCACATCGAGCCGATTCGGACCGTGGCCGACGGCAAGGTGTGGCAGTCGTACTCCGGCAGGCGCATGACCGCGACCGCCTCGGGGCGCCTCGAGGAGGCGTGGGCCCGCCTGCGGCTCCCGCTCGTCTGGTTGGCCATCCGCCGCTTCGCCCGCAGGCTCCTGCGCCGAGACGCCTGACCGCGCGGCTCAGAGGGCGAGCGGCCGCCCCTCCGACTCGTCGACGTGCGTCGTGACCGTCCCGAGGAGGTGGAACGTGTCGTTCCATCGCTCCAGGCGCCATCCGTCATCGGTGTCCAGCGCGCTGCACACCGAGAGGGAGGCATTGTCGACGTCGAAGCTCCACGGGGCGTCGATGTCGCCGCCGAAGAGGACGCGGGCGAGCACGCGGAGCGTTCCGCCATGGCTGACGAGGCAGATCGGACCCGGATCCGCCGCGACGTCGAGCTCGGCGACCAACGCGGCCACCCGTTGCCACGCGTCCTCGACCGTCTCGCCACCGGGAGGCTGACGGATGCGCGTGTCGGAGCGCCACGCCTCGTAGCGCTCCGCGTCGTTCACCGCGAGCTCGTCGTGCGTCCGGCCCTCCCACTCACCCTGGCCGATCTCCATGAGGCGCCGATCCGGCTCGACCGCCACACCGATGCGAGAGCCGATGGCCTCGGCGGTGTGGCGGGCACGCGCCAGGGTCGAGGAGATGATGCGTGTCGGACGCAGCGCGTCGTCGGCCGACAGCCGCTCGCCCAGGCGCTCGGCCTCGGCGCGGCCGTCATCAGCCAGTGGGGGATCGAGGTGTCCCTGGAAGCGTCCCTCGCGGTTCCAATCGGTGACGCCGTGACGGACGAGGAGCAGGCGCCGGACGCTCATCGAGCGGCGACGGTCTCGGCGGTGAAGGATGCGAATGCCGCCTCGGCGGCGCCGGATGGATCCGCGTCCCGGTCGAAGTCCCGCAGGGTTCCGCCCATGATCTCGAGGGCCTGCGCCATCTCCTCGATCCCGACGTCACCCATGTGCCCGAACCGCAGGATGCGCCCGGTCCACTTGCCCTGGCCCCCGGCGATCACGAGGCCGCGCTCGCGCATGGCGGCATTGAACGGAGCCCATTCGAGGCCCTCGGGCAGCCATGCGGCGGTGACCGTCCCGGAGCGGTGCTCCGGCGGCGCCACGGGACGCAGGCCGAGGTGCTCGATCCCCGCCACGACGCCACGGGCGATCGCAGCGTGGCGCGCCCAGGTGCGCTCGCGACCCTCCTGGCGCAGCTTCCCGATGCCGACGCGCAGGCCATAGAGGACGGTGATGGCCGGCGTCCACGGCGTCTGACCCTTGCCCGCCCACGCTCGCGCCTCTGCGAAGTCCCAGTAGAAGCGCGGCATGCGCGCCGTTTCGCCGGCGGCACGAGCCCGCTCACCGACCGCGGCGATCGCGATGCCCGGTGATGCCATCCAGGCTTTCTGGCTGGCGCTCACGACGAGATCCACGCCCCAGGCGTCCATCTCGAACGGCATGGCGCCGAGACCGCTGATGCCGTCGACGACGACGAGCGGCTCGCCGGGTGCCGCTCGAACGACCTCGGCCAGCTCCCGCAGCGGGTTGGCGACCCCGGTCGAGGTCTCGTTGTGGGTGATGAGCACGGCGCGGTACGGCTCTGTCGAGGCCAGGTGCTCCCGCAGCGCCGCCGGATCGGCGGCCTGGCCCCATTCGACTTCGAAGCGCTCGACCGCTGCCCCGAAGGCGGTTGCGATCTGCGCGAAGCGATCACCGAATGATCCGATCGTGACCACGAGCACGCGGTCGCCGGGCGAGAGGGTGTTGACGACAGCGGCCTCGAGCGCTCCGCTGCCCGAGCCGGTGAGCAGGAAGACCTCGCCGGTCGTGCCGATGAGCTCGGCGAGCCCGGCCGACGTCTCTCGCAGCAGCTCCGCGAACTCGCTGCCGCGGTGGTCGATCATCTGCTGCGCCTGCGCGTCGCGGACGTCATCCGGGATCGGCGTGGGTCCCGGTGTCCGGAGGTTCTGTTCCATGCGTCGCATCATAATCGGCGGATGGATCCGCTCCTGATCAGACGAGGCCCAGGTGCCCAGACGCGCGCGCGCTGAGCCGACCCAGCCGCTGTTCGGCGACACCGTTGGTGCCGATGCGCCATTGGCCGCGCGGATGCGACCACGGACGCTCGACGAGTTCGTCGGCCAGCCGCACCTCGTCGGGGAGGAGGGCGCGCTCACCCGGGTCGTGAAGCCGGGCCACCGGCCGTCGCTCGTCCTGTGGGGGCCGCCGGGCAGCGGCAAGACGACGCTGGCCCGGCTGCTCGCCGATCGCGCCGGCGGCACATGGCGCCAGCTCAGCGCGGTGACGAGTGGCGTCGCCGACATCCGCGCACTCGTCGCCGATGCCAAGGCCCTCCGTGACGCCGGCGGTGCAACGATCGCGTTCATCGACGAGCTCCATCGGTTCAACAAGAGCCAGCAGGACGCCCTGCTGCCGCACGTCGAGGACGGCACGATCTCGCTCATCGGCGCGACGACCGAGAACCCGTACTACGAGATCAACTCGCCGCTCCTGTCGCGGATGCGCGTGTATCGCCTGGAGCCGCTCGACGCCGATGCGCTCGGCGAGATCGTCGACCGCGCCCTGGCCGATGGCGAGCGCGGGCTGGCCGGACGCGTGCGGCTGGGAGCCGAGGGCCGGGCGACGATCCTCGACCTGGCCGGCGGCGACGCGCGAACGGCGCTGAACATCCTCGAGGCATCGGCGGCGGTGCTCGACGACGGCGCCGAGATCACGCCCGAGGGTGCCGCCGAGGCGGCCCAGCAGCGGCTCCTGGCCTACGACCGGGTCGGCGACCAGCACTACGAGGCAGCATCGGCATTCATCAAGAGCATGCGAGGCAACGACCCCGATGCGGCGCTCTACTGGTGCGCCAGCATGGTAGCGGCGGGGGAGGATCCGACGTTCATCGCGCGGCGCATCGTGATCGCGGCATCGGAGGACGTCGGCAACGCCGATCCGCGAGCACTCCAGGTGGCCGTGGCGGCCATGCAGGCGGTCGAGATGATCGGTCTGCCGGAGGCGCAGTACGCGCTGGCCCAGGCGGCGGCGTACGTCGCATCGGCGCCGAAGTCGAACCGGGCGGGAGCGGCGTACTTCGCGGCCCTGGCCGAGGTCGAGGAGCACGGACGGCTGCCGGTGCCGCTCCACCTTCGCCCGTCCTCGCATCGGCGCCTGGCGCGCGAGCAGGGCTACGGTCGCGGCTACCTCTACCCCCATGATTACGACGACGCCGATGTCGACCAGCAGTACCTGCCCGACGCGCTCGCCGGCCGCGTCTTCTACGAGCCGTCCGACGAGGGGCTGGAGCTCAAGATCGGGGAGCGGCTCCAGCGTCTCCGCCGTCAGCGGCTGGAGTCCCAGCGGTAGGAACGGGACACGAGGGGAGACAGCGATTGAACACGCTGCGCTGACGCTCTGCGAGGCTAGCCGACGAGTCCCATGGCGGAGAAGGCGAGCCAGGCGACGAACAGCAGCACCGCAATCGCGGCCGTCAGGACCGCGATGTTGCGCAGGTCGCGCTCGACGTAGTGGTACTCGGCGCGCTCGCTGCTCGTGAGCGTGGATCCGACCTGTGTCCTGGCGGGCGGCGTACGGCGCGGAGGGGCGAGCGAGACCGCCTCGCGAGCGTCCGGCGTCCCGACCGGCGGAACGACATCGGCGTCGAGGGACGGCCCGGTCGTGGAGGCCGATGCAGGGGCCGATGCCGGACGCGAGGCTCGCTTGACGGAGCGCTGGCGTGCCTTTCGGCTGGCGGCCTTTCCGGCTTTGCGGGGCATCGCTTCCTCGTTCTCGTGCGTGGTCGTACGGCAGGCCGCGGCCGGGCGGGAGGCCGCGGGGCCGCTATGATACCGCCGATTCGATGCCCGATTTCGACCGTCTCCTGACCGAGAACCTCTCACTCGCCTTCGGTGTCCTGGCGGGTCTCGTCGTGATCCTGCTCATCGTCGTCCTGGCGCAGAGCGTCCGTCTCGGTCGCGCCGTGCGCCGATACCGCGACCTCGTGCGAGACGGAGAGGGTGGATCGCTCCACGACCGGCTGGTGGGGAGCGCCGAGCAGGCGGTCCACGCCACCGAGCGGATGCGGGAGATCGAGGCGCTGCACGCCACGATCGAGGGGCGGACGCGGCGCTCGCTCCAGCACATCGGCCTCGTGCGGTTCAACCCGTTCGACGACACGGGCTCCGACCAGAGCTTCGCGATCGCCCTCCTCGACGACGACCGCGACGGGATCGTGATCAGCAGCCTTCACGGTCGGGCGAACACGCGGGTCTTCGCGAAGCCCGTGGCCGACGGGTCGTCGCCGCACAACCTGTCCGACGAGGAGTCCCAGGCGATCCGCATCGCGGTCGAGGGGACGCGGCCGGCGTGACGATCGGGGCGATCGACCCCGAGCAGCGGCACGTCGCCGAACGACTCGTGCTGCTGGCCCTTCGACGATTCCACCGCGAGCAGCCGCTTGCCGTCGACCTTCGCATGGATGCCCTCGTGACCCGGGTGCTGACGATATCGGAGCGACAGCCGTCGACGCGGCACCGAGGGGGCGGGAAGCTGGATCTGCCGGAGGCCGATCTGCGGCGCGTGATCGACGACCTCGTGACGAAGGGAAAGCTGACGCGGACCGGGCGCCGGATCCGTCTCGCCGATGCGAAGCCGGGCATCGACCCGGAGATGGCCGCCAAGGTCACGACCCTGCTCGACGGCCTGCGCTCGGCCGGCGCGGCACCCCCGCGGGTCGACGGGATCGCGGGACGCCTGGGCATCCCGCCGACGATCATCGACCAGCTGCGCTCGGCGGGACAGCTGCGGCAGATCGCGCCCGGCATCGACTACCCGGCCGACGTGTGGAGCGCCCTCCGGGTCCGCGTCGAGGGCATGGGCCGCGCGGCCAGCGTCGCCCGAGTTCGCGACGAGCTGCACACGTCACGCCGGCACGCGGAGGCGATCCTCGCCGCGGCAGGCCAGGGCGACCATCCCGGGCATCGGCCCCGCTACCGGCCGCGGAGCCAGCGCGACAGGCGAGCTGTCCGATAAGCGAGCGATAACCACGGAGTGACCCAGTCCTCCGTTACCATCGACGAAATGCCACCGGTCGTGCCGTCGCCAGACCAGCTCCCGTTCTTCGAGGAGCTGACGCCGGCTCCGCGACCCCGTCGGCCGCACCTCCGCATCCAGCCGCCGCTCCTCGCCGACCTGACCGCGCGCCAGCGCAAGGCCGTGACGCACGGGGAGGGCCCGCTCCTCATCGTCGCCGGCGCCGGGACCGGCAAGACCACGGTGATCACCCGCCGCATCGCCTGGCTCATCGCCGAGAAGCGAGCCCTGCCGTCGGAGATCCTGGCCCTCACGTTCACCGATCGCGCCGCGGCCGAGATGGTCGAGCGGGTGGATCGGCTCGTGCCGTATGGCCAGACCGACGCCGAGATCAGCACGTTCCACGCGTTCGGCGACCGCCTCCTGCGCGAGCACGCGCTCGAGGCCGGACTCTCGGACCGCTCGACGGTCCTGTCGCGCGCCGAGCAGATCATCCTCCTCCGCGAGCACCTGTTCGAGCTGCCGCTCGACCGATACCGGCCGCTCGGCGACCCGACGCGCTTCCTGTCCGCGCTCGTCACGCTCATCTCGCGTCTGCGCGACGACGACATCGGCCCGGATGCCTACCTCGCCGCCGCCGGGGAGCTGGCCGAGCGTGCCGCGGCCGCTCCCGAGAACGAGGCGCTGGCCGAGGAGGCGTCGCGCCACGCGGAGCTGGCGGCGACGTACCAGGCGTACGAGCAGCTCATGCGGCGCACCGATCGGCTCGACTTCGGCGACCAGGTCGGGCTCGCGCTGCGGCTGCTCCGGGACCATCCCGCCGTCCTCGCGGAGGAGCGCGAGCGCTTCCGATACATCCTCGTCGACGAGTTCCAGGACACCAACCACGCCCAGTGGGAGATCGTGCGACTTCTCGCCGAGCCGCACGGCAACGTCACGGTGGTGGGGGACGACGACCAGAGCATCTACCGCTTCCGCGGCGCCGCCCTCGGCAACATCCTCGGCTTCCGGGACGCCTACCCGAAGGCCACGAGCGTCGTGCTGGTCGACAACTACCGCAGCCGCCAGCCGATCCTCGACGCGGCGCATCGGCTCATCTCGCACAACGACCCGGACCGTCTCGAGTCGCGCGAGGGGCTCGACAAGCGACTCCGGGCGCGAGTCCGGTTCGACCGCCCCGAGCCGTCGGCGGGACCGATCGAGGTCCTCACCTTCGCAACGGGTTCGGACGAGGCCGATGCAGTCGCCGATCGGATCGCCGCCTCGCTGCGTGCCGGCCGCCGACCGGGGGATCACGCCATCCTCGTGCGCGGCAACCGCGACGCGGATCCGTACCTGCGCGCGCTGAACATGGCGCGCATCCCGTGGCGCTTCAGCGGCACGGCTGGGCTGTACCGCCAGCCGGAGGTTCGCGTCCTCATCAGCTTCCTTCGCGCAGCCAACGACCCGGACGACTCGGTCAGCCTCTACGACCTGGCCACCAGCGAGATCTTCGGCCTCGCCGCGTCGGACGTGACGCTTGCCCTGACGCAGGCACGCCGGCGCCGCAGCAGCCTGGCGGTGGCGCTTGCGGATGCCGTCGCCGATCCCGAGCGCTCGCCATTCGGCGCCCGCGCCATCGAGGTCGTCCAGCGCCTGCTCGGCAGCCTCGAGGCGCATCGCGCGATGAGCACCGAGCGCAGCAGTGGCGAGCTGCTCTATCACTTCATCTCGAGCTCCGGCTGGCTGGCGCGGCTGGCACAGGAGGCGCGGGAGACCGGCGACGAGCGGCTCGCCAACGTGGCGCGCTTCTTCGAGATCGTGCGGCGCCAGGGCGCCCTGCTGCGCGACGACCGGCTGCCGTTCCTCGTCGCCCAGCTCGACACCCTGATCGAGACCGGCGACGATCCCTCGACCGCCGACGTCGAGCCCGACGAGGGCGATGCGGTCCACGTACTCACGCTGCACAAGGCCAAGGGCCTCGAGTTCGGGGTCGTCTTCCTGGTCGGGCTGGCCGACGACCGCTTCCCGGGGCGTGAGCGCCGCGATGCGCTCGAGCTGCCCGAATCGCTGGTCAGCGCCGCCGCACCCGCGGCCGACCAGCATGTCGCCGAGGAGCGGCGCCTCTTCTACGTCGGCATGACCCGGGCGCGGGAGGAGCTCGTCCTGTCCGCAGCGCAGGACTATGGCGGGCGGCGGACGCGTGGGATGAGCCGCTTCGTCGCCGAGGCGCTCGATCTGCCACCGGCCACGCCGGCCGATACCGTCCGCCCCGCGCTCCTCGACCAGCTCGCTCGGCACGAGGCCTCACCGACATCGCCCGCGCCGGCGAGCCCGCGGCCCTCCATCGGCGATCGGCCGCTGCGCCTGAGCTTCGGGCAGATCAACGACTACCTCGACTGCCCGGCGCGCTACCGGTACGGGCACGTCGTGCGCATTCCGACACCTGCCTCGCACCAGATGGTCTACGGGCGCGCCCTCCACGCTGCGGTCCAGGCTTTCCATCGGCGGCAGATGAACGGCGAGCCGATGGAGCTCGAGGCGCTCCACGCCGTGCTCGATGCGAACTGGGAGTCGGTCGGGTTCCTCACCCGTCAGCACGAGGAGGCGCGCCGAGCGGCGGCCCATGAGACGATCGAACGGTTCTGGCACGACCAGCAGCGCGACCCCGCCCGCCCGATCGCCGTCGAGCGCGACTTCACGGTTGCGTTCGGGCCCGATCGGCTTCGCGGCCGCTACGACCGGGTCGACCGGGACGAGGCCGGACGCGTCGTCATCACCGACTACAAGTCGAGCGACGTGCGCGATCTCGCGACGGCGAACCGCCGCGCCAAGGATTCGCTCCAGCTCTCGATCTACGCGCTCGCTCACGAGGCGGAGACCGGTTCGCTGCCGGATGAGCTCGCACTCCACTTCCTGGATTCGGGCGTCACCGGACGGGCAGGACCGACCGAGAAGCGCCTCGAAAAGGCGCAGGAGAAGCTGACCGAGGCCGCCACCGGGATCCGGGCGGGTCGCTTCGAAGCGACCCCCAGCGCCATGCGCTGCGGGTACTGCCCGTTCCGGGAGATCTGCCCCGACGCCGCGCGGTGAGCGGACGCGACCGGGCCGCGGTGGCGGCGCTCCTGCTGCTCGGCGTCCTCGCCGGCGTGATCCTCGTGGCCATCGCCGGTCGGGCCTGCCCCGCTGAGACGCTCGCCCAGCCGTGTCCCGATGCTGCCCAGAACCGGACGCTCGTCGTCGGCCTGGCCTCGGTGTCGGCGGCGCTGATTGTCACGCCGTTCGCGTTCCTCGGCGAGGTCCTCGCGCGGCGTCGCATCGTCTATCGTGGCGCCTGGACGCGAGCGGCTCGACGCGGCGTGCTCGTCGGCCTCGTGCTGGCGGCGCTGGCGGGCCTGCGGCTCGGTGGGGCGCTCAGCGTTCCGATCACCATCTTCGTCGTCATCCTGGCCGCCGTCGTCGAGTGGTTCCTCTCGCGACGCGACCGCTAGCTGGAGGACCGCGTGTCCGTCATCGGTGTCAACGAGGGGCTGCCGGCCGCCGTTGAGAAGATCCTGCCCGAGGCCCTCGACCTTTCACATCGCGTGCACGCCAATCCCGAGATCGCGTTCCAGGAGCGGCAGGCCGCCTCGTGGACCGCCGAGCTCCTCGCGTCGCACGGATTCGACGTCACCGCCCCGGCCGGCGGCCTCGAGACCGCCTTCGTCGCCCGCTGGCAGGGCGATCGACCCGGTCCGGTCATCGCCTTCGCCGGCGAGTACGACGCCCTGCCCGAGGTCGGGCACGGCTGCGGCCACAACCTCATGTGCTCGTCGAGCGCCGCCGCGGCGATCGCCGCCGCATCGGTCCTCGGCCGCGCCTTCGCCGGGGAGATCCGCTTCATCGGCACCCCCGCCGAGGAGGCGGGCAACGGCAAGGTGCATCTCATCGGGGCCGGCCTCTTCGCCGACGTCGACGTCTGCCTACAAATCCATCCGTCGGACAGCAACGCCGCGGAGTCGCTCTGCCTGGCGGTGACCGAGATCGACGTCACGTTCCACGGCAAGCTGGCCCATGCCAGCGGCGATCCGTGGCTCGGGAAGAATGCGCTCGACGCGATCGTGCTGCTTCACACGATGGTCGCCCAGTGGCGCCAGCACCTCAAGCCCGGCGAGCGAGTCCACGGGATCATCACCCATGGCGGGGCCGCGCCGAACGTCGTCCCGGACCTCACCCGCGGGGCGTGGTACGTGCGCACGCCGATCGACGAGGACCTCGACGCCATGATCGACCGCTTCGGCTCGATGGCTGAGGCGGCGGCACTCGCCACCGGGTGCAGCGTCGAGCTCGAGATGGACCCGGCGAACCGTTGCCGCACGATGCTGAACAACCCGACCCTGCTCGAGATCTGGCGACGCCACCTCGGGACCGAGGGCATCGAGGAGGACCCGGTCGACCCGAACGCGGGCAGCACGGACATGGCGAACGTGAGCCACGAGGTGCCGACGATCCACCCGTATCTCTCGATCGCCCCGAGCGGCACGCCGGGCCACTCGCACGAGTTCGCCGATGCCGCCGGCGGTCCGGACGGGGACGCGATGCTGCCCCGCGCGATTCGGATCCTGGCGGCCACGGCCGTGGAGCTCATCGAGCAGCCGGAGCTCGTGGAACGGGCATGGGCCGAGCTGCGCGAGCAGGGGGGCGGCCGGAGGGCTGCGGACTGAGCGACATCCTGGCCGGTCAGCCGGCCGACGAGGCGGCCCTGGCCGAGATCTACGACCTCGAGCACGACGCGATCGTCGAGGATTTCGCCTTCTACCGCGAGATGGCCCGACGCCAGGGCGGTGCCGTCATCGACCTGGGATGTGGCTCCGGTCGCCTCTTCGAGTCGTTCCTGGCTGGAGGCGCGGAGCGGATCGTCGGCGTCGATGGCTCCGCCGCGCTCCTCGAGCGCGCGGAGGCGCGCATCGGCGTCCACCCTGCCCTGGCGAAGGCTCGCGCGGATGGACGGATCGAGCTGGTGGAGGCGGACGTCCGTGGAGTGGCGCGGAAGGATCGCTTCGCTCTTGCCGTGCTGTCGGGCGTGATCGCGCACCTCGACGGGCCCGAGGACGCCGTGCGCGCCCTGACCGCGGCGCGCCGGCTGCTCGACCGCGGCGGCGTGGTCATCGTCGATACCCTGGGACCCGGCGGGCTCCCGCCGCACGACCTTCCCCTGAGCGTGGATTGGGAGAAGCAGGCGGGGGACCGGCGGATCGTGCGACGAAGCCGGCTCGTGCGAAACGAGGTGCCCGAGGGCCTGCGCGTGGCCTACAGCACCCTCACGGACGTGGTCCGGGCCGATGGTACGATATCGCGGCTGCCGGCCAGCTTCCGGCTCTGGTATCCATCTGCTGCGGCGCTCGCTGCTCTCGCCGAGGAGGCGGGGCTCGAGGTCGAGGCGGTGCTCGGGTCGCACGACCTGGATCCGCTCGACACGGACAGCGATCGCTGCATCGTCGTCGCGCGGCCGGCGACCTGAGCTCGGCGAAAGGTAAGGGATGGCAGGCGAACAGATCCGGCTCCTGGTGGTGGAGGACGTCCCCCAGGTCGCCTCCCACGTGCGATCGCTCCTCCAGGCGCAGTCGCAGATCAAGATGCTCGACGTGGTCACCGCCGGTGACCGCGCGGTGGGTGCCGTGACCGAGATGCGGCCCGATGTCGTGATCGTGGATGCCCTGCTCCAGGGCCGGGTGAGCGGGCACCAGGTCGCCGAGCAGGTGCGCCGATCCGAGCCCCAGGTCGGCATCGTCATGCTGACCGTGCCGCAGAACCCGGTGAGCGAGGACCGCGAGCGCGGCATCGACGCCGTGCTGAAGATGCCGTTCACCGGCTTCGACCTCACGACCCTCATCCGCAAGGTGGCCGAGACACGCGCCGTCGAGTCGGAGCGCAGCGGGTCGCTCGTCGTCAGCCTCTTCAGCCCGAAGGGCGGGGTCGGACGCACGACCCTCGCCTACAACCTGGCGGTCGCCCTGGGCGAGAACCACAAGGTGTGCCTGGTCGACGGGTCGCTCCAGTTCAGCGACCTGCGCGGCCTGCTCCGCGTGCCGGCCGTGGCGCCGAGCATCGTCAACCTGCCGACCGACCGGATCCGCGACTCCGACCTCGCCGACGTCGCGTGGCGCGACCCGTCGGGGATCGACATCCTCCTCGCTCCGCCACGGGTCGAGATGGCGGAGATGATCACGACCCGCGACATCGAGAAGGTGCTCTCGCTGCTCCGACAGGTGTACGAGTTCGTGATCATCGACACCCGGGCCGCGCTGTCCGACGACGTGCTCGTGTTCCTCGACTCTGCGGACCTCATCCTCCAGGTGCTCACCTACGACTCGATGGCGATCCGCAGCCTCGCCATGTCGGCGGAGACGTTCTCCGCCATCGGCTATCCGGCGTCGAAGCTGACGACGGTCCTCAACCGATCCGATGCGTCGGGAGGCTTCGACAAGGCCGATGTCGAGCAGGCGCTCGGCGCCTCGATCGACTACGAGATCGTGTCCGACGGCCGGCTCGTGCTCCAGTCGAACAACGAGGGCCTGGCCTTCGTCTCGTCCGACCCCGATGCGCCGATCTCGCGTGGCGTGCGCGCCATCGCCGATTCGATGGCCTCCCACCTGCGCGACCGCGCGCCCAGCCTGGTGAAACGCTGAGCGATTCGCGCCCCGATCGAACCGATCAGCGGCCGATCGGCATCTTCGACTCGGGCGTCGGCGGCCTCACGGTGCTCTCGGAGCTCCACCGCCGCCTGCCCGCCGAGTCGACGATCTACCTGGGTGACAACGCGCGCACGCCATACGGGCCACGCCCGGCCGACGAGGTCCGTCGGTTCACGATCGAGGCGGTCGACTGGCTCCTCGCCCAGGACGTCAAGCTGCTCGTCCTCGCCTGCAACACCGCGACAGCACGCGCCCTGGAGGACGTCCGCGAGCGCTCGGCCGTCCCCGTCATCGGCGTCGTGCGGCCCGGCGCGGTGGCCGCCGCCTCGGCAACGCGCAGCGCGCATGTGGGGGTCATCGCGACGGCAGGGACCGTCGAGTCACGCGCCTACCCCGATGCGATCGTCGAGGCGGCGCCGGCGACCCACGTCAGCCAGCTGGCCTGCCCGGAGCTCGTCCCGATGGTGGAGGCGGGCATCCTCGAGGGCCGGCGCGCGGAGTCCGTGCTGCGTGCCTACATCGAGCCGATGCTCGTCGCAACACCCGAGATCGACACGCTGCTGCTCGGCTGCACGCACTACCCGCTCCTGCGACCGGTGATCGAGCGGCTCGTCGGGCCGGGTGTCTCGGTCGTCGACTCGGCATTCACCACGGCGCTCGCCGTCGAAGACCTGCTCGACGCCATCGGCGGCCGTTCGGGCCCGGGAGGCGCCGTCCACCACCGCGTGGCGACGACGGGCGACGCGGACGCGTTCCTCTCGGTCGCAACGCGGCTATTCGGCGATGCGCTGCCGCCGGTCGAAGTCGTCCGGATCGAGGCGCCGGCCGCCATTCCCCTAGACTGAGCACGATGTCACGTCACACCACACGCCTCGGGGCGGGGATCCTCGTCGGCGGCCTGCTCGCCTTCGGCGCCAGCGTCGCGTCCCGCGAGATCATGCGTCGCACCGGTCCTCGCCTGATCGACTGGGAGAAGGTCCGCAGCATTGCCCACCAGCGCCTCGGAGAGGCGGCGGCGCCGATTCCCGCTGCGCAGCGGGCCGAGGCGGAGGCCTTCTACCGGGCCACGCTGCTGCGCATCGAGCCGATCGTGGCCGAGGAGATCGGATCGGATCTTCCCGAGGCCCTCGAGACGCCCGCCGTGGTGGATCGGCTCGGGTGGGTCGACATGAACCTCGCGACGTTCCGCATCCTGTTCGAGCGCGTCGAGCAGACGATCCTCGATCAGCAGCGCGGCCCCGACACCGCCGGTCGCGCGGTGTCGCGCTGGGTCAACCGCACGATCGGCAACCAGCAGCTCGGCTTCATGCTCGCGTTCCTCGGGCGCAAGGTGCTCGGACAGTACGACGTGAGCCTGCTGGCCGCCGGCCCGACCCGCGGCCGGCTTCACTTCGTGGAGCCGAACATCGTTGCCACGGCGGCCGCCCTGCGCGTACCGCGGGACGAGTTCCGCACGTTCATCGCCCTCCATGAAGCGACCCACGCCTTCGAGTTCGAGGCGCATGCCTGGCTGCGGCCCTACTTCAGCGGGCTCGTGGCCGAGACGGTCGAGCAGCTGGCCGCCGAATCCGGCGGGCTGATGGGTCGCGTCCGTGAGGCGATCGCCGGCGGTGAGGGCCACTGGATCGAGCGCATCCTCACGCCCGCCCAGCGCGAGACGTTCAACCGGACCCAGGCGCTCATGTCCCTGCTCGAGGGCTATTCGAACCACGTCATGAATGCGGCCGGCGCCCGGATCCTGCCCGGATTCCGCGAGCTCCACGATCGCTTCGAGCGCCGCGGCGAGCGTCGCGGGGCGATGGAGCGCGCGATCATGCGCCTGACCGGCCTCGATCTGAAGATGGAGCAGTACGCGGCTGGGGAGCGCTTCGCCGATCACGTGATTCGCGAACGCGGACGCGACTTCCTCAACCGCGTGTGGACCGGCCCGGAGCAGCTTCCCACGCTCGACGAGATCCGCGATCCCGAGAGCTGGATCGTGCGTATCGAGGGTATGACCTCCTGAGCGGATCGCCTGCCACCACCGTCCTGGCCACCCCCGTCCTCGGATCGGCGCTGACGCGCGAGCTCGTCGGCCGGATCGAGGCAGTCGAGGGCGTGCGGTGTGCCCGGATCGCGGCCGACGGTCGGATCCATGGAGACGCCGACGAAGCGGTTTTCGACGAGGCCGAGGTTCTGCTCCTCGGCTCGGTGCCGGCGGGCGTGCTCGATCATGTGGTCGGCCGGTCGCCGCGTCTCCGCTGGATCCACTCCGCCGCGGCCGGCGTCGACCGGGTCACCACGCCCATCGTGCGTGAGCGGGGACTGGTGGTGACGAACGCGCGTGGCGTGTTCAGCCGCCCGATCGCCGAGTACGTGGTGATGATGTCGCTCGTCATCGCGCGCCGCTACCGACAGCTCGCCGAGCTGCAGCGCGAGCGGACGTGGCAGCCGCTCCGCGGGCGGGAGCTCGCCGAGCTCACGATCGGCATCATCGGCTACGGCAGCATCGGTGCCGAGCTGGCGAGCCTGCTGCGGCCCTTCGGCTGCCGCATCGTCGCGACCCGACGGCACCCCGAGCGCGGAGCCGAGGATGCGCCGAACGTCGAGCTCCATGGCCTCGACAGCCTCGGTGACGTGCTCGCCATGAGCGACATCGTCGTGGTGGCGGCGCCGCTCACGGACGAGACGGCGGGGCTCATCGGCGCCGACCAGCTGGCGCAGATGCGCGAGGACGCGTGGCTCATCAACATCGCGCGTGGCCGGCTCGTCGACGAGATCGCGCTGCGACGTGCGCTCGCATCGGGCTGGATCGGCGGGGCGGTGCTCGACGTGTTCAGCGACGAGCCGCTGCCGCCCGACTCGCCCTTCTACGACACGCCGAACCTCGTGATCACGCCGCACACGAGCTGGGCGTCGGACCGCGTGGCCGAGCGCACGGTCGACCTCTTCGTGGAGAACCTGCGTGCCTTCCGCGCTGGTCAGCCGATGCGCAACGTCGTCGATCTCGAGGCCGGCTACTAGATGCAGGTCACGATCGTCGGTCTGCCGGGGAGCGGCAAGACGACCGTCTTCAACGCCCTGACCGGCGGCCACGCCGAGACCGGCGGCTTCTCCGGGGGCCGTGCGGCGCCGAACGTCAGCGTGGTGAAAGTGCCGGACGAGCGGGTCGACCGCCTGGCCGCCCTGTTCGCGCCGAAGAAGACCACGTACGCCGACGTCACGTACGTCGACGTCGCCATCCCGGCCGGCGCCGCCCGCGAGGGGACGATCAATCCCGACGTGCTGGCCCAGATCCGCAACGCCGATGCGCTGCTTCACGTGACGCGAGCCTTCGAGGACGCGACGAGCCCGGAGCCGCCCGATCCATGGCGCGACGTCGAGAACATGGACCTCGAGTTCACCGTGGCCGACCTGACGGTGATCGAGAAGCGACTCGAGAAGCTCAAGACCCAGGGGCGCCATGGCTCGCAGTCGGAGCGTGATCTTGCGCAGCGCGAGCAGGAGCTCCTTGGCCGCATCGAGCCGCACCTGTCCGACGGCAAGCCGATCCGGTCGTTCGGGCTCACCGCCGACGAGGAGCTGCTTCTGCGCGGCTACCGCTTCCTGACCCAGAAGCCGGTGCTCGTGGTGCTCAACATCGACGAGGGGCGGATCGGAGAGGCCGCGGCGCTCGAGTCCGCGGGACGGGAGCGCTACGGCCAGCCCGAGAGCGACGTCGCCGCCCTGGCCGGAAAGATCGAAGCCGAGATCGCCCAGCTCGCCGAGGACGACGCGCGGCTGTTCATGGACGATCTCGGCATCAGCGAGCCGTCACGCGGGCGCGTCATCAGCCTGACCTACGCGCTGCTGGGCCTGTTCAGCTTCTTCACGGCCGGCGAGGACGAATGTCGGGCCTGGACGCTCCGCATCGGCTCGTCCGCCGTCGACGCGGCAGGGGCGATCCACTCGGACCTGGCGCGCGGCTTCATCCGGGCCGAGGTGATCGGTTACGAGGACCTGCTGGAATGCGGCTCGATGGCCGAGGCCCGGAAGCGTGGGCTGCTGCGGCAGGAGGGGAAGGCCTACGAGGTCCAGGACGGCGACGTCCTGCAGATCCTCTTCAACGTCGCCCGCTGAGGGTCGGCGCCCGCCCGGCTAGCTGGTCTCCATCTCCGCGACGATCGTCCGGAACTCGTCGCTCTGCTCGACGAGGAACGTGTCCTCGTCCTCCATCCCGACGCTCATGCTGGCGCGCAGCTTCTCGTCGCCGATGTAGGTGAAGCCGTGGCTGCGCTCGAGCTCCCGCGCGATGGCCTCGACCAGCGTGTCCTCCTCGAACGTGTCGAGGATCGCGGCGCGCGCCGCGGAGACCATCGTCGCGAACTGGTCTGGGGTATGGTCGCGCTCGGACACGAGCAGCGCGTCGGTCAGGAGGTCGGTCGCCCCCTCGTGGAGCTCATAGAAGAAGAGTCGCATGCGCCGATGATAGACCGATGCCCGAGAGCCTGATCGTCGGCGGCCTGACGATCGACCGCTTCGCGGATGGCACATCCGCGCCGGGCGGGTCGGTCCTCCACTCGGGGGTCGCGGCCGTTGCGGCCGGCTCGGACGCCGCATTCCTCACGATCGCCGGTGAGGAGCCCGAGGCCCGCGAGGGCCTTGCCGCGCTGGCCGCCCTCGGCCCGGTGCTCCACCAGACGTCACGCTCGACGATCACGTACCGGCACGCCGATCGCGATGGCCGTCGCGTGCTGACCCTCGATGCGGCCGCGGGGCCGATTGACCCGGATGTCGCGCTGGAGTCGGCGCCCCGCGTAGCGCTGTTCGCGCCGATCGCGGACGAGCTGCCAGCGGCCACGATCGAGTCCCTCCGCGACCGCCTGGGCGCGTCGACCCTCGTCTTCCTTGTCCAGGGATGGCTTCGCCGCCTCGAGGTCGGCGCGCCGGTCGAGCAGATTCCGCTCACCGCCATCGCCCCCGAGCTGCGGGCGTCCTTCTCGGAGGCCGATGCGGTCGTGCTGTCGACCGAGGACCTGGCCGAGCATTCCGACCACCCCTTCGCCCAGGCCCGGGCGCTTCGGGCTGCTCTCGGGCCGCGCCCGGTCGTCGTGCTGACACTCGGCGTGCAGGGGTATCTCCTCGACGACCCTGCGGCCGCCGAGATCATGGCCGCCGTTCCACGCCGGGTGGTGACGGGCGTGAACACCGTCGGCGCGGGCGATACGTTCGGTGTCGTGTTCGCCATCCACCTCGCCCGCGGTGCCGACCCGGCGGATGCGGCACGCGCGGGGACCGAGGCGGTCATCGAGCTCTTCGAGCGCCGGCGCGCCTAGGCGACCGCCCGTCGGGGAGTGCGTGCCGCTGTGCGTCGGGCACGCTCGGCCCTACGCTCCGCGGCAGCCACCCAGCGACGCAGCCGCCGCAACCGGCGCTCGACCGCGATGCGGGTGCGTCCGACCTCGCTCATCGACCCTCCGCGGCCGAGCGCGAAGGCGATGTCCAGGACCCGCGATGCGGCTGCGGTCGCTTCCATCGCGCCGGCGATGTCGCCGCGGTGCCGCTCACGGATTCGGGCCACCTCGATCCACGCCGCCGCCGCGTCGACGGACGCGCGGCGGGTTCCCAGCTGCCACAGCGCCTCGGCCCGATCGACGTGACCCAGGGCGATCAGGAGGCGGGCCGCGACGCGACGCAGGGCGTTCGCCTCGGCGGGGTCATCGGTGGTTGCCTGGGCGGACTCGACGAGCTCGAGGGCGTCGTCGACCGCGCCGAGGCGCAGGAGGTCGAGCGCCATCCCGCGCGGGTCGAGGACGCGCGCCTCGCGCCATCCGCCGGAGCGGAGGCGGCACAGCTGAGCCTCGAGCAGGGCCAGGCTCACGATGTCCTGGAGGTTGTGGTCGAGGACCTCGGCCAGGATGTCGGGCGAGCCACCGGCAAGAAAGCCGAAGTAGCGTGTCGGCACCTCGCTCCCCGGGCAGTCCGACGTGCGTCGCACGCCGAGGATCCCGGCCTCCACATCCGCGAGCCGCGCGCCCCCGAGCGGTCGGCGGAACAGGCGGCGGGCATCGGGCAGGAGATCGTCGTGGGCGTCAGGAAGCGACGCCTGTTCGGCGAAGAGGCCGTGGAAGGTCAGGCGCGCGGCGAGCATCGGCAGGTCGAACGTGCGGCCGTTGTAGGTGACGATGCGCTCCGATGACGCGAGGTCCGCGGCGATGGCGCGAAGCAGGGGAGGCTCGTGGGGAAAGTCGGAGAGGAGATACTGGCGGGCGTGGATGCGGTCGCCCTCGAGCCGGGCCGTCCCGGCGAGGAAGATGACCGTTCCCGCGCCGGTCGACAGTCCCGTCGTCTCCGTGTCGAAGTAGGCGGCCGCAGCGCGGCCAGTGAGCGCCTCCGCGGTCCCCGCTGGCACGGCGACCCAGCGTTCGACGACGAGCACGCGACCGCCCTCCACGACATCGGTCCGCGCGTCGAACCATCGCGCCAGCCGGTCCAGGCGATCCGGTCCGTCGGCTCCGGCCCGCGCCGGCGCGACGGGTCGGGACCGAACGGCCTCGAGACGATCGGCGAGCGTGCGGCTCGGCGGCATCGCGTTCACGACATGCCGGCCAGCAGCTCGACGACGGTGGCCTTGCCGCGCGCCCCGACCTCGATGGCGGGACCGACGCAGGCGGGGCACCCATCGGCACACGGACAGGATTCGACCGCCTGGCGCGATGTCCTCACCAGGTCGTCCGTGAGCCCGAACAGGCGCTCGGTGAGCCCGACCCCGCCGGGCGTCGCGTCGTAGAGGTAGAGGGTCGGGCGGCCGGTGAACGGCGCCTGAACCTGCGCCAGCACGCCGAGGTCGCGCGGGTCGCACATGAGGAGGAGCGACGCCGTGGTCCGCGCGACCCGCGCCAGGCCGATGAGCGCGCCATCGAGCGTGTCGCGGTCGTAGCGGTTCACGAGCTCGGCGGGTGGCACGAGCCACGTGGCCGTCGTGTGCATCTCCTGCTCGGGGATGCTGATCGAGCCCCAGCCCACGTTCTCGTGCGTGTGGTACTTGAGCTTCTTGAACATCGTCACCTTCCACGCGACCATCACCTCGCCCCGCTGGCGGAGGCCGGCCGGTGGGGGATCGGCCTCCTCGAGGACCTCAAGCACCTTGAGCGTGATGCCGAGGTCCGCATCGGTGTAGTAGTCGACGTCGGTGCGCGTGACGTACGCCTTGCGCTCCTCCCAGTCGAGCCGGTCGACGTGGTGCTGGATCCCCTGGTGGATGTAGATCGCCTTCTCGTGGACGAGGAGGGGTGCGGCGAACAGGTCGACCTCGCCGAGGACGCGGTGGCGATCCCCGGTCGTGTCGATGATCACGACGTTCTCCGGGGCCCCGGAGCGCAGGCTGAAGTCCGAGGCGGGGAAGTTCTCGTGGCTCCAGTAGTAGCGATCATCGTCCGCTCGCCGGATCCAGCCGTCCTCCTGGAGCACGTCGAGCAGGGTCGGCGTCTCGGCGATCCCGAAGCGCTCGCCGGCGGGCACCGGCAGCTCGAAGGTCGAGGCACGCAGGTGGTTGAGCAGGACGTGGAGGTTGTCCGGGTTGACGAGGCCGTGCTCCGGAGAGGCGTCGAAGAGGTATTCGGGGTGAGCCGCCAGGAACTGGTCGATGGGCGCCGATGAGCAGACGAGCGCCGCCAGGCTCGTGCCGGCACGTCGTCCGGATCGGCCCATCTGCTGCCATGTCGACGCGATCGTCCCGGGGTAGCCGATGCTGATGGCGGCGTCGAGGCCGCCGATGTCGATGCCGAGCTCGAGCGCGTTCGTCGCCACGACCCCGCGAACGCGGCCGTCACGCAGGCCGGCCTCGATCTCGTGCCGCTCGTTGGGCAGGTAGCCGCCGCGATATCCGCGGATCGTGTGCGGATGGCCTGGCGGCGGCTCGAACGTCTCCCGCAGGTAGCTGGTGAGAACCTCGACCGCGGTCCGGGAGCGCGCGAAGGCGATGGTCTGGACGCCGCCGCCGATGAGCCGCTCGGCGAGGTGCTGCCCGGTCAGCAGGGCCGAGCCGCGGATGCCGAGCTCCTGGTTGGCGACCGGCGGGTTGACGATGAGGATGTGCTTGCGGCCGGCCGGCGCCCCGTTGTCGTCGATGAGGTCGACCGGCGCCTCCAGCACCGCTTCCGCCAGCTCGCGCGGGTTGGCGATCGTGGCGCTGGCGCAGATGAAGATCGGGTCCGAGCCGTAGTGGTTGCAGATGCGTCGGAGGCGCCGGATCACGTTCGCGACGTGGCTGCCGAACAGGCCGCGGTACGTGTGGAGCTCGTCGATGACGACGTAGCGCAGGTTCTCGAAGAGCTTGAACCACTTCGTGTGATGGGGAAGGATCGCCGCGTGGAGCATGTCGGGATTCGTGATCACGACCTGTCCCGCCGCCCGGACCACGGATCGGATGTTCGCCGGCGTATCGCCGTCGTAGGTGTGCGTCTTCAGGCCGATCTCCGCCGCGCCGGCGAGCGCGCGGAGCTCCACGAGCTGATCCGCGGCGAGGGCCTTGGTGGGGAAGAGGTAGAGGGCTCGGGCCGTCTCGTCTCCGGCGATGCCGTCGAGGACCGGCAGGTTGTAGCAGAGCGTCTTGCCCGATGCGGTCGGCGTCACGACGACCGCGTTGCGGCCGGCAGCGACCGACGCGTAGGTGGCCGCCTGGTGCGTGTAGAGCGCGTCGATCCCTCGACGCTTCAGCGCGTCCACGACTCGCGGGTCGATGTCGTGCGGCCATGGGGCGTGGCGCGGCGGCCGCGGCTCGAGCTGGCGATGCGCGGTGACGAGCCGCGCGATGGCCGGATCGCCGAGCAGGGCGTCGATGGCGTCGTCCGCGGCTCCGAGTGGGGCGGTCAACATCGGCGAGTCCTCCAGCTGCGTCCATCCGCAAACCGAACATCCGTTCGAGCGCGCACCTTAGCACAGGCGTTCGAAACATTGGATGCGCGGCGCGACACCTCGTCTGTCGCGACCGGCCCCGTATCCTTCGCGGCATGGACGTCCTGCTGACCGACGCGCGCATCGTCGCGCCCGCGGGCGTCATCGACGGCGGCTGGCTGCGCGCGTCCGGAGGACGCATCGCCGGCCTCGGTCCCGGTGAGCCGGGCGCGGATGCCGCTGACGCCGTTCAGCTTGCCCGGCGATGGGTCGTCCCCGGCTTCGTCGATCTCCACGTGCACGGCGGCGGCGGCTCGTCGATGCTCTCCGCCGATCCGGACGAGATTGCCGCCGCGGCCGCGTTCCACGCGTCGCACGGAACGACGAGGACGCTCGCGAGCCTCGTCAGCGCATCGCTCGACGAGACGCTGGCCGGGCTGGCGGCGGTCCGCGATGCCGCGCGCGCGAGCGGTGCCGGGTCAGGGACGATCGTCGGGAGTCACCTCGAGGGTCCCTTCATCAACCCGGCGCGCGCCGGCGCGCACGATCGGCGGCACCTCCGGGATCCCGATCCGTCGACGTTCGATCGGATGCTCGAGGCGGCGGATGGCACGCTTCGCGTCATCACCCTGGCCCCCGAGCTGCCCGGAGGGCTCGATCTCGTGCGGCGGGCGGTCGACGCCGGCGTGGTCGTCGCCCTCGGCCACAGCGAGGCCGGCAGGGACGTGGCTGCCGCGGCGTTCGACGCCGGCGCCACGCTCGTGACCCACCTGTTCAACGCGATGCCGCCGATCGACCATCGGGCGCCCGGGCTCGCGACGACGGCGCTCCTGCGCGCCGATGCGAGCTGCGAGCTCATCAACGACGGCGTTCACCTCCACGACGACACGTCGCGCCTGGCGTTCGCGGCCGTGGGCCCGGAGCGGATTGCGCTCGTCACCGATGCGATCCCGGCGACGGGGCTGGGCGACGGTCGGCACCGCCTGGGGCCGGCCGAGATCGAGATCCGTGACGGCGTCGCGCGGCTGGCCGGCTCCACGACGCTCGCGGGAAGCACGCTCACCATGGACGCCGCGTTCCGGCGTGCCGCCATGGACCTCGGGCTCGGCGCTGCCGCTGCCAGCACTGCCGCATCGGCCACGGCGTCCCGGGTCCTCGGCATCGATGAGGATGTCGGCGCGCTCGTTGCAGGCCTCGCGGCCGACCTCGTCGTCCTGGACGATGAGCTCCGCGTCGAGGCCGTGATGATCGGTGGAGAGTGGACGCGCTCGGGTAGACTCTTCGACCGATGACCGGCCTCGATCTGTTCGCTCCGTCAACCGTTGCCTCGGGCGCTCGCGCCCGCGCGCGTTGGCGGCTGCCCGCGTCGCGCGGCGGCATCGCCTGGATGGTCGTCGTCGTCATCATCGGCGTGCTGCTGTCGGTCCAGTTCGGCCGGCAGGTCTACGCGAACTGGGAGATCGGCCAGCGAGCGGCCGCGATCGAGGCCCAGATCGCCCAGGTCGAGGCCGAGAACGACCGACTCCGTGACGAGCTGGCCTACCTCCAGAGCGACGCCTACATCTCGGCCGAGGCTCGACGGCTCGCGAATCTCGGTGCCGCCGGCGAGCAGGTGCTCATCATTCCGGCGGGCGCCGAGGAGCCGCTGCCCGAGGAGCTGGCCGCCGCGGCCGAGCCGCCCAAGCCGATGCTGGAGCAGTGGATCGACCTCTTTTTCGCCCCCGAGACCGCCGCACCCTAGGTCTCGCCCCCGCCCTCGCCAGGATATGCCGCCTGATCCACGATCAGGGTGGCGTCGGGATGGTGCTTCAGCAGCGACGCCGGGAGGTCTGGACTCGGATCCTCGTCCAGCAGACGGCGCACCACCTCCGCCTTGGCTGACCCGGAGGCCAGCAGGAGGGCCTTCCGTGCGCCGAGGATCGTCGACATGCCGGCGGTGACGGCCCGCTCGGGGACCGCGTCGCCGGACCAGTAGGCCGCGTTCGCCGCGCGGCTCTCGGCGCTGAGCTCCACGACACGCGTCGGTGCGTCGGGGCCCGACGGCGGCTCATTGAACCCGAGATGGCCGTTGCGGCCGATCCCGAGGACCGCCAGGTCGACGCCCCCCGCCTCGATCACCGCGGCATCGTAGGCGCGGCACGCCGCGGTCGGGTCCGGAGCATCGGCGGCGAAGCGGATCACTCGGTCGGACGTCACGCCCATCGGGCCGAGGGCGCTGCGCTGCATCCAGCCGAAGAGCGACTGAGGGTCGTCAGCCGCGACGCCGAGGTACTCGTCCAGCTGCGCGACGCGCATCCGCGCCGTCGGGAGGTGGCCGCCGGCATGACGACGCACGAGCTCCCCATACATCCCAAGCGGCGTGTTGCCGGTCGGCAAGACGATGAGCGCATCGGGACGTCGCTCGAGCACCTCCTGCACGATGTCGGCGGCGGCGGTGGCCAGCTCGTCGGGGTCGCGGACGACGAGGAGCCTCATCGGTCGAGGTGGGCGAGGGTCACCCGTCGATGCGCGGGCCGGCCTCACGGACCGACTGGCTGACCCCATCCGCGTAGTCGGCGAAGTTGTCGGCGAACATCCGCGCCAGCTCTCGCGCCTTCGCGTCGTACGCAGCCGGATCCGGCCAGGTGTCACGCGGGCGCAGGATCTCATCGGGGACGCCGGGGACGTGGGTCGGGATCTCGACGCCGAAGACCGGGTCGGTCTCCGTCGGCACGTCGTCGAGCTCGCCACGCAGGGCGGCGCGGACCATCGTGCGCGTGTGGTCGATCGCCATCCGCTCACCCGTGCCGTACGGTCCGCCGCTCCAGCCGGTGTTCACCAGCCACACGGGCACGTCGAAGCGCTCGAGCCGCTCGGCGAGCATGGCGGCGTACTCACCGGGATGTCGGGGCAGGAAGGGGGCCCCGAATCCGGCCGAGAAGGTCGCCTTCGGCTCGGTGACGCCGATCTCGGTGCCCGCCAGCTTGGCGGTGTAGCCGCTGATGAAGTGGTACTGCGCCTGCTCGCGCGTCAGGCGGCTGATCGGCGGCAGGATCCCGAAGGCATCGGCGGTCAGGAAGACGACGTTCTTCGGATGGGTCGTCATGCCGGTCGGGTCGGCGTTGCCGATGAACTCCAGGGGATAGGCACCGCGCGTGTTCTCGGTGAAGCGCTCCGAGTCGAGGTCCAGCTCACGGGTCACCTCGTCGAGGTCGACATTTTCGAGGATGGTCCCGAAGCGGCGGGTGGTGGCGAAGATGTCCGGCTCGTACATGGCCGACAGGCGAATCGTCTTCGCGTAGCAGCCGCCCTCGAAGTTGAAGAGCCCATCGGCGCCCCAGCCATGCTCGTCGTCGCCGATGAGGCTTCGCTCCGGATCGGCGGAGAGCGTCGTCTTGCCGGTGCCCGACAGGCCGAAGAAGATCACCGGGTCCTCGTCCGGACCGACGTTCACCGACGAGTGCATCGGCAGCGCGCCCTCGTCCGGCAGCAGGTAGTTCATCACCGTGAACGCCGACTTCTTGATCTCGCCCGCGTACTCGGTGCCGACGATGATGATCTCCATGCGCTGGAGATGGACGAGGATCGCCGTCTCGCTGCGGACGCCCTCGGTCTCGGGATCGGCCTTGAAGGACGGGGCGTCGATGATCGTGAAGTTCGGCGTGAAGCCGTCGAGATCATCGGCGGTCGGGTTCCGGAAGAGGTTGCGGGCGAAGATGCTGGCCCAGGCCGTCTCGGTGTAAACCCGCAGCGAACGCCGATGCGCGGGGTGCGCGCCGATGTGGAGGTCCTGGCTGTACACCGGCCGGTCGGCGAGGTGGGCGATCAGGCGCGCGCGAAGGCGATCGTAGTGCTCCTCGCTGATCGGCTGGTTGACCGCTCCCCACCACACGTGCTCCTCGCTCGAGGGCTCCCGGACGATGAACTTGTCGCGGGGCGAGCGGCCGGTGTGCTTGCCGGTCCGGACGACGAGCGACCCGTGGGCCGAGATCGTCCCCTCGCCGTTGCGGACGGCGTGCTCGTAGAGCTCGGCGGTGGACAGGTTGCGATACGTCGCGTCGAGCGGTGTCGACGGCTTGCGCAACCGCGTGACAGCCACGGTCTCCTCCTTACGTCCGACCCCGGCCCGAGAGCCGGTGGGTCGCCTATGTGAGTCGACCGGCCGCGCGTCACCGGGGGATCCGGGAGTCGGCTTTCACGGTCGTCGGGTGATTTGATCGGCTTCGAACGGCGGCGAACATTGTACCGCGGCGCGTCCACGGAGGTTGCGATACGGTTGCGGCAAGGGTTGACGGTGGTCCTGGTGCGGTGCATTCAGCGGCTATGCATCGAATCGCCGACCGGATATCGGATCCCACCAGACCGTCGCTCGAATGTCGTGGCCGGGCTCCAGCTCCGCCAGTGCCCGTGCCACGTCGGCGTCTCGACTGGACGGCAGGCACAGTCGCCGGCGCGCGAGAGCGACGCGGTCCTCGAGGGCGAGGGCGGGTGCCGGTGCGGCAGGCCATCGCTTGATCGACGCGTGGAAGCCAAGTTCATCCAGCACGGCGATGAAGTCCGACGCCGTCGGCCGATCGGACCGCCGGATGCCGTGGAACTCGCGCCAGAGCGCGGAGAGCGACGCCATGGGATGACGGTCGGTCAGCTCGATCACGACGCGCCGCCGCGCGCTTGAGTCGAGGGCCCGGAGAAAGGGCTCGATGTCAGGCACGTTGTAGACGACGTGATGGCAAAGGACGACATCGTGCGCATCCACCTCAGCCGCGACGTCGGGCCACGACCCGATGACGGTGCCGACCTCGAGGCCGAGTCTGTCGGCCCGTCCGCGCAACCCGTCAAGGGCTTCCGTGCTCGAGTCCACGGCGGTCATCGCGCTCGCATGGTCGCGGAGCGAGAATAGTGCCGCGCCGCCCCCGGCCCCAACGTCGAGGACCGTGCCCCCGAAAATCAGCGCGGCCCGCGCGCGGTGCCCGGACACGGTGAGCGGAGCGTCCAGGGATGCCTCGGCCCGGCGGTCGAAGAGTTCGGCCGGGAACGACCACGGATTCTCCGGAGCCGCCTCCAGGATCTGCGGCGGAATACGCCACTCGTCCAGCCAGGCGGCCCACATCTGCACCGCGGTCCGTGTCATCGGCTCACCATCGGCGATCGACCTGGTCGTTCAGGCCATCCGACAGCAGGTTGAAGGCGAGGACGGCGAGGATGAGGGCGACGCCCGGGAACACCGAGAGCCACCAGGCGACTCGGAGGAAGCGCTGCGCCTGGCCGGCCAGGTAGCCCCAGCTGATGGCATTGGGGTCGCCCAGTCCCAGAAATCCGAGGCTCGCCTCGATGAGAAGGACTTGCCCCATCACCAGGGCAAGGATGACGGCCGTGGCAGGGATCACGTTGGGGAGCAGCTCATGGCGAATGAGCCGTGGCTGAGACGATCCAAGGGCTCGCGCCGCATCGATGAACTCACGCTCTCGTAGCGACAGGGTCTGAGCGCGAACGATCCGTGCCACCTCCGGCCAGGAAGTCACGCCGAGCACCACGATCAGGCGGTCGAGCCCCGGACCGAACAGGGCGATCACGACGATCGCCAGGAAGAAGCGCGGGAGCACCTGGAACAGCTCGGTGAACCGCATCAGAAGATCGTCGACGACACCGCCGCGGTAGCCGGCCACGATGCCGATCGGCAGCCCGATGGCCAGCACCAGCGCGCCGACGCCGGCGGCTACTGCCAACGAGGTGCGGGCACCGAGGATGATGCCGCTGAGCAGGTCGCGCCCGAGGTCATCGGTCCCCATGAGGAAAGCGGCATCGGGTGCACCGAGCGGCGGTCCGACGATGGCGAGGGGGTCGTGCGGGGCCAGCACGTCCGCGAGTGCCGCGACCGCCACCAGGGTGACGGTTAGCAGCGTGCCGAGAATCGCGCTGGGCGATCGGCCGAAGCGCCGCGCCAGGCGGCCGACGGCAGCGAGGCGCACAGCTCGTCGGGCCCGCGCTGCCCGCCGAGAACTATCGGTACGCGATGCGCGGATCAAGCCAGCCATAGGAGAGGTCGGTGATGAAGTTGGCGATGATCACGCTGAACGACACCACCAGGAACATCCCCATGATGATGGGCATGTCCCGCGTCTGCATGGCGATGACCAGCATGCGCCCGAGGCCGGGCCAGCCGAAGATGATCTCGACGATGACCGCTCCCGAGACGAGGTGACCGAGCCGTCCCCCGATGACCGTCGCTACCGGGATGACCGCACGCCGCATCGCGTGGCCGAGGACGACGCGATGCTCGGCAAGGCCCTTGGCTCGCGCGGTTCGTACGTAGTCCTGCGAGAGCTCTTCGATGAAGCCGATACGCGCCATGCGCGCGACGACCGCGATCTGACCGATGGCGAGTACGGCCGCTGGCAGCAGGAGGTGCCGGCCGAGGTCGAGTATCCCGGCGAGGACGCCGTCTGGCTCGACCGCGCTCGACATCCCCTGAACCGGTAGCACGCCGAGGTAGAGGGCGAACGCCAGGATGGCGAGTTGCCCGACCCAGAAGATCGGAGCGGCATCGATCGTCAGTGTGGCGATCTGGATGCCGACATCCGTAGCCGTGCGCCGCCGCGTCGCGGCGAACGCGCCGAGCGCGATACCCACGACGGTGGAGAGAACCAGCGCCACCCCCGTCAGCAGCAGCGTCGGCCAGATGCGCTCGCCGATGATGTCAACGACGGGTCGTCCCTGGACGTAGCTGATGCCGAGATCGCCCCGGAGAACGTTGGTCGCATACGTCGCGAATCGCTCCGCGACCGGACGATCGAGGCCGAACCGCGCGCGGACATCCGCGTAGAACGCTTCGTCCCCGCTTTCGCCGGCCAGAGCGAGGACGGGGTCGCCGGGAGCCAGCTCGATCAGGAGAAACCCGACGAGCAGGATCCCGACAACCGACGGAATGACCTGGAGCAGCCGTCTGCGAACGTATCGGAAGCTCACTCCGTGGCGCAGGATGCCGCTTCGGCGAACTGCGCGTACGCGATGAAGCCGCTGCAATTGGACCGATACGCGCGTGTCGCCTCGGTCTCGACCAGCCAGAAGTAGGGCAGGTCCTCAGCGACGATTTCCTGGATCTGCCTGTACAGCTCGCCGCGCTCCTCGAGATCGATCGTCTGCACCGCCTGGGTGAACAGTGCATCGACGTCCGGGTTGCTGTAGGCCGCGGCGTTGGAGAACGGCACCGGGCCGATCTGGGCCGAGTCGTACATGCGCCGAACTCCGATCTCGGGATCGGTGCCGTTGCAATAGCTCACGATGTTCGTGTCGAAGTCGCGGTCGGTGAAGACGGTCTCGGCGAACACCGGTGGCTCGAGGGGAACGAGCTCGACATCGATGCCGACCTCCCCCAGCTGCGTTCGCAGCAGCTCGCCATAGCGCGAGAACGTCGGGAAGTGCAGGAAGTTGATGGCGAGCGGTGTCCCGTCCTCGACGCCCTCGACTCCCTGAGCGGTGCGCGTCCCATCGCTTCCGGCGATCCAGCCCGCCCCGTCGAGCAGGGTGGCCGAGGCATTGGTGTCGAATGCGGGCAGGCTCAGGCCCTCCGCATGCGCCCAACCGATGCCGCTCGAGATCGGCGCCTCGGCGACGCGGCCCTCGTTGAAGAGAACGCGCTCGAGGAAGGCCTGGCGGTCCAGAGCGTGCGCGATGGCCGTCCGCACGTCGACGTCGGCCAGGATCGGATTCTCGAGGTTGAAGCCAACGGTCATGATGCAGTTGGCGCCGCCGGGATTACGATTCGTGCGCAGAAACTCGATGGAGTCGTCTGCCTGGAGTCGCTCCTGGTCAGGTCCGGGCACGCCCCACAGCCAGTGCACGTCACCGGTCTCGAGTGCGATGACCGCGCTGCCGCTGTCGGGGAAGATCCGCTGGACGACCTCGTCGATCGCCGGACGGCCTCGGAAGTAGTCGTCGTTGGCCGCGAATCGGATCTCCGATTCCGGCGTGTAGCTCACGAACTTGAATGGTCCCGTCCCGACAGGCTCCAGGTTCGCCGGTGCCTCCACCGGATCCGTCCCCTCGTAGATGTGCTTGGCGACGATCGGAGCCTCGGTGACGTCCAGCTGGAGAAGGAGGGGACCGTAGGGCTCGGCGAAGTTGAAGACGACAGTCGTCTCATCGGGGGCCTCGATGCTCTCGAGGCTCGATGACATCGAGGCGCGCGTTCGGGCATGGAACTGGAGGAGAACCTCCTCGAAGCTGAACTTGACGTCCTCGCTGGTGAAGGCCTCGCCGTCATGCCAGACGACATCGTCCCGCAGCGTGAACGTGTAGGTGCGTCCGTCGTCGCTGATCTCCCAGCTCTCCGCGAGTTCGGGGACCGGGTTGAGAGCGTCGTCCAGGCCCACGAGGCCGTTGTAGAGCAGCTCCGAGGCGGTGTGGGTTCCGCCGCTCGTCGTGATGGCCGGATTGAGATGTCCGGGGTCGCTGCTGATCGCGACCACGAGAGTCCCGCCCTCCGTGCCCGTGGACGCGGTAGGTGCGGCCGACGCACGTTCCGAGGGCGCGGTGGGATCTGCCGATGGCGAGCTGGCGGGCGCGCCACACGCGGTCACCATGAATGTGCCGAGGATCGGGGCGATCAGCATCCGGGGAATGCGCATGCGGGGTCTCCATCCAGCTGGGGTCGGGGATGGAAAGGCTATCGGTAGTGACGTGGTGCTGGTAACTGCGCGAGGCACCTACCGAGCCAGCAACGGCTCCGATATCGGCCGCTCGCGAGCCTGCAGGGCGGCGCACCGCCTCAGGTAGGCCGTGATGGCGCGCTGTCCCTCCGTCAGGACCTCCACCCACCCCGTAAGTTCCCCTGCCCCGACATCGGTGATGCGGTAGGTCCGTCGCGCTGGCCCGGTGGGTGAGACTTCCCACCGCGAGGCGACCAGTTTCTCGCGCTCCATCGCTCGAAGCGTGCGATAGAGCGTGCCCGCATCGATGGCAGGCGTGCCGAGCTCCTCGAGCCGATCGAGAAGATCGTATCCATGCGCGGGCTCCTCGGCGATCAGGAGCAGGAGGCACGGCCGGAGATACCCACGCGGCCAGCTGGTTCCGCCGATCCACCCCGCCGGTTCCGCTCGCCTCACGTCGTCATGCTCGCTGTGCGGCACAGCTGCGGGCCTCCTCGGGAGCCTGGCGGCACCAGCATTCGGCCCCGCACTCTCCATGGCTGGGGGTGGTCAGCGCTGCGAACTCCTCGTCGAACAGCCGGCTGCCTTCGAGGCGACCGCGCTCGGCGAGAGCGAATCGTCCGGGGGATGGGCTCACGAGGTATCCCTCGCGCACCAGCCGATCGAGGTGGAGCAGGGCGATCTCGCTGTCAGGTCCCAGAAAACGATCGACGACGTCGGCGTCGATCTGGGAGCCCAAGCCTTCGCCCTCGATCCAGAACAGCAGCTGGAGGATCTCGTCTCGCCAATACAGCTGACGCAGTTCCGGGCTCTTGGGCTGGCGTAAGACGGTCACGCCGTGGAGCATACCCGGCCCGGGTAGAGTGCGGTAGTCTGCTATGTGCGCAATACACATAGAAGCTTGCCGCCGGGGTGGTGGGAACGGTAGGCTAGGCGCCCACAACTTCAGAGCAGGAGAAGCCTCGATGCGGATCGGAGTCGCCGGTAAAGGCGGATCAGGAAAGACGACGATCGCCGCCACGATGGCGCGACACCTCGCTCGATCGGGACTCGCCGTCAATGCGCTGGACGGTGACCCGAACCCGAATCTCGCCGTGGCGATCGGCGTTCCGGCCGAAGAAGCTGACCGCCTCCAGCGCGTGCCGTCGGATGAGCTCGAAGAGCGGACGGACGGCGATTCCTCGAGCATGCACTTCCGCAGACCCTTCGACGAGATCGTCGAGGAGTACGGAGCGGTCGGCCCCGATGGAGTCCGTGTCCTGACGATGACCGGGCTGTTGGGGGCGGGCAAAGGCTGCATCTGCGGTCAGCATTCCGCGGTTCGTGGCGTGGTTGCCGGCCTCGGCGAGGAACGTCCCGATGATCTCACCATCCTCGACACCGAGGCGTCTCTCGAGCACCTGAGTCGGGGCACGGTGCGCCACGTCGAGGGCCTCGTCGTCGTCGTCGAGCCGTACTTCCGCGCGCTCGAAACGATGAAGCGCACGGTGCCGCTGGCTCGCGAGCTCGGCATTCCGTCGGTGTGGGCCATGGCGAACAAGATCCGGTCCGCCGATGACGAGGCTGTCATCCGCGACTACTGCGAACGGCTCGACGTCGACCTTCTGGGCATGGTGCCCTTCGACGATGCGGTCGTCGCGGCCGACCGCAATCGGACGTCATTGATCGACCATTCGGTCGACGCGCCATCGACCAGGGCCATTGCCCAGGCCGCTGACCGGCTCACCGCGGAGCGCGTCGCGGTCGGTCCCCAGTCATGACCGCCGCCCCTCCGGCGGAGGCGCCGCCGCGCCAGGAAGAATTGGGATCGAACGTCCCTCCGGAGAGTCCGGAGCCTGCGCCGGTCCCGGTCCGGCCGCTCCGGGGCCCGGTCAAAGTCGTCCACGCCTTCTGGCTCGCCGGAATGAGCTGCGACGGCTGCAGCATCGCCGCGACGGGGGCAACGAACCCATCGGTCGAGGACCTGCTCACCGGAGGGGTCAGCGGACTCCCGACGGTGGTGCTTCACCATCCCGTGCTCTCGGTCGAGAACGGCGAGGAGTTCATCAAGCCGTTCCAGATGGCATCCGATGGTGAGCTCGATGCGCCCTACGTGGTCATCTACGAGGGCTCGATCGCCGATGAGAGTCTGGCCGCGCAGACGGGCGGCTACTGGTCGGCAATGGGCGACCAGGCGATCGAGGATGGCGAGCGGCCCTTCCCGACGGCAGAGCGTCTCGCGGCCATGGCACCCAACGCCGCTGCGGTGATCGCCATCGGTACGTGCGCCACCTGGGGAGGAATTCCCTCATCGATCGGCAACCCGACCGGTGCCATGAGCATCATGGACTTCCTCGGGGCCGATTACCGCAGCGCGCTGGGACTCCCGGTCATCAACATCCCCGGCTGCGCGCCCGTCGGCGACAACTTCACCGAAACGGTCGCCACCATCCTGATGTTCCTCCAGGGAATGGGACCGCTCCCTGAGTTCGACGAGCTCGGCCGGCCGGCGTGGCTCTTCGGCGAGACGGTCCATCGCGGCTGTACACGAGCCGGTTACTACGAAGAAGGCATCTTCGCCGAGAACTACGGCGACAAGGAGTGCCTGGTCGAGGTCGGTTGCTGGGGCCCGGTTGTCAATTGCAACATCGTGAGCCGCGGGGCCCAATCGCACATGGGCGGTTGCATGGCGGCCGGCGGCGTCTGCATCGGCTGCACCATGCCCGGATTCCCGGACAAGTTCAGTCCCTTCTACAAGGCGCCGCCCGGGTCGAGCATTTCCAGTACCGCCTCGAAGAGCGTCGGATTCGGCATTCGGCGCTTGCGCAGCCTGTCGAATCGCGCGCTCAGTCGTGAGCCTCGGTGGGACCGGGTGTACGACGGAGAGGTCCCGAGCGGGTGGGGGAAGATCCAGAAGCCGGACGTCGTCGATGACGTGGTGCACTTCTTCTACGAGAAGATTCAGTTCAACGGTTCGCGACGACCTGGCAGATCGGACGGCCGCAACTGGGCGACCGATGTACCGGAACATGTTCCACGGCCGGAGGCGCCGGCCAGCCGGGCGGAGGGCCCGAAATGACGGACTCGGAGCTGTTCGGCCTCTTCTATGTGGGTCTCGGCATCGCCGCGGTTCTGGTCCTCGTGGCGGCGGGCCTGCTCATCGCCGTCTGGATGGTGGCGCGCTCGATCCTCGGCCACGCGGCTGAGGCGCTAGAGGCGGCCGAGAAGATCGCCGCCGACACGCAGATCATCTGGGAGCTCGAGGAAACGAATCGGGTCGCCGGTGAGATCCTCATGGGTGCCGAGAGCATCGAGGAACATGGGGCGCAGATCGTGAAGGCGGTCAGCGAGCCGCAGATCATCCGAGGAGGTTGACGATGCCCAGCGAATCGGCCGTCATCACCGTCTGGGGCATCAGCCTCGTCATCGGGGTCGTCGTCATCGTCGTGGTCGGGATCCTCCTCGGCCTCATCCTTGGCACCGCGCGTCAGATCGATGCCGCAGCAGCGACCGTGTGGGCCGTCGGCCAGCGCATCGCGAACGCCACCGTCCACATCCCGCTGCTGGGTACGACGAACCGCATCGCGGGTCAGATTCTGGAGCGAGCCGCAGGCATCGATGCGGCAACGGCGGCCATCGAGGCTCATGCCTCCGGATGTCCGTCGTGTCCGGCCTGCGCGCACGGCGGGCCCCGCGAGGTGGCTCGATGATCGTCCTCTTGATGGTCCTGACCGTGGTCGCGGTCCTGGCGCTCGTCGCCGTGCTGGTCTTCTTCCTCAGCCGGATCATCAGGGTGCTCGAAAGCATCGGCGGGGAGCCGATCGGCTACACATGGCGATCGAGCTACCTCGGCAAGATCGCATTCGGCGTGCGGGCCATCGAGACGCAGACCGGCCACCTCGGGCCCGAAGTCACCAAGCTCAATGCGGGACTGTCCGCGGCGGCGGAGGGCCTCAAGAGCATCGACGGGCACCTCGCCGCCACGATCGAGGCAGTCGTACGGCAGGAGGGCAACTGACCGATGGACGAGATCCCCGTCATCGTCTACGTGCTGTGGTGGATCCTGCTGATCGTTGGGGTCGTCGTCGTGCTGCCGATTGTCGTCTACCTGCTGCACAGGACGCTGAATGCCGCCCGCGGCATCGAGCACTACTTCGCGAGATCACTCGAGGCCGGACTCGGTATCGCCGAGAACACGGCAAACGTGGTTGCGCTCGAAGACACCATCAAGGTGGCCAGCGGCATCCTCGACACGGCTGCTCAGATTGACGAGCACGCCGCGACCATCGAACAGGCGCTCGGCAGCCGCCGCGCGGGACCGGTGAGCTGATGCTGCTCTGGTGGCTGACCCTGGCCGTCGTCGCGATCGTCGTCGTGGTTCTCGTCGTGTACCTCGTTCTCATCATTCTCGCGCTCCGCAAGGCCGACAGGCACGTCGCGGAGCTGGCGGCCGGACTACGGGCCGTGAGTGGGCATGTCGCACCGCTGCCAGAGCACCTGGCGACCATCAACGGAGCACTGACGGCGCTGCGAGGAGGACTCCTGTCCGCCGATCGGCATCTCGCCGGTGCCGTCCGAACCTTCGAACGCTAGAGGCTCCACCTACCGTGTGCTTCAAGAACCTCCCGGTCGAGTTTGACGCCGATGGGAAGCCCTTCCTGCGGGAGGATGTCGGGAACCCCTACGCGCTCGATGGTGCGCCTGCGACCAACGGCGGGCCGACGACGCTGACGCGCGACAAGATCGAAGAGCTCCTCGAACGCAACGGGCACATCGAGCAGAAGAATTTTGATCCCGTGACACGCGTGGCGGGAGCCCTGGCATTCCACACCGTCGTCGACACCACGGCAAAGAAGGTGATGGACGCGCGAAGCGTGGCGACCCTGTTCCGCGGATACGAGGTGATCATGATGGGTCGCGACCCACGCGACGCCATCTTCATCACCAGCCGCGCGTGCGGTGTCTGTGGGGGAGTGCACTCGACGACATCGGCACTCGCGATCGAGATGGCGTGCGGCGTGAAGCCGCCGCCGCTCGGGACCGTGATGCGGAACTTGCTCCTTGCCATCGAGTACCTCTACGACAACCCGCTTCACTTGTTCCTTCTCGCCGGACCCGACTACTCGGAGGCCATCGTCTCGAAGACGAATCCGGAGCTCTTCCGGCGAGCGGAGCAGACGCACGCGCCCCACAGCAACGTGCACGGCTACAGCACCATCGCGGACATCATGCGCGACCTCAATCCCCTCGAGGGGAGCCTCTACCTCGAGGCGCTCGGCATGACTCGGGTTGCGCGAGAGGCCTACGTCCTCATCGGGGGCAAGTACCCGCACCCGCAGACGATCGTGCCCGGCGGAATCAGCGCGACCGTGAGCCTCAGCACTCTCAACGAGATCTACATCCGGATCCAGAAGTTCTTCGATTACGGCAAGCGGGTCGCAGCGATCTACGACGACATCTGTGACTTCTTCTATGACGCCGACCCGCGCTACCGTGACGTCGGCCGGACGAGCGCGAACCTGATCGACCTCGGCCAGTGGGACGATCCGGACGCCTACGACGCCACGTACGAGAATGCCGGGGCATGGGGCGAACGCCGGTGGGCAACGCCCGGCGTGATCATCGACGGCAAGCAGGTGACGACGAACCTGCAGCACATCAACCTCGGCCTCGAGGAGTTCGTCGATCATTCGTTCTACGAGGACTGGGCGGGCGACGGCGTACGTCACAAGACCGATCCCCTTGGGGCGCCGCTCTCGCCATACCATCCGTGGAACAAGTCCACGCGCCCGCGCCCGGGTGCTACGAACTGGCGCGAGAAGTACACCTGGGCGACGTCGCCGCGCTGGGACCGACAGGCAATGGATGCGGAGGCCAGCGCACGCCTCTGGAACACCGCCGTGGCGCAGAAGATCCCGTCGAACCCCTACATCGAGGCCACCGGCCACTCTCTGAAGATGCTGGTTCCGGCGGGACGGCTGCCCGAGATGGAGCTCGAATGGCACGTGCCTGACGTCTGGAACGCCTTCGAGCGCAACCGAGGTCGTGCCTATTGCGTGTCCTACACCTCGATGGTCGCCCTCAACCTGTGGTCGAAGGCGTCCGAGCTCATGAAGGCCGGGCAATCCGCGGTGAGCACGAAGTTCGAGGTGCCGAAGAAGGGAGGACAGCTGGGGGTCGGGTTCTGGGGTGCGGGCCGCGGGTATCTGTCCCATCACCTGGAGCTCGATTCGGGGGTCGTGACCAATTACCAGATCATCACGCCGTCGACCATCAACGCCTCGCCGCGCGATGCCTGGGACACGCCGGGCAAGTACGAGGAGGCGGTGCTCAACACGCCGATCCTCGAGACGGGAGCCGGCGCCTACCAGGGCATCGACGTGCTGCGGGCAATTCGCTCGTTCGATCCGTGCATGCCGTGTACGACGCACATCCATAGCGATGCGGGAGTCGTGACGCGCGAGATCAACACCTGCGCCTGTGGTGTCGATTGAGGTGCTGCTGATCGGCGGGGTCGGCTACACGTACCTGGGCGATCTGTCGTTCGGACCGACACTTGTCGAGCGTCTTCGGACGCGTGATTGGCCGTCCAGCGTCGCCATCGAGGACGTGAGCTACAACCCGATCACCGTGATGGACTGGCTCAGGGATGATCCGCAGCGATTCCATCGGGCCGTGTTCGTGACGGCCGTCGCGCGTGGACGCGAGCCGGGCAGCTTGCATCGGTCGCATTGGAGACCCGCCGGACCGTCAGCGGACCAGGTGCAGGACAGCGTTGCCGCCGCGGTCACCGGCACCATCAGCCTCGAGAATCTGCTCATCATCGGTTCGCACTTCGAGCTTCTCCCAGCGGAGACCGAGGTCATCGAGATCGAGCCCGTGACGAGTGGCTGGGGCGAGGGATTGAGCGCCGTCGCCGAACGTCGGGTGTCGGAGGTCACCGCGTGGCTCAGCGCCGAGATTGAGTCCGGCAGTGAGTCGGTCGCACGTCCGGCGAGCACCATGTCATGACCGCTACCGATGCCGCCGCAGAGGCGCTCGTGGCTCTGCAATGCCGGGATGACATCCTTCAGGCGTTGTATTGGCTGCGAGGCGAGGACCCCGCGGGGGACGCCACGGAGAAGAAGCTTCAACTCCTCCTGGTCGTCGACGCCCGGATCGTCCATGACGAGTTGGCCACGCTGATCGGGGATGGTCTCGTCGAGCGCGCGGGCGACCGGCTGCGCCTGACCGACACGGGCGTCAGAGAAGGAGGGCGGCGGTTCGCCGATGAGTTCGGCGCACTGACGCGCAGTGCCCACGGGGACTGCCCTCCGAATTGCCCGCACTGCGCCGATCTGCCTCGGGATGCCTGTGACCACTGCCTGGGTGGCGATCCGGATGGTGCGTCGTGGGCGCGCGTGTGACGGTCGTGCCGCCGGACGCTCGCGAGAGGATCGTGCTGCTGGCGCAGAGGTCGGGGGCCGAGCTGCCAACCGACTACGAAGAGCTGATGGTGTGGGTCGCCGAGCGGGCGGCCGAGATCGACGAGCTTCCCGAGCATGCGCGAACTAGTGTCACTGCGCTGTTGGACGGCATCGATCTCCTGCATCGCCAGGGCCTCAGTCGATTCGTCGATCGAGTGCGTCTCCTGGGGGGCCGTGGGATGCTCGAGCGACTCACTGAAGACACAATCGTGACTGCCTTTCTTGATCTCTATGACCTGGCACCCGGCGAAGAAGAGCAGCAGGAGGCGGCTGCGCGCCGAGCCCCACTGGTCCAGATCAGCGATCCGCCGGAGGCGGGGCGATGAGCGCCGGCATCCTCGTGGCAGGCGTGGGCAACGAACTCATGGGGGACGATGGCTTCGGGATTGCCGCCGCGCATCGCTGCGCGCAGGCCGACCTCGGTCCCGATGTGAAGGTCGTGGAGGCCGGCATCGCGGGAATCGGCCTGGTGCAGGATCTGATGGATCGATACGAGGTTGTGATCGTCCTCGACGCGGTTGACCGGGGAAGCGTGCCGGGCACGATCCACGTGTTGGAGTTGACCGTTCCGGAGATCGACACCATGACGGCTGCGGACCGCTGGGAACTCCTGACGGACATGCACTACACGATTCCATCGCGCGTCATGATTCTGGCGCGGGCGTTGGGGGTACTGCCGGCCCGTGCGTACCTCGTGGGATGCCAGCCCGCCGCGATGGAGCTGGGCGAAGGACTGAGTCCTGCCGTCGCCGCGGGCGTGAGTGAGGCGGTCACACGAACGCGCGAGCTCATCGAGGCGGCTCGCCGAACGACGACCCCGGCAACCGGGGCCGCCTGACGATGTGCCGGGCCGTCCCGCACAAGGTTCTCGAGGTGGCCGGCGACCGCGCCCGCGTTCTCGAGATCGATCGAGAGCACTGGGTGCGCGTCGCCGCGATGCCGGACCTGAAGCCCGGCGAGTACGTGGTCGTATTCGCCGGGCAGGCACTCGAACGGATCCCGAACGACGAAGCCGAGGACTTCCTCCGGTTCAATGCTGAGATGGAGAAGATGCTCGAGGATGCCAGCCAGTGATCGAAGCCCCTCACGCGCCGCTCGAGGGCACGCTGCGCTTCATCCGGTATGCGTTCATGCCCAATCGGCTCCAGTACTGTGGGGGGGACGAGAACCGGACCCTCCTCCAGTACGCCGTCGAGGGCGAGAGCGACGACGGCCTCACGCCCATGCTCCGGCGGTTCACCGGGGCCATGCCGTATCTCGAGCTCATCGCGCGGTCGAATGGATTGGCGGATCCCTTTGATCCGCGGGTCGTTGAGGCGTACTGGATCGGAAACTCCCTTCTCGACCGTGTCGAGGTCCGCCAGCTGTATGACGACATGCTCGAGCGTTTCGGCTCGCGACTCACCGGTCGGATGCGCGAGATCGTGCTCGGCAAGGCGCCCGCTGGCGCGCGTCCGCACCACAGCTTTCACGTGCTCGACGTGCACTCGCGGGTCGGGGAGCTCGCCCACTCCATGGAGACGCTCGATGGGTGCCGCGTGAGTTGGGGACGCGTGACCCAGGTCGAGTCCAGCGAGCTCGTGGTCGACCGACGCCCGTTGGCGTTGGAAGGCGGCCAGCTCGTGCTGGGCGAGCCCCGTTCGGAGCGAGTCCTGCGCCAGCTCGATGGCCGGGGCTTCGCGGACGGCGCCGCGGTCGGGGATCTGGTAACGCTGCATTGGGGATGGGTCTGTGAGGTACTGAGCGAGAACGATATCGCCCGCCTGGAACGGTGGACGCGTCATCACCTCGGCATTGCCAATCTGACCCTCTAGGCGAGTCCACGGCGGATTCGCCGGCGGGCAGAGCACCACCATTCCCCGGACCAGGAGTACCAATGCGCAACCCCTTCGGCCTGATCATCGCGCTCATGCTCACGCTCAGCGCCTGCTCCACGTCGAGCTCCACGGATGGCGACACACCGAGCCTGAAAGCCAGCGACGCGCCAACCACCGCCGCGTCGCAATCGGCGACCGAGCCGATCGCTCCGACCGCCGGGACGGTTTCCCTCTACACGTCGACCACGCAGGGCACGGTCGACGCGATCATCGCCGCCTTCACCGAGCGGTACCCCGATGTCGAAGTCGAGCTCTTCCGCGCCCCGACCGGCGAGATCAACGCGCGCCTCGCGACGGAGAGGCGCGAGGGCACGATTCGCGGCGACGTCCTCTGGCTGAGCGATCCGCTCTCGATCCAGCAGTACGATGCCGACGGCCTGCTGCGCGACTGGACCCCCGCCGAGGTCGATGCGGTCCCCGACCAGTACCGATCCGACCGCTTCTGGGGCACGAGGCTCCTCAACGTGGTGATGATCCACGGCAGCGATGTCGATCCCGCCCCCACCGCCTGGTCCGACCTCGCCGATCCGGCCTTCCGCGACAGCGTGGCGATCATTGATCCCGGGTTCGCCGGATCCGCCTTTGGGTCGCTCGGCTACTTCGCGACGAGCGACGAGTTCGGGATGCAGTTCTATACCGATCTGGCGGCGAACGGCGCAACGCAGCTGTCGGCGCCGGACGAAGTGGTCACCGGCGTGGCCGAGGATCGCTTCAAGGTTGGGATCACACTCGAGACGCCGGCCCAGGCCGCCGTCGACAACGGCTCGCCGATCGAAATCGTGTGGCCGGAGCCGGGTGCGATCGCCATCTACAGCCCGATCGGAGTCTTCAGCGATACCGACAACCCCGAGGCCGCCGAGGCCCTGGTCGACTTCATCCTCAGCGAAGAGGGTCAGACCATCATCGGCGAGACCGGTTTTCAGCCGATCCGCGAAGGAGTCGACGGTCCGCCGGTGAACGGCGACCAGGTCGCACCGGACTGGACGACGATCTTCAATCGACAGGACGAGCTGCTGGAGGCGTACCGGGCGATCTTTGGTGAGTGAACGAGGGCGCGGATCGGGCGTCGCCGGCGGGATCGTCGTTGCCGGCGCGCTGCTGCTCCTCGTCGTCTGGCCGGTCGCCGTGCTCGTTGGCAACGCCCTTGCCGACGGAGTCGGGCCGGTGGCGGCGCTCGCGTCGGAGCGCTCGCTCGAGGCGTGGCGCGGGTCGCTGATCGTGGCGACGGCGGTCACGGCGTTGGCCGTGGCCGGCGGCCTCGGCGCAGCGCTCCTCACCGAGCGCGTCAGCGTGCGAGGTCGGGGAGCGCTCCGCGTGGCGATGCTGCTGCCGCTGCTCGTGCCGGACTTCGTCGCGGCGCTGAGTTGGCAGCAGGCCTATGCGCCCGGCGGCCTCGTCGACGACCTCACCGGGATCGGCGCGCCGTGGCTCTTCGGGCCCGCCGGGGTGATCCTCGTCCTCGCCGCCGGGGCGGTCCCACTCGCCTACGTTGTCATCGCCGCCGGGCTCGCCACACGCGCCGAGCCGGAACTCGAACGAGCGGCGCGAGCGAGCGGCGCCGGCCGGCTCGACGTGTGGCGCAGCATCACGATCCCGCTCGCGGCGCCATCGATCGGCGCGGCCACGACCTTGGTCATGGTCACGAGCATGAACGCGTTCGCGATCCCGTCCGTGCTCGGCACCCCGGATGGGTTCGCGACGATGACGACGCGCATCTACCGCGACCTGGCGTTCGCCGCCGACTCGGAGTCCTTCAGCCGCGTCCTCGCCCTGAGCGTGCTGCTCGCCGGCTCGACATTGCTCGTCATCGGCGCCGCGGATCGATTCCTGCCGCGTGGCCCCATCCGCTCGGCAGCGACGGCAGGGGGGCCCGGATCGGCCGGTCGGCCGTCGTGGTGGGCCGCCGTTCCGCTGTGGGGATATCTCGCGCTCACCACCGTCCTGCCCCTGATCGCCCTCCTCCTGACTGCGCTGACGCGTGGCATCGGCCTGCCGCCGGTCCCGGCGAACTGGACACTCGACCACTTCGCCGAGGCGCTCGGTGGTCGGTTCCTGCCGGCCATCACGAACACGTTCGTTCTGGCGGTCGCGGCGGCGACTGGGGCGCTCGTGCTGGGCGCGGTCGTGATCGCGGCGTCGCGGCGTGGTGGCGGACGGTCGCTCGGGAGCGCCGTCGCGGCCACGTTCGCCATCCCCGGCACGGTGCTCGCCGTGGCGGTGCTCCTCGCCTACGGGGGCCTGCTGCGCGACACGCTGTGGCTCGTGCTCGTCGCCTTCCTCGCCAAGTTCTGGGCGCTCGCGCATCGACCGCTACAGGGAGCCGTTGACCTCATGGCCCCCGACCCGGTGCGCGCGGCGCGAGCCAGCGGCGCCGGTTCGATGACCGTCCTGCGCACGATCACCATGCCGATCCTGCGCCCCGCGATCGCCGCCGCATGGCTCCTTGTCTTCGTCTTCGCGCTCCATGAGGTGACGATGTCGATCCTGCTCTACGGGCCCGGGTCGGAGACGATGGCGGTCATCATTCTGAACCTCCAGCAGCTCGGCGATCCCACGGTGACGGCGGCCCTCGCCGTGATCCTCACGCTGGTCACCCTGGTGGCGGCCACCCCGTTGCTGCTGCGGGCCGGTGCCCTGCGACGATTCGGATGGGAATGATCGAACCGATCCTCGTCGCCCGGGGCCTCTCGCTGGCATACGGGGGAACACCGGTCGTTGCCGAGCTCGACCTCGACGTGGCTGAGGGCGAATCGGTCGCCCTGCTCGGGCCATCGGGCTCCGGCAAGACGACGATCCTGTCAGCTGTCGCCGGCTTCATCGACCCGATGGCCGGCGAGCTCCGGCTGCGCGGAGCTCTCGTCGCCGATGCGTCCCGCAGCGTGCCGCCCGAGCGCCGACGGGTCGGGATGGTCTTCCAGCACTACGCGCTGTGGCCTCACATGACCGCGGTCGAGACCGTCGCCTATCCGATGCTCCGCGGAGGGATCGACCGGGGACGAGCGCGTGCCGACGCAGCCGCCCTGCTCGAGCGACTCGGGCTCGCCGGATTGGCGGATCGGCGCCCGTCGGAGCTCAGTGGCGGGGAGCAGCAGCGCGTCGGGTTGGCTCGCGCGATCGCGCGCGACCCTGACCTCTTCCTGTTCGACGAGCCCACCGCTCACCTCGACACGCCGCTGAGGGCGGCGCTCCAGCAGGAGCTCGTGACACGTCGCGCCGCCACCGGCACCGCCGCCCTCACGGCGACGCACGACGTGGCGGAGGCGCTGGCCGTCGCCGATCGGGTCGGGCTGCTGCGCGAGGGCCGGCTCGTCCAGGTCGGGACCCCGGCGGAGGTTTACGAGCGGCCAGTCGACCTGTGGGCCGCCAGGCTGACCGGACCCGCGTCAGTGATCGACGTTATGGTGGAAGATCCCGGGGATGTCGGGCGTCCGGCCAGCGTCCGCATCGGCCATGCGGTGCTCGCGATCCCCGGCATCGCCACCGCCCCCGGTCCGCGCCGTCTCCTCCTCCGCCCCGACTGGGTGACGCTCGGCGGCGAGTTGCCGGGCGTCGTCCGAGAGGCGTGGTACCGCGGGCCGCACACCGACTATCGGATCGAGACGCCGGCTGGCTCGATCGACGTGCGGGAGGCGGGCGCGCAACGGCTTGCCGTTGGAACGGCCGTGGGGTGGGGCGTTCGGCGTGCGTGGCCGCTTGTCGACACGGAGCGTTGACCGAGCCCGCCGCCTCGGTTGCCTCTCATCGCCCGCGTCGGTATTCTCGGGCACGACCGCATGGCGGAGTAGCTCAGTGGTAGAGCAGGGGACTCATAAGCCCTTGGCCGGTGGTTCGAATCCGCCCTCCGCTACCAACCCCTCGCCGCTCGACGAGCTCGCGACGCTCGTCGACGCCGGCGCCCGGTCCCTCGACCTCCCGGATCGGCTCCCGATGCTGCTTGCCGTGTCCGGCGGGACCGACTCGATGGCGCTGCTCCACGGCACCGCCCACCTCGTCGCCACCTCCGGACGGCAGTGGCAGCTCCGCGTCGCGCACCTCGACCATCAGCTCCGAGCCACGAGTCCCGAGGACGCCGCGTTCGTCGCCGATGCCGCCGCCGCCCTGGATCTCCCGTGCGAGTTGCGCCGCACCGATGTCGCCGCGCTCGCCCGCGCCGAAGGCCGATCGATCGAGGACGCCGCCCGCGAGGCTCGCTATCGGTTCTTCGCCGAGGCGACGCCTCCGGGCGGAGTGGTGGCCACCGCCCACACCGCCGATGATGACGCGGAGACCGTGCTCCTCAATCTCCTGCGCGGGGCCGGGCTGTCGGGTGCGCGCGGCATCCCGCCGCGCCGCGGCGCTGTCGTGCGGCCGCTTCTCGGGGCGCGTCGAGCCACGCTCCGCGGCCTGCTCGATGGGGCCGGGCTGGCGTACCGCGAGGACCCGTCGAACGCCGATCGGGCGCACCTTCGCAACCGCGTCCGCCACGAGGTCGTGCCGCTGCTCGAGGAGCTGCGCCCGGGGGCCGTCGACCGCATCGGTCGATTCGCACGGCTGGCCGCCGACGACGATGCACTTCTGGATGAGATGGCGGCACGGGACCTCGCGGACCGTCGCACTCCGGATGGGGGAGTGGACTGGCGCCACCCGCCCGTTCCGGCGCTGGCTCGTCGCGTGCTGCGGCTCGCCATCGGCCATCCGGCACCGAGCGCGGAACGCGTCGAGGCGCTGGTCGAGGCGGCGGCCGGAGAGCGCGGCGGCGTCCGGATCGAGCTCGGCGCGGGGCGCGCCGCGACGGTTCGCGAGCGCGTGATGTGGTTCGAGCCCTGACATTCGCCCCGAGGCAGGCGTGACGCAGACCACGCTCGTCTCCGTACCAATGGGTGTGGTTCGGTCGAGATCAGGTCGTTTGTTCGGCCCATCGGCCGCACCTATACTGGCCCGGCTCGGAATGTGCTGTTCCGCGCCGGTTGACGGCCGCGAGCCCGAGGCCGATCGCACGGAGGCGAAAGTAGAACCACGTTGACAAGCCGCATCGTTCGCAACAGCGTCGTGCTGGTCGTCCTTGCCGTCTTCGGACTGGCAGTCCTCTGGACGTTCATCGGCAACGGCGAGCAGTCCCCGGAGTACGGCTACGGCCAGCTCATCGAGGACGCGCGAAACGGAAGAATCGACTCGATCACCAAGGAAGGCCTCCGGCTGACCGCCACGTTCACCGGTGGCGGTGAGGAGAAGACGGCCATCGCGCCGTCCGAGCTGACGGATCCGTACAACGACATCTGCACCGCGGCCGGCGCCGAGAGCACCGCATGCCAGAACTTCAACGTGGTCGAGGAGAGCGCCGCGGGTGGCGTGCTGACACTGCTCATCACCGCGCTCCTGCCCGTGCTCCTCATCGGTGGCTTCATCTTCTTCATGATGCGGCAGGCCCAGGGCACGAACAACCAGGCCATGAGCTTCGGCAAGTCCCGTGCTCGCATGTTCCTCGGCAACAAGACGGTCGTGACCTTCAACGACGTCGCCGGGGTGGACGAGGCGAAGCAGGAGCTGACCGAGGTCGTCGAGTTCCTGAAGTACCCGGAGAAGTTCAACAGCCTCGGTGCGCGCATTCCGCGCGGTGTGCTCCTGGTGGGCCCGCCCGGAACCGGCAAGACGCTCTTGGCCCGCGCGGTCGCCGGTGAGGCGGGCGTGCCCTTCTTCAGCATCTCCGGCTCCGAGTTCGTGGAGATGTTCGTGGGCGTCGGCGCCAGCCGCGTCCGTGACCTGTTCGAGCAGGCGAAGCGCAACTCGCCGTGCATCGTGTTCGTGGACGAGATCGACGCGGTCGGACGCCAGCGTGGCGCGGGCCTCGGCGGGTCCCACGACGAGCGCGAGCAGACCCTCAACCAGATCCTGGTCGAGATGGACGGCTTCGACACGAACACGAACGTGATCGTCGTCGCCGCGACGAACCGCCCGGACGTCCTGGACCCGGCGCTACTGCGCCCGGGCCGATTCGACCGCCAGGTCGTGCTCGACCGCCCGGACATCAAGGGCCGCCGCGAGATCCTGAGCGTTCACATCAAGGGCAAGCCCCTCGACAAGACCGTCGACCTCGAGGCGCTCGCTCGCCGATCGCCGGGCTTCTCCGGCGCCGATCTCGCGAACCTCGTGAACGAGGCGGCGATCCTCGCTGCCCGCCGCAACAAGAAGTCGGTCGGCATGTCCGAGTTCAACGAGGCGATCGACCGCGTGATCGCCGGCCCCGAGCGCCGGAGCCGGATCATCACCGAGGAGGAGAAGGAGATCATCGCCTACCACGAGGGCGGTCACGCCGTCGTGCAGCGCGTGCTCCCGAAGTGCGACCCGGTGACCAAGGTCACGATCGTGAGCCGCGGCATGGCCCTCGGCTACACGATGAGCCTGCCGGCGGAGGACCGCTACCTCCACAGCAAGACCGAGTTCGAGGACAAGATCGCCGGCATGCTCGGCGGGAACGTGGCCGAGACGATCGTCTTCGGCGACACCACCACCGGCTCGAGCAACGACATCGAGAAGGCGACGAGCCTCGCCCGGGCCATGGTCACGCAGTACGGCATGAGCGACAAGCTCGGCCCCCTGGCATTCGGCAAGAAGGAGGAGATGGTCTTCCTGGGCCGCGAGATCAGCGAGCAGCGCAACTACAGCGACGAGGTCGCGGCGAAGATCGACTCCGAGGTCCGCGAGATCATCGACAACGCCTTCAACCGGGCGAAGGAAGCGCTGACGACGCATCGGGACGTTCTCGATCGGCTCGCGAGCCTCCTCGTGGAGAAGGAAACGATCGAGTCGGAAGAGTTCGAGTCGCTGTTCGAGGGAGTGCTCCCGCCGCGCTCCGGAGGCCCGACGCCCAAGCGGATGACGCATGTCGCCCCCGAGGGCGAGGCCGAGCCCGTCGAGGGCGAGCCGGAGGCCGATGAGGAAGGCGGCACGCGCCGCCGGCCGGGACCCGCACCCCAGCCGGCCTGACGTTCGGCGCACGCTCCACGATATCGGGCGGAGTAGCCCAATCGGGTCATTGGTGCACTAGGAAGTGGGCCGTATACTCGCTGGCGTGTTGCTCGCAGGCACCTGCCGCGACACATGACGACCCGAGAGCACTGGGAGCCTGCCACCTGATGATCGACGAGCCGGCCACGCAGCCAAAGAAGACCGACTCCGACTGGAAGCTCGATGCCGGGAACGGCACGCTCGCGCCGCGATCGGCGCTCGACGTGCTCACCGGGCTGAACGAGCGCGTCGCGTCGGGCGGCATCGACGATCTCGTGCCGATCGCGACGGGCTTCGTGCCGATGGACAAGACGATCGGTGGCGGTCTGCGCCCGGGCGAGCTCATGCTCATCGGCGGCGCGCAGGGCCAGGGCAAGACGACGATGGCGCTCCAGATGGCGCGGAACATGGCCGCCTCCGGCCAGGCGACCGTCCTCTACGTCTGCTTCGAGCATGACGAGGAGTACCTGATCCAGCGCATGGTCGCGATGGAGTCGGCGCTCAGCCACCTCCCGAAGAAGACCGGCGCCGTGAAGATCCAGGACGTCAAGAAGGAGGTCGTCAGCTCGTACACGACCTCCGCCGAGACGGGCACCCGGGCCAAGCTGGGCGCCAACCCCCGCCTGCGGCCGTCGTTGGAACGGATCGCGCGCTACGGGTCGAACCTCTACCTCATGCGCGGGACCGCGACCGCCTCGACCATCGAGAACCTCCGGACGCTCGTCCAGGAGCATCGCCACAGCGACGACGAGCGTCGCCTCGTGCTGTTCGTCGACTACCTCCAGAAGGTGCCGGTCATCCCTGAGCCGAACACCGAGGAGGAGAAGGTCACCCGCATCGTGTCGGGGCTCAAGGACATCGCCCTGGCCGAATCGGTGCCGGTCGTCGCGATCGTGGCCGCCGACCGGGAGGGCCTCAAGGCCAAGCGCCTCCGCAACCACCACCTGCGCGGATCGTCGGCCATCAACTACGAGTCCGACATCATCCTGATCCTCAACGACAAGTACAACATCGTCGCGAAGGTGAACATCGAGTTCAACCCGTACCAGGCGCAGCGCTACCGCGACTGGGTCATCGCCACGATCGAGAAGAACCGCGGGGGCCAGGACAACGTCGACCTCGAATACGAGAAGCTCTTCGAGTACAGCTGCTTCGATCCGACCGGTCGGATCACAGCGGAGAAGCTGATCGAAGAGCGGCTCTACAACGACTGAGCCGATACCTCCGATGCCCGCCGGGCCGACGTTCGACCCCTACGCGATCCTGCAGGTCGTGCCGACGGCCGAGCACGAGGTGATCCAGGGTGCCTACAAGGCGCTCGCCTTCAAGTACCACCCCGACCGTGATCCCTCGCGTCGTGCAGCCGAGAAGATGGCGGACCTCAACCGCGCGTTCGCGCTTCTTCGCGATCCGGCCGGCCGTGCCCAGTACGACCGCACCCGCAAGACCGTCATCGCAGGGGTGAACGTCGCCGACTACGTGCGTCCCACCAACGCACCGTCGCGGCCGACCGCCGGCAGCTCCGTACTGAACTTCGGGCGCTACGCCGGCTGGGCCATCGCCGACATTGCCCGGCGGGACCCCGACTACGTCCTCTGGCTGTCGCGTCACTCGTCCGGCATTCGATACCGCACCGAGATCTACAGCCTGCTGCGCACGATGGGCGTCTCCGCGGCCTGAATCCACTCCGCGCCGGACTGCCCAGACCGCTTCGCGCTACGCTGCTCGCTCCATGACCGACACCTCAGTCTCGCTCCGCGCCGTCTTCCTGGACATCGGCGACACCGTCATGCGTCCGAACCCGTCGTGGGAGCACGTCTACGCCATGGCGTTCGAGGAGTTCGGCGTTCAGGTTGCCATGGAGGACCTGCATCGGGCGCTCCGCGCTGCCTATCACCACGGGGGATGGGGGATGGAAGGTGGCTTCGAGCCGTCCGAGGAGACGAGCTTCCAGCGAACGGTGGCGATCGATGCCAGGGCCATCGCCGAGCTCGGCCTGGATCCGATGCCCGAGGAGTTCTTCCGCCGTCTGAGCGAGCTGTTCATGGTCACCAGCCACTGGCACATCTTTCCCGACGCGCGCCCGGCGCTCGAGGCGCTCGAGAAGCGGAACCTGGTCATCGGCGCCGTGTCGAACTGGGTGTGGAACCTCCCGGAGCTGCTCCACTCGCTCGATATCGTCCGGCACTTCGACTTCATCGCTGCATCGGCGCGCATCGGCTTCGAGAAGCCTCACCCGCGCATCTTCGAATGGGCCCTCGAGAAGGCCGGAGTGGATGCCGCCTCGGTCATCCACGTCGGGGACCACGTCGATGCCGATGTCGAGGGAGCCCAGGGCGTCGGCATCGGCGGTGTGCTCATCGACCGGACCGGACGCTACGCGAGCGACGAGGTTCCCGACGGGGTGCCCGTCATCCGGTCGCTCGACGAGCTCCTGCCCCTGGTGGACGCTCGCCTCGACCGATGACGGCGGCCGAGGAGCGCTGGCGCTGCTTCGTCGCGGTCCCGATCGGCGAAGACCTGCGGACATCCCTTGAGCAAGCGGTCGCGACTTGGCGCACGCGGCCGGACCTGGCGGGCTTGCGATGGTCCGAACCGAAGCAGTGGCATGTCACCATCGCATTCATCGGAGACGTTGCGCCATCGTGGGTCGATCGCGCGCTGCCGATGCTGGCGGCGGTCGCGGCGAACCATGACTCCGTGACGCTGAAGGCGGGTGGTGTCGGAGCGTTCCCGCGAGCGCGCGCGGCCCGGGTTGCCTGGTATGGGGTGGACGATGCCGACGGAGCGCTCGATCGGCTGTCGCTCGATGCCGGCCAGGGACTCGGCCTTGCGTCCGAGCACCCACTGCGTCCGCACGTGACCCTGGCGCGGGCACGAAGCGGTCCGGTCGATCTGCGGGCATGGGTGGCGGACGCATCGGCGCCGTGGGGCACCCTCATCGTCGACCGCCTCGAGCTCATGCGAAGCCGTCTCGGCAGCGGACCGGCTGTGTATGAGACGCTTGGCTCGATGCCGCTTCGAAGAACCGCCGATGCGTGACCCGACCCGTGAGCCGCGCCCGCCGTACGTCGCCGTCATCGGCGATGGAGAGCCGCGTGGCCCGGATGCGCACCGCATCCTGGAGTGGGCCGAGGAGGTCGGGCTCGAGCTGGGCCGCGCCGGCGCGACGGTCGTGACCGGCGGCCTGGGTGGCGTCATGGAGGCGGCGTCGCGCGGTGCCCGCTCCGCCGCCGGGCGAACCATCGGCCTGCTTCCCGGCGCCGATGCGGCAGAGGCGAATCCCTACGTGAGCGTTCCGATCGCCACGGGGCTTGGCGTGGTGCGCAACCTCGTCGTCGTCACCGCGGCGGATGTCGCCATCGCCGTCGGGGGGCGGCACGGAACGCTGTCCGAGATCGGACTCGCGCTGCGCATGGGTCGCCATGTCGTGGCGCTCAGCTCGTGGCGCGTCGAGTCCGAGCATCGGCTGGGGGGACCTCGCGTGCATCGGGCACGTGACCCACGCGAGGCCGTGGCGATCGCCCTGCGACTTGCCGCCGAGGGAGCCCTCGAACCGGCCTAGCCGACGAGTTCGCGGAAACGCATCAGCCGCTCTGACCGGCTAGTGCACCAACCCTCGGAGGTTGATCTGGTAGAGCTCAGATGGGTTATACGGCATCTCGAGCAGCCCACCCCCCGTGATCGTCCAGCGCCAGGAGATGATCTGGATAGCGAGACATCCGGCGGTAGGCCCGGACGCACAGCCGGTTGTCGCCGATCCGCCGTTTATGTTGACGGTCGATTTGGGGGCGTAGATGGTGCCCGCGAGGATCGTGCTGCTCTGACCGCCGATCGTGACATCCTTGGGCGTCTTGGTGACCGAGCCGTCCTGCCACAACAGGATCCCCTTCCACGGGCATGCATTGGGGGTGACGATGCCGCACGTTGCGGAGTTCAGTGCCTTTGCCTTGAATGCCTGTTGGGCCGTGAACGTGATCGCACCCTGGCACTGGGCCGCGATGGACGCACAGTTCGGTCCATCGGTCGAGAAGATCGTGATGCGGGCCTCGACACCGCTGGGCGACGTGACGGCCTCGACGGACGATGAGGTGCCTGAGAGGGCAATCCCACCACCGGCCAGGATGTACATACCGGGCTCCAGCTCCAAACGAACCTTCGCCCCGACATTCCAACCGCCATAGAAGGTGCCTGGCCGCAAGCGACAGACATTGACTCCGCCGGCGTCCTTGGGACAGTAGGTATCAGCGCTCGGGCCATTCGGCGGAAGGTTGCATGCCTTCGTCGATGTCGCAGTCGACACTGTTCCGTCCGGGCACACACCGTTGGGGAAGTCGGAGGGTACCGGTTCGGGCACGTCAAAGAGGGGATCGCCGATCGGAACCGCGTCCTCCTGCAGGCAGGGAGACCCATTCGTGCACACGAGTCCATTCGCGCCGGAGCCATTGTAGGTGCAGCTGCCTCCCACGTATGCGTACGGGGTCTTTAAGGTTCCACTGATCTGCAATGCGGACGAACCCACGCCATTCTCACAGACGTTATCGGTCGAACCACCGCACGGTGAGTTCACGTGCACGTATCCGCCCGTCGTGCCTCCGCCCGAAGGAAAGATATGCACGGTTCCGCCGCCGTTGACGCTGCCAGCCGCGCCCGCCTGACAGACATCCTGCAATGCCACCAGCGAGCTCGAGTTGCTGTTGTCAGCATCGTTGGCCGCCACGGCACCGCTGACGACAGTGGCTTCGTTGCTCCCAAAGATTCGGCCGAACAGCGACGGATGCGTTGCTCTGATGATGACTTGGACCTTCCCCGGGCTACCAGCATATGGTCCCGAAACGGGTGGGGAGTGGACGCGCAAAGATCCCGACAGCTTTGCCGCATTGCAGCCACTGTCCGCGGCAAAGAACCCGTTCTGCTGGGCATAGAAGCAGGCATCATTCCATGCCTCGGTGGGATTCCACGTTGCGTTCCCCGTAACCGGATCGCGCAGCCAACGAGCGGCAGCGATCGCGGCAGGGTCGGCCGCGTTTTGCTCTTGTCGGCGCAGCATCCAGCTCATGCCAAGATCAACGACGAGGGCCGCAATGCCGAGCATCACGATGAGGCCGGCCGCTGTGATCACGAGAATCTGGCCGCGCTCGGACGGCGAATGGCGTACGGTCATTGCTGCCTCTGGATCGCTTCGGTGACCACGCCCCGCAGCGTGATCTCCGGTGGGATTAGGAGAAATCCGGCGAGCGGGGGACGCCAGATGTAGCAGGCATAAGCCGTGACGGTGTTCGCGATCGGCCTGCTCGGAGAGTCGCTCATGCTGCTCGCCTGGTCGGTTGTTGCAAGCCCATCGGAGCATCCGATGCCGAATGGGTTGGCCGTCGGGTCCTGGCCACCGATGGAACATTGCACGAAGACGCTCGAAATCGTTCCGATGCCGCCCCCGTACGTGCCTGGCGGCGGTGCGTCGATGGCGCCGGTCGCCGTGTCTTTGCGATACCCGGACCAGCACGCGGCTACCTTGACGTCCCCACGGGGAAGGCCGAATACCGCGTTGCGGGCTGCAGAAGTCATGCGAGGCCAGCGCTGCGCTTTGCGATCACAACCTCCTGGTGAAGTCACCATCGGGTACGTCTGGGGTGGACTCGCCGGGTCATAGTCGCCAGTTGTTGGGCAGGCGGCGGTTGCACTGTGAATCGCCGCGTATCGCGCGGCCTCTCGGGCGGCATTCGTCAACTGCTGTTGATAAAAGACACCGATGCCGAGGGTGATGATCCCGAATAGGACCATGATGAACAGCGGCATGACCAGTGCCGTCTCAATCAACGTTTGACCCCGGGCGCTCGGCTGGTTCATCAGTAGTCCGCAACCGTGAATACTCGTTGCTTCTCGAGCCAGATGTCGCCGATCGTGAGCGACCAACCGAATGGCAAGCGGAGATCGCTGATGTTGATCAGGGTGGTGAATTGGTAGCAACCAGCGACCATCACATATGGCAGGCCGCCGGATTGCGAGGCCAGGGTCGGAGGCCAAGACGCAACGCGTGCGCATGATGGGTCGGCGCTCGCGCTCGGGCTCGAGCAGTGGTTGCCCCACTCGTCGTGAATGCAGACTGCCAGTACAGGCATCGAACAAACTCCCCCCGCCTGAACGCGGTTCGAGAGGGTTTCAGCTTCTTCGCACGCCACTTCCTGCGCTCGGGCAAACGCCGCGTCGTAGGCGGTGGATGGCGGCTGCGCCGGCTTGGCGGCGCGCCGCGCCTGGAGGTATTCCTGCGCAGCAGATTCAGCTGAATTGCGTGCAAGCGCCTCCATCGTGATCCCTGCAGCAAAAACCCGCCCGAAGTCCGCAATACCCAAGAGGAAGACAAGCAACATCGGGAGGATCAGCGCGAATTCGACCAGGGACTGGCCTCGGCGCGAGCGTTCGCGTCGGGTCGGATCTGGTCGGTCGGTGGGCACCGTCGTCATGGTCTTTGGTGGCACACGACGGGCGGTCTTTTGCCTGCGGGCAGAGCGGGCGGCTGGCCCCCTGGAGTGCGCTCGTGTTCTCCTGCGTAGAGGCGGTACCTTAGTACCAGGCCCTCGAAATGACCACCGAATCCACCCTCGTTCGGTGACGGGGCGCACCGCTCCTCAGGGTCGCCGGGCGGTGCGGTGGGGACCGGTGCGGACTTGGGTATTTGCGACTCTACGGCGGCGACCTTGCGAGCCACCTTACTCACGCGGCCCGAGTGTCGCTCTGCCCGCCGATAGACTGGTCGCGATGTCCGAGCAGGTCCTGGTACTCCCCCGGTCCGCGGTGCCCGGAGGATGCGAATTCCACGGAATCCGTGGAGCCGATGACGCCGCCCTCCTTGCTCTCCGCGCTGCCGTGGTCGCGCACGGACGCTACCTGGATCGGCCCGCGGCCGAAGACGACCCGGGCCACAAGCAGCTCATTCCGTATGTTGTGGTCCGCGACGACGAGCGAGTGTTTCTCATGGAGCGCACCGACGCCGGTGGGGACGCCCGACTCCATGGCCGGGCCAGCATCGGCGTGGGTGGTCACCTCAACCCGGTCGACGACGGCGAGGACGCCCTGATGGCGGGCCTGCGGCGGGAGTGGGCGGAGGAGCTCGACGCCGGCTGGGATCCGGAGTTCACGCTGATCGGCCTTCTCAATGATGACACGAATGCGGTGGGCGCCGTCCACCTCGGTGTCGTGTTCGGCGTGGAGGCCGAGGGCCGCCCGGTCGAGGTCCGCGAGCGGGAGAAGCTCGCGGGCCGGTTCGTGGAGCCGCAGGAGATAGGCGCGGCGTGGGACCGCCTCGAGACGTGGTCGCGCATCGTCGCGGAGCATCTCGGGCTCACGCCGGACGGCTGAGGCTCGGTCGCCGAACGGGCAATTTCCGGCCCGCGACCTATACTCGATTCATGCTTCGCCGCGTGCTCGCTGCCATGGCCCTGGCGCTGGGCATCATCGGGATGGCGGCACCCGCCGCCGCCGATGGGCACCAGATCGCCCGCCTCGAGCTGACCGGCGTGATCGACCAGGTGAACGCCGCGTTCGTCGAGGAGGCGCTGCGCGTGGCCGCCAGCGACGACAGTGCCGCGGTCATCATCGTGATCGACTCCCCGGGGGGTGAGCTGTCGAGCATGGATCGGATCATCAAGGCCATGCTCGCCAGCGAGGTCCCGGTGATCGCCTGGGTCGCGCCGGAGGGCGCCCGCGCCGGATCGGCGGCAACGTTCATCACCCTGGCCGGCGACGTGGCGGCGATGGCACCGAACACGAACATCGGGGCCGCGTCGGTGGTCGGCGGCGGGGGAGCGGAGCTGCCCGAGACCCTTGCGGCCAAGGTCACCAACGACGCCGTGGCCCGCATCCGGTCGCTGGCGGAGGAGCAGGATCGCAACGCCGACTGGGCGGAGTCCGCCGTGCGTGAGGCGGCGAGCATCAGCGCGACAGACGCCGTCGCCCTGGAACCCCCGGTCGCCGACTTCATCGCCGCCGATGTCGACGAGCTGCTCGCCACGATCGACGGAGGGGTACGCGACGACGGGCGCGCGTTCAGCTTCAACGGCGAGCCGATCGCCCAGCTGAGCGGCCTTCCGATCCGCGACCTCGAGATGAACATCGGGCAGCAGTTCCTCCACGTGCTCAGCGACCCGAACATCGCGTTCATCCTGTTCACGATCGGCTTCTACGGGATCATCGCGGAGCTCTTCAGCCCGAACTTCTTCTCGGGCATCCTCGGTGCGATTGCGCTCGTCCTGGCATTCATCGGATCGAACGCGCTGCCGCTCAACGTCGGCGGGCTGATCCTCATCCTCATCGGCGTCGGGCTCTTCGCGCTCGAGGTCACGGTGGCCAGCTATGGCCTGCTGACGATCGGCGGCATCATCGCGCTCGTGCTCGGTGCCTTCGCGCTGTGGACCGGGATCGAGCCGGGCGTCGACGCCATCGACGTCACGGTGAGCCCGTGGCTGATCGTGGTCGTCGTGGCGGTGGGGGTGATCTACGTCTGGGTCCTTCTGCGGGCGTTGCTCCAGATGCGTCGGGCCGCGCCGTCGGAGCAGTCGGGGGCGGCACTGGTCGGTGCGATGGGCACGGCCCAGACCGTCATCGCCCCGACGGGGATCGCCTATGCTGGCGGGGAGAGCTGGTCGGCCCGCAGCCGCGACACCGAGATCGGGGCCGGCGCCCCGGTGCGCATCATCGGGGTCGAAGGACTCGAATTGATCGTCGAGCCGGCGCCAGCCGGCGACGGGGGAGCAACGGAGGGCTAGCGAGCACCATGGAAGACCTGACCGGCCTCATCTTTCTCGTCATCGCGGTCGCGATCGCGCTGTGGCTGATCTTCAGCATCGTCCACATCGTCCGCGAGTACGAACGCCTGGTCGTGTTCTTCTTCGGCCGCCTCCAGGGATCTCGTGGGCCGGGCATCGTGCTGCTCATCCCCTTCGTCCAGCAGGCTGTGAAGGTCGACCTGCGCGAGCGGTTCCTCGAGGTGCCGCAGCAGACGTGCATCACGAAGGACAACGCGCCGATCAACATCGACTTCCTCGTCTATTCCAAGGTCTTCCAGCCCGACGTGACGGTCACCGCCATCACCGACTTCACCGGCGCGTCGCAGGCTCTGGCGGCGACGACGCTGCGCGCCGTCATCGGCGACATCCCGCTCGATGACGTCCTGGCCAAGCGCGAGGAGATCAACCACATCCTGCGCGCCAAGCTGGACGAGGTGACCGAGCGCTGGGGCGTGAAGATCACGAGTGTCGAGATCCGCGAGATCGTCCCGCCGCGCGACATCCAGGAGGCGATGAACCGCCAGATGAGCGCCGAGCGCAACCGGCGCGCGGTCATCACCGAGTCCGAGGGGACCCGGCAGGCCACGATCAACGTGGCCGAGGGCGACAAGCAGTCGAACATCCTGCGGGCCGAGGGCGAGCGCCAGTCGCAGATCCTGCGGGCCGAGGGCTACGCCAACGCGCTCCAGACGATCTTCGCCGCCGCCAAGGGCATCGACGAGAAGACCATGGCGCTCCAGTACCTCGACGCGCTCAAGGCACTGGCCGATGGTGAGAGCACGAAGTGGATCGTGCCGATGGAGCTGTCCGAGCTCACGCGTCCGATCACCGGCGCCATGCGCCAGATGCGCCCGTCGGCCGCCGATGACTCGTCCGGGTCCACACCCACCGGATGATCCTCGGCCTCCTGCGCGCAACGGGCCGGGCCCTGGGGCTTGCGACCGGCCTCTACCTCGCCGTGGTCGGTGTCCGTGGCTCGCGGCTGCTCGTGCGGCCGCGGCTGCGCCCGTTCGCTCCCGACCCGCTCGACGCGCCGGCCAGTCCGACCGACATCGGCCTGGAGCACGAGACCGTGCGTTTCACCACCGACGATGGCGTGACGTTGTCCGGCTGGCTGATTCCGGCCGCACGCGACACGCGGACGGCGGTCGTCGTGCTGCACGGCTTCTCGGGTCACCGCCTGCCGGAGCTCGCCGCTTTCGTCCCGTGGCTGCACGAGCGTCACCACGTCCTCCAGTTCGACTTCCGCGGTCATGGTGAGAGCGATCCGGGCATCGTCACCCTGGGCACGCGGGAGCGCTGCGATGTCGCCGCCGCGGTCCGGTTCCTCGAGTCACGCGGCCTCGGCCCGATCGGGCTCGTCGGGATCAGCATGGGCGCATCGGTGGCCATCGTGAGCGCACCGGACCTTCCGGTCGCCGCCGTCGTCGCCGATGCGGCCTTCGCGGAAATCCACCACCCCGTCGCCAACCGGATGCGCGAGCTGGGCTATCCGCTGGCGGGACTGGGAGCGCGCCTCATCGTGCTGGGGGCGTCCCTGCGCGCGCGCACGCGCCTGATCGATCCGGTCAGCGTCGTCCGGCGGGTCGCGCCACGACCCCTCCTGCTCATCGCTCCGCGAGAGGATCGGCTCATCAGCTGGCGCCAGAGCCAGCGCCTCTACGAGGCGGCGGGGGAGCCGCGGGAGCTCCACGTCGTCGATGGCGCGGGCCACGCCGAGGCATACGCCGTGGATCCCGAAGCGTATCGGCGTCGAGTGCTGGACTTCCTGGACCGACACCTCGGTTGAGGCGCAGGGTACCGATGGGTGCGCGTCGCGCCCATCGGCCCATGGAGCCCGGTGATCCTGACCCTATAATCGGCTCATCCATCTCGCCAGGGGATCTGCATTGGCTGCCACCAAGGTCCTGGTCGTCGACGACGATCTCAACATCCAGCGTGTCCTCGTCTTCACGCTGAAGCAGGAGGGATTCGAGGTTCACGTCGCGTCCGACGGCGAGGCTGGAGTCGAGATGGCGACGTCGCTCGAGCCGGACCTCATCCTCATGGACGTGGCCATGCCGAAGCTCGACGGCTACGAGGCGACGGCCAGGATCCGTGCCGCCGAGACGGCGCCGCGGCGAGTGCCGATCATCATGCTCACCTCCGAGGCGGACGTGGAGCAGCGCGTCAAGGGACTCCGCGCGGGCGCCGACGACGACATCGTCAAGCCGTTCCACCCGCTCGAGCTCATTGCGCGCATCAAGGCCCTCCTGTCGCGATCGGGGGGTGGCGAGCAGCGCAAGCAGGGAACGGAGCGAGCGGCACTCGGACGCCTCGCCTGCTTCTACGGCGCGAAGGGTGGCGTGGGAACCACGACCATCGCCATCAACACGGCCATCGCGCTGACCGCGCGTCTCAACCGATCCACGGCGCTCATCGACGCCAACCTCCAGTTCGGCGACATGCGCGTGTTCCTGGACCTCGGGCTCGACTCGTCGTCCATCGTCAACGCGATCACCGAGAACGACCTCGACGCCGATCTGCTCCGCAAGCTCATGGTCCGGCACCACGCCGGGATGGAGCTTCTCTTGGCGCCCCCGAACCCCGAATCGGCCGATCTCGTCATGGAGCGCCAGCGCACCCATCCGCGTGCTCTGTCCGACATCCTGGCGCTGATGCGCCGCGCCTACGACTACACGGTCGTCGACATGGCGAAGACGATCGACGACTTCAACCTCCAGCTCTTCGACGAGGCCGATGTGATCTTCGTCGTGATGACCGCCGACCTGTCGTGCCTGAAGAACGTGCGGCTCGTGCTCGAGACGATGGACTCCCTGGGCTACGAGCGCAGCAAGGTCCAGCTCGTCCTGAACCGATCGAACGCGTACACCGGCATCAACGTCGACAACGCGGAGTCGGCGCTCGGACGGCGGATCGACTACCAGGTCATCAACGAGTACCGCGGCGCGATCAGCGCCCTGAACTCGGGCGAGCCGTTCATGTCGAGCCGCCCCGATGGGCCGCTCGGCCAGAGCGTCGCCAAGTTCACCGACGAGCTCGACGCGATGTTCGCGGCCGAGGTGGGTGCCGTCGAGGCCTGACGACCCGGTAACGGCCGCCTAACGGTCCGATAACCGCTCCCTCCGCAGCATGGCAGCGCCGGTCGCTGCTGGTTAGTAGGGAGGCGAGCAGGCAGGCGACCGGCACTCGCTCATCGAACTTCGCCTCCCGACGAGGTTCGCGATGCTCGCGACGGCGCTCAGCGCCTCGATCGTCGGCGTCGACGGGATCCCGGTGCGGGTCGAGGTCGACGTCGCGTTCGGCCTGCCGGGGCTCACGATCGTCGGCCTCGCCGGCAGCGCGGTCCTGGAAGCGCGCGAACGCGTCCGTGCCGCGATCCGCAACTCCGACTTCGAGGTTCCGGCGCGGAGGATCACAATCAACCTCGCCCCGGCCGACCTCCCGAAGGAGGGGACCGGGCACGATCTCGCCATCGCCGCCGCCATCCTCGTCGCCTCCGGACAGCTCGACGGTGCGCGCCTGCGGGACACGGCTCTCATCGGCGAGCTCGCGCTCGACGGCTCGCTGCGTCCCGTGCCGGGCGTCATGGCGCTCGTCGCCGCCGTCCGCGCATCCGGCATCCATGACGTGGTCGTGGCCGCCGAAGCCGCGCCCGAGGGTGCGGCGGTGCGCGGGATTCGGGTGCACGGGGCGCGCTCGTTCCGCGAGGCGGTCCGGCACCTCGCGGCCCTGGAGCTGATCCATCCCACGCCCGTCCCGGAGCCGGCACTTGCCGGCGACCCGATCGACGACGCGCCGGACCTGGCGTCGGTCGTGGGGCACGTGGTCGCACGCCGCGTGCTCGAGATCGCGGTCGCCGGCCGCCACAACCTGGCCTTCAGCGGCCCGCCCGGGGTCGGCAAGACGCTGCTGGCGCGTGCCGCGGCCGGGATCCTGCCCGCACTCACGGAGGACGAGGCGGCCGAGGTCAGCCGCATCCGTTCGGTCGCCGGGATGGCCGAGCGCGGCCCGCTGATGCCCCGGCACCGGCCGTTCCGCGCGCCGCACCACACGATCTCGACGCAGGCGCTCGTCGGTGGCGGACCCCGGGTTCGGCCGGGCGAGGTCTCGCTGGCCCATCGCGGCGTCCTCTTCCTCGACGAGACGCTCCAGTTCCGCGCCGACGCCCTCGATGCCCTGCGCGGACCGCTGGACTCCGGGATCGTGACGATCGCCCGCGTCGAACGTGTGCTCGCGCTCCCGGCCCGGTTCATGCTCCTCGCCGCGTACAACCCGTGCCCCTGCGGCTGGTTCGGCGCGGCGGGCCGTTCCTGCACCTGCGAGGACGGGATCCGGCGTCGGTACCAGGCGCGGCTGTCGGGACCGCTCCGCGACCGGCTCGACCTGGCCGTGCCCCTGCAGGGGCCGCGCGCGACGGACGACACCCGGCGTCCCGCGCCGTCCTCGGTGGTGGCCCAGCGTGTCTCGGCAGCCCATGAACGGCAGCACGAGCGCCAGGGAGCTCCGAACGCCGAGATCGCCCCCGAGCTCCTCGACGAGCGGAGCGGCTTCACATCCGCCACGCGGCTCATGCTCGATTCGACGGCGCGCAGGCTCGGGCTCTCGATGCGTCGCGTGCATCGCGCCGCCCGCGTCGCGCGCACGATCGCGGACCTCGAGGGCTGCAGCGACGTGCAGCCCGAGCACGTCACCGAGGCGCTCGCGCATCGACCCCAGGAGGTGGCCGCGTGATCGGCGTCGGAAGCGGATCCAACCCGGCGCGCGGAAGGAGACCGTCAGCGGCTCGCGTCAGCGAGCGGGAAGCCTGGATTGCGCTGTCGACGCGCCCGGGCATCGGCCCTGCCGGGTTCGCCCGCCTCGTGCTGGAGCACGGCTCGGCGATCGCCGCCTGGAAGGCGTGGCATGCGCATCGGGCCGCGAACCATGACGCCCCGACCGACCCGCGTGCGATCGCGCGCGGGCTCGTCGAGACCACCGCGGCGGCCGACGGCCGCATCGTCACGGCGCTCGACGATGAGTACCCGCCTGCCCTCCGCACACTCGACCCGCGGCCGCCGACCCTCTTCGTGAACGGATCGCTGGAAGTCTTCCGGCGTCGGGCCGTGGCCATCGTCGGGACGCGTGGTGCGTCGAGCTACGGCCTGTCCGTGGCCACGGAGATCGCGCACGACCTCGCGACGTCCGGCGTCGCGGTCGTCTCCGGTCTCGCGCTCGGCATCGACGGCGCCGCGCATCGCGCGTCGGTCGCGGCGCGGGTCCCGGGCGTCGCCGTCCTGCCGTCACCGCTCGACCGCATCTATCCGCCGCGCCACCGCGCACTGGCGCGGGACCTGCTGCGGCACGGTGGGGCGTTGGTGAGCGAGATCCCGGCGGGGATCGCCATCGGCAAGCCGGACTTCGCAAGGCGGAATCGCATCATCGCCGGGCTCGCGGAGGCGGTCGTCGTCGTCGAGGCTCCCGACCGATCCGGGGCGTTGCTCACCGCCGCGGCGGCGATGGCCATCGGCCGTGAGCTGTACGCCGTGCCGGGGCCGATCGATGCCATGGCGTCGCGCGGCTGCAACCGGCTGATCGCCGATCATCAGGCCGAGCTGGTCACCTCTTCGGCCTGGCTGCTGGGTCGGATCGGGCTCGCCACGGGGCGCCGGCCACCATCGGTGGGCAGCCTTTCCGAGGTCGAGGGCCTCGTCCTGCGGGCCCTTCTCGAGCGCCCCGGCTCGATCGAGGAGCTCGTCGATCGAGCCCGTCAGCCGGCCGCCTCGGTGGCGAGCGCGCTGACCATGCTCGAGTCACGCGGCCTCGTCGATTCCTACGGCGGCGCCACCTTCCATACGACACTCGCCGCGAAGCGGCTTGCAGAGCCCGTATGACAGCCCAGGTACTCTTGGGCTATCCTCTTGCCGCCACATGGCTTGGCTGTCCGTGCCCAACAAACAGGACAGCTCCGAATCCCCATGGAGTTTGTGTATTGCGTCCGATCCGAACCGTAGGTGCGGCCGCGCCCGCCACGTTCGAGTCGCTCGGCAAGTTGCTGAGCAGCCATCGAGGCATCGCCCGAGTCTCGATTGCCGCCCTCTCGTTCACGTTCATCATCGCGTTCAGCCAGGAAGCACCGGTCACCAAGGCCGTGCCGGAGGCGGCTCCCGTCGTCTCCGAGTCAATGCTTCCGCAGAACGTGGGCATCGGTGTCTCCACCGATGCATCCATCACCATCGACTTCGACGCCGCGATGAACCCCGGTTCCGTCGAAGACGCGCTCCAGCTGCTGCCGGCCGATGCCGTGCGCACCCAGTGGAGCCCCGAACTCGATTCCCTGACCATCACGCCGGAACGACGCTGGCGCACGTCCGAGACGTACCTCGTCGTGGTCGGTGAGTCGGCGCAGGCGACCGACGGCACGACCGTCGGCGGTGCTCGCCGCTACTCGTTCACGACCCAGCTTGCCCCGCGCGTCACGGACTTCCAGGTCCGGCTCGTCGAGAGCGCCGATGAGTCCCCGGTGGCCGATGGCCAGCCGAATGCCGTCGATGCGCTCGAGGCGGCGGCCCCGTCGCCGACCGAGGTCAACCCGCCGACGAAGACGGCGACCGAGGTCAGCGCGACGAGCGCCATCAGCATCAGCTTCTCGGGTGAGATGGACCGTGCCGACGTCGAGTCGCGCTTCGCCATCACTCCCGCCGTCGAGGGTGACCTCGAGTGGCACGAGAACGACCTCGTGTTCCGACCCTCGGGTCGGATGGAACCTGGCTCGCGTTACACGATCAGCGTGATCGGATCGCACGATGTCATCGGCAACGTGATCGGCGGGAAGGGCAACTTCTCGTTCATCGTGCAGCCGGGGGCCCAGGTCACCAAGACCTCGCCAGAGGCCGATGCGGCCGATGTCGAGCCGGCGACCGTCGAGCTCTGGTTCAGCCAGCCGATGGCGGTCGAGGCGACGAACAAGGCGTTCGGTCTGACCGACACGTCGACGGGTCAGCTCGTCGGCGGCCTGCTGGCCTGGAACGAGGCCGCGACCCAGCTCATCTACACGCCTGATCAGCCGTTCGCGGGTGGTCGGACGTACGAGGTGACGTTCGACGGTGGCGCTCGCGACGGCGACGGGAATCGCGTCGACGCGAGCCTCTCGTTCTCCACGAAGGCTGCGCCGGTCACCGTCGCGCCGCGCGCCACGACGTCCGTGCGATCGGCACCGGTCGTGCCGGCCGCGGCACCGGCGACGAGCCTGGCGGGCTATGCCCTCAACCAGGTGAATGCGGCTCGTGCGGCGTACGGCTTCGCGCCGGTGGTGCTCGATGCGAGCGTCTCGGCGGTTGCCTCCGCGCACGCGTGGGACCAGGCTCGCAATGGGTACTTCAGCCACACCGGTGCCAACGGCAGCACGCGCGAGAGCCGGCTCCGTGCCGGTGGCGTGAGCTTCGGCTGGTCCGGTGAGAACCAGTGCTACCACGTCGGGATGAGCGAGCAGGCCACGCTCGACTGGTGCCACTCCCAGTTCATGGCCGAGCCGTACCCCGGCCACTGGAACCACATCGCGAACATCCTCAACCCGAACGCTCGCCGGATGGGTGTGGGGATCGCGACCGTGGGTGGTCGCACGGTCATCACCTGGAACTTCACCGACTGATCCCCCCGCGCCGTCGGGTCGCTCCGTGCGACGTCGGCGGTGCACCTTCTTCTCGCACCGAACGGCCCCGTGCCATCGGCCCGCAACGGCGGCCGAGCACGGGGCCGGTGCTACACTCCCTCACCGAATGCCCCGATTCACGCTGCCGGACTCCGCCATCGCGCTGCTCGGGTCCCCGATCGGGGGCCCGTCGTCGGCTGCCGTGAAGGCGAGCTGAGCGCCGATGTCCAAGCCGCTCGTCATCGTGGAGTCGCCGGCCAAGGCACGGACCCTCGCCCGCCTCCTGGGTGACGACTACCGCGTCGAGGCCAGCGTCGGCCACATCAGGGATCTCCCCGAGAACGCGAGCGAGGTCCCGGCCGCGATCAAGGACAAGCCGTGGGGCCGCATGGGCGTCGACGTGGAGAACGCCTTCCAGCCGTATTACGTCGTGCCCAGGGACAAGGCGGCGCGCATCCGTGACCTTCGTGCCGCGATGAAGGACGTGCCCGAGGTCCTCCTGGCCACCGACCCTGATCGGGAAGGGGAGTCGATCAGCTGGCACCTGCGTGAGGTCCTGAAGCCGACCGTGCCGGTTCGCCGCATCCAGTTTCACGAGATCACCGAGGAGGCCGTGCGCCGTGCCTTGGACGATGCCCGGGACATTGACCTCCAGCTCGTCGATGCACAGGAGAGCCGTCGCATCGTGGATCGGCTGTACGGGTACATGGTCTCGCCGGTCCTGTGGAAGAAGGTGCAGACCGGGCTGAGCGCCGGCCGCGTGCAGAGTGTCGCCGTCCGGCTCGTCGTGGAGCGCGAGGAGGCGCGACGCGCGTTCCGCCGCAGCACGTTCTGGGGACTCGAGGCGAGGATCCAGGCGTCGGACGCGAGCTTCACGGCCACGCTGGTGCGAACGCCCGCCGGGCGCCTGGCGAGCGGCAAGGACTTCGATCCGGCCACCGGCCAGCTCCGGGACGCCGCCACGCAGGCGCTCGACGAGGTCGGCGCCACCCGGCTCCGGGAGCTGCTCGCCGAGCAGCTGCCATGGACGGTGACGACCGTGGACGAGCGGCCCGGCAGCCAGGGACCATCGGCGCCGTTCACGACGTCCACGCTTCAGCAGGAGGCGAACCGCAAGCTCGGCTTCTCGGCCGATCGGACGATGAACGCGGCGCAGCGCCTCTTCCAGGAGGGGATGATCTCGTATCACCGCACCGACTCCACCTCGCTGAGCGACCGCGCCATGCAGGAGTCGGCCGACGCCATCCGATCCCTCTACGGAGCGGAGTTCTACGGCGGCCCGCGCCACTACAAGACCAAGGTCAAGAATGCGCAGGAGGCGCACGAGGCCATCCGGCCGACCGACTTCGGACGAACGCCGCAGCGGCTCGGGGCGGGAGCCGGGCGCGACGAGATCAATCTCTACGAGCTCATCTGGAAGCGCGCCGTCGCATCCCAGATGGCCGATGCCAGGCTCTCCCGCACGACGCTCGAGATCACGGCGTCGGCGCCGGACGGGGACTACGTGTTCACCGCGTCGGGCAAGGCCGTGACGTTCGCCGGCTTCCTGCGTGCCTACGTCGAGGGTTCCGACGACCCGGCAGCCGAGCTGGGAGACCAGGAGACGATCCTGCCGCGGCTGAGCGTCGGCGACCGCGTGGAACGGGATGGGGCGCTCAGCCTTGCCGGGTTCGAGGCGAAGAGCCACGAGACCACGCCGCCAGCGCGCTACACCGACGCCTCGCTCGTCAAGCGCCTCGAGGAGGATGGCATCGGTCGTCCGTCGACGTACGCCTCGATCATCTCGACCATCGAGCGTCGCGGCTACGTGTGGCGGCAGGGCAAGGCGCTCGTGCCGACGTTCACCGCGTTCGCCGTGACCCACCTGCTGAAGCAGCACTTCGCCGCGCTCGTCGAGCTGGGCTTCACAGGCCAGATCGAGGAGAACCTCGACGAGATCGCGAAGGGGGAGCGTGAACGGAACGCATTCCTGACCTCCTTCTACGAGGGCGACAGCGCTCGGGACTGGCCCGGCCTCCGGCCGCTCGTCGAAAACGAAACCCAGATCGAGTACCCGGTGGTCGACCTGGGCAGGCATCCGGAGACCGGCGTCCCGGTCGTCATCCGGATCGGCCGGTTCGGCCCCTACGTGCAGATCGGCGAGGGGGAGGGGGCGACGAACGCATCGGTTCCCGAGGACATGCCGCCGGCGGACTTCACGCTCGACCAGGCGATCGAGCTCGTCGAGTCGCGCGCCCGGGGGCCGGCCAGTCTCGGCACGGACCCCGCCTCGGGCCTGCCGATCTACCTCATGACCGGGCGCTTCGGGCCGTACGTCCAGCTCGGCGAGACGCCGGAGAAGGGCAGTGCCACGAAGCCCCGGCGCGCGTCGCTCACGCGAGACGACAGCCCGGCCACCCTGACCACCGAGCGCGCGATCGAGCTGCTCTCACTGCCGCGCCTGGTCGGGGCCGATCCGACGACGGGCGAGGAGATCGTCGCCAACTTCGGCCGCTACGGTCCCTACGTGAAGCGCGGCAGCGAGTTCCGCTCGCTCACCGCCGACAGCCAGGTCTTCGAGGTCACGCTCGACGAGGCACTCGAGCTGTTCCGGCAGGAGAAGCCGTCACGGCGCCGCGGAGCGGCGACCGTGATCCGGGAGCTCGGCCCGCACCCGACGTCCGGCAGCGGTCTCAAGCTGCTCGAGGGGCGCTATGGCCCGTACGTCACCGACGGCACGACGAACGCGTCGCTGCCGAAGGACCTTCAGCCGGATGACCTGACGCTCGAGCGCGCCGTCGAGCTGCTCCTCGCGCGCGAGGCGAGCGGGTCGAAGGGGCGACCGCGGCGCACCAGCGGAGGCAACGGCGCGGGACGGCGGGGTTCGACGGCACGCAAGCGTCGCGCATGAGCGCATCGTCGAGCGAGCGCGTGAAGGAGAGCGCCGATCGACCGCGGTTGCCGGCGGCATCGAGCGAGGCGCTCGAGGCCTTCCTGGACGGCCTGCGCGGTCGAAACGCCTCTCCGGGCACCCTGGTCGAGTACCGACGTCACGCGACCGAGTTCCTGATGTTCCTGTCCGATCGCGGGGCGGCGTGGCAGTCACCCGACCGCGCGACGGTGCGCACCTATCTTTCGACGCTCGCCGAGCGCGGACTCGCCGCTTCCTCGGTGGCCGGCCGCCTGGCGGCGATCCGCTCCCTGTACCGCCATGCGCTGCGCCTTGGGCGCATCGACAGGGACCCGATGGCGGGGGTCCGCGCTCCCCGCCGACCGTCGCGCCTGCCACGGGTCCTCTCCGTCGACGAGGCGGAGCAGCTCGTGACGGCGCCGAAGCGCCTCGCTGCCCGGGACGAGGCGCTGGCGCGCCGCGACGCCGCCATGCTCGAGCTGCTGTACGCGACGGGGATGCGCATCAGCGAGCTGGCCTCGCTCACGATCGACCGCGTCGACCTCCGCCGCCGCCGACTGCGCGTCATCGGCAAGGGAACGAAGGAGCGCGAGCTCCTCTTCGGCGACCCGGCCGCATCGGCCCTGCGCGGCTATCTCGACACCGCCCGCCCGGTGCTTGCCGCCCGGCATGCTCACGCGACCGCGGACCGCGGCTCGGTGGCGCTGTTCCTCAATGCGACCGGGACCCCGCTCTCGGCCCGGGGGGCGCGGATGGTCATCGAGCGCTGGGTGGCCGTGATCGGCGCTCCCGACCGCACGAGCCCGCACACGCTGCGCCACTCGTTCGCCACGCACCTGCTCGAGGGTGGCGCGGACCTGCGGGTCGTCCAGGAGCTCCTCGGCCACGCGAACCTGCAGACGACGCAGATCTACACCCATCTCTCCGACGCAGCGCTGCGCAGCGCGTACCGCGAGGCGCACCCGCGCGCCGGACGAGGACCGAGCGGGCGGAGCGGGAGGTGACGGGGCCGCTCCCCGGCTCGCCGGCATCGGCGACACCCGGAGACGGGCCGTCGGGCGGCGGCCTGTCGGCCGGCCGGGTGCTCGTCACGGCGAGCCTCATCCTCACCGTCGCGGCCCTTGCCAGCCGGCTGCTGGGCTGGATCCGGCTGCTCGTCATCGGATCGCAGTTCGGCGTCAGCCGGGAACTGGACGCGTACTTCGCGGCGTTCCGGATCCCGGACGCGATCTTCCAGCTGGTGGTCGCCGGTGCGCTGTCGGCGGCACTCATCCCGGTCTTCGCGAGCTATCGGGCCCGCGGGCAGGACGCCGAGGCGTGGCAGCTCGCCAGCAGCGTCATCAACCTCGTGCTCATCGCGCTGGCGGCCCTCAGCCTGGTGATGGCGATCTTCGCGCCGTTCTTCGTGCCGATCGTGGCACCGGGCTTCGACGCACCCACGACCGAGCTGACCGTGCGCATGACGCGCGTCATGCTCCTGAGCCCGGTCCTCATCGGCATGGGCGCCGTGGTCACCGGCATCCTCAACAGCTACCAGCAGTTCACCGTGCCTGCGATCGCGCCGCTGCTCTACAACGTGGCCATCATCCTGGCGGCGATCTTCCTGGCGCCGATCATGGGCGTCGAAGGGCTGGCCGTCGGGGTGGCGATCGGCTCGCTGACGCACCTCGCCGTCCAGCTGCCGAACCTCGCGCGCGTCGGCCAGCGCTACGACCTCACGATCGGGCTGTCGCACCCCGGCGTTCGGCGGGTCGCGTGGCTCATGGGTCCGCGAACGCTGGGCCTGGCCGCCGGGCAGATCAACTTCCTCGTCAGCACGGTGCTGGCGTCCGGCCTGCCCGAGGGCAGCCTGACTGCCTACAACTACGCGTTCCAGCTCAGCCAGATCCCGGTCGGGGTGATCGGCGTGAGCATCGCGGTGGCGCTGTTCCCGACGCTGAGCCAGGACGCGGCCATGGGACGCATGGACGCCATCCGCCGGCAGGTGGCGATGGCGGTGCGCGTGCTCGTCTTCATCGCGGCGCCGCTGACCGCGATCATGGTCGTGCTGCGCGAGCCGCTCACCTCGGTCTTCTACCAGTACGGGCTGTTCGGCCAGTCCGCCACGGATCGCACGGCGAGCGCGCTGCTCTTCTTCGCCATCGGCCTCGTCGGGCACATCGTCGTCCACGTGCTGACCCGAGCGTTCTACGCCATGCAGGACACTCGCACGCCGGTGGCCTGGGCAATCATCGCGGTCGCCATCAACGTTCCGCTCATGTCGATCCTGGTCGGGCCGATGGGTGTCGAGGGGCTGGCGCTCGCGCTCTCGATCGCCTCGATCCTCGAGGTCACCGGCCTCCTGTGGTTCCTCCGGCGCAAGATCGAGTCGGTGGACGAGGCCGGGATCCTGCGCACCGCGCTGCGCTCGGGAGCGGCCGCGCTCGTGGCGGCCGGGCTGATGTTCGTCGGGTTGGTCGTCACCCGGGTCGCGCTGGGTGGCATGCTCGACGATGCCGTGGGACGCCTCTTCGTACTGCTCTTCCTTTCCGCCGCCGGCCTGGCCGCGTTCCTGCTCGTTGCCTCGGCGCTGCGCCTGCCCGAGGTGGGCCAGCTGCGCCGCGTCATCGAGCGCCGCCGGGTGCGTGCCGGGTGATGGACTTCCGTCCGGCGACCGATGCCGACGAGGCCGCATGGCAGGCGTTCCTTGCCGCCACGCCCTCCGGCGACTTCCTCCACGACTGGGCCTGGGGGCAGGTGGCAGCCTTCGACGGACAGCCGCAGCGACGCTTCGTAGTCGGGGAGGGGGATCGGATCGTCGCCATCCTGGCAGCGCAGGAACGCCCGCTCATGGCCGGCCGAACGTTCTGGTACGTGCCGCACGGGCCGGTGCTGGACTGGGATGCGCCCGAGGCCCGGTCCCGGCTTCGGGCAATGGTGGTCGGCCTGCGGAACGCGGCGGGCCGGCATGGCGCGGTCGCGGTGAAGCTCGAGCCGCGCGCCGTCGCGGACGACGCGGCCACGCGCCTGCTCGGAGAGCGCCGGCTGCGTCACCGCACCGAGACGCTCCAGGTCGGGCAGACGCGGGTCGTGGAGCTGGCCGATGACGAGACGCTCATCGCCGGCTTCGACAAGGACACGCGCTACGGGGTCCGGCGCGCCGAGCGTGAGGGGGTCGCCGTCGAGATGATCGAGGATCCGGCGGATCGCCGAGCGATCGACGCCCTGCATGGCCTGGTGCGCGAGACGCAGCAGCGGGCCGGCTTCCCGATGCCCGCGATCGAGCGCTACCGCGTGGCGTGGTCGGCCCTGGCCGGCGCGGGCCGAGCAGCGATACTCGAGGCGCGCCGGGAGGGTGAGCTGCTCGCATCGGGCATGGTCGTGATCGAAGGGGACCGCTCCTACTACCTGTTCAGCGGATCGCGCCGTGAGGAGAAGGGCGAGCCGAAGCGCTACGCCAGCTACGCGCTCCAGTGGGAGATGATGCGCTACGCCCGCGGACGGGGTGTCCGGCGCCACGACCTGTGGGGCATCGCGCCACCCGGGGCCGGGCCCGACCACCCCTGGCACGGTGTCGGCCTGTTCAAGAAGGGCTTCGGCGGCGAGGAGGTCGTGTGGGCCGGCAGCTGGGACCTCGTGGTCGACCCGAACCTGTATCGGCTGCGCACGGCGACCGGCATGATGCGAGGCTGGCTCCGGAAGCTGCGCCGATGACGACCGCCCGGCGCATGGGCCTCGGCGCCCTGACCGACGTCGTCGCGCCGGAGCGTGTCGTCGGCATCCCGGTGGGGGAGGTCCGTGGCCTGGCATACGACTCGCGCCGGGTCGGGCCCGGAACGCTCTTCTTCGCCGTTCCGGGCGTGCACGTCGACGGTCACGATTTCGTCGCCGATGCGGTTGCCGCCGGCGCGCTGGCTGTCGTGGTCGAGCACGAGGTCGACGGGGTCGCGGTGCCGCAGCTCGTGGTGGATCGTGCACGCCGCGCCCTCGCCGATGCTGCCGACGCCTGGTTCGGACGCCCGTCCGAGCGGCTGACCGTCGTCGGCGTGACCGGCACCGACGGGAAGTCGACGGTGGCGGCCCTGACGGCCGACCTCCTCCGTGCGGCCGGGAGGCGACCCGGAGAGATCGGGACCGTCTTCACCACCATCGGCGACGATCGGCGTCCGAATCTCGACCGGACCACCACCCCGGAGGCACTCGAGCTCCAGGAGCTGCTCGCCCGCATGGTCGACGCGGGCAACGACGGCGTCGTCATGGAGGCGACCTCGCACGGGCTGGCGCTCGAGCGGACGCGGAACTGCCGCTTCGACGTCGGCGTGGTCACCAACCTGACGAGCGAGCACCTGGAGTTCCACGGCACGCTCGAGGCGTATCGGGACGCGAAGGCACGCCTGGTCGAGGAGTCGCCGATCGCGATCCTCAACGCCGATGACGCGCACCACGCGCACTTCCGCGCGCGCTCGGCCGGTCGCGTGATCAGCTACGCCATCGACACCGATGCCGACCTGCGCGCGGTCGACCTCGACCCCGATGCCTCGGGCACGGCATTTCGGCTCGTCACGGCCGACGGCACCAGCCAGCAGGTTCGCATCGGCCTGCCGGGGAGGTTCAACGTCTCGAATGCCCTTGCCGCCTTGGGCGTTGCCGTCGCGCTGGGCGTCGACCTCGATCTCGCCGCGGGTGCCCTCGCCGCCAGCGGCGGCGTGCCCGGACGCATGGAGCCGGTCGACGCGGGCCAGCCATTCGGGGTCGTGGTCGACTACGCCCACACCGTCGACTCGCTGCGCAAGGTCCTCGAGATCTTGCGCCCGCTGGCCGAGGGCCGCGTCATCGTGGTCTTCGGTTCGGCGGGCGAGCGCGATGCCACGAAGCGGGCGCCGATGGGCGCCGCCGCCGCCGAGCTCGCCGATCTCGTGATCGTCACCGACGAGGACCCTCGGCTCGAGGACCCGAGGGTCATCAACGAGCAGATCGCGGATGGGGCGCGAGCGGCTGGCGCCGCCGACGGTGAGCGACTGTGGGTGATCGACGATCGCCGGGAGGCGATCGCGCACGCGGTGGAGCTCGCCGGTCGGGGAGATGTCGTGCTCCTGGCGGGGAAGGGTCACGAGCAGAGCATCATCTACGGCACCGAGAAGCGACCGTGGGACGACGCGTCGGCCGCACGCGAGGCGCTCCATGCCGCAGGATGGAGCTGATGAGCGACGACCGAGGGCTGCGCGCCTGGCGCGAGACCGATCCGGCGGCGTGGAACCGGTTCGTCGAGTCCGCGCCGTACCACGCGTTTCCGCAGCTGTGGGAGTGGGGCGAGGTGCGCGCCATGGGGGGCTGGCGGCCGATCCGCCTCGCCATCGGCCCGTCACGCGACGCGCCCATCGCCGGCGCCCAGCTCCTCCTGCGCGCACTTCCGGTCATCGGCTGGAACCTCGCCTACGTGCCCCGCGGTCCGGTCGGTGAGCTCGACGACCCGGATGTTCGCGCCGCGCTCGTGGCCGCGCTGCGATCGCTGGGCGCGGCCGAGCGAATCGCCACGGTGCGCGCCGATCCCGAGGCGCAGCCGGACACCCCGTACGGGCGCGCGCTGCTCGGGGCCCCATGGCGCGCCGCTCCGAAGATCCAGCCACCGACCACGCGCGTGATCGACCTGGCGCCGGGCGCCGATGCCCTCAAGGCGAGCCTCAAGCGGAAGCATCGGCAGTACGTGAACAAGGCCGAGCGGTCCGGGATCACGATCGAGCGCTTCGACGGGTCGACGCCGGCCGAGGTCATCGGCCCGGCGCTTGACGACTTCAACCGCATCTACCAGCACACCGCCGCGCGGGCCGGCTTTGTCGCGCGCCAGGCGTTCTACTACGAGCGGGTGTGGTCGATCTTCGCGCCGACCGGCCGCGTGCGCCTCAGCTTCGCGGTCCGCGACGGGGAGCGCGTCGCGGTCCTCTTCCACTTCACCTGCGGCGATCGCGCGGTCGAGTCCTATGGCGGCATGACCGACGCCGGCGCCGATGCGAGAGCCAACTACCTCCTCAAGTGGACCGCCATCAGCGACTTCGCCTCGGAGGGTTTCGCGGTCTACGACATGTGGGGCCTGGCGACCGGCGGGATCCGCCAGTTCAAGGAGGGCTTCGGCGGCGAGGAGATCGAGTACGTGGGAGCTCGTGACCTCCCCCTGCGCGCGCCGATCGACGCGGCCCTCCGCGTGGCGATCCCGGCCTACGGCCTGGTTCAGCGGGCGCGTCTCTTCGTCACCGGTGGCGACCGACACCCGCCGACGGACGCGGCCTAGACCGATGGATGCCTGTCCGTGAACACGGAGCTGCTCGACGCACGCGTCCGCGCGGCGCTCGAAGCGCTCGACGTCGAGTACGAGGTGATGGCCTGCGATCCCGACCTCGCCGATACCGCCGCGTTCGTCGAGGCCTACGGCGTCCCGCTCGACCGGAGCGCGAACACGATCCTCGTGGCGTCGAAGGGCGCCGAGCCGATCCACGTCGCCTGCGTCCTGCTGGCCACGACCTCGCTCGACGTGAACAACGTCGTCCGGCGCGAGATGGGCGTTCGCAAGGCCTCGTTCGCCGCGGCCGACCCAGTGCGGGCCCTGACCGGCATGGAGATCGGCGGCGTCACGCCGTTCGGGCTCCCGCCGGACATGCCCGTCCTCGTCGATGCGCGCGTGCTCGACCGGCCATGGATCGTGCTCGGCGGGGGCAACCGCTCGTCAAAGCTGCGGCTGCCACCGGACGCGCTGCAGGCCCTGCCGGCGGTCCGCGTCGTCGACGGCCTCGCCATCGATCGGAGTTGAGGCCGGCGCGTCCGTGGAGGATCGTCCGCTCACGATGACCTGCGCGGAGTGCGGCCGACCCGTAGGAGCCGGCACCCCGAGCGCCGGCGCCATCCTGCCCGACGCGCTCTAGCGATCCAGCCGCACACCTCATCGCGGCGCCCTGTCCTGAGCGGGCTGCGTGCTAGCATCTCGATCCCATGGCTCAGCTGGCGCGCTTCTCACCGGCGGCCGTCGTGCAGCGGATCACGCGCGGCGGTGACGCGGCGGGTGAGCGCGCCCACACGATCGACGACATCGTGGCGGAGGCCAGCCAGCACCGGTCGAACGTCGACGAGAGCCTCATCCGGCGCGCCTACGAGACCGCGGTCACGGCCCACGAGGGCCAGCTGCGCAGCTCCGGCGAGCCGTATGTCACCCATCCGGTGGAAGTCACGCACTACCTGGCCACGCTCCAGATGGACGCGGAGACGCTCGCCGCCGCGCTCCTCCACGACGTTCCCGAGGACACTGATTACTCGCTCGCCGAGCTCGAGAAGCGCTTCGGGCGCGAGGTGGCACGCCTCGTCGACGGGGTGACGAAGCTCAGCAAGTTCGGGAGCGCCCGGACGATGGAGGAGCAGCAGGCCGAGAACATCCGGAAGATGTTCATGGCCATGGCCGAGGACGTGCGGGTCGTGATCATCAAGCTCGCCGACCGCCTCCACAACATGCGCACGCTCGGCTTCCTGCCGGAGGACAAGCAGCAGCGGATCGCTCGCCAGACGATGGAGATCTACGCGCCGCTGGCGCATCGGCTGGGCATGTGGCAGATCAAGTGGGAGCTCGAGGATCTCTCGTTCAAGTACCTCGAGCCCGAGAAGTACCGCCAGCTGGTCGAGATGCTCACCGATCGGCGACGGGCGCGGGAGAGCTTCGTCAACAAGAGCATCGGCATCCTGCGCAAGGAGCTGTCGAAGGTCGGCATCAGCGCCGAGATCAGCGGCCGGCCGAAGCACCTGTACTCGATCGCGAAGAAGATGGAGCGCAAGGGCGCCGAGTTCACCGAGATCTACGATCTCCACGCCATTCGCGTGCTCGTCGAGGAGGTCAAGGACTGCTACGCGGCGCTCGGGGTGGTCCACTCGCTGTGGCGACCGGTGCCGGGGCAGTTCGACGACTACATCGCCATGCCGAAGGCGAACATGTACCAGTCGCTGCACACCGCGGTCATCGGCCCGGAGGCGAAGCCGCTCGAGGTCCAGATCCGCACCCGGCAGATGCACGAGGTGTCGGAGGCCGGCATCGCGGCGCACTGGCGCTACAAGGAGGGGAGCCGCGGCGATCGACGGTACGACGAGAAGCTCGCCTGGGTGCGCCAGCTCATCGACTGGCAGCGCGAGGTCAGCGACGCGACCGAGTTCGTCGAGGGCCTGAAGCTCGACGTCTTCCAGGACCAGGTGTTCGTCTTCACGCCGAAGGGCGACGTGAAGGACCTGCCGCGCGACGCGACGCCGCTGGACTTCGCCTATCGGATCCACACCGACGTCGGGCACCGCACGATCGGCGCGAAGGTGAACAACCGGCTCGTGCCGCTCGATTACCGACTCCGCAACGGCGACATCGTCGAGATCGTGACGACGAAGGCGGCACATGGCCCGAGCCGCGACTGGCTGAACATCGTCCGGACCAGCCATGCGCGCGAGAAGATCCGCGCCTGGTTCAAGCGCCAGCAGCGCGACGAGAACATCACCCAGGGCAAGGACCTGCTCGACCGGGAGCTCCGCCGCCTCGCGCACGAGACGCTGGCGTCGGTCGACGCCGCCAAGCTCAACGAGATCGCGGGCCAGTACCGATACAAGGAGCTCGACGACTTCTACGCGGCCATCGGCTACGGAGCGGTGAGCTCGGCGAGCGTCGTCAGCAAGCTCGAGATCCATGACGATGCCGCGATCACGCTCCCCGAGGAGGCGCCGCCCGCCGCGCCGTCGACGACCGGTGTCAAGGTGAAGGGCGTCGGTGACCTCCTCGTTCGCTTCGCGAAGTGCTGCTCGCCGATCCCCGGCGACGAGATCACCGGCTACGTGACGCGCGGCAAGGGCGTGACGGTGCATCGCGCTTCATGCCCGTCCGTGCTGTCCGAGCGGGACATCGAGCGGCTCATCGACGTGGAGTGGGAGCTGGCCGGGCAGCAGACCTACCCGATCACCGTCCGCATCACGGCGGTCGACCGCCCCGGCCTGCTGAGCGACGTGACGAACGTGGTCGCCGAGTACAAGGTGAACATCGTCGCCGCGTCGGTCGCGACCGAGAACGATGGCACCGCGGTCATCACCGCAACGTTCAAGGTCGAGTCGCTCCAGCAGCTGGCGCGGGTCCTGGCCAAGATTGAACGGCTGCGGGACGTGACGAGCGTGGCGCGCGAGGCCCGCTAGCCCGCGTTGCCGATCCGCCCGGGGCGATAGACTCCGGCGCATGGCGAAGACGATCAGCGCACCGCGCGGCACCCGAGACCTGCTCCCGGAGGAGACAGCGGCGTGGAGCCACGTCGAGGCCGTCGCGCGCGACCTCTCACGCCGATACGCGCTCGAGCGCATCGAGATCCCGCTCTTCGAGCGCGTCGAGCTGTTCGCGCGCGGTCTCGGCGAGAGCAGCGACGCCGTCGAGAAGGAGATGTTCCGCGTCGCCGGCGCCAAGGGGAGCGAGGAGGAGGCCGCGCCCTGGGCCCTCCGCCCCGAGCCGACGGCCGGCATCGCGCGCGCCTTCATCGAGCACGGGATGCATGTGCGTCCGGGGCCACTGCGGCTCACGATGATCGGCCCGATGTTCCGCTACGACCGCCCGCAGGCCGGACGCTATCGGCAGTTCGTGCAATGGGACGTCGAGGTCATCGGCGACGCGGGTCCGGCGGTCGACGCCGAGCTCATCGAGCTCGGGCATCGGTTCTACGCCGAGGCCGGCCTTCGCGATGTCGTCGCGCGGATCAACTCGATCGGAGACTCGACGTGCCGCCCTGCCTACCGGGACGCGCTCATCGCGTATTTCTCGGAGCACGCCGGCCGCCTGGGGCCCGATTCGGCGCGAAGGCTCCACGTCAACCCGCTGCGCGTCCTCGACGACAAGACGCTCCCCGACGACCTCGCCGCCGGTGCGCCGCGCGGCATCGACCACCTCTGCGATGCGTGCCGCGAGCACTTCGACGGTCTCCGCGGCCTGCTCGACGCGCTCGGCGTCCGGTACGAGGTCGACCATCGGCTCGTGCGGGGGCTCGACTACTACACGCGCACGGCCTTCGAGTACTACGTCGCGGGGCGCGAGGGCCAGCAGCAGGCGCTCGGCGGCGGCGGTCGCTACGACGGGCTCATCGAGCTCCTGGGCGGCCGTCCGACGCCCGGCATCGGGTTCGGGCTCGGGCTCGACCGGACGATCCTCGCCCTCGAGGAGGCCGGTTGGACGCCACCCGCAGGGCAGGCGCTCGTGGCGGTGCTCGGCGCGGGCGATGACCACGGGCGGCGGCTCGCCATCGCGGCCGAGCTCCGGGCAACCGGCATCGCGGTCAGACCGGATGGTTCGACCCGCAAGCTCGGGAAGCAGATCGAGTCGGCGGCCAAGGCCGGCGCGGCCTGGGCGCTCATCGTCGGCGAGGATGGCGCATTGGCGCTGCGTGACCTCGAGCGTGGGGAGCAGCGGGACTCCGTGACCCTCGGTGAAGTGAGGGCCGCGATCAGCGGATGATGGCGCTCGCCACGCTGATCGTGATGCTGGCGACGACGGCGGTGAGGGCGACCATCACGACGACCCCGGTCGTGTAGCCGAAGGCGTAGCGTCGCGGTCGATCGCCCAGGTCCTCGCGCAGTGCCGCCAGCGGCCCGACCGCGTCCCCGCCACCCCCGGCGGCTCGACGCGCCTCCGCCGCGGCGATCATTGCTCGCGCGGCCAGCTGCCGATCCGGCTCGTCGATCTCCATCGCCGCGCGGCGCATCGGCTCATGGCGATCCGGCGCGTCCGCCCACCAGGCGATCCACTCGTCGAGCGCCGCGCGCTCGAAGCGCTGCCATGGCGTGTCGACGGGGAGCTGCTCGAGCCGCTCGCGTGCCTCGTCGAGACGGTCGGTCGCTGCCAGCAGCTCGACCCGAAGCGGTCGCAGGCCGAGCGTGTCGGGCAGGCTGTCGACCATGGACGGCGTCGCGCGCGGGAGCGTCGTGAGCCGTCGGCCGAGCTCGGTCTGCCAGCGTTCCGTCTCCCAGCCGTTCAGCCACGTCATGACGTCATGCGCTCGTCGGACGTCGGCCGGCTGGACCGCGAGCCACAGCGGCCCCATCACGACGCCGAACACCGCGGCGTCGGCCAGCTGTCGGACCGGGGTGCCGAGCGAGGTGGCCAGCAGCCCATCGGCGATGAACGCGGCCACGAGACCACCGGCCAGCCCGATGGCGGCGGGGCGGAGCGGACCGATCGATTCGGCGCGCTGAAGCGCTTCGCGCAGCGCGCGCGTTCGCGGATGCACCTGGTGCCTGTCGGTACGGTGAGATCGGAACACGGCGAGGCATGATATCGCCCGGGCATCGGCTACCATGGCGGCTCCCATGAGCACCTCCTTCCGCACCCACACCTGTGGCGAGCTGCGCTCCGAGCACGTCGGCGAGCGCGTGACGCTGGCCGGTTGGGTCCATCGGCGCCGCGATCACGGGCACCTCGCGTTCTTCGACCTGCGAGACCGACATGGCATCACCCAGGTCGTCACGAACGCCGACGACGCCCCGGATGCGCACGCGGCCGCCGAGCCGGCACGCAATGAGTGGGTGATCCAGGTCAGCGGTGTGGTGCGCGCCCGGCCGGACGGCACGACGAATGCCGAGCTCGACACCGGGGCGATCGAGGTGGCGGTCGACGGCTTCGAGGTGCTCAACCCGTCGAAGGTGCCGCCGTTCTACATCAACGAGGAGCAGCCCGGCCTCGACGAGTCCCTGCGCCTCAAGCATCGCTACCTCGACCTCCGCCGGCCGCCGATGCAGCAGCGGATGCTCATGCGCTCGAAGCTCGCATCGGCCATCCGACGCTCCCTGGAGGACGAGGGATTCGTCGAGATCGAGACGCCGACGCTGATCCGATCGACGCCCGAGGGGGCGCGCGACTTCGTCGTTCCCTCGCGGCTGCGGCCGGGGGAGTTCTATGCACTGCCGCAGTCGCCGCAGCAGCTCAAGCAGCTCCTCATGGTCGCCGGCTACGACCGCTACTTCCAGCTGGCGCACGCGTATCGCGACGAGGATCTGCGTGGCGACCGGCAGCCGGAGCACACCCAGGTTGACATCGAGATGAGCTTCGTGACCGAGGAGGACGTCATCTCGACCGTGGAGCGCGTGGTGACCCGCGTCGCGAAGGAGGTCGTCCCGGAACGTCCGATCCTCCACGAGCCGTTCCCGCGCCTCAGCTACGCCGATGCCATGAGCCGATATGGATCGGACAAGCCCGACATCCGGTTCGGCATGGAGCTGACCGAGATCAGCGATGCCGTGCGCGAGGTCGACTTCCGCGTCTTCTCCGAGCCGATCGCCGCCGGCGGAGCCGTGTACGCCATCACCGCCCCCGGATGCGGTGACTACTCACGCAAGCAGCTCGACGAGCTCATCGACCTCGCCAAGCGCCATGGCGCGAAGGGCCTCGTGCACCTCGCCGTCCAGGCGGACGGCGCCCTCCACGGACCCGCGGCCAAGTTCCTCGAGGGCCACGAGGCGGGGCTGCTTGCCGCGACCGGCGCCTCGGCCGGCGACCTCGTCCTCGTCGTCGCCGATGCCGACCGCCACGCCGCGGCCGAGGCGCTCGGGCATGTTCGCCTGGAGATGGGGGATCGGCTCGGGCTGCGCCAGCCGGGCGTGCTGGGGTACGTGTGGGTCCACAACTTCCCGATGTTCACGTGGGACAAGGATGGGCAGCGCTGGGACGCGACCCACAACCCGTTCAGCGCCCCGGTCCCGGAGGACGTGGACCGCATGGAATCCGATCCGGGGTCCGTTCGCGCGCAGCAGTACGACCTGGCGCTCAACGGCTGGGAGGCCGGCGGCGGGTCGGTTCGGATCCACCAGCGACCGCTGCTCGAGAAGGCATTCGCGCTCATGGGACACACGGTCGACGGCATGCGCGACGAATTCGGCGCGCTCCTCGACGCGCTCGAGTACGGGGCACCGCCGCACGGCGGGATCGCCATCGGCCTCGACCGATGGGCCGCGCTCTACGCGGAGGTCGACAACATTCGCGAGGTCATGGCCTTCCCGAAGACGCAGTCGGGGACCGATCTCATGATGGACGCGCCATCGCCGATCGCGCCGAAGCAGCTCGAGGAGCTCCGCCTGCGCGTCGTCGAGGACGACTGACCGGGCAACCCTTGACCGGCGGCGAGCGTCCTGTCCCCATGGCCCGCTTCAGCTCCGCAGCGTTCTTGCTCGCTGCGCTCGTGCTCCTGACCGCCTGCTCGGCGCTTCTCGACCCGCCCCCGGTGCGCGGACCGGCCGATCCCGCCGCCGCGATGGCACCCGACGTCATCACCGCCGACCCGGCGGTCGTCGCGCCGGGCGGCGTCGTCGGCCTGGGCTTCCCGGACGGAACCACGAGGGGCGTCCTCTTCGTCCTCGAGCGACGCGCCGGCGACACCTGGGACCACCGCTACAACCTGCTGTCCGATGGGCCCGGCCCGGGGTGGGAGCGAGCCTGGCATCCGGCGGACGAGGGGCCGCTGGCCGTCGAGGACATCGGCGTCGGCGGGCCGGGTCCCGATCGCGTGCCGATCCCCGAGACGGCCGAGCCCGGCGAGTACCGAATCTGCACCGGCAATGCCGCGCCGAACGTCTGCACGCCGATCCGCATCGGCGGCTGAACCTCTATTCCGCCGGCAGGTAGCTCCCGTCGGCGTCGTGGGTCTCGCGACCGGTCAGCGCGGGGTTGAAGACGCACACCAGCCGCAGCGGCGAGATGACCCGGATCGTGTGCCGGTCGTGCTCCGGCGAGTAGACCGACCCCGGCCCGATGCGGTGCGTCACGCCGGTGTCACGCTCGGTGATCTCCGCCTCGCCCTCGATGCAGAAGCATGCCTCGAGGTGATGCTTGTACCAGAGGTCCATCTCGGCTCCTGCCTCGACCGTGGTCTCGGACAGCGAGAACCCCAGGCCGTCGTCGCGTACGAGCAGCCGCTGCGCCCGCCATCCGTCGCCGCGGACGTCGCGGTCGCTGCCCTCGATCTCGGCCAGGCTGCGGACGATCATGTGTCCCTCCTCGATGCGGTCTGGTGCGGCCCGAACGTGCCTCGCGCCCTCCGCCTATCATCGTGCAGATGGCGATCTATCTCGACCACGCCGCGACGTCGCCCCTCCGCCCCGCGGTCCTGGAGGCGATGCAGCCGTACCTCACGACGCACACCGGCAACCCGTCGAGCCTCCATGCGAGCGGCCGCCGCGCGCGGCAGGGGATCGACGAGGCGCGCGAGACGATCGCCGCGTCCATCGGCGCGCAGCCGCGCGAGATCGTGTTCACCGGGGGCGGCACCGAGGCCGACAACCTGGCCGTCAAGGGTGTCGCCTGGGCGGCGACGTCGCGCGGCCGCCACGTCATCACGACGGCCGTCGAGCACAAGGCGGTGCTCAACGCCGTGGCCGTCCTCGAGCGCAGCACGTTCGAGATCACCGTCCTCCCCGTCGACGGCCATGGGCGGGTCGACCCACTGGACGTCGCGGCCGCGCTCACCGACCGGACCACGCTCGTCAGCGTCATGGCGGCGAACAACGAGGTCGGCACCACCCAGCCGATCGAGGCGATCGGGGAGATCGTGCGCGGTCACGGCGCTCGGCTCCACGTCGACGCCGTGCAATGGGCCGCCCATGAGCCGATCGACGTCGACTCGTGGCAGGCGGACCTCGTCAGCCTCTCGGCGCACAAGCTGGGCGGGCCGCAGGGCGTCGGCGCGCTCTACGTGCGGCGCGGAACGCAGCTCCTGCCACAGCTCCAGGGCGGATCGCAGGAGCGCCAGCGCCGCGCCGGAACGGAGAACGTGGCCGGCATCGTCGGCTTCGGCGCGGCGTTCTCGTTGGTCCACGGGGATCCCGAGGCCCGCCGGGCGGAGTCGCAGCGGCTGATCGAACTCGGCCGCGCGCTCACCACCGGCCTGCTGGCGCATGACGGCGTGAGCGTCACCGGACATCCGGACGAGCGGCTCCCGAACAACGTGAGCGTCGTCATCGACGGCGTCGAGGGAGGCGATCTCGTGGCGGCCCTCGACCTCGAGGGAGTCGAGGTCTCGACCGGCAGCGCCTGCACGTCGGGCAGCACCGAGCCGAGCCACGTCCTCCTGGCAATGGGGATCGATCCGCACCTCGCCCACGGGTCGCTGCGGTTGACGCTCGGACCCGAGACCTCGCGCGAGGACGTCGACGCCACCCTCGCCGCATTCGAGCGGGTCCTGCCGCGTCTGCGGACCACGCAGGGTGCGCAGCCCAAGGCCACGGTGCCCGCATGAGCCGCATCGTGGCCGCCATGAGCGGAGGCGTGGATTCGTCGGTCGCCGCCGCCCTGCTTGCCCGCGAGCGGGGGAACGACGAGGTCATCGGCGTGTGGATGCGCACGCACGCGGACATGCCGGAGGGCTACGAGCTCTCCCGCTCGTGCTGCTCGCCGGACGCCGCCGACGACGCGCGACGGGTCGCCCAGCTGCTGGACATCCCGTTCTACACGCTGAACGTCGAGCGCGAGTTCGGCGAGCGGGTGATCGATGCCTTCGTCGACTCCTACCTCGACGGAGCGACGCCGAACCCGTGCCAGGCCTGCAACCAGTACATCAAGTTCGACGAGCTCCTGAAGCGCGGCCTGGCCGCCTACGGCGCCGATGCGGTCGCCACCGGCCACTACGCCCGTCTCGAGCACCGTGACGGCCGCTGGCGCCTCATGCGGGCCGCCGATGCCGACAAGGACCAGACCTACTTCCTGTGGGTGCTCTCGCAGGACCAGCTGGCCCGCACCCGCTTCCCGCTGGGAGAGCTCACCAAGCCGCAGGTCCGCGCGATGGCCGCCGAGCTGACGCTGCCGACGGCCCAGAAGCCGGAGAGCCAGGAGATCTGCTTCGTCCCGCTCGGCGACTACCGCGAGCTGCTCGAGGAGCGCCGCGGGTATGCCGGCGAGCCCGGGCCGATCGTGGATGCGGACGGCACCACCGTCGGCACGCACACCGGCTACGCCCACTACACGGTCGGGCAGCGCCACGGGCTCGGCGTGGCCCTGGGCGAGGCCGTCTACGTCCGCGAGGTCCAGCCGGCCACGAACACCGTCGTCATCGGCCGACGGGACGAGGTTGCCCAGCGCAGCTTCAGCGTCGACGGAGCCCGGTTCACCGCCGGAGACCCGCCGGGGGAGCGATTCACCGGCTCGGTCCGCATCCGCCATCGCGCCGCCGACGTCGCCGCCGAGGTGACGATGGTCGGCCACGACCGATTCGTGATCGAGACCGCTGAGCCGGTCTGGGCACCCGCGCCGGGCCAGGCCGCCGTGCTGTACGACGGCGAGGAGTGCCTGGGCGGGGGACGGATCGCTCGCTCCGAGGGCTAGGAGCCGCCGATGCCACCGTGGCTCATCTGGGTGCCGATGCTGGCGCTCATCAACCTGCTCGTGTTCGTGGCCGTCCGCGGACGCTGGGGTCGGTCGGTGCTCGTGCTGGGCGTGGCAGCCCTCATCGGCGTCGTGGCCGGCGACCAAGTCGCGGGTCGCACGGGGCTCGAGATCGTGCGCGTCGGCGACATGCATCTCGTCGCGGCCTCGGTGGGCGCCCAGCTCCTCATGCTGGCGGTCTCGCTGCTCAGCGCCCTCGGTCCGATCAGGGTCGAGGACTGAGCCTCCGGCTCGGCGCGGTGGAGTAGAGTCGCCGCCATGGATCTCGCTCTCGCAATCTTCAACGTCGGGGCCGGGCTCGGCATCCTGGCAGCGGGAGCCGCACTCGCGTACCTGGCGTGGCAGGCGACGCCGCTGATCCGGGAGTCACGCGCGCTCACCGGTGACCTGCGGCGCCTGGCGCGGACGACGGACACCGAGCTTCGGCCGATCCTGGCTCACGCCCGCGAGCTGACGAGCAACGTCGAGGTGCTGAGCGAGGATGTCGCGGTCAAGCTCGACCGGCTGACCGACCTCATGAACAGCCTGCAGGGAAGCCTCGACACCGTGCAGATCACGGCCGTCCCGCGACGCTCCGACCATCCGTCGGTAGAATCGTGGGAAACACGAGAGGACGATTCGAACTCATGAAGGATTCCGCATTCGGCAGCTTCTTCGCCGGCGTCGTCATCGGCGGCCTCGTCGGTGCGGCGCTGGGACTGCTCCTGGCCCCGCAGACCGGCGACGAGCTTCGCGGCCAGGTCAACGACTTCGTCGAGAGCAAGCGCGCCGAGATCGACGACGCGGTGAACGAGGGACGCGCGGCGGCCGAGCAGGCGCGCGCGGAGATGGTCGGCGACGTCGAGGAAGGCGCCGGCACGGCATCCGAGGGTGCGGCTTCCTGACCACCGTTCCTTCCCGACCCAGCGTTACGCATTCGAGAGCCGGTGGTCGCCGGCTCTCGTCGTGAGCAGAAGGTGAGCCGATGCAGCCGATGAGCGCGGCCGAGATCCGGGAGCGCTTCCAGCGCTTCTTCGAGGAGCGGGGCCATACGCGTGTGCCCCCGGCGCCGCTGCTTGCCTCGGACGATCCGACGCTGCTGTTCGTGAACTCGGGGATGGCGCCGTTCAAGCGCGTGCTCACCGGCGAGGAGAGGCGCGACTATGTCCGGGCCGTCGATTCCCAGCCCGTGCTCCGGGTCGCCGGCAAGCACAACGACTTCGAGGAGGTCGGCCGCACCCCGCGCCACCAGACGCTGTTCGAGATGCTCGGGAACTGGAGCTTCGGCGACTACTTCAAGCGCGACGCGATCCACTGGGCGTGGGAGTTCCTGACCGAGACACTCGGCATTCCGCCGGAGCGCCTGGCGGCGACGGTCTACACCGACGACGACGACGCACATCGCGTGTGGGCCGAGGAGATCGGGCTGCCTCCCGACCGGCTCGTGCGGTGGGGCAACATCGCGGAGGGCAACGAGCAGAACTTCTGGCGCATGGGCGACACCGGCCCGTGCGGACCGTGCAGCGAGATCCATTTCGACCGTGGCGCGGAGTTCTCCGAAGGTCCGGGCTGCGTTCCGGACCACTCGGAGCACTGCCCGCGCTGGCTCGAGATCTGGAACCTCGTGTTCATGGAGTTCGATCGCGCCGCCGATGGGTCGCTGACGGCGCTGCCGTTCCGCAGCGTCGACACCGGCATGGGCCTCGAGCGCGTGACCTCGGCCATCCAGGGCGTGGACTCCAACTACCGCACCGACCTCTTCGCGCCGATCATCGAGCGGCTGGCGCAGCACATCGGCCATGACCCGGACACGGTCGAGAGCGAGCGGTTCAGCTACCAGGTGGTCGCCGACCATTCGCGGGCCATGACGTTCCTGCTGGCCGAGGGCGTGAAGCCCTCGAACGAGGGGCCCGGGTACGTCCTGCGTCGCATCATGCGCCGCGCGGTGCGGCACGGGCGGCTGCTCGGCATCGCCGAGCCGTTCCTGCGTGAGACGTCGTCGGTCGTGATCGACCTCATGGGGGAGGCGTACCCGCACCTGGCCGAGGGCCGGGAAACGATCCTCGACGCCATCGAGGCCGAGGAGGAGAAGTTCGCGCGAACGCTCGAGGCCGGCAGCGCGCGCCTCGACGAGCTGGTCGAGGCCGGCGGAGAGATCTCCGGCGCCGATGCGTTCCGCCTGCACGACACGTTCGGATTCCCGATCGATCTCACGGTCGAGATCGCGGGAGAGCGAGGCGTCTCGGTCGACCGGGCAGGGTTCGACGCCGCGATGGCCGAGCAGCGCGAGCGGTCTCGGGGTGAGAAGCGCGGCGCGCTGCGGCTCGACCCGGAGGTCGCGGCACTGCGCAGCGAGTTCATCGGCTATCCCAATGAGACAAGCGCCGACGACCTGCGGGTGCTCGCCGTCGTGCCGGGAGAGCCGTCGGCGGTCGTGCTGGACCGCACGCCGTTCTACGCGGAGGGCGGTGGCCAGATCGGCGACCGCGGCGAGCTCATCGGGCCGAACGGACGGCTTCGCGTGGACGACACGCAGCGCACCGGCGATGCGATCGCACATCTCGGCGAGCTGAGCGGCACGCTGGCGGTCGGCGACCTCGTGCGGGCCGAGGTGGACGCCGAGCGTCGCTGGGGTGCCGCGCGCAACCACACCGGGACCCATCTCCTGCACCGCGCCCTGCGCGACGTGCTCGGCGAGCAGGCCAAGCAGGCCGGGTCGTGGGTCGGCCCGGAGGCCCTGCGCTTCGACTTCCCCGCGACGTCGGCCACGCCGCGCGAGGCGCTGCGCGCGGTTGAACGGCTGGTCAACGCCCAGATCCGACGCGACGCACCGGTGAAGCCGGAGTGGATGGCGATGGACGACGCGCAGGCGCTGGGTGCGGACATGTTCTTCGGCGAGAAGTACCTCCCCGAGTCGGTTCGCGTGGTGCAGGTGGACGGCTACAGCAAGGAGCTGTGCGGCGGCACGCACGTCGCGAGCACGGGCCAGATCGGCCAGCTCGTGATCACCGGGGAGTCGAGCATCGGCTCGGGGCTGCGACGGATCGAGGCGGTGACCGGCGAGGCGGCCGAGGAGCTGGTCGGCACGCGGCTCGAGGCTCTGCGGGCGACGGCCCAGCTTCTCGGCGAGCGGGAGGAGAACGTGCCGCAGCGCGTCGAGGCGTTGCTCTCGCGTCTGCGCGAGGCGGAGCGTGCCGCCAAGGCGCCGCGCGCCGCCGAGGCTCGCCTGGATGCGGCAGCCGCGCTCCACGGCGCCCAGCAGGCCGGGAACACGAAGGCGGTGGTGCAGGTCTACCCCGACGCCGACGCGGCGGCTCTCCGCGGCCTGGCGGATGACCTGCGCGGCATGACCGGCCGCTTCGTCCTCGTCGCCGCGGCGGGAGGCGACGGCAAGCCGTCACTCCTCGTGGCCGCCAGTCGAGACCTGACGGCCGAGGGCTTCGACGCGGGGGCCATCGTTCGTGAGGCGGCGCCGATCATCGGCGGAGGCGGAGGCGGCCGGCCGGACCTGGCGCAGGCCGGTGGACGGGATGGCTCGCGTCTCGATGACGCGCTGCGCGAGGCGGCGCGGCTCGCGCTCGAGTCGCTGCAGCGGATCGAGTCGGCCTGATCGCGCCGCGGTGACCGTCGTGCAGCAGCTCTGGGGTCGCGTCGCGGATCGGCTGCGAACGGCGGGCCGTGGCGGCGCGGCACCGGCCATCGCGGCCCTCGACATCGGCACCGAGTACGCGAAGGCGCTCGTCATCTCGGTCGAGCGGGATTCCGCCGGCCGGCTGTCGGGGAACGTCCTGGGCACCGGTCGTCAGCGACAGGGGCTGGCCCACATGCAGTCGGGGACGGTGAGCGACATCGACGCCGTCGTCGAGAACTCGCGGGCGGCGATGGATGCGGCGCGCACGATGGCCGGGCGCCGCCCGACGGCCGCCGTCATCGGGATCGCCGGAGAGCTCGTGAAGGGCGCGACGAGCACGCTGGTCACCCGCCGCGACGCCCCGAGGCGCGCGCTGGACGAGGACGAGCTCCAGCGCATCGTGTCGCGGGCCCAGGAGTCCGCGCTCCGCGAGGCCGAGGAGCGGATCCGCTGGGAATCCGGCATGGATCGGCTCGACGTGCGGCTCGTGCACGCGGCGATCGTCGAGATGTCCATCGACGGCTACGCGGTGAGCAACCCGATCGGCTTCACGGGCGCCCAGGTCGAGCTCCACCTCTTCAATGCCTTTGCGCCGATGGTCCACCTGGGCGCGCTCCAGTCGGTGGCGACCGCGCTCGACCTGGAGCTGCTCGGCGTGATCGCGGAGCCGTACGCCGTGGCGACCTGTCTCGATCCGGGCGAGCTCGGCGATGCGGGCGCGCTGTTCATCGACATCGGCGGAGGGACCACCGACGTCGCCCTCGTGCGCGGCGGCGGGATCGTGGGCACGAAGATGCTGGCGCTCGGCGGACGGGCTTTCACGAAGGGCATCGGCGAGCGGCTGGGCCTCTCGTTCGCGGATGCGGAGGCTGCTAAGCTCGCCGAGGATCGTCCGGCCGGCGTGCGCGATGGCCTGCTCGAGGACGCGCGCATCTGGCGTTCGGGCATCGAGCTCATGATCGAGGACCTGGCGGGCGGCGAGCTCCTGCCGGGCCGCATCCTCCTGTGCGGGGGCGGCGCCGATCTGCCCGAGGTGCGCGACGTGCTCGACGAGGACGGCTGGTGGAGCGCCCTGCCCTTCGCGCGCCGGCCGTCCGTGCGACCGATGGCGCCCGACGAGGTCCTCGGCCTCCGCGACGCGACGGGACGGCTGGGCAGCCGCCAGGACGTCACGCCGATGGCCCTGGCGCACCAGGCCCTCATGCTCGACGCCGGCGCGTCGACCGTCGATCGGACCATGCGCGAGGTCGTCCGGGAGATGGCCCTGTGACGGAGGAGCTGGCGCTCGTCTACCTGGAGCCCGACGACGAGGTGACGTCGGTCGTCCGTCGCATCCGGGCCAGCGATGCCGCCCGGGTCGTCCTCGTCGCGCCGGGCCGATCCCGCGCCACGGCGAGCGCGGTGGCGCTGCGCCTGCTGGCCCGCACCGGCAGCGAGAGCGGGCGAGCGGTGTCGGTGGTGGGTGACGCGCTCACCCGATCGCTCGCCGCCGAGGCCGGGCTCGAGGCATGGGCCACGGTCGACGAGGCGCGGGCCGGCGCCCCGGCGCCGCGGGAATCGAGCGTTCCACGCGCTCCGATCCACGTCGTGCGTGGCGACGCGGGGGACGAGACGACCGGCGTCGTGGCGCCGGCCGTGCCCCCGTCGGCGGGGGCAGCAGACGAGACCCGCGCCGTCAGCGTGCGGCGCCAGCCAATGGCACCGCCCACCGCCCGGCCCCTGGCAGCCCCCGCTCGGGCCCACGTCGCCGTGCCGCCGCTCATCGTGCTCCTGGGACTCATGGTCCTCGTCCTCGGTGCCGGGGCCGTGGCAGCTGCCGTGCTGCCGGCGGCGACGGTATCGGTCACCCCCTCGGCGGTTCCCGTCGGGCCGCTGACCTACGAACTGCGGATCGACGATGCCGAGCGACGCAGCGGTCAGGTCGAGGCCACCGAGACGGTCGTCGCCACCGGCACGTATGCCATCCTCGAGGCGGCGACGGGCGTGGTCGCCTTCCGCAACTTCAACACCGGGGACGTTGCGGTCGCGGCGGGCACGCTCGTGGCGGCGGGCGAGCAGGCCTTCGAGACGACGGCCGACATCGTCGTGCCGGCCGGCACGCTCACCGCCGAGGGAACGATCCGGGCGGGCGAGGAGGCGGTGGGCGTGGTCGCCGCCGCCCCCGGTCCAGCGGGCAACGTGGCGGCCGGGGCGATCGACACGGTCCTGAGCCAGGGCACTGCGGCTCGGCTCCGCGGCTTCCCGAACAACGGCGCGCGGCTGGTCGTGAACCCGGAGGCGACGGCCGGTGGCATCGACGGCACCGGCCCCGAGATCACCCCCGATGACGTGGAGCAAGCCCGGGCGGCCCTCGAGGAGACGCTCCGGGCCGGGGTCTTCGAGGCTCTCGCCGACGACGGCGACACGATCGTGGCCGATGCCGAGGAGTCGACCGTGCCGGAGATCGATGGCCTCGACGGACTGGCCGGGACGCGCGACGAGGATGGCGTCCAGATCAGCGGATCGCTGGCCTACGACCGGCTCGCCGCCGATCTCGAGGCCGTGGTGGCGCGCGCGGAGGAGATGCTCGTGGGCGACGCGACGGCCCTTCCCGCGGGCCACGAGCTCCTCCCGTCGAGCATCCGGGTCGCGGTCGCGTCGGCGCGGGCCGATGGCTCGACCCTGGAGGTCACGGTCGAGGTTTCGGCGTCGTCGTCGCCGACGCTCGACCGGACGGCGATCGTGGATCGGATCCGTGGCCTGCCGCTCGACGAGGCCAGGGCGGCGATCGCGCCGCTCGGCGACGTTCGCATCGAGCTGTGGCCGGGATGGGTCGACACGGTGCCGGAGCTCGACTGGCGGGTCGACGTCACGCTCGACGGGGTCCGCCCGAGCGCATCGCCGGAGCCGTCATGAGCGCTGTCATCGGGCTCGACCACGGGAGCCGGCGCATCGGCATCGCCATCGGCGACACGGAGACCGGCATGGCCTTCGCCCGCCCGGCGCTCGTGCGTCGCAACCTCGAGGCCGACCTGGCCGCTCTCGTGGATCTGGTGCGTGGCGAGTCGGCGTCGCTCGTCGTCCTCGGTCTGCCGCTGAACATGGACGGGTCAGAGGGGGAGCAGGCGGCCGCTGCCCGCTCGTTCGGAGAGCGGTTGGTCGCTCTCGGCATGCGACTTGCCTACCAGGACGAGCGACTCAGCTCTTGGGAGGCGGGGGAACGACTGGCCGAAGCCGGCCGGCGCCCGTCGCAGCGGAGTGGGGAGCTGGACTCGGCGGCGGCGCGCGTGATCCTGCAACAATACTTGGACGCCCGGCCACGGCCGGACGTCCACCCCACCGAGGAGACCGAATGAGCCGACGCCCCGCGCCGATGGGTGAGTACGAGGACCGCCGCAATGCGCGGATCCGACGTCTTCGCGAGCAGCGCGAGGGCCCGGTCCGCCGCCGGCGCCGCGTGGAGCCGCTGCTGCTCGTCGCCTGGATCGCGGGATCGATCGCCCTGCTCGTCTTCCTCATCATCTTCGGCTTCACCCAGTTCTTCGCGCCGCGCGTCATGGCCTGGGTCGAGGAGAACCCGGGCGCCATCGAGCACGGCCTCGTGCAGGACTTCGTGGAGTGGTACCGCCCGGAGGTCCTCAACGACGAGCCGGCCAGCACCGAGCAGCGCCGCGTGACGATCACCGTCGAGCAGGGCGCCACGGACACCTCCATCGGCCGGCTTCTTCTCGAGCAGGGGCTCATCAACAACGAGATCGCCTTCCAGTACGCCGTGATCACCTCGGGTCGCGAGGGTACGCTGGCGGCCGGCGTCTTCGACCTGTCGCCGACGCTCCGCCCATCGGAGATCGTGGCGGCACTCCAGGGACAGGCCTTCGGCGAGGTGACGACGATCACGCTGCGCGAGGGCCTGCGCATCGAGGAAGTCGTGGCGACCTTCGCCGCGAGCGAGATGACGATGAACATGGAGGAGTTCGCCGATCTGCTCCAGTCGCCGCCTGCCGACATCCTCAACGAGTTCGACTTCCTCGCCGACCTGCCCGCAGGGCGGTCGCTCGAGGGCTACATCCTCCCGGAGACGCTGGAGTACCAGATCAGCGGATCGGAGGCGACCCCACGGGCCGTCGTCCGGCGCCTGCTCGGTGAGTTCGGCAAGGCGCTCACCCAGGAGATCCGCGATGGGATCGCGGCAAAGGGCCTGTCGATCGACGAGGCGGTGATCATCGCCAGCATCGTCGAGCGAGAGGCCGTGATCGACGAGGAGCGGCCGCGCATCGCCGCCGTCTACACGAACCGATTCCTCCAGCCCGACAACCCCCAGACCGTGGGGCTCCTGAACGCCGATCCGACGCTCCAGTACGGGCTCATGACCGGCGAGAGCCGGCCGATCGGGCACCCGCTCCTGCCCGACGGCGGATCGCTCCCCGTCGACGAGTGGGGTGGGGTCAACTGGTGGCCGCAGCTCCAGGTGTCGGGTGGCGAGGTGCCGCTCGACGAGTCGCTGCTGGGCTTCCAGACCTACACCCGACCCGGCCTGCCGCCGATGCCGATCGCCGCGCCCCGCATCGGCTCGATCGCCGCGGTGGCCAACGCCCCACTCGACGAGGGTTATCTCTTCTTCGTGGCCGGCTGCCCCAACGGGACGCGCGACGGTTCGCACTACTTCTCGACGACGCTCGACGAGCACAACGCGAACATCGCGCGCGCCAACGAGGAGTGCGCCGGCCAGTGAGCGTCGCCTTCCCGCGTCGTGTCGAGCGCCTGCACGCGCTCCTCGACGAACGTGCGCTCGACGGCGTCCTGATCAGCCGCAATGCGAACCGCCGCTACTTCAGCGGCTTCCAGCTCGGTGACGCGGAGGGGGCGGGCTGGTCGGGGACGCTGCTGGTGACCCGGGGCGCGGCCGTCATCTTCGCGGACTCGCGTTACACCGAGCAGGCCGAGCATCAGGCGCCGGGCTGGGAGCTCGTCGCCACGACCGGCCCGATCCAGGCGGAGCTGCCGGGTCGGCTCACGGCCGCGTCGGTCGCATCGCTGGGCCTCGAGGCCCGCGTCGTGAGCCACGCCGACTGGTCCGCGTTGGCCGAGGCGGCGCCAGGGCTTGAGCTGCACGCCATCGACGACGAGCTCGTGCCGCTGCGCCTCCACAAGGAGCCCGAGGAGGTCGCGGCCATCGCGCGCGCCTGCGCCCTCACCGACGCCTGCTTCGACCATCTCGTCGGGTGGATTCGACCCGGCATGACCGAGCGGCAGGTGGCGCTCGAGCTCGAGCGGTTCTTCCGAACCCACGGCGCGGAGGGCCTGGCCTTCGATCCGATCGTCCTCGCCGGGCCACGCGCCGCGATGCCGCACGGGCGCCCGTCGGATGCGGTGATCGAATCGGGCAACGTCCTGCTCATCGACTTCGGCTGCGCGGTGGACGGCTACCGCTCCGACATGACGCGCACGCTGTTCGTGGGCGAGGTCCCGGATGCCATCCGTGCCCACCACGACGCCGTGCGGGAGGCGCAGGCCGCGGCGCTGGCGGCGATTCGGCCGGGCGTGAATGGGCAGGACCTCGACGCGCTGGCCCGCGAGCGGATCGAGCGCGACGGGGTCCCGTCGTACGGACACGGCCTCGGGCACGGGATCGGTCTCGAGACCCACGAGGCGCCCAGCCTGCGAAAGTCCGTGTCCCAGGTGCTCGAGCCCGGGATGGTCTTCAGCGTGGAGCCGGGAATCTACCTGCCCGGCGTGACCGGCATCCGGGTCGAGGACATCGTGGCGCTCGAGGCGACGGGGCCGCGACTCCTCACGACCTCGCCTCGCGAGGCGGTCGTCATCGGCTGAGCCGCTATCCTGTGCGGCGCACCCATCGGCCATCGACAGGAGTCACGATTGATCAGCACCGGCGACGTCAAGAAGGGCGTCATCATCGAGCTCGACGGACAGCTCATGAAGGTCCTCGACTGGAGCCACATCAAGATGGCCCGGGGATCGGCGCAGGTCCGCATGAAGCTCCAGAACGTCCGCAAGGGCGACATCGTCGAGAAGACCTTCCAGGCCGGGACGCGCTGGCCGCGCGCCCGTGTCGAGCAGCGGCGGGTCCAGTACCTGTACTCCGACGGCGAGGCGTACCACTTCATGGACTCCGAGACGTACGACCAGTTCGCCGTCAACGCGGCCATGCTCGGCGACGACGCGCAGTATCTCGTCGAGAACACCGAGGTCTTCGTGAGCTCGCACGAGGACGAGATCCTGGGCGTCGACCTGCCGGTCACCGTCGACCTGCGCGTGACCCAGACCGACCCGGGCTTCGCCGGTGACACGGCGACGGGCGCGAAGAAGCCGGCGACGCTCCAGACCGGGCTCGTGGTCCAGGTGCCGCTCTTCGTGAACGAGGGCGACCTGCTCCGCATCGACACCCGGACCGGCGAGTACGTGACCCGGGTCCAGTAGGACCGATGGGCTCCGCCGACCAGCCGAGCCTCTGGGATCAGCCGGCGCGCGAGCCGGAGCAGCCCGACGAGCCGGAGCAGCCCGACGAGCCGAAGCAGCCCGACGCGGCGCCCGCGGCGCCGATCAGGGCGACGCCGCGCATCCTGCGCGTCACCGACCTCAACCGACGCGTGCGCGGCCTCCTCGACGCCGATGCGGTCCTCGCCGACGTCTGGGTCGAGGGCGAGGTCAGCCAGCCCTCATTCCCGCCGTCCGGGCACTGCTTCTTCACGCTGAAGGACGCCAACAGCCAGCTGCGCGCCGCGCTGTTCCGGGAGGAGCTCACGCGCTCCGGCATGCGGCCCGCGCACGGCATGAACGTGATCATTCACGGTCGCGTGCGGGCCTACGAGCCGCAGGGCGTCTACCAGCTGTACGTGGACACGATCACCGCGGCCGGAGCCGGCGACCTCCACGCGCGGTACGAGGCACTTCGCGTCGAGTTGGCGGCGTCCGGCTTGTTCGACGATGCCCGCAAGCGTCCGATCCCACGATGGCCGCGGCGGATCGGCGTCGTGACCTCCCCGGTCGGCGCCGTGTGGCGTGACATCAACAACGTCCTTCGCCGGCGCTATCCGCTCGTCGAGCTCGTCCTGTCGCCGACCGTCGTCCAGGGAGCGACCTCGGCCCCGGCGATCGTCCGCGCGCTGAAGCGGCTCTACGCCCAGCCCGACCTCGACACGATCATCCTGGCCCGCGGGGGCGGTTCGCTCGAGGATCTGTGGGGCTTCAACGACGCCCAGGTCGTGCGCACCGTCGCCGATGCGCCCGTGCCGATCATCGTCGGTGTCGGGCATGAGTCGGACGTCACGCTGGCGGACTTCGCGGCCGATCTCCGGGCTCCGACCCCGAGTGCGGCGGCCGAGCTCTCGACGCCGGACGCGACGCAACTCGCAGCGGTCCTCGGACGCCTCCGTGACCGTGCCGGCACGGCGCTGCTCTCGCGGGCGGCGGATCGTCGCCGCCTCGTCGATGCCGAGGCTCGCGCCCTGGCCGCCCTGTCGCCCGACATCGGCGCGGCGCGGCAGCGGACGTCGGACCTGCTCGATCGCGGGCTCCGCGCGCTCGACGCGCGGCTGGCACAGCGACGCACGGTGCTCGATACCACCCATGCCACGCTGCGCACGCTGTCTCCCGCGGCGACGCTCGAGCGCGGGTACGCCGTGGCTCGCTCGCCCGATGGGTCCATCGTCCGGGATGCGGCGACGCTGAAGGCCGGCGACCCGCTGCAGGTCATCGTGGCGCGCGGTACCGTGGAGACGCGCGTGGAGCGCATCCGCAGCGACGGCACCGAGGACCTGCTCTCATGATCGACGACACCGCGCTCGATGCCCTGTCGGACGAGGATCTCGCCAGGCGACCGTTCGACGAGCTGGTCGTCGCGCTCCAGGCCGTCGTCCAGCGGCTCGAGGGTGGCAATGCGGGACTCGAGGAGAGCATCGAGCTGTACCAGCGCGGCCTGCGCCTCCATGCGGCCTGCGACGCACGGCTGCGCGACGCCGAGCTGCGCATCACCGAACTGGGACGGCGCGGGGTGGCCGGCGCCGAGCCTGACGCGGAGCCAGCGACACCGGAGGAATGACCTCGATCCGGCCGATGCAGCTCGGGGACGCCGCCGCGGTCGCCGACCTGACCACCGACCTCGGATACCCGGCGACGCCCGAGGCGATGAAGCGTCGCGTGGAGCCGATGCTGGACAACAGCCAGCACCTCCTCCTCGTTGCTTCCGACGACAGGGACCGCGTGATCGGCTGGATCCACCTGTACCGGCAGATGACGCTGGAGGAGCCGGCCCGCGCCGTCATCGGCGGCCTGGTCGTGGCCGAGGGGTTCCGCGACGCCGGGATCGGTGCGGCGATGGTCGAGGCGGGGGAGGCCTGGGCGCGAGGCCATGAGCTCGCGAGCGTCCTCGTCCGGTCTCGCAGCACGCGGACGCGTGCGCACCGCTTCTACGAACGTATGGGATACGTCGAGACGAAGCGGAGTCACGTCTTCGAGAAGCGATTCGTCTGATCGAGGGGGCGCCGGGGCGGAGGCGCCGGCGCGACCGTATACTTTTGTGCGACCTAGAGAGGGCAAGTTATTCGTGACGCTGCTCGAGACGATCCGCGAGCCAACCCAGCTCCACGGCATGACGAAGGAGCAGCTCGAGACGCTGGCCAGTGAGCTGCGCGAGAAGATGATCCGCACCGTTCACTCGACGGGTGGCCACCTCGCCAGCTCGCTCGGCGCGGTCGAGCTCACCCTTGCGCTCCACCGGGTCATGGACTCCCCGCGCGATCGGATCGTCTGGGACACCGGACACCAGGCGTACGCCCACAAGCTGCTTTCCGGTCGCTCGGACCGGTTCGACACGCTTCGCCAGCTCGGGGGAATCGGCGGGTTCCCGCGGCGCAGCGAGAGCGATCACGACGTCTTCGACGGCGGCCACGCGGGAACGGGCGTCAGCATCGGCGTTGGCCTGGCGGCGGCGCGCGACCTTCGTCCGCGGAGCGACCCGGCCTCGCGACAGCGGATCGCGGTCTGTGTCGGTGACGCGGCCGTCGGCTCGGGGCTCACGATGGAGGCACTCAACCACCTGGGGCACACCCGGCATCCGCTGCTCATCGTCCTGAACGACAACGAGATGAGCATCAGCCCGTCGGTCGGCGGGCTCTCGACCCGCCTCAACAAGATGCGCCTGTCGCGCGCCTACCAGGAGACGAAGTCGGTCACTCAGAGGACGCTTCCGAAGATCCCGGTCGTCGGGCGCCCCGCATTCCAGCTCCTCGCCTGGGCCAAGGAGGGCTTCAAGCGCAGCTGGGCGAAGGTCGGGTTCTTCGAGGACATCGGCATCACCTACATCGGCGTCCTGGACGGGCATGACCTCAGCGAGCTCGAAGAGGCGTTCGAGGCCGCCTTCCAGCTGGACGGACCGGTTCTCGTCCATGTCAAGACGATCAAGGGCAGGGGCTACGCGCCCGCCGAGGAGGACTCGATGAGCTTCCACGGCGCCAGCCTGCCTCCGATTGACCTGTGCCTCATCGACCCGACCGAGGAGCCGCTGCCGGCCGAGGGCAAGCCGACGCGCAAGCCCAAGACGTACACCCAGACGTTCGTGGAGGAGCTCGTCCGCCTGGGCGAGGATGACCCCCGGATCCAGGCGATCACCGCCGGCATGCCGACCGGGACCGGGCTGTCCCGGTTCGCCGAGCACTTCCCGACGCGATTCCACGACGTGGGCATCGCCGAGCAGCACGCTGTCACGATGGCCGCCGGCATGGCGCTCGGGGGGCTCAAGCCGGTGGTGGCGCTGTACTCGACGTTCGGCCAGCGCGCGTACGACGGCCTGGTCCACGACGTCTGCCAGAACGATCTGCCGGTCGTCCTGGGGCTCGACCGATCCGGCCTCGTCGGCGAGGACGGCACGAGCCATCAGGGCATGTTCATGCTCCCGGCCATGCGCTCCCTGCCGAACCTGGTCATCGGCTCGCCGAAGGATGAGCAGGAGCTTCGCGATCTCGTTGTGACCGCGCATGCGCACCCGGGCCCGATGGCGCTGCTCTACCCACGGGACGCCGGCGAGGACCTCGCCGACCGCCAGGGCGAGCCGATCGAGATCGGACGCGGCGAGCTGCTGCGTTCCGGCGACGACGTCCTGCTCGTCGGCTTCGGACCGATCGTCCAGCGGCTCCTGGAGGTCGCGGCCGAGCTCGAGGCCGACGGCGTGTCGGCGGCGGTGATCAACGCCCGGTGGGCGAAGCCGCTCGACGAGGCGCTCATCGCGGAGCACGCCGAGGGGAAGCGACTCGTGGTCCCGGCCGAGGAGTCCGCGGCGATGGGCGGCTTCGGAGATGGCGTGCTCGACGCGCTGAACCGCGCCGGCATCCACCTGCCGGTGGCGAAGATCGCGCTCACGGACGGCTTCGTGCACCACGGGGCGGTCACGGACCTTCGGGCGCAGCAGCGCATCGATGCACCGGGAATCCTCGCGCAGGTTCGGGAGGCGCTCGGCCAGCCCGCGAAGCCTCGATCCTCGAAGGTGCCGGCCGCCTAGCCCATCGGCCGTTTCGCCGGGACCACCTCTGCGGCGAACAGCTCGTGCTCGCCGTCGAGACCCTTGAGGTGGTGAGCGCCCCGCGGCTCGAACTGCAGGCCCGCGCCCTCGGCCAACAGTCTCGTCGTGGCGGAGACAAGGACCTCGCCGGGGCCCGCCTCGTTCATGATCCGGGCTGTCGCATGCACCGCCACCCCGGTCAGGTTGTCGTTGGCCAGCTCCACCTCACCGGTGTGGATGCCGACTCGGATGCGCAGGTCCAGTCCCTCGACGGCTCGGGCGAGCGCCACGCCGCAGCGGATGGCTCGGGCGGCTCCGTCGAAGATGACGAGAAACCCGTCGCCGGCGGTTGCGACCTCGCGACCCCGGTAGTTCTGGAGCACCATCCTCACCGTCTCGTTGTGGAGCTCGAGCGTTCGGCGCCACGCGCTGTCACCGAGCCGGCTCGCCGTCGCCGTCGAGTCGACGATGTCGGTGAACAGGATCGTGGCAAGGATCCGCTCGCCCTCCGTGCGAGGCGACGCCCACTCGATGGCCCCGCCCCAGTCGATCAGCAGCACCGGCTCTTCGCCCTCGACCCATCCGACGTGCCCCGGCTGGATGTCGACGACGGCGCCGGGGCCGATCCGCACCTCTTCGCCTTCGTCGGACCGGATCACCAGGACGCCGCTTCGCATGTAGCCGCGGTGATGGAACTGGCAGGATGTGCCACCCACGACGGGTCTGATGTGCGTCTCCCAGCTCCAGCCGGGATCGTGCTGCTCCTCGCTCACCACCGTTCCGGCCAGACGCACGATGCGGCTCTCGCCATGGTCGAAGCCGACGACTTCGTCCGGGTCGGAGAGACTGCGAACCTCGATCCTGCCCAATGCCCCTGATCCTGCGGCGAAAGAGGCAATGTGTCGCACCCGGCGGCCCAAACGCAAGCGGCAACGGGACTGTGCCGCGCAATGACCGGCAGGCCGGCTCGCGTGACCGCCTACCATCGAGAGACATGGTGCGCATCCGGCTCGACCAGCTGCTGACCGATCGCGGCCTCGCGCGCTCGCGTGCCGAGGCACAGGCGCTCATTCACGCCGGCGACGTGGAGGTGCGCGGTGAGCGTCGCCTCAAGCCTGGGCAGCTGGTCCCGGCCGACGCCGAAATCACGCTTGTTGAGAAGCCGCGATGGGCCAGCCGGGCCGGCGTGAAGCTGGAACGAGCGCTCGATGCGTTCGGGATCGACCCGGCGGGTCTGGCCGCGCTCGATGCGGGTGCCTCCACGGGCGGCTTCACCGACGTGCTGTTGGCTCAGGGCGCGCGAAGGGTTTACGCCGTCGACGTCGGTCGGGCGCAGCTCATCCAGCGACTGCGCGACGACCCACGCGTCGTGAGCATGGAGCGGACGAACCTTCGCGAGCTGCGCGACCTTCCGGAACCGATCGACATCGCCACGCTCGACCTCAGCTTCATCGGGCTCGGGCTCGTGCTGCCGGCCGTCAGGGCGCTGCTCGCCGATGACGGCGTCGTCGTCGCACTCGTCAAACCGCAGTTCGAAGCCGGCCGGGACGATGTCCCGCGCGGGGGCGTCGTCCGCGACCCGCTCACCTGGTCTCGGGTCCTCGACGGCGTCCGGTCGGCCGCGGCGGCGGCCGAGCTCCACCCGTGGAACCTCATCCGCTCGCCGATCACCGGCGGCGACGGCAACGTCGAGTTCCTCGTCGACCTTCGCACGAGCCGGCGCGAGGATGCCTCGTGGGCGGACTGGGTCGCGGCCGCGGTCGAGGCAACCTGAGGCCACGGTCGTAGCACGCGCGTATTACGATCACCACGTGAAGCGCAGAGGCGCGGCGACGCCGCCGGTCGAGCAGCTCGGCATCGGGTTCGAGGGCATCGAGGTCGTCGAGCCGCCCGTCCACGAGCCGGCACCGGACACGATGCGTCAGATCGTGAGCCTGCGGATGCCCGATGCGCTCCTCGAGCGCGTCGAGGAGGCGGCCCGCGCGCGCGGCGTGTCGCCGTCGAGCCTCATGCGGGCCCTCATCGCCGCCGGCCTCGATCGCTCGTACGCGGCCGTGCGCGAGGGCGGCGGCCCGCGTGATCTCGCGGGGGAGGTGGCTGCCCTGGGCCTCCGGATCGACGCGCTCGCGCGGGCCATCGAGGCGCGCGACGGGGACGGCGACGGGTGATGGACCTGCGACGCATCGGCTTCGTCTTCAACCCGTACAACCTCGAGGCGCGCACCGTCCTCGAACGTGCCCACGCCTGGTGTGATGCGCACGACGTCGAGGCGTGGGATGCACCGGCGGAGAACGGCGATGAGATCGCGTCCCGCTGCGAGGCAGGCACCGACCTCGTGTGCGTGCTCGGCGGTGACGGCACGTTCCTTCGGGGCGCTCGCGCCATCGGCGAGACGGGCGTGCCGGCGCTCGGCATCAACCTCGGGCGGGTCGGCTTTCTGGCGAAGGTCGAGACCGACGGGCTCGAGCGAGCCCTGGACCAGGTGGCGGCGGGCGATTTCAGCATCGAGGAGCGCTTCCGGATCGAGGCGGCCATCGTCCAGGCCGACGGCACCGTCACCGGCCGTCATGCCTGCCTCAACGAGGTCGTGGTCGCCCGCGGCCGTCGCGTCCGCATGATCCGGCTCGAGGTCGAGGTCTCCGGCAGCCATCTGGCCACCTACGTCGCCGATGCCGTCGTCGTCGCGACTCCGACCGGGTCGACCGCCTACAGCTTCAGCGCCGGTGGCTCGATCCTCGACCCTCGTCTCCGCAACATGATCATCACCCCGGTCGCCAGCTACCTCTCACCGCTGCACAGCGTGGTGGCCGGCGAGGACCACGTCGTGAACCTGACCCTGCGCGAGGCTGCGGATCCGGCGATCGTCAGCATCGATGGTCAGTGGGACGTCGAATTGGCTCCCGGTGATCGGGTCGAGGTCCGCGCCCTCGAGGCACCGCTCCGTCTGCTCGAGCCCGCCGGCGCGACGCCGTTCTACGACCTCCTGCGCACCAAGGCAGGCCTCCTGCCGTACTGATGGCACTTCGCGAGCTGACGGTCGAGAACCTGGCGGTCGTCGAATCGGTCCGGCTCCCGCTGGGCGACGGGTTCACCGTCCTGACCGGCGAGACCGGCGCCGGGAAGTCCCTCGTCGTGGATGCCGTGGCGCTCGTGCTCGGGGCCCGCGCCGCGACCGACCAGGTTCGCGCCGGGACCTCCGCCGCGAGGGTCGAGGCCATCTTCGACGCGCCGCCGCTCCCGGACGACGATCCGATGCACGAGGTCGTGGCGGCCGGCGAGGGAAGCGTCATCGTTCGCCGCGAGGTCGGCGCCGACGGCCGCTCGGTGGCTCGCGTCAACGATCGTGCGGTGACCGTCGGCGGCCTGGCGTCACTGGGCCAGGCCCTCGGCGAGATCCACGGCCAGCACGATCAGCAGCGACTCCTCGAACCGGCGCGCCAGCTCGCGCTGCTCGATCGCTTCGGGGGGCTCGAGCCGCTCGTCGCCGATGTCGGCGAGCGCCACCGCGCCTGGCGCGCCAGCGTCGCGGCGTCCGCCGAGCTCATCACCGACGCCCACGAGCTCGCACGTCGCATCGAGCTGCTGCGGCACCAGGCGGACGAGATCGAGGGGGCCGACCTGCGACCGGGCGAGGACGACGAGCTCGAGGCCACGCTGCGCGCCGCGGAGCATGCCGAGACGATCGCTCGTTCGGCGGCCGAGGCGGTCGCCGCGCTGCGAGACGAGGGTGGTGCCGGTGACGCGATCGCCGCCGCCGAGCGGAGCCTCGGCACGGCGGCGCTGCACGACGAGCGGTTCCGGGAGCTCGTCGATCGGGCGGCTGGGCTGTCCGCCGAGATCGCCGAGCTCGCGCGCGACGCGGGCGCGCTGGGAGAGGGTGTCGATCTCGATCCGGCCACGCGCGCCACGGCGGAGGAGCGGCTCACGCTCCTCTACGACCTGCGGCGCAAGTACGGAGAGACGCTCGAGGCGGTGATCGAGTTCGGCAGCAGATCGGCGCGCGAGCTGGCCGAGCTCGAGGGACAGGGGGAGGCCCGGGAGCGGCTCAGGGCCGAGGAATCAGCCAGGGCTGCGGAGCTGGAGGAGGCCGCCGCAGGGCTCTCGTCCGCGCGTCGCGAGGCGGGGGACCGGCTGGCGCGCCAGGTGAACGACGAGCTGCCGCCCCTCGGGTTGAGCGCCGGGGCGTTCGGCATCGACCTTGAGCGGGTGGACGTCGGGCCGACCGGCGCCGACCGCGTCGTGTTCACGTTCGCGCCGAACGCGGGCGAGCCCCCGCGCCCGATGTCCAGGATCGCCTCCGGCGGTGAGGCGAGCCGGCTCTCCCTGGCCCTCGAGGTCGTGCTTGCGGCCGCCGACGACACGCCGCTGCTCGTGTTCGACGAGGTCGACGCCGGCGTCGGGGGCAGAAACGCCGCGGCGCTCGGTGAGCGGCTGCGGGACCTGAGCCGCTTCCACCAGATCCTGTGCGTGACGCACCTCCCGCAGGTCGCGGCCCTGGCCGACACCCACGTCGTCGTGGGCAAGCAGACGGTCGACGGACGGACCACCACGCATGCCACCGTGCTCGACGCCGACGCCCGCGCGGCCGAGCTGGCGGCCATGCTCGGTGGCACCGCGACGGGCACGGAGGCTCGGGCCGCGGCGGAAGCCCTCCTGCGGGAGGCCGCCGGCGCACCGGACCGTGGCTGATCCCGCGCTCGCATCGGCGATCGAGTCCTTCCTCGTCGAGCTGCGGGTCGAGCGCGGATTGTCGCCGCTCACGATCAGCGCCTATCGGCGGGACCTGGCCCAGTTCGCCGAGCAGGCCGGAACGAATTGGCCCGACGACCCGGCGCCGCTCATGGACTTCGTGCGCCGCCTCCAGGTGGCGGGCGCCCGCGGAAGCACCCAGGCACGCAAGAGCGCCGCGGTCCGGAGCTTCTACGGGTTCGCCCTGCGCGAGGGCCTGGCGACGCGCGATGTCCCCGCCCTCGTGGACGCGCCGCGGCCGGGCTCGTACCTGCCCGACGTCCTGTCGCCCGAGGACGTCGCCGCCATTCTCGACGCGCCACCAGAGTCAGACCCGATGGGAATCCGCGACCGAGCGATCCTCGAGCTGCTCTACGGCTGTGGGCTTCGCGTGAGCGAGCTCGTCGGGCTCGACACCGATCGCGTCGACCTGCCCGGGCTCCAGGTGCGCGTCATCGGCAAGGGCAACAAGGAGCGCCGCGTGCCGATGGGGGAGGAGGCGCGGGAGCGGCTGCACCGCTACCGGGCGGGGCCGCGCGCGGAGTGGACGGCGGGGAAGCCGACACCGGCCGTGTTCGTGGGCAGCCGGGGGAGGCGGCTGGCGCGGGAGACGGTGTGGCGCCTGGTGAAGCGCTGGGCCGATGCCGCCGGTGTGACCGAGCGTGTGACGCCGCACACGTTTCGGCACAGCTTCGCGACTCATCTGCTCGAGGGTGGGGCCGACCTGCGGGTGGTCCAGGCGCTCCTCGGCCATGCTAGCATCAGCACCACCCAGCTCTACACGCACCTGACCGGCGAGCGTGTCCGCGAGGTGTACTCGCGGGCCCATCCGAGAGCCTGAAGCGGAGCGCACCAAAGCCGATGAGTTACGCGCGGAATCTCCTCAGCCGCGGCGAAGAGGTCGTCTACGAGAGCCGGCAGCACTGGTTCGCCGTGATCGCACGGACGTGGCTCTGGATCGCCCTCGCCATCGTGGCGCTCGCGCTCATGCTCTGGATCGGGACGAACGAGGCGGTGCTCGACAACGAGACGGCGGACGGCGTGCTCACCGTGATCGTGCTGGCGATCCTCATCGGCGCCGCAGCCTGGGTCGGGTTCGTCTTCTGGGACTGGCGCAACCAGGAGTGGCTCATCACGACCCGCCGCGTCATCCGCGCCGAGGGCGTGCTGAACAAGAGCATGTCCGACTCGAGCCTGGAGAAGATCAACGACGCGCGTCTCGACCAGAGCGTGTTCGGCCGCATCTTCGGCTTCGGCACGCTCGACATCCTCACTGCCGCCGAGGAGGCCGTCAGCGGCTCGAACGTCGCCGACTTCCCGATGATCGCCGACCCGATCGAGTTCAAGAAGGCGATGCTCGACCAGAAGGAGATGCTCGAGCGTCCCGACCTCGCGCGTCCGAAGTACCAGCGCCAGGGCGTCGCGCCGGAGATGCAGCCTGCCGAGGCGATGCCGCCGCGAGCGGGCTCGGATCGCGTGGCGATCCACGGCGACGAGGACGTCGCGGTCGCGGCACCGCCGCCTCCGCCGGCCCCCGACGTGACCGCACCGGCGGCCGAGCCTCGGAACCCGGCGGACGAGCTGGCAGAGACCCTGGAGCGGCTCGCCGGCCTTCGCGACCGTGGCCTGATCACGGCCGAGGAGTACGAGGCCAAGAAGACCGACCTCCTGGAGCGGATGTAGCTCGTCTTGCCTGATCTGCGCTCGCTCTCGGACGGGATCTACGGCGACGAGCTGGATCGGCGCATCGGCGCTGCCGCCGATGCGATCCGGACCCGGCTGACGCCGCACGGAGACCTTGCCGTGCCGCGCTTCGTCGCCGTCCTTGGCTCGGGGCTCGGCGGCGTCGTCGAGCTGCTCGACCCCGATCCACGGATCGTGATCCCGTACGGCGAGATTCCGGGTGTTCCGGTCGTCGAGGTGGCGGGGCATGCCGGTCAGCTCGTGGCGGGCAGGGTGGCGGGCACGCCGGCGATCGTGCTCTCAGGTCGCGCGCACGCCTACGAGGGCTACTCGCACCGCGAGGCGACGCTCCTGCTTCGGGCCGTCCTGGACCTCGGCGCCGATACGGTCCTCCTGACGAACGCGGCCGGAGGACTCAATCCGGCCTTCGATGCCGGCGACGTCATGCTCATTACCGACCACATCAACCTGTCGGGGGAGAACCCGCTGCTCGGGCCGAACATCGACCGGCTCGGACCCCGCTTCCCGCCGATGACCGATGCGTACGATCCGGCGCTGCGGGACGCCGCGCTCGAGGCCGCGGGACGGACCGGCGTGGAGCTGCGCCAGGGCGTGTACGTCATGCTGTCCGGTCCCGCCTACGAGACGCGAGCCGAGATGCGCATGCTGCGGCAGCTCGGCGCCGATGCCGTCGGAATGAGCACGGCCCATGAAGCCATCGTGGCTCGCCATGCGGGTCGACGCCTCCTGGCCTTCAGCCTCATCACGAACACCGCGACCGGTGAGGAGGAGGAAGGGGCGAATCACGAAGAGGTCATCGAGATGGGCCGGGTCGGCGCGGCTCGGCTGGTGACGGTTCTGGGCGACCTTCTGCCGCGGCTGGCCTGATGGCCTTCGGCGACATCTCGCTCGAGCGGCTCATCGCCGGCGCGGTGGCCCTCCTGGTCGGACTCACGTTCCACGAGTTCAGCCACGCCTACGTCGCCGATGAGCTGGGCGACCGGCAGCCGCGCGCCATGGGACGGCTGACGCTCAACCCGATCGCCCACATCGACCCCATCGGCGCGCTCATGCTCGTGGTGGCCGGGTTCGGATGGGCGAAGCCGGTGATGGTCAACCCCGGAGCCCTGCGCGGCGGCCGTCGCTCGATGGCGATGGTCGCGTTCGCCGGTCCGCTCGCCAACGTCGTCGTCGCGATCGCCTTCGCCGTCATCTTCCGGGTGATCGACCTCGGTGGGAACGCCAGCGGTTTCGTCCCGAACCTGGTGGCCCTCATCGTCCAGCTCAACATCCTGCTGGCGATCTTCAACCTGCTGCCGATCCCGCCGCTCGACGGTTCGAACGTGGCCCTCGCCTACCTGCCGGTCCGCCAGGCGATCGCGTTCCAGCGGCTGGCCCCGTACGGCGTGATCGTGCTCCTGCTGCTCATCTTCGTTCCCGGCAGCCCGCTCCGCGCGATCCTGAGCCTCACCGTGCCGATCACCCAGGTGCTGATCGGTGCATAGGGTCGGGCAGTTCGTCGCGCACGTCCGCGCCCGCGTCGAGCCCGAGGAGGCGGCGCTCGTGCACCGAATCCTGCCGCCGCGCGCCGTGGCGCTCTTCGACGCCATGCCGGTCGCCGATCGGCGGCATGGGCTGGACGTCGCCGAGAAGCTCATGGGTGGCGGCCACGACGATCCGGATCTCCTGGCGGCGGCGCTCCTCCATGACGCCGCGAAGGGCCATCGCATGCGGCTCTGGCATCGGGTGGGAGGCGTGCTGCTCGACGCGCTCGTCCCCGCTGTCCTCCGACGCCTGGCGAGCGACGATCCGCGCTCCTGGCGGCACGGGTTCCACCTCTATCTTCATCACGAGGCGCTCTCGGCCGACCTCGCGGTCGAGGCGGGCTGCTCGCCGCGCGCGGGCGGCTTCATCCGCGGTACCGTGTCGGACGTGGATGACTCGCTGCTCCGTGCGCTGCGCCAGGCCGATGACGCCTCCTGACGGCACCGAGCTGCAGCCGATCGCGGTCGACCCCGAGGGACCGGTGGCCGTCCCGGTGGGCCAGGCCGAATTCTCACTGGCGCTGCCCGTCTTCGAGGGCCCGCTCCAGCTGCTTCTCCATCTCATCGAGTCTCGGCAGCTCGACATCCTCACCGTCCCGCTGGCCGAGGTCGCCGATGCCTACGTCGAGCACCTTGCTCGCAACCCCGTCGACGCCGCGAACCTCTCGGAGTTCGTCGCCATCGCCGCGCAGCTGATCTTCCTGAAGTCGAAGCGCATGCTGCCCGCGGAGCCGCTTCCGCCGCTGCCCGAGGGAAGCGACGAGCCCGACGAGGAGGAGCTGCGCCGGAGGATCGTCGAGTACCGCGCCCTGCGCGACGCATCCGTCGCGCTCGGCGCCATGGATGGCGTGGCGCCGGTCATGCGACGCGAGCCGCGCGAGTCGGACCTTCCGGAGGCGCCGACCGAGCCGCTGCCGGTCGCCGTGCTCGTGGACGCGCTCGAAGCGCTGGCCCGGATCCCGGAGCCGGCGGCCCCGCCGCCGGAGATCGTCGTCCGCGAGATCACGATCGGCCAGCAAATCGAGGTCCTGCGACGCGCGCTCGGCCGCGGCGGTCGCGTCGTCCTGCAGACGATTCTCGCCGGTTGCCGGACGCGCACCGAGGCGGCGGTCACCTTTCTCGCCACGCTCGAGCTCGTGCGGCGGCGCCAGGTCACGGCACAGCAGGACGACATCTTCGGCCCGATCGTGGTCGAGGCGCTGCCGGAGACACCGGGATGAACCACGAGAGCATTCCGCAGGACCTGGAGGTCTACTTCGAGGCTCTGCTCTTCATCGCCGAGCGGCCGCTGAGCTCGACCGAGCTCGGGGAGCTGGCCGGTGTCCCGCGCCTGCAGGCCGAGGCGGCCCTGGCCGCGCTGGCCGAGAGGCTCGACGACGACGGCCGTGGCATCCGGCTCCAGCACCACGAGGACACGTGGCAGCTCGTCACCGCCCCGGAGGTCGGTGCCCGGTTGGCCGCGTACGCGGCGCGCGAAGAGGCCCGCCTCTCCCCGGCGGCGCTCGAGGCGCTGGCCGTCGTCGCCTACCGGCAGCCCTGCACGCGCGGTGACGTCGAGCGGGTGCGCGGCGTCGACTCCGACTATGTGATCCGCTCGCTGCTCCATCGGCGGCTCGTGGCCGAGGTCGGCAGGCGCGACACGCCCGGGCGTCCCGTGCTGTTCGGTACGACGATCACGTTCCTCGAGCGCTTCGGACTCACCTCACTCGACGACCTGCCACCGCTGTCGAGCGACGCCGCGCAGCTGACCGCCCTGACCGAGACCGCCGGCACCGATGGCGACTGAGCGCCTCCAGAAGCTCATCGCACGAGCGGGGCTCGCCTCGCGACGGGGGGCGGAGCAGCTCATCGTGGATGGCCGGGTCCGAGTCAACGGGCAGCGGGCGAGCATCGGCGACTCCGCCGATCCGTCCACGGACCGCGTCGAGGTGGACGGACAGCCGCTGCCGGCCACGACCCGGGCGGTCCACCTGGCGATCCACAAGCCGATCGGCTTCCTCAGCTCCGCCCACGACGAGCGCGGCCGGCGTTCCGTCGTCTCGCTCGTGGATGCGGGCGGGGAGCGACTCTGGCCCGCAGGGCGTCTCGACGTCGAGTCCGAGGGCCTGATGATCCTCACCAACGACGGTGACTGGGCGAACCGGGTGCTCCATCCGCGCTACGGCACGGTCCGCGAGTACGCCGCGCTCGTCAATCCGCCGCCGACCCGCGCCACGCTCCAGCGCCTGCGGGCCGGCGTGGAGCTCGAGGACGGGCCGGCGCAGCTCCTCGACGCGCGCTACGCCCTGCCGCCTGCCGAGGTCGAGCGGGACCGCGACGAAGCGGGGGCCTGGATCCGGGTTCGCATCGGCGAGGGGCGCAAGCGCGAGGTCCGCAGGGTGTTCGCGGCCGTGGATGCGAACGTCGAGCGGCTGATCCGCACCGCGATCGGCCCGCTGCGCCTCAACGGGCTGGCGGCAGGCCAGTGGCGTTCGCTGCGCCCGGACGAGATCGCCGGGCTGGCCGGAACACGACGAGGGCGGCGTTGATGCGATCCATCGCGGTCGACGGACCGTCCGGTGCCGGCAAGAGCACGGTCGGGCACGCTCTCGCCGTCCGGATCGACGCGACGTTCGTCGACACCGGGCTCATGTACCGGGCACTCACGCTCGCGGCCCTGGACCGGGACGTCGATCTCGACGACGCGTTGCGCCTCGGACGCCTGGCGGAGGAGTGCGTGATCGAGGTGGAGAAGCCGAGCCCGGACCAGCGGGATCGGCTCGAGACCGTCCGGCTCGGAGGCCGGGATGTCACCACCGATGTGCGCACGCCGCGTGTCGACCGGGCGGTCAGCGCCGTCAGCAGGCACGCCGCGGTGCGTGACGCGATGCTCGGAGTCCAGCGCGCCGTCGCCATGCGCGGTGACGTGGTGATGGTCGGGCGCGACATCGGCACCGTGGTCCTGCCCGACGCGACGCTCAAGGTCTTTCTGACCGCCGATCCGGAGGTTCGCGCCGCACGACGTGCCGCGGAGATGGGCCGGCCCGATCGCGTCGACGAGTATCTTGCCGAGATTCGGCGCCGCGACGCCGCGGACTCCGGTCGCGACGTGGCGCCGCTGAGAATGGCGGCCGGCGCGCTCATCCTCGACACCGGAGAGCTCGACGTCGAGGCCTGCGTGGACGCGATCGTCAGCCGGCTGGAGGAGCTCGATGCGTAGCTGGTTCTTCCACCCGGGTGCGGCGCTCATCGGCGGCGCCGCACGCCTGCTGTGGGGCCTCCGGGCGGAGGGCGTGGAGCACGTGCCGCGCAGCGGCCCGTTCATCCTGGTGTCCAACCATTGCTCCAACCTCGACCCGCCATTCATCGGCTGGGCGACCGGTCACCAGGTCGGCCGGGTCGTCCACTTCATGGCGAAGATCGAGATGCGCAGCTGGTTCTTCATCGGCTGGCTGGCGACCCAGTCGGGGACCTTCTTCGTCCGCCGCGGCGAAGGGGACCGGAACGCGCAGCGGTTCAGCCTCGAGACCCTGGCCGATGGCCGCCCGATCGCGATCTTCCCGGAGGGCACTCGTTCCCGCGACGGCCACCTGAAGGCCTTCAAGTCCGGCGCGGCATTTCTCGCCATCCGGTCGGGCGCGCCGGTGCTGCCGGTCGCGATCTCCGGGTCGCACCGCATCTTCCCGGATGGCACCCGCATTCCGCGCGCGACGCGCCTGACGGTGCGGATCGGGGAGCCGTTCACGCTCCCGCACCAGGCCGCCGGCCGGATCGATCGGGACGCCCTCGAGCGCGGCACCGAGCAGATGCACGATGCCGTTCGACGCCTGCTGCCACCGGGGCAGCAGTAGGGGAGTCGGCCCTAGCGGCGCAGGAGCTTGAGGAAGAGCCCCAGGTTGATGATCGTCGGTGCCCAGAGGCCCACGAACTGGGCTGCCTGCTTGCGTCCGGAGAAGAAGAGGAAGAGCGACAGGAAGATCGAGACCCCGGTCGCGGCGATGAAGGTCTCGGCGGGGATCTCCTCGGCCATTTCCAGTGGGGACTCGTTGTTGCGCTTGAACATCGGATGGTGCCTCAGGTGCGGTTGGTGGTGGAGTTGGCGTCACCCATCTCTACGGCCCGTCCCCGGCGGCACATGATCCGGGAACGAACCTTGCGCGTACCCCATCTAGAATGAGCTCGATGACCACCGCAACCGCCCGACCCGACGTTCGCATCGCCGAGCGCGCCGGCTTCTGCTACGGCGTGCGGCTGGCGATCGACAAGGCGAAGCACGCGCGCACCGAGGGCAAGGAGGTCACCACCCTCGGCCAGCTCGTACACAACCCCGGCATCAAGGCCGACCTCTCCGACCGTGGCATCCGCACCGCCGACCTGGCGGACCAGGTCGAGGGGGGCACGCTCGTGATTCGCGCCCATGGCGTCCCGAAGTCGGAGTTCGAGAGCGTGAAGGGCAAGGGCGACCTCGAGGTGATCGACGCCACCTGCACCTGGGTGCTCCAGTCCCAGAAGGCGGCCCGGGAGCTGGCGGAAGCCGGCTACACGGTCTGCATCATCGGCCACGAGGACCATCCCGAGGTCAAGGGGGTCCGCTCGTACGCCGGCGAGAAGCACGTGGTGGTGGACGACATGGATCGATCCACCTGGGAGCGCGTCCCGCGCACGAAGAAGATCGGTGTGCTGAGCCAGTCCACGATCCTGCCGCAGAAGCTCGAGGAGTTCGCCGCCTTCTGCCTGCGCCGCGCCCACGACCTGCGGGTCGTGAACACGGTCTGCCCCGTCACGCTGACCCGCCAGGACGACTCGGTGGCGCTGGCCAGGGAGGTCGACGCGATGATCGTGGTCGGTGGCAAGAACAGCTCGAACACGAAGGAGCTCGCGGTGAAATGCCGCGAGATCCTGCCCGAGACGGTCCACGTCGCCGATGCCGACGAGCTCGCCGCCGAGCACGCCGAGTGGCTGCAGGGCAAGGCGCGGATCGGCATCACCGGGGGCACCTCCACGCCGGAGGTCGATCTCGAGGAGGTTCGGGAGCGGGTCTACGCGCTCACGAGCTGACGGTCACGAGGCCGCCGCCGCGACCTCCGCCCGCCCGTTCGTCGCGCTCCAGCGACATGGTGGCGTGCCCGGGCACGCGTCATGACCCGGGCTTGAACACCATGAGCGCGATGATCACCGCGAAGCTCACCAGCTCGAGCCTCGAGACGAGGAACATCCGTCCGAGCAGCGCCCGCCCGGCGGGCGACGAGGGGCCTTCCGCATCGAACAGGGCCGCGACCCGGCGGGCGCGCGGAGCAAGGTAGACGGCTCCCGCGAGTGCGGAGAGGATCCAGAGTGCGATCGACGCGGCGATCCAGAACTGCCCGAAGCTCCATGCCTGCACCGTCATCACGGCCCCGGCGGCGAACAGGAGCAGCGCTGACGGCATGAAGACGCGCGAGCCGATGAACTCGACATCCCGCGCGAGTCGGGGCAGCACGCTCGGATCACGGTCGCGGACAGCGCGGAGGGCGAGCAGCTGCGCGTAGAGCGCCCCGCCCACCCAGACGACGGCGGCGACGATGTGCACGAAGAGAAGCAGCTGGTACATCAGCGTCCGCTTTCGGTGCGCCGGCTCACCCCCGCCGCTCGACGTTCCTGGCGACGTGAGTCCCGTGGCGTCGGCTGCTGATCGTCATTCCACCGGCGGAGGGCGTGGTCCTCTCGGGCCAGGTGATCATCGAGGCGGCGGAAGTCCTGCGCCAGGATATGGCGCACGAGGGGTGGTGGCAGCCAGCCGACCAGGAGGCGCAGCGGCCCCGCGATATCGCCGTCGTAGGTCGCGCGGATGTGCGTCACCCCGTCGGCATCGGCGAGCAGGTACTCGACCCGCGAGTTCCACGGCGACGACGACAGCCACACGAGCCGTCGGTGCGGCTCGTGCACGGCCAGCTCGTCGACGAAGTGGAACAGGAACGGACCGATCCGGTCGGTCGCCATCCACGTCGCTCCCGCGCGAATGGGTCCGGTGCCGAGCGGACGACGGAACACGACGGCAGGGACGAATCGTGGCCAGCGGACGGGGTCCGCGAGGTACGGAAAGACCCGGCGAGCGGGCTGTCCCACGGTGGCCCGCAGCGTTACGCGGCGCCGCATCGCGCTGTTCGTCGGGACGAGCGTCCCGCGGAAGTGATGGGCATCACCACAGGTCCGGCTTCATCACCATGAGGAACACGATCGTCCCCATCAGCACCGGCGGAAGAACGGTCACGGCGCCGGACCAGGGGTGGTCGAGGAGGCGGGTCAGCTCGTGGCTCGGTTGATCCGGCGGGCTCGACTCGGCCGCGCGCTTCAGCCGTTCCAGGTGCCGGAAGCCGCCTCCGAGCCCGATGGCTCCGAATCCGACCACGATCAGCACGTACGTGACGACCAGCCAGGACGCCGTCAGGCTGATCTGCCCGGCCAGCGCCGCAAGGACACCGAAGAGCAGGGAGATCACCAGCAGGGGATTCGCTGCGCGATCGCTGACTTCGCTGACCTGAAGGAGGGCACGCAGCGTCCGCACCTCTCGCCGACGTGCCGCTAGCAAGATGCCGAGGATGGTCCCCTCCGCCAGGGTGACCGTGGCGATGATGGTCACCACGTGCACGAACTTCAGCCATTCGAATCCCATCACCGGGCTCCCGATGTTCGAGAGCGGGACGCGACGGGCAGTCCTCCCAGGGTTGCCGGTCGCGCGGTCAGGAACTTCATCAGCTTGAGCGAGAAGGTGGAGGGCAGTCGCTCGCTCGCTCCGTTGTCGATTATCGACCTGGCGGTCAAATCGGGACGTGGTTCGCTCGGCGCGCGCGAGATCGCCAAGCTGCGGTTCGCGTCGCTGTCATGGCGTCAGCTTGCGAATCCAGCGGGCCAGGCGGCGCTGCAGCACCTCGTATGACAGATGCCGTTCACCGATGGCGAAGTTGTGACGAGCGACGCGGCGGCGATACGGGGCGTCGACGAGGATTCGCCTGACTTCGCGCACTGTCGACGGGGTGATCGCTCCGTCGATCTCCACGAACTTGAAGCCGAGCGGTCGGATGTCGGCCTCGTAGACCGAGTACCGGTTCACGAGGAGCGGCCTGCCGTAGAAGATCGCCTCGACGAGAGCGTTGCCATACCCCTCGTACAGCGACGGATACGTGACGAGGTCGGCTGCGAGGTAGGCATCGTGAAGCGAGTGGGCCGGTCTCAGGGGCTTTCCCTCGAGGTCGGGCGCGAATCGATCGGCCGCGTACTGCAGGTTCACCCCGTGCGACTCCGCGACCCGCTCCAGCTCGACGAGATACTCGAGCCCCTCGTCGCCGGCCGGACTCGTGATCAGCAGGACGGCGTGGCGGTCACGCAGGCGGCCGACGAGGTCGATGGCCAGCTCGATGCCCTTGCGGGGAACCACGCGCGTCGGCTGGACGACCAGGAGCCCGCGCTCGCCCATGCCGAGCTCGTGACGCAGGCGTCGTCGGACCGCCGGATGTGGCCGCGGGCGCCCCGCGGAGAAGTCGAAGACGTTCGGCACCACCGCCGAGGCGATGCTGCGTCGCCGGCGCAGCTCGCGGGCAGCCAGCGAGTTGATGCTGACGTGCCGCACGTTCGGGAGATCTGGCGGGAACACGGCCTCCAGGACGTCGGGGACGATGCAACTTGCGAAGCGCGCGCGCTCCCACCAGTAGTCGTGGTGATGGCCGATGGCCGGCATCCCGCCGACCTCGACGATGCGCCGCAGTGCAACCGCAAGCGGCAGCTGCATCGGGATCGCCCATGCGTTCTCGACGATGATGAGCTCGATCCGCTGGGACTCGATCCAGTTCTCGATCACCGGTACGAGCTGGGTCGCCAGACGATCGATCTCGGTCCGCACCGCATCCGGGTCCGAGTCCGGGTCGAAGGCGGCCGCGGTGACGCGTGCCGCCGGCGGATGCGCGAAGTGCATGGCCGGAACGAGTCGCGCGTTCGGACGGAGCGCATCGACCTCCCCGCCCAGGAGACGAACCTCGTGGCCCATCCGCTCGAGGACGTGTTCCCACTTGGCCGTCTCGAACGTCACCCCATCGACGCCGGCGATCCGGGTGGCGACCATGCCGATGCGCATCGGTCCCGATCCTAGCTCAGCCCTTGGCCGCCGGATCACGCGCAGCCGCAGCATCGCTACACTCGTGGCGATGTCCTCCCTTCCCGTCGTCGCCATCGTCGGACGCCCGAACGTCGGCAAGAGCACGCTCTTCAACCGGCTCATCGGCGAGCGCGTGGCGATCATCTCCGATGTCTCGGGCACGACTCGTGACCGCGTGTACGGAACCAGTGAGTGGAGCGGCCGCACGTTCACCGTAGTCGACACCGGTGGTCTCGAGATCGACCCGGGAACCCACATCGAGGAGCGCGTCCAGGACCAGGCGCGCGTGGCGGTCGAGGAGGCCGATCTCATCCTCTTCGTCGTCGATGCGCATGCCGGCCTGGCACCGCTCGATTACGACGTCGCCGACCGGCTGCGCCGCGCCGATGCCCCCGTGATCCTCGTGATCAACAAGGGCGACAACCCCGCCCGCGAGGCCGATGCCGTCGAGTTCTATGCCCTCGGGTTCGACCCGGCCATCACGATCAGCGCGCAGCACGGCCGCAACACGGGCGACCTCGCGGATCTCATCGTGGATCACCTGCCGCCGCCGACCGAGGCGGAAGAGTCCGTCGGCGCCGATCGGGACGACCTGACCGAGGAGGAGATGGCCGAGCTCGCCGAGACCGAGCTCGGGGCGCCCCGTGTGGCGATCGTGGGCCGGCCGAACACGGGGAAGTCCACGTTCATCAACCGCGTTCTCGGCGAGGAGCGGATGATCGTCTCCGACATCCCGGGGACCACGCGCGACCCGATCGACACCGCCATCGAGCTCGATGGCCAGCAGCTCGTGCTCGTCGACACGGCCGGCATCCGCCGTCGGGGATCGATCGACAAGGGGATCGAGCGCTACAGCGTCCTGCGCAGCATGAAGGCGATCGACTCGGCGGACGTGGCCATCGTCATGACCGATGCGACCGAGGGCTACACGGCGCAGGACGCGCACGTGGTGGGGTACGTCCTCGAGGCGCACAAGGGGATCGTCCTCGTCCTCAACAAGTGGGACACCGTCGAAAAGGACGAGCACACCGCCGATCGCTGGCTCAAGCGACTCCGCCGCGACGCCCCGTACCTCGCATGGGCCGACATCGTCTTTGCCTCCGCGCTCACGGGCCAGCGCGTCGAGCGCATCCTCAGGGAGGCGCTGCGCGTCGCCGAGGAGCGGTATCGGCGGGTGCCGACCGGGGAGCTCAACCGGCTCATCATGGATGCCGTTCGGGCGCATCCGCCCTCGCACGTCCGCAACCGACTGCCGAAGATCTTCTATGCCACCCAGGTGGGCGTGGCGCCGCCGACGTTCGTGGTGTTCTGCAACGACCCGGCGATCGTCCACTTCAGCTACAAGCGCTATCTCGAGAACCAGGTGCGCGAGAAGTTCGGCTTCCTTGGCACGCCGATCCGGCTCATCCTTCGCAAGCGCGAGTCCGAGGAGGCGGCGCGAAAGTCCGTCCAGCCTCGCCGACGACGGACGGCGACACGACGCCGATGAGCGACCAGGTCGGGATCATCGGCGCGGGCGCCTGGGGCACGACGCTGGCCGTCCTGCTCGCCGATGCCCAGCGTCCCGTCAGCCTCCGAGCTCACACATCCGAGGCCGCCGAACGCCTGGCCCACGCTCGATCGAACGAGCGCTACCTCCCGGGTGTGGTCTTCCCGCCGAACGTGCGCGTCGTGACCGACGACGCGTACCTGTCCGAGCCGCATCGGCTCTACGTGCTCGCCGTTCCGTCGTCGCACCTGCGCTCCACGCTCGAGAAGGTCGGGCCGCTGCTCGACGCGGACGCCGCGCTCGTCTCGGTGGTGAAGGGGATCGAGGAGGGGACGCACCTGCGCATGACCCAGGTCGTGGGCGAGGTGCTTCCCGGCCGCCGCGTGGCGGCGCTCTCCGGACCGAACCTGGCCCGGGAGATCGCCGCCGGCAAGCCCGCGGGGTCGGTGGTCGCCTCGGAGGACGCGGCGCTGGCCGCCGAGGTGGCGGGGCTCCTGTCGTCGGACCGCTTCCGCGTCTACACGAATCCCGACGTCATCGGCGTCGAGCTGTGCGGCGCCCTGAAGAACGTCGTCGCGCTCGCCGCGGGCATGGTCGACGGCCTGGGCTTCGGGGACTCGGCCAAGGCCGGAATCATCACCCGCGGGCTGGCTGAGATGACGCGCCTGGGCGTCGCCGCCGGTGCCCACCCGCTGACCTTCGCCGGGCTGGCGGGCGTGGGCGACCTCATCGCGACCTGCATGTCACGGCTTTCCCGCAATCGACGAGCGGGCGAGCTCATCGCGTCGGGTGTTCCGTGGCCGGAGGCGGGGGAGCAGCTGACCGGCGTGGCCGAGGGCGTGGCGACGGTCGCAGGGGCGCTCGAGCTCGCATCGACACACGGCGTCGAGATGCCGATCGCCGAGCAGGTCCGATCTGTCGTGTTCGAGGGGCGGCCACCGCTGGCGGCCGTCGCCGAGCTCATGGCGCGGAGCACGAAGGACGAGCTGAGGAGCGTGGCGGGCACCTGAGACGGCGCCCGCTATACTGACCGGCGTCGTCGGGGCGTGGCGCAGTCTGGCAGCGCACTTGGCTGGGGGCCAAGGGGTCGGAGGTTCGAATCCTCTCGCCCCGACCACATCGACCCATTCCGGACCTCCTCCGGAGGTCCCACCCGGCGCTACGCCGGGTTGACGAACCAGATCGTCGGAGCACCGACGACGCCGGCGGTCTCCATCACCTCGCGCAGCCGATCGGCCCCGACGAACGACTCCGCGGAGTCTCTCGAGTCGAAGTCGTGCCAGACGGTCACGTCGTTCGGGTCATCCACGTTTCGGTACACCGCGTGGTCCGTCACCCCCATTCCGCTGCGCTCCTCGTCGAAGGCGTCGTACTGGGCCTTCCAGGCATCGAAGTCGGCGACGTTGTGGCGGATGTACACGCGAACCATGGACAGCTCCTTCCGGGGTCGGCCGTCGGGGTCGGGTGACGTGAGGCCGACCTCCCCAGTGTAGGACCGGTGACAAATGGCCCGGACATGGCGAGACGGCTGGCGGACACCCCGTGGGGTGCCGGCAGCCGTCTGCTGTCGCAGGACGACGAGTGAGTTACTCGGCGGCCTTGACGTTTGCTGCGCGCGGACCGCGCGGGTTGGACTCGACGTCGAAGGTCACTGCCTCGCCGCCGACGAGTCGGTCGAAGTCGATCGACTCACTGAGCCCGTCGCGGTGGAAGAAGTAGTCCTTGCCATCCTCGCCGGTGATGAAGCCGAAGCCGCGATCGGCCACGATCTTCTTGATGCTGCCATTGGCCATGAGAGGCCTCCTAACGGTAGAACCCCAAGAGTACTCGCTCGCGCCATGTAGCATCGGCGCCGATGACGGAGCTCCCGGCTCGACCTCCCTTCGCACTCCGCGCGCGGCTCCTCTCGCCGCTGGCCGATGGCGGGTGGCTGGACGAGCCGGATGGCGTCGTCGAGGTCGACGTCGGCGGGCGCATCACCTTCGCCGGTCCCGCCTCGGAATCGAGCTCGACGGCATCGGCGGTGGATCTGCGCCCACTCGTGCTCCTGCCCGGCCTGATCGACCTCCACGCCCACCTCCCGCAGCTGCCGAACGCCGGGCTCGGCAGCGGGCTGGACCTCCTCACGTGGCTCGATCGCTACATCTTCCCGCTCGAGCGCTCGTACGACCGCGCGGTCGCGGAACGGCAGGCGCCGGCGGCCTTCCGCGCCTTCGCCGCCGCGGGGACGACGACCGTGGTCGCGTACGCGGCGCTGTGGCCGGACTCGACGGATGCCGCGTTCGAGGCGGCCGAGGCGCACGGCATCCGCGCCGTCATCGGCAAGGTCATGATGGATCGGCTCACGTACGACGCGGCGATCCGCGAGACGGACATCCTCGAGACGAGCCTGCGCCAGTCCGACGAGCTCGCTTCACGCTGGCACGGGCGCGACGACGGTCGCCTCTCGTACGCGTTCACGCCGCGCTTCGCGGTGAGCTGCTCGGCCGAGATGCTGCGGGAGTCGGCGTCGCTCGCGGCGCGCCACGGCGCGTACTGGCAGACCCACCTGTCGGAGGACGCCGGAGAGATCGAGGAGGTCCTGCGCCTCTTTCCCGGCTCGACCGACTATCTCGACGTCTACGAGCGGGCCGGCGGGCTCGGCGCGCGGACGATCCTCGCCCACGCCATCCACCTGTCCGACGACGAGGTCCGGCGCCTGGTGGCGAGCGGGTCCCACGTGGCGCACTGCCCTGCGTCGAACCTGTTTCTCTCCAGCGGCATGATGCCGCTCGGCCGCTACCGGGACGCGGGCATGAGCGTCGGGTTGGGGAGCGACGTCGCCGCGGGACCGGAGGTCTCGATCTTCAGCGTCATGCGGGCCGGGGCGGTGACCCAGCGCGTGCTGGAGCTCACCGGTCGCGCGGATGCCGGCCGTGCGCTCCGCCCCCTCGACTGGCTGCGCCTCGCAACGCTCGGTGGCGCCGCTGCGCTCGGGCAGGAGTCCATCGGCTCGATCGAGGTCGGCAGGGAGGCCGATGTCATCGCCGTCGATCCACGCTTCACGACACCGCTGCCGGAGGACGACCCGCCGACCGTGGCGGAGGACCTCGCGAGCCGCCTGATCTTCCGGCCGCACCCGAACATGGTGCGCGGCGCGTGGGTGCGCGGGCGCCTGCTCGCCGGGCCGCCGGGCGTCGACGCCATCGGCTAGGCTGTCGGCATGGACCGCATCATCCAGATCCTGGTCAACGCCGCCGCCCTCTACGTGGCGGTGATCCTCGTGCCGAACCTCGAGTTCACCGGCGAGTGGTGGAAGCTCCTGCTCGTGGCCGCCATCTTCGGCGCCGTGAACACGTTCCTGCGCCCGATCCTCCGCATCTTCACCCTGCCGATCACGATCATGACCCTCGGTCTGTTCCTGCTGGTCATCAATGCGCTCATGCTGCTGCTGACCGCAACGATCTCATCCGAGCTGAACCTCGGCTTCACCGTCGGTGACTTCTTCGCCGCCCTGCTGGGATCGATCGTCATCAGCCTGGTGGGCATGGCGCTGTCGATGGTCATCGGATCGGGACGCATGGCGGGGCGCGTCCTCTGACCCACGACGAGGTCCGGTCCACGGCACGCGCACCGGGGATCGTCGGCGTGCTCTTCGGGCTCGGACTGGCCGCCGTCATTCTCCTGGCGGGACCCCTCCTCCTCTTCAACCCGTGGGCCGCCTCGGCGCTCCAGGCCCGTCACGGGGTGGCCGCCGAGCTCGGTGCCACGCAGGCGGAGGTCGACCGCGTCACCGGCGACATCCTCGTCGACCTGTACGTCGGCGGCTCGTTCGACGTGGCGCTCGACGACGGGGCTCAGCTCCTCGACGAACGCGAGCGGTCGCACATGGCCGACGTGTCTCGCCTGGTCCAGATCCTCGTTGCGGTGGGTGTGCTGGCCGCCGTGCTCGCGGTGGTGATGGGTGCCTGGCTGCGTGGCGAGCGGCATCGCCAGGGTCGGATCATGGTCACCGCGGCGGGGATCATCGGCATCATGGCGCTCGTGCTGGCGATCGTCTTCGCGGTTGCGTTCGAGCCCGCGTTCCTCGCCTTCCACGCGATCTTCTTTCCGCCCGACACGTACCTGTTCGCCGAGGGATCGCAGCTCATCGTGCTCTTCCCGCAGGGATTCTGGTTCGACGCGGCGCTCGTCGCGGGGACGCTCGTCATCCTCACGGCGCTCGTCGTGACCCTCATCGGCTTCGCCCGGTGGCGAGGCGGCCGTTCGGACGCTCGTCCGCACCTGATCTAGACTCCGTCCATGGGTGCGGGATGGAGAATCGGTCGCGTGGCGGGCATCGAGCTGGCCGTGCATCCGAGCTGGCTGGTGATCGCGTTCCTGCTCACCTACACCCTCGCCGTGGCGCTCTTCCCCGACGTGACGCCCGGCCTCAGCGCGGGCCAGTACTGGCTGCTCGGCGCCGGGACGGCGGTGCTCTTCTTCGCCTCGGTGCTGGCGCACGAGTTCGCCCATGCGATCCTCGCCCGGCGGCTGGGGCTCAAGGTGTCCGGCATCACGCTCTTCATCTTCGGCGGCGCCACGAGCATCGAGGCCGACAGCCGGCGACCGCGTGACGAGGCGCTCATCGCGCTCGCCGGACCGATCACCAGCCTCGTGCTCGGCGCGGTGCTGCTCGGGATCGGCATCCTCGTCCCGCAGCGGGAGGCGCGGACGCTCCTCAGCTGGCTCGGGTTCATCAACGTCGTGCTGGGTGTCTTCAACCTCATCCCCGGCTATCCGATGGACGGCGGTCGCGTGCTGCGGGCGATCCTGTGGCGACTGCGCGGCGACCAGCTCACCGCCACGCGTCAGGCGGCGATCGTGGGCCGCGTGGTCGGCTATCTGATGGTCGGAGGCGGGGTGTACTGGGCGCTGACCTCGCGAAGCATCGGCAGCGGCCTGTGGCTCGCCCTCGTCGGCTGGTTCCTGGCGACCGCGGCCGAGTCGTCGCAGCAGCAGGCCGGGATCGAGAGCTCCCTCAGCGGCGTCCGTGTGCGCGACGCCATGGACCCGTCACCGGCCGACGTCTCCCCGAACGAGACCGTCGCCTCGCTCGTCTCCGACCGCATGCTGCGGGGCGACGACCGGTCGTTCCTGGTTCGCCACGAGGACGGGGGCCTGGCCGGGGTCGTGACCCTGTCGGACGTCCGCCGGCTGCCGCGTGAGCAGTGGGACGGCGCACGTGTCACCGACATCATGACCCGCTTCGGCGACCTCGCGACGATCGGCCCGGACGCACCCCTCGTCGACGCCCTGCGCCTCATCCAGGAGCGCGAGGTCGGCCAGCTGCCGGTGATCGGGGACGAGATGCGCCATCCGATGGGCGTCGTCACCCTGCGCGGCATCATGCGGCTCATCGACGCACGCAGGAAGCTCGGCGTCTGAACGTGCCGATGCTGACCGTCGACGAGGCGCTCGACCGTCTGCGACAGGGGATTCGCAGCACGAACGTCGAGCCGATCGATCTCGCCGATGCCGACGGCCGCGTGCCCGCGACGCGCGACGTCGTGGCGGCGATCGACGTCCCGCCGTTCGCGAACTCGGCGATGGATGGCTTCGCGGTCCGGACCTCGGACGGCACCGAGGAGCGTCGCATCGTCGGCGAGTCGCGTGCCGGGGGCCCGGCTGCACCCCCCGTCGAGCCCGGGACGGCAGTGCGCGTCATGACCGGTGCGCCGATCCCGGACGGCGCCGATGCCGTCGTGCCGATCGAGGAGGCGACCGATGAAGAAGGCCGCCTCCGCGTGGCGAAGGCCCCGGCGCCGGGCGCGCATGTGCGACGCGCGGCCCTCGACGTGGCTCGCGGCCAGACGATCGAGCTGCCTGCCGCGCCGCTGAGCCCCTCGTCGATCGGCCTGTTGGCCGCTCTGGGGATCGGCTCGCTCGAGGTGCGGCGGCGACCGAGGGTCGCGATCCTCTCGACCGGCGACGAGCTGCGGCCGGTCGGGTCGGTGCTCGAACGGGGCGAGATCCACGACGCGAACGCGCCGGCCCTGGCCGCCGCGGTCCGCGAGGCCGGAGGCGAGGCGATCGTCCTCGAGCGAGCGCCCGACGACCCTGCCGAGATCGAGCGTCGCGTCGACGAGGCGGCCGGATCGGCCGACCTGCTCGTCGCGTCGGGTGGGGTGAGCGTCGGCGCCCACGACCACGTGCGCGGCGTGATCGAGCGGCTGGGCACGCTCGACTTCTGGCGGATCGCGGTCCAGCCGGGCAAGCCGCTGGCCTACGGACGCATCGGCGGCGTTCCGGTCATCGGCCTGCCGGGCAACCCGGTGAGTGCACTCGTCACCTTCGAGCTGTTCGTGCGTCCGATGATCCGAGCCATGCTCGGCCTTGCCGGCGATGGTCGTCAGCGCGTTCAGGCCAGCGTCCACGAGCGGATCGGCAAGGATCTCCCGCGTCGGGCGTACCTGCGCGTGCGGGTCGAGCGCCGCGGCGACGAGGTCACCGCGACCGCGACGGGCGGGCAGGGATCCTCCCAGCTCCTGCCGCTCGCCACCGCGAACGGGCTGCTCGTCGTTCCCGAGGGGGTCGAGGCGACGGAGCCGGGCGCCTGCTACGAGGCCATCCTGCTCGGGGCGCTGGCGTGACACGGCCCACGCATCTCGACGACGAGGGCGCGCCGCGGATGGTGGACGTCGGGCAGAAGGCGGTCACGAAGCGTCGCGCCGTGGCCGAGGCGACGGTCCGCATGCGAGCCGAGACGCTCGCCCAGCTCCTCGACGCCGGCGGCCCGAAGGGTGATGCGCTCGTCACCGCGCGGCTTGCCGGGATCGGCGGAGCGAAGCGGACCTCCGAGCTCATTCCGCTCTGCCATCCGCTGCCGCTCGACCGGGTCGACGTCGAGCTGACGCCGGACCGCGCGGCCGGGACCGTGCGCATCCGCGCCGAGGTGAGCGTGACCGCTCGGACGGGTGTCGAGATGGAGGCGCTCACGGCGGCCAGCGTCGCGGCTCTGACTCTCTACGACATGACCAAGGCACTGCAGCGCGACATCGTCATCGAGCGGGTGGAGCTCGTCGAGAAGTCCGGCGGGCGGTCCGGCGACTACGCGCGCGAGGACGCGCCGGCCGAGGAGGCGGCCCACGAGGCGATCGTCGTCACCTGCTCGAACCGCTCGGCAGCGGGGGAGCGGGATGACGCCTCCGGCCCGGCGCTCGTCGAGCGGCTGCGCACGGCGGGCTACGACGTGGCCGACGAGCCGGTCATCGTGGCCGACGACGAGGACGCGATCGCGTCGCTCCTGGCGCGACTGGCCGATGCCGGACATCGCCTGGTCCTGACCACCGGCGGCACGGGCCTCACGCCGAGCGATGTCACCCCCGCCGCGACCCGGCGCGTCATCGACCGCGAGGCGCCGGGCCTGGCGGAGCTCATCCGAGCCTCGGGCATCGCGTCGACACTCATGGCGGCGCTGTCACGCGCCATTGCCGGGTCGCGAGGGTCGACGCTCATCGTCAACCTGCCCGGCTCTCCGCGTGGCGCAACCGAGTCGCTCGACGCGTTGCTGCCGGTCCTGCGCCATGCCCTGGACCAGCTCGCGGGAGGCGACCACTAGGCGAGGTGCGCCGCGGCTACCATGGCGCGACCCATGGAAGCCACCATCCCGCTCTATCCGCTCATCGTCGTGCCCATCGCGGCCGCGATCTTCCTGTTCTGGCGTCGAGCGCGCTGGCACCTGGCGGTGCTCAGGAGCGGCCGGCCGCTCGACCGATCCGATCGCGTCCCGCAGCGGATCAAGGCGCTCGGCGTGTTCGTGCTCGGCCAGCGGCGGCTCCTCCAGGACCTCGGTCCGGGCCTGACCCACGCGTTCGTGTTCTGGGGGTTCATCGTCCTGCTGGCGACGACCGGCAACTACCTCACGAACGGGCTGGTGGAGACGATCGTCGGCTGGCCGCTCGGTGGGTTCTTCTGGAGCGTCATCGTCCTGTTCGCGAACGTCTTCGTGGGGCTGGTGCTGGCATCCGTCGTCTACTTCGTGATCCGGCGGACGGTCACGCGACCCGCGCGGCTGGCGCTGACGCGCGACGCGTTCATCATCCTGGGGCTGATCTTCAGCATCGTTCTCACCGAGTGGCTCGGCGATGCCTTCGCCTACATCCTCGAGCCGGAGGATCCGAGCCGCACCTGGGCCGTGCTCGCCGGACCGCTGAGCGTGGCCCTCGAGGGCATCGGCGAGCAGGCGGCGTTCATCGGCTACGGGGTCATGGGCTGGGCGCACATCCTGCTCGTGCTCGGGTTCGGCGCGTACCTGCCGTACAGCAAGCACCTCCACATCATCAGCAGCGAGCCGAACGTCTACTTCCGCAACCTCGAGCCGCGCGGCGCACTGCGCAAGATGGACCTCGAAGCCGAGCCCGAGGAGGGCGAGGAGCTTCCGGTGTTCGGCGCAAAGGGCCTGAAGGACCTCACCTGGCGGCACCTCGCCGATGGCCTGGCCTGCACCGAGTGCGGACGCTGCATGGAGTTCTGCCCGGCCTCGATGACCGGAAAGACCCTGTCGCCGAAGCACCTGATGGAGGGGCTGCGCGACCAGATCGCCGTTGCCGAGACCGCGCTCGCCGCGGCCGCATCGGCACAGCGCGCCTGGAAGGGGGGAGCGAACGGGGGTGCGGCGGCGTCCGAGGATGCGCTGGGACTCGCCAGGACGCGCGCCGAGGAGGCGCTCAGCCTGCCGCTCATGGACAACGCCATCCCCGAGGAGGCCGTGTGGCAGTGCACGACGTGTGGCTGGTGCGTCGAGGGCTGCCCGGTGCTCATCGAGCACGTCGACACGATCGTCGAGATCCGGCGCAACGCGGTGCTCGAGGAGTCGAAGTTCCCGAAGGAGCTCAATGCCGCCTTCCGCAACATGGAGAACGCCGGGAATCCCTGGGGTCAGCCGAAATCGGCGCGCATGGACTGGGCCAAGGGACTCGAGGTGCCGCTCCTCGGCGAGGCCGAGCTGCCGACGATGCCCTCCGTCAACGGCGACGGCGCGCCGTGGCGGACGATCCACGCCTCCACCCCGATGGGGGATCCGCTCGATGGCCGCGTCCTGTTCTGGGTCGGCTGTGCGGGGGCCTTCGACGACCGCAACCGCAAGGTGGTGCGAGCCATGGCCCAGCTCCTCAACCAGGCCGAGATCCCGTTCGCGGTGCTCGGGGCGGGGGAGACCTGCACCGGTGACCCGGCCCGTCGCGCCGGCAACGAGTACCTCTACCAGATGCTCGCCGAGGAGAACGTCGCCACCCTGTCTGCCGCCCACGCCGAGCACGGCATCTCCACGATCGTCGCCACCTGCCCGCACTGCTTCAACACGATCCGCAACGAGTACCCGCAGTTCGGCCTGACGGGCGTTCAGGTCATCCACCACACCCAGCTCCTCGACCGCCTGGTCGCCGATGGGCGTCTCGTGCCCGAGGCGCACCACGACGCGGTCGTCGCCTACCACGACGCGTGCTACCTGGGCCGATACAACGAGGTGTACGACGAGGGCCGCCGGGTGGTCGAGTCGGTTCCGGGCCAGAGCGTGGTGGAGATGGACCTCCATCACCGCAAGGGCATGTGCTGCGGCGCCGGCGGCGCCCGGATGTGGATGGAGGAGCGCGAGGGCAAGCGCATCAACCACAAGCGCGTCGAGCAGGCGCTCGAGAAGTCGCCCGACGAGATCGCGACCGCCTGTCCCTTCTGCCTGATCATGCTGCGCGACGGCACGACCGACCTGGACCGGACGGACGTCGCCGTGCGCGATGTCGCGGAGCTCCTGGCCGATGCCACCGGTGCCTGGAGGCGGGACGTCGCCACCGCACCGGAGCCGGCCCCCGAATAGCCGCCCCGCGACGTGGCAGCCGCACCATCACGGCATCCTCTCGAACGCTCCACGGAATCCGCGAAATCGCGCGGAATCCGCAGGATCATGGCGCAAAGTCTGCGGAATATTGACCGCCATCCGTTCGCTGGCTACTCTTCGCAGCATGGCGGTGCGTTCGATCCAGCAACCCGGGCGGCGGCCGGTCCTCGACGACCTCGACAAGCGGATCATCGGCGCACTCCAGCTCGACGGGCGACGGCCCTACGCGCAGATCGGCCGCGAGCTCAAGGTTCCCGAGGCGACGGTCCGGCAGCGCGCGGAGCGGCTCATCGGCCGTGGCGTGGTGCAGATCGTGGGCGTCACCGATCCGCTGGCGATGGGCTTTCAGCAGCCGGCGCTGATCGGCCTCAAGGTCGAGGCGGGACGGCTGAACGAGATCGCCGAAAGGATCGCCGAGCTCGACGAGGTGACGTACCTCGTCATCACCGCCGGACGCTACGACCTCGTGTGCGAGGTCGTTTGCGAGGACAATGACCACCTGCTGCGCATGCTCACCGACCAGCTCGCCGATATCGACGGCATCCGGTCGACCGAGACGCTCGTCGAGCTGCGCTTCGTGAAGGAAAGCTACCAGTGGGGCACTCGCTAGGAGGGCGACCGTGACGGTCACCAGGCAGGACATCGACCGGGCGCGCATCACGGAGATCGGTGCGCGCGAGGAAACGGCATATCGGGATCGGACGCGACAGAGCGAGGCGCTCTTCGACCGCGCACGGCAGTCCCTCCCCCTCGGCGTGGCGAGCTCGTTCCAGGCCTACGACCCGTACCCGCTGTTCATGGGCGACGCCCGTGGCAGTCGCATCTGGGACGCGGACGGCAACGAGTACATCGACTTCGACATGGCGTTCGGCGTTCTCGCCGCCGGCCACTCACACCCGCTGCTCGCAGAGGCCCTTCAGCGCCGCGTCGCGAACGGCACCTGCTACACGTTCCCGGTCGAGGACGGCGTGGCCCTGGCCGAGGAGATCCGGGAGCGGTTCGGCGCCGATCTCGTGCGCTTCAGCAACTCGGGCACCGAGTCGACCATGGACGCGGTCCGCGTCGCCCGCGGCTACACCGGGCGCGAGAAGATCATCAAGTTCGAGGGTGGCTACCACGGCCACCACGACGACGTCCTCGTGAGCATCCAGCCGCCGCGCGACGCCATGGGTCCGGACGACTCGCCCGCGACCGTTCCCGCCAGTGCGGGCATCCCGCGGAGCAGGATCGCCGAGACGGTCATCGCGCCGTTCAACCAGCCGCACGTGCTCGAGGCCATCCTCCAGGCACATTCGGGTGAGATCGCCGCGATCATCGTGGAGCCGGTCCAGTTCAACATCGGCGTCGTGCCGCCGGAGCCCGGCTTCCTGGAGCGCGTCCGCGAGCTGGCGACCGAGCACGGTGCGGTCCTCATCTTCGACGAGGTGAAGACCGGCGTGGTCCTCGCATGGGGCGGCGCCTACGAGCACTTCGGCATCAAGCCCGACCTGTTCTGCCTGGCGAAGAGCATCGGCGGTGGGATTCCCATCGGCGCATTCGGTGGTCGCCGCGAGGTGATGGCCTCGATCGAGACCCTCGAGGGCACGCCGAGCCAGCGCGTGGACGCGACGCGAGGCGTCGGCACCGGCATGGAGAAGTCGACCCTGTCCGGCGGGGCGACCCGCGTCGCGCACCTCGGGACGTTCAACGGCAATCCGCTGTCGATGACCGCCGGCCTCGTGACGCTGCGGCAGATCCTCACGAAGGACGCGTACCCGCGGCTCCACGCCATGGCGGATCGGCTCACGGCGGGCTGTCAGGCGATCATCGACGAGCACGGGCTTCCTGGCTACGCCATCAACGTCGGTCCGAAGGGGTGCGTGATGTTCACGCCGGAGCGGGTCACGAACTACCGCAACCTCGTCGGCCTCGACTCGGAGCTGTGGGCCGCGAGCTTCTTCTACCTGGCGAACCGCGGGATTCTGCTGCCGCCGGGTCCCGACGACCAGTGGACGCTTTCGGTCCAGCACACGGACGCCGATATCGACCGCTACCTCGAGGTCTTCGGCGACTTCGCCAGGGAGCTGACGGCGTCATGATCGAGCGCGTCGCGAAGCCGCTCGCCGGGTTCCTGAACTGGTTGGCCGGCCTCCTGGACGCGATCTATCGGGCGCTCGGGCGACCGGGCAAGCTGCTCCAGGACCTCCTGAACGGCACGTGGCTCGGGCACTCGCTGCATGCGGTTCTCGTCGATGTCGTCGTCGGCGGTGCCACGGCCGTCGTCTTCCTGGACGTCCTGCGGGTCGTGTTCGGCGTCACCGGGACCGAGGATGCCGGCACCTGGGTGCTGGCATTGACCTATGCCGCCGGCGTCGGGGCGATCCTGTCAGGCTGGACCGACTTCAAGGACACCGCGTCGGGCAACGAGCGGAACGTCGTCGGTCTGCACGGCATCATCAACGCGGTCGGGTTCGCGGGCTTCGGCTTCTCGCTCTTCCAGCGGCTCCAGGGCAACCCCGATGCCGCCTTCTGGCCGATGCTCATCGGCTACGCGATCATCTCGGTCGGCGCGTACATCGGCGGACACGTCGTCTTCAAGTACGGCTACATGGTGAACCGCAATGCCTTCAACCGCGGGAAGCGGGCGAAGGAGTTCACTGCGGTCGCACCACTGGCCGATGTGCCGGACGGCGCTGCGACGCAGGTCACGTTCGGGACCACGAAGGTCGTCCTCGTGCGGCGCGGCGACGTCGTCCACGCCCTCAAGGACACGTGCTCGCACGCCGGTGGGCCCCTGTCGCAGGGCGAGCTCGGCGATGGCACGATCACGTGCCCGTGGCACGGATCCGTCTTCCGGCTGCGCGATGGTGGCGTGGTCCACGGGCCGGCCGCCAGCCGGCAGGTGACCTACCGAACGCGGATCGCGGACGGCCAGGTCGAGCTCCAGGGCCCGCACGACTGACACGACCCGCACCGCTGCCGGGCTGACGACGCCGATCCGCTACACTCAGGCCCCCGAGCCCCTGCCGAACTCCGCGCACGAGGAGCCGAGTGACCTACCTGCCGACCGCCGAGCACGATGAGCTGCGCGCCGTGGTGCGCGAGCTCGCTGACGAGCGGATCGCGCCGCGTGCCGCCGAGATCGACGAGAAGGCGGAGTTCCCCGAGGACCTGCGACAGCTGCTGGCCCAGCAGGACCTGCTGGGCACGTGCTTCGATGAGCGACACGGCGGGACGGCGCTCGACACGGTCGCGCAGTGCATCCTCGTGGAGGAGATCGCTCGCGCCGACGCGACCACCAGCCTGATCCCGATCGTCCAGAAGCTCGGTGCGCTGCCGATCATCCTGGCCGGCACCGACGAGCAGAAGGACCGCTATTTCCCGAAGCTCGCGTCGGGGGAGTGGCTCATCGCCTTCGGCCTGACCGAGGCCGCGGCCGGCAGCGACGTGGCGAGCAACCGGATGCGAGCCGTTCGCGACGGCGACGACTACGTCCTCAACGGCAGCAAGCGCTTCATCACCCACGGGTCGGTGGCCGACGTCCTCACGGTCTTCGCCATCACCGACCCCGAGGCCGGTGGTCGCAAGGGGATGAGCGCCTTCATCGTGGAGGCCGGGACCCCCGGCTTCGCGGCGCCGCGTGTCGAGCACAAGATGGGCATCCGCGGCTCGCCGACCGCCGAGCTCACCTTCGATGACGTCCGCGTGCCGCTCGCCAACCGCCTCGGCGACGAGGGGGAGGGGTTCAAGATCGCCATGGCGACCCTCGACCGCTCGCGGCTCGGGATCGCTGCCCAGGCGGTGGGGATCGCCCAGGGCGCGATCGATGCGGCGGTCGCCTATGCCGCCGATCGGCAGCAGTTCGGCCAGCGCGTCACCGAGTTCCAGGGCATCCAGTGGATGCTCGCCGACATGACCTCGCAGAACGAGGCGGCGCGGCAGCTGACCTACGCCGCCGCGGCCCGCGTCGATGCCGATGCGCCGGACCTCCCATACTGGACGTCGAGCGCGAAGCTCGTGGCAGGCGACACCGCGATGCGGGTCACCACCGACGCCGTCCAGGTCCTGGGCGGCTACGGCTATATCACCGAATACCCCGTGGAGCGGATGATGCGTGACGCGAAGATCACGCAGCTCTACGAGGGAACCCAGCAGATCCAGCGCCTCATCGTCGCGCGCCAGCTCCTCCAGCGGGCCGGCGTCGCGAAACGGGGCTCGTAGACAGGAGCAGAGCAAGCGGATCGTGAAGATCGTCGTCTGTATCAAGCAGGTCCCGGCCACCGGCGCCGACAAGCGCTACACCGATGACCTGCGCCTCGACCGTACCGGAGTCGAGGCCATCATCAATCCGCTCGACGAGTACGCCATCGAGCAGGCCCTGCGCCTCGCCGATGCGGGCACCGCCGACGCGGTCACGTACCTGTCGATGGGCCCCGACCAGGCCTCCGAGGCGCTTCGCCGTGCCCTGGCGATGGGCGGCGACGACGCGGTGCTCATCACGGACCCGGCGCTCGCCGGCGCCGACGAGTGGACGACCGCCAAGGTGCTCGCCGCGGCGCTCGACAAGCTGGCGCCCGACGTGGCGCTCATGGGCATGGCCTCCGACGACGCCCGCGGCTCGCTCGTTCCGGGCGCCGTCGCCGCGATGCGCGACGTCCCGCTGCTGTCCTACGGCTCCGAGCTCGCGCTGGCCGATGGCGAGGCCCGCGTTCGTCGTCTGTCGGCCACCGGTTACGACTGGATCGCGGCCCCGCTGCCGGTGGTGGCGACCGTCACCGACCAGGTCGGCGAGCCGCGCTACGCCAGCCTCAAGGGCATCATGGCCGCAAAGCGCAAGCCGATGGAGACCTGGTCGCTCGGCGACCTGGGCCTGTCGGCCGACGACCTGCACGGCGCCGCGCTCACGAAGGTCACCGACGCCCGCGCGCCGGAGGAGAAGCCGCCGACCGAGCGCATCGAGAATCTGCCCGCCCCCGAAGCCGCGGCGAAGATCGCCGACTGGCTCGCCGCACGAAAGCTGATCTAGATCATGAGCAACGACATCCTCTTCCTGGCCGAGTTCAGCGGGGGAGCCCCCGCCCGATCGGCCCTCGAGCTCGCCACCGGCGCCGCCGAGCTGGCATCGCAGTCGGGCGGCAGTGCCGTGGCCCTCGCCTACGGCTCGGGTGCCGCGAGTGGTGCCGGAGCGCTCGGCGCCCACGGTGCAGCGCGCGCCATCGTCCTCGGCGACGAGGATCGCCCGGCCATCACCTTCGCTCCCGCGGCCATCGCCGCCGTCAGGGACGCGGGCCTGGCGGTGCTCGCGCCGGCCACGCCGAACGGTCGCGACCTGGCGGCCGCCCTCGTGGGCTCGCTCGACCTGCCGGCCTTCGGGCCCGTTCGCGCGGTGCGGGTCGTCGATGGTGCTGTCGAGTCGGAGCAGGCGACGCTGCAGGGCAGCGTCATCACCACCGCCCGCCCGGCGGACGGCGCGCCGTCCCCGTCGGTCGTGCTCGTGCTCGCCAACACGTTCACGCCCGCCGAGGGCGGCTCCGGGACCGCGGAAGTGACCCAGACCGGGGACGCGGCCGAATCGGCCCTCGCGAAGGCCACCGTCGCGGAGAGCCACGAGGCCGAGGCGAAGGTCGTCAACCTCGAGGAGGCGACGGTCATCGTCGCCGGTGGACGCGGGGTCGGCGGCGAGGAGGGCTTCGGCCCGCTCCGCGACCTGGCCGAAGCGCTGGGCGGGGCGGTCGGCGCTTCGCGAGCCGCGGCGGATGCCGGCTGGATCCCGTACCAGCTCCAGATCGGCCAGACCGGCAAGGTCGTCAAGCCCTCGCTCTACATCGGCGCGGGAATCAGTGGTGCCATCCAGCACCGCGTCGGCATGCAGACCGCGGAGCACGTGGTGGCGATCAATCGAGATCCGGACGCGCCGATCGGCGAGTTCGCGGACCTCTTCGTGGTGGGCGATCTGTTCGAGATCATCCCGGCCCTCACCGACGAGATTCGTCGCCGCAAGGGCGCATGAGGCGGGTAGGCTAGTGACATGAAGGTCCTTTTCGGCGGCCGCCGCCGCAGCGTCTTCGGCCCCGGCAAGGAGCTGGGCGTGTATCGCAACGAGGTCTTCGAGCGAGCGCAACGGATCGACGAACAGATCGCGGCGGTCGCCGACGAGATCGATGCGCTGCGCCGCCGCGACCTGGACCCCGACGAGGCGGTCGAGCGGCTGGGTGCGCAGGAGGACGCCCTCGACGAGGAGGTCGCCGGCCTCCAGGGCATGATGGCCCCCGAGGAGCTGCACGGGCTCCACATGGAGTACGAGGCGAACCTCGAGCGCGTGCTCCGCGGGATCGTGACCGCCGAGCGCGGCTGCGCGCTGACGCGGCTCCCGCATCGGCCTCCGGGGGACGAGGAGCCGTTCACGTACTACAAGCGGGCGCACGCGAACGTGACCCACGCCCGCTTGCGGATGGCCGAGATCGTCGACGTGCTGCTCCACTGGGAGCCGGGCCTCCTGGCCGATGCGTCGGTGACGGCACGGCTGGAACGGACGAAGACGCAGGGCTGAGCGAGGGCCACGCCGAGACCGCGCCATATCTTGTGGTATGCTCCGCGACGGTACCACCACTGGTGTAGTCCGCAGCGAAGCAGGTAACGCCAACCCATGCGATGTCCCCGTTGCGAGGAGACCGGCACCCGCGTCATCGACTCGCGTGACCTCGAGGCCGGCTCCACGATCCGCCGCCGTCGCGAGTGCGAGGCGTGTTCGTACCGCTTCACGACCTACGAGCGTCCCGAGGGGGCGCGCCTCGTCGTCGTCAAGCGGGATGGCAGCCGGCAGGACTTCGACCGCGACAAGCTACGGACGGGCCTGCTCAAGGCGCTCCAGAAGCGCCCCGTGACCCTGGACCGCGTGGAGGCGGCGCTCGACGACATCGAGAGCCAGCTGCGCGCGCGCGGCGACGCCGAGCTGCCGTCGACCGAGATCGGCCGGCTCGCCACCGATGCGCTGCGAGAGCTCGATCAGCTCGCGTACATCCGGTTCGCATCGGTCTATCACGCCTACGACGACATCGAGACGCTCCAGCGCGAGGTGGATCGGCTCATCAAGCAGCGCCCGGGGACGTAAGATCAGCGGCGCATGATCCTGTCCGACCGCGACATCCGCGCCGAGATCGACGCCGGGCGGATCGTCGTCGACCCGTACACGCCCGAGGCGGTCCAGCCGTCGAGCGTCGACCTCCACCTCGGCAACCGGTTCCGGGTCTTTCGCAACAACCGCACGGCGGTGATCGACCCGCGCGCCGATCAGCCCGAGCTGACCGAGCTCGTGGAGATCGCCGGCGACGAGCCGTTCATCCTCCACCCGGGCGAGTTCGTGCTGGGCGCCACGTTCGAGCGGGTCGCGCTGCCCGATGACCTCGTGGCCAGGCTCGAGGGCAAGTCGAGCCTCGGACGGCTCGGCCTGCTCATTCACTCGACGGCGGGCTACGTCGACCCGGGCTGGGAGGGGACCCTCACCCTCGAGCTGTCGAATGTCGCCAACCTGCCGATCAAGCTCTACGACGGCATGAAGATCGGCCAGATCAGCTTCCAGCGCCTCAGCTCGCCGGTCGAGGTCGGCTATGGCGACGAGCGGATCGGCTCGAAGTACCGCGGCCAGACCGACCCCACCGCCAGCCGGTACCACGCCGACTTCGATCGCGGCCGCGTGGCGCGGTGAGCGAGCCGCTCCACTCGCTGGGCGACCCGCGTGAGTACGCCGGAGGCGTGTCGGTGCGTGTCCTGCGCGCCGGCTGGTTCCGCCCCGATGCGGGCGGGTTCTTCGGCGTCGTCCCCAAGCCGATGTGGAGCCGGCTGGTCGAGACGGACGATCGCGGGCGCCTGACCTGCCGCCTGAACCTCCTGCTCGTCGAGGTCGGCGGCAAGCGGATCCTCGTCGAGACGGGCACCGGCGTCCGCATGACCGACAAGGACCGTGACATCAAGGGCGTCGAGGGCGGGGATCCCGCCGAGGCCCTGCGGTCGGTCGGGGAGGACCCCGAGCGAATCGACTTCGTGGTCGTGAGCCATCTCCACTACGACCACGCCGGCGGCATGCTCGGCGCGGACGGGCGTCCGGCGTTTCCGAACGCGCGGTACGTCATCCAGCGTGACGAGGCGGAGGCCGCGCATGGCGACGAGCTGCGGCTCCAGGGTGTCATGGAGGTCGAGCAGCTCGACGCGGTTCGCGCCGCCGGTCAGCTCGCCGAGGTGAACGGCGAGGTGGAGCTCGTGGACGGCGTGCGGGTCATCCGCACCGGCGGCCACACGCGCGGGTCGCAGGCGATCCTGCTCGGGGCAGAGCGCGCCCGGGGACGTGCCGGCGATCCGAACGATCGGGCCATCTTCTGGGGCGACCTGATCCCGACGCGCTGGCAGATCCCGGTGCGCTGGACGAGCGCCTACGACGACTATCCGATCGACGCGATCGAGGTCCGCAACGAGCTCGTGGCGCGCGCCGCATCCGAGGGCTGGTGGTGCTACTTCACGCACGATCCGGGCGCTCTGCCGATCCGGATCGAGGCGACCGACAAGGGCTACCGCGCGACCGAGTGAGCCCTCGGTCGGCGCCGGACAGGACGGGGTCCGCCCGGTATGATCGAGGAGCCACTTCCGAAGCCGCGTATCGACTTCGTCGAAAGGACGATTCCTCGAATGATTTCCCACCCATCGGCGCTGCGACGCGCGCCGTTCCTGGCCATCTTCGCCGCCCTCGCCCTGGTCCTGGCCGCCTGCTCGTCGGGCGGCGACGGAGGCACAGCCCCGTCCGGTGACGACAGCTCCGCTGGAGGCACGATCGCCGTGATCGACGGTGCGGTCGAGATCGGCGCGGACGACCTCGCGTTCGACGCCAACGTGATCCAGGCCGCGGCCGGGGAGGCCTTCACGGTCACATTGGTCAACAACGACACCATGCCCCACAACTTCAGCGTGTACACCGAGCAGGGCGGCGAGGCGATCGTCGTCGGCGACATCATCGAGGGCGGTGCGACCGTCGAGGTCGAGGTTCCGGCGCTCGATGCGGGCGAGTACTTCTTCGTCTGTGACGTGCACCCGGTCGAGATGACGGGTGCGGTCGTCGTCGAGGGCTGACCCCGCGCAGCTCACCACTCAGGGACGGGCCGGGCGGGATGCCCGGCCCTCTCGTTGCCCTCAGCCGGCCGCCAGCAGCTCCTCGAGGATCGTCACCATCCGGGCCGGGTCGAGCGGCCCGATGACCTCGCGCAGGACCGTTCCCTCGTCGCCGATGAAGTAGTGCCGCGGCAGCCCGTCGGTTCCGGCCCAGTCGTAGAACGTCCCGAGGCCGGGATCGAGCACGATCGGGTAGCCGATGGCATAGCGGGCGGCGAAGTCGCCGACCGCATCGGCCCCTTCGCCCCAGTTCACCCCGAGGATGAGCAGCTCGTCCGGATACGTCTCGGCGAGGCGCTGCATGGCGGGCATCTCCGTGCGGCACGGCTCGCAGCTGGTGGCCCAGAAGTTCACCCACACGAGCCGTCCATCGGCGTCGTCGAGCGACCAGCTGCGGCCGTGAAGATCCTGGAGGCTGAGTGCCGGCGCCGGCTGTCCGACGAGCGGTCCACCTCGCCCATCCGGGGTGCCTCGCAGCAGCGGGATCGTGGCCAGCACGCCGAGCGCGATCGCCAGGCCGATGATGCCGATGAGCCAGGCCAGGCTCCACCGACGTCGCCGCAGGACCGCCGGGATCATCGGGCCAGCGCCGCCTCCACGTCGGGGCGGGTGATCATGAGCTCGAGCCGATCCTCGCCGTCAACGGCGAGCACCGGGATCCGGTGCGCATAGCGCACGAGGAGGTCGTCATCGGTCTCGATGTCCACCGCGTCCCATCCATCGGCTCCGAGCATGGCGTCGAGCAGGACGCTCGCGTCCTCGCAGAGGTGGCATCCGTTCCGGACGTAGAGGGTCGGACGGGGCAGCATGGCGCCGATGATACGGTAGGCTTGAGCTGGCGCCGCCCCCGTAGCTCAGTGGATAGAGCGCCGCCGTCCTAAGGCGGGCGTCGGGGGTTCGAATCCCTCCGGGGGCGCCATCACACGCGGGGTGGCATCGCCCTTGCTTTGAAACGGGCCATGGGACGAATACTGCTCGGCGTCGTCATCGGCGTCATCCTGATCATCTGGTTGCTCGCCTCGTGCGTAGGGGCGATCTTCTAGCCCTTCGAACGGCGACCGGGATGCGCGAAGGGGGCCAGCGTTAGCGCGGCCCGCGCCACCAATCCTGCGACCGATGAGGCACTGGCCGATTCATCGCGTCAGCCGGCGCTGACAGGCTCGGCGGTCGTCGAGCGGCGGTCGTGGGTGCCCTCGCCGAACTCTTCGACCATCTTGGCGTTGAACGCCGGGAGATCCTTCGGCGTCCGGCTCGTCACGAGTCCCTGGTCGACGACGACCTCCTCGTCGGTCCACTCGGCACCGGCGTTGCGCAGGTCCGTCTTCAGCGACGGGTAGCTCGTGACGCGGCGGCCGCGCACGACATCGGCCTCGATGAGCATCCACGGCCCGTGGCAGATCGAGGCCATCGGCTTCTTCGCGTCGAACATGGCCCGAACGAAGTCGACCGCCTTCGGCTCCTGCCGCATCGTGTCGGGGTTCTTCACGCCCCCGGGGATGAGGAGCGCGTCGAAGTCGCCGGCATCGGCCTGCTCGAGGGTGAGGTCGACCTGGGCGCTATCGGCGTCGGTCTTGCCGGTGATCGTGCCGTCGTGGTTCGAGATGATCGTGGTGGTCGCCCCCGCCTCGCGCAGGGCCGCGACCGGCTCGGTCAGCTCGCTCGGCTCGTAGCCATCGGTCACCAGCACGGCGACCTTGAGTCCGTCGAGGTTCATCACGTTACTCCCGTTCATGTACGCGCCGCCCTTCGTCGCAGGGTGCGTGCCAGCCTCAGAGCACGAACGTGAACAGCCCGGCCAGCTGCGCGAAGACGTTGAAGAAGATCATCACGCCGATCGCCACGATGAACAGCCCGGACACGATCTGCACCGCGCGATGGTGTCGGCGCAGCCAGTCGAGCACCGGTCGCAGGTGGGGGAGCGCGACGGCAGAGGCCAGGAACGGGACGGCAAGTCCGGCCGAGTAGGCGACGAGCAGGACGAACACGGCGGGCGCCGAGCCGCTCGAGACGCCCATGGTGAAGATCGCTCCCAGGACGGGGCCGATGCACGGCGACCAGCCGACGGCCACGAACGCACCGAGCGCCAGGGAGCGGGCCGAACGTGCCGCGGGAAGGCTGCCGGGATCCACGCCGACCCGCATGCGGTCGAGGACGGGGCCGAACATGCCGGTCGTCAGCATTCCCAACCCGATCACCGCCAGCCCGGCGACCTGGCGGATCTCGGGAATGCGGAACAGCGGGCCGCCCACGATGCCGAGCGAGGTGCCCAGGACCACGAAGACGGCGGTGAAGCCGCCGATGAAGAGCAGTGCCTGGCCCACGACCGCGCGACGCGCGACCGACACGGTCCCGATCGGCGCCTGGCCGGCTGCCGCCGCGTCGCCAAGGAAGGCGAGGTACACCGGCAGCAGCGCAAGCACGCACGGGGAGACGAACGAGATGAGCCCCGCCAGGAACGCCAGGCCGATGCCGACCTCGGTCATCGCGCGAACGCCGCCAGTGGCGCGGCACCCGGCTCCACGACGATCGGAGCGGCAACGATCCAGAGCGAGAGAACCGTGTAGCCGATCATGAGCCCGACCATCGGGAGACCGACGGTGGCCGCTCGCTCCGCCGCGTCCTGCCGGGCGAGCCGATGCGCCAACACGATGCCCGCCACGTGTCCTGCGACGATGGCCGCCACGCTGAGGTACCACACGACCGCCACGGGGATGGCATCGAGCTGCGGCGCGAGACTCAGGAGCGGGTCGGCGATGAGCGACGGGAGCCACACGAGGCCCTGGAGGACGAGCGTGAAGTAGTGGGCGATGAGGTAGCCGCCGGCGATCGGCAGCAGCGTCGGCGCGTAGCGCCCGAGGTCGGCGCCCAGGGCTCGTGGCGTGCCAGTGCCCACCAGGGCTCGTCCGGCGGCAACGACCGCCGCGAACGCGCCGAAGAACACGACGGCCACCAGGACGAGCTGGAGCGTCTCCGCCGCCAGGAACGTCGCGGCGCTGAACTCGCCCAGCAGGCTCGCCGTGAGCGGGTAGACGGCGTTGAACAGGCCGGCGCCGAGTGCCGTCTCCCGCATCCCGTCGTAGGTGACGCCGGCGAGGGCCAGGATGATGAACGCGGCGTCGGACACGTGCGGCCGGCCGAAGTCCGTGCCGGCGAGGCCGCTCACCCACGGCCTGAGGATCGGCCGGCGCTCACGGTCGTCGGCGGTCGCGGCGCACTCGGGACAGTCGATGCAGCGGTCCGGATCGCAGCCCTCACCGCAGCCGGTGCACAGCGCGTGGTCGACCGACCGGCGGCCAATCGGCCCGATGCGGCCGAACCAGCCGAGCAGGACTTCGAACAGCTCGGCATTCCGCAGCCACGCGACCTGCCCGAAGAGCGTCATGCCGACGAGGGTGGTGACGGTGTAGGCGAGCATGAGGACCGCCACGGTTCCGGCCACCGAGCCGCTCGGCAGGACCAGCTCCGCCCACACCGCGAGCCCGAGAAGGACGACGGCCGGCCAGCGTGCCAGTCCGGCGGGGTATGCCAGTCCGAGGTCCAGCCGCTCAGCCCCGAGACGCCGGGTCAGCCATTCGAGAGCGGCGAACGTCGTGCGGAACGGGCTCAGCGATGGCCATGGGTTGCCGACGACGACGGCGATGATCGGCAGGCCGACCCAGATGCCGATCCACAGCAGCACGGCGGGCAGGGGTGAGATGTCGCCGACCAGGATGCCGGCGGCGATCGCCCCGTACCACCACACCAGCCCGAGGACGCGGAGAACCAGTCGCGTGCCCCATGCGATGCCGGCGGGGACGAATGTTGGCTCGCCGCTCGACGCCGAAAGGGCCTCGTGTCGGGTGACGGCGAGGACGACGAAGGACGCGGCGACGGCCGCGGCGGCGCCGGCCAGGTAGAGCCACAGCGGAACCGGCAGCTCGAAGGTGCCGCCGATGGCATGGGCGGCCGCCGGTCCCGGAACCGCGGCCAGGATTGCGACGGCGGCGACGAGCGCGCGGCGAGTGCTACGGCTCACGGACGGTGAAGATCCCGATATCGAGGCCCTGGGGATCGTCGTCGGTGTGGAGCTCGATCGGGAACTGCCCGCTTCGCGCGGTCGTGAACGACAGCTCGAAGGTCTCGCCGGCGGTGATCGTCGTGGCGGGGACCTGCTCGTCGTAGCCGTGGACGTGGAACACGCCGTCGACCTCCGGCTGGAGGACGAGGGTCACGTCGCGGTCGCGGCACACCGAGGGCTGCGACGGCTCGAGGCCGTCGGCCGTGACGGTCACCTCGAGCCGGTCGGGCAGGTCCTCGCAGCCGCTCCCGCTCGGGATGCAGGCCGCCAGGAGCACCGCCGCGAGGAGGACGGCAATTCCGAGGCGTGCGCTGGTGCGGACGTCAGGCACGATCAACCTCCGAGAACCAGCGTCGCCGGCCGAGGCCGAGACCGACGAGGAGGAGCGCGAGCCCGAGGATCACGAGCGCGTTGCGGCCGTCATCGGCGCCGACGGCGGTGTCGGGCGACTCGCTGTCCGATTCCAGCTCGACGGTGAAGGTCAGGACCCCCTCCTCCACGTGCCCGTCGAGGGACGCCGCGGACCATGCGACCCGGTAGCTGCCGCTCTCGGCGATCTCGACCGCCCCGGCGACCTCGTTGCGTTCGGCGATCTCGAGATCAAGCTCACCACCGCCGACCGTCGCGCCGGACTCATCCGTGACGGTGAGCGCGGTCCCGTCCGGGCTCAGCTCGCCACTGAAGACGAGCCGAACCTCGGCGGGCGCCTCGGTCAGTGTCGCCCCGTCGGCCGGGGTGCTCGATTCGAGCTCGACGTGCGCGAGCGCGACCGGTGGCGAGGCGATGGCGGCCACGAGTGCCGCGCCGACGGCGACGGTGGTCAGCGCGCCGAATCGGTTTCGCATGGGAATCCTCCTGGGTGCGTCGTCCGGGACGGTCACGGGGGGCCCCATCGGTCCCGCAGGTAGCTCACGAGATCCGCGCGGTCACGTTCCGTGAGGGTGGCCGCGAATCCCGGCATCGGCGTACCGGCCACCCCGTTGGCAATACGGTACGACACCTCCGCGTCGGACATGTCCGGGACGATCCGGTCGAGTGGCCCCGGGGTCACCGACGTCTGCACCGGTCCGTCGCCGGCCCCGTCGGGCCCGTGGCAGGCGGCGCAGTTCGCCAGGTAGATGCGGCGCCCCACCTCCGGATCGCCATCGGGAAGCGCCGTGTGCGGGGCGAGCTCACGGGCCGACGGGTCGTTTGCCGCTTCGACGAGGGACCGCGAGCCGGCGCCAAGGATGAGCACGAGCGCCAGCCCGATGACCGGAGCCTGGACCGCGAGCCCGCGCCGCTGACGACCGACGAACCCGGCAGCGCCGATGAATACGACCGCGGGGACCCACCCGGCGAGACCCCCCGGCAGAACGGCCCACAGCGCGGCGAGCGGACCGGGCACGCCCAGGCCGGTGTCGGGCGGGGGAGCGACGATCGGCGGGCTCGGCTCCTCGACGAGCATCCCGAACGCCACCGACTCGTCCAGCGCGCCCTCGCGTCGAACGACGACGTCCATCTCCCATTCGCCGACGACCGGCGTGTACGCGCCGCGGGCGGCGTACAGCCCCTCGAGCTCGCCCGGCTCGAGCTCGACACGCTGCTGCGCGAGGCCGCTGTCCTCGGGGGGCGTGAAGGCGAGGAACACCCGCTGGATGTCGTCGCGCGGCGCACCGCTGGCCACGTCGCGGACCGTCACCTGGTAGCTCTGGCTGCCGGGTGCCGGGACGCTCACCGACGCATGCACCGAGGCCGGTCCGGCCTCGCCGAAGAAGTGGGCGGGCTGGATCGCGGGGCCGATCACGACGTCCTGTCGCGCCGCCGCCGGCTGGATCGTGACCATCGTGGCTGCGGCCATGACCGCGACGGAGGCGACCACCAGCTCCGTGCCGACGAGCAGCCAGGCACTGCCGCGCCCGCGGCCACGGACCAGCAGGTGGTTCGCCGCGCCGATGCCGATGGCCACGCTTGCCAGGGTGGCCTTGGCGATGAGGAGGTTTCCGTATTCGCTGGCGACGAGGTCTCGGGATGCGCCGAGGACCACGGGAGAGTTCGCCAGGCCGGTGAGGATCACGAGAGGGGCCGCGATCAGCGCCAGGCGTCCATGGCGACGGAGCGGCTCGCGCCGAACGCCGGCGCGCTCCTCGGCAGCGGGGGCTCGGCGCGCCATGAACAACAGGGCGGGCAGACCGCCCAGCCAGGCCGCGGCAGCAACCAGGTGGAGCCAGTCGAGTGCCGCGTTGAGCGGTCCGCCGAGTGACGCCGCGTGGCCTCCGGCGCTCATGCCGGCCAGGGCGACCGCCAGCAACAGAGCGCCGCCCAGGGCCAGCCCGATCCCGGATCGACCGCCACGCGTCGCACCCACGACCGCCACGACGAAGCCGAGGAGGCCCGACACGAGGGCGACCCGCATTGCGATGGCGAACGGGGTCCAGCCGTACGGCGCCAGCGGGTCGAGCGACGGTTCGGTCCCGGGAATGGTCCGCGCCGAGAGCACGAGGTAACCCGTGAGCGCGGCAACCCCGAGGAGGGCGGCGCCGGCGACGAGCCTCCACGGAGGAGCGGCTCCCAGGACGCGGCGAGCGTTCGCCCACGCCAGGAGGCTTCCGAGGGCGACGAGTCCGGCGATCAGCGCGATCCACCGCGCCCCGACGGCCCACGCGTCGGCGGACGGCGACTCCGACGTCGCCTCGGAGGTCGGCGGTGCCTGCGTGCCGGAGGGATCGACGATGAACGAGTACGAACCGGTGGTGGCGTGGCCGTCGACCGTCGAGAGGACGCTGTAGCGCACGGTGTAGACGTTCGGGTCGAGGGCCGGGAGCTCGACCACGAGCCGGGTCCCATCGGCATCCAGCGTGACCGCTCCGAGCCCGGGCTGCGGCTGGAGCCGGAGATCGAGGAGCTCGATCCGGATGCGGTCGGGGTCGATCGGCTCGCTGAAGGTGATCGACAGCCGCTCGGGCGGTTCGACGAGCGACGCGTTTGGCAGCGGATCGGCCGTCACGAGCTCCGCATGCGCCGATGCCGCCGGCGGAACGGCGAGTGACCCGATCAGCGCCAGCACCAGGGCGCCGGCGACGATCGCAGATGAGCGACGGAACGGACGACGGGGATCGGGGAGCGGCACGGGGCCTCCGCGGACGCGACGAGCGGGGCTGAGCGGCGACGGGTGACCCGAGTATACGGATCACCCTCCCGCACGATCAGGCGAGGCCCCAGAGCGCTCCTACTTCGACTTCGTCTCGCCGGCCTCGCTGCGCTCCTTGTTCACGGTGCGCGCCGCGCGCTCCTCGGCCTCGTCGTTCTTCACGCCGCGCTCCTTGTACGAGTCCTTGATGTGCTCGTACTGGCGCTCTCGCTTGTCGGACCATTCCTTCGGCATCTTCATCTCCTCCCGCGATGCGTTTGGCTGCTCGGGACGTACTCGGGTGTGCATCGGCCATGCCGGACCACGCCGTCTGCGGACTTGGCGCATGCCTTGCATGAGCCATTGGTGACACACCGACCAGCAGAGACACCGCGCGGCCACCGCGCACGAACACATACAGGAGAACGAGCCCATGGCATCCGTAGTCGAAAGCATCGACGTCAAGGTCCCGGTCAGCACGGCCTACAACCAGTGGACCCAGTTCGAGGACTTCCCGCACTTCATGGAAGGCGTGGAGAAGGTCACCCAGACCGATGACACCCACCTGCACTGGGTCGCCGAGGTCGGCGGCAAGGAGAAGGAGTGGGATGCCGAGGTGACCGAGCAGATCGCCGATGAGCGCGTCGCCTGGACGGCAACCGCCGGCGCGGAGAACGCAGGCGTCGTCACGTTCCACCGGATCGACGACGAGACGACTCGCGTCACCCTCCAGATGGACGTGGAGCCGGATGGCGTGATCGAGAACGTCGGCACGGCACTCGGCTTCCTGGATCGGCGCGTGAAGGGTGACCTCGAGCGCTTCAAGGAGTTCATCGAGAGCCGTGGCACCGAGACCGGCGCGTGGCGTGGCGAGGTCGAGGCTCCCAGCCAGCGCGGCTAGCTGATGGACCGCAGAAACTCCGGTGGCGGCGGCATGACCGGCGCCACCGGTGACCTCACTCCCGACGCGTCGACGCGCGCCTTCGAGCCCGGAGAGCTGAAAGAGGTCGCGGGCCCGGAGTCCCAGGCCGACGTCACGGTCGACCAGGCGTCCCGTGCGCCAGCGCAGGCCGGCGACATCGGCGAGCCCGGTGAAGATCGCGCCGAAGGCGGACCCACGAACATGGCGACCCGTGAGTCCGGTTACGGATCGGAGCATGGGCTCTCGCCGGACGATCCCGCCTACGAGATGGAGGGACCGACGCGGCCCGCATCCGAGCCGGAACCGTCATCTCGCCCCGAAACCCGCATCGGCGGCGACGACGTGACGGAGGGCGAGGAGCACTTCTAGCTCCCTCAGGCGGCGCTTCGCTTCGCGGCGGACTTCTTCGACGTCTTCTTCCGCGTCGTTCCCTTCTTCGGCGCCGACTTCCGGCCCTTCGCGCTGCCCGACGCGCGCGATCCCTTGGCCTCGTCGATGCTCGCGCGCAGGGCATCCATGAGGTCGATGACCTTCGGCTCCGGCTTGCGCCGCTTCGCCGAACGCGTCTCTCCCTTCATCTTCTGCTCGATGAGCCGCTCGAGCGCCTCGCGGTACGCATCGGTATAGGCGTCCGGCCGGAACTTGTCGGCCAGGTTCTGGACGAGGCTGCGCGCCATGTCGAGCTCCTTGGCGCGAACCTTCGTCTCCGCGCCCTCCGGCAGGTCGAGGGCCCCCGTCGAACGGATCTCGTCCGGCCAGAACATCGTCTCGAGGATCAGCGTGTCGTCGTAGGCCCGCAGCGTCGCCAGCCGCTCACGCGTGCGGATCGTCACGCGCGCCAGGGCCACTCGCTCGGTCTCCTCCAGCGCGCGCTTCAGCAGGCTGAACGGCTTGGCGCCCACCTCGGTCGGCTCGAGGAAGTAGCTCTTCTCGAAGTAGACCGGGTCGATCTCCTCCGCGAGGACGAAATCGCCGATGTCGATCGTCGTGCTGCTCTCAGGCTTGGCGGCGTCGATCTCCTCGGGATCGAGGATCACGTACTCGCCCTTGCTCACCTCGAAGCCGCGGACCAGGTCGTCCCAGGCGACCTCCTTGCCATCGGCGGTGCAGAAGCGCTTCTCCTCGATCGGCGCGCCGTCCTCCTTGTGCAGGAGGCGGAATCGGACGTCCTTGGACTGGGTCGCCGTGTACAGCTTCACCGGGATGGTGACCATCCCGAAGCTGATCGCTCCCTTCCAGATGGGCCGCATCAGCGGACGGGCTGCTTCACGTTGCTGTCCTCGTCGACGTCGATGTCGTGTCGCTCGGCCGCGCGGAGGATCTTCTTCCTCGCCTCTTCCTTGGCGGTCTTGCTCTCGAAGTCGGTCTGGTTGAAGCGCGCGATCGCATTGCGCACGTGCGACTCGTCGTGGATCGGCAGGTGCTCACCGCCATCCTTGTCGACGTACGCGAACTGGTCCTTGCGCAGGTCGTCGCGCTCCTTGGTGCCGAGGTCGCTCATGGTTGTTCCTCCCTGAAACCGACGGGTTACCTGCACCCCGCCGCTGTGGCATACCGCGTGCCGGGCGCCGCGTCATGAGCGGCAGAATCCGGATCGGAACCTCCGGCTGGGAGTACCGCCATTGGGACGGTGCGTTCTACCCGCCGGAGCTGCCGCGTGAGCGGAGGCTCGAGTTCTACGCGGAGCGCTTCGAGACCGTGGAGCTCAACAACCCGTTCTATCGGCTGCCCGAAGGCGAGGTCTTCGCCCGATGGGGCGAACGCGTGCCGGGACGTTTCCGCTTTGCGGTCAAGGCCAGCCGATACCTCACCCACGTGAAGCGGCTCCGCGATCCCGAGGAGCCGCTCGATCGCTTCTGGAGTCGGGCACGACGGCTCGACGAACGGCTCGGCCCGGTTCTCTACCAGCTCCCACCGCGCTGGAAGCTGAACGTCGAGCGCCTTGCGCACTTCCTCGAACGCGTGCCGCGTGAGCCGCAGGCGATCGAGTTCCGCGACCGTCGCTGGTATGCGTTGCCGATGCGTCCGCTGCTCGAGGGCGCGGCCGTCGCGCTGTGCCTTCACGACATGCCCGGCTCGACGCCCCGCCCATTGCCAGTGGGGCCGTTCGTCTATGTCCGCTTCCATGGCAGCGGCAGCCGATACGGTGGACGCTACTCGTCGCAGCGGCTGACTGCCTGGGCCGATCGCATGGCCGGTTGGGCCGGCGATGGCCGTGACGTCTGGGCGTACTTCAACAACGACGAGCGCGCCCACGCCGTGCGCGATGCGGAGCGCCTGCGCGAGATGGTTCAGCGACGCATCGGTTGACCTGCGGCGAGCGCTTGCTCGGTCGGCGGCACACGACTTGCATTCGAGGCCCGCGTGACTGCACCAGGCCCCAGCGGACCGATCATCGCCGCGTCGAACGTGACGCGCGCCTTCGATGGCAAGAAGGTCGTCGACGACCTGTCATTCGAGGTGGACCGCGGAACGATCCTCGGCGTCGTCGGCCCGAGCGGATCGGGAAAGACGACGACGGTTCGCATGCTCACCGGAACCCTGGGCCGCACGGACGGCGAGATCCGCGTGCTCGACGAGGACCCGCTGGCGTTCAGCCGCGGAACCCGGAGCCGGATCGCGTACATGCCGCAGCTGTTCAGCCTGTACGAGGATCTCTCCGCCCAGGAGAACGTCGGCTTCGTTGCCGCGCTCTACGGCATCGGTCCATTCAAGCGGCGCAGCCTCATCCGCAACGCGCTCGAGGTCGTCGACCTCTACGAGGCGCGGCACCGTCTGGCGCGCGACCTGTCGGGCGGGATGCAGCGTCGCCTGGAGCTTGCCTGCGCCCTGGTCCACAGCCCCGACGTCCTGTTCATCGACGAGCCCACCGCCGGCATCGACCCGGTGCTGCGCCAGGCGATCTGGGACGAGCTGCGGACGCTGCGCGACGATGGACGCACGCTCGTCGTCACGACCCAGTACGTCACCGAGGCGGAGTACTGCGACCGGGTTGCGCTCATCGCCGATGGCGAGCTCGTCGCCCTCGACACGCCGGACGCGCTCCGCAAGCTCGTGTTCGGTGGCGAGGTCCTCGAAGTCGGCACCGACCGGGCCGTGGATCCGGACGTGCTGGCCAACGTGGGTGGCGTCACCGGCGTCCGTCAGCCGGAGGCTCGAAAGCTCATCGTCACCACCGAGGATGCCGGCAGCACCACGCCGCAGATCATCGAGGCGCTGCGCACCGCCGGCATCGGCGTGACCGGGCTCGAGGAGCACCAGGCGACGTTCGACGAGGTGTTCACCGGGCTCGTCGAGCAGCGACGCGCCGCGCGGAGCGAGGAGACGGGAGGACACGCGGATGTCTGACGCCATGCAGGGCATCTCGCACAGCGTCGTGCGCATGGCCTCGTTCACGGGCAAGGAGCTGCGCGAGGTCATCCGGCGACCCGGCGCGCTGCTGAGCCTCATCCTCGGCCCGTTCCTCATCATGTTCCTGTTCGGCCTCGGCTACAGCGGGTATCGAGCGCCGTTCACCACCGAGATCGTGGTGCCGGCCGAGAGCGACTTCTCGCGTTCCGCCGACGCCTACGAGAGCCTCGCGCCCGGCCGCCTGGAGGTGACCCAGGTCACCGACGACCGTGAGGGAGCGGAGCAACGCCTGCGCGACGGCGACATCGACCTGCTGGTCGTGGCGCCCGAGAACTCGGCCGCGGAGCTGCGGGCCGGCCGTCAGACGACGATCCGCGTGGCATGGAACGAGGTCGACCCGGTCTACGACCAGCTGGCGACCCTGGCCACCTCGATCCTGGTGAGCAGCCTGAACGCCGAGATCGTCGAGCGCGCCGCGGCCGAGGGCATCGGCTTCGCCGAGGGCGAGCTCGGACCGGCGGCGGACATCCCGCCCGAAGTCATCGCCCGCCCCACGACCGCGGACACGCAGAACGTGGCGCCGACGCCGCCCCAGGTGACGAACTTCTTCGGACCGGCCGTCTTCGCGCTCGTGATCCAGCACCTGGCCATCACGCTCACCGCGCTGTCGCTGGTCCGCGAGCGGACCAGCGGACAGATGGACCGCTTCCGCGTCGCGCCGGTGAGCTCCATGGAACTGCTGGTCGGCAAGTACATCGCCTATGCCGTGCTGAGTCTGGCGGTGAGTGCCATCGTCGGCGTGCTGCTCGTCGGCGTGCTGGGGGTCCCCCTGCTGGGCAGCATCTCGCTGTTCCTCGGCATCGTGCTGCTCCTGACCTTCGCGTCGCTCGGCTTCGGTCTGCTCATCTCGCTCGTCGCCGACTCCGAGCGCCAGGCAGTCCAGCTGTCGATGCTCATGCTGCTGGCCAGCGTCTTCTTCTCGGGCTTCGTCCTGCCGGTCACCGACTTCGCCGAGTGGATGCAATACATCGCCTACGCCCTGCCGGTGACCCACGGCATCGCGACGCTCCAGGACCTCATGCTGCGAGGGGCCGTCACCGCCCCGTGGCAGCTGCTGGCGCTCCTCGGGATCGGCGTGGTGCTCTACGTCGGCTCCCTCCTCCGCCTGCGCCGGGTGATCCGGACCGCGGACTGACCGATCAGGGGGTCGCGCGCGGCACGCTCGTGCGGAGCAGCGCCAGGCCACCCAGGATGCCGCCGATGGCGGGGATAAGCAGCCACCCCAGGAGAAGGAACACGAAGAGTCGGATGGGCGGCGCGGAGGCGCCGCCACCGCTCGCCTCGCGCAGGGTGTCGAGCTCGTCGCTCAGGATCTCCAGCTCGGCGCCGATGCCCGCCACGTCGACCCGCGTGTCGCCCATGGACGAGGCGACCCCGTCGAGCGTCTCCGCCAGGGCGCTCGCCTGTTCGGCGCTGTCGTCGAACTCGGCTGCCAGCGGGAGCAAGGGCTGTGCGCCGAACACGGAAATCTCCATGGCGAGCGCCAGCGACCCCAGCGTGCCGGACGCGTCGCGCGCCAGCGCCGCGGCCGCGTCAGCCGAGGATTCGGCCTCGGCCAGGCTGAAGTCCGCGTTCACGAAGGCGTCGGCCGTGGCCTGCGTGCTGCGGATCGCGGCGCGCAGCGACCCATCGGCGCTCAGCGAGAGACGCTCCACGGTGCCGGCCAGCGCCAGGCCGGTGGGAGCGCCACCGGCCACCAGCATGAGCCCCAGCAGCCCGTAGATGACGAGGATCCAGCCCAGGACGCGTCGCGACATCTCGGTTCAGTCCTCGGCGAAGAAGTGGTCGTCGCCGTACAGCTCGAGCCACCGACGCCGCATCTGACGGATCGTGGCCACGACGGCGGACTCGGGCGTGCCGGGCGGAAGGAGGCTGGCGATGGCGGCGCGCACGCGGTCGGACGACTCCATTCCCAGCAGGGCCAGGTAGTCGGCCACGCGCTGCGCCTGCGTCTTGCCGTGCGCCCGCTCGCGGACCAGCACATCGGCCTCGTGGTCGAGGGCGCCCTCGTAGTCCTCCTCGGTGCGCTCGAGCTCGGCGAGGAGCAGCGGCACGTCCTCCAGTCGCGGGTCGCTGTAGGCCCAGCGCATGAAGCCGTCGAGCGCCCCCGGCTGCCGTTCGTGGTGTCCGGCGTGGAACTGCTGGAGGTAGGTCCGGCGTTCTTCCGAGGTGCGGGTGAGCGCAATCTGGACCATCTGGCGCATCTCGGGCGTCCATCGGCGCAGTGACTCGATGAACTGGCGCAGGGTCAGACTGCCCGCGGGCTGGGGTTGAAATCGGTGTTCATGGACGTGCTGCACGGCGCTCGTATACTAGCCGCCGTGCGCCGAGCTCTCACCGTGGCTGCCCCCGCCGTGGAGCCCGCATGCGACGTCTGACACGGATTGCCGCGTTCGTCGCGGCGGGCGTGATCGTGGTGTCTGCCAGCATTCCGGGGGGAACGATCCGGGCAGCCGGCCCGCCGCTGCGCTACCTGGCAGGGCCGCCCGGCACACTCGATCCCGCCTTCATCGCCGATGCGGCCGATGTCCAGCTCCTGCTCCAGCTCTACGCCGGACTGACGCGCCTGGACGAGACGGGGGAGCCGTACCCGAGCCTGGCGTCCGGCTGGGAGATCAGCCCCGATGGCCTCACGTACGAGTTCGACATCCGGGACGATCTGGAGTTCAGCGACGGCTCGCCGCTCGTCGCGGACGACATCCGTCGCTCCTGGCTGCGGCTGCTCGATCCGGCGACCGGCGCCACCGCGCCCGACGTGCTCAGCGTGGTCAGCGGCGCGGCGGAACGGCTGTCCGGCGCACGGGACGAGGACGAGGTCGGGATCGCGGCACCGAACGACACGACGCTGGTCGTGACGCTTCGACATCCGGCCTCGTACTTCCTCGACATCGTGGCGACCCCGGCGACGTTCGTGGTCCCCGAGCGCGCCGATGCGACCGCGACCTGGCAGACACCCGATGCCTTTGTCGGCAGCGGCCCGTACGTGCTCGACGGGACCGATGGGATGGACCTCGTGCTGCGGGCCAACGAGCGCTACGTGGCCGGTCCGCCGCCGATCGACGAGATTCGCTGGGTCGGTGCCGTCGACTCCGGATCGGTGCAGGCCTTCGCCGATGACGAGGTCGACCTCGTCCAGGTGGCCGGCTTCGATGCGACCTGGATCGCCTACGACCCGGAGCTCGGCCGGCGGCTGAACGCCGCGGAGCCGCTCACGATCAGCTACTTCGGCTTCGATACCACGCGGCCGCCGTTCGACGATGCCCGGGTGCGGCTGGCGTTCAGCCTGGCCCTCGACCGGGAGCGCCTGGTGCCGCTGGCCGAGGGTGCCGCGGCCGTGGCCGCGGCCAGCCTGGTCCCGCCCGCCATCTGGCCGGAGGGCTTCGCCCCGGAGCTGCGCGCCGATCCGGACCGCGCTCGGGAGCTCCTCGACGAAGCCGGCTACGAGAATCGCGACGATCTCGGCACGATCGTCGTCAACGCCAGCGGGCTGTTCGTCGATCCTGCGGTGGCCGTCTGGCGCGAGGAGCTCGGGGTAACGATCGACGTCGAGGCCATGGACTTCGGCAGCTTCCTCGACGTGCTCGACACGCGGCCGCCGCAGCTGTTCACGATCAACTGGATCGCTGACTACGCGTCCCCGCACGCGCTCTACGGCCTGCTCCTGGAACCCGGCGCCGCCTCGAACTACGGTGGCTGGCGCGACGACGAGTTCGCGGCGCTCCTCGACGCCGCCGCGGCGGCTCCCGAGGGCGATGTCGGTCCGGCGTACGATGCGGTCGAGGAGTACGTCGCGGAGCAGGCACCGGTCATCCCGTGGTCCTACGGCGACACGTGGTGGCTCGTGGCCGACGGCCTGCGCGGGCTCGGCAACCTCACGATCGGGCTCCTGGACTTCGGGAGGGTGTCGTGGGACTGATCCGGTGGCTCGTGGCGTCGGCGGCGATCGTCGCGTTCATGCTCGTGGCCCCGCAGTCGGCGGCCGCCTTCGATGGGTTCGGGGACCTCTCGGCCGATTCGACGTACGGGCAGGAGGTCAGCTTCAGCGTGGAGCTGCTCGGCGACGCCCCGGATCGGCTCGAGCTGCTCACCCGCACCCCCGGCAACGAGGCGGCGGCGGTGGCGCCCGTCGAGCCGCGGGGTGGATCGGCGACGTTCGTGTGGAACACGGCGTTCGACCACCTGCCGCCGAACACGCTGGTGACGTACTGGTGGCGGGCGACCCACGACGGTGAGGTCGAGGTCAGCCGGGAAGCCACGCACCGCTACGTCGACGACCGCGAGGGCCTCGACTGGCAGAGCGCCCAGCTCGGCGAGGCCACCGTCCACTGGTACGGCGGCGCCGAGAACCAGGCGCGTCGCTTCGGAGAGCTGACCGCCGACGGCGTGGCGCAGGCCGAGGATCTGCTGGGCAGTGAGCTGGCCGGCCCGGTGGACGTGTTCGTGTACGAGTCGCGTGAGGACTTCTTCGGGGCGCTCGGCCCCGGGGCCCGCGAGTGGACCGGCGCGGCGGCGTACAGTGACCTGCGGACCATCTTCATGTGGCTGGGCGCCGGCTCGGATGCCTATCTCGAGGTGGCGATGCTCCACGAGGTCACGCATATCGTGTTCGCCGATGCGACCGACAACGCCTTTCACGAGCCCGCGCGCTGGATCAACGAGGGGATCGCGACGTGGTCGGAGATCGGTGATGCGGGCGGTCAGCGCGGAATCGTCCAGCTCGAGTCGTCGGGCGGGGGGCTCTTCTCGTTCGAGGCGATCAGCGAGCAGTTCCCCATCGGCGAGCGCGGGGGCCAGCTGTCCTACGCACAGGGCACGACGATGATCGATCTCATCATCGACGAGTACGGGCGCGAGGCGATCGCGCGCATGGCCGCGGCGTTCCGCGACGGCGCGTCCGACGCGGAGGCGCTCGAGGCGGGCACCGGCATTCCGGCCGACCAGCTCTACGCGGACTTCTTCGCCGAGTTCGGCGTCGAGGCGCCCGAGCCGGTGACGCCCGACCCGATCGGCCCGTCGAACGTCGACCGACCGGCTGCCGGCTCCGTCGACGAGGGCGGGGTCGAGGGCGGCCCGGGCACGCCGCCGGACGCGGCTCCTGGCGAGTCGCCGGAGAGCGGCGACAGCCCGGTCGGCCTCGTGATCCTGCTGGCGCTCGCCGCGTTCGCGGCCATCGGCGCGGTCGTGGTCGTTGCGCGCCGTGCCGCGAGGAACGCGGCATGACCCGACGCAGGCCCCCGCCATCGCGATTCCGCCGTCCCCAGTGGGCGATTAGCATCGGGCTGGCACTGGCCGCCATCGGCTTCGTGGGCGCCGCCCAGTGGAACAGCTCGCTGGCGCGCCAGGAGTTCGTGACGTCGGCGCAGCGCGTGCTCATCACCGAGGCCGAGCAGCTGCGGCGGCAGCAGGAGGCGCTTCGCGAGGAGATCACCGAGGCCGAGGCGCGCGTGCGCGACTTCCAGGCACGCTCGGAGGGGTCGCGCAGCGAGCTCGAGGCCCTGACCGAGGCGCTCGCCGTGGCACGCCTTGCCTCCGGGCTCGACCCGGTGATGGGTCCGGGCGTCGTGATCGAGATCGCCGACTCCACGCGGCCGATCCCCGAGGGGGAGAGCCCGACGAACTACATCGTGCTCGTGGACGACATCAGGGACATCATCACGGCCCTGTGGGCATCGGGCGCGGAGGCGATCACGATCGCCGGCGGCGCGGCGGAGGGCATTCCCGCCGAGCGGCTCGTGTCGACGACCTCGATCAGCGGCGTCGGCGCGTCGATCCTCGTCAACACCGCCTTCCTCTCACCGCCGTTCCGCATCGAGGCCATCGGGCCCGGGGACCTTCACGATCGCTTCCTGGCCCATCCGTCGTACCTCGCTCGCGTGTCGCGCCGGATCGAGTCGTACGGGCTCCAGTTCGCGAGCGAGGCGCGCGACGAGGTCCGTCTTCCGGCGTTCGTCGGCAACACCCGGCTGCGCTGGGGCGTGCCGGCCGGAGACCCCGACTGATGGCGGCACGCATGGCGCAGCTCAGCCTGTTCGTCGTCGCGCTCGTCATCGGCGTCCTCCTCGTCGGGCAGCTCCGCTCACAGGCGCGGCCGATCGAGCTGTCGAGCCTGTCGGCCCAGGAGCTCTCGACGCTCATCGAGACGCTGTCGACCCGCAACGTCGAGCTGACCGATGGACTGGCCGACCTCCGCGAGCAGATCCGCGACTACGAGCGCGCCGAGCTCCAGGGCCAGTCGGCGCTCGAGCTCACCGAGGAAGACCTGGCGCGGCTGGCCGCCTTCGCCGGCCTCGACGCGGTGGAGGGACAGGGGATCGAGATCCAGGTCGATGGCGCGTTCGACCCGACCGCGGTCAACGACCTCATCTACGAGGTTCGCAACGCCGGGGCAGAGGCCGTGGCCGTCGACGACATCCGAATCACCGCGCGCTCGGTCGCGGTGCAGGGCGCCGGGACACTCGAGATCGACGGAGTCCCCATCGGCCGCTCGTTCACGATCCGCGCGATTGGCTCGCCGGCCGGGCTTCGTGCGAACATGGAGCGACCTGGCGGCATCCTCACCCTGCTCCAGCAGTCGTTCGATGCCGTGTTCGTCATCGAGCCGCGCACCCAGCTCCGCCTGCCGGGCACCGAACGCGATCTGGCCCCGCAGGTCGCGCGGCCGGTCGAGTAGCCTGAGCGCCATCCACCACACCCGCATGGACACTCCGTGAACGACCTGATCGACCGCGCCCTCGACACCGCCGACCGGCTGGGAGCCGGCTACGCCGACATCCGGATCGTCGAACGGCGGACCGAGGGACTGACCGTGAAGAACGGCGCCCTCGAGGCGGCGACCTCGAGCCTGAGCGCCGGCTTCGGGATCCGCGTCCTCGTGAACGGTGCCTGGGGCTTCAGCTCGAGCGCGGTGCTCGACCCCTCGGAGGCTGACCGGATCGCGGCGGAGGCCGTCGAGATCGCCCGGGCCTCCGCATCGGCGCAGAAGACGCCGGTCGAGCTGGATGGCACCGAGCCGATCACCGCCACGTACCGAACGCCGTACGCGGAAGACCCGTTCGAGGTCAGCCTGGACGACAAGCTGAAGATCCTCATGGAGGCCGATGCGGCCATGGGTCGCGTCCCCGGCGTCGCCATCCGTGAGGGGAACGTGGTCGCGGGTCGCGAGACGAAGACATTCGCCTCCTCGGCGGGTGCGCGCATCGAGCAGGAGATCGTCGAGGCCGGCGGCGGCATCGAGGCCACCGCGGTCAACGACAGCGAGATGCAGCAGCGGAGCTACCCGAACTCGTTCGGCGGCCAGGTCGTCACCGGCGGCTTCGAGGCGGTGCGGGCGCTCGACCTCGCCGAGCATGCGCAGGAGACCGCGGAGCTGGCGGTGGCGCTGCTCGACGCGCCGCAATGCCCGTCCGGCGAGATGGACCTCATCCTCGACGCGACCCAGGTCGCGCTCCAGATCCACGAGTCGTGCGGTCATCCCACCGAGCTGGACCGCGTGTTCGGCACCGAGGCCAGCTTCGCGGGAACCAGCTTCCTGACCACCGACAAGCTCGGGAGCCTGCGCTACGGGAGCGAGCTGGTGAGCATCGACGCCGATGCCACCGCGCCCGGTGGCCTCGGGACGTTCGGGTTCGACGACGAGGGCGTCCCGGCGCAGAACGTGCCGCTCATCGAGAATGGCCTGCTCGTCGGCTACCTCACCAGCCGCGAGACCGCGCCGCGCATCGGCCGCCAGAGCATGGGAAGCGCGCGAGCCTTCACCTGGAGTCAGATCCCGCTCATCCGCATGACGAACATCAACCTGCGGCCCGGCAACGCCGGCAGCCTCGAGGACCTCATCGCCGACACGCGCGACGGCATCTTCATGAGCGTGAACAAGAGCTGGTCGATCGACGACCGGCGCCTGAACTTCCAGTTCGGTGACCAGGCCGGCTGGCTGATCAAGAACGGCAAGCGCACGCAGCTCGTGAAGAACCCGACGTACACCGGCATCACGCCGCGGTTCTGGGGCAGCTGCGACGCCATCTGCGGACGCGACGAGTGGACGCTGTGGGGCCTTCCGAACTGCGGCAAGGGGGAGCCGATGCAGACCGGCCATGTCGGCCACGGGGCGGCCCCGGCGCGGTTCCGCAACGTGCAGGTGGGGGTGGGCCGATGGTAGTCGCCGATCGCGTCGACCAGCTGCTGGACGCCGCCCTTGCCGCGTCGACGGCGGATGCGACCGAGGTCGTGTACATGGCCGAGGACTCCGCGCTGACCCGCTTCGCGAACAACCAGATCCACCAGAACGTGCGCGAGCACGATGCCGCGATCCAGGTGCGGGTCATCACGGGTGACCGCATCGGGGTGGCCGGCACGAACCGGCTCGACGCCGCCGGGATCCGCGAGGTCGTCGAGCGCGCGGAGGCCATCGCCCGGCGCTCCGCGCCGAACCCGAAGGCCGCGATCCTCCCCGAGCCCGACGGCCGCGAGGCCGATCCCGAGCTCGGGTTCGTGACTGCGACCGCCGAGGCCGGTGCGGACCGACGAGCCGAGGGCGTGCGGGCGGTCATCGCCGCCGGCGAGGCGAAGGGCCTCCAGACGTCCGGCTCCTTCTCCACCTTGGAGTCCGGCGTCGCGGTGGCGAACTCGCACGGCATCCGGGCACGGCACCGCGCGACACGGGCCAAGCTGCTGACGGTGATGATGGACGGCTTCGGGGCCGGAGCCGCATCGGGCTATGCGCACCAGGGCTCCACGGACATCGGCGAGATCGACGCGGAGGGCCTCGGCATCAACGCCGCCGAGAAGGGCGACGCCATGCGCGGCGCCGGCCCGATGGACCCCGGCGAGTACGAGGTCATCCTCGAGGAGCATGCCGTCGGCGGCCTGCTCGAGTACCTCTCCTACATCGGCTTCTCTGGCCTCGCGTACGAGGAGGGGCGGTCGTTCATGGAGATCGGCAAGCGGATCATGGGCCAGAACGTGTCGATCTGGGACGATGGGAACGATCCGACCGGCATCCCGTCGACCGTCGATTACGAGGGTGTGGCCCGCAAGCGGGTGGACCTCATCGACGGCGGGATGGCGAGCGCCGTCGTGCACGACGCGGCGACCGGGTCCCGCTCCGGCACGGGGTCGACCGGCCACGGACTGCCGGCGCCGAACCTCTACGGCCCGATGCCGCTCAACGTGTTCATGGCCGCCGGCGACACGCCGCGCGACGAGCTCCTCGCCGGCGTCGAGCGGGGCATCTGGGTCACCCGCTTCCACTACATCAACGTCGTCCACCCCAAGAAGGCGATCCTCACCGGTATGACGAAGGATGGAACGTTCCTCATCGAGCACGGCCGCATCACCCGGCCGCTCATGAACTTCCGGTTCACGCAGTCGATCCCGGAGGCCTTCAGCGACGTGCGGGCCATCGGCTCGACCACGATGCTGCTGCCCGGCGAATTCCTCGGGACGTACCGCGTCCCCGCGCTGCACCTCGGCACGTTCAACTTTACGGGGGTCACCAGCGGGGAGGGCAGCGAGGGCGGCGAGGGCGCCGCGTGACCGTGGCCAGCCCCCTCGATCTGCGCATCGGCGACCGCCTCCGCCTCCGCAAGCAGCACCCGTGCGGGAGCCGCGACTGGCAGGTCGTGCGCCTGGGCGCCGATATCGGCCTCGTATGTGATGGCTGCGGCCATCGCATCCTCATGGACCGCCTGACCGTGGAGCGGCGGTTCACCAGCTTCCTCGAACGCTCTCCGGACGAGGGTGCGGTCGAATGACCCACGAGCTGCCGAGCGGAGATCCGACGGCGACCGATCTCCGGGAAGTCGGCACCGTCTTCCACAACCGCGCCTTCGTCTACCTGTGGTCGGCCCAGGCGTTGAGCCAGCTCGCCGGCAACACGGTGCTCGTCGCCCTGATGTCCACGATGCTGGGCACCACCGGCTCCAACACCATGGTCGCGGTCCTGATCCTCACCTTCCTCGTGCCGGCGGTGCTGTTCAGCACGACCGGCGGAGTTCTCGTCGAGCGCAGCAACGCCAAGGTGATCATGCTCGCGACGAACATCGTGCGGGCGGTGGGGGTCATCGGCTTCATCTTCATCGCGCCGACGACGCGCGACGCGATCGTGCCCCTGGTGCTGGCCCTGAACTTCGTCATCGCGAGCGCCACCGCCGTCTTCCTCCCCGCGGAGCTGACCTCGATCCCGCGCGTCGTGGAGAAGCGCCACCTGATGGTGGCGAACTCCGTCTTCATCCTCACCATCAACGCCACGTTCGCGATCGGCTTCGGCGTGCTCGGGCCGACCCTCCTCGTGGCCTTCGGACCGATTCCCATCTACATCGTCACCGCCGTGATGTTCGGCCTCGCCACGGGGGCGGTGCTCCTGCTGCCGCCCATCCCGGCCGATCGGGAGGCACCGACCGGGGGTGCCGGCCGCGCGGTCTCGGAGCTCATGGAGCAGCTGCGCGAGGGGATCGCGTTCATCCGCCGCCACCGCGCGATCGCGTGGTCGCTCGCGTACCTCGGGATCGCCGCATCGCTCATCGGCGTGCTCGGGGCCATCGGCCCGGGGTACGCGCGTGACATCCTCCGCCTCTCCGAGACCGACTTCTTCTTCATCATGGGGCCGGCCGGCATCGGTGCCATCGTGGGCATCCTGTTCCTGAACGGCTACGGAAAGTCGATTCCGAAGCGGCTCCTCATCGACATCGCCCTGGTCGCGATGGGGATCACGCTCGTGCTGCTGGCTGTCATCCAGCCGATCACCGCGATCTTCGGGCCTGCGGTCGCGCCGCTGGAGGACGTCCTGCCAGGCACGCTCACGCCGTTGATCAGCGTGATCGCCGTGGTGGTGGTGATCGCGGTCTTCGCGGGCATCGAGTACTCGTTCGTGGCGATCCCTTCGCAGACCGCGCTCCAGGAGGAGCTGCCCTCCGACGTGCGCGGACGCATCTTCGGGATCCTCAACACGCTGCTGTCGCTCGCGTCGTTCGTGCCGGTGATCCTCGCGCCGGCGGCGGCCGACGTCATCAACATCGCCTTCCCCGGCGCCGGAATCCCCGTCGTGATGGCGACATTGGGCCTCATTACGCTATGGGCCGGCATCGCCTCGTGGCGTCGGAACGCCAAGGGCGGTCTGCACAGCCACGATCTGGGAGATCCGCCAGCCGATGCGGTCGACGAGTCCACGGCGCCGGGTGCCCCGGGCGCGCCGGCACCCGACGAGCCGCCCCATCGCCGCCGGCGACGTCGCCGGCCGGCCGTCGATGCCGACTAGGCTCTTCGCGGCCGCCTTCCTCGTCGCCTCCGTGCTCGTCGCGTACGTGACGATCACCATTCCCTTCGCCGCTCGCACGCTCCAGCTGGCGATCGCCGTGTCGATGGGCTACGTGGCCTGGCTCGCGTGGCGCGGGAGCCGCGTCATGCGCCATGCCCTGCAGGACGCCCGGACCGGTGCCGCGGAGCCGACCGGGCTGGCCGGCGACCATCCGTTCATCTCGCTCGTCGTGCCGGCGCGCAACGAGGAGTCGGTCATCGACGACACGGTCCGCTCGCTCGCCGGGCTGCGCTACCACCGGGACGGGAAGCCGGCGTTCGAGGTGCTCGTCGTGGACGACGGCTCGGATGACGGAACCGGGGACGCCGCGCGGGGCGTGGAGGCCGGCGACGTCCGGGTCGCCATCCGCCGGCGTGAGCCGGGCTCCGGCCGGGCCACGAAGGGCGCCGTGCTCGCCTTCGGGATGCCCTACCTGTCGGGCGACGTCATCGGCGTGATCGACGCGGACACGCGGGTCGAGTCTGCCTTCCTCGAGCGAGTGATGCGTGCCTGGCAGCGGGATCCGGCCGCCGATGCACTCCAGACGGCACGACGGCCGCGGAACGCGGGCGTGTCGTGGCTCACCGCCGCGCAAGCCGAGGAGCAGCTCATGGACATGGCCAGCCAGTGCGGGCGCTGGGTGACCGATGGCACCGCCGAGCTGCGCGGCAATGGCATGTTCGTGCGCCGCGAGGCGCTGGAGGCGGTGGGTGGCTGGAGCGAGCGGTCGCTGACCGAGGACCTCGAGCTCTCGACGCGGCTGTCGGCGTACGGGCACCACGTCACCCTTGCGCCGGAGGCCGAGGTGGGGGAGGAGGCCGTCGAGAGCCTCGCCGCGCTGTGGCGGCAGCGGTTGCGCTGGGCGGAAGGCAGCCTGCGTCGGCTCATCGAGCACGGCCCCGGGCTGCTTGCCGGCTCGGAGCCGATGAGCCGCAAGGCCGATTTCGTGGCGTTCACCGGCGAGTTCCTGATTCCGCCGCTCTTCGTTGCCGCGATCATCGCGTCGCTCGTCACGATTCCGCTGCCGCAGCCGGTGGACTGGACCGTGCCGGCCTCGCTGTTCATCGGCTACGGGCTTGGTGTCTTCCTGCTCGGGTTGGGCGGCCTGGCGGCAGCCGGTCGCCAGGGGCCGTTGCTCGTGGGCGGAGCGACGCGCGGCGCGCTGTTCCTCAGCCACTGGCTGGTGGTGGTCCCCTACGCGCTGGTGCGGATCGCGTTCGGCCCCGAGCCGCGCGGCTTCGTCCAGACGCGCCGCGCGCCGAGGCGCCCCGAGTGAGCGCGGCGGCCCCGCAGCTCGTGATCCGCGGCGCCATCGTGCTGCGAGCCACGCCGGAGGGCCTCGAGCTGGCCGAGGCGATCGGTATCGCCGATGGACGGGTGGTGGCCGCCGGCCGCCGCGACGACGTGCCCGTGCCCGCCGGAGCCCGGGTTGTGGATGTCGGACCTCGTGCCGTGATTCCCGGGCTGCACGACTTCCACATCCACCTCGTCGACCTGGCCCGCTCGACTCGGTCGCTCCGCTTCAACGAGGATCCCGACGGCGGGGCGGTCGCAGCCCGGGTCGCAGAGGCGGCGGCCGCGCTGCCGCCCCGGGCATGGATCCGGGGCCGCGGGTGGAGCGAGGTCCAGCTGGGCGGTGCCACCCCGGCGCTCGAGGAGGCGACGGGCGGTCGACCGACCTGGCTCATGAGCCACGACGGGCATTCGGCGTGGGCATCGGCCGCGGCGCGCCGGCTTGCCGGCCTCCACGCTGCGACACCCGACCCGGATGGGGGACGGATCGAGCGCGACGAGCACGGAGAGCCGACCGGCGTGCTGCGCGAGCGTGCCATGGACCTCGTCTCCGAGCACGTGGCGCGTGTCCAGGGCTCGGAGCTCCGCGACTCGCTGGACCTCACCCTGCGCGCCCTGGCTGGGCACGGCATCACCGGCGCGTCCGAGGCGGGGGACTATACCGATCGCAATGGTGTCGGCGCCGATGCGGACCTGGGTGACTCGGCCTCCAGCCTCACCGACCTCGGCGACCTGATCGACGGCCGCCTCCGCCTCTCGATCGGGATTCCCGCCGATGCCATCGCGGCTGCCGCCGCCCGCGGCCTGCGCACCGGGGTGGCGGTGCCCGACCGCCGCACCCTGCGGATCGGCTGGGCCAAGCACTACACCGACGGGGCGCTCGGGTCGGGCACGGCCGCGCTCTTCGGACCCGGCGGTGAGCCCGCGGGGATCCTGCGCGTGACACCGGAGCGCCTCGCGGACGACGCAGCCCTCGCTCGCCCGGCTGGCATCGGCCTCGCCCTGCATGCGATCGGCGATCGCGCCATCGCCGTGGCGCTCGATGCATTCGAGGGTGCGCCGGCTCGGATGCCCGGTGCGCCGATGGACCGGATCGAGCACGTGCAGCTCCTTCGGCCGCCGGATGCGCCGCGGTTCGCTCGTGCCGGCGTTGTCGCCAGCGTGCAGCCGATTCACGCGGCCGCCGATCGCGACCTCGTGGAGCGGCACTGGGCCGAACGGGCCGACGACGCCTACGCATGGCGACGGCTCCGCACCGTGGGGGCGCTGCTGGTAGCCGGATCGGACGCCCCGGTCGAGGACGTCGATCCGTGGCTCGGGATCCATGCCGCGGTGCACCGGCGCTTCCCGGACGACGACCGCGGCGACTGGCGCACGGGCGAGGGGCTCACCCTCCCCGAGGCGCTGAGCGCCTATACCGTGGCCGCCGCCATCGCCGTCGGTGCCCCCGACGAGGGTCATCTCCGGGTCGGAGCCCGGGCGGATCTCGCCGTGCTGAACGCCGACCTCTCGACCGTGCTGCGCGCCGACGACGAACTTGCCTCGGTGCACGCCGAGCTCACGCTCGTGGACGGACGCGAAGTCCCGCGAAGCTGAGGTTGGACGTTGCCCCGCGGCAACGCGCGGGCTAGGATGCCCGCCATACGAGCAAGCAAGCGCGGAGCAGGCCAATGGCGGACCAGCAGGATCCCCGAGCCTTCGAGATCGGAGGCGATACGAGCGTCCCCGTCGGACCCGGTCACACGTCGAGCTTCGACTCCACGCGGCTGGACTTCGGGCACCACGCAGGTCGCACCATCGAGGAGCTGGCCGAAGCCGATCCGGACTACCTCCACTGGCTGGCGCGCCACCCGAGCGGCGTCCGCTACCGGGCCGAGATTGCCCGCGTGCTCGCGTCCGCGGTTCCGCGGGCCAGCGACTGGAATCGCTGACCGGAGGTCGGTCGCGCCACTCGCGGGCCCCTGCTAGAATCGCGCTCTGCTCGCCGGGCAGCCGCCACTCCGATGCGCGGCGCACGCGAGCCCAGGACCGACGGGCGGCTAGCTCAGCTGGTTAGAGCACTTGCTTGACATGCAAGAGGTCACTGGTTCGAGTCCAGTGTCGCCCACCAACTCCTCGCTTTCGTTGCATGCCGAAGCCTCCCGATGCTCCAGGCGGCTCCGGCCACGGCTTCGTTCGCATCCCGAGCGACCTCGGATGCCATCGGGTCCGCGTGCTGCGCCTTGACAGCGATCAATAATGATCGGAGCGGCGGACGCCGGTGGATGCCCATTTGCCGTCCCCCGCGCCGGACAATGCCGAGGAGGTGCCCAAGAGTGTTGCGTCGTAGACGATCCTTGTTGCTCGCCACCGCACTGGCTGCCTTGACCGCCATGGCGGTGAGCGCGCCCGCCAGCGCCCATGAGCTCGTGGTGGGACCCAGCGGCACGAGTCAGTGGGTTGGCGGGTTCACGGTGCCCGAGCCGGCACAGGATGCGCCCCCGATGTTCGGGCCGTTCCACCTGCCGCCGTCGCATGGAAATGGCCTTCCGCATGCCTGTATGGCAACGCGGTCGAACCCCTCGGTGGTCACCTTCCTGGCGCCTCCATTCGGTAGCTGCCACCACGGCCAGCCCTAAGAGACAAGCCGCCGCTGGCCACTCGAAACCGGGGTGACGTAGACGGCCGAGGATCGCAGCTTCGGACGGCGCACGCCGCCCCGGCTTCGTTGGTTTGCCTGCCACGTTACGACCGAGTGCGGCGCACCCCATGCGTGACTTCGGCGCTGCGTGCAGCCGCTCTCCCTCGTGCGCGCTGGTGCCACCAGACCACACTTTTCGCCACGTAAGTGCCTGCTTGCTCGCTCGGCGGCCGATATGCTGCGCCGATTGGCGCACGCCCTTGATTGTTGCGCCGTCGAGTGGAGGGTGACGCCGATGCGTCGTCTGCTGTTTTTGGTCGGAGCCGGGCTCCTCGTCGCTACGTTCTCCGGGCCGGTGGCGGCCGCCGAACGAACCGAACACTGCGCAGGCCTCGAGTCTTTCTCATCTTCGGCGGCACCATCCCCAAGCCTGAGTCTCGATGACCTCGATCTGGCCGCGGGGGAGCGGATCCGAATCGAGTTCACCCCGTGGGACGTACCCGCATCGGCGTGGCTAGCCCTGACTCACACAGGCACCGGTGTTTTCGAATTTGTCGCCGGGTCTGCTCCGGGACCGCTCGAGGTGACCGTTCCGGCGACCGGCAGGTATGACCTGGATTTCCACGCCGACGCGCTCGTGTTGCTCACCGTCACCTGCGACGCTGCTCCCGACACCGATACCGACACCGACGGCGACGGCATTCTCGATGCCGTTGACCTGTGCGCCGACACCGTCCTGCCCGATGTGTTCCCCAAGTACGACGCCAAGCGCTACAAGGCCGACACCGCCGGTGAGCTGACGGCGAGGAAGTCGCCGACCTACACGCTGGCCGACACCGGTGGCTGCTCGGCGACCCAGATCATCAACGCCATGAACCTGGGCAGCGGGCATCTCAAGTACGGGCTCAGCCGCTCGGCGCTCGAGCAGTGGATCGCCTCGGTCGGCAGCTGAGAGGCGAGGGGCAAGCGAGGGCGGCTAGCGTTCCGGAAGCCGGGGTGACGATGACAGCCGGGGATCGCAAGATCGGACGGTGCAGGCGGCCCCGGCTTCATTCGTGTAACTGCGACATTGACGACATCCACCGTCGTGACCAACGAGTACCGCGGCGGGAACGGAGAGCGACCGACAGCTCACCACAACAACACCTGCCTACACGCCCGTAGCCGCACGCTCACCGCCACAGCGCGCGACCCGAATACCTTGACAAGCACGAGCCCACTGATTGGAGCCCCGTGTCGCCCACCAAGATTTACGCGAGCACATAATGACCGCCCGGTCACCAGCTTCGGCTTGCGTCCACGCGGTGTGCCATTGGTTTAGCCCAGGTCGGCCGGTGGAACGTTTGCATTGAACCGCAGCCGGTTGGCTGGATCGAGTTGACGTTTGAGCTGCCGGAGCCGGTCCCACGTCTGGGACGGGAACGCTGCAGCTACCCGCGCAGCCGTCTGATCGAGCTCGGGATAGTTAAGGTAGCCACCGCCTCGAAGTGAGAGGTGCGCCACCGAGTCGGCCATGCGGCGCGCCCAGGCGATCTGTCGCTCGTCGGATTCCGCGTCGTCCCAGATGGCGAGCGCCGTCACATTGGCAACGGCAGCACGTCCGCCGAATGCCGCGGAGGCCTCCGGGATGCGGTGGGCGACGCCGTGGATGAGCTCCACGAGGCAGAACGACTCTCCGCCTGCATCGGCCGCCGCCGCGATCAGCGCATCCGCGAGGGTCTCGTCCAGCTTGCCGACGAGGTGGCCCTTCCAGTACTGGCGAAGACCGAACGGAATCGGCTCATACTGAGCCTGCTGCTGAAGCCAGCCCATCGCCTTGACATCCGACTCGAAGAGAGCTGGGTGGTCGGTAAGGGCGCGAACGGCAGCCGCCCCGGCGTTCGGGTCACCGCGCCAGGCGAAGTTGACGGAGATGCCAGGCGCGCCGTCGTCTCCGCGCCATGCAACGATCGCCAAGACGAGCTCGTCCGGCGCCGTCGCCTCGATCTCGAACGCGCGCATGATGACGTCGCGGATGCCGTCGCCTCGAAAGCGCAGTGCGCCCCCGTACATCCGCTGCACTGGGGTCAGTGCGTATCGCAGGTGGGTGACGATCCCGAAGTTGCCGCCGCCACCGCGCAGGCCCCACAGGAGCTCCGGCTCGTGCTCGTCGTCGACGTCGATGACGTCGCCGTCGACCGTCACCATCCTGGCACCGATGAGGGCGTCGCATGCGAATCCCTGAGAAGCCAGGAGCCAGCTGATGCCGCCCGTCAAGGTCAGGCCGCCGATGCCGGTGTCGATGAACGTGCCCGAGGGAGCGGCAAGCGTGTACGCGGCAGTCGCGGCATCGAGATCCATGAGCCGGGACCCGGCGAGCGCCTCCGCCGTGCATGCGACCGGATCGACCGCGGCGCCACGCCAACGCGATAGGTCGACGAGGAGCGCGTCGTTCGGCGACGAATGGCCGGCCACACTGTGACCACCTCCGCGGACCCCGATGGGGAGGTCAACTTCCCCGGCCCACCTGACGGCCGCCACGATGTCGGGTACGTCTGCAGGGCGGAAGATGCAGGCCGGCTGACCCGTGGACAACGCGTTGTAGGCGGCACGGGCTGCCTGGTACCCCGCATCATGGGGCTCCAGCACCTCCCCCCGCGTGCGCGCTCGCAGATCGCCCACGATGTTCACGGTTCCCTCCGGTTCCTCCAGTGACTTGGCGCGCAGGATACGCCCCGCGACCGGAGTGGACGGTTGGATCCACGTCCTGCGGGTTGCGGCAGCCTCGCTATCCTGCTTGAGAGTTGATTGCGCTCCGAGTTCCCAACCTTGTTGAGCTCTTCGTAACTGCGGGCCTGCTCGTCGGCTGCGGCGGCCCAGGTGACGACGATGCCCCGTTGGCCGAGGCAATGTGCGTCGATCTGCGGAATGGCATGACGGTGTTTGAGCTCCATATCAAGGCGATTGAGTTCTACCGGGTAGAGGGGACCGGCGACGATGCCGAGCTTCGAGCCGCGAGGTTGGAAGATCTGGCAACGCGGGAGTACTGCCCCGAGTTCCGCGAGGCCTTCGAGGCCACCTTCACGTACCGGCAGTGGATCGCGCCCTAGCGGCCCGCGATGAATGTGCTGGACAGGTCGGGGGCGTCTCGCGATATCCACGGCAAATCCATTGCGTGGCCGCTGCGGCCTGACCGCGTGGCAGCGCACGATGGTGTGAGGCTGTCACATGGCGTTTCCGGGCGTCCGCTCGGCTGGGCTCCAGCGGTATCGTCTGACGCCGAGGGCAACGCTACGGCTTGGTGCTCGGATGAATCAGCCGATGGTAGAGACCGAAAAGAATGAACGTCGGCGGCCACTGGCCAACGAAGAGGCTCCAGTCGTTTCGGTTCGCGAGCTTGAGCGCAGCGGACAGGCCGATCGACCCCACCGCTGCCCAGTACCAGGTCTCTTCCGGAATGTTGTCAGTCACCCTGAAGAACTTCTGCTGAGCGCTTTCCGCGTTCGCCGGGATGTTCTCTGTCATGGTCCGCTCCTTCTGCAACTAGGTCGTCACCATCAGCGCAATGGGACGCCACCTTGACGGGACGCATTTGCTGTGCCACCGGGGCCGAGGAGCACAGCCCGCGTTCACTCTTCCTCTGTCGGGTTGGGGCGCTCCGTCAGCTCGTCAGAGACCTGCGTATCGCCAACGAACTCCCGAATGGCCGCGACGATCGGTGCGCTTTCGTAATACGGGATGAAGTCGGGTCCATCGAGGCTGAGGAAGCGGCCTCGCGCCAGCAGGGAGGCGACATACGCACCCTCTCCGGGGTCGTTGGCCCGATCCAGCACGAGAACCGGCGTTCGGACTTCCCGAAGGACAGGGTGCAGGTCGATCTTGTCCCACGTGCGCAGGTGGGTTGCCGCGTCCCGAGGAGTCGCCGTCCGACGCATCCAGTGGGCGTAGAAGCGAACGGACTCCTCGTCCCCCGCCCGCGAGGGAGCACCGGCGGCCACGAACCGTTCAGCGAAGCGTTCGCTTCCCCAGCCGGCTTCGACTCGAACAGCGCCATCTTCCAGCTCACCGGGCGACGCACCCCATGGGTAGGATTCCGTCCGGAGCGACTGCGCGAAGGCTCCGTGCCACACGACTCCGGCCACGCGCTCCGGATGGGCAGCCGCGAAGGCGACGAAGATCGCACCCCCGGTTACGGCGCTCGCGAGGTAGGGATGACCCGCGCCGACATGGTCGAGCAGGGCGAGGAGATCGTCGATGTCGGTCGCCAGATCTCCGCGCTCGCCCCCTGAGCGACCCATGCCGCGCCGGTCGTATACGACCACACGAGCGAAGCCCGCCAAGGCATCGAGGTATTCGAGGATCGGAGGGTGCTCAGCAATGACCTCGACATCGTTGAGCTGGTTGAACGACCAGATCAGATCGACCGGGCCATCTCCGATGACTCGGTAGGCCAGGTCCACGCCGTCGGTGGCCGGGACACGGCGGGTTTCGCTTAGCTGCTTCATCGGCACCGTGGGGCTGCGGTTGGTCCCCAGCATACCGATGCCATCACAGTGCGGACCAGGCGGTCCGGCCTCGCGGACCGGGCCGCCTGTGTGTGTCAGGCCGGGCCGACCTCCTGGCCGACCTTCTTGAGCTCCTCCATCCGTGAACCGAGCTCCTCGAGCTCCTCGGTCGAGAAGATGGAGCGGGCCTGCTTGAACATCTCGCCCTCCTCCTCCTCGATGTGGTGCTCGATGTTCTCCTTCATGACCTTGAACTTCGCGCTCCACGTCTCGTCGGTCACCGGGACGGCCTCGAGCTCGCCCATGATCTCGTCGACGACGTGGTGTTCCTCGTAGCCCTCGAGTGCGATGTCACGCGCCTTGGGGTGCTCCTTGAGCGCGGGGTAGAAGATCTTCTCCTCGATGCGCTCGTGGATGAGCATCTCGGCCTTGAGATCGGCGAAGAGCTCGGTTCGCGTCTTCTCGGCGCGCTCGGTGGTCTCCTCGCCCTCGGCGAGCATCTTCTTGACCTTGTCGTGGTCGGCCTTCAGCAGATCGATCGCGTTCACGTGATCCCCTCGGTGCTGGGTGGTGGGTGGTCGACCGCCGATACGCATGCGGCGTGCCGATCCGAGCCGGGCCGACATTCCACCCGCACCCTTGTTCGTCGGTGGGGCCCGGACCGAGAATGAAGTCGACCGAGCACAACGAGGAGCCGAACGTGATTGCGCGCGTCGTGGGCGTCGAGGTGCCGCCGGACCAGGTCGAGCCGATCATCGGTCGCTATCGGGAGCTGGTGAGGCCGATCCACGCCTCCGCGCCGGGCCTCCGCCGGCACTACGTGCTGTCAGACAGGAGCCGAGGGCGGATCAGCTTCGTGGGCATCTGGGAGTCGGACCAGGCACTGGCCGATGTGGTCGAGCGCCTCGAACCCGCGCGCAAGCGGCTCTGGGACGAGTTCGGCCATGCCCCGATGGTCGACTCCTACGCCGTCGAGGACGAGCTGGGCTGACCGCCGGCCCATCCCGCTCCGGCGGGACCAATGACGTAGACGGCGCGAGGCGCTCGGCCAGCCGGTGCAGCGGCGCATGCCGGATGGCAGACGGAGCCACAACCCGAAGGATGCAGGTGTCCAGTTCGACCTCCATCCCGAGGAGCCCAACGTCATGCAGTTCGCAACCCAGGTCCAGCCCGCCCGCTCGGACGCCGCCGATCTCTCCGAGCTGGAGGCCGCCCTGGACGGCGACCTCCTTCGCCCCGGGACCGCCGCGTACGACGAGGCGCGAGCGGTATGGAACCTCGTCCACGACCGGAAGCCTGCGGCGATCGTCCGCGTCGCCAGCGCCCGGGACGTGCAGCAGGCGGTCGCCTTTGCCCGTCGTTCCGATCTCGAGATCGCGGTGCGCAGCGGCGGCCACAGCCTGGCCGGGTTCAGCACGGGCGATGGGGTGCTCGTCATCGACATGCGCGGCCTTCGCGGCCTCCACATCGATCCGGAGACTCGGACCGTGTTCGCCGGCGCCGGCCTGACGGCCGGTGAGGTCACGGCGGCCGCTGCGGAGCATGAGCTGGCGGTGCCGTTCGGCGACACCTCGACCGTGGGGATCTCCGGACTGACGCTGGGCGGCGGCATCGGCTTCCTGGCCCGCAAGCACGGCCTGGCGATCGACCATGTTCGCAGCTTCGAGGTCGTCACCGCCGATGCCGAGCTCGTGACCGCATCGGCCACCGAGAACGCCGACCTGTACTGGGCGCTGCGCGGTGGCGGAGGCAACTTCGGCATCGTCACTCGCTTCGAGTACGACGCGGTCTCGCTCGGCGAGACGCTGTCCGGCGCCCTCGTCCTGCCGCTCACCACGGATGTCGTCCGGGGGCTGCTCGAGGCTGCCGATGCGGCGCCCGAGGAGCTGACCACGATCACGTTCATCATGGGTGCTCCGCCGGCGCCGTTCATCCCCGAGGAGCTGGTCGGCACGCCGGTCGTGATGATCACCCTGGTCTGGGCCGGCGACCCGGCCGCGGGTCAGGAGGCGGTCGCTCCGTTCCGGGCCCTGGCCACGCCGATCGCCGACCTGGTGATGCCGATGCCGTACCCGGGCATCTACCAGTTCACCGATGACGGCGGGGTCCCCGCGCCGAACATGACCCGGTCGATCTTCGCCCGTGACCTCGACGAGGCGGCGATCGAGACGATCGTGGCGCGGATGAGCTCGCCGGAGACGCCGGCGGGGGCGATCACCCAGCTGCGGACGTTCGGCGGGGCGATGGCTCGTGTCCCGGCCGGCGCGACCGCGTTCGCGCACCGGGACGCGAAGACGATGTTCTCGATCTTCACCATCCACGTGGCTCCCGAGAAGATCGCCGACGACGCGGCATGGACGGAGGCGTACTTCGCCCAGATCGCGCCGGCCGCGACCGGGGTGTACGTGAACTTCCTCGAGGCCGAGGGAGAGGCGCGCGTGCGTCAGGCCTACCCCGCGGAGACGCTGCGGCGGCTGGTCGAGGCCAAGGCCACGTGGGACCCGGACAACGTGTTCCGACGCAACCAGAACATCCGGCCGGCCTGAGCCGTCCTCACAGCCGGGCACACGGCGCCGTCGCGGGAAGACCCGCGGCGGCGTCGCCGCGTTCAGAGGCCCAGCAGCTCCTCGATCGCTTCGCGGCGCGGCATCGCGTCGCGAGCGCCGGCTCCCGCGACGGAGAGCGACGCCGCCGCGTTGGCGGCCACGATCGCCTCGTCCAGCGTCCTGCCTTCTGCGGTCCACGCGGCCAGCACGCCGCAGAACGTGTCGCCGGCCCCGGTCGTGTCGACGACCTGGGGTGCCGGGCGTCCCTCGAACCGCTCCCGGCGGTCACCATCGGCGAGGAGGGCGCCGGCCGGTCCCTGGGTGACCACGATCGGTCCACGGTGGCGCGCCACGAGCTCGTCGAGTGCCGCTCCGGTCTCGTCGTTCCCGATCGCGACGATGAGCTCGTGCTCGTTCGGGGTGAGGATCGGGCCGAGCGTCAGCACCTCGGCCGACAGGGCCCGCGCCGGCGCTGGGTTGAGGATCGAGGTCACGCCGCCAGCCTTCGCCGCACGCAGCGCCTCGAGTGAAGCCGAGGCGGGGATCTCGTGGTTCGTCAGGAGGACGTCGGCGCCGGCGATGGCCGCGCGATCGGCATCGTCGAGCTCGACGGCCCCGTTGGCGCCGGGTGCCACGACGATCTGGTTCTCCCCGCGCGGCCCGACGGCGATGATCGCCACCCCGGTCGGTTCGCTGTCGAGTCGCCGCACGCGCGACACGTCGATTCCCTCCGCCTCCAGGACGGCGATCGACCGCTCGCCGTGGGCATCGGTCCCGACCGCGCCGATCATCGTGACGCGCGCGCCGGCCCGCACGGCAGCCACGGCCTGGTTCGCTCCCTTGCCGCCGTCGTGGACGGCGAAGCGGCCACCCAGGATGGTCTCGCCCGGTCGCGGGAGGCGGTCGGCGGCGACCACGAGGTCGACGTTGATGGATCCGATGACGATGACGTGTCCGTTCACGCCGGGGAGTATGCACCGACTGCACGGTCCGGCGAGCGCTGCCATGATGCGGCCGATGCGTCGCGCGAACCCTCGATCCGGCCTCGCGCCGGTGATCGCCATCGGGCTGGTCCTGGCCGCTTGCCTGCCTCAGAGTGTGGCCGGGACGCTCGCTCCCACGCTCACGCTCGAGGACCATGCCGGCGCGTCGATCGCGATGCAGAACGGGATCCCGGTCCCGACGTTCGACTGGCAGCCGCGTCCCCGGATCGACCTCGACGGCGCATGGCGGGTCGAGCGAACCGACCTTGACCAGAGGCTGACGATGCAGGCCCGGGACGCGTCGCTCGCCGCCATCGAGGCGGAGGCGGGGGAGCGACATCTGCCGGACTTCGATGATGCCGCGTGGGAGACGCTCGCGGTGCCCGGGACGACGAACCCTCCGCCGGACGGCGTGGAAGGCGGCGCGTGGTATCGGCGGACGTTCGACGTCCCGGATTCCTGGGCGGGCCGCGCGGTGACGCTGCGCTTCGCATCGGCGAACTACGTCGCGGACGTGTGGCTCAACGGCCGATGGCTCGGGTACCACGAGGGCGGGACCACGCCGTTCGCCTTCGACGCCGGGCCGGCACTCGAGCTCGGCGCGGAGAACGTGCTCGCCGTCCGCGTTCACACGATCCCGCTCGGCACACGCAGCGACGTCGTGCCGTGGGGCCTCATCGACTGGTGGAACTATGGCGGCCTGACCGGCTCCGTCTGGCTCGAGGCATCGGCACCGTCCCACGTCGTCCGCGCCGACGTCGTCACTCACCTGGATGCGGTGGACGTGACCGTGCTCATGGCCAACGCCCCGCACGTGGCCGGCTCACGGGGCGACGTCGGGGTCCCGGAGGTCGTGCCCATGGACGGTACGGCCACACTCCGGGCCACGATCCTGGCGGCATCCGTCGACGACGAGAACCTGCTCGATCCCGATCCGCGCACGCTCGTCGCGGACTTCGGCGAGCCACTGGCGGAGATCGCGCAGCAGGTCGACTTCCCCGGCCGGGGCGGCCTGGCCGAGGCCACGCTCTCCCTCCAGTTCGGTCAGGCCGATGCCTGGACGCCCGCGGTGCCCTCGCTCTACGTCCTGCGCCTCCAGCTCATCGCCGGTGACCCGCCGCTCGACGCGCGCGAGGGCCGCGACCGCGACGAGCTGTGGACGACGTTCGGCATTCGTCATGTCGGCGTCGACCCGACCGGGCCGCACGTGCTCCTCAATGGCGAACCGGTCTTCTTCCGGGGTGTCGGAGTCCACCCGGAGACGCTCGAGTTCGGGCCTGACGGCGAGCTGGTGACCGGCACCCCGGCCCAGGAGCCGGAGGAGATCCTCGCGAAGCTCCGCCAGGCCTCCGATGTGGGGGCCGATCTGCTGCGGACCGGACACGAGCCCGGCGATCCGGTGACGCTCATGCTCGCGGACCGCCTTGGCTTCGCGGTGTGGGAGGAGGTGCCGCTCTATCACGCGACACCGCTCGTCTTCGAGCGGACCCTCGGGCGCGGCATACCCCAGCAGATGCTGCGCGAGATGGCGCTTCGCGACATGAACCGGCCTTCGGTCCTCTTCCACGGCTTCGCGAACGAGTCGACCGGTGGCGAGGAGCGCGCCGATGCGATGCGCGTCATGCACGAGGTGGATCGCGAGATCGATGGGACGCGCCTCACCGCCCAGGTCGCCTACGGCTGGGCGCCGGACGACCCGACACACGACGCCCTCGACGTGGCAGGCTTCACGTTCTACCACGGGGTCTTCTACGGCGACGAGCCGTCGACCGACACCGGCCCGGCGTTGTTCGCCGCACGCGACGCGAACCCGGGCAAACCGATCATGATCCTCGAGTTCGGCCGATGGGCCGACGAAGCGTGGGACGAGGAGCGTCAGCGGGTGATCTTCGCCGATACGTACGAGGCTATCGAGCGGCTGCGGGGCGACCGCCCGTACGGCTTCGTCGCCGGAGCCACGTGGTGGACGCTTCGGGATTTCGCGACGCAGATCGCCGGCATCGGCGTCGAGGACTTCGGCCTGTACCGGCCGGACGGGACGCTGCGCCCGGCCGGTGAGGTCGCCGTCGACGCGTTCAGCGCCCCCGCCGGACGCGGTGATGCCCTGGCCCTCGAGCCGGACCTCGACCGGGCGCGCGTGGCGCCTGTCGCCACGGTCGGGGAGTGGACGCTCGCCCTCTACCTCGCCTATGCGGTGGGATTCACCGTCGTGACCCTGGGCACCGCCGTCCTCGTCCTTGCCTGGCGCGGCGGTCGCGCCGTCCCGAGGACGCGATGAGACACGTGCGTGGCCGGCTCGCCGGCGTATCGGTTCGCGCCTCGTTCGGCGCCGGCTGGTGGGTGGGGGCCACGCTCGGGCTCGTGCTGGGCGCGATCATCGGCGCGCTGCTGGCCTGGCTCGCCGGGTCGATGCTCGGCTGGCAGCGCGACCTCGCGTTCACGCTGGGGGTGGCCCGCACGCTGCTGCCCCTCGGCGACCAGCTCGATGCGCTGCGCTGGATCAGCACGACCTGGTACCTCGTCATCCCGCTCACGGCCTTCGTCGTGGCGTCGATCGCCGGCGTGATCGGCGGTCTCATCGGGGCGCTGCTGGCGGTCGCCTACAACCGCTCTCCGCGCCACGCGTCCGTGATCGTCGAGCTGCCCGAGGAGGGCGAGGACGAGCTCCCGCCGGAGGATTCCGCGGCGGGCTAGGGCTGGAGGCGCCGGCGGTTCCAGGTTCCGTCGCCGCCACGGCGGTACTCGACCCGGTCGTGGAGCCGGTCCGATCGGCTCACCCAGAACTCGATCGTCCGCGGCACGATGAGATACCCGCCCCACATCGGCGGCAGCGGCAGCTCCTCGGGTGCCGTGGCCGCGAGCTCGGCGACCCTGGCCTCGAGCTCGGCTCGTGTCGCCACCTCCTGGCCCTGCATCGAGATGCTGGCGGACAGCTGGCTTCCGCGCGGGCGAGTGCGCCAGTAGGCGAGTGACTCGTCGTCGGAGAGAAGGCGCACCGAGCCGCTGACGCGCACCTGGCGGTCGAGCGTCGGCCACCAGAAGGCGCCCGCGGCCCACGGGTTGATCGCCACGTCACGGCCCTTCCGGCTCCCGCGGTAGGTGAAGTACCGCAGGCCATCGGCGTCGAGGCCGCGCAGCAGGACGTAGCGGACGGACGGCGCGCCCTGGTCATCGGCCGTCGCCAGGGCGAACGCGTTGGGCAGCGGCACCCCCGCCGTCTCGGCATCGGCCAGCCACTGCTCGAGCTGCCGGATGGGATCCGGGTCCAGGGTCGTCGGGTCGATCGGCGTCGTCATTGGCCCGGTATCGTACGACCATGCCAAAGCCACCTCGCCCCGATGCCATCCTCTTCGACCTGGACGGCACCCTCGTGGACACCGTGCCCGCGAGGATCGACGCCTGGGTCGCCGTCTTCGAGGAGCACGGGATCCCGGCCACCCAGGCTGGCGTGGCGCCGATGATCGGCATCGATGGACGTCGTTTGGCGCGCGAGGGAGCGGCGGCCGCCGGCCGCGAGATCGACGACGAGCTCGCCGAGGCCATCGACCATCGGAGCGGCGAGCTGTTCGACGAGCGCAATCGCGACCCCCGGGCGTTACCGGGGGCGCGCGAGCGGCTGGCCGAGCTGACGCGCGAGGGCATCACGTGGGCGATCGCGACCTCCTCTCGACGCGAGCAGGTGGCCGCCTCGCTCGCCGCACTGGAGCTGTCAGAGGAGCCACGGATCGTGGACGGCAGCCACGTCGAGCACGCCAAGCCGGCACCGGATCTCTTGCTCCTCGCCGCGCGCGAGCTCGGCGTGGATCCTGCACGCTGCTGGTACGTGGGCGACTCGACGTGGGACATGCGGGCATCGGTCGCGGCGGGCATGCGACCGATCGGTGTCCTGGCCGGCGCCGCCGTCGACGCCGACGCGCTTCGCGAGGCCGGTGCGGCCGACGTGCTCGACACGCTCGACGCCTTCGAGCTCCCGGCCTGAGGGATGCCGCTCGACGAGTATCGGCGCAAGCGTGACTTCGCGGCCACGCCGGAACCGGCGCCGGGGGAGCTTGTCGAGCGCAGCGGGCGCTTCACGATCCAGCGCCACCGTGCGACGGCGCTGCACTACGACGTCCGCCTCGAGATCGGCGGCGTGCTCGTCAGCTGGGCCGTCCCGAAGGGCCCCACGCTCGATCCGGCCGCGCGGCGGCTCGCCATGCGCACCGAGGACCACCCGATCGAATACTTCGACTTCGAGGGCGTGATCCCGAAGGACGAGTACGGAGGTGGCGACGTCATCGTCTGGGACTGGGGAACCTACGAGCCCGAGGCCGAAACGCCGGATCCGGCCAAGGCTCTGCGGGCCGGCGAGATCAAGTTCGAGATGCACGGCGAGAAGGTGCGCGGCCGCTTCACGATCGTGCGCACCGATGGCCGCGGTCGAGGCGGAAGTGACGACCGCGAGCAGTGGCTGCTCATCCACAAGCGCGATGGGGCGGCGGTCGACGGCTGGGACGCCGAGGATCACCCGCGGAGCGTGAAGACGGGTCGCACGAACGACGAGGTCCGCGACGGCGCGGACCCCCGGTTCGAGGCCACGATGCCCGCACCGGTCGGCGAGGTCGACCTGTCGGCTGCCCGTGTTGAGCCGATGCCCACCTTCATCTCGCCGATGCGCGCGACCCTCGCCGATGCGCCGTTCGATGACCCCGACTGGCTGTTCGAAATCAAGTGGGATGGCTATCGCGTCGAGGCGGTGGTCCGTGACGGCAAGGCGAAGCTGTGGACCCGCAACCAGCAGGACGCGGCCCGCTACTTCCCGGACCTGGCCGGCGACGCGCCGTGGATCGACGCGCGTGACGCCATCGTGGACGGTGAGGTCGTCGCACTCGACGACGAGGGGCGACCGAGCTTCAGCCTGCTCCAGGACCGGACCGGCATCCGCACCGGGCGAGCGGCGGGTTCGAAGCGGCCCGGCCCTCCGGCGCCGGTCGTGTACCAGGCGTTCGACCTGCTCCACCTCGACGGCCGATCACTCCTCGACGTCCCGCTCGTCGAACGGAAGCGGCTGCTGCGCTCGCGCCTGCGTGCCCATCCGCGGGTGCGTTACGCCAGTCACGTCGAAGCAGATGGGAAGGCGTTCACCGAGGCCGCACGGGCCCAGGAGCTCGAGGGCATCGTCGCGAAGCTCCGCCGCTCGGTCTATGAGCCGGGTCGGCGTTCGCGGAGCTGGCTGAAGATCAAGCTGCGCCGTGAGCAGGAAGTGGTCGTCGTCGGCTGGCTGGAGGGGCAGGGGAGCCACCGGGACCTCGGGTCGCTCATCGTCGCGGTGCGGAGCGGTGACCGCTGGGTTCACGCCGGGCAGGTCGGCAGCGGGATCGACACTCGCACGCGGCGCGAGCTGCGAGCCAGGCTCGACGAGCTGGCCCGGGACGCATCGGCGCTCGATCCCGTCCCGCGGCTGAAGGGGGCGCACTGGGTCGAGCCGAAGCTAGTGATTCGGGTCGAGTTCGCCGACTGGACCGCGGACGACCTTCTGCGTCAGGCGGCATTCAAGGGCATCGAGATCGGCCGATCGCCGACATCCGTGCGGCGCGAGCGCAGCGTCCGCACGACGACCGCGGTGGCCGAGGCCGAATCGGCCGCGCCCCCGTCACCGGTGACGCCTCGGGGAGACGGGGGACCGGCCGACGGCCTCGAGGCGGCTCTCGAGCAGCTCGAGGCGCTGAAGCGGGAGGGAACGTGGTTCGCCGCGGGGCGCGAGGTACGCGTGACGAACCTCGACAAGCCGCTCTTCCCCGGCCGCGACGGCGACGGGCCGATCACGAAACGCGACCTCCTCGGATACCACCTCCTCATCGGCCCGACGCTCGTCCCGTACCTCGCCGACCGCGGGTTGACGGTCCAGCGCTTCCCGAACGGGATCGAGCAGAAGGGCTTCTGGCAGAAGGACCTCCCCGGTCACGCCCCGGAGTGGGTGCATCGCTGGACCTACCACCACCGAGAGGAAGGCCCGAAGGACTACCCGGTCGTCGAGGAGCCGGCCACGCTCCTGTGGCTGGCGCAGGAGGCGGCGATCGAGATGCACCCCTGGACCTCGCCGATCACCGCGCCCGATCGCCCGTCATACGCGCTGATCGACATCGACCCGGGGCCCGACACGACGTGGGACGAGGTCGTCGCGCTCGCACGGCTGTACCGAACGGCCCTCGGCCATCTCGGCGTGCGCGGGTACCCCAAGGTGACCGGTAAGCGCGGCATCCAGATCTGGGTCCGGATCGTGCCGGGTCCGGGCTTCGACGAGACCCGCGACTGGGTCGAGGGCCTGTCACGCGCGGTCGGCGCGACGGTGCCGGACCTCGTGAGCTGGGAGTGGGCGAAACGCGCGCGCAAGGGCAAGGCGCGGCTCGACTTCACCCAGAACGCGATCAACAAGACGCTCGTGGCCCCCTACAGCCCGCGGCCCGCCCCCGGCGCTCCGGTGAGCATGCCGATCGATTGGGACGAGCTGGAGGACCCGGAGCTTCGCCCCGACCGCTGGACGATCCGGGACGCGACGGCCCGGCTCGCCGAGGGAGGCGACCGCTTCGCGCCGGTGCTCAGAGACGAGCAGGAGCTGCCGCCGCTCGGCTGACCACCAGGCTGCGGCGCGGGTCAGGTCGCCAGTGGATCGGCCACGTGCGTCGCCACGAGGACCGCGTTGCCGCCGTAGCGGGACACGGCTTCGTCGTCGACGGTGAGGTCGAGGCCGGCAGCCTCCATCCGCTCGGTCGTGAACGGAATGATGCGCCCGGTGACGGCGACGACCCGGTCCGGCTGGATCGTCTTCTCGATGGTTGCTCCGTCGGCGAGGACGACGAGCAGCTGTCCCTGGACCTCGGTCCCGCTGAACAGGAACGCTCGATCCTCGACGTACTCCTCGTCGATGTTCTCCATGATCGTGATGTCGGCGTCCACGTGCGCCTCGGGTTCGGCGAGCACGTCGTCGATCGAGACGCGCGGAGCGACCTCGTCCTCGTGATCGGCGGCGCCGCTGCCGATCGGTGAGACCGGGGGCGCCGACGGGTCGAGCGGGTCGCCGGCGCCGGTGCCGGCCGGTGCGCAGGCTGCGAGCGCGAGGAGCGCGATGGCGGCGAGACCGTACGGTCGTCGCGAGTGGTGCATCGGGATTCGTCTCCAGTGGGAGGGGTGGTTGTCGTCTCCGGGTGACGGCGGCAGGGCACATGCCTCCCACGCCGTTCGTGTCGGAGTGCAAACGAATCTTCACGGCCGCGTTGCCGCGGGTTGATCGAAGGCCCCGCTGTGCAGGATTTCGAGCCCGCGGTACCATGGCCGTGATGATCCACCCGTTGCTCTCCATCACGCCGGACGCCCGCTCCAAGATCGACAGCGTCCGTGACTTCAACAACTTCCCCGAGGCTGTCGTGCGCGTCCGCGTCCTGGCGCGTGAGGGCCGCCGCTTCCGGTACGAGATCGCGCTCGAGGATCCGCGCGAGCGCGCCGATGGCGACGTCTCGGTGGAGGCCGATGGACTGACCGTTGTCGTCGACGCCGCCAGCGCCGCCGACCTCGCCGGCGCCACGATCGAGCTCGATCCGACGGTGACCGGGGGTGGGCTGCGCATCGACAACCCGAACGAGGGCTGGCAGGACCCGGTCGCGCGCGCCGTGCAGGAGGTCATCGACCGCCAGATCAATCCCGGCGTCGGCTCACACGGTGGACAGGTGACCCTCGTCGACGTGAAGGACGGGACGGCCTACATGCGGTTCGGCGGAGGATGCCAGGGCTGCGCGGCCGTCAACGTCACGCTGAAGCAGGGCGTGGAGACGGCGGTGCGCGCCGCGGTTCCATCGGTGACCGCGATCATCGACGTCACCGACCACGACGCAGGCGAAAACCCCTACTACCAGCACGGGCACTAGGGGTTTCTCGGGTCGCGAGGACCTGGATTCAGGTGCTCAGCGACGGAGGGGGAAGTCGCCACCGCCGGAAGCGGCCAACACGGTCGAGACGAGGCTGAGGATGCTCAGCGCCGCCGCCGTGCCGGCCACCACCAGGGAGCGGATCATTCGCCGTGTTCGCATCGGAACCTCCTTGGTCGGGTACGCCCGTCGCTCGATCTCGAGGACGGTCGACCCACCGTCGCGCCGATGGAACCAGCGGACAATGACCCATCGGTCCCGGCATGCCCGTGGCTGCCAGTACGATCGGGGTAATCCCGAGTCAAGTTGTGCTTGCCAGCGGGTGTAGACTCCCGCCATGCCACGGACCAAGACGAGTGCCCACGCCACCGACCAGGACCGTGAGCTCGCGCACCGGATCGGCCAGCGAATTCGCGAGGCGCGGCACCGGAGCGGGCTCACCCAGCAGCAGCTCGCCGGGGAGCGCTACACCAAGGCGTACGTGAGCGCGCTCGAGACGGGCATTGCACGACCCTCGATGGTCGCTCTGAACTTCATCGCCGAACGGCTGTCGCTGCCCGCGAGCCACTTCATCGACGAGACCCATCCCGTCTGGACGCGGCTCGAGGTCGACATGAAGCTGGCGGCTGGAGATTGGCAGGGGGCCTTCGACGGGTACCGCGATCTCCTCGACGCCCAACCCGACGAGAGCTCACGCGCCGATCTGCTTCGCGGCCTTGCCGAGGCGTCGGCACGCCTCGACCGCGGCAAGGAGGCGATCGCCGCCGCATCCGAGGCCGCTCGGCTGTACAGCGACGCCATGCGCGACGTGGACGCTGCCCTGGCGCGCTACTGGCTGGCGTACGGCCTCTACCAGTCGGACAACGAGCCGGATGCGCGCAGCCTGTTGACCGCGCTGCTCGAGCAGGTCCGCGGCGGCCTCCAGGTCGAGCCTGACTTCGAGATGCGGCTGCTCACGTCCCTCGCCGCGGTGGAGTCGCGCACCGGCAACTCGGCCCGGGCACTCGCCTATCTCGAGGAGGCCCGCGGGCTCGCCACCGATCTCGACGATCGCCGTCGCGCGGCCTTCCTGTTCAACCTCGCGATCGGCTATCGGGAGGTCGGGGATTTCGAGGCCGCCATCCGGGCCGGAACCCAGGGCATGGCGCTGTATCGAGCGGCCGGCGCGATCTTCGAGTCCGCGCGCATCGAGAACGACCTCGCGCTCGCCTTCCTGGCGACCGGGCAGGTCGAGCGCGCCCGCGAGCTCGCGACCGACGCGCGATCCCAGATCGAGGCCACGGGCGACGAGCGCTGGCTGGCAGCCGTGTCCGACACCGAGGCCCAGGTGGCGCTGGCATCGGGCGATCCGGATGCCGCGCTGGCCCTTGCCGCACGTGCCAGGGACTACGCCGCACGGAGCGGAAACGAGATCGTCCAGCTGGCGGCGATGCTCACCGAGGCTCGTGCCCTGCGCGCGGCCGATCGGCTCGACGAAGCCGAGGCACGCTTCGCCGAGGCGGCCGCCGTCGCCCGGACCAGCCGCGCACCGGCGCGTCTGAGGGAGGTCCTGCGTGACTGGGCCGACCTGCGAGCCGAGGTCGGGGATCACCGCGGTGCCTACGAATTGACCAGCGAGGCGCTCACGGTCAATTGAGTATTGACAGGTGCGGTCTGGTGACCGTACTGTGCGCGGAGACGAGTCGGATGGGCACGCCGACTTGCCATGTGGGATCGGAGATGGGGCACGTCTCCGATCCCTTCTTCATGGTCAGGGACTCGCGGCCGGGCTGAGCGTCACGCCGACGAGCTCGAATCGGCCGCCGCCCAGTGGTTCCGCGGTCGGGTCCTCGTAGATGAGCATCTCGTAGCGACCCGGCCCGAAGGCGGCCAGCAGGGCATCGGCCGCGACGGTGAAGGCGATGGTGCGTGGATCAGGGAGCCCCTGGGCGTCGATCGGATCCTGCACCGTCTCGATCGGGCCGCCGCCGATCCGCCGAACCTCGACGAAGACCGCGCGCGGTGCGGCGCCGGCGACCGCCAGGGAGTACGCGAAGGGATCGCCCGCGCCGAAGCGCTCGGTCTCCGCCCCGTCGGCCACCGCGCCGGTCGCCGGGTCGAGCGCGGTCCCGAAGCGGATGGTCGGGGCCGGGCCGGCCGACGAGGAGGGGCCCGGGTTGACGACCGTTCCGTCGCCGTTGCCGCCGAGAAGCCGGAAGAGCAGGGCCACCACCGCGATGAGAAGCGCTGCTGCCAGCCATCCGGCGATCCGCCGCTGGCCTGGTGAAAGATCGAACGCCGGCCGCGCGCCGGGCGGCCGAGCCATGGATCGTGAGCGCAGGGGTCGGAGTCGCTGTCGCATCCGCGTCAGGTCGCAGTCTCGACGGCCGTGGTGCCCATCTGCACCAGACTCTACCGGTTCCGCCAGCCGCTACGATGGGGTGGATGACACGACGACTCTTCATCTTCGATGGCCCGGACCGGTTCGTGGCCGGCACCGTGGGCGAGCCCGGCGATCGGGCCTTCTTCCTCCAGGCCCGCAAGGGCGGAGCGGTGATCAGCGTTGCTCTCGAGAAGGTGCAGGTCGCCGCTCTCGCGCAGCGTCTCGACGACCTGCTCGATGCGGTGGAGGTCCCGCAGCATGCCGACCCGGGCGACGAACAGCCGCTCGAGGAGCCGATCGTCGAGCTGTTTCGCGTCGGTGCCATGGCTCTGGCATGGGATGCCGAGACCGAAGCCGTCGTGATCGAAGCCCAGACGCCGACCGAGGACGGCGAGTACGCCGAGCTGCCGGATGAAGCGGACGAGGGCCCGGATCTGCTCCGGGTCCGGATCGACGCTCCGACGGCTCGGGCGTTCGTCCGCCGTGCCGAGGCGCTCGTCGCATCGGGCCGGCCGGCGTGCCCGTTCTGCGGAGAGCCGCTCGATCCCCAGGGGCACTTCTGCGCCGCCCGGGGCAATGGGCAGCTCAACTGAGGTGATGACGGACGCCCACGACCCACCGCCGAGGATCGACTGGATCGAGGCGGGCGACCTCGGTGCCACGCTGCCGGGCCGGCTGGGGATGACGGTGCTCCCCGGCAAGACGGGCGCTTCGCAGCGCTATCCGGGCCGGATCTATCGGGCCGACCTCGACACCGATCTCGCGGCGCTGCGCCGCGCAGGCGTCGGGCTTCTCGTGCTCCTGGTCGAGGATGCGGAGCTCGCTCGCTGGAGCAATCCCGACATCGCCCGGCGCGCTGCAGATCACGAGATTCACGTGGCGCGCTTCCCGATGCCGGATGGCCACGCACCGTCGCGTCGCTCCGAGATGGACGCGATCCTGGCCGCGATCGACGCCGCTCGCGCGACGACGAACGTGGCCGTCGCATGCATGGGCGGAGTCGGCCGAACGGGCACGGTGGCGGCATGCGCCCTGGTGGCTGCGGGCTGGGATGCCGCGGCAGCGATCGATCATGTTCGGGCGATCCGACACCCCGAGGCTGTCGAGACCGATGTGCAACGTTCGTTCGTCCGATCGTACCGCTCCGCTGCCCTGGGTGCCCCGGCTAGGGTTGGCGAATGAGTGACCGATGGGTCTGCAAGCGCTGCTTCGCGGACAACGAGGATGCCGATACGACCTGCACGCGCTGCGGCCTGATCCGTGGTGCCGAGTCGACGCCCGACGACCAGTCGGAATGGGCGTCCGAATCCGGCGCCATGAAGGCGTCGCGCGATCCTGGCTGGCGGAAGTGGCTGCGGTTCTGGTGGGTTCCGGCGATCGCCATTGCGCTGGTCGTCGGATACGCGACGTCAGCCCGGCGCGGCGATGACGGGACACTGAGCTCTGCCGGCCGAGTTTCCGTCGACGAGCTCCGGACCGGCGACTGCTTCAACACGAGCGGAGACGACGCGATCACCGACGTCGATGGCGTCCCGTGCACCGAGGCCCACGAGTACGAGGTGTTCAACCTGGGCACCTACGAGGGCGATGGCACCTATCCGCCCGACTCCGCGCTGCCGGCGATCTTCTCCGAGGTCTGTGAGCCGAGCTTTGCGGCGTACGTCGGGGCGCCATACGCGACGTCCGAGATCTACGGTTCGATGATCAGCCCATCCGAGGACTCGTGGGGGAGTGGCGACCGATCCTTCATCTGCCTGCTCTTCGACCCGGACGACCCGGCGCTGACCGAATCGCTGGCCGGCGCCGGCCGCTGATCGCACGGTGACGGCGAGACCGGAGCGCCTGCTCGGGATCCTCGCCGTCCTGGCCATCGCGGCCGTCGCGGTCGCCGTGCTGGCCGTCGTCATCGGCCCCGACGACGAAGCGGTCGTTCGAGGAACACCGCTGCCGGCCAGCTCTCCCGTTGGCGAGGGTCCGACCGGCGAGCTCGAGTCCGCGGTCGTCGTACGCATCGCCGACGGGGACACGATCACCGTCGAGATCGATGGCCGGCGCGAGCGCGTTCGCTACGTCGGCGTCGACGCGCCCGAGGTGGCGAACGCCGAACGCGGCTCGCCCGCCGAGTGCGGAGCCGACGCGGCGACCGATGCCAACCGCGCGCTGGTCGAGGGCGTCGAGCTGACGCTCGAGCGGGACGCGACGGACCGCGACCGTTTCGGACGGCTCCTGCGCCACGTGTGGGTCGCGCCCGACGGCGAGTGGCTCCACGTCGGCGAGGCGCTCGTCGTCGACGGATGGGTCGAGGCACGATCGTTCCCGCCCGACACGCTTCACGATGCGCGCCTCGATCGTGCGGAGCGGACGGCCCGCGCCGAGCGTGCCGGCATCTGGGGCGCCTGCGCCGGCTGAAGGGCGTCGATCGCTCAGGGTGCGGCGGTCGGTGACGCAGAGGCCGCCGCCTCGACGCGCTGCACGACGAGCGCCCATGCGCAGTCCGTCGCCACAGCCAGGAAGACCGGCCCGGACACGTCCAGCGCGGCGAATGTCTGGGGCTGGAGCACGCCCCGATCGACGCCAGTACCGACCGTGGCACGGATGGCGGGGATCGGCTCGGCCTGGCCGGCCGGCACCAGGGAGACGGCGAACGAGCACCGCGTCCGCTCCGGGTCGACGGCGACCCATCGAACGAGGTGCTCGCCGCCCCCGATCTCCACCGGCCCGTGCTCGGCATCGCCGCGGCCGTCGAGGGAGACGACATACGGGCTCTCCTCGATCGTGGAACCGGTCGAGCCGAGGAGGGCCTCCGGCTCCACCCCGGCCGCCACCCAGCCCTCCTCGAAGTCGGGCTCTCGCTCGTCGGCATCGTGGACGAGATACCAGCCGCGGTCCTCGACCTCGATCGGCCCCATGACGACCTCGAGCCGGAACGTGAGCGGCAGCAGACCGGTCACGACGGGCCGCTGGAGTCCGGGAAGGCTCCGCACGCGCAGACCATCGATCTTCGTGACCACGATCTCCCCGGCGGCGAAGTCGGGCACGACCGCGGCGGGGGTCGGAGTGGGCACGGGTGCCGGCGTGGGGGTGGGTGTGGCCGGCGTGGTCGGCGCAAGGGTGGCGGACGCCGTCGGTGTCGGGGTCGGGGTCGGCGTGGTCAACGGCGGGAACGTGCATGCGCTGAGCACCACGACCATCGCCATGCCTGTGCCGGCTCGCCGTATCCCCACGGGCGAAGGGTACCGGCTCAGCCGTCGACTCGCGGCAGATCGGCGGCGAGCAGGTCGGCGATCTCGCGCGCGTTCGTGGTGCCGTAGTTGGCGTAGCAGTTGTTCATGAGCACGTGGACCTCGGGCACCTTCGAGGCCGCCTCCCGGATCCGGGGCACCCATTCGCCCAGCTCATCGGGCTCGTAGAGGTAGCGGAAGCGCTCGACGACCGGAATGCCGCTCTGCTCCCACGTCTCGGTACGCCGTCCATGAAAGCGGACGACCGCCAGGCGGGACGAGGTCACGAGCGACATCGGCGGCACCGACGACTTCGTTCCCGGCGGCGCGTCGACCATCACGAAGGGAATCTCGTTCGTCTCGAGGAAGTCGACCGTTCGCGCGACGTTCTTGTCGTTGAACCAGCTCGCGTGTCGCAGCTCGACGGCGAACGGCGCGTCGCCGATGCGCTCGCGCGCCTTCAGGATCTCCTCGCGTGACTCGCCGGTGGGGAAGAACCAGCGCGGGTACTGGAGAAAGATCGCGCCCAGCTTGCCCGAGCTGCGGAGCGGCTCGATCCCGTCCATGAAGCGGGCCCAGATCTCGTCCTCGACCTCGCGCGGCAGGTCGCGCGCGTAGACCCGCTTCTTGTCCAGGATCTCGGCCGGCAGGGACTCGCGCAGGTCCTTCGGCAGCCGTCGCACCTCGGATGGCTGGCCGGTCATGAGCGCATGGGCCTTGATGTCGAACGTGAAGTCGGCGGGCGTGCGCTCCAGCCATAGCTCGCCGGTCCGGCGTGCCGGGAGCGCGTAGTACGTGGCATCCACCTCCACGATCGGGAACTGGTTCGCGTAGTACACGAGCCGATCCTCGGCCGTCGACGCGTCGGGCGGGTAGAACACCCCGGGCGCGGTCATCGTCGGATCGGTCCAGGATGCGGTGCCGATCCGCACGGTGGCCTCGCCGATGGTCAGCGGGTCCCGAGCGGCAGTCGCGTGTGCCTCGCCTCGATCGCCGGCGACCTCGGGCCCCGGGTCGTGCGGATTCGTGTCGCCCATGCCCCCAGCCTACCGCCGGCGACGCGGCGCTTCAGTGCTGGCCGAGGTACCGCCGCACCGAGGCGCTCGACAGGACGAGCATGACGGCCGCGGGCAGTGCGAAGCCGGCGATCAAGGCGGGGTGCCACTCGGCGATCAGGAGCACGGCGGCGGTCCCGCCCGCCACCGCGACCTGGATCAATGCCGCGGTGGTCCAGGACCACGGGCGGCCCCGGCGCGCCCCTCGCGCAGCGACCGCGGAGGCGATCGCCACGATGAAGACGCCGGCCGCCGCGAAGCGAAGCGCCTCCTCGTTGGCGCCGGCGTCGGCGGCCAGCATGCTCAAGCCGATGGTGACGGCGAGCGCGAGCGCTGCCTCGATGAGGAGGAGCGCGCGAAGCGCGAAGATCCCCAACGGTCGTGGCATGGCCGACGATGCGAGCGGCGCGGCCGGTGAGGTCGCGTAGGTGGCGTTCATGGCTGCCAGTATCGCTCGCCGTGTCCACAGCCAGCACCGCCGGAACGGCGAGGACGATCTACGTCATTTGCGGGATGCGCCGCGGCATCACCCCTGCATGGGACGCGGCGTGACCAACGAACGCGAGCGGGGGCTGGCCGAGGTCCGGAGCCTCGCCTGGTTGCTCGACAACAGCATTCCGGTGCCCGGCACCGGCGGTCGACGGTTCGGCGTCGACGCGATCATCGGCCTCGTGCCGTTCGTGGGCGACCTCGTGAGCGGCGGGATCGGCCTGTTCATCGTGTGGAGGGGGTCCCGTCTCGGGCTGCCCCGCGTCGTTGTCGCGCGCATGCTCGCCAACACCGCGATCGACTTCGTCATCGGCTCGATCCCGTTCATCGGCGACGCCTTCGACCTGTGGTTCAAGGCGAACACGCGCAACCTCGGGCTCATGCAGCGACATCTCGAGCGGCCCGACACCTCGACGAGGGGGTCGTGGCTCATGCTCGTCGGGCTGCTGGCGTTGCTCGTGGCGTTCGTAGTCCTCGTCGCCTGGCTGATCGTCAGCCTGGTCGGTGCGGTCCTCGGGGCGATCTGAGGGTCAGCCGAGCTCGCGAACGAAGGCGACAATCCGCTCCGCGGCATCGTCGAGCACGCCCTCGAGGCCATGCCCGATTCCGGGATACGTGACGAGCCGGGCATCCCGAAGCTGCTTCACGGCGCGCCGCAGGAGGTCGAGGTCGGCGAACGGATCGGACTCGCCGGAGAGCAGGAGCACCGGGCAGGCGATCTTCGGCCAGTGGGACGTTCGGTCCTCCCACGACGGCTGGCGACCCGGGGCGTGGAGGGGGTAGGAGAGCAGCACGAGGCCGGCTGGCGTCTCTTCGGAGGCCAGCATCGAGGCGACGCGGCCACCGTACGAGTGCCCGCCGATGACCGGCGGATGGCCATCGGCATCGGCGATCGCGGCGCGATACACGGGCACGGCCCGCTCCGCGCGGCCCTTCGGCAGCTCGACGAGACGAACCAGGAGCCCGTGGGCCGACAGCGCGCGCTCATGGGGCCGCAGCCGCTCGATCGAGCCGGAGGCGCCGGGAGCCAGGTAGAGCGGGGGACTCACGGGCAAAGGATAGGCGTGATGCGGGCCGCGGGGCACGGGCGTACCCTTCCCGTATGACAAGCGAGAAGGTCGAGCGCTCCGACCAGGAGTGGCGAACCAGCCTCACGCCCGAGCAGTATCGGATCCTGCGTGAGAAGGGCACGGAGCGCGCGTTCACCGGCGCGTACTGGGATGAGCACGGATCCGGCGTCTACCGCTGTGCCGGCTGCGGGAACGAGCTGTTCGACGCACGGACGAAGTTCGAGTCCGGATCCGGCTGGCCGTCCTTCTACCAGCCCGCCGATCCGGACGCGGTCGAGACCGAGCAGGACCGGTCGTTCTTCATGACCCGCACCGAGGTTCACTGCAGCCGATGCGGCGGACATCTCGGACACATCTTCGATGACGCTCACGACCAGCCGACCGGGTTGCGCTACTGCATCAACTCCGCGGCGCTGACCCTCGACCCCGCCGCCACCGAGCCGGTCGAAGAGGTCTAGCTCGCCGGCCGTCGCCCATCGGCGACGGCGCGCATCACCCTTGCCGCGCGGCGGCAGGCACCGGCGTCCACGTCGAGGTGGGTCACGGCGCGGACGGTCCGCGGTCCGAATGCGTTGAGCAGCACGCCGTGCTCGCGGCACGTGGCGACGAACGTCGCCGCGTCCGGGACGCCACGACGCTCGACGAGCTCGAGCACGACGATATTCGTCTGCACCGATGCCAGGTCAATCTGGATGTCGTCGCCCCGGAGGAGCTCGTCCGCAAGGAGACGCGCGTTGGCATGGTCATCGGCCAGGCGATCCACGTGGTGGGCGAGAGCGTACGAGCCGGCCGCGGCGAGGATGCCCGCCTGTCGCATCGCGCCGCCCGCCATGCGCCGGTAGCGGTGAGCGCGATCGATGATCGTTCGCGACCCGGCGAGCAGCGATCCCGCCGGACAGCCCAGCCCCTTCGACAGCGACATGCCGACGAGATCGAACCCGCCTGCCAGCGCGGCTGCGCTGCTGCCACTGGCGATGGCCGCATTGAGGATCCGCGCACCGTCGAGATAGGTCGCGAGCCCTCGGTCCCGAGCCGCAGCGAGCGCCCGACCGAGGCGATCGGCGGGCACGACGATGCCGCCGGCGCGGTTGTGGGTGTTCTCGGCCACCAGGAGCGTCGTCGGCGGCTGGACGACATGCCCCGGGGCCGTCGCTGCCGCGAGGACGTCGGGGGCGTCGTACACGCCGCCATGGCCGATCTCCGTGAACTGGACGCCCGCGTTTGCCGCCCCGGCCCCGGTCTCGTGGAGCACGAGGTGCGAGGCGGTCGGCACGAGAACCTCGTCGCCGGGCCTGGTCAACGTCCGCAGCGCGACCTGGTTCGCCATGGTCCCGGTCGGCAGGAACAACGCCGCTTCCATCCCGAGGAGCTCGGCGACCTGGTCCTGGAGCCGGTTGACCGAGGGGTCCTCGCCGTACTGGTCGTCGCCGACCTCCGCATCGGCCATGGCGCGTCGCATGGCGACGCCGGGCAGGGTGACGGTATCCGAGCGGAGATCGATGCGTTCGGGCATGGGCACCCGATGATACGGGGAGCTCAGCTCGCCGGCAGCCGGCCCCGGAGCGATCTCGGACGGCGGCGCTGGACCAGGGTGGGACCCGGCGGCATCGGCGACGGATCGGGTTCGCCGCCGCGGAGCCACTCGATCGCCGCCTCGAGGTCCTCGACGCAGAACGGCTTGGCCAGCACGGCCACGCCAGGACCGGAGATGATCGTCATCGGGAAGGCGGCCAGCATCATCCCGGTGCACACGAGGAGGCGCGGCAGGGCGAGGACGGCGGCCCGGAGCTCACCCGGCAACTCGAGGAGCTGCGTCCCATCGATCACGAGCGCCGTGGGCCGCTTGCCCAGGCTCAGGAGCGCATCCAGCTCGTCCGGCGCCAGCACGCTGGCCTCCGGCAGGAGCTCGCCGAACACCTGGCGGATGCCGGGTTCGCGGTCGCTGATCCAGATGGGTCCCCCCATGCACTCCGGAAGAGCAAGCCTCATGCCCGTCCCGAAGCGAACCCACGGTCGGATTCATATGGACGTCACAAACCAACGTACGCTTGATGAAGCCGATGACGACGACGAACGACGACCATCCGAAGCTCAACCGCCGGACCGCGGCCATCGCGGGCCTGGCGGCCGGTGCGCTCGGGCTGGGCGGCGCAGAGCTGCTGGCCGGAGTTCTGCCCGGCGCCGCCAGCCCGATCGTCGCGGTCGGCGACTTCGTCATCTCGCTCCAGCCCCCCGGCGCCAAGCAGTTCGTCGTCGATCTCGTCGGCGAGGCGGACAAGCTCGTGCTCAACCTCCTCATCGCGGCCGTGGCCATCGGGCTGGCCGGCGGCATCGGGATCCTGGCCCGCACTCGACCGGGGCTCGCTCGCGCCGCGATCGGCGTCGGGGCGATCTTCGTGCTGGGCGTCGGCCTGCGCGACCGGCTCGCGGAGCCGATCACGACGTTCGTCGTCGCGGTCGCCGCGGCGGGGATCGCCGCGGTCACGCTCGATCGGCTCCTGGCACTGGCGCGCGCCCCGGGCGAGGCGCCGATGGCGGAGATGCCGAACTGGGGCCGCCGCCGGTTCCTCGGGACGTCCATCGCGGTCGTCGGGGTGGCCGCAGCCAGCGGCGTGGCGGGCCGTGCGCTGCTCGACCGAGGGCGGTTGGCGGCCAGCCCGCAGGTGGGTGCTCTCCCCGAACCCTCGACCACCGCGCCGCCGCTGCCATCGGGCGTGTCGCTCGAGGTACCTGACCTCAGCCCGATCGTGACCCCGAACCGCGACTTCTACCGGATCGACACCGCGCTCCTCGTGCCGCGCCCGGATCTCGACACGTGGCGTCTGTCGCTGACCGGCATGGTCGATCGCCCGTTCGAGCTCACGTATGACGAGCTCGTGGCAATGCCGCTGCAGGAGCAGTACGTGACGATCGCGTGCGTCAGCAACGAGGTGGGAGGTGGTCTGGTCGGCAACGCCCTCTGGACCGGGGTGCGGCTCAAGACCCTCCTCGAGCGTGCCGGTGTGCAGCCATCTGCGACGCAGATCGTCGGCCGCGCGGTGGATGGGTTCACGGTCGGCTTTCCGACCGCCTGGGCCCTGGCCGACGATCGCGAGGCGCTCGTGGCCGTGGCCATGAACGGAGAGCCGTTGCCCGCGAATCACGGCTTCCCGGCCCGCCTCATCGTCCCCGGGCTGTACGGCTACGTGAGCGCGACGAAATGGCTGGCGGAGATCGAGCTGACGACGCTCGAGGCGTTCGACGCCTACTGGGTTCCCCTCGGATGGGCGAAGGAGGCACCGATCCTCACACAGTCCCGCATCGACGTGCCCCGACGCGGCGCGCGTGTGCCTGCGGGGACGGTCGCTGTCGCGGGTGTCGCCTGGGCGCCCGACCGTGGCATCTCGGCGGTCGAGGTGCAGGTCGACGAGGACGGCTGGCGTCCCGCGGACCTCAGCGCGCCGATCTCGGACGCCACGTGGGTGCAGTGGCTCTATCGCTGGCCAGCGAGCCCGGGGGACCACCTGCTGCGGGTCCGCGCGATCGACGGCAACGGGGACGTGCAGACCGACATGAAGTCTCGGCCGGCGCCGGACGGAGCGCGGGGCCATCACACCGTCGAGGTGACGGTCACCTAGGTACTGCCCGGGCCGGGACCTTCGGCCGATGGCTCGATGGTCCTGCCGATGGTGTCCTGTACCCATGGCTCGCAATGCGCGCCGTCGTGGACACCTGCCTCCCCCCGATTCGTCCTCGCGGCTGCTCATCATTCGCGCGGCCGCCGTGCTCGCCCTCGCGGCGACGGTGGTCTACCTCGGCTGGCGCGCCGCATTCACGCTGAACCTCGACGCCTGGTACCTCGCCCTGCCGATGCTGCTCCTCGAGATCCACGCGGCGATCGGCCTCGGGCTGTTCGCGTTCAGCCTGTGGGACGTCGACGTACGACCTCGCCGGCGGGGGCTGCGCCGCATCCCGAGCGTGGCCGTCCTCATTCCGACCTACAACGAGGGGCCCGAGATCCTCATCCCCACGATCGCGGCGGCGGTCGCGCTGGAGCCGGTGCACGAGACATGGGTCCTCGATGACGGTGAGCGGCCGGAGATCGCCGAGCTCGCCGAACGTCTCGGAGCCCGGTACCTGGCGCGCCCGACACACGAGCATGCCAAGGCCGGCAACCTCAACCACGCCCTGGGTGTGATCGACGCCGAGATCCTCGCGGTTCTCGACGCCGATCACGTTGCCGCACCCGACTTCCTGCGGGCCACGCTCGGCTACTTCGCCGACCGTCGGGTCGCGCTGGTGCAGACCCCACAGGACTTCTACAACATCACGAGCTTCGAGCACGGCTCCGGCGTTGCCTACGGCGAGCCATTCCACGAGCAGACGCTCTTCTACCGGCTTCTCCAGCCCGGGAAGAACCGCTGGAACGCGGCCTTCTGGTGCGGCACGAACGCGCTCGTCCGCGCGTCGGCGCTCCGAGCCGTGGGTGGCGCGGCGACGGACACGATCACCGAGGACATCCACACCACGATCCGCCTCCACCGGGCCGGGTGGAAGACCGTGTATCACAACGAGGTTCTCGCGCGCGGGCTCGCGGCCGATGACGCTGCCCAGTACCAGCTCCAGCGCAATCGGTGGGGCACCGGCGCGATGCAGGTGATGCGCAAGGAGAACCCGCTGTTCGTGCCCGGGCTGAGCATGCCGCAGCGACTGGGGTATGCCTCGACGCTGCTCGGCTGGTTCGACTCGTGGCGGACGCTCGGGTTCCTGCTTCTGCCGCCGCTCGTGCTCGTGTCCGGGCAGATCCCGATCGTGGCCGACGGCCTCACGTTCGCGGTCGCGTTCGGGGTCACCTACGGCCTTCAGCAGCTGGCGCTCTACCTGCTCGGCCGTGGGGCGTATCGGCCGGTGCTGTCGATCGTGTTCGACCTCGTCCGCCTGTCGCCGAACTTCACCGCCACCCTCACGCTCTTCACGGGCCGCGCGCCCCGCTTCCGCGTGACGCCGAAGGGCCGTGTCGCGAGCGAGCGAGGCAGGATCGATGCCCCGCTCGTGCTGCGCGCGTCGCTTGGCGCGTCGTTCGTCGGTGCCGCCGTCTACGTGCTCCATCTCCTGGGCGCGATCAACGTGCCCTACGCATCCGAGGCCGCGGCGGCCGGGGCGTTCGGTTGGCTCGTCGTGAATGCCGGCCTGACGTGGCTCGCCATCCGCCGCGTCCGCAGCCTGCGCTACGCCGCCGAGCGCCGCAGCAGCGTTCGGTTCGCGGTCGACGTGCCCGGCGCCGTCGACGGCGCGCAGGTCTCCGTCCAGGACGTGTCGGTCGGAGGCGCGCTCATCGCCGTCGACGAGCCGCTCGTCGAGCGCGAGTCGCACCTCCTGAGCTTCGAGCTGCCATCGGGAACGACATCGCTGTGGGCTCGAATTCGCTCGTCGCGTCGAGCATCGACCGGTGAGCACCACTACGCCTTCGAGTTCGACCCGGGTCAGGCCACTGCGCAGGGGGAGCTGGCTCGCGCGATCTTCGGTGGTCGCTACCCGGTTGCGGGGACGGAGAACCAAGCGTGGGCCGACATGCTACGTCGCGAGATCGGACCTCTGTCTGCCCGGTTCCGCGTTCGCAGGGAACCCGGCGACACGGCGCTGCCGGCGGTCGACGGCGAGCGAGCGATCGGGGCGCCCGCCTAGGCGTCCGGCGGTTGCTCGGGCGTTGCGACCGGGGTGAGGTGAACCTCGACGGGGATGAGGCCCTCCACGAGCGGCGCGTCGCTGAGGAGCGCCCACGCGGCGTGAGAGAGGTTGGCGACCCGTTGGTCCGCCGTGCCGACGTAGCACGGGCACGAGTCGACGACCGGCAGCGACGCGCAGCGATCCGCACAGACGAGCACCCACGACGGCTCAGCGGTCGGGATGCCTCCACCGATGACGACCGGAAGCGCGACCGTGGCCTGGCCCTCCCATCCGGCGCTCTCGCCGTAGCTCGATGCCATGCCACGAACGATCCCGTCCGCGGGATCGAGCGTGAGATCGGGCCCCGCATCCGTCGCCAACAGCTCGCCCGCGGTGACGGTCGTCGAGAGGCTCGACGCCGGGTTGCCGGCGAAGGCGTACCAGTAATCGAGCTTGCCCTCGAAGTACGGCGACCGATGGAGCCACGTCTCGGCGCCCTCGATGAGCCCGTGCGGCAGGCGAGTGAGCCCCTCGGCCAGGTATCGCGGCTCGGAGGCGAAGACCTCGCCGAACGGCAGCTCCGGCTGGTCGAGCATGGTGGCCACGAGGTGCGCGGCGCCCTCGTAGAAGTCGGTGGCGAAGTAGGCCGATGCGCCGAGCTCGGCGAGCGGTGCGCGCGAGTAGGCGCTGACCCGGGCGGCGGCAACCGCCTCGTCGGCGGCGGTGTCGAAGCCTTCGGAGGCGCCCGGCGCGTAGCAGGCATTCGAGTAGATCATCACCCAGCCCGGCGCCGGCTTCGCGTGCTCGGCGATCCACGACTCGCCGTAGTAAGCGAGCGATCCGTCCTGCCAGGAGTCGGCGTGGGTGCCGACCGCGCCCGGCCCGTTGAGGCCCCAGCCGTTGGTGGTTGCCACGTTCGGGTTGGCGGAGTACGGGTTCGGCGTCCCCACCCCGTGGCCCAGGTAGATGACGATGTTCGCGCCCTCGACCGCGGCCAGGACGTTCTCGGCGCTGGCATTCGGTGAGTAGGCGCGCGCGACCATTGCGCCACGGGTCTCGGCGGCGGTGGCCGACGCCTCGGCCAGGCTGATGTAGACCGGGGTGAGCTCCTCGCCGACCGGTCCCACGATGATCGCGACCTTGATGGGCGTCGACGCGCTGGCGGGGGCAGCAAGGCCGAGGCTGGCGACGAACGTCGCCAGCGCGGTGGCAAGGACAAGGACGAGACGCAAGCGATTCCCCGTGGGCACAAGGATCTGCCGGATCGGGCTGTAGCGTCAGGATCGCACCTCGCTACCGCCCACGGCAAGCCAGCCGGACGAATCAGGCCCCGATCGCGGCCTCGTCGTCGACGAGCGCGCCGAAGATGACCTCGGCCCACGCGTCATAGCCGACCGCCGATGGATGGAACCCGTCGCTCGACAGGAACCCGGCGCGGCCGGCCAGGAGCGGCGGGACGTCGGCGAAGAGATCCGCGTAGGCGGCGCCGGCGCGGTCCGCCTCGGCCCGGCTGATGGGGCGCAGGAGCCGGGCGTACTGGTCGGCGAGGAAGATGAGCGGCTCGAGTGCCGGCAGCGCTCCCCGGAAGGCCGGGATGCCGGCGAGAACCAGGCGCGCGGTGGGGGCGTGCCGGCGGACGTCGTCCAGGGTGGTCCGCAGGTCGCTTCGGAACCGGCCGGGAGGCGTGTTGTGCGTCGCATCGTTCGCGCCGACGACGATCGCCACGACGTCGGCCTGGGCGAGGAACGGGCCACGATCGCTGGGACGGCGCGGACCGAGCGAGCGCGGAATCTGATCCCGGGGGAGATCGGCGACGCGAGCTCCCGCCCATCCGTGGCTCACCACGCGCACGGCACGATGCTCCGCATCGGCGAGTCGCTGGGCCAGCCGGTAGGGGAGGGAGTCCTCGGGCCGCTCCACCCCGACACCGGCCGTGGTGGAGTCGCCGAGCACGAGCAGCGCGAGCGGCTCGTCGGTGCCCCTCCGACCGCCGCGGGGCTCGACGACGTGGGCGATCGCGAAGCCGGGCCAGCCTGGCAGGAACCGCCGTCGACGGAGCCGCATGAGCTGGACCGCCACGATCCCGGCGAATGCGCCCGCCGTCGCGCCGATGATCCGGGCGATCGCGAACAGAAGCGAGGTCATGCGCTGCACGGTAACGCGACCGCTCGGACGGCGCGAATCGCGCACAATGCGCTCGTGGCGGACGCTCCACTCGTCATCGTCAATCCGGCGGCCGGCGGGGGGCGGGCCGGCCGCGCTGCGCGCTGGATCCACGATCGGCTTCGCGCCCGCCCCGACGCCGGCCTCGAGGTCGCCGGGCGCCGCGGTGACGTCGAGCGGATCGCGGCCTCGGCCCACCAGGAGGGCTTCGGGCGCGTGATCGCCGTCGGCGGCGACGGCACCGTCCAGGAAGTCCTCAACGGCATCGCGGCCGGCGGGGGTCCGCTGGAGCTCGGCATCATGCCGATGGGGTCCGGGAACGACCTCGCCCGCGGGCTTCACCTGCCGACCGACCTGGAGCGCGCGTGGCGGGTCGCCGTGGGTCACGCCACGCGCCCGGTGGACGTCGCTTCGGCGCGCAACGGCGACGGTGCCGAGCGCTGGTTCGCCTCGGCCGGCGGCATCGGATTCGACGCGCGGGTCGCGGCAAGCATGGCCCGACGACGGTGGTGGCAGTCGGGTCGCGCCGGATACCTCGCGGCCACGCTCGCCGAGCTGCGCCGGCTCCGGAACGACGAGGTGGAGGTCACGATCGACGGGCAGCGTCGGGCCCAGCGCGTTCTGTTCGTGGCGATCGCCAATGGGCCGTTCTACGGCGCCGGGATGCGCATCGCCCCGAGCGCCAGGGTCGACGACGGCCTCCTCGACGTCTGCGTGGTCGGCGATGTCTCGCGGTTCACCGCGATCCGCGAGCTGCCGAACCTTTACCGCGGCACGCACGTACGGCATCCCATGGTGTCGATGGGCCGCGGTCGCCGGGTCGTGGTCGACGGCGAATCGGCGACGCTCGCCCACCTGGACGGTGAGCCGTTCGGCGCGCTCCCGCTGACCGTCACGATCGGCGCCTGGCAGCTCGACGTCGCGGGCCTGACGCCGATGGCCCGCCGGACGGATCCGACGGGCCATCGAGGTGGAGGAGGAGCCAGCTAGGCTTCTCGGCCTACTCGGCGTACTCCGGGCAATGCGGCGCCGTCGAATCTGCGAGGCCCGACGTGTCGCCGGTCACCGCGCGCAGCGCGTCGATCCGGCCGTTGCCGAAGCACTCGTCGTAGCCGGAGAGGCCGATATCGATGGCGCTGCCCTGGAGGAGCGCCTCGACCTTGGTGGGGGAGAGCTTCACGTCGCCATCGGCGCCGAGCTTGCCGAACTGGCTGACGATCAGGGCGGCGACCCCGGCCGCGTGCGGCGACGCCATGCTCGTCCCCTGGATGCAGCCGTACAGGCCGCCCGGAAGGGTCGAGAGGATCGTCGTCGTGCAGTCGCCGGTCGTGCCGTTGCCGCCGGGCGCGGAGATGTCGGCCTGGCCGGCCCCGTAGTTCGAGTACCTGGCCTTCTCGGACTGACGGCCGAGCGACACCGTGCCGATCACGCCCTGCGTCTCGGCGGGGACGACCTCGCACTCGTTGCTGATCGGCTGACCGTCGTCATCGACCGGATGGGCGAGGTCCTGGTCCGAGTTGCCGAGGGCCGCGACCGGTGTCACGCCCTGCTGGCGCGCGTACTGGATCGCCCGCTCGACCGCGTGCCGGAACGCGCGCTGCGTGGCGTCGGACTGGCACTTGAACTCGGTCGACTCCTGGAACTCGTTGTCGTCGACGAAGAAGCTCATGTTGATGACGTCGAACTGCTGGTCACCGGCGTACGTGATGCCGTCGACGACGCCGGAGGCGTAGCAGTAGCCGCTCGTGTCGCACACCTTCACCGGCACGAGCGTGACGTTCGGAGCCACGCCCACGACGCCGATGCCGTTCGCCTGTGCGGCGACCGTGCCGGCCACGTGGGTGCCGTGGAACTGGTTGTCGATGCACGGGTCGGGAGTGCCGACTCCCGGGCCGCCGGGCATGAAGATCACCGAGTTGCGGCCACGCGCGCAGTCGACGTTCGTCCCGCCCGTGTCGACGATGAAGTCCGGATGGAATCCGTCGATCCCCGAGTCGAGGATGCCGACATCGACGCTGCGCCCGCCCGACTGGATCTCATGCGCGAGCGGAGCGCGGATCTGCTCCATGTCCCACTGGAGGGACTCCAGCGGGTCCGCGGTGGTCTCGGGACCCCCGTCCGGCACCCGCTCGGGATCGAGCAGGGTCAGCTCGCCCGACGCGAGCGCCTCGTCGCGTGACGAGAACGCCTTCCACGCGAAGTCCGGCGCCGCGTCCTCGACGAGCGTCGAGCCGGCGATGACAGCGGCCATCTCAGGCGTCGCTCGAACCAGCAGCACGCCGATCTGATCGGCGAGGTCGACCTCGATCGTGGCGCCGCTGGACTCGATCACCTGGCGCGCCGCGGACAGGTTGAGCGAGTCATTGCCGGCCACCTGGAACGTGCCGTCGGTGGCCACGCTCCCGTCCAGCACGACGATGTGACCGACGGGCTGGCTCGTCGCCTCGGCGCCGGTCGGCGGAAGGGCGATGGTCAGCGCCAGGGTGAGTGCGGCGATCAGGGCCGCGGTGAGGCCGAGCGGCAGCGTCGCATGGCGACGCGCGGCGGCCAGAGAGGGTCGCATCCGGGTTCATCCTCCTGTGGGTGCTGATGGCGGTCCGCCGAGGGCGGGCCGGCGGGCGTCAGCGGGCGGCAGCCGGCGTGCCATCCGACGCGCGCCGTGTGTGGAATCCGTGACACGGCGTCCCGTTTCGTACAAAACCGGGCACGGGCAATGCAGGGAGTGGGCGCCGGGAGGACACCATGCGCTGCATCTCGATCTCGGCTCTGCGCGAGCACCTGAGCGGCGTCGTCGAGCACGTCGCGCGACGTCGTGAACGCATCGTTCTCACGCGTCACGGTCGCGCCGTGGGAGCGCTCGTGCCGCTCGAGGATCTCGAGCGTCTCACCGAATCGGTGGACGGGAACGAACGCGCGGGGCTGACTCCCTACCAGACGAGCTGGCGCAGGCTGACCGATCGAATCCATCGGCGGCACTGACGTCGGCCCGTTACCCTAGCGCCGATGGAGGCAATCGACCCGAAGCCGGGCGCTCGTGTGCGAGGGCGCTCGGGGGCACGCATCGGCACCGTCGACGCCGTGTTCGCGGACTACCTGCTCGTGCGCACCGCGGGGCTGATTCCGGTCGACCTGTACGTTCCGCGCCCGGAGATCACGGCCGGGGGCGGCACCCTGGAGGTGAACGCAACGCCGAAGGAGGCGTATGACCGGTGGCACCGTCCGCTTCGGCGTGCGCCTCATGACTGATCGACCGTTGCACGGCACTTGCAGTACCCTGATTCGACCATGAACGACGCCGATACGATCCAGCCCCTCGGCGGACCCCAGCGCTACGCGGCGGGGGATGCCGACGCGTTCTTCGCGCACGTCGGAAGCGGAGGCAAGGTCGAGGCCGACGACTGGATGCCCGACGAGTATCGGGCCGCCGTCCTGAAGTTCGTGGAGATGCACGCCAACTCCGAGCTCATGGGCGTCCTGCCCGAACGCGACTGGATCATGCGCGCTCCGAACCTGCGCCGGAAGCTCGCCCTCACGAGCAAGATCCAGGACGAGGTCGGGCACGCGCAGCTCCTGTACCGCGTCGCGGAGGACCTCGGCAAGCCGCGAACGGAGATGCTCGCCGATCTCCTCGCCGGGAAAACGAAGTTCCACAACGTCTTCCACTACCCGACGAAGTCCTGGGCGGATGTCGGGATCATCGCCTGGCTCGTGGACGCGGCCGCCATCGTGAGCCAGCAGGCGCTTCGCGACTCGTCGTACGCGCCCTATGCGCGAACGATGAAGAAGATCTGCTGGGAAGAGTCCGTCCACATCATGCACGGCCGGGATGTCGTGCTGACGCTGATGAACGGCACCACTTCCCAGCGTGCCATGGTCCAGGAGGCGCTCGATCGCTGGTGGGGTCCGCTGATGCAGATGCACGGGCCGCCGACGGACCCGGCGAAGGACAAGGACCTTCACTGGAAGATCAAGTCGAAGAACAACGAGCAGCTGCGGCAGGAGTTCCTCTCGATCTACGTGCCGCGCATCCTCGAGCTCGGCCTGAGCATTCCCGACCCGGAGCTCCGCCACGACCCGGACGAGGGCCGCTGGCATTACACCGAGCCCGACTGGGCCGGGCTCAAGTCCGTGGTCACCGGGCACGGGCCGGCGTCCGAGGAGCGTCTCGAGTTCCGTCGGGTCAACTTCGCCGAAACCCAGTGGGTTCGCGACGCACTCCTCGGAAGCGCGACGGCCGCCGCCTGACCGCGGTGAGCCGGTGACCGAGCGAGTCTGGGAGGTCTTCCGGCAGGAGGACGAAGGGGATCCGATGGTGCACGCCGGGAACGTCAACGCACCTGACGAGGAGCTGGCCGTCCACTACGCACGCGAGTTCTACGGCCGCCGCGGTGAGTCCCATCGTCTGTGGGTCGTGCCACGCGACGCTGTCACCGAGCTCGACGATCCCGACCTTCTGAAGCCGCCGTTCGATCGCTCGCACAAGCGTCCCGGCGGCTACATCATCAAGCACAAGCTCGAGAGGGCCAAGGAGCGTGCCCGGGGCGACGCGACGTGACCACGGAATCGGTGGCACCCGCCCTCGATCCCGGCGCCCGCGATGCGCTGGCGGAGCTGGTGCTGTCGCTGGCCGACGACGAGTTCATCATCGGCTTCTGGGACTCCGAGTGGACCGGCATCGCGCCGATGCTCGAGGAGGACGTGGCGACGAGCTCGATCGCCCAGGACGAGATCGGCCATGCCAAGGCCCTCTACGAGCTCCTGGCCGAGCTCACCGACGACGATGCGGATCGCATCGCGTTCGGCCGCTCAATCGCCGACTACCGGCACGCGGCGCTGCTGAACCACGCGCGCGGGGACTGGGCGTTCAGTGCTGCCCGTCGCTACCTGTACGAGACGGCCGATGCGGTGCGGCTGACGGCCGTCGCCGCATCCGCTCACCCGGGGCTGGCTGCCCTCGCCGGGAAGATGCGACGCGAGGAGACCTACCACCTGCTTCACGCGGACGCGTGGCTGCGCCGCCTGGCGGACGGCGCCGAGGACGGCCGTCGCCGCTTCGCCGAGTCGCTCCGCCAGCTCTGGCCCGATGCCCAGCAGGTGTTCGCCCCGCTCGGGGCCGGCGAGGGCCTGGATCGCGAGGGATGGCTCCCCAAGCCGATGCCCGAGCTGCATGCGGCATGGCTCGAGCGTGTGCGACCGGTCCTCGAGCCGATCACGGGCGAGCTGCCGGCGGCATCGCCCGATGCCGGGGGACGCACCCGTCGGACCGACGACTTCGCGTGGCTGCACGGCGAGTTCACCCGCGTCTCCGGCTCGGAGGAGGGCGCGCTGTGGTGATCGAGACTCGACCCGAGGCGGAGGCCCGCGTCTGGGCCGAGCTGGCGGAGATCCCCGATCCGGAGATCCCCGCCATCAGCGTGGTCGACCTCGGCGTCATCGGCGGCGTGGCGTTCGAGGATGGCCGGCTTCGCGTCCAGCTGCTGCCGACCTTCGTCGGCTGCCCGGCGATCGACGTGATGCGACAGGAGATCACCGAGCGCCTCGATGCGCTGGAGCTCGCCGACTCGGTGATCGTCGACGTCACGTTCGACCCGCCGTGGACGAGCGATCGGATCTCGGAGCGTGGGCGGGAGCGCCTGCGTCGGTCAGGCTTCGCGCCTCCAGCGCCGCTGCCACCCGGCCCGGTGGGACTCATCGGCATCGAGGACCTGGCGACCCTCCCGGTCGCCGAATGCCCGTACTGCGGATCGTCCGACACCCGGCTCGACAACCCGTTCGGCCCCACGCTGTGCCGGGCGATCTACCACTGCAGCGCGTGCCGCCAGCCGTTCGAGCAGTTCAAGCGGGTCTGAGCACTCATGGCAGCTGGCTCGAAGATTGCTGTCGGGACCGCATGACACATCAGGACCCGCAGCAGCCGGGCAGCGGCCCGCTCGACCGGCCCGAACGCGACGCCGGCGATCCGATCGGCGACGATGCCTATCCGGGCGGATCCGGCACGATGCCGCCGACCGGTGACATGGACGATCCGATTCCCGAAACGGGGATGCCGGGCGAGCCCGAGGCCGATCGTCAGGGAGATACCCCTGCCGGGAGCTGAGGCGCGCGCGGTTGCGCTACCCTTCGGCGCATGACGATCGACGCTGACGAGATCAGCCAGGACGCCGAGGCGGCGCTCGCCTCCGGGACCGGGGACCGGCTCGCCGCCATGCGCCACAGCGCGGCGCACATGATGGCCGCCGCGGTGGTCGAGCTCTTCCCCGAGGCCAGGCTCGGGATCGGGCCGGCCATCAAGGACGGCTTCTACTACGACTTCGACCTGCCGCGACCGCTGACGCCCGCCGACCTCGAGCAGATCGAGGCGAAGATGCGCGAGCAGCAGGCGGCTGACCTCCGCTTCGAAGGCAAGGAATCGTCCCGCGAGGACGCGATCGCCCGGCTGGAGCGGGAGAACCAGCCGTTCAAGGTCGAGATCGTCAACGACCTTCCGGCGGGGGAGACGATCACCTTCTACCGCCACGGCTCGTTCGAGGACCTGTGCCGCGGCGGCCACGTCGAGTCGACCAGCGAGCTCGGGGCCTTCAAGCTCCTCACCACCGCCGGGGCCTACTGGCGGGGTGACGAGACGCGCCCGATGCTCCAGCGCATCTACGGCACCGCGTGGGATACCCAGGAGGAGCTCGATCAGCACCTCTGGCGTCTCGAGGAGGCGAAGAAGCGGGATCATCGCAAGCTCGGCCGCGAGCTCGATCTCTTCACGTTCCATCCCGAGTCGCCGGCCGCCCCGTTCCTCCACCCGCGGGGCATGGCGATCTGGCGTGCGCTCGAGGAGTGGTCGCGACAGGTGCGCCGTGAAGCGGGCTTCCACGAGGTCCGCACCCCGAGCCTCGTTCGCAAGGAGCTGTGGGAGACGTCGGGCCACTGGGGCAACTACCAGGACAACATGTTCGTGCTCGACGACTACGACCATGTCTCCGGCCTCAAGCCGATGAACTGCCCGGAAGAGATCCTCATCTACAAGACCCGGTCGCACTCGTACCGCGAGCTGCCGATGCGCTTCGCCGACTACTCCACGCTCTTCCGCAAGGAGCGGACGGGAGTGCTGGCCGGCATGTTCCGCGTCCGCCAGCTGACCCAGGACGACTCGCACGTCTTCTGCCGCGACGACCAGGTCGACGACGAGATTCGCCTGGCGCTGTCGCTGGTGCGGAAGCAGTACGCCCCGTTCGGCTTCGAACCCCGGGCCAAGCTGGCCACGCGTCCCGAGAAGCGGCTCGGGTCCGACGAGTTCTGGGAGCGCGCCGAGGGCCGGCTCCGAGAGCGCCTCGAAGAGGACGGGATGTCCTTCACCTTGGATGAGGGTGGCGGGGCCTTCTACGCGCCGAAGATCGACATCTTCATCGAGGACGCGCTCGGGCGCGAGTGGCAGATGGCGACGATCCAGGCCGACTACCAGCTGCCGCAGCGCTTCGACCTGGAGTATCGAGCCGCCGATGGCGGATTCGAGCGGCCGGTCGTCATCCATTACGCGATCTACGGCAGCTTCGAGCGCTTCATCGGCATCATCACCGAGCACTACACCGGCGCCTTCCCGCTGTGGCTCGCGCCCGTCCAGGTGATGATCGTTCCGATCGCCGACCGCCACCTCGAGTACGCGGAGACGGTGCGCGCGGCCCTCGCCGATGCCGGCCTGCGTGCCGAGGTCGACGAGCGATCCGAGCGCATGCAGCTGAAGCTGCGGGACGCACAGGAGCAGAAGATCCCGGTCATGGTCGTGGTGGGGGACCGCGACGCGGAGGCGAACGCGGTCTCGCCGCGGCTGCGCAGCGGCGCCTCGTCCCAGGGCGTGCCGATCGCCGAGTTCATCGACGACCTTCGGGCTCGGGTGGAGTCACGCGAGCTGTGGCCGTTCGACGACGGGGGCGACACCAAGGCGTGACGCCCCGAGGCCCCACATGAGGAAGATGCGAGGCGTCGGCCAGCTGGCGCTGCTGTCGACCGACCCTCACCATGCGGCGGAGTTCTATGAGTCCGCGTTCGGCTTCAAGCGCCTCGCGGCGGACGAGTCGGGCGTCGACCTGGAGCTGGGTGGATTCGAGCTGAGCTTCCGGCGTGGCGAGCGGGCCACGCGAGAAGGCATCCAGATCGGCTTCCGCGTCGACACGGCGTCGGAGGTCGATGCATGGGCGCAGGAGCTGGGGCGCCGGGGCTTCGCACTCGTCGGGCCGCCGACGGGGGACCGCTGGGAGGGCACGCGATCGTTCCGGGTCGCCGATCCTGACGGCCGTCCGGTGGCCATCTTCCACACCTACTGAGGCGCCGGGTACCGGCACCGCCCGGTACCAATGATGGACGGCGCTCGCTCCTCGATGCCGCCACCATGCAGGGCGTAGTGCCCGCAACCCCGCTCGTCGACCTGGCGCATTCGCAGCCGTCCCGGCTGCGCCGATTCGTGCTGATCCTCGATCGGATGCGCCCGGCACACCGCGTCGCCGCCTTCTCGGCGATGCTCGTCGCCCTGGCCGTCCTCATCTACCTGGCACTGCTCGCCGACAGCCCGGCACGTGCCGTTCCGTTCGCCATCCCCTGGGTGTTCGTTGCGGCCGCGTTCGCGGTGGCCGATGTCAAGGTGATCGAGGTGCACTTCCGGCGGGAGTCGCACGCGTTCAGCCTGACGGAGGTCCCGGCCGTCATCGGCCTCTTCTTCCTCGACCCTCCGACATATCTGCTGGCGCTCCTCGGTGGGGCCGGGATGGGCCTCGTCTACCTGCGGCAGGCCCCCCTGAAGATCGCGTTCAACCTGGCGAACTACGCCGTGCTGGGCGTGGTGATGATGGCCGTCTTCCATGTCGTCCCGGCGTCGGCGGGTATTCCGGGGCTCGCCGAATACCTTGCCGCGTTCGCAGCCACGACCGTGGCGACGGTCGTCGGTGCGGTGAGCATCGCGACGGCGATCACGCTGTCGGGAGGCGCGCCGCAGTACCGCAAGCTCCCGGACATGCTCCAGTTCGGTCTGCTCGTTGCGATGGCGAACACGAGCATCGCCCTCGTCGCGGTGACGATCCTGTGGGCCAGTCCCGGTGCGCTGTGGCTGCTCGTGATCCCCGTGTCCACGCTGTTCCTGGCCTACCGAGCGTGGGTGTCCGAGCGCGAGAAGCACGAGCGCCTCGAGCTCGTCTACCAGTCCAGCCGAATCCTCCAGCACTCGCCGGAGCTCGACGTCGCGCTCGTCGCCCTTCTCGACCACGCCCGGTCGATGTTCCGCGCGGAGATCGCCGAGCTCGTCCTGCAGGCCGATGGCGTCGACCACCGGGCGCTGCGCACGACGTCGCTCCACGATGCCGCATCGGAGCGACTGCAGCCCGTCGAGGAGATGGTCATCGACCACAGCCTCGGTGCGCTCGTCTCCCTGAGGCAGGCGGGCTTCGTGAACCTGGACCGATCACCCGGCGGCCGGACCCTTGCCGGTCGCCAGGCGATGGTCGCCCCGCTCGTCGGCGAGGGCGGCATGATCGGCCTGCTGACGGTCGCGAACCGGCTCACCGAGGGCACGTCGTTCGGGACCGACGACCTCCGCCTGCTCGAGACGCTGGCGAACCAGGCGGCCGTCGCCCTCGAGAACGGCCACCTCGAGCAGTCCCTCGCGGAGCTGTCTCGCTTGAAGGAGCAGCTGCGGTACCAGGCGTACCACGACCCGCTGACCGACATGCCGAACCGCGCGCACTTCACCGAGGTGGCGCGGACCCGAATCGCGGCCCAGCGACCCGGTGAGCCGAGCGTCGTGATCCTGCTGCTCGACCTCGACGACTTCAAGAACGTGAACGACACGCTCGGCCATGCGGCCGGGGACGAGCTGCTGATGATGGTCGGGGAGCGGATCCGCTCGTGCGTTCGCGAGGAAGACCTGGCGGCACGGCTGGGCGGAGACGAGTTCGCGATCCTCATGCTCGACGAGCCGGCGCTCGGTCGAGCCGTCGCGGTGGCGGAGCGGCTGGTGAGCGTGCTCGGCGAGGCGTACCCCGTTCATGGCCGCGAGGTGACGGTCGGCGTCAGCATCGGCGTGGCGGCCAGCAGCGGCGCGGGACAGTCCGCCGATGAGCTGCTCGGCAATGCGGATGTCGCGATGTACACCGCGAAGGGCAATGGACGGCGGCAGTTCGCCGTCTTCGATCCCACGCTCCACGCGGCCATCATCGCCCGCCACGAGATGACCCACGCGCTCAGCGGCGCGATCGCCCGCAGCGAGCTGCTGGTGGTGCACCAGCCGATCGTCGAGCTGGCCTCGGGCCGCGTCGTTGGGCTGGAAGCCCTGGCTCGATGGCGGCACCCCTCACGCGATCTCGTCGATCCGGAGGAGTTCATCGCACTGGCCGAGGCCTCGGGCGCCATCGTGCCGCTCGGACGCTTCATGCTCGAGACGGCCGCCGAGGAGATCCGCGACGTCGCCGGCGGCCACGGCGACGAGCTGTGGGTGAGCGTCAACGTCTCGGCCGTGCAGATCCAGCAGCCCGACTTCCTCGATGAGGTGGGGGAGGTGCTCGCCGCCACGGGTCTTTCGCCGCATCGACTCGTGCTGGAGATCACCGAGACCGCCATGTTCCGGGACACGGCGGCCACGATCGCGAAGCTGGCCGCGCTGCGTTCGCGCGGGGTGCGAATCGCCATCGACGACTTCGGTACCGGGTACTCGTCCCTCACATACCTCCGTCGCTTCCCAGTGGACATCCTGAAGATCGCCAAGGACTTCGTCGGCAGCGGGGGAGACGAGGGACAGGAGTGGGCGTTCACGAGCGCGATCCTGGCGCTCGGAAAGGAGCTCGGGCTCACGGTCGTCGCCGAGGGCATCGAGCACGAGCAGCAGCTCGAGCGCCTGCGCGGCATGGGCTGCGAGCTCGGCCAGGGATATCTCTTCGCACGGCCCCGGCCGATCGGCGAGATCGTGTTCGCGCCGAGCCACGACCCATCGCGTCGCGCGGACGGCGCCCCCCTCGCGGCCGCATCGCCGCACGCGAGGCCGGCCGACTGATGTTCATGCTCTACGCGATGGCCGCCGGCACACTGGCCGGCTGGCTGGCCGGCGGCAGTCTGGCCGCCCTGGGCGACCTGCGCGTGCGGTGGGCGGCGTTCGCCGTGGCCGGACTGCTCGTCCAGGTCGTCCTCTTCTTCGGACCCGTCGCGGAGCGCATCGGCGAGCTCGGCATGCCGCTCTACATCGGATCGACGCTCGTCGTCCTCGGAGTCGTGGTTCGGAACGCACGAGTCTCCGGCATGGCCGTGATCGCCCTCGGGGCCGCGGCGAACCTCGCGGCCATCGCCGCCAACGGTGGCGCCATGCCAGCATCGCCTGCCGCGCTCGCCGTCCTCGGCCGCGGCCTGAACGATGGCTACAGCAACAGCGTGATCAGCGACTCACCGGCGCTCTGGATGCTGACCGACATCTTCGCGATTCCGCCGCCGATCCCGTTCGCGAACGTGTTCAGCATCGGCGACGTGCTGATCGCCCTCGGCGTCGCGTGGCTCATCGCGTCGACCATGGCGGCGGGTGGTGCGCCGCGGAACCTCCCCCCGTCGTACTCCCGGCCCCGTACCGACGAGCGATAGCCGACGACGGCTCGTCAGCCTACGGTTCGGCCGAGGGCGAGAATCGCCCTTCATCGATCGACCCGTCCAGGGCAAACCCGCCGCGAGGCGGGGACGCAAAGCCAGGGACCTCAACGCTGAGAGGTGGTGAGGCCGCCCGGTTGCCGGTCTCGATCGTGACACCCGCAACGAGGTGAACTGGCGTGGCCTACCGAATGACCCGCATCACCTGGGCCTTGGCGATCCTGGCGTCGATGGCCCTCTCGCTCGCAGCCGGCATGCGGTGGAACTGAGATGGACGCGAACGTGTGCATCTCGGATGATCGCCTTCCTGCTGCCAACGCAGTGCCCGCTCCGCTCGACCTGGTGATCCGGGCCGGACATCGCTGGTACTGATCCGACCCGGGCTCAATCGAGCCTCGGAGCGACCGATGAGGACCGCCGTCGGCGGTCCTCATCCGTGTCCGGGATGCCCGGTCGTTCGTTGACCATCCGTTCGAATTCGGTGTATCATCCGTCGGCAATTCGCGTAGATATCTGCATGGCCACCCGTCCGTGACCGGAAGGTGGCCTTGTTGTTGAAGGAGAGCACGAGAGCTGGCAAAGGACCTCCGCATCAACGAGATGATCCGCATCCGAGAGGTGCGCATCATCGACGATGAAGGGCAGCAGCTGGGCGTCATGCCGACGTTCAAGGCACTCGCCCTGGCACAGGAAAAGGGGCTCGACCTCGTGGAGGTCGCACCCACCGCGGTCCCGCCGGTCTGTCGCATCCTCGACTACGGTCAGTACAAGTACGAGCTGCAGAAGCGCGAGCGCGAACAGAAGAAGAAGCAGAAGTCGCAGACCTTCAAGGAGGTGCGTCTGGCCGTCAAGATCGACGTCCACGACCTCAAGACGAAGGCGCGACGGGCCGCCGAGTTCCTCGACAAGGGGGACCGCGTCAAGGTCACCGTTCGCTTCCGCGGGCGCGAGATCAGCCACGCGAACCTGGGGCGGGATCTGCTCATGCGCACGGCCGAGGTTCTGGCCGAGCACGGGGTCGTCGAGCGGCAGCCGCTCCTCGAGGGCCGCAGCATGTACATCGTCATGGCGCCGCTCGAGAAGCGGCCGGAGAAGAAGAGCGAGAACGGCGACGCGGAACGCTCCGCTGAAGCCGGCGACACCATCGGTGACGCGGTCGCCGCCAACAGCCCGGCTCCCGAACGGGAGCCATCGGCCCCGGCGTCGAGCGAGGCGCCGGCACAGCAGGGATCGTAAGACGACTATGCCGAAGATGAAGACCCACAAGGGCACCGCGAAGCGCTATCGGAAGACCGGATCCGGGAAGTGGGTCCGGCCGAAGGCGTGGCGCGGCCATCACCTCGAGATCAAGTCAGCCAGCCGTCGTCGCCGCTATGACGGGATGGCCGAGGTCTCCGAGACGCACACCGCTCAGCTCGAGCGCCTCATGCCGTACGCCGGCAAGGGGAAGTAGCCGATGGCTCGCGTCAAGCGCGGCGTCACCGCGCACCGTCGACACAAGAAGCTGCTGAACCGCGCCGAAGGACGTCGCGGCACGCGGTCGACCCTCATCCGCCCGGCGCGTGAGGCGCTGATCCACGCCCTCGTCTACGCGTACCGCGACCGACGCAACCGGAAGCGCGACATGCGCCGGCTGTGGATCGAGCGCATCAACGCGGCATCGCGCCAGCACGGCGTTCCCTACGGCCGCTTCATCGCAGGCCTGAAGAGCGCGGGCGTCGAGGTGGATCGGAAGATCCTGGCCGACATGGCCGTACGGGAGCCGGCCGCGTTCGCGGCCATGGTCGAGACGGCCAAGGCCACCTTTACCAGCTGACCGGCGGCGACGCCGGTCCCCACGACCCTGTCCCGGATTCCGGGGCGGGGTCGTTCCATTTCACCCATCATGCACAGCGAGCCGATGCGGACACGAGGCATGCCGGAGATTCGACCATGAGCGACCTTGGGGCTGAGCTCGAGGCTCTGCGTGCCCGTGCCGACGACGCCCTGCGGGCGGCGGGCACGACCGAAGAGGTCGAAGCGGTCCGTCACGCCCTCCTCGGGCGTTCGGGAGAGCTGACGGTCCTCATGCGCGGCCTCGGGCAGGCCGATCCCGACGCGCGTCCGGCCCTCGGCCGACTCGCCAACGAGATCCGCGACCACGTCCAGGCGGCCCTGTCCGCTCGGGCCGAGGAGCTCGCGGTGGGTGACCTGGCGGCGCGGCTGCAGGACGAGGCGATCGACATGAGCGCGCCGGGACGTCCGGTGCGCATCGGCCACCTCCACCCGGTGCAGACGCTGATGCGCGATCTCCGCGAGGTCTTCCATGCATTCGGTTTCGAGGTCTTCGAGGGCCCGGAGATCGAGACCGAGGCCTACAACTTCGAGCTGCTCAACATTCCGCCGGACCACCCGGCGCGCGACCTGTGGGACACGCTCTATGTCGCGGAGCCCGGATCGATCGAGCTCGGGCAGCCGCGTCCGGCGGCAGACGGCACGATCCTGCGCACCCACACGAGCCCGGTCCAGGTGCGCGCCATGCAGGCTCTCGACGCGCCGATCCGGGTGATCACCCCCGGGCGCTGCTTCCGGTACGAGGCGGTCGACGCGAGCCATGCCTCCGAGTTCTTCCAGGTTGAGGGCCTCGTCGTGGACCGTGACACGAGCCTGGCCGATCTCAAGGGGATGCTCGAGGAGATCGCTCGGGCGCTGTACGGCCGCGACGTGCGGACGCGCTTCCGTCCCGGCTACTACCCGTTCACCGAGCCGAGCGTCGCGTTCGACATCGGCTGCCTGGTGTGCGGCGGGTCCGGCTGTCCGGCGTGCAAGCGGACGGGTTGGATGACGATCCTGGGTGCCGGCATGGTCCATCCCGAGGTGCTTCGCAACGGCGGCTTCGACCCGGAGGAGTTCCAGGGCTACGCGTTCGGCATGGGCCCCGATCGCATGACGATGCTGCGCCATGGCATCGGCGATATCCGCCTCTTCTTCAGCGCCGACCTGCGCTTCGGCCGGCAGTTCGCGGAGGGCCGCTAGATGCGCGTCCCGCTCGCGTGGCTTCGTGACTACGTCGATGTCGACCTCGAGCCGCAGGCGCTGGCCGACGAGCTGACGATGCGCGGCATGGAGGTGAGTGCCATCGAGGTGGCCGGTGCCGACTGGAGCGGCGTCGTGGTCGGCCGCCTGCTCCATGTCGAGCGCCACCCGAACGCGGACACCCTGTGGCTGACGCGGGTCGACGTCGGCGAGGACGCCGGTGGCGAGCTCGAGATCGTGTGCGGCGCGCAGAACCTCGAGGTCGGGCAGCTCGTCCCGGCGGCGCTGCCCGGCGCGGTCCTGCCCGGCGAGCGGCGGATCGAGCGCAGCAAGATCCGAGGGGTGGTGAGCAACGGGATGCTGTGCAGCGCCATCGAGCTGGGCCTCGGACCGGATGCCGACGGGATCCACATCCTGGGCCATGGCGACGAGATCGCGCCGGGGGCGTCGGTGGCGGAGCTCGTCGGCGAGGTCGTGCTGGACGTCGACGTGAAGCCGAACCGCGGCGACGCGCTCTCGATGGTCGGTCTGGCACGCGAGATCGCGGCATTCACCGGCGCCGACCTCCGCCTGCCGAGCGCCGAGGTGAGCGAGGGTGACACCGCCGCCGACGAGCACGTCAGCGTGCGCATCGAGGACCCGGAGCTCAACCCGCGCTTCACCGCGCGCTGGTTCGAGGGCGTCAGCAACGGACCGTCACCCGACTGGATGCAGCGGCGTCTTCTCGCGGCCGGCATGCGACCGATCAGCGCGGTCGTCGACGTCACGAACTACGTCATGCACGAGCTCGGACAGCCGATGCACGCCTATGACGCGGATGCCGTCCCCGAGGGCAAGATCGTCGTCCGCCGGGCGCGAGACGGCGAGAGCCTCGAGACGATCGACCACGTTCGCCGCACGCTCGACGAGCGCATGCTCGTGATCGCGGACCGAGAGCGGCCGATCGGACTGGCCGGGATCATGGGTGGCGCGTCGACCGAGGTCGGTGACGCGACCTCCCGGGTGATCCTGGAGTCCGCCATCTTCCACGGACCGACGGTCCGGAACACGGCGCGGCGCCTGGGACTGAGGTCGGAGGCAAGTGCGCGCCACGAGAAGGGGATCGCAACCGATCTTCCACGCTTCGCCGTGGACCGCGCGGCGAAGCTCATCGCCGAGACGACCGGCGCGCGGGTGGGTCGGGGGATCGTGGACAACGATCCGGATCCGAGGCCAGCGACGGAGGTGACGATGGGCGTGGGCCGTGTCGGTCGCCTCCTCGGCATCGAGCTCGACGCGGAACGGGTCACCCGGCTTCTCGAGCCGCTCGGCTTCGCGGTGAAGGCCGGTGGGGATGATGCGCTGACGGTGACGGTGCCTCCGTGGAGGCTCGACGTGACCTCCGACGCCGATCTGGCGGAAGAGATCGCGCGGGCCCACGGATACGAGCGGATCCCGGGGCGCCTGCCGCGGGCAGCGCTGCCCGCGTATCGGCCGGATCCGAGCGAGCCGCGGCACCGGATCCGGCGCATCCTGGCCGGGCTCGGGCTGGACGAGATGGTCAGCCACGCGCTCATCGGGCGCGCCGACATCGAGCGCACCGGCTACGACCCGGACGATCCCGAGCTCGTGCGGCTGTTCAACCCGTTGAGCGAGGATCACGCCATCCTGCGGTCACGCATGGCGCCGTCACTGCTCGGCGGGCTTGCCGAGAACGCCCGATGGCGGCAGCCCGATGTCCGGCTCTTCGATCTCGGGGCGATCTATGGCTATCGCCCCGAGTCGCCGACAACGCGCGACCTGCGCTCCGAGACGGCCGGGACGGGTCGCTACGAGTCGTGGGAGCTGGGCATCGTGCTTGCCGGACGTGCCGAGCCCGCCTCCCCGGGCGCCTCCGATCGCGAGGTCGACGTGGCAGACCTCAAGGGGATCATCGACGCGCTGCACGATGCACTCGGCGCTCCGCGCCCGGCGTACCGGGCCGAGGACGCGGGATCGGAGCATGCGCATCGCCACCCGGGACGAACCGGGCTGATCGTCGATGCTGCCGGACGCCCGTACGGCTCGCTCGGCGAGGTGCACCCGCGCGTGGTCGCCGCCTGGGGCGTCGGTGGCAGGCCCGTGGACGCCAGTCTCGACGTGGGACGCCTTCTGAGCCTCGTCGCGGGCATCGGGGCTCGATCCATTCCCGCGGTCCAGCCCGTCGACCGCGACCTGGCCGTGGTGGTCGCCGAGGGCACGCCGGTGGGCGACCTGCTCCGGGTCGCGCGCACGAGTGCGGGCCCGCAGCTCGTCGAGGTGCATCTGTTCGACGTGTACCGCGGGGAGCAGATCGGCGCGGGGAAGGTCAGCTATGCCGTGAGCTTCCGGTTCCAGCCAGAGACGGCGGGCGACACAAAGAGCATCGAGCGCGCGCTCAACAAGGTCCGTGGCTCGCTCCGCCATCACCTCGGTGCGGAGATCCGCTGACACGCCGCGATTCTTGTCGCGCCGCGCGACCGGCTGGTACCCTTGCGGCCGCCCGAGCCGATGCGGCGCTCGGTCTCGTTCGATCTCGGAGGAATGCGACGCGTGGATCTGCTGGCGCGCCTGAGCTGGTTCGACCTGGTGATCATCCTCGTCCTGGCGGGCGCGGTGTTCGCCGGCTTCACGCAGGGCATGATCCGCTACGTTCTGAACGCGCTGGCCGTGATCGTGGCGTTCGTCCTGGCCTCGCAGCTCAAGGAGCCCATCGTCGACCTCCTGCGCTTCTGGGAGGCATTCGGGCGTGAGGGGCGCGAGCTCCTCATCTTCGTCCTGCTCTTCTTCGGCTTCGTCATCGGCGGCTTCTTCGCCATCCGCGCCTTCTACCGCCGCACCCGCCTGCCGATCATCCGGCAGCTCGACGAGATCGGCGGCGCCATCTTCGGCCTGCTGTTCGCGGCGCTCGTCTTCACCTTTCAGCTCATCGTGTACGACAGCTTCTTCCGCGGCGGTGGGGAGACGGGGGGCTGGGTCGCGGCGTACTACAACGCCCTGAACGACTCCGTGATCGTCCAGTTCTTCCGCGAGACGCTCATTCCGACGGCCGGTTTCCTGGCGCGCCCCTTCGTTCCGGAAGAGATCGCGATCCTGCTTCAGCCGTGATGGCGCTGCCGGCCGATCCCGCATCCGCGGCGCGGGCGTGGTTCGATCGGCCGGCCGTCGTGGTCGCTCGCGAGCTCCTCGGTGCCACGCTCACGCACGCCGGCGTCGGTGGACGGATCGTGGAGGTCGAGGCCTACTCCGGCCCGGAGGACCTGGCGGCGCACTCGTCTCGCGGCATGACACCCCGCAATCGCGTGATGTTCGGCCCTCCCGGGCACCTGTACGTCTACCTGATCTACGGGCTCCATCATTGCATCAACGTCGTGACCGGACCCGGCACGAAGCCGGAGGCGGTCCTCATCCGTGCGCTCGAGATCGAGCACGGGCGCGAGGCCGCGAGGCAACGCAGGGGCGCGAACGTCCCGGATCGCCGGCTGGCCTCGGGACCGGGAAACGTGGCACGGGCCCTCGGTATCGACCGCGCGCTGGACGGCACCGACCTTCTCGACGGGCCGGTGCACATCGAGCCGCGACCGGGGAGGTCGCCCCGTGTCGCGCGCGGGCCGCGGATCGGCGTCGCGTACGCGGGTCCGTGGGCGGAGCGCCCGATGCGGTTCTGGATCGATGGCGATCCGCATGTCTCCCGCGGCTGAACGGGCCGCCGGAGCGGCCAGCGAGGGGACGCTCCGGGCTCTCGAGTTCCCGGCGGTGGTGGAGATGCTGGCCGCGCTGACCTCGTTCGCGCCATCCCGGGAGCTGGCGAAGGCCGTCGTCCCGAGCCCGGACGCGGCTCACGTCGCCCTCCTCCAGGATCAGACCGACGAGGCGGCCCAGCTCCTCGACGACCAGGCACAGGCCACGATCGGCGGAGCGCGCGACATCCGGAACGCGCTCGACCGCGCGCGTCGCGGTGGACGCCTCTCGCCGGCGGATCTCGTCGAGATCGGCGTGACGCTGGACGCTACCGGGCGATTCGCTGCGCGCCTGGCCTCGTGGCGCGGTCCGCAGCTCATCGGTGTGCGAGACGAGCTGGATTCCGCGCCGGACCTCGCGGAGCGCATCGCGCGCAGCGTCGACGAGGGTGGGGAGATCCTGGACACCGCATCGACGGAGCTCGCCGCGCTCCGGAAGCGTCTGCGCACCACGCAGGACCGGGTCCGTGAGCGTCTGAACGCGATGCTGCGCTCGAGCCAGATGGCGGGCCTCATCGGCGAGCCGATCGTGACGGTCCGGTCGGGCCGCTACGTCATCCCGATCCGCGCCGAGGCGAAGAGCCGGGTGAAGGGCATCGTCCACGACCAGAGCGCGTCCGGCGCCACGCTGTTCATCGAGCCGCTGACGGTCGTCGAGCTCAACAACGCCTGGACGGAAGCCTCGCTCGCTGCCGACCGCGAGGAGGAGCGGATTCTCGACGAGCTGAGCGCCGCGGTGGAGTCGCGGTCGGAGAGCCTGACCGCCAGCCTCGCGGCGCTGGCCCGCGCTGACCTGTGGATGTCCCGCGCCCGCCTCGGCTCGAGCATGGATGGCGTTCGGCCGGCCGTCGCCGATGACGCGGTCGAGCTCCTGTCCGCCCGTCACCCGCTGCTCGGCGAGGCGGCCGTGCCGATCGACCTTCGCATCGGCGAGCGCTTCGGCTACCGGGCCCTCGTCGTCACCGGCCCGAACACGGGCGGCAAGACCGTGTCGCTCAAGACGCTCGGGCTGCTGGCGCTCATGCATCAGGCCGGCATGCGCCTCCCGGCGGCCGGTGGCGCACGGATCCCGGTCTTCGCCCAGGTGATGGCCGACATCGGCGACGAGCAGAGCATCGCCCAGTCGCTGTCGACCTTCTCGAGCCACCTCCGGAACGTCGTTCGCTTCGTGGCGGCCGCCGGTCCCGGAACCCTGATCCTGCTCGACGAGGTCGGTGCCGGCACCGATCCGACCGAGGGATCGGCGCTGGCCATGGCGATCGTCGAGCGCCTGCTGGCGGCAGGGGCCATGGTGGCCGCGACGACCCACTACGCCGAGCTCAAGTCGTTCGCGACGGAGCATCCGGCGGTCAGCAACGCGGCCGTTGAGTTCGACGTCGCCACGCTGCGCCCGACGTACCGCCTCACCATCGGCCTGCCGGGGAAGAGCCAGGCCTTCGCCATCGCGGAGCGGCTCGGGCTGTCGAGAGACATCCTCGACGACGCGCGAGGGCGGATCTCGGCCGAGCACGCCAGCATGGAGGAGACGCTCGCCGCCATCGCGCGGGCCGAGGAGGCGCAGCGCCAGGCGCTCGACGCCGCGGAGGCCGAGCGAGCCGCAGCGGCTGATGAACGCTCTCGCGCACGCGGCGGCGTCGACCGTGCCCGGCGCGAGGCGGGCCAGCTGCTGAGCGACGCTCGACGTGCCGCCGACGAGATGCTGGCGCGCGCCGAGCGCGAGGTGGCCGACCTGCGGCGCGAGGTCCTGCGGCAGCGGAACCTGCGGGGCGGGCCCGCGCCGCGGGCGGCGGACGCGTTCGATGACCTCGCGAAGCGCGCGAAGCGAGCACGGACGGAGTCTGCGGCTCCGCCACCTCCCCAGCGTGAGGGGGGCGACGAGTCCGAAGCCGATGACGACGGGCTGCAGCCGCGGGTCGGCCTGTGGGGTCGGTCGCGCACCCTCGGAACGGCGGGCCGCATCGTCGAGATCAGTGGACGAACCGGACGCGTGACGCTGGAGACTGACGGCGCACGGCTCGTCGTTCCGGCCGACGACGTGGAGGTCGTGCCGGAGCCGGTCAGCGGACCGACACCCCGCGACCTTGCGGCCGAGGAGATGCGACGCCGAGCCGCTGCCCGTGTCTCACCGAGCCTCGATCTCCACGGCGAGCGCGTCGAGGCCGCGCTCGAACGTCTGACCGCGTACCTCGACGACGCGCTGCTGGCCGGCCTGGACTCGGTCGTGATCATCCATGGCATCGGCACAGGCGCGCTGCGGCGCGCGGTCCGCGAGGCCTTGGCGGAGCATCCGCGGGTGCGCGCCGTCCGCGGCGGCCGGCGCGACGAGGGCGGGGAGGGAGCGACGGTCGCCGAGCTCTAGGGCGCCGGCGTCGGGGTCGGCACCGGGGTCGGGGACGGAGTCACGACGGGCAGCGTCGGCGTCGGTACCGGCGTCGGAGGCAGCGTGGGCTCCGGTGTCGCGATGGGCGTCGGTGTCGGCGTCGGTGTCGGCGATGGCGTGGGGGTGGGTGATGGGGTGGGGGACGAGGTCGGGATCTCGCCCGGCGTGCATTCCTCGGCCGGCGCGAACGGCGCGTCAACCGGTCCGGGGAACGGCCGTCGCAGGTTCGCGTTCAGCTCGTCCTCGCGGCCCGACCACAGCTCGAGCCACGCTGCGTTCGCCGCTTCCCAAGTGGGCCGGTCGGACTCCCAGCCGTTGAGGTCGAGGAACACCTTCTCGTCCGGCTCTGCGGGCGGTGGTTCGGCTGAGGGATCCGGGGAGGCAGACGGCGCGAGGGTCGCGAAGTCGCCGCAGCCTTCCTGCCAGATCTTGCCCGTCACCACCTCGATGCGCAGCTCACGATGGGTGGTGTCGCGCTCCGTCGGCTGACGGTCGGAGCGGAAGAGCTCGGTCACGGTCGTCTCGGTGTGATCGCCAGGCAGCATGCCGCTGATCGCGTCGACCGTCACCTCGACGACTCCGTCCGGGCGCGTGAAGTCACGGACGGGAAGCTCGTTGAGCGCGGCCACCTCCGCCATGTAGTCGTGCCAGATGAAGGTCGGGCCATCGGCGGCGAAGACGTCCTGGATCTGCGAGAAGTCGCTGTTGCCGACCCACACGCCGGTGACGATCGCTCCCTCGCTCACGCTCGGGTCCGGGTCGGGCGCCAGGTAGCCCACTGCCTGGAGGTCGCGGAAGTCGTTCGTGGTCCCCGTCTTCAGGGTCGCTGGGCGTCGTCCATCCGGCGTCTCGAGCTGGAATCGTGGACCCCACAACGGGTTGGCCTGCGGATCGGTGTTGTCGGCCAGGATGTCGGTGACCAGGTGGGCGGACGCGGCGGACAGGACCTGCTCGGGATCGGGCGCGTCGGTCTCGTGCTCGTAGATCACGTTGCCTCGGGAGTCCTCGATGCGCTCGATGAGATACGGGGGATGGAACTCCCCGCCGTTCGCGATGGCCCCGTAGGCGCCGGCCAGGTCGAGCATGTGGACGCCGATCGTGCCGAGGGTCAGTGAGGGGACGGCCACCTCGTCCTCCTGCCTCGGATCCCACTCGAGCCCGAGCCGCTCGGCGAGGTTCACGACGTTGTCGGTGCCGATGAGCTCCTGCGCCTTCACGACCGGGATGTTCAGCGAGTACTTCAGGGCATCACGCACCCGGACCGGGCCGCGCTCGCGGCCATCGGCGTTCGGGACGCTGTAGCCATCGACGATCTCGCCTTCGACATCCATGAACATCGACGCGGGGCTGATCGCGCCCGACTCGAACCCTGCCGCGTAGGTGATCGGCTTGAAGGCCGATCCGGACTGCCGAAACGCCTGGCCGATGACGTCGAAGTTCGCCTGGTGCTCGGGGGTCGACTCCCCGAAGAAGCTCGCGCTGCCGACGTAGGCCAGGACGGCACCCGTTCGGTAGTTGATCGTCACGAGCGCGTCATTGTTGATGTTCCGGCCCTGGAGCTGGCCGATCCAGGTCAGCGCCTGCTCGCCGTACTTTGCGATGAGCTCCTCGTCGCTCAACCGATCCATGTCGTAGGCGACCGCGGCCCACTTCTCGGCGCTGACCTGGTAGCCCTCGTAGTCCAGCGTCGTGACGATTCGCAGGCCCCCGGTGTCGAGGAGCTCCTCGCCCTCGAGCAGGTCGCCGGCCTCGCGGCGCACGGCGAAGACGAAATGCGGGGCCAGGTAGGCGTTGTCGTCGGGCGGTGCCAGCGAGATCTGCTCGGCAATCGCGGCGTCGTACTCGTCACGGGTGATGAAGTCGGACTCGAGCATCTGGTCGAGGACGAAGTCGCGCACGGTGATGGCCTGGGCGCTCTCGGGGACGACGAACCGAGTCTCTCCGTCGATCTCCTGCTCGATCGCCTCCGGGCTCGGATCCAGGCGCGACGGTGCTCGCACGAGGCCGGCGAGCAGAGCTGCCTCGCTGACCGTCAGCTGCTGCGCCGGGTCGTCCGAGGTGAGGTCCTTGCCGTAGTAGGCGTTCGCGGCGGCCCAGATCCCGTAGGCGTTGTTGCCGTAGTAGACCTGGTTGAGGTACATCTCGATGATCCGCTGCTTGCCCTCGGTGCCGGGGTAGCGGTCGTCGAGCCGGAGGGCCAGGATGGCCTCCTTGATCTTGCGCTCGACCTGGCGCTCGGGATCGGCCATGAGCTCGGCGTCGAAGAGTCGCATCCGCACGAGCTGCTGACAGATCGTCGACGCCCCGGACACCGTCTCGCCGGCCTGGAAGTTCTGGAGCACGGCGCGCACGATGCTTCGGAAGTCGACGCAGGGATTCGTCCAGAACGTCTGATCCTCGGCTGCGACCTGGGCCTCGAGCATCACTTCGGGCATCTGGTCGAAGCCGATCTCGCGCCGGTCCTCGACGGCGAACGTCGCGAGCTCGGTCCCGTCGGCGGAGACGACCGTCGATCCCTCGACGAGGTCGAAGTTCTCGATGTCGGCCACGTCCGGCAGCCCGCTCGTGAAGGAGGAGTACACGCCGAGGATCAGCGCGAACAGGCCGATCGCCAGGAGTCCGAACACGGCGAGGATGAGACGGGGGAGGGTGGGGGAGCCGGGTCGTCGGCGGGGAGCGCCGCCACGTGGACCGCGACCGTTCGCGGGCCTCCGGCCCGGCGCGGCACGTCGGGTCATCGGGCGGCAGGGTAGCACGGACGGCCCCTGAACGGCGCTCGCGTCTCCAACGCCGCCGCGGGCGTCCGGGATCGGCCCGCTCTCTATACTCACTCCCCGATGACGACCTCCGACGGCCGCAGCGCCGTGCTCGATGAGCTCGAATGGCGGCGCATGATCGCCGACCACACGGATCGTGACGCGCTGCGCGCGGCGATGGACGCCGAGCCGCTCACGTACTACGGCGGGTTCGATCCGACCGCACCGAGCCTGCACTTCGGAAATCTCGTCCTGCTCGTCACGATGCGGCGGCTCCAGGAGGCAGGGCACCGGCCGATCGGGCTCGTGGGCGGCGCGACCGGACTGGTGGGTGATCCGAGCGGACGAACGAGCGAGCGGACGCTGAACGACCCGGAGATGATCGCCGGCTGGGTGGACCGGATTCGCTCACAGGTCGAGCGCTACCTGGACTTCGATGGCGCGAACGGTGCGCTCATCGTGAACAACCTCGACTGGACCGCGAGCATGTCCGCGATCGACTGGCTGCGCGACGTCGGCAAGCACTTCAGCGTGAGCCGGATGCTGGCCAAGGAGTCGGTCAGCGCGCGCCTCGAGGCAGGCGGCATCAGCTACACCGAGTTCAGCTACCAGATCATGCAGGCGGTCGACTTCCTCGAGCTCTACCGCCGGCACGGCTGCTCGCTGCAGCTCGGCGGCAGCGACCAGTGGGGCAATCTCACCGCGGGTGTCGACCTCATCCGCCGGGTCGAGGGTGCCACGGCGCATGCCCTCGCCACGCCGCTCATCACGCGGCCTGACGGAGAGAAGTTCGGAAAGAGCACCGGCTCGACCCTGTGGCTCGATCCCGAGCTCACGTCTCCCTTCGCGTTCTACCAGTGGTTCCTCAACACCGATGACGCGGTGGTCGGCACCTACCTTCGGGTCTTCAGCTTCCGCGGTCGCGAGGAGATCGAGGCCCTGGAGTCGGAGTCGGCGGCGCACCCGGAGGCCCGCACCGCACAGCGAGCCCTGGCCGCAGAGGTCTGCGAGCTCGTCCATGGCGCCGATGCGACCGAGCGCGCCGTGGCGGCCTCCGAGGCGCTGTTCGGCAGCGGTGACCTCCGATCGCTCGACGAGGCGACGCTCGAGGCCGCGTTCGCCGATCTTCCCCGCACGACCTTCCCGGCCGACGGCGACCTGCCCACCGTCCTCGACCTCCTGGTCGAGGCGGGCCTCTCGGAGAGCAGGGGCGCCGCCCGGCGCGTGGTGGGCGACGGGGGCGCGTACGTCAACAACGAGCGGATGACGGACGCATCGACGCCCATCGACCCTTCGCAGCTGCTGGCGGGTCGCTGGCTGCTCCTGCGCCGCGGGAAGCGGAACCTGGCCGTGGCGGAGCGCGAACGCTGATGCGCCTCGCGTTCCTGACGGGCGCCCTCGCGTCCGGTGTGAGCGCGGCGGGCCTGGCGATGCTCGCGGTGTGGGTCCTGACCCTGGCGACCGGGTCCGACGACCCTTGGGGGATCGCGCCGCTCCTCGCAGCGGGCATCGCGATGCTCATGGGCATCGCGACGTACGCGGCCGAGCGCATCGCACACCGGCGCTCGCTTCAGCAGCGCCGATCGCTCGGGGAGCCCTGGGCCTTCCGCGACTGAATCAGTCGCCGAGGATCTCGGCGAGTGTGGCCCGCGTCCACTCGTGGGCCGCTTCCGGATACTCGGCACCCGTCGCGGCCGCCACCTCCCGGGCGATCTCGCCGAAGAGCGCGAGGCCGGCGACGATCGAGCGTGCCAGGTCATCGGCGTCGTAGCGGGCCTGCGTGGGGCCGAGGGCGGCCACGGTGTCCGGCACGGCCCAGCGCTCCAGGAAGCGACCCCCGTAGAACGTGTTGGTGGATCCATCGCTGCGGGCCTTCGCCTGCCACTCGATGAATCGCAGCAGCGTGTGGCCCTGGAACCCGTTCTGGCAGCTGACCGCGACCGCCAGCTCACCACGCCGGAGCTTCTTCGCCGTCCAGATGCAGTGGTAGAGGTAGTTGCCGATCTCGTTGAGGACGTGGTCGGTAGCCGGCGGCCACGGTGCCGCGCCGTGGACCGCGGTCGGGTCGGCCCCGGCGACGCGTTCGGCGAGGTCGGCGAACCGGTCGTCCTTGTCGACGAGGAGCCGGTAGCCCCGTGCCAGCACGGGGAGGGTCGTGTCGGCGGCGACGATCTCGTCCGTGCGCTCCACGGGTACCGGCACGAGATCCACGTCGGTCCCGTCCCGGAACATCACGCGCCGCTCCCGGAGGCCGTTGAGGCCGGTCGTCTCGGTGAAGGTCACGACGACGTCACCGAGGTCGTCGAGCCACCCGTCGGAGCCGATCCAGCGCTCGAGATCGGTGGTGAAGGCCACGAGGTCGGTGTCCGACCACGCGTCGGCGGGCTGCTCGCGGCGCGCGCGCGAGCCGAGGAGGATGAGCGCGCGGACCGACTCCTCGCGCTCGGCCCAGGACGTGAAGCGCGCGAGCGCCTCCTCCGCGGTCAGTGCCCGCGCTCCGTCCCGTGGCCGTTGTTCGAGGCCTCGGCCACCACCCGGTCGGCGATCGTGTGCGGCACCTCCGCGTAGTGGTCGACCTTCCAGCTGAACCTGCCACGGCCCTGGGTGATCGACCGCAGCTCGGTCGCGTAATGGAACATCTCGGCCTGCGGGACCTGGGCCTTGAGGTGCTGCATGCCGTCGACCGAGTCCATGCCCAGCACATGGCCGCGCTTCGACGTGATCTGCCCCATGACGTCGCCCATGAACTCGTCCGGGACGACGACGTCGACTTCCAGGATCGGCTCGAGGAGAGCGGGGGAGGCCGCGTCGAAGGCCTTCTTGAGCGCCTGAGAGGCGGCGACCTTGAACGCCATCTCCGAGCTGTCGACCGTGTGGTACGAGCCGTCGACGAGCGTCGCCTGGAGGTCGACGACGGGATAGCCCGCCAGGACGCCCTCGGCCATCGCCTCGCGCAGCCCCTTCTCGACGGCCGGGATGTACTGCTTCGGCACGACGCCGCCGACGATGCGGTCGCCGAACTGGAAGCCGGTGCCCATCTCCGCCGGCGCGAACTCGATGACGACGTGTCCGTACTGGCCGTGGCCGCCGGTCTGGCGCTTGTACTTGTTGTCGATCTTCGCCGCCTGACGGATCGTCTCCCGGTACGGGACGCGCGGCGTCGCCGTCTTCACCGACGCACCGAACTTTCGCTTCAGGCGCTCCACGATGACGTCGACGTGCGCGTCACCCATGGCGGTCAGGATCGTCTCGCCGGTCCCATCCTCGCGATGGATGCGGACGCACGGCTCCTCCTCCTCGAGCCGATGGAGGGCCTGCCCCAGCTTGTCGAGGTCCGCTTTCGACTCCGGCTCGATCGCCACCTGGAGCGACGGAGCGGGGAAGTCGAGAGGGGCGAGCTCCACGGCCTGCGAGCGGTCGGCCACGAGCGTGTCGCCGGCATGCGTCGACGTCAGCTTGGCGACGGCCGCGATATCGCCGGGCCCCACCTTCGGCAGGTTCTCCGTGTCCTTGCCCTGGACCGCGAGCAGGTTGCCGACGCGCTCCTCCTCGCGGCGAGTCGCGTTGTAGACGTGTCCCTGGCCGGACATGGTGCCCGACACGACGCGGAAATAGGTGAGGCGCCCGACGAACGGGTCGGCGGTGGCCTTGAAGACCTGGGCGATGAAGGGGCCGTTCGGATCGGGGCTGATCTCCCGGCCGTCGACGGTGGTTCGGGTGCCGACCTCGGCGGGGGAAGGGACGTGCTTCGCGATCATGCTCGTCAGCTCGCGGACCCCGATGTTCTTCGTCGCCGATCCGACGAAGACCGGCACGACCGATCCCTCGCGCGTCCCCTTGTGGAGCGCCGCCTCGATCTCCGCGTCGGTGAACGGCTGGCCCTCGAGGTACTTCTCCATCAGCTCGTCGCTCGCCTCGGCGGCGGCCTCGACGAGAGCGTCGCGGCGCGAGTGCTCGATCCCCTCGAGCTCGGGCGGGATCGGCACCTCCTTCGGCTTGCCACCCTCGTAGACGCTGGCGTGCTCCTCGATCACGTCGACGTAGCCACGGAAGGACTCGGCGGCGCCGATCGGCAGGTAGACCGGCGCGATCTTCGGTCCGAAGCGCGCCTTCAGTGCGTCGAGCGTGGCGTCGTAGTTCGCGTTCTCGCGGTCCATCTTGTTGATGAACACCATCCGGGGAAGGCCGCGCTGGTCGGCCAGCCGCCACACCTCCTCCGTCCCGACCTCGACGCCGGCCGATGCGTCGAGCACCACCACGACGGCATCGACGGCCGCCAGCGCCTCGACCACGTCGGCCTGGAAGTCGGCATAGCCCGGCGTGTCGACGATGGTGATGCGCACGCCATCGTGCTCGAGTGATCCGACAGCCAGGTTGACGCTCTGTCCGCGCTTCTGCTCGTCCGGATCCCAGTCGAGAGCGGTCGTCCCTGCTTCGACGCTCCCCAGGCGGCCGATGGCGCCGGCGTCGTACAGCATCGCCTCCGCGAGGCTCGTCTTCCCCGCCCCGCCGTGTGAGACGAGGGCGACGTTCCGGATCTTGTCGGGGGAGGTCGGCTTCATCGGTGCTCCTTGCGCATGCGGTGCCGGAGTCGCCGAGGCCGATGGGTCCGCCTCGGGCGGTCGGAGGCCGGAGGTGAGTAAGGACCGCAAGTATACGAGCCGCCGCCCGCGGCGGGCGACGGCGATGACCGCGGCCGAGCCCCTGCCGCGGCCGGTGATCGCCGGCGGCTTTGGTAGAATCCGAGCTCCCGATCGACGAGTGACCGCCCGCGACGAGCGTGGGTGAGGAGGAGCCATGTCAGGCCACAGCAAGTGGTCCACCATCAAGCGGCAGAAGGGCGCGAACGACGCCAAGCGTGGCGCGCTGTTCACGAAGCTTGCGCGCGAGATCATCACCGCCGCGCGCCAGGGCGGAGGAGACCTCGACGCGAACTACCGGCTGCGGATGGCGGTTGACAAGGCGAAGTCGAATTCGATGCCCGCCGAGAACATCAAGCGCGCCATCGAGAAGGCGACGGGCGCGGGCGCCGATGCCGAGCAGTACGAGGAGATCACGTACGAGGGACTCGGTCCCGCCAACGTGGCCGTCATCGTCGCCGCCATGACGGACAACCGGAACCGGACCGCCTCCGAGGTTCGCAGCGTCTTCAACAAGCACGGCGGGACGCTGTCCACGGTGGCGTGGCAGTTCGAGCAGAAGGGGATCATCAGCCTGCCGCTCAACGGTCGCGATCCCGACGAGCTGACGCTCGCCGCGATCGACGCGGGAGCCTCGGACGTCGGGGCGCCGGACGGCGGGGCGATCATCGTGACGACGGAGCCGACCGAGCTCGAGGCGGTGCGGCGCGCCCTGGCCGATGCCGGATTCGAGGCGGAGTCCGCCGAGCTGTCGATGGAGCCCACCACCACGGTCGAGGTGAGCGACGCCAGGACGGCCCGGCAGGTCCTCCAGTTCACCGAACGCCTCGAGGACCTCGACGACGTCCAGAACGTCTACGCCAACTTCGACATCCCCGCCGAGCTCATGGAGGAGCTCCAGGCCGAGGTGGTCTAGGGACCGGGGTCCGCGCTCAGCCGCCCGTTCCGGTGCGGCGACGCCGCCGGGGGGCGGGCGCCCCCGACGCCGCGGACGGACCAGTCGCGGCGCCGAGGTACCCGCTCAGCAATGCGCCGATGTCCGGCACGGTCTCGTGCCGGAGCCGGTAGCGCTTGTCGTTCACGCCGACCGCCACGAGGCCCGCGGAACGCAGCACGATCATGTGGTGATGCATCGTGGTCTTCGCCACGCCGAACGCATCTGCCAGCTCCATGAGGGTCTTCTCGCCATCGGCGAGCGAGCGGAGGATGCGCAGGCGCTTCTCATCGCCGAGGGCCTTCGAGAGGCGAACCAGGCGCTGTGGCGGCGTGTCGAGCTCCGCCGAGATGCTCTCGTCGGCGACGGGGTAGACGATGAGGAGGATGTCGCCGATCTCGAGGTGTGAGACGAGCGGACGCTGCACGAAGCTGGGCACCATGACGACGCGGTCGCACCCGGGCCTCGGGGCGAACTCGACGCCGTTCGTCGCCACCGTGACGAACTCGTCGTCCGGGAGCGTCCTCATGAGCTCTCGCTTGGCCTCGGCGTCGCGCTCGAGGATCGGCATGATCGTGAGAGCCTCCGGCTTGAAGACCCGATCCGCCCACAGCTGGAGCACGTCCACGAGCTCCTGCTTGTAGCCCTCCGGATCGACGCTCAGGACGTTGCGCAGATACTCGGTCCATGGCTGCCAGTCCGGGTGCGAGGTCCGCAGGAACTCGTCCCGCGCCGCCGCGTCGCCGGCGACGGCCGCACGGATGACATCGGGTGGCGTCATGCGCCTGATGTCGCGGGCATAGAACTGCACGAGATGGAGCAGGATCTCGTGAGCGTCGGTCGCCCGCAGATGCTCGAGAAACGCCGCGACGTCGCGCGGTGCCGGGGTCTCGTAGGCGAGGCCGATGAGGTGGACGAAGGTGTCAGCGTCGGCATGCGAGACCTGGCGAATGCGATCCAGAAGGTCGTCACCGGCACGCTCGCGGACCTCGCTCATCCACTCGGGTCCGACCTCGTAGGTGTCGGCCTCCTTCTCGTCGAAGGCGGCCATCAACGAGCTCAGCATCTCGTAGGCGGCCGATACCTCGATGCCGATGCCGGGCTGTGATCCTGGGCGTCGGGTGGGAGCCATCGATGAGGTCCTCTGGCGGGTCGGTCAGGCGTGGTGCGGAAGCGTCGAGTGTCGATGCGCTTCGGCGCGCTCACCGCTGAGGCGGCTGCCGGCGGCGATGAGGACGTGGCCGAGGCGAACCCGCCACACCGCGCGCGCCGGTTCGACGGCGACACGGGTGGGGGTGATTCGGTTCTGGCGATCCCTGACGAGGGAGTCGAGGACGCCAGGGTTCGGTGGGAGCATCATGGTTCGAATACCGTCCCTTCGTCCGATATGGTGCCTCACATCCGAACTAATTCGGATGCACGAGGGATCGTACGAAACTCATGCAGCGGTGTCAAGTGACGGGACGAAAATGTTCGAACGGCGCGCGCCGTCATCGGCGACATGGCTACCATGCGAGGGTGATCACGCTCGGTATCGACCCCGGGACGGCCATCTGCGGCTTCGGTGTGGTCGAGCTGCGCGGCGGGAGCGTGAGGCTCGTGGACGCGGGATGCATCCGGACACCTCCCGAGCTCGGCGATGCGGAGCGCCTCCAGCAGCTGCATGCGGCCTTGCGCTCGATCGTCGCCGCGCATCGGCCGGGACGGATCGGGATCGAGCGGCTCTTCTTCCAGCGCAACGTGCAGACGGCGATGGCGGTGGGCCAGGCACGCGGCATTGCGCTGCTCGCCGCCGCGGAGGCCCAGGTCCCGATCGACGAACCGACCCCGAACGAGGTCAAGCAGACGGTGTGCGGGAACGGATCGGCGGACAAGTCGCAGGTGGCGGCCATGGTCGAACGCCTGCTGGGCGTCTCGCTGACCGGCGTGGCCGATGATGCCACCGACGCCCTCGCGATCGCCATCGGATGCGCCTATCGGGCTGCGGCCGAGCCACGAGCGGTGGTCGGGTGATCGGTTCGATCCGAGGCACCGTGACCCTCATGGGCCAGGATCACGTGCTCATCGAGGTCGGGGGCATCGGGTACCGCGTCGTCGCCGGACCGGCACTCCTGGGACGCCTTCGGGTGGGGACGGAGGCTGCCGTGTACACGCATCACCTCGTGCGAGAGGACCAGCAGGCGCTGTTCGGGTTCGCGTCGACGGAGGAGCTCGCGTTCTTCGAGCTGCTCATGACGGTCTCGCAGGTGGGACCACGACTCGCGCTCGCGATCACCACCGCGCACCCGGTGACCCGGCTGCAGCTGGCCATCGTCGGCGACGATGTCGATGTCTTCACGAGCGTGTCCGGGGTCGGGCGCAAGACGGCGCAGCGGATCATCCTCGAGCTCAAGGAAAAGGTGCACGCCGCCGGGATCGCGGGGGGCGGGACGACGACGGATTCCGATGTCGTCGCCGCGCTCGAGTCGCTCGGCTACTCGTCGACGGAGGCGCGCCGCGCGGCGGGAGCCGTCGCCGGATCGAGCGGAGAGCTCGACGCCCGCATCAAGGCGGCCCTCCAGGAGCTGGCACGATCACGGTGAGCGTCGAGAGGCGGGACCGGCCGACCGACACCACTTGGCGCCCGCATCCGGGGATCCGCGTGATTGCGATCGGCGTCGTCCGGGAGGGCAGCCGGCTGCTCTGCCTCGAGGGGTGGGACCCGTCGGAGCCAGAGCCCTTCTACCGACCGATCGGAGGCGGGGTGCATCCCAGCGAGCGCGGACGGGACGCACTGGAACGCGAGTTCCGCGAGGAGCTCGGCGCCGAGATCGCGTCGGCTGCGCTCGTCGGGGTTCTCGAGAACCTGTTCACGTTCAACGGGGAGCCCGGCCATGAGGTGGTGCTCGTCTTCGACGTCGAGCTTGCCGATCCATCGCTACTCGGCGTCGAGTCCTTGAACGGCATCGAGTCGAATGGCCAGCCGTACGTCACGCGGTGGATCGAAGTCGAGGATGCGCGTCGTCAGGACGTCACCCTCTATCCCGAGGGCCTCCTCGAGCTGCTGGAGGGGTCGCGCCGATGACATCCACGGACATCACACGCTGGAGCGATCCCGCCGTGGCCGAGCACATCCTGCGCACGTTCGGGACCTGGGCCGTCGTCGGTTGCTCGTCGCGGCCATGGCGCGCGTCGCACGGAGTGTCGCGCTATCTCCTGCGCCAGGGCTACGAGGTGGTGCCGATCCATCCGAACGAGAAGGAGGTGCACGGCCTCCCGGCCTACCGTGACCTCCGATCGCTGCCCGACGAGCTGCGCAGCCGGATCCAGGTGGTCGATCTCTTCCGACGCAGCGAGCTCGTCCTGACCCACGTCGAGGAGGCGATCGAAATCGGGGCGCAGGCGGTGTGGATGCAGCTCGAGGTGTGGAACGAGCAGGCGGCGCGGCGCGCATCGGATGCGGGCCTGCTCGTCGTCATGGACCGTTGCCCGGCCATCGATCACCCGACGATGATCGGGGCCCGGGCTGATTGACCGCTGTCAACACCTTGGTGTGATGCGCCACCGCCGACTACCCGTACCTCCTCCAAACCCGACCAGAGTCCACCGGAATGTCGGGGGCTCTCCGCACAGGAGGTATTCGATGCATCGACCAACCAGGTTCATCTCCATGGTCGCGCTGACCGCGGTCATGACCATGCTGCTCGGCGTGGGCGCCGTGGCTGCGGCCCACACCACACTGACCGTCTCACTCAGCGGCAGCGCGGAAGTCCCGCAGCCGGGCGATCCCAACGGGAAGGGCTCCGGGACCGTTTCGCTCTACCCGAGCACGGACAATCCGACCGGGAACAACGTCTGCTACGAGCTCAAGCTGCAGGCGATCGGCACTCCGGTGGCTGCTCATATTCACGAAGCGCCAGTCGGCGTGGCCGGCGGCGTCGTCGTCAACCTCGACATCGGCAACGCGGAGCGCCACGGTAACCGCCTGTCGAACTGCGTCACCGTTGACCAGGAGATCGTGAACGAGATCCTCGCGGATCCGAGCGAGTACTACGTCAACGTCCACACCGCAGAGTTCCCCGGCGGCGCCGTTCGCGGTCAGCTCGGAAGCTGACCCTCGACGAGCCCCTGGCTCCGTGCCCCCGGCCTGACGCCGGGGGCACGTTCCATTTGGTGTCAGTCGCGGCGCAGCACGAGGCCGATGTGTCCGTACGGCGGACGCGGGTCCGAGTACGTCTTGACCGTCGCGTCCGCGTCGGACTCGGCGACGAGGTCCCAGAGCCGGTTCTGAGCATCGAAGCTCACCTCGGCCAGCTGTGGCCACCGGTCCAGCATGCGGAGCCCGATCTCGTTGACGAGGTGCTGGATCGAGAGCGAGACGAACTCGTGGAAGACGGCATTGGCGAGGTCGGCCACCTGCTCGGAGGCGACGTAGCGTTCCGGGGACGCGAGCACCGCATCGGTGGCATCGGCGTAGCGCCAGCCGATGTTGCACCAGATGTAGAGGGGTCGATCCCGGCGCTCGGGCAGGGTCGTGTGCTCGTCGCGGGCGAAATCGGCGAATGCGGAGCCGGTGGTCTTGATGAGCTGAAGCTCGTCACGACCCGAGTGATGGTCGGTGATCCGCACCGCTCCGCTGGCATCGCGCTCGAGGTCGAGCCTGGCGCTTCCGTGGTCGCCGCGGTCCCTGCTGAAGAGACGGTCGGACGCGCTGAACCCGTCGCCGTCGGGCGCAGGAACGAGGGCGGCGGGAAACGGGAGGTCGCGCCCGAGCATCGTGAGGCGCTCCATGTGCGGGTAGGTGTCGAGGAATGCGGTGCCGACCTCGAGAAGCCATTCCTCCAGCGTCCGGGCGCGCGCCTTGAGCGAGACCGCGTGGATGAAGTTCTTCATCGTGTCGGTCGCCACCACGAGCCGGTTGTCGCCCTTGGTGTACGCGTCGATGAAGACCTCTCCGCGTACGACGACCTCGATCTCTGCCGCCGCAAGCCGGTTCTCGCGACCGGAGAACGGCGACTCGGGAATCGGCGTGATACCGGTCAGGGGTTCGGCATGGGTGCGGTAGACCTTGACGTCCGCCTTGCCGTAGGTGATCTCGTGCTTCACGAGGCTCTCTCCTCCTCCGTGTGGTCCTCGGGCGGCCCGAACAGCTCGCCGGCCGCTCGGCGGATCTCCTCGTCGACAGCCCCGCGTGACTCGGGGTTCGACTCCCAGCGACGGACGAGGGCGCTGAACTCCGGATGCGGCGCGACTGCCACGATGCGCCGAGCGCCGTCGATCGGCTGGCTCACCTGCCCGATGATCGATGCCGCCGCGTGGAGCGCCAGCAGCTGCCCCGCCTGGTGCCCGTCCCAGCCCCCGAGCCCGATCTCGGCGAGCACGCGTGCGATGGGAGGCTCGAGTGGCGCGTCGTCCTCGCCGGCAGCGATCGAGAGGTCGACGAGCGCCGGGGAGGTAACGCCGTCGTCGACAAGGCGGTGCGCCGCGCGTCGCAGGCCGTCACGGTCGAGCTCGCCGACCATCCAGCGAGAGATCTCGAGGGCGATGGCCTCCCGGACCGGTTCCGACGATGGAGTTGGTGTTCGCAGCTTCTCCCAGCGATCCTCGGCGATGAGCACGACGTCGTCGAGCCCGCGACGGAGCTCCTCGTCGCGGTCGGCCCGCAGCGCGCGTTCCAGGAGCGGGATGATGTCCGCGCGCGGCCTGCCGGCCACGAAGATCACGTAGCGGAACCCGAAGTGGCCCTCGTACGCTTCGTTCAGGGAGGCCAGCTCATCGGCGATCCAGGCGGCGCCCGGGTGCCCGCCGGCGTGGTCGTCACCCTGCTCGCGGCGTGACAGGTCGGACATGGCGGCGGGCGCCGCTCCGATGCGGGGATGCGCGTTGAGCAGCTCGACCTGGTCCTCCTCGGGCATCGACCGGGCGATGGCCCGGGCCGTCGCGAACAGCTCGTCCGCGTCCGGGAACGGTCGCGCCTCGCTCAGACGTCCGAGAAAGCGCGGAGCGTGCTCGAACAAAGGTCCCACCATCGAGGCGAACTCGGACGAATCCGCAGCATTGAGCTCCTCGAGGTCGGTCATCGGCGATCAGCTGCCACGGTAGGTGGTCATGCCGAACGGGCTGAGCAGCAGCGGGACGTGGTAGGAGCGGCCGGCGTCGGTGACGCGCAGCGCGAGCGCCGCACTCTGGAAGAAGGCATCGGGGTCGTCCGCGTAGCCACCCACGTCGAAGGCCAGCTGGTAGTCGCCCGGGGTGAGGTCGGCGCCGTCGAGAAGGTCGCGGATCCGGCCGTCGTCGTCGGTCACGAGGTCCGCGAGAAGCTCCGGACTTCCATCATCGGCGAGGCGGAACAGCGAGACGCCGACCCCGGGCGCGGGGTCGCCGGTGGCGAGATCGAGGACGTGCGTGCTGATCGTTGGGCGTGCGGCGGCCACGGGGATTCCTCCATCGAGCCCGAAGTGGGGGCCCATGATGACGCATGGCGTGCGGCACCGTCTGTCAGCCAGAGTATCCTCGATCGCATGGCAGACCTGAAGATCACGGTGGGGGAGCTCGAGTTCACGGCGGACTGGGAGGAGGCGGCACCGCGCACCCGAGAGGCGCTGGCGGCGTGGCTCCCGATCAAGTCCCGCCTCATCCACTGCAAGTGGAGCGGAGAGTCGACCTGGATCCCGTTCGGAGAGGAGCGCCCGGACGTCGGCTACGAGAACCACACCTCGCATCCGTCGCGCGGCGACCTGCTCATCTTCACCGGCGACATCAGCGAGTGCGAGATCCTGTTTCCGTACGGTGCCTGCAGCTTCAGCTCGCGCGTCGGGCAGCTCGCCGGCAACCACTTCGCGACGCTCGTATCGGGGCACGAGCATCTCGCCGAGATGGGTCGGCGGGTCCTCTGGGAAGGCGCCCAGGAGATCGAGATCCGCGAGGCCTGAGCCGATGCGCCGATGAGTGAGCGGTGAGCCACGGAGATCACGGGCACCTCGAGCTGATCGTCGCCGGCGGAACCGTCGTGACCCCGGCCGGGACGCGCGTCGCCGACGTCGGGGTGGCGGGGGAGCGGATCGCGGCGATCGAGCCGGCGCTTCCACGCTCGGGTGCCGAGGTGATCGACGCGACCGGGCTGCTCGTGCTCCCTGGCTCGATCGACGTCCATACCCACGTTCGGCTCTCGGACGAGGAGCACCCCGACCGCTTCGCGCGTGACCTCGCCGCGGCAGCCGCCGGCGGCACGACGACCGTGCTGACCTTCAACAACCCCGGAACCGGGATCAGCGAGGCCGGTTCTCGATCGCCGCTCGCCGGGCTGGACGAGTTTCGGGCGCGCACGGCCGGCCAGGCACCGATCGACTTCGGCCTGTGCTCGGTCATCAGCGGCCAGCAGCCGACCGCGCTCGCCGAGCTGCCGGAGCTCATCGATCGGGGGGTGCCGACATTCAAGGCGTTCATGGTCTACGACTTCGCGCTGCCCGATGCCGCGATCGAGGAGGCGATGCGGGTCGCCGCGCGCCACGGCGGCATGCTCCAGCTGCACTGCGAGGAGCCGTCGATCATCGATCCGCTCGTGTCACGCGCGGTCGCCGCCGGAGAGGTCGGCCCGCGCTTCCACGCCGCCTGCCGCCCGCCCGAGGCCGAAGCCATGGCCACGCGTCGCGCGATCGAGATGGCGCGACGGGCTGAGGCTCCGCTGTACATCGTCCACCTCTCCTGCGCCGAGGCCCTCGAGGCCGTTGCAGAGGCGAAGGCGGCCGGCGAACCGATCTACGCGGAGACCTGCCCCCACTACCTCACCTACACCGATGCGGCCTACGGCGATCCCGACGACGGCGAGGTGATCAAGCGCGTGATCTCGCCGCCCCTGCGCTCGGCGGACGACGTCGCGGCGCTCTGGGGCGGCCTGCGCGACGGGATCCTCGACGTCGTCGGCAGCGATCACGTCCCGGATCGGCTCGACACCGAGAAGCAGCTACCCGCGCCGCCGTTCCCCGAGATCAGCAACGGAGGTCCCGGCATCGAGACCCTGACGAGCATCGTGTACTCCGAGGGCGTGCGGCGTGGACGGATCACGATCGAGCGCCTTGCTGACGTCCTGTCCACGACACCGGCGCGGCTGTTCGGGCTCGCGGCCAAGGGCGCGATCGAGGTGGGTCGGGACGCCGACCTGCTGCTGTTCGATCCGAATCGTGAGCGCGTCATCCGCCAGGACGACCTGCATCACACCAGCGATTTCACGCCGTTCGAGGGACTCCCCGTTCGCGGGGCCCCCGTCCGGGTCCTCACACGCGGGAAGGATCCGACAACCGCAGCCGGCCATTTCCTGGAACGTCGGCTCGTGCGGTGATCTTCTCTCGAGGGAGCCAGGCGACAGGGATCCACGGATAACGCAGAACGACCCGGTGGCATGGCCACCGGGTCGTCCGCTTGCGTTGAGCTGCGCGCCTAGCGGCGGAAGCAGTCGCTGCAGTAGACCGGCTTGCTGCCGGTCGGGCGGAAGGGGACGCGAGCCTCCTTGCCGCAGCTGTCGCAGGTCGCGCTGAACATCTCGCGCGGGCGATCGCTGTAGCCGCCACCGCCACCGCCGTAGCCGCCACCGCCGCCACCGCTGCTGTATCCGCCCGAGCTCTCACCGCGAGCGGCCTTGCGGGCTGCGCGGCAGGCCGGACATCGGCGCGGCTCGCTGAACTGACGGTCGGCGTAGAACTGCTGGTCGCTCGCGGTGAACGAGAACTCCATTCCGCAGTCGACGCACGTCAGCGTCTTGTCCTCGTAGGTCAACAAAGAGAAACACTCCTTCTGCGCGGCCTCAGCGAGCCATCTCGCCGTAAAACCGTGAGAGGAGCGTTCGTGCTGCCGCGATGTGATGCCCGTAGTCGGGCGTTGCTTGGCGCAGCGTAGCACGGAATCCGTGGGACGTCACCCATCGAATCGCCGCGGCGAGCGCGAATCGGTGCCGCATCGGGACCGTAAACTCCGCGGATGTCCCACCGTCTGAGGAGTTCGGCCGCCGGCACCCCCAAACTGGCCAGGCGTGCATCATGGCCCGATCTTGCCGAGTGCCGCCGACGTCACAATTCGAAGCGAAGAGCCCCGCGACGTGCGGGGCATCGCGACGGTGGTGGGCGATGCCTTCGGCGATCCGTCGCTCGCGGAGCTCGTGGCACGTCTGCGTGCCTCACCCGATTGGATCGCTGACCTGTCGATCGTCGCTCTCCACGACGATAGCGTCGTCGGCCACATCGCGTTCACGCGCGCGTTGCTCGATGCGCCGCGACGGCTCGTCGACGTGCTCGTGCTCAGTCCGGTGAGTGTGGCGCCGGCCCATCAGGGAATGGGAGTCGGCGCCGCCCTGATCCGGCATGGGCTCCGACGCCTCTCGGCGCGACCCGAGCCACTGGTGTTCGTCGAAGGGTCGCCGGCGTATTACCGTCGCTTCGGGTTCGAGCCGGCGGGCGCGCTCGGGTTCAGGCGGCCTTCGCTCCGCATCCCCGAGGCCGCCTTCCAGGTCATCCGCCTCGGGCCATACGAGCCGTGGATGACGGGGACGCTCGTGTACTCGCGAGTGTTCTGGGACATGGACGCCGTCGGGCTCCGTGAGGCTGGGGAGGGCGACGCCCAGTCGTCCTGACCCGGCACCCCTGGCGTACGGCACTCGATCAAGCCGCCGATACGACACGCCCTAGGGCTAGCGACCGAGCGAATCACCCAAGCCGGCCGTAGGCCACGAGGGTGAGGAAGGTCGCGTAATCGTCGGACAGCACGAGCTCGTCGAGCAGCTCGGCCGCAGCGTCCCACGGAGCATCGGGCATCGCGTCACGAAGCGTGCCGAGCTCGTCGTCGCGCCATGCCCGGTAGCGGCCGGCCGTCATCGGCTCGCCGCCGTCGATCGGTGTGGCCTGCGTTCGCCACTGCCAGAGCTGCGAGCGGCTGATCTCGGCGGTGGCCGCGTCCTCCATGAGGTTGTTGATCGCGGCGGCGCCGTTGCCCGCCAGCCAGCTCGCGAGGTAGGCGAGCCCGACGGAGATGTTCGCCCGAACGCCGGCCTCGCTGATCCGTCCATCGGGAACCCGCACGTCGAGCAGTGCTTCCGCATCGTCGGTCACCTCGGGACGCTGGCGGTCCTTCTGGTTCGGTCGCTCACCGAGCACACGGTCGAAGACCTCGCGCGCGACCGGGACGAGGTCGGGATGCGCAACCCAGGTTCCGTCGAAGCCATCGCCGGACTCGCGTTCCTTGTCGGCGCGAACGGCTGCGAGCGCCTTCTCGTTGACCTCCGGGTCGCGACGGGAGGGGATGAACGCGGCCATCCCGCCCATGGCATGCGCGCCGCGCCGGTGGCACGTGCGGACGAGAAGCTCGGTGTAGGCGCGCATGAACGGCACCGTCATCGTGACCATCGAGCGGTCGGGGAGCACCATGTCGTCCCGCGAGCGGAACGTCTTGATGAGGCTGAAGATGTAGTCCCATCGACCGGCATTCAGCCCGGCCGCATGCTCCCGCAGCTCGTACAGCACCTCGTCCATCTCGAAGGCGAGCAGGATGTGCTCGACCAGGACCGTGGCGCGAATCGAGCCGCGCGGCACGCCACGCGCCTCCTGGGCACGGAGGAACACGTCGTTCCACAGCCGAGCCTCGAGGTGCGATTCGAGCTTCGGCAGGTAGAAATACGGTCCCGATCCGCGCGCCAGCTGCTCGGTTGCGTTGTGGAAGAAGGCCATGCCGAAGTCGAAGAGGCTGGCGCTCACCGGCTCACCATCGATCGTCACGTGCGCCTCGTCGAGGTGCCAGCCACGCGGACGGATGACGAGCGTCGCGATCTCGTCGTTGAGCTCGTACGTCTTGGCGTCTGTCTTCAGGGATAGGCGGCGCCGAACGGCCTCACGGACCGCCCACTGGCCGGTCACCACGTTGGCCCAGGTGGGCGAGAGCGCATCCTCGAAGTCGCACATGAAGACCCTGGCGCCGCTGTTCAGCGCGTTGACCATCATCTTCGGTTCGGCGGGGCCCGTGATCTCGACGCGACGGTCGTTCAGATCGTCCGGCGCGCCCGCGACCTTCCATCCGTCGTCCTCGCGGATGTGTGCGGTCTTTGGCAGGAATCCGGGGAGCTTGCCGGCATCGAACTCCGCCTGGCGCGCGGTGCGCGCGGCGAGGAGCTCACGACGCCGTGGTCCGAATCGCCGATGGAGATCGGCGACAAAGCTCAGCGCCTCGGGAGTCAGGACGCCGGCGGCGTGCTCGGCGTCGGCGGTGACCTGGATGCCTGGGGGAAGATCGCGCACGGACGTGCTCACGCTGCGGAGGAGCCAATTCTAGGCGTCCTCCACGCGCATTTGCACCGACTCGGTAGGGTGGAATGCGAGGGGGCGTGGAACCACGGAGGACCGCCCCATGCGCATCGGCCTTGTCATCGGCTTGCACGGAACCGCTGCCGAGGGACCTCGTTGGGAGACGATCTGCGCGCAGGCCCAGGCAGCGGAGGCGGTCGGCTTCGATCTCATCGTCCTCGAGGACGCCCTCATGGCTCCCGACGAGCAGCGGCCGATGGGGTACTGGGAGGCGGTCGCCATGGCGGCCGCCGTCGCCGCCCGGACGGAGCGGATCGAGATCGGACATTCGGTCCTCAACTCGCCCTACCGGCCTGCCTCGCTGACCGCCAAGATCGCGGACACGCTCGACGAGATCTCGGGAGGCCGGTACGTGTTCGGCATCGGGCTCGGCAACACGCCGCTCGACTACGGGCCGTTCGGGATCGACGCCGACCGGCGCTACTCTCGCTTCGCCGACGCGATCCGCGTGATCCATCCGCTCCTCAAGGAGGGGAAGGCGTCGCACGTCGGGCAGTACCACCGAGCCGATGCGGCCGAGCTCGTCCTCCGCGGGCCGCGACCCCAGGGACCGCCGATCGTGATCGCGGGCCAGGGCCCGAAGATGCTGAGGCTGGTCGCCGAGTATGCCGACGGCTGGAACTGGTGGACGACCACCTCCGACCCCGAGGTCCTGCGACCGCTCGTGGCCGAGCTGGAGGCAGCATGTCGTGAGGTTGGACGCGATCCGGCGTCGCTCACCAGAAGTCTCGACGTGTATTCGATCGTGCCGCCCGGGCTGAGGGTCGCAACGAGCGAGGCCGCGGCGTTCGGCGGGGGTCGCCGAACCGACGCCGAGATCGGCGACCTGCTGCTCCAGTTCCGCGATCTGGGATTCGACGAGGTGCGCTGCGATCTCGAGGATCCGGAGGGAAGTACCTCCCTCGTGGAGCGCGTCGAAGCCATGCGCGGGGTCGTGGAGCGCGTCCACGCGGGCTGAATGGCGCGCGGTCCGCCGACGCGCGCCGGCACCGATCAGCCGGGCTGCTCGCGACCCTGCCGCAACAGTTTGATCGGGCGACCCGCGGCCGAATCCGCGATGAGCTGCTCCAGGCGGCGCCGGCGCGTTTCCTCGCGCTTGGCGCTGAGGACCCATCGCGTGGCGTTGCGGCGGTACGCGGCTGTCCGGCCCTCCCAGAACGATCGCGCTGCCGCATCGGCGCGCAACCGGCGGAGCATGGGCTTCGGAAGATCGCTGACCGAGCTCAGAGCGAGATCGGCCGCGGCCGCCTCGCGATCGCGCGCTTCGAAGGCGGCTACGCCGGGCGGGGCCATCCGGCCGGTGCGGATGAGCTCGTGGGCCCGCTCGATGTTCACCGCGCTCCAGTTGCTCCCCGGACGCCGCGGAGTGAATCGGCTGGCGGTCACCTCGTCGTCGACGCGGTAGGTGATGCCGTCGATCCATCCGTAGCAGAGTCCCTCCTCGACGGCCTCCGGATACGTCATGGCCAGTTCGCCGGCGCCCTTGCGGTAATAGCCGATCCAGGCTAAAGGCTCGTGGGCGTGATGATCCTCGAGCCAGGCACGGAAGTCGTCGCGCGTGTTGAACACCAGCACCTCGTCCCGTGACGGACGGGTGATCGGGCTCACGCGCGCCGATCCCACCGCCGGTCGATCCGCCGTGGGGCCGCCTCGTGCGTCACCAGCTGCCCTCCTCTCGGATGAGGCGATGGAGCACGCGACCGGCCACGAGCCGGCGATACTCGGCCGTCGACCGGACGTCATCGATCGGCTCGAGCACGGCGGTCAGGGCTGCGACCGCGGCATCGGCGGTATCCATCGTCGGCCGCGCTCCCTCGAGGACGGACTCTGCCCCACGTGCGCGCACGGTGGTGGCGGCCACCGAGCCGAGCGCCAGCCGCACGTCGGACCACGGTGCGTCGGGCCCATCCGCGGTCCAGGCCAGCGCCACGACGACCTTGCTGATGGCCTGCGCGCGCCGCGTTCCGATCTTGCGGAACCGCACCTGGCGATGGTCGCGGATCGGGATCTCGACGCGCACCAGGAGCTCCTCGGGTCGCCGGGCGGTGGCGCGGTAGCCGGTCCAGAATTCGCCTGCGGCAACGCGACGCTCGCCGCCGGCCGAACCGAGGACCATGGTGGCGTCCATGGCCAGGAGGACAGGGAGCGTGTCGCCTGCCGGGGACGCGTTGATGACGTTGCCGCCGATGGTCCCGCGGTTCTGGATCTGCGCTGCCCCGATCGTGGCCGCGGCCCCGGCCAGCGCCGGCGCATGACGCGCGACGTCCGGTGAGCGGCGCAGGTCGGTGTAGGTGGTCAGTGCGCCGATCGACAGCGTGCCGCCGGCCGTGCCGATCCCGCGCAGCTCGTCCACACGCCAGATGTCGACGATCCGATCCGGTGGCTCGCCGAGCTCGCCGGTCAGCTGCACCATGAGGTCGGTGCCTCCGGCGAGCGGTGCCGCCCCGCCATCGGCCAGGAGCTCGTAGGCGGCCGCCAGGCGGTCCGGCGACTCGGACGGCGGCTCGACGGCGTTCGGCATCCCTAGCCTCGGAAGCTGCGAATGATGCGGACGAGCAGGACGACGCCGATAGCGAGCAGCACGACCTGTCCCGGCGTCATGGCCAGGGTGACATCGTGATCGGCGAGGGCCTCGTCCAGCGGCTCCGGTCGGTCGGTCATGGATGAGCACTCCGTTCTGCGGCGAGCGCGATGGCCTCGACGATCTTCGTGTAGCCCGTGCAGCGGCACAGGTTGCCGGCGATCGCCTCGCGGATGTTGTCCTCGGTCGGTTCGGTGCCGGATGCGAGGAACGCGTGCCCGGCCATGAGCATCCCGGGCGTGCAGATCCCGCACTGGGCGCCGCCGGTCTCGAGGAACGCCTGCTGGAGGACGTCGAGCCGCTCGCCGTCCGCGAGCGCCTCGACCGTGCGCACCGACGTCCCGACGGCCTGGGAGACGGGAACGAGGCACGCATCGACGACGGCCCCGTCGATGAGCACGCTGCAGGCACCGCACTCGCCCTCGCCACAGCCCTCCTTCGTCCCGGTCAGTCCGAGATCCTCGCGCAGGACGTCGAGCAGCCGCCGCGAGCCGACGGCCGTGACCTCGACCGCCTCGCCGTTGACCGTGAATCGGAAGCTCATGCCGGCTCCTCACGGTCCGTCGGAGCCCGGAACGGCATCTCGTCGCCGCCGGCCGGCAGATCCTCGATCGGCGGGGTTGCGGGCGATGGCTCCTCGGCGGAGACACCCGGCGCAGGCAGCGGACGGCCTCCCGTCATGGCGGCCAGGATGCGCTCGGGCGTGGCCGGAAGGTCGTGGATCCAGACGCCGGTCGCGTCATGGATGGCGGCCACGACGGCCGGTGCGCCGACGTCCATCGGCAGCTCGCCGACGCCCTTCGCCCCATGCGGTGCTCCCGAGAACGGCTTCTCGACCAGGATCGAGCGCAGCCTGGGCGCGTCGAGCGAGGTGGGGATGAGGTACGTGGCCAGGCGATCGTTGAGATAGCGGCCGTCGACCAGCTTCATCTCCTCGATCGTCGCGTAGCCGATGGCCTGCAGGGTTCCGCCCTCGACCTGGCCCTCGGCCAGGATGGGATGGATCACCTTGCCGATGTCGTCGGCGCTGACGCACTCCTTGACCGTGACCTCCCCGGTGTCGAGGTCGACCTCGACGCGGGCGACGGCCGCCGCCCACCCGAAGGCCGGATACGCGTCGCCGGTGTACGTCGCGTCGTCGAAGGGCTCACCGGGGTAGGGGATGAAGCGCTCGTCGATCCGCAGCGGACCGGCCTCACGATACGACTCCGCGAACGTCATTCCCGTCCGCTCCTCGACCGCGGCGCGCAGCCGCTCGGCGGCGCGGATGATGAGGCCGCCCACGACCATCGCCGTCCGGCTCGCGACCGTCGGACCCGAATCGGGGACGATCGAGGTGTCCTGCGGTGCGATCTCGACCTCGTCGTAGTCGACGCCGAGGACATCGGCGACCAGCTGCGGGAAGATCGTCTTCGTGCCCTGGCCCATCTCGGTCGAGGCGGTGAGGATGCGGATGCGTCCGTCGTCCGTCAGCTCGACGCTGGCCACCGATGCGAGCTTCACCTCGCCGGAACCCGTGAACCCGGCGCCATGCCAGGCCAGCGCCAGGCCGATGCCGGTTGCGACCCGGGCGCCCTCGGTGCGTGCCTCGCGCATCGCGCGCGTCTGAGCGTGCGTGCGGTCGAAGGACGCGGCCTCTGCCGCGGCTTCGAGGACGTCGATTCCGCCGACGCTCTCCCGCAGGACCTGTCCGGTCGGCGTCACGTCCCCCTCGCGATAGACCCACCGTCGACGAAGATCGAGCGGCGAGACCCCGAGCGCCTCCGCGATGCGGTTGACCTGCATCTCGGCCGCGAACTCCGTCTGCGGGGCGCCGAAGCCGCGGAACGCGCCGTTCGGCGGGGTGTTCGTGGCCATCGCGCGGCCGGTGATCCGGACGTCGGGACAGCCATAGGGTCCGCCGGCGTGAAGCACGCCGCGCGAGAGGACGACGGGCGTGAGCGTGCAGTACGCGCCACCGTCCATGATCACCTCGATCTCCTGCGCCACCAGGGCCCCATCGGCCGAGACGCCGGACCGGTAGCGAACGACAGCCGGATGGCGCTTCGTCGTGGCGCTGATGTCCTCGTGTCGGTCGTAGATCATGCGCACCGGCTTGCGGCACTTCAGCGCCAGGAGGGCCGCATGGAGGGCGATGACGCTCGGGTACTCCTCCTTGCCGCCGAAACCTCCGCCGGTCTCGGCCTGGACGACGACCGCCAGCTCGTCTCCCATCTTCAGTGCCCGCTTCATCGCCTTGTGGACGTAGTACGGGCACTGGAGCGATCCGTGGACCGTGACGCCGCCGTCCTCCCGCGGGACGGCGATCATGGCCTGGTTCTCGATGTACAGCTGCTCCTGGTGGCCGACCCGGTACGTTCCCTCGACGACGATGTCAGCGCCGGCCATGGCCGCTGCCGCGTCTCCGCGCTCCACCGTGTAGTGGGCGAACTCATGGTCGGACTCGAGGGGGTCGAACGTCGCGGGCAGCCGCTCCGTTCGCAGCCGGACGTGGCGACGGGCCTCGCGCAGCGTGGCGCGGTCCGGTGCAGCGATGAGGGCGCACGCCTCAGCCTGGTGCCTGATCTCGCCACCCACCGGCACGAGCACCGGCTGGTCGTCGTCGATGAGGCTCACGATGTTCTCGCCGGGGACGTCGTCGGCAGTGACGACGACGACCCGCTTCCAGTCGAAGCCATCGTCCAGCTCGAGGGAGATGAACCGCGCATGCGGCTCGGCCGATCGAATCGTGGCCCCGAACCAGGCTCCGGGGAAGACGAGGTCGTCCGCGTACTTCGCCTCGCCGGTCAGCTTCGAGGGACCCTCGCGACGGAGCGGCGCCGCCGACCGCGCGCGTCCGGGGGCCGGGGCATCGAGGGGCACGACGAGGGGCGTGGTGTCCGCGGTGGTGTCGGGGCTGGTGGTTCGGACCGTGAGGCTCGGGCGCTCCATCGAGCCATGCTAGCGCGTCCGGATCGGCGATTGACGGACGGAATACTCTGAGCCGTCACAATCTGGGCTGCGAAAACGCGGAGGGATCTCGTGGACTGGCTCGCGACGCTGTTTCTCTATCTCCACATCGGGGGAGCGATCGTGGCGTTCGGCCCGACGATCGCGTTTCCATTCCTGGCCGCCAGGGCCGCCAAGGAGCCGCAGCACGGCAACTTCGTGCTTCGCGCAACCGAGGGGATCACCGAGAAGGTCGTGGAGCCGATGAGCGCCTTCATGTTCCTGATGGGCGTCGGGCTCATCGTCACGCGGGGCTACAACCCGCTCGAGACGCTCTGGGTCGGCCTGGCCATCGTCCTGTTCCTCATCACCTTCGCCTTCGCGAACCTCGTCCAGCTGCCGACGGTTCGGAAGATGGTCGCGATGACGAGCCAGCCGCCGCCCGCCGCCGAAGCGGCCGCCGCCGGCCCTGGTGCGAATCCCGGTGGTCCGCCGCCGGAGTTCCTGGCCCTTGGCACGAAGGCGGCCCGCGGCGGCCAGTTCATGACGCTGATGCTCTTCGTCATCCTTGCGCTCATGGTCGTGAAGCCCTTCTGAGAGCTCAGCCCCCGCGGCGGAGGACGCGGCCGGGTCGGGCGCCGGTGTGGGCCCCGTCCTCGACGACGATGGTGCCGCCGACCACGACCCGGTCGATGCCATCGGGGTAGCTCCGTGGCTCGTCGTACGTCGCGTTCGAGCGCACGCGTTCGGGGTCGAGCACGACGAGATCGGCGACGAAGCCGTCGCGAACGAGGCCACGATCGTCCAGGCCGATGCGGGCCGCAGGCGCCGAGGTCATCGAGCGCACCGCCTCCTCGAGCGACAGCAGCGCCTCCTCGCGCACGAACTGGCCCAGCACGCGGGGAAACGAGCCGTACGTTCGCGGCGAGGGCTTCGCGCCGACGAACGTCGAATCGGTGCCGATCATACCGATCGGGTGCCGGATGAAGTCGCGCAGCGTCTCGGTCCACGGGCCGGGGGTGACCTGGTTCACGCGGAGGTCCTCGGCGAGGAGCAGGTCGCACAGGACGTCGACCGGGTCGTCACCGCGGTCGGCGATGACGTCGCCGAGCGTTCGTCCCTCCCAGGGTATGAGCTCGGGTACGGTGAACGCGCCTATGCGGACATCGTCCCAGGCCCGTCGGCCGGCGAACAGGACGCCGCGCTCCGCCATCTCCCGTCGAATCCGGTCGCGCACGCCGGCGTCGGCAAGGCGCTCCTTGGTTTGAACCGGCCCGCCCGACTGCGCCCAGGGCGGGATCATGATGAGCAGCCGCGTGGACGCCCACTCGTACGGGTACGTGTCGAACGTGACGTCCTGGCCGTCGGCGCGGGCATCGTCGACCAGCGCCAGCATCGGCCCGGGTCCATCGGGGAAGGTCTGGCGGTGGTAGAAGTGGGTGATGTGGGCGGGGCCCTCGCCGAGCCGTCCGATCTCGATCGCCTCGCGGAAGGGGTCGAGGTAGCGGTCGCCGAGGTCATAGCGCACGTGGGTGTGGTAGAAGCCGCCGCCGCGGGCAGCCTCGGCCGTGAGCGCGGCCAGCTCCTCGGTCGACGCGTAGGCGCCGGGCGGGTAGTCGAGCCCGGACGAGACGCCGATGGCACCTTCCTCCATCGCTTCGCGGAGCATCGCGCGCATGTTCGCGAGGTCGTCGGCAGAGGCGACGACCTCGTCCCATCCCATGGCGCCGATGCGGAGCGCGCTGTTGCCGACCATGAACGCCAGGTTCAGCGAGGGACGCAGTCCATCGAGGCGGTCGAGGTAGCTCTCGACACTCGACCAGTCGTACGCGATGTCGGGGCGACCGTCGAGGCCGGCATTGATGTGCGCCAGTGCCTCGAGATCGGTGGGGTCGGGGATCGGGGCGTACGACAGCCCGTCCACGCCGATGACCTCGGTCGTGACGCCCTGGCGGACCTTCGGCTCGTGGAGCGGATCCGCGAAGATCATGAGCCCGGAGTGGCTGTGCAGGTCGATGAACCCCGGAGTCACGACGCGTTCGGTGGCATCCACGCGCCGTTCGGCCCGGATCTGATCCGTCGGGCCGTATACGAGCTCGATTCGGCCGTCACGAACCCCGACCGCCGCCGCGAATCCGCGCTCACCGCTCCCATCCACGATGGTCCCACCCTCGATCAGCAGCGCGTACGGCTCGGGCATGCGGTGATGATCGCAGAGTCCTCGATCCCGCCGCCGTGCAGAATTGGGCCGTGAGCACGGCAGCCGTCATCCTGGCCGCGGGCAACGCGCGCCGTTTCGGGTCTCCGAAGCAGCGCGCGGCGCTCGGTGACCGCACGATGCTCGAGGTCGTGTGCGATGCGGCGGTGCGAGCCGGGCTCGAGCCCGTGATCGCCGTCATCCCGAGCGACATACCGACGCCCCCGGGGGTCACCCGGGTCGTGAATGATCGGCCGAACGATGGCCTGAGCGCCTCGCTGCGCATGGGCATCGCGGCGGTGCCGGAGGGCGCTGAGGCGGCGGTCATCCTCCTGGGGGACCAGCCGACCGTGGCCCCGGCAACGATCCGGGCGCTGCTCCGCACCGACCGCGAGGGCCGGCCGGTCGTCGCGTCGCTCATCGGCGACGGGGCCGGACCGCCGCTGCTCCTCGAGCGGCGTGCGTTCGAGCTCGTGGACCGGACCGCCGGCGACGAGGGCCTGCGCGGGATCCTCGCCACGCACACGGAGCTGGTAACCCCGTTCCTGCCCGACGAAGAGCCGGTCGACGTCGACACGCCCGGGGATGTCGTGCGCCTGATCGAGGTCTGTCCGGGATGCGGGGCGGTGTATCGAGCGCGGGCCGACGTCGAGACCCACCCCTACATCGGCGCCTCGCCGGCATGCTGGGCCACGTACGGCGCCGTGCTGGCTCGCGAGTTCCGGGACCGCGCGCACGGAGCCGTCCATCGGCATGCGGTCGACGCGTATGCGGCGCAGCATCCGGGCGTCGATGGCCGGCGGCAGCGCCAGTCGGTGGCCGTGCACCTCATCGGGCTCTGCGGATGGCTCGAGCACCGGATGAACGCCGACGCGCTCCTGCCGATGACCCGCCGCCTCACCGACGGCGCCCGCGAGTGGCCCTGGCTGGACCCGCCGAAGGGGTACAAGGTCACGGTGCTCGACGTCCTCGCCGCGCGCAGCGGCGACGAGCATGTCCGGCTCGTCCGTGCGTGGGCCGAGGACGTCTGGTCCGCCTGGGGCGCCCATCACGATCTCGTCCGGCGATGGACCGATGCGGCGCTCGGATCGTGACGGCCTGTGTCGCGTTCCCCGCAACGACCGCTAGAATCGGTCACATGTTCGATTCGAGCGCGGACCGATGACCATCGAACGCATCACGAGCACCGAGATCGCCGATGAGGAGCTCGCGCTCGAGTCGACGGTCCGACCGCGCCGCCTCGACGAGTTCGCGGGCCAGGACCGGGTCAAGCAGAACCTCGCGATCCTCATCGATGCGGCCCAGCATCGATCGGAGCCCGTGGACCACGTGCTCCTCTACGGCCCGCCGGGTCTCGGCAAGACGACGCTCGCCAACATCGTGGCGGCCGAGATGGGCGCCCAGATTCGCACGACGTCCGGTCCCGCCATCGAACGCGCCGGCGACCTCGCCGCGGTGCTGACGAGCCTTGGGAAGGGCGACGTGCTGTTCATCGACGAGATCCACCGGCTCAGCCATGCGGTGGAGGAGATCCTCTACCCGGCGATGGAGGACTTCGCGCTCGACGTCGTGCTCGGCAAGGGCCCGGGGGCGCGCTCCGTGCGTCTCCAGATCGAGCACGTGACCGTCATCGGCGCGACGACGCGCGTCGGCAGCATCACGGGGCCGCTGAGAGACCGCTTCGGCGTCACGTACCGGCTCGACTACTACACCCAGGCCGAGCTCGAGCGCATCCTCCGCCGATCCGCCGAGATCCTGGATGTCGCGATGACCGACGAGGCGGCGGCGCTGGTGGCGCAGCGCTCTCGCGGAACTCCGAGGATCGCGAATCGGCTGCTCAAGCGGGTGCGTGACTACGCGCAGGTGCGGGGTGGGGGAGACGGCAGCGTGACGGCGTCGCTGGCCGCCGATGCGCTCGGCCTGCTCGAGATCGACGACCGCGGCCTCGACGCCATGGATCGCCAGCTCATGCGCGCCATGGCCGAGCACCATGGCGGGGGACCGGTCGGACTGGCGACCATGGCCGCCACCGTCAGCGAGCCGATCGAGACCATCGAAGACGTCGTCGAGCCGTACCTCATGCAGATCGGCCTGCTGGCCCGCACCCCGCGCGGCCGCCAGCTCACCCCATCCGGGTGGGAGCACCTCGGAATGACGCCGCCGGCCGGATCGGCAACCCCGCCTCAGCCCGGCCTCTTCGACACCTGACCGTGAGTCCCGAGCTCGGACGCATCGTCCTCGTTGTCGGGGTGGTGCTCGTCATCGTGGGCGGGCTGGCGGCACTCGGCGTGCGGCTGCCGTTCGGTCGCCTGCCTGGCGACATCGCGATCGAGGGCGAGCGGGGCGGGATCTACATCCCGATCGTCACGATGCTCGTGCTCAGCGTCGTCCTCACCGTCCTGCTGAACCTGTTCCTGCGCCGCTGACAGCGGGCGAGCGGGTGGGGCGGCCGTTCGAGCACCACGTACCGGGCGGATCCCATCGACGCGAGGCAGTGCGCAGAAATGGGGCGCGCTCATGGACCATGCGAGAGTAGGCTGCCACCGGCACCGGTGCCCAACATGGTGTCGGGTATCAGGGAGCCCAATGAGCGGAGGGTATACCCGAGTGACGGCGACCGAGGTACCGAGGGACGAGCGCGTGACGCCCGGCAGTGGCGGAGGCGGTCTCGATTCCTTCTTCAAGCTCACCGAGCGGGGGACCACGATCGGCACGGAGATCCGTGCCGGCCTGACCACGTTCATGGTCATGGCCTACATCATCTTCGTGAACCCGGGCATCCTGGGCGAGACGGGGCTCGACCCGGCCGCAGTGGCCGCCGGGACGGCGCTCATCGCTGGCGTGCTCAGCATCCTGATGGGGCTCGTCGCGAACTTTCCGATCGCACTCGCCGCAGGCCTCGGTCTCAACGCGGCCGTCGCCTTCGGCCTCGTGCTCGGCGCTGGCCTGACGCCTGCCGCTGCAATGGGCGTGATCCTGATCGAGGGTCTGGTCGTGCTCGTGCTCGTGCTCGTCGGCCTGCGCGAGGCGATCATGAACGCGGTCCCGGTCAGCCTGAAGCGCGCGATCGGTGTCGGCATCGGCCTGTTCATCCTCTTCATCGGCTTCGTCACCGGCGGGCTGATCGCCCCCGGCGAGGGAACGATCGTCGGATGGGTGTTCCCGACCACGGCCGGCGCCGGGGTCACGCTGGCCGGTCTCCTGATCACGATCGTCCTCGTGGTCCGCAAGGTGCCCGGCGCGCTGATCCTGAGCATCATCGCCACGACGATCATCGCGCTCCTGACCGGCGTTGCGAGCTTCCCGGAGACCTTCACCGCAACGCCGAACTTCAGCACCCTGGGCCTGGGCTTCCAGGACCTCGGCGGGATCTTCACCCAGCTCGGCATCCTCGCGGCGATCCTCACGATCTTCGCGTTCATGCTCACCGACTTCTTCGACACCATGGGGACGGCGACCGGGATCGCGGAGCAGGCCGGGCTCGCCGACCGCGACGGCCGGATCCCCGGCATCGGCCGGCTCCTCTTCGTCGACTCGCTCGGGGCCGCGGTCGGTGGTGCCGGCGGCGTCAGCTCGAACACGAGCTACATCGAGAGCGCCGCAGGGGTGGCCGAGGGCGGCCGGACCGGGCTCACGGCGGTCACGACCGGCGTCCTCTTCCTGCTCGCCATCCTCGTCGCGCCGCTTGCCGGCATCGTCCCGGCGAACGCGACGGCCCCGGTGCTCATCGTGGTGGGCTTCCTCATGGCCGGCCTGATCACCGGGATCGACTTCACCGATATCGAGGAGGGCCTCCCGGCGCTCTTCGGCTTCATCCTGATGCCGCTGACCTTCAGCATCACCGTCGGCATCGGCGCTGCCTTCGTGAGCTACGTCGTCATCAAGACGGCGGTGGGCAAGGCCGGACAGGTTCACCCGCTGCTCTGGATCGTCGCGATCGCGTTCGTGATCTACTTCGCCCAGGGCCTGCTTCCCGGCGTCGATATCTAGCCTCGCACTCGCTCGACGCCGGTGGCGCCCGGCCGGGATTCCGGCCGGGCGCTACGCTTCCCCGCGCAATGACGACGCCACGGCTCCGGGTCGACGACTTCGACTACGACCTGCCGACCGAAGCCATCGCGCAGTCGCCGGTCGAGCCGCGCGATGCCTCGCGCCTGCTCGTGCTCGAGCGCGCGACGGGCACGATCCGGCACGCTCGGTTCGCGGAGATCGGGCGCTGGTTCCGGCCCGGCGACCTCCTCGTCGTGAACGACTCCCGGGTCATCCCGGCCCGCCTGCGGGCGACGCGTCCCGGGGGTGGGCAGGCCGAGGTCCTGGTCCTGCGGCCGATCGACGGCGACCCGCGGCGTTGGGAGGCGCTCGTCCGGCCGTCCCGCCGCATCCCGGATGGCACGGTGCTCCGGCTCGGGACCGGCGCTACCGTCAGCGTGGGGGAGCGGATCGGCGATGGGACCCGGGCGATCACGTTTGTGGACGACCCCCACGCCACGATGGCGGCTGCCGGCGAGCTCCCGCTTCCGCCGTACATCCGGGACCGATCGGCGCCGCCGGAGCGGTACCAGACCGTGTATGCGAACCCGCCGGGCTCGGCAGCCGCACCGACGGCCGGCCTGCACTTCACGCCGCGTCTTCTCGACTCGCTGCGGGATGCCGGGGTGGAGCGAGCATCGGTCACGCTCCACGTCGGGCTCGACACGTTCCGCCCGCTCGACGGGGAATTCGTCGACGAGCACCGCATCCACCGTGAGTGGTTCGAGATTCCCTCGCGGACGCGCGACGCCGTTGCCGGTGCCGGGCGTGTCATCGCGGTCGGCACGACCGCTGTGCGCGTCCTCGAGACGGCGGCGACCGCCGGCGAGACATCGGGTTGGACGGATCTCTACATCACCCCGCCCCACCGCTTCTCGACCGTCGGGGCGCTGATCACGAACTTCCACCTGCCGCGCAGCTCGCTGCTGCTCCTCGTCACCGCGTTCGTGCAGGCGGGGATGGTGGACGCCGATGCCTTCGAGGCTCGCGACGTCCTGCTGGGCGCCTACCGCGAGGCGATCGACGCGGGCTACCGCTTCTTCAGCTTCGGGGACGCGATGCTGATCGTCTAGCCCTGATCGTCGGAGCGCGTCGGCATGGACTCGCGGGCCTCGTCGTCGAGCTCGAGGACCTCTTCGCCGGTGCCCGCGGCCACCGCGGTCGGTCGCTCCTCGCGCTCAGGTCCGCTGTCGACCTGGCGTCCATTCTCATCACCATCCGGGTCCTGGCCGGGCTCGTCGGCGGCGGGCGGCGCCATCGGCGCGGGGAATGCCCGGGCTTCCGGTCGAGGCGAGCTGGCGGGTGGCTGCTCGGGTGCCGGCGGCATCGGTCGCGGTCCACCGGGAATCGCGCCCGGCACATCGCTCGATACGCGGCCGGCGGGGACGCCGAACGGCTCGGCCATGACCGCGCAGACCCGGGCGAGATCGCACAGCGCCTGGCCGAGATCGGGTGACTCGGTGGCCGCCTCGAAATGTGGATGATGGAGACGGAACGACCAGCGGGTGCGGTGCTCGCGGGCCCAGAGCCGGAACGTATCGGCACGGAGCTCGACGCCGCGCAGGACCTGCCACGGGTACATGAGCATCGCGAGCCGATAGCGCGCCGAGGAGCCGAACGGTGCGTACCGATGGTCGAGCAGGCCGACCTCGGTGGCGACCATGACCCGGCGTTCGTCACCCTCCGTGCCGGCTTCGAGGGCGTACACGGCGAGATCCTCGACCCCCAGGGTCTGCAGCTCGATCGCGATCCATTCCTTCACTTCGTCGTTCAGGAATGGCATGCGCGGCCATTCGGTCAGTCGCACGTCACGGTCACCTCTCGGGTCTGCACGTAGCCTATCCTCTCCGGCGGTGTCAACGTCCGCCTCGTTCGCTCATTCCTTCACCCCGACCAGCATCGGGCATGCCCGTCTGGGCCGGATCACCACGCCCCACGGCGAACTCGAGACGCCCCAGTTCATGCCCGTTGGTACCCAGGCCACCGTGAAGGCGATGACCCCCGGCGATCTCCGCGCGGCCGGCGCGCAGATCATCCTCGGAAACACGTATCACCTCAACCTGAGACCGACTGCCGAGCGGATCGACCGCCTGGGCGGGCTCCATCGGTTCATGGCCTGGGACGGCCCGATCCTGACCGACTCCGGTGGCTTCCAGGTCTTCAGCCTCGCGGACCTGCGGCGCGTCGACGATGACGGCGTGACCTTCACGTCGCACATCGATGGATCCGCCCACCGGTTGACGCCGGAGCGGGCGATGGAGATCCAGGGCCTGCTCGGCTCCGACATCGCCATGGCGTTCGATCAGCTCGTCGACCCTTCCCTGCCGCGCGACGAGGTGGCCGAGGCGATGGAGCGCACGCATCGCTGGGCCAGGCGCTCGCTGGCGGCCCGCGCACGACCCGAGCAGGCGGTCTTCGGGATCGTGCAGGGCGGGGTCGATCCCGATCTCCGGCGCCGGTCGGCGTCGGCGATCGCCGGCGAGGACTTCGATGGCATCGCCATCGGCGGTCTGTCGGTGGGGGAGTCGAAGGCCGAGATGGCCGCGACGCTCGACGTCCTGGCCGATGCGCTCGTCGACGATCCGCGCCCGCGCTACCTCATGGGCGTCGGCTCGCCCGTGGACTTCTTCACAGCCGTCGAGCGCGGCATCGACCTGTTCGACTGCGTGCTGCCCACGCGCGTCGCCCGGACCGGGCAGGTGTGGACGGCCGACGGCCGGCTCAACCTGCGGAACGCGCGCTTCCTCGACGAGGCGGTGCCGATCGACGCCGGGTGCGAGTGCGAGGCGTGCCGCAACCATACGCGGGCGTACCTCGCCCATCTCTTCCGCGCCCGTGAGCTGCTCGCGTACCGGCTCGCGAGCGTCCACAACGTGACCTGGACGCTCGATCTGCTTCGGCAGCTGAGGAGCTCCCTCGCCGATGGCAGCTTCGGGGTCCTCCGCGCTCGCGTCGAGGACGCCTTCGGGCGCGTGCCCGTCGTCGGCGAGAGACCGGGCGTATGACGCCGTATGACGTCGGTGTAGAATGGTGTTTGCGTCGCACGAGCTGTCACGACGCGCGGCGTAGAATTCATGATCGAACGAGGTACAGCAGCCCGCGCACCCCAGGCATAAGTGCCGGGTAACGAGGTGATAACGGCCGGTGACGCACGATCGTGCGGTCGCTCGGCCACAGCAGGAGGTTCGAGCGATGGCAAAGGGTCGAGACCGACCACGCAAGGAGCCCAAGCGCAAGGCCAAGGAGAAGTCGCCGAAGCTTCCGCCGACCTCGTCGTACGAGCCGCCGGCATCGGTCGAAGTCATCAAGCCCAAGCGCAAGGAGCGCGAACCCCGGGACGAGGAGTGACCCCGCCGCCACCGGGAGCAACAACCGACTGATTCAGGAGCGGAGCGACAGATGGATGCACCGGTGGCGACAGCCCAGGTCCCGGTAGAGAAGAACGGCGAGCGCGGACGCGCCGTCGATGCGGCGATCCTCCAGATCGAGAAGCAGTTCGGCCGTGGGTCGATCATGCGGCTCGGCGATCGTGACGCACAGAACGTCGAGGCGATCTCGACCGGATCGGTCGCGCTCGATCTCGCGCTCGGCGTGGGGGGCGTGCCTCGTGGCCGGATCACGGAGATCTACGGCCCGGAGTCGAGCGGCAAGACGACGCTCTGCTACCACGTGGCGGGGAACGCGCAGCGCATGGGCGGCATCGTCGCCTTCATCGACGCCGAGCACGCGCTGGACCCTGCCTATGCCCGCAACGTCGGCGTCGACGTGGATGAGCTCCTCGTCAGCCAGCCGGACACCGGCGAGCAGGCCCTCGAGATCGCGGAGACGCTCATTCGCTCGAACGGCGTCGACGTCGTGATCGTCGACTCGGTCGCCGCACTCGTACCGCGCGCCGAGATCGAGGGCGACATGGGCGACAGCCACGTCGGACTCCAGGCACGGCTCATGAGCCAGGCACTTCGGAAGCTGACCGGCGCGATCAACCGCAGCAACACCGCTCTCGTGTTCACGAACCAGCTGCGCGAGAAGATCGGCGTCATGTTCGGCAATCCCGAGACGACGCCGGGCGGTCGGGCGTTGAAGTTCTACGCCAGCGTGCGGATGGACATCCGGCGCATCGAGACCCTCAAGCAGGGGACCGATGCGATCGGCTCTCGGACGCGGGTGAAGGTCGTGAAGAACAAGGTCGCCAGCCCATTCCGGATCGCCGAGTTCGACATCATGTACAACGAGGGAATCAGCGTCGAGGGCGGTCTCCTCGACGTCGGCATCGCCGCCGGCGTGCTGTCGAAGACCGGCGCGTGGTTCAACTACGGTGACGTTCGCCTCGGCCAGGGGCGCGAGAACTCGCGCGAGTTCCTGAAGCAGAACCCGGAGATCGCCGCGAAGATCGATGGCGAGATCAGGGGCAAGGTGGCGAGCATCGAGGTCGGCGTCGACGGGATCAGCGAGGCCGAGTAGCGGAGCGGTGCCTCGCCGTTCGGCACGTCGTTCACCCGTCGGCGACGCACAGACTCCGCCCGATCCGGCCGCCGCGCTCGAGATCGCGATCCGCTTTCTCGGCGCCCGTCCACGAACGCGGCGAGAGATCGAGCGCCGGCTCGTTCGGGCGGGTGCCGCCGAGCCGGTCGTGGCGTCGACGCTGGATCGTCTCGCGGAGCTCGGATACGTCGACGACATGGCCTTCGCGCGCTGGTGGGCCGAGCAACGGGATCGGCACGCGCCGCGCGGTCGCCGAATGCTCGAGGCTGAGCTCCGCCGGCAGGGGATCGGCGCGGATGTCATCGAGGCCTTTCGCGTGGAGTACGAGGCACCCGAGCGTGCCCCGGAGGACGCCGCATTGCCCGGCAGTGAAACCGACCGCGCGCGCGATGCACTGGAGCGCCACCTGCGCGGCCGCGCCATGCCGACGGACCGCCAGGCCGTCCAACGCATCGGCATGTTCCTGATGCGACGGGGTTTCGATGCGGGCACGGTGCGCGACGTCATTCGGTCCGCGGTGGCAGCCACGGGCGCCGATGACAGCCTCGGGGATGACGACTAGCCTGAGACGCAACCCAGCAGGAGCTGACCCGATGGCCACGAGCACCGCGCAGACCCCCGACGAGTACATCGCCGCGCTCCCCGAGGAGCGGCGTGCCATGGTGGAGCGCATTCGAAGCGTCGTCCGCGACAACCTTCCCGATGGCTTCGAGGAGGGGATGCAGTACGGGATGATCGGCTGGTATGTGCCGCTGGAGCGGTTCGGCGACACGTACAACGGCGAGCCACTCGGGCTGGCCGCACTGGCCAACCAGAAGGGCCACGTGAGCCTGTACCTGAACAGCGTGTACGGGAACGCGGAGACGGAATCCTGGTTCCGGGAGCGGTACGCGGAGACGGGCAAGAAGCTCGACATGGGGAAGTCCTGTGTCCGGTTCCGCCGCATGGACGACGTCCCGCTCGACCTCATCGCCGATACCATCGCCAGGACTGAGGTCGATGAGTTCGTGCGGTTCTACGAGCAGGCGCGCGGATCGTCCCGCGGTACCCGCTCCCAGGCCCACTGATCGCGCATTCCGTGGCCGGATCCGTAGAATCCCGGATGCGGCCTGGCGCGAATCTCGCATAGCCTGGTGCCCGTGAAGCTTTCCGAATGGCTCGACGAGTACCGAGCCTTCCCGACCGAGGGACACATTCGCCCGAGGGTCGACACCGAAGACGACTGGGAAGAGCCGGAGCTCCTCGTGCCGGAGGACCGTGTGCCGGACCGCAGCCCCCGCTGGCTCAGGCGCGCCGAGCGCGTCGGATACGGCCGCCCGACCCACATCTGACGTCAAACGCTGGGCGGCCCCCCGCCCGTCTCCGGCTAGGCTGTGACCATGCGCTACGCCCTCATGACCGAGCCCCAGCAGGGGCTGACCTACGCCGAGCTCCTGGCGATCGTCCGGACTGCCGAGGAATCAGGATTCGAGGCCTTCTTTCGGTCGGACCACTACGCGAGCTTTCCCGGCGAGAGCGGTCTGCCCACCACCGATGCCTGGGCGACGCTCGGAGGTCTCGCGCGCGAGACGTCGACGATCCGGCTCGGCACGCTCGTCTCGCCGGTCACCTTTCGCATTCCGGGGAACCTTGCCAAGGTCATCCAGACGGTAGACGAGATGAGCGGCGGCCGGATCGAGGCCGGATTCGGCGCGGGGTGGAACGACGAGGAGCACGAGCAGCTCGGGATTCCGTTCCCGCCGTTGGGCGAGCGCTACGACATGCTGAGCGAGGAGCTGGCCATCATTCACGGCCTCTGGACCGAGGATGACGGCTGGTCCTACGACGGATCACACTGGCAGGTTCGCGGCGCACGCCGGCACGGTACGGTCGCTCGGGGCGGACGGCGGCACCCGCACATGATCCTGGGCGGCAAGGGGCTGCCACGCATGGCCGAGCTGACCGCGCGCTACGCCGACGAGTTCAACCTGCTCTCGGCGGCACCCGACGACGCGCCCGCCGCGTATAGCAGGATCAGGCGGGCCTGCGATGCCGTGGGGCGTGACCCGGACGAGCTCGTCTACTCGGCGATGACGGGGGTGCTGGTCGGCGAGACCGAGGACGATCTTCGGCACCGCGTGACCGACCTCATGCAGGCGCTCGGTCGAAGCGCCGAGGACGGTGCGGTGTGGCTCGCGGACCGGCGGGACCGGTGGATCATGGGGACGCCGGACGAGGCCATGGAGCGCGTGGCCGCGCTCGAATCGAAGGGCGTCCAGCGCGTCATGCTCCAGGACTTCCTGCCCCGAGACCTGGATCACGTTCGGCTGCTCGGCCGGCTGTTCGCCGCCTGACGCTCCGCTCCGGCCGGAGCCGGAGTTGCGCTACACTCCCTCGACCGGGTTCGCCCGAGAATCTACTGACCGCGTCTTGCCGATGCGCCGGCGCTCAGCCGGCGCGACATCGCCCATACGGGCTCCAACGCATGGGGGAGCCGAAGCATGATCGACCCACTCGTCGCCGTCATCGCGGCGACGATCGCCGGCATTGCCGGCATCGTCATAGGCCTCTTCATCCGACGCGTGCTCGGGGCACGCGCCGTCAAGCACGCTGAGCACTACGCCGAGCGCATCGTCGCGGAAGCGCGTGCCAAGCAGAAGGAGATCGTCCTCGAAGGCAAGGACGAAGCACTCCAGCTGCGTCGAGCAGCGGAGGAAGAGGCGCGCGAAGCACGCGCCACGATCCAGCGTTCCGAGCGCCGCCTCCTGGACCGGGAGGAGGCGCTCGATCGCAAGGTGGAGGCATTCGAACGACGCGAGGAGGCGCTCGTCGGGCGCCAGCAGGAGCTCGAGGCCGAGCTTCAGCGAGTCCGCGAGCTCCAGGGTCACCAGCTCGAGGAGCTTCAGCGCATCTCCGGGCTGAGCGCCGCCGAGGCGCGGGAGGGACTCATCGGCCAGATCGTCGACGAGGCCCAGGCGGAGGCCCAGCATCGTGTTCGCGAGATCGAACGGCATGCGGTCGAGGAGGGGGAGGATCGCGCGCGGCGCGTGCTGACGACGGTCATGCAACGGATCGCCGCGGACCACACCTCCGAGGCCACGATCACCGTCGTCCCGCTCCCGAACGAGGAGATGAAGGGCCGCATCATCGGCCGCGAGGGACGGAACATCCGTGCGCTGGAGCAGGCGACCGGGGTCGACCTCATCATCGACGACACGCCGGAGGCCGTGGTCCTCTCCGGCTTCGACCCGGTGCGACGCGAGATCGCTCGACTGACGCTCCTGAAGCTCATCTCCGACGGTCGCATCCATCCCGGCCGCATCGAGGAGACGGTGGCCAAGTGTCGATCGGAGATCGACGTCGTCATGCGCCAGGCGGGTGAGCAGGCCGCCTACGACGCGGGCGTCCCCGGCCTCCATCCCGAGCTCATCAAGCTCATCGGCCGGCTCAAGTATCGGACGAGCTACGGTCAGAACGTCCTCAACCATGTCGTCGAGACGGCGCGCCTCGCTGGCCTCCTCGCCGCCGAGATCGGCGCGAATGTCGCCGAATCGAAGAAGGGCGGCCTCCTCCACGACATCGGCAAGGCGGTCGATCACGAGGTCGAGGGCCCGCATGCGGCCATCGGGGCCGAGATCGCGAGCCGATACGGGGTGAACCCCACAGTCTGCAATGCCATCGCCGCCCACCATCAGGAGGTCGAACAGGAGACGATCGAGGCCACCGTGGTCCAGATCGCCGATGCGATCAGCGCCTCACGTCCCGGAGCTCGCGGCGAGAACCTCGACAACTACGTCAAGCGCCTCGACGACCTCCAGCAGATCGCCCTGAGCTTCCCCGGGGTCGAGCGCTGCTTCGCCATCCAGGCCGGCCGCGAGATCAGGATCCTCGTACGGCCCGATGCGATCGACGACATGGCGTCCAGCCGGCTGGCGCGCGACGTGGTGAAGAAGATCGAGGAGCAGCTCCAGTACCCCGGCCAGATCAAGGTGACCGTGATCCGCGAGACGCGCGCCGTCGACTTCGCCCGGTGAGCGGCGGGACACGCATCTGCGTCATCGGCGACATCATCGGCAAGCCTGGCCGTCTGGCCGTCATGCACGCCCTCCCGGACCTGCGGCGCGAGCTCGAGATCGACCTCGTCATCGCCAACGGCGAGAACACCGCTGCCGGGGCCGGTCTGACCCCGAGCCTGGCCGAGGAGCTCCTGGGCGGTGGCATCGACGTCATCACCAGTGGCAACCACATCTGGGACAAGCGCGAGATCTACGATTACCTCGACACCGACAGACCGGTGCTGCGCCCGATCAACTACCCCGACGAGGCTCCCGGTCGAGGGTGGCTCGTCCACCACGCCGATGACGGCACCGAGGTCGCGGTGATCAACGCCATGGGCCGCGTGTTCATGAACCAGCTCGACTCGCCGTTCACGAAGCTGGACGAGCTTCTCGACGGAGCCGCCGAGCCGCTGCCGCCGATCCGGATCCTCGACTTCCATTGCGAGATCACCTCGGAGAAGAACGCCATGGGGTGGTATCTCGACGGGCGCGTCAGCGGGGTGGTGGGGACGCATACCCACGTTCCGACCGCGGATGCCCGCGTGCTGCCGGGCGGCACGGCCTACATCAGCGACATCGGCATGACCGGACCGCGCGACTCCGTCATCGGCTTCAGCCTCGAGACGGTCCTGCCGCGCTTCACGCGGCATCTCCCGACCCGCTTCGCGGTGGCCGACGGCCCGGTCTCGTTCAACGCCGTGATCATCACCGCCGACCCCGCGACGGGTCGGGCCAGTGCCATCGAGCAGGTCCAGCGGCTCGTCGAGGTCTGACGGTGAGGGAGCCGGTCCCATGACCCGGGCCACGCCGCCGATCATCGGCGTGGTCGGACCGACCGCCTCGGGAAAGACGGATCTCGCCCTCGCGCTCGCTCGCCGCTGGCCCGTCGAGATCCTCGTCGCCGATTCGCGGCAGGTATACCGCGGCATGGACATCGGCACTGCGAAGCCCGACGCGGCCGCGCGGCGGGCGGTGCCGCACCACCTGCTGGACCTGGTCGATCCCGATGAGCCGTTCAGCGTGGCCCAGTGGGTGGCAACGGCGCGGCAGACGATCGGGGAGGTTGCCGCACGCGGCCGGATCCCGCTGCTCGTGGGAGGCACCGGACTCTACGTCTCCGCGCTCCTCGACGGCCACGACTACGCGTCGCAGTCATGGGCCCCCGAGGTGCGAGCCACGCTCACTCGGGAGCTCGAGGTGTCGGGGCTGGAACCGCTCGTCGCGCGTCTCGAGCGCCTCGATCCCGAGGGCGCCGCGCTCGTGGACCTGAGGAACCCACGGCGCGTGCTGCGGGCCCTCGAGCGCGCGGAGGCCGGGAGTGGAGGAGCGGAGCCACGCGCCACGCCGTATCCGGGGCGCAGCGCGCTGTTGGGGATCGGCCGCCCGCGCGATGAACTCTATCGGCGGATCGATGCGCGTGCGCGGGCTCTGTTCGACGGCGGTCTGCTCGACGAGGTGCGAGCCCTGCTCGACGCCGGCCACGGGCCCGAGCTGCGCCCGATGACCGGGCATGGGTACGGCGAGGCGATCCGTCACCTGGTGGGGGAGTGGTCGCTCGAGCAGGCGATCGAGGTCACCGCGCGCCGGACCCGCCAGTACGCGAAGCGCCAGCTGACATGGTTTCGGCGCGACTCGCGGATCCTGTGGCTGCGCGCCGGCACGAAGCCCGCGGACGACCCGGCGCTTGTCGAGGAGGCGGATCGGTGGCTGCGGGCAGCCCTCAGTTGACGGTCAGGCCCATCGACTGGCGCCAGGACGCCATCCCGATGGCAGGCACCTCGGCGGCAGTGGCTGGCGCTGCGCCGAGCGGCGCGGGCCGCCCCAGCAGGTAGCCCTGCCCGGTGACGATGCCCAGCGCCTGGAGGGGGCCAAGCTGGTCAGTGGTCTCGATGCCCTCGGCGATCACGATCGCCCCGGTCCGGCGCGCCAGGTCGACCACGGTCTCCACCACGGCGCCGTACTGGCCGTTCGATGAGCTGCGCTGCACGAGGGTCAGGTCCACCTTGAGGATGTCGAAACGGACGTCGGCGAGGAGCCGCAGCCCCGCGTTGCCGGCGCCGATGTCGTCGGCTGCGAACCGGATTCCGGCGCGCCGGCACGCGTCGATCCGGGCGCGGACCCGGTCGGGATCGATGAGCTGGTGCCGTTCGGTGAGCTCGATCACGAGCCGATCGGGCGGGAAGCCGTGGCGACCCAGGATGCCCAGGATGGCGCCGACGTTGAACTCGGGAGCCTCGAGGGTCGGCGGCGCGAGGTTCACGCTCAGGAACTGGTCGCTCGGCAGTCCGGTCGCGTGCGCCACGATGGTGTCGATGCAGGCGAGGTCGAGCGCGGTGAGCCGGCCACTCACCTCCGCGGCTTCGAAGAGCGAGCCCGGATCGCCGAACGGTGCCGGCGGAACGGTCCGGATGAGCCCTTCGACGCCGATCACGCTTCCATCCACGAGCGAGACGATCGGCTGGAAGACCGGTGTGAGCAGACCGCCCGCGATGACTTCGGCGATGGCCGAGGAGGCCGAGCCCATCTCGACCGGGGTCAGCTCGATGCCCGGCTCGAAGAGCGCGATGTCGGTCCGGCCCCCACGTTTCGCCGCGTAGAGTGCGGCGTCTGCCTGCGAGAAGAGCTGTGCCGGACCAGTCGCCAGAACCGGAGCCGCGGAGAGCCCGGCCGAGAACGAGACCGGTCCGACGGTGCCCGACCGGACGGCGGGCTGGAGGGACTGGGCGAGGATGCGACGCATGACGACCTGCGCGCCGTCGAGGTCGGTATGGGGCAGCAGCACGGCGAACTCGTCACCGCCGATGCGGAACGTTCGATCCGCAAGGCGCAAGCCCGATCGCAGACGCTGGCCGAACCGCCTGAGCACCTCGTCGCCGGCGCCGTGGCCATGGGCGTCGTTGACTGCCTTGAACTCGTCGAGGTCGATCAGCGCCAGTGTCAGCGGGACGTTGTAGCGGACGGCGGCCGCCACCTCGCGCTCGAGGTCTTCGTGAAACGCGCGGTGATTGCCGAGACTGGTGAGCGGATCGCGCAGCGCATCGGCGACGGCAGCCTCGTAGCGCACCTGGAGGTCGGCGTGCGTGGCCAGCCAGGGTGCAATCGTGAGGCGCAGCGCCGCGGTGGCGACGAGCGCAGCGCCGGCGGCCGCGGCGATGAGGGCCGTCAGCGGCGGCATGGCAAGGAGCGTGAGGGCGCCATGGTTGACGACCACGAACGCGCCGATCGCCAGGACGGCGCCCAGCGCGAGGCGCCCGGTGAGCCCGGCGTGGCCAGTCGGGGTACGCGCGGCGTCGTGTTCGCTGGCCTTCAATCGGGCCTCCTGGCGCGGAAACGCATGGTTCCCCGCACCGTTATCGCAGGTCCCGCGGCGCCGCGGCACCATGACGTTCGTACCGGACCCGTCCTGGGCGGGCCGCGGGGCGGCGCCTCGTGCATCGGCTACCATGGACTCGAACAGATGTCTGACCGCGCACGAATGATCGACCTCACCACCCCGGTCGAGCGCGCCTTCCTCATCGGCCTCGACGATCCGAACGATGCCCGATGGCCCGTGCAGCGCTCCCTGGCCGAGCTCTCCGCCCTCGCCGAAACGGCGGGGGCCACCGTCGTCGGCTCCGCGTTCCAGCGTCGCCCTGCCCCCGACCCGGTGTGGTACTTCGGCAAGGGCCGCGCCGCGGAGCTCGTGGACGAGAAGGCCGCCCATGACTTCAACCTTCTCATCGTGGACGACGAGCTCGCACCGAACCAGCAGCGCAGTCTCGAGAAGCTCCTCGACTGCAAGGTGCTCGATCGCTCGGCGTTGATCATCGACATCTTCGCCCGACACGCGACGACGAAGGAGGGGCGCCTCCAGGTCGAGCTCGCCGCCCTCGAGTACCACCTTCCGCGCCTGACGCGGATGTGGACCCACCTCTCGCGCACCGGCGGCGGGATCGGGACGCGCGGACCCGGCGAGAGCCAGCTCGAGACCGACCGGCGCCTCATCCGCGAGAAGATCAAGAAGGTGAAGGCCGATCTGGCCGACGTCGAGCGCCATCGCAGCACGGCGGCCCGCAACCGCGATCGCACCGAGGTGGCCACCATCGCCCTGGTCGGGTACACGAATGCGGGCAAGAGCACGCTGCTGAACGCCCTCGCCGATGCCGACGTCTACGCGGCGGACATGCTCTTCGCGACGCTCGATCCGACGAGCCGCCAGGTCTCGCTGCCGAGCGGCCAGCGCGTCGTCATCACCGACACCGTCGGCTTCATCAACAAGCTGCCGCACGACCTCGTCGATGCCTTCCGGGCCACGCTCGAGGAGGTCCGTCGCGCGGATCTGCTGCTCGAGGTGGTGGATGCCGCCGATCCCGACTTCGTCGGGCAGCAGGCCGCCGTGCAGTCCGTGCTCGACGAGCTCGGAGCGGGCGAGAAGCCGCGCATCACCGTCTTCAACAAGACCGATCTGCTGGCCATCGATCCGTCGACTGCCCCGGGCAGCGACCAGGCCGCGTTCGTCAGCGCGGCGACCGGTGCCGGCCTGGAGGCGCTTCGCGAACGCATCGCTGCCCAGCTGCGCGGCCAGATGGTGGCCGTCGACACCGTCGTGCCGTACGAGCGGGGTGAGCTCGTCGCACGAGCCCGGTCGTCCGGGCGCGTCGAGGAGCACTACGAGGAGTCTGGCGTGCGGGTCAGCGGACATCTCCCCGAGGGGATGGCCGCCGAGCTCAGCGCCGCGGGCCGGAACGGCCGCCGGCGTCCGAGCGCGCCGAGCTGATCGCCACCGTGCCGATGCGCCCCGAGCTCCGTGCGGAGCTCCTCGAGATGACTGCGCGTGAGCTGGAGGCCGCCGATGCATTCTTCGCGCGCTGCGCGGCCGAACCGAGCCTCGACCGGGAGCTCGAGCGACGCCTCGGCGGGCCGGGGACACCCCTCATCGCCGCCCTCGTCGAGTGGGAGGATCGCCCCGAGGAGGCGGATCCGCTGCTCGAGATCAACGAGCGCAACGTCGAGCGGTTCGGGGAGATCGTGGACGAGCTCGACGCGTGGCCCGGCCTGCGGATCGTCGGGGCGGACGGCGCGGACGCGGCATGGATGCTGGCCCAGCACGCGGACCGGGCCAACGACCGTCGGAGCTCATGGCTCACGAAGCTTTCGGATGCCGTGATCAGCGGCGACGCCGACCCCCGGCACCTCGCGACTCTCAGCGACCGTACCGCGGCCGTGGCCGGCGAGCCACAGCCGTACGGCACGATCGTCCTGCTCGCCGAGGACGGTGAGGTCGAATACCCGCTCCCGGTGGCGGACGCCGTCCGCCTCGACGAGCGTCGTCGCGCGATCGACCTCCCATCGCCGATGCAGGACGCCCCGTACCTCGGCGATGGCGACCTGATCCCGTACGGCCCGGACCGCGGAGCGATTCCCACGAACCAATGGCCGATGACCGTGGAGGGCCATGTCTCGATCGAGGCCTGTCTCGAGGCTGGCGTGCGCCGCGTGCGCCGCATCTGGGCCACGCGGCCGGGCGACCGGCGGTTCGGACGCCTTCGGGCCCTGGCGCGGGAGCGCAATGTCATCATCGAGGCCGTCGACGCGGCCGTCATCGAGGAGCTGGCCTCCGGACGCAGCCACGGCGGTGTGATCGCGCACGTCGGCGCACGCATCGACATCAGCGTCGGAACGCTGCTGGCGCGGGTGGGGGAGGGGTCGCTGGTCGTGATGCTCGACGGCGTCGAGGATCCCTACAACTACGGACAGGCCGTGCGGTCGCTCTACGCGGCGGGGGTCGACGGGCTCGTCGTGCGCCGCAGCTGGGAGACGGCGCTCGCGACCGTCACGCGGGCCAGCGCCGGCGCCACCGAGCTGCTGCCGACGGCGACGGCGGAGACGGCCGAGGATGCTGCCGAGGCCTGTCGACGCCTGGGCATGCGCGTCGCGGCGGCGGTCGACGCGGATGGAGCGACGGAGCTGAGCGATGCCGACCTGACGGGCGGCCTGTTCGTGCTCATCGGAGGCGAGCGGCGCGGCGTGACCCGCTCATTCGTGGACCAGGCAGATCTCCAGGTCCGAATCGGCTACGGGCGGCCGGGAGCGCCCGCGCTCGGCGCGGCCATCTCGGCGGCGATCATCGGCTTCGAGGCGCTGCGCCAGCGCCGCTCCGCGGGCTAGAAGACCCGGCGACCCGCCATGCGGTCGGGATTTGGCCGGCCGACGGTCGGACGCGGGAGACGGCGCCAGACACGCTCGCGGATGGCGAGGCCCGCCACGAGGTACAGCGCCGCCAGTGCGACGAGGAGGCCGTAGCCGACGGCCAGGGGCCCGAACTCACCACCGATGGTCGTTCCGCCGACCATCGCGAGGCTGCCGAGCGCCAGCCCGGTGATGGCCATCGACCAGAGTGTGCGATGCATGCAGCGAGCCTACGCGCGTGCTCGCGCCGCGCCGATAGGACCTTCGGTGCCATCGCGCGTGGGACGTGGGTGCGCCGGCTACTCAGTGGCTGTGCGGATGGTACTTCCGCAAATGTGCGTTATGTTGCGCAGACCGGATGACTCAGGATGGGACGCGCGTCTTGAGACCCAGGACATTGCTGGCACTCACCGGCCTGCTGAGCCCCTTGATCGTCAGCTCGCCGACCGATTCGACCTCGATGACGTCCTCGAGCATGCCAACGACCATCTGGCTCACCAGGATCTGGTCAGCGGCGGCCTGGCTGCTCAGCCGCGACGCAAGGATCGTGACGTTGCCGATCGCGCCGTAGTCGTATCGGCCTTCGAAGCCGATGCGCCCGAGCGTCGCGTAGCCCACGGCGATGCCGACACCGAATCCGAGCTCGTAGCCGCGCTTGCGCCAGCCGGCTGAGAGCGGCCCGAAGCGCTCGCGCATGGAGACGGCCATGCGGACCGCCCGCTCGACGTGGTCCTCCTGTGCGATCGGGTCGTTGAAGAAGATCATCACGCCGTCGCCGGCGAAGTGCTCGAGCGTGCCTCCGTGCTCGATGATCGCGTCGCCCATCATGCGGTGGTACTCGCCGAGCACGCCCAGCATCTCCTCGGGATCCGCGCCTTCGGCGAACGTGGTGAAGCCACGGAGATCGCAGAAGCAGACCGTGACCTGGCGCCGATGGCCGGCCAGCATCGTCTCGCCCTCGCTCGACGAGATGAGCTGCGCGATCTGGGGTGACAGGAATCGGCTCAGCTCGGTCTTCTGGCGCTCGATCGTGCTGGTCATGATGCGCTGCTGCTCGAGGTACTCGAGCTCGAGATCTCGCAGCCGCTTGGCCGCCAGCGACGCGTTGAGACGAGCCTGCAGGATTCGAGGGTTGATCGGCTTGGTCAGGTAGTCCGTGGCGCCGAGCTCGATGCAGCGCACGACGCTGTCGAGCTCCTCGACGCCCGACACGATGAGGACCGGAAGATGGCGGATGGCCTCGTCGGCCTTCATGGCGGCCAGGGTTTCGTAGCCGTCGAGCTCCGGCATGATCACGTCGAGCAGGACGATGTCGATCGCATCGCCGTGGGCGCGCAGGACCTCGAGGCCCTCGGCGCCATTCTCGGCCTCCAGCACTTCGAGGCCCAGGCCCGTCAGCTGGCGCGTGAGAACGAGGCGGTTGACCCGGCTGTCGTCGACGACGAGCGCGATCCCGGTCTCGGTCACGCGCTCTCCCCATCGGCAATCCAGGCGCGCAGGGCATCGGTCGTGGCGTTCCACTCGGAAGCCACACGAGCGGCGGCCGCCTGCCCCGCCCCGGACAGCGACCCGGACCGGCCCGCCATCTCCAGCTCGCGCGATGTGGCGGCCAGTCGTGCCGCGCCGACGGTGGCGCTGCTCGACTTCAGGGTGTGCGCGGGCCGGACCATGGCCTCGGCGTCGTCGGTGGCTCGCGCCGCGTCGATCGCCGCCACGTGGATCGCGCCGTCGGCCAGGTAGGCCTCGATGAGCTCGATGACGAAGGTGCGATCACCATCGACGGACGCACTGAGCTCGTCGAGGACGGCCGTGTCCAGGGTCGGAGTGTCAGGTTCGCTCATGAGCAGCTTCCTCTCTCGATGCGGACGATCGCGGCGCGCGGGCCAGGGCGGCAGACAGCTCGGCTGGTCGGATCGGCTTGCTGATGTAGTCGTTCATGCCGGCTGCGATGCAGGCTTCGCGGTCGCCGGCCATGGCATTCGCGGTCATGGCGATGATCCAGACGTCCCGATCCGCCAGCTCGGATCGAATGCGCCGGGTTGCGCCGAGACCGTCGAGTTCCGGCATCTGCACGTCCATGAGCACGACGTCGTAGTCCGTCGCGGCGACGGACTCGACCGCCTGCATCCCGTCCTCGGCGAGATCGATCTCGTAGGACAGCTGGCCGAGGAGGCGGCGGGCGAGCTTCTGATTCACCGGATTGTCCTCGGCGAGGAGGATGCGTAGGGGATGACGCTCGCCGAGGGGAACACCGTCATCCGTCGCCGGCGCCGGCGCAGGTGCCTCGACGGTCGCACCGAGCAGGAGCGTGGCGATCGTGTCGTGAAGCGCGGACGGCTTGACCGGCTTCGCGAGCCACGCGGCGATGGCGTCGCTCTCGCGGTCGCGAAGGCCGATCGACGACAGGATCACGATCGGCATCGGATGATCGGTGGCGGTCACCTCCTTGGCCTCGGCGGCCAGCTCGAGGCCGTCCCGCTCGGGCATGAGCAGGTCGAACAGCGCGATCTCGAACTCCTCGCCGTCCCTCAGCCAGGCGAGCGCCTCGCTCGGCCGCCCTGTCTCGCGGGGGACCATCCCCCACCGCGCGGTCTGTGCCACGAGGATGCGGCGATTCGTCGAGTTGTCGTCGACGATGAGGACGCGACGGCCGCCGAGGTCGGCGTCGATCCGGGCCGGGCGGCTGGTCGAGACCGCGTCGTCGGGCGCGATGGGCATGCGAACGACGAGCTTGAACGTGCTCCCCTCCCCCGCCACGCCGCTGCTCTCGGCGACGAGCGATCCGTCCATGAGCTCCGCGAGCCGCCGGCTGATCGCGAGGCCGAGTCCGGTCCCTCCGTAGCGGCGAGCGATCGAGGCATCCACCTGGCTGAACGATTGGAACAGCTTGCCCATCTTGTCGGGTGGAATGCCGATCCCGGTGTCACGGACGTCGACGCGGAGCTCGCAGATGGGCGCCCGGCTGCGTCCGCCGCCGGAATGGACCGTGCCACCGACCGTGACGACCACCTCGCCGCGCTCGGTGAACTTCAGGGCGTTGGACAGCAGGTTGAGGACGACCTGGCGCAGGCGCCCGGCATCGCCGACGAGATTGGCCGGCAGATCCTCGTCCACCGCGTAGACGAGCTCGAGGCCCTTCGCGGCAGCCGACGGCGCGAGGATGTCGAGCGATGCCTCGATCGCATCCCGCAGCACGAACGGCACGCTCTCGAGGTCCACCCGTCCGGCTTCGATCTTCGAGAAGTCGAGCACGTCGTTGATGATCGTCAGCAGCGCGTCTCCGGATGTGCGGATGGTCTCGGCGAAGTCGCGCTGCTCCTCGTCGAGCTGCGTGTCGAGCAGCAGGCCGCTCATCCCGATGATGGCGTTGAGCGGTGTCCGGATCTCGTGGCTCATCGCAGCCAGGAAGCTGCTCTTGGCCTCGTTCGCCTGCTCGGCGACGGCCTTCGATTCGGTCGCATCGGTGAAGAGTCGGGCATTCTGGAGCGCGATGGCCGCCTGCTGAGAGAGGCCCGTCAGGAAGCTCAGATCGGCGGCGGTGAACGCCGGATGCTCGGTGTCGCGCCACACGGCCAGCACGCCCACGACCTCGCCCTGGACGATGAGCGGGGCCGCCATCAGGCGCCCATTGTCGTCACTCGTCCCGGCGATGTGCTCGGTGCGGTCATCATCCGCCGTGCTGTTGACCACCTCGGCCTGTCCGGTGAGCGCCACCGTGCCGACGATCCCCTTGCCGCGCGTGACGGGGTCGGCCTTGACCTCCTCCGCCACGCTGCCGACGGCGATCACGCCGTCGAGAAGGTCCGCATCCTCCCGCGGGAGATAGAGCGCGCTCGTATCGGCGTCGAGGAGCGTCTGGGCTCGGTTCGCGATAAGCTCGAGGACGACGGCCAGCTCGAGCGTCGACGACATCTCGCGACCGACATCGGCCAAGGCGGCCATCTCCTCCGCGCGCCGGCGCGTCTCCGCGTAGAGCCGGGCGTTCTGAACGGCGACACCCACGTTGGCGGCGACCGTCGCCAGAAGGCGCGCATCGGACTCGGTGAACCGGCCTTCGTGGCTCGTGCTCTGCACGCTGATGACGCCGATGACCCGCTCGCCCGTGAAGATCGGGACTCCGAGCCAGGACTTCGCCTGCGTCCCGGTTCCCCGCTGGCCCAGCGCGGTCCAGTCGGCCTCGCGGTTGAGGAGCAGCGGCTGTCGGCGCTCGATCACCCGCGACGTGAGGCCCTCCCCGATGCGGAGCGGCTGCTGCTGCTCCGTGGTGCCGCCCTCGACGTAGTACGGGAAGTCGATCGTTCCCTCGTCCTCGTTGACGAGGGCGACGTACGCGATGTCGGCGTCGAAGGCCTCCCGCGCCCGCTCCCCCACCACGGCGAGAAGGGGCCCGACCTCGAGCTGCGCCGTGATCGCCTCGCCGACGGCGTTGATGGTTCCGAGCTCGGCAACGCGCTGCCTCGTCTCGTCCAGCAGGCGCCCGGTGCGGAGAGCCACGCTGAGGCTGGCTGCGATCGTGGTCAGCAGCGAGACGTCGCGCTCGTCGAACGCGTACTCCCGGTCGAGGTTCTGGAGCGAGATCGTGCCGAGGATCTCATCGCCGAGACCGATCGGCGCGAAGATCGCCGAGCGGGCCGGCTCTCCGAGCAGCTGGGCCGGCTGACCGAGCTGCTCCGCCCGCGCGTCGAGGTCGTGGGTGACGAGCAAGGGCTCGCGGGTCTCCAGCACGTGTCGTCGGAACCCGATCACGGGGGTCGGGTGGTCGGGGAGGCGCTCCCCACGCTCGATGCCGAAGGGGAAATGCATGAGGCTGCTCTCGTGGTCGAAGATCGCGATGTCCACCACGTGGGTGTCGAACACGTCGCTTGCGCGCTCCCCGACGAGCTCGTACATCGACTGCACGTCGAGCTCCGCGGCAAGCCCGCGCTGGATGCTGTTGACGATGGCGAGCTCGGCCGCGCGCCGCTTCGTCTCGTCGAAGAGCCGCGCGTTCTCGAGCGCCACGCTGAGGCTTGCGGCAAGGGTCGTGATGAGGCGAATGTCGCCATCGCCGAACGCATCGGAGCGGTCGAGATTCTGGAGCGAGATCCGTCCGCGGACCTCACCCCCGGAGATCAGCGGGGCGATGAGCAGCGCCTTGGCGGGCTCGCCCTGGATCGAGGGCGTCACCCCGAGCTCGGCCTCCCACGCCAGCACGTCGCTCACGTGGACGACCTGCCTCGTGCGGATCACCTCCGTGGTCAGGGGCGAGCCGTCGATCGGTGTCGGGTCATCCGGGAGGCGAACTCCGCGCTCGATCGTGTACGGGTAGCGCACGACGCCAGCCTGTTCGTCGATGATGCCGATGTCGACGACCTGGGCGTCGAAGATCTCCCGGATCTTGTCACCGACCAGGTCGTACATCGCCTGCATCTCGAGGTTCTGCGCGAGGCCCTCCTGGACGCTGTTGATGATCGCGAGCTCCGCGGCGCGCTCGTCGGTCTCCACCAGCAGCCGCTTCGTCTCGTCGAAGAGCCGCGCGTTCTCGAGCGCGACGCTGAGACTCGATGCGAGGGTCGCCAGGAGTCGCTCGTCCGAATCACTGAAGGCGCTCGTCCGGTCGAGGTTCTGGAGCGAGATTCGCCCTCGCACCTCTCCCCCGCCGATGAGTGGCGCAACGAGCAATGAGCGCGCGGGCTCGCCCTGGATGACGTTGATCTGACCGTGAGCCTCCATCCAGACATCGACATCGTCGACCCGGACCGGGAGCCGGTCGCGGATGACCTGCATCGTCAGCTTCGAGTCGCTCAGCGGGCTGGGCTCGTCCGGGTAACGCACGCCGCGCTCGATGGAGTACGGATAGCGCACGAGATCCGCCTCGCGGTCGATGATCCCGATGTCGACGACCTGCGCATCGAAGATCTCGCGGATCTTGTCGCCGACGAGCTCGTACATCGCCTGCATCTCGAGGTTCTGAGCGAGCCCCTGCTGCACGCTGGTGATGATCGCCAGCTCGGCGGCCCGCTCATCGGTCTCGACCAGCAGCCGCTTCGTCTGGTCGAACAACCGCGCATTCTCGAGCGCCACGCTCAGGCTCGAGGCCAGGGTCGTGAGAAGCCGGAGGTCCCGATCCGAGTACGCGTTGGTTCGATCCAGATTCTGAATAGAGATCCGTCCACGGACGGTTCCACCACCGATGAGCGGCGCGAAGAGCGCCGACTGCGGGCTTTCGCCCTGGATCACGGTGTGACCGGCGTGTTCGCGATTCCACGGACCGAAATCCGGGATCGAGAGCGCCTGCTGCGTCTCCACCAGGTGCGTGAGGACCGCGGAATCCCCCGGCAGGGTCGGCTGATCGGGTAGCCGGACACCGCGTTCGATCGTATACGGGTAATGCATGATCCCCGAGGTCTCGTCGATGACGCCGATGTCGACGACCTCGGCATCGAAGATCTCGCGGATCTTGTCCCCGACCAGGTCGTACATCGCCTGCATCTCGAGGTTCTGCGCCAGGCCCTGCTGGACGCTGTTGATGATGGCGAGCTCGGCAGCGCGCTCGTCCGTCTCGGCCAGGAGCCGTCGCGTCTCCTCGAACAGCCGGGCGTTCTCGAGCGCGACGCCCATGCTCGAGGCGAGGGTTGCCAGCAGCCGCTCATCCCCATCGCTGAATGCGTGCGGGTCGTCTCGTTCGAGGTTGACGACCCCGAGCACGCGACCACCCGCCAGGATCGGCACGCCGAGCCATGACGCGCTCTGCGTCTCGTCACCTTCGTACCGTGGCACGGTGATCGGGTTGTGCGCATCCATCTCCTCGAGGGTGTTGATGCGCAGCGGCCTGCCGGTCCTGATGACCTCGGAGTTGAGCCCCGGCCCCAGCTCGAATGGCTCCATTGGGATCGGCGTTCCGCGGTCGAAGTTGTACGGCAGCCGAATGAGGTTCGTCTCACTGTCATAGAGTGCGATCCCGACCGAGTCCGACCCGAACACGGCACCGATCCGATCCCCGACGAGGTCGATGATCGCCGAGAATTCGAGCTGCTTCGCCAAGCCGAGCCCGATCTCGTTGACCAGGGCCAGCTCCTCGTTTCGTTGCCGTGTCTCCTCGAGGGCGCGGGCGCGGCTGAGCGCCGTGCCGATGTGCTGGGCGACGAACGTCAGCAGCTCGAGATCGCGAGGGCTGTGAGGTCGGTCCTCCCGGTAGCTCTGAATGACCACCGCGCCGATCGTTCGGCCATCGGCACGCAGCGGCGCCCCCATCCAGTCCACGCCAAGCTCACCGACGAGATCGGCGTCGCCCCGCGAGACGATCTGCTGGTACTCCTCGCGCGTCCAGAGCACGGGCTCTCCGTGCTTGAGCAGATACGCGGTCAGGCCGGCGCCTTCGCCCGAGCCGATCGGCTCCCACCGATGCGGATCCGGCACGTCGAGATCGACCTCGTCCCGATAGAAGGGGAAGTTGATCAGGGAGCGCCGATCGTCGTACAGGGCGATGAAGAAGTTGTCGGCATACATGAGCTCGCCCACGATCTCGTGGATCGCGGCATAGAACGACGGCATGTCGGCCGCGGCACTGGCCGTCTCGGCGATCCGATAGAGCGCCGCCTGCACGCGCTCCGACGACTCCGTCTGCGTCAGCTGACGCTCGAGCTCCCTGATGCGCTCGTGGGCCGCGGCGAGCGCATCACCATCCGGTACGAGGTGCGACGCATTCTCGGTGGCGGCGATGGATCGAGCCCTCCTGCACGGCGGACGGCGGCTCACGATATCGATGAGCCGCCACGGCGCGGCTATTGTGCTCGACGCACGACCGGCCGTCGAGGTGATTGCGACACGACGCGAACCTCTGGCGCGAGGGTCAGCGTGCGGCTCTGGCAGCAGCGGCAGCCACCTCGTCGCTCACGACGCCCAGGCCTCCGAGCACGACCAGGCTGGCCGGCTTGATCCGGCGCAGCTGACCGGCCGTCGCGGGTGGCAGGCTCGACGGAGTCACGAGGAGGAGAGGAACCCCGTGTTTCGCGGCGGCCGGCCCGCCGGCGAGCGCATCCGGGAATGCGGTTCCGGTGGCCAGGAAGGTGGCTTCGAGCCCGGCGGGAAATGGGACGGCCACGGCCGCGGCCGTCTCGTATCGATCCTCGCCGGCAATCCGCGTGACCGCTCCCGCCGTGTAGACCCGCATGCGGTCGAGCACCTTGTCCGAGACGACGGCGCTGCCCCCGAGCACGACGATGCGGCCGGGACGGATCCGATCGAGCTCGCGCGCGGTGGCATACGGCAGGCTGTGCGGTTGCGTGAGCAGGAGCGGGCTGTCGGTCCTGGCAGCCAGTGGAATGGCGGCGAGGGCATCGGGGTAGTTCGTCCCCGTCGCGACGTAGACGACGGAGATGCCCCGCGGCGTGCCCGCTGCCGAGATGGCGGCCGCCGTCGCGTACCGGTCCGCGCCGTACAGGCGAGAGACACCGCCCCCGGTGTAGCCGGTGAGCTTCGACCGCACCGCCTCGGAGACGACGGATGGGCCGCCGAGCACCACGATCCGACCTGGCTTGAGCCGCGCCAGCTCGGTGGCCGTGGCCGACGGCAGGCTCCCCTGCTGCGTGAGCAGCACCGGCGCCCCGTCGCGGGCAGCGGCGGCGCCACCGGCCAGGGCGTCGGGATAGTTCGTGCCGGTCGCGACGTAGGCGACGGGAACCCCCGGCGTGAACGAGGCGCGCGAGATCGCGGCCGCGGTGGCATAGCGGTCCGATCCGGCGAGCCTCTTCACCCAGCTCGGCGGGCAGTGGACCGAGCCGCGGCCGATCGCGCTCCACGGACACGACGCGTAGTCGAGGGCGTACTGCACGGCCGGCATCGCGCGCGCCGTCTCGGTAGCGATCATCTCGTCGGGCGGATAGCGTCGATCGGCGAGCTCCACGGTGTAGCTGAAGATGCGGTGCCCGCCGTACATCCAGTCGATCTGGTCGCCATCGGTCGGGTAGAGCGCGTGCGACTGCATGCCACGGTATCCCGCCAGGCGGGCCATCTCGTTGCCGATCGCGGCCAGCGCCGCACGGTCGTCGGCATCGGGGACGCCGGCCCCGGTGTGCGCCCACGGCCACACCACGACGCGGCCGAACGAATGGAACGAGAGGTGGATGCGAATCTGCTGCCGTCCGCCGATCACGCGTCCGTCGACGAACCGCTTGAGTGCGGCCACCTCGGGCGACGACCACGGCCGCGGCCCGCGATAGTTCTCACTCGGCGGAGAGCCGCTCGACCCGCCGCAGCATCCCCACTTCCACCCATAGTTCCGATTCAGATCGGTGCCGATCGCGCTCGTGCCGCCGTTCGGCTGCCGGTTCTTGCGCCAGTCACGGTACGTCGATCCCCCACCGTCGAACGTGGTGCCGTCCGGGTTCAGGTTGAAAAGGATCCATGTCTCCGTGCCGTTCACGCGGCGCCGCGTGCTCTCGCTGGAGGCGTAGGTGGAGGTGAGGTGCTTCAGGACGGCCAACGCCATCTCGACGCTGAGGTGTTCGCGGCCATGGTGCCCACCGTCGATGAGGACCTCGGGCTCGTCCTCATCGGTCGCGACGTTGTCGCTGACCTTCGCGACCCACAGATCGCGACCTTCGTGGCTCTTGCCGATCGAGCTGACCTTCACGAGGCCCGGATGTGCGGCCTCGATGTCTCGAATGGCGGAGGTCAGCTCCTCATAGGTGTGATAGCCGCTGTCGTACGACGGAAAGGCGGCCGCCGGGCCGGCCGCAGGTCCGAGGCTCGAACCCAGAGCGATGAGGGTTGCGAGAACCAACGAAACGGGCCGATGCGCGGACAGGATGCGTGGCTCCATGGGCATCAGCGGCGTTCGGCGGGAACCCCCAGCGTGACGGCCGCGGCCACGGTCGCCGTGGCCAGCGCCATGGCCTGCCCCGTGGTGAGGGCGGCGTCGCCGGCGAACAATGCGGTCGCGGCGCTCGGGATCGCACCGAGCACGACCGGCACCAGCGTCCAGCCGAGCACGAGCACCGTCGGCGCGGTCGCGCCCGGCAGCCGCATCGTGCGTGTCGCCACGGCCGTCAGGACGCCCAGGAAGGCGGCCAGGAGCAGGATCAGGATGAGTGCCGGCTGATCGCGTGCCCCGGATGCCTCGACGAGCCCCACGACGCCCTGGTAGGCAACCGCCACGGCGACGGCCAGCAGGATCCCGAGGATCGCCGAGCGAGCGCCGATCATCGGGCCTCTCCGGTGACGAGGCGATCCGCCAGCCCGCGCGCGATGCGATAGGACTTGCCGGCGCCCATCACGAGCACTGCGTCTCCGACGCCGAGGTGCTCGGCGACGTACGTGGTCGTCGCGTCGACGTCCCCGGTCGCGATGGCGGGCACGGCAGAACGGCGCTCGATGGCATCGGCGAGCTGTTCGGCGCTCGTCGCGGCCATCGCCTCGGCGCTGTCGCGGCTCGCGAAGATGTCCGCCACCACGACTTCGTCGGCATCGGCGAACGCCGTCGAGAAGTCGTCCATCAGGAGCGCCGTGCGCGAGTACATGTGCGGCTCGAACACGGCCCACAGGCGCCTGTCGCGACCCACCCGCTGGCGCGCCGCCGCGAGCGCGGCGCGGACCTCGGTCGGGTGGTGCCCGTAGTCGTCGTAGATCGTCACGGCGGCAGTATCGGCGATGAGCTCCATCCGACGCCCGGCCCCGGCGAACGATGCCAGCCCTCGCGCGAGGGCATCCATGTCCGCGCCGAGGGCACGCGCCATGACGACGGCCGCCGTGGCGTTCATGACGTTGTGGGCGCCCGCAAGGGACATGCTGAATCGATAATCGAACAGGGTGAACGACGTGCCACTCGGGGTCGTCTCGACATCGGTGGCCTGGATGTCGCCACCCGGGCCGTAGCGGATGATCCGGCCATCCCAGCCCACCAAGAGTCGCACGAGGTCATCGGCACCGGGATCGCCTGCCGCGATGACCAGTCGGCGGCCGTTGAGTGCCGGATGGCTGCCCATGCCGCGCACGAAGCGCTCGAAGCTGTCGAGCACCGCGTCTCGATTCGCAAAGTGGTCGGGATGGTCCATCTCCACGTTCGTGACGATGGCCCCGGCCGGCTGATAGTTCAGGAAGTTGTCGCCGAACTCGTCGGCCTCGACGAGGAAGGGCGCCCCCGATCCCAGCCGGACGGAGGAACCCCACTCCCCGATGAAGGCCCCCACCTCCACGGTGGGGTCGAGGCCCGCGTTCACGAGCAGGTGACCGAGCAGGGCGGTCGTCGTCGACTTCCCGTGCGTGCCGGTTACGGCCAGGCCGATGCGGCCGTTGGCGGCCTGGAGCTCGCCGAGCAGCGACTGCCAGCTCACGACCGGGATGCCGAGCCGAGCGGCCGCGGCCAGCTCGGGGTGGTCGCCGGCCGCCCGGATGGCCGGTGAGATGGCCACGCGCTCGACCCCCTCGAGGTGGGCCGGGTCGTGCCCTGCGATGACCGATACCCCCGCCGCGGCCAATGGCGGCGTGTACGGCGATGGGGTGTCGAGGTCGCAGCCATCGACCACCGCCCCGGCGTGATCGAGCAGGAGCGCCGTCCCGGCTGCCCCGGAGCCTGCAATGCCGATGACGTGGATACGCTCACCCGACTGGACCATGCTGTCAGCCTTCCTTCGTCATGCGATGCGCGAGCTCGAGGCAGGCGAGCGCGGACGCGCGCTTGTTGCCGTCACGATCGTGCGGCCACGCGTGACGCTCGACGACGGCGGGGCCGTCGCGGACTGCGGCGGCAACGTACGTGAGCCCGACCGGCTTCTCGGGGCTGCCGCCATCGGGGCCGGCGATGCCCGTCACCGCCACGGCCAGGTCCGCGACCGGGAATCGGGCGAGCACACCCGACGTCATCGACTCGGCGACCTCGGCCGACACGGCCCCGACCCCGTCGAGCAGGTCGGCGGGGACGTCCAGGAGGTCCTGCTTCACCGCGTTCGAGTAGCTCAGCACGCCGCCAAGGAAGTGATCGCTGGACTTCGGCACCTGGGTGATCGTGTGGCCCACCAGGCCCCCGGTGCATGATTCGGCCGCCGCCATCTGCCAGCCGCGCTTCACGAGCGCGCGACCCAGGCGCTCGGCGGCCTTCCGGAGCTCGTCGTCGGTCGGCGCTCGCCGGCTGGGCATCGGCTCAGCGGTAGTTGATGAACTGGAGCGCGACCGGGTAGTCGAGGGCGCGAAGGTCGGCGATGACCGCCTGCAGCTCGTCCTTCGACTTCGCCGATACGCGGACCGCATCGCCCTGGATGGTGGGCTTCGTCTTCGGAAACGCGTCGCGGACGTGCTTGCTGAGCTCCTTGGCCTGCTCGCTCGTCAGGCCCCGCTTCAGCTTGATCTCCTGGCGCACGGTGCCGCCACCCGCCGGCTCGATCTTCCCCCACTCGAAGATCTTGAGGCTGAGATTGCGGCGCACGGCCTTCGACTCGAGCAGATCCTTTGCCGCACCCGCGCGGTACTCGTCATCGGCCACGAGCACGATCGAGTCCTTGCCGAGCTCGTAGGCGACCTTGCTGCCCTTGAAGTCGTAGCGCGTCGCGATCTCGCGGCGCGCCTGGTCGAGCGCGTTGACCAGCTCCTGCTGGTCGAAGTCACTCACGATGTCGAACGATGAATCAGATGCCATGGCTCCCCTATCTTGCGCTCTCAGCTGTCCCGGCGGGTGATCTCCCAGGTAACGACCTCGCCGCTCGAGCCCATCGGCCCCACGACGATGCCGTTCACCGTGAGGCGGACCGCGCCGGCGTTTCCGGCGCGGATGCGAATGGTGCGCTCCGCCTCGAGGTCGATCCGATCGCCGGCCGGTACCACCTGCCCGGAGATGCCGGCGACGGCCATGCCATCCTCGGCGGCCTCGAGATACGTCTCGCCGCCGTCGATCGAGACGATGGCACGCACGCCGGGTGCCGCGCCGATCGTCACCTGCCGGGTCGTCGATGGCCCGTTCGGTCCGGTAGCGGCGATGATCCAGGTCCCGGGCGCCAGGGACAGCTCGCCGCTGAAGGCTCCGGTCTCGGTGGCTGTGATCTCGAGCGGCGCCGGAGCGGTCGGAGGGGTCGGCGTCAGCTCGACCGCCGCGCCGTTACCATCGACGACCGCGAAGCTCGGGCCTGCTGCGGACTCGAGTTCGGCCGCGATGGAGATCTCCGTCATCGGCTCGGCCGTGCCACTCACGGTCAACCGGCCGATCGCGGTGGCCCCGTCCTCGGGGGCGGAAAGGGTGATCGAGGTCGCGCCGGCCGATGGGCTCGCCCCTGCGTCGCTCACCACGTTCACGCGACGGATGAACTCCTCGGAGCTGCGGTTCGTCACCGGATCGCGGGCGACGAGGTGGATCTCGTTCGAGCCCGGGAGCAGCCCCACGGTGATCTCGAACGCGCCTTCGGCATCGGCCGTCGTGCTGGGGTTCTCGGGCAGGCCGCTGACCGTCACGGTCGCGTTCGCCGCCGTCATGCCGCGCAGGGTGATCGTCTCGCCGGTGTGCGCGGACACATCGCCGGCAGGGTCGGTGATCCTCAGCTCCGGCGTACGGGCGAAGTTCACGAACTCGTAGCCGAGCCAGGCGACGAATGCCCCGACCAGGATGGTCAGGATCGCCGCGGCCACCGCTCCGGGGGTGACGACGAAGGTCCGCCGGCGCCGGACCGAGATGGGCCGCGGCGGACGGGGCACCGACGGGCGATCGGACGCACCGGTCGCCGTCTCCAGCCGGTAGAGGTCGATGAGGTACTCGGGATCCAGGCCGAGGTACGCGGCGTAGTTGCGCAGGAAGCCCTTCGTGTACACCGCGCCGGGGAGCTCGCGGTACTCGCCTCGCTCGAGGGCTGAGAGATAGCGCTCTCGGATCTTCGTCTCGCGCTCGACGCGGGCCAGGTCGGCGCCCTTCGCCTCCCGCGCCTCGCGAAGGACCTCCCCCAGCTTGTGACGGTCCTCGGTCACAGGTCCTCGTCCTCGTCGGGCCCCACCTCGCCGCCCCAGCCATCGGACGTGACGAGCACCTCCCGGAATCGGCTGCCGTCGGCGGGCCCGACGATCCCGCGATCCTCCATCTGGTCGAGGATGCGGGCCGCTCGCGCATACCCGATGCGCAGGCGTCGCTGGAGCAGTGATGCCGATGCCTTGTCGGATCGGCGGACGATGTCGACGGCCTGGGTCAGCAACGCGTCGGCATCGTCCTCCTCGTCGTCCTCGCCGGGACGTCCGCCCGGCTTGCCGTCACGCCGAGGCGCGGTGATTTCGGGCCGGTACTGCGGGCCGCCCTGGGCGCGCCAGTGCCGGGCAACGGACTCGATCTCGGGATCGGTCACGAGCACGCCCTGGAGGCGAACGGCACGCGGGGCGTCGATCGGCTGGTAGAGCATGTCGCCGCGACCCAGCAGATCTTCGGCCCCGGTCGTATCGAGGATCGTGCGGCTGTCGACACCCGAGGTCATGGCGAACGCGATGCGCGACGGAATGTTCGCCTTGATCAAGCCGGTGATGACCTGCACCGACGGCCGCTGGGTGGCGACGATGAGGTGGATGCCGGTCGCCCGCGCCAGCTGCGCGATACGGGTGATCGTGGCCTCGACCTCGTAGGCGCTCACCATCATGAGGTCGGCGAGCTCGTCGATGACGATGACGATGTACGGCATTCGCGGCTCGCCGGGTCGCAGGGCCTCGTTGTAGCCCGCGATGTTCCGCACGCCGCGAGACGCGAACTCGGCATAGCGGCTCTCCATCGTGCCGACCGTCCACTTCAGGGCGTTCACCGCCTTGTCAGGCTCGACGATGACCTCGCACAGCAGGTGCGGGATGCCCTTGTACTGCGCCAGCTCGACGCGCTTGGGGTCGACGAGGATGAGCTTCACGTCAGCCGGCGTGGAGTTCATGAGGAAGCTGTCGATGATCGCATTGACGCACACGCTCTTGCCCGATCCGGTCGCGCCGGCGATGAGCAGGTGCGGCATCTTCGCGAGATCGGCACTGAACGGCTGACCGGCCACGTCCTGGCCCAGCGCGAAGGCGAGCTTCGACTTCTTCGAGGCCTCGGCGTGGTTCCGGCTGGCAAGCACCTCCTTGAGCGTCACGAGGTCGAACGCCGAATTCGGGATCTCGACGCCCACGTAGGGCTCACCGGGGATCGGCGCCTCGATTCTGATGCTTCGGGCCGCCAGGGCCAGCGCCAGGTTGTCCGAGAGCCCCTCGATCCGGCTGAGCTTGATGCCGGGCTCGACGTCGAGCGCGTACTGGGTGACGACCGGGCCCTCCTGGATTCGCGCCACCTTCACGCCGATGCCGAAGTGCGCCAACGTCTCCCGGATGCGCTGCCCCTTCGCGGTGAGGTCCATCTGGGCGGCGCTCGACTCCGGTGCATCGGCGAGCAGCTCGAGCGAGGGCAGCTCCCATGAGCGCTCCACGGCCTCGAGGGCCGCGTCCACGCCGTCGGGCGCCGTGACCTCCGCCAGGTGCGCCTCTTCGGTGTGCTCGAGTTCCTCGACCGATGGGTGTGGTGTGCCGTCGTCGGGCATTGCGGCAGGTGGCCGTGGAGCGGCGGCCGGGGGAACGGCCGCGGCCGGCCGCGGGCCACCGTTCCCCGGGCCCGGGCGCTCCCGCCGGAGGATGACGGGCGGCTCCTCTTCGACGTCGTTCGCCCCCGCCAGGCGGTCGCGCATGCGGTCGATCAGGCCCGGCCGATCCTCCGGGTCCGTGGCGGCCTCCGCGCGGACGCGCCCCTCGGCCGTCCGCGGTCGTCGCCCGCCCGCGCGGCGCGCTTCCTCTGCCTCGATCTCGCGGCGCTCGTCGCGTCCGGCGAGGTACGCGGCGATGAGGTCGCCGATCGTCATGTTGAAGTAGAGCAGCAGGCCGACCCCGGCGAGCAGGACGAGCACGATCCAGGCTCCGGCATCCCCCACCGCGCCCAGCAGCAGGGCGCTCACCCCGAAGCCGATGGCTCCTCCCCCCTGTCCGGTCGCGATCGCCTCCGCGCCGCCACCGACCGCGAGGTGGAACATCCCGAGGAGGGCGAGCGCGAAGACCGCGGCCCCGGTCGCCGCCATCCATCGCTCGGCCGGCATCGTCTTCATCCACAGCATCACGGCGAACCCCGCCAGGAGCGGCGCCGCGAAGGCGATTCCCCAACCGAGGCTTGTCGAGAGGACGTCGTGCCAGGGCCGGACGATGGCCCCGGCGTCGGGTGCGAACAGCGCGATGACGCTGATCACCGCCAGCAGCAACAGCACGAAGGCCATCGCTTCACGGACGAACCGCGCGCTGATGACCATCGGGTTGCGCTGACGACGTCGCCGCGTCGGCCGGCGCCGGGTCGTCGTCCTCCGTCGAGTCGCCACGTGCCGGGTCAGACCTCCATCACGATCGGCAGGATCATCGGCCGTCGCTTCGTGCGCTGGTGGAAGTACCGGCTGAGCGTATCGCGGATCTTCGTCTTCACGTAGCCAGCCTCGGCGTTGTGCTCGTCCTCGTGCCGCTGGCGCAGCGCGTCCATGAGATGGTCGCGAGCGGCGCCCATGATCGGGTCCTCCGGATCGGACAGGAACCCTCGGCTCACGAGGTCCGGCATCCCGACCGGCTGACCCGTCTTCGCGTCGATCGTGAGGGCGACCATCACCACGCCGTCCGATGCGAGCATGCGGCGGTCGCGCAGCACGACGCCATCGATGCCGTCGATCGCGGCAATGCCGTCCACGAGCACGGCGCCGGCCGGCACCGAGCCCGCCATGCGGGCCGTCTCGCCGTCGAACTCGACGACCTGGCCGTTCTCGAGCACGAAGATCTTGTCGACGTCCACGCCCGCTCCCTCCGCCAGCAGCCCGTGCTGCACGAGCATGCGGTACTCGCCGTGGATCGGCACGAAGTGGCGGGGCTTCACGAGCCCGAGCATGAGCTTGAGCTCCTCCCGCGACCCGTGCCCGGAGACGTGACAGTGGACGAGCGGCTCGTAATGGACCATCGCCCCCTCCTTGAAGAGGTTGTCGATCGTCTTGGCGACCGCCTCTTCGTTGCCGGGAATCGGGCTGGCCGAGACGATGACCGTGTCGCCCGGCTCGATCGTGATGTTGCGATGGTCGCGGTTGCTCATCCGCGTCAGGCCGCTCATCGGCTCACCCTGCGACCCGGTGGTCATCACCACGAGCTGGTCCTTCGGGAGTCGCTGGAGCTGGTCCTTCTTCACGAGCGTCCCGTCGCGCGCGTCGAGATAGCCGCGCTCGAGGGCGATCGCCGTGTTCTGCTCCATGCTGCGTCCCAGGGCGACCATCTTGCGGCCGTGCCCCCACGCTGCATCGATCACCTGCTGGACGCGGCCGATGTTGCTCGCGAAGGTCGCCACGATGACGCGACCGGGAGCCTCCCCGACGAGCCGATGGAGGCTCTCGCCGACGGTCGTCTCGGAAGGGGTGTACCCCTCCTTCTCGGCACGCGTCGAGTCCGAGAGCAGGAAGTCCACGCCGCGATTGCCGATCTCGGCGATGAGGCCGAGGTCCGCGCGCTTGCCGTCGGGCGGGGTGTGGTCGAACTTGAAGTCACCGGTGTGCACGACGGTGCCGAGACGGGTCTTGATCGCGTAGCCGACCCCATCGGGGATCGAGTGGTTGACGCGGAACGGCGTGATGCGGAACGAGCCGACCGCGAACTCCTCGCCGGGCTCGACCACGTGGAGCGGCGTCGAGTCGAGGAGCTTGTGCTCGCGCAGCTTGCCCTGGACGAGCCCCTCGGTCAGCCGCGTCGCGTAGATCGGGGTGCCGGGGATCTTCGGCAGGACGTACGGCAGCGCCCCGGTGTGGTCCTCGTGGCCGTGGGTGAGGACGATGCCCTGGACGCGGTCGCGCCGCTCGGCGAGGTACGTGGCGTCGGGAATGACGAGGTCGATGCCGAGCATCTCCGGCTCGGGGAAGGCCAGCCCGCAATCCACGACGAGGATCTCGTCGCCGACCTCGATGACGGTGATGTTCTTGCCGACCTCGCCCACCCCGCCGAGAGGGATGATGCGCAGGGAATCAGGCATTCAATGCTCCTGGAAGAGGGTCATCTGTTCGGTGTCATCGGCGGTCGCGTCCCGGATCGGTTCCGGGTCGACCGCCGCCTCCACCTGGATCGATGCCGCACGCTCGTCGTCGAGCGCCCGGCGAGCGTCCAGCAGTGCCGCCGGCAGGCCACGAACGTCGCGGAACAGCGTCTCGCGCAGTGAGGCCTGGTGCAGTGCCGCAGCAGGATGGTACATCGGGAAGACGTGCTGGCCGCCGAACGAGCGACGCAGACGCCCGTGGACCGCTCCGATTCGCGCCCCGGGCAGGTAGCGCTGGAGCGAGTGCCGTCCGAGCGTCACGACGACCGCGGGATCCAGGGCGCGCTCCTGCGCCTCGAGATACGGTGCGCAGGCCGACTTCTCCTCGGGCTCCGGGTCGCGATTGCCCGGAGGACGGCACTTCACGACGTTCGTGATGAACACGTCCTCGCGGGACCAGCCGATGGCCGCCAGCAGCTCCCCGAGCAGCTCTCCGGCCGGGCCGACGAACGGACGGCCCGTCCGGTCCTCGCGAGCACCGGGCCCCTCCCCCACCAGCAGGACGTCGCTCAGGAGGTTGCCCTCTCCCGGGACGGCGAGCGTCCGAGTCGCTGCGAGCGGGCAGAGGACGCAGCCGCGGACCTGGTCCGCGATCTGCGCCATCGCCGTCGCGCCCGAGAGAGGCTCGCTCGCGTCGTCCATCGCGTGCGGCCGGCGAGCGTCAGCTTCGGTCGCCTGCCTTGGCCATGTGCCGCTCCATCGCCGCGCGGCGGCTCAGGTTGACGCGGCCCATGCGGTCGATCTCGGTCACGATGACCATCAGCTCGTCACCGATGCTGACCACGTCCTCGACCCGCGGCACCCGGTAGTCGGCGAGCTGGCTGATGTGCACCAGGCCCTCCTTGCCGGGCAGGATCTCGACGAAGGCACCGAAGTTCATGATCCGGGTGACCTTGCCGAGGTACTCCTTGCCGACCTCGACGTCCTTGGTGAGGCCCTCGATCCAGGCGATCGCCTTCTTCGCGGCCTCGCCGCTCGTCGACGCGATCTGGATCGTGCCGTCGTCCTCGACGTTGATCTGCGTCCCGGTCTCGGCGGTGATCTGGCGGATCACCTTGCCGCCGGCGCCGATGACGTCACGGATCTTGTCGACCGGGATCTTGAGGGTCGTGATGCGCGGCGCGTACTGGCTCAGCTCCTCGCGGCTGGCGCTGATGACCTCGGTCATCTTCCCCAGGATGTGAAGCCGGGCCTCGCGCGCCTGCTCGAGCGCGTCACGCATGATCTCGGTGGTGATGCCGGCCACCTTGATGTCCATCTGGAGGGCGGTCACGCCCTCCGCGGTGCCGGTCACCTTGAAGTCCATGTCGCCGTAGGCGTCTTCCTTGCCGGTGATGTCGGTCAGGACGGCGTAGCGACCGGTCTCCTTGTCGGTGATCAGGCCCATCGCCGCTCCGGCGACCGGTGCCTTGATCGGCACGCCGGCGTCCATGAGCGCAAGCGTCGAACCGCAGGTCGACGCCATCGAGGTCGAGCCGTTCGAGCTCACGACCTCGCTCACGACGCGGATCGCATACGGGAACTCGCTCACCTCCGGCAGAACCGGGACGAGGGCCCGCTCGGCGAGCGCCCCATGGCCGATCTCGCGACGACCGGGGCCGCGCATGAAGCGGGCCTCGCCGACCGAGTACGGCGGCATGTTGTAGTGGTGCATGTAGCGCTTCTCGGTCTCCGGGGAGATCGTGTCCATGCGCTGCACGTCGCTCGACGGACCGAGGGTCGCGATCGAGAGGGCCTGGGTCTGGCCGCGGGTGAAGATGCCCGAGCCGTGGGTGCGCGGCAGCACGCCGACCTCGACGCTGATCGGCCGGATGGTCTTCGTGTCGCGGCCGTCGATCCGAACGTTCTCGCTCAGGACGAGCTCACGCACGGTCGCCTTGGTGACGACATCCATGAGCGCCGATCCGACCCCGTGGCGCCGGCGGATGTCCTCGAGCCGGTCGCCCTGCTCGGCGCGGTTGTAGCTCTCGCGTGCGCGGCGAACCTCGTCGGCGATGTCCTGGCGCAGGCCGTCGAGGCGCTCGGTGAGGCCGCTCGTAAAGTGCACGAACAGCTCGGCGGTCGCCTCGGCATCCGGCATGGCGCGATGCGCGGCCGCGTGGTCCCGTCCGAAGACGAAGCGGACCATGTCGGCGAGCTTGTAGCCGCCCGCATCGGGATAGAGCTGGTAGCCCAGCTCGAGGGTGTCGTACACCGCGCTCGGCGCCCAGTTGCGATCCGCCGGCTGGTGGCGGAGGACGAACGGCACGTCGAACGACGAGTTGTGGGCCACGACCGGGGTCTCGCCGACCCAGTCGACGAAGTTGCCGAGGGCTTCCGCGGCGGTCGGCGCATTCGCGACGTCATCTGTGCGAATGCCGTGCACCTGGTGGCCGACGATCGGCCGGCCCGGGTTCACCAGCGACTCGAAGCGATCCACGACCTGTCCATCACGCACGCGGAGCGCGGCGATGTCGACGATGTAGCCGTGCTCCGGCTTCATGGCCGTCGTCTCGAGGTCGAAGACGACGAACTCGTTGCGGCCCTCGGCGAGGTCCTTGGCGAGCTGGACGACCGAGCCAGCCTTGGGGCCGACGAACGGCGTCTTCTTCGGCGTCCCCGCGGACGCGACGAGCTTGTCCTGCAGCTCGATGCTCTTCTGGAGCTCGCTGTGTCCGTAGGCGATGGCATCGGCCATGACCGACTCGGGCAGGATGTTGGCTCCTGCCTCGACCATCATGACGGCCTCACGCGTGCCGGCCACGACGAGGTCGAGCTCGCTCTCGGCGAGCTGGCTGTTCGTCGGGTTCGTCACGAACTCGCCGTCGATGCGGCCGACACGAACGGCGCCGACCGGGCCCATGAACGGGATGTGGCTGATGCTCAGCGCCGCGGAGGCGCCGTTGAGGGCCAGGATGTCCGGGTCGTTCTCCTGGTCGGTCGAGAGGACCGTCAGGACGACCTGGACGTCGTTGTAGTAGCCCTTCGGGAAGAGCGGGCGGATCGGCCGGTCGGTGAGGCGCATCGCCAGGATGGCGGCCTCCGACGGGCGCGACTCGCGCTTGATGAATCCGCCCGGGATCTTGCCCGCGGCGTACATCCGCTCCTCGTAGTCCACGGTGAGCGGGAAGAAGTCGGCCCCTTCACGGGGCTCCTTCGATGCGACGGCGGTCGCGAGGACGACGCTGTCGCCATATCGGACGATGACGGCGCCATCGGCCTGCTCGGCGAGCTTGCCGGCCTCCATGCTGAAGACCTGGCCGCCGATCTCGGCTTCGTGCTTGATTGCCACTGATTCCTCCAGTGTGTTCGGGTCGGCATTCCACGCTCGTTCCCGTGGCGCGCTCGCGTGAGCGCATGCGTCAGGCGGGGGTGGATGCCGGGGGTTGGTGTGCGATGTGCGAAACCCAGGGCCGTCGGCCCTGGGTTGATCGCGGGTCGGTGTCTAGCGGCGCAGCCCCAGGCTGCCGATGACGGTGCGGTATCGGTCGACGTCGTTCCGGACCAGATACGCAAGCAGCCGCCGGCGCTGCCCGACGAGCTTCAACAGCCCGCGGCGCGAGTGGTTGTCCTTCGGGTAGCTGCGCAGGTGATCGGTCAGCGACTTGATCCGCTCGGTGAGAAGCGCAATCTGCACCTCGGGTGATCCGGTATCGCCCTCGTGCGTGGCGTATTCGTCGACGATTGCGCTCTTCGCGTCCTTGGCGAGCGGCACGTATTCCTCCACATTCGTTTCCGTAACCATCGGAGTCTACCAGAGCAGCGCGGGAGTCGCCACGAGGGGGGTCAGCCTCCGATGCGCCGCCGGGCCTCCACCTCGTCGCGTTGCATCTGCTCGATCAGGGCCTCGACGCTGTCGAATCGCTGCTCGGAACGCAGTCGCGACTCGAGCTCGACATCGAGCTCCGCGTCGTACAGGTCGCCGTCCCAGTCGAGGAGGTAGACCTCGACGAGCACGCGTCCGTCGTCATGGAACGTCGGGCGCACGCCGACGCTCACGAGTGCGGGATGCCCGGGGCCGACATCGCGGGCCGGCACGGCGACGCGGCCCAGGTAGATCCCGAGCGCCGGCAGCGCGGCGGGATACGCGAATGACAGGTTGGCGGTCGGGAACCCGAGCTCGCGACCGCGCTCGTCGCCGTGCACGACGGTCCCGCGAAGCATCGGCCGCGCGGCGAGCAGATCGGCCGCCGTCTCGACCTCACCCTCGTGCAGGGCAGCCCGGATGCGAGAGGACGAGACCGGTGCACCGTCGAGGACGAGCGGTTCGACCGCGATGCAATCCCAGCCGTTGATGGCGCCGATCTCCGAGACGCGCTCGAGCGTGCCGGATCGAGCGCGGCCGAACGCGCTGTCCGGGGTCATCGTGATCCCGCGCAGCTCGATCCCGGGAGCCAGGCCGGCCAGGAAGACATCCGGATCCATGCCCCTGACGGCATCGTCGAAGCGCATCTCCATCGCGTGGTCGAGACCCTCCTCGTGCAGGCGTTCCAGCGTGACCTCCGGCGGCAGGAGCCGTTCGACGATCACTCCCGGACGCACCACCTCGTCCGGGTGCGGGCTGAAGACGATGGCCACGCTGGCCGCGTCGCGCTCCGCTGCCGCCCTCCGGGTGGCCTCGATGACGTGCCGGTGACCCCGATGCACGCCATCGAACACGCCGAGCGTCACCACCGCGGGACCGATCTCGGGGATCTCGTCGATGCGCAGCGCACTCACCGGGATGACTCCTCGGGCAGCACCTTGTCCGGCTTGAGGATGCCTCCGATGAGCGACCCGACGCCGATGATCTCGTCGCCGGCGAAGACCCCGACGCGACCGTCGTGCGACGCCGTGTCGACCGGCCGTGCCGACCCATGGCGGAATGCCACCGCGGCCTCGGCGTCCAGCTGAACCCTCGGCAGCGGCAGGAGATCGCCGACCGGCAGGAGCACTTCCGCCAGTCGACCCTCCGAGGCGAGGGCCTCGAGCATGTCGGGCGTGACGGCGGTGTCGATGCTCAGCCCCGCCGCCTCGAGGCGGCGCAGCGAGCGAAGGTATCCGCCAGTGCCGAGGCTCGTGCCGACGTCGCGGGCCAGCGAACGGACGTAGGTTCCGGCACCGCAGCGCAGGTCGATCCTGACGTCGGCCCCCGCGTCGTCGGTGCTCATCTCGAGCAGTGTGATCTCGTGGATCGTGACGCTGCGCGGCGGCACGTCGATCGGCTCGCCGGCACGAGCGGCACGGTGAGCCGTCCGTCCGCCGACCTTGCGTGCGCTGAAGCTGGGCGGCACCTGGTCGAAGGTGCCGACGAATGCGACCAGCGCCTCGCGGACCGCCTCTTCCGACGGGATCGGGCCGGTCACCACCTCGACGGGGCCCTCGGCGTCATCGGTCGCGCTGGTGGCTCCCAGGCGGATGACCGCGTCGTACCGCTTCGCTCCCCCGGTGAGCTCCTCGCTGAAGCGCGTCGCGCGCCCGACGAGAATCGGCAGAACGCCGGAGGCGAGGGGGTCGAGCGTGCCGGCGTGCCCGATGCGGCGCGTGCCGGTGAGGCGGCGCAGCATGCCGACCATGTCGTGGCTCGTCGGCCCGACCGGCTTGTCGAGGTTAACGACCCCGAGCATCGGCCCGGTCGAGCTCGCGTTCGCACTCGTCGAGGAGGAGCTCCGTCGCGCGTGCCAGCGGCTCGTCGATGGAGCATCCCGCGGCCCGGGCGTGGCCACCTCCACCGAAGGCCGAGGTGATCGCGACCGCATCGGCCCGGGCGGAGGTCCGGACGCTCACGCGGACGTGAGACTCGTCGACCTCCTTGAAGAGAACCGTGATGTCGGCGGTCTTCGTTGATGCCAGCAGGTCGATGAATCCCTCCGATGCGACGGGCTCGGTCCCGGTATCGCTCAGCATCTCGGTCGTCATCGCCGCGTGGACGATCCTTCCTTCGCGGCGCTGCGCCATCCCGGCCATGATCCGGCCCCACAGCGCCAGCGTCCCGAACGGCTTGTCGGCGTAGATCGAGCGGTGGATGGCCGACAGGGGCGCGCCGGCCGCCACGAGATCGGCGGCCACCCGCAGCGTGCGCGGCGTCGCATTCGGGTGCGAGAAGGTGTGGGTGTCCTGAACGATCCCGGCGGTCAGGACGGTGGCGATCGCCGTGTCGATCTCCACCCCGAGCTCGGGGATGAGCAGAGCCATCATCTCGCACGTCGCCGCCGCGTCCGCGTCCACCCACGACGCATCGGTGCCCTCCCCGTCGTTGGAGATGTGATGGTCGATGTTCACGACGCGCGCCCGGGACAGCCAGTCCGCCGCCTCGGCGGCCACGCTCCCCGTGCGTGACAACGGACCGTCGAGAACGACGGCGACGTCCGGCTCGAGCTGGGGCAGCGTCCGCACGTCAGCGGCGCCCGGCAGGTCGACGAGCGTCGGCGGGACCGGGTCGGCGGCCACGACCTCGGCCTGCTTGCCGAGCCGCTCCACGGCCAGCCGCAGGGCGAGGGCCGATCCGAGCGTGTCGGCATCGGGATTCTCGTGGCAGATGGCGGTGATTCGCTCGGCGCCCAGGATGGCCGCCACGACATCGGCGCGGCTCACGAGGTGCCCTCGTCCTCGATCTCGCGCAGAAGCTTGAGGACCCGGTCCCCCGCCTCGATCGAGTCGTCGTGCTTGACGATCAGCTGCGGGATATGGCGCAGGGTGAGACGGTCGCCGAGCTGACGGCGCATCCACGGGGCAGCGTCGGTCAGCGCCTTCATCGTCTGCTGGCGCTCCTCCTCGCTGCCCATGATGCTCACCCAGACCTTCGCCGAGCCGAGGTCGCGCGCCGTCTCCACGCGTGTGATCGTCGCAAACCCGATTCGCGGGTCCTTCATCTCACGCTGCATGAGCTCGGCGAGCTCGGCCCGGATCTGGCTGTCGAGCCGATCCGTTCGCTGGCTCATCAGGCCTGCTCGGTCACCATCTGGTAGCACTCGATCACGTCGCCCTCGGCGATGTCATCGGCGTCGAGGCCGATGCCGCACTCGAACCCGGTTGCCACCTCTCGGACGTCGTCCTTGAAGCGCTTGAGCGACGTGATGCGGGTGTCGGCGATGACCTCGCCGCCGCGCATGAGCCGCGCCTGGCCGCCGCGGATGATCCGGCCGTCGATGACGTACGACCCGGCGATGTTGCCGGCGCGTCCCGCCTTGATGACCATGCGCACCTCGGCGTGACCCTCGACCTGCTCGACGAGCTTCGGCGCCAGGAGCCCCGACAGGGCCTGCCCGATGTCGTCGGTCAGCTTGTAGATCACGTCGTACAGCCGGACGTCCACCCCGGTCGCCTCCACCGAGCGCTGCGCGCCGGTGTCGAGCTTGGCGTTGAAGCCGATGACGACCGCATCGGAGGCCGAGGCGAGGTTGATGTCGCTCTCGTTGATGTCTCCGGCGCCCTCGCGCAGGATGTTGATGCGGACCTCGCTCGTGTTGAGCCGCTCGATCGCGTGACGAATGGCGCCGAGCGATCCCTGGACGTCGGTCTTCAGGACGACCCGCAGCTCGGCGACCTCGGCGTCCTTGATCTGGGCGCTGATCTCCTCGAGGCTGCTCACCTTCTGGCCATCGGCGCCGGCCGCGACGCGATCGGCGGCCTCTGCCGCATCCCGGGCGGTCTTCTCGTCGGCGACCACGCGGAGGATGTCCCCCGCCTCGGGCAGGCCCTGGAGACCGACGATCTCCACGGCGGAGGCCGGCTCGGCCTCCTTCACGCGCTTGCCCGCCGCGTTGTTCAGGGCGCGAACCCGACCCCAGGTGCGGCCGACGCTCACGATCTGGCCCACCTTCAGCGTTCCCGTCTGGACGAGCACGGTCGCGACGTTGCCGCGTCCCTTGTCGACCTTCGACTCGACGATCGTGCCGATGGCGTCGCGATCGGGGTTCGCCTTGAGATCCTGCAGGTCGGCGACGAGCAGGACCATCTCCATGAGGTCGTCGATGCCGGTCTTCTGCTTCGCGCTCACCGGAACGGCGATGACGTCACCGCCGTACTCCTCGATGAGGACCTTGTTGTCCGCCAGCTCCTGCTTCACGCGGTCCGGCTGCGCGTCAGGCTTGTCGACCTTGTTGATCGCCACGATCATCGGCACCCGCGCGGCGCGGACGTGGTCGATCGCCTCCTTCGTCTGCGGCATGACGCCGTCATCGGCTGCGACCACGATGACCGCGATGTCGGTGACCTGGGCACCCCGGGCGCGCATGGCGGTGAAGGCCTCGTGGCCGGGCGTGTCCAGGAAGACGATGCGCTTGTCGTTGTGGACGACCTCGCTCGCGCCGATGTGCTGCGTGATGCCGCCGCTCTCCCCGGATGCCACCTTCGTCTCACGGATGGCGTCGAGCAGCGACGTCTTTCCGTGATCGACGTGGCCCATGACCGTGACGATGGGGGCGCGCGTCGTGAGCTTGGACGTGTCCTCCTCGGTCCACAGCACCGGCTTTCCGTCGCCCTCCTCGGCGCTGCCTGGCTTCACGAGGTCCTGCTCCGTGGCGGCTGCCGCCGCGGCACGCTCGCTGGCGCCGCCCTCGACGGTTTCGAAGCCGAGCTCCGCGGCGACGAGCGATGCGGTGTCGAAGTCGATCGTCTGGTTGACCGTCGCGAAGATCCCGTTGCGGATCAGGACGTTGATGACCTCGGCGGAGCTGACGCCCAGCGCCTCCGCGAAGTCCTTGACGGCGACGGAGCTCGCGAGCTCGACGGGGCCGGTCGGACGCACGGGCGCCTGCGCCTCGGTCGCGACGCCGCCTCCGGTGCGCTTGCGCTGCGGCCGCGGTCCGCGGCGTGGTCGGTATCTACGTGGTGGCATGTGGTACTCCCTCGATCTCGAGCTCCTCGGGCGCTGGCTCGGCCCCGAGCGCTCGCTTCACGGCGGCCGCGCTGCGCTCGACGTCGCGGCAGGCCGGGTCTTGGCAGATGTATGTTCCGCGGCCCGGCGCCCGGCCGGTGTCGTCGCGGTGGATGGTTCCGTCGGGGGCGCGCACGACGCGCGTCATGTCGCGCTTCGGATGCGACTGGCGACAGACGGCACACGTCCGCGTCGGGACGTGGTCAGGTCGCCGCTTCGGCATCGACGGGTGCCTCCTCGTTCGGCATGGCCTCGTGAGCCTCGCCCTCGTGCTCCCCGTCGAGATGCTCGCTGCCGGCGGCGGCGGTGGCCACACCCGTCTCGGATCGGATGTCGATTCGCCAGCCGGTGAGCTTGGCGGCGAGCCGGGCGTTCTGTCCCTCCTTGCCGATGGCGAGGCTGAGCTGACGCTCCGGAACGATGACGTTCGCGATCTTGTGCTCCTCGTCGATCCGCACGCTGAGGACCTCGGCAGGGCTCAGCGCCTCGGCGACGAAGCGGCCGGGATCCTCGTCCCACAGGACGATGTCGACCTTCTCTCCGTTGAGCTCCGCGACGATCGACTGGATGCGCGCGCCGCGCTGGCCAACGGCGGCACCCTTCGCGTCGACGCCCTGCTGGCGCGACTCGACGGCCACCTTCGATCGGCTCCCCGCCTCGCGGGCGATGCCGCGGATGACCACCGTGCCGTTGTAGATCTCGGGGATCTCCATCTCCATGAGGCGGCGGAGGAAGCCCCGGTGGGTGCGGCTGGCGACGATGACCGGCCCGCGGGTGGTGCGGCGGACCTCCATGACGTAGACCTTGAGGTGCTGACCGATCCGGTACGTCTCGCTCGGCAGCTGCTCGGTCACCGCGAGCACGGCCTCGACGTCCTTGCCCATGTCGAGGACGACGGCCGACTCGGTCGTGCGCTGCACGGTGCCGGTCATGATCTCGCCCTCGCGGGACGCGTACTGCTGGAAGACGACGTCGCGCTGCGCCTCGCGGAGCCGCTGCCGGTACACCTGGCCCGCGGTCTGCGCCGCGATCCGGCCGAGCTGGGCCTGCGTCACGTTCTCGGGGATGCGGACCTTGGCTCCGACGCCGGTGGCGGGATCGATCTTCTGGGCATCGGCGACGAACATCTGCGACTCGGGGTCCTCGACCTCCTCCTTCGTCGCCATGACCTCGTATTCGCGGGCGACGCTGATCTCACCTGTCTCGGGGTTCACGGTGACGACCACGTTTTCGGGCGCGTCGGCATTCCGCCGATAGGCCGATTCGATTGCCTGCTCCAGCGTCCGGATCAGGATCTCCTGCGGCACACCCTTCTCGGCGTTCAGCTGGAGCAGTGCTCCGATGAAGTCTCGATTCATGGCCGCACCTCGTTTCGCGGTCGGGACAAAGAAAGACGTGGGATGGCGAACCGACCCACGTCCTCGTACTCAGTTCAATATGTGTGGTTCGTCGATTGGTCGGTCGAACCGGTGCGGAGTATACCCGATCGCCCCTCTCCCCGCACGAGGCGGGCCTGGATCAGCCGCCGGTGACGAGCCGCTGGATGTCCTGGATGCTGATGAGGATCACGAGGGCCAGCAGCACGGCGAAGCCGGTGAGGTAGATCAGCGCCTCACGCTCGGCGGGCAGCTTCCGGCGGCGCGCCGACTCCAGCAGCACCACGACCATGCGGCCGCCGTCGAGCGGCGGGAACGGCAGCACGTTGAGGACCGCGAGGTTGATCGAGAGCACGCCCATGAACAGCAGCTGGCTGACGAGCGGCGCCTCGAGCACGCGGCCGGTCTCCTGGGCGATGCCGATCGGGCCCATCGCATCGCCGGCGTCGGGATTCAGGCCGATGAGCCCGCCGACGGCGTTGGCGAGGCCTCCGGGGATCTGGACCGCGATCGTCGCGGCCGCCGCGGTGCCGCGACCCACCGCGTCGAGGGGTCCCGCCACCGTGGACGGCTCCTCGACGAGCCGCTCCGGCTCGTATGAGAAGCCGACCGGCCCGATCCCCCGCTGGCGGTCCTCCTGGGTGACGGATCGCGGGATCAGCGAGACGTCGATCTGCTCCGAGTCTCGCAGCACGCTGAGCTCGACGACGAACCCGGCCCGACCTGCCACGTACTCGGTGAGATCGGCCGACCGCTCGAACGTGCGACCATCGGCGCCGATGATGACGTCACCCTCGGCGAGCCGGCCTTCCGCGGGGCTGCTCTCCTGGACGCTGAGGACCGTGAGCGGGCCGTGTCCGATCGGGATCGGGAGGCTGAGCGCGACCGCGAAGAGGCCCGCCGCGAGGACGAAGTTCATGACCACGCCGGCGAGCAGGACGCCGATGCGGATCCAGACCGGCTTGCGATTGAAGGCACCGGCCATCGCCGTCTCGATCTCGCCGCTCGTCAACCCCTGCTCGCGCAGACGGTTCAGCTCGACGTCGCCGTCCTCGCCGAGCATCTTCACGAAGCCGCCCAGCGGAATCCAGTTCAGGCTGTAGCGCGTGCCGCGCCACATGACGGAGGTGATGCGCGGCGGGAAGCCGATCCCGAACTCCTGCACGGTGATCCCCGCGCGCTTGGCAACGAGGAAGTGTCCGAGCTCGTGGACGAGCACGAGCACGACGAGCACGGCAAGGAACGCCCCGATGGTGCCGGCGATCTCGATCATGCGCGGGCACCGCCGAGAAGATCCGTTCTCAGCTGCTCGCGGACGGCGCGGTCGAGCGTTGCGATGCCGTCGAGGTCGGGCTCGTCGTCGTCGCCCCACCGCTCGACGGCCCGGGCGATGACGGCGGCGATGCGCGGGAAGTCGATCGCACCGTCGAGGAACGCGGCGACCGCGACCTCGTCGGCCGCATTCAGCACCGTCCCACGGTTGCCGCCCGCATCGGCGGCTGCGCGGACGACGTCGTACGCGGGATAGCCACCGGGTGGCAGCGGGGCGAACTCGAGGCTGCCCCACGTGGAAGGGTCGGATCGGCGCGCCGGAGACGGCATGCGCTCCGGGTAGGTGAGGGCGTACTGGATCGGCAGTCGCATGTCCGGGAGGCCGAGCTGGGCCTTCAGGGAGCCATCGGCGAACTCGACGAACGAGTGCACGATGCTCTGGGGATGAATCACGGCATCGATCTTAGGGTACGGGAGCCGATACAGCCATTGAGCCTCGATGACCTCGAATGCCTTGTTCACGAGCGTGGCCGAATCGATGGTGATCTTCGGCCCCATCCGCCAGGTCGGATGCGCGAGCGCATCCGCCGGCGTGACCGCCGCGAGCGACTTCGGGTCTCGCCCACGGAACGGACCGCCGCTCGCAGTGAGCACGAGACGCTCGACGTGCTCGATCCGTTCCCCCACCAGGCACTGCCAGATCGCGGAGTGCTCGCTGTCGATGGGTCGCAACCGCTCGAGCGGGTCGCCACCGCCCGTGTCCAGCAGTGCCCGGACGAGGTGCCCGCCGGTGATCAGCGCCTCCTTGTTCGCGAGGGCGACGCGTCGACCGGAGCGCAGCGCGGCGAGCACGGCCGGCAGGGCCGCCATCCCGGTCGTCGCAACCACCACGATCTCGACGCCCTCCGCGGTGGCGAGCTCCTCGAGCCCTCCGGCGGCGTGACGGTCCGGGACACCGGCCTGCGCCCCGGGATCGGCGCACCACCAGAGGGCGTCCGGCCATGCCGAGAGCTGGCCGGCGAGGGCCTTGCCGCCGCTGCCGCTCGCCAGGCCGAGGACCTCGAACCGATCGGGATGGGCCGCGATGACTTCGAGCGTCTGTGCGCCGATCGACCCCGTCGACCCGAGGATCGCGATCCCCGTCATGCGACCCGGCCGGCGACCAGCAGGGCGTATCCGGCGAGCACCGGCGCGGCGAACAGGAACGAGTCGACCCGATCGAGGATGCCGCCATGGCCGGGAACCAGGAACCCGGACTCCTTGCGCCCGGCTGCCCGCTTGAGCATCGACTCGGCGAGGTCGCCCGCCTGCGCGGCGAGACCGACCACCGGGCCGATGAGGAGGGGGTGCCACGGGTCGAGACCAAGGACGAACGCGCCGATGCCCGCACCGAGCGTCGCGACGATGAGCCCGCCGGCGAGGCCCTCCATGGTCTTCGACGGGCTGATGTGGTCGAGCATGCGGCGCCGGCCGAGCCAGCGCCCGGTGAGGTACGCCCCGGTGTCGTAGCCCCAGACGACGAGGATCAGCATCAGTCCCCAGGCAGCCCCTGAGGCGAGGCCGAACGGGCCGACCGGCGAGGTGGAGGTCGTGCCCGGCGGGCCGAGATGGGTCACGAGCACGATGGTCGGCAGGAGGAGCCCGACGTAGGCGACCCCGAAGGAGGTCATGGCCCAGGTCACGAAGCCGGTCGCCGGGTCGCCTCGCGTGAACGCGACGAGCGAGATGAGGAGCACGACGCCGACGAACGTGGCCGCCACGAGCCCCGGCGGGTCGAGCGCCGAGAGAAGGTGGGCGACGACCCCACCCATGCTGGCCTCATTCGTCGACACGAGCCCCGCCCCGACGAGCGCCATGCCGCCGACGATGGTGAGCACCTGCGGCGGCTGATAGCCGGCGGCGTCCAGCAGGCCGACGAGTTCCACGAAGGCGAGGAAGGCCGCCACGCCGATGAGGAGCGACAGCCACGGCTCCCCGAGGAGGACGATGGCCAGGATGATCGGCGCAAGGACGGCCGCCGTCAGGAGCCGCGTTCTCAGCATCGTCGTCAGCCGCCGAAGCGCCGGTCGCGGCGCACGTAGTCCGCAAGGGCCGCGTCGAAGTCATCGGCCGTGAAGTCGGGCCAGAACTTCGGGCAGAAGGCGAGCTCGGCGTAGGCGGCCTGCCAGAGCAGGAAGTTGCTCGTTCGCTGGTCGCCGCCGGTGCGGATGATGAGGTCCACGTCGGGCTGCCCCGCGGTGTACAGGTGTTCGGCGAAGTGATCTTCGTCGATCTGGTCCGGCTCCACCCTGGCGGCCAGCATCGCCCGCGCCGCGTCGACGATCTCGGCACGACCCGAGTAGTTGAAGCAGATGTTCAGGGTGAGTCGCGATCCGCCGTCCGTCCGCTCCTCGGCGGCCCGGATCGAGCGCTGGACATCGGCTGGTGCTTCGTGGAGCCGGCCGATGACCCGAACGCGGACCCCCTCGCTGATCAGCTCGTCGGTGTACTGGCGGACCGCGCCGTCGATGAGCCCGAACAGGCCGGAGACCTCGTCCTCGGGTCGCGTCCAGTTCTCGGTGCTGAACGTGTAGACCGAGAGCGTCTCGACGCCCTGGTCACGTGCCCGACGGACGACCGGACGAATGGCCTCGACGCCCTGGATGTGGCCGGCAAGGACCGGCAGACCGCGCTCGCGAGCCCAGCGGCGGTTGCCATCGGCGATGATCGCCACATGCCGGGGTCGGACCTCGTCCGGCACGGGTCAGACCTCCAGGATCTCGGCTTCCTTGCGCTCCGCCCGCGCGTCGATCGCCTCGACGTGGCGATCGGTCAGCTTCTGCAAGGCGTCGAGCTCGCGATGCTCCTCGTCCTCCGACAGGTCACCGTCGCGAAGAGCCTTCTTCAGGGCATCGGCGGCCTCCCGCCGATGGTTCCTCACCTCGACCCGGGCCTCCTCGGTGCGACGACGGATCTGCTTCACCATCTCCTTGCGCCGGTCCTCGGTGAGCGGCGGGACGTTGAGACGGACGACGGTGCCGTCCACGTTCGGCACCAGGCCGATGTCGCTCTTCGTGATCGCCTTCTCGATGGCCGAGAGCACCGAGCGGTCCCACGGCTGGATGACGATGAGGTGGGCATCCGGCGTGCTGATGCCGGCCACCTGGTTCAGCGGGGTCTGTGCGCCGTAGTAATCGACGGTGATGCGCTCGACGAGGGCCGTCGACGCCCGCCCGGTGCGGACGCCGGCGAAGTCCCGTTCCATCGCTTCGATGGCCCGCTGCATCTTGGGTTCGATCTCGATCAGCGCTGCGTGCGTCATCGGTTCACTCTCCTGAGATCAGCGTGCCGATCCGCTCGCCGGCGATCGCGCGGGTGATGTTGCCCGGGACCGTCATGTCGAACACGACGATCGGCATCTCGTTGTCCATGGCCAGGCTCACTGCGGTGGCGTCGAGCGCCTGGAGTCGGTTGCTCAGCAGGTCCGTGTAGCCGATCTGGCTGTACCGCTGCGCCTCGGGGTGCGTCTCGGGGTCGGCATCGTACACCCCGTCGACACGCGTCGCCTTGAGGATGACGTGCGCGTGCACCTCGACGGCCCGCAGGGTGGCGGCCGTATCGGTCGTGAAGTACGGGTTGCCGGTTCCCGCCACCATGACGACGACGCGACCCTTCTCGAGGTGTCGCTCAGCGCGGCGTCGGATGTACGGCTCGCAGATCTCGTTCATCGCGATCGCGCTCATGACCCGCGTCGGACAGCTGGCCTGCTCGAGCGCATCCTGGATTGCCAGGCCATTCATGACCGTGGCCAGCATGCCCATGTAATCGCCGGTCGAGCGATCCATGCCCCTCGCGCTCGCCGCCAGGCCGCGGAAGATGTTCCCGCCGCCGACGACGATCGCGATCTCCGTGCCGTCGTTCTTGGCGGCGGCGATCTGCGCGGCGATGGCGCGCACGACCTCGGGGTCGATCCCGTACTCGTGCTCACCCATGAGCGCCTCACCGGACAGCTTGAGCAGGACCCGGCGGGGCGCGGCGGAGCGGCCGCTCGTGGCGTCTGCCACGATCAGGCGGCCTCCTCGGTCTCGGCGACCCCGGTCTCCCCCACTCCCATGCGGACGAAGCGGGCGACCCGGATGTTCTCGCCGAGCAGCGCGACCTTCTCGGTGATGAGGTCGGCGATCTTGCGGTCCGTGTCACGGTACGGCTGCTCGAGCAGGCACACCGACTCGAGCCACTTGTTCAGCTTGCCCTCGACGATCATCGGGATCCGATCGGCGGGGCGGCCGTCACGCTCGGCGTCGACGGCGAACAGGCGCTTCTGCTCCTCGAGGATCTCCGACGGCACGTCGTCGCGACCCACGTACAGCGGCGCCATCCCGGCGACCTGCATCGCGAGCTCGCGGGCCAGCTGCTGGAAGTCGTCCGTCCGGGCGACGAAGTCGGTCTCGCAGTTGAGCTCGAGGAGGACGCCGAGCCGCGATCCGTGGTGGATGTAGCTCGTCACGATCCCCTCGCGCGCGGCGCGGCCGGCCTTCTTGGCCGCGGTCGAGAGACCCTTCTCGCGAAGGAAGAGGGCGGCCTTCTCGTAGTCGCCGCCGGACTCCTCGAGCGCGCGCTTGCAGTCCATGATGCCGGCGCCGGTCTGCTCGCGCAGGCGCTTCACGTCCTCGGGCTTGATCATCAGCGTGTTGTTCATGTCCCTTCCCTCGCCGGCTACGGGCGAGGCTCCTTTTCCTTGATGTGCTCGTCGATCTGGCGCTCGTGCTCACGGTCGGGGTTGTGCTCCGGCTCGCCCTCTTCGATATGGGCGGCACGGCGCGCGCGAGCCTTACGCTCCTCCTCCTCGTCGTCCTCCGGCTCCGGCTCGAAGACGAGAGCCTCACCGGTCGCCAGTGCGGCGGTGTAGTCGGCCTCGGAGCCCAGTGCGGTGTCATCCACCGGCGGCATCGCCTCGGCCTGCTCGAACTCCTCGTCGAGCTTCGCCTGGCGCTCCTGCTGGGCGACGCTGGCCGCGTCGGCGACGAGCGCGCAGATGAGCCGGACGGATCGGATCGCGTCGTCATTGGCCGGGATGACCCAGTCGATGAGGTCCGGATCGCAGTTCGTGTCGGTCATCGCGACGATCGGGATCTCGAGGCGGCGTGCCTCGGCGACCGCGATCTCTTCCCGATGCGGATCGACGATGAACACGGCTCCGGGCAACCGGCGCATCTTGCGAATTCCGCCGAGCACCGCGTTGAGCTTGTTGATCTCCTCAGTGAGCTTCGAGGCTTCCTTCTTGGTGAGGCGCTCGAACTCACCGGCGTCGCGACGGGCCTCGAGGGCCTCGAGGCGCTGGATGCGGCGCTTGATCGTCGTGAAGTTCGTCAGCATGCCGCCGAGCCAGCGGGTGTTGACGTAGTGCTGGCCGGACCGGCCCGCCGCTTCGGCGAGCGCGTCCTGGGCCTGCTTCTTCGTGCCCACGAAGAGGACGCTTTCGCCTCGCCGCACGGTCTCGCGGATGAACTCGAGGGCGAGCTCGAGGCGCGAGACGGTCTGCGCGAGGTCGATGATGTGGATCCCGTTCCGCTCCGCGAAGATGTACTCGCGCATCTTCGGGTTCCAGCGGCGGGTCTGATGCCCGAAGTGGACGCCCGCTTCGAGCAGCTGCTTCATGCTGGTGGCAGCCAAGAGATACCTCCGGTTCGTTCCTCCGCCGGACGTCCGCTCCCGGGTCGACCTCGAGCGCTGCCGCAGCGAGGCACCGTGGACCATCGGGATCAGTCCAGCGTGTGTGATGGGGTCCCCGCGCAGGCGCGTGGGGTCGGCAGAGTATAGCAGAGCCTTCGTGGAGGCCCGGAGCGGGCTCCCCGGCTTTCGGCCGTCGGGAGCGCAGCGGACCGCACCATACGGTACCGAAGTACTCCCCCACCATCCGCTCGTACCTTGACCCCTCGCCGATCGCTCCTAGCATCCGCCCGCATCGTGAACCGTGCTCTCGAGACCGAGGGGCGTCCGAACCGCAGGTGGAGGATCGACACATTGCATCGAACCAGGCTCTTCGCGCTCATGGCGCTCCTCGGCATCACGCTCGTCACCGGGCCCATCCTGGGCAGCGTCGCGCTCGCCGCCGATCCGGTTGTCGTCGTCAAGACCGGCGACACACTCACGAGCATCTCGAAGCGTCACGATGTGGACATCGCGACCATCGTCGAGCTGAATGGCCTGAATGACCCGAACCGAATCTACGCTGGCCAGCGCCTTCGGATCAGCGTCTCGCCGGGTTCCGCAGCGTCGCCGCCGGCGGCACCGGCAGCCTCTCCGTCCCGCAGCCACACGGTTCGTCCCGGCGAGCATCTGACCGGCATAGCGCGCCACTACGGGGTCACGATCGCCGCCATCAGCCGTGCCAACGGGATCGCCGATCCGAGCCGCATCTACGCCGGCCAGCGCCTCACCATCCCGGGCAGCTCCACGGCCGCGCCTGCCGCGCCGGCGACCAAGCCCGCGCCGAGCACCCCGTCCCGCAGCCACACGGTTCGTCCCGGCGAGCATCTGACCGGCATCGCGCGCCACTACGGGGTCACGATCGCCGCCATCAGCCGTGCCAACGGGATCGCCGATCCGAGCCGCATCTACGCCGGCCAGCGCCTCACCATCCCTGGCGCAGCAGCCGCGGCGTCCGCCGCACCGAAGCCAGCGGCGTCACCGATGCCGGAATCCATGGCCGAGCTCGTCGCGGAGCGCGACGCCGTGCGCCGGCTCATCGTCGAGGAGGCCGATCGATACGGCGTGCCCCCGGCCTTCGCCCTCGCCGTCGCCTGGCAGGAGTCCGGCTGGCAGCAGGGTGTCGTCAGCCATGCAGGGGCCGTCGGCGTCATGCAGCTCATGCCCGCCACCGGGGAATGGGTCGGCAGCGCGATGCTCGGCTCGCGGATCGACATCCATGACACGCGACAGAACGTCCGTGGCGGCGTCCGGCTGCTGGCGCACTACCTGGACCGGTACGACGGTGATCGCGCCCGCGTGCTGGCCGCCTACTACCAGGGGCAGTGGGCCACCGATCATCACGGGATCTACCTGGTGAGCCGGCCCTACATCGCGTCGATCCTCGAGCTGGAGCGCATCTTCAGCCGCTGAGCCAACCGCCGACGTCGGGAACTCGTCGAGCCGAAAATCGGGCGTCCGGACCCGACGCCGGCTCGAGGAGCACGAGGTCGATCCTCAGGCCCTCGTGCCGGACTCCTGCGGCTGCCGCGAAGGCGGTGAGCGACCGGCTCAGCCTCGCAATCCGGCGCCGATCGATCGCCTCGGCGCCGGTCCCGGTGCGAGCCGTGCGCCGCGCGCGGACCTCGACGGCGACCAGGATGCCGGATGGATCCATCGCCACGAGGTCGACCTCGCCGCCCACCGCCGTCCGGTGGCGTCGGGCGAGGATGCGCCATCCGGCGCGCGCGAGCCACGCGGCGGTCGCCTCCTCCGCCGAGCGACCGAGATCGTGTCTGGCATCGGCCATATCGCGTGTCCTCGCGGGAGGCGAGCACGTGGGGCGGAGCTTCAGTCGAGCGCGATCTCGTCCTCGTCGACGAAGTCCCAATCGAGATCGAGCGGGAGCTGCGTGCCGGCCAGGAGCATGCGGATCGGCGCGAACGACCGTCGGTGCCATTCGCACGGTCCCTCGCTGACCAGCGCGTCGACGTGGCGCCGGGTTCCGTAGCCCTTGTGCCGAGCGAAGCCGTAGGCCGGGTAACGGCGGTCGACCTCGTCGCAGATCCGATCGCGCGTGACCTTCGCCACGATGCTGGCCGCCGCGATCGACGCGCTGATGGCATCGCCGTCGATGATCGGACGCTGCGGCAGGTCGATCTCGCGCAGGCTCAGGGCGTCGATGAGCAGGTGGTCCGGTGGCTCGGCCAATCGGTCGAGTGCCTGGCGCATCGCGAGCTTCGTCGCCTGCAGGATGTTGATGCGGTCGATGACCTCGACCTCGACGCACCCGACCCCCACGCCGAGCGCTCGGTCGAGGATCTGCTCGTACAGGGCCTCGCGTCGCGCGCGGGGAATGACCTTCGAGTCGCGGATGCCCTTGATGCGGTGTCGCTCCGGCAGGATGACCGCCGCGGCGACCACCGGACCGGCGAGGCAGCCGCGGCCGACCTCGTCGATGCCCGCGACGCGCTGGAATCCGGCGAGCCGGAGCTCACGCTCGTTGCGCATGTGGGCGTCGCGAATCCGCTTTCGGCGGGGTGCGCGACGGGCGACGACCGGTCTCGACTCGAGACGGGTCATCGGGTCAGTTGCTTCGGCGCTCGCGGAGCGTGGCGGACTTGCCGACCCGGTCGCGAAGGAAGTAGAGCTGGGCACGTCGGGCGACACCGTGGCGAACCACCTCGATTCGATCGATGCGCGGTGCATGCACCATGAAGGTGCGCTCAACTCCGACGCCGCTGGCGATGCGACGGACGGTGATGGCCTTGTTCAGACCCCCGCCGCGCATGCGCATCACGGTCCCCTCGAAGACCTGGATCCGCTCTCGGCTGCCCTCGACCACCTTGACCGCGACGCGGACCGTGTCGCCGGGGGCGATCTCCGGTACATCGGAGCGGAGCTGCTCGCGCTCGAGCTCCTTGATGGCGTTCATCGTGGGGGCGACCTCATGATCGCGGGCTTACCCGCGGCTTACTCGAATGACACACGAACGCGACCGCGCTCAGCGGCCGCGACGCCGGGAGTATAGCAGCGGCTCTCGGACCGCGGCAACACGCCAGGGCGACCGCAGCCGTCAGCCGTCGAAACCGAGAGAACGGAGGAACGTGCGATCTGCCTCGTCGAGCTCGACGTGATCCAGGAGGTCCGGCCGGCGCTCGTAGGTCCTGCGCAGCGCTTCCCGACGCCGCCAGGCATCGACCTCGCCGTGATGGCCGGACAGCAGCACCGGCGGCACGGACAGGTCACGGTATGTTTCGGGCCTCGTGTACTGCGGATACTCGAGCAGGCCCGAGGCGAAGGAGTCGCCGCGGTGGGATGCCTCCTGGATCACGCCAGGCACCAGGCGTACGACGGCATCGATGACGACGAGGGCCGGCAGCTCCCCGCCGGTCAGGACGTAGTCGCCGATGCTGACCTCCTGGTCGACGACCGAGCGGATGCGATCGTCGTACCCCTCGTAGCGGCCGCACAGGAGCGCGAGATGCGGCCGTTCGGCAAGCTCACGCGCCAGGGCATCGTCGAGACGCTCTCCCGCCGGATCCATGAGCACGACGTGCGCTCCCGCTGCCCGCAACGGCTCGACCGCTCCGAAGAGAGGCTCCGGGCGCATGACCATTCCGGCGCCGCCGCCGTACGGCTCGTCGTCGACCGAGCGGTGACGGCCGATCCCGTGCTCGCGCAGATCGTGCACGGCGAACTCGACCGCGCCGGACTCGACCGCCCGGCCCATGATCGAGGTGCCGAGCGGACCGGCGACGAGATCGGGGAAGATCGTGACGACGTCAATGCGCATGGACGGTCAGCGAAGCTCCTCGGCGTCATCGGGGGCGATGACCATGAGCCCCTCCTCGAGGTCGATGCGCAGGACGGTCGAGCGGAGTGCGGGAACCAGCCGCTCCCCCCCGGGCCCCAGGATCCGGTACACCTCGTTGCCGCCCGAGCGGAAGATCTCGGTCAGCTCGCCGATGGCCCGCCCGTCCGGCTCCTCGACCCGAAGGCCGACGAGGTCGGCCCAGTAGTAGGTCTCGTCCGGAAGCTCGCGCGCCGACATCTCGAGGTACTGCCCGTTGAGGGCCTCGGCGGCCTCGCGCGACTCGATCGTCGCGAGGTGGAGCACGGTGGCCCGGCCGCCGGTCTCCACGCGATCGAGGCGCAGGGGCGTCGACGAGCCTTCGAGCCACAGCTCCGCACCCGGAGCGAGTCGCTCGGGCCAGTCCGTGAGCACCTCGACCCGCACGGCCCCGGCGAGGCCTTTCGGCCCGAGGATCCTGGCGACGGCCAGGCGCCGTGGCTCAGTCGGCGTCGGAGACGATCTCGAGCTCGACGTGACGTCCGTCCTTCGTGGCCATCACCTTGAGCAGGCTGCGGATGGCATTGGCGATCCGGCCGTCACGGCCGATGACGCGACCCATGTCCTCCTGGTCGACGCCGAGGGTCAGGACGGTCTCGTCGCCGTCCTCGTCGACTTCGACCCAGACCGCGTCCGGCTTGTCGACCAGTCCGCGCGCGACGTACTCGAGGAAGTCCTTCACGCGTCGGCCTTCTCGTCGCCAACCGGCTCGGCGCCAGCGTCGGCATCGGTCGGGGCGGCCTCGTCGGCTGCCGCATCGGCGGCCGGTGCGGCACTCGCTCCGGCGGGGGCTGCCTCGCCGCCAGTGGCGGCCTCATCGGCCGGTGTGGCCTCCTCGGCGGGAGCGGCCGGCGCGTCCGTCGTCGCGTCGGCATCGGCTGCGGCAGCCTTGGCCTTCGCCTTGGCACTCGACTTCGCCTTCGACGGGCGCGTCGCCCGCTTCGGCTTCTCCGTCGTGGGTGCCTGTGCCTCCCGCTCGGCCTGGCGCATGAGCTTGGCGACCGTCTCAGACGGCTGCGCGCCCTTGCCGATCCAGGCGTTGATCTTCTCGGTCTCGAGCTTCACGGTCGCCGGCTCGGTCAGCGGATCGTAGTACCCGAGGATCTCGAGGGCCCGTCCGTCGCGTGAACGGCGCTTGTCGATGGCGATGACCCGGTACGCGGGGCGCTTGGTCGCGCCGACACGGGTCAATCGAATGCGTACTGCCAAGTGGTGGATACCTCTGTGTGAGTTGGTTCTGGTTGATCGGCGCGCTACGGCTCGTCGACCGTGAGCACCGCGTGGAATTCGATCTGGTCATCCCGGGACGGCGCGGTGAATCCGAAGGTCCCGATGCGGGACAGGATATCGCGGAGATCGGCTGGAAGCTCGAAGGAGTCCCCCGCCAGGTCCACGACGGCCCCGACGTCGACGAAGATCTCGTTCCCGGCGCGCGTTCCGGCGATCTCGAACGCTCGCACGTAGGCATCGTCCGTGGCGAGGCCGCTGCCGTCCGCGTGGGCATCGAGCGACGCGATCACGTCCTCGGGGCCGGTCCCGATGATGATGATGCCGTCGCGAACCGCGTACGCGACCTCGATGGTGTCCGGGATGGTCACGACGGTGATCTCGTCCCCGTCGTGCTCCTCGACGCTCGTGGAGGCGCCGATGCCGGACAGCCCACCGACGAGCCGCTCGAGGGCATCGGCACCGCCCTCGGGGTCCTCGGGACGCAGGAGGATCTGACCGCGCGGCAGGTCGCCGTCGAAGCCGGTGAACGCGATGCCGACCTCGCGGTCCACGAGCGGGAGCAGATCCTCGTCGATGTCGATCCCGAGGCCGAACGCGGCGAGGGCGCGAATCGTGTCGAGCGCGCCGAGGGCTTCCTGGCCCTCGGGCATCGATGCGGCCGCCTCCTCCGCGTCCTCGAGGGTCTGGCGCAGTCCGAAGATCACGACTTCGGCCACCGAGTCGCCCGGCATCCAGTCGACCAGGCTCGACGGCTCGCCGCCGAGGCCGAACCCGGCGGTGGCCGATGAAGCGGCGCCCTCCACGTCGAACGGAGCGCGCCCGCTCAGCCGCAAACCGTCCCGCTCGGCGACGAGCGCCGCGCCGGCCGTGCTGAACGCGGACAGCTGGGCGCTCGTGTCGGTCGACTCCCCGAGCGCGGCCACGTCGATGAACAGGCTGGCGAGATGGTCGGTCGGAAGGTCGGCCATGGTGGTCGTGAAGTCATCGCGATCGGCCAGCGACGCATCCCCTCCGGCGACGGCCACCACGCGCTCGAGCGCCTCCGGGCCATCGCTGACGACGAGCATCTCGCTGACGAACGCGTACGCGCCCTCGTCGCCGACCAGGATCTCTCCGCCGTCGACGGTCTCGGTCCGCACATCGACGCCGTTGCGCTCCGCGAGGTCGGCCAGGGTCGATCGCGCCAGGGCGACGTCCTTGAGGTCGATGATCGCGACCATCACCGGCTCGGTCGCCGCGTCGTCGGTCCATCCGGCCACGGCGACCTGGTTGCCGAGCCACGGCTTCACGTCGGCCTCGTAGTCGAGGTCGAGGCCGGCGGCATCGAGCGCGTTGCCGACGATCTGGTCCACCTTGTCGTCGAGCGACGCCTCGTCGGCGAAGCCGGGGAGGCGGCCGATGAGGCCGCTGAGGTTCATCTGCTGCCCGGCCGATGGCTGGAGGTAGACGTTGGCGTAGAACGCCGTCCCGGCCGGCGCGAGCGTCGCCGCGCGGTCGGACGCGGCCGAGAAGAGGAACAGGTACCCCGCCAGGAACGCGGCCCCGGTGAGGCCGATGAGCGTGACGAGCGAGATGACGAGTCGATGCATCGGTCGATCAGCGGCCGAGCAGCGCGCCGAGGCCGCCACCCATACGCGGCATCTTCCCGCCGCTGAACATCTTCATCATCTTCTGCATCTCGACGAACTGCTTCAGCAGCCGGTTCACCTCCGCCGTCGAGGTTCCACTGCCGACGGCGATCCGCCGCCGTCGCGAGGCCTTGATGATGTCGGGCCGCCGTCGCTCCTCGGGCGTCATCGAGTCGATGATGGCCTCGATGCGTTTCATCTGGCCCGAGTCGACTGCCTGCTGCGCGGCACCCGCCATCTCGCCGGCGCCGGGGATCATCTGGAGGACCTGGCCGATCGGACCCATCTTCTTGATCTGGTTGAGCTGGCTGCGGAAGTCCTCGAGGGTGAAGCGGTTCTCCATCATGCGCTGGGCCGCGCGCTCCGCCTCCTCCTGGTCGACGTTCTCCTGGACGCGCTCGACGAAGCTCAGGATGTCGCCCATGCCGAGGATGCGCTGGGCGAGCCGGTCCGGATGGAATGGCTCGAGGCCGTCGGTCCGTTCGCCGGTGCCCAGGAAGCTGACGGGCAGGCCGGTCGCGGCCCGGATGCTGAGCGCCGCGCCACCGCGAGCGTCCCCGTCCATCTTCGTGAGGACGAGACCCGTGACCGGCAGGCGGGCGTGGAACGCCTCCGCCACCTTGACCGACTCCTGTCCGGTCATGGCGTCGACGACGAGAAGCGTCTCCTTCGGTGTGACGCTGCCCACTATGCGGACGAGCTCGTCCATCATCGCGTCGTCGACATGGAGGCGGCCGGCGGTGTCGAGAATCATCACGTCGACCCCCCGCTGCCGAGCGACTTCCAGGCCCGATCTCGCCACCTCCAGGGCCGGGGTTCCCACCGGGCGCGTGTGGACCTCGACGCCGATCTGGTCGCCCAGCTGGACGAGCTGATCCACCGCAGCGGGCCGGTAGACGTCGGCGGCGACGAGGAGTGGTCGCTTGCCCTCCTTGCGCAAGCGCACCGCGAGCTTGGCGGCGGTCGTCGTCTTCCCGGAGCCCTGGAGCCCGACCATCATGAGGACCGCGGGCTTCGCATCGAGCTCGAGATGGTGTCGCGACCCACCGAGGACCTCGACCAGCTCCTCGTGGACGATCTTCACGATCTGCTGGCCGGGATTCAGCCCGGTCAGCAGGTCCGTCCCCACCGCCCGCTCGCGGATGCGTGCCACGAAGTCCTTCACGACCCGGAAGTTCACGTCCGCCTCGAGCAGGGCGAGGCGAATCTCGCGCAGCGCGACATCGAGGTCGGCCTCGGTGATGCGGGCCGACCCACGCAGGCGCGATGTGATGCCCTGCAGGCGTGTCGAAAGAGACTCGAACATGAACGAACCGTTGCGGGAAGGAACTGCCGGGCCAGGTGGCCGGCAAACGGCTGCCCATTCTACGGGGCGTCGCTCGCCGCGGCAACGGAGCCTATTCGGCGAAGAGCCACTCCACGAACGCCTCGGGATCGAACGGCGCAAGCGCTTCGATCTCCTCGCCCACGCCGGCGAACACGATCGGAACACCGAGCCGATCGGCGACCGCGAGCGCGACTCCACCCTTCGCCGTCCCGTCGAGCTTGGTGAGCACGATGCCGGTCACCCCCGCCTCGCGGCTGAAGGCCTCCGCCTGGAGCAGGCCGTTCTGCCCGGTCGTCGCGTCGAGGACGAGCAGCACGTGTCGCGGCTGGCCGGGGAGGCGGCGCTCGATCACGCGCCGGATCTTCGCCAGCTCGTCCATGAGCTGCTGCTTGTTCTGGAGCCGCCCGGCCGTGTCGACGAGCACCGCATCGAGACCGCGGGACTCGGCTGCGACGACCGCGTCGAACGCGACGGCCCCCGGGTCTGCGCCAGGGCGCTGGGCGATGACCGGAGCACCGAGCTGCTCTCCCCAGATCCGAAGCTGCTCGACGGCCGCCGCACGGAACGTGTCCGCAGCGGCGAGCGCCAGCGAGTGGCCTTCGCCCTTCAGGCGCGCCGCGAGCTTGGCGATGGACGTCGTCTTGCCGGTGCCGTTGACGCCCACGAAGAGGATCACCGACGGGGCGCCGCCGAGCTCGAAGGCACCTGAGCCGACGGCAGCCAGGCGGTCGCGGATCTCGGTGGCCAGCGCTCGTCGCGCATCCTCGCCGCTCCGGCCGCCGGACGCCCGGAAGCGCTCGCGGGCCGCGTCGACCAGCTCGAGGGTGGTCGTGGCGCCGACGTCGGCCGCGATGAGCGCCTCCTCGACATCGTCCCAGGTCGCCTCGGTCGCCGGCTCGCCGGTGCCCAGGATCGACCGCAGCCTGGCGCCGAAGCCGGATGGGCGTGTGCGGAGGCCCATCCCCCGTGCCTCGCGCGCCGGCCGCGGGACGGTCGCCGCGACGGGCGGCTCGTCCTCGACGACCGCGGACGGCTCCGCGGGCTCGGCGTCCTCGGCGGGTGCGACGGGCTCGTCGCGGCGACGCCAGAACATCAGGCTCCGACCTCGGCCGGCACATCGGCGAGGCGGAGCGAGAGCACGCGGCTGACGGCGGCATCGGTCATCGTCACGCCGTAGATCGTATCGGCAACTTCGATCGTTGCCCGGTTGTGGGTGATGACGACGAAGTCGATCGCCTCCGACAGCTTGCGCAATGCCTGGGCGAAACGGCCGATGTTCGCCTCGTCGAGGGCTGCGTCGACCTCGTCGAGGATGCAGAACGGCACCGGGTTCACCGTGAGCATCGCGAACAGGAGCGCCACACCGGTGAGCGCCCGCTCGCCCCCCGACAACATGGCGAGACGCTGGAGCCGCTTGCCGGGCGGCCGAACGACGATCTCGATTCCGCCGGGAGCGTCGCCGTCGGCCTCGTCGCCCATCTGGAGCGACCCGGAGCCGCCGGCGAACAGGAGCTGGCAGTACTCGTCGAAGCGCGCGCCGATCGCGGAGAAGGCGGCGTCGAACTGGGACGCGATCTCCGCGTCGAGGGTCGCGATGAGCTCCTGCGTTGCGTCGATCGCCGCACGCAGGTCGGTGTCCTGGGTCGTCATCTCGCCGAGCCGGGTGGCGAGCTCCCGGTGCTCCTCGACTGCGAACGGGTTGACCGAGCCGATCTGGGAAAGCGTGCGCCGCACCCTTCGAAGCTCGACCTCGACCGCCTCGTCATCCAGCGATTCGATCTCGGCCTCCAGCTCGGCGGTCGGCTCCCCATCGGCCTCTCCCTCGACCGGCGGAAGGCCGTCGAGCGCCATCTCCCGTTCGCGGAGCAGGCCAGCGAGTGCCTCGTCCCGACGTGACTCCTCGATGGCGGCGCTCTGCATGGCGCGCTCGAGCCGGCCGAGCTCATCGCTCGCGCCGCCCTGCTGTCGCTCGAGTGCCACGAGCTCCGCTCGCACGGCCAGTCGCTTCTCCTCCGCAGCGGCATGCGCCGCATCCGCGACGCGCCGCTCCTCGCGCGCGGCCTCGAGCGGTCCTGCCGCCTCGTCGCGCTGGGCGCGGAGCTCGTCGATCTCGCTCCGGCGCCGCGGGAGGCTGGAGCGAAGCTGTCCGATCCGCGCCTCGAGATGTGCCCGCTCGCTGCGGATGCCCGCCGTACGGGTCTCGATTTCCTCAGCCGCCCGTCGAGTGGCCGTCCACTCGTCGCGAGCAGCGTCGCGACGCTTGGCGAGATCATCGCGTCGCTGCCGCGCGGCATCGGCGGCCAACTGGCGCTCCGGGAGAGCTCCCGTACCCGATGCGTCGCCGACCGGCTCGGCGCTCGGAGGCGTGTCGCCGGCCACGCTGGCCGCCTCGGCGTCCAGCTGTTCGAGTCGTACCTCGTCCCGGCGCTGGGCATCCTCGGCCGCGACGAGGGCATCCCTCGCCGCACGCGCGTCACGTTCCGCCTCCTCGTGATCCTGGCGCGCCGCGAGATGCGTTTCGCGCGCCGCTCGCAATGCCTCGGTCGCCTCGTGAGCGGCGTGCTGCGCCTTCCCGAAGTCGGCTTCCAGTGCCTCGACGGCCGTCGCCAGCTCCCGTCGGCGGGCATGGGCCCTCGCCGCCGCGCCACCGGGCGGATCGCCGCGGCCGCGGAGAACGACGCCTCGCATGTCCGCGAGGTCACCGGCGGCGGTCACCGCAGCCCACCCCGGCGGCAACCTGCGCCAGCCCGCGAGCAACGCCGCGAGGTCGGGGGCCACCACCGTCCTGGCGAACGCGCGCGGGCCGGCTGCGCCGACCCACTCGCCGAGCGTGCGTGTGCCCCGGACGGCGGCCAGTGCCGCCTCGCGGTCCTCGGCGCCGGGATCATCGGCAGGTGCGAGCAGGCGAGCGGCACCACGTGCGTCATCGAGCTCGGAGCTCGGATCGCGATCGGACCACAGCAGGGCGGACTCGAGCTCGCCGCCCACCACGGCCTCGATGGCCGGCCACGACTCCTCGGGTGCCGAGACGCTGTCGAGCAGCGTCGGCCACCCTGCCTGCGCCAGCCGCCTCCCCAGCCGTGAGGCGGCATCGTGCGGCACGGCGAGAGCATCGAGCTCGGCGCGCATGGCCTGGAGGCGCTCGGTGAGCTCGACGACCTGCCGACGAGTTGCATCGGCGTGCTCCTGGGCCGCGTCTCGCTCGGCGGCACGCTCGTCCAGTCGGGTCAGCGCCCGGGCCAAGGCCTGATCCGCCCGACCTGAGCGCTCGGCGGCCGTGGCCGTTCGCTCGCGGCCTGCCGCGACGGCCTGGCTGACACTCCTGCGCTCCGCCTCGAGCTGTTCGGCCCGCGCCGCGCGGCGGGCCATCTCCTCCGATGCGCGCGCCTGCCGAGCGATGAGGTCGCTGTGCTGCGCGCGGAGCTCGGCCACGGCCTGCTCGGCGGCGAGGAGCTCGTCGTCGGCCCTGGCGAGCTCGGCCACGGCATCGCGCCACGCAGCTTCGGCTCGCGCGGCGGCGGCGACCGCGGGGTCCACCTCGCCCCCCGGCGTTCGCTCGTCGAGCGTGGCAAGGCTCTGCTCCGCCGATGCCAGCTCCCCCTCGTCGCGGGCCAGGGTCGCCTCGGCCTCGGCCACGCGAGCCGCGAGCGCCTCGGCGCGACCTTCGATGCGGATGAGCGCCTCGCGGGCCTCCTGCCGGCGTGCTGCTGCCTCGCGCGACGCCTCCTCCGTCGACCAGTAGCGCTCTTCGGCCGCGGTCACGGCCGCACGCCCCGCATCCTGCGCCTCCCGGTACGCCGTCAGCGCCGCCTCCGCTGCGGCGGCTCGACGCCGCGCCTCGCCGAGCTCGGCACGTGCCGCCTGCTCACGGCGTCGGACCGAGGCGATCACGAGCGCGCGAGCGCGCGAGCCGAGCGTGTCGTGCTGCTGCTGGTGCTCCGCCTGGAGCGCCAGCCGGCGGACCTGCGGCTTGAGCTCCCCGATCAGGTCCGAGACGCGGGTGAGGTTGTCGAGCGACCGGGCCAGCCGGGACGACGCCTCGTTCCGCTTGACCTGGAGGCCCTTGACACCGGCTGCCTCCTCGAACAGCTGGCGCCGTTCCTCCGGACGCAGCGACAGCGCCGCATCGACGGTCCCCTGCCCCACCACGACGAGCTCGTTCGCGCCGAGCCGGCCCTCGCCCAGGAGCTCGACGACGTCGCGCAGTCGCGCGCGTGCGCCGTTGATCAGGTATTCGCTCTCACCGGATCGGTAGGCTCGACGCCCGATGGAGACTTCCGAGAACTCGATCGGCAGCCAGCCATCGGCGTTGTCGAGCGTCAGGCTCGCCTCGGCCATGCCCTGCGGCTTGCGCTGCTCGGATCCGCCGAAGATGACGTCATCGGCGCGTCGGGTGCGGAGTGATCGATTCGACTGCTCTCCGAGCACCCAGCGGACGGCATCGGCCATGTTGCTCTTGCCCGATCCGTTGGGGCCGATGACGGCGTTGACACCTGGCTCGAAGACGAAGCGCGTCTGATCGGCAAACGACTTGAAGCCGTGGAGGCGGAGCTCCTTGAGACGGCTCACGAGGCGGTCGGCCGGAGCGGCTCGTCATGCATCTCGGCCACGTCCGGCAGCTCGGCCATGGCGACCTGCGCGGCCTGCTCCTCGGCGCGCTGGCGGCTCGTCCCGCTCCCCGTCCCGAGCGTCATGTCCGCGACCATCACGGCCACCCGAAAGACCTGGTCGTGGGGTGGCCCGGTCGTCTCGATGAGGTGGTACGTCGGCTTCGCCGCCCGATAGCGCTGGCTCCATTCCTGGAGGAGCGACTTCGCCGACTTCGGAGGCCCCGAGATGGCGGCGAGGGCCTCGAGACGGGGTGCGAACAGTCGCGCGATGACGGCATCCGTGCGGTCATGGCCCTCGGTGAGCGAGAGCGCACCGGCGAGGGCCTCGAAGCAGGCAGCAAGCACCGATGGGCGGGTGGCGCCACCGGCCTCGGACTCACCGCGGCCGAGCAGCAGGTAACGATCGAGCCCGATCTCCAGCGCCATCTCGGCGAGGGCCTCGCGGTTCACGAGCGCAGCCCGACGCGCGGTCAGGAAGCCCTCATCCTCGTCGGGATACTGCTCGAACAGGAGACGGCTGACCGTGACGCCGATGACGGCGTCACCGTAGAACTCGAGCCGCTCGTTGTGCCCGGGGACCATGTCCGGGTTCTCGTTGTGATACGAGCTGTGGACGAAGGCCTGGCGAATGAGCTCCTGCTCACGCAGGACGATGCCGAGTTTGGCGCTGAGCTCGTCCAGGGGCGGAGCATCCATGGGCGAACCCGTCTACTGCTGGTGCTCCTCGATGAAGTCGACGGCGTCCTGGACCTTCTGGATCTTCTCGGCATCCTCGTCCGAGATCTCCATGCCGAACTCCTCTTCGAGGCTCATGATCAGCTCGACCAGGTCGAGCGAATCGGCATTGAGGTCCTCGACGAACGAGGCCTGGGGCTGGACCTCTTCTTCGTCGACGCCGAGCTGCTCGACGATGATCTTCTTGAGGCGTTCGTATGTGGTGCCGTCTGTCACGAGTTCAGGCTCCTCCACCCGATGATCTGGAAACACTTCCTAACACGCCATTGACGAGACGCCGCGCGGCGTCTCCGGCGTAGATCCGGGCGAGGGATACGGCATCACGCGTCGTCTCCCCGCTCGGGGTCGCGGCGGAGTATAGCACCTCGTAGATCGCGCTCCGGAGGATCGTCCGTTCCACGCGACCGAGCTCCGGAACCGGGATCAGCGGCGCTTCGACGGCAATCCGCGCATCGATGTCGGCTCGATGCTCGCCGACCCCGGCGATGATGCCGGCGGCGTGCGCCCGCACCTCGTCCGGCACCTCGCGCTCCTTGGCCATGCGGGCGAGTGCCTGCTCGGCCGATCCCGGGCGGAACTCGTCCTCGAACAGTGCGAGCATGGCCAGCCTTCGCGCCAGCAGACTGGCGGCCGATGGACGGCGAGCGGCGCGGGTGGGCATCAGGTGCGCTCCCGGTGGAGCCTGGCGGCGATCCGGGATCGGACACCCCGATGAACCAGCGCCGGATGCTCGCGGGTCCACTGCGCGATGAGGTCGGGCACGCGTGCCTCGGCTGATTCCGACGCCACCCGCATCGCGTGCTCGATCATGCGAGCCTTGGCGCGCCCATGGGTCACGATGCTCACCCCCTTGACGCCCAGGAGCGGCGCACCACCGTAGCGCTCGTAGTCGAACCGGCCCTTCAGCCGATCGAACCCGGGGCGCAGGGCGAGCAGCGCGAGTGGGGCGATCGGCCCCTGCTGGAGGTCTTCCCGCAGCGCCCGGAAGATGAAGCTCGTGATGCCCTCGAAGAACTTGATCACGACGTTGCCCACGAACCCGTCGCAGACGACCACGTCGGCCCGGTGCGCGATCATGTCGTGCGCCTCGATGTTCCCGACGAAGTGCAGGTCGAGCGACGCGAGCTTCTCGTGGGCCTCCCGGGCCAGCTCGTCCCCCTTCTCGACCTCCTCGCCGATGTTCAGCAGCCCGATGCGCGGGTTCGTCACGTGGAGCACGTGCTCGGCGAAGATCGCGCCCATCGCGGCGAACTGGACGAGATGCTCGGGGTCCGAGTCGACGTTCGCGCCGACGTCGAGCAGCATGACCGGGCCGGTCGCCGTGACCATGTGCGCCGGCAGGGCCGGTCGGTCGATGCCGTCGACACGACCGAGGCGCAGGATGGCCGCGGCCATCGTCGCACCCGTCGAGCCGGCACTCACCACCGCATCGGCATCGCCGTCCCGGACGAGGTTGGTCGCCACCAGGATCGAGGATCGTCGCTTCGAGCGCAGCGCAGTGGCCGGGTGGTCTCCCATCTCGATGACTTCGGGCGCGTCGACGTACCGGACGTTCGTCGGGACCGTGCCACCGTAGGCCTCCGTCTCACGTTCGAGGCGCGGCACATCGCCGACGAGGTGAACCTCGTCGGCGGGTTGCTGTCGTGCGTAGTCGATGGCGCCGCGGACGATCTCGCGAGGGGCGTGGTCGCCTCCCATCGCGTCGACCGCGATGCGCATCGTGGCTAGCGCTGGCCTTCGACCGGGGCGACCGGTTCGATCTCGACCGCTTCACGGCCGGCGTACCAGCCGCACGTCGGGCAGACGTGGTGCGCGCGCTTCAGCTCGTGACAGTGGTCGCACTCGACGAGCGGCGGTGCGCTGATCGCGAGGTGCGCGCGGCGCTCACCCTGACGCGCCTTGGATACCTTTCGCTTGGGAACGCCCACGCGGAACTCCTACCGAATATGTGACGGGACGCCGCAGTATAGCCGGACCGCCCGATCACTGGCGAATGCCGGCACGGACGCGCCCGGGGCTATTGCTCGCGATCGCGAAGGAGCGAGGCGAGGGCCGCCAGGCGTGGGTCGATCTCGTCGTCGCCGTGGGCGTGAGGACCGGCGTCGAGCCGCTGCCCGCACTCCACGCACAGTCCCGGACAGTCGGGCCGGCAGAGCGGATGCATCGGCTCGGTCAGGGCGAGCTCGTCATGGAGCACCTGGCCGAGGTCGACCTCGTGGTGCTCGTCGATGCGCAGCGTCCCGATCGGCTCGTCGGCGTCGACCGGCAGCCGAACGCCGCTCTCGGGGTCGATCGTCGGCAGGAACTCCTCGTCGATGGTGGCGCGAACGTCCTCGACGTACGCATCGGTGCAGCGCGCACAGGTGCGCCGCAGCGGTGCCCCGACGGAGCCGCGTGCCAGGATCCCGCGATTCGTGCGCTGGAGGCGGAGATCGGCGTCGAGCGGCCCGGCCAGCTCGACGTCCGGCCCGAGGGTGACGTAGCGATCCCGCACGCGGACATCGCGGACCGCGCCGGGCGGCTCATGGAGGAGCCCCGCGACGTTGAACGAGATCATGGCCGCGAGGTCGCGCTCGGCTGCTCTTCGGGGTCCACCACGATGGCGTCGTCCGACGCGTGGCGGCCATCGTCGGTCGCCGCGCCCGACGGTCGGTGCCGCTCGTCGAGCATGTCGATGCCGCGCTTGATGCTGGTCAGGGCCTTGATGCACTCGCCTTCGAGACGGATCAGCACGCCGGCGGCGTACTCGTCGGCACCGCGTCGCACCTCCGCCGCCTCGGCCTGCGCCCGGTCGAGCAGCTCGGCCGCGCGCTCCTGGGCGGCCCGCACGAGCTCGCGCTCCTCGAGCATCTGCGCCGCGCGCTCCTGGGCACGCGCGATGATCGCGTCCCCCTCGTCGCGGGCCCGCTCGGTGATGCGGCCCGCCTCCTCGGTGATGCGACGCGCCTGCCGAACCTCGTCGGGCACGGAGACCCTGAGCTGGTCGACGAGCTCGAGCACGGTGGCCTGATCAAGGACGACGTTGTTCGTCAGTGGCAGCTTCTTGCCGGCTGCCACCATCGACTCGAGCCGTTCGACCAGGAAGATGATGTCCGTGACGCTGACCCTCCTCGCCGGGAATTATACGCGCGGCCCTGTCCCGAGTCGGCGGGCGAGCGCCTCGGCCACGGGTGGGGGGACCATGGCCGTGATGTCGCCCCCGAAGCGGGCGACCTCTTTCGTGAGCGACGAGGAGACGTACCCGTACTCCAGCGCGGTCATGAGGAACGTCGTGTCGACACCGGGCGCCAGCTTGCGGTTGGTGAGCGCCATCTGCAGCTCGGCCTCGAAGTCGCTGACCGCGCGCAGGCCGCGGACGATGAACCCGGCTCCATGGCTCCGCGCGAAGTCGACCGTCAGTCCGTCGAACGCATCGACCGTGACGTGATCGCCGAGATCGGCCACGCTCCGCCGGATGAGGTCGACGCGCTCGTCGATGCCGAACATCGGCTCCTTCTTCGGGTTGTTCAGGACGCCGATCACGAGCCGATCGAAGAGCGTCGACGCGCGGTGCGCGACATCGAGATGCGCGTTCGTCATCGGGTCGAACGATCCGGGAAAGACGGCAACGCGCGTCATCGGTCATCTGCCTCCAGGAAGCTGAGCATCGTCTCGCCGAACCGGCGCTCGCGGATCGGCCGCAGCCGATCCACCTCCGGCAGCTCGGTGCGCCAGAAGTGCTTGATCACCACGGCCCCTCCGGGCCGCACGATTGCCGCGATCCGGCGAAGCGGCGCCACGATAGCACGCAGCTCGTAGGGGGGATCGAGGAAGACCAGGTCCCACCCGCGACCGTCCCCGGTCGCCTCGGCTCGTTCCAGGTAGCGGTCCACGTCGTCGGTGACGACCTCGGCGCGATCGGCGAGCCGCGTCCGGTCGAGATTCGTCCGCAGGGCGGCGAGCGCCGGGCGCGCGTGCTCCACGAACGTCGCGTGGACTGCGCCCCGCGACAGGGCCTCGATCCCGATTGCCCCGGTGCCGGCGTAGAGGTCGAGAGCGCGCGCATCGGGCACGCGATCGCCCAGGATCCCGAAGAGCGTCTCCTTCACGCGGTCGGTGATGGGACGCGTCCGACGATCGCGGGGCGCCACGAGCGGAACCCCCCGCGCTTCGCCGGCGATGACCCGCATCAGGCCGCGTCTCCTTCGTCCTCGAGCGGCGCGAAATCACGCTGCAACCGCGCCAGGAGGGGCCGCCGCGCAAGATCCGGGTCGGCGTCGACCACGCCTTCGGCAAGGGTGCGCGCCCGTTGTGCGAGCGCGACGTGACGCCGATCGAAGAGCGACGCCACGCGGAGCGGCGGAAGCCCGGACTGGCGCGTGCCGAGGAGGTTGCCGGCGCCGCGCAGCTCGAGGTCCGCCTCGGCGATCTCGAATCCGTCATTCGAGCCACGCACGACGTCGAGCCGGCGCCGCGGGAGGTCATCGGTGGCATCGGAGAGCAGGATGCAGAACGATCGGTGCCGCCCGCGGCCGACCCGTCCTCGCAGCTGGTGAAGCTGAGCGAGGCCGAACCGCTCGGCGTCCTCGATGAGGATCACGCTGGCGTTCGGAACGTCGATTCCGACCTCGATCACGGTCGTGGCCACGAGGATGTCCATCTCCCCGGCCGCGAACGCGGACATCGTGGCGTCGCGGAGATCGGCCTTCTGCTGGCCATGCACGAGGCCGATCCGCAGGTCGGGCCACGCGGCACGCAGGCGTTCGGCCTCGGCCTCGGCACTGGCGGCCTCGAGACGCTCAGACTCCACGACGAGCGGCACGACGACGAAGGCCTGGCGTCCCTCCCCCGCCTCGGCCGCCAGGAACGCCTCGATCTTCGGCAGCGCGCGACGGTCGCGGATCTCCGTGCGGATCGGCTCGCGACCCGGCGGCAGCTCCCGAATGGTGCTGATGCTCAGGTCTCCGTAGACGGTCAGGCCCAGGGTTCGCGGGATCGGGGTGGCGGTCAACGCCAGCACGTGCGGTTCCCCACCCGATCCCTTGGCCTGGAGCGCAGCGCGCTGTCCGACGCCGAAGCGATGCTGCTCATCGACGACCACGAGGCCGAGCCGCGGAAACTCCACCGCCTCGCTGATCACGGCGTGCGTGCCGATGACGACCTCGGCCATGCCCTGGGCGATGGCGTCGTGGATCTCGCGCTTGCGCCGTGCGGCGAGCGACCCGGAGAGGAACTCGGCGCGGACTCCCAGCGCCTCGAGGAGCGGTGCGAGTCCGGCGTGGTGCTGCCGCGCCAGGATCTCGGTCGGGGCCATGAGCGCCGCCTGGAAGCCGGAACGCACGGCCGAGGCGAGGGCGATCGCCGCGACGGCGGTCTTGCCGCTGCCGACGTCGCCCTGGAGCAGGCGGCGCATCGGCTGCTCCCGCGCGACATCCGCCCGGATCTCGGCCGCGGCCCTCGACTGGTCCCCCGTCAGGTCGAAGGGCAGCGCGCCGACGATCGCCGCGTAGTCGGCGTCATCGACGTCGATGACCGGTGCCCGAAGGCTGGCGCGCGCGACCCGGGCCTGGGCCAGGGTGAGCTGGAGCGCCAGAAGCTCATCGAAGGCGAGACGGTCGAGCGCCGAGGTGACATCCGTTGCCTCCTCGGGAAAGTGGGCGCTGCGGAGCGCGTCGGCGAGTCCGGGCAGGCCGTCGCGCTCGCTGGCGTCGAGTGGATCGACGATGGCCGGCAGGCCTCGCTCGAGGATGCGGGCAAGGAGCTCACGGAGCCGCTTCTGGGTGACGCCGGAGCTGAGGTGGTAGACCGGGACGACGCGGGCCGTGTGAACCGACTCGCGACCGACGGGGCTGAACTCCGGTGAGGTGAACTGCGAGCGCCAGCCGCGCTGCGTCACGCGACCGGAGATGATGACCTCGTCGCCGGTCTGGAGGCGTCGCTCGACGTAGCGGCGCCCGAACCACACCGCCTCCGCGCTGCCGGTGTCGTCCGTCAGCTGCGCGATCACGCGCTGCGGTCGGCGACCGAATCCCGGCTCGACCTTGATCGATGCGACGGTCGCTCGCGCCGACTGCTTCTCGTCCGGGGCGAGATCACCGAGCGGCCGGAGCTCGCTGAAGTCGTCGTACCGGAACGGCAGGTACCAGAGGGCGTCGCGCACCGTCTCGATCCCCAGGCGACCGAGAGCTGCCGCACCGCGCGCCAGCTCGGGGAGAGCGCGCCGGATCGGCAGATCGAGCTCGTCGGGCGCGAGCACGCTCACGTCCCGGGCACCCGGCTCGATTGCATGGCCCGATCGTAGCGTGCTACCATCCCGGTCGCCCGGCGCCACGCGCCGGTTCCCTTGTGATTGGAGATCCTACGACCATGGCCCGAGTCTGCGACATCTGCGGAAAGCGCCCCCTCACCGGCTGGAATCCGCAGTCGGTCGGGATGAACCGCAAGCGCGCACTGCGCCGTTGGCTGCCGAATCTGCAGCCCATGACGCTCGTGACCGAGGGCAAGGTCACGAAGGTCAAGGCCTGCAGCCGATGCCGCCGCACGGCCCAGAAGGTCTGACCCTCCGACCCTGATCCTTCGCCTCTGCGCCCGCGTCGACGACGCGGGCGTCGTGCTGTCCGGCGTCAGCTCGACGCTAGGTCTCGATCCGAGTCGAGGACGAGGGTGAATGGCCCGTCGTTCACGAGCTCGACGGCCATCTCGGCTCCGAAGCGACCCGTCTCGACCGCGATCCCGGCCGACCGGATGCGCCCGATGAAGTGTTCGACGAGGGGCGCGGCCACGTCCGGCGATGCGGCGGGCGTGAATCCGGGCCGCCGTCCGCGGCGGACATCGGCGTAGAGCGTGAACTGGCTCACGACGAGCATCGAGCCACCGACGTCGGCGATGTCCCGGTTCGTCCGTCCGTCGTCGTCCTCGAAGTAGCGCAGGGCCAGGAGCTTGTCGGCCATGCGGTCGACGATCGCCTCCGTGTCGTCCACCCCGATGCCGGCCAGCACCAACGAACCCGCTCCGATGGCGCCGAGCTCGGTGCCATCGACCGACACGCGCGCCCCCGAGACGCGCTGGACCACGAGGCGCATCGCTACGGAGACGCGGAGGGAGAGGGATCCGCGGATGCCTCGGGCGGCTCGGAGGTCGCCGGTCCGGCATCCTCGTCGGGGCGCGGGGGACCGAGCGCGGCCTCGGTGAAGGTCGCGCGGGCATTCCAGATCATCCAACCCTTCGCCCCGTGGTCGGCCGCCGCCTGGAACTCCGCGCGAACCTGGTCGGCCGTATACGGCGGGAACGAGCCGTAGCCGAAGTCCTGGACCCAGGGCCGGATCACCACGGGCAGACCCTCAGTCTGGCGCTGCATGATCTTGAGCGTCTCGGCGATGACCTCGTACGGGTGGTTGTTCGGCACCTCGAAGCCGAATACCCCGGGCCCGTAGTGCGACGGGTAGGTCATCGGGCTGATGTAGTCGACATACGGCATGAACACCTCGGGTCGCTGCCCGATGCCCTGGTCGTCGGGGACGATGAACGGGATCGGGAAGACGTCGGCGCTCAGGAACGTCCGCGTCGTCTCGAGTTCGCGAGTCACGACGCGCAGGACGCGCTGGATCGCCGGCAGGCGGAACGACTGAGTGTTCGGCAGGTTGGTGTCGGCCACCGCGTACGGGCCGTCGCTGAAGAATCGGATGTAGTCGAGCTGAACCTCGTCGAAGCCCTTGTCGGCGAGGTCGCCGGCGATGGCCGCGATGTACTCGGCCACGCCCGGAGCCGATGGGTCGAGCCAGGCACCGCCGATATTGTCGCGCCACGGCTCGCCGGTCTCGCTGTTTCGCACCGCGAGCTCGGGCCGCGCGACGGCGCTCGTGTTGTCCTTCATGACCACCATTCGAGCGATCGTGTAGATGCCGCGCTCCTTGAGCATCGGCAGCAGCTCCTCGAGCTCGAAGATCGGGGCCTCGCGCACGGCACCCACCTCGACCGCCTCCGGCAGGTCGGTCGCGTAGAAGAGACGGCCGTCGGTCTCCTTCACGTCGATGACGAGCGCGTTCGCCTCGGTGCGATCCAGGAGGTCGAGCATGGCGTCGAGCCGACCGGGGGCCTCGAAGACGGCCGCGGGGGCGTAGAGGGCCCGCGCCTCGAACGGCTCGAGCGTCGCGTCGATCGCGAGCGAGCCCTCGGTCGCCACCTCGTGGAGGCGGAAGCCGGCGCGCTTGAAGATGATCGTCGCGGGCTCCGGGACACCGGGCAGCTCGTAGGTGCCGTCCTCGTCCGTCTCGGCAAGGGCCTCGCCGCCGTCGACGAAGACGCGCGCACCGGCGACGGGCTCCCCCTCGGTATCGACCACGGTGCCGCGGGCGACGTTCTCTCGCAGCACGAGCTGGACCGGCCCCTCGTCGGGGACCTCGCCGCTGGCCGGATCGTGACCCTCCATCGTCGCCTCGATGGTGGCGCCCCGCATCGCCGTGATCGTGGCCTCGCCCGCGGTGTCCGTCACGGCCGTCGCGCCGTCGACCGCGATGGTGGCGCCCTCGATCGGTGCTTCGTCACCTTGCCGGACGGCCTGGACCGTGACCTCCCGCGGCTGTTCGGGTGTCGGCGAGGGAGTCGGGACGAAGGGGAGCTGCGGTCCCTCACCGCTGCAGGCGGCAAGGGCGAGGGCGAGTGTGGCGATGATGATGGCGAGACGCGTGGGTCGACGAGGCAGCGGTGAGTTCCTTTCAGTCCTGCGCTTCGGATGCGTGGTCGGCGCCGAGGGCCGCGGCGCGCAGGGACGCGACCGTGGGCGCCAGGTCGCCGTCCGTACTGTACAGGGCACTGCCGGTCACGAGGACCCTTCCCCCGGCCTGGTGAGCCTGGCCGATGGTCTCGAGGTTCACGCCGCCGTCGACGCCGACCGGGACGTCGCGGCCGCGCGCATCGAGCTCCCTGCGCAGCTCCGCGATCTTCGGCACGACCTCGCCGATGAACTGCTGGCCGCCCCAGCCGGGGTTGACGGTCATGACGAGCACCATGGCGACGCGGTCGAGGTAGGGGTGCACGGCGCTGGCCGGCGTCTCGGGATTGAGCGCGATCCCCGGCTGTTTGCCGGCGTCCTCGATCGCTGCGATCACGGCGGCCGGGTCGTCGTCGGCTTCGACGTGGAATGCGATGAGGTCGCTCCCCGCATCCGCGAAGCGGCCCGCGAAGCGCAGCGGGTTGCTGATCATCAGGTGCGTGTGGAACGGCAGATCCGTTGCCGGCCTGACCGCGCCGACGACCACCGGACCCATGGTCAGGTTGTCGACGAAGTGGCCGTCCATCACGTCGAGATGGATCGAGTCGACGCCGCCGTCGGCAGCGCGCGCGACCTCGGCGGTGAGGCGCCCGAAATCGGCATTCAGGATGCTGGCACTGATGTGCGGCGACCGGGTCATCAGCCCTCCGAACCGACCGCGGCGCTCGCCTCTCGTTCGTTCCGTGCGTCCCGCAGCGATCGGCCCGCGAGCTGCGCGTGGAGCTGTCCGCAGGCCGCGTCGATCTCACGACCACGGGTGTCGCGGACCGTGACCGAGATGCCACCGTCGCGCAGCCGGCGCACGAATCGCTCGATGCCGGCCGCAGGCGTTCCGCTCCATCGGGAGCCGGGGGTGGGGTTCAGCGGGATGAGGTTGACGTGCGATCGCCAGCCGCGTGCGTGCTCGATGAGCCCGTCGGCCTGCTCATCGGTGTCGTTGAGCCCGTCGATCATCACGTACTCGAGGCTCACGCGCCGCCGGGTGCGCGCCGCGAAGCGACGGCCGGCGGCGACCACCTCGGCGACCGGCCACTTGCGGTTGATCGGCACGAGCTCGTCGCGGAGTGCATCGGTCGCTGCGTGGAGGCTGATCGCCAGGTTCACCTGCGGCAGCTCGTCGACCATGCGATCCATGCCCGGGACGACGCCCGAGGTGCTCACCGTGATGTGGCGCGCGCCGATGCCGAGCCGCTCGGGGTCGTTGAGGAGACGGACGGCCTCGAAGACTCGATCGGCGTTGTTGAGCGGCTCCCCCATCCCCATGAACACGATGTTGTAGTGCCCCGCCGACGCGTCGCCGAGCGCCCTCCACGGCGGCCGATGCCAGTGAAGCACCTGGTCGACGATCTCGGCGGGGGTCAGCTGGCGCCCGAACCCGGCCTGGCCGGTGGCGCAGAACGGGCAGTTGACCGCGCAGCCTGCCTGCGAGCTGATGCAGATCGTCGTCCGGCGGGCCATGGTGCCGCGCGCCTGGTACTCCATGAGGACGGACTCGATGCGCTGCCCGTCGGCGAGCTCGTGCACGGCCTTTGCCGTAAGACCGCCGTCCGCACCGATGACGTGGCTGTCCGCGATCGAGCTGAAGCGCCACGCCTCGGCGAGGTCGCGACGCAGGGCGACCGGGAGCTCGGTGAGGTCGGCGAAGCCGGCGACCTCCGGCCGATGGACGCCGGCGAGGATCTGAGCGGTCCGATACGCGGGCTCGCCGCGGGCTTCGAGCCACGCGGCGAGCGATCGAACATCGGCGTCGCTGATGGACGGCTGAGCGCCGGCCATGGCGAGCTCAGTCACGGCGACCGAAGATCAGCCATGCGTAATACAGGAACGTCAGCAGCGCGGTGAGCGCCCCGGCGACATACGTCCATGCGGCGGCCTTCAGCACGGCGCGCGCGCCATCCTGGCGCTCCCCGACCATGCCGAGACCGTTCACGAACGCGAGAGCCTTTCCCGACGCCCCGATCTCCACCGGGAGCGTTGCGAAGGTGAACACCACCGCCGCGGCGAACCCGATGAGGCCCACGATGGCCAGCCCGGTGATCTGGAGGAAGACGCCCGCGATGACGAGCCACGGTGCGATGCCCGAGCCGAACTGCGCGGCGGGGACGATCGCCTGGCGGAGCTTCATTGCCGGATCGCCCGCATGATCCTGGAGCGCGTGGCCCACCTCGTGGGCGATGACGGCCGCCGCGGCGACCGAGAGACGCGAGCCCGTGGTCGCCACGCCCGACGTCGACAGCGCCGTTGCGTCGGCGACCTGGGTGCTGACGCGCAGGATCTTCCCGCGCGGGTCGTAGTGGTCGGTCAGCTGGCCGGGGGTCGGCTCGATCTTGACGTGCGAGAGGCCCTGGCGGTCCAGGAGCCTTCGCGCGAAGTCGAACGCATCGAGGTTGATTCCCGAGTCGACCTTCGACCACTTGGAATAGGTGGAGCGGACACGCCACGCCGCCCAGCCGGTGATCGCGAGGGTGACCACCAGGAGAACGATGTAGAGAGGATCGAACAGCATCTGTATGCCCACCTCCGAGAGGGCTGGATCGAGTATATCCGGGACTGGCGATTCATTCTCAGCGTGTGATGGGCGTCAGCTCCCAGGCTCGACAGGGCGGCCGGCGCCGAGCAGCACGTGCTCGCGGTCGAGCCCGCGCCGCCATGCATCGGCCGGGATGGCAGCCCGGCCTTCCGGCTGCACGACCTCGAGCGCGAGAGCGCCGATCCCGCATGCGACGCACGGTGGCTCGCCAGGGAGCAGCGCGCCGATGGGCAGATCGTCGACACCCGTCACCGGGCGCGCGCGGCGAATGTGGATGCGCCGTCCGTCGATCGTGCTCCATGCGCCGGGCCAGGGCTGCAGCGCTCGCACCTGCCGGTCGAGCTCGACGGCCGGGCGCTGCCAGTCGATCCAGCCGTCCGCGCGCGTGAATGGCCGAACGAGCGTCGCGGCCTCGTCGTCCTGCGGCGTGACGTCGATGGGTCCGGCCGCCCAGCGCTCGAGCTCCGGCGGCACGACATCGGCCGCCATGGACGCAAGTCGCGCCTCGAGCTCGGGGGTCGTCTCGCGCCCGGTGAGGTCGAGCGGCCACTGGCGGACGATCGGCCCCGCGTCCAGCTCCGGTGTCATCACCATGAGCGTCAGGCCGCCCCGCGCGTCTCCGGCCATGATCGTGCCCGCCACCGGCGCCGCCCCGCGATGCCGCGGCAGGAGCGAGGGGTGGACGTTGAGCGGAGGCCGGTCGGCGAGCTCGAGCAGGTCGGACGGGACGAGCTGGCCGTAGGCGACGAGAAGGAGCCCGTCGGGCCGGAAGGTGGCGAGAGCGTCGCGAGCCTCGTCGGATCGCAGCCGGCGCGGTGTGAGGACGCGCACGTCCCGCTCGCGGGCCGTGGCGGTGATGGGCGTCGCCCGGAGCCGAAGGCGACGACCGGCAGGGCGGTCGGGCTGGCTGACGACGAGGAGGTCGTCAGCGGCTTCGATGACGCGCTCGAGCAGCGGAACGCCGAACGACCCGGTGCCCAGGAACGCGACGCGACCGATCCCACCCACTTAGATGCCGGCGGCCGCTTCTTCCTCGACCTCCTCCTGTGCATCGCTGACGCGGACGAGCTCCTCGAGCGACTCGAGGTGATCGATGTAGAGAACGCCGTTGAGATGGTCGATCTCGTGCTGGAGGGCGCGGGAAAAGAGCTCGGTGCCGCGGGTGCGGAACTCCCGGCCGTGGCGGTCGCGGGCCTTGACCGTGACGCGGTCGTGGCGCATGACCTCGGCCACGTAGCCGGGGATCGAGAGGCATCCTTCCCAATCGAGCTGCTCCCCCGAGCCCTTGACGATCTGCGGGTTCACGAGCTCGGTGATCTTGTCGTCGACCTCGATGATCGCCACCTGCAACGGGACGCCGATTTGGTTGGCGGCGAGGCCGACACCGGGCGCGTCGCGCATGGTCTCGAGCATGTCGTCGAGCAGCCGATGGAGGCTCGAATCGAAGTTCGAGACCCGCTTCGTACGCTCGCGGAGGATCGGCTCCTCGGCGGTGAGGATTCGTCGGATGGCCATGGCGTGGCGCATTGTACCGATCACAGGAGCGACTCGGGGTCCACGTCGATCGCCACGCCGGGCGGGACCCGCTCGAGTGCCGCAAGGCGGGTCGCCGCGTCAGGCGCACGGATGACGACCTGCATCCGGTAGCGCCCCGCGCGCCGCGCCACGTAGGACGGTTGGGGGCCGAGGACCTCGACACCTTCGACCGCCGTGGCCGCCGCTGCCGCGCGCCCGCGCTCCTCGGCGCGCGACCGATCCGGGTCCGACACGAGGAGGCGGGCCAGGACGCCGAACGGCGGGTAGCCGAGCAGCCGGCGCCGCAGGAGCTCCTCGTCGGCGAAGCCGTCGACGTCGAGCGCGGCGGCGGACCTGATCGCGTAGTGGCCGGGGGCGTACGTCTGGATCACGACCCGGCCGGCGGCGGGACCACGTCCCGCGCGCCCCGCGACCTGGGCGAGCAGCTGGAACGTGCGCTCGGCGGCCCGGTAGTCCGGCAGGTTCAGCGTCACGTCGGCGGCGATGACGGCCGCCAGCACCACGCTGGGCTGGTCGAGTCCCTTCGCGGCGAGCTGCGTCCCGACGAGCACATCGGTCCGTCCCTCGCGAAAGTCGTCGTAGATCGTCTCGAAGCCGCGCCGCGCGTTGAGCGCATCCGAGTCGAGGCGGCCGACGCGAAGGCCGGGGAAGCGGGCTCGGAGCTCGGCCTCCACGCGCTGGGTCCCGGCGCCGAAATAGCGGATCCGCTCGCTCCCGCACGACGGGCAGCGCTCCGCCGGCGCGGCGGTCCGTCCGCAGTGGTGACATCGCAGGCTGCCGCCGTCGAGGTGGTAGACGAACGGGAGGTCGCATTCGGGGCAGCGCAGGCTCTCGCCGCAGTCGCGGCACAGGATGAACGTCGCCGCCCCGCGCCGGTTGATGAGGAGCACGGCCTGCTCGCTCCCCCGCCGCAGGGCCGCGAGCCCATCGGCAAGGGACTCGGAGAAGATCGAGCGGTTGCCGCGGGCGAGCTCGCTCCGCAGGTCGGCAACCTCGATCTCTGGCTCGGCTCCGACGCGACGCTCGTCGAGGCGTGCGCGGTCGCCGTGGCCGCCACGGACCCGTGCGATCGTCACGAGGTCGGGCGTCGCGCTCCCGAACACCGCCCGCGCACCGGCCAGCTGCGCGCGCTCGCGCACCACCCAGCGCGCGTCGTAGCGCGGGGTGCGATCGGACTTGTAGCCCCCGTCGTGCTCCTCGTCGACGACGAGCAGGCCGAGATCGGCGAGCGGTGCGAAGGCCGCGGTGCGCGTGCCGACGACGACGCGGGCATCCCCGCGCAGGATCCGCCACCACTCATCGTGCCGCTCCCCCGCCGAGAGACCCGAATGGAGGACCGCCAGCTGCTCGCCCACGACGCCGCGCAGCCGATCCGCGAGCTGCGGGACGAGGCTCACCTCGGGCACGATGACGATGACGGTGCGGCCGGCATCGAGCGTTTCCTGGGTCGCGGCGAGGTAGACGTCGGTCTTGCCGGACGCGGCGATCCCCTGGAGCAGGATCTCCCTGCCCGGGGACGCATTGCCGATGGCGTCGAGCGCGGCGCGCTGCTCCTCGGCGAGCGCATGGCGCAGCGGCGGGATGACACGCCGATGCGCGAGGGGACGGCGCTCCACCACCCGCCAGTCGAGCTCGGCCCGGCCGAGGGCCACGAGGCGGCGTGCCGGGGCGAGCAGGGCGCCCGGCTCCGTGTCGAGCGCCGCGGCAAGCTCCGGCATCGTCCGCTCCTCGCCGCCGAGCGCCTCGAGCAGGGCCCGCTGCACCGGCGCGCGCCGCGGCGGCGCGTCGTTCCCCGGGAGCGGTCGCAGGACCCGCACGCGGCGCGGGCGGGATTCGGCCGCGCGCCGCGACCATCGGGTCCGGAGGGCCCCGGGTCGCCGCAGGCCCTCGATCCCGGCGT
>JAILWI010000029.1 GCA_025699005.1 Chloroflexota bacterium | reverse complement strand
CCACGCCGCCAGGCGACCGCCCTTAAAGATACCGTACTTATCTATCGCCTCGTAGGCGTATTCCGAACACGTTGGCTGGAACCGACAGGATGGCGGCAGTTGCGGTGAAATTCGCTTCTTGTAGAACCGAATCATCGCCAGGAATGGTCGCTTCATTCCCGCTCACCTTCGGCGATTTTCCAGCTGGTGGTCACGGGTTCGCCAACCGCTGGAGCCTGCTCTCCCGGTTTGAGCAAATCCGTGCGATTGAGAATTTTCTGCAACGTATCCTGCGCGGCTGGGAGATCCGGCATTTCACTGGTACCACCGCGGCAGATAAATGCCACATCGTACCCAGGTTTGAGCACCGGGTGCCATGCTCGCAATGCTTCCCGCACGATCCGTTTCAGCCGGTTTCGATGTACCGCATTGCCACATTTCTTGCCGGCAATCACCGTGTAACGATTCTGGGCCGGCTCGGTATTGTTCGGCATATATCGCAACACCAGCGCACCCTGCGCCACGGAACGACCGCGAGATCGTACCCGTTTCACATCGTGTTCTTCTCGCAGGCGATAGCGGCGATCTACCAATGCAATGCTCCGCTAGAAACAGCAAACGCCGGGCAAGCTGCCCGGCGTTCAACGAGGAGGCGGAATCCCAAACTCAAAAATCGGATCGGGAATCCCCGGAACCGACTAGCGGTTCTGGGTGAATTTTCGCTCCTCGGCCACCGTCAGGGCGTGTCGCCCCTTGCGGCGTCGGTTCTTAAGGACATTTCGACCGCCAGCACTGGACATGCGGGCGAGGAATCCGAATTTACGGATGCGCTTGATGCGCTTTGGCTGGTATGTTCGCTTCGTGGACACGTGGTTTCCTCCAGGAGATCAATGACATCCCGTCATAAAGGGCAACAATTTCGGGTGACGCGCCTACGCGCCAACTCATCGGGGCGGATTGAAATCCTGCGAGGTGACCGATTTTACGGCACACACGCCCCAACACCGGGTAACCAGGCCCGGCGCATACGACTGGTGATTATAGAAGGATTCGTTCGCGGGCGTCAATGTCGGGCCCATCGTACGAATGCGGCCGGTGACAGCGAATAAGGTGCTTATTCACCGGTTGTCAGGCTCCGCACCCACTGGACTTCCCGCTTCACCATCTCCACGATTTTACCGCGATCGTCCGCAGGGACGACATCCCAGTTCGCCGATCGCAACTCAATCATGCCGACATCGATCCCTCGTCGGGCAATTTGCTGAATCCAGTCGGCGGTCTCAGCCCGGGTCGAGCGGAACGCACCGTATCGATCGGCCAACACCGGTGCATGTGTATGGATCCGCCAGGTTTCACCGGCCGATTCCGGTGAAATCGCCTCCGGCAAATCTTCATATCGCTGCACGATTTCGCCATCTCGGGTAGCGACCACTTGCTGCAACAAGCTGCCACTTCGAATCAGGTTCAGGTTAGCCAGCACATCTTCACGTTCGGCCTCACCATCGGGAATTTCGACCTCCAGCGCAGCCGAAATCTGCAATCGGCCAATACCGATCCCGGCGGATGTAAGCTGATCGAGGCTCGTGGCCGCATCATCACCAACCACCGCCATGTGGGCCGTATCGATCGCCAACCGCAGGTGTCGGTTCATTGCATCGGCGGCCGATCCATCGGTCACCTGCATGCGATCGCTCAGCATCGCGGCGCCGCGCGTGAGCACCCAGTTATTCCAGAATGCAATCACATCGTGCGTATCCCGCAGCACACTGCCCGGTTCGACTTCGAGATCGACATGAATCGTCACGCCGGTCTTCTCGCGGATCGTCGCCAGGTGTTGCACCACACGCACCACATTCAACATCAACGCCGCCCAGTTGCCGGGGAAATCGATATCCAGCCACGATCGATGACTGAGCGCGTTGGTGGTGATCCCGAGCTCGGCACCATCCTCGCCCGCAATCTCGGCCATCAGATTCGTAGCGCCAAACATGAACGCAAGTCGCTCCTCCGATCGCCAATCCGGGGCATGGACATCGTTCTTCAATCCCGCGCTGATATTCACCGCACTCACTCCAGCGAGTTCCAGGTGATATTCGCCCAGCAATGCCTTGAGATTTGCCGCCGAAACAGCAGCATCACGCAACAGGGATTGTGACAATCGCACGCTGACACCTACTGGCGTCGAATTCCCCAAACCAAGATTGATCGGGGCCAATGATTCCCGAATATATGACTGCAAGTCAGCAGCTGTCTCCAGCTTTCGGAGCTCACCGGCATGAACGATCTGCATGAATTCCCTCTGTTTCTATATACGATGTGGCGATCCCTACACAGGATCGGCTCACATCAGGCATTCACCCGATTGTGCCAAAACATTGACCAATGCTCGAGATACCAGCAACCGAATCGGTGACAGATCACTGTCTCAAACCTGACCCCGTGTCAACATTCACATTGGTATTGTGGACAAAACGGGCAACTTTTGTGGATAACTACCCCGATTTGGGGATAAGTGGCCGAGTAATGTGAACGTTTC
>JAILWI010000028.1 GCA_025699005.1 Chloroflexota bacterium | reverse complement strand
CTAGGCGGGCGACGTGAGGTTATACTTGTAGATCAACCCCAACGCCGCGATCCGCCGCTCACTAGGAGACATTGAAACAATATGAAAAAGTATATTTATTCGGCTATTGCCGTATTGAGTGCATCCACCCCTGCTTTGGCGGAACCGATCCTTCTCAGCGAATATCTATCCTCTATGGATAGGACTGCAGTCCAGTTCTCTGGCCGTATCAAATACGATAGCAGTGAAGGCAATTTCACATTTTACGATGATAATCGTGATCCGTTCGGTGTTACCGTTGATGCAGGGCGCGAAGCCCGTGAACGGATAGAAACAGAGTGCGACGACCCTAGCTTTATGGTTTCTTACTCTGACTTGTGCAACATATCAGGTAGCGGAACCGTCGAAATCAGGGGGTCGCGGGTTTACATTAGTATCGAGCAAGTTAATCAGCTCCGCAAATAATTGAAGCCCACATCTTTATCCCAACAATCGCGCCCAAAAGCTGCGCTTAATCGGGGTCTTGTGGGCTTCTCTCTGATCCGTAAGGAGCGCATTAAGACGCGTCCGCTCGGCCTCCGCTCCGTCCAGACGGGCACGCAAATCCTCGATCTGATCGACGAGCTGGCCGCGCTCCCGGTCTCGCTCTGCGGTCATGGCGTCGATCCGCTCCCTAAGCATCTTAACTTCGACGCCCAAGGCGCTGTTTTCATGCGTTTCATCTTGGGTTTCATATTGGTTTTCACGACTGTTCGGAAACGGGTTCGCTGACATCCACCGAGAAAGCTCTGACGGATCAATCTGCCAGCGCCCCTTATCGTCCTTCTCCGCAGATATCCCCCCTGCATTAAGGGCTTTTGACAACGTGCCCTTTGAACGCTTCGCAGTTTTCGCCGCCTGTCCAAGTGTCAGTTTCATGGTGTTTCTGCCTGTATTTCACGGGGGTTTCCCCTTGGTTTTCTTGCCGTTCAGGATACACACATCGGAAACACCCGCCAATAGGCGGTTTGCAAGTCTCTTGAAAAACCCATCTTGATAGGTTAAATTCAGTTATGGTCACCATATACCGAGCGCTTGGTCTGCGCGTCATCATCTTCACAGACGATCATGAGCCGGCCCATGTGCATGTGTTCGGTGATGGGCAAGTCAAGATCAATCTGATCGGGCCTGACGGGGCTCCAGCTCTTGTCTGGGCCCAAGGCATGAAGGGGAACGATGTGCGCCGAGCCGTGCAGATCGTCCAGGACCAGCAAGAGGCGTTTCTTGCCAGATGGAGGGAAATCCATGGCTGAACTGACAGATTCTGAAATCAATGCCGCCATTGAGCGTGGCCACATCGCGCAGCAGACCGAGCCGCGCGCGGATGCAGTGCGCTATGACAAGCGAAACAGCAGTATCATCGTCGATCTGACGAACGGTTGCACCTTCGCCTTTCCGCCCCGTGTGGCGCAGGGGTTGGCGACTGCAACGGACGAAGACCTCGCCGCGGTTGAAATCCTCGGTGCTGGTTACGGCCTGCATTGGGAAGCACTTGATGTGGACCTGTCCATCCCCGGCTTGCTGGCGGGGCTGTTCGGCACCAAAGCCTATATGGCCCGCCGGGCAGGGCAGACCAAATCCCCAGCGAAAGCCGCCGCCGCCCGCGAAAATGGCCGCAAGGGTGGCAGGCCGCGCAAGCAGGCATGATGGCTCGCGAGCTGAATCCATCATCCCTTTCACGGCTGATGCAGCGCCTCGGCAAACCCGTATAGGGAATAGAAGTCGCAGTTTAGATAGCGCTCAGAGCGGCGCTATTCGCACCCACTCCCCGTTGGTCAAGCCGTCAATTTTGGCAAGAATTTCTGGGTCAGACCCTTCGCCAAAATAGACGTTATGACCATACAGCAACCCATCATCGCTCGCGTGATCCTCCAATCGCCAATCCAACTGGTCTAAATCATTAGCACTGATCCCAAGTGCCATTGCGACAGCTTCGTTTTGATTGCGTTCATTACGATCTTCAAGCTCTCTACTGCTCATCGGTCTGCCTCCATTACATGATCTCAGATGATTGTTAGCACGCCCGTTTTAATCTTTGAAAGAACCGCCTTCACTAAACTACCCTCATCTTAAAGGCTATGCCCGCCGCCTCGTTCAATACCAATGTCGCGCTCGTGCTCGATGCTGCGTTCTGCCTCCCTATCACGTTCCCTGACCTGCTCATGCGCGGCCTCAAGCGTCGAAAAATCCGCGCCACGCAACGCCTCGGCCAACCCGTTCAGGGAATGCTCGGCCACCTCCCGCACACGGGCATAGGTCTCGGCAAATCGTTCGCGCAGATCGGACACCACTTCGCGGACCTGTTCCAGCCGGCCACGGGCCTCACGCCATAGATCGCCTGCGGTGGTCTGGATGCCGCGCCGCTCCATGCCCCACGCCTTCCAGCCAATATCCGGCAGGGGATCGCGGTCCAGCTCCACGGCCTCGATCTCCAGCTCGTGGGCGGCCTTGGTGTCGCCCCGCTCAAGCGCTCTCTCCTTGAGGTCCAGCTTTTCTTCCCGCTGGACCTCAA
>JAILWI010000027.1 GCA_025699005.1 Chloroflexota bacterium | reverse complement strand
ATGCTGTCATCGTGGTCCCACCGACAAACGTACTGGCCAAGACCGCGACTCTTTACGGATCGCTTCGTGTAGAAGACTACGGAACTCACCAGCAAATCGAAGAGGCGTTGGCCGAGTTCAAGTCCGAAAACTTCTCTTCAATCACGAATAGCTTTACGAGAGCGGCACTCGAAGCCTTTCCTGAGACTCGCACGGCCCGGGATGTGATGGAACACGTTACCGGTACGAGCCAACTTTCTGGCGCCGGGCCGGCGATCTATTCGCTTACTACCGATCTCATGAAAGCGAAACTCTGGGCAGAGGAGCTTCGAGCCCGCCTTCCAACTGACCACTTCGTGGAGACGGTCAGTATGCTGAGTTCTCCGCCTACCCCGGAAATCTTGCAGTGATTAGTCGACGAGCACTCACCGCCGGCATTGTCGCTATTCCAACGGGAATTCTCGGTGGTTTGCTCGTTCGAAACTGGACTCGAGAAAGCGCCTCGATTCGGTTTATTGGCCGGAGAAATTCGATCTTGGCACTTTTGGACACCGGCAACAGTCGCGCAATGTTTTGCCTCGGCCAGCCGGATACGGATGTCATCGCGAATCTGCCTCAGCTGCGTACCTTCGGCAAAGACCGAGTGGATGTTGTGATCGCGAGTCACAAATGGCTGACCACCACTGGGTTCCGAGAGGCGATTGATATCGATGAAACCAGCACCATATCGTTGCAGGCGGATGAATCGCCAGGGACGATTGTGGGCAATGTCACCCCGGTATCCGATGACAGGCAGATCAAGCTGGACGAGAACACGACTGCCGATATTCAGATCGTTCGGTCGATCAACGACGATGCAAACGATCCCGGTGTGCTAATTCAGATTTCGTGTAATGGAAGCAAAATTGACCTGGCAAACAATGCGTCGTCGCTCGAAGGATTGTTTGAAAATCCAGATCTGCTTGCGGTTCCCGGTGAAGTTGACGCCGATCAAATAGTTGGGCACTCACCTGCCATCTTCGTCAGCACGGCGTTGCACACCGATCTCGCGATAGATGAGTACCTAGTGTTCCTCGACGAATCCATTGCATTCACTATTGCCGATGGCCAGCTTGCACTGCAGGAAACCTAGGAGTTCTCCTCGTCCTTCATCCAATCGGCAAGCACGTTCTTCGAATTGTCGTTCGAACCACTGCGCTCAGTTGACGGTTCGCTGCTCGGACGGACGCTTGCACGGCGGGCGCTGCGCTGTTGCGCAGGTGTGGCATCCGGCCAGGTCTGCAGCCAACCTGAGCCGTATTTGGATGGATCGGGCCGCTAGCTCTCCTCATCGTCCTTCCAGTGCGTGAGTTCCCGACTTCGCACTGGAGGGCCAGCCTGGGTCTTCTGGTCTTCATCTTCCGTGCGATACGGTCGGGTTTGTGCCGGAGCCTGGTATAGCGAGGTCTGTGGCTGCCATGCGGGCAGCTCGGGCGAACGCTCGCGGACGAACATGCCGAACAGGGTGGCAATGCCTACTCCAATGGTGGCGATGAGCAACACCCAGCCGAAATCCTGACTCAATGTTCGCGCCACGATACCGGTAGTGATCGACTCTGTTTCCGAGTTCGGCACAATGAGCGCCACATAGAGATTAATCAGGAAACCGGCCACAACCATCGCATTGAATAGCGCGAGGTACGCACCGTAGAGCCGCCCACCAGGACCAGGTTGATACGAAAGCACCGAGCTGCCACCATAACCGATGAGTGCGGTAATACCAAATGCGATTGTGATTGCCGTCAGGAAGGTCGCGGAACTCTCACCAACATCAAAAATGCGTTCGTAGAGCCCTTTCCACCTATCAGCCCATTCCCCGGCCATCAGTATTCCGAGCATAAGGGCGCCGGATACGCAAAGCTCGCGCAATCCACCACGGTAGAAGCCGATAGGCACCATCATGATGAATATGATGACGAGCAGGATATCGAGAACCACGGCGCCCATCTAGTTGACCTCCATGCCCACGAGTCGCTTGAGCGCCTTCAGTGGAATCCAGAGCCAATCCGGGCGATTGTTCATTTCGTAGCGGGTTTCATAGAGTGCCTTCTCGGCGATCATCAGGTTGAGCACACTGGTAAAGGCGGCGTCATCCGCAGGAGCCAATGCAAGGGGCGAAGCCGCGATCGCTCTGCGCCAGGCGGCGACGAACCGATTGCTCGCATCTTCGACCCACGCCTCAATCTCTGCTTTGGTTTGCGCATCATCCGATTGCTGGATAATGGTCGCACCGGCGTAGCCAAGCGATCGCACCATGCCAGCAACATCCTTCAGCGCGGGATGCTTTTGGCGGCGCTCATCCATACTCCGGCTGGGTTCGCCTTCGAAATCGATGATCATGAAATCGCCATCGGGTGTGCGCAGGGTTTGGCCAAGGTGGTAATCGCCATGAACACGAATCAGTAGCGTATCCACAAGGCTCCAGGCATCGCCCATCATCTCGCCGAGACCTTTGTGCAGGCGTTCGACTTCGGCAGGAGCCAGGTGGTGCGTGAGCCCTTCGACTGATCCCTCCATCTCTGCGATTACGCGG
>JAILWI010000026.1 GCA_025699005.1 Chloroflexota bacterium | reverse complement strand
TCGGTCGCGCATCGAGACGGCCACCAGACTGCCATCAGGCAGCCAGCCGATACCTGATGGCTGATTTGGCACCTCCAGTTCAACGCGCTGGTCGCTGCCATCCTCATTCACCGAATAGACGCGGTGGGTGTAGAAGTCCGAAAACCACATACGCCCGTCGTGCCAGCGCGGACCTTCCATATACGACATGCCGGTAACGACCGGCTTCAACTCTCTCGGCATTAGGCTCCTCCCTCAGAACCAACCAACTGTTCCCGCATCCCAAAAGGCAACGCGATCTATGCGCCCACAGTCCAGCTAACGTGGTTTTGCCCGCCCAAGACCAGAGCGAAGGGCGGGCATCCGGCTCAGGCCGACAGGATCAGCTTTAGCGCCTTGTTCTTGGCGGCTGCGCCAAAGACGCGGTAGGCCTCCTCAATATCGTCCAGAGCAAAATGATGGGTCACGAACTCCTCGGGACGGATCTTGCCCGAGGCGACGGTCTTCATCAGCATCTGCGTCGAATTGGTGGTGACATAGCCCGTGGAGATCACGATGTTCGCGTTCCACAGGTCCTGCAGATGTAGATCGACCGCTGTGCCATGCACGCCGATATTGGCGATGTTGCCGCCCTTCGCGACCAGTTTCTGGCACATGTCAAAGGTTTCAGGGATACCGACGCATTCAATCACCGTATCGGCGCCATATCCGTCCGTCAGTTCTTTGACCACGGCGGCATAGTCTTCTTTCGAGGGGTTGATCGTGCGGGTCGCCCCAAGGCGTTCGGCCGCCTCAAGTCGTGGATCGTCCGTGTCGATCACGATGATCGAAGCGGGCGAATAGAACTGCGCCGTGACCAGCGCCGCCAGACCCACAGGTCCGGCACCGACAATCACCACATTGCTGCCTGGCTGCACATTTCCAGCCAATACGCCGACCTCGAAGCCTGTGGGCAGAATGTCGGACAGCATTACCGCGGCCTCTTCATCGACACCGTCGGGAATGACGTGCAAGCCGTTATCGGCATGTGGGACGCGGGTATAGTGCGCCTGCGTGCCGTTCAACAGATTGCCCAGCACCCAACCGCCATCCTTCGCCTCGCAATGGCACCCCAGGCCCTTCTTGCATTGATAGCAACTGCCGCAGGACGAGATGGCCGAGATCACAACCCGGTCGCCCGGCTTTATGCGGGTGACCGAACTGCCGACTTCTTCGACGACGCCGACGCCTTCATGGCCCAGCACCCGGCCTTCGGTTACGCTGGGCACGTCTCCCCTGAGGATATGCAGGTCGGTTCCGCACACTGTCGTCTTGGTGATGCGCACTATGGCATCTGTGGGATCTTCAATCTTGGGTTTTGGCACTTCTTTCCATTCAATGCCTCCCTTGGCATCATAGACGGCACCTTTCATAGCGGGCTCCTCTCCCTTAACCGACATTCCCCAAGTGGCCTGCCGCTTGACTTCAAGATCGCCTGATTTTGCTCGCTGGGCAAGCGTTTTTCGCCCCGAGCGGTGTCTGTCGTCGCGCAAACGGCCGAAGTCGGGTGGATCAAGCCTCGAACCCGCAGCATTCTGGCCCGGCAGAGCCGCTTTTCCGCGCGGCAGACGGACCTGTCCTGCCGCTTTCGTTCAGCTTGGGCATGGATCGTGGTCATGCGCATGACGGAGGCGTTCGAAGACGGCGGATGGCGGCAAGGACGGCCCGCACCATCGGGCCGGTGACGGCGACCTCGGCCAACTGGAAGGTAATGGCGCGGGCGTGGCGGACGACGCGGGCGCCGATCTTGATCAGCTTGAGTTGCAGGCTGGTCAACGACCAGTCCGCCATGGCCTCGGGCAGTTCGATGCAGCGCAGGAAGGTTGCCAGGTTGTAGGCCAGCGCGTGCAGTTGCAGCCGCACCTCGTTGTGCCGGAACTTCCGGCATGACAGCCGCGTCCAGCGAAAGGCATATTTGCCTTCCTTGATGTGCTGCTCTGCGGTGCCGCGCTGGTTGTAGAACCTCACCACCCAGTCTGGCTCCATCGGCAGGTTGGTGACGATGAAGCCGACTTTGGGGAACAGCTCGCCCGGATGCCATTCGATCTTGGCGATGACGCGGCGCGGCTTGTCCCAGGACGCCGCCTGATACTCGAAGTCCTCGAAGAACCGTTTGACCTTGGTCAGCGAAGGCCGTCCCACGGGCCGTGTCAGCCGATGCGCGATCTTCTCGCGCAAGACGGCGTTGGCGGGCAGACGGATGGCGTAGAAGAACCTGGCTTCTTCCAGCCGCATATAGATCGCGGGGATCGCGTAGGCAGCGTCGGCCCGGAAGAAGCGTCCACCAAGGTCGCGGCCAGCATATCGGGCAATGACGGGATCAAGGACATCCCGCCAGCCATCGGCGCTGTGGACATTGCCGTTACGCAGGGCGCAGCGCTCCAGCATGCCAAACTGGTTGAACAAGAAGATGGGGTGATAGCAGGTGCAGTCGAAATGCCCGTTCCAGGCAGCACCTTCCTGATCGCCGTGGGTGGGGCTGACCGAGCTGTCCATGTCCAGCACGATGTATTTCAACCCGTTGCGGTCATGAAACCGGTCGATCCATTGGCCGTTCAGATCGGCCAGCGCC
>JAILWI010000025.1 GCA_025699005.1 Chloroflexota bacterium | reverse complement strand
CCTGGTCAGCAGTGTAGACCCAATTCCAAAAACCTGTCGCGTCAGGATGTGATCCACCCGTTCCTGAAGGTCTGGAATTTCGCTCTCTAACCCTGCAATCAGGCGCTTTGTGACCTCGCGCAGGAACACCCCTGACTTTGTGCAGGGATCAAGAAATTTCACGGTTCGGTTGGCCCAGATATCTGCGCCATCATGATCTGCCGCCCAAGCTGCCGCCACGGTGTCCAGCATCCGGTTGGCGAATTCTGGCGGGGTGAAGACCTCATCGTTCGACAGGTTCGCGATACAGGTCAGGACATCCGGGTTGCGCCCGCGTAGGGCAAAGCCCTCTTCAATATTCATGCGGCCTCCTGCGGGTTGTCGCCCCGTGCAGCCAGATCACGAACGGTCATTGGCGGGTAGGTCTTTGTCGGGGTAAAAATCTCATGCTTGCCGAGGTGAGAAAACAAGGTTCCTTCGGCGCTAAAGGCCGAAGAGCCGGTCAGTACGTCTAGCCTGAAATCCCGCCGCTGGAACTTGCCCTTGCCCAGATAGCCCCACTCGGAAAAGGTGATCGGCGCGCCGTCATACCCCTTCATCGACAGGGCATCACCCTGGATCAGATTCAGTGACAGCACATGGGAAGCGGCCCTGTACAGATCGTCGGTCTCGTCGATCCGTAGGTAATCGGCCAACACTTCGAGCATGTTGGCGCGGCATTCGATAATGTTGTCTTCCAGAAGCTCAATTCCGTAAGCGCACATGAGGGCAAGCAGCGCGTATTGCCGCTTTTCAAATTCGGATTTCCCGAATTTCAATTCAACTGCGCACAACTTCCGCTTCAGCACTTTTACAAGGAAATTGCCGCTGCCGCAGGCTGGTTCGAGAAACCGCGAGTCGATCCGTTCCGACTCTTCTTTCACCAGATCAAGCATAGCATCCACCATCCATTCCGGAGTGAATACTTCGCCATGATCGGCTACGCGTTTTTTCGACTTGATCAGGCTCATGGTTTATTCATGTCAGCAGGCAAAGCTTTATCCAAGGACGTATTGATTTATTTGGCGAAAGGCTCGGCGCGATCGGGCCAGCGCGCGCCTCACTCTAGGCGTTCAGCGATCCACATCTTGATCAGTGCCTGACGGGTGATGCCGAGCTTCTGGGCCTGCCGGTCCAGACCTGCGACGACCCAGGTCGGGAAATCCACGTTCACCCGCTTGGCCTCGACATTGAGGCGGCGCGCCTTTGTCCAATCGACATGGGCGGACATGTCTTCGCCCGCCTCAAACCGTTCGTCGAATTCAGTCGCCTTCATAGTGGTCAATCTCCTGCTTGCGAGCGCGGCGCACGGAGATGATCCGCACCCGGTCGCTCCGGTATGTGTAGACAGCCGTCCAGTGTCTGGCCCCGATCATGCCAACCGCCAGAAAGCGTGGCTCACCCGTGACGTTGGCAGGGGCCTCGATCAGATAAGGATCATCCCAGAGGGCCTGGGCCTCATCAAAGTCGATCCCGTGCTTTTCACGGTTCGCGGCGCTTTTGTCGGGGTCATACTCGAACTTCATGAAGGGCAATATATGTTGAAAATGGTATAATTACTATACTTTTCAGCCGCACTACAATGACGAGATTTACTCAGCTAAAAAACAGCAACGCCGCCCGCATGTCCTTAGGACATGCGGGCGGCGTTGCTGGCCAGTCAAGAGGCTTGTGCGAGTCCGTCACGCTATCATCTGAACATCGCCAGCTGCTGAGGCTCCACCCAATAGCCCCGCTGACGCTTGGCGGCTTCCAGTGTGACCAGAGCCGCAACGGCCTGGTTCTCGTCCTCGAACCAATCCATCCGAACCTGACCGCCCTGCCCTATGCGGCCCCATTCGCGGTACAGCGTCCATTCGCCGAACAGGTTCGGCATGACCGCCATCCGGTAGAACCGGGCCATTTTCTGCGCAGGCTGGCGTTTCTCAAGATAGGTCTGCATGGCCGTCACAGGTGATATTTGCGCGCAATTTCGAGGGCTTCGGCCTGTTCGGTACCGATGTATTCCTTGGTACTTTCAATACTGGCATGGCCGAGCAGTAGCTGGGCCGCGCGCAGGTTGCCGGTCTGCTGGTAGATATGGGTCGGGAAGGTCCGGCGCAGCGAATGCAGGCCGTAGAGGCTGGGATCGAGGCGGGCCTTCTCCAGCCAGACCCGGAACAGCCGCCAGAGCTGACTTTCACTGAGATGGGACTGGGACCACCGTGCCCCCTGCCCCGTGAATAGCCAGCCGTGCAACGGCTTTTCTGAAGCTGCGAGATAGGCGCGCAGACTGTCGCGCGTGCCCGAGGACAGCCGCGCTTGGACCGGGCGTGCATTGCGGGCTTCGGTCTTCTTCTGCCGAATTTCCACGATCTCGCGCACGCCTGCCGGTGTGGCCACATCCGAAACCCGCAGGCGCACCAGGTCAGAGCCTCGGAAGCTAGTATCGAGGGCCACGTTGAACAGCGCCAGATCACGCAAGGCTTTTTCCTGGCGCAGGATCATCCGGATCAGGGATACCTGATCGGGCGTCAGGGGTGGCTTTTTGCCCACGACACAGCCTTTGTTCCAAGTGGTCTGGGCGGCAGCTTT
>JAILWI010000024.1 GCA_025699005.1 Chloroflexota bacterium | reverse complement strand
CGCACCAGCGGAATCGAAGAAGGCCAATTCGATTTTCGAAACGACCGATGCCCAGATCGTGCTCGATGCTGATGCCCTCAATTGGTTGGCGAAACAGGATCAGTGGTGGGATCAGGTGCCCGCGCATCGGCTCGTGCTCACTCCACATCCCGGCGAGGCGCATCGATTGAGCGGAATCGAGATTGACGAAATCGTGGCCGACCCAACCGCAACCGCTCATAACCTCGCGTCCAAATGGCACCAGACGGTTGTGATCAAGAGTGGCAATTCCGCGGTATCCAACGCAGATGCGGAGATCGTTGCCGATCTTGCCCCGGTTTCGTTGGCGACAGCAGGCGCGGGTGATTGCTTTGCCGGTGCAATCGGCGCATACCTCGCTCAGGGAGCATCGCCAATCGACGCCGTCACTTTGGCGATGGGTATCGGTACCAGGGCCGCCGAAACACTGGAGGATGAGTGGGGAGTAGGCGGCGTGCTTGCGACCGATTTGCCCGACGCGATGGCGCGGGTTGCGGCTAAACTTTCTCGGGATTAATACCTACAGGAGAGCAGATCATGGATTCACAGGTACCAGAGAATATCGAACAAACACGGGAGCTGACTGCTGCGGAAATCATGCCCGCCGGTGTTCCGAGTGTTGAGCTGGAAACTTCGATCGCCGATGTTCTGCGATTGATGGTCGAGCACGATGTCGCCGGTGTTGCTGTGGTGGAGAACGATGAAATCGTTGGCATCATCACAGAGAGCGATGTGATTGCTCGCCAGAAGGATGTTGAAGAGCCAACCGTGGTTCCATTCTTTGATGCCATTTTCGTCGCCGATGCCGGTCGGGCATATGAGGATGAAATCCGCCGTGTACTGGCAACCACCGCCGGAGAGTTGATGACCTCGCCGGTTACCAGCGTCAAGTCGGCTGCCAACCTGGAGCAGATCGCTACGATCATGCTCGATCACGACGTCCATCCACTCCCTGTTGTGGACGAGAACAATCGTTACATCGGGATTGTGAGCCGACGAGATCTCGTGCGTCTCATCGCGGAGATGGAGACTCGCGTTTCATGAACCTGGACCACATCGTTGAGCAGTGGAAAGGGCGTCCAACGTATGCCGTCATCGACCTGGATGCGTATGCCCGGAATGTCCGCATCATGCGGGAGCATATTCGCGATGAAGCCCGTTACTGTGTAGTGGTGAAGGCAAATGGTTATGGCCTTGGAGCCATTCCATTGGCGCGAACTGCAATCCAGAACGGTGCAGACCTGCTCGCGGTGGCGACTGTGGATGAAGGTGCGCAGCTTCGGCGAGCCGGTATCAGCACAGATATCTTGCTGATGGGTCCGGCCGGCCCCGCGGAAAAGGACCTTGCCGTTGGCATGGATATGACCGTGGTGATGAACGATATCCCGTTCGCCCATGGTCTTGCCAAAACTGTAAGGGAAGACGGCCGCAGCAAGCCGCTCAAGGTTCACCTCAAGGTCGATACCGGCATGCGACGATTTGGTGTGATGCCGCAGGATGCGGTTGCCGCAGCGCGCAAGATCATGAGTTTCCCCGAGCTCAGGCTCGAGGGCTTGATGACACACTTCGCATCTGCCGATGTGCCCGATTTGTCTTCGGCAATAGAGCAGGTGAGGGTGTTCGACCAGGTTGTCGCCGATCTCGAAGCTGCCGGAATCGACATCCCGATAAAGCACGTTTGCAACAGTGCTGGCACAGTGCAGTTCCCGGAATGGCACAAGGATATGGTACGTAGCGGGCTCGCCACCTACGGTATCCGGCCGGCACCGCACATACCGCTCCCGGGCGAAGCAGGCGAAATGAAACAGGTAGTCACGATCCACAGCATGGTGGCTCGCGTGATTCCTCTGGAAGCCGGGGATAGCGTGAGCTACGGTGGAACCTGGACAGCCACCGAGCAGGGCCGCGGTGCGCTGATTCCGTTGGGCTATGCCGATGGATACCTGCGCGGATTAAGTAACCGTGGCTATATGGCGATTGAGGGTGAGCGGGCCGATGTAATCGGTCGGGTGTGCATGGACCAGACGATCCTCAAAATGCCAGTTACACTGGCTTCCCAGACTCGCCAGAAAGTTGTGGTGATCGGCAATGGCACGGACGATACTCCGGGTGCCCCTGACCTCGAGGAACTGGCCGAGTTGGCCGGTACCATTCCGCACGAGCTAATGACCACGATTGCTCCACGCGTTCCGAAACTCTACGTGCGAGACGGCCAGGTTGTTGGGCTGGCTGATCTGGATGGATATCGCGACCTGTAGTTCTCAGCTGTTGACGGACATTTGACATTCCATGAGGGGAATCGCATCGGACATTGCGATTCCCCTCTTTTTTGGGTGCCTGAGAATATTGACATTACTTTCCGTATAGGGCACTATATTGCCCTATCGTGCTTGATATGTAGGTGATTGGAATATTGTAGTGCATCATAATGCATCAGGATCGAGTGCCGAAGCCTTGGGACGTGCCATTGGAGAGCGCGTTCGAAGTTCCCGAGTAGCCAACGACTTCACACTCGACCAACTTGCCCAACGAGCGGGAGTAAGTCGGCGAATGTTGATAAACATTGAGCATGGGACCGCGAATCCCAGCATGGCGATCCTGCTGAGAATCGGCGATGCACTGGG
>JAILWI010000023.1 GCA_025699005.1 Chloroflexota bacterium | reverse complement strand
TTGCTCCGTGGGCCGGTGGTGAGAATCATCCGTTACGGGGCGGACACAAAGTCCGACACCACGACTTGTCTCGCTAGACGGCTTCCATGATTCCCTGGAACAGCATCATGGCCGGGATGTTGTCTGCATAGAAGCTCTGCTTCAGCAGTGGATCATCATCGGCTGGCCAGGATACAACGCGGACGGCTTCCAGCGCGCAGTTATTACCGAAGCGTTCCCACATTGGGATGGCCGGCAACAGCTCGTTGTACACCTGCGCCATGATTGTCACCTTGGCCCGCTGATCGTCGATGTTCATCCCTTCGGCGGATTCAACCACCATGGTCTCGAGATTCACCTCGCCTGCAACTTCGCTGGTGGTCTCCAACGGGAACTGCGTGCCCGTTCCTCCATTGTTAATCGCAATGGTGTTGTGGACGAGGAATGCGGTGTCATATGAAAAGTGGGGATGCGGATTGATCGAGCTACCCCAACCGCGAATCGCGAAGTCGAAGTTGCCCTGATCCACATCAATCGGCTGCTGGGTGTAGGTGATCGCGCGTGGATCGATGACGAAGCCGAAATCTGTCAGCTGCTCGGCCAGATCCTGACCGGCGGCACTCCAGTCGGCGAACTCGGCCGGGAAGCTGAGCTCGTAGGCGGCTTCGCTACCATCGGGCTTCATCCAGGTATCGCCATCCTTGCTCCAGCCAAGCTCCTCGAGCAAGCTACCGGCAAGTTCGACGTCGTATTCGTAAGTATTGAGGGAGCTGGAGTCCTCCTCTGTCAGCCACTGAGTTACAAGACTGTCCGCCATACCTGACACGAATTGAGAAGCTACCCCCGAATCCGCCAATGCGATGGCGCCATTTCGACCGCGATCGATGGCGTGGGCGAGGGCCTGGCGGGCCTTGGGATCCTGGAATTCGGTGAGCTTTCCATAATTGAACAGCATGCCCGGACCGGAGTATGTGGGTGGTCGGAGAACGCGGATGCCAGAATCCATCATCTGGTTCTCGGTGGCTACCGAGAAGCCGTGGGTGGCGTAATCGATCTCCTTGGAGAGGACAACGGCAGTGATGGTATCGGTTTCACCATTGAAGTTGATGATGCGATCGAACGGCACCTGGTCGACCCAGTAGCTGTTCTCGTTCTTGGTGAGTGTCATCTGGGCGTTGGTGATGCTGGCCTGATCGATGCTGAACGGACCACTGTTCACCGGCACGCCTTCCGGGCGGAAGTTGTTGAACTGATCGAGAAGCTGGGCACCTTCTGGATCCGAAACGGTCTTGCCAGCACCGAAAATATCTCGTGCCTGCTGGGCCCACTCGCCAAAAACAGCTGATGGCTGCGGAACCATCGTACGAATTACATAACGCTCCACGACTGTGGATGGCACACTCATGTGCACGCTGAAGGTGAGATCGTCCACAACAACGGCATCATCGCAGTATTGCCAAGTTCTGTTGCTCATAATGCGCCAGCACCACATGGTGTCTACACAATCCTGGGCGGTAATTGGGCTGCCATCGCTCCAGGTGAGGCCTTCGCGGAGGTGAACAACCAGGGTATCGGCATCGAGTGGGGCGCTGTTCAGCGGTGCATAGGCATCGCCCTCGGCAGCCGGAGAACCACTCACTGGGGAAGCTTCAGCAGAAGCAGCCGGGGTTCCGCTACCGCCACTGTTCACAAATTCCCAACTTTCCGCCGCCAGAGGCAGCCAGCTGTTGGATTCCCAGAAGTACATGCCTAGTGGAACCTGCATGATTTCGCCATACACGGTGTTAAACGCACCACCAGAAGGCATGATGCCATTGGTAACAAATGGATTGAAGTGTCCACCAGCACCGGGATCAACATACGGATAGGCACCGTGGAACTCTTTCCCGCCATCCTGAGCCATTACAGCCTTGCCGAACCCACCGGGCAGCGCACCGCCGGTAAGCATGGCAGCCGCAAGACCGGCACCGGAGGTACCGATAAAGCGACGACGATTCATCGAAGCAGCCATGTTCTCTGTCCTTTCTCAGATACCAGAACGCCTGGCATCATTCCGTCTTCGCCTCCGCCGCGGTTTCGCATATCTGTTGGCAAGGGTTCGTTGAGCACCGCCCCCGTGTGGGTGCTGGTTGTGCTCAGAACTCGCGAACCGTGCTCTCCATAATGCTATAGACCGTATCGGAAACTAACGTACTAATGATGCCGTTACTCAACGCGATTTGCAAGAGATTGCGTTTCGTACACAGTGTTATTTCCGCATTAGCTCACTAGCCAGTGCATCGGTGACGGCAATATCACGTGGGTTGTGACCATCTTCCACGGCCTTTTGCACCACGTGGCAGGCAACTTCGCGATCTTCGGCCACCTTCACCAACGGTGGTTTCTTCACATCGCACAGCCCCTCTACCCAATACGGGCAGCGGGGGTGGAACACACACCCATTTGGCAATTCGGTGAGTTTCGGGATATCGAGGCTGCGTAATTGCAGCTTCTCTTTGGAACGGGTGAGATCGGGATCGGCTTCCGGAATCGCTGCGGCGAGGGCACGAGTATACGGATGCATACTGCGGCCGATAACGCCTGGTGTGCGGCCGTGCTCCACCACCTTGCCGACATACATCACGCCGATATTGCCTTCCCAGGCGAAGTACTTCACGACCGCGAGGTCGTGAGTAATGAAGAGGAAGGTGACACCGAG
>JAILWI010000022.1 GCA_025699005.1 Chloroflexota bacterium | reverse complement strand
GTTTTTCAAAGATGTATCGATCGGTGTAACTGAACATTGGCACGTTGCCGAACGTGATTGCAGACATTGAAAAACCTCCTGATCTTGAATCAAGAGGCTCGCCGGCCTTCGTGTGTGTCGTTGTTGTTGTTCCTAGATTATCATCTGATTACCCATTTCGATTCGCGTCTCGCCCCATGTCGTAATACCGGCGGCGTTTCATCCGGCGATTGCGGCGTCCCTCGATCGCTCGGTAGATCATTTCTTGCAGGATGACAATCGAGAGATAGCCATCCACCCACAGACCGGCACGAATCCAGTTGAATACATACTCCGGCACGGTGAACCGGGTGCTGAACCCGCCAAACATCGCGAAGTAGTAGCTACCTGAACCGATGAACATCAGCACCAGCACAATCGTGACCGGATCAACCCACTTCCAGAACTCCCACCAGGAAACTTCGTCCGGTGGCTCCGGGTGTTGGGCGACCAGAACGACGATCAGCATGAACTTCGCGACCGCCATGAGGAAGAATGGTTGCACGCGCTGAAAGTGCCGGACGTAATCAACATTCTCATTCGTGACCATCAGTAGACCGACCACCACCAGTGGAAGCAGTGCGAACACCAGGTGCCGGGGTTTTATCGTCCAATCACTCATATCCTCCCCCCATCTTTGCGTTCATCGCCTATGAAGCGATGCCGTAGTGGCTCCGCCATCCAATCCCGGCGGCGCTCACGGCGGTTATCTTTGCTTTCTTCACGTTCGTGACGCATACGCTGCACAAACGGATCATCTTCGGCGACAAACGGCTCCACCGGCTCACGGCGGAACAGACTGATGAACCAGTCCTTGATCGATTTCATTGAGACACCGCCTTGCCACGAGAAAGCTCCTTGAACGACTCGGCGAGCTTCGCCAGGGAATCCGTGAGACTCACGATCACTTGATCCTGCTCCTCGATGGTCGCGTCCTTCCGTTCGCCACGCTGCTGTTCGGCTTCGAGTTCCATTTCGAGATCGCTGATCTCTTCGTTCTTTTCCTCGATAGTGGCCGTCGCTTCCGTCTTGTAGACCTCCGCGCGAACCTTCTCTTCGGCCCTTGCCGCGATCGCCTTGTCGCGTGCCACCCATTGCTTGCGGAGCCAGATCGCCAACGGGATGAGCACTGGTACAAGTAGCAGTTCGATGATTTGTCGTAGCGTCTCCATCGTCCCATCCGATCACGTCTCCCACCACTCGCAGGGTCAGCGGTGTCGGTTCGCATGCTTTCATCGCCATGTCATGCCTCCTGTTCCTCTCCTGGCTCGGTCGGCGGTTCTTCGGGCGATTCCGGTGGCATGTTGTTGCTCGCGTAGTCCCAGCCGTTCCGGATCATCGCCCGGAGCACATCGCCGTGAATCAACTCCGGATGGTAATCGCCCGGCCCAACGAACACCACCAGGCGAATGTCATCCTGATAGATCCCCCACATTGCAAACGACTCGGCGAATCGAGCCCGGTCGTCCGGGTTGAAGATCAGCGCTCGCGCAAGGTCAGTACGGTTGCTCTGCGGTTCGTTAATAACTGCAAATGCAATTTTCATCATTGCGGCTTCGACGGTCTGCACGTATGGCTGGTGCCGGATAATGTCCTTTTCGTAGAAATGCGTGTTGGGCATTCCTGGGAAGTCTTCTGCCATAGCTATCCTCCTAAACTGGTATCGCGATTGCGGTCAGAAACCGCCCCGTAAACGATGAAGACCCGGCATTCCACGTAACCCCCCACCCGACCGGCAACGACCCACTGGCGGGCGCGGTAACGACGCCACCCCAGTTGGTTGACACGATGGATGTATCGATCGGCGATCCTGTTGGGCGTGAAACGTACTGGTTGGCCTGGTTGATTCCATCGACAATCGCGCGAGGGCTAAAGTTGGCCGGAAGTGTCTGTGGCAAGAATCGCGAGCTGCCTGAGATGATCACGGTGTATTTCACTCCAGGCACAAGTCCCGTGAGTGTTGTTTGGGCCAATATGGCTGTACCCGCTCCGTTCACCGTGATTGACCCCGTTTCGACAACTGGCGGTGCGGCGATTGTCCTTGGTGGCGACGTCGCCACGAATAACCCCTTGCCACCACCCAGCACGAACACCCAGCCGGATGTGCCAGCGGGCAGCCCCGCCACCGTGCTCGGGTACCACATTTCCGGCACGGTCGGATCAACCGGCGCGAACCGCACCCACACCCCGTTATCGCCGGCACGGGACACCACTGCCTGGCGTGGCATTGTGGCCTCGACGGCACGTTCGATCCATCCGTGTACCATCTTGTCGAATCGATCGAACGCACTCATGGCATAGCCTCTCTACTGACAGCCCGGGTCGCGGTGACCACCAGGTAATCGCCCGTGGCATCGATACTGTTCAGCGCCCACAGACCGTTGAGTTCCGGCATTTCAGCATCGACAATGGCGATCACGTCGTAGACCCGAATGTCGGCAATTGGCATGACGGCGAACGTCACCGTCTCGGAAAGCGAGTACCGATCCCGGGCTGCATCGGCCATCGCCTGCAATGCCGCGAAGTCCACCGCATCCTGCACACTGATTTTGGGTGCGCTGCGAACGGTGCCTCTGTTGATCACTGAGAACGGATCGCTGGGATTGTTGTTGTAGGAATCCGCCGCCATGCTGTTGTTGGCATCCTGAAAGTCTTCCTTGACGGCTCGCCAGTGGTTGTACGGCTTCTCGG
>JAILWI010000021.1 GCA_025699005.1 Chloroflexota bacterium | reverse complement strand
TGGAAGCCAATCCAAACGGACTCAGTAGCGAACTGCTGGCCGGGTATCTCGAAGTAGGGGTGAATCGACTCAGTATCGGCGCGCAAACCCTCGATCGCCGCGGCTTGCGCACACTTGGTCGTCAGCATGAATCGACTGATGTGCTGGACTCATTGCGGACTGCCCGCGAGGTCGGGTTCGAGCGCGTGAATCTCGATTTCATTTTTGGTTGGCCGGGTCAAACTCGCGAGAGTTGGCAGAACGATCTGCATCAATTGGTGGCGATGGGAGAAGAGGGGCCAGATCATCTCAGCCTCTACAGCCTGATTGTCGAACCAGGCACACCATATGCCGATGCCCAGGCGCGTGGAATTCTGCACATGCCTGACGACGATGTGACCGCTGATCTGTACGAGGATGCGATCTCGATCCTGGCTGACGCGGGTTGGGATCACTACGAAATCGCCAACTGGTGCCGCGAGCCAAACGGCTACTCCCGGCATAACGCTATTTATTGGCAGCACGGTGATTACCTCGGTATCGGAGCAGGGGCTTTCGGAACGATGAATGGTAGCCGCATCATGAATCAACTCCTGCCCGAGCGATACATCAACGATCTCGCGCTGAACACTCTGCCGCAATCGAATACCGAAGTTCTGGATGAACAAACCGCTCGGGGTGAATCAATGATGCTTGGCCTCCGCATGTTGAATGACGGCATCAATGCCGAATCGTTCGCAACGCGACACGGCATCACCCTCGATAATGCCTATGGCGAACCTCTCGCCCGCATGATCGAGCTCGGCATGATGGAGCCAACTGATGCCGGAGTTCGATTAACTCAACGTGGGATGATGCTGGCAAACAGCGTCGTCACCGAATTTCTCTAGGGACACATATGGAAACCAACAGCGCGCTCACGGCAATTCTGGGCGAAACAAAACAGGAACGCATCGGCACCATCACGCTGGCAGTAGCTACGGTGATCGTCGGCGCATCGATTGTCACCGACGGCACGGTCAGCAAGGCGCTCAACGGCATTGCCGGTATCACCTGGTTCGCCTCGTCAGCGATGTTCATTCTGGAAGGAAAGCGTCGCGGCGCAACTGGCCTGCAATGGGTAGGTATTGCCGCACTCACCGCTGCGGTCGCGTTTGTGGTGAAGCCATCGGATATTGTGCTGGCCACCATCGGGTTTGTGCCTGCAGGAATCGCGGCGGCCATGATTGTCGGAAAGCAGCCGGTGTTCTGGGCGAAGATGATCCCGGCGTTGTACTTGCCATTGCACATTGGCACGGCCGTTTTGAAGGCGGTTGTCCGCAATGCGATGGGTAACGAGGCGAGCATCCGCACCGATCCACCACCGACGGCAGCGATTGTGCCGGCGGTGATGCTCGGTGCAGCGATTGTGGGCGGGTTCATCGCCAAGGCGGTGATGGGCCGTCGTCGCCAATAGCTAGGCGAGTCGCAATCGACGCCAATACCTCAGCACGAACCAGGCGAATACGCCGCCCGTAAGCAGTACGATACCCAGTTGAGCGACCGTCTCAGCATCGGCGATGGCACTCCCGGTTGAAGCCCACATCGCCGGTGCGGAGAACGGAAACCAATCACCAATTGAGGTGGAAACGGCGATTCGCGCCAGTACTCCAATGCCAATCACACTACCAATTGGCGCAAAATAACTGCGAGTGGCGGTGGCGATGAGGGCGCAAGGCGTCACAAGTACGGCTGTACAGGTTGTCACCAGCAGTTGCCTGATAGCTGCGGTCCAATCAAACGCACCGAGATCCAGGAACATCCCGATACCCGAAATCACAGCAAGTAGCGCGCCCCCGGTTACCAACGCCCACACCAAAAACAACGCCAACTTGGCTCCGGCGATTACCGGTTTGCCGATCGGGATGGCGAATAATCCAGTAATGGTGCCCTCCACGAACTCTCGGCCAAACAACCAGGCGATCAGAACTCCAAATCCGATCAACGCCCCGGTAGCACTTGTGGCGGAGCTGGCATTGAAGAGATCGAGCCAGGTGGGATCGATATCGGAATCAACAAATACATCGACCATTGCGAGGATTGGTATACCCACCGCGATTGCCAGCGTGGTAATCAATGGCATCGGTGAGCGGCGGAATTTTGCCAACTCCGCCCAGAGAGCTGCAGTGAATGCATTCATCAGGCTGCCTCCTTGCGATCATCTGCCACGAGCAAATCGAAAAACGATCGCTCGATTCCAGGGGCGCCCGGTTCCAGCTTCCCGATGATGCGACCGTTATTCATCACCACTATTTGGTCGGCCATTCTCGCAACTTCATCAAGGTGATGGCTGGATACCAATATTGCTGCGCCATTTTCGGCGCGACGCACCAATGTTTCACGCAGCATCAAAACGCCGGAAGGATCCAGTGCATTGGTTGGCTCATCCAGAACAATGAACTTCGGGTCGTGCTGCAAGCAGGCAGCCAGGCCCACACGCTGACGGTTCCCAAGCGAAAGGTCTTTGGCCCTGCGATGCTCGTAGCGTGAAAGCCCAAACTCCTCAATCACCCGCCGGCTGGCGGTGGTGGCATCGAGCAACGGCAGTCCATGCAGTCGACCCGAAAGCATGAGATTTTGGGCTACGGTGAGCTCAGGGTATGCGAGCGGGTACTCAATGAGATGACCAACTTTCGCCCAAACCCTGTCCGGAGCCGACTGTACAGGAAGGCCATCGATAGAAATCGTGCCGGAATCCGGTGCTGCCATTCCCAGGATAAGTCGCATT
>JAILWI010000020.1 GCA_025699005.1 Chloroflexota bacterium | reverse complement strand
AGCTGATTATTGGTGGTGCGGCGCTGGCAATCATAGTGGCGGTAGTATTCATCTTCGTGAATCGGCCAACCAGCAGCGGTGTGCAGATCGATTACTCCGGCCTCGAAGTTGGCCAGAGCGAAATCATTGCCAATCAGGGCGCAGTTGCTTCACCTGAGGCCGCGACCCAATCCATCGACGTAGCGACCGGCGTGACCGTTGGCGATCCCAATGCGCCGGTTACCATGCACATCTACAGCGATTTCCAGTGCCACTTCTGCCTTCAGTTCCACGATGACACGCTGCCACAGATCATTGACGATTTCGTGCGCGATGGCCAATTGAAGTTGGTGTATCACGATTTCCCACGGCTTGGTACCGATACCAGCATTGCTGATCCAAACAACCCGGAAGTTGAGCTGCGCGATGGCAACAACGAATCTTCCGCTGCCGCCCAGGCCGCCATGTGCGCCGGCGAGCAGGACAAGTATCTGGAGATGAGCGACAAGCTCTACGGCAATCAGCGCGGTGTTCAGCAGGGTGCGTTCGATCGCAACAAGCTCGATCGCTTTGCCGAGGATCTCGATCTGGACACTGATGCATTCGGAGAATGCATGGATAGCGGTCGCTACATCCCTGCCCTCGCCGCTTCCGTATCCCAGGGTCAGGCCAATGGCGTCACCGCCACACCAATGTTCATTCTGGACAACGGCAATGGCGAACCAAACCTGATTCAGCAGACCGCTGAGGGCTACGACCTCATCAAGCGTCAGATTCAGCTCTCCATCGATACCGCACCGTAATGTCAGGGCTACGACACCCACTCACCATCGCCAGTTTGATACTGGCGGTGGTTGGGTTTGGGTTGTCTGCCTACCTCACCTACGTCCACTACAACATCGATGCGCTCGTGTGCAGCACCGGCGGCTGTGAGTTGGTACAAACCAGCGAATACAGCGAGATGTTTGGTATCCCCATCGCGATATTTGGCATGATCATGTTTACAGTGATCATCGCTGGCACTATCATTAGAGAAGTATTGCCCGAATACGGCGATTTGATCAGCACCGGCATCCTCATGATCCTGCTGACCGCCGTCATTTACTGGGCATATCTCACCTGGCTGGAACTCAATGTCATCCACGCCGTTTGCCAGTGGTGTGTTGCTACCAGCATTGCAACGCTGCTGCTTCTGGCGGTGGAGGCATTCCGCTGGTATCGCAACTACAAGGAATTAGGTACTACATGACCCGCCCTCTCTCCCTTCTCGATCTCACATACATTCCATCCGGTAGTGACTCCTCGGCCACAGTGAAACAATCTGTCGCTACAGCCCAATTGGCAGAGGAACTCGGCTACGAACGCATTTGGTATGCGGAGCATCACAACACCGCCGGCTTGGCCAGTGGTGCACCGGAAATCATGATTGCCCACGTGGGCGCTCATACAAAATCGATTCGCCTCGGATCGGGCGGGGTGATGCTGCCGAACCAGGCACCTCTGAAAGTGACCGAAACATTCCACTTGCTCGAGGCGCTGCATCCTGGCCGGATTGATCTCGGGCTCGGACGTGCACCAGGAACTGACCAGAAAACCGCACTGGCCCTGCGCCGGAATCCGGATGCCCTGGCGGCTGAAGATTACCCGCAGAATGTGCTCGAGCTGCTGGCGTACGATGATCGATCGTTCCCGGAAGGGCATTTCTTCGAGAAGATTGTCGCCACGCCTTCGGACCAGAAGCTGCCACCGGTCTGGTTGCTGGGTTCGAGCGCGTTTAGCGGTAATCTGGCCGCTCAGTTGGGGCTCGGATTCTCATTTGCAGCCCATATCAACAAGCCACTTGCCGCCGATGTTCTGCGGGCATACAAGGCGCAGTTCCAGCCCAGCGAGCGATTCACAAAGCCCGCCTCCATGTTGGCCGTGGGTGTGATTGTCGGCGAAACCGAGGATCACGCGCGAGATCTGGCGCTGATTCATCGCGTGGGAATGTACCGCCTGCTCAAGGGTGCGATGGGCAAATCGCCGACAATCGAGGAAGCAAAGGAAATCGTGGCGGGGATCGAGCCACAGTTCCAAATGCAGCTCGATTCGATGCAGGCGAATCAGTTTGTTGGCACCGCCGCTGATGTGGCGCCCAAGATTAAGGAACTCGCCGATCTCTCCGAGGCCGATGAGGTGATGATCACCACGATGATCGGATTCCCGAAGGATATCGAGTACACCATCCGCAATCTCAAGGCGGAATGGGACAAGATCGATAACTAGGAGTAGCTGCGGCTGGCATCGTCCCAATTGGCGAACTCGGTCAATGCTGCACCCACTCCTTTTCCAAGCTCCACATTGTGGCCCAGATCGAGGAGCGAGCGCTCCAGCACACCAATTTGGGCCACAACCGTGGTCGGATGCGCGGTGATGCCCATGTGGCCGAGACGGAACACCTTGCCCGCAATCGAACCATAACCACCGGAAATCATCACACCGTATCGTGAACGCATGTGGCTCCGCAGCGTTTCATCGTCTATGCCTTCTGGCACAGTAACCGCTGTGCAGCAACTGCCAGCAATAGCATCGGATTCGGGCCAGAGTTCGAGTCCAAGTGCTCTCACCGCTGCCCGGGTTGCCCGGGCGCTCACCTGATGGCGGTCGACGATATTGCTCACTCCTTCATCCAGCGTTTGTTGCAGCACACTCTGGAGCGCATAAACATCGCTCACACTCGGGGTGTACGGGAAGCGACCGCTTTCGATCCAGGTGGATTTCCAGTCGAGCAAACTCAGGAACGAGCC
>JAILWI010000002.1 GCA_025699005.1 Chloroflexota bacterium | reverse complement strand
CCCCCGCCGACGAGCCCCACCGCCGGGCCGCGCGGGGCCTCCCCCGCCCGCTCGGCGCCCGCCGCCACCCCGCCGGCCGCCCCCCCCTCCCCGACCCCGGGCCCCCCCGCCCCCCCGCCCCCCCCCGGCGGCCCCGCGGAGACCCCGCGCCACCCGACCACGATGCGCGGCGGCCCGCCGAGACCGATGCCGGTCACCACCACCGAGTCGCTCATCGGGGGCTCGGGATCCTCATCCGAACACCGACGGTCGACGGGCACGGCACGTCCGCGCACCGTGAGAACGAGCCCGGCATCGGTCGAGCGCAGGGTCCCGAGGAGCGAGACCCAGGCCGGCCCGCCCCGGGATGGGATGGCTCCGAGCGGCGCGGCGATCGGGCCGCGGCCGGCTGCGACCTGGCCCGGCTCCCTTCCGAGCTCGACGACATCGATTCCGACCGCGGCCCGATGTCCCGCGCGATGGAGCCCCGTGAGCTCGAGCGCAGCCGGCAGCGCGCGCGACGCGGCCACGGGCGCCAGCCGCTCGCTCGAGGCCGGCCCGATCCCCACGAGCCGCTCGCCGTCCCAGAGCAGCCCCGCAAGGTCGAGCTCGGGCCAGGCACCGGCCACCAGCGTTGCGCCGACCCGCACCTCCGCGAGGTCGTTCCGATTGAGCGCGGCGAGTGATACGCCGGCATGTCCGCCGCCACCGTCGGCCGAAGCATCGCCTGCGGTCGAGCTCGTGCCGTCGGTTGCGGCGGGCGCCATGACCCGCAGGTCGGACGCCCCGCGCGGCCAGATGCGATATCCCCGCAGCGGCTGGGCGCCGGTCGTCTCCTGTCCGAGGACGCCGACAACCTCGACCCAGCTGCCGGCAAGGAGGGCGTCGTTCCCGATGTCGATGCCGGTGCCGGTGCCGACATGGACGCGCAGGGGGCCGCTCCCGTCGTCGACCTCGAACGAGACCGATCCACTCGAGGCACGACGCGGCGTCGCCACGACAGCACCGCGAACCATGACGAGGCGCGCCTCGAGCAACTCCGTGGCATCCCCGGTGCGAACCACGTGCGGTTCGGGGTCGACGGACGAACCGAGGTCGCGTGGTGTCGTCGCGACGCGGAGGGACTCCATGCCGCTCTTCGTGGAGCGCGTGCCGGCGACCTCGACCAGCCGCCCGAGCTGAAGCGGTCCGACCTCGTCACCCAGTCGCAGCAGGATGGCGCCGGTCCCGTCCTGGATGACCGCAGACTCGGCGTTGAGCGCGCCGGAAGGGAGGGTCACGACACCCCGCACCGTCAGCCTCGCGTTCTTGGGCGCTGCGCGAGCCTGGGCAATCGACACCACGCCCGGAGCAGGGGTCGGCGACGGTGTGTGGCTCGGATCGTTCGCCGGTCCCGATGGCACCGGCGACGGCCCTGGCGCATCGCCGAGCACGACGTCATCGGCATCGCGGGGCAGAACGCGATAGCCGGCGACCCCGCTCCCCGACGAGTCACGTTGCCCGACGAGACCCGTCACCCGCACGGTGACGTCGCGCTGCCAGCCCGTCGTGTCGATGCCCGTCTGCGACCCGACCAGGACCCGCACCGGACCGCTCCCGTCGTCGACATCCCACGCGGCGCCACCGCTCAGCTGGGTCGTGGCACCGGTGATGCGCCCCTGCACGACGACGAGCATCGCCTCGTCATCCTCGCCCACCGCGCCCGTCAGCTCCGGACGCGCGACCGTCCCACCGCCGACGCCAACGACGGTCAGGCCCGAGGCCGTCACGCGCAGCGTGCGCTGGGCGTAGCGCGTGTCGAGCGTTCCGCGGAGCCGCACGCGCTCGCCGCGCTGGAACGCGGATCCATCCACGATGACGGCGATGCCGCCGCTTCCGTCGGCGACGTACCCGCCGCCCTCGGTGAACGTCGAGCTCGTCAGGGCATCGGCCTCGATGGTCACCGTGGTGTCATCCGGCAGGGCACGAGCCGTCGCGATGGGAAGGATCGACTCCGTGGGCGTGGGAGTGGGCGACGCGGTGGGCTGCGGTGGAGCGGTCGGATCGGGTGACGGAGTCGGCGCGGCCGTGGACCCCGGTTCGGGCACCGGGTTGGATCCGCGGTTGCGTGGATCAGGGACGGGACGGATCACGAAGTCGGCGGCGTTGTCGTCCGTGTCCGTCGTCGACCCGAGGTCGCCGCCGGGGAGACGCTCGACGCTCGAGCCGGCGGGCGGTGCGGCGACCGGCGCTCCCTCGAGCCAGCTGCTCGCCGCGGTGCCCCACCCGACGGCGTCGATCGCCGTCGCGGCGCCCTGGATCCGCAGCGCGACGCTGCCGCCCGTGGCTGCCATGCCGCTCGCGTAGGTCACGTCGGCGATCGGGGCATAGATGCCCAGCTCGTGGGCGACGAGGAGGTGCTGCCCGGGTCCGAGAGGATCGGCGCCCAGGTCCCATGCGGCCCGGCGGCTCACCGTCGTTCCGGTCGCGGTGGCGTACACGAGCTCCAATCCTTCGATCGGCAGCGCCGATGAGGTCGGGTTGTAGAGCTCGATGAGCTCGTCGCTGGCGCTGGCACCACCGGTCACGACCTCGCTCACCACGAGGTGATCGACGGCCGCCATGACACGCGTGGTCGGTCCGACCGGGGCGAGCAGGCCGATGAGGAGCGCGGCGACGACGAGCCGCACGGCGATGGACACGAGACACCTCCCAGGCGGGAGGCGACGGGCCCAGCGAGGATGCGGGGTGGCCGCTTACCGTCCGGTTTCCGACCGATTACCGTGCGGGCCGAGCACAGTAAAATCGGCGGCCATGTCCACCGATGAACGAACACGACGCGCCGAAGCGCGGCGACGTGCCCGCCTGGCCGCCCGCGGTGAGCTTCCCGAGGAGGAGCAGGATCCGGATCCCGAGCCCGAGAGGGCGAGCGGAGGAGGCGGCATCTTCGGCCGTCTCTTTCCCCCGGCGCCGCCGCTCCCGAACCGCCCCGACCCGCTTGCCGGCTTCCATGGCGAGGGACCGCTCCGGCCGATCACCTCGCGCATCTACCTCCTGCGCCAGAACCCGCTCGCGTGGCTCGTGCCCGGCGTCCTCGCCTTCATCGGCTTCTACGCCTCGTTCACGTACGCCAACGATCCGCTCAGCCTGTTCGGCACGTTCCTGCTGTTCGGCTCACTGATCGGGGCGGGCTGGTTCGGCTGGCAGCGCCCGACGCTGTTCGGCATCGCCGCGGCGATCCTCGGGTTCGCCATCGCGACCGCGATCGTGCTCTTCGCCTTCTCCTCGCAGGGCGCCACGCCCGAGACCTTCGGTGCCGGCGCGGTGATCCTCAACCTGCTCGTCCAGGCGATCTACCAGGCGGCCCTCGGTTTCCTCGGCGGGTGGTACGGCGGATACCTGCGACGCCGCCAGACGCAGCTGAGCGGCGAGCAGAAGGGCCGAGCTCGCCGCCGCTAGGAAAAACCTTCCGTCGCGCGACGCATGTCCCGCAATCCGGCATGCCGCTTGCTACGCTCCTCACCCGTGGACACGGGAGCGACCCGGTCCGCGCGAAAACGAGTGGTTGCCCGTCGCCGACGGAAGCTCGGGCCAGACGCGACCCAGTGCGGCGCCCTCGTCTCGCGTGAACCGTGCTCACCGGTCTTTGGGGCCGTCGGATTCCAGGACCCTCCGTACTGGAGTTCGGCGGCCCTCCCTCATGCCCGGCCCCGAAGCGCGAACGACGACGATCAGCCGGCGTGTGCGGCCACGGCGCGCCGCGCGAGGTCCGTCGCCTCATCGGCGGTGTCGGCCAGGCCGAGCACCTCACCGGTCGAGCGCATCTCCGGGCCCAGGTCGGCGCTGACGCCGGGGAGGCGCCACAGCGACCCGATCGGCGCCTTGACGGCCACCCGCGGACCATCGGCCGCCAGGCCCGGAGCCATGCCTGCCTCCGCGAGTGACGAGCCGAGGGCACAGCGCACGGCGATCGCCACGACGTCGAGGCCGGTGGCCTTGGCGACGATCGGGACGGTGCGGCTGGCGCGCGGGTTCGCCTCGATGACGACGATCCGGTCGTCGGTGGCGATCATCTGGACGTTGAGCACGCCGCGCAGCCCGAGAGCCATGGCGATCTTCCCGGCGGCGGCGGCGGCCAGCTCCTGGACGGCGCGCCCGACGCGCTGCGGAGGCAGCACGGCGACGCTGTCGCCGGAGTGGATGCCCGGCGGATCGATCTGCTCGAGGATGCCCGGGACGGCCCAGTCCGAGCCGTCGCTGATGGCGTCGACATCGAGCTCGATGCCCTCCACCAGCTCATCGACGCGGAGCGGCCAGCCGACGTCGGTGGCGAGGTAGTCGCGCACGTCCTCGTCGGTGCGCAGCACGGCGATGCCCCGACCGCCGATGACCCACGAGGGTCGGACGATGACCGGCAGGCCGCCGAGCCCTGAGATCGCCGCATGCAGACCGTCCCGGTCGCCGGCCAGCGACCCTCGCGGTCCCTCGATTCCCAGCTCGTCGAGGAGCGCCGCGAACCGCTCGCGATCCTCGGTGATCTCGATCGCCTCGGCCGACAGGCCGGCGATCGGGACGTCGGCATACGCCAGGTCCTTGGCGAGGTCGATCGCCGTCTGCCCGCCGAAGGTCAGCACGACCACCGGGGGCGTGCCGGTCAGTGCCCGCTCGTGGTCGATGATGTCGAGCACGCTCTCGGTGTCGAGCGGCTCGAAGTAGAGCCGCGTGCAGGCGTCGTAATCGGTCGACACCGTTTCGGGGTTGTTGTTGACGACCACGGCATCCAGCCCCATCTCCCGCACGGCCCAGGCGGCGCGGACACTGCAGTAGTCGAACTCGATCCCCTGCCCGATGCGGATCGGCCCGGAGCCGACGACGATGACGCTCTGGCGGTCGGCGGGCGGGGCGACCTCCGGATCGGCGTAGCTCGAGTAGAAGTACGGGGTCTCGGCCGGGAACTCGCCGGCGCAGGTGTCGACTCGCCGATACGCCGGGTGGATCCCCGATCGGACGCGCGCGCGGCGTACCGCGGCCCATGGCGCACCGGACAGCGTGGCGATGTCGGCGTCGCCGAAGCCGGCCAGCTTCGCGTCGAGGAGCGGCGAGCCGACGACCTGCTCCTCGGCGCGGACGAGCTCCTCGATCCGCTCGCTGAACCATGGTGCGATGCCCGTCGCCGCGGAGATCGCGGCGGCATCGGCCCACCCGTGACGCAGCAGACCGACGATGCGCCACAGGCGCGTGTCGCTTGCGGAAAGGAAGGCGCGCACGTCATCCGGCGGACGGTGCTCGAGGTTCCATGCCGGGTCCTCCCACAGCCACCCTCGGCCGCGCGGCTCGAGTGAGCGGATGGCCTTGAGCAGCGCCGGGCCGAACTCGCGGTCGATGGCCATCGCCTCGCCGGTCGCCTTCATCTGCACGCCGAGGCTGCGGTCCGCGGCGGGGAACTTGTCGAACGGCCATCGCGGGAGCTTGACGACGACGTAGTCGACGGCCGGCTCGAAGGCCGCGCTGTTGCCGCCCGTCGCCGGGTTCGGCATCTCGTGCAGCCGCCGGCCGAGCGCGATGAGTGCGGCGATCCGCGCGATCGGGTAGCCGGTCGCCTTCGACGCGAGCGCCGATGAGCGGCTGACGCGCGGGTTCACCTCGATGACCCGGTAGTCGGAGCCGTCCGGCGCCACGGACAGCTGGACGTTGCAGCCGCCCTCGAGCTTCAGGGAGCGGACGATCTTGAGGGCGCATCGGCGCAGTCGCTGGACGACCGGGTCGGGCAGGGTCTGGATCGGCGCCACGACGATCGAGTCCCCGGTGTGGACCCCCATCGGATCCAGGTTCTCCATGCCGCAGATGGCGATCGTCGTGTCGGCGGCGTCCCGCAGGACCTCGAACTCGATCTCGTACCATCCGAGCAGGCTGCGCTCGACGAGGACCTGGCCGATGGGGCTGGCGGCCAGGCCGGCCGCGATCCGGGTCCGTGCCTCCGCGGCCGTGGCGGCAAAGCCGCCGCCGCCCCCGCCGAGCGTGAACGCGGGACGGATGACGATCGGCGCGGCGAGGTGCCTGAAGAACGTCATGCCGTCCTCGAGCGACTCGACGACCGCGCTCTCCGGCACCGGCTCGCCGATCCCCGTCACGAGGTCACGGAAGCCGCCACGGTCCTCCGCGGCGCGCACCGCCGCGAGCGGCGTGCCGAGCACGCGGACGTCGTACTCCGCCAGGACGCCGGCGTCGTCCAGCGCCACGGCCAGGTTGAGACCCGTCTGTCCGCCGAGCGTCGGCAGGAGAGCGTCGGGCCGGTGCTCGGCGATGACGCGCGTCACGAAGTCGAGCGTCAGCGGCCCGATCACGACCGTGCCGCCCACGTCGGGATCGGTCATGACCGTCGCCGGGTTCGAGTTGACGAGGATCGTCTCGACGCCCTCGGCGCGCAGGGCCAGGCAGGCCTGCACGCCGGCATAGTCGAACTCGGCCGCCTGGCCGATGAGGATCGGTCCCGAGCCGATCACCAGGACGCGCTTCGGCATGCTCATGCCCGCGCGCCCTCGACGGCCAGGTCGAAGACCCGCGCTGCATCGATCGGCCCGGGGGCGCCCTCGGGGTGGAACTGGACCGATGCGATCCGTCCCCCGCGGTGCACGAGGCCCTCGACGGTCGCGTCGTTGAGGTCCCGGTGACTCACCTCGTACCCCGCGGCCGCGAGAGCCGGACCGTCGACGACGGCGACCTCGTGGTTGTGCGCGCCGATGTCGACGCGCCCGCTCGACACGTCGAGGACGGCGTGGTTCCCGCCGTGGTGTCCGACCGGCAGGCGCCGCGTCTCCGCCCCGGCCGCAAGCGCCAGCAGCTGATGCCCGAGGCAGATGCCCAGGATCGGCGGCCCACCGGCGATGGCGTCTGCGGCGAGGCGACGGGTGACCTCGATCTGCGGGGCCATCCGTGACGGGTCACCGGGCCCCGGGGAGAGCACCACGAGGTCGGGCATCGTGCTCGCCACGTCGTCGGCGCCGGCGTCCGGCGGGAGGACCGTGATCTCCAGCCCCCGGTCGCTCAGCGCTGCGAGCAGAGAGCGCTTGACGCCGTAGTCGACGAGCGTCGCCCGGGCGATGCGGGTGGCGGTCGGCGCCACGACGTACGGCTCGCGCGTGGCGGCGCCGGTCACGTGGTCGACGGCGGCCCACGGCGTCGTCGCGGCCGCCTCCTGCACGGCGTCCTCGTCGCTGACGTTCGCCTCGCGCAGGATGGCCCGCCGCCGCGTCCCGCGCCGGAGCTCGAGGGTGAGCGCCCGCGTGTCGATGCCGGTCAGCGCCGGGATGCGCGCCTCGATGAGCATCTCCTCGAGCGTGGAGCCCGGCCCGTTGGGCGGTGTCACGAGACGCGTGCAGACGAGCCCGCGCGCGTGGACCGTTCGTGACTCGAGCTCCCCCGGCGCGATCCGGTAGTTGCCGGCCATGGGATGGGTGAGCACGACGATCTGGCCCGCGTACGAGGGGTCGGTGAGGATCTCGCCCCAGCCGGTGGCGGCGGTGGTGAAGATGAGATCGCCCTCGGCCGGGCCGAGGTGACCGCGCAGGACGCCGCGCTGGACGCGACCGCCCTCGAGCGCGACGAGACCGGGCACCGAACGAGGCACCGACCGCGTCGTCGCGGCTGGCGCCTCGGGATGTCGCTCGAGATTCGGGATTGTCTGCACCTGTCGCTCCTTCCCGGCATCACGGTGCCGGTCTTAAAGGACCGCCGTGCAGTCTAGCCGATCCCCCGGCGCGCCGACCGGGTTCGGCGCACTGGCTGGATGACGCTCAGTTGCATAATCATGCACTAGTGTGTATGAATGCTCAAGTGACGACTCCGCGCCAGGCCGCCCTGTGGGGTGGTCGCTTCCGCTCCACCGCCGACGAGGCAGCACTTCGACTGTCCGGATCGCTCGAGATCGACGCGCCCCTCGCCGCGCACGACGTCGCCGCCAGCCGCGTGCACGTGACCGAGCTCCTGAGCCTGGGCCTCGTCTCGGACGACGACGCAGCGCGCCTGGACGACGCCCTGGCCACGGTCGCCTCGCAGCTCGAGGCCGGAACGTTCGCGTGGCGCCCGGAGCACGAGGACATCCACATGAACGTGGAGGCGGCCGTCACCGAGGCGGTCGGTCCGGAGCTCGGCGGGATGCTCCAGGCCGGGCGCAGCCGGAACGAGGAGATCGTCACCGACGAGCGGCGCTGGCTCATCGATGCCACCCGCGCCCTCGTGGCCGCGGTCCGCGCCCTGCAGGCGACGATCGTCGACCGCGCCGGCACCGCGGGTGACGCAATCCTCCCCGCGCATACTCATACGCAGCCGGCCCAGCCGGTGCTGCTCGCCCATCACCTCCTTGCCTACGTCGAGATGCTCGATCGTGACGCCGGGCGGCTGGCGGACGCGGCACGACGCGCCGATCGATCCCCCGCCGGATCCGGGGCGGTCGCGGGCTCCGGGCTGGCCATCGACCGGGGCCGCGTGGCGGGAGCCCTCGGCTTCGCCGGCGTCACCGACAACTCGATCGACGCGGTCGCCGACCGTGACTACGCCGTGGAGACGGTCGGCGCGATCGCGATCCTCCTCGGCCACCTGTCGCGGCTGGCGGGCGAGCTCGTCCTGTGGTCGACACCCTATGTCGGGTTCGCCCGCCTGGACGACGCGTTCTCCAGCGGCAGCTCGATGCTCCCGAACAAGCGCAACCCGGACAGCGCGGAGCTGGTCCGCGCCCGCGCTGCGCGCGTCGAGGGGGACCTCGTCGTGCTCCTGTCGCTCGTACGCGGGCTGCCGCTGGCCTACCACCGCGATCTCCAGGAGACGCGCCGCGCGATGATCGACGCCGTCGACTCGTCGCTCCTGTGCGTCGAGGTCATGCGCGGCGTGATGGCGAGCGTCGCGTTCGACGCCGACCGCATGCGTCGCGCGGCCGAAGGCGGCCACGCCCGCGCGATCCTGCTGGCCGAACGGCTGGTGGCGCACGGCGTTCCATTCCGAATCGCCCACCACCGGATCGGTCGCCTCGTGGCGCAGGCCGAGGACGCCGGCATCGACCTGGCGGAGCTCCCCGCGCAGGAGGTGGCCGCGGCCCTGCCCGAGCTCGACGGCACAGCGATGCCGACCCTCGCCGAGGCGGTGGAGGCCGCCGACGTCCATGGCGGGACCGCTCCGTCGCGCGTCCGGGCCGCCCTCGAGGCCGTCCGCAGTCGCCTGGCACAGGAGGTCTCCGCATGACGGGCAAGGTCCGCGTCGCGGTCGTCGGGGCCGCCGGCTATGCGGGCGGCGAGCTCGTCCGGCTGCTGTCAGGGCATCCGTCCGTCGAGATCGCGTCGGTCCATGCCCGTTCCCGGGACGGCGTCGCGCTGTCCGAGGCACAGCCTCATCTCGCGCCGCTCGGGCTGACCCTCGTCGACGGCGAGCCGGGTGAGGTTGATGTCGCGTTCCTCGCCCTCCCCCACGGGGCGTCGGCACCGCTCGCCGCGCGGCTGCTCGACGCGGGGGCGCTCGTCGTCGACATCGGCGCCGACTTCCGGCTGCGCGACGCCGATGCGTATGCCGCGTGGTACGGCGGCCCGCACCCCGAGCCCGACCTGCTGCCTCGCGCCGTCTACGGGCTCACCGAGTGGGCGCGTGACGACCTGCGTGAAGCCCGGCTGGTCGCGAACCCGGGCTGCTACCCGACCGCGTCGCTGCTGGCGCTGACCCCGTTCGCGCGGGCCGGGCTCGTCGCCGATGACGTGATCGTCGACGCGAAGTCGGGCATCAGCGGGGCCGGCCGCGGCGCGGGCGCGGATTACCTGTTCACCGAGCTCACCGAGTCCACGAAGGCGTACAGCCTCGGCGGCCACCGCCACCGGCCGGAGATCGAGCAGGGCCTGGCCTCGGCCGGTGCCGCGGTGAATGTCACGTTCGTGCCGCACCTCGTCCCCCAGTCGCGCGGGCTCCTCGCCACGTGCTACCTCGGCCTGTCGACCGACCTCGACGATGCGGCGCTGCGGGACCTCCTCGTCGATGCCTACGGCGACGAGCCGTTCGTCCATGTCAGCGAGGATCCGCCGGCCACGAAGCGCGCCACCGGGTCCAACCACGCCTTCGTCCACGCGCGCCGCACCGGCCCGAACCGGGCCGTGGTGCTGAGCGCCATCGACAACCTCGGCAAGGGCGCGGCGGGTCAGGCGATCCAGAACATGAACGTTGCCCTCGGCTTCGACGAGACCGCCGGCATCGGCGCGCCGGGAATCCACCCATGACGGTCGACCGGGTACCGGGCGGGGTCACCGCCGCTGACGGATACCGCGTCGGCATCGGCACGGCGGGGATCCGGGACTCCGGCGGCCCCGATCTCGTCCTGCTCGTCTCGGATCAGCCCGCGAGCGCCGCCGCAACCTTCACCACCAACCGCATGCGCGCTGCACCGGTCCTCGTCGCCGAGGAGCACCTCGCGACCAGCGAGGGTCACGCGCGGGGCTTCGTGGTCAACGCCGGATGCGCGAACGCGGGGACCGGAGCTGCCGGCATCGACGACGCCCGATCGGTGGTCGAGGCCGCGGCCAAGGTGGTCGACTGCGCGCCGCACGAGGTCGTCCCGTTCTCGACCGGCCTCATCGGGTCGCGGCTGCCGGTCGCCGGCATGCGCGCGACGCTGCCGGCGCTTCGGCTCGAACGCTCCACCGATGCCGATGAGCGGGCTGCCCGGGCGATCATGACGACCGATACGCGGCCGAAGGAGCACGCGGTCCGCTTCACGCTCGACGACGGACGCCGGATCACGGTCGGCGGCATGGCGAAGGGGTCGGGCATGATCCATCCCCAGATGGCGACGATGCTCGCCTTCCTCACGACCGACGCGCCGCTCGGGCCCGGTCCACTCCTCGCCATGCTGCGCGAGACGGTGGATCGCACGTTCAACCAGGTGACCGTCGACGGCGACACCTCGACGAACGACGCCGTCCTCCTGCTGGCCAACGGCGCCGCCGGCGGTCCCTCGCTCAACGCGGTCGGTGAGGGGCGGCTTCGCGAGGCGATCGGCGAGGTCTGCCGCGCTCTCGCGATCCAGGTCGCCGCCGATGGCGAGGGTGCGCGGCATCTCATCGAGGTGACCGTGACCGGCGCGGCGACCGATCGCGACGCGCGGCAGGTGGCACGCACCGTCGCCTCCTCGTCGCTGGTGAAGACGGCCGTGCACGGCGCCGATCCCAACTGGGGCCGCATTGCGGCCGCGGCCGGGCGCAGCGGGGTCGACCTCGACGCGGATCGCATGAGGATCTGCATCGGCGACGTCGCGGTCTACGACGGCGGCCCGCTGCCGTTCGACGAGTCCCACGCCGAGCGGATCCTGCGCGACCCCCGGGTGCCGCTCACGATCGACCTCGTGGCGGGCGAAGGCTCGGGAGTCGCGTGGGGCTGCGACCTGTCGGCCGAGTACGTGGCGATCAACAGCGAGTACACGACATGACGGCGCCCGAGCCGATCACGATCAAGCTCGGCGGCACGGCCGGTGCCCACGCCGCCGGCGTCGATGCGCTCATCGAGCGCGCGGTGCCCGGCTGGGTCGTGGTCCATGGCGGCGGGACCGAGATCGCCGCATGGTCCGAGCGGCTCGGCATCGTGCCGCGGACCATCGACGGGCTTCGCGTCACGGACCCCGCGACCCTCGAGGTCGCGGTGGCCGTGCTGCGCGGGATCGTGAACGCGCGGCTCGTCGCGGCGTTCTCGGCTCAGGGCGCCGCCGCGATCGGCCTGTCCGGCGTCGACGGCGACCTCCTGCGTGCGGAGCGCTTCGACGAACGGCTCGGGTCGGTCGGACGCGTGACCGAGGTGAACGCGGACCTGCTGGCGCGACTCACGGCGGATGGGACCGTCCCGCTCGTCGCGCCGATCGCGCGAGGCGACGACGCGGAGCTGCTGAACGTGAACGCGGACGAAGTGGCCGGCGCCATCGCGGCGGCGCGTGGCGGGCGGCTTCTGCTGCTGACCGACGTGCCGGGGGTGATGCGCGGCGATCTGCCGCTCGCGGCACTGACGGCGGACGAGGCCGAGGCCCTCCTCGCCGATGACACCGCGACCGGGGGGATGCGGCCGAAGCTGCGGGCGGCGATCGCCGCCGCGCGCGCCGGCTGCCGGGTGCAGATCGTTAGCGGGCGCGACCCGGACGCGGTCCGGGACGCCCTCGACGGACGGATGACAGGAACGACCGTGACGGCCGCAACGGCGGCGGGGATCGGGTGACATGGTGAAGGAGCAACGCATGGGATCCATCGAACGCCGCGACCAGGTGCGGCGGCTGATCGCCGCCGGCGGCGTCCACACGCAGTCCGAGCTGGTCGCGGCGCTGCGGGCGCGAGGCGTGGAGGTCACGCAGGCGACCGTCTCGCGTGACCTCGCGAGCCTCGGCGTCGTCCGTGGATTCCGCGGCGGCCGGCTGACCTACCTGCTGCCCGACGACATGACGACGGACGCCGCGAGCGCCGCCGAGGCGCGCCTGCGTCGGCTCCTGGCCGACCTGCCGCTCACCGTGGCGGAGGCACCGCCGCTCGTCGTGCTGCGCACCTCCCCCGGCGGGGCGAACGCGATCGCCTCGGCCATCGACCTCTCGTCGTGGGAGGACGTCGTGGGCACGATCGCCGGAGATGACACGATCTTCGTGGCCTGCGCCGATCCGGCCGCCATGCGCCGATTCCGAGCACGGCTCGAGGCATTTCTGGGTCAGGCACCCGCAGATTCGCGCGTGACGGCGACGGGAGGCCAGGCATGAGCGAGACGGTGGTGCTCGCCTACTCGGGCGGGCTCGACACCTCGGTCGCGGTGCCGTGGCTGCGGGAGACGCAGGGACATGAGGTCGTCACGCTGACCGTGGACGTCGGCGGCGGTGTGGACGCTGCCGCTGTCCAGGCCCGCGCGCTGGCCGGTGGCGCGCGTCGCGCGATCGTCGTCGACGCGCGCGATGCATTCGTGACCGATTACATCTGGCCGGCGCTCCAGGCGGGCTCCCTGTACCAGGGGCAGTACCCGCTGGCGACGGCGCTGGCGCGCCCGCTCATCGCGCGGCTGCTCGTCGAGGCGGCCCACGAGGCCGATGCGACGCTCGTCGCGCACGGCTGCACGGGCAAGGGCAACGACCAGGTCCGCTTCGACGTCGCCGTCGCCGCCCTCGACCCGTCGCTCACCGTCATCGCGCCGATGCGCGTCGGGATGGGCATGACCCGTGACGAGGAGCTGGCCTATGCCCGCGAGCGCGGGATCGACGTCCCGTCCGGGCCGAGCTCGCCGTTCAGCATCGACGTCAACCTGTGGGGCCGCTCGATCGAGGCCGGCGTCCTCGAGGATCCGTGGACCTCACCGCCTCCGGAAGCCTTCGAGTGGACCGTCGACCCCGCTTCGGCGCCCACGGTTGCCCGCGACATCGTCATCGGCTTCGAGGCGGGCGTGCCCGTCTCGCTCGACGGCGAGACCCTCGACGGGGTCGGCCTCGTCGAGCGGCTCAACGCGGAGGCCGGTGCGTACGGGATCGGCCGCATCGATCACGTGGAGGATCGGCTCATCGGCATCAAGAGCCGGGAGATCTACGAGGCGCCGGCGGCGGTCGTCCTCCATGCGGCCCACGCGGCGCTCGAGGGGCTCACCCTGTCGCGCGAGCTGCTCGCCTACAAGCGCTCGGTCGGCGACCGGCTCGCGACGCTCGCCTACGACGGCCTCTGGTTCAGTGAGCTCGGCGTCGCGCTGCGGGCGTTCGTGACCCATACCCAGCGCTTCGTGAGCGGGGAGGTCCGCATGCGCCTGGTGCCGGGGGCCGCGACGGTCGCCGGACGGCGGTCGCCGCACTCGCTCTACGACATCGGCCTGGCCACCTACGACGCCGGCGATCGATTCGACCACGCCTCGGCCGTGGGGTTCATCGCCCTGTGGGGGCTGCCGGTCCGAACGCAGGCCGCGGCCCGCGGCAACGGCATCGAGGACGAGGGCTCGCTGCTCGACGAGCTCGGGGCGGACCGGCTCGACGCCGATGCGCTCACCGGAGCCGCGCGATGACCGGCGACGAGAACGGAGGCCTGCGGCTCGCGGGCACGATCGCCCCGCTCACCTCGGACTCCTCGTACGTCCGCCGCGCGCGTGAGCGTGACGTCGACGCGATCCTTAGGGTGATCGGCACGTACGTCGAGCAGCACGTCCTGCTGCCGCGCACGCGCGAGGAGATCCTCGAGCACATCGACACCTGGTGGGTCAGCGACCTCAACGGCGAGGTCGTGGGCTGCGCCGCGCTTCGCGACTTCGGCGGTGGCCTGGGCGAGCTCCGATCACTCAGCGTCGTGGCGGAGGCGCACGGCCGCGGGCTCGGCGAGTCCCTGGTCCACGCTGTCGTCCGCGACGCCCGGCGAACGGGCATGACGCGCCTGTTCGCCATCACGGCCAATCCCGGTTACTTCGCGCGTCACGGGTTCACCGAGCTGCCGATGGAAGGCGTCCCCGAGGTGCTCCACGTGGACCGCGTGCCGTGGCCGCGACGCAGCGGAGCCGGGCACGCCATGGAGCTCGCGCTGTGAGCGACGTGACCGCGCCGGCGACGACCGCGAGCCGCGAGGCCCGGGTTCACCTCCAGACGTACGCGCGCCAGCCGCTGACCCTGGTCAGCGGGCGCGGCTGCTGGGTGACCGACGACGAGGGCCGCGACTACCTGGATCTCGTGGCGGGCATCGCGGTGAACGTGCTCGGCCACGCGCATCCGGCCGTCGCCGAGGCGGTCTCGCGCCAGGCATCCACCCTGGTGCAGGTCTCGAACCTCTACTTCACCCTGCCCCAGATCGAGCTCGCCGAGGCGCTCGTGGCCCGGTCGCCGTTCGACCGTGCGTTCTTCACCAACTCCGGAACCGAGGCGAACGAAGCCGCCATCAAGCTCGCCCGGCGCCACGGTCGCGAGCGAGGCGCGCACGAGATCGTGTCACTGACCGGCTCGTTCCACGGGCGCACGCTCGGTTCGCTGGCAGCCACCGGTCAGCCGAAGTACCAGGCGCCGTTCGCGCCGCTGCCGGCCGGGTTCCGTCATGTCCCGCCGAACGACATCGAGGCGTTGACCGACGCGGTGACCGACGCGACCTGCGCCGTCATCCTCGAGCCGATCATGGGCGAGGGCGGGGTCCATCCGCTGAGGGACGAGTACCTCGCCGCAGCACGCGAGGCCTGCGATCGCGTCGGCGCGCTGCTCGTGCTCGACGAGATTCAGACCGGCATGGGCCGAACCGGGACCTTCTTCGCCTTCGAGCCGTCGGGGGTCGTCCCGGACGCCGTGACGCTGGCCAAGGGGCTGGCCGGCGGCATCCCGATCGGCGCGTTGCTGGTCCGTGAGGCGGCAGCAGCATTCCAGGTTGGCGACCACGGCACGACGCTCGGGGGCAATCCCCTCTCGTGTGCCGCCGCCCTCGCCACGCTCCGGGTTCTCGACGAGGAAGACCTCGCCGGCAACGCCCGCGCCCGCGGCGCCGAGCTTGTCGCCGCGCTCCAGCCACTCGTCGGCGCCGGCGTGCTGGCCGAGGTCCGCGGGCGCGGGCTGATGCTGGGGCTCGAGACTCGCGAGCCGATCGCGCGTGCCGCTGTGGCGGAGGCGCGGGAGCTCGGCCTCCTCGTGAATGCCACCGGCGATACGACGCTGCGCCTCGTCCCGCCGCTCGTGATCACATCGGACGAGGTGGGCATCGCGGCCGACCGCGTCGGCCATGCGCTCGAGCGTGCGGGGGCCGCAACATGACGGTCACCGCGGAACGGCCACCGGCGGCCGGCTCTCCGAGGCACCTGGTGGGCGCCGCGGACTTCGCGGAGCTCGGGCTCGGTGCGCTGCTCGACCGGGCGGACGGGCTCCGGTCGCAGCGCCACGCGGCGGATCGGGAGCGCCCTCTCATCGGACGCCAGGTGGCGCTGCTCTTCGAGAAGCCGAGCCTGCGGACCCGGGTCAGCTTCGAGGTCGCGGTGAACGCCCTCGGGGGTCACGCCATCGCGCTCGGGCCGGACGAGGTCGGTCTGGGTCGTCGCGAGACTGCGGCGGACGTTGCGCGGAACCTCTCCCGGCTCGTCGACGCGGTCGTGCTGCGCACGTTCGCGCATGCGACGCTGACCGAGATGGCCGCGGCATCGGACGTCCCGATCATCAACGCGCTGACCGATGACGAGCATCCCTGCCAGGCGCTGGCCGACCTCCTGACCCTTCGCCGGCACTTCGGGCGGCTCGCCGGTCTGAAGCTCGCCTACGTCGGCGACGGCAACAACGTCGCGCACTCGCTCCTCCTCGGCGGGGCGGTCGCCGGACTCGACGTTCGGGTCGCCACGCCTCCCGCCTACGGGCCGGATCCGACGATCGTCGCGCGCGCCGGCGAGCTGGCCTCGGGATCCGGTGGACGGATCACCGTCGGGACCGATGCCCGGTCGGCGGTCGCGGACGCGGACGCGGTCTACACCGACGTCTGGGCGAGCATGGGGCGCGAGGCGGAGGCCGACGAGCGACGCGACCGGTTCGCGAGCTACCAGGTCACGACCGACCTCCTGGTGGCCGCGTCACCGGACGTCGTCGCCATGCACTGCATGCCCGCACACCGCGGCGAGGAGATCGCTGCGGAGGTGCTCGATGGACCGCGGTCGGTCGCACTGGAGCAGGCGGAGAACCGGCGCTACGTCCAGGAGGCGCTGCTTATCGCGCTCGTCGGCGAGGCCTGACGACCCTCGCGGTCCGGCTCAGCTAGCATCGGCGCATGGAGGAACGCACGGCCGAGCTGCTGGCCGACGAAGACGCGCGCGCCGACATGAAGGCCGCCGAGTTCGACCACGAGTTCCTGCGCACCCACCTCGAGGACGAGCGGAAACGCGCCGGGCTGCTCGGCGAGATCCGCGAGGCGATCTTCGGCGCCCAGGACGGGCTCGTCAGCACGCTGGCCGTGGTCAGCACCGTCGCCGGCGCGACCAGCGATCGCTATGCCGTGCTGGTTGCGGGCATCGCGTCCGGGCTGGCCGGGATCTTCAGCATGGCCGCCGGCGAGTACATCGGCAGCAAGAGCCAGCGCGAGATCTTCGAGGCCCAGATCGCGGACGAGCGCGAGGAGGTGCACGAGCGACCGGGCGAGGCCGAGGCCGAGGTCGCCTACATGTTCGAGGAGGACGGGCTCCCCCACGACGACGCGCTCGCCGTCGCCCGGCTCATGGCACAGCACCCGGAGGTTCTCCTGAAGACGATGGTGGAGAAGGAGCTCGGGCTGGCGGTCGAGGAGGGGGGCGGCTCGCCGTTCCAGGGCGCGATCGTCATGGGCGGCGCGTTCGCGCTCGGCACGATCCCGCCGATCCTGCCGCATCTCTTCGTGGCGAGCGGGCCCGCGGTCATCGCGTCGGTCGGTGCCACGCTTGCCGTGCTCTTCGGCATCGGTGCGCTGAAGAGCCGGTGGACGCACCGCTCGTGGTGGGCCTCAGGATTCGAGATCCTTCTCCTCGGCGCGGTGGCCGGCATCGCGGGCTACTTCTTCGGCAGCATCCTGCCGGTCCTGCTCGGGGCGCCGGAAGCGGCGGTCTAGACCGGCAGGTCGGCTCCGCAGCTCTTGCAGAACTTCGCGTCGCCGGCATTGGCCGTGCGGCAGCTCGGGCACACGCGTCGCATCGGCGCGCCGCAGTCGTCGCAGTAGGTGGCGTCGGCCGCGTTGCTGCCTCCGCAGGACGCGCAGGTCGTCGTCCCTCCCCCGATGCCCAGCGCTCCGAGCGTGTCGCGAATCGTGGGCGTCACCTCGCCCGCGACGTAGCGCGAGGCCGGGCCGAGGTAGGCGAACTTCGTGATCGCACTGCCGATGCCGATGAGGGGCAGCCCGATGAACGCCATCCAGAAGTTGCCGGGCACGCCGAACCCGCCGAAGGCGGCGAAGAAGTCAGCCATCGCGATGATGGTCAGGAGCAGGCCGATGCCGACCATGGCCGGCCCTGCGATCCGGAGGATGCCGCGCAGCTGGGACTGGCCTTGAAGCCCCGGTTCCGGTGGGCCCGCCCGGCTCATGAGGCGGACGGATCGTGGTGCAGCACGAGCGGCAGTATACGGACGCCTCACCCGGTCACGGTCAGGACGCCGACCATGCCGTAGGCCTCGTGGCCGGGCAGGTGGCAGATGAATGCCAGGGACCCCGCCTCGTCGAACGTGATCGTGGTCGAGACGGTCTCGAGCGCCGGCACCGTGACCTCGGTCGGGACGGCGTCGTGGCGCTCGTGCGTGCCGCTGCGATGGGCCTCGTGGAACTCCTCGTCGCCGATGAGCCACTCGTGGTCGATCGGATCCTCGTTCACGAGGACGAACGTGACCGGCACGCCGCGCGGGATCGTCACCTCCGTGCGATCGAACCCCGAGTAGTGGATCGTGAGCGTCACGACCTGCGGCGACGCCCCACAGCCGGCGACCGTGGACGCTGCAATGAGCAGGACCACGGCCGCCACGCCGCGGACGGACCGGAGCTTCATGCGCCGGCGAGGGGCGGCAGCCGCGAGCCGGGTCGGGTCGATCGCTCGATCGCGAGCGGGACCGCGATGACTGCGAGAGCCGCGAGCAGGAGATAGGCCGCCACGGGCGCGCGCGGCACCGGGTTGTCGGTGAACGGGACGTAGCCGGCGTCGATCGGCGAGGGGGCTCCCGCGCCGGACGCATCGATCGCGAGATCGAAGTCGAGGTCGCCGGCCTCGGCCGACACCACGACCTTCGTGAGCCACGCCTCCTCGGGGACCCACTCCATGCCAACGTCCGAGCGCAGGTCGGACAGCAGGAGATCGGTGGCGGGAGCGCTGTGGTCGAGGATCAGCCCGTCGGACTCGGCGAACGCGCCCGCCTTCGGGAGGAGCGCCGGTCGAATGTCGGTGAGCAGGTAGACGTCGGCCTCGACGATCTCCGCATCGGCCTTCCCGAGGCCCAGGACGCGCAACGGCACCCAGGGGTTGTCGGTCGGGATCACGAGATGGACCGGCGTGCCGTCACCGATCGCCTGGCCGCGCGCCGCGGCGGCATCGGCGTCGAAGGCGGCCGCCATGAAGATTGGGCTGCGGTCGGCGTAGAAGTCCAGCACCTCGGGCGCATCGGGTGGGAGGCGGAAGCCGTGGTTCTTGGCCCACAGCCCGACCTCGTCGCCGCCGCCGCGCAGGATGGTGATGTCGAGCGCGTCGATCGTCGTCTCGAGCAGCACCTCGGCCTCTCCGCCAGCGGCGGGAATGGCTCCCGCGTCGCGGAGGAATGCGAACTCGTCGACCGGGTCGGTCTCGCGGACCAGGCGCTGGAGCGTCCAGTCGCCGCCCCTGATGACGTCGGTCGGGATGCCCGGGAGCGGGGTGATGGAGCCGAAGGCGCCACCGCCGCCGGCGAACTCGAACGCGGTGACGTAGTGCTCCACGCCGTCGTGGTAGCCGGCGAACGTCGTCGTTCGGAGGAGGTTGACGGCCCCGTTCGGGCCGATGAGGCCGCCGCATGCCAGCGTGGGCGCGGCGGTGATGAGCAGGGCGGCCGTGGCGACCACCATCGAAAGCCAGGGACGTCGCATCGTCCGTCCTCCTTGTACGGGGCGTGGGATCGATGCTGCAGCACCGGGTCTGACGCGCCCGCGCGTCGATGGGTTCCCTGCACGGGCGCGCTTGCCGTCTCGGCGGACAATCATCGCGATATCGTTCCTGGGAGGCACCAACATGGCGAGCGTGCAGGCACGGAGCTTCGACGAGCCCGACGAGGTGGCCGAGTTCGGACCGGGTCGGTCCGAGTACGTGATGATCGGGGACGCGACGGTGGTCCGTTCCATCCTCGAGCCGGGCTGGAGCTGGGACGCGCACATCCAGCCGATGACCGACGGTCTGACGAGTTGTCCGCTCCATCATCTCGAGTACGTGATCAGCGGCCGGATCCGCTACGAGATGGATGACGGCAGCTCGGTCGAGGCCGGCCCCGGCACGTACCTGGACATCCCGCCCGGACACCGCGCGTCGGTGCCCGGGAACGAGGCGGCGGTGCTGCTCGACTGGGGCGAGTAGCGCGGCCGGTCAGCGGAACATGCGCTGCTGCTTCGCGAGATCGAACCGCTCCGACGGTCCATCGAGGGTCTCGTCCACCGAACGGAGGCGCGTGGCCACGACGTTGAGCACCGCGCCCTCCACCTGGAGCCGCCCGTCGATCACGAGCAGCGGATGCCGGTGCAGCAGCGCCCGGTGCGCCTGGTACACGTTCGGACGCAGGGTGACGTTGATCATCCCGGTCTCGTCCTCGAGCGCGATGAACACGAAGTTCTTCGCCGTCATCGGGTGCTGGACACTGACCGCCAGGCCGGCCAGCCGGAGCATCGTCCGATCGCGCCGCCCGGCCGCCTCGGTGATCGTGATCACGCCGCGCGCCGCGAGGCGCTCGCGGAACAGCTCGACGGCGTGGAGGGTCGGCGAAACACCGGTGTCGCGGTAGTCGGCCGCCACCTTCTCCGCGTCGGTCATCGGCGGCAGGGAGGCACCCAGCGCACGTTGCGCATCGTCCGTCAGGCCGAGCGCGGGATGCTCGGGGTCGGCATCGGCCAGGGTGGTGCGCAGCTGCCAGAGGAGCTCGCGGCGGGGCGCATCGGTCCAGTCGAACGCGCCGATGCTGATGAGCCGCTCGACGACCTGCTCGCCGAGCCCCGTGCGGGCGACGAAGTCGCGGACGGAGGTGTAGGGCCCGCGCTCGCGTTCCGTCTCCAGGGTCTCGCGCGCGCGCTCGTCGATCCCCTTCACCTGGCGCAGCCCCAGCCGGATCGCCCACGCATCGCCGATGCGCCGCGTGTCGTGCTCCCAGGCGGACTCGTTGACGTCGATGGGCAGGACGGCGATGCCGTGGCGCTTCGCGTCGTTGATGACGACCGCGGGGCTGTAGAAGCCCATCGGCTGGTTGTTCAGCACGCCGACGGTGTAGTGCGCCGGCCAGTAGCGCTTCAGCCAGGCGGTGTCGTAGCTGATCTTCGCGAAGGCCGCGGCATGGGCACGTGCGAAGCCGAACTCGGCGAAGGCGGAGCACTTCTGGAACAGCTCCTCCGCATCCTCCGGCGTCAGGCCGGTGCGGATGGCGCCGCCGACGAACCTCCCCCGCTCGGCCTGCATCTTCGCGTGGCTGCGGTGGGAGCCCATCGCCTTGCGGAAGATGTCGGCCTCGACCGCGGTGTAGCCGCACACGTCGATGGCGACCTGCATGACCTGCTCCTGGTAGAGGATCACGCCGAGGGTGTCGCTGAGGATCGGCTCCAGGGACGGGTGGGCATAGGTGACCTCCTCCTCGCCCGCGCGGCGTCGCAGGTAGGGGTGAACCGCGTTGCCCTGGACCGGGCCGGGACGGATGATCGCGACCTGGACGACGAGGTCCTCGAAGCGCTCGGGGCGCGCCTTGGGGAGCGACTGCATCTGGGCGCGGCTCTCGATCTGGAACATGCCGACCGTATCGGCTGCCTGGATGGACCGATACACCTCGGGGTCGTCGTGCGGGAGGCTGTCGAGGTCGATGCGTTCGTCCGTGTCGCGCTCGATGCGATCCAGGGCGTCGGACACCACGCCCAGGGTGCGGAGGCTGAGGAGGTCGATCTTCACGAGGCCGAGCTGCTCGATGTCCTCCTTGTCGTACTGGGTGACGACGCGGTCGGGCATCGTGGCTCGCTCGATCGGGACGAGGTCGATGAGGGGAGTCCGCGTCACGAGCATGCCGCCCACGTGGATGCCGAGGTGCCGCGGGAAGCCGTCGATCTCGGCGCACAGCTGGAGCAACCACTGCCACCGGTTGCGGGCTGGATGGGCGGACGGGTTGGATTCGCCCCCGGGGTTGCCCGCCAGCGGAACTAACGGCCACGTTGGGGCGCCATCGTCGCGGCCTGGTACCCCCGGCTGCAACAGGTGGCCATCATGCGGCCCGATTTCGTCCGAACCTGGCCGATAGCTCCGCTCCAGGGCAACTCCCCCGCCTCTCCCGATCCCGGAAGCGGCGCCCGCCTCCGGCACGACCCGCACCCGCCGACGCTCCTCGATCGGCATGCCGCTCTCGGGGTCGACGCTCACCGTCTTCGGTCGTCCGCTCGACGGACCGGGCGAGCCGTTGTCGCGCGGCGTCGGGAGCCGCAGCTCGGTTCCGGCCAGCTCTCCGGAGCGCGCGTATCGCTTCGTCGTCTCCGACTCGTGCCGCACGCTCGTGACCGAGGTGTCGAGCACGCGTGCCCGTTTCGGCGGGTACCAGCCGCCCTCGCTCACCGGTCGTGGATCGAGCGTCGGCCGCGGCCGCGAGTTCCACGACGAGTCCGAGGTCCGATGCACCAGTCCGGTGCCACTCCCGCGGCCATCGCGCCCGGGCGGCACGGCGGCATCGGCCATGTCGACACCGAGCTCCTCGAACAGCCAGGCGAACGAGCCATCCAGGGCGAGGTCGCGTGCCACGTCGGTCGCGTCGCGCGTGTCGAGCGCCTTGGCCAGCGCGTCGATCCCCTCGGCCGGGAAGCCGAGCGCCTTGGCCACCTCGCGCACGGCGCTGCGGGCGCGGTACGTGATGATCGTGCAGACCATGGCGGCGTGATCGGCGCCGTAGCGGGTGTAGAGGTACTGGATCACCTCCTCGCGCCGGTTGACGTCGAAATCGATGTCGATGTCGGGGAGCGCTCGCGCCTCGTTGATAAAGCGCTCGAAGAGGAGCTTGTGCTCGATCGGATCCACCTTGGTGATGCCCAGGCAGTACGCCACGATCGAGTCGCCGGCGCTCCCCCGCCCCTGGCCGATGATCCCGCCGGCACGGGCGAACTCCATGAGGTCCCACACGATGAGGAAGAACTCGGCGAGGTTCGTCCGGTCGATGACGTCGAGCTCGTGGGTCAGTTGCGACAGGGCCCGCTTGGTGATCGGCCGGTAACGCTGCCGTAAGCCGTCGTGGGCAAGCTGGTAGAGATAGGAGAACGCGGTCTCGCCGGCCGGCACGGTGAAGCCCGGAAACCGATAACGCTCGAAGCCGAGCTCGAGCCGGCACCCCTCGCCGATGACGGCGCTGCGCTCCATGCCGGCCGCCCACGCGCGACGGCTCGCCTCGTCGGGAAGCGCTGCCCCGATGTCGGCCAGCTCGGCGCCGGTCTTCAGGCGGTACTCGGCATTCGGCAGGAGGAGCTCGCGCGCCTCCTCCAGCGTCGCGCCATGGCGAATGCAGACGAGCACGTCCTGGAGCCGATGGCCGCCGGGATCGGCGTAGTGGACCTCGTTCGTCACGACCGTCGGCAGGCCGGCTTCGGCGGCGAGCTCCGCGAGCTGGCACGCGAGCCAGTCGTCGTCCGGCTCGAGGTGGTGGCTCAGCTCGACGTGGAAGTCACCGTCGGCGAAGTGGCGGGCCCAGGTGCGTGCCGCCTGGAGGGCCGCGGAACGGTCGCCGGCCAGCACGAGCCGCGGCACCTGGCCGTTGCGGCAGCCGGACAGCCCGACGAGGTGGCCCCGCGCCTCGTCGAGGGCCGCCGTCACGAGCGCACGCTCGAAGACCGGGAACTGCTTCTCCCCCGCCAGGTGCCCGCGCGACGCGAGGCGGCTGAGGGCGGTGTAGCCATCGACGTCCCGGGCCAGGAGGACGAGATGGTCGCCCGGCATCGGTCCGGCATGGTGCTCGCCCGGCCAGCCGCGGCTCGCCTTCGCGCCGCGCAGCGGGTCGTTGAGCTTTCGGCCGCGCCGGGCGCGTCGCACCTCCTCGTCGGTGCGCGGAATCGTCAGCTCGAGACCGATGATCGGGCCGACCGGCCGCAGACCGGCCTCGCGGGCGGCATCGGTCTCGGTTTCCTGCGCCGCCTTCCAGGCACGCACCGCCGCATAGAGGCCGGCATGGTCGGTGATGGCCAGGCCCGCCATGCCGAGCTGGGCCGCGCGGGCGATCAGCTCCTCGGGGTGGCTGGCACCGTCGAGGAAGCTGAAGTTCGTGTGAGCGTGCAGTTCACGGTAGTCGTCCGGCGTGCCCATCGGACGACCGATGATAGAACGTCTGTTCTATTCCGGGAAGCCCCTGTTGTGGGGCCGGGGACCTCTACTCGCCGACGGGGGCGAGGATCAGCTCGACGGGCACGAGCACGCCGCACGGAACGGTGACGGTGCGAACGACCGGGGTGTGGCCGGCATCGACCGTCGTGATCGTGAACACACCGGACACCCCGGTCCCCGTGAACCGGCCGTCCTCACCGGTCCGGGCGGTGCCCCGGAAGCCATCGCCGTGCTCGATGATCACGAGGATGTCCTCGAGCGGCTCCCCGTCGGTGTTGACGATCGAGCCGTCGATGCCCCCATCCGCCACTTCCTCGGCCCCGCAAACCCCATCGTCGGCCGGCGCGCTGGCATCCGCGGACGGTGCGGAGGATCCGTCGCAGCCGGCGGCCAGCACCGCCAGGAGCACGACGAGCAGCACGAGGTGGGGAGCACGGGCACTTGGCATGCGCGCCAGTATGCCCAGCCCGATCCCGGCGTGCCACCGGCGACGAGTCCGGCGTGCCTCGATCACGCGGCGCGCGGAACGGCCAGGGATCGGCGCCATGCGATCAGCAGTCCGGCCGCCGGCAGGAGAAGGCCGATGCCGAGCAGGCCGAGCGTCGAGTACGACGTGCCCGCCACGATCAGGCCGGATGCCACGCCGGCAGCGGCGGCCGTCGTCCACACCAGCCCATCGGCCACGCCCTGCACCCTCGTGCGCTCGGCGAGCCGCAGGTCGCGCGTCAGCAGCGCCGAACCGGCAACGAACCCCAGGTTCCACCCGAAGCCGAGCAGGAACAGCGCGACGATGAGCAGGCCGCTCTCCGCCGGCGGGGCCGCGGCAGCCATGAGCGCCGACGCCGCGAGAATGGCGAAGCCGACGCCGATGATCCGCGGGCTGCCGAACCGATCGGTCAGGCGCCCGGACAGCGGCGAGAGCGCGAACATTCCGAGCACGTGAGCCGAGAGCACGACGCCGATGATCGTCAGGCCGTGACCGTGGCCGGCCAGGTGGAGGGGCGTCATCGTCATGATCAGCATCATCACCACCTGCCCGGTGGCCAGTGCCGCGAACGCGACGATCACCGTGGGCCGTCGGATGAGGGCAGCGAGCGGAGCCGATGGCGCTCGCTCGACCTCGCGTTCCGCATGTGACGCGTCGGCGAGACGGTATGGCTCCGGGCGCAGGAACACGAAGGCCACGAGCCATCCCAGGCCGATGAACATGACGGTGGCGGCGTAAGTCCCCGCCAACGCCGGCAGACCGAGCGCCGTGGCAACCTGCCCGGCCGGAGCGACGAGGCTGGGACCGATCACCGCACCCACCGTCGATCCCCACACCACGGTCCCGATGGTGCTGGCTCGCCGAGCGGCCGGGAACATGTCAGCGGCCACGTACCGACCCAGCTGGGCCGACCCGTTCGCGAAGCCGGCGAGCCCGCTCCCCAGCAGGAGCAAGGGAAGGGATGCGACCAGGACGCCCGCCAGCGCCACCGCACCACCGAACACGCCGATCCCGATGCCGACGAGCAGTCCCGGCCGGCGGCCGGTGCGGACCATGAGGATCGAGAGAAGGCTCGCCGCCATGGCCGTGCCGAGCGTGCTCGTCGCCGTCGGGAACCCGCCCGGCGCGGCGCTGCCGGCGATCTCGGCGGCCGCCAGGGTCCCCGCCGTCACGGCGGCCAGGTATCCCGTGCTCCCGAACGCCGAGATCGTGAACAGGGTCCAGACGATCCGGCGCCGCGCGCGGTCGTCCACCGAGACGGTGGCCAACGCCTTCGATGTCATCCGCCGACGAAACGCTCAAGGAACTGGCGGGGATGGAGGCCGCTGGCGCGCTGGGCCGCCGCGGCCTCGCGACCGATCCACCGGTAGTGCCATGGCTCGTACGAGAAGCAGGTCAGTGCCTGGCTCCCGGCCGGGTAGCTCATGACGAAACCGTACTCCCAGCCATGTGCTGCCATCCATGCCCCCTCGGCGGAGTCGGCGGCCCAGTCTCCGAACCGTCCACCCCAGCCCGGCGACGTGAGGTCGAGCGCGGTTCCCAGCTGATGCTCGGAGTGACCCGGACGCGCGCTTCGCGCCAGTGCCGCGGAATAGCCGAGCCTCGCCACCCAGCTGTTGAACGTGGCCGCCTGGTTTCCGTAGGACCGATAGGCCGACTCGACGATGACTTGCAGGCCGGCGGCCCGCCACGCCGCGGACATCGCGGCGAGATCCTCCACGATCCTCCGGCTCACCAGCTTCGTGCCCGACGCCCCGGTGAGTCCGGCCGTGGAGGCCGGCACGAGATCCCCCGGGGCGTAGTCGGACGGCAGGGCATAGCTGCGGTCGAGCACCACGAGCGCCAGGTCAGCCGTCGGTGGTGCGGGCAGGTCTCGGTCGGTGCAATGGTCGGCAACGAGCGCGGATCGGAAGGACGCGGACATCGCCGGCTGCGCGGGACGGGCGAGGCGCCCGCTGACGATGACCTCCGGCCCGAGCCCCTCATCGACGCTGGCGGTCGGCCCGGGAACGCCGGACGCCACCGGCGAGGCAGGAACGAAATCACCGGGCGACGGCCCGACCGAGGTCGGCCCCGACGGACCGCCGCAACCGACGGCGACCAGGACCACCCCGAGAGCGAGAACCTGCCGCGCGCTGGAGCTCACCCGTAGCTCAGGGCCCCGAGGGTGCCGACGTTCTCGGTGCTGCCGTCTTCGGCGAGCGGCAGGATGGCCACGTGGTCGGCGCCCGCGTCATGAAGCTGGGCGATGCGCCGCCTCACCTCCCGCACCGAGCCGACGGCCACCATGGCGTCCACGAGCCGGTCGCTGGCCGGAGCCGCCCAGTCCTCGGGCGCAAAGCCCTGGAGCGACCACGATGCGTGGTACGTCGGCGTGCGCAGGTACGGCCGCAGGTAGGCGCGCGCCGCGGAGCGATCACCCTCGGCGCCGATGACCACCGGCAGCGTCACCGCCAGCGCCGGGCGCTGCCCCGACGCCGCGGCATCCAGCCGCTCCCGCATCCATGCCACGCGTTCGGCCGTGACGAGATACGGGAGCGCGCCGTCCGCTTCGGTCGCGGCCAGGTCGGTCATCCGCTCGCGGAGCGCCGCGATCATCACGGGCGGCTCCTCGACCGTCTCGGCGCCGGGACCCCGATACACCGCCGCGCGGTACGCGGCCAGGTACTCGCGCATCCGCGTCAACGGGCGGTCGAAGTGGTGGCCGCGCAGCTTCTGGGCGAGGTGGGGGTGGCTGACACCCAGACCGAGGACGAACCGTCCGCCGGTGGCCTCCGCCAGCGTCCGGGCAGCCATCCGCGAGCCCTGCGCATCGCGGCCCCAGATGCTCACGATGCTCGTGCCGAGCACGAGCTTCTCCGTCGAGCCGGCGAGCAGGGCGAGGAGCGCGATGGGCTCGCGGCCGACCGTCTCCGGCACCCACAGCGCGCCGATGCCGAGCTCCTCGACGCGCCCGGCGTACGCGCGAGCCTCCGCGATCGACAGCGAGTCGAGATGCCCCCAGACGCCGATGCGACCGAGCTTCGGGGCGGTCACGCGGCAGCTCCATCCCCGTCGGTGAAGCGGTAGCGGAGGAAGAGCTCGTCCTCGTGCCGCAGGACGCTCACGAGGCGACCTCGCCGGGGCTCATCGGCGAACGGCGAGCCACCCGGAATCGGCGCGATCATGCGCAGCGCATCGGTCCCGAGCAGGTGGGCACCGATGCTCCAGTAGATCTCATCGATGAGATCGGCGGCCAGGAACGCGGCATTGATTCGCGGCCCGCCCTCGAGAAGCATCGAGGAGATCCCGCGCTCGCGGAGCTCGCCGAGCACCCAGCCGGGGTCGGGAAGGACGAGCGGGCTGCGGATCAGCTCGGTCCCCCGCGGTGCGGATCGGACGGGGCTCCTCGCCCCCACGAACAGGATGCGCGGCTCGTCACCGTCGAACCAGCTGGCGTCGGTGGGGATGGGATCCGAACCGGCGATCACGACGCCGGTCGGATTCGGCGCCCGGCCATCGGCGGCGCGCCGGGCGGCGAGGCGATCCCCGACCCGGAGCCAGATGCCCGTGGCGCGCAGGGTGCCACCGCCACTCCCCACCGCGTCGAAGTGCGAGCGGTAGAGGCGCATGAGCTGGCGATCGGCCCGGCTCCCGAGCCCCTCGGCGGTGCCCCGGAGCTGGGCGCGACCGTCGATGCCGGTCACCATGTTGATGGCGACGAGCGGCCGGTCGGCCGGCGGATCCGGCAGCGTGAATCCTGCGAGGGCCTCCTCGAGCGACACGCCGGTGACGGGATCCGGCCACAGCCGATCGACGAGGTACGGGCCTTCCTGCATCGGCCGATCCTACCCGGCCGGCGGAGTCCGCCGTTTCAGGAGGCTTCGAGCGGGTGGTGCTCCTCGGCGGCCTCGAGCTGGTCGGCGTCCCACGCGATCTCGATCTTCGACGAGGTCAGGAGCGTCACGGCATCCGCCGGAACGACGCGCGTGGTGCCGCCGCGGTAGGGATCGACGGCGACGCCGTGGAAGATCCCCTCCGTCTCGGTGCCGAGCATCTCGGCGACGCGCCCGAGCTCCTCGCCGTTCGGACCGACGACCAGCGTCTCGGCCTCGACGTAGCTCCAGGCGACCGGGTCGTCCGGCCCGGGAAGGTCGAGCTCCGACGCCTCCGGCTCGCCGTCGCCGCCGGTGTTCCCGGCGCTGTCGCCGGGCGGAAGGCGCTCCTCCTCGGGATCGATGCCGCCCTTCATGCCCGGATCGTCAATGGCTCCCGGCTGCCGATCGAAGTCGTTCATGGCTCCACCCTAGCGCACGACCGGTGCCACGACACTCAGAGCACGAACGGCGGGGTGAAGCCGATGTAGCGATCGAACCTGCCGAAGGGGCGGCTGGCCATGAGCAGCGTCAGGAACGGATCGACCTGGTAGCCCCTCCCCAGGAGGTGGTGCATCGCCGTCACGTTGGGCGCCGGAACCTCGAACCCCAGGCGCTCGCGACCCAGGGCGGCGGCCCGTCCCTCCACGTGCGCGAGGACGTCGGGAAGATGCTCGGGCTCACGAGCGGCGATCGGCCCGACGCCGGTCTGGCCGATGAACGCACATGCCACCGCGCGCTCACCGGCATCCCGGTACACGTACCCCTCGCGGCGCTCGAGGATCCACGCGAGCTCGTGGCCGCGGTCGTAGCCGAGGACCTCCCGCTCGATCTCGGCGACCGTCTCGAGCGAATCGGGGCCGGTGCGGGTCTCGATCCGGATCGGCGTGAGATCCCGTGCAGCGGCCTCGGCCGACGGGGTGCCGGTGAAGCCGACGATCGGGAACTGGATGCTCGTGCCGGCACGCAGGTAGCGGGCCATCGCCCGGACATCGGTCGTGGCGATGATGGCCCGGACCTCGCCGCGACCCGGCGGAAAGGCGGCCTCGAGCAGCCCGCGTCCGATGCCCGCCGACTGCCGGTCGGTGCGGACGAAGAACTCGGTGAGCTCGAAGAGGCCGCCGCGCTCGATCGAGCGGGCGTAGCCCAGCAGGCCGTCCCCGTCGGGTGAGTCGACGACCCACCACTCGGCGGCGCGGTCGGCCAGCAGCGCATAGAGGTCCTCGAACTGGGGCCAGGACTCCTCGACGGTCCCGGTCCACGAGGTGCCGAGCCGATGAGCCAGGTCCTGGATCGACCCCCAGAAGAGCGCAAAGCAGGCATGCGAGTCCGAAGGGGTTCCGCGGCGCGGGGTCGGGAGGTCGGATGCCATGATCGATGCCTCGCTTCGGCCTGCCGGCGCGGCGATCGTACACGGCCCCCGAGGCCGGGTGGTCAGTCGAAAAGGCGCTCGAGATGCCAGGTGCCACGGATCTCGTCGAGGAAGATCGTGCACAGCAGGCCCGATCGGGTGACGACCTTGTAGCAGGCCCGCGCGACCGGCTCACGCCACCAGCCGTCGTCGACGCGCCATCGGTTGCAGATGCCGAGCTCGCCGTGATCGGTCCCGTCCATCCGCAGGCGGACCGGCACGCCGGCGTCATCGGTCTCGACCTGCACCAGGGGGAGATCGGGATAGCGGCGCGTCATGCGCCGATGTCCGTCAGCCGCACCCGATGCTCGGGCAGCGCCGCGGTCGGCCGGTCAGCGCTTGCGCGCCAGAGGCGCCCCTCCCCGAACCGATGCCGCATCCGCTCCAGCGACCAGCGCAGCTCCTCCCAGCGAGCGGTGCGGGCCTCGAAGGCCGGGAGTTGACGAGTGGCCGGATCGCTCAGCCGATCCAGGACGAGCCTGACCGCGACGACCCGCGGCTCGAAAATCTCCTCGTCCGACGGGAATTGCCCTGGACCGGAGCTAACGGCCACGTTGGGCTCGCTCCGTGGCTGCCGGTTGTCGTCAGGCGCACCAGGCGGCCATCCTGGGGGGCGTTCTCGCTCCTCCCTGGCCGTTAGTTCCGCCGGGCGGCAACTTCGAAGGCGCGCGCGGACAGCGGCCTCCAGGCGGGAGAGGAGCAGGCGCGCGATCCAGTCGGGCTCGAGGGCCGGCTGCGGGAACGGCTGCTCGACCCGCAGGCTCGGCGCATCCTCCAGCCGCAGCTCGAGCACGGCGCGGCCCGGCGCGCGATGTCGCTCCCGCAGCCGATCGCACAGCTCGGCGGCCAGGCGTCGCAGCGTGAGGCTCACGGCGCCGATGCCGTCGATCGGCGTCTCGAACGAGGTGCTCGCCGCCACGCGCGCCGGACGCCGGCGCGCCACGATCGGACGTGGGTCGTGACCGCGCGCCAGCGCCTGGAGCCGCTCTCCGGCGGCGCCGAACTGGGCACCGACCGCCGACCGCGGGAGGTCGGCGAGCTGGTGCATCTGCGTCAGGCCGAAGAGCGCGAAGCGCTGCCGCATGGCCGGATCGGCGGGAAGCAGGGAGAGCGGCAGGTCGTGCAGCTCGGCTCGCTCGAGGATCCGGAGAGCGGCCGGCGCGTCCGGGCGCTCGAAGCGGGCCAGCCGGGCGGCAAGCGTCGCCAGCCAGCGGTTCTCGCCGATCCCGCAGCGCACGCGCAACGGGGCCACCGACCGCGCGAGCATCACGGCGCGGGCGGCCACCCGACGCTCCGGTCCCCACGTCGGCTCGAGTCCCGTGACGTCGACGAGCGCCACGCCGGCATCGACCGGCTCCACCCGCGGGGAGAGGTCGTCGAGCGCGTCGAGCATCCGCTCGAAGGGTCCGATTTCGGCATCGGGCTCGCGCAGCTCGGGCCAGACGAGCGCAAGAAGGCGGGTCATGCGCCCACCACCCGGAGCGCGGGGCGTGCCGCCTCGATCAGCCGTGGACGGGCCATCCCCGCGACGAGCGGATCGATGCGACGGCCCTCCCCGAACCACAGGTCGAGCTCCGCCGAACCACCGGCCAGCGCCCAGCGGTGACGCTCCACGCTGGCATCCACCCGCTGCCCCACGAGGTCGCGACCCACGCTCAGCCAGGCGGTGCGCCGCAGCACCACCCGCACGCCGGCCGCCCCGCTCACCATCGTTCGGCCGGACGGTGCCAGGACGAGCGCCGCGGTGGTTCCGACGCGGGCGAGGAGCGCGGCGAGCCGATCCAGTGCGCGCCGATCCGGCACCGACCGCTCACCGAGGTCGAGGACGAGCGCGTCGATCAGGGTGGAGCGCCCGAGCCACGCCGCCAGCTCGACGGCCTCACCGGCGTCGTGGGGCCGGACGAGGAGGAGCCATTCGAGGCCGACGCCGAGCCGCGCCGCCACGGCCGGGTCGAAGGTGCCGTCGAGATCGAGCCAGGCCGTCAGGCCACCCTGCTCCTGGACGGCGGCCAGGCTGCCGAGCGCCAGCGTCGTGGCGCCGCATCCGACCGGTGCGTCGAGCAACGCCAGCGCGCCGCGTGGCCAGCCGCCGCTGCCGAGCGCGGCATCAAGCGTCGGATGACCGCTCGGGACCGATGGCCGCGTCCGCTCCGGCATCGGCGCCTCGCTGCCCCGGCGCAGCCCGAGACCGCGGTCGCGGAGGGATTCGAGAGCGTTCGCCAGGGACGGCGAGACGGCGGCATCGGTCGGCATCGGACGATCGATGATAGAACAGATGTTCTAGTTCGGGAAGACCGAATCTCCTTTGCTATACTCGCCGCCGGTCCTCCCAGGGCCCGAAGTCGTTGGGGATGTAGCTCAGCTGGGAGAGCACTGCGTTCGCATCGCAGGGGTCAGGGGTTCGAGTCCCCTCATCTCCACCACCCTTCCCTCCTGCACGCCGACAACCGGTGCCTCGTGTTGCGCACAGCACGTACGATGGTCAATGGCCCACTCGGGCCGGCGACCTCTCGCGGGTCGCTCTGACAGGGAGGTTGCGCAGAATGCCCCGATTCGGACTGTCCATCATCGGACTCGTCATCCTCGCCCTGGCCGTGACGGCCTGCGGCGACACCCCGCCCCCGTCCTCGACGGCGCCGGGCTCGAGTGCCGACGCCACCGACGCCCCCGATCCCACCAGCGGCGAGAGCGCCGCTCCCACCGACGCACCATCCGGTGAAGGCCGCCTCGCCACGGTCCAGGACCGCGGCCAGCTCATCTGCGGCGTGAACGGCAGCCTGCCGGGCTTCAGCTTCATCGACGAGAACGGCGACACCGTCGGATTCGACGCCGACTTCTGCCGTGCCGTGGCCGCCGCCGTCCTCGGTGACTCCGAGGCCGTCGAGTTCCGCGCCCTCTCCGCCGACCAGCGCGGTCCCGCGCTCCAGACCGGCGAGGTCGACGTTCTCATCCGCAACACCACCTGGACCGTGAGCCGCGATACGAGCTGGGGCATCTTCGCTCCGACCACGTTCTACGACGGCCAGGCGATCATGGTGAACACGACCCAGACCGACGCCACCTCGCTGGCCGAGCTCGACGGTGCGACCGTCTGCGTCCAGTCGGGCACGACGACCGAGCTCAACCTTGCCGATGCGTTCCGCCTCGCGAACATCGAGCTCGGCGAGCCGGCAGTCTTCCCGGAGATCGATCCGACCTACCAGGCCTACGAGGAGAACCGATGCGACGCGGTCACCAGTGACCGGTCGCAGCTCGTCGCGCGTCGCACGGGCTTCGAGAATCCGGACGACCACATCATCCTCGACGATGTCCTTTCGAAGGAGCCGCTCGGTCCGGTCGTGCCGATCGGCGACGACCAGTGGTTCAACGTCGTGAAGTGGGTCGTCTTCGCCACGATCGAGGCCGAGGAGCAGGGCATCGACTCGACGAACGTCGAGGAGACCGCCTCCTCGTCGGAGAACCCGATCGTTCAGCGCTTCCTGGGCGTCACGCCCGAGGGAAGCGATCCGTTCGAGTCGGGCCTCGGGCTCGACGCTGACTGGGTGGTCGACGTGATCGGCCAGGTCGGCAACTATGCCGAGATCTACGATCGCAACCTGGGTCCCGGCACGCCGTTCGACCTCGAGCGCGGGCTGAACAGCCTGTGGAGCGACGGCGGACTGCTGTACGCACCTCCGTACCGATAGACCGTCCTTGACGGACGCCGGGGGCGGGAGTGATCCCGCCCCCGGCTTCATGATCGCCCGACGCCCATGACGTCCACGCCACGCGCACGCAGCCAGACCACGGTCCCCCTATGGCGTGACGTCCGCTTCCTGGAGATCGCGGCCCAGGTCGTGGTGGTCGTGGTCATCGGCCTGGTGGTCTGGTTCATGGTCAGCAACATGATCTCGGCCATGAACCAGCGGAACCTGGGCTTCGGGTTCAGCTTCCTGGGCCGCCAGGCGGGCTTCGAGATCAGCGAGAGCCCGATCGCCTACTCGTCGCGAGACACCTACGGCACGGCCTTCCTCGTCGGCCTGCTCAACACCCTGTTCGTCAGCTTCCTCGGCATCATCCTGGCCACGCTGCTCGGCCTGATCGTCGGCGTGGCACGCCTCTCACCGAACTGGCTCGTCGCACGGATTGCCGCGGGTTATGTCGAGATCATCCGCAACACACCGCTGCTCGTGCAGCTGGTCCTCATCTACTTCGCCGTCCTGCTCCAGCTTCCGAGCGTCTCCGACAGCATCACGATCGGCGAGGGCTTCTTCCTCAACCAGCGCGGCGTCTACGTCCCGGGCCCACAGGTCTCGGGTGGCTTCGGCATCTTCATCGCGTCGATCGTGATCGGCATCATCGGACTCATCGTTGCCAACGTGGTGGCCGGGCGACGAGAGGATGCCGGGAAGCCTTCCTACCGCATGCGGACGATCGCCACTGCTGCCCTCTTCGTGCTGCCGGTCCTCGGCTGGTTTGCGGCCGGCGGCCAGCCGCTGACCTTCGACCTGCCGGTGAAGGAACGGTTCAACTTCGCCGGCGGCCTGCGGCTGTCACCCGAATTCTCGGCGCTGCTCTTCGGCCTGGTGCTCTACACGGCCGCGTTCATCGGCGAGGTCGTGCGTGGAGGGATCCAGGCCGTGCGCCGCGGGCAGCTCGAGGCGGCACGCGCGCTCGGATTCACCGAGGGTCAGACGCTGCGTCTCGTCATCTTCCCCCAGGCGCTGCGGATCATCGTCCCGCCGCTCACGAGCCAGTACCTCAATCTTGCGAAGAACTCGAGCCTGGCGATCGCCGTCGGCTACCCCGACCTGTTCAAGGTCGGCCAGACCATGGCCAACCAGACGGGTCAGCCGGTCCCGGTGCTCATCATGATCATGGGCACGTACCTGGCGATCAGCCTCTTCACGTCGCTGCTCATGAACATCTACAACCGGCGCGTCCAGGTCCTCGAGCGATGACCGCCGAGTCGATCCGACCGCCGCGCACCGTCATCGGCCCGATCGCCTGGCTGCGCGAGAACCTGTTCTCCGGCCCGATCAGCTCGATCATCACGATCGTGCTCGGCGCCCTCCTCGTGTGGGTGGCGATCCAGGTCGGGCAATGGGCGCTGACCGAAGCGCGCTGGAACGTCGTCAGCAACAACCTGCGCCTGTTCCTCATCGGGCAGTACCCCGCCGACCAGGCGTGGCGCCTGTGGGCGGCGATGGCGGTCCTCTCCGTGTTGGCCGGCGCATCGGCCGGCGTCCACGGGCTCGCATCGCGCATGCTCGCTGTGACCCTGTCGGCGATCCAGCTGCTCCTGGCGGTGCTCATGCTGTTCTCGCCGATCGGCATCACCGCGGTGGCGGCCTACGCCTTCAATGCCGCGATCGTGTGGGTCGCCATGGTCGCGGGGTTCCGCGGCCTGGTGCCCCGCCGCCCGCTCGGCTGGGCGTGGATCGTCTCGCTGCCGCTGACGTTCTACCTGGTGAGCGGATTTGCCGGCACGCCCCTCGAGTCCATCAGCTCGAACGTGTGGGGCGGCCTGCTGCTCACCGTGCTGCTGGCCGTGGTCGGCATCGTCCTGTCCTTCCCCCTCGGCGTGATCCTCGCCCTCGGGCGCCGTTCCGAGCTTCCGGTGCTGCGAATCCTGAGCACCGGCTACATCGAGCTCATCCGCGGAGTGCCGCTCGTCACGATCCTCTTCATGGCCGACATCATCCTGCCGCTCTTCCTGCCGGGCGAGTGGCGGCTCGATCGCATCGCGCGGGCAATGGGCGGCATCACGCTGTTCTCCGCGGCCTACGTCGCCGAGAACGTGCGCGGGGGCCTGCAGGCGATTCCGAGCGGCCAGATCGAGGCGGCGCACGCGCTGGGGCTCGGCGGCGTCCAGACCAACCGCTACATCGTGCTGCCGCAGGCCTTGCGCGCCGTCATCCCGGCCAACGTCGGCCTCTTCATCAGTCTGCTCAAGGACACGACGCTGGTGACGATCATCGGCCTCCTCGAGCTGCTCGGCATCAGCCGCGCCGTGCTTGCGCAGTCCGACTCGTTCGGGGCCAGCCTCGAGGTCTATGTCTTCATCGCCGCCGTCTTCTTCGTCCTCTCCTACGCCATGTCCCAGGCCAGCTATCGGCTCGAACGCGCCCTCGGCGTGGGTACGCGCTGATGACCGAGTCCTCCGCTCCCGATCGAGGTGACCCGATGACCGAACAGACCTCCCCGTCCCCGAAGACGACCACCGACGACATCATCATCGCCCGCGACGTGCACAAGTGGTTCGGGGAGCTCCACGTCCTCAAGGGCATCAACCTCACCGTGAAGACCGGAGAGGTCGTCGTCGTGTTCGGTGCCTCCGGCTCGGGAAAGTCGACCTTCATCCGCACGATCAACCGCCTTGAGCACCATCAGCGCGGCGAGATCATCGTGGACGGCATCGCGATGACGAACGACATCCGCAACATCGCCGCGATCCGCAGCGAGATCGGCATGGTGTTCCAGTCGTTCAACCTGTTCCCCCATCTGACCGCGCTCGAGAACATCACGCTCGCGCCCCGCAAGGTGAAGAAGCTCGCGCGGTCGGAAGCCGATGCCATCGGGATGAAGCTTCTCGAACGCGTCGGCATCCCCGAGCAGGCGCACAAGCATCCGGCACAGCTGTCCGGCGGTCAGCAGCAGCGCGTGGCCATCGCCCGCGCGCTGGCGATGAACCCGAAGATCATGCTGTTCGACGAGCCGACCTCGGCCCTCGACCCGGAGATGATCAGCGAGGTGCTGGACGTCATGCAGTCGCTGGCGCGCGACACCGGCATGACGATGATCTGCGTGACCCACGAGATGGGCTTCGCCCGCGCCGTGGCCAACCGGATGGTCTTCTTCGATCACGGCGAGATCGTCGAAATCGGCACGCCGAAGGAGATCTTCGAGGAGCCGAAGCAGGAGCGGACGAAGCAGTTCCTTTCGCAGATCCTCCACTGAGAATCTCGGCAAATCTATGACTCAGGTTTGACCCGGGGGATCGCCCGCCCGTAGCCTGCGGTCGCCGCTCACTTCGATCCCCCGCATCGGTGACCGATCGACCTTGTCCAGGCTCGTCGACCTCGACCGCATTCGCGTGCGCTACGCGACGTTCCGTGCCCATGCCGCCGCCGAGCGCGAGCGTCTCGCCGGGGACCTCCGCGCTGCCGATGCGGAGGAGCGCGTGCTCCTCGAGACGTGCCACCGGGTCGAGCTCGCGACCGTCGAGGACGGGCCGGTGCAGGACGGCCAGCTCCAGGGACGCGACGCACTGCGTCGCGTCTTCGAGGTGGTCGGAGGCTTCGACTCCGCGATCGTGGCGGAAGAACAGCTCCTCGGCCAGGTGCGGGTCGCGTACGAGTCCGCGCTCGCGGCCGGCGACACCGGTCCGATCCTCAACGAGCTCTACCGCCGGGCGCTCCGCTTCGGCCGCAGCGTGCGAAGCCACGCCCGACCGGGCGGAGACCGATCGCTGGCCGACGTGGGGGCGGCGTGGCTCGAGGAGCGCCTGCCTGAACCGCCGGCGCGCATCCTCGTGGCGGGGACGGGCGAGATGGGCCGTCGCGTCGCCGTGCGCCTCGCCGAGGCGGGGCACGCGATCGTGGTGGCATCGGCTTCGTCCGAGCGTGGCGCCCGGCTCCTCGACGCGCTCCCGGGGTCGGGGCACCGCCTTCGTGTCGGGCCGCTGACCATCGAGGACGTCGCGCAAGCCGCGGCGATCGCGATCGCGGTGCGGGGCCGCACGCCGGTGCTCGACCTGGCGCAGCTCGGAGCGGCCAGGCCATGGGTCCTCGACCTGTCGACGCCCGGCGCCGTCGCTCCTGACGCGGCTGCCGCGGTGGACGACCGGCTGCTGGCCATCGACGCCATCGGCGATCACGCCGACCGGACACCCGTCCTGTCACCGGCCGCCGAGCGACGGCTGCGTGAGGCGATCGACACGGAGATCGAGTCCTTCGCCGCGTGGCTCGAGGCCCGCACCGCGGCCGATGCGCTTCAGCTCCTCCACCGCGAGGCCGATGCCGTTCGGCGCCGCCATCTCGAGCGGCTGCGGACGCGTGGCGATCTCGACGATCGTCAGCTGGCCGTGGTGGAGGCCGCCGCCAGCGCCATGGTCGGCGAGCTGCTCCACGGACCGTCGATCGAGCTCCGCCGAGGGGGCGCCGACGCGGACACGGTCAGGCGCCTGTTCGGGATCGAGTCGTGACGACCGCCGCGACGCTCCGCATCGGCACGCGGGAGAGCCGGCTGGCCATGGCGCAGGCGCAGATCGCCGGCGACGCCGTCGCACCGGTGCTCGGCCGCGCCGAGCTCGTCCCCATCACCACGCGCGGGGATGCCATCAGCGCTCGGCGACCGAACGCCGGATGGGTGGAGGTCGACGGGCAGTTCACGCGCGAGCTCGAGCGTGCCCTGCTCGACGGACGCGTCAACGTCGTCGTGCACTCGTTCAAGGACCTGCCGACCGAGCCGGTCCCGGGCCTCGTGATCGGTGCCGTGCTCGAGCGCGCCGATGCCCGCGACTGCCTCGTGACGGCCGATGGCAGCGGGCTGGCCGACCTCCGCTTCGGAGCGAGGATCGGCACGAGCTCACCGCGCCGCGCAGCTCAGCTGGCGGCCAGCCGGATCGACCTCATCGCCGTCCCGATCCGCGGCAACGTGGAGTCGCGGCTGGCGCGCCTCCACGCCGGGGAGCTCGACGCGCTCATGCTCGCCGCGGCGGGCCTCGACCGCCTCGGGATCGAGATCCCTGACCAGGCGCGCCTGCCGTACGACGTCGTCCTGCCCGCGCCGGCGCAGGGGGCGCTGGCCGTCCAGGTGCGCGCCGATGACACGGCCCTGCTGGCCGCGCTCCGCGCGGTCGACCACCTCCCGACGCGCATCGGCGTCGAGGCCGAGCGTGCGCTGCTCCGCGCCATCGGCGGAGGGTGCCTGGCGCCGCTCGGCGCGCTCGGCGAGGTCACGGGGGAGACACTCCGCCTCCGCGCGGCATTCGAGGCGCCGGATGGCTCGTACCGACGGGCCGAGGCGAGCGGCTCGGCCACGGATGCCGCCGCGGTCGTCGCCGAGGTCGCGACGCGGATCGGCAACGCATGAGACCGCGCATCCTCGTCACCCGCCCGGAGGCGCAGGCCGCCGAGCTCGTGGGACTGCTCGATGCGCGAGGCATCGAGGGCGTGAGCGTTCCCACCGTGGCGATCGACGCTGACGCATCGGGACCGGAGATCGACGCCATGCTGGCCGGACTGGCCGGGGCGGACTGGCTCGTCCTGACCAGCGCCAACGGAGCCGAGGCGCTCGTGGCGCGGCTCGCGTCCAGCGGCGACCGGCTGCCGGAGGGGACACGCGTCGCCGCGGTGGGGCCGGCGACGGCGGATGTCCTGGCCGTCGCGGGCATCCGCATCGACCACGTCCCGGACGACTACCTGACCGTGGCGATCGCCGACGGGCTCGGCGATGTCGATGGCCGCCGCGTCGTCCTGGCTCGCGCCGATGCCGCGACTCCCGACCTGCACGACGCGCTCCTCGCTCGCGGCGCCCGGGTCGAGGAGGTCGTTGCCTACCGCACCGTCGAGGGGCCCGGGTCGAGCCGTGATCGCCTCCAGTCGGTGCTCCAGTCCGATCTCGCCGGCATCGCCTTCACGAGCGGCTCGACCGTCCGCGGTCTCACCCGGTTGGCCGGCGGCGTCCATCGGAGCCGCGCCCGGACGCTCCCCGCCTTCTGCATCGGGCCGGTCACCGCCGCCGAGGCGCGACAGTCCGGCTTCCACGTCGCCGCCATCGCCTCCATCCACACGGCGGTCGGCCTCGCCGACGCCATCGCCGCCACCATCGCACCGGAGAGCTCATGACCGTCGTCACTCACTCGACCAGCGCCGCCGGCACGGGCTCCAGGGTCCACCGCGGCCGGCGGCTGCGCCGCAGTCCGGCGCTGCGCGCGCTCGTGCGCGAGACCCGCCTCGATCCGGCGATGCTCGTCGCACCGCTGTTCGTCCGACCCGGCGACGGCGTGCGCGAGGAGATCGGCTCGATGCCCGGGCAGCATCGGCTCAGCGTCGACCTGCTCGGCTCGCACGCCGAAGCGCTCGTCTCCGCGGGGATCCGATCCGTGCTCCTCTTCGGTCTGCCCGAGGGCAAGGATGCCGATGGTTCGGGCGCGTGGGCCGAGGACGGCATCGTCCAGCAGGCAGCGCGCGAGATTCGGCGCGCGGTGGGCGACGACCTGGCGATCGTCGCCGACGTCTGCCTGTGCGAGTACACCTCGCACGGTCATTGCGGCGTGCTGGACGGGACGGCGATCGACAACGACACGACGCTTCCCCTCCTGGCGCGGGCGGCCCTCTCCCTCGCCGACGCAGGCGCGGATGTCGTGGCCCCGAGCGCGATGATGGACGGCCAGGTGGCCGCCATCCGCTCGGCTCTCGACGACGAGGGACACGCCGAAACGGCGATCCTCGCCTACGCGGCGAAACATGCGTCCGCGTTCTACGGCCCGTTCCGCGAGGCCGCGGACTCCGCCCCGGCGTTCGGTGATCGCCGCGCGTACCAGATGGACGCCGCCAACGGCCGCGAGGCGATGGCCGAGATCCGCGCCGACATCGACGAGGGGGCCGACATGGTCATGGTCAAGCCGGCGCTGCTCGCCCTGGACATCATCGCGGCCGCCCGCCAGGCCACGGAACTGCCGATCGCCGCGTACCAGGTGAGCGGGGAGTACGCGGCCATCTGCGCGGCGGCAGAGCGCGGCTGGCTCGATCGCCGCGCGGCGGCGCTCGAGTCGCTGACCGCCATCGCGCGCGCCGGTGCCGGCGTCATCGTCACCTACTTCGCGCTCGAGGCGGCCGGCTGGCTGCGGGAGCAGTCGCGATGAGCGACGAGCGGTTCGTCCACGCCTGGCTGCTCCGGCTCGACCCCGTCTGGCGCCGGCGCGGGGCCGACGAGCGCCGGGCCGACATCGGCGACTTCTGTGCCGCGGCCACGCGGACCGAGGGGCGGCTCATGCAGCACAGCTACTCCACGATCGGACTGCGCGCGGAGGGCGACCTGCTCCTGTGGCGCATGAGCGATTCGATCGAGGCGGTCGAGGAGACCGCCGCGGACCTGCTCTCGGCGGGGATCGGCCGATGGATGACCCCGGCGATCAGCATGATCGGCCTGACGCGGCCGTCTCAGTACGTGAAGCGACCGACCACCCAGGAGCAGTCGCTGTTCAGCGGCGAGCGCTCGAAGTACCTCGTCGTCTACCCGTTCACGAAGTCGGTCGAGTGGTACCTCGCCTCGGCCGAGGAGCGGCAGGAGGTCATGAAGGGCCACATGCGGGTCGGCCATCGCTATCCCCAGGTCCGCCAGCTCCTCGCCTACTCGTTCGGCCTCGACGACCAGGAGTTCATCGTCGCCTACGAGACCGATGAGCTCATCGCCTTCCAGGACCTCGTCCGCGAGCTGCGCGAGACCGAGTCGCGCCGTTCCACCGTTCGGGACACGCCGATCATCACCGGCATCCATCGGCCGCTCGGCGACATCCTCGGCCTGCTGTCGGGAGCCGATCGATGAGCGTCGTTGCCCCGACGACCCGCTCCGCGGAGCTCATGGCGCGCGCGTCCGGCCTCTTTCCCGGTGGCGTGAGCTCGCCGGTACGCGCCTTCCGGTCTGTGGGCGGCACGCCGCGAGTCATCGATCGCGCCCTCGGCGCGCGGGCATGGGACGTCGATGGCAACGAGCTCATCGACTATGTCGGGTCCTGGGGGCCGATGATCCTCGGCCACGCCCACCCCGCCGTCGTCGAAGCCGTCACGGAGGCCGCCCGCCGCGGAACGAGCTACGGCGCGCCGAATCCGCACGAGATCGAGCTGGGCGCGCTCATCACCGGCGCCATGCCCTCGATCGAGCGGCTGCGCTTCGTGAGCTCCGGCACCGAGGCGGCGATGAGCGCCATCCGCCTGGCACGAGCCGCAACGAAGCGCGACGCGATCGTGAAGATGGCCGGGGGCTACCACGGCCACGCCGATGCCCTGCTCGTCGAGCCGGGCTCCGGTGCCATCGGCATGCCCGCGAGCGCCGGCGTGACGGCGGGAGCCGCGCGTGACACGCTTGTCGCGCCGTTCAACGACCTCGATGTTGTGGAGCGGCTCCTGGCGACCGCGCCGGTGGCCGCCGTCATCGTCGAGCCCGTCGCGGCCAACATGGGCGTCGTTCCCCCCGCCGACGGCTACCTTGCCGGGCTCCGGGAGCTCACCGCGCGGCACGGCACGCTCCTCATCTTCGACGAGGTGATCACCGGCTTCCGCGTGGCCCGCGGAGGCGCGCAGGAGCGCTACGGCATCGCGCCGGACCTCACCGTGCTCGGCAAGATCATCGGCGGCGGGCTGCCGGTCGGGGCCTACGGCGGGCGAGCCGATCTCATGGCGCTCGTGGCCCCCGACGGCCCGGTCTACCAGGCCGGCACCCTGTCGGGCAACCCGCTGACCATGGCCGCCGGTGCCGCGACCCTGCGCGAGCTCGACGCATCGGCGTACGAGCGTCTCGAGACGGCCGGCGCGAGCCTGGAGGACGCTCTGAACGACGCGGCCCATGCAGCCGGCGCGGTTGTCCGTACCAGCCGCGTGGGCAGCCTTCTCACCGCCTTTCTCGAGGAGGGCCGCTACCCGGCCTTCTTCCACGCCATGCTCGACGCCGGGATCATGCTGCCGCCGAGCCAGCACGAGGCCTGGTTCGTCTCGACCGCCCATACCAACGACGACCTGGCGACCACGGCGAACGCCGCACGCGCCGCCTTCGCCGCACCACCCGTTCCAGCAGAGGACCGATGATCGACAGCGCTCCCTCCCCCACCACCGCCTGGACCGGCGAGGCCCGCTTCTGCGCGGCCCTCGGCCACGAGCAGCCGGATCGAACGCCGATCTGGTTCATGCGCCAGGCCGGCCGCTGCCTGGCCGACTACCGCAAGCTCCGCGAGCGCTACCCGATCCTGACGCTGGCGAAGACTCCCGAGCTCTGCGCCGAGGTCACCGTGATGCCGGTCGAGGCGTTCGGCGTCGACGCCGCGGTGCTCTTCGCCGACATCATGATTCCCCTCGAGCCGATGGGCGTGAGCCTCGAGATCCAGCCCGACGTCGGTCCGATCATCCACGATCCGATTCGATCCCGCGCGCAGGTCGACGCGCTCCGCTCGTTCGACCCGGCCCAGGAGACGGCCTTCGTGATGGATGCCATCCGCCTGGTCCGGCGCGAGCTCGACGGCAAGCAGGCCGTCATCGGCTTCAGCGGCTCACCGTTCACCCTGGCCTGCTACCTCATCGAGGGAAAGCCGTCTCGGGACTACGCGATCGCCAAGGCGTTCATGTACCGCGAACCCGAGGCGTGGCACGCGCTCATGGAGAAGCTGTCGGACGTCGTGATCGACTACCTGAACGCGCAGATCGACGCCGGCGTGCACGTGGTCCAGCTGTTCGATTCGTGGGTCGGCTCGCTCGGGCCGTCGGACTACGTGACGTACGTCCAGCCGCACGTGGCTCGGATCTTTGCCGGCATCCGAGGTGCCCCCGCCATCCATTTCGGGACGGGGACCGCGGCCCTGCTCGAGCCGATGACCGTCGCCGGCGGCGACATCATCGGCGTCGACCATCGGCAGTCACTCGACCGGGCCTGGGAGCGCATCGGCTTCGACCGCGGCATCCAGGGCAACCTCGACGCGACACGGGTCATCGCGGGCTGGGAGGCGACCGTCGAGGGGGCGCGCGACGTCCTGCGCCGTGCGGCGAACCGGCCGGGCCACATCTTCAACCTCGGGCACGGGGTACTGCCCGACAGCGATCCCGACCTCCTGCGACGGCTCGTGGACCTCGTGCACACCGAGTCGGCCCGATGAGCGACCGCCTCGGCGTCCTGCTCATGACCTACGGCTCCCCGGCCGACGATCTCCACGACCTGCCCGAATATCTTGCCGCCGTGCGCGGCGGACGCGCCCCCGACGACGAGCTCGTGGCCGAGTTCCGACGGCGCTACGAGCTCATCGGTGGCTCACCGCTCATCCCGATCACCCGCGCCCAGGCGGCCGCCGTCGAAGCGCGGCTGCGCGCGGATGGGATCGACGCTTCGGCGACCGTCGGGATGCGGTTCTCGGCACCCACGATCCTCGACGGCCTGCGCGAGCTGCGCGACCTCGGATGCGGCCACGTGAGCGCCATCATCATGAGCCCGCAGTACTCGGAGCTGCTGATGGCCGGCTACCGCCGGGCGATCGACGCAGCGGTGGAGGAGCTGGGGGGCTCGGCCCCCCGGGTGGAGCTGGCACCGGCATGGCACGGCGAACCCGGCTTCATCGAGGCGGTCGCCGAGAAGGTGCGCGACGGCCTCGCGACCCTCCCGGACGGCACCCCGGTGCTGCTCACCGCGCACTCGCTGCCGCGGCGGGTGGCCGATGCCGAGCCCGGCTATCTCGATCAGCTGCGTACCACCGCCGAGGCGGTGGCCGATGCCGCGGGCATCCCGGACGGCGGCTGGCGCTTCTGCTGGCAGTCGGCCGGTCACGAGCCGGGCGAGTGGATGAAGCCCGACTTCAGCGACCTGTTGCCCGAGCTGCGCGAGGCGGGTCACCGATCGGTGCTCGTGGCGCCCGTCCAGTTCCTGGCCGACCATCTCGAGATCCTCTACGACGTCGACATCGGCGCGCGCGAGCAGGCGACGGCGGCGGGCATGGAGTTCGCCCGGATCGAGTCGCTCAACGTCTCGCCCACGTTCATCGGCACGCTCGCGACGATCGCGGCCCGGAGCCCGGCCCGCGCCGGCGCCTGACGCGGTGCCGGCGCGCATCGGCTAGGGTGAGCCGATGCAGCGAGTCGAGCGGCGGACGACGATCGAGGCACCCCCGGACGAGGTCTTCGCCTACCTCGCCGATCTCGATCGACTGGCCGAGTGGCAGAGCGGCGTCACGGAGGCACGCCGGACGTCCGACGGCGAGATGGCCGTCGGAGCCACCGCACACGTCACGCGCCAGCTCATGGGCCAGCGCATCGACGCGCCGCTGACCGTGACCGCGTACGAGCCCCCGCGACACCTGGCCGTCGGCAGCGAGGTGAGCGGCGTGCGCGCGGACGCCACGCTCGATGTCGCACCGGCCGCGACGGGCAGCGAGGTCGTCTTCGCGATGGAAATTCGCGGCTCGATGCTCACGGCGTTCATGGAACCGATGATCGCGTCGGCCGCCGGCGGCGACATCGAGGCCAGCCTCGAGCGTCTGCGATCCCGCCTCGAGGGCAGATCCGAACCGGCCTAGCCCCCGATCGCGATCGTCACCGCCACCTGGTTGCTGAACGCGCTCGTCCAGGTCGCCGAGGTGGCGCGCAGCACGTAGTAGTACGTCGTGAGCGTCGACAGGCTCCCGTTGTCGGTCCAGGTGGTCGTCGCACGGCCGGCGACCGTGGCGACCTGGACATAGCCCGATCCGCTCGTCGTCGAGCGCCAGACCTGGTAGCCGGTGGCATACGCGTCGGGCGTGGGGCTCCAGGTCAGCTGGGGACGCGAGATCAGCCCGGCCGTGCAGATCACCAGGGTGGCCGCGCACGAGACGCTCGGTGGCGGGTCCAGGATCTGGACCGTTGCGGTGACGGGCTCGACGGTGGTGCGGGAGAACGCGGCGAGGGACGTGCTGCCGCCCCCGGGGAGCGTCGCGGCGACGAGCATGGCGACGCCGAGCCAGGGCGCGATGCGCCACCGGCCGCGGGAAGGCGCGGTCAGGTCCCGATCCATGTGCGGCTGAGTGTCGGCTCCGCGCGCGCCTGGCGATATCCACCGATACGCCCGAACCCTGCCCCGATGGTCCTATTGGTCACGGGGAGTGCGTGCCTCACGCTGCGACGGTCGCCCTCGACCACGTGGGCCAACGACTTCGTCACGCGGGGAGACTCCACTCCTTGGTCATCCGGACCGTTTCCATTCGCGAGCGCCTGCTCGGATTCCTCCTTCCGGCGGCTGCCCTCGTGGCCATCGGCGCTGGCAGCCTGAGCCTTGCGCTCTTCACCGACAGCGCCACCGTCGACGGGACGTTCACGGCGGGCACGATCAGCCTCGACCCGAGCGATGTCGCCTCCCTGTCGCTGTCGTCCGGCGCACTCCTGCCCGGAGATGTCCTGACCGATGACGTCACGATCACGAACGACGGGACCGCGGAGCTGCGCTACAGCGTGTCGACCGCGAGCACGAATGCCGACGGCCTCGCCCTGCGCGACGTCCTGACGCTGACCGTCCGTGAGATCGACACCACGACGCCCGGCACACCCTGCAACGACTTCGACGGCGCGCTGGTCGTGGCACAGACGGCCTTCGGGGCAAGCTCGGTCGGCATCGGAAGCCCGGCGGCCGGCGCCCAGGCGGGCGATCGCACGCTGGCTGCGGCCAGCAGTGAGACGCTCTGCTTCCGGATGAGCCTCCCGTCGGCGACCGGCAACGCCTACCAGGGCGCGACGACCACGACGACGTTCACCTTCAACGCCGAGCAGACCGCCAACAACCCGTAGGCCACCCGGCTGAGATCCGATGACCGAGCTTCTCGTCCTGCGGACCTGGCGGGTCATCCTCGGCGCGCTCATCGTCGTCCTGTCCGCGACGGTCCTGATGCTCGGGATCGGCGCGCGCGTCGGCCCGACCATCGGCTACGAGCTCTTCGCCATCCGCAGCGGGTCGATGGAGCCGTCGATCGGCGTCGGCGCGCTCACCGTGGTGGATCGCTCGCGCGCCCCCCGCGTCGGTGAGGTCGTCACCGTGCGCCTGCCGAGCGACACCTTCATCACGCATCGCGTCACGAGGGTCGTCGAGGTGGACGGAGATCGATGGATCGAGACCCGGGGCGACGCGAACACCGATCCCGACCCGGCGCTCATCCCATCCGACGCCGTGGTGGGTGTGGTCGCGACGCGCATCGCCTTCCTCGGGTACCTGCTGGCGCTCCTTTCCATGCCGAGCGGCATCGTCACCCTCCTCGCGGCGGGGGCCACCCTGCTCGTGGCGAACCGGCTCGTCGAGGGCGCCGAGGGGCGAGCCCGCGAGCGGCGGGAGCGTCGACATCGGCGAGCCACAGCCATCAGCGGGCGAAGGCTCGCGCCGCTGTCCGGTCAATGATGACGGCGGCCCGATTGAGGGCCATCCGACCCCTGTGATATCCTCGGCCGCGAACGCGTCGACGCGGGATCAGTACGCGCTGCGCCTCGTTCACAGCGAGCCGGGATTGGTGGAAGCCGGCGAACCGAGGAGCGCGGAACTCACCTGCCGAGCAGTCGGGCGATGAGTCCGACCGGGTGGCGCCCGATAGCACGCCGACGAGTGGACCGATGATATCCGTGGGGTTGTAGCTCAGCTGGGAGAGCACCTGCATGGCATGCAGGGGGTCGGGGGTTCGAGTCCCCCCAGCTCCACCACTTCCCTCCAACGAGGGCATCGGCCAAGCTCAGGTGGTACCGCGGAGATGTGAGCCCCTTCGTCCCGAGCAGACGGAGGGGTTCGTTGGCGTCTGGGGCAATTGCGATGATCCTGACGGGAAGCGGCGAGGCGAAGACGGCCCGGGATGGCCGGCGCTGGACGCTGCGTCCGGGCCGACCGACCGACGGCCGCGCGCTGGCCCGCCTGTTCGCCGAGGTTCGCGAGGAGGGCCGCTGGCTGATCACGACGCCCGGGACGGTGAGCGAACCGTCGGAGGCCTTCTGGATCAGCGAGCTCATCCGCGCGTCCGAGCACCTGGCCCTGGTCGCCGAGGCCGATGGCGAGGTGGTGGGCAACGTGCTCATCAGCGTCGACCGCGGTCGTGCCACCGAGCACATCGGCGTGCTCTCGATCTGCATCGGCGCCCGATGGCGCGACGTCGGCATCGGCTCCGAGCTCGTGACGGCCGCGCAGGACTGGGCGCGCGAGCGGGGCCTGCGCAAGATCTCGCTGGGCGTGTTTCCCGACAACGAACGGGCGATCGCCGTCTACGAGCGCCGCGGCTTCGTCCGCGAGGGCGTGCGGCGCATGCAGTACCGATCCGGCGACGAGTACCGCGACGAGGTGCTCATGGCCTGGTTTCCGCAGGAGGCTGAGGACCGATGACGACCGAGACCCACGCCCGGACCGGGCGTTCTCGCTACGATCCCGCCTCGTTCGAGGCGAAGTGGCAGCAGCGCTGGGAGGCCGAGGGCCTGTACACGGCCCGCGACGACGACCCGCGCCCGAAGCGCTACGTCCTGACGATGTACCCCTATCCGTCGGGCGACCTCCACATCGGTCACTGGTATGCCATGACGGGCCCCGACATCGTGGCGCGGATGCATCGCATGCGCGGCGAGAACGTGATGTTCCCCATGGGCTTCGACGGGTTCGGCCTGCCGGCCGAGAACGCGGCGATCGATCGCGGCATCCACCCCGCGAAGTGGACGTACGCGAACATCGACACGATGCGCCGCCAGATGCGCCAGATGGGAGCGTCGTTCGACTGGACGCGCGAGGTCGTGACCTGCGACCCGTCGTACTACCGCTGGCAGCAGTGGCTGTTCCTGAAGCTCTACGAGGCCGGGCTCGCCTACAAGGCGATGGGCGCCGTCGACTGGTGTCCGAAGGACAAGGTCGTGCTGGCCCGCGAGCAGGTCGAGGGGACCGATCGGCGCTGCTGGCGCTGCGGCACGCCGGTCGAGAAGCGCGACCTGGAGCAGTGGTACTTCCGCATCACGAACTACTCGGATGAGCTGCTGAGCTTCGACGGGCTCGACTACCCCGAGCCGATCAAGGCGATGCAGACGAACTGGATCGGCCGGTCCGAGGGCGCGGAGGTCGACTTCCCCACCGAGGCCGACGACGTCGAGCCGATCCGGGTCTTCACCACGCGCCCGGACACGGTGTTCGGCGCCACGTTCATGGTCCTGGCGCCGGAGCACCCGACCGTCGCCACCCTGACGACCGACGACCGCCGTGCCGACGTCGAGGCCTACGTCGCGCAGGCCCGGCGCCAGACCGAGATCGACCGCATGAGCACCGATCGGGAGAAGACCGGCGTCTTCATCGGCGCGTACGCCGTCAACCCGATGACGGAGGAGCGGATCCCGATCTGGATCGCCGACTACGTGCTGCCCGGCTACGGGACCGGCGCGATCATGGCGGTCCCGGCCCACGACGAGCGCGACTACGAGTTCGCGGAGCGCTTCGAGCTGCCGATTCGCTACGTGGTCGCTCCCGCCTCCGGCGAGCTGCCGGTCGGGAAGGCGCTCGTCGAGCACACCGAGGGCGAGGTGCTCATCGACTCCGGCGATTTCAGCGGCATGGCCGCGAGCGAGGCGATCGGCGCGATCACGAGGACCCTCGAGGAGCGCGGTCAGGGCCACTTCGCCGTGACGTACCGACAGCGCGACTGGGTCGCCGGGCGGCAGCGCTACTGGGGCGCGCCGATCCCGGTCATCTACTGCGACACCCACGGGGCGCAGCCGGTGCCGATGGACCAGCTTCCCGTGGTGCTGCCGACGGACGTCGACTTCGCGCCGACCGGCGTGAGCCCGCTCCAGGAGCACGCCGAGTTCCTGGCCGCGACCTGTCCCGTGTGCGGCGAGCCGGCGCGGCGCGAGACCGACACGATGGACACGTTCGTCGACTCGAGCTGGTATTTCCTGCGCTACTGCTCGCCGGACGACGCGACGCAGCCGTTCGACCGCGCGACGGTCGACACCTGGATGCCGATCGACCTCTACACCGGCGGCGCCGAGCACGCCGTCATGCACCTCATGTACTTCCGCTTCTTCACCAAGGCGCTGCGCGACCTCGGGCTGCTCGGCTTCGACGAGCCGACCACGGTGCTCCGCAACCAGGGCCAGATCCTGGGTGCGGATCACAACCGGATGAGCAAGTCGCGCGGCAACGTCCAGGCGCCGGACGAGCTCGTCGAGCGCTATGGCGCGGACGCGGTCCGGGCGTTCCTGATGTTCATTGGCCCGTGGGACCAGGGCGGACCGTGGAACCCGACCGGGATCGACGGCGTGTACCGGTGGCTCAACCGCGTGTGGACCATCGCGCAGGGATCGGACGCCGGCGACGGGCAGACGGGGCCCGAGGCCGAGGAGCTGGTGCGTGCGCTCCGCCGCGCCGCGCACTCGACGATCGACGGCGTGACCGACGACATCGAGGGCTTCCGCTTCAACACGGCGATCAGCAAGCTCATGGAGCTGACGAATGCCGTCGCGCGCGCCCGCGAGGCGGGGCTGGGTGGCACCACGGCCTACGCCGAGACGGTCGACATGCTGCTCGTCCTGATGGCGCCGATCGCGCCGCACATCACCGAGGAGCTGTGGGAGCGGCGCGGCCACGCGTACTCGATCCACCAGCAGCCCTGGCCGGTCGCCGACCCCGACCTCGTCGCGTCCGACACGGTCGAGCTGCCGGTGCAGGTCGACGGCAAGCTGCGTGACCGGCTGGTGATCAACGCGGACACGCCGGCCGACGAGGTCGAACGCCTGGCGCTCGCCTCGGAGCACGTGCAGCGCTACCTGGGCGGCCGTGCGCCGATGCGCGTCATCCAGATCCCCGGCAAGCTCGTCAACGTCGTGACGCCGCGCGACTGAGCGTCCGTAAGACCTCGGTAACCACGAGGTAACGACCGGCGGACTAGGGTGCTGGCCTGCTTCCGACGCCCGGCGCCGAGTGCCCGGGTTCCGGGCGTCGGACGCAGCCACTGCTCGACGATCTCCTCGCCTCCCGCGGAGGAATCGCGGTGTCACGGTCGGATCGGATCGTCCTGGGGGCCGGCGGGTGCGCCGGTGTGCTCGCCCTCTGCGCCGCGTGGCTCCTGATCGCCCCGCCACCGGCTCCGTCCGATGAGCTCTCGGCGCGCGGCCTCTTGGCGTCCGCGGTCGCGACGCCCGCGTCGGAGCCGTCTCCGACGGGCACGGGAACCATCGTCGTCGACGTCGAGGGCGCCGTCGCCGCACCGGGAGTCCGGGAGCTGCCGGCCGGGTCGCGGATCGCCGACGCCATTCGAGCGGCCGGCGGCTACGACTCCGACGCGGACCTCGTCGCCGCGGCCGCGACGATCAACCTGGCGCAGCCGCTGAACGACGGAGAGCAGGTGCGCGTCCCTCGACTCGGCGAGAGTGTCGCCGCGGCGCCCGGCGCCGGACCCGGCGCGGAGCCCGCGAGTGGCGCGACCGGCGGGTTGGTCGACCTCAACACCGCCACGCCGGAGGCGCTCGAGGCGCTTCCGGGCATCGGGCCGGTCACCGTGCAGAAGATCGTGGCCGCGCGACAGGAGCAGCCGTTCGCGTCGCTCGACGACGCGGTGACCCGCGGCGTCATCAACCGCGGCCAGCTCGAGGACATCCGGGACCTGGCAACCGCCGGCTGACGATGGGCACCGGGCGCTTCGTCCTGCCCTCGCTCCTGGCGGGGGTCGGCGCCGGCATCCGGCTGCAGGACGCCGGCGCGCCGGTGCTGCCGCTCGCCGGTGGGCGCGTGGCCGGTGCGGCGCGCGTCGCGGGCGGGGCGACGGCGGGGCGGTTAGCCCATATGGGAAGCGCGGTCATCCGCCGTGGCGTCGGCGCGGCCGGGTGCGGGATCGGGGCGTGGCGGGGGTCGGACACCGACATCACGGCGGCGCCCGACCGGACATCGCTCACCCGCCTCGTCGATGGTGCCGAGCACGAGGTCGTGGGCGTCGTGGCGGACGACCCGAGGCCACGCGAGGACCGCATGCAGGTCGTCCTGCGCGACGTGGTCATGGTCGTCGGCGGCGCGCCGGTCACGGCCACCGACCGTCTCCTGGCGTGGATGCCACGCGGGATCGACCTCGGCAGCGCGGACCGCGTGCGCGTCAGGGGACGGCTCGAGGTACCCGAGGACTTCGACGGGTTCGCGTATCGCGCCTACTTGGCGCGCCAGGGCGTCGCGGTCATCGCTCGCGTCCGGGACGCCGACGTCGTCGCCGAGGCCAGCGGACCGCCGGCCCTTCTCGCCGGCGTGCGAGCGACACTGCTCGGCGGCCTCAACCGGCTCGTCCCGGAGCCCGAGGCCGCGCTCGGCGCCGGGATCCTGCTCGGGGTGCGCTCGGCCATCGCGCCCGAGATCGAGGATGCGTTCGCCGCGGCCGGACTCACCCACGTGGTCGCGATCTCGGGCTGGAACATCGCCATCGTCGCCGCCCTCGTCGCCGTGGCCGCGCGGCCGCTCGAACGCGGCCCCGGAGGGCGATGGACGACCGCCGCGGTCGCCGTGAGCGTTGTCGGCGGCTACGTGCTCCTGGCGGGCGCGAGCCCGTCGGTGGTCCGGGCGGCGCTCATGGCGGGTGCCATGCTGGTGGCCCGCCTCGGGGGCTCGCGCGCGCACGCGGCATCGGCATTGATGCTTGCCGCCCTGCTCATGCTCATAGCGGCTCCGTCGGTCCTCTGGGATGTCGGCTTCCAGCTGTCGCTGCTGGCCACCGCCGGGCTCATCTGGTTCGGCGCCGGCATCGAGCGGCGGCTGCCCGGATGGCCGGGCTGGATCCGCGAGCCGGTGGCCCTCACCCTCGCCGCGCAGCTCACCACGCTGCCCGTGATCCTGGTGAACTTCGAGCGGCTCTCGCTCGTGGCGCCGTTGGCCAACGTCCTCGTGGTCCCCTTCGTTCCGGTCGCGATGCTTCTTGCCGCCGTGGCCGCGCTCGTCGGGGCAGCCACCGGGCACCTCCCGGCGCTGCTTGCCGACTCGCTCGGATGGCTCGCCGGGGGAGCGGCATGGCTCGTCCTGCGCACCATCGTCGTCCTCGGCTCGGCGACCGCATCGATTCCCCTTGCCGCCGTCGACGTCTCGATCCCGCCACCGGTCGCCGTGGCCTGGCTCCCGGTCCTCGCCATCGTCGCCTGGGCGCTGGCAGACGAGCGTGGCACCGAGCAGCGGGCCGCGCTCGACGTGCCGGGTTCGGGCCGAGCCCGGCCGACGCGGCTCCTACGGCCGGTTCCCATCGGCGCGGCGCTGATCTGTGTGCTGGCGGTGATCTCGCTCGCATCGCGGCCCGACGGGCGGCTCCACGTGACGGTGCTCGACGTCGGCCAGGGCGACGCGATCCTGGTCGAGACACCCACGGGCCGAACCATGCTCGTGGACGGCGGCCCGGATCCGGAGCGGACACTCCGCCGGATGGGCGCGAACCTCCCGTTCTTCGCACGGCGAATCGACCTGCTGGTGCTCAGCCACCCGCACCAGGATCACGTCGCAGGACTCGTCGACGTGCTGGCGCGCCACCGCATCGGAGCGCTCCTGCATGCCGGCATCCCGTTCGAGAACGCTGCGGCCGATCGGCTCTTCGCCGATGCCGAACTCGCCGGCGTGCCGACCATCCTGGCGCGCGCCGGGCTCCATCTCCGCCTGGATCCCAGCACGGGGCTCGAGGTGCTCGCTCCGTCCGATGCTGCCGCGGCCGCGCCGCTGCCCGAGGGCGACATCAACAACGGGTCCGTGGTCCTTGCCCTCGGCCACGGCGGGTTCACGGCGCTCCTGACCGGCGACGCGGAAGCACCGGTCGAAAACGCTCTCGTGTCGGCGGGCATCGTCCCGTGGGCGGACCTGCTCAAGGTCGGCCACCATGGATCGACCTCGTCGACCACGGGCGGCCTCCTCGACGCCGCGCGCCCGACCGTGGCGGTCATCTCGTCGGGGAGCGGAAACGAGTACGGCCATCCTGCGCCCGAGACCCTCGCGGCGCTCGCCGCTCGCGGATCGATCAGCGTCTACCGCACCGACCTCGACGGCGACGTCGAGCTCGCCACCGACGGACGCACGATGAGCGTCCGCGCGGGCGATGCCTGGTCGGTGCCGGTCCCGGTGCACGGACACGCCCCCGCGGGTAGCATCGGCCCGTGGCTGTACCCGACCGAACCACTGCGCGGCGGCTGCTCGACGAGGCCGGGCTGCCGGACGGCATCGTTCGACATTCCGAGGGCGTGGCCCGGGTGGCGCGAGCCGGAGCCGCCCTCTTGGCGGAGGCACAGGTCCCGATCGACGGTGCCCTGGTCGAAGCGGCGGCCCTGCTCCATGACATCGACAAGGTGGAGGTCCGGCGCACCGGCGGGGAGCACGGCATCGTCGGCGCGCGACGGCTCGAGGCGGCGGGGTACGAGGAGCTCGCGATGCCGGTCGCCTCCCACCCGATCAGCTGCCTGCTCGACGACGAGCGCTACCCGATCGGCTGGCCGTCGGTCCTCGTGGCCGTCGCCGACCGGCACGTCGCCCAGGAGTTCCTCACCGTCGACGAGCGGCTCGACGACATGAAGCGACGCCACCCGGCCCACGCCGGCGCGATCGATCTCGCCCGGCGCCCCGCCCACGCCCTGGAAGCGGAGCTGGCCGAGGTCACGGGTCTGTCGGTGGACGAGCTCGTGGCCCGGCTGCGCCTGGCCTGGGAGGCGGGCGCATGAGCGCGCCGGTCGCGCTGCTCCACGGAGACGACGGCTTCGGTCTCGACCTGGCCATGCGCGAGTTCGCGACGAACGTCGACGCCACCGACCGCGTCGAGATCGTTCCGCAGAGCACGCCCGACGAGGCGGCGATCGACCGCGCCCGACTCGAGGCCGGCACCGTGGGCATGTTCGGCGTGCACCTCGCCGTGCTGCGCCAGCCGTTGAAGGCCGCCGGCCGCTCGACGGCGGCTGCCGACCGCCTGCTGGCCCTCGTGAGCGACCTGCCCGATGGCGCGGCCCTGGCTCTGCTCGAGGAGCGTCCGTCGCGCGACATCACGAAGCCCCCGGCGCTGCTGAAGAAGCTCGCCGAGGCCGTGAAGGCTCGAGGCGGTGTCGTCGAGGAGCACAGCGCGCCACGCCGCGGCGACCTGCGAGGCTGGATCGTGAACCACGCGGCGAGGCTCGGCCTGAAGATCGAGGTGCGCGCCGCACACGTCCTGGCCGAGCGCATCGGCGGATCCATCTGGGAGACCGATATCGAGCGCGGCGAGATGACGCGCATCGCGGACTCCGAGCTTCGCAAGTTGGCGACCTATGCCGACGGCGACTCGATCGGCGTCGAGGATGTCGAGGCGTTGACGGCCGACACGCGGCCGGCGTCGGTATTCGCCATCACCAACGCCCTGGATCGGCGCGAGCCCGCGGCCGCGGCAGAAGCGCTGCGGCGAGCTCTCGAGGACGGTCAACCGGGCCTGCGCATCCTGGCATCCCTGGCCGGCCGCGTCTCCGACCTCATCGTCGCGCGCGATCTCGTGGCCGCGAAGACGTCGCCGACCGAGGTGGCGCGCCGGCTGGCGCGCGGGAACGCGCGAATGGCGGAGCGCATCGTGGAGGCTGCACGTCGCTATCGCGGGGATGAGCTGGATCGGATGCTCATCGGCCTGTTCGAGGCCGACGTGGCGATCAAGTCGAACGAGGTCGATGAGGAGCCGGCGCTCGTCGCGTGGCTGGGAGAGCACCTGCTGGCCGGCAGAGCCGGCTGACGCCGCAGGGCGGCCTCAGGCCGCGGGGGCCTGCCCCGCGTTGCCGGTCTGGAGAACGCGGTCCGACTCGATGGCGAACGTGCAGCGGGCACCGTCGAGTCCGAGGATGCCGATGAGCTGCTGATCGACGTAGAGCTGGCGGCACGGCACGCACAGCGCACCCGGAATGGCGAAGAAGAGCCGCTCGTCGGCCTCCGTGTCCCGGAAGACGGTGTCGAAGACGCTGGCGAGAAGGTCCCCACTGCAGAAGCGGCAGGTCTCGATTGGTCGCGAACGTCGCGGGTGGTCGCTCATGCATCGAGGATGCGAATCGATGACCCGACCCTCAATGGGACCGATGGGCCATCCACCCCGGACCCCGATGGTACTTGCGGGGCGCCCTCAGACGATGCGAACGACCTGGGCGGCGTTGCCCCACAGCCGCTCGAGGCCGTAGAACTCGCGCTCGTCGGGCGCGAAGACGTGGACGATGACCGATCCGAAGTCCAGGAGCACCCAGCGCGCGGACTGGCGCCCCTCCACGCCGAGGGGCCGGATGCCGTCCCGGCGCAGCTCGTCGATGATCGCGCCCGAGAGGGCGGAGACCTGGCGATCGCTTCGCCCCGAGCAGATGACGAAGAAGTCGGCCATCGTGGTCAGCTCGGCGGTGCGCAGCATGACGATGTCGTTGCCCTTCTTGTCGGACGCGATCTCCACGATGCGGTGCGCGAGCGCGGCCGCGTCCTCCGGAATCTCGACACGTTCCGGAGGCAACTCCGTCTCGGTCGCGTCGACGGCTTCGTCAGCCACGTCGGTACATTCCTCGCTCGATGATCATCTCCTCCACGTCGCGCGGCACAAGGTAGCGGATGGTCTCCCCCGCCGCCACCCGGCGACGGATCTCTGATGCGCTCACGTCGAGCGCCGGTCCGTTGAGCAGCTCGATGCGGGAGGCACGCTCCCCGAAGCGCTCGGCCAGTCGAGCGGGGTCGGGCGGCTTCGTGCCGGGACGCGGGCCCACGATCCATCGGACCTCGTCGAGCAGCCGATCGGGCTCCCGCCAGGTGTCGATCTGCTCGAGCGAATCGGCGGCCATGACGAGGAGGAGCTCGTCGTCGGGATGCAGGCGCTTGAGGTCGACGATGCTGTCGATCGTGTACGAGGGCCCCGGACGCTCCATCTCGAGGCCGCTCAGCTCGAAGGCAGGATCGCCGTCGATGGCGAGGCGCGTCATGAGCAGCCGATCAGCGGCGCGCGTGACCAGGCGCTCCCCCTTGTGCGGCGGTTGAGCGGCCGGCATGAACAGGACCCGGTCGAGGCCCACGGCGTCGGCGGCCATCGCCGCCAACCAGAGGTGCCCCACGTGCGGTGGGTCGAATGTTCCGCCGAAGACGCCGATCCGACCGGCGCGCTCCGAGCGGCGGGCGCCCGCTGCGCGCGTCTCGGTCCCGCTGCGGGGGGCCATCAGCAGTCCCGGGCTCAATCGTCGTCGCCCCACTCGAGCTCGACCGGTCCGATGTGCACTGCGGCTCCGGCGCCGGCACCGGCTCGCCGCAGCTCCGCGTCGATCCCCAGCCGCTCGAGCAGACGCCAGAACCGGTCACGCGACTCGGCGTTCTCGAAGTCGGTGCGGGCCGCCTGGACTTCGATGCGGCGGCCTCGCACCCGGAAGCCGTCGCCCTCCGCGACCACTTCCCATCCCTCGGCCAGCGGGTCGAAACGATGGACCCGCATCGTGGCGTCGCCGCTCGCAGCATCTTCCTGGTCCTCCGCTTCTGCCAGGGCCGTCCGCAGCCGATCGAGCAGGGCGTCGAGCCCGGTTCCGTCGTGCGCGCTCACGCCGAGGGGGTCGTGGCCGTCGGCCTCGAGAGCCTTGCGCACCTCGGGCCACCGCTCGCGGGCCTCGGGAAGGTCGAGCTTCGTGAACACGATCGGCATCGGCCGCGCCAGGAGTGTCGGGTCATGCAGCCGGAGCTCCTCGGCGACCGCGTCCCACTCGCCGACCGGATCAGCGGCGGAGCCGTCGACCACTCCGACGATGACGCGGGTGCGCTCGACGTGCCGGAGGAAGTGATGGCCGAGCCCCTTGCCCTCGTGAGCGCCCTCGATGAGCCCCGGGACATCGGCGATCACGGCGCGGTGCTCGTCGTCGAGCGCGATCACGCCGAGGTTCGGGGTGATCGTCGTGAACGGGTATGCCCCGACCTCGGGGCGCGCCTCCGTCAGGGCCGCGAGGAGGGTCGACTTGCCGGCGTTCGGCGCACCGACGAGGCCGATGTCGGCGATCAGCTTCAGCTCGAGCTCGATCCAGCGCTCCTCGCCGGGAGTCCCCTTTTCCGCGTGCTTCGGCGCGCGGTGCGTCGCACTGGCGAAGTGGACATTGCCTCGCCCACCGCGACCGCCGTGGGCCACGACCAGGCGTGCATCGGCCTCGAGCAGCTCGCCGAGGAACTCGCCATCGGGATGCGAACGGACGAGGGTCCCGGGGGGCACGCGGATCGTCACGTCCGGCGCGTTCTTGCCGTGCGCGCGGCGTCCCATCCCACGACCGCCATGCGCGGCGCGGAAGTGCCTGGATCGTTTGAAGTCGCCGAGCGTCGTCATGCCGGCCTCGACAACGAGGATCACGCTGCCGCCACGGCCGCCGTCACCACCATCGGGTCCCCCACGCGGGACGTGCGCCTCGCGACGGAACGTGGATGCGCCATCGCCGCCGGTCCCACCCGCCACGAGGATGCGCGCTCGATCAGAGAACACGGCAGGACAGATGGCGACGCCGGCGTCGTACGCCGGCGCTGCGTCTGGATCGGGGCGAGGTGACTAGAAGTACCGCTGGGGGTTGTCGATCACGCCGTTCACGATCACCTCGAAGTGAACGTGCGGACCGGTGCACAAGCCCGTGCATCCCACACCGCCGATGCCCTGGCCGGCCGCGACCGCCTGGCCCGGGCTGACCCAGATCGAGCCGAGGTGGTTGTAGACCGTCTGGAGGCCGTTCCCGTGGTCGATGCTGATGACGTAGCCGCCGCCGTTGTTGCGCCAGCCGGCGGAGGTCACGATGCCGCTCTGCGATGCGACGACCTGGGAGCCGTAGGGGGCGGCGATGTCGAGCGCGAGATGGCCCGCGTGGTAGTACTGGCTGATCGACCCGACCGGAACCGGCCATACGAGCCGCCCGGTTGCCGGTGCGGGAGCGGCGCCCCGAGAGGTCGGCCCGCTGGCGCCCGCAACGTCACCGACGCTGTTCGGGGCGGCGAGCGGCGTCGCGTTGGGATCGATGGCGACCGGGGTCGGAAGGGGCTCGGACGGCACGTGGGCCGGAGCGGCGCGGTTGACGGCGGTGAGCTGGTCGGCGGGATGAACGGCGACGCCGAAGGCCGAGGGTTCCTGAGTCTGGGGAGCGTCGGCGAAACCGCGGACCGTGGAGACGATCGTCGGGAAGCCGGTCTCGGTCCGAGCCGAGTCGAGGGACCCGGTGCCCTGCGACTGGGCAACGCCTGCGGCGGTCGCAAGGACCACGAGGCTCACCACGGAGAGGTGGGCGATCACCCTCGTCGGCAGATGGCTTTCGGCAACGCGGCGGGTCAGCCGTCGCAAATCAGGCAATAGAAAGTCAGCTCCGCTTCCGGATGATCACGTCAACGCTGTGCACGGACCGCCGCAACCGTCCGACAGACCGAATGCTCCCCCGTCGCCGAAGGGCCGGTTCCATGCGGGCGACATCGTACCAGCGGCCGACGCGGGGGGTCAAACGGAAACATCCGGGTACGCGGAGGCGGACCTTCGGGCTGATCGGAGCGGTGTGCTCCGAAGCGGTTCAGGGCGCTTCGCTGGAGAGCTGGAGCGCGGGAGACCCGAGATCGGCGGTCGTCGTACTGCCGTTGCTTAGCGAGATCCATGCCACGGAGCGCCCCGACGGCGGCGGCGAGCCCAGATCGACCTCGACTGCCACCGCCTCGCCGGGCTCCAACGCAGGCACGGCGACGTCGAGCGGCGCGAGGACGTCCGGGGCACGACGCAGGTACGGCTCGTCCGTGACTTCCCAGCCCGCGACGAGCACGAGACCGCTCGGCCATGGACCCGCTCCCGTGTTCGTCAATCGCAGCTCGACCGGGCCATCCGGCGCGGCCGGCGCCCAGAACATCGGCCCGCGGCCCGGCTGGGTCGGGGGAATGGTCGGGATCACCTCGCCGGCGAGGCCGATGCGGGCGGCGAGCTCACGCTCGCCGAGATAGGCGGCCAGCCCGTCGAGCAGGCCATCGGCCACCGCATCCTGGCCGGCACCGGAGGCGAGGAGGTCGTGCTCCGCTCTCAGCGTGATCGATCCGACCTCCACTAGCACGACGGGCATCAGGGCGCCGCGCGTCGGCTGCTTGACCGGATCGGGTCGGTCTTCGGTCGGCTCGAACAGCGGCGGCGCGACGAGGTAGAGGTTGTGGGCGGTGATGCCGCGGTCACCGCGCTCGTACGACGCGAGGGGCGCGAGGCGATCCACGACGCCCTGCTGAACGGCCAGGGCCAGGTCGGCGGTCGCCGATGGACCCCAGGGCGTCTCATCGGTGTAGAACGTCTCGCTGAATGCGATCTCGATCCGCCGGCCACCCTCGCTCGGTGAGTTGATGTGGATGCTCACGAGCGCATCGGCGCCGGAGACGTTCGCCAGGTCGAGGCGCGCCTGGAGCTCGTCCCGCGTCCGCGTGGCCTCCGGCACGTCGGGACCGAATCCGCTGATTCCGTCGCCGTTCACGTCGCGCCACGGTGCCCCGCTGCAGCCGAGGGGCTCGTAATCATCGCCCGCCAGCGCCTCGTCCTCGTCGCGCAGCATGACGACGCCGATACCCTCGGCCTCGAGCTTCTCGGCCAGTCGCGATGCGATCGCCAGGGTCAGGGTCTTCTCAGCCAGCTCGACACCGCGCTCCGAGGGATCGGGCACTCCCCAGTCGAGGCAGCCGCCATGGCCGGCGTCGATGGCCACCACGATCGCACCCGGATTCGCTGCATAGACACGGCTCGACGACCCCGGAGCGGGCTCCACGTCGCCACTGGCCACGGGGCTGGCAGCGGCCGATGCCGGCGGGGACGCGGGACGAGCCGACGCCGTGACTTCGGGCGAGGCGACGGGCGACCCGCCACACGCGGCCAGCACCACGGCGAGCGTGGCGATCGCGGCAAGCGAGGCGGAGCGAGGTCGCATGAGGCCCGGGACGCGGAGGATCGTCAGGGGCGCTCGGAGGCCTCGACGCTCTTGCTGAGCGAGACGAGGAACTCGGCATTGTTCTTCGTCTTGCCGAGGCGCTGCATCAGCAGCTCGATCCCCTCGTTGGGGCCGACCGCGCTCAGCATGCGGCGCATCGTCCAGACCATGCGCAGCTCGTTCTCGTCGAGCAGCAGTTCCTCGCGACGCGTCCCCGAGCGAAGGACGTCGATGGCCGGGAAGATACGCTTCTCCGACAGCTTGCGGTCGAGCGCCAGCTCCATGTTGCCGGTGCCCTTGAACTCTTCGTAGATCACGTCATCCATGCGACTGCCGGTATCCACCAGGCAGGTCGCGATGATCGTGAGCGAACCGCCGTGCTCGATGTTGCGAGCGGCTCCGAAGAAGCGCTTCGGCGGGTACAGGGCCACCGGGTCGACGCCGCCCGACAGGGTCTTGCCGGAGGCCGGCAGCGCGAGGTTGTAGGCACGCGCCAGCCGCGTGATCGAGTCGAGCAGGATGACGACGTCGCGGCCGGTCTCCACCTGGCGCTTGGCGATCTCGAGGCACATCTCGGCGACGCGCGTGTGGTTCTCGGTCGGCTCGTCGAAGGTCGATGAGTAGATCTCGCCCTTCACCGAGCGCTCCATGTCGGTCACCTCCTCGGGTCGCTCGCCGATGAGGGCGACCATGAGAAGTGCTTCCGGGGAGTTGTCGGTGATGCCGGCGGCGATCTGCTTGAGGACCGTCGTCTTGCCCGCCTTGGCAGGCGAGAGGATGAGTCCGCGCTGGCCCTTGCCGACGGGGCTGATCAGGTTGATCAGGCGCTGGGTGAGGTTCTTCTGGTCGGTCTCGAGGTCGAACATCTCGTCCGGGAAGACCGGGACGAGGGAATCAAAGTACGGACGGCGCTTCGCGACCTCCGGTTCGACCCCGTTCACGGTGTCGACGCGCAGCATGCCCCAGAACTTCTCCTGGTCCTTCGGCGGCCGCGTCTGGCCCGTGACCCGGTCACCGGTGCGCAGCCCGAAGCGTCGGACCTGGGAGGAGCTCACGTAGATGTCGTCCTGCGACGGCATCACGCCGTTGACCCGCAGGAAGCCGAAGCCCTCGTCGACGATCTCGAGGATCCCCTCCGCCTCGCCCGACTGCCCGTTGCGATCGGGAGTGGCGGCAGCCAGGGGCACGACGTCGAGCAGCTTCAGCACCAGGTCCGAGTGGTCGAGCTCCTCGTAGTCGGAGAGCTGGTGATCGGACGCGAGCTCTCGCAGCTCCTCGATCGACTTCGACTGGAGCTCGGCGAGGTTCATCCCCGGCTCATCGGCGTCCGTCGGGAAGGGACCGGTGAAGATCGACGAGTACTGCCCCGACGCGTAGTCGTTCCGTCGGCGAGGCGAGTAGCCGCCACGCTGCTGCCCCTGCTGGGGACGGCGCGGGGCGGAGTCTTGGCGGCGTCGCGATCGGCGACGCTGCTGCGGTCGCGCGTCGTCGTTCATGGTCGCCTCGCCTGCCAGCAGTGCTTCATGTAGGACCTGACCTCGATGAGCTTCGGGGAGCCATCCCTGCTGCACCACCCTCGATCCGTCATGAGGGTCCTGGTGAATCGTCGGCAGGAACGACAGTTGAAGAGGTCGACCGCAGGGTCGTGGGAACGGCCGGGGGTCGAGGGTTCGTGCTCGGGATCACGTGCGGTCAAACGGTCAGACCTTGCGGGTCCCGGCACGGGTGGTGATGTTGGGTCCCCCGTATCCGCTCATCTCGCCGATGAGCCGCGTCCGGATCTGACGCAGGAGGGGTCTCCAGTCCAGCGCATCATACCCGAGTTGCGCAAGCACGTCCTCTCGTGTCGCCGCGGCGGCAAGCCGCTCCGTGACGGCCCGGGCTTCGTCGTTCGACCACCAGCCCGGACCGAAGCGCGTCTCGAGCTCCTCGGCCATGGCGCCGGCAAGGATCGAGCGCTCGAGCTCCGCGATCGTCGAGCCCGGCGCGCCGACGGCCTGGAGGTATGCGGCCTCGGGCATCGACACCCCGGTCATGTGCCCGACGATGCCGCTGAAGTAGGCACGCTGGAGCGACTCATCCTCGGTGGCATAGAGCCGCTGCTCGTACTGGAACGTTCCGACCGCCCGCCGCAGCTCCCAGAGCCGGGCGAAGGCCACGAAATCGGCGAGCGGCGCGATCTCGTCGCGCGTCACGCGGAGGGCATCGTCCAGCCAGGCGGGATCGCCCACGAGCCAGGCGTGCAGCTCTCCGACGGCCCCGGCACCGACGCCGCTCTGGCCTTGATCGGCACCGAGGATCTCGAAGCCGAGTCGCCAGCCATCGGCGGTCTCCGACGGCGTGCCCGACCGTCCGGTCGCGGCGGCGGCCCGGTCCATCTCTCGCGGCCCGAACCAGTGTGACCACGCGGCACCGCGCTCCATGTACCACGCATCCGCCAGGGTCGCGTCGCCCTGCTCGATCCCGATCTGCGCCAGGTAGCGACGCAGGGCCGCGTAGTACACGGTCTCGGACATGAGAGCGAGACGCTCGAGCTCCAGGGCGAGGTCCTCCACCCCTGCGTACAGGGACGCGCCCTCGGCGCGGCGGGCCAGGTGGCGATCGCGGTACAGCGGGTGCATGGCCTCGAGGGCTTCGATCCACCCCGCGTACAGGCCGTCGCGCTCGGCGCGGCCGTCGGTCGTCGCGATCCGTCGCCGGAGGTCGCGGAACGGGATGCGGTCGCCACGCCAGATCACGACCGCGTCGCGTTCGGCGGCCTCGATGGCGGCGTCGGGATCGGTCGTCGGGGTGATCATCCTCGGGCCTCGGCAGGGGTGGTCGCACGCGCGGGGCGCGTCGCAGACCGCTTTTGTCGCTGGGGCGGAGCCGCAGCCAGGCCTTCGGCCGCCGCTCCCACGAAATCGCGGAAGAGCGGATGTGGCCGGTTCGGCCGGCTCTTCAGCTCCGGATGAGCCTGCGTCGCCACGAACCAGGGGTGGTCGCGAAGCTCAATGTACTCGACCAGGCGACCGTCCGGTGAGACGCCGCTGAAGTCCATGCCGGCGGCCGAGAGCCGATCGCGGTACGCGTTGTTCACCTCGAAACGGTGGCGATGCCGCTCGTAGGCGATCTCGGTGCCGTAGGCGGCCCGCACCTTCGAGCCGTCCTCCAGCCGGGCGGGATACAGCCCGAGCCGCATCGTGCCGCCCTTGTCGGTCACATCGGCCTGATCAGGCATGAGGTCGATGACCGGATGCTCGGTGAAGACGTTGAACTCGCTCGAGTTCGCGTCGTCGGTCCCGAGAGCCTCGCGCGCGAACTCGATCACCGCGCACTGGAGCCCCAGGCACAGCCCGAGGTACGGGACGTTGTTGCGCCGCGCCCAGCGGATCGCGCGGACCTTGCCTTCCACGCCGCGATAGCCGAACCCACCCGGCACGAGAACGCCGGCGACGCCATCGAGCTCGTCGGCGACCTGCTGCGGCTCGACGCGTTCGAGGTGCTCGGACCGAATCCACCGCACCTTCACCTCGACGTTGTGATGGAGCGCCGCGTGCTTGAGAGCCTCGGTGACGCTGATGTAGGCGTCGGGCAGCTCGGTGTACTTGCCGACGATCGCGATCTCGACCTCCGGCCGCGGTGTGCGGATGCGTCCCACCAGCTCCTGCCAATCGGCGAGGTCGGGCTCGCCGCTCGGGAGGTCGAGCTCGCGCGAGACGAGCTTGCCGAGACCGGCACGCTCGAGCTGGATCGGCACCTCGTAGATGCTCTTCGCCGTCTTCAGCGGGATGACGGCGTGAACGTCGACATCGGTGAAGAGGCTCACCTTGTCGAGGATCTCGTCGTCGATCGGCTCGTCGCTGCGCAGGATGATGACGTCGGGCTGGATGCCGATGCCGCGCAGCTCCTTGACCGAGTGCTGCGTCGGCTTCGTCTTCAGCTCGCCGGTGGCGCCGATCTCCGGCAGCCAGGTGACGTGGACGTAGAGCACGTTGCGACGACCGACGTCCTTGCGCATCTGGCGGATGGCTTCGAGGAACGGCAGCGACTCGATGTCGCCGACCGTCCCGCCGACCTCGACGATCACGACCCCGTGCGCCGCCAGGCCGCTGGCGGCCACCGAGCCCGTCCCCTCGCGCGCCACGCGTGCGATGCGCTCCTTGATCTCGTTCGTGATGTGCGGGATGACCTGGACCGTGCCGCCGAGATAGTCGCCGCGCCGCTCCTTGGCGATGACGCTCTGGTAGATCCGCCCGGTCGTGACGTTCGACGCCTGGGAGAGGTTCTCGTCGATGAACCGCTCGTAGTGCCCCAGGTCGAGGTCCGTCTCGGCGCCGTCGTCGGTGACGAACACCTCACCGTGCTGGTACGGGGACATCGTGCCGGGGTCGATGTTGATGTAGGGATCGAGCTTCAGGATGCTGACCGGCACGCCTCGGGCCTTGAGGATCCGGCCGATGCTGGCGGCGGTGATGCCCTTGCCGAGCGAGCTGGTGACGCCGCCCGTCACGAAGACGTACTTGGGCATCGTGATCCGCGCACCTCAAGAGTGGGCTGGAGCGGCGGCGGGTGGGCTCCGGGGCCGCGCGCGAGCGGCATCGCCTCTGTGCCACTCGGGGGTTGATCTTACCGCAATGCGCGAAGCGCCGCGTGGGGTGGGACCGACGTTGTCAGCCGGCGACCGCGAACTCCGCATCGGGCGTGCCCACTCCGCGCGTAGATACGGATCAGCGCTGTGCGCGCCGAGATACCTCTACGATCGGCGGGTGCCGTCCGTGATTCGCCTCGTCCACCCCGCACCGGCCGCCGCGGTCGTGCTGCTCAGCCTGGTGCTCGGCGCCCTTCTGTCGGTCCAGGCAGGCCGCGGTGCCACCGACGCTCGCGTGCTTCTCGTTGCGCTCGCCGTGCTCGGCTCGCAGATCATGACCGGGGCGTTGAACGACTGGGCGGACCGGGAGCGAGACGCGGCGGTCCAGGCATCGAAGCCGATTCCATCCGGCGCGATCTCGCCGCGGGGCGCCCTGATCGTCGCGCTCGCCGGGTTCGCGCTGCAGCTCGGCGCATCGGTGCCGCTCGGACCGCTGCCGCTCATGCTCGGCGTCGCGGCGAGCGCGTCGGCCGTTGCATACGACCTGTGGCTGTCACGCACGGTTCTCAGCTTCCTCCCCTACCTCGTCAGCTTCGGGCTCCTGCCGCTGTGGATCGCGAGTGGCGTCGGCGCGTCGCTCGAGCGGGTCGCGGCCGCCCCCCTGCTGGTCGGTCCGTTCGCGGTGGCAGCGCACCTGGCGAACACCGTGCGGGACTTCGACCAGGACGCGCGCATCGGCTCGGGGAACCTGTCCCAGCGCATCGGTCGCCGCGCGGCATTCGTCGGCGCGTGGGGGATCGCCATGGTGGTGGGCATCGGCGTCGGCATCGCCTTCGGCGTGGCGGGCCGTCTCGAGACGGTCAGCGTGGTCCTGGGTCTCGCGGGACTCGCGGCGGTCGGCCAGGGCCTCCGCGGGCCTGGCCCGCTCTGGGCCGGGCTGCTCGTCGCGGCCGTCACGTGGACCGCGGCGTGGGCGCTCGCGACTGGCTGAATGCGAAAACGCGACCGCTTCGGCGGCCGCGCTCTGCTCAGGTCGACGTGCTCGCGCGCTCAGATCGCGTCGTCGAGCTCCATCATCTCGTCGTCGGTCTCTTCCGTGAGCTTCAGCCAGACGAAGAGTCCGGCCAGGATCGTGAGCGGGATGACTATCATCGCCGCGATGAGGGCGAGGACGCTGATGAGGAGAACCTTGATGGCCTTCATGGAGTTGACTCCCTGACTACGACGCGTCCCGCTTCTCGGGGGCGCCCTTCTGACGCTGCTCAGGTGCGGACTCGATCATAGCCAAGATCTCGTCCCGAGTGAATTCGGCCAGCTCGTGGGCGCTGCTCCGGGGACCGCCGACCTTGAACAGGCGAAGCACGAACGACCCGCCCTGCTCGAAGAGGAACACGTCGTGCGCCTTCTGGCTGTCGACGTAGGCGCCGATGATCCGCATCCCCAGCTCGTAGTAGTTGACGAGGTCGGGCTTCGCGCGATCGTTCTCCGCGCTGCCGCGGCGCGCGGCCGATGCGTCCATGAGCTGTCCCACCTGCTCGTCGGTCAGCTCGTGCGTCCGTTTCACCATGGAGCCGTAGGTGTCCGCGTCGGCGGCACCGCCCGCCACGCCGAGACCCTGGAGGAGGAACCCACCCTCCAGCTCGAGCAGGAGGACCTCCTTGAGGCGTTCGCTGTCGACGAACGCGCCGATGCTGCGGAGAACCTCTTCCCAGTCCTGCCGCGGGCTTCCGTCGTAGATCCGCATGGAACGCGCGCCTCCGTCTGGCTTCCCGGCCGCCCGAGGATACCCCGAGCGAGGGTCAGGTCAAGGTCGCCAGCGACGCTGCAATGGCTCCGGCGGTCCGGGCGTTGCCGACGATGAGGGCGATGTTCGTCTGCAGGGTCCGGCCCCCGGACGCTCGGGCCACGTGTCCGAGCAGGTGCGGCGTCACCGCGCCGCCACGGACTCCGGAGGCGGCCGCGTCGCGCAGGCCCTCCTGGATCCACGCCTCGACCTCGGCCGCATCGAGCGCGAGCTCGGCCGGCGGCGGCTGCACGATGAGCACCCCGCCCGCGCCCGGAATCGAACGATGGGCCCGGATCATGGCCGCGGCGGCGTCCGGTCCATCGACGCGATGGGGCACACGCAGTCCCGAGCTCGTGCTGTAGAACGCCGGCAGCTCGTCGACGCCGTAACCGACGACCGGCACGCGCCGTGTCTCGAGCATCTCGAGCGTGGCCGGCAGGTCGAGGATCGACTTCGCGCCGGAGGCGACGACGGCCACCGGCGTGGCCGAGAGCTCGTCGATGTCGCTCGAGACATCGAAACCGGTGGCGGCATCGCGATGCACGCCGCCGATCCCACCGGTGGCGAAGACGGTGATCCCGGCGAGATGCGCCAGGCGCATCGTGGCGCTCACCGTGGTCGACGCCAGCTGCCCGGCGGCGAGCAGCGGTCCGAGGTCACGTGATCCGGCCTTCGCGATGACCCGGTCGGGATCGGCCAGCTGGTGGAGCAGATCACGATCTGCGCCGATGATGAGGCGGCCGCCGTGGACGGCCGTCGTGGCCGGCACGGCACCGGAATCGCGGATCGCCTGCTCGGCGGCGAGCGCCGTCTCGAGGTTGTGCGGCACGGGCAGGCCCTGCGCGATGAGGCTCGACTCGAGCGCCACCACCGGTCGGCCGGCGTCGAGCGCGTCGCGGATCTCGTCGGCGATGGCGAGCGGCGGCCGCTCTGCGGAGCTCACGGGGTTGATCCGACCGTCTCGCTCGGGACCCGGCCCTGGGCGCCGGCCACGCGCGCGACCTCCCCGGCAACGCCCACCGCGGCTGCGAGCGCGGTCTCGAAGTCCGCGCGGGGCGGCGGCCACGTGCCGCGCACCAGTCCTGCCAGCAACGCCGCCGCGAAGGCGTCGCCGGCACCGGTGGCATCGGCGACGTTCGAATCGCGTTCGCCGGCGACGCTCATCGGGATCCCGGCGAGGGTGGCGGCAGCCCCGTCGGCCGAGGTGACGACGACATTCGCCGCGAGCTCCTCGAGCGGCGCGAGGTTACGAGCCTCGTCGGCATTGGCGATGACGAGGTCGGCACGCAGGGCCTTCGCTGCTGCGCGCCACGTCGCTCGCAGGGTCGACGATACGGCGCAGCCCAGCACGGCGCGCCGGCCGGGGTGCGAGGCCAGCGATGTGGCGGCGGCGTCGGCTCCCGGCTCGGCCAGCGCGTAGCCGGACACGATGGTCCAGGGCGCGTCAGGCAGCACCTCCGACGTGAGCTGGTCCGTGAATGGAGCTCGATGGCTCAGCATCGTCCGCTCGCCGGTGTCGTCGACGATGATCAGGACGCTGCCGGTCGCGTCGACCGGCAGCGGCGCAAGCTCGACGCCTTCCGCGGCGAGCGCTTCGCGAATGAGCCGGCCGGCGACGTCGTCACCCAATCCGCAGACGAGACGCACGCCGACCCCGCGCCGGGCGAGCCGCACGGCGACGTTGGCGCCCTGGCCGCCCGGACGCGGGGCGATCGCAGCGGGCACGTCCTCTCCGTGGCGCATCGGCTCCCGAAGTGTCGCCGTCACGTCGAGCAGCGCGTCGCCGATCACCGTGACCGCGACGGGACGATCGCTCACAGCTGGCGCCTCGAGCTGAATCCCTCGTGCGTCGTGTGCCAGTAGTCGAGCGTCGGATCGGACAGCCGCCAGCACAGCCACGCGCGCTCGCCGTCGCGCAGCGTCGGGATATCCACCAGCCCCTCGTCGAGGTCCCGGATCACGATCCCGAGCGACTCGAGGTGATCGAGCAGATCACGAACGCGCGCACGGAGCTCGGTGTTCACCGCCTCGAGCCGCGCCTGCTCCCGGGGTCCGCCACCGCCTCCCCCGTGGAGCCGATGATGGAGCGCGTCGTGGGCGTCGTCCACCCGACGACGCTCCACCGCCAGCTGCAGGATCGAGCCGCGGATGAGCGGCAGCATCGCGCGCGCCTGCTCGACGGTGTAGATCGGGTCGTCATCGTCCATGGGTGGGGCCGATGGTAGCGTGCTAGGATCGGCGACCGGACTGGCCTGCTCCGCATCGCGACGGCGCCGGTTCGACCGCCGGAGGTGAGCGCATGTGCGCCATGCCCGACGAGCGTGACCGCCAGGCACGCGGGATGAACGACGAGGCCGCGCCGGGCGGCGACCCCTACACCGCCTACGACGACTTCAACCTGCCCGCCTACGCCGGACTGCCGTCCTTCCAGAAGCTCCCCTGGATCCCCGATCTCGAGGATCTGCGGGCCGCACGACCCGACGTCGCCATCGTCGGCGCCCCGTTCGACGACGCGGTGAGCCACCGGCCCGGCGCCCGCTTCGGCCCGCGCGCCATCCGTCAGGCGAGCTATCACTCGGGGGCCATCAACTCGCTCCAGCTCGAGATCGAGCCGTACGACTGGATCAGCGTGGTCGATGCCGGCGACGCCCCGGTCACGCCGATGAACATCGAGCGCGGGCACGCGGTGATCGAGCGCAAGGTCGCCGACGTGGCGAGCACCGGCGCGGTGCCGATCATCCTGGGCGGCGACCACTCGATCACCTATCCATCGGCGACCGCCATCGCACGCCACGTCGCGCCGAAGCGCCTCGGCATCGTCCACTTCGACGCCCACGCCGATGCGGCGAACTCGACCTGGGGCACGCTCCGATCCCATGGCGCCCCGATGCGCCGGCTCATCGAGTCCGGCGCCGTCGCCGGCCGGAACTTCGTCCAGGTCGGCCTCCGCGGCTACTGGCCCGGCGCCGAGACGATGGAGTGGATGCGCGAGCAGGGCATGCGCTGGCACCTCATGACCGAAATCGAGGAGCGCGGCGCCGAGACGGTCATCGCCGAAGCCATCGACCAGGCGCTCGACGGTCCGGAGCTCATCTACCTGTCGGTCGACATCGACGTCATCGATCCGGGCATGGCGCCGGGGACTGGTACGCCCGAGCCGGGTGGCATGTTGACGCGCGAGCTGCTGCGCGCCGTTCGGCAGATCGTGGGACGGGTCGAGCTGGCGGGCATGGACGTGGTGGAAGTCTCGCCGCCATTCGACCAGGCGGAGGTGACCGCCGCTGCGGCCCACCGCTGCGTGCTCGAGGCGATCAGCGCGCTGGCGGCGAAGCGGCGCGCGTCGGGAGCCGGGCCGATCGCCGATCTGGGAGCCGGCACCGACTCGTCGGGCGGCGGCTGAGGACGCTCAGCCCCCGCCCTTGACGAGACGCGTGGAGGCGACCTCCTCGCCGTTGCGGGTCGCCGTCATCGTGTAGTCACCGGCGGGCAGGCCGCGGGCCTGGAACGTCGAGTAGTAGTAGCCGTCACCTCCGCCCTGGAGGGTGTAGGCCCCGCCCGGGATCGTGCCGCTCGGGCCGCTGAGGACGGCGTTGATGACATCGCCGGCGCGCGCATCGGTGAATCGCACGAGCGCCGTGAACGTCGCGAGGTTCGGCGGGATGCGCTCGAGGCGATCGTTGCAGGACGACCCGGAGATCGAGCGGCAGACGAGCACCTCGGCCGTGAAGCCGTTCGGCCCGGGCGGCTGTGTCGGATCGGGTGTCGGCTCCGGCGTGGGAGCCGTCGTGGCGGTGGGTGCCGGAGTCAGGGTCGGGATCGGCGTGGCCTGCTCGCTGGCGGAGGGCTCCTCGCTGGGTGGAACGACCTCGCCGCCGGGCTGGCCCACGACGATGCTGGGCGTCGCCGACGCGGCATCCGCGGCCGGCGACGCGTCGCCGCCGCGCGGCCAGAGGACGAAGGCGGCGATCGCCAGAAGAAGGACGGCGGCGGGAACCCGGATGATCTCGAACGTGGAGCGGGACATGTCGCTCACCACCGTGCAGGTTGGGGGCCAGCCCCAACCCGGGGCCTAGGAGACCTCGAAGCTCGTCGAGCCGGCAGGGTCGCCGTTGCGCGTGACCTCGACGTCGTAGGTGCCGGGACCGAGGCCCCCGAACGGGAAGTACGTCCACCCGCCCGGGCATCGCGGGCTGCAGCCGATGCGCGCCAGGGGGATCGACCCGTCACCCACGGTCGTGCCGTCGGGACCGACGATCTCGACGCCGATCACGTCGTTCTCCGTGCCGTTCGTGAAGCCGACCCAGACCCACAGGTTTCCGTTGTTGCTGACCGCGTTCGAGTCACAACCGTCGACGTTCGGGCTTCCGGGGATGCAGGGCTGTGCCTCCGCCGTGAACCCGTCGGGGAAGACGACCGGCTCGCCGCTGGCCGGCGGACCCGAGCTCGGATCGGCGCTCGGATCGGCGCTCGGATCCGTGCTCGGTGCATCACTCGGGGCGATGCTCGCGGAAATGGTCGGGCTCGGGGTCAACGTCGGATCCACCCCGCCGGTGTTCGGGTCCCCGCTGAAGACGCCCGCCAGGACGGCGCCGCCGAGGAGCGCCAGGACGCCGAGCCCGAGGAAGCCGAGGATCGCGAAGGCTCCGGCGCCGGACGACCGTCGCTCGCGATCGTCGTCCCACTCGTCGTATTCGTACGGGTACTCGCCGGGGTCGTAGGCGCTGTCGTCGTAGTTGTCGACGTGGTCGGCCTCGAGCGTCGGTGCCGCGGCGGCCGCGGGAGGAGGCGCGACCGCAGGCGGAGGCGTCGGCGCGGCCGCGCGCGGGCGATCGGCCCAGTCGTCGTGCTCGCGCGTGATGTCGGGCCGGTCGGCCGGCTGGGGCGGAGGAACGGCTGCGGGGGGAGGAACTGAGGGACGCTCCGCAGGCTCAGCCGTCTCGTGGAGCTCGTCACGCCGCCGCTGCTCCTCGCGACCGCGCCGGGCGCGGGCATCCTCAGGCTCGGGCTCGAACTTCTCGTAGCCCGGGCCGATGTCGTCGGCCGCTCCTCCACGCCGGTACGGCTCGGCGCCGGACCGACGCGCACGGATGCGATCCTGGAGCTCGTCGCGGTCCATGCCGCGCGGACGGATCCGCGCATCCGAAGGGATCGCCGATCCGCACTGGGTGCAGAACGCGGCGGGCACCGTCGAGCGGTGGCAGGTCGGACACCGGATCTCGCCCGGCTTCGGAGTCGCCATGTCTGCGGCATTGTGCCTTCCCGGGCCGGCCTTTGCACGTGCGCAGCGGGTCGACGAGCGCTCCGCTCAACCGTCGGTCAGCGCGTCCTCGACCACCGGAGCGATCGCATCGGCCCAGAAGCCGTAGCCAACGGGCGAGGGATGGAACCCGTCGGAGCTCGTCGCGTCCGGGCGTCCTTCGAACCTCGGGCTCGCATGGGCGGCGATGTCGACGAACCGGGCGCCGTCCACGGCCTCCACGGCGGCGCGCTGCTCGCCGCGCAGCAGCCCCGAGTAGCGATCGACCGCCGTCTTCAAGGGCTCGGGAATGATCTGGTTGCCGATGAAGCGCGGCGTTCCGGCCAGCACGGCTCGGCCACCGGTCGAGCGAAGCTCGCGCAGAAGCCGTTCCGTGTCGCGGCGCACGTCCCACCACGGGGTCGCGTGGGTGGCATCGTTCGATCCCACGACCACCACGACCGCATCGAAGTCATCGCCGATGCGAGGGACCTGGGAGGCGACGACATCGGCCGTCCTGGCTCCCGAAACCCCGAATCCGACGACGTCGACCGGCCGGCCCAGCCGATCGGCGACGCGCGCGGCGATGAGCGCGGGCAGCGACTCACGCTCGGTCGGCGAACCGATGCCGGCGACCGTCGAGTCGCCAAGCACCGCAAGCCGAAGCGGGTTCTGCACATCCGGGCGCGGTTCGTTCGGCTCCAGCCGGAGATCGACGCGGTACTCGGGCGACGGCAGGTACTCGCGCCGCGACAGCATGTTCAGCTCGACCGCGACGAGCGCCGCGAGCCCGCCGACCGCGACGGCGAGCAGGCCGAGGGGACGGCTGATCATGCGCCGGGCCGCTTCCACTCGCTGCCGTCGGCGAACCGCTCGCGCTTCCAGATCGGAAGGCGCTCCTTGATCGCCTCGATGACGAAGCGGTTCGCCTCGTAGGCCTCCGCACGGTGCGCCGCCGCGGTGACGATCGCGACGGCCGCCTCGCCGATGGGCACGACGCCGTGGCGATGGACGACGCTCACCGACGCCGGCCAACGGCGCTCGGCTTCGTCGGCGATCTCGGCCAGGGTGGCGGCCGCCATCTCGGGGTAGACCTCGTACGCGAGCTCGAGCACGTGGCGACCATCATCGGCCCGGTCGCGGGCGCGCCCGACGAACGTGACCACCGCGCCATGGCCGGCATCGGCGGCCGACCGTTCGAGCGCCGGCACGTCGATCGGTCCCGCGACGAGGTCGGTCGTGGCCCCGCCACTGACGGGGGGAAGGAATGCGATCACGTCGTCATCGGCAAGCTGGTCGTCCCATGCCGCGTATACGCCATTCCGCGCCGCGCGCACGTATGGCCGGTGCGGCTCGAGTGCCGGATGCAGCTCTGTGAGCCGGCGCCAGGCATCGGCGACCGTGCTTCCCGCATGCACGTCGAGCGTCGTGCGGTCGCCCGCGATCTCACGCAGGGAGGCGAAGCAGCGTGCGGTGATCGGCATCGACGTCAGACCGGGACGCCGCTGAGGTAGGTGATGCTCCAGCCCGCGATCGATCCCGCCATGACGAGCGCCAGGCCGATGTAGAGCAGCCCGGTCGAGGCCTGCAGCGATGCCGCCCGCGATGCCAGCAGCGCGAGCGCGGTGACGACGATCGGGAGGAGGATGCCCGCGCCGAGGCGGAGCCAGGCGAGCCACGCGAGTCCGCCATCGAGCGCGCCGCCGCCGACGGCGGCGAGGGCCACGCCGAACACGAGCCCCTGGACGACGAGCACGCCGCCGAGCAGCCACATCATCCGGCGCAGCGGAGCCGGCGACAGCTTCGGGGTCACGAGATACCAGTGGCCGAGCAGCATCGCCGCGTTCACGGCGCCGAGCGCGAGGGCGCCGAGGACGAGCTGGCTCGCAAACAGCGGCGTGCTCTCGCTTCCGCCGGCCGCGGCGAGCACGACGAGCGCGAGCAGTCCGACGACGGCGGTCGCGACGGCGAGCCAGCTCCTCGGACGGTCGGCGATCGACGCCGCCAGGTACGCGATGCAGCCGGCGGCGAACCCGATGACGAGGAGTCGACGCAGATCGGCGGTCGAGGCGGCCTCGACGCCGAGCGGCAGGTTGAGGTCGCTGACGACGAGGACGGCGGCGAACACCGCCAGCAGCCACGCCATGAACAGCCGGTACCCGCGCGTCGTTCCTCCCACGACCTCGGTCACCCCGACGACGAGCAGCGTGCCCGACGAGAGCGCGGTCCAGAAGATCCAGTTGACGAAGGGGAGCGCCTCGATCTGCATCGGTCCTCAGGCGGCGCCGCGCTGCGGTGCGAGCGAACCCGTCAGGCCGATCTCGACCCACCCATCACGGACCCGTACGGGGAACGTCTCGACCGCCTCGGTCGCCGGGGGCACGACGGCGGCGCCCGACCGCACGTCGAAACAGCCGCCGTGCCACGCGCAGACCAGCACGGCGTCGCGCGGATCGAAGCCCGCCTCCGACAGCGGGAAGTCCCGATGGCTGCAGTTGTTCTGCACGGCGTAGAACGCACCGAGGTGCCGCACGAGCACGACCGGCGTTCCGTCGATCTCGACCGGCATGAGCTCGCCGTCGCGCAGCTCATCGGCCGCGAGCACGCGGGCGAAGCGGGGGGACGCGTTCGTCATCGCCCGCATTCTACGGCCGGGGAGCTCCGCGGCTCGTGTGGCACACTCGGGCCGGGCAGTCCGGCGGCCGGATGATCGATCGACGACCGCTGCTGATCCGCGCCCCCGCACCGGGACGTACTCCCCATCGTGAACCTGACCTTCGCCCTCATCGAGCTCGGTGGCGGCGCCTTCTTCGTGATCGCCGGATGGCTGGCATTCCGTCGCGGACGGCTGCCGTTTCTCGAGCTCGCCAGTGCCGCAGCCTTCGGCCTGCTCCTCGAGCAGGGAAACCAGATCCTGTTCGAGACGTACGAGTACTCGCCCGAGTTCGTGCTGGCGATCGACCGGGCCCCGGTGGTCATCGGTCTCACGTGGGCGCTCATCATCGCCGGTGCGATGCGGATCACCGATGCGCTGGGCGTCCGCCGTCGCTACGCCCCGTTCGTTGACAGCGTGCTCGCGATCATGCTCGACCTCGCCTTCGACGCCGTCGCGATCCGGATGGGGCTCTGGACCTGGCGCGAGATCGGACCGACGGACGGCTGGTTCGGTGTGCCGGCCGGGAACTTCTATGCCTGGCTGTTCGTGACCGCGGCCTTCAGCCTCCTCACCCGCTGGCTCCGCGAGCCGGCGCTGCGCCGTCCGATGCTGGCCTGGCTCCAGCTGCTCGTCCCGCTCCCTGCCTTCGCGCTCCTGTTCCTGAGCATCATGGCGTTCAGCTTCCTGGTGCCGATCGTCGATGACGTGCCCGGTGGGGGTCTCGTGATCTTCTGGATCTGCCTGGCGGCGTTCTCCGCCGTGAGCGCGTGGGCCATCTGGGGTCCTGACCGGGTGGCACCGAATGCGGATGCGGTCCGGATCGTCGACCTGCGGCTGGCGTTCGCGATCCGGATCGCCATCCACCTCGTCTTCCTCGTTGCGCTGCTGGCGCTCGGCCTGGCCGTCAGCGAACCGGTGCTGCTCCTCGTGGCGCTCGCCCTCCTGCTCGCCGAGGTGCCGCTCGGCGCCCTGGCACGGCGGCGTCACGCGCTACGCTCCCCGGCATGAGCCGTGATGCGTCCTCCCTTCTCGACCTCGACGAGTGCATCGAGCACCTGCGCGCGCTGATCCGCATCCCGTCGGTGAACCCGCCGGGCGTTCCCGAAGCGGCCGCCGGACTCGACTCCGCGGGCGCCGAACGCGCCGCCGCGCAGTACTGCGCCGACGCGCTGGGAGCCGTCGGCATCGGCACGGAGGTCGTCGAGATCGAGCCGGGCCGGGGCAGCTGCATCGCCCGGCTGCCGGCGTCGGTCTCAGAACCCGAGGCGCCGCTCATCCTCCTCTCGCACCTCGACGTGGTTCCGGTCGACGCCGAGTCGTGGTCGCGGGATCCCTTCGGCGGCGAGCTCATCGACGGCGAGGTGTGGGGACGTGGCGCCGTCGACATGAAGGACATGGTCGCCATGGAGCTGGCGGTGATGCTCGCGCTCAAGCGGTCCGGTGCCCCGTTGCGACGCGACGTCATCTTCGCGGCCGTCGCCGACGAGGAGGCCGGCGGCGAGTTCGGCGCGCGCGGGCTCGTCGAGCGACGGCCCGACCTGTTCCGCGACGCGCACGGACGGCCCGCGGAAGCTGCGCTCAACGAGGTCGGGGGCTACTCGATGACGCTCGACGGCCGGCGCTTCTACACGCTGCAGGTCGCCGAGAAGGGCATCGTCTGGACACGGCTGCGATCCACCGGATCACCGGGGCATGCCTCGATGCCGCACACCGACAACGCGGCCGTCAGGCTGGCCCGCGCCGTCGCGGCGCTCGCGGAGGACCAGGCGGGACGCCGGGCGGTGGTGACCCCGCTCGTGGCCGAGATGCTGGAGGCGATCGGCCTGGGCGAGGTGGCTGAGCTCGCGACCTCGGACCCGGATGCCGCGAGATCGATCCTCGAAGAACGCGTCACCGATCCGGTCGTGCGTCGATCACTCGACGCCATGCTGCGCGACACCGTGACGCCGACGATCCTGCGCTCCGGCAAGAAGGTCAACGTGATGCCGGGAGCCGGCGAGGCCGAGCTCGACGTCCGCACGCTGCCGGGAACGGACCAGGAAACGCTCCTGGCCCATCTGCGCGACGTCGTCGGCGACGACGCGGAGGTCGAGCCGGTGGTCGCCCTGCCGGCGATCGAGTGGCCCACCGACGCGCCGATCGTCGATCACATGCGTGACGCCCTCGAGCGAGCCGATCCCGAAGGCATCCCTCTGCCGATGATGATCACGCCGGGCACGGACGCGAAGGCTCTCGCCCAGCTCGGCATCCCGTGCTACGGCTTCGCGCCCCTTCGGCTCGAAGCGGACTTCCCGTTCCTCAAGCTCTTCCACGGCCACGACGAGCGCGTCCCCGTCAGCGCCATCGCGTTCGGCCTGCCGGTCCTCCTCGACGTCGTGCGGTCGTACGTGGTCGACTGACCGCCGGACCACCCCCGAGATCGCTGGCCCGAGCGTGCTCGGCTATACTCGCGCGTGCATTCTGGGACTTGATGTGATGACGCACTCCACCGATGCGAGCGACCGGCCTCGCTCGCGATCCATCGCTTTCGTCTTCCCGGGCCAGGGCTCGCAGTACGTCGGCATGGGGGCCGATCTCGTCGCGCGCTCGCCCGCCGCGGCCGAGGTCTACGCCCGCGCCGACGCTGCGCTCGGCATCCCGCTGTCCCGGATGATCCTGGAGGGCCCCGCCGAGGAGCTGGACGAGACGATCAATGCCCAACCGGCCATCCTGGCCACGAGCGTCGCGTTCCTGGAGGCGATCCGCGCCGAGGCCCGCGACGCGGGCGTCGAGATCCGTCCCACCGCCATGGCCGGGCATTCGGCCGGCCAGTACGCCGCGGCGGTCGCGGCCGACGCCATCGACTACGCCGATGCCCTGCGCCTCGTCCGCGAACGTGGCCGGATCATGCAGGAGCGCGGCATCGCCGGCGGGATGGGCGCCGTCATCGGCCTTTCCGACGAGCAGGTCCACGAGATCGTGGCCGAGGCACGGCAGCACGGTGAGATCAGCGTGGCGAACGCGAACGCCCCCGGACAGATCGTGCTGTCGGGCGTCATCCCGGCCCTCGTCTTCGCGCTCGAGATGAGCAAGACGGTCGGCGCGCGAAAGGCGGCACGCCTCACCGTCAGCGTGGCGAGCCACTCCCCGCTCATGCGCCGTGCACGCGACGAGTTCGGCAAGATCCTCAGCCTCGTCCCGTTCCGCGACCCGCAGGTCCCGATGCTCGGGAACGTGCACGCCACGGTCATCAACACCGCCGACGGCCTCCGCGCCGAGCTCAGCGAGCACCTCGTCCATGGCGTCCAGTGGACGGAGACGGTGCGCCGCCTGGTGGGGACCGGCGTGACCGACTTCGTGGAGGTCGGCCCCGGTCGCGTGCTCTCCGGCCTCATCCGACGCATCAGCCCCGATGCGGAGACCCACGTCGCCGACGGGCCCAGCGATCGCTCGTTCCTCGCCACGCTGCGTGAGCTCCCCGCGTGACGGTCCGGCGCGCCGTGGTCACCGGCCTCGGCATCGTTTCACCGGTCGGGATCGGGGTCGAGGCGTCCTGGGACGCCCTGGTCTCGGGCCGATCCGGCATCGCTGACATCACGCTCTTCGATGCGTCGCCCTTCGAGGTCCGCGTGGCCGGCGAGGTTAAGGATTTCGACGCCACCCGGTACATGGACGCCAAGGACGTGCGCCGCCACGACCGCAACACGCACTTCGCCGTCGCGGCGAGCGGCGAGGCACTTCGCAACGCCGGCCTGCTCGGCGACGACGGCCGTGTCAACGGTGACGTGGACGCCGACCGGTTCGGCATGGTCTTCGGCACCGGCATCGGCGGGATCGGCATGATGCTCGACGGGCACCAGACCCTGCTCGAGCGCGGGCCGCGGCGCGTCTCGCCGTTCATGCTCCCCCACATGCTCCCCGACTCCGCCTCGGGACAGGTCGCCATCGAGTACGGCATCCGCGGCCCGAACATGGCCGTGGTCAGCGCATGCGCGACCGGCGGCCACGCCATCGGCGAGGCGATGGAGGCCATCGTGCGAGGCCAGGCCGACATCATGCTCGGCGCCGGCACCGAGGCGCCGCTCGTGCCGCTCGCCTTCGCCGGGTTCGGCCAGATGCGCGCCCTCGGCACGCCGAAGGACCCCGACTCCGGCGAGTACAGCCCACCGATGGCGTCGCGCCCGTTCGACGCGACCCGCGACGGGTTCGTGGTGGCCGAGGGCTCGGCCGTGCTCGTGCTCGAGGAGATGGAGCATGCGCTGGCGCGCGGGGCGCGCCCGATCGCCGAGGTGATCGGCTACGGATCGTCCGCCGATGCCTACGACATGGCGGCCCCGGCCGACCGCGGCGAGGGGAACCAGCGCGCCATGCGTGCGGCGCTGGCCCGCGCCGGCATCGACCCGACCGAGGTCGGTTACATCAACGCCCACGGGACGAGCACGCCGCTCAACGACCGCTACGAGACGATGGCCATCCGCGAGGTCTTCGGCGAGCACGCGGATCGCCTGGCGGTGAGCAGCACGAAGTCGATGACCGGACATGCCATGGGCGCGGCCGGGGCGATCGAGGCCTTCGTCTGCGCGAGGGTGCTCCAGACCGGGTGCATCCCGCCCACCATCAACTATCGCCACCCCGACCCCGAGCTGACGCTCGACTACGTGCCGAACGAGGCCCGGGCGGCCCAGGTCGAGGTCGCGCTCTCGAACTCGATGGGCCTCGGCGGCCACAACAGCACCGTCATCCTGCGACGCTTCGACCGATAGGCGGCTTCGCCGTCCGGCGGTCGGCCGCGCGCCCAGCACCAGGAGGATCCTTCATGACCCGCACCCCGCCGCCGCGTGACCCGGCACGCCGGGCCGTCGTGACCGGCCTGGGCGCCATCACGCCCATCGGCAACGACGTCGAGACGTTCTGGCGCAACCTCGTCGGCGGCGTGTCGGGCGTCGCGCCGATCAGCCTGTTCGACGCGTCGGATCTCGAGGTTCGGATCGCTGCCGAGGTCAAGGACTTCGAGCCGAAGGACTGGATGGACTTCAAGCAGGCGCGAAGGATGAGCCGCTTCTCGCAGCTCGCCGTCGCGGCCGCACGGCAGGCGATCGACCAGTCGCGCCTCGAGATCGGCGACGCCAACCGGGATGACATCGCGGTCGTCATCAACACCGGCGGTGGCGGTCTTCAGGAGGTTGCCATCGGCGAGGTGACGCTGACGGAACGCGGCCCCGATCGGGTCAGCCCCTTCATGGTGCCGATGATGTCGCCGTCGATGGCCGCCTGCCAGGTGAGCATCCAGAACGGCATCCGAGGCCCGGTGATCACCTCGGTGGCCGCGTGCGCGTCGGGCATCCAGGCCTTCGTCGAGGCACAGCGCCTCATCGAGCACGGTGATGTGGACGTCGTGGTCACCGGCGGCACCGAGAGCGCCATCATGCCGGTCTCGTTCGCCGCCCTCGGCAACATGGGCGCGCTCTCCACCCGGAACGACGATCCGGCTGGCGCTTCGCGGCCGTTCGACGCCGACCGCGACGGCTTCGTCTTCGGGGAGGCGGCGGTCGTCATGGTCATCGAGGCGGCGGAGCACGCGGAGGCACGTGGCGCGGAGATCATCGGGGAGGTCGCGGGCGGCGCCCTCAGCGGCGACGCCTTCCACATCTCGGCGCCGGACCCGGCGGGGTACGGCGCGACGATGGCCATGCAGCGAGCGGTGCGGGATGCGCACCTCGCCCCCGAGCAGGTCGACTATGTCGTCGCCCACGGCACGTCCACGCCATTGAACGACGCCACCGAGACGAAGGCCATCCGCGCGGCGTTCGGCGCTCATGCGGATCGGCTGGCCGTCAGCAGCAACAAGTCGATGGTGGGCCACACGCTCGGCGCGGCCGGGGCGATCTCCGGCCTCGCCGCGGTGCTCGCCATCCGCGACGGCACGATCCCGCCGACGATCAATCTCGAGACCCCCGATCCCGCGTGCGATCTGGACTACGTTCCGAACACGGCCCGAACCGCTTCGGTCGACGTCGCGATCGCCAACGGCTTCGGGTTCGGGGGGCAGAACGCCGTCAGCGTCTTCACGCGGTACGCCGGCTGAGGCCCACCCGCCGCGCGTACGGGGCCGGACCGGACCTTCGACCAGTCGGATCGAGGCGCCGCGCGGCCTAGGCTCGGGCCGTGACCGAGATCAACGGGCTTCGGCTCGCCTATCGTGGCTTCGTCGCCGGCCTTGCCGGGGCATACGTCTGGGCGGCGCTCGCCATGGTGCTCGCCGCGATGACGCAGGGTGACGCGCTGGCGCCCCTTCGCCCGCTGGCGGCCGCGATCTCGCCGCTCCAGCTCAGCCCGGAGCTCGGCTTCGTCGTCGGCCTCGCCGGAGTCCAGGCCGCGGGAGCCCTGGTGGGGATGACGTTCGCGTACTTCTTCGGCCGCTTCTTCACCGTTCGCAGCACCGTGATCGTGGCTGGACCTGCATTCGCGCTCCTTGCCTGGGGCCTGGTCGCGGCCGCCCTCGCGCCGGACTCGGCGGTCACGGCGTTCGCCACGCACCCGATTCCGGCGCTCGCGTCGGTCGCCTACGGCCTGCTGCTCGGAGCGGGCGTGCCGCTGCGCGGAGACGTCACGCGCTACGCCGGGTCACCCTCGACGTAGAGCTGGGGCTCGTGGCGCGGGCCGCGTCCCGGCAGCGCCGCGACCCAGTCCCGGAGCGCGCTCTCTACCGTGCTGAACGCGAGCTCATCCCAGGGAATCTCGTCGGGGCCGAACGCGCGGACCTCGCTCGTCTCCGCCGAGGGTTCCGGCCGCCCGCCCACGACCGACGCCTCGAAGACGATGGCCACGATCCCGGCATGCGGCCGCGAGTACACGCCGACGAGCCGGCCGATCTCCACGAGCAGCTCCGTCTCCTCCTCCGTCTCGCGCCGTGCTCCTTCCTGCGCCGATTCACCGATCTCGAGGAAGCCGCCGGGATACGTCCAACGATCCCGGGCGGGCTCGATGGCACGCCGCCCGAGGTAGATTCGACCGTCCGCGACGGGGATGGCACCCACCACCACGCGGGGGTTGCGCCACGTGACATGGCCGCGAGGACACACGAGGCGTGGACGATGGTCGTCCTCGAGCGTCCGGGCCTCGACGGAGTCACCACAGGCCGGGCAGAAGCGCGGGTTCTCCCCGAGCGTCAGGGGAAAGGCGTCGGAGACGTCGCGCTGCGGCATGCCTGCATGGTAGCGACGTGGGATTCCCCTCTTCGCAGCGCCGTCCCGAGGCGCTACGCTACGGCGACCCATTCATCGCATCGGGAGGGTTCGGTGGGCCACGACGAGAAGATCGACCTGCTGCGAGCGGTGCCCCTGTTCGAAGGGCTGCGCGACCGCGAGCTCGAGAGGATCGGCTCGCTGGCGGACATCGTCGACCTGCCCGCAGGGCGCCGCATCATGGCGCAGGGTGAACGCGGCGCCGAGATGTTCATCCTCATCGATGGGGCGGCCGACGTCGAGCGCGACGGCGAATCACTGGGCGAGCGTGGACCGGGCACGGTGCTCGGCGAGATCGCACTGATCGACGGCGGTCCGCGGACGGCGAGCGTCACCCTCAAGGCCGACTCACGCCTCCTCGTCCTCGCGCGACGTGAGTTCCACACGCTCATGGACGACTTCCCGGAGGTTCGGCTCCACGTGCTGGAGACGGTCGCGCAGCGACTGCGCTCGCTGGATCACGACCGGGTTCACTGACGCTGGAGGCGACCGCCCGCTACGGGTCGCGCGGGCGCGCTCGCTACAATGCGCGGGCCATGTCGGATTCCCCGCCGCAGGTGCGCCTGCACAACACGCTGACGCGTCGAACCGAGCCGCTCGACCCGATCGAGCCGGGCAGGGTGACTATCTACACCTGCGGCAGCACGGTCTACAAGTACGCGCACATCGGCAACCTGCGGACCTACCTCTTCGGCGATGTCCTGCACCGCACCCTCGAGTACCTCGGCTACGAGGTGCGCTACGTGAAGAACATCACCGACGTCGGGCACATGCGGGACGACCAGCTCGATTCGCTCAGCGGACCGGACAAGATCGAGCTCGCGGCCGAGACGGAAGGCAAGTCCCCGGCGGAGATCGCGGCGTTCTACACCGACGCCTGGCTCGAGGACGAGCGCCTCATCAACATCCTGCCCGCCGACCTGATGCCGAAGGCGACCGACCACATCGGCGAGATGATCGAGCTCACCCGGCGGCTGCTCGAGCGCAGCCTCGCGTACGAGGTCGACGGCACGATCTACTTCGACGTCTCCGCGTTCCCGGCCTACGGCCGGCTCTCCGGCCAGAAGGTGGAGGAGACGCACGCCGGCCATCGCGTGGACGTGGAGGCGGACAAGCGCAACCCGGCCGACTTCGCCCTCTGGAAGCACGCCGGTGAGCATCGCCTCATGTCATGGCCGTCTCCCTGGGGCGAGGGGTTCCCGGGGTGGCACATCGAGTGCTCGGCGATGTCGATCAAGCACCTCGGCGAGCGGTTCGACATCCACACCGGTGGCATCGACCTCAAGTTCCCGCACCACGAGGACGAGATCGCCCAGTCGGAGGGTGCGCTCGGCCACCCGGTCGTCAGCGTCTGGCTGCACGGCGAGTTCCTGACGATGGACGACGCGAAGATGGCGAAGAGCGCGGGCAACATCATCCGCGTCGCCGATCTCCCGGCGATGGGATACGAGCCCCTGGCCTTCCGCTATCTCGCGCTGACTGCCCACTACCGGTCGAAGCTCGACTTCACCGATGCGGCCATGCACGCCGCGACCTCGGGACTCGCGAAGCTTCGGCGCGCGGCCGCCAGCGAGAGCGGCACACTCGACCTCAGCGACGAGCCGATGGCGACCTACCGTTCCCGCTTTCGCGATGCCCTCTCGGACGATCTCGCCACGCCCCGTGCGCTGGCACTGGCGCACGAGGTGGCGTCGGCGTCCGACCTCACCGATCGACAACGCGCCGCGCTGATACGTGATTTCGACCGCGTCCTCGGTCTCTCGCTCGATGCGCCACAGCCGGAAACGGTCTTGCCCGATGGCGCTGCGGAGCTTCTGGAGCGGAGAGCAAAGGCTCGGGCGGCGCGCGACTTCGCCGCTTCGGACGCGCTGCGCGACAGGCTCGAGGAGCTGGGGGTCGAGGTACGCGACACGCCGGAGGGACAGGTGACCGCTCGGCGCTGATAGCCGAGTGCGATGATGACGGGAGCCAGCCCGAGGTTTTGCGCCGGGTGTCGCCTCGAGCTCGCGAGGCTAGGGAGTCGAGCGAGGACCTTCGACCTCTTCCGGGCGCTCAGTCTCCGATCCCGTCGGCCGCTGAGACGCCACGGGCAAAGGAATCAGGCCGCGGCTGATCGCGACGACCACGGCGTGCGTCCGGTCGTTGAGGGAGAGCTTGTGCATCGCGTTGCCGAGGTGGTTCTTCACGGTCTGCTCGGCGATGGACAGCGCCTCACCGATCTCGCGATTGCTCTTCCCCAGGGACGCCTGGATGAGGACGTCGCGCTCGCGGGGCGTCAGGTGCCAGTCGTCATCAACGTCGGTGTCGGAAACGGGGCGCCTCCATCCCCCGCGTCGATCGCTTGCCGGCCATCACAGTACGCCGCCGTGTGCCGATTCGCCATCGGGTAGCGACTTCGCGTGACGCGGGCCGGCTCATGGCTCCACAACCGTCAGTGTCCCGATCATCCCACCGGCATGATGTTCCGGGAACGTGCAGATGAACGTGTAGGTGCCGGGCGGCGGCGGGTCGAACGTGACAGCGTTGCTCTCCCCGCCTTCGATGAGCGGAACGTGGGCGATCATCCCGGGCGCGTCGATGTCGAGCCAATCGAGGTCATCTCCCGCCTCCAAACCGCTGGCCAGAACGGCCGCCTCCTGACCGGGTTCGACGAGCACCCAGTTGTGACCGATCTCATCGGCCGGATCGGTCCGGTTATAGAGCTCGACGGTGAGCGGAGCTCCTGCCGGAACTTCGTACGCCGTCTGCGCGTACGCAAAGTCCTCGGCGCCGGTGAGCGTCTCTACCGTCATTGTCGTGCTTCCGTCGTCCTCGGTGCGGACCCCACTCTGGCCGGGAATCCCGGCGGACGGTGGCTGCGACATCACCGCGAAGCCGCTGAGGACGACCAGGGAGAGCACCACACCACCCAGCACCACCGGGAGCCGCAGGTACTTCAGCGGGCGGCCTCCGCCACCGGTCTCACGCCGCCGAATCGACAGGATCAGACCCGTGCCGATGGCGAGCACGGTCGGCGCCCCCAGCACCAGCGGCATGACACCTCCGGGATTCAGCCGCGTGAACGGAAGCACGGTCAGGTGGATGCCCGAGCTTGCCACCGCCTGGCTCGTGGCGTCCGCCGCGGCGGGCTGCGGCATGACCACCATGTACACGATGTAGTCGCCATCCAGGATGGCGTTCACACGCCAGGAGAGGATGGCCCACTGACCCGGATCCAGCCGGTCGACGTACTGGGTTCGCTCGGGCGACCAGTCCTCGGGGTCGACGACGTCGCCCTCTTGGTCGAGGTTGATGATGTTCATCGCCACGATGAGGGGCGCGCTCGCGACGTCGGTCGGGTTCGTCACCACCGTGTCGAAGAACACCGCATCGCCGGTGTTGACCGTCTGGTACTCGAGATCCACGGAGATCTCGACCGGGACCCCATCCGACGCCACCTGGCTGGACGGCGCCACCGTGCCCGTGGTCGATGAGGCGAAGGATGCGGCAGGGATGACCAGCGCGGCCACGAGGACGAACAGCCCGCCCAGGCGCCCGAACGCCCGGCCGATCACGCCGTCGGCGCGAGCAAGGCGCCCGGCCTCGAGTCGCAGGCGCGGGGCCGAGACGCCGACGAGCAGGACCATCACCACCGTCGCGAAGATGATCGGCGAGAGCAGCCAGGTGCCGAATTCCTCGAAGGTGCGGTTGTTGACGAGGATCTTCGACAGGAAATGGTTGAGGGCGGCGAGCGGGTTGACCTGCTGCAGGAACTGGCCGGCGGCGCCCGTCTGGGCCCGACCGGGAAGCTGCGACGGGACGAGGATGAGGATGTAGATGCCCAGGCTGACGAGGTAGCTGGTGCGGTTGTTGTTCGACCATAGGCTGACGAGCAGCCCCGTTCCCGTGTACGCCACGGTCAGCACGGTGCCGAGCACGGCACCCCAGGCGATGGCCGGCAGCAGGACCTCGTGGCCCTGCCCGAGCACCGCGAGGTACGGGATGGTCAGCACGAAGGCAACCGGCCACGGGGTGAGCGCGGCCAGGAATTTGCCGATCACCACCTGCCGGCGACGGGTGGGGGTCAGGAGCAGAGCCTCGAGCGTTCCTCGCTCCCGTTCCCCGCTGATGGCATCGGCGCCGATCATCATCCCCAGGAAGATCCCCACCGAGATGGCGGTCTTCACCGTCTCGTACACCATCTCGTTGGGCGGCATCAGGCTGAGCTCGACGTTGTACGCCGTCACGAAGGCGTGCGCGCCCAGCACGATGCTGTAGAGCAGCAGCAGGATCGGCGCCTTGCCGCCCACCCACAGGCCGTGGATCTCGTTGGCCATCACCACCCACCACGTGGGGCGCACGCGTGTCGCCGTCCGGACCCGCGCCCCGGGCTGGAGCGCCCCGAGCTCCTGGATCGATTCGCTCATGAGATCGCCTCATCCGTGACCTGGAGGAACAGGTCCTGGAGTCGATTTCCGGTGTAGCCGAAGCTGATCACCGGGATCTCGGCGGCTACCAGGGCGGCAAGAACGGCGTCGCGAATGCCCGGTCTGTCCGGCGGCCCGTCTGCCGCCTCGCCGAGCCTGATCACCACCCGGCCGGTGAGCGCGTCGCTGACCGAGGCGTCCGCGACCCCGACGACCGCCAGGAGCGCGTCGCGCGCGCGCTCAGCCGATGCGGGGTCGACGCGCACGTGGAGCACCTCGCTCCCCGCCTGGTCGATGACCTCCGCGACCGTCCCCGCGGCGACGACCTGACCGAGATTCAGGATCACGACGTCGTCGCAGATCCCCTCGATCTCGGGGAGCGAGTGGCTGCACAGCACGATGCTCGCGCCGCGCTCACTCGCCACGCGCCGGATGAGCGCCAGCAGCTCCTGCTGGCCACGCGGATCGAGCCCGAGCGTGGGCTCGTCCAGGAAGATCACGAGCGGCTCGTTGACGAGGGCACGGGCGATGCCGAGGCGCTGGCGCATGCCGTGGCTGTACGAGCCGATGCGGGACGTCCCGCGCTGCGCCAGCCCGACGTCATCCAGCAGGCCGATGGCCCGCTCCCGGGCGGCGGATTGCGCGAGCCCGAACAGCTCGCCGAAATAGGTCAGGTACTCGAGCCCGGTCATGTGGCGCGGGAAGCCGAGATTCTCGGGCAGCACGCCGATCCGTCCGCGGATTCGATCCGGCTCGTCGGAGCGGATGCCGCCGACCTCGAAATGGCCGGCCGTCGGCTCGAGCACGGTGGTCAGGATGCGGATGGCCGTCGTCTTTCCCGCTCCGTTGGGCCCCAGGAAGCCGAGGATCCTCCCGGCACCGAGCGAGAACGAGAGTCCGCGCAGCGCCCGGCGCGGGCCGTACGACATCTGCAGGTCGTGCGCCTGCAGGAGGAACGTTGAGCCATCGGCCGGCTCGAGACTGGAAACGCCCACCTTCGGTCGCCCTCCCTCGATGAATTCAGATCGGCTGCATGCGCTCGGTATCGGAGAAGAGCCCGGGAAGTGTGTCGTGAGCTCGTTCCTCCAGGGCCAGCGCCTTCTCGCGAAGGTCCGCCAGCTCCTCGTCCGTCAGCTGGCGGAACTCGACCAGCTCGAGGGACTCCTGGCTCTGGTCGGCGCTCCCCGACCAGTCGACGCGAATCACCCCGACCCCCGGGGCATGGAACTTCAGCTGGCGGGCCAGTGGCTCGGCGATGTCCCATTCCTGGACGACGATCACGTCCTCGTAGCACCCGGCGGGCACGCAATCCTGGTCGCCGTCGACGATCACCCATCCGCGATCTGCCCAGCCGACCCCCGGTCCCCAGCCCTGCGCGTAGCTCTGTCCGCCGCGCGCCGGCTCGGCCGGCATCATGACGCCCGCGAGCGCGCCGTCCGCCCCCGCGACCCATGCCGGGTTGGCGACCATCTGCCCACCCTCGTATTCCTCGGGGTACTCGCCGAGACGCCACACATTGCCGTCGTCGTCCTGGACGGCGAAGAAGATCTCGGCTTCGACCAGCTCGCCGTCCGCCCAGTCCTCGTCGTACCCGACGATGGTCGACACGCCGTCGATCATCTTCGTCATGTCGGTGACCATGGTGATGATCTGGTGCGGGATCTCCTCGTCGTCCTCCACGGTCACACCCTCCCATCTCCAGTAGGTGCCCGGCACCAAGGGCAGGTACGGGTTCGTGACGGTGGTGGGGTCGCCGAGGCTCTCGTACGGGAACGGTGGCGGCAGGTCGCCGTCCGGCGCCGAGGCGCTCGGCGACGGGGCGACGGTGGGCGTGGCCCCGGCACTCGCGGGGGCGACCGTCGGCAGCGGGGTACCCGCAACCAAGCCGCAGGCTGACAGCAGCAGCGCGGCCACCATCGGGATGGGCAGGACGCGAACGCGGCCGAGCGTGCGCGTCACGCCGGGGTTCCCGCCTGCGCGTCGCCATCGGATCCGTGGCGTCGCCAGTCACGAGCGAAGCGGAGGTAGAGCGACGGGACGACGAACAGGTTGAGGAGCGTGGACGTCACGAGGCCTCCCAGGATGACGATCGCGAGCGGGTGCTCGATCTCGTGCCCGGGCAGATCGCCGGCGATCACGAGCGGAATGAGCGCCAGGCCCGTGGCCGACGCCGTCATGAGGATCGGCGCGAGGCGCTCGCGGGCGCCGCGAATGACGAGCTCGGGACCGAACTCCATGCCCTCGTAGCGTTCAAGGTGTTGGAAGTGATTGATCATCATGATGCCGTTGCGAGCAGCGATCCCGAGGATCGTGAAGAACCCGACGAGGGAACCGAGTGAGATGACTCCACCGCCGACCCAGGCAGCGAGGACGCCACCCACGAGCGCCGACGGCAGAGTCAGGAACGACAGCAGCGCGACACGCACGACGCCGAAGGAGGTAACGAGCAGGATGAAGATGCCGAATGCGGCGCCGATGCCGAAGAGCAGGAGGCGCCCTTCTGCAGCCTCGCGTTCCTGCAGCTCACCGAGAAGCTCGGGGTGGTACTCCTGCGGGAACTCGACCCGGGCGATGGCGGCCTCGACGTCGCGCACCACGGCACCCAGATCGCGGCCACGAACGTTGGCCTCGACGTGGAGCCGTCGCGACAGCCCCTCGTGGAAGATGGCGTTCGGCGTCGGCGCCATGGTGATCCGCGCCACTTCACCCAGAGGGATTCGATTGCCCGACGGGGTGTCGATGAGCAGCTCCTCGATGCTCGTCAGATCGGCACGTGTCTCTGGAGTGCTCCATGCCTGCACGTCATAGGCGCGGCCACCGAAGAAGATATCTCCAACCTCCTCGCCGGCAATGAGGGTCGATGCGACGCGACGGACATCTCCCGGCTTGATGCCGTGCACGAGCGCAGCCTCGAGATCGACTTCGACGGTGATCTCCGGGATCTCTCGCTGGCGCTCGACATGGAGATCAACCAGCCCGTCGATCGCAGCCATCTCCTCCTCGACGTCCTCGGCAACGTCGCGCAGCACGTCGAGGTCGCGGCCGTGGATCCGGACCACGATGGCGTCACTCGACCCCGTCAGGACCTCGCGGATGCGCTCCTTGAGGTAGGTCTGGACGTCGCGGATCAGCCCGGGATAGCCGTCGACGACCTCCTGGACCGAGGCGAGCGTGGCGTCGTAGTCGACCGACGGATCGACGCTGATCCAGTTCTCGCCGAAGTCCACGCCCACCACCTCGTCCATGAGCAGCGCCTGGCCGATGTGGGCGCCGCAGTTGCGCACCCCCGGGATGGTCTGGAGCTCGACGCAGGCGCGCTCGGAGATGCGCACCTCCTCCGGCAATGACGTGCCGGGGGCGGTCAGCCAGTGCATCAGGAAGTCACGCTCCTTGAAATCGGGGAGGAGCGACTGGCCGAGCTGCGGATAGACGAGGGCGCCGGCGAGCATGATCGAGCCGACGGCCGCGTAGGCATTCCGGGGCCTGACCACGATTTTCGAGAGCACGCGCTCGTAGCCGCGACGGAGCCACTCGGCGAACGGCGACTCGCTGCGCTCGGTCGGAGCATTGCGCAGCAGCACGTAGGCGAGGGCCGGAGTGATCGTCAGCGCGACCACCATGGAGGCCAGGATGGCGAGCGCGTAGGCGAGGATCAGCGGCTGGAAGAACGCGCCCGACAGCCCGCCGATGAAGAAGATCGGCGCCACCGCCACCACGTCGATGAGCGTGGCATACAGGATCGCCGAGCGGACCTCGAGCGATGACTCGATCACGATCGACGTGGTCGACTTCGTGCTCCCGGCGCGGCGATGCTGCCTCAGGCGGCGGACGATGTTCTCAATATCGATGATGGCGTCGTCCACCACCACGCCGACGGCGATGACGAATCCCGCAAGCACCATGGTGTTGATGGTCGCGCCCTGCCAGTTCAGCACGAGTGCCGCCGCCATCAGCGAGGTAGGGATGGCGATGATGCTGATGAGTGCCGTGCGCCACTCGAACAGGAACAGGAGCAGCACGATCACCACGAGGATCGAGCCCAGAAGAAGGGCGCGGGTCAAGTTCTCCAGGGCCGTCTCGATGAACGTGGCTGGACGGAAGATCTCGGCATCGACCACGATCCCGCCCATGGCCGGCTCCAGCTCGGCCAGGGCCGCCTCCACGCCTCGCGTCACGTCCAGCGTGTTCGCCCACGGGAACTTCTCGACGATGAGCATCAAGCCCGGCCCGTCGTCAATGACCGCGTCGCCGATTAGCGGCTGGTGGTCGGTGACGAGCTCCGCCACCGAGGTGATCGGCACCTGGCGACCGTCCCGCGTCTCGACCATGACGTGTTGGAGGTCGTCCGGCTGCTTGATCGGCGGCACGTGGGCGATGGCCAGCCGCTGGTTGGGCGTGTCGATGAACCCGCCGGTACCGATGATGTTGCCGTCGCTGAACTGGAGGATGCCCTCGTCCAACGAGGCCGAAGTCGACTCCATGACCTCGTGCACCGTCACGCGGTGCCGCGCCATACGCACGGGGTCCATCTGCACCTGGAGCATCTGGAGACGCTCGCCCCAGATGGCGACGTGCGCCACCCCGGGGACGCCGAGCAGCCGAGCCCGCACCTTCCAGTAGGCGGTCATCGACATGTCCATGAGCGACCGCGTGTCCGAGGTCATGCCGATCTTCATCACGCGGCTCGTGGACGAGAGCGGCTGGAGCATGAACGGCGGACTCGCCCAGCTGGGCAGCGACGGCGTGACCTGATTCACCCGTTCCTGGACGAGCTGGCGCGCCTGGATGAGATCGGTGCCCGGCTCGAAGATGAGGAGCACCGAAGACAGGTCGCGCACGGACTTCGAGCGGATGACGTCGAGTCCGTCGACGCCGGCCAGCACCTCCTCCAGCGGAACGGTGACGAGCTCCTCGACGTCGGCGGCCGACAGGCCCAAGGACGGGGTCTGGATCTCCACGCGTGGCGGAGCGAACTCGGGGAACACGTCCACCGGCATGCGCTGCACCTCGCCGATGCCGAACGCCATCATCGCGGCGGTGAGGGCCACGACGATGTAACGGAACCGGAGGCTGGCGGAGATGATGGCGCGCATGGCGGGGACCGCGTCCTTCGTGCGGGGTTTGCTTAGTGGGCGGCCCCGCCCATGCCGATCTCGGTGCCGAACAGCTCGGCCACGCCGACCGTCGCCACGGCCGTGCCCTCGGGCGGTCCGTTGGTCAGGAGGGCCACGCCGTCCTCGATCCGATCGACCACGACCGGCTCGCGCATGAAGACCAGGGGCTCGGGGCTGATGTAGACCCAGGTCTCTCCATCAGTGCCGTAGAAGATGGCTCCGTAGGGCACGGACGACATGCCGCCCGAGGCCGACTCGATCGGTGCCGTCTCGATGGCCAGCCGCGCCGCGGCGTTCTCGGTGAGGCGGATGCGAAGAAGGCCGTCGTCACCTCCCACCGGCTCCAGGACCGCGGGCTCCTCGCCGTGATGCTCCGAACTCCCTTCGGCGCAGGCGCCCAGCGGGACCACCAGCGCGAGGGTCCCCACCAGCAGCAGTCGGCGTTGTCCGGTCATCTCAGCTCGCTCCAATCACGCGGCGTTCGGCGGTCTCTACGGGGATCGCCACCTCCTCGACCTCGGGGCTCATGCCCATGGGCGTCAGGAGTGACGGCAGGAAGAACAGGTTCACGAGCAGCGTGGTCCCGAGCCCGCCCAGCACCACGAGCGACATCGGATGAATGATCTCGGCTCCCGCCTGGTTGCCGAGGATCGCGAACGGCACCAGGGCCGCCGCGACGGCGAGCGCGGTGGTCACCGTCGGCACCATTCGCTCCCGGGCTCCCCGGATCACGAGCCACTCGTCCCGCGTCGCTCCGCCGGCCTCGAGGTCGCGGTAATGGTCCATGAGCAGCAGCGCCTGCTTCACGGCGATGGCGAGCACCGCCAGCAGCCCGAGCAGTGCCCCGAACGTGGCCTGCGTGCCCAACACGAGCGCCACCACGATGCCGCCCGACAGTGCCGCCGGCAGGCTGAGGAGCACGAGCGCCGCGACACGCCAGCTGACGAGCGCGGCCTGGAGCACGAGCAGGATGCCGATGAGGGCCGCCGCTCCCACGGCGAGAAGCGCGCCCTGCTGAGCCGAGCGCTCCGCGGTGAGGCCCAGCACCTCGGCGTGCGTCTCCACGGGGAACGCCACGCCGGCCAGGGCCGTCTCGACATCGCGCAGCACGCCGCCGACGTCACGACCCGCCACCGAGATGGCGACGTCGAGCACGCGCTGCACGCCCTCGCGATAGATGCTGACCGGCGCCGGCGCGATCTCGATGTCGGCGACGTCAGCGAGGGTCACCATCCGGCCGGTGGACGTCTCGATCGGCAGGGCCTGGATGGTCGAGAGATTCTCCCGCAGTGCGGGGACGCCCCAGACCACGACCTCGAAGACCTTCTGGCCCTCGAAGAGGCTGCCGACCTCCAGGCCCGAGAGCAGAGTCGTCGCCGTCCGGCGCACGGCGCCGGGCGTCAGGCCATTGAGCTCGGCGGCCGCGAGGTCAACGGTGATCCGAACGGTCGGCTCCATGGTCGGGGCGTCGATGCGCGCCTCCGCAACGCCCGGAATGGTGCGCACGGCACCGAGCACCGCATCTGCCTGCGTCCCCAGGACCGCCTGATCCTCGCCGTACACGCGGACCACGATGTCGTCGGTCTCCGTGCCCACGATCTGCTCCACGCGATCGGCGCCGTAGGTTGCCACCCCCCGGCTCATGCCGGGGAACCCGGCGACCACCTGCTCGACCGCGGCCACCGTCGCCGAATAGTCGGCGTCGGGCGCGATGGTCAGCCAGATATCGCCGTCGTTGATGCCTCCCACCTGGTCGGAGAAAATGGCCCGCCCGATGTGGGCCCCGACGTTCTCGAGGCCCGGGATGGCGCGCAGGTCGGCACTGGCCTCCGCCACGATGCGGCGCATGGCCCCGTGTGAGGATCCGGGCGCGCCGTCCCAGTGGACCAGAATGTTGCGATCGCGGAACTCCGGCGTGGCCGAGCTCGCGACGCCGGGGGCGACCCATGCGCCAAAGCCGAGGACGGCGACCACGGCGACGGCCGATACCCCCAGGAGCATCGGCCTCGACCGATCGAGCACGCGGGTCAGCGTGGTGCCGTAGGCGGCCTGCCCGCGGGCGATGAGGCGCGTCTCGCGCGCCGGCGCGGGGCGGCCACTGCCGAGCATGAAGGCCAGGGCCGGGGCGACCGTGATCGAAACGAGCACCGACGCCAGCAGGGCGACGATGAGCGCCGTGGCGAGCGACGGGAGCATGGCCCCCAGCTCCGAGCCGACGAAGAACAGCGGAATGACGCTCAGTCCGAGCACCACCAGGGTGTAGAAGGTGGTGCCGCGGACGGCGATCACGCCGCGCACGGTGCGCGCGAGGGTCGACGCCTCGTCCGTGCCGCCGGAGGCCCCATCGGCGCGTGCCCTGATGCTGGCGCTCGTCGTCACCGTGTCGTCGATGACGATGGCGAGCGCGACGACGAGGCCTGCGGCGACCATGGCGTTGAACGTCGCGCCGAGCGCCAGGAGCACGAGGCCCCCGAGCACCAGCGACAGCGGAATCGTGACCAGGCTGACCACGCCCGCACGCCAGTCGCGGAGCAGTGCCGTGATCACGGCGATCGCCAGGATGAGGCCGATGAGGATGGCCAGCGTGACGTTGTCGAGCGCCTGCTCCAGGAACGTCGCCGGCCGGAAGAGCGTGGTGTCCACGTCGATCCCGGTGATCGCGGGCGCGAGCGCCGCCATGGCGTCCTCGACGTCGCGCGTGACGGTCAGGGTGTCGGTGCCGGGGAACTTCTCGACGACGAGAAGCAGGCCGTCGCCCTCGCCGACGATGGCGTCGCCGATGAGCGGCTGATGGTCCTCCACCACCGTGGCGACGTCCCCTAGGCGGTACCGGGCGTCCTCGCTGGCGACCGTGACCTGGGCGAGGTCATCGGCCGAGTCGATCGGCAGCACGTGCTGCACCCCGAGCCGCTGGTTCGGGGTGTCGATAAAGCCGCCCGTGCCGGGGGTCGAGGCCTCGAGGAAGCTCAAGGGGGAGACCCACAGCGCGTTGCCGGCCGTCTCGACCACCTCGTCGAGGGACACGCCCGCCGCCTGCAGGTGATGCGGGTCGACGAGGACCTGGAGCTGGCGCTCCCGCTGGCCCCAGATGGACACGTTGGCCACCCCGGGGACACCGAGCAGTCGCGGCTTGACGGTCCAGCGCGCGAGCACCGACATGTCAATCAGCGACAGCTCGTCCGACGTCAGGCTGATCATCAGCACGCGGTTCGACGACGAGAGCGGCTGCAGCATGACCGGCGGCTTGGAGACGTTCGGAAGGGCGTGGGCCTGGGTCAGGCGCTCCGCCACGACCTGCCGGGCGCGGATCGGGTCCGTGCCTGGCTCGAAGGTCATCACGATCGACGAGAGGCCCTGGACGGACTGCGACTCGATCTTGTCCAGCCACGCCACGCCGTTGAGCAGGTCGGCCTCGAGCGGCACGGTGATGAGCTGCTCCACCTCCTCGGCGGACAGGCCCAGGGCCTCGGTCTGCACCTCCACGTACGGTGGCGAGAACTCGGGCAGGGTGTCGACCGGCGCGCTCGACAGCTGGGTGAAGCCGAAGATGATCGTGACCGCGGCGAGTGCCACGACGAGCCGGCGGAAGCGTAGGCTCCAGCGGACGATGCCTGCCATCACGCAGTCACCGGATGGTGGATGCTGGTTCGGAACGGCCTGGCGGGCAGCATGCGAGGCATGGTCAGCCGATGCTTCCCAGGTCGCGCGGATCGTTCGCCGCAGCAGCGAGAGAGCCGGTACGGCGCATCCTCGGGCGATGCACGGTCCCTATCCTCCGTGTCGGTTCCCCCGTCGCCTGGTGTGCTCGGAGTGCACCCGGCGTCTCATCCGACGTGGGCCGATGATGTGCAGATCGGTCCCGGTTTGTCCAGTACTTTCGTACTGGCGAGTGGTGACAGCTGGCACCACTCCGGGGTCAGCAGGTGATGCTGCCCCGGTCGAAGATCTCGTCCCTCATGGTGAAATACCGGAAGGCCGCGCCGCCGGGTTCGAGCACCAACTCGAGGGCTCCGTTCTCGTCATCCGTGGCGGCCATCACGCGGTCATCGGTCCGCTCGAGGTCGTATCGCGATCGGCCCCCTGTGCCGACCACGAAGTACGCGAGCCCGTCGAGCTCCCAGCGCTGGTAGTTGTGGTCGTGGCCGGTCAGCACGAGATCGACGTCGTGCTCCATCAGCAGCTCCAGCAGCTCGAGCATGCCGTCCTCGTCGAACGGCTTGCGGCCGATGGTGTACACCGGCGAGTGCCAGTACGCCGCCACGCAGGCCTCGTCCCGGCCCTCCAAGCGCTCCTCGAGCCACGCGTACTGGTCGCTGCCCGCCTCACCCTCGCCGATCTCCGAGTTGAGCGCGAACAAATGCCAGCCGCCCAGTTCGAACTCGTAGTACGGCGCATCCGGCACGTGCGGCGCGTGCGTGCCGAAGTACGCGCGGTAGCCGGAGAGGTCGTCCTCCACGTAGTCGTGGTTGCCCGGCGTCGGCCACACGATGCCGTCGAAGGTGCCGTAGCTCGTCGCATAGAACGCGCTGTAGTTCTCGATCGTCCCGTCGGGGTAGACGAGATCGCCCAGCGCCAGCAGGGCGTCCGGATCATGGGATTCGATCATGTTCACGACCCGCTCGTCTCGATCGTTGTCGCTCGCCATGTCGCCGACCGCGAACACGCGGCTCGGACGCGCCGGCACCGTGCTTCCCGACGGCGGCGGCGTGGCGGGCTCCATGCTCGGTGTCGTCGCCGCGTGGCTGACCGTGGCCTGTGGCGTCGGTGCGCTCGAGGACTGGCACGCGGTCAGGACAGCGCCCAGGACGACGAACACGACGGAGAAATGCCAGGGGACCATCACGACGCAACACCAACCACCCGCGCCACCTCCCGCACGGATCTCGACGCGTCCCACGCGTCGGGAATCGCGAGGCGCTCGAGCGATGCGTCGGCGAACGCTGCGGCGAGCGTTGCCCGCTCGCCGTCGCCGATCGCTCTGAGGCTCACGCTCGGTGCCTGGTCCGTCCATGCGCCGAGCGCCTGGCGCTGCGCGGCCAGAATCGCCGAGGACGCGTCGAGCAGCTCGTCGAGGGACAGGTCGCGACGGTGGAGCGCATCCCCCTTGGCGCCGCGCTCGATCCAGAACACGCGTGTGGCCGGCAGCGGACCCCACGCAACCTGGCCGAGATCCTCGGCCGGAACGGCAAGTGACGGCGCAACCAGGCCGCGAGTCCCGATTCGCACGACACGCCGGATCAGCAGCGAGGCGCGATGCGTCGCCGTGAGCCGTCGGAACGCCGACGGTGCCGTGCGCTCCAGGTCATCGTAGAACCGCATACGGCGCGGGAACCGCGAGACCCCGCTGGCATCGATGACGACCTGGTCGTCCCCGAGCACCGCATGCCCGTTCGCCAGGGCCATCGCGCACACGGAGCTCTTGCCCGTCCGTGAGCGACCCACGAGCACCGCGGCGCCGTTGGGTGACGCGATGGCCGCGGCGGGCAGCAGTACTGACCGACGCCGGGCGGCTGCCAGCGAGAGCATCGGCTCAACGATGTACCCCTGCACGAGCGAGAGCGCGAACCAGCGCGGCCGACCGGACAGCATGATCTCCATGGCGGGATCATCGGTCTGGGGCCGCGGAGGCCACACCTTCCAACCGACCGTCTTGTGACGGCCCACGATCGTCGGTGGCGTGGCACCGGCCGGGGCCGCACCGAACGTCACGTCCAGCGCCGGCGCGGCACCGCCGATCACGTCGCCGGAGCCATACTCACGGCGGAAGTGATCGACCACCGCACCGTCTCCCCGGATGCGGAGTGGCACGCCCGGGACGGGCTCGGTGTCGAGCACCACCCGATCGCCGGCGCTCACAGTCTTGTTAGGGCTGCGTCCACGATGCGACCGGGGTCCATCGGGAAGGGCGCCGCAACCTCTACGCTCGGGACTTCCGCCAGCAACGCGCCGATGCGGGACGACTCGATGTCGAACATCCGACGCGCGAGGTCGTCCTCGCCCCAGGCGAGCGCGTAGGCCGCACGGTGACGATAGGCGTGGAACTCGGCGCGCTCGACCATCGCGGACCATGCCAGCCGTCGAGCGATCGCGCTCACGTCGACCGTCCCTGCGGACACCTCGTCGCCCGGCACGGTGCGCAGGATGACGACGCCGCGGATCGGCCACGTTGCGTCCGGATCTCCGGGCGAGCCGTAGATCGTCGCGAGATCGGTCGGCGTCAGAGCCACCCGGTCGGCCAGCTGCACCGCCCGATCGACCGTCCCGACGAGCAAGCGGCCGAGCCGGCCGCGGGGCTGCATGCGGCGGACCGGTGATGAAACCGCTCCCGCGACTCCGGCTCCCGTCAGCTGCATCCGAGCAGCGCGTGGCAGATGGTTCGCGAGCTTGGGGGCGTACGGAAGCATCCAGCGCCGAATCCCGACCCCGACCGGAAACGTCCCTGCGCGCGCCCCGGGCTCCACCACGGTCCACTTGTCTGAAACGAAGGTCGCACCCCGCTCCAGCAGGGCGAGCGCCGTCTCCGTCTTCCCGCTCTCCGACCACCCGGTCACGAGCACGGCCCCATCACCGTGATGCACGCAGGCGCCATGGATCGCCAGGGCACCGCGATCCAGCATCCGTGCCTGGAGCGTCGGGCGAACCATCGACCGGAACATCGGCCGCAGCGGGAATCCGGGGCCGACGGCGAACCGGAGCGGCCCGTCCCCCGCGGCGTCCGGCAGGCGGCACAGGGTGTCGCCGGTCACCGCGTACAGGCTGGTGCCGTCGCTCACAGTCTCGAAGCCGTCCCCCGCCAACCGCTGCATCTCGGACACCCGCACGGCGGCCGGATCGAGGTCCTCGATCACAACGTCCGCGGGGGCGCCCTCTGGCGGTTCGGCGCCGCGAAACGGGTCGAGCTGCTCCAGGACCACCGACCGAACACGCTCGTCGTGGCTGGCGATATGCAGGGTCACCGGTCCGGGCATCGTGACGATCATCGGTCCGACCTCATTCGGGCGGCCCCGACCCGACGACCGCATGCCAGTACGTGCGCGTCTCATCGGCGCTGGCTAGGACCAGGGGCGATCCCATCTCTACGGTGATCAGCTGCTTGGTCATCGTCGGGTTGTTGAGGTCGGCGTCGGTCATCAGGAGGTCCCCGAGGCCAGGAACGAACACGGGATCCGTGAGCGGCGCCCGCTTCGCGTAGATGGCTCCTCCGCCCGAGGGATAGGCGGCAACGGCGACGATCTCGTCCTCCGTGACGACGACCTGTGGGCGGGTGACGTCATCGGCCACGGTCCAGATGGTCGCACGTCGCCACTGGTTCTCCCCTTCCCGAATGTAGAGCGTGACCAGGGCGAGGTCCGGGGGTGCGTTCGCCGGATCATTCAGGGATGTCTTGCCGACGACGACCGGCCTCCCCTGAGCGTCGACCTTGAAGTTCATGTGATCGTCCGAGACGCGCGGATTCTCCTCGATGACCTCGATCGTCCACTCGTCGTCCGCCGCGTCGTCGGCGCGGCTCGCGAAGAAGAAGCCACCGACCGCCTGGTTCGAGAAGATGACGCCAATCTCATCCTCGCCGTAGGCCGCGACCGCCGAGATGTCGTCGGGTGAGACGGTCGCCTGATCGAACGGCAGTGTCGTAAATGGCGTCCAGCGGAAATCGCGATCGAGCGAGTGCGCGACCTGCACGGTGCATGGACTCTCCTCGACGCACTGACCGCCCTCGGGTGTCTTCGTGGCGGTGGCCCACAGGACACCATTCGAGTCGCGTGCGATCGCCACCGATTCCGAGCCATCCTCGCTGATACGCGCCGGATAGCCCTCGTCCAATGCGAAGGCACCCGACTCGTACGAGTAGCGGTAAAGCTTGATCGACCCACGCCTGGCCGTTGAGAGGATGTAGAGCTTCTCCGCCGATTCGTCCCACAGCACGTCGGCGCGGCTGCGATCGCGCTCATCGGCGCGGGCTCCCGTGTCGACCCAGCTCTGACTGGCCCCATCGAGGCGCATGATGTGGAAGCCGCGCGTGTCAGCGCTCCCGGGCCGGAACAGCAGCCCCCACCAGCTTCCGTCGTGCCACCACACCTTGCTCTGGGCCTTGTCGGCGGTCGGCGCAACCGGGTTCTCGTCGAGCGTCCCCCACTCGAAGTCGCGGAACCCGGCCGTCGTGGCGGTGCCTGCGGCGCGGACGGCGTCCGAGAGATTGCCCGCTTGATCGATGGCCGCCACACCGTACACGGCGGTACCGCTCGCCGGCGGGAGGTCGATCATCGGCTCGGTGGTGAAGGCAACGGGATCGAGGCCGCGGGTCACCACGTACCCGAGCAGCCCACGGTCGTCGGTGCTCGCGCCCCAGGTGATCCGGTCCCCCGTCTCCCCGGCTTCGTACTGCGCGTCGGTCGGCAGCGTGGGCGGGACCTCGTCCGGGCCACCGTCGGGCGGCTGGCAGCGCAACTCCCCCTCGTCGATCAGTTTGTCGTCAACGGTCCGAAACCCGTACCGCGCGACGCCCGGCCGCAGGACCAGCTCGAGCGAGCCGTGCGTGTCATCGACCGCGAACGCCACGCCATCCGTGGCGGCTGGCAGCGGCTCGAGTGCCTCACCGCCCGTGCCCACGACGAAGCGAGTCACGCCGGATCTCGGCGCGTGTCGCTGGTAGTTACGCTCCGACGCATCGAGGATGATCTCGGCCCCGCGGGCCGCCAGGACCGTTTCGATCAGCTCCATGCCCTCCGTTGCCTCACCGTCGGCGCGGTGGCCGCCGTGCCAGTAGGCCAGAATGCAGTCGCTGGGTCGCGCCTCCAGGTCGGACAAGAGCCACTGGAACATGGGCGCGTCGGGCGTGCCATGCGCGATTTCGGAGTTCAGTGAGTAGAGCCGCCATCCGCCGAAGGAGAAGGCGTAGTACGGGCGACGGTCGAGGTGCCGGCCTCGGTCGGTGAAGTACGTGAAATACCCGCGGGCCTCGGGGATCGAGTACTCGCCATCCCCCGGTGTGGGTCGGGTCCGCTGGGCGAACGAGCCGAAGACGGGGTCATACTCGTCCTCGAACTCGGTGAGGGCTCCCATGCCGGAGACCTGGTCGCCCAGCATCAGCAGCGCGTCGAAGTTGTGTCGACCGAGCATCGTTGCGACCTGCGGCGCCGCCGAGCCGGGCCCGGCTCGGACGTTCCCCTGCGCATAGATCAGAGCACTCGCAGTGGCCGAATCGCCCGGCGTCAGCCGGCTCACGGCGTACCAGATGAGCGCCCCGTTGACGAGCACCAGTGCGCCGAGAACCAGACCGACGAGGATGCGGCGGCTTCGGCGGTGGCCGCGCCTGTCGCCCGTAGTGCTCATCCGAGAGTGAGCGGCCAGAGCACGAGCATCCCGAACAGGGCGAGCGCGTGGGCGCCGATGGCACCCACCGTGGATCGGCTCCAGTCGACGGCCCAAGCCAGCGCCAGGTTCAGCGCGGTGAGCAGGAGGATCGCGATCGGGTCGAGGGCGCTCAGGAGGAGGACCGACGGCACGAGCGTTGCGATGGCGATCGACGCCACGGTCCCGAACCGCTCACGAGCCATGGTCTGGATGAGGCCGCGAAATGCGAGGCCCTCGACACCGGCGACGAAGACGGTGAACACCACGATGCTCAGCACGACCCATTCGATGCTCAGCTCGGGGACGACCGCTAACGGGCGGGCTGCGACCCAGATCGCCAGGCCCGAGGGAAAGCCCGCAGCGGCGATGATCGACTGAACGCCCCAGTCGAAACGACGGAAGCCGAGATCGGCCCATCGCACCATGAGCACACGGACCGCGACGGCGACTCCGACGAGGCTCAGGCCACCGACGAGCGCGATGGAGAAGACCGGGGGCACGCCCGAGATCGGCAGGAGCAGGCTGAGCAGCCGGATCATGGGAGCGAGCGTGATAGCGGCGAGCATCCGCTGGTACGGCGCATCCGGCAGCATCGTTGCGTGGATGGCCAGGCCGAGGAGGAGCGCCGCATGGGCCAGCGCGCCGGGAATCGGCCCGGCGGCCACCAACGTCAGTTCGGCCGCGGCCAGGCCTGCGAGGTACGCGACGGTGACCGCCGCCTCCGCCGACGGCTGACCGGCTCGTGCGAACGCCGAGCGGGCCTCGGTGTCGATCACAGCAGGTCCGCCAAACGGCCGAGGACGACCACGCCGAACGTCAGCAGCAGAGGTGGGATGGCGATGTCGATCGGCTCCAGCTTCAGCACTCCACTCGGCAGTCGCCACGCGGTCACGAGCTCGCGGACGATGAGCAGGACAACCAGCAGGATCACCGCGATGACCCCGACGGTGGTGGTGCGAAAGTCGTAGGTGAAGCTCGCTGCATACTGCTGCGCGAACTCGGGGAAGACGACGGTCACGAGCCTCGCTCCTGCTGCGATCCCAGCATGCGCACGAGCGCACGGGCGCCCGAGCGCACCGTCGGGAGATCGACCAGCGTGAGGACCACGACGATCAGTGCCAGAATCGTGACCCCCAGCTCACCCGACCATGCACCCAGGTAGAGCAGGCTTCCGGCCACGATTCCGGTGATTGCGAGGCTGAGCGTCACGGCGAAGCCAGCCCAAGCCAGCGACTGCAGCGGCAGCTGGAGGGGACGAAGAGCGGCAGCCCCGGGGGCAAACGCCAGGAAGCCGCCCACGAGCACCATCCGCACCACCCCGTCTCCGCTGGCGAGGACGACGATCTCGGCAGCCATGGTCAAGGCCAGGATGACGATCGGCGCGATCAGCGGCATCTCACGACCCTCCCGGCACGAACCGGTAGATTCGAGCTGCCGGCTGGTCGTAGATCCGCTCGACGCGCGGATCCGCCGCAAATCGACGCTCGAAGGCAGCCCACTCACGTTCGGTGACTCCCTTCAGCAACGCGAGCCCGCGGAACTGCGAATCCGAAAGAATGACGTAGACCGGCCGGTCCTCCCCCGCGATCCGGTCAATCGCGCCGTCGACGTCGCCGGCGACCACCTCGCGATCGAGCTTCCGATAGCGGTGCAGCTCGAAGTCGCGATACTGCCAGAACGTGTTGTCCCCCGCGACCACGAGCAGCGAGCCAGGTTCAGCGATCTCGTACAGCGCGTCGGTCGCCGCGATCTGATCGGCCGTCACGATGTCCATGCGCTCGTTGCCGTAGCGGCTGACGAATGAGCCCCCCATGAACACGACGAGCACCGCAACGACCATGACCCGGGTGAGCCTCCCGCTGGCCGTGATCTCGAGGGCATGGGCCGCCAGCAGGGCCATGAACGGCAGGCTGAACAGGAAGATGCGCAGGAGGATCTCTCCACCGTACGACTGCAGCGCCAGTAGGCCGAAGGGAATGAACGCCAGGAGCGCCATCGTCACGTCGCGGCGGCCGATCTGGAAGCGCAGAAGAACGCCGACAACGGCGATCGACCAGAGCGCGACGGCCACCAGAGATCGGAGGACCGCCACAAAGACGTGCTGCGGCGATCCCTGCAATCGATCAGTCAGGCTCGCCGAGACCGACGAGTCGACACTGCCGATGCTCTCGAGGAGCTGGTTCAGGTTGCCCGCGAGGTACGTGACCGTCATGTAACTGAGCCACGCCCCGAGAAGCACGGCCATGAGCGCCGGCATTGTCACCGTCGAGATCCGGCCGGTGGCAACGAGGACGACGATCGAGGCAAGCGTGGCAAACGGCGTGAGCTGATGGGAGGCCACGAGCACGAAGAACAGCACCGAGATGATCGCCAGCAGTCCGGCACGCTGGGGACGGCTGATCTCGACGGGCGGCACGTCAGGCTGGAGCCACTTCGCCGGCACCGGCCAGGAACTGGTTGGTTCGCGGCCAAAGAACCGGATCAGCAGCGCGAGGATCCAGAGGTAGATGAGGAAGCCGAATGCCTGCGGGGAGAAGTAGTCCTGCCCGATCCAGTTCGTCGAGAGGAACAGCCACACGGCGAGCCACCGGACGCGACGATCGGCCACCAGGCTCTGGGCCAGAATGCCAACGGGCGCGAGGTACAGGACGTTGAACGCCAGTGGAGACCACCCGACGAGGGGCATCGTGTCCTGCCAGCCCATGGTGGTGGACACGAGGCCCGCGAGCGCGAAGAAGCCGGGCCAGCTGAAATACGCACTGACCGACGGGTCGATGCCGCCCGTCCGGGTGAGCACCTCGGCGATCCCGACGTGGCGCCAGGCAACACTGAAGCGCGGCAGCGGCTCGACGATCGAGGGCAGGCCGTACACCATGAGCAGCAGCACGGCGACGTGAAGTGCCAAAACGAAGCGGTTCGGACGCGCGCCCAGGACCGCAAGCCCGAAACTGACCGTCAGCGCCACCATTGAGAGCGTCGTCGCCAGCGGGAGCGCCGAGATGAGGCCGAAGTCGTCGATGCGACCGAGGTCGACCCCCTGGAGCGAGAGCGCCCATACGAACAGCGCCACGAGCGCAACCGCGCTCGCGAGGACCGCCTGCCGATCGACGGCGAACACGCGGGACACGCGCTCAGAACGAGAGATGGCTGGGGCGCTCACGGTTCGATCTTAGCGGGACGGGACCGATCGGCCAGAACGCCGGCTCAGTTGGTCACCATCACGTTGTCGACCACGATCGATCCGGCCTGCTTCGTGGTCTCGTTTCCGATCTGGATAGTCCTGATGGCGGGCACAGTGGCCGTCGTCGTGCGGTTCACGACGACGCCATCGAGGCGCACCTCCACGGTGCTGCTGCCCGTCCCACCGGCCGTGACGACGAGGTCCAGGCGGCCCCACGTCCCGAGGGGCAGGCGGCCTGTGGTGGCGCGATAGCCCGAGGCATCCCATACCCAGATCTGGTCGCTCGTCCCGTTCTGCCGGTACAGGCTCAGGACGCGCGCGCCCGACGCATCGAACAGGCGAAGGATCGGCACGTTCGCGTTCGACGCACCGGCCTGGGTGACCTGGAAGTCCCCGCTCACGGTGAGGGCGGTCTGGCTCGTGTCGAGCGTGCTGCGGGCGTACGCGTAGGAGCCCGTTGCCGAGGTGCTGGTGAGCCTGGCGGCGAAGGAGCCGGTGCGCACGGTTTGCGACTGCACCGTCGCCGTCCCATCGGCCCCGGTCCGCACCTGGGTCCACGCCGCGAATGAGCCGCTCTCGAATCCGTCGCTGAACAGGGCGCCGGTCGGTGCGTTCGCGACCGTCACCGACGCACTCGACGTGGCCGCATTGCCGGCCGCATCGATCGCCCGAGCCGTGATCACGGCGGCGCCGTCGGCCACGGTCGTCGAGTCCCACGTGAACTCGTAGGGAGCCGATGGATCGCTCCCGACCTGCACTCCGCGAACCAGGAAGTCGACCCGCGTGACGCCCACGTCGTCGGACGCCGACGCTGAGATCGTGACGACCCCGCTCACCGTTGCCCCCTGAGCCGGGGCGCTGAGGCTGACCGTGGGCGGCGTGGTGTCGACCGGCGCTCCGGTCGTGAAGCTCCAGGTGACGTCGGAGGACAGCGCGTTGCCGGCGAGATCCGTGATGCCTCCGGACCCTCCCCGCAGCGTGGCCGTGTACGTCGTGCTCGCGAGAAGCGCAGTGCTCGGCGTGAGCGTCGCCGTCTGTGCCCCGGGACCCTGGCTCGCGCTCGCCGCGACCGGACCTCCCGGACCGGAGAGGGTGAACGTCGACGGCGTGACGCTGGCGGGCGCGATCGCCTCGGAGAAGGTCGCGGTGACCGAGGTCGAGGCGGCGACCCCGGTGGCGCCTCCCGCGGGCGCGGTCGACGTGACGGCGGGCGGCGTGATGTCGCCGCCACCGAGGCTGATGGCGTTGTGCACGTAGCGGCTCGTCCGATCATCGCCCGCAAGCACCACCAGGCCCGTGGCGGTCGACAGAGCCTGCTTGGTCGACGTCGGATTGTTGATCGTCGTGTCGCTGGCCAGGCGGATGAACGGGGAGCCGATGCCCGGCGCGAAGCTCGGATTGTCGAGCGAGGTCTGCTTGTAGTAGATGACGCCTCCGCTGCAGCACGGCGACGCGGCGAACACGTACAGCTGCCGGTTCTCGTTGTCGATCAACAGCAGGGGGCGCGTGTGATTGTCCGAGACGCGGCTGAACGTGGTGCGCTTCCACGATCCGTTGTTGTCGAGCGTGAGCACCAGGATCAGGGGCTGGCTCGACGTCGGCGGGTTCACATCGTTCAGCGACGTCTTCACGACAGCGAAGACCTGGCCCGACGCATCGGCCTGGAGCGATTTGATGTTGATGTGGTCGTCGGCGTACTTGGGGCCCTGGAGCGCGGGATTGAGCGTCCAGCTCATGTCCGAGGTTCCGTCCACGTGCGAGGCGAAGTAGACCGACGACTCGGTCTGGTTGCTCCACATGACGCCGATCTTCCCGTTGTACGACACCAACGTGGAGATGTCGTCGGCGTCCAGGGTCGTTGCCTGGGGCAGCGGCAGGATGTAGGCGCTGCGGAAGGTGTTCGGGCCGGTCGAGTGGGTGAGGTACACGTTGCGACCGCCGCTCCCATTCTCCGAGGTCCACGTGACCCAAATCATCCCGGTGGAATCCCTGTCCAGCACCATGGCCTCGATGGCGCCCGTCCACACGGTGACCGGGAACCCCGAATCTCGGCTGTACGTCCGCGTCGTCGCGTCATAGGAGAAGCGCACGATCCGTGCGCTCAGGTCTCCGCTCTTCGACCCCTCACGCTGAGCTGTCGCGACCCACAGGCGTGAGCCATCCCACAGCGCATCGGCCTGTGACCGGCTCCGCTCGTCGATGACGACGCCCGTATCGATCCAGCGCTGCGACGCCCAGTCCAGCCGGTGGATCGTGAAGTCCCTCACCGTGGCCGAGAACAGGCTCCCCCACCACAGGCCGTCGTTCCACCACAGCTTGCTCTGTGGCTTCTGGCCGGTGGGTGCCGATGCCGTACCGTACGACGGACCGCTGTATCCAACGTCCGAGCTCGCGGCCGCTCGGCCGGGGGTCAGCCCAGCCAGGATCGTTCCGGCCACGACGAGGCACGCCAGGAGCGAGGTCAGGCGTGACCCTGGGCGAGCGGAACGAGAGCGCGATGGCACGGTGTGGATTGCCTCCGCCGCCGGGCATGGGCGGGCAGTGGGATGATGATGGCCCGGGACATCATAGGCGCGGCGTCACATGACGCAAGCCGGGCCGGGCAGGAGTCCACGCTCCCACCCGGACCCCGGCGATCCGTCCCGGTGCGCGGCAGCACCACGATTCGTGCCGCCCCCACCCCTAGCGGGTCAACGCTCGTAGCGACCGAGGTCCGGCGCCGCGCCAGTCATCCCGTCGCTCAGGACGACCTGGCCGCGATCGATGGCGGGCGAATCGGCCCGCAGCCGGTAGTCGCGGTTGGCGCCGTCGACGAACCTCGGGTCGGCGAAGATGCCGTTGGCCATCTGTCCGGTCCACGACCGGAAGGTGTCGAGTGACGATGTGTTGCCCTTCCCGGCCACGTACGCGAGATGGTGGCCGTAAACGGCCGTCGATCCCACGTTGTAGACGAGGTTGTGGTCGATGACCACCGAAGCCGGCAGGGTGTTGTCGATGCTGAAGGCTCGGCCTCCAACCGCGATGTTGTTCACGATGCGGAGGCCGGCGATCGAGCCGCCGTACGCGACGCCCTGCGTGCCATCGACGACGTCGAAGGCGAACTGGTCGAAGCCCTGGAGCGTGTTGTGCGCGATCAGGTTGTTCGACGCGCAGCGCAGGATCATGCCGTTGGCGATGCCGTTGAAGCCGGCACCGCGGTAGCCGATGTTGCGGATGTAGCGGTTGTTGTCGCAGGGCGGCCCATCGGTGCCGGTCTCCATGATCTGGCCGTTCCAGGTCACGTTGCCGCTGATGAGCAGATTGCTGGCCCCGTAGACCTCGAAGTGGGTCCCGTTGTTCCAGAGGGAGTTGCCGGTCACGGTGACCGAGCCCGTGGACTTGTAGAAGTTGATGCCCTGGGCTCCGCGGCCGCTGTCAACGGGCGTCGTGTTGTCGTGGATCTTGTTACCGGTGATGACGAGCTTGTCGGCGTAGCGCTCTTCGATGCCGTTGGCGTTGCCGTACACGTCGTTGGCCTCGAGGCGCACCGACGTCGAGCGCACGACCACGATTCCGAAGGTCTTGTTGTTGCGGACCGTTGAGCCGATGACGCTCACGCCGCTCGACTCCTTGATCTTGATACCGGATCCGTACTGGATTACGGATCCCTGGACGATCAGGCCGTTGATCTGGCCGCCAGAGACGCCGTCGAACTTGATGACGTCGTCGCGCGTCCCATCGGCGACCACGACCACCTCACCGGGGTACGCCTTGAAGGTGAGACCCGACCGGGTGACCTCGAAGCCGGCATAGGTGCCGCCGCGGATGATCACGGTGCTTCCCGCCGGAACGACGGAGGCAGCGCGGGCGATCGTTCGATACGGTCGATCGATGGAGCCGGTCCCCCCGTCGTTCCCCGTCGTCGATACGTAGAACGCACCCGCGACCGCGGGGGGCGGTGTGGTCGGCTGCGGCGTGACCGGCGCCGCCGTGGGGGCAGGCGATGCGGGGGCAGTCGATGCCGTGGCAGATGGGCTCGTCCCCGGAGTCCCCGGCGTGGCCGAGCTCGACGGAGTGGCGCTCGTGGAGGGCTGCGCTGACGCGGTGGCACTGGCCGTCGCGCTGCCGGATGGCGCGGCGGTCGCGCTCGAGCTCGGGCTCGCCGCGACCGGCGTCGAGGTGGATCCGGCGGGCGGCAGGCTTGACGCCGGCACCACCACCGTCAGCACGGCCGTGGCCAGGATCTGAGCAGAGGTCGTAACCGCCTTCTTCCCCGTGACGCGCGACATTGCGGAGATCGACACGGTGGTGGGGCTCATGCTGGGGACGGTGAATTGGACGGAGAACTGTCCGCGACGGTCGGCACGATACGATGGTAGCCGCAGTGCGGAGTCGGATGCGGTCAGCTGCCCCTTGGCTCCTGGGTCAAATGCCTGTCCACGAATGACGACTACCTGGCCGGGGGCCGCCTCGGCGGGCGTCAGGGTGAGGTTAGGGCCCGCTGCCAGCGTCCCGCCGAACGGGACGACTGCGGCCGGCAGACCGAGCAGCATGATGGCTGTGGCCAGGATGGTGGCAACGCGATTCGGGGGGGAGTTCGGACGCGGTGCACGAGGACCGCGAGGGGTGCGCGGGGTCGCGCGGACGGAAATGGGAAGGCTCTTCGTGCGCACCGGGCAAGGTACCTGTCAGCGAGGGGGGGCGGATCGATCAGACCCGACGCAGGATCGGTCACCCACCCCGATGACGCGAGAGGCGAATTCGTACCGAGCGCGGTCGGCGATCGTCCATCAGGGACTGACGGCAGTCCCGTCTCGATCGCCGCGTCAGGTGTCCGAAACCGCCGCGCTGATCCGGCTCAAGCGCCATGCGGCCCACACCCCGAGGGCGCACTGGAACGCCAGCCAGGCGGCGGCCATCGCCACCAGCCCGCCCCCGATGCCGGCGCTGACCGCGGCCGCGACCGCGACCGCGCCGCCGATCGCGCCGGTGATGATGGCTTCGGGCAGGCGTCCAAGGGCGCGGCTCACGGCGTAGTACGCCTGGACGATCGTGAAGGGCACAACGCTGAGGACGAGAATGCGCAACGGCAGCGCGCCCTCGGCGCTGTACTGCGCTCCCAGCAGGCCGAGGGCGAGCTCGGCGAGCAGCAGCATCCCCCCCGCGGCGCTGATGCCGAGCAGGAGAGCGGTCCGTGTTCCATGACGGACGACTTCCCGGATCTCAGTGGGCCGGTGGACCGCTTCGGCGAACAGGCTCTGCCCGACGGAGGTGGGGATGATCAGTACGACCCAGGCCATCATCCAGGCGGCGTACCAGAACGCGTTGGCTTCAGGCGAGATCAGCTCGGTCACGAGCACCGGCATGATCAGCGCGGGGAGCCGCTCGGTCAGACTGAGAAGCCAATTCGGCACGCCGGTCGAGACGACCGAGCGCGTGAGTCCCGGGTCGAGCCGTGCGGCGAAGACGTAGCCGACGGCGTGGCGCAGCTGGGCCCAGGCAATCGCGCACGCCGCGGAGCCCGCCACCGCCCACGCGAGCAGGATGGCGAAGGGCCCATCGAGCGCCGAAGCGGCCCCCAGAGCCAGGACGACCAGCGTCATCACGCCGAAGGCCACGTTTCGGACGAGCACGTGATCTCCGCGTCGCATCGCCACCGAGACGTAGTCATAGAGCGTGTTCAACGTCCCGAACAGCGTCATGACGACGAACGCCACGGCGAGGCCGGCATCGGCCGGGATGGCGCGCAGCTCGTCGAGGCGGGTCGCGGCGAGGACGAGGAACACGATCGCCACCACGAGGGCCGCGACCGTGACGACAATGACCGCCGTGTCGAAGAGGCGAGATGGGGCGCTGCGTCGGCCCGGGAACAGGGCGATCACCGCTGAGCCGGAGCCGCCAAGTGCGATCTGCACCGCCAGCATCATGGCCGCCACCGCCCCGGCCGCCAGCCCCACCTCGGCCGGGGCAAACAAGCGCGCCGCAAGCAGCCACGCCAGAAAACCGAAGCCCGACGCTGCGACGCGGGCCGCGATGAGGGCCACGGAGCTGAGGGTCATGTGCGCGTTCGGCCCAGGTCCCCGCCGAAGAAACCGCCCGCCGAGCCGATACAGCAAGGGCATGGCCTCGTAGCTCACGCGGGCATCGCCCGGTTCCAACGGTCAGGAGCCTCGGAGCCGATCGCCCAACGCGCGCACCATGCCAGCCCAGTTCAGGGCCCAGAACGTCACGTAGTACGGAATCCACTGCGGCTTGGCGCGGAGGAGGCTGAGGCCGACCCCGCGGACGGCGGCAGCGGCCGGCAGCCCGAGGAGCGGCGTGGCTCGCCATCCGAATTTGAGGGCCATGCGCGCCAGCCCGGCCCCGTCGGCGAGAAACTGCCCGCGCGCGAACGCGAACGAGTCGCCGTACCGATGGAAGACGGTGGTCCGCGACGAGACGCCGATGCGAGCGCCCGAGCGCTCGAGACGCCATCGCAGCTCGATGTCCTCCCCCGAGGCGAACGTCGTGTCCAGGCCGACCGCCAGCAGGGCGTCGCGCCAGATCACCGTCGCCACGAGGCCGAACCACGCTTTGCTTCGCCCGGACCGATGGTGATCCACGAGGGCCCGCCCCCAGTAGCCTGGTCCGGAGATGCTCAGCTGGTCCGCCTGCAGCGCCACGTAGCAGCCCTCGACCAGTTCCTCGAGCAGCGCGCGGAGGGCGTCGGGCGGCAGGACAACGTCGACGTCCACGAGCGCCACGACCTCTGCACTGGCAGCCTCCGCTCCCATCACGCGGGCTGCCGCGACTCCGCGGCCCTCGTCGCTGATGACGCGGGCCCCCAGTCGTTCGGCGATCTCGACGGTCCTATCGCTCGACACGCCGTCGACGACGATCACCTCGGCGGGATCCGACGCGAAGATCGACTCGAGACACCCCTCGATCATCGACTCACCGTTGCGGACCGGCACGATCACGCTGACCGGCAGTCGCCTCGCCGGCTGATCCTCGGTGCCGTTCAACTCGTCATCCATCGGCCGATCGGGAGCCGGCGTCGACGCGCCCCGCGGCTCCGCTGATCTTCAGGCGCCCGGTCCGAAGCGCAACGATGCCGGCGAGATACCCCGCCGTCGTGATCCAGAGACCCGAGACGATCGCCGCCACCCGGCCGAGTCCGCTGACCTCGCCCCGGGCAGCCGCGGCCAGCGCCCGCGCGACACCGCGCGGCAACGTGCTGCGCACGTAGGATCGCTCGGTGGCCAGGCCCAACCGGGACCCGGCGATGTTCGACACCATGGCCTTTGACTGGCCCTCCGCGAAGCAGCGCGACGCGAAGTATCCGACGCGGCCACGGGATGCAGGCACGTGATGGTGCACGACCGCGCGCGGCTCGAAGACGATCCGCCCCCCGTCAATTCCGACCTGCGCACGGATGCAGAGCTCCGTCTCCTCGCATCCGAGCGGCTTGGTGCCGATCCGTCCGATGTCCGACCGAAAGTCACCGACAGCCTCAAAGACCTCCCGCCGGAAGGACATGTTGGAGCCGATCACGTTTCTCACGTGTGCGCGCGTCTCGGGCTGCCCGAGGTACGTGCACCCCACCACCCAGTCAAACTCGGCCGGGAACCACCCGGGACGCGAGGTCGCCCAGGTTGCGAGGCTGCTGCCACCGACGCCAAGGACGCTGGGATCGTCATACGCGGCCGTGAGCTGGGCGAGCCAGTCGGAGTCTGCACGCGCGTCATCATCGAGAAATGCCACGACGTCGCCACGCGCCGCCTCGAGCCCCGTGTTCCGCGCCCCGCTCAGTCCCTGCTGCCGGGTGTTGGGGATGACCTGGACCGAATCACCGGCCCACGCCGCGGTCGCCCGTGCCAGCAGCGCGTCGTTGTGATCGACGACCACGATCGTCTCGAGCGCCGGCATCGCCTGCGATGCCACGGACGCGACGGCGCTCTCGATGTCATCCCATCGGTCAAGCGTGTAGCAGCAGATGACGACGGAGAAGGATGGGGCCCGGGTGGCGGCCGTCGCGGCGACCGCATTCACCGTCGACGACCGCGCGAGTCGATGATCTCCGGCCCGGAAAGCTCCGGACCGCCGATCGTGTTCCGCAGCCAGCCGAGCTCGGCACGTCGAGCCCCGTTCTGCCGCACTTCGGGCGCGTCTCGGCGCGGCGACTCGTCCGCACGTGTCCGCCCCAATGGCCGCGGATCGGAGTCGGCGATCGGGATCGCGACCGCCTCGGTGGTCGGCTTCAGCCGGTAGTGACCGCCCGTCGTCCGCAGCGCACCGCTGAGCGCGACGGCAACCGCGACGCAGATCACGACCCCCACGGCCAGGGTCACGCCAAGTGTGCCCAGGGTCGCCGCTATGCCGAGCTGCAGCATCAGCACGACCGCTGGGATCACGAGATCTACCGGCCTGGCCGGCTCGATCGTCGCACCTCGGTGACGCGGCGACGTCGTCGCGACAAGCATGCGCGGCGACACGACGTGATCGGAATCAGGCCCCTCGACTCCCTCGCGGGCACGCGTGATCGCCCGCGCGAACCAGCCGGATCGGCGCATCTCGCGATGCACGGTCGTGAGGCTGACGTCCGCGTGGGCGGCGGCGTCGGTCAGCGAATGACCGGCCCGGAGGTCTCGGATAAGTTGGCGGCGCAGACGGATGCTGCTTAGCTTCCGCCGGCCCGAATGGCTGGGCACGGATACGACACGGACGGTACGGAAATCTGGCCGTGCATTGTTGCACGACGCGAGCCGAGGGTGGTGCCGTCCGGCAACGGTTCCCGCCTCGTGTGCTGGACAGTCAAGCGCACGTCAACAACAATGCCCCCCAGAAGTACTACTCCGGCGACGGTACTGTGTTCCTAGCCCCGCCGGATGGTACGACCAACGTCCGCACGCGCCACTGGGGGTCAACGGTGCTGGACTCATCCTGTTCGGATGTGCCCTCGAGCAGAGAGAGCTTAATGATCATCACGCGACCAATCGAAGCCATCATCAGGCGCGTTTCGCCACCGCAATCACCTGCGCCCGAGCTGACCCAGCCCACTGTCAGCGTCATCATCCCCGCGAAGAACGAGGCCCGAAACATCGGGTGGGTCCTCGAGCGGATTCCGTCCTTCGTCGATGAGGTCATCATCGTCGACGGTCTCTCCAACGACGGAACCCTCGAGATCGCCAAGATGATCTCCCCCGACGTCGTCGTGGTCCACGAGATGCAGCCGGGAAAAGGCGCCGCTGTCCGCGCGGGATTTCGGGAGGCCCGCGGCGATTACGTCGTGATGCTTGACGCCGACGGCTCGATGGATCCGGCCGAGATCGAGCGCTTCGTCGCGCGGCTCGATGAGGGCTACGACCTGGTCAAGGGCTCACGCTTCATCGACGGCGGCGGCACCACGGACATGACCCTGGTCAGGAAGATCGGAAACGGCGCCCTTCTTATGCTGTCCAACCTGCTCTACGGCGGAAGATTCAGCGAACTCTGCTATGGCTACATGGCGCTTCGGCGCTCGGCCATTCCGGAGCTGCGGCTGTCCGCGGTCGGGTTCGAGATCGAAACCCAGATCGTGACGCGCGCCATGCGCTCGAACCTCCGCGTAACCGAGGTCGCCAGCCGCGAGTCCGAGCGCATGCACGGCGACTCCAACCTCAATGCCGTCAGAGATGGGCTGCGCATCCTGCGCACGCTCATCAACGATCGGGTGCTGCCAATCCGCGACGGTGAGCCGTCCTCTCGACCGCAGGTCGATAGGACGGAACAGCGACGCGAGGCGACCTGACCGTCAGACTCTAACGAGCTCCGGCAGGCTCGACATCAGTTTCGAGCGCGAAAGCACCGGCCCGATGCCGTGCTCTTTGGCGGCACGATGCCCGGCGAGATCGGTGTGAGGTCCGAACAGGACGAGCCTGAATCGCGGGCTTGAGCCCGACCAGGCTGCAAGGCCCACGCCCCAGTCAGGGGCACGCTCATCCCACGCCACGAAGAGAACCACAGGCCGGTCATCCGGCTCCGGCAGATCATCGAGGGACGCCACCCGGGCGTAGTCGACCCCGGCCCCGCGCGCCGCGGCCTCGATTCGGCTGCCGAGCAGCAGGTCATCCACGAGTGCGAGCACCGTCATGCGCTCGGTCTCGATGGCTCGTTCGCCTTGGGCTCGGCACCGCCGTGCGCGTCGCCCGGGGCATGCACCTCGCCCGACCCATGCGGCTCGGCGGCGCGAGCAGCGGATCCATTCGCCTGCTCGATCACGAAACGGGCGATGCGCATCGGATAGAGCCCGACGACGACCGGGGCGCGAACCTCGACCGACAGCTCGACGCCGATCTCGTCGCGCTGCCACAGGTCCTGGATCTTCGCCGACTCGCGCTCGGGCAGGCCGATGAACGCCGTCGTCCCGTTGCGGCTGACGACGCTCATCGCATCGGGCTCGAGTCCGAATCGTCGGCGGATGTCGGCGACGGCGATGTAGGGGCGGGATGTGAGATAGCGGCGGAGGCTCGAGGTGCTCGGCCGTTTGCTGGCAGACATGAGCTGGTGCCGCCAGTCTAGTCCGCGACGTCGGGCTCCGTCAGGACCGCTCCCCGAGGACGCTGCGGAGCACGAACAGGACGTTCGCTGGGCGTTCGGCCAGGCGTCGCATGAAGTACGCGTACCACTCGGTGCCGAAGGGGACGTACACCCGCAGCCGATAGCCCTTCTCGAGCAGCTGCCGCTGGAGGTCGCGCCGAACGCCGTACAGCATCTGGAACTCGAATCGCTCAGGGCCGATGCCATGCTCCTTCGCGAACGTGATCACCCGATCGATCATCTCCGGGTCGTGCGTGGCGATGCCGGGATACGCATCGGCGCGCAGCAGCTCCTCGCTGAGCGTGACGAACGAGTCGCCGATCGCGACCCGCTCCTGGTAGGCGATCTCGGGCGGCTCCGCGTACGCGCCCTTGCAGACGCGAACCCGCACGCGCTCACGCGCGAGCGCTTCGACGTCGGCGGCCGAGCGATGGAGGTAGGCCTGCACCACCGGACCGACGTCGTGGCCGGCGGCACGCAGTCGGCGCACGACCTCGAGCGTCTGCTCGGTGTACGCCGAGCCCTCCATGTCGATGCGAATGAAGATGCCGGCCTGATCCCCTGCCTTTACCACCGGCTCGAGGACGTCGACACAGGCATCGACACCGAGGTCGAGGCCCATCTGGGTGAGCTTGATGCTCACATTGGCATCGAGGCCGTCCCGCGCAATCCGCTCGATCGTCTCCACGTAGGCGGCGGCGGCCCGATCGGCCGATGCACGACCTTCGATCGACTCGCCGAGGACGTCGAGCGTGGCGCTCGCGCCCGAGGCATTGAGGCGCTGCACAGCGGCGACCGCCTCGTCCAGGGTCGTCCCGGCCACGAAACGCAGCGGCATCCGGCGGAGAAGCGGGGTTCCCAATGCGATGCGCGCCATCCAGCGGCGATTGCTGAGCCACAGGAAGAGGGCACGCAGGGCCGCAGCAAGCATCGAGGGCAGTCTACCGGTCTCGCCCGGCCCCCGCCGAGCAGGTCAAATCGGTCGCCGAATGCCGGCAAATCTGTGTCGACAGAATTCCCGACACCCCTGCCACAGACCACGACAGAGATCGGGGCGGTCGAGGCATCGATCCAGGCCGAGCGGGCGGCAGTGGTCGACCCGGCCGTCCTCCAGCGCTCGATCGCACACGGACGCGCGGTCGGCGAGGCCGTGGCCACGTGGTCGGACGGCGATGGGCTCACCGAGATTCGCGCCCTGCCGACCTACGTGCCCCCCACGGGCATCGACAAGTGGCAGTCCACGCCTCCGAACTTCGGACCGGCCATCGAGCCGTACTGGGGCCAAATGCGCCCGTTCATCCTCCCGTCGGCGGACGCCTGCTTCCCGCCTCCGCACATCCCGTACGACGAGAGCCCGGCGAGCGCCTTCCACGCCCAGGCGGCGGCCGTGGTCGAGGTCAGCAAGAACCTCACCGACGAGCAGCGCTTCATCGCGATGTTCTGGCGGGACAACCCGCTGACCAGCGGCCTTCCCGCCGGCCACTGGTTCATCATCGCCAACCAGCTGGTCGATCACCTTTCGCTCCGCCTCGACGATGCCGCCGAGATGTACGCCAGGCTGGGCGTGGCGCTGGCCGATGCCTTCATCTCGTGCTGGCACGCGAAATACGTGATCAACCTGCTGCGCCCGATCACGTACATCCAACGTGTGATCGATCCGGCCTGGACCTCGTTCGTGAAGACGCCGCAGTTCCCCGAGTACACCTCCGGACACTCGGTCGCCTCGCAGGCGGCGGCGGCCGTGCTCACCGATCTCTTCGGGCGCGTGGCCTTCAGCGACACCCACCGGCTGACCGGTCCACCGTCGGCCGGCACGCGCCACTTTGCGTCGTTCCAGGACGCGGCCAGCGAGGCGGCCACGAGCCGGCTGTATGGCGGCATCCACTACCCGATGGGCATCGAGATCGGGCTGGAGCAGGGCGCCAAGGTCGGCGCGCTGGTCCTCAGGCGCCTCGAGACGTTCAGGGGCTAGCTGGTCAGGAAGAAGGCGAGGAGGGCCGCCGCCCCGATCAGGCCCAGGGCAGCGCCGGCGTAGATCCGCCGGCGCTCCTCGCCGGTCATTCCCTCGCGCACGGTCGATGGCTGTCCACGCACCGCGCGGCCGCGCCAGGCGAGGTACCGCTCGGCGTTGGAATCACGAGCGTCCCGCGAGCGGTAGGCCTGCCAGGCGGGCCACCCCACCCGGTAGGCGGCGAAGCCGGCGACGATGGCGACGACGAGCCACGCGAGCGGCGGCATCGGGCTCAGTCGAACTCGGTCGAGGCGCGACTCGGGCCGTACGCCTCGTCGAGCACGCGCTGAATGGCGCGCTGATCGCGGTTCGCGCCGAAGTACCAGGCGAGATACGCCCCGTTCACGAGCGCCCAGGCGATGACGACCGGCAGGAACCACGTCGACCACGGCTCCCCGATCCGGGCGACCGTGGCGTTGGCGAGGAACGTCGACACCGCGAAGAGCGCCGCCCCCATCACCACGAAGTGCCACGTCTCGGCGGCGATCATGCTCAGGGGGCGTCGGAGCGACCCGGCGACCAGCCGCGGGTCGCCCGGTGCGCCGAAGTACACCGCCTCCAGCCGATGCGCCACGAGCAGCTCCTCACCGAGCTCCGTGTTGATGCGCCGCTCCAGGGCTTCCGCGTAGGTCCTGGCGAAGATGACGTAGCTGAACAGGTAGGCGGCGTGGAAGCCCACGTAGAGGATCACGAACGGGAGGAGCAGCGCCGAAGCCTGGGTGGGCGGCCAGAACGCGGCCACGAAGAGCACGCCGCTGGCGACGAGGCCCGCGCCGGTGAATCGGAAGAACAGCTCGTAATAGCGGTAGACCATCCCGCGCATGCGGCCGAGCTGCGCTTCGAGGATCCGAAGTGCGTCCGTCGTACCCGCCGGTCTGCCGGCCGTCACGCCGGCTCCCCTGCGGCTGCCCGATCGAGGATCCAGGTCACCTGCTCGCCGTCGACCCGAGCGGCCGGAAGGTCGGAGCCTCCCTCGCGGATGCGTCCCAGCGCGTCGGCCTTGTCGGCACCCGTCACCGCCACGACGACGTCGCGGCCGGCATCGAGGACCGGGAAGGTCAGCGTCATGCGCCAGGTCTCCTGGGAGGGCGCCCAGTTGCCGATCACCCATCGGCGCACCTCGTCGAGGCCGTCCGATCCCGGGAAGAGGCTGGCAGTGTGGCCATCCGGCCCCATGCCCAGCCAGATGAGGTCGAAGGCCGGCGGCTCGTCGCCGCGGGCATCGAAGGCGAGGCGGATCTCGCTCTCGTACGACAGCGCCGCCGCATCGATGTCGGGGGCTTCCGCCGGCATGCGGTGGATTCGATCCGGCCGCACGCGTGGCAGCTGCGAGATGAGCATGCCGTACGCGACGCCGAAGTTCGACTCGGGGTGATCCGGGGGCACCGAGCGCTCGTCTCCCCAGAAGAACTCGACCGCGGCCCAGTCCACGGCGTCGCGCCGTGCCGGCTCGAGCAGCAGCGGGTAGACCTGCTTCGGCGTCCCCCCGCCCGAGAGCGCAACGCGGAAGATGCCACGCTCCTCGATGGCCGCGACCGCGGCCCTCACGAAGTGATCGGCGGTGGCCTCGGCAACGGCGGCCGCGTCCGGGTGCACGTCGAACCTGGTCATGCGGCAGCCGCCTCCCGGGACGACGCGAGCAGGATGGCCGCTGCCCGGACCGCCGCCTCGTAGACCGGGTCGGCGACATCCATGGTGAGCTGCGCGCTCAACAGCTCGGCCTCGCTCGGCGACTCCATCGGCACGCGGCGCAGCAGCGCGGTCATGCCGTCCGCGTTCGTGGCAACGATGGCGTCATCGGCGTCGCGGTCGATGATGAACTCGGCGGCGCCCGTCTCACCGAGCGACCGCAGGCGTACCGAGAGCAGGTCGCCCGGACGCACCTCGTCGCTGGCCGTCGGCTTGATGACGAGGTCGACCATCTCGTGCTTGCCCTCGAGCCGCAGCCGAAGCGCCCCGTCCGCCAGCGCCTCGATCGTGCGGTAGCGCTTCCAGCCCAGGCGGGTCGCGATCCAGCCGGCGTAGAGCAGGGCCTGGGCCATCGGCTCGTGCACACCCGGAGCCACCTCGAGGTCCTCGTCGTGTCGATCGGCGGTTGGGGTGGGGACCGCGTACCGGATGAGCAGGCGGCTCAGGTTCGGCAGGTAGCGCCGGAAGCGCGGCGCATCGAAGAACTGGGCGGTGAGCTCCTGCCACCACGTCAGGCGCTCCCACGACAGGTCGCCGACGCCACTTCGGCGTCGCAGGTTGGCGGTGCGCCGCAGGCCCGTCAGCAGGTCGGCGAAGTCCGAGGAGTCGACGATGACCCGGTCGCCCATGTCGATGAGCTGATCGAACACCGGGTCACGCCACGGCGGGTCGCCGGGCCACCAGATATGGGTCGGAAGGTCGTGGATGAGCAGCGGGGCCACGATGCCCGAGAGGTGCTCCGACGCCTCGCCCCGGACGGTGAGCACCACCTCCTCGTAGCAGATCTGCTCCTGGCCGCTGCCCCCCTCGTTGCAGTGCGTGCTGATGCGCGCGTCGATCGGCGCCTCGCCGGTGCCGTGCTCCGGCACCAGGACGATGGCGCGCGACGGGTGGCGGACGCCGAGCCCCTCGAGCGTGCGCACCACGCGGTCCGCGGCCGATTCGTCGATGACCGTCACGATGAGGTTGAGGACCGACGCGCGACCGTGAGGCAGTCCCTTCTCCGTGACGAGCGGGGCGCCATCGGCGTCGAGCCTCGGCTCGCCGTCCCACAGGGAGGCCAGGTAGCCGGCGATGGCGCGCACGCTCGTGCCGCGCTCCTCCCACATCGGCGTCGCGAGGCTCTCCGCCTCACCGAAGCGCATGAGGTGTCGGTGAACGGCGTGCTCCTCGGTCGCGGGTGGCTGGGCCTGGCTCATGGGCGTCTCCACGCGCGACCGTCACGCTCCAGCAGCTCATCGGCGGCCGGCGGCCCCCACGTTCCGGCGCCGTAGAAGTGGAGCGGTCCACCCTCGCCGGCCTTCCATGCGTCGAGCACCGGATCGAGGATCTCCCACGCCCGCTCGACTTCGTCGTCGCGCGTGAAGAGGCTCGCATCGCCGACCATGGCATCCAGGAGCAGCGTTTCGTAGGCATCCGGCGAGTCGACGGCGAAGCTCGATCCGTAACGGAAGTCCATGTTCACGCTGCGGATCTGGAGGCCCTGGCCGGGGACCTTGGCGCCGAAGCGCAGGAGGATGCCCTCGTCGGGCTGGACGCGGATGGCGAGCACGTTCGGCTCGATCTGCGGGACGCCGGCCCGGGCGAACAGCGCCAGCGGTGCCTGCTTGAATCGCACCGCGATCTCGGTCACCCGGCTCGGCAGCGCCTTGCCGGTGCGCAGGTAGAACGGCACGCCTGCCCATCGCCACGAGTCGATTCCCAGCTTGAGCGCCACGAACGTCTCGGTGTCCGAGTCAGGAGCAACCTTCTCGTCGTCGCGGTAGCTCTGCACCTTCTCGCCCTCGACCCAGCCCGAGACGTACTGGCCGCGGACCGTGTTCGTCGCCACATCGGCGGGCGACATCGGCTTCACGCCGCGCAGCACCTTGAGCTTCTCGTCGCGAAGGTCCTCGGCATGGAACTCGACCGGAGGGTCCATGGCGAACATCGCCATCAGCTGGAGGGCGTGGCCCTGGACGATGTCGCGCAGCGCGCCGGTCGCGTCGTAGAACTCGCCGCGGCCCTCGACGCCCACCGTCTCGGCCACGGTGATCTGCACCGAGTCGATGTAGCGCCGATTCCAGATCGGCTCGAAGAGGCCGTTGCCGAACCGGAATACGGCGAGGTTCTGGACGGTCTCCTTGCCCAGGTAATGGTCGATCCGATAGACCTGCGTCTCGTCGAAGACCTCGCCCAGCTCGTGGTTCAGCGTCCGCGCGCTCTCGAGGTCGTAGCCGAATGGCTTCTCGACGATGACGCGTGTCCAGCCCCGTCGCGGGCCGCTTCGGCGTCGGTCGCCGGGCGACGCGAGGCCGGCGCGATCCAGCTGGTTCACGATCTCCGGGTAGAGCGTCGGCGGCACCGCGAGATAGAAGAGCCGGTTGCCCGAGGTCCCGCGATCACGGTCGATGCGGTCGAGCCGCTTCGCGAGCTCGACGTAGGCGCTCGGGTCGTCGAAGTCGCCCTGGTGATACTCGATGCCGCGCGCGAACGAGTCCCAGATGGCGGCCTTCGCCGGACGGTTGCGGCTGAATCTGTTGATCCCCTCGAGAAGGTGCTCGCGGAACGCCTCGTCATCGAGCTCGCGTCGCGCGAACCCGACGACCGTGAACTCCGGCGGCAGGAAGCCGCCGAGCAGCGTGTTGTAGAGCGCCGGTGCCAGCTTGCGCTCGGTCAGATCGCCGGTGGCACCGCAGATGACCATCGTGCACGGCTCGGCCATGCGCTCGAGGCGCAGGCCCTCGCGCAGCGGGTTCGGCCGCGGCTGACGCGGATCGGGCGCGACGCGCTGGGTGTCGGCCTCGGACTTCTCATCCGCTGGCGGCGTGGCGCGCTCGTCGCTGACCCGAGTCGCCATCGGCTACTCCCGCTCCTTGAGCGCGTGGCCGCCGAACTCGTTGCGCAGGGCCGCCAGGACCCGGTCCGAGTACGAGTCCGGCTCGCGGCGGCTGCGGAATCGCTGGAGGAGGCTCAGGGTGATCACCGGCGCCGGCACGTCGTGGTCGATCGCCTCGGCGACCGTCCAGCGGCCCTCGCCCGAGTCAGCCACCCAGCCCCGGATGTCCTCGAGGTCATTGCCCTCCTTCTCGAAGGCGTCGCCCGCCAGCTCGAGGAGCCACGAGCGGATGACCGACCCGTTGTTCCACATGCGCGCCACGGCCGCCAGGTCGAGGTCGTACTCGCCCGCGTGGAGGATGTCGAAGCCCTCGCCGTAGGCCTGCATGATCCCGTACTCGATCCCGTTGTGGACCATCTTCGTGTAGTGGCCGGCGCCCGCATCGCCGCAGTACAGATACCCGTTTTCGGGGGCGAGCGTCTTCACGACCGGCTCGAAGCGTTCGAACACCTCGCGCTTCCCACCGAGCATCGCGCAGAAGCCGACCTGAAGGCCCCAGACGCCGCCCGAGACCCCCATGTCCAGCCATTCGATCCCCCGCTCTGCCAGCTCGGCGGCATGGCGCTTCGAGTCGTGGAAGCGGCTGTTGCCGGCGTCGACGATCACATCGCCGGGCTCGAGCAGGTCCGCCAGCTGATCGATCATCGCGTCGGTCGCCGCCCCGGACGGAACGCTGATGACGACGTGCCGCGGAGCCTCCACCATCTCGAGGATCCGCTCGATGGGCTCCGCGACGACGATGCGGCCCTCGTTCTCCGGCTCCGCGGCGATCTCGGCCGCCACCGACTCCGTCCGGTTCCAGGCGACGACGTCATGCCCGCCCCTGGCGGCGCGTCGAGCCATCCCGGCTCCCATCCTGCCCAGACCCGCGATCGCAACCTGCATGCTGCTCCTCGTTCGTGTGCGGCCGGCACCGGCCGGCCGATGTGGTTGGGTTGCTAGGTTGACCCGCCCCGCCTGCCGGCGGCGAGCGCGCCGTCGACCATCGCCTCGAAGCGTTCGAGCCCGGCCTCGAGGTCGGCCATGTGAAGCCGCAGCGCCCGTCGCCCCCGTCGCTGGAGCGAGGCAAGGTCGCCGAGCGCCTGCGCGGCGATGAGCGTACCGAACGACTCGTCCCAGCCGGGGATCGGGAGGTCCTTGGCGGGATCCGCGGTGAGCTGGAGGAAGACCCCGGTCTCGGGTCCGCCCTTGTGCAGCTGCCCCGTCGAATGGAGGAACCGGGGCCCGAATCCCAGCGTGGTGGCCGCGCCGAGGACGTCCCTCACGCGGGCACGGATGCCCTGGAGCCGCGCCACGACGGCCGGATCGGGCGGCAGGTAGGCGAGGATGGCGAGGTAGTCGCGCCCCGGCTCGATGAGCGAGAGCAGCTGCTCGATGGCCCCGGCGACGGTCACCGGCGTGTCGGCGAGCGCCTCCGGATCGGCGGTCACCGCCAGCCCCGCTTCGCTCACGAGCGGTCCGGGCTGGGGCAGCGAGCCGCGGCTCCGGTACGCCTCGAGCAGCTCCTTGGTGGCGTCCTTGCTCTCCTGGACGTTCGGCTGGTCGAACGGGTCGATGCCCAGCACGATGCCCGCGGCAGCGGTCGCCACCTCCCAGCGCACGAACTCGCCGCCGAGGTCGATCGGGTCGTCGATGACGATCTCCTCGTCCGCCAGGGCGCGCATGCGCGGGTCGTCCTCGTCGCGCAGTCGCAGGTGGACGAACAGCCGATCGTCCGCGTAGTCGGATGGCGCGCCCAGCGGTTCGCCGACGATGGGCACCACGCCGGTCCCGGCCTTGCCCGTCGACTCGGCGATGAGCTGCTCGGCCCAGTCCCCGAACGGGGCCAATCGTTCCGAGGTGAGGATCGTCAGCTTGTCGCGGCCCGCGAGCGCCGCCTCGCCGATGAGCGCCCCGAGCGCCAGCCCGGGATTCTCGTCGGCGACGGGCGAGCGGCACGCTTCGGCCATGGCCACCGCGCGATGGAGCAGGCCGCGGATGTCGACCCCGTTGAGCACCGCCGGGACGAGACCGAAGACGGTGAGGGCCGAGTAGCGGCCGCCGACGTCGGGCGGCGCCTCCACGATGCCGCGAAACTCCTGGACGCGGGCGAGCTCGGCGAGCGAGGTGCCGGGGTCGGTGATCGCGAGGAAATCGAGCGCCGGCGCGATCTCCCCCATCGCCGCCTGGTAGGCATTCGGCTCGGTCGTCGAGCCGGACTTCGAGCTCACACAGAACAGGGTTCGCTGCTCACCGGCCCACGAGCGGAAGCCGCGAACCACGTCCGGGTGCGTCGAGTCGAGGATGCGGAGCTCGAGGCCGTCGGCGGACGCGGCCCCCGTGCCCGCCGGCCCACCGGCCCAGCCGAACACCTTCGCGAACAGCTCCGGGGCCAGGCTCGAGCCGCCCATGCCGAGCACGGCGGCGCGCCGATAGCCATCCTCCCGCACGTCCCGGGCGAGATGCTCGAGCTCGTCCACGCGGGCGGACATTGCCGCGGGCAGGTCGAGCCACCCGAGCCATGCCGCGATCTCTTCGGGTGGCTTGCCGGAGGCGGCCCACAACGAGCCATCCTTCGCCCACAGGCGCTCGGCGACCCGCTCGGCGCCGAACGCCTCCAGCCGCGCGCGGACCGCGGCTTCGAGGTCGCTCATGCCGGAGCGAGCTCCTCCCGCTTCGACTCGATCGAGTCGATGAGCTCGTCGAAGCTCTTCGCGAACGACGCCACGCCCTCCGCGATGAGCTCGTCGGTGACCTGCTCCATGGTGATCCCCTGGGCCTCGACCTCGCGCAGAGCCTGGCGAGCTCCCGCGATGTCGCTGTCCAGGCGCCGCTCGACGTTCCCGTGGTCGAGGAACGCCTCGATCGTCTCGAGCGGCATCGTGTCGACCGTCTGCGGACCGATGAGCTCCTCGACGTAGAGAACGTCGCGGTAGTCGGGGTTCTTCGTGCTGGTGCTGGCCCACAGGCAGCGCTGGACCTGGGCGCCCGCCAACAGAAGATCCGCGAATTCGTCGCCGCCGAAGATGCGGTTGAAGCTGTCGTAGGCGAGCCGGGCGTTGGCGATCGCGGCCCGTCCGCGGGCCTCGAGCGCGCTCCGCGTCCCGATCTCCTCGAGCTTCTTGTCGACCTTCGTGTCGACGCGGCTCACGAAGAAGCTGGCGACGCTGGCGACGCGGCTGAGGTCGCCGCCGCGCTCGTGGAGACGTCGCAGGCCGGCGATGTAGGCGCGCGCCACGCGCTCGTAGACGTCGACGCTGAACATCAGCGTGACGTTGACGTTGATGCCCTCGGCGATCGCGCCCTCGATGGCCGGGATGCCGGCCTCGGTCGCCGGAATCTTCACGAAGATGTTCGGCCGGTCGAGCAGCTTCCACAGCTCACGGGCCCGCGCCAGCGTGCCGTCGCTGTCATCGGCGAGATGCGGCTCGACCTCGATGCTCGCGAAGCCATCGGTGCCGCCGGAGGCGTCGTACACCCCGCGGAGCACGTCGGCCGCGTCACCGACGTCGCTGACCGCGATCTGCTGGTAGATCGCCTGGGCATCGTCCCCCGCCTCGATCTCGCGCTTGACGAGCTCGTCGTACTGCCCCGTCGCGACCGCCTTGGCGAAGATCGTCGGATTGCTCGTCAGGCCGCGGATGCCATCGGCCACCATCTCGGCGAGGCGCCCGCTCTCGATCAGCTCGCGATCGATGAAGTCGATCCACGGGCTCTGGTCCTGCTCGGCATGCAACCGCTGCAGCGCGTTCGATGCGCCGGCCTGCTCGGTCACGTCGGCCGCCTTGCCGTCCTGGTCGACCGCCTTGTCGCGGTGGCGGTCCTGCTCTGCTCCTGTCATCTCGGCTTCTCCCATCTACTCGCGCCGACCGGAGCCGACCTCGGTGGTATCTCGTTCTGCTGCCGCCGCGCGCGACACGAGCTCGCGCGCCGCATCGGCGATGTGGGCCGCGTCGATCCCGGCCGCGCTCAGCAGCTCGGCCGGCGTGCCGGACCCCGGCATGTCGCGCACGGCGAGCTTCACGACGATCGGATGCGGCTGCTCCTCGGCGAGGACGTCGAGCACCGCGTCGCCGATGCCGCCCTCCGGCCAATGGTCCTCGACCGTGATGATCGCGCCCGTGTCCCGCGCGGCAGCGCGGATCGTCTCGGCGTCGATCGGCTTGAGGCTGTAGAGGTCGATCACCCGCGCCGAGATGCCGTCGGCCGCGAGCGCGTCGGCGGCCTTGACCGCCTCGTGGAGCGTGATCCCGGCGCCGATGACCGTCACGGCGTCGTCGGCTCCCGCGCGGACCACGCGCGAACCGCCGATCGGAAAGTCTTCGCCGGGCTCGTAGAGGATCGGCGTCTTCTCGCGCGTCGTGCGCATGTAGACGATGCCGTCGCGATCGGCCATCTGGGGCACGAGCGCGGCGGTCTGGTTCGGGTCGGATGGATAGAGCACGGTCGAGCCATGGATGGCCCGATAGCTCGCCAGGTCCTCGAGCGCCATCTGGGAGGGCCCGTCCTCGCCGATGCTGACGCCGGCGTGCGATCCGGCGACCGCGATGTTCGCCCGGCTGACCGCGGCCATGCGGACGAAGTCGTAGGCGCGGCTCAGGAAGGCGGCGAACGTGGCCGCGAAGGGGGTCCAGTTCCGCACCTGGAGCCCGACGGCGGTGGCCATCATCTGCTGCTCGGCGATGTAGACCTGCACGAAGCGCTCGGGCAGCGCCTCGCTGAACTCCTCGGTGTACGTGCTGTTGCCGACCTCGCCGTCGATGGCGATGACGTCGCCGCGCGCCTTTCCGAGCGCGACGAGCGCATCGCCGAAGGCCTTGCGAGTGGCCTCCTTCGAGCCCGGCTCGTACGACGGCAGCGTCAGCTTCTCGGTCGGGAACTCGTGCGGCGATCCCTCGAAGTCGGGCTTCGGGACGTCGACGTGGAGGTCGCGCATGCCGCCCAGCTCCGCGATGGCCGCTTCCTCGTCCTCCAGGGGCTTGCCATGCTTGCCGGGCAGGTCCTCCACGGCCTTGACGCCGCGACCCTTCATCGTGCGGGCGATGATGACCGTCGGACGCCCGACCTCGGCGACCGCCGCGCCGAGGGCCTCGTCGATGGCTGCGACGTCGTGACCGTCGATCTCGATGGCGTTCCAGCCGAACGCCTCCGCGCGACGCCGGTACGCGTCGAGGTCCCAGCCGTGCATCGTCTCACCGGTCTGACCCAGCCGGTTCACGTCGATGATGGCGGTCAGGTGGTCGAGGCCGTGGACCCCGGCGAACTCGAACGCCTCCCACATCGAGCCCTCGGCCATCTCCGAATCACCGCACAGGGCCCAGACTCGATACGGAAGCCGATCGAACGCCTTGCCCGCGAGCGCGACGGCGGCGGCAATCGGGAGGCCCTGCCCGAGCGAGCCGGTCGCAACGTCGACCCACGGCAGGATCGGCGTCGGATGACCCTCGATGCGACTCCCGAACTGGCGGAAGGTGAGCATCTCGTCATCGGTGATGGCGCCGGCCGCCTTGTACATCGCGTAGAGCAGCGGCGACGCGTGACCCTTGCTGAAGATGAGGTGATCGTTGCGCGGGTCCTCGGGCGCGGAGAAGTCGTAGTGCAGGTACTTCGACATCAGTACCGCCATGAGGTCGGCGGCCGACATGGAGGACGTCGGATGGCCGCTGTTCGCAGCGCTGCTGGATCGGACCGAATCGACGCGGAGCTGCTGGCCCAGCTCGCGCCAGTCGTCGTGCTGACTCGTCATGTGATGGGGCTCCGCAAGTTGTCTGCCGGACTGGTGTGGCTCCCCATGATACGGCCACCCGCACAGACCGCCCGCCTGGCGGGCAAGCTTGAACGGGCGGTCCGACAGGGACCGCCCGTTCAGGGACGCCGGGGTCCGCGTGCGCTAGCCGCGCATCATCCGGAAGCAGTCGGAGCAGTAGACCGGCCGAGCCCCGGTCGGGCGGAACGGGACCTGGGTCTCGTTGCCGCAGCGCGCGCACGTGGCGTCGTGCATCTCGCGCGGACCGCGCGAGAACCCGTCCCCGCCACCGTAGCCACCGCCGTTGCCGTAGCTGCTCGCACCGCCGTTCGAGGCGCGACGCTGGGCACGACACGAGGAGCAGCGCTTCGGAGCGGACGAGAAGCCCTTCTCCGCGAAGAACTCCTGCTCGGACGCGGAGAACACGAAGTCGATTCCGCAGTCGCTGCAGGTGATCACCTGATCGGTATAGGTCACACGGACCCCTCCCACACATGAGGTTGAACCACGTCGTCCGCGGCTCGACGCCGGCCCGGGATCTTGCCACTGCCCCGAGGCCGACGTTGGACGTGCTGGAGGGGAGAGGAAGCGGAAGGCTGGTGGCGCCGCGCTGATGCGGCCCGACGCGCGGAGTATTACGCGACCCGCAATCGCCTCGCAAGTGCATTTCGCCAGTACGATCGGCCGATGAGATGGGTCGGTTCGGCGCTCGGGGTGCTCGCCATCCTGGCCGGCGCCGTGTGGATCGCCCAGGGGCTGAACCTGCCGTTCGCGCCGCGCAGCTTCATGACGTCGGATCGAGCCTGGATCGTCATCGGCGCGATCACCGTCCTGATCGGGGTCGTCGTCCTCCAGTGGGGTCGGCGGCGCGGTCGATGATCACCCGGCGCTGACGAATCCGATACCGGCGTCCGCCATCTCGGCGAGGGCACGCTCTCCATCCCCGGCGTCGAGGTCCACCGCGGCAACCGCGTCGGCGAGGACGAGGGTCTCGAAGCCGAGGCGTCGCGCGTCGAGCGCGGTGGCCTTGACGCAGTAGTCCGTCGCGAGCCCGCAGACCACGACTCGTTCCACCCCATGCCCGCGGAGGATTGCCTCGAGCTCGGTCGGATGCTCGGTGCCCGTCACCGGGTCGCGCATGCTGAATCCGGAGTAGCCGTCCTCGCCGTTCGAACCCTTCCGAACGAGCGGCAGACCCACCGGCGCCTCGAACGCGGGATGGAGCTCCGCGCCCCAGGTGCCCGCGACGCAGTGCACCGGCCAGACACCCCCGTCCTTGGCGAAGTGCGGGGTATCCGGTGGATGCCAGTCCTGGGTCGCCACCACGAGGGCCCCCGATGCGATCGCGGCGGCGACCGCCTCGTTGACCGTCGGCACGATGGCGTCACCTCCGGTCACCGAAAGACTGCCCGCGGGGTCGGCGAAGTCGTTCTGGAGGTCGACGACGACCAGGGCGGCCCGGTCGTCGTAGTGCACCCCGGCCGTCCCCACCTCAGTTCGGGAAGATGCGCCGCAGGCGCCGATAGGCACGCGACGCCGGGCTCGGGAGCTCCACCGGTGATGGCCGCGTCCCCGCGACGCCGGGCGGCGTCGAGGGCGCGCCCGTGCGCGGAGTGGCGGTCTCCTGGTCGGCTGACCCTGCGCCACCCGCGTCCGCGGCGGGCGACCCGGTCGCATCGGCCTCTGTCGGCGACTCCTCATCGAGTCGGTCGCCGGCGGGCGGGTCCGCTGCTGGCTCCACCGCCGATGCGCCGGCGCCGGCCCCCGCGATCTCCATCTCGCTGGCGGGATCCTCGGTTGGCCACGGCGGCCGTGCGTCCGGCCCGTCCGGCCGGGACCCGAACCACAGCATCGTCTCCTCGCCCCTCGGATCGCCGAGTGGCTGATCGAGTCCGATCGAGGCCGCAAAGCCGGTCTCTCGCGCGTCAGGCTCGGAAGGCTGCGACGACGCCTCGTCCTCCTCCGGCGCAACCGGTGGCTCCGCGGGCGTCTGCTCGTGGTCGGTGACGGGCGCGTCGGAGGCTTCCGGATCGGCCTGGGCGATGGGTTCGGGCTCAGCCTCGGCCGCATCGGATTCCGGCTCGGACTCGGGCTCGGCATCGGGCTGCGGTCGCGCGACCGGCTCCTCATCCACGGTCGCTGCGGGCGCTTCCGACGTCACCGTGGGGACGGCATCGGGCAGCGGATCGTCCCAGCCTGCGGCATCGGGCGTCCACCAGTCCGGCTCTTCGATGACGGCCGTGTAGCGATCGTGGTCCCAGCGGTCCCCCCCGGCGTCGTCCGCGGCGGATACGGGCGTCGGCGCCTCTGCCACGGGCTCTTCGGCGGATTCGGAGGTCGGCTCGGCCGCGGCCACCGCCGGCTGATCAGGCTCCGCCGTCGGCTCGGCCTCCTCCGGCTGATCGGCCACCTCAGGCTGCTCGGTCCCGGCGGTCGTGACGGGCTCCGCCTGCTCGGCCGCCGTCCCGGTGGCGGGCTCTGATGCGCGGTCGGACTCGGTCTCCGGCGCCGGCGCATCGGCACCGCTGGCATCCGAGGCGGTGGCCTCGGCGATCGAAACCGGCTCCGGTTCGGCTGCGGGCTCTGCATCGGCTGCAGGCGCCGGCTCCGGTTCCGGTTCGGGCTCGGGCTCCGCGTGGGCCGCTGGCTCCGGTTCGGGAGCCTGCCCGAGCTCGGCCTCGACCTCGGGTTGCGCGGCCTCCCCCTCGGAAGCGACCTCGTCCTCCGTCTCGATCATCGCGTCGGCGATCGGCAGCTCGCGCGGAAGGCCGGCGTCGCTCGTGTCCACGCCGGCGTCGGTCGCGGACGAGATCTCGGCCTGGAGGGCGGCGAATGCCGTCGCCGCGTCGGCGGCACCCGGCAGCTCCGCCGGGCTCGGATCCTCGGCCCGGGCCAGCGCCTCGGCGAACTCGAAATGCGCGCGGGAGCGACGCCGCCGCGCGGCGCGATCGGGGTCCCCATCCCCCACGGGATCGGCCCCGGCGTCGTGCGCGGGGGCGGCGGCCTGCTCGGGCTCATCGGAGGGCGGAGCGGACGGCGGGCGGGGTGCCTCGCGCGTGGTGGACCGCGCGGGCACCGGATCCGGGGGAGGCGCCGCCGGAGCTGGCGGTCGTTCCACGGGCCGCGGTGCGGCCGTCCCGGTCGGCTGGCCGAACGGGAGCCGGAGGTCCATGCGCGCCTCGAGGACATCGACGCGGGATCGGAGAGCCGCGACCTCCCCGCGCGCCTCACCCAGCGCCAGGAGTGCCTGCCCGTAGCGTTCGGTCAGGTTGCGGAACTCGGTGAGCAGCTCGCGGAACGGCGAGGCTTCCGGATCGCGCTGCGCGGGATCGCCGTTGCCGTTCGCGCCCTTCGGCTCGACGGCCGGAGGTGCGGGCGCGGGACGCGGCTGAAGGAAGACGCGCATGCCGGTGTCACCCTCCGGTGCACCGGACAGGACGCCGCGGGCGAGCAGCTCCCACACGCGCTCGGTGGGGACGCCGAGCACCGAGGCAGCTTCCGTGACCGAATAGCCTTCCATCGCGCGGCTAGCGTAGCGGTTCGACTCAAGCGCAGCGATGGTCGGATCGGGTCAGGCGACGAGCTCGAGCAGCGCATCGCGCAGACGGTCGATCTCATCCACGCCGGTGTAGTGCACGACGCCGATGCGGACGAGCCCGCCGTCATCGGCCAATCCGAGGGCCCGAACGAGCTCCCAGGCGTAGAAGTCTCCGTCCCACACGCTGATGGCGCGAGCCCCGAGATGCTCGGCCACCGCCCGCGGGTGGTGGCCGTCGAGCGTGAAGGCGAACGTCGGAACACGCTCGTCGATGCGCTCGGGATCCGCGATGCCGTGGAGGCGAAGCCCGGGCACCGTTGCCAGCCGCTCGAGCACGAGGCGCGACATCCCCCGCTCGTGCTCGTGGATGGCCGACATCGCGGCGCGCAGCTTCCCGCGCCGGTCGGAGCGGTCCGCCACCTCGCCATACGCCGCGCCGAGCGCCTCGAGGTAGCCGAAGGTCCCGAGCAGGCCGGCGAGGGCCTCGTGATTCTGGGTCCCGGTCTCGAGCTTCCCCGGCAGCGCGGCACCGGCCGGTCGCACGCGAAACGCCTCGATGCGCTCGAGCAGGTCGGCACGCCCGTAGAGCATGCCGAGATGGGGCGCGAAGAACTTGTAGGGGCTCGTGACGAGGAGATCGGCACGCATCGTCGAGACGTCGATCGGCACGTGCGGGGCGGCATGGACCGCATCGACGTACACGATGGCCCCGACCGCGTGGGCCGCCTCGATGACCCGGCCAACGTCGGTGAGCGTGCCGAGCGCGTTCGACGCGAGACCCACCGCCACGATCTTCGTCCGTGGCGAGAGGACCGCATCGAGCCCGTCGAGGTCGAGCGTGGCGCCGTCCTCGGCGAGCTCCAGCCAGCGCACGGTCGCGCCGCGGTCCTCGGCCATCGCCAGCCACGGCGCCACGTTCGCGTCGTGGTCGAGCCGCGTGACGACGATCTCGTCGCCGGCCTGCACATCTCGTCCGAGGGCGCGGCTGATGCCCAGCGTGATCGTCGTCATGTTCGCCCCGAACGAGATCTCGTCGGGGTCGTGCGCGCCGAGGAAGTCCGCGCCGGCGGCATGGGCCTGGTGGAGCATCGCGTCGCTCTCCGCGCTCGCGGCGAAGGCACCACCATGGTTCGCGTTGCTGCGCTCGAGGTACGCAGCGATTGCCGCGATGCACTCGCGTGGCACCTGGGTGCCCCCGGGCCCATCGAGATAGGCGACCGGCCGCCCGTCGATCGTGCGTGCCAGGGATGGGAAGTGATCGCGAACCACGGCCACGTCGATCCCCCGCCGTTCGCGTATGGACGTCATGTGGTCCATGCTACCCGTCAACGCCGCTATCATCCCCGCTCGTGACGACATCCCTCCGCGTCCCCACCATGCCCGGCCACGACTTCAACCTGCCGGCCGGGCTGGAGGACCTGGGCGAACTGGCCTACAACCTCTGGTGGAGCTGGACGCCGCGCGCCCAGTCGCTCTTCAGCCGCATCGACTCCGCCACCTGGACGCGCCACCGAAACCCGATCCAGGTGCTGCGCGCCGCCGATGCCGCCCGGTGGGCGGAGCTGTCGGCCGACGAGGACTTCATGGTCGACGCCAGCAGGTTGCTCGACGAGTTCCACCGCTACCTCGGCAACGGGTCCGAGTCCTGGTATGCGACGAGTCCGGAGCGCGAGCTGCCGGGCCCGATCGCCTACTTCTGCGCCGAGTTCGGCATCCACGAATCGATGCAGATCTACTCGGGCGGACTCGGCGTCCTGGCCGGTGACCATTGCAAGTCCGCCTCGGACGCGGCGCTGCCCTTCGTGGCCGTCGGCCTGCTCTACCGTCGCGGCTACTTCCGGCAGCAGATCGACGCGGATGGCCACCAGGAGCACGCACAGCCTGACCTCGATCCGTGGGAGCTGCCGCTGCGCCGTGCACGCGGCCGCGACGGCTCGCCGCTCCAGGTCAGCGTCGAGATCGCCGACCGCGAGGTCCACGCCGCGGTCTGGGTCGCGCAGGTCGGCCGCGTGCCGATCCTGCTTCTCGACACCGAGGTGCCGGCGAACGACCCGTCCGATCGGCCGATCACGCACATCCTCTACGTCCGCGGTCGCGAGATGCGGCTGTGCCAGGAGCTCGTGCTCGGACGGGGAGGCGTGCGAGCGCTCCGCGCGCTCGGCATCGACCCGGCCGTCTGGCATCTCAACGAAGGCCATTCCGCGTTCCTCCTCGTCGAGCGCGCCGGCGAGCTGGTCGCCGGCGAGCCCGGGCTTGCCGCCGGGGAGGCGCTGCGACGCGTCGGCCGCGACGCGGTCTTCACGATCCACACCCCGGTCCCGGCGGGCAACGAGGTCTTCGCCCGCGACCTCGTGACGCGCGCGCTCGGCCAGTGGTTCGGCACGGCCCGCATGGAGCCGAACGAGCTGCTCGAGCTCGGTCGCGGACACACCGACGACCCCGACGCGCCGTTCGACATGACCGCCTTCGTCCTGCGCCATGCCACCGGGGCAAATGCCGTCAGCCAGCTCCACGGCGCCACCGCCACCGAGACCTGGCAGGGCCTCGCCGGCCACCCCATCGACGCGATCACGAACGGCGTCCACGTCCCGACCTGGCTCGGACGGCCCGTGCGCCGGCTCATCCAGCGGGCGATCGGCGTTCCGCTCGGCGTCGACATGAATGGCCCGGATGCGCTCGCGAAGCTCGGTGAGGTCGACGGCGAGGAGCTGTGGGCCGCCCACCAGCAGCAGAAGCGCGAGATGGTCGGCTTCCTCGAGAACCGGCTGGCCCGGCAGTTCGCACGCCACGGGGAGTCGCCCGATGTCCTCCGCAGCGTGCGAGGCGTCCTCGACCCGGATGCCCTCACCATCGGGTTCGCGCGCCGATTTGCCACGTACAAGCGCGCGGCCCTCCTGTTCAGCGACGAGGAACGGCTTTCGCGCATCCTCGACGCGACGGATCGCCCGGTCCAGATCGTCATCGCCGGAAAGGCCCACCCGGCCGACCGGCCCGGCCAGCGCGTGATCCAGCACATCTTCGAGCTGTCGCGCTCCGAGCGACTGCGCGGCCGGGTCTTCATCGTCGAGGATTACGACATGCGGATCGGGCGCTTCCTCGTCGGAGGCGTCGACATCTGGCTCAACAACCCTCGCCGGCCGATGGAGGCGTCGGGCACCTCGGGGATGAAGGCGGCGATCAACGGCATTCCTTCGATCTCGATCCTCGACGGGTGGTGGGACGAGGGGTTCAACGGCCGCAACGGGTGGGCGATCGGCGACCGCGAGGCCGATGGCGATGACGGCGCCCAGGACGCGGCCGATGCCGGCGAGCTGTATCGGCTTCTCGAGGAGGAGATCGTGCCACGCTTCTTCGAGCGCGACGCCTCGGGACTGCCGGCGGCATGGCTGCCGGTCATGCGCGCCTCGGTCGAGAGCGCGCTGTGGCAGTTCAGCACCGCGCGCATGCTCAGCGAGTACGTCGACCGGCTGTACCTGCCGGCGGTGCGCACGCCCGTCGGAGCCTGACCGCCGACCTTACGGCAGGTAGTTGCGGGGGTTCTCCCACACGCCGTTGTGGTTCACGGCGAAGTGCACGTGGCATCCGGTCGAGTTCCCCGTCGTGCCCTCGTAACCGATGAGCGACTCGCTGGTCACGATGGTCCCGGGTCCGACGACGACTCGCGGCTGCATGTGCCAGTACCACGTCTGGATCCCGTTCCCGTGGTCCACGACCACGCCGTACCCGGAATCCCACGGGCGAAGCGGCTGACCGGAGGCGACCACGACCCCGGCTCCGGCCGAGTAGATCGGCGTGCCGCAACCGTTCGCGAAGTCGATCCCCGCGTGGAAGTGCGGGTAGTACGTGCCCCGATAGGTATAGGGCGGCTCGAGCGCGAAGCTCGTCGGTCCCCACTCCTGGGTGACGCGGAACGAACGCTCGGGCCAGCGGAAGCCATAGCTCGACGTCGCGTTGGCCCGTGCCGCCGCCTCCCGTGCCGCCTGGTCACGTGCGGCCGCCTCGGCGGCCTTGCGACGCGCCTCGGCCTCGGCGGCGGCGCGGCGCTTCGCCTCTTCGATGGCGGCCTGCTGTGCCGCGGCCTGCTGCTGGAGCTGCTGGGCAAGGCGCGCGGCGGCAGCCGCCGCCTCCTCGTTGTCGGCGATCTGCTGCTCGACGTTGCCCTTCGCCTCGAGGGCGGCGTTGAGGGCCGCCTCCTGCTCGGCGCGCTTGCGATCGGCCGCAGCCCGCAGCTCGGCAAGCCGAGCCTCGAGCGCGATGAGCTCGTCGCGGCGCGCCTTGAGGGCGGCTTCCTCCTCGCGCGCCACGGCGCGCGCATCGGCGAGGGCGCGACGGCCCTCCCGCAGTGTCTGGCGTCGCGTCTCGAGCTCCTCGCGGATGGCGCGGATCTCCTCGGCCAGAGCGGTGTCCTGCTCGGACACGGTCATGAGGTACCCGACCTGGGTCGTCGCCTGATCGAGCGATCCGGCGGACAGGATGATCTCGAGCATCGAGGTCTGGCTTCGCTCATAGGCGGACCTCAGGTGCTCCTCGAGCAGCGCCTCGCGCGCGTCGAGGTCCGCGGTGCGTCGGGTGATATCGGCGGCGACCGCGATGAGCTCCTGGTCGAGCTCCTCGATCTGCGCGCGCATCTCGGCGATGATGGCCTCGGTCTCGGCCACCTGGGCCCGGACCTGTTCGAGGAGCGAGGCGACTCGCTCGTACTCGGCGGTCACGGCCTCGAGCTCGGCCTTCGCGAGGTCGAGCTTCGAGTCGAGGTCAGCCGACGTGCGCTGGAGCTGCGCGAGCTCGCTGCGCTGCTGGCGGAGGGCAGCCTCCAGCGACTGCTGCGCCGACTGTGCGTCTGCGAGCTGTGCGCGGGTTTCGGCCAGCTTGGCCTCGGGATCAGCGGCAAGGGCCGAGCCGCTGGGCTGAGTTGTGACGACGCTCCATCCAACCGTCAACAGGGCGACGAACGTGACGGCGAGACGGGACCGCCGCCTCATCGAGCGGTGATCCGGTTCTGCACTATGCCCTTGAGCCCCGTAGCGAGAGATGCGGGGCGATGGTGCCCGACGCCGGGCGGCGCCGGAACGGGCCCGAATGTACTACACCTGTCTAGGCCGCGCGCGCCATCCGGCAGCCGGGACCCCTGACCCGGACTCGCTCAGTCGTCGTCGTCGCGCTTCGTCAGGCGACCGATGATGACCCCGAGCAGCGCCCCGGCACCGAGCAGAACCGGCTTCGGGAGACCGCCCTTCTTCGGCGCATCGGCAGGCCCCGGCACCGGCTCGGTGACCACCGGCAGCAGCCGCGGATCGGCGGTGCTCGTCGGCGCGAGCTCGTCGTCGAGCGCGCTCGCCCGCGCGAACTCGGCGCCCAGCAGGACGATGATGCTCGCGAAGTAGAGGAACACGAGCAGCGTGATGCCGGTCGAGATCGGGCCGAACGCGCTCTCGTAGTTCGCGACGCTCGTCGCGTACCAGGTGAACCCGAAGCGCAGGATCGTCCACAGGATGGCGGCCACGATCGCCCCGGGCAGAACCTCTCCCCACGTGACGGGCCGGTTCGGCACGACGCGGTAGATCACCCAGAAGGCCAGGAAGATGAGGATGATCGGCACCGCGAAGCCGATGAGCCACAGCGCCGTGCCACCACCGGGAACGCCGGCCACGACATCGGCTGCCGCCTCCTGGAGGATGCCGGTCACGATGCCGATGACGACCGACCCGACCGCGAGGATCCCGGTCAGCGCCATGAGGAACAGGCCGATGAGCTTGTCCTTGATGAATGGGCGCGGCGGGGCGTTCTCGAACACCCGCCCGATCCCGGTCGAGATGGCCGAGAACACGCCGAGCGCGCTCCACGCCAGGAACCCGACGCTGATGATCGTCATGCTGCCGCGCGACTCGATCACCGAGTCGATGATCCCGCCGACCGTGTCGCCGTCGAGCGGCGAGCCGGCCTCGGCCTGTTCCACGATGAAGCGGCGCGCCTCTCCTTCCCCGAGGAAGATCGAGCCGACCACGACCCCGAGCACGAGCAGCTGGAAGACGGAGAGCACCGCGAAGTACGCCATGCTGCCGGCGTACTGCAGGGCCTGGTGGTTCATGAATCCGCTCACGGCGCGCCGCGAAACGCGCGGGATGCGGTGACTGAGGCTCCAGTCGTCGAGGTCGGCGAGGAGCCCCTTCGCTCGGTCGATCATCGGGTCCTCCTTTCCGCAAGGCACGTGCCGTCCGTTCTTCAGGCTACCCTGTCACCCATGGCGCGGCGCGAAACCGAGATCCTCGAGCTCGACGGTCACGAGGTCACGATCAGCAACCCGGGCAAGGTCTTCTTCGCCGATGCGGGCGTCACGAAGCTCGACCTCGTTCGCTACTACGTCACCGTGGCCGAGGGCGCATTACTCGGTGTGCGTGATCGGCCGATGGCGCTCAAGCGCTTCGTCGACGGGGCCGGTGGCGAGGCGTTCTTCCAGAAGCGCGCGCCGAAGTCGGTTCCCGAGTTCGTGCGCACCGTGGAGCTCTCCTTTCCCTCGGGGCGCACCGCCGACGAGGTCGTGGTCGACAATGCCGCGGCGCTCGCGTGGGTGGTGAACCTCGGGTGCATCGATCTCAATCCGCATCCGGTTCGCTCCGGCGACCTCGACCATCCGGACGAGCTGCGCGTCGACCTCGACCCCGGTCCCGGCGTTCCGTGGGCGGACGTCCGGTCGGTCGCACTCGTCGTTCGCGAGGTGCTCGAGGAGCTGGGCTACACGGCCTGGCCGAAGACCTCGGGGTCGCGCGGGATCCACGTCTACGTGCGGATCGAGCCGAGCTGGGGATTCAGCGACGTTCGGCGCAGCGCGCTCGCGCTGGCGCGCGAGGTCGAGCGCCGTGCCCCGGAGATCGCCACGAGCAAGTGGTGGAAGGAGGAGCGCCACGGCGTCTTCCTCGACTACAACCAGAACGCGAAGGACCGCACGGTGGCGTCCGTGTACTCCGTGCGCCCCCGCCCGGAAGCAACGGTCAGCGCACCCCTGACCTGGGACGAGGTGCCGGACGCGGAGCTCGGGGACTTCACCGTGCGCACGGTCCCGGATCGCTACGCGCGCCTGGGCGACGTGGGAGCGGGCATCGACGAGCGGAGCCACTCGCTCGAGCCGCTGCTGGAGCTGGTCGCGCGGCACGAGCGCGAGGGTCTCGGCGACGCGCCGTGGCCACCCCACTACGCCAAGCAGACCGGCGAGCCTCCCCGGGTGCAGCCCTCGAAGCGCCGTCGTCCGGCAGCGGGCGCGCCGACCGATCCCTCGGCCCCTCGCGGGCGCGCCGGCTCCGTCTCCCCGCCATCCGTGTCTGCCCCGGCCCGGAATGCCGATGGCAGCGTGCCGCCGACCGGACGGCGCCGATCGACCCAGCCGCTGCTCGTCATCGGCCAGGCCGCCGACAAGGCCGACGCGCTCGCTGGCCTCGAACGTTGGCGTGCGCGACACCCCGAGGCGGCCGAGCACGTCCGCGATCCCGAGGATGTGCTGACGGACGCGATGCGCGGCCGCTACAAGGTGTGGTGGCGGGTCCGCGTGAACCTGAGGAACGTGCCAGAGGCGCTGCGGCCCGCGCCCGAGCCACCCGACCCCGACTACGATCCGACCGCCGAGTGGGCCGGCTCTGAAACCCCCGCCACGGAGACGCGCGGCGGCTGATCGCTGCGGGGCAGAAGCCCGAACGGCCGCCGATCGTCGGAGCCGAGCGACCGGCCTTCGCACACCACGGACGTACCATGGTGGTGTGAACGAGCCCGAGCCCGTCGTTCGCGCCTCGTCCGCCTACCGCGGGCTGATCCTCATCGGGCTGGGAGTGGTGGCCCTGCTCGTCGTCGCCGGCATCGTGGTGGTCGTGGCGGGCGACCGGGGCGAGCCGGCGTTCGAGGCCGGCAGCCCGGAGGCTGCCCTCCACGACTATCTCGCCGCGTACGAGGCGGGTCAGCTCGATGCGGCCCATGCGCAGTTCTCGACCCGTGTCCGCGATCGCTGGGACATCGATGCCTACCGCGATGCGGTCGACGGCGGCGAGGCTCCCGGCGCGGGGGCGGCCCGGCGCGTCATCTTCGAAGGAGCCGACGTGACCGGCGAGGCGGCGCGCGTGCGGCTCACGATCGAGGAGTTCGTGGGCGATGGGCTCGGCGGAGACACCATCCGCGATTCCCGCGAGATCCGGATGGTTCGCGAGGACGGCGCGTGGCGGATCGACGAGGCACTCGTGTGGCTCGACCCGTTCAGGATCCCCCTCGACTGACGGAGGCGAGCAATGCAGACGGCGCGACGCATCTACGTCTACCTGATGAGCGGCATCAGCCTGGGGGCGCTCGTCACCGGACTCACGATGCTCGTCGGCGTGGTGCTGAGCCGGATCGGACTCGATGCTCCCGGCGAGGTGATCGCGGGTCGTGACGAGACACTCCGCCAGCAGCTCACCGTGGCGACCGCCCTCATCGTGGTATCGCTGCCCGTCTGGCTGATCCACTGGTTCGTCGCCGAACGGAGCACGCGGCCGGATCGGCCGGACGGGTCCGTGGAGCGCAACGCCGCCGAGCGTGGCCTCTACTTCGCCCTCGCGCTCGGCGCGCTGATGGTCGTGGGAGCCTTCGGCATCGCCTCGGCGATCGAGGGGACCGTCCTCCGCGCCAGCGGCGCACGGAGCGGGCCGGACGTCGCCGACAACATCGGACTCGGCGTCATCGCGCTCGTCGCGTGGGGCTACCACTTCCGAATCCGGGAGCGCGACTGGGATCGCGGGGCGCTCAGCGGCTGGGCCGCTGCGCTGCCGCGCGCCTACCGTTACGCCGCCGCAGTGATCGGCCTGCTGTTCCTGCTCGGGGCGGTCGCCGAGCTCGTGGATCTCGTGGGACGGCTGGCGGTCGGTGCACCGTCCAGCACCTTCGGTGACGGACCGTGGTGGGCCTACCCGCTCGCCTCGGCGGTCGCCGGCGCCGTGGCCGGGGGGGCGGTCTGGATCGGTCACTGGTCGTACTCCGCACGTCTCCTCGCGGACCCCGGCGCGTGCGGCGCGAGCGAACGAACCGCCCGACTCCGGCTCGCGGCATTCGTCGCGGTCATCGTCGCGACCGCCGCGTCGACCCTGTTGCTCACCGGGACCGCCCTCGGCGCCGCCATTGCGCTGCCGATCGGCATCTCCGAGACCCGCAACGGCGCGGAGGCCATCGGGTCGGTTGCGATTCCCCTGGCGAGCGCCGTGCCGTTCGCCCTGGCCTGGTGGCTCCATGGGCGATGGTTGTACGGCGAGCCGATTGCCCGTGCAGCGGAGGGTGGGATCGCGACGGTGGATCGCCTGCGCCTCTACCCGGCGGCGCTCGTGGGACTCGCATTCGGCGCGGTCGGGATGGCGTGGATGATCGACCTGCTCGTTGCCGGGCTGTTCGGGCCGCGAGGATTCGGGGACCGTGAGCTCTGGGGCGAACAGCTGGCCGAGTTCGGACCCTTCGCGCTGCTGGGAACGGCGACCTGGATCTGGCGTTGGGCCGCGGTCGTCCGGCGCGAATCAGCGGCCCCGGCCGCCGAAGCGGAGTCGACCACCCGGCGAGCGACGCTCCTCATCGCCGTTGCCGCCGGCCTTCTCGCCGGCATCGGTGCGGCGGGGGTGATCCTCTATCGCGCGTTCGGCGCCCTGTTCGGGATCACGTTCCGTGTCGACGCGATCGCCGACCTCAGCCTCCCCATCGGCATCCTCGTCGTCGCCGTGGTGGTCGCGGTCGGGCACGGCGGCGTGCTGCGCAGGGATGCGCGACTTCGAGATGCGGAGGCGCCGTCTGCCGAGCCACCCGGCGCGCCGGACGAGGTCATGCTTCGGCTCGCGGGGCCGGCCGCCGACATGGAGAGCGCGGTCGGCGTGCTGCGGGAGGCGCTACCTCCCGGGTATGAGCTCGAGGTGACGCGCCGCGATCCGCCGGCGGTCTGACCGACCGCCCGCCGCCGTCATCCGCGGGCGACCGCGGCCTCGACCCATCCCGGGATCTCGCGGCGCAGCGTGGCGAGCGGCAGCGAGCCGTGCGACAGCACCTCGTCGTGGAACGCCCTCAGGTCGAAGCGCTCGCCCATCTGCTCGGCCACCTCGGCGCGGGCGCGCTCGATCTCGCGCTGGCCGAGCTTGTAGCTGAGAGCCTGGCCGGGCCAGATCGTGTAGCGATCGACCTCGATCGCCGCGTCGACCGGTGGCAGCGAGCCGCGCTCGTGCATGAACTCGATCGCCTGCTCGCGGGTCCACCCCATGGCGTGCAACCCCGAGTCGACGACGAGCCGCGCCGCGCGGAACGACTGCGCGTCGAGCATGCCGAGCCGCTCCTCGTCCGAGGCGTACAGGCCCATCTCATCGGCGAGACGCTCGCAGTACAGGCCCCACCCCTCGCTGTAGGCGACCCCTGCCATCCGCGACCCGAGGGTTCGGAAGGCCGGCAGTCCCTGGAGCTCCATCTCGATCCCGATCTGAAAGTGATGCCCCGGGGTCGCCTCGTGGAAGGTGATCGCCGCGATCTTGTGCAGCTCGCGCTCGGACGGCTCGTAGGTGTTGATGTAGTACTGGCCCTGCCGCGAGCCGTCGACCGACGGCGGCATGTAGAAGGCCGGCGGCGAGTCCGCCTCCCGGTACGCCTCGACGGCCTTGACGTAGCAGTTGGCGGATGGCAGCCGCCCGAAGTACTGCGGCGCGGCGGCATAGGCGCGGTCGGTCTGCTCCTGCGCCAGCTTCACGAGCTCCGTCGGCTCGCTCGTGTGGTTCGCCGGATCGTCGGCCAGCGCACGGCGCAGGGCATGACGGTCCTCGTGGCCGAGCCGGCGCGCGATCTCGTCCTTCTCGGCCTCGATCGACTCGAGGTCGGCGAGGCCGAAGGCGTGGACCTCCTCCGCGGTCGTGTCGACCGTCGTCTGCATTCGGATGGCGAGGCGATACGCCTCGTCGCCACCGGGAGTGGCGGAGAGCCCGGGCTGCTGTCGGGCGTGGGGCTCGTAGTCGCTCACGAGGTACTCGCGCAGGCGTCGAAGGCCGGCGTAGACGTGCGTCCCGACCGCCTCGGCGACCGTGGAGCGGTCCTCATCGCGCACGATCGCCATCGTCGTCGCGGCGGCCTCGGCTGGGTCGACCGACAGGAGGCGGTCGATCTGCTCGATCGTGCGGCGCACCGGGATCGCCGCGGCCGTCCGGCCGTCGGCGACACCCTCGGCCAGCGTGGTCACGTACTGCTCGATGAGCTCCGGATAGCGCTGGAGGCGGCTGAGCAGCATCGGCAGGTGCTCGTCGGTATCGGCGCGCTGGTACTGCGCGATCTCGGCCGGCCAGATCTGCGGCCCGCTCATGTGGTCGATCGCCAGCTGGTACTGCTTCTGCGCCAGGGCCTCGAGATGGTTCTCGGCGACCAGGATCAGCAGGTCGCGGGTGATGACCTCTTCCGGCGTCAGGCCGTCGGGTGGGATCGCTCGAGCCTCCTCCAGCACGGAGCGATACGCGGCCTCTTCGGCGGCGCGACCGTCGGCCCCGAGGTCCGGCCAGCGATCGTTGAACCGCTCGTCACCCAGCACGGTGGCCCAGGTCGGGTCGCGTTCCAGGACGCCGTCCCAGAAGCGATCGGCGAGGTCGTTGATGGCGCTCGGCTGCAGGCTGACGGTCACGGAAGCAAGCTCTCCTGGAGGATTCGGCACTCTGGTTCCCGGAGTGTAGCGCCCGTGCCTCAGGTCCCGAACAGGTCCGCCAGGAGAGCCGGGGGCGTCTCCTCGAGCTGGTCGTAGCGGCAGTCCGCCGGCGAGCGGTCGGGCCGCCAGCGCCGGAACGTCGTGGCGTGCCGGAAGCGGTCCCGCTGGAGGTGGTCGAACGCGACCTCCACCACCAGCTCGGGCCGGAGCGGTTCCCACGACAGGTCCTTGCCGCGGTTCCAGCGTGACTGGGCGCCGGGCAGGCGCCGTCCCTGCTCGATCGCCGAGGCCTCCGCCAGGGCCCAGTCCCACCACGGGTGGCTCTCCATGCCGCCGCGTCGGTAGGGCTCGAGGAAGTCGACCAGCTCGGCGCGCTTCGCCATCGTGAAGGAGGAGGTGACCCCGACCGACTGGAGGTCGCCCGCGTCGTTGTAGAGACCGAGCATGAGCGAGCCGACGAGCGTGCCCGGGCCGTTCTTGTGCCAGCGGAAGCCGGCCACCACGCAGTCGGCGGTGCGGACGTGCTTGATCTTCGCCATGGTCCGCTTGCCCGGGGCGTACGGATCCTGCGCGCCCTTCGCGATGACGCCGTCGAGACCGGCGCCCTCGAACACCTCGAACCAGTTCCGCGCCACTGCGGCGTCCGTCGTCGAGGGAGTGAGCCGCACCGTCTCGGGAAACGTGGTGGCCAGGCGTTCGAGCCGCAGGCGGCGCTCGGCGAACGGCAGGCTCATGGCGTCGCCCTCCTCGTCGGCGAGGCAGTCGAAGGCCACGAAGCTGGCGGGCGACTCCTCGGCCAGCATCCGGACGCGGGATTCGGCGGGATGGATGCGCAGGAGGAGCGAGTCGAAGTCGAGCCCCGTCTCGGGCCGCGCGATCACGATCTCGCCGTCGAGCACGAATCGCGCTTCGGGTCCGCCGATGGCGAGCAGGGGCTCCTCGAGCTCCGGGAAGTAGCGGTTGAGCGGCTTGAGGTCACGGGACTGGAGGTAGACCTCGCCGCCGTCGCGAAATGCGATGGCCCGGAAGCCGTCCCACTTCGGCTCGTAGATCCAGCCGTCGCCCTCGGGGATCGCCGCCGTCGGCTTCGCCAGCATCGGGGCGACGGGGGGCTCGATCGGGAAGGGCATGCCCCGATCATAGAGGGACTTCGTGGCATCATCGGCCGCGTGCGTGATCTCGGCCGGCGCCTGCTCATCGGAATCGCGGCGCTCGCCACCGGCGCCATGGTCGTCGGCTATGCCTACATCTTCGGGGGGATCGCCACCCCGCCCGGAGGCGACCTCGGTACCGTGGCACTCCCCGAGCGCGGCACCGCCGCCGCCATCCGGCTCGACGACGGGCGCCCCGCGTTCGTCGTGGTCGACGACGGGGCTCGTCCCTGGGTCCTCGACGCCGAAGCGCCCGGACCGCGAGGACGGCTTCGCTCGCTCGTGGCCTGGTGTCCCGACGCGCGGCGCTTCATCGACCCGATGACGAGGGCCGTCTATGCCGCCGATGGCCGGCTCCTGGCCGGCGACGGCGGCACCGGCCTGCTCGCCTACGCCCTGCGGTCGGAGACGATCGACAAGCCAACGTCCCTCATCGTGGGATCGGAGACCGAGGCGCGCGGCGTGCGCGGGGACACGACGTCGGTCGACGACGCGTGCCCGGGCGGGACGACGGCGCACGGCCCCGAGCCGGGCGAGGTGTTCGACCCGTCCGTGGCGGCCGACCAGGAGCCGCCGGGCTGGATCTGGCTCGACGGCACGCTGTCCGTCGAGGACGGCGAAGCCCGGCTGTGCGACGGCGTGGATGGGTCGTGCGATGGCTTCGCCGAGGTGCTCGGCATCGATCCTGCCTCGGTGGAGACGTCGCGCGCCGGCCGATTCCTCGGACGCATGCGCGACGGTGCGATCGAGGGCCTGGCCCTCGTCGCGGACACTGAAGCAACGGAGGCCCCATGAGCATCAGCATCCAGTTCCTCGGCGCGGCCGGTGGCGTGACCGGCTCGCAGTTCCTCGTCACCGTCGCCGACCGTCGCGTGCTCGTGGACTGCGGCATGTTCCAGGGCTCGCCGGAGGAGGTTGCGCGCAACCGGCTGCCGTTCGCCTTCGACGCCGATGCCCTGGACGCCGTGATCTTGACGCATGCCCATCTCGACCATTGCGGACGGCTGCCCGCGCTCGTCAAGGCCGGGTATGACGGGCCGATCCACGCCACGGGGGCAACGGTCGACCTCGCCGAGATCGTCCTGCGCGACTCGGCGAAGCTGCAGGTGGAGTTCACGGAGCGCTGGAACCGTCGACAGGCGAAGAAGGCCGCCGCGAAGGAGGCGGACGAGAGGGAGGCCGATCTCGAGAACGAGGCCGAGGCGCTCGAGGTCGACGACGAGACGCTCCCGGAGCGCATGAGGAACGCGCGCCCGGAGGGCCGAACCGAGACGCGCGAGCCGATCTACGACGAGGAGGACGTCGAGCGGACGATGACCCTCTTCCAGGGTGCCGACTACGGCGCCGAGATCGCGGTCACCGACGGCGTGACCGCGGTGCTCCACGACGCGGGCCACATCCTCGGCTCGGCGATCATCGAGCTCCGGGTCCGTGACGGCGACGACGAGCGCACGATCATCTTCTCCGGAGACCTCGGCCGCGACGGGTCGCCGATCATCCGCGACCCGACGCCGATCGCACACGCCGACCACGTCGTCATCGAGTCCACCTACGGCAACCGCGAGCACGCGTCACACGACGACGCGATCGAGGAGCTCGTGGCCGCGATCAGCGAGGTCCGCGACGATCGCGGCGTCCTCCTCGTGCCGGCCTTCGCCATCGGCCGGACCCAGGAGCTCATCTGGGTCCTGGACGACCTTGCGCGCGACGGTCGCATCCCTCGCGTCCCGCTCTACCTCGATTCGCCGATGGCATCCCGCGCCACCGACGTCTACCTCGATCACCCGGAGATCTACGACGACGAGACCGCGAAGCTCCTTCGCTCCGGCGAGTCGCCGCTCAGCTACCCCGGCCAGCAGTTCACCGACTCCGTCGACGAGTCGAAGGCGATCCGCACGGCCGAGCGTCCGATCATGGTCGTGGCCTCGTCCGGCATGCTCACCGGCGGCCGGATCATGCATCACCTCAAGGACTTCCTTCCCGACCCGTCCTGCACGCTCCTGTTCATCGGCTACCAGGGCCAGGGAACGCTCGGACGCCATCTCCAGGACGGCGGGAAGACGGCGCGGATCGACGGCCAGGAGATCGAGGTCAAGTGCCGGATCCGATCGATCTCCGGCTTCTCGGCCCACGCCGACCAGGAGGAGCTCGAGACCTGGCTGGGGCACTTCGCCGGCGACGGGAAGCCGAAGACCGTGTTCATCGTTCACGGCGACCCGGACGCCGCCGAGGCCTTCGCCGAGCGGGTGCGGAAGGAGCTCGGGATGGAGGCGGTGATCCCGAAGCATCGGCAGACGGTGACGTTGGGGTGAGCGCAGAACGCCCACCGTTCATTTCGTTCCTGACCGACTTCGGGCTCGACGGTGCCGCGGCCACGTGCCGCGGCGTGATGCTCGGCATCTGCCCGACGGCGCGCATCGTCGACGTCTCGCACACCGTCGCGAAGTACGCGATCCCCGACGGCGCGATGCTCCTGCGCGCCGCGCTTCCGTACATGCCGGTCGGCGTCCATGTTGGGGTCGTGGATCCCGGAGTCGGCACCACCCGCCGGCCGATCGGCATCCGGACCGGCCGCGGCGACGTTCTCATCGGCCCCGACAACGGCCTCCTGGTGCCCGGCGCCGAGCGCCTCGGCGGCATCGCGGACGTCCGGGAGCTGGCGAACCGCGAGCTGTGGCTGCCGGTGACGAGCTCGACGTTCCACGGTCGCGACATCTTCGCGCCGGTCGCGGCTCATCTCGCCTGCGCCGATGCCGGCTTCGACGCGATCGGTCCCGCGATCGAGCCCGCCGACCTCGTCGCGCTGGCTCTGCCCGAGGCGGTCACCAGGGACGGCGGGCTCGAGACGGAGGTGACGTACGTCGACAGCTTCGGCAACCTTCGGCTGGCGGGCGACGCGCACGCCGTGACCTCCGCCCTGGGCGAGCTCCCCGTCGGATCGAGGCTCGCCGCGCGTGTCGGCGACGTGGAGCTGGCGTCGGTGACCTTCGCGCCGAGCTTCGGGCACGTGGCCGAGGGCCAGACCCTTCTCTACGTCGACTCGACGGGCGATCTCGCGATGGCCGACAACCAGGGGAACCTGGCGGCCCGGGTCGGGGCCACCCGGGGTGCGTCCGTCCGCCTCGAGCGCGGGGATTGAGTCCGGGGCGCGAGGAAGTACACTCCGCTCGATCGGCACATTCACCGTAGGAGCTCAGCAGCAGATGTCCAGGGTCTTCCGAGCAGCCACGTTGTCGGCGGTCGCCGCCCTCGTGGTGGCCTGCACCAGCGGCGACGTCACCGGAACCGGCGGGGTCGGCTCCCCCACCGAGGCAACCTCCCCGAGCATGGCGCCGGAGAGCATGGCGCCCTCCGAGTCGGCCGCCCCGGAGGCATGCTCGCCCGATGGTCTCGAGACGAAGACCGCGGGCCAGCTGACGATCGGGACCGATAATCCCGCGTTCCCGCCCTACTGGGATCCGCCCGGCGACGGTGAGACCGCCACCGACCCGTGGGAGCTCGGCGACCCGACGAACCAGCGCGGCTTCGAGGGCGCCGTGGCATGGGCCGTCGCGGAGGAGCTCGGCTACGACGAGGAGAGCGTCGAGTTCATCCCCGTGCCGTTCGCGAACTCGTTCGCGCCGGGCGAGAAGGACTTCGACTTCTACCTCGCCCAGGTGAGCTTCTCCGACGAGCGGGCCGAGGTCGTCGACATGAGCGACGGCTACTACTTCTCGAACCAGGCGCTCGTGGCGAACGCCGGTACCCCGATCACCGAGGCATCGTCGATCGCCGACGTCGCCGGGTTCCGCCTGGGCGTGCAGGTCGGCACCACGAGCCTGGCCTACATCCAGGAGGAGATCCAGCCGAGCGCCGACCCGTCGGTCTACGACTCGAACGACGCGGCCATCGCGGCGCTCAACGCCAACCAGGTGGACGGCATCGTCGTCGACCTGCCGACCGCGTTCTTCATCACCGCGGTCCAGATGGACGATGGCGTGGTCGTCGGGCAGTTCCCGGCGGCAGCCGACGAGCAGGAGTACTTCAGCCTGGTCCTCGAGCAGGACAGCCCGCTGACCGAGTGCGTGAACGAGGCGATCGCCGCGCTCGACGAGAGCGGCGAGCTCGAGGCCATCACGGAGGAGTGGCTGTCCGAGGCCGTGGACGTCCCGGTTCTCGAGTAGCGGGGTCCACGCGGACATGGCGCGCCTGACGGTCGGCGGGTCCGGCCGTCGGGCCCTGCTCATCGCGTTCGTCAGCACGGTCGTCTTCTTCGGGCTGATCGCCTTCCTGGTCGTCAACGCGCCCGGGTGGGACCAGGTGCGCCGCCAGTTCTTCAACTGGGACAACTTCTTCGCATCGGCGCCCGGGATCGTGGCCCGCTTCGAGGTCAACGTCAGGCTGTTCCTCATCGCCGAGGTGCTCATCCTGACGCTCGGGCTGCTCGTCGCCGTCCTGCGCGGCCTCCCCGGCCCGGTGCTCTTCCCGCTGCGGCTCCTGGCCACCGCGTACACCGACCTGTTCCGGGCGGTGCCCGGGCTGCTCGTCATCTACGTCCTCGGCTTCGGCGTCCCCGGACTGCGGCTGCCGGGCGTCCCGAATGACCCGTTCTTCTGGGGCGTCGTGGCGCTCACCCTCGTCTACTCCGCGTACGTGTCCGAGGTCTATCGCGCCGGGATCGACTCGGTCCATCCGAGCCAGGCGGCGGCTGCCCGCTCGCTCGGCCTGTCGCAGGCCCAGGCCCTGCGCTTCGTCGTGCTGCCCCAGGCCGTTCGCCGCGTGATCCCGCCGCTCCTCAACGACTTCATCGGGCTCCAGAAGGACACGGTGCTCGTGTCGTTCATCGGCGTGGTCGAGATCTTCCGGCAGTCCCAGATCCGCTCCTCGGCGACGTTCGACTTCACCCCGTACCTCGCCACCGCGCTCGTCTTCGTGCTCCTCACCATCCCGCTGGCGCGCATCACGGACTGGCTCGTGGCGCGTGAGAAGGACCGCCGCTACGCCACCTCGGTGCGCGCGACCGGCCAGCGAGGCCGGCGTGGCCGGTTCCTCGGCGGCGGCGGATGACGACCGTGAGCGCGCCGACCCTGCGCATCGAGGCGCTGCACAAGTCGTTCGGCGACCTCGAGGTGCTCAAGGGCATCGACCTCGCCGTGGCCGAGCACGAGGTCGTGTGCCTCATCGGCGCATCGGGCTCCGGCAAATCGACGCTGCTGCGCTGCATCAACCTCCTGGAGCCGATCGACGACGGGCGGATCTTCGTCGCCGGTGAGGAGATCACGGCGCATGGGGTCGACGTGGACCGCATTCGCCGCCACATCGGCATCGTCTTCCAGGCATTCAACCTGTTTCCGCACATGTCGGTCCTCGACAACGTGACTCTCGCACCGCGACGTGTCCTGCGAACGGACCGGCCGGCCGCCGAGGAGCGTGCGACCGCGCTGCTCGAGCGGTTCGGCCTGGCCGACAAGCGTCTGGACTACCCCGACCGCCTGTCGGGTGGACAGCAGCAGCGCGTCGCGATCGTGCGAGCGCTGGCCATGGAGCCACGGCTGCTGCTGCTGGACGAGGTGACGAGCGCCCTGGACCCCGAGCTCATCGCGGAGGTGCTGGCCGTGATCCGCGAGCTGGCGGGCGAGGGGATGACGATGGTCATCGCCACGCACGAGATGGGCTTCGCGCGCGACATCGCGAACCGCGTCGTGTTCCTCGACGAGGGACGCGTCCTCGAAGACGGACCGCCGGACCGCATGTTCCGGGAGCCGGCCGAGGCGCGAACGCGGGAGTTTCTCCAGCGCATCATCGAGGCCGGTCGCCTCTAGCGCACCCGGCGGAGTGGACAGGCGGTGGATAACCGCCGGCCGACGACGGATTTTCGTGGACAACCCCTCTTGGCAGGGCACGCCGCCGTCCGTATCGTAGTTCTCGTCCCGGAGGAGTCCGTGGACCCAGAGATTGCATCAACGGGTCTCGTGGTTCCTTCGGGACACTTCTATGCTCGGTGAACGCACGGCCACCGGTCGGAGGCAAGCGTGAGCGACGCGCCGTATCCCCCGCTTCGCCCCCAGCGCCCTCTGCGGCGGCGCCATCGTGAGCGCACCCCCCTGCCGATGATCCTCGGGATCGTGCTGCTCGTGCTCCTGCTCATCGTGCTCGCGTTCGCGGTGCTCGGGGGCGGCGATCCCGGCACGGCGTCCGCTTCGGGCTCCCCGTCTGCGGCGACCTCTTCGTCGCCATCGGCGTTGCCGTCGTCTCCCGCTCCATCGGCCGGCACATCGTCGGCAGCCCCCTCCGGTAGCTCGACGCCGTCGACGGCACCCGACGCCATCCCCCGGGACACGGTGGTCGAGACGACCGTCGAACGAATCTCGGTGCGCGGCGGGCCGTCGGTGGACGCGGAGCGGCTGGGCAGCGTGGAGCTGGGAACTGTCGGATTCGTCGTCGACGGTCCGGTCCAGGCCGATGGGTTCTCGTGGTACCTGGTGTCCGCCATGGGCCTGCCGCCGAACTCCGGGTGTGCCGGGCCCTTCACCACCGACCCCTACAACTGCCCGGCCTGGTTCGGCTGGCTCGCCGGGCGAAGCGAGAACGGCGACGCGTGGCTCGCAGCGCACGCGCTCGAGTGTCCGGCGGCTCCGCTGACGGCCGGCACGGTGATCCTCGGGCGCACGAATCTCGAGCGGCTGGCGTGCTTCGGAGCGGAGCCGATCACGTTCCGCGCCTTCTGGCCCGAGTTGCCGGATGATGCCGGTACGGGCGGAAGCTGCGCGGCGCAGGCCGAGCCGAGTGGCTGGCTGTACTGCCAGAGCACCAATGACGCCTACGTCACGATCGACGAGGCCGACGTCGGCACCACGGTCTCCATCGACCCGGCATCGGGCGTCGCCATGCCTCCCCGCGGGACGTGGATCGAGCTGCGGGTCCACCTCGACGACCCCGCCGCCGAAGACTGCGACGATGCCGCCGACGTCGCCGACGATCCCGCCAGCCCGGAGCGAGCCGTGCTCGACTGCCGCGCGCAGATGGTCGTCGAGTCCGCCGTGGCCGTCGACGGGCCCTAGCCTCCGGACGAGCCAGCCTCGACGGCACCAACCCCGTGGGTGACCGGAACCGTGTCCCGCACCGGAGCGTCCGCCGGCACGTGGCCACGGACGATGAGGACGGACTGCTGGGCCCGAAGCATCACCTCGTGCGCGACGCTGCCGACGAGCACACGGCGCAGGTCTCCGAGCCCGCGCGATCCGGTCACGATGAGGTCGCACCCGTGGTCGTGTGCCGCGTGGAGGATCTCGGCCGGCGCGTCGCCCGTGCGCGAGATCGTCGCGCCCACGCGCCACCCGGCAGCACGGAGCTGGTTCGCCACACGGATGGCTGGCGCGGATCGATGGAGTGCCGGTGAGCCAGCGCCCTCGCGCTCGGGAAACGACCACGGCGTGACGAACGCCGACGCGTCGCGCGAGGGCGGGCGGGACACCGTCACGACGTCCACCGGGAGCTGACGGAGCGCGGGCCAGTGATCCAGCACCTCCGGGATCCGGGCGGCTTCCGGGGACCCATCGGTGGCAACCAGCAGCCGGGTCACCTCCGGGTAGCGAGCCACCAGCACCGGACACGGCGCATGGTCGGCGACCGCTGCGGACACTGAGCCGAGCAGTGCGGTGGCTGCCGGTCCGCGACCGCGGCTCCCGACCACGATGAGGTCCGCTGCCACCGACGCGGCCATCTCGAGCAGGGCCCGCGCAGGTGGCTCGGGAGCGACGTGCACCGAGACGGTTCGCCCGCCCCGGTGGAGAACCTCCGCGATGCCGTCGAGCGTTCGCTCGAGGGCGCGTCGCGTCTCGGCATCCTGACCCGGAAACCAGTCGCCGCCGGGCATCCGGGCGGCCCAATCGGTGGGCGGCTCATGGCCCAGGACGAGGTGCACGTGCGTCGGCCGCGGCCAGCTCATGCCGGCGACGAGCTCGACGGCCACGAGCGAGTGGGGGGAACCATCAACGCCGATCACGATCCGGGTCATCGCGAGCTCCTCAGAGGCAGAGGCTGGTAGCCGGGAGCGGGCGAAGCTGCATGGGCACCTGCGCTTCGGGCTCCGAAGCTCCAGGGCCTCACCCGCTCCCGATCCGCATCGTCGACCCGGCGCGCCATCGCGGCCAGATGCCGAGGGACCTCTTGCCGCAGGCCATTCGGACCGATCGATCCGCGCTGGCGCCGCCCGCTGCGGGCCGACCGACCCGCGGAATCGTGACGACCGGCCCACGACCCGGCGCCGACGCCCGATGCATGCTCGGCGCCCAACCCGCACCGTGACCGTCAGATGCACATCCTCGTTTCGACCGCCTCGAAGCACGGGGCGACCCGCGAGATCGCGGAGGCCATCGCCGACGAGCTGCGACGCGCCGGGAACGACGTGGACATCGCCGAGCCGGACCTGGTGCGCGACTGCAGTGCGTACGACGCCGTGGTCCTCGGCAGCGCGGTGTACGGCGGACGCTGGATGCCGTCGGCGCGCCGCTTCGGCGAGCGCCACCGGACCGCGCTGCGGCAGCGTCCGGTCTGGCTGTTCTCCAGCGGGCCGATCGGAACGCCGTTGACGCCCGACGAGCCGCCCTCCGACGCCGTCCGGTGGGCACGGGAGCTGGGGGCACGCGACCACCGGGTCTTCGCCGGGCGCGTGGATGGCGAGAACCTGGACTTCGCCGAGCGAATCATCACGCGGATGGTCCGCTCGCCCGACGGTGACTTCCGCGACTGGGAGCTCATCCGCGAGTGGGCGCGAACGATCGCGCCGGATCGGTCAGGCTCGGCGAAGGACGTAGCCGCGGTAGCTGGTGTGGAAGCCGGCCTCGAGGAGCGCGCCGGCCAGTGACGACTCGCTGACCGGTGCGCGATCCACGCGCTCGAGCCGCAGCTCGCGCAACGGCCCCCCGGGTGCCACCAGCTGGGGGAGCGCCGCGACGGCCCGACCGGTGAGCGAGTCATCGCTCGCCGCGGGCAGCCGGATCAGGCCGCGACCCCCGCGCTCGACGTACAGCACCGCCTCGCCGTCCACGAGCACGACGTACGCCCCCGCCGCCCGCTGCAGGGGCAGGCGCTCGTCACCCTCACCGCGGGGCCAGGCAAGCGCCGCACCGTAGGGCTGCGCCGGATCGGTCGCCGCGAGCAGCCGGACGCCGTCGTGGTCATCCTCCCGAGCGGCACGCAGGCGGTCGACGGCTCCCGGAAGCGCGAACTGCGCCGCACCGAGGCCCGCCACAAAGTAGCCGCGCCGGGCTCGGCCCGACTCCTCCATCGCGCGGAGCACGGGGTACACCGCGGCGTATCCCCCGCCGATCCCCTCGGAGGCAACCGCCTCGCGCGTCACCACGCCGTGTCGCTCGAGCAGCGTGGTTGCCAGCGCGTGGCCGCGCTCGGTCGGACCGCGCTCCTCCCCGACGAGGTCGGCCACCAGCGACCATCGCCCGGCGGCCCGCGGCGGGCCGAGAGCCAGGAGCCGGCCCGGGCGCGGCTGGCTGCGCGACCGTGACTTCGGAAGGCCGAGCGCGCGGAGGGCGGCGAAGGTGTCGTTCGTGACCTCGCCCGCCCACACGAGGTCCCACACCGCGTCCAGCAACGCCGCCTCGCTTCCCGCCTCGCCGATGGCGGCCCGCAGCTGCGGGTAGAAGGACGCACCGCGGCGCTGAAGGTGCGCGCGGATCGCGTCGTGGACCGGCTCCGACGGGCGATCGTCGCTCGTCCCCGCGCTGGCGAGCAGCTCGACCCGGTCACGCCGATAGAGCGCCACGCGGCCATCGTCGCGTCCGAGCGTCCCGCGCCCGATCCAGACGACCTCGCCCGCCGCCCCGAGCTCGTCGAGGAGGCGGGGCGTGTACCCGGAGACGCGCGCCGGCAGGATGTCGCGTTCGAGGACCGACGCCGGCATCGGCACGCCCTCGAGCTGCGTGATCGCCTCGAGCAGGCGCCCGAGGCCGCCGGCGCTCGCGCCGATGCCGTGCCAGGCCGGGAGGAAGCGGGCCAGCACCTCGGGCTCTACGGGCTCGACCTCGCGGCGCAGCCGGGCCAGCGATCGTCGCCGGAGCTGACGAAGCACGTCAGGGTCGGTGAACTCGTGCGCCGCGCCGCCCGGGCGGAAGGCACCCTCGAGCAGTGCACCCCGGGCCGCCATCGCTCGAAGCCGCTCCTCGACCGTCGCCCGCGCCAATCCCCAGCGCGTCGCGGGCGCCTCGGCGACGAACGGCGCGTGGCTCCTGGCCCACCGCGCGAGCAGCAGGTCGAGCGGTCCATCGACCGGTTCGAGGAACGTCTCCGGCACGCCCGGCGGCGGGCTTGCGCCGACGGCATCGCGGTAGCGCCCGGCGTCCTCGACCGCAACCCAGCGCTCCTCTCCGGCAATCCGCAGCCGGATGGCACGTCGCGATCGCTCGAGCTCGTCGAGCGCCGTGGCGGCGTCGAGATCCGGGGCGACCCGGTCCGCCACCTCGTCCGTGCGCAGGTCGCCGATGCGTCGCAGCAGGTCGCTGACGCCGTCCACGGTCCGCGCGCGGCGGGACTCGGTCAGCGCCTGCAGCTCCAGCTCGAGGTCGCCGACCGCATCGGGGTCCAGCAGCTCTCGAAGCTCCTCGGTGCCCAGGAGCTCGGCGAGCAGCTCGCGATCGAGCGCCAGCGCCTGCGCTCGTCGCTCGGCGAGCGGCGCGTCGCCCTCGTACATGAACGAGCCGATGTAGTCGAACAGCAGCGACGAGGCGAACGGCGACGCGGAACGGGATTCCACGCTCACGACCCGGATGCGGCGCGATCGGATGTCGCCGAGCAGCTCGACGAGCGCCGGCATGTCGAACACGTCGCGAAGGATCTCGCGGTACGTCTCGAGGATGATCGGGAAGGAGCCGTATCGGCTTGCGACGGCGAGAAGGTCGGCCGACTTCTGGCGCTGCATCCACAGGGGGGTGCGCTGACCGGGCCGGCGACGCGGAAGCAGGAGAGCCCGGGCGGCGTTCTCCCGGAAGCGCGCGGCGAAGATCGCCGAGCCACCGAGCTCGGCCATGAGCAGGTCCTCGATCTCCTCGGGCTCGAGCAGCAGCGTCGCCTCGAGGTCGGCACCGTCGCTCTCGATCCCCTCGGGAAGCCGGACGGCGATGCCGTCGTCCGACCAGATCGTCTGGACGTCGAGCCCGTGCTCCTCGCGGAGCCGCGACTCGATGGCCATCGACCACGGCGCGTGCACGCGTCCCCCAAACGGCGTGAGCAGCACCACGCGCCAGTCGCCGAGCTCGTCGCGGAAGCGCTCGATCACGATCGTGCGGTCGGTCGGCAGCGCGCCGGTCACCTCGCGCTGCTCCCCGAGGTAGGCGACGAGGTTGCGCGCCGCGAGCTCGTCGAGGGCGTGGTCGTCGCGCAGACGCTTGACGGCGGCGGCCGGCTTCAGCGGCTCCATCTCGCGCAGGAAGGCGCCGATCGCGCGGCCGAGCTCGATCGGCCGTCCGATGGCGTCGCCGTGCCAGAAGGGCATCTTGCCCGGCTCGCCGGGCGCCGGGGTGACGATCACCCGGTCCGGCTTGATCTCCTCGATCCGCCAGGTCGAGGCTCCGAGCAGGAAGGTCTCGCCGACCCGCGATTCGTAGACCATCTCCTCGTCGAGCTCGCCCACGCGCCGGCCACCGCGCCCGGCGTCGTCACCCGGCAGGAAGACCCCGTACAGGCCGCGATCGGGAATCGTGCCGCCCGAGGTGATGGCCACCACCCGCGCGTCATTGCGGGAGGCCACCTCGTCGGTCTGCCGGTCCCACACCAGGCGCGGCTTCAGATCGGCGAACTCGTCCGAGGGATAGCGACCGGAGAGCATGTCGAGCACGCCGGTGAGCTGCTCGCGCGAAAGGTCGCGGAAGCTCTCGGCGCGCGTCACGAGCCGATGGAGGTCGTCGACCGTCCAGCGCCCATCGACGCAGATCGCGACCAGCTGCTGGGCGAGCACGTCGAGCGGGTTGCGCGGGATGCGCGTCTCCTCGATCTGCGCGGCCCGCATGCGCTCCGCCACCACCGCCGCCTCGACGAGGTCGCCGCGGTACTTCGGGAAGATCTTGCCGACGCTCGGCTGACCCACCTGGTGACCCGCACGGCCGATGCGCTGCATCCCGGAGGCGACCGACGGCGGCGCCTCGATCTGGACGACGAGGTCGATGGCGCCCATGTCGATGCCGAGCTCGAGGCTCGAGGTCGCGACGAGCGCCGGCAGCCGCCCCTGCTTGAGATCCTCCTCGATCTGAAGGCGCTGCTCTCGCGCGACGCTGCCGTGATGCGCTCGCACGAGCTCCTCCCCCGCCAGCTCGTTCAGCCGTGCCGCCAGCCGCTCCGCGAGCCGCCGGGAATTCACGAAGATGAGGGTCGACCGGTGCGCGCGGATCAGCTCGAGAAGCTTCGGGTGGATCGACGGCCAGATCGAGTGCCGCGCCTCCGGCCCGGCAGCAGGTCCGCCGGGCGCCTCGTCGACGTCCATGACCTCGCCCATGCGGGCCATGTCCTCGACGGGCACGATGACCTCGAGGTCGAGCACCTTGCGGGCCCCGGCGTCGACGATCTCGATGTCGCGCCCGACCCCGCCGAGGAACGCGCCGATCGTCTCGAGCGGGCGCTGCGTCGCCGACAGGCCGATGCGCTGCGGATCGGCATCGGCCAGGTGGCTGAGTCGCTCGAGGCTGAGCGCCAGGTGCGATCCGCGCTTCGTCGCCGCCATGGCATGGACCTCGTCCACGATCACGTGCTCGACGCCGCGCAGGATCTCGCGAGCCTGGCTGGTGAGCAGCAGGTAGAGCGACTCGGGCGTGGTGACGAGGATGTCCGGGGGCGTCTTCGTCAGCTGGCGGCGTGCTTCGGCCGGGGTGTCACCGGTGCGGCTGGCGACGGTGATCTCCGGCATCGGCGTCCCGAGCCGGTCCGCGGTGCGCCGGATCCCGACGAGCGGCGCGCGCAGGTTGCGCTCGACGTCGTAGGTCAGGGCCTTGAGCGGGCTGATGTAGAGGACTCGGACGGTCTTCCGAGCCGGTGGCGGCTCGGTCATGAGGCGGTCGATGCACCACAGGAACGCCGCGAGGGTCTTGCCACTGCCGGTCGGTGCATGGATCAGCGTGTGGCGGCCCCCGCCGATCGCGCGCCAGCCATCGGCCTGGGCGAGCGTCGGGTCGGCGAACGCCTCGCGGAACCACGCGCGGGTGGGCTCGCTGAACAGCGCAAGGGGGTCGGCGGCTGGCCGCCGCGGCGAACGGGTCACGGCGTGAGCAGTGTAGCGCCGGATCGGCCTATCGAACAAGTGTTCGATAGGGACAACTCTCCATGTTCGGCCCGCCCGCCGTGCAGTAGCCTCTGCTGACGATGCAACCCGAGATTCGACGAGTCGCCTCGATCCGTCCGGTGCTCGAGGCCATGGAACGATGGCGTGCGGATGCCTCGGCGGACGCCATGACGGATCTCAGTGCTGCGATCGGGGCGGCGGCGGCGTCGATGGGGCTCACCGTCGGGCGCCTGCGAGCCACCGCGCCTCCCCTCCCCGACCTCGAGCTCGACGTGGGTGGTGGCATCGAAGGGGCCGAGATCGCGCTGCGGATGCCGGGCGAGGCTCGACCGGTGGGATGGGCCCGCATCGGCGGAGATCCGCATGACGCCCGAGCCTTTGCCGAGATGCTCGAGCTCGCCATCGCCAGCGCGCGCACCCGGGCGGCCGCGGAGCGCACGGACCGACAGCTCGTCGCGCTCGACCAGGCGGTCCGCGGCATCGGCGGCGTGCTCGACGTCGCCCGCGTGCTCCAGGTCATCGTCGATCGCGTGCGTGACCTGGCGCCGGCCCAGTACGCCGCCATCGGGATCGTGGATTCGCAGGGTGGGATCGAGCAGTTCATCACGAGCGGCATCAGCGGCGAGGACCGGGCTCGGATCGGTGACCTGCCGCGCGGCCACGGGCTGCTGGGCCTCATCATCCGTGAGTCGCGCACCTACCGCATCCCGGACATCGGCGCACATCCGGAGCGCTTCGGCTTCCCGGCCCACCATCCCGAGATGCGCTCGTTCCTCGGCATGCCCATCACGGTCGGCGGCAACACCGTCGGGCGTCTCTACCTGACGAACAAGATCGGCGCCGCGGAGTTCAGCGCGGACGACCAGGCGCTGGTCGAGATGTTCGCCCTGCACGCGGGAATCGCCATCGAGAACGCCCGCCTCCACGACCAGGTCGGGCGCCTGGCCGTGGTCGATGAGCGTGACCGCATCAGCCGCGATCTCCACGACAGCGTCATCCAGGCGATCTACGCCCAGACGCTGGCGCTCGACGACGTCCCGGAGATGATTCCGGGCGAGCCCGAGGCGGCCGCGCGACGCGTCGACGATGCGATCGACGCGCTGCATGCCGTGATCCGCGACATCCGGAACTTCATCTTCGGCCTCCGCCCCGTGCTGCTCGAGGCCGGCGGGATCACGGAGGGCCTGCACGCGCTCGGTGGTGAGCTCCGCCGGAGCAGCGGAGTCACCGTCGAGGTCCGGGTCGGCGTGGACGAGTCCGAGCTCGCCCTGCCGATCGAGACGGTCGCCGATCTCCTTGCCGTGGCGCGCGAGGGGCTCAGCAACGTCGCGCGCCATGCCGGCGCCACCCAGGCTCGCATCGAGCTCGACCGCGACGGTGCCGATCTGCGGCTGGTGCTCACCGACGATGGGCGCGGCTTCGACGCCGCGGAGCATTCGCGGCAGGGCCACCAGGGCCTCGCGAACATGCGCGCTCGCATCGAGGCGCTCGGCGGCCGCTTCGGCGTCGAGAGCTCGCCGACCCACGGCACCCGTATCATCATGTCCGTACCGGAGACCCGCCCGAGAAGCCCGGAGCCAGAGCATGACTGACGCACCGAACGCCCCCCTGCGCCTGCTCGTCGTCGACGACCACGAGGTGGTGCGGCAGGGACTCGTCGCGCTGCTCAATCGTCGCGCCGGAATCGACGTCGTGGCCCACGCCGGCTCCGTGCGCGAGGCAATCGCCCAGGCCGCGCGCTTCGAGCCGGACGTGGTGGTCATGGACGTCCGCCTGCCGGATGGATCGGGCATCGAGGCGTGCCGCGAGATCCGAGCGGCTCGGCCCGAGACGCGGGTGGTCATGCTCACGAGCTACCCCGACGAAGAGGCCGTGCTTTCGGCGATCATCGCGGGCGCCTCGGGCTACCTCCTCAAGCAGGTCCGCGGACGCGACCTGGTGGCCGCGATCGAGTCGGTGGGGCGCGGCGACTCCCTCCTCGACCCGGCGGTGACCGAAAAGGTGCTCCAGCGGGTCCGACAGGCCGCGAGCGGCGGGGTCACCGACGAGCTGTCGGAGCTCACCGAGCAGGAGCGCCGCATCCTCCTGCTGGTGGCGGAGGGAAAGACGAACAAGGAGATCGCCGGCGAGGTGTTCCTCTCCGACAAGACGGTGAAGAACTACGTCAGCAGCATCCTGTCGAAGCTCAACCTCCAGCGGCGAACGCAGGCCGCCGCCTTCGTGGCGAAGCGTCGCGTCGGCGAGCCCCCGGCCGGCACCTAGCCCGCGGCTCCGAGCGCGGCGCGGTCGATCTCCGCGAGCAGCCAGCGCGCCGTGGCGTTCGCCGCGATGTGGAGCAGCAGCCGATCCGCGGCTCGGCCGACGGGGCCTCCGGGCGGCGCGTAGAGGCCCTCGATGCGCAGGTCACGCGGCCCGATGACCAGGCATCCCGCGAACACCGGGAAGAGTGGAGCGGCGGATGCGGCACGCCAGCTGATGTCCAGCTCCCACCCGTCGGGCGTCTCCACGGCCGGACCGAGGTCGAGGTACGCGGCCTTGCGGAACGTGCTGACGGCCGCCTGTCCGACTCCGACGCGCAGGCGCAGATCGACCTCGTAGCGCCGCATCCCCCCGGCCGCGGGGCGCGCGCGCATGCCGCGAAGCCACGAAGCGCTGCCGGCATCGAGCATCGCTGCCACGCGGTCGGGGTCGCCATGCAGGCGACCGGTCACCGCGAGCGGCACGAAGGCCTCGCCATCGTCGGCGAGGTCGGCGACGCGTGGATGGGCGAGGGCTTCGGTCGTCTGGGCGTTCATTGCTCTCCGCACGACTCGACGGTGATCGCAGATGACGACGGCGGCGAGGGCTCAAGGTCCCGCACGGAGGGGGCCATCTGTCCCGCAGAGTTCGGGGCCGCCGGCAGGTGTCCGTAACGTTCCGACCGCGCACGCTGGTATCGGACGTGAAGCGAACTCCCGCTCTGCGCTACGTGCTCGGCTGACGAGGCACCCACGCACGACGGCCGGCGACAGCGCCGGCCGTCGTCGCATCCGGGAAGGAATGGTCCATGAACGAACGATCGATCCACCTCGACCGAGTCGAGATCGACGGACATCGGATGCACCGTCGATCGGCCACGCTGCGCCTCTGGGGCGAGGCGCCGGATGCCGACTGGACCGTCGACCTCGCATGCGCCATCGCGCCGGATGAGATGACGCCCAGTGGCGCCATCCGCCGGATGGAGGCAACGACGGCCGATGGCGGTCACGTCGACGCGCGGATCCGGATCGTCGATCGTCTCGACGACGAGTACGGGACGCGGATGCTCCTCGTCGGCAGCGGAACGGTGCCCGGTTCCGCGGAGCGGAGCTCCGTGGAGCCGTGATGCCCGGAGCTGCGCCCGTGCCCGACGCGCGGCCCCTCGCGCGAACGGCATCCAATCACGTACCTTCCCCGCAACGCACGGGAACAGCATCGTGCCGCTCTTCGGCGACCTGCCCCTCGTCCTGCTGACCGCCATCTTCGCGACCGCCGCCGCCGTGGTGGTCGTCTCCGGCATCATCCTGGCGAGGACCGGCGACGCGATCGCGGTCCAGTCGGGGCTCGGGGGCCTGTTCGTCGGCATGCTGCTGCTGGCGGGCGCGACATCGCTGCCGGAGATCGCGACCGATGTCACCGCCGCGATGGCGGGGGCTCCCGACCTGGCCATCGGCGACCTTCTCGGCAGCAGCATGGCGAACATGGCGATCCTCGCCATCATCGACCTGCTGCACCGAGGTCGCGTGTGGCCGGCGATCGGTCTCGGGCACGCCCGCGTGGCATCGATTGCGATGGGTCTCACCGCGATCCTTCTGCTCGGGATCGTGACGCCGGTCCGCTTCGCGATCGGATGGATCGGGCTCGAGACGATCGTCCTGGTCGTCGGCTGGGTGCTCGCCACCGCGTGGATCCGTCGGGCCCAGACGGAGCGGGGGCCGGCGGCTCCGGACGGTGAGCTGATCGTGCCGATCCCGGCCGACCCCGGGACCGCCGCTCGTCCGTTGCGGAGGAACGCCCTGGTCTTCGGTGGGGCCGGCCTCGTCGTCCTCCTGGCTGCCCCGCTCATGGCGCTCAGCGCGCATGCCATCGCGGACGAGCTCGGCGTTGCCCAGACCTTCGTGGGCGTGACGCTGCTCGCCCTCGCCACCTCGCTGCCGGAGCTCGCCACGTCCCTTGCCGCGATCCGTATCGGCGCCTACGACCTCGCCGTCGGCAACCTGTTCGGCAGCAACGCCCTCAACACGACGGTCGTCTTCGCCGCCGATGCCGCCACGACCTCGGGACCGATTCTGGCCGCCGTCTCGACATCGCAGGCGATGGTGGCCGGCCTGGGGGCCCTGCTCCTGATGTCGATCGCGCTCGGCGGCGTCGTGCACGGTGAGCGCACGCGCTTCCAGCGCGGTGAGCCGGACGCGATCCTGCTCCTCGGCGCCTACTTCGTGATGCTGTGGGTGCTATGGAACGGCGCCTGAGCAACCCTCATGCCCGGGACGCCGGCGATGTGCTGGGTGCCGTCGGGAGCGGGCGGGACGGGCTCGCGTCCGACGAGGCCGCACGGCGACTCGCGCGGGACGGGAGGAACGAGCTCCAGCAGCAGCCCGGGATTCCCGCCTGGCATCTCGTGCTCGACGAGGTCAGGAATCCTCTCGTGCTCGTCCTCCTGGGAGCCATCGGCGTGCTCATCGCGGTCAGCGTGGCCGAGCCGGCCGACGCGCGCTGGGGCGACGCCATCCTCATCGCTGTCATCGTTCTGCTCAACGGCGCCCTCGGGTTCGTGCAGAACTACCGTGCGCAGCGGGGCATCGAGGCCCTGCGGCGTCTCGAGACCGCATGGGTCCGCGTGCTGCGCGACGGCGGCCCGGCGCAGGTCGATGCCGCCGAGCTCGTCATGGGTGACGTCGTCCTCGTCGAGGAGGGAGATCGCATCCCCGCCGACGGGCGGGTCCTCGTCGCCAACGACCTCCGTGTCGATGAGGCATCGCTGACGGGCGAGAGCCTCCCGGTGACCAAGCACGCGGAGGCGATGGCCGCCGACACGCCGCTGGCCGAGCGAGCGGACATGCTCTTCTTCGGCACCTCGGTGGCGAGCGGCCGGGGTCGGTTCGTGGTCACCGCCACCGGCATGGCGACCGAGATCGGCAGCATCGCGCGCGCGGTCCAGTCGGTCCGGGAGGGACCGACGCCGTTCCAGCGCGAGATCGGGGAGCTCGGGCGGCGCGTCACCGCCGTGGTCGGGATCCTCATCGTCCTCATTGCCATCCTCCAGCTGACGATCGGCGGGCGCCCGCCGCTCGAGACGTTCGTGACCGCCGTCGCCCTGGCGGTCGCCGCGATCCCCGAGGGCCTTCCCGTCGTCCTCACCCTGGCTCTCGCGTTCGGGACCCGCCGCATGCTGGACCGGCGTTCCCTCGTCCGCTCCCTGCCGGTCGTCGAGATCGTCGGAGCCGCCGACCTGATCTGCACCGACAAGACCGGCACGATCACCGAGGGCCGCATGAGCCTGCGACGCCTCTGGTGGCGCGGACGCGTGCTCTCCGTGAGCGGAGGGCCCGAGGCCACCGACGGAGATGTCACGCTCGATGGTCAGCCGACAGACCAGCGCGACAACCTGGCACTGCTGGCGGGCGCCGTCTGCAACAACGCGGCGCGCGATGCCGACGGCACGCTCCGCGGCGACCCGACCGAGGTCGCCCTGCTCGTCGGCGCGCTGAAGAGCGGCATCGACCCGACCGCATGGCAGCGGACCGCCGAGCATCCCTTCTCGTCCGCGCGGCGGCGGATGAGCGTCGTGGCGCACGATCGTGAGCGGCGGCTCGTGCTCGTCAAGGGAGCCCCTGAGGTCATCCTGCCGCGCTGCACGCACCTCGACGCCGACGGGGGCGAGCGACCGATCACCGACGCCGACCGGGAGGAGATCGGCCGAGCCGTCGACGCGCTCGCCGACGAGGCGCTGCGCGTGCTGGCCCTCGCCGGCCGTACCGACGACGGGGCCGTCCGCGACGACGACGAGTCGGACCTGACGTTCTACGGCCTCGCCGGCATGGCCGATCCGCCCCGCGAGGCCGCCGCGCCCGCGCTCCGGGCCACGGCCGATGCCGGCGTGCGGGTGGTGATGATCACCGGCGACAACCCGCGAACGGCCGAGGCCGTCGGCCGCGAGATCGGCCTGGCCGCGACGGCCATCGAGGGGCGCGAGCTCGAGGCGCTGACCGACGACGACGTGGTCGAGCGCGGCGAGATCTTCGCGCGGGTCGAGCCCGGCCACAAGCTGCGCATCCTCGACGCGTTCCGGCAGCGCGGCCACGTCGTGGTCATGACCGGCGACGGAGTCAACGACGCGCCGGCACTGAAGGGCGCCGACGTGGGCATCGCCATGGGCGTGCGCGGCACCGACGTCGCGCGCGACGCGTCCGACATGGTGCTGCTCGACGACAACTTCGCGACGATCGTGGCGGCCATCGAGGAAGGCCGGCGCATCGCGGCGAACATCAGGAAGTTCCTCAACTACCTGCTCACCGGAAACGTGGCCGAGGTCCTCGTCGTCCTCATCGGCTCGCTGTTCGGCTACCTGCCGGTGACCGCCATCCAGATCCTGTGGGTCAACCTCGTGACGGACAGCGGGCCGGCGATCGCGCTCTCGGTCGACCCACCGGCTCCCGGGCTCATGGCGCGACCGCCACGTCACGGCCCGGTGATCGGTCGGGCGATGCTCGCGCTCGTCGCCGGTGTCGGCGCGGTGATCGCGACGATCGTGGTGGGCACGTTCTTTATCGGCCTGGCCCTCTTCGACCTGGAGACCGCCCAGACGCTGACGTTCACCGCGCTCGTGGTGCAGGAGTACCTGCGTCTCGCGGTGATCCGCGTGCACGAGGGACTGTCCCTCTTCGCGAACCGGTGGCTCGTCGTGGCGGTGGCCGGCAGCCTGCTCCTGCAGGCGGTGGTGCTGTACTCGCCGCTCGCGGGTCTCTTCGGCGTCGCACCGCTGGGTCTCGCGGGATGGGGCATCGTGCTGGCCGGCGCGGTGATCGGCTTCCCGGCCGGTCTCGCCGTCACACGGTTGGTGCGCGCTCGCCTGGGACCCCTTTAGCGGGCCGCTTGGGCCATCCGGACGGGCCGTTCGGCAGATGCTCGGCGCCCCCTCCGCGGGCAGGCTGGTGCCATGGCCACCACACCCCGTGCCCCCACCGTTCCGGGCGATGGCGCCGGCGAGAAACCGCGCGGCCTCACCATCCTGCTCGGGATCGAGGGATCTCCCCGGTCGTTGACCGCCCGTGACCTCGTCGCGTCTGCGCGCTGGCCGGCGGGCAGCACGGTACATCTGGTGACGGCGTACTACGTTCCCGCCGACTGGACCGGCGGCGTGGGCGCGACGATGGACTGGATCGGAGATGCCGAGGACCAGTACCGAGACGAGCTCAGTGAAGAGCTCCGTGAGGCGGCTGACCCCCTCGTCGACCGCGGCTTGAGCGTCGAGTACCACGTCGTGCGCGGACGACCGGCGACGGCGATTCTCCAGACGGCCGAGCGCATCGGCGCGGATCTGATCGTCGTCGGATCGCGAGGCAACAGCCCTCTGCGGGCGTTCCTCCTCGGCTCGGTCGCCGCGGAAGTGGCCACCGAGGCGCCCTGCGCCGTGCTCGTCGCTCGTCGTCCGGCGATCGGGCGCGTGCTCGTGGCGACCGACGGTTCATCGAGCGCAGGAGCCATCCCCGCGCAGCTCGACTCGTGGAGCTTCGCGCGTGACGTGCCGACCGACATCGTCTCGGTGCTTGTGCCCGCTCCGTCCCTCTTCTCGCTCTACACCGGCCTGTACACGGTGGGTGACCAACGGCTGGCGCAGCTCCACGAGGACCTCCAGCGGCATCAGCGCGCCGGGCTCGACGCGATGACCGCGGCGTTCAGCGGCCTCGGAACCACCGTCACGACCCACGCGCCGGCCGGCGACGCAGCGCACGAGATCCTCGCCACCGCTGACGCATGCAACGCGGACCTCATCGTCGTGAGCTCCCGCGGCCTGCGTGGCCTCGAGCGGCTGCTCCTCGGAAGCGTTGCTCGCAACGTGCTCACCCACGCTGATTGCTCCGTCCTGGTGATGCGGCCCACACCGGTCACGTCGCCGACCACCCCACTCCAGTCGCAGCACGAAGGGATATCCCGATGAAGGTCCGAGACGTGATGACCAGCAATGTGGCAACGGTTCGCACCGACACGACACTGCGGGACGTGGCCACGCTCCTCACCGAGCGGCGGATCTCGGGAGCTCCCGTGGTCGACTCCAGCGATGCCTGCGTCGGCATCATCTCCGAGGCCGATCTGCTGGCCAAGGAGGCAGGACCGACGGTCGCCCGTCGCCACCCACTCGAGTGGGTCTTCGGCGCCGATCCCGATCCCGAGCACGAACGTCGCCGAGCGGCCCTCACCGCCGGCCACGCGATGAGCACGCCGGCCGTGACCATCGACGCCGACCGTCCGATCCGCGAGGCGGCGAACCTGATGATCGAGCGACATGTGAACCGGCTGCCCGCCGTCGACGGCGGTCGCGTCGTGGGAATCGTGACGCGGGCGGATCTCGTGCGCGCGTACCTGCGCATGGATTCCGAGATCGAGCACGTCATCCGGGAGGAGATCCTGCGTCACACGATGTGGCTGGATCCGACGCTGTTCCGCATCTCCGTCAGCGAGGGCGTGGTCGACATCGGCGGTCGCGTCGACCGTCGGTCCACGGCCACGATCATCGAGAAGCTCGTCGGCCTGGTGGACGGCGTCGCCCAGGTGCGCAGCACGCTCGCCTGGGACCTCGACGACTCGAAGTTCGAGCCCGCCGACAGTCGCGAGCGCGAGCCCGGCGCCGCGTCGGTCTCGGCCCGTGAGCACCCGCGAGCGATGCATCGCTGACCGGACGCGGATGAGGGTGCCCCTTCCCGCCCGCGGTACGCTCGTACCGTGACGCGACCACCGAGCATGCCCGCGGCGACCGAGGCGGCGCGCACCGCGGGCGCGACACGCGATGAGCTCACCCGTCTCGACGCGTACTGGCGTGCCGCGAACTACCTCTCGGTGGGCCAGATCTACCTGCTCGACAACCCGCTGCTGCGCGAGCCCCTTCGACCCGAGCACATCAAGCCACGCCTCCTCGGCCACTTCGGAACCGTTCCCGGGCTCAACCTGGTGTACGCCCACCTCAACCGCGTCATCCGCGAGCGCGACCTCGACGTCATCAACATCACCGGGCCGGGCCATGGCGGACCCGGACTGGTCGCGAACGCCTACCTCGAGGGGACGTATACCGAGGTCTACCCGTCCATCGGCCGCGACCTGGACGGCCTGCGCGCCCTGTTCCGCCAGTTCAGCTTCCCCGGGGGCATCCCGAGCCACGTCGCCCCCGAGACGCCCGGCTCGATTCACGAGGGCGGCGAGCTCGGCTACGCCCTGTCCCACGCCTATGGAGCCGCATTCGACAACCCGGACCTGCTCGTCGCCTGCGTGATCGGCGACGGCGAGGCCGAGACCGGGCCGCTGGCCGCGAGCTGGCATGCGAACAAGTGGCTGGATCCGACGCGCGATGGTGCCGTGCTGCCGATCCTGCACCTCAACGGCTACAAGATCGCGAACCCGAGCGTGCTGGCACGGATCCCCGAGGACGAGCTCACGGCTATGCTGACCGGGTTCGGGCACGAGGTGCACGTGGTGGCCGGCGACGATCCGGCCGATGTCCATCGGCAGATGGCCGACGTCCTGGATGCCTGCCTCGACACGATCGCCGAGATCCAGACGCGGGCGCGGAACCGTGCGGCCGGCGACCCCGAGCCCGGGCGCCCACGGTGGCCGATGATCGTCCTCCACACTCCCAAGGGCTGGACCGGTCCCGCGGCCGTCGACGGCGTCCCGGTCGAGGGCACCTGGCGCGCGCACCAGGTGCCGATGTCCGACGTCCGCGACGACGCCGCCCACCTCGAGATGCTCGAGCGGTGGCTGCGAAGCTACCGTCCCGAGGAGCTGTTCGACGGCGCCGGCGTCCTTCGACGGGAGGTCGCCGAGCTGGCCCCTGCCGGGCCGCGGCGGATGAGCGCGAATCCGCACGCGAACGGCGGACTCCTCCTCCGTGACCTGCGGCTTCCCGACTTCCGGGACTACGCCGTCAACGTACCCCGGCCGGGCGCCGTCGTGGCCGAAGCGACGCGCGTGCTCGGGGAGCTCGTGCGGGACGTGATCCGCCTCAACCCGGAGACGTTCCGGCTGTTCGGACCGGACGAGACGGCCTCGAACCGCCTCTCGGCCGTGTTCGACGTGACCGACAAGGCATGGATGGCCGAACGCCTGCCGACCGACGAGCACCTGGCGCCCGACGGTCGCGTGCTCGAGATCCTGTCAGAGCACACGTGCCAGGGCTGGCTCGAGGGATACCTGCTCACCGGCCGTCACGGACTCTTCAGCTGCTACGAGGCCTTCATCCACATCGTCGACTCGATGTTCAACCAGCACGCCAAGTGGCTGAAGACGACCCGCGAGATCCCGTGGCGGCGCCCGATCGCCTCGCTGAACTACCTGCTGAGCAGCCACGTCTGGCGGCAGGACCACAACGGCTTCAGCCACCAGGACCCGGGGTTCATCGACCACGTCGTGAACAAGAAGGCCGAGATCATCCGCGTCTACCTGCCGCCGGATGCCAACACGCTGCTCAGCGTCAGCGACCACGCACTGCGGAGCCGGAACTACGTGAACGTCATCGTCGCCGGCAAGCAGCCCTCCCCGCAGTGGCTGACCATGGACGAGGCCGTGATGCACTGCACGCGCGGTATCGGCATCTGGGAATGGGCCGGCAGCGCCGGCGACGAGGAGCCCGACGTCGTCCTCGGGTGCGCGGGCGACGTGCCGACGATCGAGACGCTCGCAGCCGCCGATCTGCTGCGACGCCACCTTCCCGATCTGAAGGTCCGCGTCGTGAACGTCGTGGACCTCATGCGCCTGCAGGATGAGCGCGAGCATCCGCACGGCCTCCCCGATGCCGACTTCGATGCGCTGTTCACCGCCGACCGGCCGATCATCTTCGCCTACCACGGATACCCGTGGCTCATTCACCGGCTGACGTATCGGCGCACGAACCACGACAACCTCCACGTGCGCGGCTACAAGGAGGAGGGCACGACGACGACGCCGTTCGACATGGTCATGCTCAACGACCTCGACCGATACCACCTGGTGATGGACGTCATCGACCGCGTGCCCGGCCTCGCCGTCACGGCAGGCCACGTGCGCCAGGAGATGGCCGATCGACGGCTTGCCGCCCGGGCGTGGACCCGCGAGCACGGCGAGGACATCCCCGAGGTCCGCGACTGGACCTGGCCGGCGTGAGCCGGGACGCGTTGCGCATCCTGGTCCTCAACGCCGGCTCGAGCTCCCTGAAGACGAGCCTGGTCACCGAGGGGTCGAGGGAGGCGGACACGACGAGCGCCGACTGGCCGGCGGCGGACTCCGCCACGGATCCGGACGGGCTGGTGACGTCGGTCGTCGCCCGCGCCAGCGCCCCGCCGGACGCCGTCGGCTACCGCGTGGTCCACGGGAGCGATCGGCTCCGCCGCCCGGTGCAGGTGACGAACGAGGTCGTCGCCGTGATCGAGGACCTGGACCCGCTCGCGCCGCTCCACAACCGCCGCGCTGCGGCCCTGATGCGAGCGGGACGACGAGCTCTGCCGGATGTCCCGCATGTCGCATGCTTCGACACGGCCTTCCACGAGACGCTCCCCGAGGAGGCGTGGCGCTATCCCCTGCCCGCGGCATGGGTGGACCGCTGGAAGCTCCGGCGTTACGGATTCCACGGCCTCTCCGTCGCATGGTCCGCACGTCGCAGCGCCGAGCTGCTGGGCCGCGCTCCCGAGTCGATCCGCCTCGTGGTCGCGCATCTCGGCTCGGGCAGCTCCGTCACCGCCGTCGACGGTGGCCGCTCGGTCGACACGAGCATGGGATTCACGCCCCTCGACGGGCTGATGATGGGGACGCGCGCGGGGGCGATCGACCCCGGCATCCTGCTCCATCTGCTACGAAACGGAGAACGGCCCGCGACGCTCGCCGATGGCCTCGCCCATCACTCGGGCCTGGCGGCGCTCGCGGGCACACCGAGCCTGCGAGAAATCGAGCAGCGCTCCGCGGACGGCGACGCGCAGGCGGCCCTCGTGATCGCGATGTACGCACGACGTGCGGCGGCAGCCATCGGCGCGGCATCGACCGCCCTGCCGTCGCTGGATGCGCTGGTGTTCACCGGCGGCGTCGGCGAGCATTCCGCCCGCGTGCGAGACGAGATCCTGGCGCGCCTCTCGAACCTCGGCGCGCCGACGTCGGCATCGACCGGCGGACCCGACCGGGTCGCGGCCATCGGTCCGCCGGCGGTGCTCGTGGTGGCGGCCCGCGAGGACCTCGTCATCGCGGACGCCGTGGCCCCGTTCCTCGGCTAGGCGCTCACATCCCCGGTGTCCCCGACCAGCGACCGCAGCAGGTCGAGTGGCGTCACGACGCCGACCGGCGTGCCGTCATCGGCGAGGACGACCAGGCGGTGGATGTGGCGGCGAAGCATCAGCCGCGCGGCCCACTCGACCGTCGCGGTCGCGTGGACCGTGACCGGCGGCGCCGTCATGAGGTGTCGCACCTGCACCCGGTCCCAGCGAGGTCCGATGAGCTCGCTGCCACGGGCGACCATGATGTCCGACTGGCTGATCACGCCGACCACCTCCCGCTGACGAACGACCGGCAGGCCCGAGACGCGGTACGTCTTGAGCAGCTGCTCGGCTTCGGCGATCGGTGCGTCGGGCTCGACGGTGACCGGATCGAGGGTCATGAGGTTGCCGACGCGGAGCTCGGCTGCCTGGATGGTCATGGTGCACCTCCTGCGGGCTGGGTCGGTCCGATGGGATCGAATCGGCACCATGGTTCCGCCTTCCTGCCGGGTTGCGGATCGGCCGAACGGCCCGACCTCGCGGGACCGTGGTCACGATCGCTCCGGCGCGACGGGAAGCCGGAAGCCCGATCGGGACCTTCGTCATCGGCGATCGGGCCGGACGGCCATCGCCGCGCGGCCGGCCGCGGAGGAGGCTGGCGGCATACATCCACCGCGCGAGGAGTCTCCGATGACGCTCATCACCACCGACCTGCGGGTCGCTGACCTCATGACGATCGATCCGATCTGCATCCGCGCCGACGCCTCGCTGACCGAGGCCGAGGACATGATGCGAACGCACCGCATCACCGGACTCCCGGTCACCGACGCCGAGGGCCACCTCGTCGGCGTCATCAGCCAGACCGATCTCCTCTACCTCGCCATGCCATCCGTCCAGGAGCTCATCCGGCACCGGGCCCCCCATGTCCTGATCGGCGAGGTCATGAGCGCGCCGCCGGTGACCATCGACGACGGTGCGACGCTCCGGGACGCGGCCCGCCTCATGCACGACGAGCACCTCCATCGCCTGGTGGCCGTCGACGACCACGGCCGGCCCGTGGGCGTCCTGTCCGCCATGGACTTCGTGGCGCTCGCCGCGGAGATGTGACCGTGGCGCGCACGGATCGCCGCGCGTCGGCGCCTGCAACGGATCACCTCCCTCCCCCGCCGCGGACGGGCATCTCATGGGTGCAGTGCCACCATCAGCTCCGATGGACGGCCGAGTCGGAGGTCATCTGTCCCCTGGGCGGGATCGTGGCCGTCGACGATTGCCTTGGCTGCCACCTCCTCGAGACAGTGGACGAGGAGCGCAGCCCGCGGATGAGCTGCTCCGTGTTCGACGGCTGAGCGACGGCCGGGTCCGGCAGCGGCGCGCGCAACCGGCGGCTAGGCGCCCCAGGACGTGCGCCACACGCGCCAGAGCGACTCCGGGTCGCTCAGCGGGTCGCCATGGACGAGGAAGAAGTCACCCGGGCCACCCTCGCGGATCAGGCCGGCGTCCTGCTCGCCGATGAGCTCGCCGCCGCGCCATGTCGCCGCAGCCACGGCATCGACCGGCTCGAGGCCGGCGGCCACGAGGCTCGTGACCTCCCAGGCGAGCTGGTTCGCCCGCAGCGAGCCGCCCCCGAAGTCGCTGCCGGTGGCGATCCGAACCCCGGCGTCCCGCGCGGTGCGCACCGACGCCTCGCCTTGCTCGAGCCGGGCCTGGATGGAGGCTCGGCCGGCCTCTCCGGCGAATCGGTCCATCGTCGTGGTCGCTCCGAAGCTCAGCCACGACCGCATGACCGAGAGGGTGCTGACGAGGGTCGTGCCGCGCGCCGCCATCTCCGAGGCCGTTGCCGCGTCGAGGTCGAACCCGTGCTCGACCGAGTCGACGCCGCCCAGCACCGCTTCCCGAGCCCCCGACAATCGCCCCGAGTGCGCCGCGACGCGAGCGCCGCGGGCATGGGCCGTTTCGACGACTCGCTCCACCTCCGCGGCGGTCCACGGCGAGGTGTTCACGTCGGGCCCGTCCATGTAGAGCTTGACAAGATCGGCGCCGGCATCGAGCTGCCCGACGGCGGCGGCCAGCAGCTCGTCGGCGGTCTCGGCCTCGATCGCGGAGCGCATCGGATTCACGCCGCGCTTGAAGATCCACGAACCGGCAGCGCGCAGGTACGGACGGTCGCGACGGCCGGCCCAGCGGTCGCGCACGGCGAGGGCCAGGGCTCGCTCGACACCATCCGTCGGGTCCACCCCGATCGGCGAACCCACGTCGCGCATCCAGCGCACGCCAGCCGCAAGGCCGATGCGCCCGTTGTGCTCCGCGACCCCGAGCAGCGTCTCGGGAGGATCGTTGAAGCGCTCGATCCAGTTCGCGCCACCGGGCCCGGTGACGTGGCTGTGGCAGTCCACCATGCCCGGGACGGCAGTCGCCCCGGCGCAGTCCACGACCTCGGCTCCCGACGCATCCTCCTCGCCGTCGCGCGGCCGGATCCACGCGATGCGCCCGTCCTCGACGAGGATGCTGACGTTCCGCTGGAGCTCGGCCGAACGGCCGTCGGCCAGTGCGGCATCGCGGTACAGCGTCCGCCCTGCCGGGGCCGGTGACGGCCGCGAGGTCGGCTCGGAGGCCGGCGACGGACTCGGCGTGGGCTCCGAGGACGTCGGAGCCGCCGATGCCGACGGTCTCACGGTCAGGCTCGGGATCGGCGTCGCACAGGCAGCCAGACCGGCGGCGGACGCCGTCGCACCCATGACGAGCAGCCGGCGGCGGGTGATCTGATGCGCGTGGCCGTGCATCGGTCGATTATCGGCCGATCCGCCCCAGGTGCGTGTCGCGGAAGCCGGTCGACAGCTTCAGGCCGTACCCCAGGGACCGATCCATCCCGACGTGCGCGACGAGCAATGCGCCGGCCAGCGCCAGCGGCGCGACCGCGGCGAACCATCCGACGGCCAGCACGATGAGCGCCGTGGCGAGGTTGTGGGCGAGGTTGTAGGTGATGGCCCCCAGGCGCGGCCCGCCGAGGTAGCCGAGCATCGAGATGTCAGGGGCCAGCAGGAGCGGCAGCAGGAGGAGCGGATGGCCGTTGAGCTGGAGGTAGACGAGAACCCCGGCGATGAAGAGGACGACCGCCTCGGCCCGCAGGATGAGGGCGGTCGCCGTCATCGACCCTCGTCGGCGTCGGTCTCCGTGGTGTCCGTCGCGTCGATCTCACCGGAGCGGTCGGCAGCCGGATCGGCCGGCCGACGCGTGGGCTCGGCGAGCCGGTCACGGACGCGCTCCTCGTGCGCCGTTCGATGCTCCTCGTCGGGGATCCACCGGCGCTCGAGCTTGCGGAATCGGCGGCGCAGCCAGTTCAGCATGCGGACGCCGCCACGCCGATGCCGGCGTTCAGGATGCGATGAAGTACCACGCGACGAATATACGGGGAAAGCACTCCGCCGACAGTGCCGGAACGTCACTCCACGAGCGTGCGGTAGAGATCGGCGGTCTGGCGAGCGATGGCATCCCAGCTGAAGTGCTCGACCGCGCGCCGGCGGCCCGCCCGTCCCATGACGTCGCGCGTCCCCGCGTCGGCCATCAGCGCGTTGATCGCGCCGGCGAGGTTGCGCTCGAAGCGATCAGCGTCGACCGGTGACATCGGGTCTTCGATATCCAGCTCGACGGGGACGAGCAGGCCGGTCTCGCCGTCGACCACCACCTCCGGGATGCCACCCACCGCCGATGCCACGACCGGCGTCTCGCAGGCGGCCGCCTCGAGGTTGATGATGCCGAAGGGCTCGTACACCGAGGGGCAGCAGAACACGGCGGCGTGGCTGTAGAGCTGGCGGACGTCGGTGCGGCTCACCATCTCGCCGATCCACACCACGTTGTTCCGCTCCGCCTGCGCGGCGCGGACGCCCTCCTCCATCTCGCGGCCGATCTCCGGCGTGTCGGGCTGCCCGGCGCAGAGCACGACCCCGATCCCCGGATCCAGGTGCCTGATGGCGCGGACGAGGTGGACGATGCCCTTCTGTCGCGTGATGCGCCCCACGAAGAGAACGTAGGGGACGTCGGGATCGACGCCGTGCCGCCGCAGCGCATCGGTCGCGCCGTCCGGGCGATAGAACTCCGGGTCGATGCCGTTGTGGATGACGTGGATCCGCTCGGGCGCCACCTCGAACAGCCGCAGCACGTCCTGGCGGGTCCCCTCGCTCACCGCGATGACCGCGTCCGCCGATTCCATCGCCGTTCGCTCGACCCACGAGCTCACGTCGTAGCCCCCGCCGAGCTGCTCGCGCTTCCAGGGTCGCAGCGGCTCGAGCGAATGTACCGTCAGCACGAAGGGGATGCCGTACGCCAGCCGCACGAGCATGCCGGCGAGGTGCGTGTACCAGGTGTGGGCGTGGACGACGTCGGCGCTGACCAGGTCCGCCACCATGGCGATGTCGCGGGACAGCGCGGAGAGCATCGGTCGCAGCCGATCGTCGGCGGTCGCGAGGTCGTGCGCCACGGGGTAGCCGCGGACACGCCACCCGTCCTCGAGCGCGTCGTGATCTCCGAAGGTGCGGATGTCGAGCTCGAGATAGGCGCGCAGGTGACGGGTGAGCTCGTCGACGTGGACGCCGGCGCCCCCGTAGATGGAGGGCGGGAACTCGTTGGTCAGGAAGAGCGCGCGCACGCGCTCACACTACCCTGCCCGCTCACCGAACGAGTCGGATCGCCGATGCAGGCGCGCCGATGCCTCGAGGAAGGCGTCGATCTCGGCGAGGTCGAACGGCTTCGACACGACCGGCGCCCACGAGCCGATCTCGGCCTGGCGGATCGGCTGCGCGGCCGTGCAGACGAGCACGGGCGTGCCCGCCATCCGGGCATTGCGGCGGAGCTCCCGCGCGAGATCGCCACCCCGACCATCCGGCAGGTCATCGTCGAGGATGAGGAGCGTCGGCAGCTCGTGCTCGAGACGGCGCCGCACTTCCTGGAGCCGCGTGAAGCGGTGCACGATCCACCCGGCGTCGGCCGCCACCTCGGACAGCAGCTCGAGCGTCATCGGGTCGTCGTCGACGATGAAGGCGGCAGGCGCCGACGCACGCATCGCGTCGGACGAGCGTGGATCGGAGCCGGAATCGCCTGAATCGCCTGAGGGCAAGATGTACATCCGCTGAGACATTTCGCCGCAGCCGGTGCAAGGGCTGTGCCCGCACGCAAGCCAGCACGCATGGACGGGCTTGGCCGGTATACTCCCCTACAGTATACTGCGACCATGACCGCGACCCCCTCGACCGCACCCGACGAGATCACCCTGCCCGTGGTCGGCATGACCTGCGCCAGCTGCGTCAACCGCATCGAGCGTCACCTGAATCGAGCCGATGGCGTAGCGGAGGCATCGGTCGATCTCGCCACCGAGCGCGCCACGGTTCGATTCGACCCTGCACGCATCGACCGCGGCCGGATCGTCGCGGCCATCGAGGCCGCCGGCTACGAAGTCGGCCGGGAGGCCGCAGCCAGCTCGGCCACGGCCGATGCGTCGGAGGCCACGGACGAGGCGGAGCGTGCCGGCGAGCGTCGCGAGCTCCTGACCGGGGCGATCGCGTCGCTGGGCGTCGGAGCCGTGATGATGGCGATCATGTTCTGGCCGGGTGGGACGCCGTGGCCGATGATCGACGTCAACCGCTGGTTCCTCATCCCCGCCACGATCGTCCAGTTCGTCTACGGCCGTCGCTTCCTCGTCGCGGCACTGCGCGGCGCTCGCCACTTCGAGGCGAACATGAACACGCTCGTGGCGATGGGCACGCTCGCCGCCTACGGGTACTCGGTCTTCGTGACCCTCCTCCCGGATGTCGTCATGGCCTCCGGTCTCGGTCACGAGACCTACTTCGACTCCGCGGCGATCATCATCGGCCTCATCCTGTTCGGCCGCTGGTTGGAGGCACGGGCCAAGGGCCAGGCCGCCGGTGCGGTGAAGGCGCTGCTCAAGCTCCGGCCCGACACGGCGCGCGTCCTGCGCGAGGGCGGCGAACGCGAGATCCCGGTCGACCAGGTCGTCGTCGGTGACCTCGTCCGCGTCCGCCCGGGAGACCGCGTGCCGGTGGATGGCGTGATCATCGACGGGGCGTCGGCGGTCGACGAGTCGATGCTCACCGGTGAGTCTCTCCCGGTGGAGAAGCGGACCGGCGATCGGGCGATCGGCGCGACGATGAACACGAGCGGGTCCTTCGTGCTCCGTGCCGAGCGCATCGGGCGGGACACGACCCTTGCCCAGATCGTGGCGCTCGTCGAGCGCGCCCAGGGCTCGAAGGCGCCGATCCAGCGCGTCGCCGACCGGGTGACTGGCTGGTTCGTGCCGGTCGTGATCGGCATTGCGACGCTCACCTTCATCGGCTGGATGATCTTCGGCCCGGAGCCGAAGCTGACCTACGCCCTGACGAGCGCCATCGCGGTGCTCATCATCGCCTGCCCGTGCGCGATGGGCCTGGCGACGCCCACGGCGATCATGGTCGGCACCGGCAAGGGTGCCGAGAACGGGATCCTCATCCGGGACGGCGCCGCGCTCGAGCACGCGCAGCGGATCACCACCGTTGTCCTCGACAAGACCGGCACGATCACGCGCGGCGAGCCGGCGGTCACCGCCATCGAGCCGATGGCCGGCGTCGACGAGCGCGACCTGCTGCGCATCGCGGCAACCCTGGAACGGGCGAGCGAGCATCCGCTGGCGGAGGCCATCGTGCGGCATGCGACCGAGCTCGAAGTGCCGATCGGCGAGCCGGCCGACTTCGCCTCCGTCGCCGGCCGTGGTGTCAGCGGCATGGTCGACGCCCAGGCGGTTCTCGCGGGAACGCCGAGCTTCCTCGCCGATTCCGGCATCGAGCTCCCGGGGGGCGAGGGGGTCGACGTCGGCCTCGGCTCTGCCGTCCACGTCGCCCGCGACGGGCAGTACATCGGCGCCCTCGGTCTCGCCGATCCGGTGAAGCCTGCGTCGGCCACGGCGATCCGGCGCCTCCAGGCGGCCGGGCTCGACGTGTGGATGATCAGCGGCGACCGGCGGGCGACCGCCGAGGCCATCGGCGCGGAGGTCGGCATCACGCCCGACCGAATCCTCGCCGAGGTGCTGCCGGGCGACAAGGCGGCGCGCGTCGCGGAGCTCCAGGAGGCCGGCGGGGTCGTGGCGATGGTCGGGGACGGCGTGAACGATGCTCCGGCGCTCGCCCAGGCCGATCTCGGCATCGCCATCGGCACGGGCGCCGACGTGGCGCTCGAGGCGTCCGACATCACGCTGGTCGGCGACGACCTCGGAGGCGTCCCCGCCGCGGTCCGGCTGTCGCGCGCGACGATGCGCACGATCCGCCAGAACCTCGGTTGGGCCTTCGGCTACAACATCCTGCTCATCCCTGTGGCCGCCGGCCTCCTCTTCCCGCTGGCAGGCCTCCTGCTGAACCCGGCCCTGGCGGCCGGCGCGATGGCGCTCTCGAGCGTCAGCGTGGTCACCAACTCCCTGCGGCTGCGGGCGTTCCGCGCCGCGTGAATCCCTGCGAGATGGAGATCGATCGATGAACGAGCTCGAGATGGCCGCGGCCAAGGATCCGGTGTGCGGCATGGACGTGAACCGCGAGATCGCGGCGGCACAGGGCCTGACTGCCGAGCACGACGGCGAGACCTACTTCTTCTGCGGCAAGGGCTGCAAGCTGGACTTCACCGAGGATCCCGCCAGGTACTTCGACCCGTCGTACGAACCGCACATGTAGCGGGTGCCGATGGCGCAGCCGGTGCAGGACGGGGCGAGCAAACCGGCCTCCCCCCGTACACTGAGCCGGCATGCCCCTCATCAGCACCCGAGCGCTGACGAAGCGCTATCCCGGCGTGACCGCGCTCGACGCCCTGAGCGTCGAGCTGGAGCCGGGCATCATCGGCCTCGTCGGAGCGAACGGCGCCGGCAAGAGCACGCTCATCAAGATCCTGCTCGGGCTGCTGCCACCGACCGATGGCCAGGCCACGGTCCTCGACCTCGACAGCCAGACCCAGGGCCCGGCAATCCGCCAGCTCGTCGGGTACATGCCGGAGCACGAGAGCCTGCCGCCCGACGTCTCGGCCACCGAGTTCGTCGCGCACATGGGCCGCGTCTCGGGCCTTCCGGCCGGTGCGGCGCGCGAACGGACCGCGGACGTCCTGCGCCACGTCGGCCTCTACGAGGAGCGCTACCGGCCGATCGGCGGCTACTCGACGGGCATGAAGCAGCGCGTGAAGCTGGCCCAGGCCCTCGTGCACGACCCGCGGCTCCTCTTCCTCGACGAGCCGACGAACGGCCTCGACCCGGCCGGGCGCGACGAGATGCTGGCCCTCATCGAGCGGATCGGACGCGAGTTCGGCATCGCGGTCATCGTGGCGAGCCACCTGCTCGGCGAGATCGAGCGGGTCGCCACCTGGCTCGTGGCGATCGACGCCGGCCGGCTGCTGCGGACCGCGCCGCTGGCGACGTTCACCGAGCGCACGGGACAGCTGCTCGTCGAGCTCGAGGAGCCCGCCGACGAGCTCGCACGCCGTCTCGCTGCGCGCGGGATCGAAGCCACGGCCGACGGCCGCGTCGTCATCGTGGACCTGGCGACGGGCGAGACGGTGACCGAGACGGGGGTGTACGACGCGGTGCTCGCCGAGGTCGTCGCCCTGGATCTCGCGCTCGTCCGGCTCGAGGCGCGGCGGCATCAGCTCGAGGATCTGTTCCGGGGTGAGGCCGATGTCCACGTCGCCTGACTCGGCCAGCACGATCTACGACCTCGGGTACCGGCGCTACGAGGGCCCACGGCTCGGCCGACGAGGCGCCATCGGCGCCATCGTCGGCGCGGGGCTCCGCGCCACCTTGGGCCTCGGACGGGGCGGGCGCTCGAAGATCATTCCGTGGGGGACGCTCGTGCTGGGGCTCCTTCCCGCCGGCGTGGCGGTGGCGATCCGGGTCCTGGTCGGCGACATCGTCGAGCTCTACAGCTACGAAAACTACGTGTGGGGCATCGGCGCGCTGCTGCCGATCTTCATCGCCGCCCAGGCGCCGGAGCTGGTCGTGAACGACCTGCGGCACCGGGTCCTGCCCCTCTACTTCAGCCGGCCGATCGGGCGTGCCGACTACGTCGCGGCGAAGCTGGCGGCGCTGAGCCTGGCGGTCCTGGGACTCACGCTGCTGCCGGTCCTCGTGCTGTTCGCCGGCCGCGTGCTCGCCGCCGAGGACCTGCTCGGCGCGCTCGGCGACGAGATCGGCGCGCTCCCGGCGATCTTCGGGAGCGGCCTGATCCACGCGTTCGTGCTGGCCAGCCTGGGGCTCGCCATCTGCTCGCTGGCCGGACGCCGGGCCTACGCGGCGGGCGCCGTGCTCGCGGTCTTCCTCATCGGCGGCGTGATCAGCGGGACGCTCCAGGAGGTCGGTGGCGGGCTGGAGTCGATCGCCCCCTTCACGAACCCGCTCGCGATCCTGGACGGAACGCGCCAGTGGCTCTTCGGAGGCGGAGTGGCCGAGTCGCCGGTGACCGGCGCCGGCGTCGCTCTGCCGATCTATGGCCTCGCGACGGCCGTCCTGCTGGGAGCCTCGCTGGCGACGCTCGCCGTTCGCTACCGGGGCGTGTCGACGTGACCGTCCTGGCGCTCGCCGGTGTCTCCCGCTGGTACGGCAACGTGGTGGCCGTCAACGATGTGAGCTTCGAGGTCGGTCCGGGCATCACCGGCCTGCTCGGCCCCAATGGCGCGGGCAAGACCACGCTGCTCCACCTCATGGCCGGCTTCCTCGCCCCGTCGGCCGGAACGGTCGACCTCGACGGGACGCCGACGTGGCGACATCCCGAGGTCTATCGGGGCATCGGATTCGTGCCGGAACGCGAGGCGTTCTACCCCTTCCTGACCGCCCGCCAGTTCGTCGAGGCATCGGCGCGGCTTTCGGGAGTCGCCGATCCACGCGCCGCGACCGAACGCGCCATCGCGACGGTCGGCCTCGCCGACGCGGCCGACCGGGGCATGAGCGGCTACTCGAAGGGCATGCGCCAGCGCGCGAAGGTGGCGGCCGCGCTCGTCCACGATCCGCCGACGCTGATCCTGGACGAGCCCTTCAATGGCATGGATCCCCGCCAGCGGCTCTCGATGATGGACCTCCTGCGCGCCATGGCCGCCGATGGGCGCACGATCCTGTTCTCGAGCCACATCCTCGAGGAGGTCGAGCGGCTCTCGGACCGCGTGCTCGTCGTCGTCGCGGGCCGGCTCGCCGCCGCGGGCGACTTCCGCCGCATCCGGCGCCTCATGACCGATCGGCCCCACCAGTTCACGCTCCGCTCGAGCGACGATCGGCGGCTGGCGGTCGAGCTCATGGCGGCGCCCGACGTAGAGTCGGTGGAGCTCCGCGACGGCCGTCTCACCCTGCGTACCGCCGACTACGGTGCCCTCACGCGCGGCATCGCCTCCGCGGCACGTCGCGCCGGCGTCACCCTCTACGAGCTCCGTCCCGCCGACGAGTCGCTCGAATCGGTCTTCAGCTACCTGGTGCGCCGATGACCGCCGCCCTCGTGTCGCTCACGTTCCGAGCGCTCCTGAATCGCCGTCGAACGCTCCTGCTGGCCGCGCTCGGCGGGCTCCTCGTCCTGGTCGCCGGCATCTTCCGCCTCGGCGACCCGTCGACGGCAGAGGCGACCCGGTTCACGGGACGTCTGGCGGCGGACTTCGGGCTGGCGGTGCTCCTGCCGCTCGTGACCGTCATCGTCGGGACGGCGGCCGTCGGGTCGGAGCTCGACGACGGCACGATCGTCTACCTCCTCGCCCGCCCGCTGCCGCGCTGGCTCATCGTCCTCGTCAAGCTGGCCGTCACGTGGCTGGTCGCGACCCTTCTCGTGGCCGTGCCGATCCTCATCGGCGGCCTGGTGGGCACCGCTGGCGATTCCGAGATCGGCATCGGCTACGCCGTCGCCGCGGCGCTCGGAGCCCTCGAATACGCCGCCGTCTTCCTGGCCCTCTCCCTCGTGACGTCGCGCGCGCTCGTCGTCGGGCTGGCGTACGTCGTGGTGTGGGAGGGCGTCGTCGCGGGACTGTTCGCCGGGACTCGCATCGTGTCCGTGCGCCAGCACGCCCTGGCCGTGGGCGATGCGATCGTCGGAGAAGGCGCGGTGAGCGCGGAGCTCGCGCTGAGCGTGGCGCTCCTGATCGGCGGCGCCGTCGTCGTCCTGGCCACGGCGCTCGCCATCCGGCGGCTGACCATGGTGGAGCTTCGCGGCGAGACCGGGTGATCCCGCCGGCTCGACGCCCGGCATGGCTGCTACCGTGACCGGCATGGACCTTCCTCCCCCGTGGGGTCACGCCTGGCGCGGACGCCTCGACGACCTCGTCATCGACTCCGAGGCGCTGACCTCCAACCCGCTGGGCGACCCGCACCGGCGTCCGCTGCTCGTGTACACACCGCCCGGCTACGACGACGAGCCCGATCGGCGATATCCCACGATCTACGTCCTCCAGGGCCTGACGGGCCAGGTCGACATGTGGCGGGGACGGAAGGCATTCAGCCCGACGACGCCCGAGGCGATCGACCGTCGCTTCTCGGCGGCCGAGTCGCCGGCGGCGATCATCGTGTTCGTCGACGCGTGGACGAGCCTGGGCGGGTCCCAGTTCGTCGACTCCGCAGCGACCGGGCGATACCACACCTACCTCTGCGACGAGATCGTCCCGTTCGTCGACCGCCGGTACCGCACCCTCACCGATGCCGCGCACCGGGGGGTGGCGGGCAAGAGCTCCGGCGGCTACGGCGCGATGATCACGCCAATGCTCCGGCCCGACCTCTTCGGCGGACTGGTCACGCACGCCGGGGATGCGCTGTTCGAGGTCTGCTACGCCCCCGACTTCCGCGAGGCGGCGCGAGCGCTACGCGACCACTACGAGGGCTCGTACGACCGCTTCTGGGACGACTTCCGCTCCCGCCGCGGGCGATCCCGGTCCACGGACGGCGCGCTGCTCAACGTCTGGTGCATGGCGGCGTGCTACTCCGCCGATGCCGACGGCACGGTCCGCCTCCCCTTCGACATCCGCACCGGTCGCGACGTTCCCGAGATCTGGGAGCGATGGCTGGCCTGGGATCCCGTCCGCATGGCGGCCGAGCGCGCCGATGCGCTCCGCGGGCTGCGCGCCATCTGGATCGACGCCGGGCGGAGTGACGACTTCTACCTCGATCTCGGCGCGATCGCCTTCCGCGATGCGCTGCTCGAGCTCGGCGTGGACGACGACCGCGTGCGCTTCGAGCTGTTCGACGGCACGCATTCCGGGATCGATTGGCGATACCCCGATGCGCTGGCGTGGCTCGCGGAGCTGCTGGCTCCCGGCTCCTGAACCTAGGCGGCGACCACCCGGTCGCGGCCGGCTCGTTTGGCCATGAACAGCGCCACGTCGGCGGTCCGCAGCAGCGTCTCTCGTGTCGCGTTCGCGGGGTCGAGCTCGGCGCAGCCGGCCGACACCGTCACGCGCAGCTCGTCGCCGTTCGCAGCCGGCACGACCCGGTCGGCGAGCAGCGCCCGCACCTCGTCGGCGATCCGAACGGCCTGCTCCCGGTCCGATCCGTCGAGGACCACGATGAACTCCTCGCCGCCCAGTCGGGCGACCAGGTCACTTGCCCGGAACCGGCCGTCGAGCACCGATGCGAACGCCTTGAGCACCTCGTCGCCGACCTGGTGCCCGTGCTCCTTGTTGAACGCCCCGAAACGGTCGAGGTCGAACACGATGGCGCTGAGCGGTCGCGGTGACCCGAGGCGCTCGCGACGGTTCGCGGCCAGCATGCGGTCGAGGGCCTCGTCGAAGTGGCGGCGGTTGTAGAGGCCCGTCAGCGGGTCGCGGATGGCGAGCTCGGCCATGTCGGCATGCAGAAAGGCGTTCGCGACGGCAAGGGCGGCGCTCGTCGCCACGAGCTGCAGGCCCTCGATCTCGAGGTCGTTGAAGGGTTGGGAGTCCGGTTCGGTGCGTCCGACCGTGAACGCGCCGATGACGACGCCGTCACGGACGAGCGGCAGGCCGATGCCGTGGACGAAGTCCGGCACGCCCATCGCGCGCACGGACCGCGGGAACTTCTCCGAGGCGAAGCCAGCCTCGATGACCGTAGCCCGATCGCGCATCGCGCGGCCGGCAAGGCCCTCCCCCACCACGATCTCGCGACCGAGGACGGCCGGCGGGAGGCCCGAGGCTGCGCGCACCGTGTAGCGTCCGTCCCCTCGCTCGAGGAGCGTGACGGCAAGCGCGTCGGCACGGACGACGCGTTCGGCCGCAGCCACGACGAGCTCGGCCAGCGGCTCGACCGCGAGGGAGCTCGACACGTCACGCCCGAATGCGGCGAGGTCACGGAACAGGTCCGCCCGCGCCGAGAGCGCCTGGCGGTCCTGGCCGAGGGCAATGGCCGTCGCGATGCGACCGGCGATGATCGACACGAGCGTGCGGTCCGTGGGCCCGAGTCGGCGACGCCCGCTCGTCTCCACGTTGAGGATCCCGAGCAGCTCCTCGTCGACGACAAGCGGCGCGCAGATCAGGCTCGTGGCCGCCAGCTCCCCCAGGACGTAGTCGGGGTCCTCGCCGATGTCGGGCACGAATGCGAGCTCGCCCGACCGCATCACGCGGCCCGCGACGCCGGTGGATGGGTCGAACTCGGGGATCGCCGACGCATAGCCGGTGCTCGCCACCAGGCGCATGCGCCTCCGGTCGCCGAGATAGATCGACACGTGCGGGTACCCGAGCCGGCGGCCGATGACGTCCACGACCTGGCCGAGCAGCTCGGGGGTCGGCCCGCCCGCGGCCAGCAGGTTGCCGACCGCCTCGAGCGCGTCGATCTGGCGCGCCCGGCGGCGCTCGGCGATGACCGCGGCGTGCGCCGACGCGATCGCGTTCTGGAGCGCCCGGACGATGCGTCGCGTTCCCAGTCCGACGACGAGCGTGACGCCCGCGATCGTGACGCTTCGCAGCGCAACGGCGCTGGGCGATCCAAGGTCACCGAGCTCCGGACCGACGAGGATCGCTGCCGCGATCGACCCGGCCACGATGCCCTGGACGGTGCCCGCTGCCGCAGCCGCCGCGACCACCGGGATGTAGAGCGAGATGAGCGGCAGCGAATCCCCGCCGATGAACCGCGACGCGAAGGCGACGAAGGCGAGGGGCGGCGCCAGCCGAATCAGCTGCCACATGACGCGGTCCTGGATCCGCCGCCGGCGGCCGAGCAAGCCGAGCAGGCCCTGGGCGAGCACCGCGAGCGCGCCGGCACCGAGCGCCCCTGGAACGTGTCCGGATTCTTGGCCGAGGAACGCGACGAGCACGGCGACCGGCACGAGGCTCGCCGTGTAGAAGAGGTACGGGTCACCGAGGAACCGCGTCCGAGCACGAGCGAGCGCGGCCGCCAGCCGGGGGCCGTCGAGCAAAGCGTGGTCCCCCCGGGTCACACCCGTCATCGGCTGCATCGTGGCGCGACGGATCGTCATCGACCATGCCCTGATGGTCCTGCCCGGGTCCTCTGGCACGCTGCACGCTATGGTGACCATGGCGAGCGGATGCCCACCCGCCGACCGACCAGCAGCACGGAGAGCCGCAGCCGATGACCTTCAGACGCGACGTCGACCTCGATCCCGGCCGGGTCAGCGATCAACGTGGCCGCCGCATCCGCGGCGGCGGGATCGCGGTCGGTGGCGGCCTCGGCACCCTCATCCTCATCGCGGCCGTGGTCCTGCTCGGCGGCGATCTCGGCAGCCTCGGCGGCCTGGGCGGCGGGATCCAGGAAGGTCCGGTCGGCAGCCAGGCCATCAGCGAGTGCGAGACGGGACAGGACGCGAACGAGCGCCAGGACTGCCGGCTGCTCGGCGCGGTGCAGAGCCTCGACGCGTACTGGTCCGGTGCGTTCGAAGGCCAGGGGTCCTTCCGGCAGCCCGAGGTCGTGGTCTTCAACGATGGCGTGAGCACCGAGTGCGGCAACGCGACGAGCGCCGTCGGGCCGTTCTACTGCCCGCTCGACCAGACGATCTACATCGACCTCGGCTTCTACGACCAGCTGGAGAGCCGCTTCGGTGCCGAGGGCGGGCCATTCGCCGAGATGTACGTCATGGCCCACGAGTACGGCCACCACATCCAGAACCTGCTGGGCCTGCTCGAGGCCGGCCGGGACGCGGGCGCCGAGGGTGGCGCGGTGCGCACCGAGCTCCAGGCCGACTGCTTCGCCGGCGTATGGGGCGGCAACGCCGTCGCGACAGGGTTCCTCGAGCCGCTGACCCGCGAGCAGATCGCCCAGGCGCTCGATGCGGCGAGCGTCATCGGCGACGACCGCATCCAGGAGCAGACGCAGGGCCAGGTGAACCCCGAAACCTGGACGCACGGATCATCCGAGCAGCGACAGGAGTGGTTCCAGATCGGCCTCGAGGCCGGATCTGCATCTGCCTGCGACACGTTCGCCGCCGACATCTGACCCGGGACCCGACCGGGACCTTCGGGGGTTGGCCGCGTTGCGCGGACGTGTGAGACTGTGCGGCCCCAGGTGGGAGGACTGCCATGTCGACGAACGGACGACCGGAGGGGCGCGACCATGCTGCGCCGCGGACCCGGTTCAAGACCTCCCCGTTCCCGCCCATCGGCGAGTACGGATTCCTCTCCGACTGCGAGACGACCGCGCTCGTCGCGCCGAGCGGCAACGTCGAGTGGCTGTGCCTGCCGCGCATGGACTCCCCGAGCGTCTTCGGTGCCATCCTGGACCGCGACGCCGGGGGATTCCGCTTCGGGCCCTCCGACCTCCAGGTGCCCGCAGCGCGGCGCTACCTGCCGGGAACCATGGTGCTCGAGACGACCTGGGGCTCGCCGAAGGGCTGGATCATCGTCCGTGACGTGCTGCTCATCGGGCCCTGGCGCCACGGTGACACACGCTCGAAGACCCAGCGCCGCCCACCGACCGACTACGACACGAGCCACATCCTGCTGCGAATGGTCCGCTGCGTGAACGGCGAGATGCAGCTGATCCTCGATTGCGAGCCCGTGTTCGACTATGGCCGCCGCTTCGGGACGTGGCGCTACACCGAGGACGGGTATCAGCAGGGGGCGGTCACGGCGGACGGCAGCGACGTCGAGCTCGTGCTCACGAGCGACATCAACATCGGCTTCGAGGGACCCAAGGCCGTGGGTCGGACCCTGATCAAGGAGGGCGAGACCCGCTTCTGCGCGCTCTCCTGGAATGGCGCCGCCGCGCCACGGACGACCGATGATGCCTACGGCCGGCTGGTCTGGACGGCCCATCACTGGCAGCACTGGCTCGCACGTGGCACCTTCCCGGACCACCCGTGGCGCTCCTACCTGGAACGCTCGGCACTGACGCTGAAAGGCCTCACCTACGCGCCGACGGGCGCGGTCGTCGCCGCCGCCACGACGTCGCTGCCGGAGACGCCGGGCGGCGAGCGGAACTGGGACTACCGCTACAGCTGGATCCGCGACTCGACGTTCGCGCTGTGGGGGCTCTACACCCTCGGGTTCGACTGGGAGGCCAACGACTACCTCCACTTCATCGCCGATGTCGCCGAGCGCGACGAGGCCCTCCAGATCATGTACGGCGTCGACGGCGAGAAAGCGCTCCAGGAGGAGGAGCTCCCCCACCTCTCCGGCTACGAGGGTGCGCGCCCCGTCCGCATCGGCAACGGGGCGTACGGCCAGCGCCAGCACGACATGTGGGGCGCGGTCCTCGATTCCGTGTACCTCCACACGAAGTCACGCGACCATCTCGACGAGCGGATCTGGCCGATCATGGTGCGGCAGGTCGAGGCGGCCCAGGCCCACTGGCGTGAGCCCGACCGGGGAATCTGGGAGGTCCGCGGCGAGCCGAAGCACTTCACGAGCTCGAAGGTGATGTGCTGGGTCGCCCTCGACCGCGGGGCGCGCCTGGCGCGGATCCGCGAGGCGCACGACCTCGCCGAGCAATGGCAGGCATGCGCCGATGAGATCCACGCCGACGTCTGTGAGAACGGCGTCGACGAGCGCGGCGTCTTCACCCAGCACTACGAGACCGATGCGCTCGACGCGTCGGCCCTGCTCATGCCGCTCGTCCGCTTCCTTCCGCCCACGGATCCGCGGATCCGACGCACCGTTCTCGCGATCGCCGACGAGCTCACCGACGACGGCCTCGTCCTCCGCTACCGGACCGATCTCACCGATGACGGCCTGTCCGGCGAGGAGGGCAGCTTCACGATCTGCTCCTTCTGGCTCGTCTCCGCGCTCGTCGAGGTCGGCGAGGTCGTCCGCGCGGCGCGCCTCTGCGAAAAGCTCCTCTCCTACGCCAGCAGCCTGGGCCTGTACGGCGAGGAGCTCGACCCGGACACGGGGCGCCATCTCGGCAACTTCCCGCAGGCGTTCACGCACCTCTCGCTCATCAACGCGGTCATGCACGTGATCCAGGCCGAGAAGGGGTCGGCGCCCGAGCGCTCGGCGCCGCTCACGCCGCAGACTCCCGAGAAGGGGAGGTCCGGCAACGGTGCGGAGCGGGTCGACACGCCGGCGCGGGCCGACGGCGCGACGAAGCGCGCTCGCTGAGGCCGGCTACTCCTCGTACGGGAGACCGCGCTCGACGGCCGACCAGCCCGCCGCGAGGAGACGGATCGCGATCCGTGCGTCGTGCACCGGCGGATGGTCGGGGGCGATGAGGACGCCCGCGAACGTCGGAAGGAGGGGCGCGGGCCCGAAGGTCACCGCGACGAGGGAGCTCCCCGCGCGCGGGCCGTCCTCGACGTGATAGAGCGTTTCCTGCGGCGTACGGTCGTAGGCAACCCAGGCGGGATCGGTGCTCGCGATGCGCCGCAGGCGCGTGCCGATCGCCAGGCGCCGATACAGCGGCGTGACCGGCATGGCCGGCGCCCCGGCATACCAGACCTGCCCGGACTGATGAAGCTGCTCGAGCGAGTCGTTCCAATCCGCCCACCATGACGGACGGCGCGGCGCCGCCGGATCGAGAGCGATGTCACTCAGGACGACGTGCATGTCCGGGTCGTGCTCGACCGCCGCACAGCGCGCGTCGCACTCGGGAAAGATCAGGCGCGGCAGCTCGGCGATCGTGAGGCGGGCACGCAGCCACTGGCTGAACGCATCGGGGTCGCGTCCCCGCGCACGTGGGTCGATGAGCGTGAGCACCGTCTCGCCGCGGCGGATGAGGTCGACCGCGATCGAGAGTGGATCGTGTCGGTTCCCCGGGTCCGTCCGACGGCTCGGGGCTCGGTCCCGGGCAGTCATGCCCCGATTGGACCATCGCGCAGCAGGACCCAGCAAGCCGCCGAAACCGCACCGGACCCCACCGGACCGCACCACGCGGGGGCCCAGGAACGCGCCCAGACGCACGAATCCACCACAATGCCGGGGTGACTCGACCATTCCGCTTTCTCGCCGACGCGCGCGACATCGCCACCGTTCGCGAGCTCACCGAGACGGTGCGACGGGCCGAATCGATCGGCATCGACACGCTCGTCATCCCCGACCACCTCATCCCCCAGATGGCGCCGATCCCGACCATGGCCGCGATCGTGACCCTCTCGGATCGGCTCCGGGTGAGCTCGTTCGTCCTCAACAACGACCTGCGCCATCCCGCGGTCTTGGCCCAGGACCTCGCCAGCCTCGACGTCCTGAGCGAGGGACGGGTCGACATCGCCATCGGCGCCGGCTGGAACCGGCCCGAGTACGACGCGATCGGCCTGGCCTTCGACCGTACGCCGATCCGGCAGGCGCGGCTCGCGGAGGCCATCGCCGTCCTCAAGGGCTGCTTCTCCGAGGGACCCTTCAGCTTCGCCGGCGAGCACTACACGATCACCGACCACGACGCCCATCCCAAGCCGGTGCAGGCGCCGCATCCGCCGTTCCTCATCGGTGGTGGAGGTCGGCGCACCCTCGAGCTCGCCGCCCGCGAGGCGAACGTCGTCGGCCTGGCGCCGCGCATCCTGCCGAACGCGGTCGGCGATCCGAGCTCGATCACGGTCGCCGCCACGGCCGAGAAGATCGACTGGGTTCGAGAAGCTGCCGGCGCGCGGTTCGATGCGCTGGAGCTCAACGTCTACCCGTCGATGGTGGCACCGCGGATCACGGATCGCCCGCTCGCGGAGGCGCGCGAGGAGGCCGCGCGGCTCGAGTCCCGAAGCGGCGTGGCCGTCACAGCGGAGGACCTGCTGGCGTCACCCCACATCTTCATCAACACCGTCGACGGATTCGTGGAGAAGCTGACCCACCTGAGGGCAGAGCTCAGGATCAGCTCGGTCATGATCGGGACGCTGGACGAGATGGCCCCGGTCGTGGAGCGCCTGGCCGGGACATGAGAAAGCCCCGCCGCGCGCAGGGCGCAGCGGGGCTGGTCGACTGCGGTCCTACGGAGCGAACCCGAACGTGGCGAGGAACGCCAGGTCGTCGGGCTGGTCCACGCGGTAGTAGCCGCCGTTCGTGCACTGCGGGCTGATCCCGAACGAGGTCACCGCGACGATCGTCGTGCCGGTCCCGGCGAACACCGGACCGCCGCTGTCGCCGAAGCAGGTCCCGCCCCTGGCGTTGCTCGAGAAGTTCGCGGCGATGCCCTTGCCGGCACCGTAGACGCCGTTGAGGTTGTTCAGCTTCAGCGTCGCGACGCGACGGGTATCGCCTCCTCCGAGCTTCTCCTCCAGGCCGTAGCCCACCGCGGTGTAGGTCTGTCCCTTCACCCCGTACAGGGCGTCGAGCTGGCCGAGCGTCGGCAGGGTCCCGTACTGGACGGCACCGCCGACCGGTGCCGGCGCGACGAGCTCCACCACGCCGAGATCGTGGAGGAAGAACGCGGCGTCGGAGTAGTCCGGGTGCGACGTGGCGACGCCGCGAGTCCACTCGGGGCTCGCCTCCAGAGCCGCGGTCCAGGCCGCGTACCGCTCCGCGTTCGAGGTGAAGGTGCTGCTCGGCGGCAGGATGTCGTAGTTCGGCACCTCCGCGAAGCTGAGCCAGACGTCGTTACCGCCCGAGCCCCCCGTCGGGGTCGTCTCCTCGCCATCGCTTCCCACGCCGAAGGTGCAGTGGCCCGCCGTCAGCACCGTCGTGGCGTCGAGCAGCGTGCCGGTGCAGTTGAACCAGCCACCCGGATCATCGAAGCGCGAGCTCTCGACATCCGGGACGTAGAAGAGGAGCTGGCCCACCTGCGGGTGAGCGCCATTGTCCGGCGCGCCGTTCGTGATGGCCGCCACCGGGGCGGCGAAGACGAGACTGGCGACCATGGCGAGTACGAGTGAGATCCTTCGAAGCATCTGATTCTCCATGCCAGGGGAGTTCGACGAGCTCGTCGAACGGGTCACCACCGACCGTACCCCAACGTGCCGATCCGTGCCCGTAGCGCGGTGCGCCGATGCACCGGAGCCCGCGGTCAAGCCCGCCGTCCGCTTCAGGCCCAGCCGGTTACGACAAGGCGCTGCATCGCGGGACCGATCCAGACGTCCACCTCGTCGAGTGGTGCCGAGCCAGCCAGGTAGCCGTCCGGCCTCACGAGCCATGCGCGGTCGGTGCCATAGGGTGACGACGATCCGACCTCGATGGCAGAGGCGATGCCGCGATGGCCCTCGGGGACGACGAGAGCGATTTCCCTACCGAGCCGATCGCGGAGGCGCCCACCTCCCGGAAGCTCGCAGTCGGGCGCCACGCTCCCGATCGGGAGCCTTCCATCGGATCCGCTCGGTGCCGCGTAGCGGGCCGGCTCCGCGAGCCGGCCCGAGTCGACGTGGCGTCGCAGCCAGGCCGACCGCTCCGCTCCCGTCAGCACCAGCCAGCGCCACGCTCGACGCACCGGCCCCTGGGGCGCCAGGAAGCGCATCGTCGAGCCGGTCGCGGCGAGGTTCTCGCGGGCCGTCGCGCGGCGCTCGCGGTCGTACGTGTCGAGGAGTGCTTCCGGGGCCGCGCCGCGCACGACGGCAGCGAGCTTCCACGCAAGGTTCTCCGCATCGGCCACCCCGGAGTTCAACCCCCGCGCGCCGAACGGTGACATCACATGCGCGGCGTCACCCGCGAGGAAGACCCGCCCGATGCGGAAGGCATCGGCGAGGCGCTGGCTGAACCGGTACGAGGTCACCCACACCACCTCGTACGGTGTCTCGGGACCGACGACCTGCCGGATCCGCTCGTCGAGCCGGCCGGATCGACGCTCGGCGTCGAGATCGGTCTCCGGTGCGACCTGCCAGTCGATGCGCCAGATCCCGTCCGGCTGAGGATGCAGCAGCACCTGGCGTCCGGGGTTCCATGGCGGATCGAAGTGGAAGTGGCGCTCCTGCGTGAAGGGCAGCTCGACACGGATGTCGGCGATGAGGAACCGGTCGTGGAATGTGTGGCCGTCGAACCCCGTGGCGACGGCATGTCGCACGGCAGAGTGGGCCCCGTCCGCGCCGACCAGGTAGCCGAACGCGCGCTCCTCGACGCCTGCGCTCGTTTCGATGCGAGCCACGACCTGGCCGGCATCCTGGTCCAGCCCGACCAGACGCGTTTCGCGCCGGATCTCGACGCCCAGCGCGCGGACGCGCGCCTCGAGCATCTCCTCGACCTCGGACTGGCTGATGTTCACGAACGGCGGAACGTGCTCGTCGGTGGTGGGCAGCTCCACGTGGAAGAGCTCGCGACCGCGGACGTAGGTGCGGCCGATCCGCCACTGGACGCCTCGGGCCGCGACGGCCCGCCCGATGCCGAGCCGGCTCCAGATCTCGAGGGTCTCCCGCTGCATGCAGATGGCCCGGGAGCCGATGCGGGCGGTGGCCGGCTCGGACTCGAACAGGGTCACCTCGGCGCCGTGCTGCGCGAGCCGCCCTGCCAGCGTCAGGCCGACCGCGCCGGCACCGATGACGGCGACGGCTGGCGCGGTGGGGGGCTCAGTCGGTGAGGGCGTCCCAGACCTCCCGGTCACGCTCCGCCGTCCAGATCCGCGGCTCCTCGATCCCGGCGAGCTCGTCCCACGTGCGCTGCACGTTGAACGGCATGGTGTGCTCGAAGATCGGGAAGCCCGCATACCGGGGCGCCAGCCGCTCGTGCGCGAGCTCGAAGGCCTCGCGCAGTCCGCCGCCCCCGTCGCGGACCTCGCGCGTGGATTCGATCGTCGTCCGGACGAACGCGCGCGTGTCCTCGATCGCCGTCGCGACCGCCGGTTCATGGACGACGCTCCCGCGCCCACCGACCAGGTGCTCGGCACCGAGCGCCGCGACGGCGTCGAGCGTGCCGGTCGACCATTCCTCCGGGTAGGAGTCACCCATGTACGGTGCCGCCTGCGCCTCCACCAGATCCCCGGCGAAGCAGATGCGCTCGTCGGGCAGCCACACCACGAGGTCGCCCGACGTGTGCCCGCGGCCCAGCCAGCGCAGCTCGATACTTCGGTTCCCGAGGTCGAGGGTCATCGATTCGTCGAATGTCACCGTCGGGCGGGTGAGGCCCGGGATGGTCTCCGCGCCGGTGAAGAGGCGCGGCATGCGGCCCTGCTCGCTCGCCCAGTCCTCCATCCCGCGCTCCTCGATGAGCGCTGCGGTTCCCGCATGCGCCACGATGCGACGCGCGTCGAACGCCGATGCGCCGAGGGTGCGGACGGCGTGGTAGTGGGTGAGGACGAGATCACCGAACGGAAGGGGCCCGACCTCGGCACGGAGGACGTCGATCCAGCGCTGTGCCATGAGCGGCGTGGCCCGCGCCTCGATCGCGAGGATCGCGTCGTCTGCCACGATGGCGCCGACATTCGGGTCGCCCTGCGCGGTGTAGGCGTAGACCCCATCGGCCAGCGGCTCGAGCGTCGCCTCCTTCTCGGCCAGGTCAGCGGACGACGCGAACGGCTTCGGGCTCACCCACCAATGATAGATCGTCGGCTGGTCGGCCTCCGGCCCCCACGTCGCCGAACGCCAGATGGCCCGACGGCGACGAAGGCGCTACGATGCGGCTGCCGACGTGAGGGGCCACGGACCGTCGCGCTCTGGACGACGCCGGTGCGGGAGTAGCTCAGCTGGCAGAGCGGCAGCCTTCCAAGCTGCATGTCGCGGGTTCGATCCCCGTCTCCCGCTCCAACCTCACTCCGGCCCGATCACCATCCGTTCGACGGCATCCCGGATCGCCGTCTCGTTCGGCCTGAGGATGTATGCGCCACCGTCGGTGAAATCCGGCTCGACATAGACGGGCGGATCCAGCACGAGCCGATCGAGCTCGTCCCAGCGCGCGTCGACGACCGCCTGCGCCAGCTCCCCGAGCTGGTCGCGCGGGATGTCGGTCCGGACATTGGCCTCGACGACGTCCAGCAGGGTCGGCAGTGTCGAGACCAGCCCGAGCTCCCGCACGCGTGCTCGGATGGCGCTGAGCAGCTGCTGCTGACGGGAGGCGCGGACGAAGTCGTTTCCGTTCGGCCCGAGGCGAGACCTGGCGTAGGCGAGCGCCGTCAGCCCGTCGACGTGGTGCTCTCCGGGCTCGATGAAGAACCCACGCGCACCGCCGGTCGGAGGTGCGTAGCGCGGATCGGCGATCGGCTCCTCCACGTTCAGGGTGACTCCGTCGAGGCTGTCGACGATGTCGACCAGTCCGAGCATGTCGATCACCGCAACGTGGTCGATCCCGATGCCGAGGAGGAGCTCGATCGAAGCGCGGAGCGTACCGACGCCGCCGAGGGGGAAGTCATCGGGGCGGGCGCGCGCATAGCTCGCGAGTGAGTTCAGCTTCGCGTTGTAGACGAGGTCGTCCGGCAGCGGCGCGCCGTAGAGGTCCCGCGGAACCGAGATCATCATCGGCCGCCGCCGCTCCGCGCCGAGGCTCACGACCATCAACGTGTCCGTGAGCCGATGATCCCGTGACGCCAGATCGTCGGTGCCGATGAGGAGCACCGTCACCCGCTCGGCCAGCCGCGCCGGGGGCTCGGCGGTGGGCGTGCCGCCCGCCACAGCGGCTGACGGAGATGGCTCCGGGACCGACGTCCCCGCGGGCGAGCGGGTGGCGACCGGGTCGCCCGAGACGCTCGGCGCCACCGGCGCCGCGGAACCGAAGAGGTCGCTGTCGATGTCCGCACCGGCGATCCGGTCGGCAGCGCCGATGAGCTGCGCGGCGTAGGCCGTGGGCGCCAGCTGCGTCACGGCGATGACTCCGGCGAGCAGCCACGGCACGGCCGAGACCGGCCTTCGCCCCGTGAGCGGCGCATGCCACCGGAATGCCTCGAACACGGCGGCCAGGCGCCAGACGAGGACGAGCAGGCTCAGCAGGAGCAGGCCGCTGAGGACCGGCGGGGCGAGGAGAACGGCCAGGCCGGGGCCGCCGGTCAGGGCGACACCGAGCGCTGCGACGCCCATCAGCGCGGCGGGGGCGCCGAAGAGGACGGCCGCACGCCACCTCCGATCAGCGAGCTGCCCCAGGCCGGGAAGGAGCAGTGAGAGCAGCGCCGCCCTCACGGCCGCGGGCTCGTCGAGTCTCCGCATGGCTGGCCCGTCGCATGCCGCGTGCCGGACGTCCCGGATCAGGCGGGGCAGGCGACCTCCTCGTGCCAGACGGCGTCATCGGGGTATCGGCCCAGGAAGTAGCGCACCTCGCATGCGCCAACCCAGCCGAAGGGGCCGCGCGCCAGCTCGACGCGCACGACATCCTGCATCTCGAAGGTGGTCGACGGAGGACCGTCCTCGATGATCCGATCTCCCCACGTGGTGCAGGCATCGACCGACAACGCTCGGGGGCAGCGCACCGTCACATCCGGATCGACGCCGGACGGCGCATCGATCGACCCCCCGAGGAAGACCGCGGCCACGAGGCCGACCGCGAGAATGCCCAGGACGAGGAACGCCACGATGCGTCGCATGACGCGCAGTATGCGTATCCTCGCTTCCCATGCGCCCCCTTCCCGCTCCCTTCGACGCGATCGTGGCCGGCAGGCCCGCGACGATCGAGCAGCGCGGGCCGATGCTCCTCGGAAATCGGCTCCTGACGAAGGATTTCGCCTTCAGCGCCGATGAGCGCGAGGCGTTCGACCTCCAGGGGCTACTTCCGGATCGGGTCATGACGATCGAGGAGCAGGTCGAGCTCGAGCTCACTCGCCTGCGACGCAAGGACGACCCGCTCGAGCAGTACATCGGCCTGGCGGCGCTCCAGGACCGGAACGCGACGCTCTTCTATCGCGTGCTGGCGGAGAACCTCGAGGAGCTGCTGCCGATCGTCTACACCCCGACGGTCGGCCTCGCCTGCCAGGAGTTCAGCCACGTGCTGCGGCGCACGCGAGGGGCGTGGATCACGCCGCACGACCGCGACCGCATCGGCGAGATCCTGCGCAACGGTCCGTACGATGACGTCCGGCTCATCGTGGTCACCGACAACGAGCGCATCCTGGGGCTCGGCGACCTCGGCGCCGGCGGGATGGCGATCCCCATCGGCAAGCTCGCCCTTTACACCGGCGCCTGTGGCATCTACCCCGGCGTGACGCTGCCGGTGAGCCTGGACGTGGGCACCGACAACGCCGAGCTGCTGAACGATCCGCTGTACATCGGCCACCGCGCGCCACGGCTGCGGGGTGCCGAGTACGACGCCCTCGTGGACGCGTTCGTGGAAGCCGTGGCCGAGACCTGGCCCGGCTGCGTCATCCAGTGGGAGGACTTCAAGCAGCACAACGCGCTGCGCATCCTCGATCGCTACCGCGATCGTGTGCCGAGCTTCAACGATGACGTCCAGGGGACCGCCGCGGTGGTGCTCGCCGGCGTGCTCGCGGCCTCCCGGCACCTCGGGCAGCCGCTGGGGTCGCACCGGATCCTGCTCGTCGGCTCGGGGGCCGCGGGGATCGGTATCGCGCGTCTGCTGCGCGCGGCGATGATCGAGGACGGCATGTCGGAACGCGAGATCGCCGCAGCGCTGGCGCTCGTCGACTCGCGCGGCCTCGTGCATGCGGAACGGGACGACCTCGACGAGGCGAAGCGCTCGCTGGCGACACCCGGCGAGGTCCTGGTGCATGTCCCGGATCGACTGCTCGAGGGCGTCGTCACGGCCTTCCGGCCGACCATCCTGGTCGGCACGACCGGCGTGGCCGGCACGTTCGGCGAGGCGGTCGTCCGAGCGATGGCGGCCGCCTGCGAGCGCCCCGTCATCCTCCCGCTCTCGAATCCCACGGTCATGGCCGAGGCACGCCCGGTCGACATCGCCGCATGGTCCGACGGACGGGCCATCGTGGCCACCGGGAGCCCGTTCCCCCCGGTCGACGGCCGCGAGATCGGGCAGGCCAACAACGTCTTCGTGTTCCCTGGCCTCGGGCTCGGGGCGATCGTTTCCGGCGCGCGTCGGATCGACGACGCGATGGTCGTCGCCGCGGCCCGCGCACTGGCCGACGCGGTGACACCCGACCGCCTGGCGGAGGGCGTCCTCTATCCGCCGGTGTCGGGCCTGCGGTCGGTCGCGCGGAACGTGGCCCTGGCGGTTGCGCGACAGGCCGTGGCCAGTGGCGTCGCCGAGGCGTCGGGGGACCTCGAGGCCGAGATCGAGTCGGCGATGTGGTGGCCCGCCTACGTCCCGTACGTTCCCGCGGACGCCTGAGCGTGCGGCGGCAGCTGAGCGAGGAGCCGCTCAACCTCGAGGCCGACCCGGCCGACCTGGATGCCGAGGCGCCATCGATCGACCGCTTCTACGTGCGCTGCAACTTCCCGGTCCCGCGGATCGACGCCGGGAGCTGGAGGCTCGAGCTGGGGGCCGGGTTCGATCGGTCGCGCTCATGGAGCCTCGATGCCCTGCGAGCACTCCCCTCCGTCGAGCGGACGGTGCTCCTCGAATGCGCGGGGAACGGCCGCACGCTCATGTCGCCCGTGCCGGCCGGAACGCCGTGGGGCGTCGGCGCGGTGGGCATCGCCCGGTTCTCCGGAGTGCGGCTATCCGACGTTCTCGCGAATGCGTCACTCGGTGAATCCGCGCGGACGCTCGTCTTCACCGGTGCCGACGCCGGGACCGTCAAGCCGGACGGCACGATCCCCTACCAGTTCGATCTGCCGATCGCCGAGGTCGCGCTCGCCGATCCGATCCTGGCCTCGACGATGAACGGTGAGCCGCTGCCACCCGAGCACGGCTACCCGCTCCGACTCGTCGTGCCCGGTCACTACGGCATGCGTTCGGTGAAGTGGCTCACGCGGATCGACGCCGTGGAGGACTCCAGGCCGGACCTCCATTTCCCGCGCAAGTACCGCTACCGCGGACAGGAGGGCGTTCCCGACGAGACGCCGGTGGACCGCATGCGTGTCCGAGCGCTCCTCACCCACCCTGCGCGGGGCGAGACGCTCGAGGCGGGTCCGGTGCGCCTGCGCGGCCTCGCCTGGTCGGGATCGGCGCCGATCGATGCCGTCGAGATCGGCGTGGATGGCACCTGGCACGCGGCCGACGTCGTCGAGCCGCTCGCGGACGAGGTCGGGGTGCGCTGGGAGCTCGGCTGGACGGCGACCGGAGGCGATCACGAGATCTCGGTCCGTGCCACCGACGCCACCGGAGCCACCCAGCCGGATGCGCCGATCTGGAACGAGGGCGGCTACGGCAACAACGTCGTCGAGCGGGTCAGGTTCCGGGTCGGTCAGCCGCGCGGCTGAAGCTCGGCGAGGACCTCGTCGGTGTGCTCCCCGAGCCGGGGCGGTGGCCGCCTGAGGGGCGCGCGCTGGTCGCCGATGCGAATCGGGCTCGGCGCCAGCTCGACGCCACCGAGCCGCTCCGTCCATCCCTCGCCCATGGCCCGAACGGCCTCCGCCACGCTGTTCACGGGACCGGCCGGCACGTCGGCATCGCGGAGCGCCGCCGTCAGCGACGCGCGATCCCAGGTAGCGATTCGCTCGCCGAGCCACGCGGCGAGCTGGGGACGAGCGACGACCCGCATCGGGTTCGTGGCGAAGCGTCCGTCGGGATCCTCGAGGCCCAGCACCCCGAGCAGGCGGGCGAACTGCGCGTCGTTGCCGACGGCGACCACCACGTGCCCGTCGCGAGCGGCGAACGCCTCGTACGGCGCGATGTTCGGATGCGCATTCCCGTGCCGTGCCGCGTCGGCACCGGTGGCGAGGTGGTTGCCGAGCACGTTGACGAGCGAGGTGACGCCGGTCTCGACAAGGTTCACGTGGATCCGGCTCGGGCGCCCCTCGCCACGGCCGACGAGGGCGGCGAGCACCCCGACCGCGCATTCGAGCCCGGCCAGGAGGTCGAGCAACGCAACCCCGACCTTCATCGGCGGTCCGTCCGGCTCGCCCGTGACCGACATCAGGCCGCTCACCGCCTGCGCCAGCAGGTCGTAGGCGGGGCGTTCGGCATCGGCGCCGGGGAAACCGCCGACCGTGGCCGTCACGAGCCGCGGGTGCCGAGCCGCGAGGTGATCCGGGTCCAGGCCGAGCCGCCCCGCGGTGGATGGCCGGTAGTTGTGGATCAGCAGATCGGCGCCCTGGAGCAGCCGGTCCATGCGGTCACGCCCGTCGGACGACCGCAGGTCGAGGACGATGCTCCGCTTGTTGCGGTTCACGGACGCGAAGTAGGCGCTGCGTCGGTCCGCCGGGTCGCCCCACCAGGGCGGTCCCCAGGCGCGCGTCTCGTCGCCGTCGGGCGGCTCGACCTTGATGACGTCGGCGCCCAGGTCGCCGAGGAGCATCGTCGCGAACGGACCGGCGAGCACGCGACTGGCGTCGATGACCCGGATGCCGTCGAGAGGTGGTGCGCTCATTCCGGGAGGGTAGCCGGGGCGCTGGCACGCGCGCCGCTAGCATTGACCGCATGAAGATCGGTCTGATGCTGCCCTTCGGGGACGACGAGAGCAACGGCTACGCGGGACTTCGCGACATAGCGCTCGCGGCGGAGGAGGAAGGGCTCGACTCGATCTGGGGTGCCGACCACCTGATCTTCCGCATGGACGGCGAGACGGAGGGCATCCACGAGTGCTGGACCGTCCTCTCGGCCCTCGCCGCGATCACGTCGCGCGTCGAGATCGGCCCGCTCGTGCTGGCGCTCCCGTTCCGCAACCCCGCGCTCACGGCCAAGATGGCCGCCGAGCTCGACGAGGTGAGTGGCGGACGCCTGATCATGGGGGTCGGCTGCGGCTGGCACGAGCCGGAGTTCGACGCCTTCGACTTCCCGTTCGACCACCGCGTCTCCCGGTTCGAGGAGGCGCTCCAGATCCTGCTCCCGCTCCTCCGGGAGGGCCAGGTGACCTTCGAAGGCCGATACCATCGCGCGACCGATGTCCAGCTGCTGCCCGCGCCGATCCGCGACGGCGGGCCGCCGATCCTCATCGCCGGGAAGCAGCCGCGGATGCTCGATCTCGTCGTGCGTCACGCCGATCAGTGGAACGCGGCGTGGTTCGGGCATCCCGACCAGGCCGATGAGCTCCACACGCGGCTGCGGAACCTGCGCGGCGCGCTCGAGCGTGCGGAGCGCGATCCGGCGACGCTCGACGTCACCGTGGGCATCCTCGTCGCCTTCGAGGGCGCCGGCGCGGACACCCCGGAGCGCGCGATCCGAGGCTCCACCGAGGAGATCGCCGACGCCCTGGCGGCCTACGCGAGCGTCGATGCGAAGCACCTCATCGCCCATGTCTTCCCGCCGAACCCCGACTCGGTCCGGCGCCTCGCCGAGGCGGCCGCGCTGGCCCGGGAGAAGCTGGGCCTCGCCACCCCGGTCTGAGGTCAGGACGCCGAGGTCATGAGCACGTGGCGCATCGGCCGCCTCGCGCGCCGCACGCGCGCGAGCGTGATGCCGACGACCTTCTGTCCGCAGATCGAGCAGACCGTCCAGCGACCATCGCGTTCGAGCCGGATACGGTGCTCGGCGACGAGCACGCGCCATCGGCGGCGTGGCCGCTCGCGGATCGCCGCGCGGTGGGCGTCGCGTGCGGCGACGGCGCCCTCGACACCGAGGTCGACTGCGTGGCGCAGCGCGCTCCGGTAGCGCGCCGCCTCGAGACGCAGGGCGTCGGCATCGGCGAGACCGTGGCGCCGATAGAGGTCGAAGGCGGTCGCGTAGAACGCCCGTCCGTGGTGGTCCGATCGGCGACCGCGCCGCGCTGCCGGCGCCAGCCAGTGGGCCAGCTCGTGGAGCAGCGTGAGTCGCTGGTCCGTCTCGTCGGTGCCCGCCCGCACGGCGATGGCTCCCTCTTGGCGTCGGGTCACCCCGGTCGAGTGCTCGGCCAGGCGCCGCCGCCAGGCCAACCGCGGCTCGGCGACGTCCGCATCGGCGCAGACTCGCGCGACGAGCTCGGTCGCCCAGGCGGGTGGAGTGCTCACGAGCGCAGCGTACGCGACGGCGTCAGCCCCTGGCGGGCTGTGGCGCTCCCTCGTAGAGACCGAGCCGCGCGACGCCGCGCTGCACCCAGCGGGGAGCCCACCAGTTGACCGATCCCATCACGCGCATGAACGCCGGCACGAGCACGCCGCGCACGACCGTCGCGTCGATGAGCACGGCCAGGGCCATGCTGAAGCCGAGCGACTTGATCACGGTGACCGAGCTCAGGGCGAAGGCACCGAACACCGCGACCATGATGAGCGCGGCGCCGGTGATGATGCCGCCGGTGATGCCGATCCCCTCCTCCACGGCTCGCGTGTTGTCGCCGGTGGCGAGGTACCGCTCCCGGATGCGGGAGAGCAGGAAGATCTCGTAGTCCATCGACAGCCCGAACAGGATCGCGAACATGAGGATGGGCGTGCTCGCGATGATCGTCCCGGACGGATCGAACCCGAGCAGGCCGGACAGGTTGCCGTTCTGGAAGATCCAGACCAGCGCCCCGAAGCTGGCCGTGATGCTCAGCAGGCTCATGAGCACGGCCTTGAGCGGCAGGAAGACCGACCCGAAGGTCAGGAACAGCACGGCACCGGTCACCCCGACGACGACCGCGACGGCGGCCGGCACGGACTCGGTGAAGCTGCTCATGAAGTCTCGCGACCGCGACGAGAGACCGCCGGTGAGCGTCTCGCTCGCGCCGTCCGGCGGCGGCAGGGCCCGGACGGCATCCACCACCTCGCGTCCCGCGGCGGAGTCGGCGAGGGCGGTGCTGAACGCCTCGAACCGCACGACGTCGTTCGCGACCCACTGCTCCAGCCACGCGGCGATCCCGGCGGCCTGCTCGGGGCGCTGATCCGCCGGCAGCGCGATGAGCTGCCGGTAGGTCGCCGCATCCATGCCCGCCGGCGGGTCGAGCACGCTCTGGACCTCGCTGATGCGGTCGAGTGCCGCGAGATCCGCCACGTACGCATCGATCGACTCGATCCAGGCCGGCTCGAGCGCGCCGTCGACGAGAATCGGGTCCTCGGCGCGCACGGCGACCTCGATCGGATCCGTTCCGCCGCCCGGGAACTCGTCGCCGATCGTCCGGAAGCCGGCGACCCCGTCAGACGGCGGGAGGTCGTCGAGGTTGCCGCCCGTCGACAGCTGGATCCCGAAGAACGGCAGCCCGGCCAGGATGAGCACGATGAGCACCGGCGAGGCGATGAGGATCGGACGTCGCATGACGGCGCCAGCAACCCGTCCCCAGACGCCATGGCCCTGGCGAGCAGCGGCCGCGGCCGGGTCGTCTTCCGCCAGGCGCAGCCCACGGGGAAGGGGCACGCGCAGGCGATTCACGCGGGGGCCGAGCATGCCGAGCAGCGCGGGAAGCACGGTCAGCCCGAAGATGAGCGTGGAGAGCACGGTCACGACGCCGCCGATGCCCATGCTCCGTAGCGCGGGCGACTCGAAGACAGTGAGGCTCGACAGGCCGATCGCGACGGCGATGCCACTGATGGCGACGGCCTTGCCCACGGTCGCCATCGTGTGCTCGACCGCATCGGCGACGGATCGGTGACGGAGCTCCTCGCGGAAGCGCGACACCGTGAACAGCGAGTAGTCGATCGACAGCGCCAGGCCGATCATCGTGGCCACGTTCGTGACGAAGATGCTCATCTCGGTCACGCCGGCCAGGAGGCCGATGACGGCCATCGAGCTCGGCAGGGCCAGCGCCGCGATGACGATGGGCAGGACCGCGCCGACGACGGTGCCGAAGACGGCCAGCAGGATGAGCATGGCGATCGGGAGGCTGATGAGCTCGGCCTGCACGAGGTCCCGCTCCACGGCCTCGTTGAACTCGTGCTGCACGATCGGGATGCCGGTGACCGTGACGTCGACCCCTTCGGGCCGGTCGACGAGCGAGGCGAGATGCTCGGCGTCGTCGACCGCGTCGTCGAGCTCCTCGTTCAGCCGGACGAGCGCGAACGTCTTGTCGCCATCGCGGCTGACGAACGACGCGTCGTCGACCTCCGCGTACGTGATGATGTCATCGACGATCGGCTCGCCGGCCAGCGGCGCCACGGCGCCGGCCACGACCTCCTGGAAGGCGGGTGAGGCCGCGTCACCACCGGGGTCGGTGAAGAGCACGATCATGCTCGTGGCCTGCTCTCCGAAGCGATCGGCGAGGAGCGCCTCCGCCGCGGCGGCCTCCGATCCGGGGACCTGCCACCCGCCCTGGCTCAGCCGGCCGGATGCCGTCGCGCTCCACACGTTGAGTGCCACGACCACGAGCAGCCCGACGATCGGCAGCCAGCGACGGGCCCGATACGTTCCGCGTCCGAGCGCGGCGAAGATGCCGTTGTGCGCGATCCGATCGTCGGGACCGCGCAGCACCGGTCCGGGAGCCGGGTCGACGGCGGGAAACTCGCCCGGAACGTCGACCGCCGGGCTTCGGCCGCGCAGCGCGAGCCACAGTCCGGCGAGGGCGGCGACGATGCCGCCGGCGATGAGGGGACGGCGCATGGAATGAATGACCGTTCAGCGTGATCCCGATCAGCGTAGTGTTGCGGACCGGCCGACGTCAAGCGTAAAGTGAACGACGATTCACCGCAGTGAGGACCGCGACACCGATGCCACGTGCCACCGCCGCGCACGCTGCCGAGATGCGGCAGCGAATCCTGGATGGAGCGCATCGGGCGATGCTGGCGGGCGGGTACCGCGGGACGACGATGCCGGCGATCGCCGCCGAGGCGGACGTGAGCGTCGGCCTCCTCTACCGCTACTTCGCCAGCAAGGAAGAGCTGTACCTCGCGATGTGCGACGCGGTGACGCAGTCTCAGCTCGACGAGCTCGCGATCCAGATGTCGGACATCCGCGACGTGAGGGAGCGCCTCGAGAGCGCGGTGGGCTTCTTCGTGGAGAGCCTCGAGGCCGAGCGCTGGGGCCCGATCGTCACCGCAGGCTGGGCGGAGGCCGACATCCGGCCGGCGCTCCGCGACATGCTCCGGCGCCGATGCGACCAGATCCGCGCGTTCGCGGCGATGTTCGTGCGCGAGGCGATCGCCCGGGGAGAGATCGAACCCGATCTCGACGTCGAGGAGCACAGTCTGGCCGTCGCGATGCTGCTCGACGGCGTCGTCGCGCACCAGGCGGAGAGCGGCGATCGCTTCGACCCCGACCTCGTGCGCCGAGCCGTCATCGGCCTCGTGGGGCTCCCGCTGAGGAGCTGATCGGCAGGGGCTATCATCGGCGCCGTGATCGCTGCCAGTCACGCATCGGGAGCTGAGTGATGACGACCATCGTGGCGCACCGTGGTGCGTCGACGCGAGCGCCGGAGAACACCCTGGAGGCGTTCCGCCTGGCCGTGGAGGATGGCGCGGACGCCATCGAGCTCGACGTGCATCTCACTGCCGATGGCCAGCTGGCGGTGATCCACGACGAGACCCTCGACCGCACCACCGACCGGGTCGGGCCGGTCGCACTCCGAACCATGGACGAGGTCCGCGAGGCGGATGCCGGAGCGTCGTACGTTGACCCCGCCGGCAACCGCCCGTTCGCCGACCGCGGGCTGAAGGTCCCGACCCTTGACGAGGTGCTGGCCTGGCTGCCCGAGGGCGTCGGCCTCGTGATCGAGATCAAGGCGCGGGCCGCCGCCGATGCGGTCGTCGCCGCGGTCGCCGACCATGCGGTCCGCGCTTCGGGCCGCCTGGCGGTCATCAGCTTCGACGAGGCGTCCATCGACCGGGTCCGCGAGCTCGACCCCGACATCAAGACCGGCTATCTGCTCGTACCGACCGAGCCGATCGAACCGGCGCTGGTGTGGGCGACGGAGCACGGCCACGTCGGCGTGTTCCCGTGGGAGGGCGACCTGGGCATGGATCCCCTGCCGCTCATCGCCCGCGCCACGGCCTTCGGTCGCGAGATCGGCTGCTACGTCGTCAATGATCCCGCCCAGATGCAGCACCTGGCAGCCTGCGGGCTGTGGGGCTTCGTGACCGACGTGCCGCACGTGGCGCGAGAGGCACTCGGCCCGGCGGGAGCCTGACCACCGGCATCGCAGCCGATCAGACGGCGGTGACCACGTCCGCGCTCAGCGCCTCTTCGACAGGATTCCGAGCACCGATCGCAGGATCGTGTTGAACGTTCCGGAGCGCGCGAACCGGGCGCCCTCCTCCGCGACGTTGCCCCAGTCGAGACCGCGCTCCGGTGCCCGGGTCGGGCGCATCTTGCCATCCGCGGGCGACGTCGGTTTCGCGCCGTCCGGCTTCTCGTCCGCCGCGGCCTCGTCGGTGACCGACTTCATGCGCGCGGCGAGCATCTCCTTCGCCGACTCGGGATCGGTGTCGGTGGCGTAGGTCGGCGCGATGCTCGATGCCGCGGCAACCGCGTCGAGGACGGCGGGATCGACCTGCGCCATCAGCGACATCGGCGGGCGGAGCATCGTGCGCACCGTCGGCATCGGTCGCCCCTTGAGGTCGAGCGCCGTGATGAGGGCCTCGCCGGTGCCGAGCTTCGTCAGCTCAGCCTCGACGTCGTAGAACTCGGTCGTCGGGAAGGTGCGGGCGGTGGCACGGACCGTCTCGAGATCATCGGGCGTGAACGCCCGGAGCGCGTGCTGGACCCGGTTTCCGAGCTGCCCGAGGACCGCCGAGGGGACGTCGGTCGGCGAGTGGGTCACGAAGAAGACCCCGACGCCCTTCGAGCGGATCAGGCGCGCGATGAGCTCGATCTGCCCCATGAACGTCTTGTTCGCGTCGCGGAACAGGAGGTGCGCCTCGTCGAAGAAGAAGACGAGCTTCGGCTTGTCCGGGTCCCCGACCTCGGGCAGCGACTCGTACAGGTTCGCGAGCAGCCACATCATGAACGTGCTGAACAGGGCGGGCCGGTCCTGCATGTCGGCGAGCTCGAGGATGCTGATGATCCCCCGGCCGTCATCGGCGAGGCGCAGGAAGTCGTCCACGTCGAACTCCGGGGAGCCGAAGAACGCATCGGCCTCCTGCTGCTCGAGCTCGACGATCTTGCGGATGATCACGCCGACCGTCGCCGTCGCCACGCCTCCGTACTCGGCCATCTCGGACTTCCCCTCGTCCGAGTTGAGATGGTTGAGGAGGGCGCGCAGGTCGTCGAGGTTCAGGAGGGGCAGCTGCTTGTCATCGGCGTACTTGAAGGCCAGCGCCAGGACCGACTGCTGCGTCTCGTTGAGGTCGAGCACCTTGGCCATGAGGATCGGCCCGAAGCTCGAGACCGATGCGCGCAGGCGCACCCCCTTGCCGCTGCGGTCGAGCGTGAAGAACTCGACCGGGAACGCCTTCGGGGCATAGTCGGCGAAGCCGATGGCGCTCGCGCGCCCGCTCAGCTTCTCGTTGAGCTCCGCGGGGGCGGCGAGGCCGCTGATGTCGCCCTTGATGTCGCTGATGAACACCGGCACGCCGGCATCGCTGAGCTGCTCGGCCAGGACCTGGAGGGTCTTCGTCTTGCCCGTTCCTGTGGCGCCGGCCACGAGCCCGTGGCGGTTCATCATCGCCAGCGGGACGCGGACCTGGACCGCGGCGAGGGCCTCCTCGCCCTGCATGCCGGCGCCGAAGGTGACCGCCGGCGCATCGAAACCGTAGCCGGCGGCGAGCGTCGTCTCGAAATCGGTGGACATCGGGGAAGTGTACCGGCCCGGCACGCGTCAGCCGCGCGCGGGGTTCACCTTCGGCAGCCGCGTCTTGCCCTCGACCAGGAAGTGGACGAACCACTCGTGGATCAGGCGCAGGTTGTCCACGCGGCGGAACGGCGTCCCGGATCGCGTCAGCTCGTGCGACTCCTCGGGAACCCGCATGAGCCGGACGGTGCGCCGCAGCGAGCGCAGGACCGAGAACAGCTCCTCCGCCTGGGTGATCGTGCAGCGCAGATCCTTCTCCGAATGCTGGATGAGGAGCGGCGTGGTCATCTCGGTGGCGTAGGTCAGCGGCGAGTGGCGGCGGTAGAGGTCCCAGTCGTCCCACGGCTGGACGCCGTACTCGTAGAGGCCGAACGTCGGGCCGCCGATGTCGCCGGACAGCATCTGGCTGACCATGTCGTTGACGCTGCGGCAGGTGGCGGCGGCCTTGAAGCGATCGGTGTGCCCGACGATCCAGCTCGTGAGGTAGCCACCGTACGACCCACCGGTGACGCCCATGCGGTCGGGATCGACACGGCCGTCCGCGATGAGCGCGTCCAGCCCGCCGATGACGTCGCGCATCGGACCGTCGCCCCAGTTTTGCATGTTCGCGGTGAGGAACTCAGCCCCGTAGCCCTGCGAGCCGCGGGGGTTACAGGCATAGACGCTGATTCCCGACGACGCGAGAAGCTGCCACTCCCACATCAGGGACGAGCCGTAGAGCGTGCCCGGCCCGCCGTGAATCTCGAGCACGACCGGAGCCGGACTGCGCTTCGTGCTCGCCGGAGCCTCGATGAACCAGCCCTGGATCCGACGGCCGTCGACCTCGTGCCAGCGCTCGACCGGGTTCACGATCCGGATGTCGCGCCACGCATCGGCCATGAGATTGCTGACGCGCCGCAGCGTGACCCGGTCACTGCCGGTCAGGCGGCCGGCGGGGATGTCGCCCACGACGACGTTCGGCGGGTCGGTCGGCGTCGCTCGGACCGCCGCCACGCGAGTGCCCCCGCGCGCCGTCCCGACCGTCGAGATGCGGCTCAGGTGGTGCCGGTCGGCGGTGAGCCGTTCAAGGCGCCCGCCTTCCAGCTCGACCCTCCACAGCTCGAACCGTCCCTCGATCGGCGCCCCGAAGACGATCCAGCGCCCGTCCGCGATCCAGTGCAGCGATGCCTCCCCGCCACCGAGCAGGTCGCTGTTCATCGCGGCGGCGGCCTCGAGGTCCGCGCTGCCGATGAGATCCTCCGCGTGCCCGTCGCGCACTCGGAAGCGCCAGATCGAGGCCTGCTGAATCTCGCCGACCTTCCAGTCGCGGTTGCCGACCGCGGCCACCCAGCGCCCGTCGGGCGACCAGGCCGGAGCACCCCACGACTGGCGTCCTCGTCCGGGCGACAGCTGGCTCAGGGTCCCGCGAGCGACGTCGACGAGGTAGATGTCGGTCCGCCAGCCGAGATCGGCGTTTCGATGGCGATCGGACACGAAGGCGATGCGCCGCCCGTCGGGCGACCATCGGGGATCGCGGTCGTGGTGGTCTCCACGCGTCAGGAGCTCGGCATCTCCGCTGGCGGCGTCGACCAGCCAGAGGCGCTGAAACCTGTCGTGGACGAAGCCCGCGCCGTTGAACTGGTAGGCCAGGGTGTCGATGAGCCGCGTGTCCGGCGCCGGAGGGTCATCGGGCGCCCGATCCTTCGGCTTCTGGGGCTCGGTCGAGGCCGCGTCACTGACGACGCAGAGCCGCTTCCCGTCCGGTGACCACGACAGCCCGCCGACGTCCTTCGGCAGATCGGTCAGCTGGCGAGCCTCGCCGCCATCGGCAAAGGGGAGGAGCCACACCTGCGTGCCACCCTCCTTCGGAGCCTCTGCCTTGCCGGGCTTCGCTCCCCCGCCGCCGGCCTGGAGCACTGCGCCGCGATCCGAGAGGAAGGCGAGGGTGCGGCCGTCCGGGCTCCATCGCGGCGTGGTGTCGTTGCGCGCGCCGACGGTGAGCTGGCGCGCGTCGAACGACCCGTCGGCCGGCGCGATCCACAGCGAGCTGCGATAGCCATCCTTGCCCGGCGCGACCGACTTGACCGTGAACGCGACGAAGCGCCCGTCCGGTGACAGCTCGACCTGGGTCGGCACACGGAGCTGGTAGAGGTCCTCGGGGCGCGGGGCGCGGGCTGCCATCGGCGATCCATCTCCAAGCAGGGTGACGGCCAGTGTAGACAGCGCAGGATCGGCGATGACGGCGCGATCGCGTGGAGACGACCGGCGACGCGCCCGGGTGTGATCAGTGGCGGCGAGGGTCCCGTCGCCGGCCGGGCTCGTCCTCCACGGACGACCCGCCGATGCGGCCGCCGTACCGGATGCGCCCGGCGGCGACGATGGCGTCGGTCCGCGTCTGGTCCCGCTCCGCGTCGAGCACGCGACGGTCTCCGGATGCGGGATCGCCCCGGTGGCGGAGACGCTGGATCCACTGTCGGACCCCGGCCATGAGCGTCATCGGTCGTCCCCTGCTGGGCCTACCAGTTGGTCGCGGTCGAAGCCTCGATCTCTCCCACCGCGGCGAGCCAGCGCTCGGCGTCGATGGCTGCCTTGCACCCGTCGCCCGCGGCCGTGACCGCCTGGCGGTAGTGGCTGTCATGGACGTCACCGGCGATGAAGACGCCCTCGATCCCCGAGCCCGTCTCCCCGACGATCTCGAGATACCCGCCCTTGCCGACCTTCAGTTGACCCTCGAAGAGGTCGGTGTTCGGCTTGTAGCCGATGGCGACGAAGAGACCCTGGACGGGAAGCTCGCTCGTCTCGCCGCTCTTCGTGTCACGCAGCGTGAGCGCGGTCACCGTCATCTCGCCCTTGACCTCGGTGACCTCGCGGTTGAACTGGATCTCGATCTTCGGATCGTTCATCGCGCGGTCCTGCATGATCTTGCTGCCGCGGAACTCGTCGCGGCGGACGAGCATCGTGACCTTGTCGGCGAAGCGCGTGAGGAACGTCGCCTCCTCGAGCGCCGTGTCGCCGCCACCCACGACCGCGACCTCGCGACCCCGGAAGAAGAAGCCGTCGCAGGTCGCGCACGCGCTGACACCGCGGCCCCGGAACTCCTCCTCGGACGGGAGGCCGAGCCACAGCGCCGAGGCGCCGGTGGCGACGATCACGGCATCGGCGCGGTACTCGTCCTCGCCGACCCAGATCCGATGCGGCCGCTGGCTGAAGTCGACCTTCGTGGCGTCCTTCTCGACGATCGTGGCGCCGAAGCGCTCCGCCTGCTCGCGGAACTGCTGCATGAGCTCCGGACCCTGGATGCCATGCGGGAATCCGGGGTAGTTCTCGACGTCGGAGGTGATCATCAGCTGGCCCATCGGCGCGTTGCCGGCGATGACGAGCGGCTCGAGGTTCGCGCGTGCAGCGTAGATGGCGGCGGTGAGCCCGGCGGGACCGGAGCCGATGACGATCACCTTGCGGTGACGGGTGTCGGCGTGATCGTGATCGAGGTTGGCGGTCGAAGGGGGAACGGTGGCGGTCATGTCGGTTCCAGTGTACCGCGGCCCGTTCTCGGGCACTGTGTCGCCGCTCACGCTCGGAGGGCGTTCGGGGAGTGATTCGCGACCGTATCGGCCCCCGTATCCGGAGCGTGACGTCCGAGCGCCTATCATCGACCGGTGAATCTCGTCGCGTCATGCTGACCGCGCTCCACCGGGTGCGCCGCAGCCTGCCGATGAGAGAGCGCGCCGACCTCGACGAGCTCCTCGACGGGGGCGGACTGACGGCCGGCGAGATCGACGCGAATCTTCGCGACCTCGCACGCCTCAACCGGCTTCCCGGCGGCACCGCCGAGAGCGCGAATGGCATCCGGCGGCTGCTCCCCGATCCGAAGGCGGAGCGGATCAATCTCGTCGACGTCGGGACCGGCTCGGGCGACATGCCGGCCGCGTTCGCCCGACACGGCTGGTGGACGACCGCGGTCGACACGAATCCCGCCGTGCTCCGTGTCGCGCGCCGACGGACCCGCACCGAGCAGCGGGTACGCGTCGTCGAGTCCGATGCCCGGTCCCTCCCGTTCGCCGACGACGTGCTCGAGGTCGCTCATTGCTCCCTCCTCGTGCACCACCTCGATCCGGCCGAGGCGGTCGCCGTCCTGCGCGAGATGGCGCGCGTCGCACGCCACGGCGTCGTCGTCAACGACCTGCGCCGCGGCATGGCTCCGTTGGCCATCACCGCCCTGACCGTCACCGCACTGGGTCGCAGCCGCGTGACGCGATCAGACGGGGTCGCGTCCGCACGACGCGCCTACACGCTCTCCGAGCTCGATGATCTCCTCGCCGAAGCCGGCCTCCGCGTCGCGTGGCGCTCCGCCGCGTGGATGCCCCGTGTCGTGACGGCCGCGGTGCGACGATGAGCCTCGAGCGTGACGTCGACGTCATCGTGGCCGGGAGCGGGCCGGCCGGGTCGGCGGCCGCGGCGGCGCTGGCCCGCGCGGGAGCGTCCGTCCTGCTCGTCGAGGCGAGTGCCCACCCGCGCCCCAAGGCCTGCGCCGAGTACGCGAGCCCGCGGATCGCCGAGGAGCTCGAGCGGCTCGGCGTGGCCGGCGCCTGGCGGTCGCGAGCCGTGGCGCTCCGGGGCATGGACCTTCACGTCGGGGCGCACGTCGCGCCGATCCGATACGCCGACCGCTCCGGCCCGCGACCGGCGTGGGGCCTCGACCGCCGGACGTTCGATGCGCTCCTCGCCGAGCACGCGGCGGAGTCCGGGGCCGAGCTGCGCGAGGACACGAAGGTCGTGGAGCTGACCGGCGATGGCTCGCGGATCGACGGAGCGGTGCTGCGCGACGGTCGCACGGGGCGTGAGGGCGCGGTGCGTGCGGGGTGGGTCATCGGCGCGGACGGGGCACGAAGCACGGTCGCGCGGCTGCTCGGCGTCGAGCGGCCCGTGCGCGCACCCCGGCGCATCGGCCTCGTCGCGCACGTCGCCGGTCCGCCGGGCCTGGTCGATCATGGCGAGATGCACGTCGGGGACGGCTACTACGTCGGCCTCGCGCCGACCCCGGGAGGAGAGCTGAACGTCGGGATGGCCCTGCCGATGCGCGGCAGGGGATCCGCCGCCGACCGCTTCGCCGCGGCGATCGCCGGGATCCCGGCCGTTCAACGGCGGCTCGACGGTGTCGAGCGACTGGCCCCGATCCGCGGGACGTCGCCGATCGGGCATCGCGTCTCCGAGGTCGCGGGGCGCGGGTGGCTGCTGGTCGGCGATGCCGCCGGCTTCGTGGACCCGTTCACCGGCGAGGGCATCTACCGCGCCCTGCGCTCCGCTCGCGCCGCGGCCGATGCGATCCACGGCGGCTCGGAGGTGGCGGACGCCTATCGCGCCGAACGACGACGAGCCTTCGCGGCGAAGAGCGCCCTGACATGGCTAATCCAGGGCTTCCTCGCCTTGCCGTGGGCGCTCGAGCACGTGGTGGCCCGGCTGGAGACCCGGCCCGCGGCGGCGCTGCGGCTCGGCTCGGCGCTCGGTGACCTTCGCCCCGCCACCGACGCCCTCTCCCCCCGCGCCCTGGCGGAGGTGCTCGCGCCGTGAAGAGCAGGCTCCACGTCCGCATGGCCGCTCCGTGGGAGCGGATCTTTCCGCACGCCGCCGAGGTCGAGCGGTGGCCGGAGATCCTGCCGCACTACCGCTACGTGACCCCCGTGCCCGACCCGAACGGCGAGCGCCGCTTCGCGATGGGTGCTCGTCGCGGACCGATCCCGGTGCGCTGGGAGGCGATCCAGCGCCCGATGCCCGCCGACCGCATGATCGAATTCGTCCACACCGGTGGCGTCACGCGCGGGATGTGGGTGGCGTGGCGCTTCGAGCCCGTGGAGGGCGGGACGGATGTCAGCATCGAGCACCGTCTGGAGCTCGGGTGGCCGGTCATCGGCGGCTTCGCTGCGAACCACGTCATCGGTCCCCACTTCATCGAGGCCGTGGCCGGTCGCACGCTGGCCACGATCCGTGCGCTCGTGGAGCGCGACGCATCGTGAAGCGCCGCGTCGTGATCACCGGCATCGGAGCCATCACGCCCGTCGGCAGCGGGGCGGACGGCCTCTGGCAGGGCGTGATCGCCAACCGGTCCGCGGTGCGCACGATCGACCGCTTCGACCCGAGCCCGTTTCCCTCGCACATCGCGGCGCAGGTCGACGACTTCGATCCGGCCGACCATCTCGACGCGCGGCGCGCCCGCCGGCTCGACCGGTTCAGCGCGCTCTCGGTCGCCGCCGCGCGGATGGCATTCGACCGGGGCGGGCTGGATGCGCACGACCCGGCGCGCACGGGCGTCTGGATCGGGTCGGCGCTCGGCGGCGTCGCGTTCGGCGAGGAGCAGCACGCCGGGTATGTTGCCCACGGTGTCCGGGGCGTGGCCCCGACCCTTGCCCTGGCAGTGTTCGGGGGAGCCGGCGCCAGCAACGTCGCCCTGGACCTGGGGCTGACCGGTCCGGCGGTCGGCAATGCGAACTCGTGCGCATCGGGTGCCGTGGCCATCGGCCAGGCCTTCGAAGCGATCCGCGACGGCACGGTCGACGCGGCACTGGCCGGAGGGTCGGAGGCACCGCTCGCGCCGCTCACCTTCGGGGCCTTCGCCATGATCCGCGTGCTCTCGCAGCGGAACGACGACCCGGAGCATGCCTCGCGTCCGTTCGACGCCGGCCGTGACGGCTTCGTCATGGGCGAGGGGGCCGCGATCCTGGCGCTCGAGGAGCGCGATGCTGCCCTGCGCCGCGGCGCGCGGGTCATCGCCGAGGTCGTCGGCTACGGCGCGAGCAACGATGCGTACCACATGACGGCGCCGCGACCGGACGGGCGAGACGCGGCGCGAGCGGTCGTCACCGCCCTGGCCGATGCCGGACTCGAGCCCGATCGGATCGGCTACGTGAACGCCCACGGGTCGGCCACGCCGCTCAACGAGCCGGCCGAGGCGCGCGCCATCCGGCGAGCCCTGGGCGACGACGTCGCGGACCGGGTCCCGGTGTCGGGCACGAAGGGGCTGTACGGGCACGCGCTCGGCGCGTCGGGAGCCATCGAGGCGGCGATCACCGCCATGGCGATCGATCGCGGGACGCTGCCCGGGACCTGCAACCTCGAGATCCCCGATCCGGAGATCCAGCTCAATCTCCTGTGTGATGCAACGCCGGTGGCCGTGGACGTCGCACTCTCGACCTCGTTCGGGTTCGGGGGCATGAATGCGGCACTGCTGCTGGCGCGGCACGCCTAGCCGGTGGCTTCGTCCCCCGCGCTCATCGCGATCGCCCACTCGAGCGCATCCTCGAAGGATGCGGCGCCATCGGCCTTGTCCACGATGACCGTCCAGCGGTCCTCGGAGATCATCGAGGGCAGCGAGCCGGACGCGCTGCCGGTCCAGTAGATGACCGGCATCTGCGGATACCGATGGCGCGTGGCGAGGAACAGCGCCGCGCTCAGCTCGTGCTCGAGACGCCAGTCGAGGACGACGACGTCGGGTGCCGATGCCGTGCGGAGCGCGGCGAGGAATGCAATCGGCATGCGGAAGACGGAGGGCGCTGCGCCGTTCGCCTGGCACAGGTCCGCCGCGAGCTCCGCGGCGGGCATCTCATCCTCGACGATCCAGACCTGGCGCACCGATGTCATGGCCCCCGGCCCCCACTCAGCATCCACGGTGCCGTCCGCGTGCACGCCGCGTGCCGATTCGCGGGCCCGGCTCTACCATGAGCTGACATGACCGCCATCCCACGCCGACCGACATCGACCGTGCTCGTCGGCGGCATCCCGGTCGGATCGGCGCACCCGGTCGTGGTGCAGTCGATGACGAACACCGATACTGCCGACCCGGACGCCACCGCCATCCAGGTCGCGCAGCTGGCACATGCCGGCTCGGAGCTCGTTCGCATCACGGTGAACAACGACGCGGCGGCGGAGGCCGTTCCCGTCATCCGCGAGAAGCTCGACCGGCTCGGCGTGGACGTGCCGCTCATCGGCGACTTCCACTACAACGGCCACCTGCTCCTCACGAAGTACCCGGCAGCCGCGGCGGCCCTGGCGAAGTACCGCATCAACCCGGGGAACGTGGGGACGAAGCGGCGCGACGAGCAGTTCGTGCAGATCATCGAGGTCGCGATCGCGAACGAGAAGCCGGTCCGCATCGGCGTGAACTGGGGCTCGCTCGACCAGCAGCTCCTCACCGAGATGATGGATGCGAACGCGCTCCTGCCCGAGCCGGCCGACAGTCGCGAGGTGATGATCGAGGCGATGATCGAGTCGGCGCTGCGGTCCGCCCGCCTTGCCGAGGAGACCGGCCTTCCCCACGACCGGATCATCATCAGCGCCAAGGTCTCGGGCGTGCAGGACCTCGTCGAGGTCTACGACCGGCTGGCGAGGCGCTGTGACTACCCGCTTCATCTGGGCCTGACCGAGGCGGGCATGGGGGCGAAAGGCATCATCACTTCGACGGCCGGGCTCGCGATTCTGCTGCAGCGCGGCATCGGCGACACGATCCGGGTCTCGCTCACGCCGGAGCCCGGCGGGGATCGCACCCAGGAAGTGCAGGTCGCACAGCAGGTGCTCCAGTCGATGGGCCTGCGCTCGTTCCTGCCCCAGGTGTCGGCCTGTCCCGGCTGCGGACGCACGACGAGCACCTTCTTCCAGGAGATGGCTCGCGACATCCAGGCCTACCTCGTCAAGCAGATGCCCGCCTGGCGTGAGGCGCACCCCGGCGTCGAGGAGCTGCGGGTCGCGGTCATGGGCTGCGTCGTGAACGGGCCCGGCGAGTCGAAGCACGCCGACATCGGCATCAGCCTACCCGGGACGTTCGAGGAACCGGTGGCCCCCGTCTTCGTCGACGGCGAGAAGACGGAGACGCTCCGCGGCGACGACATCGTGCCGCGATTCCTCGCGATCCTCGACGGCTATGTCGAACGCCGCTATCCCTCGCCGCTCGCGGAGGCATCAACCGATGGCCATTGACCCTCGCCTCGAGCTGCTGAAGACCCTGCGGGCCACCCCGGTGGTGGCCGAGGCCCTCATCTCCGTCATGTCACCGGAAGCCATCCGGCGTCGCCCGGCCGAGGGGGAATGGGCTGCCGTCGAGGTCGTGGCGCACCTCGCCGACACGGAGGCGCGTGCGTTCGAGCGGGTCAGCCGCATGGCCCACGAGGACGAGCCGCACCTCCCATCGTTCGACCAGGACGCGCTTGCCGTCGAGCGGCGGTACATCGAGCTGGACGTGGCCGCCGAGCTCGCTCGCCTGGCGGAGCTCCGCGCCCGGCACGTCGCTCTGCTCGAGTCGCTCGACGACGCCGGATGGAACCGCGTCGGGATCCACGGGACCCACGGCCGCATGACCATCGAGCGCTACGAGAGCCACGTGGCGGCCGAGGAGGTCGACCATCTCGCGCAGATCGCGAGGCTGGTGGGCGACTAGCGGCGCGGCTCCCAGCTGAACGTCCGGACGGCGAGCACGACGCCCGCGAGCCCCCATGCCGCCAGGATCCCGAGATCGGTCCACGGGAAGTCGGCCGCACTGCCCCCGGTGTACAGCGTGAGCATCGCATCGGCGAAGTGGCGGACGGGAAGCAGCTTGCTCACCGTGTCGACCCAGTCCGGGGCGTTCTCGATCGGAATGAACACGTTGCTGATGAAGAGCGCCGGAAGGATGACGGCATTCACCACGGCCGGAGCAGCCTCGGCGTTGGGGATGAAGCCCGCGATCGCGAGCCCGAGCGCGGAGAACGTCGCGGCTCCGACGACGAGGACCAGGAGGACGCTCGGCATCGCCTCCCACGGCACCTCGACGTCGAACGCGAGCGCGCCGAAGGCTGCGACGATCGCGACGAGGAGGAAGCCGATGATGATGGCGTGGCCGATCCGTCCGGCGAGATACGCCCAGGTCGGCAGCGGCGTGCCCCGCACGCGCTTCAGGATGCCGTCGTCGCGCGCGATGGTCACGGCGATGGCCAGGTTCGTGTACGTGGCGGTGATGACGCTGAAGACGATGATCGCCGGCGTAAAGAAGCGCGACGCGCCCTCGCCGAACAGCACGTTGAAGATGACCATGAAGATGAGCGGGAAGGCGAACGTGAAGAAGGCGGCCGGCGGATTGCGCCAGAAGGCGCGGTTCTCGTAGCGGATCTGCCGGAGGGCGAGCGCGACGTCGTTCATTCGGTCGCCTCCGCATCGGCGGTCAGCTGGAGGTAGACGTCCTCGAGCGAGCGGCGGGTGATCTCGAGGTCGATGAGCGTCGTGCCGCTCTCGAGCGCCCAGCCGGTCAGGTCGTGGACCGCGCGCGTCGGAGCGTCCGTCTCGATCTCCCACCACGCGCCGTCGGCCCGCGCTCCCGAGTCGTCCGGCGGCCTCGAGCCGTCCGGGAGCCGAAACCGGATGCGGCTCGTCGTGGAGCTGGCGCCGATGAGCTCGCTCGCCGTGCCCGCGGCCACGATCACCCCGTCGGCGATGATCGCCAGCCGATCCGCCAGGGCCTGGGCCTCGTCCATGAAGTGCGTCGTCAGGAAGATCGTCTTGCCCAGGGCCGTGAGCCCCCGAACCGTCTCCCATGCCTGGCGACGAGCCGACGGATCGAAGCCGGTCGTGGGCTCGTCGAGGAAGAGGAGCTCGGGGTCGCCGGCAAGTGCCACGGCGAGGTCCACGCGACGGCGCTGCCCACCGGACAGTTTCTTCACGCGCTGGTCGCGCTGCTCCGTGAGCCCGGCCAGGCCGATCACCTCGTCGACGTCCCGCGGTGCCGGGTAGTAGCCGGCGATCATCTCGACCACCTCGCGGACGGTCAGGTAGAGATCGACGCCGGTCTGCTGGAGGACGATCCCCACCTGGCGCTTCAGGGCGGGATCGTTGCGACCGGGGTCGTGGCCCAGGACGCTGACCTCGCCCGCGCTGCGGCTGCGGTGGCCCTCGAGGATCTCGACGGTCGTCGTCTTGCCCGCGCCGTTCGGCCCGAGGAGCGAGAAGACCTCGCCGCGCTCGACCCGCAGGTCGATGCCGCGCACCGCCTCCAGCGAGCCGTATGACTTCCGGAGCCCGCGAATGTCGATCGCCGGCTCGGTGGCCATCAGGTCGCGGCGGCGAGGAAGGTCCAGACGGCGATCGTCAGCGCGAGGATCACGAACGTCGCCAACGCCAGCGGCAGGAGCGCCACGGTCAGCGGCCGTGACGGCGCGAGCGTCGGTCGCTCGACCTCGGGGTCCGTCGCGTCCCGGGTGGCGGGAAGGTTGCTCTCCATGATCACTCCTCGATGATGGCGGCCAGCTTCTCGTCCAGCGAGCGCGCCGAGATCTGTCCGATCTGCCGGGCCTCGATCGTGCCATCCCGGCCGATGAAGTACGTCTCCGGCGCCCCGAGGATGCCATAGTCGGCCGCCACCTGTCCCCCCGGATCCATGGCCGCCGCCCAGGTCGCCCCGTTCCGACGCATGAAGTCGCGCGCCGCCTCCGAGCGATCCTGGTACACGACGCCGATGACCACGAGGCCGTCGTCGGCATGCTCGGCCGCTGCCCGGTTCAGGAGCGGGAACTCCTCGACGCACGGGGCGCACCAGCTGGCCCAGAAGTTCACGATCACCGGGCGGCCACGGAGGTCGGCCAATCGGAGCGGGTTGCCCTCGAGGTCGGCGACCGTGAATTCGGGGGCAGGGCGCCCGATCGCCGTCGGGGTCCCGCCGCCCAGGCGGTCCGCGACCATCAGGCCGAGCACCCCGAGCATGATGAGCGGCACCACGGCGGCGACCACCAGCCAGGGAAGGCGCAGGTGGCGGATCTCGGGCGTCCGGTGCGGCGCCGTCGCTGCGGCGCTCATGGCTGCCTCAGTGCGCGGCTGCGTCGTCGTGCGAGCCATGCTCCGTGTCGCGCCACTCGTGGTTCGCGGCGCGGATCCAGGCGACGATGCCGATGACGAGGACGAGCAGTCCCGGAACGGCCAGGAACACGTTCGCCAGCTCGCCCTCGGCCCGGAAGGCCAGGCCGGCCCCGAGGAGCCCCATCCCGACCGACATCACGACCGGCAGGAAGCTGGGCGCCGGCAGGTGCACGCCGCGCGGTGGCGTCGGCCGTCCCGCCGAGCCCCCGGCGCGCGAGGAGATCGCGAAGACGACGCCGAGGATGACGAGGATGCCGATCCCCAGGATGACGTAGCCGATGGCGGTGTCGGGCATGTGCAACGTTCCCTAGCGCAGGAGGTAGATGGTCGAGAAGACGCCGATCCAGACCACGTCGACGAAGTGCCAGTACATGCTGACCGCCTCGACGGCCACGTGGTTCTTCGCGCTGAACTGACCGCGCAGGGTCCGCGCCAGGATGATCGTGAGACCGACCGCGCCACCGAACACGTGCGCGCCGTGGAATCCGGTCAGCGTGTAGAAGGTCGTCCCGAACACCCCATCGGCGATCCCGAACCCGAGCTGGCTGTAGTCGTACAGCTGGCCCATGAGGAACAGGACACCGAGGGCCAGCGTGATCGCGGTCCACATCTTCAGCTTCCCGGTGTCGCCGCGACGGATGGCCCACACGCCGAACTGCATCGTGAAGCTCGACGCCACGAGGACGACCGTGAGGGCCCCGGCGAGCGCGATGTCGAGCTCGTGGGCGCCCTCCGGCGGACCCCACACACCGGGCGTGGTCGCCCGTGCGTTGAAGTACGTGGCGAACAGGCCGCCGAAGAACATCACCTCGCTGGCGATGAACAGCAGCATCCCGAGGAGGGCGGTCGGCATCCCGGATCCGCCGTGCTGGATGGCGGCCTCGGCCTCGTGCTCCCCTGCGGGATGGGCCTGCATCGTTCGCGCGCTCATACCAGCGGATCCTCTCGTCGCTCGATGTCCCCGGCCTTCTCCTCGGCGATCGGCTCCTCCTCGAGATCCTCCGGCCGCTCCGCGGCGTGGCCGTGACCGTGGGTCAGGAAGAAGAGCGGTCGCTCGGAATGAATCGGCGGGAGCCGGTCGAAGTTGTACGCCGGGGGCGGCGAGGTCGTCGCCCACTCGAGCGTGTTGCCCTCCCACGGATCGTCACCGGCCGGCTCACCGTTGATGAACGTGGCGATGACGTTGATGAGGAACGGGATGATGCTCACCGCGATCATGAACGCCCCGACCGTGGAGACGAGGTTCAGGATCGTCCAGCCGGCGTCGGGGCTGTAGTCGCCGATGCGGCGCGGCATGCCCGACAGGCCCAGCTGGTGCATCGGGAAGAAGGCGAGGTTGAAGCCGATGAAGTGGATCCAGAAGTGGATCTTGCCCAGCGGCTCGTTCAGCTTGCGGCCGAACATCTTCGGGAACCAGTAGTACGTGGCGGCGAAGACGCCGAACACCGACCCGCCGAAGAACACGTAGTGGAGGTGGGCGACCACGAAGTACGTGTCCTGGACGTGGAAGTCGATGGGCGGCGAGGCCAGCATCACGCCGCTGATGCCGCCGATGAGGAACATCGACAGGAAGCCAAGCGCGAACAGCATCGGCGTCGTGAACATCAGCTTGCCGCGCCACAGGGTCCCGAGCCAGTTGAACATCTTGATTCCGGTCGGGATGGCGATGAGCGCGGTCATGAAGCTGAAGAACGGCAGGAACACCGAGCCCGTCGTGAACATGTGGTGCGCCCACACGCTGAAGCTCAGCAGGCCGATGCCGACGGTCGCGAAGACGAAGGCGCGGTACCCGAACAGCGGCTTGCGGCTGAACACCGGCAGGATCTCGCTCACGACGCCCATCGCCGGCAGGATCACGATGTAGACCTCGGGATGGCCGAAGAACCAGAAGATGTGCTGCCACAGGATCGGGTTGCCGCCGACGCTCGGGTCGAAGAACGAGCCGCCGTAGTTGCGGTCGATGAAGAGGGCGATGAGCCCCGCGGTGAGGACCGGGGTGGCGAGCAGGATGAGGACCGCCGTGACCAGCACGGTCCACACGAAGATCGGCATCCGGAACAGCGTCATGCCCGGCGCGCGCATCTTGAAGATCGTGGCGATGAAGTTCACCGCGCCGAGGATCGAGGCCGTGCCGACCAGCGTGAGGCCGATGACCCACAGGTCGGTGCCGACCCCGGGGGCGTACTGGTCGCTCGTGAGTGGCGCGTACGCGGTCCAGCCCTCGGCCGCCGCGCCGCCGAACAGGTAGCCGCTGAAGATCAGGCCGCCGCCGAGCGGGAGGAGCCAGAAGCTCAGCGCGTTGATCCGCGGGAACGCCATGTCCGGCGCCCCGAGCTGGAGCGGGACGATGTAGTTCCCGAAGCCCGACAGCGCCGGGATGATGAACAGGAACAGCATGATCGTCCCGTGCATCGTGAACGCCTGGTTGTACGTGTCCTGGTCGAGGAACTGCATCCCCGGGACGGCGAGCTCGGTGCGGATGAGCAGGGCCAGGATGCCGGCGGCGAAGAAGAACAGGAAGCTGTTGACGATGTACAGGATCCCGATCTTCTTGTGGTCGACGGTCGTGAGCCAGTCGATCACCCACGAGCGGCGGTACGCGCCGGCGCGGGGTTCGAGTGTCGTGGTTGCCATGGGGTCTCGCTCGTGCTCCGCTACTCGGTGACCGTCACGTCGCCCACCATCGCCTGGGGATGGACGTCGCAGATGAACCGATACTCGCCGGCCGGCAGGGCCGGAACGTTGTAGACGATGCTGCCCGCCGTGTTGAGGATCTCACCGGTGAACAGCGCCTCGCCACCGTCGTAGATCGCGACGTTGTGCGGGATGTCCTCCTGGTTGTCGAAGGCGATGCAGAACTCGGTGTCAGCCGGCACGTCGAACTCGCCGATGTCGAAGGCGATGTCGCGCGCCGCGATCTCGATCGTGGTCTCGCAGTCGCCTCCGCCGCCGGGCGGCGGCTCGCCCGCGGCAAGCGCCTCCATGTAGGCGTCGTACTCGGCCCGCGGCATGGCGTTGACGGTGAACACCATGTCGGCGTGCTGGGTGCCGCAGAACTCGGCGCACTGGCCGGCGTACTCGCCCGCCTCGGTGATCGTGAACTCGAGCTCGTTGTCACGCCCGTTCTCGCCCAGGTCGATGAGGTCCCGCTTGATGAGGAAGCGCGGGACGTAGAACGCGTGGTTCACGTCGAGCGAGTTGAGCACGACGCGCACCGGCTCGTTGACCGGCACGGCGAGGACCGGGGGCTCCCCGCCCTGCGCGTTCACGACCGTGCCGTCCTCGTAGCGGAACGTCCAGTTCCACTGGAAGCCGTCGACCTGGATCGTCACGCCCGGCTCCTCGCTCCGCGCCTCGACGTCGCCGAGCGTTGCCATGCTGAACCCGAACAGGACGAAGACGATGACCGTCGGGATCAGCGTCCAGATGATCTCGACGAGCGTGTTGCCGTGGTGCTGCTCCGGCAGGACGTCGTCGCCGGGCTGGCGCCGATAGCGAACGATCGCGTAGAGGATGAAGCCCTCGACCCCCACGAACACGATCCCGGCCAGGATCAGGACGATGATGTAAAGGTTGAAGACGTCGCGCCCGGTCTCGGTCACCGGCTCCGGCGGCAGCAGGCAGCCGGACAGCAGGGCGATGAGCAGCAGGGGGGCGCCGGCTCGGAGCATGGTCCGCAGCCGGGATCGGGCCACCGTTCGTTGCATCAGATGGTCTCGAGGCTCCTGGTTCAACCGACACGTCGCTGGCGCGGTGGGTTCGGGCACGCACGCTCAGACGAGGCTGACGGCGGCACGGCGCACATTGTAGCGAAGGCCGCCGCCGCGGTGCGACGCTGTGCGACGGCCTTGGGTGCACCCTGTCGGAGGTCGGCGGGCGGGGCAGCCGACCCGCTCAGGCGGCTCCGTCCAGGGGCGGGCAGGCCGGGTCCTCGTGCGGCAGCACGGGACGCGGCAGCACGGTGTACTGCCGGTCGCCGTGCGACCACCGCGTCATCTGGTTGGACGCGGCCAGCTCCGCCAGCCACGCGGCACCGAGCTCGCCGTCCACGACGCCGCAGCGCGTCCCGTTGCCGAAGAAGGTGTCCTCGTCGCCGAAGGTCGCGGGATCGTCGTCGGTCGGCCACTCGCGCACCTGGACCTGGAGATCGCCCTCCAGCGGCTCGTCGGTCGAGTCGCGCACGTAGAGGCGGAACGCCTCCGGCTCGTAGGGCTGCCAGCCCTCCGCCTCCCATGAGCCGTCCGGCAGCCAGCTGTCGAGCGTCATGAGCCCATCGTTCAGGAGCCCGAGGATGCGGTGCGCCTCGATCTCCCCGGACGTGATGCCGGGCATCGGCTCGACGTCAGGCATAAGCGTGCCGAGCCCGTAGACGCTGACGGTCACGTCCTGGCCGCCGGCGTTCAGGATGAACAAATGGTCCGCGGCGTCGGCGACCATGTTCTGCGCACCGCGCAGCTCGAGATCCCTGGTGAAGAGGTTCGTCTGCTCGACCGCCTTCAGGACCGCCTGGATGCCGTCCTCGGTCAGCGTCCGCTCGATGAGCGCGGGGTAGGCCGGTCCCGGAAATTCGAGTGTCTGCGGCCCCTGCATGATCACACGGCCGTCACCGAGCAGGACGAACATCGGCATGCGGGTGGCCATGAACTCGACGGGGACGAACCCTCCCGACGTGTCGACGACGAGGATCGCCTCGCTGCCCTCCGGGTGCTCGATGCCGTCGGAGCCGCCCGGATCGTCCGATCCGCCCGGCGGCGAGGTGGCGGGATCCGGCGAGACGCCGGGAGCCGCGCAGGCGGCGAGGACGAGGAGCAGGGCAGCAAGGACCGGCATCGATCGATTCATGCGCCCCTGACGCCGGTCGCGGACGAGCGGTTCCGCCCGATTCCGGGGAGAATGACCCGGATGCGTCGCGCGCTCCTTCTGATCCCGCTCCTCGCCCTGCTCGCCTTCCCCACCGGGGCCGTGGCCCACGGTGAGGAGGCGCCGGCGCCGACGTTTCCCGGCGTGCTGGCCGAGTGGACGTTCGACCCGTTCGCGATCGCCGGCCTCATCGGTGCGGCCGTCGCCTATCGCTGGGCCGTTCGACGCGTCAACGTCGCCCATCCGGGAAACCCGCACCCGGCGTACCGGTCGTGGCTGTTCGGCGGCGGCCTGGTCGCCATCGGCGTGGCGCTCCTGTCGCCGATCGAGGCCTACGAGGGGACGCTGTTCAGCGTCCACATGGTGCAGCACATGCTCCTCGAGCTGGTGGCGGCGCCCCTGCTGCTGGCCGGCGCGCCGATCACGCTGACCCTCCGGGTCGCCAGCCCCCGGGTGCGGCGACGACTGCTCACCGTGCTCCAGAGCCGCATCGTCCACCTGATCTCGTTCCCGGTCGTGGCCTGGGTGCTGTTCGCGGCGGTGAACTGGGGCTGGCACTTCAGCGTGCTCTACGACCAGGCGCTGGAGAACACGGCACTCCACTACTTCCAGCACGCGACCTTCCTGGGAGCCGCGCTCCTGTTCTGGTGGCCGGTCATCGGCGCCGATCCGTCTCCATGGCGGCTGCCCCACCCGGTGCGTCTGCTCTACCTGTTCCTGGCCATGCCGCAGAACTCGTTCCTGGGGGTTGCCCTGCTGTCGGCGTCGAGCGTCCTCTATCCGCACTACCTGACGAACGGCCGCACCTGGGGCATGTCGCCGCTCGACGATCAGGCGCTGGGCGGCGTGATCATGTGGGTCGTCGGCGACCTCGCCTTCCTCGCCGGAATGATGCTCGTCGTCGTGATGTGGATGCGCCACGAGGACCGACGCACCGCGCGGCTCGACGCGCGGCTGGCGGTCGAGCGCCGGACCGGGGCCGAGGCGGCGGTCAGACGAGGGGAAGGCGGATGAGCGCGTCGGCGGCGACCGCGGCGAACAGCAGCGTCAGGTACGTGATCGAGTAGCGGAAGAGCCCGATCGCCTGCCGGCCGCTGCTGGCATCGGCGCGCAGCCGAAGCGCGTGGAGGAGGAACAGCCCCCCGAGCACGAGCGCCGAGATGAGGTACACCCAGCCCATGCCGGCCGCGGGGAGCAGGAGGAGGCTGACCCCGATGAGAAGGAGCGTGTAGATGACGATCTGTCGCGCGGTCTCCACCTCGCCGCGGACGACCGGAAGCATCGGGACGTTGGCGGCGGCGTAGTCACCCCGGTAGCGCAGGGCGAGCGCCCAGAAGTGGGGTGGCGTCCAGTAGAAGACCACCGCGAACAGGATGAGCGCCGGGAGCCCGATCTCGCCGGTCACGGCGGCCCACGCCACGAGCACCGGGACACAGCCCGCCGCCCCACCGATGACGATGTTCTGCGGCGTCGAGCGCTTCAGCCACATCGTGTAGACGAACACGTAGAAGGCGGTGGCGCTCATCGCCAGCAGCGCGCTCAGCAGGTTCACGGTCAGCGTCAGGAAGGTGAAGGCCACGACCGTCAGGGCGATCCCGAACCAGAGCGCCGCGCGCGGGTCCACGGCGTGGCGCGGCAGCGGGCGATGGCGCGTTCGACGCATGACGTCGTCGATGTCGCGATCGATGTACATGTTGATCGCGTTCGCGCCCCCGGCGGCCAGCGTTCCTCCGAGCACCACCGCCAGCATGAGCCCCAGCGACGGGATTCCGCGTTGCGCCAGCACCATCGTGGGGACGGTCGTGACCAGCAGGAGCTCGATGATGCGCGGCTTCGTGAGCGCCACGTAGGCACGCACCGTGTCGACCGGCCCCGCCGTCGCCGCATCGGCGGTGGCGTGGCGGACCGCCGTCGGATCGAGCCGCCGCCCGACGAGCACGAGCCAGACCGAGACGCCCCACATCGCCGCCCCGACCGCCAGGTGCGGCACGACGAAGAGAGCCGAGAGGCGCGACAGCACGTTGAGCCCTCCGAGGGCGATCTGGACGACGACGAGCGCCACGAGGAGCAGGGCCAGACGGCGCGGCAGGGACGCCTCGGTCGTCCGGTGGACGGCGATCGCCACCCAGACGACCAGCCCCGCCACCACGACGCTCGCCGCGCGATGCACGAGATGGGTCGCCTCTCGGCTGTCGGTGACGGCCGGGATGAGCGCGCCGTCCATGAGCGGGAAGTCGGTGAAGGCGAGCCCCGCGGCATGGCCGGTGACCCACGAGCCGATGAGCATCTGCACGAAGATCGCGCCGCTCGCCAGGACGAGCAGACGCGTGAGCGCCGGCCGCGCGTGGAGGCCCGGCATCGGACCGCGCGCCGCACGTTCGGCGATGAAGATCGTGGCCGCGAAGACCGTGAGCGCCATGGCCAGGTGCGCCGTGACGAGCTCGGCGGCGAGGCCCTGGAGCACGACCGCCGCCCCGATGAGCGACTGGACGATGACGAGCACGCCGGCCACGACGGCCGCGGCGAGCAGAGGCCGATCGCGGCGGCGTCGCGTGAAGACGGTGATCAGGCCCACGGCGCCGACGAGCGGCCCGACGAACACCGCCGCGGTGAGCCGATGCGAATGCTCGATCCAGGCGTGGAGATCGGCCGGCGGCAGCCAGTCGCCGAAGCAGAGCGGCCAGTCGGGGCAGCCGAGGCCCGAGTCCGTGGCGCGCACCAGCCCACCGATGGCGATCAGGACGAAGGTCGCGGCGGCAGCCGCAACCGCCAGCTTGGCGAAACGGGTCAAATCGGGTACCTCTCGCCGCTCGCGGGGCCTCGTCGAGCGGGCGACGCCATGATAGCGGTCGCCGTCCGAGGCCACCATCGGCGGCGCGTGGCCCCGCCGATCGGGCCGTCGCGGCGGCCGGCGGCTACGATGCGCCGATGACCGACCTGCCCACCGGCCGCGTTCTCCAGGTCAACGTCTCGGACGGCGGCGTGCCGAAGCGCCCGGTCCCGTCGGCCCGTGTGACGAGCGCCGGCGTCGCCGGCGACCGCCAGAACGCCGACACCGTCCACGGCGGTCCCCATCGGGCGGTGTCGATCCTCGGGGTGGAGGTCATCGAACGCCTTCGGGCCGAGGGCCATCCGATCGAGCCCGGCAGCACCGGTGAGAACCTCACGATCGCCGGATTCGACGTCTCGACGCTCGAGGCCGGCACGCGTCTCGCCATCGGCGACGAGCTCGTGCTCGAGATCTCGCAGCCCACGAACCCATGCCGCACCATCCGGCGCTCGTTCAAGGACGGGCGGTTCGGGCGCCTGTCGATCAGGGCGCACCCGACCGACAGCCGGATGTACGCGCGGGTCATCACCGCCGGCACGGTCGCGCCCGACGACGAGATCCGGGTCGAGCCGGCCGTCGACCCGTCGGCCGCCGGCTTCGCCATCTCCGATCGGCTCGACAATGCCGAGCGCGAGAGCTCGATCGTCTTCTGGGAGGCCGCCGTCGCCGCCGGGCGGCGAATCGCGATCCTGGACGACGGGGAGATTGCAGCATCGGCGGCACCCGACCTTCCCGGGCCGATCTTCAACCAGGGACTGGGCTTCGCGCACCTTCCCAACCTCGTCGACCGGGCGATCGCCCACTTCCGGGACCACGGCGTGACGGGATGGATCCTCGCCGATGATCCTCCGTGGGACGGTGCCGTCGTCGACGCCACGCTGGCACGCTGGGCGCTCGAGTCTCCCCTCGCGCCGGTCGAGGTCCCCGGGCTCGTGGTGCGGGAGCTGGCCCGCGACGAGATCGGCCCCTGGGCGGACGTGATCGTGGCCGCCTCCGAGATGCCCCCCGCCATCGGCGAGACGTGGCGCGAGCTCGAGCGCCACCTCGCCCTCGCCGCCCACCATCACCGCTTCGTGGCGGAGATCGACGGGACGCCGGTCGGGGCCGGAAGCCTCCACCTCCACCATCAGCTCGGATGGCTTCGGGCCGGCTCGGTGCTTCCCTCACACCGCGGACGCGGCGTGCAACGCGCGCTCATCGCGGAGCGCGCCACGCACGCCTGGCGCCTGGGCGCCGACGCGGTGGGAGCGTCGACCCTCGAGGGCGGCGCGTCGGCGGCGAACGTGGAGCGTCTCGGGTTCCGGCGCGTCGCCACGCGGCGCAGCTACGTGACCGATCCCGCCTGACGGACCCGCCGGTCGGCGGCCCGGGCCCTCGGAGCGTGGCGCAGGCGCGCCGGGATCCGCGGCAGCGTGCGACGCGACATCGCCGCGATGCGCTCGATCCCGCGCTCGCGTGCCGGTGACCAGGTGATCCCGTACTGCCGGCGGAGGGTTGACGGCAGCGTCGCCAGCGACACGAGGTGCGCCACGTCCTGGAGCGTCCCCGGCACCAGCGGCAGCGGACGGAGGACCGACCGCGCGATCCGTCGCGCCTCGGGCGTCACGCGGATGGTGCCGTCGGCCATGCGCGCCGACATCCACGCCCGGAGCTCCCCGATCGTCGGCGGCAGGAGGTCACCCGGAACACCGAGCAGCAGCGCCACGCGCCCGCTCTCCTCGTGGTAGGCCTGCTCCTCGGCGGGATCGAGTGGCGCGACGAACCGGCCGTAGACGCGAAGCGCGGTGTCGACGAGCGTCGCGTGGACCCACAGGAGGGCGAGCGGATCGGTGGCCGAGTAGGGAGTGCCGTCGGGCCGGCTGCCACGCACCCGTCGATGGATCGCGTTCACGCGACGGATCGCGGCGTCGGCGGTCGATCGGCTGCCGAACACGACGTCGAAGCTGCTCTCCAGCGTCCGCACCAGGCGGCCGAGCGGGTCGCTGGCGTAGGTCGAGTGCTCGACGACGCCGGCCGCCACCCCCGGATGCGCCGCCTGCATGAGCAGCGCGCACGATCCGCCGGCCAGGACCACGAGCTCGCGGTCGATGCGCCACGAGACGGAGCCCGGGCCGAAGAGCCCGGCGGCCTCGTCGCGCGCGGTCATCGGTAGGCCGCGACCGGGGCGTTCCGTGGACGACGCGGCTCGTGGAAGACGGTCCGGAACACCATCCCGGCGACGAGCCCGAACACGAATCCGCCGATGTGGGCCATGTACGCCACGCCACCCGCCGTCTCCTCGGTCACGGCAAAGGCGCCGATGCCGTTGACGACCTGGAAGACGGCCCACAGCCCGATGGCCACGAGCGCCGGCACCCGCATCGGGAAGCGGAGGAACAGGACGGTGATACGGTTGGTCGGGAACATCACGAGGTACGCCCCGAGGACGCCGGAGATGGCACCGGAGGCGCCGAGCGTCGGGATGATCGATCCGGGGTCCACGAGGATCTGCGCCAGGCTGGCGACGACGCCCGCGACGAGGTAGAAGCCGAGGTACGGGATGTGCCCGATCCGGTGCTCGACGTTGTCGCCGAAGATCCACAGGAACAGCAGGTTGCCCGCGATGTGGAGCCAGCCACCGTGCATGAACATGCTGGTGAGGAGCGTCAGGAAGATCGGGCTGGGGCCGGGCTCCTGCGGAATCGGGATGGTCTCACCGCCGATCGTGATCTCCTCGGCTCCGACGAGATCGACGCCGTTCGTGATCTCGAAGGGGACGGCACTGTACCCGTACGTGAAGTCCTCCCCGCCCGGGCCGCCGGCGCCCTGGAGCAGGAGAAACACGGCGACGTTGAGGCCGATGAAGGCCAGGCTGATGAAGGCCGGGCCGTGTCCGCGCTCGTTCTCGTCGCCGATGGGGAACATCGGCGGGATGATAGAGCACGGCGCGGGCCATAATCGCCAGCGTGGATATCGACGTACGACCCTATGACGGCAGCGCACGCGACTTCATCGCCGCCGCCGAGACCGCCTTCGGCGAGCACATCCGGGATGACGACGCGGCCGCCTGGGAGGCGATGCTCGAGCTGGACCGCACCCTCGGGACGTTCGACGGCGATCGCCTGGTGGGCACCGCCGGCGCCTTCAGCTTCGACCTGACGATCCCGGGCGGCGTGCTGCCGGCCGCCGGGATCACGATGGTCGGCGTCCAGCCCACCCATCGCCGGAAGGGCGCCCTGCGCCGCATGATGCGGATGCAGCTCGACGACGTCCACGACCGCGGGGAGCCGCTGGCGATCCTGTGGGCCAGCGAGGGGAGCATCTACCAGCGGTTCGGCTATGGCCTCGCCTCGCTGCGTGCCCGCATCGGCATCCAGCGCGACCGGGCGGCATTCGCGCGGCCGCATCTGCCGGCGGGAAGCATCCGCTTCGTCGACGTCGACGAGGCCAAGCGGCTGTTCCCGGCCGTCCATGACGCGCTGCTCCCGGATCGGCCCGGCTTCTTCGGCCGCACGCCCGCGTTCTGGGACAGCCAGGTCTTCTACGACCCCGAGCACTGGCGGCACGGGGCCGGTGCCGCGTTCCACGTCGTCCACGAGGTCGACGGGGTCGCCGACGGCTACGCGCGGTACCGCATCCGCGATGAATGGGACGACAGCGGCCCGAAATCGACCCTGCTCGTCAACGAGGTGCTCGCCACCAACGCGGTCGCGCACCTCGATCTGTGGCGCTACCTGCTGGATGTCGACCTGATCGGACGGATCGAGGCGTGGAACCTCCCACCGGATGAGCCGCTCATGCTTGCCGTGCTCGAGCCGCGACGGCTGGGGCTCGCGCTGGCCGATGGCCTGTGGCTCCGGGTGGTGGACGTCGCGTCCGCGCTGGCGGGCCGCCGCTATCGCACGGACGGCGGGCTGACAGTCCAGGTCCAGGATGCGTTCTGCCCGTGGAACGAGGGGCGCTGGTCGCTCCGCGTGGAGGCCGGCATCCCGATCGTCGAGCCCACCGATGCCGCCGCCGACATCGCCTGCGACGTGAGCGACGTCGCTGCGGCGTATCTCGGCGGCTTCACGTTCCGGCAGCTGAGTGAGGCCGCGCGCGTCACCGAGCTCTCCCCCGGCGGTGTGGCGCGGGCCGACGCCCTCTTCGCCACCGACCGCGCTCCGTGGTGCCCGAGGGTCTTCTGAACCAGGCGGACGTCGGGGATCAGCCGGCCGCGGGACTGGCTTCGGGTGCGGCGTCGAGGTCTGCCCGGGACGGGTTGCGGATCCCCACCGCGTTGATGCCCGCCCCCGCGAAGAGGAGCAGTGCGGAGACGATCATCGCCAGGTGGAAGGCGTCCGTCGAGGCCTCGGCGGCCGCCGCGGCCAGCATCGGATCGGTGCCGTCAGGGACGCTGGCGAGCGGCTGGATCTCGCCGGCCCGCGCCTGCTCGACCGTGAGGTCCGGGACTCGCTCCGCGAGGAACGGATAGAAGCTCGCCGTGATGGCGATGAACAGGACGGCGCCGATGAGCGGGGCGCCGACCCGGGAGATCGCGTTGTTGATCGCCGAGCCGAGGCCGGCACGACGAACCGGCACCGAGGCCATGAGCGCGGTGGTCAGCGGGGCCACGAGGATGGCGATCCCGAGCCCGAAGACCACGAGCGCCAGGATGACGTCGGTCAGGGCATCGACCGGCGGGATGAGCGTCGCGGGGGCGGTGAGGTCCGCGACCCATGGCTCGCTGGTGGAGGGAATGCGCGCCAGCCAGAGCAGGCCGAGCCCCATGATGATCGGGCCGACCGTCAGGAACAGCCGCGGGCCGATGCGCGCCGCGAGCTGTCCCGCCGGCGTCGAGAGGAAGGTGAGCAGCAGTCCGACCGGCAGGCTGATGGCGCCGGCCGCGACGGGCGAGTAGCCCAACGTCCCCTGCAGATAGAGGCTCTGGAAGACGAGCGTGACGTACAGCGCGCCGTAGATCACGAAGGTCGAGACGTTGACGATCGTGAAGTTGCGCGACTCGAAGAGGCTCATCGGCACGAGCGGGTTGGAGCGCATCCGCATCAGGAACGGGAAGGCGACCGTCGCCACCGCGCCGATTCCGAGCGAGACGAACGCCAGCGCGTCGTCCCAGTTGCGTTCCGCACCACGCGTGGCCCCGAACGCGAGACCGCCGACGCCGACCGCGATCACGGTGGCTCCGAGCCAGTCGAACTTCCCCTCGGCCTCCTCGTCGCGACTCTCTCGCACCACCGAGGTGGCGTAGAGGGCGATGAGCACGAGCGGCACGTTGATGAGGAAGGCCGCGCGCCAGCTGATCGACTGGACCAGGAAGCCACCGAGGAACGGTCCCAGGATCATCGTCGCGGAGGTGCCCGCCGCCCACAGGCCGATGGCGCGCCCGCGCTCCTCACCGTCGAACGTCGCGGTGATGATCGACAGGCTCCCGGGGACGAGAAGCGCTCCGAAAGCACCCTGCACCAGCCGAGCGAGGATGAGCAGCTCCATGTTCGGCGCGAGGCCGCAGGCGACCGATGCCACGCCGAAGCCCGCCAGGCCGATCCGGAACATCCGGCGCCGCCCGTAGAAGTCGCTGATGCCGCCGGCGAGGATGAGCAGCGCCGCGAGCACGGCCAGATAGCCGTTGTTGACGTAGGTCAGGCCCTCGACCCGGCCGACGAACGTGGCGGGCAGCTCCTTGCCGATGGTCTCGACGGCGACGTTCACCACCGTGCCGTCGAGGAAGACGATCCCGGACCCGAGGATGACAGCGAGGAGCGTGCCGAACCGGATGCTCATTGGCAGCATCCTAACCCTTGCCCGCCACCCGGCATCACCGCCGCGGGAGGTGTACGGTGACGGTCATGAGCAGCGCCGCGCTCGACCGGATGCTTGCGATCCTGCTCGTCGCGCAGATCGCGAGCGGGCTGCTCACATTGCGCTCGGGGGTCCCGGCGACTGCTCCCCTGTTCTGGCTCCACGGCCTCCTCGGCGGGACGCTGCTCGTGGCATCGGCCGAGAAGCTGCGCCGCAGCATCGGTCCCGCGTTGCGCACCCGACGGTGGTCACGGCTCGTCCTCGGCGCACTGCTCACCCTGGCCGTGGCGGCGGCGCTCGCGGGCGGCTTCGCCTGGGTCGCGAGCGGCCGCATCTGGTCGATCGGCCCGTGGACGATCCTCACGCTCCACGTGTGGGCCGGGCTGGCCGTCGTGCCGATCGTCCTCGTGCACCTGGTTCCGCGCCGCTGGCGTCTCCTCCGACCGCGCCGAGCTGGCGCACCGGGTCTGAGCCGTCGGACCTTCCTCGCCATGATCGCCGGCACCGCGCTGGGAGCCGGGGCCTGGGCGGCGGCGAACGTCAGCGATCGGCTGCGCGGCGGGTCACGGCGGTTCACCGGATCCCGGTGGCTCCCGGACGGCGGCATCCCGCCACCCACCACGTTCTACGGTGAAGGCGCGCCGACCCTCGATGCCGATGCGTGGCGTCTCCGCGTGACCGGACGCGTCGCCGACCCGATGACTCTGGACCTGGCGGCGCTCGACGCGCTCGGCGGCACGGAGCGGACGGCCGTCCTCGATTGCACGTCGGGCTGGGTGATGCGGACTTCGTGGCGTGGTACGCCGCTGGCCTCGGTCCTGGCCGCTGCCGGCGCCGACCCCGACGCGCACTTCGTGAACGTGCGGTCCGCGACCGGCTGGATGGTCCCGCTCGAGCCGGCCGATCTCGACGATGCCCTCCTCGCCACGCACGTGGGCGGACGGAGGCTGCCAATCGGGAACGGGGCGCCGGTACGGCTCGTCGCGCCGCGCCGCCGCGGACTCGACTGGGTGAAATGGGTCATCGAGGTCGAGGTCACCTGAGGCTGCGCACCCGGAGTCAGCGGATCGGCTCGAAGCGTGCGGTGAAGTGGCGCAGCGCCGGTGGCTGCTCGACGATCCGGTACCCGCGCAGCTCGGAGGCGCGCTCGGCCACCCAGCGGATCACCTCGATGCAGTAGTCGACGTGCGACTGGGTGTACGTGCGACGCGGGATCGCGAGCCGCACCAGCTCCATGGGCGCGGGTGTCTCGCTCCCGTCGGGGTGGAGGCCGAACATCACCGTTCCGATCTCCACGGAGCGGATGCCGCCCTCGCGGTACAGCGCCGCAGCGAGCGACTGGCCCGGGTACTCGAGCGGCGGGATGTGCGGCAGGAGTGCGCGCGCGTCGATGTACACGGCGTGTCCGCCGATGGGCTGCACGCACGGAACGCCCGCCTCGAGCAGGGCCTCGCCCAGGTAGGCCGTGGACCGGATCCGGTAGCGGAGGTAGTCCTCCTGGACGACCTCGCGCAGGCCGGCGGCCATGGCCTCCAGGTCCCGCCCGGAGAGGCCGCCGTAGGTCGGGAAGCCCTCGGTCAGGATCAGGAGGTTGCGGCACTGCTCCGCCCACGTGTCCGAGTTCATCGCCAGCCAGCCGCCGATGTTGGCGAGCGCATCCTTCTTGCCGGACATCGTCATTCCATCGGCCAGGCTCGCCATCTCGCGCACGATGTCCGGGATCGGCGTGTCGGCGTACCCGTCCTCCCGCTCCCGGATGAACCACGCGTTCTCCGCGAAGCGGCACGCGTCGAGGAACAGCGGGATGCCGTATCGGTCGCACACCTCGCGGACGGCTCGCAGGTTCGCGAGGCTCACCGGCTGGCCCCCGCCGGAGTTGTTCGTGACGGTGACGAAGACGACCGGGACGTGCTCGACGCCGCGCTCGCGGATCAGCGCGTCCAGGGCGTCGGTGTCCATGTTCCCCTTGAACGGATGGATGGTCGATGGCTCGCGACCTTCGGCGATGACGAGGTCGATCGCCTCGGCGCCGGTGAACTCGACGTTCGCCCGCGTCGTGTCGAAGTGGGTGTTCGACGGGATGACCTTGTCGGGGCCGCCGATGACGCTGAACAGGATCTTCTCGGCGGCCCGGCCCTGGTGAGTCGGGATGACGTGGCGGAACGGCCACAGCTCGGTCACCGCGTCGAGGAACCGGAACCACGACGGCGACCCGGCGTACGACTCGTCGCCGCGCTGGATGCCGGCCCACTGCTCGCTGCTCATCGCGCCGGTGCCCGAGTCGGTCAGCAGGTCGATGAGCACGTCGGCGGCATGGAGGTTGAACAGGTTGTAGCCGGCATCACGGAGGTGCGCGTCGCGCTCCTCGACCGTCGTGAGCCGGATCGGCTCGACGCTCTTGATGCGGAACGGCTCGATGATCGTCGTGAAGCGGTCCATCGGCGCGATGGTAGTCCGTCGGCGAACCGTCTCGAACGGTCGTCCGGGTGGCGTCGTCACCGGCTGACCGGCATCATGCGCCGATGGGACGCCTCCTTGCGATCTGTGGCTGGCTCGCGTGGCAGATCCGCCGCCCGTTTGGCGCGCGCGTCGGACCGCTCGTCGTGTCGATCGTCGCCGCACTGCTGGTGTTCGTCGCCATCATCCCGATCGCGCTCCCGCTCCTCGACGCGCAGCCCGAGGATGCCACGATCCAGGAGATCCTCGACCGGACCACGACGCACCCGGACGGATGGGTGCGCCTGACCGGGCGGCTCGTGCCGCTGACCGAGTCACCAACCTCCGAGGACGGGGCGCATGCGCTGCTCGTGGATGCCGCAAATCCGCTGCGGGCCGTCGTGCTCCGCGCCCCGTCCCGACCGACGGCGACGGAGCGCACGACGCTCACCGGGCGGATCCAGCCCGCCTCGGTCGTCGTCACCGAGGAGCTGCCGATCGAGGCGACCGTGGCCGGCACGCCACCGACGATCGTGTCGGACCGTCTCGTCGTGCTGGACGCGGTGCCGCATCCCCCACGGCCGGTCCTGTGGTTCCTGGCGATTCCGCCGCTGTTCCTCGCCGGGGTGCTAGCGATCGGCCTGCGAGCTGGCTACCCGATCTTCCGACCCACGGCCACGGTCGACGTCCTCGCCCGGCCCCTGGCACCCGGCGAGCGCGTCCCGACCGCCTATGGCGGGCGCATCGGCCCGAACGAGGCGCACCTTGCCGACCCCGCGGGGGCATTGCTCCTCGTCCGGCGCGACGGGCGAATGAACCTGCTCACCGCGCAACCCCTCGGCGACGGCTCCGGTCCGGCGCCGAAGCCCGTGCTCATCGGCGGCGGCTGGACGCAGGGGCGCACGGGCACCGTCCACACGGCCAGCGAGACGGTCGCCGCCCTCCACGTGCGGTCGGAGCTCGTCGACGCGACGTTCCTGTTCGCCCGCGACGCGGAGCGAGACCGCGTGGCGGCGCTCGTCACGATCGAGCGCTGATCTGGCGTCCCGCTTGCCTGGCAGGCGAAGATGCATCGCACATCACCACTGGGAGGATCGATGATGGTGTGGGAGTCCCTCGGCGGAGCGATCGTCTCCGCACCCGCCGTCACCAGCTGGGCCGTGGACGAGATGCAGGTCTTCGCGATCCACGGCGATGGAGAGCTCTGGAACCGCTACTGGGACGGACGACGCTGGCACGACTGGGAGTCGCTGGGCGGCGAGCTCGTGGGCAACCCCTCCGCGTGCAGCTGGGGCGCCGATCGGATCGACCTGTTCGCGCGCGGTGCCGACGGTTCGCTGCAGCATTGCTGGTACGAGCCCGGCGGGTGGACGAGCTGGGAGTCGCTCGGCGGTGAGCTGACCTCGGACCCCGCGGCCTGCAGCTGGGGTCCCAACCGCCTCGATATCTTCGCCCGGGGGACGGCCGGCGACCTCGTTCACGCCTGGTGGGACGGCAGCGCCTGGTCCTGGGACTGATTCGAACGGCGGCTTCGGCCGTATCCGGTGGCATGACCACCGAACCGACGCACCAGGCCGATCAGCGAGCTCGCGAGTCGGTCTGGGACTACCCGCGCCCGCCCGCGCTCAGCCCATCGAACCGCCACGTGCGCATCGTGCACGGTGGCGAGGTGATCGCCGAGAGCCGGCGGGCCATCCGCGTGCTCGAGACCGCCGGCGCGCCGGTCTGGTATCTGCCGATGGCCGACGTGCGTCTCGACCTCCTGAGGCCGGCGATCGGCCACCAGACCGTGTGCGAGTGGAAGGGAGTCGCCGTTTATCTCGATCTCGTCGTCGGCGACCGCGTGGCGCCACGTGCGGCGTGGTCGTATCCCTCGCCGCAGCGCGGCTACGAGGCGATCGCCGGCCACCTCGCCTTCTACGCCGGCCTCGTCGACGAGGCGACGGTGGACGGGGAGCGCGTCCGACCGCAGCCCGGCGGCTTCTACGGTGGCTGGGTGACCGACGACGTGGTCGGCCCGTTCAAGGGCGAGCCGGGCAGCGAAGGCTGGTAGGCAGCCGAGAGCACACGACGAAGCCCGGAGCTCGCGCTGCGCGAACCCCGGGCCTGAGTCAAGGGTGTCAGACGAAGAGCGCCACGACGATCGTGAGCACGTAGGCGACGAGCAGCAGCCCGCCGACGACGAGGTTGAGGTTAACGTTCGTGCCCATCACCGCCATCAGGGTGTACGGGCTGTCGTAGTGGACCTTGATGCCCTGGTGGACCCGCAGCGCGATCGGGACCGCCGCGAGCGCGATGAGCGTCGGCCACGGCAGCACGCCGGCCGCGACGCCGATGACGATCACCGCGAACGCGGCGATGGCACCGACGAGGTAGCCGGTCTGGACCGTCGACGGGGCGAGCCGTACCGGCAGCGTCCGCTTGCCGGCCTCGGCATCGCTGCGTCGATCCGGGATCTCGTTCACGTACAGGATCAGCGCAATGAGGATCCCCGGCACCAGCGACAGGACAAGCGGCTCGATCGCGATTCGCCCGGTCTGCACGACATAGGCGCCGAGGAGCATGATCGGCCCGAACCCGAGCGCCACGGCGAACTCGCCGAGACCCCGGTAGACGAGCTTCAGCGGAGGCGCCGTGTACGCGACGCCGACCACGATGCCGGCGATCCCGATCCAGAGCAGGGTCAGCGAGCCGGTGACGGCCACCAGCAGGAGGCCGATGAGCGCCGCGGCACCGAACAGGGCCACGGCCAGCTGGCTCAGCCCGCGGATCGAGACGAGGTCGTAGACCGCCACGCGGGAGCCGCCGGAGAACTGAGTCGGGGTCGTGTTCGCGTCATCGGCGCCCGACAGCGTGTCGAAGATGTCGTTCGTGACGTTGATCGCGAGGTGCGCGAACGAGCCGCCGATGAGGGTCAGCAGGGCTGTCCACCACGTGAAGGCGCCGTCGGTCGCCGCCACGGCGATGCCGAGGAGGACCGGGACGGCCGTCGCCGACAGGAACGGGAGCCGCGTCGTCCGGAGCGCCAGCCAGAACGGGCTGAGCCTCGGACGGATCGTGCGGCCCTTCTCCTTCGACAGCTGCGCGAGGTAGCGCCGCGACTGCGGGACGGATCGTTCCGAGTACTCGAAGAACGGGACCTCGGTCTCGTCCCAGCCCCAGGCGCGAACGGGCGTGAAGGTCGTGCCGTCCGACGTGCGACCCCACAGCTGGATGTAGCGGCGCTCGTCGTAGCCGATCCCGGGCTGCGGGTGGATGTGGCTGCCCATCACGTTGACCTCGCGGTCGGTCGGAATCGGCATGCCGCCCGGCGCGGCAAGGGACACGGTGCCTGCCTCGGCGTCGACCTCGAAGGAGGTCGCCACGCTCGTTGGATAGCCGGCGTCGTCGACCCAGCTGACGATCGCGTGAGGGTAGGTCGCCAGCTTCTCGAGGTCGGCAGCGGTGGGATCGTGCGCGGGAATCGAGCCCGAGCGCATCGGTGCGGTGGTCGTCATCACGCGGCCACCGATCGCGGGGCTCGGGTCTCGACCGGCGGCTGGTCGGTTCGCCCATCGGCCCAGAACAGCGCGCGCTCCGGCGTGATCTCGATCACGGCACGCTCGAAGAAGAGCGGCAGCGCCACGCGTGCCTTGAGGAAGTCGTTGATCGCCGGTTCCTTGCGCTGCCAGAGGTCGAGGATGAGCCGCTCCCAGTCGGCGTGCGGATCGTCCTCGATGATCCGGGCGGTGCCCTGGATCGTGGCGCGGTCGAGGTTGCCCTTCATCGCGACCGGGTCGGTGAGCGCCAGGCTCACGCGCGGGTCGCGCTTGATGTGCTCGAGCTTCTTGCTGAACAGCGTCGACGAGTGAAGGTAGATCTTCTCGCCGTCGTAGAGCGGAATGAGCGGGTGGGTGATCGGCCGTCCATCGCGCCCGACGACGGTCAGCTCACCGACCAATGCCACCTCGAGCAGGCGCTCGATCGGCTCCGGTAGCCATCCCATCGGGAACTCCTGTTGCGTTCAAATAACGTGATACCTGATCCTAGCATAATTACGATTCCCCGCCGGTTTCGCATCACCTCCGCGACGGCACGCCGGCTGCAATCCACGCCGCTCATGACGATCCAGCAGCCACCCAGCGACGACACCCCACCCCCGGTCCCGGAGACGGACCCCACGCCGATGCCGATCGGCACGCCGGACGAGCCGGAGCAGCGTGCGCCCGGCGAGGAGAGCGCGCCGGTCGGTGCTCCCCGAGACGAGCCCGATCCTGCGGGATGACGAACGAGGGCCCGGCATCTGCCGGGCCCTCGCACATTCGCCGACGCCTGGACTCTAGGTGGCGTGCACCTTGATCTGGCCGTTCCGGATCGGCTGCGGCGAGCCGTTGTCGAAGACCACGTTCCCCGTCGCGAGCTCCCAGATCCGCATGCGAAGCCGATCCGGTCCGTCGGTGACCGACACCGCGTATCCGTAGCCGGCCGCGCCGTTCAGCGTGCCGGTGCCGCCGTAGCGGGCGGCCGAGCCGTCCGGCTCGGACACGAGCCATGCCACGCCCGTCGAGGCGAACGAGCGTCCGGGAAGGACGAACAGCGTTTCGCCGCTCGGGACGATTGCCTTGCCGGCGTACTGGGCCGACAGCTCGAAGCTCGCGATGCCGTCATCGGTCGTGATGCGTCCGCCGCCGGTGACCTTGGCGTGGAGGCCGAGGTCGAGCCCGACGAGCACCGGATCGTGATCCGATGAACGGAAGGCATCGGGGGCGTACAGCGACGACCGATGGTTCGGCGACTTGAACTCGACGTTGTAGTCGAGGACCGGCGGCTCGTCGGTGTTGATGTGCCACGGGGCGGCATCGGTGACCTGGGCGCTGAGCGAGGCGCTCGCGTGCGCATGGTCCAGGTAGCCCGATGCTCCCCGGAAGACGTAGGTGTACGCGTCCGGACCCTCGAACTGCCACAGGAGATCGGTGTACCCCGCATCCGCGAGCGCCGAGATCGGCGTCTCCATGGCATAGGCGTTGAGGTCGCCGATGATCATCGAGTCGGGATCACCCGATCCGGTCGGGTCGGCGAGCAGCCAGTCCGCCAGCGCCTCGGCGGCGGCGGTCCGGGTGGCGTTGCAGTTGCCGCCAAGGTGGTCGGGCTGGTCGTCACCGGCTCCGCAGCCGGACCCCTTCGACTTCAGGTGGTTCACCGCGACGGTGAAGACGGCACCGCTCGCGGTCTCGGTGAACGACTGCGCCAGTGCGGGCCGGTTCCGGGTGTCGTCGAAGCGCGGATCGACGCTCGAGTCCAGCACCGCGAACGCGCCGGTGGGCGTGACCTCGGCCGGCTGGTAGATGATCGCCACGGCGATCTGGTCCGTGCCGATCACGCCGGTCTCGACGTAGTCATACGTGCCGGCTCCCGCCACGTCGTTGAGCCCGTCGACGAGAGTGGCGATCGCCGGGACCGCGTCGGCCCCGTCGTTCTCGATCTCCATGAGGCCGACGATCTCGGCGTCCATGGCCGCGATGGCGGCGACGATCTTGTCGTGCTGACGCTCGAACTCGAGCGCCGTGTTCGCGCCTCGTGCGGTCGGGAAGCCGCCGCCGAGGCCGTCACCGTTGAAGTAGTTCAAGACGTTGAACGCCGCGACCTGGATGTCACCGCCGACTGCCGGCGGCGTCGCCGGTCGATCCGCCGCGCCGTCGAAGGTGATCTCCCCGACCGGCTGGAGCCGGTACGACCCGAATCCCTCGTGGACGATCGCCGTGAGGTCCGAGACCGTGGCTCCCACCCGGAGCGTGTTCGAGGCCGAGAGGCCACCGGTCGGATAGCGCGTCGGATCGGCGTTCTGGCTGGTGTTCGCGTCGTCGAGGACGATGCGCGTTCGCTGGTTGAGGTCCGCGACGGCCTGCGCACCGGCACCGGGCTCCGCGACATGCGTGCCCTGGTACTGCCGGCCGGTCGAGCTCAGGACGACCTCGCCGAAGCGACCGAGGGTGAAGTTCTCGGTCACCGTCATCGTCTGCGTAAAGTCGGCGAGCATGCCCTCCCAGCGCTCCCAGTCTCCGACCGAGCCGACCGGCAGCGTCACCTGCGCCGGGGTCACCGTCCCACCGGTGTCGCACACGGTGACATCCGTCACGCTGCCGATCTGCGTGAGGCTGCTGAACTCGGTCGCGCGGCCCGAGACGCTCACGACGTCACCGACCTCGACCGCCGTCGACGAATGGAAGACGAAGATCCCCTCCGACGTCAGCGGATCCGCGTCGACATCGGCGTCCTCTTCCTGGACGAAGAACCCACGGAGCGTGGGCGAGCTCCCCTGGTAGTCCCCCACGACGACGCCGTTGATCGTGACCGACGCGCCGGAGATCGGCGTGCTCGTGCCCGAGCCCTGGATTTCGTGGATGAGGTGGGTCGCCGGCGTGCAGACCACACCGACCGTGAAGTCGAACGCGAAGTCCGCGGCCATGGTGTCCGGGTCGCCATCCTGGTCGGTGACGCCCGCGGCCAGGACGGTGACGGTGCAGACGTCACCGTTCGCGAAGTCGGCGTCGGGATTCAGGGTGAAGGTCGTCGGGCCGCCACTCGCCGCGGCGCTGTGCGCCCCGCTGAGCGAGCAGGTGATGTCGAACCAGGTGCCGGCCGTGGTGACCGGCTCGCTGAACGTGATCGAGATGTCGGCGGCCTTCGCGACGCCCGTCGTGTTGTCGGCCGGCGTGGTCGAGGTGACCGTGGGAGCCGAATCGACCGAGGTGATCGTGTGGGCGCCGAGGCCGCTGAACGTGTCGGTGGCGAACCCGTCCCACTCGACCGAGGGATCGAAGACGTCGCCGCTGTTCGTGTCACCGGCCTGCACCGTGGCCTTGCGCTGCAGGGTGTTGTCCGCGGTGCTGGTCAGCCCGCTTCCCCACTCGGTGCCCGGATCGAATCCAACCTGGCCGATGGCGTCGACGGTGGTGCCGCCCTTGCGCAGGACCACGGCATCGTCGCCGTTGAAGAATCCCGCGCCGCTCGTCTGGTCGGCCTGGGCAAGGATCGCCGCACTGGCCGACGAGTGTGCGACGACGTGGACGTCGCCATTGGCAACCGTTCCCGTCAGGTTGATGGTCAGGCCAGCGGTGGTGCTGCCGTTGAAGAACATCTGGACGGTGTAGCTGTTGGCGCCGAGGTCGATCGGCGCACCGGTGCCGTTGTAGATCTCGAGCGCCTTGTTGTTGCTCGTCCCCTCGATGTACTCGCTGAAGAAGAGCTCGCCGGGAGCGGCTCGCGTCGCGGACGGGGCGACGAGTGGGAGGAGCGCCGCCATGGCGAGGGCGAGGGTCATGATGAGCGCGAAGCCGCGCTGCACCGGCATCGGGGTGGTCAAGGGCACGAGGAACAGCCTCCGGCAAGCATGATGGTTGGGGAACCCACCTTACCGGGCTCGACCCGGACGACAATGGGCATTCCGGTACAGGGGCCATGAAACCTTCCGCGATGCACCCGACCCGACACGACCACCCGGGACTGTGCGCAACCTGCACCCACGCGCATCGAATCGTGACCACGCGGGGCACGGCGTACTGGCGCTGCCGCCTCGCCGATGTCGACCCACGGTTCCCGCGGTACCCCCGATTGCCGGTGCTTGGCTGCACCGGGTACCGTCCCCGCGAGGCAGCGGGGCAGGAGGCACCGCACCCCGGAACGGGAACCGGTCATGCATCGTGACCGTCCCTTCGAACGCAGCAGTTGAGGAGATCCGATGCGCGCTCTCGTTCTCGTCCTCGTCGCCTTCGCCATGAGCGCCTGCACCAGCGCCGGCTCGTCTCCCGAGCCCGGCTCTCCCTCCGCGACGCCGAGCGATCGACCATCGCCGACCTCCGGGGAGGAATCCGCACCGCCCGACGGGGACCCCCTCACGGGCATTCTCGGCGCCGACTCCATCGAGGGCGGGTGCGGCTATCTGCGAAGCGAGGACGGCACGCGCTTCGAGGTCATCTACCCCGATGGCTGGGAGCTGAGCCTCCGGCCGCTCGAGCTGCGCGCCCCCGACGGAGCCGTCGTGGCGCGTGGCGGTGATGAGGTCACCGTCATCGGCGAGATCGCCGGGGACATGGCCTCCATCTGCCAGATCGGCCCCATCTTCCGGGCCAGCTCCGTCCAGCGCTGATCACTCGGGGCTCGGTGCCGTCGAGCACCATCCTTTCGTCCCGTTCGCTGGCACGCGCGGCCGGCTGAGCGATATCCTCCGAGGCACAGCGGCCGTCGCAGGCCGGATCACGCCCGGGCCTGCCGGCATCGCCTGGCGGCCCCCATGGAGGGACCGATGCTCCGAAAGGTCATCACCATCGTCGCGCTGCTCGCGCTCACCATGCCGGCCACCGCGCTGGCAGCGCCGAAGCAGCAGAGCGCGACCACGGGCTACGCCATCGTCACGCTGGCGGATGCTCCGATTGCCACCTACGAGGGAGGGAAGAACGGACTCGAGCGCACGAAGCCGCTCCGCGGCCGGCTCGACCCGACCAGCCCCGCCTATCGCGCGTACCAGCGTTTCCTGGCCGGCGAGCACGCCAACTACCGGGCGTTCCTCGCCCAGTCGGTCCCGCAGGCCCGCATCGTCGCTGAATACGACACCGTGCTCAACGGCTTCGCCGTCGAGCTCAACGGCGCGACGGTCGAGAGTCTCGCCCGCAACCCGAAGGTGAAGTCGGTCGAGGCCAGCTGGCTCTACCGGCCGACGATGAATGTCAGCGTCGACATCATCAACGCGCCGGCAGTGTGGGGCGCCCTCGGTGGCCAGGCCGATGCCGGCGCGGGCATCGATGTCGGGATCATCGACTCGGGCATCCGCGAGGATCATCCGTTCTTCGCCTGCAAGGACGAGATCCCGCACAAGACCTACGCTGCCGGTCGGGCCGGCGGCACCCAGGACATCGTCTTCGACCACGGCACCCACGTCGCCGGCACCGTCGCCGGCTGCGTGACCGACCTCTCGGTGGTCGATCCCGGGGGCCCGATCCAGGGCACGATTAGCGGCGTCGCACCTGGCGCGAATCTCCACGACTACAACGTCTTCCCCGGCTACGGCGGCGGGTACGTCGCCTTCGGCGGGAGTGCCTTCAGCCATGACATCGCCCTCGCCGTCGAGGACGCGGTGGACGACGGCATGGAGGTCATCAACATGAGCCTGGGCGGCTCCATCCAGGGCAAGCACGACTACCTCGCCGAAGCGGTCAACGCGGCCGTCGCGGCGGGTGTGGTTGCGGCCGTCTCCGCCGGCAACGAGGGCCCCGGGCCTTCGACGACCGGCTCACCCGGCAACGCGGTCGGGGCCCTGACCGCCGGCGCCTCCACCAACGCCCACTACGTCGGGATCAACGTCGTCACCCCGTTCGGCACCTTCGGAGCTGCCGTGGGCGACTTCGATCCCTTCGCCGAGAATCCCGTCACCGACGCGCCCTTCGTTGCATGGGGAGGGACCGAGACGGCGTGCGCCGGCAGCTCGCCGGCAAGCGACGTCAGCGGGGCGGTCGTGCTCATCAAGCGCGGCGCCTGCACCTTCTCCCAGAAGGTTGCGAGCGCTGCGGGCGCCGGCGCCATCGGCGTCGTCGTCTACAACAGCGTCGGGGGCGACCCGATCGCGATGGGCGGGGCGGGCGACCTCCCGGCCGTCATGGTCAGCAACGGCGACGGCGAGACGATCAAGGCCGAGCTCCCGAGCACGGTCTCGATCGATGGCAGCAATCCGGTCGAGATCCTCACGACCAACGCCGACATCATGGCGGGCTTCAGCTCGCGCGGACCGGCGGAGTTCACCGAGAACATCAAGCCGGATGTCGTGGCGCCCGGCGTGAACATCTACTCGTCTGACTTCGACGAGGCGACCGGTGAGCTCGGCTGGGGGATGAAGCAGGGAACGAGCATGGCGAGCCCCCACGTGGCGGGCGCGGCCGCGCTGCTCCTCGCTGACGATCCGTCCCTTTCGCCGGCCGACGTGAAGTCGCTGCTGGGCAACAACGCCGAGCGGCAGGTCTGGTCGAACGTCGTCGGCGGCTTGCTGGCCACCGTCATGGAGCGCGGCGGCGGACGCATCGATCTGGCACGCGCCAGCGCGGCGACCACCACCTTCGACCCGATGTCGCTGAGCTTCGGCGTCAGCAACGGCAACCGGAAGATCAACCAGACGATCACCGTGACCGTCAAGAACCTTTCGGGCGCCGCGAAGACCCTGTCGCTCAGCGAGAGCGATGCGGCACTCTCGCTGTCGACGACGAGCGTCTCTCTCCCGGCGAACGGGACGGCGACGTTCGACGTGACCCTCTCCGCCCGGGGACCGAACCAGGCGGAGGGTGACGTGACCGTCAACGACGGCACCACCGAGTACCTCATCCCGTTCTGGTACTCGACCGGAAACTGATCCGGTCCGCGTCACAGACCCCCGGCGGGCTCCGGCCTGCCGGGGGTCGTTCTATGCCTCGCGCAGCAGCGAGCCGATGAGGCGCACGACGACCAGTGCCGAGATCTCGTCGCGGTCCCGCCCGGGGACGAGCTCCGTGAAGACCGCTCCCACGACCCTGTTCCGCACGCCGGCGAGGAGATCCCACGCCTCGCGGTAGCCGAGACCGCCCGGCGCGAGCGCCGAGACCGCCGGCAGCACCGACGGGTCGAGGCCGTCGCAGTCGAAGCTGACGAAGACCGATGCGTCCGACGGGAGCTGCTCGAGCAGCCATGGCACGCCACGCTCCCGGAGCTCGGCGGCGGTGACGAGCAGGTTGCCCGCCGCCCGCGCGTCGCGGACGTCATCGGGCCGGGCGGAGCCGACGCCGCGCAGGCCGACCTGGACGATGCGTGCCACGTGGTCCATCTCCGAGGCGCGTCGCATCGGCGAGGAGTAGCCCTCGCGGACGCCGGCCACCTCGTCCCGGAAGTCGAGGTGCGCGTCGACCTGGAGCACGACGATCGGTCCTCGGCCCTGGTAGGCCCGCAGGATGGGAATCGGGACGGAGTCGTCGCCGCCCAGGCAGATCGGGACCGCACCCCGGTCCAGGAGGGTCCGGACGGCGCCCTCGATCCGATCGCCATTCCCGCGACCGTCGTCGGCGGTGCCCGGGACATCGCCGGCGTCAATGAGCGATGGGAGGGTCATCGACGCATCGGCGTCGAAGTCCCAGTGGCCCGCGAACCGACCCAGGCGCGCGGATCGGCGGCGGATGGCGGCCGGCGCATCGGCGCAGCCGGCGGTGGTGCCGGGGTCGGGGTACGGCCAGCCATACCGAACGCCGAGGATCGCGAAGCGGGCGTCGACGCGTTCGAGGTGCGTCTCGATCGGCGCGCCCAGGAACCCCATCTCCGGTCGGTCGGTGATCACGCGCCGCAGGGTATCAGCCGCTCAGGCGCCGGCGGCGCAGTCCCGGCACCGACCCACCAGCGTCACGTGCCCGATGTCGATCTCAAAGCCGTCCGTGGCGCGCAGCGCATCCGCCACGGCCGCCGCACGCTCGTTCCCGAGCTCCCAGCTGTTCCCGCACTCGGCGCAGTGGAGATGGCCGTGCTCCTCGACGGGCCGGACATGGAACTCCTCGCGGCCGTCCGGCCCGTGGCCGTGGCGCACGAGCCCGAGCTCCTCCAGGACGTCGAGGGTGCGATACACCGTCGACGGAATCGTCGAGGGGTCGCGCAGCCGGCACCGCTCGACCAGCTCCGCTCCCGACACGTGACCATCGGCCTCCGCGAGCACCTCGATGACGGTCGCCCGCTGCGGCGTCCAGCGCAGGCCGCGGGCGCGCAGCCGGTCGTCGACCGAGTCCCAGGGCGGCGGCAGAGCAGTCATGCGCATGCGAAGTAGTCTATGCTCCGTAGGCTTATTGCGAAACGTTGCAATAGACAGCGGAGACCGATGACCCAGCTTCTCGCCCTGGCCGGATTCGGATTCCTGCTCGGGATGCGCCACGCAACCGATGCGGACCACGTGATCGCCGTCACGACGATCCTCAACCGCAGCCGGCGGTTCCTCGACACCACGCTCATCGGCGCACTCTGGGGCCTCGGCCACACCGTGACCGTCGTCGTGGTCGGCGTGCTCATCATCGTCTTCAACGTCGTGATTCCGCCGCCGGTCGGGCTGGCCATGGAGTTCGCCGTGGCGCTCATGCTCATCGGCCTCGGGGTCCTCAACCTGTCCGGAGGGCTCCGCTCCCTCACCGAGCGCCTGACGCCGCCCGCCCCGTTGCACGCGCACGAGCACGCGCACGAGAAGGGGTCACATGGGCACCTCCACGGCCATGGCTCGCATCCCGGCCTCATCGAGACCTTCGGGCGCTACCAGCTGATCCGGCCGGTGGTGGTCGGCCTCGTGCACGGGCTGGCCGGGTCGGCCGCCGTGGCGCTGCTCGTTCTCGCCACCATCCAGGACACCGGCGCGGCGATCGCCTATCTCGTGATCTTCTGCATCGGCGTGGCCGCAGGCATGGCCGTGCTGACGACGGTGATCGGCCTGCCGTTCATGCTCGGCAGCACTCGATCGGCGCAGATCAACCGATGGCTCACCATCGGATCCGGCGTGCTGTCGCTGGCATTCGGGCTGCTGCTCGCCTACGAGATCGGCTTCGAGGGCGGGCTCTTCACCGGCACCTACCAGTGGGAGCCCGCCTGAGCAGCGTCAGCTCACGCGCGAGGCGAACCACTCCCCGCCGACCGCCAGCGCGTAGATGACGAACGCGTTCGCCGCGAGGAGCACGATGCTGATCACCGCACCGCTGGCATCGCCGATCCCGGCGAGGGCGAACAGCGCGCCGATGGCCGCCACGACGATCCCGGTGATCCGCGCCCAGCTCCGGCCGCCCATCACGTTGAGACCGGTCACGAACTGGAGCACGCCGAATCCCAGGACGATGATGGCAAGGAAGAGGATCGCTCCGGCGAATGCGCCGAACATGCCACCGAGACCCGGAACCTCGCCCGAGTCGATGCCGCCCGCCGCGCCGGCGAAGAGCGCCGCGCCGAGGACGACGAAGAGGCCGATGAGCACCGTGAGCACGCCGAGGACGATGAGCGTGATGCCGGCGGCGGTGATCATCCCGGGCCTGGCGGTGCCGGCGGCCGGGGCGGCGGGCGCGACGGGGGCGCCGGGGTCGGGAGACGGGACTGACTGTGTCATGAGGCAGAGCCCTCCACTCGTGCCGGGGCGAGCTTCGGCACCCCGATCGAGCGCAGTGTAGGACGCCCGATCGGGGTCCTGCCGTCAGTCCCGGACACCCTCTGCCGGTCCTGACGAGTCACCTTGCGTGGGATCTCCACTTCGGTCGTGAAGAACGACCTATCTTGGCGAGATGTGCTGGAGGTAGCGGTGAATGAACTCCGCGACGGCCATGGCTTGATCGGTGATTACCGCTGGTGGCTCGCTCCTCTGGCCATCGTAGAACCCAAGGTGGAACCCGCCCTGGTCCGCCTCAATCACATACCAGGACGGTGACGACCGGTTGCCGGCCGACCAGTCGAGCCACTGCGCAACCCAATCGGGATGCGATCGCAGACATGCCGCCAGCCGCTCGACCGTGAGCTGCGAACGGATGGCCGGATAGCCCGAGGACCTGACGAGATCGCCCACGGCGGAATTCTTGGCGGCGTAGAAGTCCTGGGGAAGGCGACAGACCGCCAGAACTACCTCATCGACGCTTGGCAACAAGAACGTCCTCCCTGCCGCGGCTCGCGCAAGCAGCATCGGCGCGCCGGCTCGCGAGCGCAAGGCTACTGAGCAAATCCCACGCAAGGTGACTCACAAGGTGCCGGTCCAGTGCGCCATCGACGGTGGAATCCGCCGATGGCGCATCCGCGCGAGCCGAGGGTCAGGCCCTTGCGGCCAGGAGGGAGACGAGCTCGGCGAGCTCGGAGGTCCAGCCTCCGTCGTTGTTCTCTCGCTGCTCCGCCTGGTGGAACCCCGACTCGCGCATCCGCAGAAGAGTCCCTTCGCCGCTCGGCTCGACCCACCACTCGACGAGGGTTGACGTCGCATCGGTGGTCGGATCCGCCTCGGACTCGAGGCCCCATCGCCAGGCGAGGTAGCGCGGCGGATCGACCGCCTCGACGCGAATCGGGAACCAGCCGTGGCCGTCCCAGTAGAAGCGGCCATCTCCGCCAGGCTGCAGGTCGAGCTCGGCGCGCTACGGGAACCACCGGGCCAGCTCATCGGGGTCGGAGATGGCGCGCCAGACCCGCTCGGGCGAGGCGTCGAGCTCCAGCGTCCGCTCGATGGCGGGCAGCTCGGTCGTGGTGGCGTCGCTCATGGGTTCTCCTCCAGGTGCTCACGGAGCCGATCGAGTCGCGCGTCCCACGCCGCGGCGTACGGCGCCAGCCAATCGGCGATCTCTCGCAGAGGCGCGTCCTCGAGCGAGTGCAGCCGCTCGCGGCCGCTCCGCTCGATCCGGACGAGGCCGGCATCGCGGAGGGCATCGAGGTGCTTCGTGACGGCCTGCCTCGTCATCGGCAGACCATCCGCCAGCTGGCCGAGCGACAGGCTGTCGCCGCCGCGCAGGCGGTCCAGCAGCCGGCGTCGCGTCGGATCGGCCACGGCGTCGAACGTCGCGCTCATCACGCCCATGTTATGCAACCTTCCAGTTGCATGTCAACCACGGGTATCGCTCCCGTGCGCCATACGCGGTGGGCAGATCGCCGCGGGACGAGCGAGAAGAACCAGGCGCCAGCCACCGAATGTCGTCCCATTGATGCACGCCTGGCACGCGCCTCGGGGGGCCGGGCTTAGAAACGGCTCCCCCGTCTGTGGCGGAACCTCAGACGAAGCGCAGCTCGTCGGCCTCCGGGCGCTCGACGGCCCGGGCGCAGGTCGGGCACCACAGTCGCGCCTCGACCGGCGTGCCACACAGCGCGTGACGCATCGGCTCGGCGTGGGCGGAGCCCCGTGACCCCCAGTCGGCCAGCAGCCGCAGGACGCCGGCCAGCTCGAGGCCCTCATCGGTCAACGCATACGTGAAGCGCGGCGGCCGCTCCGAGTAGGGCGTGGCGCGCAGGACCCGCTCCCCCTCCAGGCGCTTCAGCCGCTCGGACAGGATGTTCGGCGCGATCCCGTCGACCGCTTCCGACAGCTCGCCGAAGCGGCGCGGACCGTCGAGGAGCGCCTCGATGAGGAGGAGGCTCCATCGGTCTCCGACGCGTTCGAGCGCCGCGGCGAGCGGGGTCTGGGCGGCCATGGAGGGATCGTAGGGCATCGGCCTTGACAGCCGCTGGGAGAGGAGTAACTTGCGCATTGCAAGTCACATGCTACCCACGGAGATGACCATGACAAGCCTGGCTGAGCTGGGACGGGAGATCGGGGGAATCGCGGAGCGCGTCGGACCATCGGTGGTCGGAATCGGCAACCGATGGCGCGGCGGCTCCGGCGTCGTCATCGGCGAGAACCGGATCCTCACGAATGCGCACAACCTCCACGGCGACGAGGTGACGATCACCTTCGCCGATGGACGATCCGCCGATGCGAAGGCGCTCGGCGTCGACACCGATGGCGACCTCGCCATCCTCGAGGCACCGACCGACGGCGCCGCGGCGCTCGAGCTGGGCGCCGATGCACCCGGGGTCGGTGCACCGGTCGTGGCCCTCGGCAACCCGAACGGCCACGGGCCGCGGGTCACGTTCGGCTTCGTGTCCGGCACCGGGAGGTCGTTCCGGGGACCGCGCGGCCGTCGCGTCGCCGGAGCCGTCGAGCACACCGCGCCGCTCATGCCGGGATCGTCCGGCGGGCCGGTGGTCGATCTCGACGGGAAGCTGCTGGGCATCAACACGAACCGGCTCGGCAACGGCTTCTACCTGGCGATCGCCGCCGATGAGACGCTGCGTGAGCGGATCTCGGCGCTCGGGCGCGGCGAGACGCCGACGCGGCGCCGGCTCGGCGTCGGACTGGCGCCGTCCCACGTGGCCCGACAGCTGCGGCGAGCCGTGGGGCTCGACGAGCGCGACGGCCTCCTCGTCCGCGAGGTGGAGGACGACTCCCCCGCCGCGAAGGCCGGCATCGCCGAGGGCGACCTCATCGTGGCGGCCGGCGGGCGAGCCATCGAAAGCGCCGATGACCTGTTCGAGGCGCTCGGCGGCAGCGGGCCGCTCGAGATCACCGTCGTGCGCGGTGCCGAGGAGAAGACGGTCACGGTGGCGGAGTGATCGCCACCGACCCGGCGATCGCCCGCGCGCTCGAGCGCGGCCAGGTGATCGACATCACCACGACCGGCCGAAAGTCCGGTGAGCCGCGCCGCATCGAGCTGGTGTTTAACAACGTCGACGGTCGGATCCTCATCAGCGGCCGGCCGGGCTATCCGCGAGGCTGGGTCGCCAACCTCGCGGCCGACCCGCACATGACCTTCCACCTCAAGCGGGACGTCGTGGCCGACCTTCCTGCGCGGGGCCGCGTCGTGACCGACCGAGCCGAACGCGAGCGGCTGCTGGCGCCGATCGCGCGGCTGTGGCGCATGGACCTGGGGGTGATGGTCGTCTCCGCGCCCCTGGTGGAGGTCACGTTCGACTGATCCGGCGACTACCGTATCGGCGTGACTGACGCGGCCGATGCGGTGGTGGTGGGCGCCGGGCCGAACGGGCTCGCCGCCGCGATCGTCCTCGCGCGCGCCGGCCGGAGCGTCCGGCTGTTCGAGGCGCGCGACACGATCGGCGGCGGGTGTCGAACCGCGGAGCTGACCGAGCCGGGCGTCCTTCACGACGTCTGCAGCGCGATCCACCCGCTCGCCAGGTCCTCGCCGCTCTTCCGCGAGCTCGATCTCGCGCGTCACGGCCTGGAGTGGATCGAGCCGCCGATCCAGCTGGCGCACCCGCTCGGCGACGGGCGGGTCGCCCTGCTGCGACGCGGCATCGAGGAGACGGCGGCCAGTTTCGACGATGCCGGCGACGCGCGCACGTACCGGGACTGGATGACGCCGCTGGTCGCGGACTGGGACCTCATCGTGCGGGAGCTGCTCGGGCCGTTGCCGATCGGCGCCGTTCGACACCCCGTCGCGCTTGGCCGCTTCGGACTCCTCGCCCTCCTGCCGGTGGCGGCGCTGGCGCGCCGTCTCCGCTCACCGGTCGGCCGAGCGCTCCTCGCCGGGTGTGGCGCTCACTCGTTCCTGCCGATGACGGCGCCGGTGACCGGCGGCCCGGCGCTCGCGCTGCTCGTCAGCGGCCATGCGGTCGGCTGGCCGTTCCCGCGGGGCGGATCGCAGCACATCGTCGACGCGCTCGCTGCCTCGCTCCGGGAGGCCGGCGGTCACATCACGACGGGCGCGCGCATCGGTGACGTCCGGGAGCTGCCCGCCCACCGGGCGGCGCTGCTCGACGTGACGCCGCGGCAGGTGCTGGCGATGGCCGGAGATCGGCTCGGCGGGCTCTACGCGGCGCAGCTGCGTCGCTACCGCTACGGCCCGGCGGCCTTCAAGCTGGACCTCGTCCTCGATGGCCCGATCCCGTGGCGCGACCCGGTCATCGGCGAGGCGGGGACGGTCCACATCGGCGGGACGTACGAGGAGATCGCCGCGTCGGAGCGCGCCGTCGCCCGGGGGCGCGTCCACGAGCGCCCGTTCGTCCTCCTCGCCCAGCCGTCGCGCTTCGACCCGTCGCGGGCGCCGGCCGGTCGCGAGGTCGTGTGGGCCTACTGCCACGTGCCCAATGGCTGGGACGGCGATGCCACCGAGCGCATCCTCGGGCAGATCGAGCGCTTTGCGCCAGGCTTCCGCGACCGGATCGTGGCTCGCCACGTCCTTCGCCCGAGTGAGCTCGAGGCCTACAACGAGAACTACATCGGCGGCGACATCAACGGCGGGATGCAGCACTGGGCGCAGCTCTTCACCCGCCCGGCGGTGCGCTGGGGCCCGTACTCCACGCCCGACCCCGGGATCTTCGTGTGCTCGGCGTCGACGCCGCCGGGCGGCGGCGTTCACGGGCTGTGCGGAATGCACGCGGCGCGCTCGGCGCTGCGGGGCGCGCTGCGCTGAGCACTAGACTCCGGGCATGCTCAACCGCGTCCGCGTCATCGGCCTGGGTCGCGCCGGGCGCGCCATCCACGACCGGCTCGCCGAAGGGGGGCTGACGCTCACCGACGAGGACCCCGAGCTCGTGCTGCTGTGCGTGCCGGATGCGTCCATCGCCGAGGTCGCCGCCGGCATCCCGGTCGGCCCGTGGATCGCCCATGTCAGCGGGGCGACGATGCTCTCCGCCCTGGATCCGCACCGCCGTCGCTTCAGCGTCCATCCGCTCCAGACCCTCGTGCGCGGCCGCGGCGCCGAGCAGCTCGACGGCGCCTGGGCCGCGATCTCGGCCGAGACCCCGGAAGCCATGACCGAGGCACGCGATCTGGCCGAACGCCTGGGGCTTCGGTCCTTCGAGATCGCCGATGCGGACCGTGCCATCTACCACGCGGCGGCGGTCATCGGCGGCAACTTCCTCGTCACCCTGCACCGGGCCGCGACCGAGCTCCTCGAGTCGGTGGGGGCGCCGCCCGAGGCGATCGTCCCGCTCATGCGACGGACGATCGAGAACGGGTTCGAGCTCACCGGGCCGATCGCGCGCGGCGACACGGCGACGGTCGATGCGCATCTCGCCGCGCTCGAGGCGCGGGCGCCGCACCTCGCGACGATGTACCGGGCGCTGGCGGAGGCGACGCAGCGGTGAGAATCCTCCGCACCGTGAACGAGGTTCGCGAGGCGCTCGCTCCGGCCCGCGAGCTCGGCGAGCGGATCGGCCTCGTGCCGACCATGGGCGCCTTCCACGACGGGCACCGTGCCCTCATGCGTGCGGCGCGAGAGGCGTCGGACGTCGTGGTGGTGAGCCTGTTCGTCAACCCGGCCCAGTTCAACGCGGCGGGTGACCTGGCGCGCTACCCGCGCGACGAGGAGCGCGACGCGCGGGACGCCGAAGCCCATGGGGTCGATCTCCTGTTCGTCCCGTCCGTGGAGGAGCTCTACCCTCCCGGCTTCGACACGTGGGTCGAACCGGGCGAGCTTGCCACGACCCTCGAGGGAGCCGCGCGACCCGGCCACTTTCGCGCGGTTGCGACGGTGTGCACGAAGCTCTTCGCGATCGTCACGCCGACGGCGGCCTGGTTCGGGCAGAAGGACGCCCAGCAGGTAGCGGTCGTCCGCCGCGTCGTCTCCGATCTCGACCTGGGGCTCGAGATCGTGGCGCTGCCCACGATCCGCGACAGCGACGGCCTGGCGCTCTCGTCGCGCAACGTGTTTCTCTCGCCCCAGGAGCGGCGGCTGAGCCTCGCCCTCCCGCGGGCACTCGAGGCCGGCAGCGCGGCCCACGAAGCAGGCGGGAATGCCATTGCCGCGGCGCGTTCCGTCCTCGATGGGGCCGGCGAGATCGAGGTCGAGTACGTGGCGCTCGCCGACTTCGACGGTCCGACGCTCGTGGCGGCGATCCGGGTCGGCGAGACGCGGCTCATCGACAACGTTCGCCTCGGCCGTACGTCGCGTTGACAACCCGCGCGGCGGGGTGGACGCTTCCGGCATGAGCGAGTCACGCGAGTCGATCGGTCTCCCCGACGTCGCCGCCATGAAGCGGGCCGGCACGAAGATCGTGATGGTCACCACCTACGACCATCCCTCTGCGCGCCTGGCATCCGAGGCGGGCATCGACCTCATCCTCGTCGGCGACTCGGCGGGCAACAACATGCTCGGCTACGACTCGACGGTGCCGGTCACGATGGACGAGGCGGCGATGCTCACCTCCGCGGTCGCGCGGGCACGACCCCGCTCGCTCATCGTGGGCGACATGCCGTTCGGCACGTTCCAGGCCTCGGACCGCGACGCGGTGGCCGGCGCCGTGCGGCTCGTGAAGGCCGGCGCCGATGCCGTGAAGCTCGAGGGCGCAGGGCCGATGGTGTCGCGCGTCCGGGCGATCGTCGACGCGGGCATCCCGGTCATGGGCCACGTCGGGCTAACGCCGCAATCCGCCACGAAGCTCGGCGGCATGAAGGCCCAGGGCCAGACCGCGGCGGCCGCCCGACACGTCCTCCACGACGCTCGTGAGCTCGAGGCGGCCGGCGCCTTCGCCATCGTGCTCGAGTCGGTGCCGGCGCGGGTCGCGACGCACATCAGCAAGATCCTGACGATCCCCACCATCGGCATCGGCGCCGGACCGGGCTGCGACGGCCAGGTCCTCGTGTGGCACGACCTGCTGGGCATCAACGAGGGCGCGGCGCCCCGCTTCGTGAAGCGCTACGCCGAGCTGGCGGCGGAGACACGCCGCGGCCTCGCCGAGTTCGCCGCCGAGGTGCGCTCAGGTACGTACCCGGCGTCGGAGCACGAGTACAAGATCGCCGGCGACGAGCTGCGCGCCTTCGAAGCCGACCTCGAGCGCACCCGCCGCGAAAGCTAGGAGCGCGCGACCGCCTCGGTCACGCTGCGCTCGACCGACTCCAGCACCGCCGCCTCCATGGCGGCCGCGATCGCGAAGATCGACTCGGGGGGTGCGGCAGTGCCGTCGCCCGTGCTGACGGCGAACACCACGTCCCCGTCGTACAGGGTGTGCACCGGGCGGATGACGCGTGCGAGCGCGTCGTGCGCCAGCTCGGCCAGCTTTCGACACTGGGCTCGGTCGAGCGACGCATCGGTCGCGACGACGGCCAGGACGGTGTTGCCAAGCCCGGGCGACGGCTCCGCGCCACCGGAGGTTGCGAGCGGCTGGCCGGTGCGGTCGAGGATGTCGCCCAGCGCGTTGTTCGCGACAATCGCCCCGACCAGGCTGCCGTCCGCGGCGCGACGGGCTCCCGAGCCGATGCCCGCCGCATGACCCGGGCCCGACAGCTTGGCGACGGTCGCTCCGGTGCCGGCCCCAACGCGACCCTCGAGCGGTCCCTCGTTCTCTTCGGCGGCCCGCGTCGCCGCGTAGCCCGAGTCCGCGTCGGGAAATGCGGTGGCTGATCCCTCCCCGAGGTCGTAGAGGATGGCGCCCGGCACGATCGGGACAGGACGATGCGGCGCCGGAAATCCGACCCCGCGCTCGGCGAGTCGGCGCATGACCCCATCGGCGGCGGCCAACCCGAAGGCCGACCCCCCGGCCAGGCAGATGGCGTGGATGCGCTCGACGAGTGCCGTCGGTCGCAGGAGGTCGGTCTCGCGCGTGCCCGGTGCGGAACCGCGCACGTCGACTCCCGCCACCATCCCGCCGTCGTCGGCGAGGATGACGGTGCACCCGGTGCGCGCGTCCTCATCGGTCCAATGACCGACCCGAATGCCGGGGACGTCGCGGATCGTCAGCCGATGCATCGGCGCATCCCGCTCATGGCTCGACGGTGGGCCGGGAGGCCACATGCACCCCCGGCCGAGTGCCACGCATCCGGGTCACGACCGCGTCGACAAGCGCAGGAAGCACCTCACCGGCTCGACCGGCCAGCACCGCGTGCCCCGATGCGTCGAGCGGTGTCGGCTCGGCATTGAGGATCACGACCCGCCCTCCCCCGGCGAGCGTCAGCTCCGGCAACCGCGCGACGGGGTAGACGCTGAGGCTCGTGCCGACCGCCAGCAGGACGTCGGCGCGAGCCGCTGCCGACTCGGCCCGGGCCAGCAGTCCGGGGTCGAGGTTCTGGCCGAAGCTGATGGTCGCCGACTTCAGGATGCCGCCGCATCCGAGGCAGGCGGGGTCCGGATCGCCGTCGCGGACCCGCTGCAGCGTCTCCCGCATCGGCCTTCGGTCACCGCAGGTGAGACACGCGGTCTCGCGGATCGTGCCGTGGATCTCGATGAGGCGCGCCATGGACGTGCCCGCGGCCAGGTGCAGGCCGTCGATGTTCTGGGTGACGAGCACGTCGAGCCGGCCCGCGCGCTCGAGGTCCACGAGGGCACGGTGACCCGGGTTCGCACGCGCGCTCCAGGCGGGGTGGTCGGCGCGACGCTGCCACGCCTCGCGACGGATGCGCGGATCGGCGACGTAGTAGCCGATGTTGCTGAGGCGCTCGGCACGCGGATCGCGGGTCCAGACTCCGTCCGGCCCGCGGAAGTCGGGAATGCCGGACTCGGTGCTGATGCCCGCACCGGTGAGCGCCACGACCGAGCGGGCATCGGCGATCCAGCGGGCGACCTCGGCGGTGGTCGTCACGACCCGATCCACTCGAGCACCGTGGACACGTACCAGTTCGGGCAATCGCGATGGACGGTGTGACCGGCGTCCGCCACCACGACCCTGGCGTCATCGGGCAGCCGCTCGACGAGCCGGCGCCGGTGCTCGCCCCCCAGCACCGAGCGGCCCTCGGCGGCCAGGACGTAGAGCGCGGGGACCCGGAGCGTGGGGGCGAGCTCGAGCACGCGGGCTCCCGTGTCGCGCCGGAAGGTTGCCACGAGCCCGAAACGGTCGGCGAGCCGCTTGCCGTCCACGTCCTGGCGTGCATCCTCCTCGGCCCAGCCGGGGTTCTCCGACAGCTCGCGGGCGATCTCCGACGCGGGGTCCTCCTCGGCGGCGAGCAGCTCCCGCTCGAGATTGGCCTGCCAGCCGATGTCGTCGGCACGCGTGACGGCCGGCGGATCCTCGAGCACGACGCGCCGCACGAGCTCGGGGCGCTCGTGGGCGAGCTCGGCCGCGACCGCGGCGCCGAGCGAGTGCCCGACGACGGCATCGACGGGGGCACCGAGTCCCTCGACCGTGCTGGCGAGATCGCCCGCCAGCTCCGCGACCGTGGTGAATCCCTCGATGCGGGGGCTGTGGCCATGCCCCCGCTGGTCGACCGCCACGACCCGCCATCCGGCATCGGCGAGCGCCGGCCCCACGCGCCACCAGGTGCGGTGCCAGCCGGTCACCCCGTGGACGAGCACCACGGTTCCCCTCGGCGGCGCGTCGGCACCAGGGGCCCACGTGTGCATCGCGAGCTCGACGGTCGGCATGACGCCATTATCCCGGGCCGCGTCCGGGAACGCTCCGTGCAAGCAGGCAAGCGCATGAGCCTCGAAGCAACCAGCGACCTGTGGTGGAAGAACGCGATCGTCTACTGCGTCGACACCCAGGCGTTCCTCGACACGAACGGTGACGGCGTCGGCGATCTCGACGGCCTGACCCAGCGGATCGACTACCTCGCCGGCCTCGGCGTCACCTGCCTGTGGTTGATGCCGATCTACCCGTCGCCGGAGCGCGACTACGGATACGACGTCGCCGACTACTACGGCGTCGCCGACAAGTACGGCAGCCTCGGCGATCTCGTCGAGCTGGTGCGCACGGCGAAGGAGCGCGGGATACGGGTCATCGCCGACCTCGTTGTGAACCACACCTCGGTCGACCATCCCTGGTTCCAGATGGCCCGCCAGGGCCACCCGATCTACCGCGACTTCTACGTGTGGGCCGATGAGAAGCCGCCGGATGCCGACAAGGGAATCATCTTCCCGGGCAAGCAGGAGAGCATCTGGTCGTACGACCGGGCGGCGAAGCGCTGGTACATGCACCGTTTCTATCCGTTCCAGCCGGACCTCAACATCAACAACCCGCTCGTTCGCAACGAGATCCACAAGGTCATCGGCTTCTGGCTCGAGCTCGGCCTGTCCGGATTCCGGGTGGATGCGGTCCCCTTCCTCATCGAGCAGGTGAGCCCGGGAAACCCCGCCGTGACGGACCCGCACGACTACCTCCGCGACCTCGGCGACTTCATGGTCCGGCGCCGCGGCGACGCCATGCTGCTGGCCGAGGCGAACGAGCCGGCGGACAAGCTGGCGAGCTACTTCGGCGAGCGCGGCAACCAGATGGACATGCTCTTCAGCTTCATCACCAACCAGGCGCTCTACCTGTCCTTCGTGCGCGGGGACGCGACGCCGGTCGTCGATGCGCTCCGATCCCTCCCCCCGATCCCGCCGCAGGCCCAGTGGGCGAACTTCATCAAGAACCACGACGAGGCATCGCTCGACAAGCTGTCCGACGCGGAGCGCGAGGAGGTCTTTGCGGCCTTCGCCCCGAAGAAGTCGATGCGCCTCTTCGACCGCGGTATTCGGCGACGCTTCCCGACCATGGTCGATGGGGATCGACGCCGCATGGAGCTCGCCTACAGCCTGCTGTTCAGCCTGCCGGGCACGCCCGTCCTGTTCTACGGCGAGGAGATCGGCCTGGGCGACAACCTCGCCATGGCCGATCGCGAGGCGGTGCGCCTGCCGATGCAGTGGTCGGATCGGCCCGGAGGCGGCTTCACCACGGCGGACGAGGGCGATCTGCCGCGGCCGGTGCTGAAGGACGGGCCGTTCGGCTATCCGAAGCTCAATGTCGAGGAGCAGCGGCGCGATCCGGGCTCGTTCCTCAACTGGACCGAGCGCGCCATCCGGACCCGCAAGGAGTGGCCGGAGTTCGGCTGGGGCACGTGGATGGTCGTGGGGACGCGCAATCCGGCGGTCCTGGCGCATGTCGCGACCTGGGACGGTTCGAGCGTGATGGCCATCCACAATTTCTCCGACCAGCCGGCGAAGGTCAGCATCCAGATCCCGGCCGATGCGCGCGGGACGCGCTGGCGGCACATCTTCGGAGCCGGTGACGAGGAGGCGCCCGAGATCTCGAGCGATCGGCTCAGCTGCGAGATGGCGCCATACGGCTACCACTGGTACGGACGAAAGGAGGGCGTCTGATGGCGCCGATCATCGGCTTCCATGCCAGCCACGAGCAGTTCCGGCCGGATCGGCTTTTGCGGCTGGTGCAGGCGGCGGAGGCCGCCGGCTTCGACGCGGCCATGTGCTCCGACCACTGGGCGCCATGGTCGGAGGACCAGGGAGAGTCGGGCTTCGCATGGTCATGGCTCGGGGCGGCGCTCCAGGCAACCTCGCTGCCGTTCGGGGTGGTGAACGCCCCGGGGCAGCGCTATCACCCGGCGATCATCGCCCAGGCCACGGCCACCCTCAACGTCATGTTCCCGGAGCGTTTCTGGATCGCGGTCGGCTCCGGCCAGCTCCTCAACGAGCACATCACCGGCGAGCGCTGGCCATCGAAGCCCGAGCGCAACGAGCGGCTCCGCGAGAGCGCCGACGTCATGCGCCGGCTGTGGGCCGGCGAGACCGTCTCGCACGACGGCCACGTGACGGTTTCGGAGGCTCGGCTGTGGACGCGGCCCGAGCATGCTCCGATGCTCGTCGGGGCGGCCGTCACCCCGGAGACGGCGGGCTGGGTCGCCGGATGGGCCGATGCGCTCATCACCGTGGTCCAGGCGGACGAGACGCTCGACGAGATCGTGAAGGCGTTCCGGTCGAACGGTGGCGCGGACAAGCCGATGTTCCTCCAGGTCCACCTGGCCTATGCCCCGGACGAGGCCGAGGCGCGCGAGGCTGCCTTCGCGCAGTGGGGCCAGAACTGCCTGCCGAACAGCGTCATGACCGACCTGTCACACCCCGCGCAGATCCGGGAGGCGTCGACGCACGTGACGCCGGACGACATCGACGCCGCGGTGCGAATCTCCGCAGACCTTGGGCAGCATGTCGACTGGCTGCAGCGAGAGCTGGATCGCGGGTTCAGCGGGCTCTACCTTCACGAGGTGGGCCCGGAGCAGGAGCGGTTCGTGGAGACGTTCGGACGCGAGGTACTCCCCCGCCTCCGCTGAAGCCGCGGTCGCTGTCTGCGATCATGGGCCGACCATGGCCGCGATCGGCGCGAAGGAGCGGGCCAAGCTGCCCGATTCCGCCTTCGCCTACATCGACTCCGAGAGACGGCGGCGCCTGCTTCCGATCCACGACGAGGCGCACGTCCGCAACGCGCTGGCTCGCTTCAATCGCGTCGTCTTCGAGGACGAGGAGGCGCGCGATCGAGCCAGGACGCGGCTGCTCAAGGCCGCGAGGAAGCACGGGATCGTGCCCGTCGGGTTCATCGAGGGCCAGCTCAGGCCGAAGCTGCCCTTCGGCCAGCTGACGCTCCTGTTCGCCGATGTCGAGAACTCGACCGAGCTGACCTCTCGCCTCGGTGATGGCTACGGTCCGCTGCTGAATACGGTCCGGCGCATCGAGCGCACCGCCATCCGAAAGGCGAACGGCTTCGAGGTGGACGCTCGCGCCGACGAGTTCTTCGCCGTGTTCGAATCGGCGGCCGATGCCCTGGCGGCGGCCATCGCCATGCAGCGGGCCTTCGGACTATATGCGTGGCCGGATGCGGCGCCGGTCCGAGTCCGCATGGGCCTCCACACCGGACGTCCGACGCGAACCGCCGGCGGCTACCAGGGCATCTCGGTCAACGCGGCGGCCCGCCTCTGCTCGTGTGGACACGGCGGCCAGATCCTCGTCTCGCGGACGGCCCGCGCCGCGCTCGGGGACGACGCGACGGTCGAGCTGCGCCACCTCGGGACGTATCGGCTGCGGGGCATCCCCGACGAGCACGAGATCTACCAGGTGGTCGCGAAGGACCTGCTCGACGGGTTTCCGGCGCTGCGCGTCGAGTTCTAGGGACCGGCCCACGCGGGCAGCTCGAAGGAGCCGAGGGGAACCATGGAATCTGGTCGGGGCGAGAGGACTCGAACCTCCGACCTCGTCGTCCCGAACGACGCGCGCTACCTACTGCGCCACGCCCCGACCGAAGAATCGCATCCTAGCAGGCGGACCGTGGAGGGTCCAACGCGCCGGCAGGAACGGCGGACACGAAGTGTCCCGAAGGAACCGCGGCGATCGTTGATGTGATCTCGGACCGGCCAACTGCCCCTTCGGGACGACCTCATCATGCCCGGCATCTGCCGGAGCGATCAAGCCCCTTTGTCCACGGAATCACGTGGCGGACGGCGAGTTATCCACACACCGTCACAACTCGGTGGTCGGCCACGGCCGTCAGCGAGGACGAGAGGGCTGTCCTCGCGTCACGGAAGCTCGACGACGCGCGCCTCGACCATCCCGTCCGTCGCGCGGATGCGATCGAGGATCGGCTCGTCCACAGGCTCATCGACCGAGACGAACATCATCGCCTCGCCGTGCTCCGACATGCGGGACAGCTCGAGTGAGCTGATGTTGATGCCGGCGTCAGCCAGGAGCGTGCCCACCGAGCCGACGACCCCGGGCCGATCGTGATGACGCGTGACGAGCATGTGTCCGGTGAGCTCGGCATCGATCGCGAATCCCCCAAGCCCGGCGAGATGCGGCCGGCCATGGGCGGTCGACCCCGCGAGCGTGAGGATCGGCGCCGCATCCGACGTTCCGACGCTCAGCTGCACCAGCGATGCCCAGGGCTCGGACGAGCCGGTGCGCTCCTCTCGTATGGTCATGCCCCGCTCGCGAGCCACGAGATCGGCGTTCACCGCGTTGACCCGCTGATCGGTCACCGCCTCGAGGATGCCGGCGATGGCCGCCGTTCGGATCGGCGCGCAGTCGCCGGCCGCGAGCTCGCCGGCGTACGTCAGCGACAGGGTGTCGAATGCGTCCGGCGCCAGCTGCCGCGCCAGGATCGCCAGCCGGCGTCCGAGCTCGACGTAGGGCCGAACCTTGGGACCGGTCTCCGGGGCGAGCGCGGGCGCGTTGACGGCGTGGGGCGGCGTCACGCCCGAGAGTGCCATGAGCACCTGCTCCGCCATCTCGGTTCCCACGCGGTCCTGGGCCTCGGTGGTCGACGCACCGAGATGCGGCGTGAGGATCAGGTTCGGAGCGCCGATCAGGGGGTTGTCCGCGACCATCGGCTCTGCGCTGTACACATCCACGGCGGCTCCTGCGATGTGGCCGGAGCGAAGCACATCAGCCAAGGCCGCCTCGTCGACGATGCCGCCCCGCGCGACGTTCAGCACGTAGGCGCCTGGCTTGGTCGCCTCGAGCTGAGCACGCCCGAGCAGCCCACTTGTCTGTGCTGACAGGGGGGTGTGGACGGTAAGGACGTCAGACCGCAAGAGAAGCTCCGGCAGGCCAACGAGCCGGGCACCGGCCTCTGACACCTGCTCATCGGTGAGGTAGGGGTCGCTTGCGATCACCCGCATCTCGAACCCGATGGCTCTTCGGGCCACCGCCTTGCCGATCTTGCCGAGGCCGACGATGCCGAGCGTCTTTCCCCGGAGTTCCGTCCCGGTGAGTCGAGTCCGCTCCCACTCACCGCGCCGGATCGAGGCATCGGCCTCCGGGATGTGTCGCACCAGGGCGAGCATCATGGCCATGGTGTGCTCGGCGGCGGCGATGGTGTTGCCGGTCGGGGCGTTGACGATCATCACCCCGGCACGGGTTGCCGCCTCGACGTCGATCCGGTCGATCCCCACGCTCGCGACGCCGACCACGCTCAGGCGGGGCGCAGCCGCTTTCAGCAGCTCGGCGTCAACGCGCGTCTGAGAGCGGACGATGAGCGCGTCCCACCCATCCCCGTGCGACATGCAGTGCAACAACTCGTCGCGCTGAAGACCGGTGCGCACCTCCGTCTCGTGTGCCGCCGCAAGGATGTCGATGCCCGGCTGGGAGACCGGCTCGACGACGAGGATGCGTGCCATTTCCTGCTCAGTATCGGTCAGCGAGCGAAAGGCCGAGCGCCGCGTGGGCCACGAAGCGCGGCACGTGCGGTGCGAGATCGAGCGCGCTCATCGTCCGCTGGCGCCACTCCGCCACCGGGCCTCCCCACTCGGCAGCGAACGCAAGGGCCATTCCCGCACCCGAGATCTCCCAGGCCGAGCCGGTCCGAGCTGCCATCGCCTCGGTCAGGATCGCGTCGCGAGGATAGACGCCGTCGTACGCTTCGAGCGACGCGATCGCCTCGTCACGCGTCCACGGCACGGCGAAACCAGCATCCCGCGCCCGCTCGGCCCCCCACAGGATGTAGACGTGGTGGCTGAGATCGTTCGGAACATCGTGCGCCGCGGAGTAAGACCACCGCAGCCCGTCAGTCGCCGCGGCGGCGAGATGAGCGAATGATGCCGTGATTCTGTCCGTCAGAAGATCTCGCTCCTGTTCGGTGAACAGCTCAGGATGCCGGTCCAACAGGCGCGCGGTTACCCCAGCCATCATGGCACTCACATTTGGAGTGTCGATGGCATCCTGCGGCGCGAGCGAGTACCAGTAGAAGCCGTCGGTCCAGGCGGTCTCGGCCCATTGCAGGGCAGACGAGGCCTCCCGGCGGCCAGCCACGTCTGCATCGAGCATGGCCTCGATGGCAAGCGCGGTGGTGATGGCGAATGGCGTTCCTGCCTCGGTGAGCGACCCGTCCCCGAACGGATCCCAGGTCCAGGCCATCCCCCAACCCCCCGCCACGGCGTCGGCTGAGAGCCAGGCCTGCGACCTCGCCGCCGTGTCGTGGTCACCGGCAGCCACGGCGGCCGACAGCAGGAGGGCGTGCGTCATGGCGTACTCGTGCGCCTCTTCTCCGAACAACGGGTCAGAAGCGGCTCCGGCTGTGAGCTCCTCTCGCAGCACGTAGTACGGCGGCAGGGAGCCAGACTCCCCGCTCAGGAGCACGACGACAGCCATCGAAAGGAAACGCGACGAGATGATCTTCAACCCTGGGTTTTCTCAGATGCAGCGAGAGCGTACGGCGCATCGCCGGCCGTCAGAGACGAACGTTAGGGTGGTCCGACGACGGCATCGATAGACTACGTCAGGTGGACAGCACATCACCTGGGCAGTCGCGGAGCGTGGACCCGCCCGACGGATTGCTGGTGCAGCAGCGAACACCGATGCTCCTCGGCTTGACGATCATTGTTCTTGGCTCCGTCGCGCTTGGCGCGTTTGCCGCCAACGCGGCAGCCCCGGCCCTGTCGTACTCTTCAATTCTCGAGACCATCCTGCCGCCGTCGAGCGTTCCAGACGAGGATCCCGCGAGCCTGAACGCGTCGACGTTCGGGCTCGTCCTTTCCGCCGCAGTCGCCGCGGGAGACGACGCCGAGGCGAGAGAAGCGAAACGATGGCTGCTCGGCAACGCCCGGCTCGGCGGGTGGGGCGTGCCATACGAGCTCGACGCTTTCGGCGACGGGACGGTGACGCCGTCCGGAACCCCCTTCGCGCTGAGCACCGCATTGGCACTCGACGGGCTGCTGGATGCGGGGATCAGCGGACCCGAGATCGCAATGAGCGCGGCGATAGTCAAGCATTGGGCAGAGTCGGCATGGTCATCGACCGACGCGGGCGGGTTCTTCTGGTTCTCGCTCGCCGAACACGATGCTTTCCACGTTCCGAGCGGCTCGGCCATGATGGCCGGGGTGACCGCTCGCATGCTCGCCGAATACCCCGAAGCGTTTGAATCCGCCGAGCGGAGGCTGCTGGAGTCGCGCGTAGCTGACACGTTCGCCGAGCTCGCGGAGATGGGGCCCGCGATGAGATGGCCATACCAGGCGGATCGCGCCACGCCGAGTGATCTGCGCCAGCACGTGAACGTCCTCTGGGGCGGAGAACGGGCCCGCGATGCTGGATTCGCTCCGCCGTGGACCCGCCGGCAAGCCATCGACTCCATCGAGCAGTTTCGGCATGGCACCGGAGTTGCCGTCTGGCCGGACGATGTCGAAATGACTGCGGACCTGCGCCGGCGGCGCGTCAGCGCCCACTGGACGGCCGGCATCGGTGCCGCGGATGCGTTCACCGGGACCTGGGGCGGACCCGGATACGATGCGGATCTGCGAGTGGCGCTCGGGAGCAGCGTCGGACGGCCTGACCTGACCGCCTACGCGCTACTCGCCGTCGCCATCGACAGCCAGTCGGACCGCTGAGGCTGCCGGCTTATCTCGCTGCGACGGGGCTCGGGATTGGCGCCCGATCCCGTGATACACAAAGCCGGCTGCCACCGCGACGGCGGGATCGAGAAGTCGGCGCCCATCAAACAGCATCGGACGGCGCACGAGATCCCTGGCCTGGGTGAGGTCGATGTCGGCGAATATGCCCCATTCGGTGGCGATGACCACCGCATCGGCACCTCGAAACACATCCATGGCTGAGTCCACGATCTGAATTCCGGGAGCGGCCTCGCGGGCGCGCTCCGGCCGCACCGCCGGATCGAAGGCAAGCACTTCGTGATCTGCCTCCAGCAACCGCCGAGCGACGTGAATTGCGGGCGATCCCCGCAGGTCGTCCGTGTCCGCCTTGAAGCTCAGGCCGAGCATCCCCACGCGAGCTCCGTAGGCCGGCAGCTCTTCCAGGATGCTTCGCGAGAACCGATCCTGTTGTTCGATGTTTACCTGGGAGACCGCCCGGGCAACATGCATTGGGAGTCCTTGGCGACGCCCGGCGGCGGACAGAACCTGAAGTTCCTTGGGGAGACACGAACCGCCGAACCCGAGACCTGGCCGCATGTATGCGGATCCAATCCTCGGGTCGAGCGCGATACCTGAAAGCACCTCATCGACGTCCACGCCGTACTCCTCGGCAAGGCCGGCCACCTCGTTGACGAAGCTGAGCTTGAGAGCCAAGAACCCGTTCGCGACGTTCTTGATCAATTCAGCTGAAGAGACGTCAACAATCAGGCGTGGCGCCTTGATGTCCTCGAACAGTTCTTCGAGCACGCTGAGGTGATCCTCCGACGTCTCGGGAAAACGACCGATCACGATTCTCGAGGGTTCCGCGTAGTCGGCCATCGCCGACCCTTGGCGGAGAAATTCGGGATTGGTCGAGATGCGCGATCCGTCCGTGCGATTCAGCATCAGCGGCAGGCGCGCAGACGTGCCGGGAGGAAGCGTGCTGCGCACGCAGACATGGACATCAGGAAGGCGGTGCAGCGACTGCAGCGATGCACGGATCTGGGTGAGATCTGGCTCTCCGCTCTCGGAGATTGGCGTCGCGACGGCGACGAAAACGAGATCTGGCTCCTCCACCTGATCAACGGACTCGACGACCGTCACTCGGTCGAGGACCTCGGTCAATGCATCCTGCAGCCCCGGCTCTTCGAACGGGACCATCCCGTCCCGTAGTTCAGCCAGCCGCAGTGGATTCTTCTCGACCAGGGTGACGTGATGACCGCCGATTCGCGCAAGGCTCACGCCGGTGACGAGACCGACGTACCCGGCGCCGATCACGGTGACATGCATGCGCTGCAATCTACCAGATCGTCCTAGCGGGAGCGTTCCACCAGGCTGTCGTATAAGGCAACGAGCTTCCGTTCCTCGGACTCCCAATTGAACCGATCCAGGACGGCTGCTCGGCCGTTCGCTCCCATCTGAGCCGCATCGGCGGGATGATTCAACAGCCAGTCGACGGCGCCCGCGATGGCTGCGGGGTCTAGCGGATCCACGAGCAGCCCGCACGACGCCCGCTCGACGATGTCGCGCCAAAGAGGGAAGTCCGATGCGACGACCGGCAGGCCGGCGGCCATGTACTCGAACATCTTCGTCGGGTATGCGGCCACGTAGTTGCCCAGGGGGTGAAAGAGGACGAGCCCCACGCGCGCCGTTCCGAGCAACTCCTTGACACCGTCACGGTCCTGTCGTCCCGGAACACTCACCAGCGGATCTCTGTTCGCCTCAGAGAGTTCATCCTCTAGCTCGGCGGCGACCGGGCCGGCGATCGTGAAACGGACACCGGGCGTCACGCACCGTTGACTTGCCAGCACCATTTCGCGCGCTCCGATCTCCGGCGTGATGCGTCCCACATAGACGACGTGCGGCGCTCGATCTGAATACGGCGGGCCGATCGCCCCACCCAGCTCATCGAGCATCGGGAAGTTCTGTACCACCGCCGTGCGAGGCCCAGTGAAACGCTCGCCGATCGCCGGTGTTGCCGCGACGATCGCGTCGAATGTGTAGCGTGCGACCGCCTCGATGAGCTCAGCACCACGGCCCGCCGGCCCCCGCCAACGGGCGGCGAGGTACGGCTTGTACTGGATCTGGCGCGGAAGATCCTCATGGACGTCGTAAATGACGCGCCGTCCGCGGGCCTTGAGAACCAGCCCTACGGGGATGAGCTCGGGATCGTGGATGTGATAGACATCCGCACGCTCGGCGAGGGCGGTGCGGAGTGCTCGAGCGGCAGTCCACGTCATCCGCCCGATGCGACCGGTGCCGCTGCGGATGCGTCGCGACCTGACACCCGCCGAACCCGGTGGATCCGCGGTGCTGGCGTGGACGAGGACTACCTCCCACCCGGCGCGCGATAGGCTTGCGCATTCCTTGAGCGCGATCCGCGGGTCGTCGGCGCGGTGAACTGTGGTCAGATGAACCGCTCGACGTGCCGATGTCATGCCTGGCTCCCCGAGGCCACCGTCGACCCCGCAGGCGCGTGCCTGGGGAGAAGCGCTACCGCCAGAATGGCGATCGCAAGCCCGTGCGTGGCGATCGACGTGAGCAGACCGGAGTTCGTGAGACTGAGACTTGCCGCGCCGAGCATGGCGATGGCGAGCGTCGTCGCCCGTCCCCGTGCTGCCACGTCCATCGCGAACAGGATCGCGACTGCCGCCCCACTTACGAGAAGGATTCCCGGCAAGCCGAAGTTCGCGAGACCGTCGGCCCACAGATTGCCATTCGCATGAACTCGCGGGTCGTGGAAGTAGGTGGTCCCGATCACGCTCGCAGGATCGCTCGCATGAGGCGGATCGAAGAGCCATCCAAGCACGCTGTGGCCGAGGAGATACGGAGGGTTGGTAGAGAAGTAATCAAAGTAGTAGCCCGTGACCTGTCCCGGGACATCGATCAGGCGGCGGACGAATAGCGAGATGGGAAGCCGCTCTCCGACCGCCAACGGCAGCGCTGCGAGCGCAATTCCTCCCGCAGCGATCCATGGGAGCATCAGACCCCATCGCTTCCCGAAGAAGCGAATCATGAGCAGCAGTCCGAGGGTGATACCCACCACGAGGAACAGAGACCGGAATCCAGACACGGAATAGATGTACAGCTCACCCGTGAGGGCGAGGGCCACGAGCCACCACTTCCGCCACCAGAGTCCGGCGGCCAGCGCCGTGGGCAACAGGACTCGACCAGCCCATCCGACCGCGTATCCGACTACTCGGGGGGCACCCGCGATCTCCTCTCGATAGTCGTCCCGCGTCGTGGCGACATCCGTGATGCTCGGGAGGCTCAGGGAGACGCCGAACCACGCCGCTGCCACTGTGACGAGCAGGAGCGCGCACGCGCCAATGGCGACCTGGTATGCGATTGGAGAGATGCTCGGCCGTGGGAGCTGAGGAACCGGAATGCGCTGACCAAGCAGCAGCATGACCATCCCCGCCAGAAGGGCGATGTTGAGCGGCAGCAGGGCCCATCCGCTACCGAGAACAAACGCCGGTATGACCTGGGCAGGAATGTACGTGAGCACGTAGAGGAGCCACGACACTCCCTGGGACGGCCGGTCGATGCGCGTTGGCATCGCGAGCACCGGAGCCCATGCCAGAGCGATCGCGACGGTCAGCGACCCGTCGCCGACCACGAGATTTACCATGCCCGACGAGTAGTACGTCTGACTGATGACCAGGACATACGAGCCCACGAGCATCGTGAGGTAGGCGCCCACGCCACCCGTGGCGAGCAGCGTCGCATGACGGTCGATCAGCCGACCAGGGATCGCGGTGGAAATTCGTGACGCGAACCTACTTCCCCGCAAGGGTCTGTTCGGCACGCCGAGTGGAGATCGACCGGTCCGCGGCCTCAAGGGCGCGCACGACCTGAAGACCTTGGCGCCCGTCCGTCAGAGGGGCCTCGCCGGTGCGGATGCAGTCAACGAAGTGCTGGCACTCGACCTTCAGTGGCTCCACGAAATTGAGCTTGGGAATCAGGACGTCGCCTGCCCGGAGCAGCAGCTGAAACTCGCCGAAGCTTCGGTAGGACCCCATGGGATTGACGTCGCCCTCGGTCAGACGCTTCGTGACCCCCTTGTCGTACAACATGATCTTCGCGTCCGCGCTGACGTCGTCGTAGACGACCATCTTCTCGCTCCCCACCACCGTCATGCGTCGCACCTTCAGCGGGTCGAGCCAGCTGATGTGAACGTTCGCCCCGACATTGCCTGGAAAGTCCAGGTTGAGAAATACGACGTCCTCGATGCTGGGCTGGATGTAGGCATGACCTTGGGCCATGACCGAGAGCGGCTCGGAGCCCATCCAGGAGCAGAGGATCGACAGGTCGTGCGGCGCGAAGTTCCACATTGCATTCACATCGGATCGAATCTGCCCGAGGTTCAGACGCTGTGAGTACATGTAATAGACGTCGCCAAGCTCGCCAGAATCGATGTACGCCTTCACCTGCTGGACCGCAGCGTTGTAGATGAAGACGTGACCGACCATCAGCCGCAGGTCGCCTTTGTCGGCGATGTCGATCAGGTCGAGGCACTCGTCCGAGGACCGGGCGAGGGGCTTCTCGACGAGCACATGCTTGCCCGACTGGAGCGCTTGCTTTGCAAGGCGGTGATGTGTTTCCACAGGCGTTGCGAGAACGACAGCGTCGATATCCGGATCCGCCACTACCGCGTCGAAGTCCTTGACCATTCGAGCCGATGGGATCTGCCGCCCCATCCGCTCGAGGCGCACGGGATCGGAATCGCAGATGACTGCGAGTTCCCCACCCTCGACGGTGGCAAGATTTCTCGCGAGATTTGGGCCCCAGTAGCCGAGTCCGACCTGGGCGAGGCGAACCGTCATGCAACCGATGCCCGGACCGTCGCAACGATCCGCTGGATCTGCTCGTCGGTCAGCTCGGGATACATCGGGAGGGACAACACCTCCGCTGCCGCGGCCTCGGTGTGGGGCAGCGATACATCGCCGTAGCCGAGCGCAACGTAGGCGGGCTGCCGGTGCAGTGGAATCGGATAGTGAATTCCGGCGCCGATCCCCTCCTCGCGCAGTCGAGCCAGCAGCTCGTCGCGGCGCGCCGAGCGCACGACATATAGGTGAAACACGTGCCTGAACCCATCCCGTGTGACCGGCACCTCGACCATCGCACCCTCGAGGAGCTCGCTGTATCGGCGCGCGTGGCTTCGTCGCGCATCGGTCCATGACTCGAGGTGCGGAAGCTTTGCCCCGAGCACAGCCGCGTGCAGTGCATCGATCCGCTCTGCGTATCCGACTTCAACGTGCTCGTACTTCGTCGTGCGTCCGTGGTCCCGCATCCTCCGGATGCGGTCGAGCACTTCGGGATCGTTGCCCGTCACAGCACCTGCATCACCATAGGCACCCAGATTCTTGCCGGGATAGAAGCTGAAACATGCCAGGTGACCGATGCTCCCGCAGCGGCGGCCGTCGATCGCGGCTCCGTGGGCCTGCGCCGCATCCTCGACGACCCAGAGTCCTCGCTCCTCTGCAATCGCCATGATCGCAGTCATGTCGGCCGGTTGCCCGTAGAGGTGCACCGGGAGGATCGCACGCGTTCGCTCGGAGATCTTGGCCTCGATCTCAGCCGGATCGATGTTGTAGGTCACGGGGTCGATATCGACGAATACCGGGACTGCGCCAATGTTGCTGATGGCTTCAGCGGTGGCGATGAACGTATGTGCAGTGGTGATCACTTCGTCGCCACGAGAAACACCGAGTGCACGAAGGGCAAGCTGGAGTGCCGCCGTCCCGGACGATACCCCCACCGCACCCGTGGCGCCGACGTGCTTCGCGAATGCACTCTCGAATGCCAGCACCTCATCGCCGAGGATGAACGAGCTGCGATCCAGCACGCGCCGGATGGCGGCGTCTACCTCGGATTGGATCGAGCGATATTGCGCCTGCAGATCGACGAGAGGGATCTTGCTATCGGCTTTGGTGGATGCGATTGATGAACTCATGGTTTCTCGTTCTGACTGTTGATCAAGCGGTATGCCGGGATGTCCGAGATCCGACGGATCACGCGCGCCGGGTTGCCTGCAACGACCGCACCATCGGGGACATCGCGAACCACGACGCTTCCGGCCCCGACGAGCGCGTCGACGCCGATCACGACGCCTGGCAGGAGCGTGGCGTTGGCGCCGATCTTGGCGCCACGACGAATGATTGGACCCTTGAGCGTCGACTTTGCCTCGGGACTGAGAGGGTACATGGCATTCGTGAACGTGACACTTGGACCAATCCAGGCGCCTTCCTCGACCAGAGAGAACTCGGGGATGAACGCGTTCGAGTGCACACGCACTCCATTTCCCAGCGTCGCGTGATGCTCGACGATCGAGTGTGTCCCGATGCTCACATCATCCCCAAACCGGCAACTCTCACGAATCATGACACCGTGCCCCGTCTGGAGGCGCGCTCCAATGTGGCTTCCCGAGTACAGCACCGAATGAGATCGGATCGTTGCCTGTTCGCCGATGCGGAGCGGCCCAAGGCGTCCGTTGCCGCCGGGAACCTGCCCGAGGATCACGTACTCGTCCACGCGCGTGCTGTCTCCGAGCTCGACATCGGGATAGATGATCGCCGTGGGTGAGATCGTGACGGTCACTGGGCTCCTGCTGGCGCGTCGCGAGCGAGGCAAGTCTAGCGAGTCTCCGTAGGACTGACCGTTCCGCCGCGCCGAGCGGCGCGCCGCACGAGTCGTACGAGCACGGCGAAGTACACAGCGTAGGCGACAACCTGGCCGAGAGCGAGAAACAGCACCGCGGTCAGGGCATTGAAGCCCAGCATGGCGCTTCCCGTGATGGCGACGACCACGGCCGTCAAGCTCAGGATGTCGTAGATGAGCTTCGACCCCTGACCCTCGTACACAAGGACGACGCGACTGAGTGGGCTCACGACGAACGCAGCCGCATACCACGGGGCCATGAGCGACGCCATGGATCCCGCAGTGGCCCATTCGGGGCCGAAGACCACCGGAAAGGCCAATGGAGATGCAACCGCCATCACGACGGCGATCACTGCTGCGATGATCGCAAGCCACATGGCCGTTCGGCGAAAGACAGGGATCGCCCGCTCTGGGGATTCACGCGCGTGCATTGATATGCGGCCGAGCAACACGTCCGCCACGCTGGTCCCGATCACCGTGAGCGGAAGGCCGAGCACTCGCTGGATCAGGGCGAAGAATCCGGCGGTGGTGATGCCGTAATTGACGGCAAGTAGAGGCAGCGGAAGTGCGAACGCTGCCGCGTTGATGACCGAGGAGGGAACGCCGAGCAGGGGGAATTTTCGATACCGCGCTGCCAGCGCGCGCCGGGATACGACGCTGTCAGCGGCTGCGCTGGCGATCTCGCCCGAGGCCACCCGGCCCATCCGGAGCAGACCAGCGCCGCGACCAACGAGGTCCCCTAGCAGCAGACCCACAACACCAAGACCAGCGACCCCCGAAGCGATCTGCACTCCGGCCCGCGCGAAGCTCTGAACCACCAGAACCTGCGAGATGAGCACATATTGGTGCACGCGAATCAGCCAGAAGCGAAACGTCGTGAAGAGACCCGTTGCGAGCAGAGCCAGAGACGCCACGCCTGCGCCAGCAAGGGGAATGACGCCGAAGCCACCGATTCGGCCGACGATCAAGAACGCGAGAGCTGCCACGGCGAGGCCGGCCATGATCGGTACGAGGAGGATGCTCATCACGGCCAGGCGAGCCGCGTCTTCCGGCTTCTCCGGAACCACGATCGCCTGCTCGTACCGGAGAGACAGCACCGCTGTCGCGACATACATGAATCCTAGGTAGAGACCCAGGGCACCCATCTCCGAGGGATCGAAGAGCCGCGTCAGCACGGGCGCCGCCGCAGCATTGATGAGCTGCGCTCCAGCTGCTCCACCCATGAGCATTGCGATGTGGCGGCCGGCGGTCCCCTCGCGGATGAGTCTTGCTACCATCGCCCATCCATGCACCTGCTCATCGTCAATCAGTATGGCCTACCCGCGGGCTGGTCAGGGATTACTCGGCACGGTGATCTCGGGGCGGAACTGGTGCGACGAGGCCACCGGGTGACCGTGCTCGCATCGCGCTTCAACTACATGACGCGCACCGCAGATCGCGACCGCGCGGAACGCGAATCGCATCGAGGCGTCGAGTTCCGGTGGTTGCACAGCGCTCCGTACGCGAACAACGACGGCCGCCGAACGCGGAGCATGGTGGAGTTCATGCTGCGCTCAACCATGGCGGGCATGCGGCGCCAAACGAGGCCCGACGTCGTCATCGGCTCCTCGCCCCACTTGCTCGCCGGAGTCTCCGCGCTCGCGATCGCACGAAGGCACCGAATTCCCTTCCTGTTCGAGGTTCGCGACCTGTGGCCGTCAGCGTTGGTGGATTTGGGTGCGCTAGAGCCGGGAGGTCGCACCCACCGCGCACTGTCCGCCGTGGAGCGCCGACTCTATCGTTCGGCGACGTCGATCATCACGGTTCCACCTCACGCGGATCGTCGCGTAGCGGAGGTCGGCGAGGACGCATCCAAGTGCGTGCACGTTCCCAATGCGATCGCACTCGGTAAGAAGTCAGACCATGAGCCGCACGATGTCCCCGAGACACTTTCGCGGGTCCTCGACGGGGAGGCGGGTCGATTCATCACGATGTACACCGGTGCTCACGGCATCTCCAACGGCTTGGACACGGTCCTCGACGCGGTAATCCGCTTGCGAGAGTCGGACGCGCCGACATTCGACCGCCTTGCCATCGTGCTCCTGGGCGACGGCGCGGAACGCACGCGGCTCCAGCGGCGTGCGGCCGAGGCGAGATTGCCGCATGTCCACTTCCACCCGCCCATTCCCAAGGCCTCGATTCCGGCGACGCTGGCCCGAGCCGATGCCCTCCTGGTCAACTTCGCCGATGCCCCCGTCTACGAGTATGGGCTCAGTCCGAACAAGCTCTTCGACTACATGGCTGCACGTCGACCCGTGCTGCTGGCGACGCGGCTCACCGATACACCAATTCACGAACGAGGATCAGGGATGGCATTCGAGCCTGGCAACCCAGACTCGCTCGCCCGCGCGCTCGCGCGAATGGTCGCGATGTCGGCAGCGGAGCGTGAAGCGATGGGAGTGCGTGGGCGGCAGACCGTGGCTGAGCGCTACACCATCGAGAAGACGACCGACGTTCTGGAAGGGATGCTCCGCGCCGTGGTGCCATCCCGCCAGCGTCCGTGAGACTGATCATCCTGGGTGCGCGCGGATTCGTGGGGTCGGCGATCCATCGGCGTTTGCCCGACGCAATCGCGCCGAGGCACACCGATGTCGATCTCAACGACGCCCGCGGCCTGACTGAGCTCCTACGTCCCGATGATGTCGTCATCAATGCCGCGGGATACGCCAACGCGACTGATCGGTCCGAGGACGGCATGCGCCGACTCCAGCGCGACAACGTGGATGGCGTCCGCGTGCTGGCTGGCGTCTGTGCCAAGGCGAAGGTGGCGCGGCTCGTTCATCTGAGCAGCGTCGCTGCCATGGGCCGACGCGAAGGCGTGATGCTCACCGAGGAGGACGCGGGCGAGCCGACCTCACCATATGCGGTGAGCAAGCGCGAGGGGGAGCGTGTGCTCCAAGAATCCGACGTCATGGAGCGAACTACGATTCTCAGACCCACCTCCGTGTTCGGACCCGGACGAGGGCTCGGCGCGACACTGTGCCGAATATGCGCCCTGCCGGTCGTTCCCCTACCGGCCGGTGGTCGAGCGCTGATACCGATGACTGATGTTGACACTGTGGCTTCGGCTGTCGCCGAAGCGCTCGCGGCCCAGGCGTGCGCCGGGCGCACCTTCATCGTCGGCGATGAACGCTCCTACAGTCTCCGATCCATCATGACGGGATTGAGCAGAGCGATGGAAAAGGATCCGTTGATGATCTCGGTTCCGACGTCCGCCCTCCGTGGAATCAGTCGCGCCGAAGGGGTGGCAGCTCGCGTCATGGGGCGTCCACCGCTCCTCGATTCCGATCGCATCTCGACGCTCACCACCTCGGTCAGCTACTCGACCGCCGCGTTTCGTGATGCGACAGGATTCCACCCGGCCGTGCCATTCGACGAGACGATCGGACGACTTGCTCGCTGGTATCTGGATCGGTGAGCGAGTATCTCGCTCTCGTGGCCGGGGTGACTTCGGCGCTCGTCGCGATGATCGCCACACGCCTCGTCGAACGTGTCGCCCGCCGGCGTGCACTGCTCGACATTCCGAACGACCGCAGCTTGCACACGGTCCCGACTCCGCGCCTCGGCGGCATCGGCATCGTCGTCGGTAGCGCAACGGGGTGGGTGGTATCCGGAGGATTCGGGGATGCGCCTGTCGTGGGCGTCATGCTGGCCGCCATGGGGCTTGCCGTAGTTGGCCTGGTCGATGACCTGGTCCACGTCCGGGTCATCACGAAGTATGCGGCTCAGCTGGCGGCGGCAGCCGTCGGAGCGGTGCTGCTTGCCCCGGAGCTAGCCTTCGACCTGTTCGGGATGCGCGGGGTGATATCCGGGCCCACGGCCATGGTCCTGACGACCGTGTGGTTGACGGCAATGATCAATGCCCTGAACTTCATCGATGGCATCGATGGAATGGCCGCCGGGATCGCCGCGGTAATTGCACTGACTGCCTCCGTGCTCGTTGCCCCCGCCGGCGATCGCATGCTCCTGGCCGTGACGGGCGCCTGCGTGGGGTTCCTCGTCTGGAATTACCACCCGGCCAGCATCTTCATGGGCGATGTCGGCAGCCAGTTCCTGGGCTACCTCCTCGGGGTGGGGCTGCTGCTGGTAGGTGACGGGCCAGTCGAGGTCGTGCCCGTCTTCCTTATCACGTTGCCCCTTGCCCTCGATACCGGGCTCACCCTCGTGCGGCGTCTGGCCTCGCGAAAGAACGTTCTGGCAGCCCATCGGGAGCACATCTATCAACGCCTAACCGTGCACCGATTCAGCGTGCGGACGATCGCCGGACTCTACGCTGCAGCGACCGCGGTCGGAGCCGTGCTGGCGGTGACATGGGCGAGCCACCCGGAGCTCCGAACCCCGATCACACTGCTCGCCGTTCTGCTCGCCCTCGCGTTCGTCTTGGTGGCCGAGCGAGCCGCTGCTGCGCCGCGCTGACCACGTACGCTGGCTACCCCGTCACCACGTCGATCGCACCGCGACTCCTGGCGAGCATCTGTCTCAGCCGATCATCATCCTGCTGAACCGCCAGTGCGGTGAGGTCCTCCACCAGCGCCTCGATCTGCGCCTCCGTGGCCGAACTCGCTGGGCGTGACGCCCGCAGGATCCGAGGATGATGTGTTCGCTCTGGCGTTTCGTCGTCGTAGAAGAGCTTCTCGTGGAGTCGCTCGCCGGGACGTAGTCCGGTAATGGTGAAGTTGATCGTATCGGGGTCGAGCCCGTTCAGCCGGACGAGATCATGCGCCAGATCCAGGATCCGAATCGGGTCGCCCATGTCGAGGACGTAAAGGTCGCCCGGCTCGGGCTTGGTACCCGCCTGCAGGATCAGGCTGACCGCTTCCGAGATCGTCATGAAGTATCGAGTGGCATCCGGCTGCGTGATCGTGAGCGGGAGGCCGTCGTCCAGCTGTCGCTGGAGCAGGGGCACGATGCTCCCGCTCGAGCCGAGGACGTTGCCAAAACGGACCGCTGCATACGGCCGCCCGGTGCGGTGACCGGCTGCGACCGTCAGCTGCTCGGCGAGTCGCTTGGTCTGTCCCATGACGCTGACCGGCTCGACCGCCTTGTCGGTGGAAATGAGCACGAACTTCCGAACATCCAGCTGCTCACACGCGCGAAGAACGTTCTGCGTTCCGACCACGTTCGTCAGCACGCCCTCTGCCGGGTACATCTCGACATACGGCACGTGCTTGAGGGCCGCGGCATGGAACACGATGTCGGGCCGCGATCTCTGCAGGACGGAGCTCATGGACGGCGCGGAGCGCACATCGGCCAGCGCGGCCACGATCTGCGCTCCGTCACTCTCTTGGTGCCGGGTCGCTATCTCGCGTTCCACGTTCCAAAGCGTCCATTCGTGATGCTCGACGATCGTCAACAGGCGAGGGCCGAGCGTCAGTATCTGACGCACGAGCTCTCCGCCGATCGACCCCCCGCCACCCGTGACCAGCACCGAAGCACCGTTGATGGATGCCGCGATCTCCTCAGTGTCGATCTCAACCGAATCGCGTCGCAGCAGATCTTCCACACTGAGAGCTCGGATGCCCGAGACGCGGTAGCCGCCCGTGACGAGATCGCGGAGCGGTGGAACCGTCTTCACGGCCAGCTGCAGTTCGCGGGCTGCGGTCGCGGCGCGACGGAACGGCGAGCCTGCGCCTGAGGGGATTGCGATCAGCAGTTGGGTCGCACGACTGGCGCGGACCGCGGCGGGCAGTTCGTCGAGCGGCCCGAATACGCGTCCCCCCAGCAGCCTCGACCCGCGCTTCTTCGGGTCGTCGTCCAGGTAGCCGACCACCTTGACGCCCGGGATGGCGCCGGACGCCGTCATCCGGCCGATTGCAGCGCCGGCATTTCCGGCACCGTACACGAGTGTCCGTATAGGCGGGTCGACCTGATCGGCGGATGTCGCGCGGTGCTCGAGGGCCGTTCGCAGCACCAAGCGCATGCCGGCGATCAGAGCGACCGAGAAGAGTGGCTCGAGGATGAAGAAGGAACGAGGGAACGGCTTTGGCTCCGTCGTGAGCATGACGACACCGAACACGATCAGGCCGATCACCGACCCGACGGCGACCGCACCCAGAAGGTCACGCAGATCCCGCACCGATGCATGGCGCCACTCCCGCCGGTAGAGGCCGAACGTGATGAAGACGGCCGGTCTGATCAGGATCGGGATGAGAGCCGCGGGGAGATACGGGTAGATAGAAACCGTGGGGTCCGTCGAATCGAAGCGGACTACAAGAGCCGCTGCGACCGCCACTGCCGTCGCGACGAGGTCGTATGGCAGAAGCAAGCTGAAGCGGCCAATCCCGCGCGCCCCGGCGAGCAGGCCACCTGATCGATCCGTCACTTGGTCTCCCCGGAAATGCCAGCAGCGGATTCTACCGGACGAACGTCATCTGCTTCGGACCGCCACCAACGACCGGTTCAAGGGCCACTCGGCTCGACCGTTGCCGTGGACGCGCCGAAGATGCGGTTGCCGAGATCCAGGATCGCCTCGAGATTCGGGTAGAGCACGTACCCAGCAGCGCTATTCGGATCCACCGTCACGTAGTCGGGCGGGGCAAGGACGATCTGCTCGAGCCCGCCGATGTCGGCATCCTGCACCTCGGAGGCGATGGCCGGAATCCGGCCCGACGGAATGTCTGTCGCGACGTTGTCACGGACCGCGTCGAGCAGCCCCGGGAGAGTGATGAGCAGGTTGCCGGCGGTGAGCTTCTCGGCGATCGCGGTGAGCAGCACCTGCTGTCGCTCGGCCCGCGTGAAGTCACTGTCACCGGCGCCGAGGCGCGAGCGAGCGAAGGCGAGGGCCGTCTCCCCGTCGAGGTGATGCCGTCCCGGGCTGAGGTAGAAGCCGCGCCGCCCCGTCAGCGTGTCCGAGTACTGCGGATCGTCGATCGCGCGGTCGACGTACACCTCGACGCCGCCGATCGTGTCGACAACCTGACGCATGCCATCGATGTCGATGGCCGCGAAATAGTGGATTCGGATCCCGAGCAGCTCCCCGATCGCCTCCTTGAGCGTGCCGGGACCGCCGAGCGGGTACGTCTCGCGGTCGTCATCCGCGTTCGACATCAGGGAGTTGAGCTTGGCGTTGTAGACCCGACCGTCGCCGAGCGGGACGCCATAGAGATCACGGGGCACGGATACGAGCGCGCCCTCTCCGGAATCGGGGTCCAGCGTGGCGACCAGCATCGTGTCGGTCAGGTGCTGCGACCGGCCCTGGGCGAAGTCGATCCCCACGAGGAGCACGTTGACGCGCTCACCCAGCCCGAGATCGGGCTCGAACGAGGGGGTCGAGATCGCGACGTCGCCGCCGGCGCGGTCATCGAACATCCCACCGCCGCCTTCGAGCGCGACCGAGCCGAGCGTGTCGATCGCCTTGGTTGCGTACCACGCGGGTACCGCGTGCATGGCAAGGGTGACGACCACGAGGCCGGCGGTCAGCCAGGTCGCCCACGAGCGCTGGTCGAAGTCGGCCCGCGCGTGGTGGGCCTGGAGGATGGCCACGACGCGCCACCCGAGCAGCGCCAGATCGAGCACGACGAGCGCCACCAGGACGCTCGAGTCCAGGAGCCGGCCGAGCGTGCTCGAGCTCGACTGCGTCGCGACGAGCAGCACGAGCAGCACGACGAGCACGACCGGAAGCGCGAACAGCGAAGCCAGGGCCCATTGGCGGTTGTACGCCTGGCCCGCGCCCGGGAACACGAATGACAGCAGCGCCGCTGCGGCGGAGCGGTTCTCCGCATGGCGAGCAGGGTATGGTCGATTCACAGGACTCCGGGTGAGCAAGGGCGGCGAGCGCGAGTATACCCAGACGCCCGCCGCCAACCGAATGTTGCCCCCGATCGGGCATACTTCGCAGTCCATGGAGCCTCCGAAGCGACGCGACCCGGTCGAGGTGACCGTCGAGATCCCGTCGGGGAGTCGCAACAAGTACGAGTACGACCACGTGCGGCACCGTTTCGTGCTCGATCGCACGCTCTACTCGAGCGTGCACTACCCGTGTGACTACGGCTTCATCGAGGGCAGCATGGCCGATGACGGCGACCCGCTCGACGTCCTCGTCGTCCTGGCCGAGCCGACCTTCCCCGGCTGCGTGGTGCGAGTTCGGCCGATCGGCGTGCTCGATATGGCCGATGAGAAGGGCCACGATTTCAAGATCCTGGCGGTCGCCGCCGATGACCCCCGCTGGGATGCGATGCACCGGCTCGAGGATCTCTCGCCGCATCGGCTGCTCGAGATCGAGAACTTCTTCAAGACCTACAAGACCCTCGAGAAGCGACCGACCGACGTACGCGGCTGGCTGGGGGTCGACGACGCGTGGCGCATCATCGACGACGCCATGGCCGCCGGGACGAGCGGCGACGCCTCCGAAACGGCGCCCGGAACCTGGCGCTAGGTCGTCGCTCCGGCCCGAGTCGAGCCGATCAGCTCCAGCCGGCGCCGAGCCGGAGCACCTGGCCCGGTCGCGGCGTCCTCCCGCGGGACGCGTCGCGCGTGTCGACGATGAGGTCGGCCCGATCGAAGACGGCATCCCAGTCGATGTCGCGGTGGGCGGTGACGATCACGACGCAATCCGGTCGGGCGTCGAGTCCCTCGGCAAGCCCGACGCTGCGCAGCGGCGTGCCGCCCACGCCCGGGAGCTCATGGCTGGCGCCGGGATCGAAGCTCGGGAGTCGCGGGTCGTGGTACGAGACCTCGGCGCCGGACGCCTGGAGGCCGGCGATGATCGGCGCCGCCGGCGAGTTCCGGTCGTCGGACACGTCGGGCTTGAACGCCACGCCGAGGACGAGCACCGACGCCCCGCGCAGCGCCTTCCCGCGCTCGTTGAGCGCGCTCATGACGAGCGAGATGACGTGCTCCGGCATGCGGGAGTTGATGTCGCCCGCCGTCTCGATGAAGCGCTCGTGGAAGCCGACCTCTCGGGCGCGGGAGGCGAGGTAGTACGGGTCGACCGGGATGCAGTGCCCGCCGACGCCGGGCCCCGGGAAGAACGGCATGAAGCCGAATGGCTTCGTGGACGCTCCGTTGATGACCTCCCACACGTCGAGCCCCAGCCGCTCGCAGATCAGCGCCAGCTCGTTGACCAGGGCGATGTTCACGTTGCGGAAGACGTTCTCGAACAGTTTCGCCAGCTCGGCCGCGTCCGGGCTCGTCATCTGGGTGACCGATGGCGAGATCGGCTCGAGGATGGCGGCCGCGCGTCGGGTCGTGGCCTCGTCGATGCCACCCACGAGGCGCGGGATGCTCGACGAGGGCCGGCCCTCGCCCGGGCTGACTCGCTCCGGCGAGAAGGCAAGGCCGAAGTCCGTGCCGGCGGTGAGGCCGCCGCGCTCGAGGAGCTCGCGCAGCGGACCCATGGTCGTGCCCGGGTACGTCGTGCTCTGGAGGACGACCAGGTCGCCGGCGCGGAGGCCGCGGAGCACGTACTCTCCCGCTGACCGGATCGGCCCGAGATCCGGCTCCCGGCTCGCCGTCACCGGGGTCGGCACGCAGATGAAGGCGGCACTCGCCTCGGTCCAGTCGACGTCGGGGGCCACCGGCCGGAAGCTCCCGGCCCCGACGGCGGCGGCGACACGATCGTTGGTGACGTCGTCGATGTAGCTCTCGCCCGCCCCGAGCCGTGCCAGGCGATCCTCGGACGCGTCCACGCCGAGCACCTCGTGGCCGGCCGCGGCCAGGTCGAGCGCCAGCGGCAGCCCGACGTACCCGAGCCCGACCACCGCGATCGCCCGATCCCGCGCGTCGCCTTCCTTCATCGTCATGCTCCGATTGTGCGGTACCGAGCGACGAGCTCGCGGGCCGATGTCGACCAGTTGAATCGCTCCGTCACCGCGCGGCGTCCGGCATGCCCCATCGCCCGAGCCCGACCCGCGTCATCGAGGATGCCCCTGATCGCCACGGCCACGGCATCGGGTTCGGTCGGATCGACGACGACGCCGGCGCCGCTGCCCTCCACGACCTCCGCGACATCGGGGAAGTCGCTGGCCACGGTCGGGATTCCCGCGGCCATGTACTGGAACAGCTTGTTCGGCAGCGCGAGCCGGTAGCTGAGCGACGCGGGCTGCACGATCGAGACGCCGACGCTCGCCGACGCGGCGTACGGGACCACCTCGGCCGATGGCACCGGCGGGACGAGGTGCGCCCGCTCCGCGAGGCCCCGTCGCTCGACCTCGGCCGCGACGTCGGCCGTCGACCCCCCACCGGCCCCCAGGCACACGAGGTGCGCGTGCGGCACCTGCGTCATCGCCTCCACGAGCTGCTCCAGGCCACGGTGCGGCATGATCCCGCCGATGTAGAGCACGATCGGCGCGTCGGGTGGGATGGCCGCCGCCTCCGGAAGCGCCCGCAGGTCACGCGGCTCGACCGCGGCGGCCTCGACGGGGTAGTTCGGCACGATCGCCACGTCGCGCACGCCGTAGCGCCGCTCGAGCTCGGGGGCCACGCCGGGATTGGCGACCATGACCACCGCGGCCCGGGGGACGTGACGCGCCTCGATGCGACCGTAGTACGCGCGGTTCAGGAGGTCGTAGGCACGGGACCGGCCGCGCGCAGTCCGGCCCAGCCACAGCTCGTGCGAGTCGTAGACGAACGGCACCCCGAGGGCGGCCGCGAGTGGACCGACCACCGACAGCGCGTCGGCATCGTGAGCATGGAGGATGTCAGGTCGGGTTCGAGCCAGCACGGCGGCGAGCCGCCGCTGGTGCGCCAGGAACCGCAGACCGGGAATGCGCGGGCCGGAACGGGACACGCGTCGCACGCTCGCCCCGGATCGCTCCTCGGCGTCCGGCAGGTCCGTGCGGCCATCGGCCACGATCGTGATCACATAACCGGCGTCGCTCAGCGTCTGCGCCTCGCGCTCGACGCGCGTGTCGTTCGTGAACGGGTTGCGGACGAGCATGGTGACGCGCGGGCCGGCGCTGGACGGGGACATCCGGCACAGCGTAGCCGAGCGGCCGCCGCCATGATTCGCCCGGCATACTGGGCCGCATGATCGATGAGCGGATGACGGTGCTCGTCACCGGGGCCACGGGCTTCGTCGGCGGCTACCTCGTCGCCGAGCTGAGCGACGCGGGCCACGATGCGGTCGGCGCACCACCGTCATCGGGGCTCGACATCGCCGATGCCGCCGCGGTCCGGACGCTGGTCGAGCGGGTGCGGCCCGACGTGATCGCGCACCTGGCGGCCGTCGCGTCGGGCCAGCGGGCTGCCCGCGACCTCGACCGCGCGGTCCGGACGAACGTCGGCGGGACGCACGCGGTGATGCAGGCCGCGCGGTCGATCGACCCACGACCGGGCGTGCTCATCGTCTCGTCGGCCGAGGTCTACGCCCCGCCCGACGGCACATCGCCGATCGACGAGGCGGCACCGGTCGGGCCGCGTACCACCTACGGCCTTCTGAAGCTGGCGCAGGAGGCAATCGCTCGCGACGCGGCGCAGGCCGGAAGCATCCGGACGGTGATCGCGCGGCCGTTCAACCACGTCGGTCCGGGACAGCCCCCGATCGCCGCCGTCCCGTCCTTCGCCGAGCGCATCGCAGCGGTGCGGCGCGGTGCGTCGCGGACGATCACGGTCGGCAATCTCGACGTCGAGCGGGACATCGGCGACGTCCGCGACGTGGTCGTCGCCTATCGGCTCATCTGCGAGGCCATCGCCGATGGTCGTCTCGGAGACCCGGTCGCCACCTTCAACGTGTCGACCGGGTCGGGGACGCGCCTCCGGGACGTCGTGGGCGAGCTCAGCCGGCTGGCCGGCGTCGAGCCCGAGCTCGTGGTCGATTCGGACCTCGTCCGTCCCGATGACCCGCCACGGATCGTCGGGGATGGCTCGAGGCTCCGTGCCGCGACCGGGTGGAGCCCGCGCTTCGAGACGGCCACCACGCTGGCCGACATCCTCGCCGCACTTCCCGCCTGAGCGAATGTCGGAAGCCGATCGGCCGCTGGGGCTCGCATTCATCGCCAATCCCGGGCACGTCCTCGTGCAGCGCTGGGTCCGCTGGTTCGCGCAGCGCGGACACGAGGTGACCGTTCTCGAGGGCTTCGGCAGCGGAGCCGGTTCGGACCCCGGCGCGGGGGTCGACGTCGTCCGCTACGACGCCCGCGGGTCGAGCCGCCTTCCGTTCGCATCGGCGCTCCACGCGCGCCGGAGCCTGCGGCGCCTCCTCGCCGAGATCGCGCCGGACGTCGTCCACGCCCACACGGTGCGCCCGTACGGCTGGCAGGCCGGCCTCGTGGGACGGCATCCCTACGTCGTCTCGACCTGGGGCTCGGACGTGCTCATGCCGCTGCCCGGCCTTCGGGCGCGCTTCTGGCAGCGCCGCACGCTGTCCCGCGCCGATCTCGTGACGGCCGTCTCGCCCTACATGCGCGACGCGGCGATCCGCCACGGCGCGCGTCCCGAGCGCGTGGTGCAGATCCAGTTCGGTGTCGACACCGCTCGCTATGCGCCCGCCGACGCGTCTCCCCCGGCACTCCGAGCGCTCGATCTGGCCGACACGCCGTTCGTCTTCTCGCCCCGCGCCATGAAGCCGATCTACGACCACCCGACCCTGCTGGACGCGTTCGCCGAGGCCACCGAGGGTGAGCGCCTCGTCATGACCGGGCGGAACGCGGATGCCATCCATCGCGCCGATCTCGAGCGGCGCATGGAATCGCTCGGGATCCGCGACCGCGTCTCGATCCTCGAGGACGCCAGCGACGACGAGATGCTGGCGCTCTACCAGTCCGCCCGCGTCGTCATCTCGGCGCCGCTCAGCGACAGCTTCCCGCTGACGCTCCTCGAGGCGATGGCCTGCGGCACTCCCGTCGTGGCGGGCGACCTGCCGCCGGTCGCCGCGGTGCTGGGGCCGATCTCACCGCGGTCACTCGTGCCCACCGGCGATGCCCGGGCCATCGCCCGCGCACTGCGAGACGCCCTGGCGATGGATGAGCGGGAACGTGAGCGTCTCGGCGCCGAGCTCCGACGGATCGTGGTGGAGACCGCCGACCACGCGACGAACATGGAGCTCATGGAGAGCCGGTACCGCGACCTGGCGAGGCGCCGGAGCTAGCCCTGGGGCAGGAGGCGCGCCCGGATCTCCGCGAACTCCACGTTCGCCCGGTCGTAGTCCTCCGGCCGGCCGATGTCGAGCCAGAAGCCGTCGAAGTCGTGGCTGCGCGGCGCGTCGCCGGCCGCGATGAGATCGCGCATGAGCTGGTCGAACCCGAGCGCGGTGCCCGCCGGGTACGCCTGCAGGGTCGAACGGCTCAGCGCGTACGCGCCGATGGCGACCGTGTACGGGATCGCCGGCTTCTCGCGGAAGCCGGTCACGCGACCCTCCTCGACGTCGAGCACGCCGAACTCGATCCGGGCCTCGCGTCGCGCGGTGGCCACCGTGATCGGTGCACCGCTGGCGGCGTGATCGGCGAGCATGCCGGCGTAGTCCATCTCGGTCAGCGTGTCGCCGTTGAGCACGAGGAAGTGCTCCGGCAGCCGATCCGCGACCTGCACCACCGGGCCCATGGTTCCGAGCGGCTCGTCCTCTCGCGCGTAGTCGATCGCCATACCCCACTTCGACCCGTCGCCGACGTACGCCTCGATCAGCTCACCGAAGTGGCCGATGGCCAGCGTTGCGGAGCCGAATCCCTGGTGCGCGAGCTGGCGGATGACGATCTCGAGCACCGAGCTCTCGTCGCCGATCGGCACGAGCGGCTTCGGGAGCGTGATCGTGAAGGGCCGGAGGCGGGTGCCCTTCCCGCCGGCCAGGATGACCGCGTGGGGCGCGCTCACAGCGCGAAGGTCTCCGGACGGTAGCGCGCGAGGTTGTCCGGCTCGGTGAACCAGGCGATCGTGCGGTCGAGACCGCTCTCGAGGGTCTGCTCCGGCGCCCAGCCCGTCAGCTCCCGCAGGCGCGACGAGTCGGAGACGAGGCGCATGACCTCGGACGCGTCGGGGCGCATGCGCTCCTCCTCGCGGGCCAGCTCGAGCGGTCGCCCCATCCGCGACGCGATGAGCGACGCGAGATCCCCGATCGAGATCTCGTTGCCGCTGCCGGCGTTGAGGACCCGTCCGGCGACGGCGTCGAGCGGCGCCGAGGCAGCCGCCATGAAGGCGCGAGCCGTGTCGGCCGCGTACGTGAGATCACGGGTCGGCGTCAGCGCCCCGAGGCTGACGCGCTCACGCCCGGCAGCGAGCTGCGTGACGATCGTCGGGATCACGGCGCGCGTCGACTGGCGGGGGCCGTAGGTGTTGAACGGGCGGAGCGTCACGACGGGGACGCCGAACGCCGCGTGGTAGCTCTCGGCCAGCTTGTCGGCCGCGACCTTCGTGGCGGAGTAGGGAGACTGAGCCTGGATCGGGTGGTCCTCGTCGATCGGGACCCGCAGCGCGGTGCCGTAGACCTCGCTCGTCGAGGTGTGGATCATGCGCGGGGTCTCGAGCGCCCGGACCGCCTCGAGCACGTTCATCGTCCCGCCGGCGTTCGTCTCGAGGTACGAGTGCGGCGCGTGATACGAGTACGGGATCGCGATGAGCGCGGCGAGGTGGTACACGACCTCGGCGTCGCCGATGAACTCGCGGGTCACACGCGGGTCACGGACGTCGCCCATCACGACCTCCACCGAGGCCATGACCTCCGGGTCGAGGGTGTCGAGCCAGCCCCAGGTGCCGAACGAGTTGTAGAGCACCATGGCGCGCACGCGGTGCCCGTCGGCGACGAGCGCCTCCACGAGGTGCGAGCCGATGAACCCCTCTGCCCCGGTGACCGCTGCAAGCACGCGCTGCTCCTGAACCGATGTCGACTGAACGCGCAACAGTATGGCGAAGGACGGCGGCCGCTGGTCGGGCACGGGTACAATCCGCGACCGTGACCGATGGCACCGCCGACCGGCCAGCGCCCCACGCGACCGAGGCGGGTCCGCCCCGGCGCCGGCCGCTCCTGCGCCGCCTTCTCGGGGAGTCGGCCGTCTACGGCCTGGGCGGCGTGGCCAACCAGGCCCTCGCCATCATCCTCGTGCCGATCTACGCGCGGCAGCTCGGCCTCGAGAACTACGGCATCGTCGCCATCCTGACCACGACGCTCTCGCTGTCGACGCTCGTCGCCACCCTTGCACTGCCGCACGCGTTCTTCCGCTCCTACCTCAAGGAGGCCGATGGCGAGCGGGCGCAGGCCGGGGTCCTGCGCACCACGCTCGGGCTGCGCCTCCTCGTCTCGTCGATCGCGCTCCTCGTCCTGCTTGCTCTCTCGGTGCCGCTGGCCGCGGTCCTCATCGGCGGGGACGATGCCTGGCCGCTCCTGGCGCTCATCGCTCCGATCGTGTTCTTCGACACGCTCAACCTCGTGCCGCTCTCCTTCCTGCGCGCGGAGCGCCGGCCGATCCCCTATGCCGTCATCGCCTTCAGCCGCGCAGTCATCGGCAGCGTGCTCATCATCGCCTTCGTCGTCGTGCTGGATATCGGCGTGATCGGCGTCGTCCTCGGATCGGCGCTGTCGGCGCTCGTGGCGGCCAGTGCCGGCCTGGCGCTGCTGGCCCGCGACGGGCGGCTGAGCATCGGCTTCGACCGGTCGCTCGTGCGGCACATGCTGGCATTCAGCCTCCCGCTCGTGCCCGCATCGGTGGCGAGCTGGACCCTCAACCTGTCGGACCGCTACCTCATCGCGGCCTTCGACGGAGCGGCAGCGGTCGGCACCTACGCCGCCGGCTACACGGTCGGCCTGGCGATCAACGCCCTCGCCATCTCACCGTTCACGCTCGCCTGGGGCGCCGCGTACTGGGAGATCAGCCGGCAGGACAACGCGCGCGAGGTCATCGGCCGGGTCCTGACCGGCTTCACCGCCCTCGCCGCGTTCGCCGCCCTCGGGCTGTCGGCCCTTGCCACCGACGTGTTCCGCCTCCTCCTCACGCCGGAGTTCGAGCCCGGGCGCTTCGTCACACCGTTCAGCGCCTTCGCCTACGTGCTGTACGGGATCTTCACCATCGTAACGACCGGTCTGAATCTCGAGAGCCAGACGCGGCGGCTGCCGCTCGTCATGGGCGTCACCGCGGCCGCGAACGTGGCGCTCAACGTGCTGCTCATCCCGCTGCTCGGCTACTCGGGGGCGGCGATCTCGACGATCCTCAGCTACGGCCTCCTGGCGGTCATCGCCGGCATCGTGTCGCAGCGCTACTACCCGGTGCCGTGGCAGCTGACCCGTGTCGTCGCGCTCCTGGCGGTCGGCGGCGGGCTGTCTGCCGCCGCGCTTCTCGGGCCCGACCACGTCGCGTGGCGGCTGGCGTGCATCGGCGCCTATCCGCTGATCGTCATCGGCCTGCGGATCGTCCCGGCGGCGCTGCTGACGCCGATCACGCGCCTCCTGCGTCGAAGCTGATCTCGACCTAGCGCCGAGCGTCGAGGACCTCGTCCCAGATGCGGGACATGGCTCGCTGCCAGCGCTCGAGGCCGTATCGCTCGGCCGTGGCGGCGACCGCTGCGGGGTCGTAGTCGGGGACACCGCGCAGCGCGGCGGCGAAGTCGTCGTCGGACACCAGCGTGCCGTTGACGCCGTCCACGACGATGTCGCGCAGGCCCCCGACGGCGCGAGCCACGACCCATCGCCCGCTGGCGATCGCCTCGACGGCCACGAGCCCGAAGGGCTCGGCGAGGGACGGGATGAGCACCACGTCATGCTCCGCCATGAGGTCCGGGATCTCCGCCGGCTCGACGTCGCGCAGCCACGGGCCGACGAGCGTGTCGGCCAGATCGCGGGCGACCTCGTACCCCTTTCGGGGGTTGCGCCCGCCGAGATAGAGGACGCGTCGCTTCTCGGGCCGGGGCCGGACCGGGAAGCGCGCCAGGTCGACACCGGGGGGCTCGACGTCCGGCTCGACGCCGGCTCGACGGATGTGCTCGGCGGTGTCCTGGGAGTTCGTGACGATCCGGTCGGCTCGCCGCAGGACGAAGCGCGTCAACCAGCGAATGGGCAGCGGCCGCTGCTCCCAGTCGCGGACGTCGCCGCCATGGGCGTAGACCACGAGCGGGACGCGCCGCAGCCGTGCGACGGCCAGGCCGACGAGGCCGGTCGGAACCGTCACGTGCGCCTCGATCCCCTGGAGCGGGCCCGGCACGCGGAGCGCGTCAACGAACATGCGCGTGTAGAGCAGAGGCCACGGCTCGCCATCAGACCGGGGTCGCACGACCGTGAGCCCGCGGACCCCCTGGACCCGGTCACGAACGAAGCTTCCGAGGCTCGGACGAGCGGCGGTCGGCCAGATGCGCGTCAGGACGATCAGCGTGGGCACAGGACGGTGACTCACGCCACGGTTCGCTCAACGGGGCTCGGTGTGAGCTCGGAGGTTTCGGCAACCATGGAGGCGATCCCGAGAATGAGCCAGATCAGGAGGCCCGGGACGTTCCCCTCGAATGCCATCTCGGTGAGGTCATTCAGGGCGACCACCAGGACCATGGTGGCGGCCCCGGCAAGCAATACGAACCGAGCTCCGGTCGTCCGGCGTGCGGCACGAACGCATCGCAGCGCGACGCTGCCAACCATGGTCAAGAAGACCACCAGACCGACGACGCCCACCTCGCCGGTCAGGTGGAGCCAGAAGTTGTGGACCGTGCGATGAGTGCCCAGCTCGATGTCGTACTCGTCGTACACAGGACTGGGGATGATCGTCGCAGCTGCCCCGCCGTATCGGCCGGGCCCGGTACCCAGCCAGGGGTGATCTCCGATCACTCGAATGCCATCGGCCAGCCACCGAAGTCGGACATCATCCCCCTGCGAAAACTGGGTGAAGCGTGCAATCACCGTCTCGGCCACGCTGAGCGGTGGCCCTCCCCCGGGCCCACTGTCGGAATCGCCACCACGGATCGCCGATGCCCCCACGAACGCTACTGCGGCCGCGAGCACAAGCAGCAAGAACGTGCGACGGTCGAGCAAGATCGCCCCCGCGAAGATCCCGATCGCAGCTGCCAACCAGGCCCCACGAGAGTACGTCAGCACCAGGCCGATCATGAGGACGACGGTGACCGCCGCCGCCGCGATGCGCATCCACCGACGCGCTAAGTGCGCAGCGGCAAACAGCGGGAACGGGAGCGAGAGCGCAATGACGAGCCCGAGCATGTTCGGATTGCCGAGAAATGACCCGACACGACGAAACCCGCGCAGATCCGGATCGAGCACGAACTGTGCGATGCCAACCAGTGACGCGAGGCAGACGAGCAGGATAACGGCAGCTACTGAGAGGACGGCATGTGACTGCTCATGCGGGAGCATCCGCCACACGAAGTAGATCGCCAGAGCATCCACAGTCATCACGATGCCGAGCGCGACGACATGCGGGGGTGTGCCGTTGACGATTGCCGATGTGATTGCCACGCCCACCCAGGTCGCGGCGAAAAACAGCACCGGGTCCTCCAGCGCACGCCTGAATCGACGGGCTCGCAGCGCGTCCACGCCTATGACCACGCCGGTCACTGCAAGCAACGGTTCGCTGGCGCCGATCGGCCCGAGCTCCACGTACGATGGCAGGAGCGCAGGAATGAGCACCGGGTCTGCCAGAGTCACCAGCGCCGCCCCCACGAGGGTTGCGCGAGGGATCAGGTGAGCGCTGAGTGCCGTCAGGGCGAGGCCGACGAAACCCAGTCCCCAGAATACCGGAGCAGACGCCGGCCCAACGATGATGGCGAGCGCGCCGACGCCGAGAACGGCAGCGCCAATGACCAGTCCGTGGGGCGGCAGCAGATCGGCCTCCCGAATCATTGGAGTGACCGGAACCACCTCACGATGCTAGCGGCCCGCATGGCCCATGAGGCATGGCGCGCCCATTCCTGCGCGTTGACCGACCACCGGTCGAGTTGGGCCCCGTCCGCGCCGGCGACTGTGACGATACCGTCGCACAGAGCCGACACGGAGTCGTTCACGATGATGCCTGCGTCGGCCTTTCGTACGACATCCGCCTGTTCGAGGCAATCGGTCACCACGAGTGGGCGCCCGTACGCGAGGTAGTCCATCAACTTGATGGGCACCGCGAGGTCGTTGTACGCATTTCGGGGCCTCGGGATGACGGCTGCGAGCGTCGAAGGCAGGAGTCGCTCGATCTCCGGTCCTTGCGCACGGATCACATGCAACCACGGAGGGTGCGGTTCGAGGGGCTCCTGGCCGTGTCTGCTGACGACTGTCAGCTCAACGTTCGCACCGCGATCTCTCGCGAGCCTCACGGCGTCGACGAGGCGATCCCCACCCTGGGCCGGGAGGCGGGCGTCCCCAACGAAAAGCAGGCTCCGCGCATCGCGCTCTCTGCGCACGTGTACGGGGTTCGGCGCACCCGGCGGGAGGATCACGCCCTGAGCAGCCCGCTCGCCGAGGACGGCCTCTGCCAGCCCACGCGATGGAAATGCCAGGGCCGTCGAGACTCGCTCCAAGCCGCGCATGGCCGGCATGAACAAGCGCGCGGAGAACTTGCGACGACGCGTGTCAGTGTCGTAGTACTCGGGGAACAGCTGGTAGGCGTCGCGGATGTACGTGAGGATCGGGATGCCGAGCGCGCGGGCCAGGGCTGCGAACGCGTAGTCGGCCTCAGCGGGCAGGAAGCTCGAGCTCTCCACGTAGATGCCATCGAGGCCGCGGAGCCGGCCGGAGACCGCGTAGCGCGCCAGGGCGCGCCGACGGGGCCCGCGATAGCCCGCGACGACGTCGAGGTCCACGAGCTGCGCGAGCTCGCGTCGCAGGTGGGCGATCCGCACCGTCGGCCCCCACGCCCCCTGGTCCAGGGGGTACATCGAAACGAGGAGAAGCCGGGAACGCGAGCGGGTCAGGGGACAGGACCTCCGAGCGGCCGGACGGTGGCGAGCGCCGTGATTCTAGCGCCGCCCAGCGTCCCGAGGTCCACCGGAGCAGGTCTGAGGGCGATGGCAGGCGCCGGGCGACGATCGTGCCCGGCGCCTCGGGATCCGGTCGTCAGCGGGTCAGAACGCCTCGAGGTAGCGGTCGACCTCCCACTTGCTGACCTGGGTGCGGTACTCGTCCCACTCCTCGGTCTTGGCCTCGACGAAGCGCTCGAACACGTGGTCGCCCAGCGCGTCGCGGATGACCTCGTCCTTCTTGAGCTCCTCGAGCGCTTCGCGCAACGTGCCGGGCAGCTGGCGGATCTTGCGCGACTCGAGCTTCGCCGCGTCGAAGTGATAGAGGTTCTCCTCGATCGGATCGGGCGGCGTCAGCTTGCGCTCGACGCCGTCGAGGCCGGCGGCCAGCATGGCGGCGAACGCCAGGTACGGGTTCGACGAGGGATCCGGGCAGCGGAGCTCGATGCGCACCGAGTTCAAGCTGCCATGGCTGATCTGGGGGATGCGGATGAGCGCCGAGCGGTTGATTCGGGCCCAGCCGACGTAGACCGGGGCCTCGTAGCCCGGTACGAGCCGCTTGTACGAGTTCACGAGCGGCGCGAGGACGGCGATCATGCCGCGAGCGTGCTCGAGCGTGCCCGCGATGTACTGGCGCGCCAGCTCGCTCAGACCGTAGCTGTCCTTCGGGTCGCTGAAGGCGTTCTTGCCCTTCTTCACGTCCCACAGCGACTGGTGGGTGTGCATCCCGGAGCCGTTGATCCCGAAGAAGGGCTTGGGCATGAACGTCGCGTAGAGCCCCTTCGAGGCGGCGACCGCCTTGAGCGTCGTCTTGAAGGTCACCGCGTTGTCGGCGGTGCGCAGCGCATCGGCGTACTCGAAGTCGATCTCGTGCTGGCCGGTGGCGACCTCGTGGTGGGCCGTCTCGACCTTGATGCCGAAGTCCTCGAGCGAGTTCATCATCTCCTTGCGAACCTCGGTGCCGAGGTCCTCGGAGAGGTCGAAGTAGCCGGCCGCGTCATGGGGAAGCGTCTCGACGCCATCGGCGGATCGGCGCAGGAGGAAGAACTCGAGCTCCGGGCCGGTGTTGAGGACGTAGCCGAGCTTCGCCACGCGCTCCAGCTGGCGCTTCAGGACGCCGCGCGGGTCGCCGGGGAAGGGATCTCCGTTCGGCGTGTAGACGTCGCAGATCACACGGGCCGACCCGGTGTGGAGCTTCTCCTTGCCATCGCTGCCGATCCCCGGCTCCCAGGGAATGGCGCTGAAGGTGTCCAGGTCGGGGACGAGGAACATGTCGGACTCGGCAATCCGGGCGAAACCCTCGATGCTCGAGCCGTCGAACCACTTGCCGCCGTTGACCGCGCCCTCGAGCTGGTGCATCGGGACCTGGACCGACTTCACCTGTCCGACGATATCGGTGAACTGGAGGCTGACGAAACGCAGGTTGCGCTCGTCGGCCTGCTTCAGGACAGCAGCGAGCTTGCTTGGTGGCATGGAGAACCTCGATGGGTGGGCGAAGAATGAGCCCGTTCAGGCTAGCCGCCCCGGTGCGCCGATGGGGCCCCGCAGCCCTTCCCGTCCTGACCTATCGTTGTGCAGACTGCACAGCAGCTCAGGCCGGGGGCTCCTCCTCGCGCAGCAGCGCGAGCGCGTCGTCCGGCCGGCGCGGATCGATCCCGAGCTCGGTCTCGGCCCGCCGCAGCCGATAGAGCACGGTGTTCCGGTGGACTCCGAGCGCCCGCGCCGCCGGTGCGATCCGCCCGTTGGCCCGCGCGACGGCCACGAGCGTGTCGCGCAGGGGGTCGCCCGTCGACGGCCGCGACTTCGGCAGCCGGCGCGCGCGGGCCGGCTCCGGAGCGCGTCGCCGCAGGAGCGCACGGAGCGTGACCGCCAGCGCCTCGAGCCCGGTCTCGTCGACGCGTGCCGGCGGCAGGTCGTCGAACAGCCAGGCCGACGAGCCCGGCCCGACGGAACGCTCGAGCACCCACAGGCCGTCGCGCGTGCGGCGGGCCGTGGCACCGACCTCGGAACGCTCGGACAGCAGACGGGCGTGGGTTGCCGCAAAGCGTGTCGCCAACGCGCGGCCGGCGGGTCGCGGGTTCAGCGCGACGAGGGCGCCGTCCACGGTGACCGCGATCCCGCGGCGCAGCCGCCCGGCGACGACGCCCGCCGGCGCGGACGGCTGCGGGTCGGCGAGGGCCGCCTCGGCGCCCGACAACCGGACGGCCGCGGCGAACTCGCGCAGGTCCTCGATCTCGTGGTCGAGGTGGCGGCTCGCGGCCATGGCCGCCGACGACGGCATGTCGGCGCCGGCGATGATCGGCGTGGGCGCCCCGGCCGCCTCGGCGGCGAGGTCGGCGGAGCCTGCCATCCACACCGCTGCCGGGGCCAGGCCCGCCTCGTCCAGGGCGGCCGCGAGCCCGTCGAGGCCGTCGGACCCGAGGATCGCGGCGTCCGTCACGAGCAGCTCCCCCTCGCCGATGGGCGGCAGGAAGGGCGGTGCGGCGCGAGTGCGCACGACACCGCGGACCGGCCGCGCGAGCTGCTCCACCGATCCGGACACGAGGCGGGCGGATGGATCCATGGCGCGCCAGAGGTCGAGAACGGTCGTCATGCCGATGCCCGCAGTCCACCGGCCAGCGCCGCGAGCTCCTCGTCGACGCGATCGAAGCGCTCGCCGCGCAGGACGAGCTCGAGGCCGCCGCGGGCCGGGCGGACCGTGACGCGGCGACGAGGCAGCCAGAACGCCACCGCCAGCGCCGCCGAGAGGGCGGCCGCGCCGGCGAAGAGGACGAGCAGGCCCGGATCGCGCCGGGACATGAAGGTGACCCAGGCGTCGAAGCTGGCGAGCTCGACCTCGACCGGTCCGATCCGGACCCGGTCGCCCGGCACCAGCCGCGCCGTGTCGAGCAGTCCGTCCGAGCCGATGACGCTGAGGCCGAGCTCGTTGCGATCGGCATCGGCCAGGGCCAAACCCAGGGTGACGCCAACGGTCGGCAGCTCCGCGGATCCGACCGGCACCCCGCTCTGCTCCCCGTCGAGGGGCACGGCTGCGTCGAGCAGCGGACTGCCCCCGAGCGTGGCGACCCGCAGCCGCACCGCGGGACCGTAGGTCCATGGGTGCACGAGGTACCCGTCGAAGTCGCCGGGCTGGTTCACGCGCAGCACCCTCCGGTCAACCGCCTCGCCATCGCGCAGGAACGTGACCGTCGTGTCGAGCCGACGCGGCCGCCCGTCACGGCCGAACTCGGCATCGAAGCCCTCGAGGCGCACGGCCGACGCGAACCCGGGGCGGGGCGCGTCGAGCAGCGCCTGCTCCCCGCGGAGCAGCGAGAAGACCGTCTCCGACCCGAAGGCCGCGCCGATGGCGGCCCCGACCACGATCACCACGAGCGCGAGGTGGCTCGCCAGGCCGGCGTAGCGCGTCCATCCGCGTCGCACGCCGTGGACCGCCCATCGCGACCGATGCGCTTCGTGTCGGGTCCGATAGCCGTGTGCGCGCAGCACGCGTTCGATGGCGTCGGGTTGCACCATCGCGAGGGCCACCCGGTGCGCACCGGGACCACCCTGCACCGGCGTCGGCGCGCGCCACTCGCGCCACACGGTCGGTGAACGGACGGCGACGGCCGCCGCCGCGGAGAGGACGACGAGGCCCAGGAGCACGGCGTACGGCCACGACTCGAGCAGGGTCGGGCCGTTCGGAAGGGCCGCCGCGGCCGCGTTGGCGACGCCCGCGACCATGATGAGGCCGAGTCCGACCCGGGCGTCGCCGGCCCACCGCAGGCCGCGCTCCGCGAGCCGCGGAAGCCGATCTCCGAGCGGCATCGGCCGCACCGCGGCCACCCGCGGGCGGGTCACGACTCGGGACGGGCCGCAGCCACGAAGTCGTCGATGAGATCGGCCGCGTCCTCGAGACCGATCGAGACGCGGACCGTGCCGGGAGACATCCCGGCGGCGGCGAGGCCCTCGTCCGACAGCTGTCGATGCGAGGAGCTGGCCGGGTGGCTCACGAGGCTCTCGACGCTCCCCAGGCTCGTCGCATGCACCGCGACGCGGACCCGGCCCAGGAACCGCTCGCCGTGCGAGCGCCCGCCCTCGAGCTCGAGCGCGAGCATGCCGCCCGCCATGCCCCCGGCCAGCATCCGGCTGGCGAGCTCATGCTGCGGATGGGACGGCAGGCCCGGATACCGGACCGCGGCCACGCCGGGTGCCACCTCGAGCGCGCGCGCCACGGCGAGCGCGTTCGACGAATGGCGTTCCATGCGCAGGGCCAGGGTTTTCAGCCCGCGCAGAGCGAGGAAGGCCTCGAACGGGGACGCGTTGCCGCCGACGGTTGCGGCAACGTGTCGGGCCGGGCCGACGAGCGCGCTGGGACCGACGACCGCGCCGCCCATGAGATCCGAATGCCCGCCGATGTACTTCGTCATCGAATGCACGACGAGGTCGGCGCCGAGCGCGAGCGGCGTGGCGAGCGCGGGCGTGGCAAAGGTGCTGTCCACGACCACCAGGACGCCGCGCTCGTGAGCAAGGTTCGCGAGCGCCGCGATGTCGGCGACGGCCGTCGTCGGATTGCTGATCGTCTCGAGCCAGAGGAGTCTCGTGCGCGGACCGAGGGCTGCGGCGACCGCATCGTAATCGGTGGTGTCGACCGCGTGGTGGACGATGCCGAAGCGATCGAGGACCGTCGACGCCAGCCCGACCATGCCGCCGTAGACCGCGCGCGGGATGACGATCTCGTCTCCGGCTTCGAGGATGGACAGGACGACCGCGTGCATCGCGGCCATCCCGGAGGCCGTGGCCAGCGCCGCATCGCCGCCCTCCAGCTCCGCGAGGGCATCCTCCAGGGCCGCGTGCGTCGGGTTCGAGTAGCGCGTGTACGAGTGCCCGGGGCGCGCGAACTCGAGCAGCTCGGCGAGCTCCGTCGCGTCCTCCACCTCGAACGTGCTCGTCTGGTAGATCGGCACGTTGACCGGAGCCTGTGGAGCAGCGGGGGCGCGGCTGGCAGCGCGAATGGCGCGTGTCGAGAATCCCGGCATCCCGGGGAGTCTACTGCGGATCTCGGACGGTCCCCGCCGCAGCCGGTAGCATGGGCGCCCCATGCATCGATTCCGCTCACGGACGGCGCTGCTCGGCGCCGTCAGCCTGATCCTCCTCGTCGCGCTCGTCACAGCTGGAGCGCTCCTCCTCACGGCGGCCCCCGAGCCAACGCCGACCCCGTCACCGACCCCGAGTCCGACGCCGTCCCCCACGCCGTCGCCCACCCCCACCCCGACGCCCTCACCCACTCCGACGCCGAGCCCGACGCCGGTGGCGGTGTGCCCGATGAACGGCACCGCGATCTCCGATCCGGAGATCGCCGATCGGACCCCGATCCTCGTCCAGATCGAGAACAACCCGATCGCACGCCCGCCATCGGGGCTGAACCTGGCCGACCTCGTCATCGAGGCGCCCGTCGAGGGCGACACGACCCGATTCGGAGCGGTCTACATGTGCAGCGAGACGGTCGACGCGGCGGTCGGCCCGGTGCGCTCGGCCCGCTACTTCAACATCGACCTCTGGCAGCAGATGCGGGCGGTGACGTTCCACTTCGGCGGTGCCTTCAAGGTTCTCTCGCGCTTCAACAGCGTGGCGATGCCGTACGCGAACGGCCTCACCGGCGGCTGGGGGTTCTTCTTCCGGGCCGGGCCGTGGGGCGCGCCGCACAACGTCTACCTCGACGTCGACGCGGCACGCGCCACGCTCGAGGATGGGTTCCTCTCCCCGCTCGCCGAGGCGGCCGGCGAGGTCCGCGCCCCGTTCGAGTACGACGACGACCCTGACCTGCCCCCCGGTCGGCCGGTGAACGGCATCGGCCTCCAGACGTCGAGCTTCTGGCGCTTCGGCTGGGAATGGGACGCCGACAGCGGACAGTGGCTGCGCACCGACGCCGGTGCGGCGAACTTCGATCGCCTCAGCGGAGAGCGGATGAGCGCCCGCACGGTGATCGTGCAGGTCGTGCAGCAGGAGGTGCTCGTCGGCGAGAACGATCCCGGCGGCTTCCCGCGCCGCTACCAGCACCTCGTCGGCGAGGGAGACGGCGTCCTCTACATAGGCGGACGCGGCCACGACGTCCGGTGGTCGAGACCGTCGGCCGAGGACGTGACGACGTGGACGTACGCGGACAGCGGCGACCCGGTCGTGCTCCCGCCGGGCCGCATCTGGTGGGAGATCGTCCCGGTGGGCAGCGGGATCAGCGAGGGCTGACCCACCGGCTCAATGGTCGGGGGTCGGCCGATCCTCGCCGGCGGCGCTGGGCGAGAGGAAGGCATCCATCGCCCGGCGGATCTGGTGGTCCGGGTCGAAGGAGCGGCTGGCGCTCGCGATCCGGCGCCGGACCTCCTGGGGATCGGCGTCATCCTCCTCCTCGCCGCGCGACGACTGGGCCGGCATCGGCGAGGAAGGCGTGGGAGCGGCGGCGGGAGCGGGCGGCTCCTCGGCGGCGACGATCGGCCCGAGCTCGACGGCGACCGCCCGGTCCTCTCTCGGCGCGGTGGCCGGGGTCGCCTCGGGGGTGGAGACATCCGCGACCGTGGACTCGCTCGTCGCGGCCGGCGCCGCGGTGGCGCGGCGGCCGAGGAGGGCCGGACGCGGACGCGGGTTGCCGCTGATCTGGTTCTTGCCGAGCCGCTTCGCCTGGTACATCGCGCGATCCGCGGCCGCCATGAGCTCCTCGGCGGAGAGGCCATCCTCGGGATGAGAGACGAGGCCGATGCTGACTGAGGTGACCGGCTCGGGGCCGCCCATCGCCATGCCGACCTCCTCGGCGCCGCTGCGGATCTTCTCGGCCACGACGAAGGCGCCGACGATGTCCGTCTCCGGCAGCAGCACCACGAACTCGTCACCACCGAAGCGGTACGCGCTGTCGACGGTGCGGATCGAGGCGCGGATGACGCGGCCGAGAGCCCGCAGGACCTCGTCGCCGCGCAGATGGCCGCCGTCGTCGTTGATCGCCTTCAGCCCGTCGAGGTCGATCATCAGCACGCAGAAGCCACGGTCGCTGCGGCGGGTTCGGCTCACCTCCTGCTCGAGGGTGACGAACAGCTGCGCTCGGTTGAAGAGGGCCGTCAGCGGATCGGTCCGCGCCTGCTCGATGGCCCGGGCCATGGCGCGCCGCTGATGGCCGGCGTACGCGACGGCCAGGAACGCCAGCAGCCAGGTGGCCCCCAGGCCGATGGAGAGACGGAGCGCATCCTCGGCTCCATACGTCGTCACCTGCGGGTCGAGGACGAGGATGACGGCAAAGGCGACCGTCGCGAGGGCGACGGCGGTGGCACCGGCGCGGGGCCCGTAGGCGAGCGCGGCCGCGACGGCGACGAGCGCGAACAGCATGGCGAACGGCGAGGAAGCGAACCCGGTGAGCGCCAGGAGGCCGCCGATGAGGGCGATGGCGGCGACGATCTCGGCGAACCGAAGCACGCGCGATTCGTCATCGGCGCCGAGGAGCTCGTGGAAGATGACGACCGTCACGACGGCGGCTGCCCCGAGCAGGAAGATCGGCGCCTGATCGGCCGCGAACGAGCCGCTGATTCCGACCCCCAGCAGGACGATCGTGATCGTCAGCCACCACACCACGCGCAGCGTCGATGCCGGGCCGCGGGACTCGATGGAGGCGGCCGCAGCGGACCCCGACGGCGATTGGAGCGCACGGCGTCCGGCTTCCGCGATCCGGGTCTCGGTCTCGTCGCCCGACACCCGACGGCCCGCCAGCATGATCCCCACCAGGAGGAGTCCGGCAAGCAGCGCGGTTACGGCGATGATCGTCTGCTCTGGTGGCACGGGACCCTCGTTCCCCCAAGTTCCGCCGGTGGATCCGACGGGGCGTCGGTCGGGGCAGTATGGGGCGCTTCCGCCGGATGGCGCAAACGTACTAACCCATCCGTACCACCCCAGCTGTGGACCGCGCGCACCACAAGGTGGCGCCTGGGGCACACCGCTGCGAATCGGCGCGCTCGCCACGGAGGATTTCGGCCCCGGGGAACTTCTGGCGGCCGCGTGCGTCATGGGTCCTGCTCGCCCGCGGAACGCCAACCTTCACGCTCGAGTCGTTGGCGTACCTCGGCCGCCCGCCCGCCACCACGCGGGCCCGAGGATGCAGCATTTCACGTAACCTGAGCGGTGCCCTGGGTCGAGCCGCCCGCACAGTGACAAGGATTCGGTTTGTACGTCTGGCGCACGCAATGAACGTCGAGGGACTCCTCACACGCCCATCGATCTCGCGCGAGATCTTGGCGCCGCTCGGCGTTGGGCTCGCTGCCATCGTCCTCCTCGCGGGGGCCATCGTGGGGGCGCGGATCTCTCCGTTCGGCTTCGCGATCTTCGGGGCCGGCCTCATTCTGCTGGCCGGGTACGCGGCGTTTCGGTGGCCTCGCGCGGCGCTGGTCGTCGTGGTCATGAGCCCCCTCGTCGACCGGTACATTGTGGCTGACATCCTCCCGCCGTCCCTCGAGACGCTTGCTCATCTGCTGTCCGAGGGACTGCTCCTGGCCGTCGGGCTGGTCATCGCCACTCGTGCCGCACTCGATGGACGCGTCATCGGGGCGCTGCGTCATCCCGTGACCCTCGCGCTGCTCGCCTTCGCTGCCGTCGGCGTTGTGGCCGCGATCCTCAACGGCGTGCCGCCCGCGATCGCCGCCCTCGGCTTCGTCTTCACCCTCGACGCCACCATCCTGTTCTTCCTGCCGCGCCTGGTGGGGTTCTCTCTGCGTCAGTCGCTGTACGCCATCGGAGCGCTCTGGGCGATTGTCTTCGGCTCGGCGCTCCTGGCCATCGGCCAGGCGCTCCTCTCGCCGACCATCCTGGGCCTCGAGCCGTCACGCGGCCGCTTCGGGGAGGTCGCGCGCCTCGCGTCGATCTTCGGCGATCCGAACGTCTTCGGCGCCTTCCTCGTCGTGGCCGCACCGTTCGCCCTGTTCATGGCCACCACCCTGCCCACGCCTCGGCTCCGCCGTCTGGCGGCCGTTGCCGCATTCGTCATCGTCCTCGCGCTGTGGCTGAGCTATTCGCGCGGTGCGTGGATCGCCATCGTCCTCGGTGTTGGCGTGGCGGTCGCGCTGATCGATCGACGAACCCTGCTGCTCGGCCTCCTCATCGCGGTGGTGTCATTCGGCACGGCGGCGGTCATGCCGCGCAACCTGCTCGTGCCGCGCGGAACCGGGGATCAGCCGCAGCTCATCGACTCGACGATCGACCGCGTTGGTGCCATCGGGCTGGGCGGCGACCTGCGCACGCTGTTCGTCATCAACGCCCTTCCGATCATCCGCGACCACCCGATCATCGGTGTGGGGCCAGGTCGCTACGGCGGGGCCGTGGCCGGCAATTACGGGACCCCGATCTACGACCGCTACGGCACGGATCGCCTGTTCTGGAACCCGCTGCAGCTGACCGTTGACAACTTCTGGCTTCACCTCCTCGTCGAGATGGGGATCCTGGGCTTCGTCGCCTTCCTCGCGGCGGCGATGATTCCCGGCCTGCGCATCCTCGGCGAGGCCCGGCGCGCATCGGGATGGCGCCGCATCATGCTCGGCGGTACCGCGGCCGCCGTCGCCGGTATGGCGGTCAGCTCGCTCACGACGATGCTGCTCGAGGCGAACAGCATCGGATTTCTCTTCTGGTTCCTGCTCGGAACGGGCACGGTCGTCGTCGCGAGCGCTCAGCGAGAGGCGAGCGCTCAGTCCACCTGACCCAGGGCCACGGCGACGACGGCCAGGCCGGCCGAGATCGCGGTGAGGAGGAGCATCGCGTCACGCTGCGAGAGGCCGATGCGCAGCAGCTGATGGTGGATGTGGCCGCGGTCGGCGATGAAGAAATGGGAGCCCGCCGCGGTTCGACGCACGATGGCCCATGCCGTGTCGGCGATCGGGACGCCGAGGGCGATGATCGGCACCCACGGCGGCATCGGCTGCACGCCATCCTGTGTCAGCGAGATCGCGAGCGCGCCGACGACGAAGCCCAGGAACATCGAGCCCGTGTCGCCCATGATGATCGTGGCCGGGTGGAGGTTGTACGCCAGGAATCCGATCGCCGCGCCGATGGTGGCGGCAACGATCGGCAGCGTCGGGTCGACGCCATCCACCGCGGCGAGCAGTCCGAATGCGCCGAGTGCCGTGAGCACGACCCCGGACGCGAGCCCGTCGAGCCCGTCGATGAGGTTCACGGCATTGATGACAGCAACGATCCAGCCGACCGTGAGCGGGAAGCTGAGGATGCCGACGTTCACCATGTCCCACGGCAGGTAGAGCCACTCGATCCGGAGGCCGATCCACCAGGCGAGGCCGGCGGCGGCGACCTGGAATACCAGCTTCACGAGGGCCCGCATGCCGCGGATGTCGTCGATGATCCCGACCACGAGAAGGAGGCTCGCACCGCCGAGGATGGCCGGAGCCCGGTTGGGCCGCAGTCCGCCGACGGCGTCGAGGTCGGGTGACAGCAGGATCGCGACGCCCATGGCAACACCGAAGGCGATGGCCATGGCCACTCCGCCGAGGCGCGGGACGGGAGCGGCGTGGACCTTGCGACCACCCGGCTGATCGAGCCACGCCCGCCGGTGCGCGAGGACGCGCACGATCGGCGTGGCGAGCAGCGCGACGACGAGTGCCGTGGCGAACGTGAGGGAGATCAGCATCTGATGCGCCGATCTTACCGGCCGGGACGCGTGCCACGTCGGGTGGGTGGTCGGGGCGGCCGGATTCGAACCGGCGGCCTCCTGCTCCCAAAGCAGGCGCGCTGCCAGGCTGCGCCACGCCCCGCCGTTCGCATCGTAGCGCCTCCCCGCGCGAAGGGTGCGGGTCGGACCGATGGGCGCGTGCTAGCCTGCCGCGGCTGTGATCCGCGCCGTTGATCTCCTCGTCCCGCCGCGGCTCGGGACCGGCTTCCGGTGGCTCCTCGCCTCGTCCTGGACGAGCAACCTCGGCGACGGGATCGCGATCGCCGCGGGACCGCTCCTCGTCGCCTCGCTGACCGACGAGCCGGTGCTGGTCGCCATGGCGGCCCTCCTGCAATGGCTGCCGCCGCTCCTGTTCGGGGTCTTCGCCGGAGCCCTCTCGGATCGCCTCGACCGTCGCCTTCTCGTCGTCACCGTCGACGCCATCCGCAGCGTGGTCCTGGTGGTGCTCGCGATCTCGGTGCTCACCGGGGCCGTGTCGATCGCGATCGTGCTGGCCGCGCTGTTCCTCATCGCCACGGCGGAGGTCTTCGCGGACAACACGTCGCAGACCCTGCTCCCCATGCTCGTCCAGCGCGACGACATCGCCATCGCCAACGCCCGGCTGCAGACCGGCTTCATCACGGTCAACCAGCTCGCTGGGCCGCCGATCGGCGCGACGCTGTTCGCCGCCGGGATGGCACTCCCGTTCGTCGGACACGCGATCCTGGTGGCGATGGGCGGGATGCTCGTGTGGCGCATCCGGCTTCCGGCCCACGGCCGCGATCGGGCGCGGCGGACGCGCTTCCGCGACGAGATCGCCGAGGGCTTCGGGTGGGTCCGACGCCACGCTGCCGTGCGGACGCTGGTGCTCACGATCTTCGTGTTCAACATCACGTTCGGCGCCGCCTGGTCCGTGATCGTCCTCTACGCGACGCAGCGCATCGGGCTGGGACCGGTCGGCTTCGGACTGCTCACCACGATCATCGCCATCGGCGGCATCGTCGGCACGCTCGCGTACGGCTGGATCACGCGCCGGCTGAGCTTGGGAAACATCATGCGCATCGGCCTCATCATCGAGACCCTCACTCATCTCGGGCTGGCGATGACCACCAGTGCACTGCTGGCCATGGCCATCTTCTTCGTGTTCGGCGTCCACGCCTTCGTGTGGGGCACGACATCGACCACGATTCGGCAGCGGGCGGTACCGACTGCGCTCCAGGGCCGGGTGGGCAGCGTCAACACCGTCGGCGTGTTCGGGGGCCTCGTGGTCGGTTCAGGTCTCGGCGGACTGCTCGCGCAGCGCTTCGGGGTCACGGCCCCGTTCTGGTTCGCCTTCGCCGGTTCGGCGGTGTTCCTCGTCCTGATCTGGCGGCAGCTCGTTCACATCGCGCACGACGACGAGCCGGGCTGACCGCCGAGGATCAGAAGCCGATCAGGGCCAGAGGGCGCGGATCTGGCTGCGCACCGACTCACGCACGATCGCCGTGCCGCCGACGATGATGACGCTCGTCGGATCGAGACGGCGCAGCTCGGCGGCGACGCTCGACGGCAGTGCGGTGCCCGGGACCAGGAGGAGCGGCACGCCCTGGCGTCCCGCCACCGGCCCGGCCGACAGTCCGTCCGGGAACGAGCTGCCCGCGGCCACGTAGACCTTCGAAACGCTGTGCGGGGCGAATCCCGCGCTGCTCAACGCAACGGCGGTCTCGTAGCGATCGGCGCCCGCGATGCGTTCGACGGTCGGGGCGTGCGCCTTGAGCGCCTGGACGACGCGCTCAGCGATGACCCCGGTGCCACCCATGACGACGATTCGATCGGGGCTCAGCCGACTCAGTTCGGCGGCGGTCGCGCTGGGCAGAGCGTCCGGCTTCACGAGCAGGATCGGCGCGCTGGCCCGAGCCGCAGCGGCTCCGGCCGCCAGCGCATCGGGGAAGTTGGCCCCCGTGGCGACGTAGACGGTTGGGCGGTCAGGAGCGAAGGCCGATGCGCTGATGGCGGCGGCCGTGGCGTAGCGGTCGGCGCCGGCGATGCGCGTCACCCCACCCGTGGTATAGCCGGACAGCTGCGAGCTAACCTGGGTCGAGACGACACCGGTGCCGCCAAGGATCACGATCCGGCCCGGCTTGAGCCGCGAGAGCTCGGTTGCCGTGGCGCTCGGCAGCGACCACCGATCGGTGAGCAGCAGCGGACCTTCGTGAAGGCGCGCGGCGGGACCGCCCGCCAGGGCATCGGGATACGAGCTCCCGGTTGCGATGTAGACGACGGGGACTCCCGAACCGAAGCCGAGCTTGCTGACCTCCGCGGCGGTCGCATAGCGGTCAGCACCGGCGACTCGGGGGGCGCTCTTTCCGGTGGTGAACGTCCAGCTGACCGCGGCCAGCGCGTTGTTGGCCACGTCGCGGATGCTTCCGTTCAGTGCGACGGTGTAGGTCGACTCCGCGGCCAGCGGAGCCTTGGGGGTCAGGGTCGCCCGCCGCGTCGAGGAGGAGTATGTGACCGTGGCAGGAACAGCCCCTCCGGCGGCGCTCTTCAGGACGAACGAGGTCGCGCTCAGGCCGCTGACGTCCTCGTCGAACGTGGCGGTGATGTTCGGTGCGTCGTAGCTGACCGAGGTCGCGTTCGGCGCCGGTGAGCGGCCCGAGAGCTTCGGGGCCACGTTGTCCACGAAGGTCGGCGTCACCGAGTACGCGGCGCGGCTGCCGTTGGCGTAGAAGTTCAGGACCCGGATCGTGATCCGGGTTGCCGATGCGACCGAGGTCGACGCCAGCTCGGTGCCCGACTCGTACTGCGCGTCGACGCGCTTGATGAGCGCCCCGCTGCTCGTGTAAAGCTCGACGATCGGGTCGATGGGCAGTGATGAGCGGTTCCACGGATAGGCCCGAGCGTCCACGACGCCGGTGACGCGAACATCCAGCCGGCCGGCGCGTGGCACGGAAACCGAGAAAACGTCGACATCGCCCGCCGGGTAGATGGACGGCCGGGTCGTCGCGCCGAGGGCAATCGACCGCGCGGCAGTGAGCGCGTTGTTCGTCTCGAGGGAGTCGCCACTCAGGCGGGCCGGGGCCGAGATGCTGCCACCGAGCGCGCGGTACGCGTTGACCCGACCGCGCCCGTAGCGGATGTCGTATCCCGCATAGCCGAGATCGTCGACAGTCGAGGTGAGGCGGCTCACGACCTGGGCGGGAGTGTAGGTCGGGTACCGGGCGCGAATGAGCGCCACGACGCCGGCGACGTTAGGGGTCGCGAAGCTCGTGCCGCTGATGTACGTGTGGTCGCCCCACGTGTCGTGCCCGGCGTACGTGCAGACCGTGCAGTTCGTCGTCTGTACCGACGCGCCCGGAGCGCTGACGTCGACCTTCGGGCCGTAGCTCGACCAATGGCTGAACTCGTCATCGACCTGGGTGGCGCTGACGCTCACGACGTTCGGGAAGGCCGCCGGGTAGAAGTCCTCCTGGATCCCGTTGTTGCCGGCCGCGCCGACGAGGACCACGCCCTTGTTCCACGCGTAGTTGACCGCGTCCTGGACGTAGGAGGATGACGGGAAGCCACCGACGCTCAGGTTGATGACCGTCGCGCCATGGTCGGCGGCCCAGACGATGCCGGAGGTCAGGTCAGCGGTGTCGCCGCGCCCCTCGCGATTCATGATCTTCACCGGCAGGATCTTGTCGGACCAGCTGATGCCGGCGATCCCGTAGCCGTCGTTCGGCTTGGCGGCGATGATGCCCGCGACCCACGTCCCATGGCCGTTGTCGTCCGCCGCGTCCGAGTCGTTGTTGACGAAGTCGTAGCCCGGCAGGACGCGGCCCGACAGATCGGGGTGGTTCGCCTGCACGCCGGTGTCGAGCACCGCGACGACGCCGTCGCCTCCCTTCGACAGCGACCAGGCGTCGCGAACGCGCATCCGATCGAGCGAGTACTGCCCCGCGGTCTTCGGATCGTTGACGGACACGGCGGCCGTCGAACCCTCGTCCACGGCGAGCGCCACCGCGTAGTTCGGCTCGGCGTAGGCGACGTTCGGATCGGCGCGAAGCTCGGCCAGCACGTCCGCGACCGGGCGTCCCTTCGTCGAGACGACGGCCGGCATGCCCTTGCCCGGGGCTCCGAGCTCGGCAACGATGGCCAGGCCACGCGTGCGCGCCACCTCGGGCCCCCGACCGGCATCGCGCCACTTCACGACGACCTCGCCCGGAACGATCTCTCCCGCGGGTGGCGTCTTCGCCGGTTCGGGATCCTCGGCCGCGGCGGCCGGAGCAGCCGGAATGACGAGGAGGGCAAGGACGAGGATGGTCGAGATGGCTCGGGACACGCGTGGTGGACTCCGGTGTGGTTCGCTCGGGCGGGGTCCATCCCGGTGGGTGCCCCGCGTGGTGTCGACAACCCTACGCACGCCGGACGCGACGCACGACCGGACCATGGTCCGCGTCGGAGGATGGGACCGATGGACCAGCGATCCATCGCCGGTCTAGGTCGCGTCGCCGCCGACGAGGTCCCTCAGGCGCGGCATCGCTGCCTCGACGGCACGACCGCGATGGCTCAGCCGATCCTTCTCGCCCTCCGGCAGCTCCGCGGTGGTCACTCCTCGAGGGAGCAGGAAGATCGGGTCGTAGCCGAAGCCACCGTCCCCGCGCGGGGACGGTGCGATCGTGCCCTCCACCAGGCCGGTGAAGATCTCGACGATCGGACCCGCCGCGCGGGGCTCGGCCACGGCGAGGGCGCACACCATGCGCGCGCGGCGGTCATCGGCGTCACCGACCGCCTCGAGCACCCGTTCAGCGTGCCGCCCCTGGGCCCATCGGGCGCTCCGGACCCCCGGACCCCAGTCCAGGACGGCGATCTCGATGCCCGAGTCGTCGGCGACGGAGAGCAGATCGGATGCCCGGGCGTACGCATCGGCCTTGGCCGAGGCGTTCTCGGCGTATGTCGGCCACGGCTCCTCTACCTCGAGATCGAGCCCGATCTCGTCCGGCGTCACGAGCTCCGCGGGCAGCCCGCCCAGCAGCCGACGAAACTCGATCTGCTTGCCACGGTTCGTCGTGGCGATGAGCAGGCGCCTCACTCGCCGGGCGGGGCCTCGATGGCCGCCTGCTGGAGCGCAAAGAGCTGGCGGATGCCGGCCGCAGCCAGGTCGACCATCTGGTCCATCTGCTGGCGGGAGAAGGCCCCGTGCTCGGCGGTGCCCTGGACCTCGATGAGCCGATCGTCGTCGGTCATGACGACGTTGAAGTCGACCTCCGCGGTCGAGTCCTCGCTGTAGTCGAGATCGAGATGCGGCGTGCCCCGCACGATGCCGACGCTGACGGCGGCGACCTGTCCGGTGATGAGCTCGCCCATCCCGTACTTGCGCAGGGCACGAGCCAGCGCGACGTAGGCGCCGGTGATGCTCGCGGTCCTGGTTCCGCCATCGGCCTGGATCACGTCGCAGTCGAGCGTGATCGTGCGCTCACCCAGGCGCTGCATGTCGATGACGCCGCGGAGAGATCGGCCCACGAGCCGCTGGATCTCGTGCGTGCGCCCACCGATCGATCCCCGGGAGGCCTCGCGCTGGCTGCGCTCGGTTCCCGCCCGCGGCAGCATGCTGTACTCGGCAGTGACCCATCCTCGACCCTTGCCGCGCATCCATCCCGGGACGCGATCCTCGATGGTGGCGGCGCAGATGACCCGGGTGTCACCCACGCGGATGAGGACCGATCCCTCCGCGAACTTCAGGTAGTCGGGGACGATCTTGACGGGACGGAGCTGGTTCGGGACGCGGCCGTCGTTGCGGCGGCCGGCCCCGGTCGGAGTGGTGGTGGTCATGTGGCTGCCGATTCTACCGGCAGCCACCCCGATCAGGGCAGCGTGGCGTCGATGCTGCGGACCACGCCGTCGGAAACCGAGCTCGTCCCGCCGAGGACGTAGACCTTGTCCGGACCCAGGCGCGAGAGCTCACTGGCCACCGCACTCGGCAGGCTCGTCGACGCGACGAGCAGGAGCGGACCGGGGACGAGTGCCGCCACCGGGCCGCCCGCCAGGCCGTCGGGGAAGTTCGCGCCGGTGGCGACGAAGACGGCGTCGCTGCCGCTGCTCCCGTAGCCGGCGCGGCTCACCTGGACCGCGGTCGCATAGCGATCCGCGCCGGAGAGCCGGCTCACGCTGCCCGACCAAGTCTTCAGCTTCTCGGCCACGGCGCTGTTGACCGCTCCGGTGCCGCCGAGGATGACGATCTTGCCGGGGTTGAGCCGATCGAGCTCCGCGGCCGTGGCCGTTGGCACGGAGTCCTTCTTCACGAGCAGGATGGGTCCGCCGTTGCGCCCGGCGATGGCCCCACCCGACAGCGCGTCGGGGAACGTCATTCCGGTTGCCACGTAGGCGACGGGCACGCCCGATGCGAAGGTCTGCTGGCTGACCTTGGCGGCCGTGGCGAAGCGATCGGCGCCGGCCCAGCGGACGACGCTCCCGGCATAGTTCTTGAGGCGGGCTGCGACGGTGTCGCTCACCGCTCCGGTTCCACCGAGAATCACGATCTTCGACGGGTTGAGCCGGTCGAGCTCGGTGGCCGTCGCCCCGGGCAGCGTCCAGCGGTCGGTGAGGAGGATCGGGCCGTTGAGCCGGGCCGCCGCCGGTGATCCGGCCAGGGCATCAGGGAACGAGGCGCCGGTGGCGATGAACACCGTCGATGCGCCGCCGCCGAAGCGCGACTTGCTGATGGCCGCGGCGGTCGCGTAGCGGTCGCTGCCGGCGAGACGCTGGATGTCCGTGGAGCCTCCCGACGCGCTGGAGCACAGCCGCACGAAGATCATGACCGAGTAGATCTTGTTGCTGGCGGTCGAGGTGCGATGGCTGCCACCGGCTGCGTTGTAGTTGCCGACGATGATGTCGTGGTGCCCCTGCGACTTCCACCATGACTCCATGGTTCGCGCCGGGTCGTACGAGGGGTAGCCGCGCTCCCACGCGATGATCTCGCCGTGCGCCGTGAAGCACACGCCGAGGGCCTTGAGCCGCTGCGCCACGTAGTTCATGTCGTGCGAGAAGTCGTCGTACTTCGCCATGTGGACGGCGCGCTCGTCGCTCACCTTGTCGACGGCGGAGGCGAGGCTGACGGGCGGGAGGCCGACCGAGGCGCGCTTCTGGTTGGCGAGCGCGACATAGCGGTCGCCGTCGACCGCCGCGGCGGGCGTGGCGACGGCAAGGACGAGGGCGAGGCTGGTCAGGAGGCCGGCAATGCGGCCGAATGCGCGGGATCGGATCATGGGGTTCGCGGGCTCCGAGGGATGGGGATGAGGACACGAGGACCGTACCGACTGTCTCGGGGTCCCGGCCATGGCCCGATGGGGCCGTTGCCCCATGTCACCGAGTACCGCTCAGTGGCGGACCATTAGTCCCACAGTGCCGCGATCTGCGCGGCCACCGCATTCGACACGGAGCTCGTGCCACCGAGGATGATGATGCGCGGTGGATTGAGGCGGCGGAGCTCCGCCGCCACGTTCGCCGGCAGGGAGCCGGACGGGACGGTGAGCAGCGGCCCGTTCGCCTTGACCGCGGCGGGCGTGCCCGCCAGGCCGTCCGCGAACGCCTCGCCGGTCGCGATGTAGACGGTGCGCGGGGCGTCGGCCCCGGTCGTCGCCTTGGAGACGGCCACCGCCGTCCCGTAGCGGTCCGAGCCGGCGAGCCTCGTGACGGTGCCGCTCGTGGCGTACGAGCGCAGCCGGCTGAGCACGCCGTCACTCACGACGGACGTGCCGCCGAGCACGACGATCTTCGCGGGCTTCAGCCGCGAGAGCTCGTTGGCCGTGGCCGATGGCACGGACCCGGTCTCGACGAGCAGCACCGGTCCCCCCTGGCGACCGGCGGCCACACCGCCGGCCAGGGCATCGGGGAAAGAGCTGCCGGTCGCCACGTACGCCACGGGTGCCCCCGAGGCGAAGGCCGACGCGCTGGTCCTTGCAGCGGTGGCGTAGCGATCGGAGCCGGCGATGCGCGTCACCACCCCGCTCGTGGCGTACGGGCGCAGGCGCGCGAGGACGGCGTCGCTGACGACGGACGTCCCGCCGAGCACCACGATCTTCGCCGGCCGGAGGCGGGCGAGCTCATCGGCCGTGGCCGATGGCAGGGACGTGGGCAGCGTGAGGAGGACCGGCCCTCCACCACGGGCGGCGGCGGGTCCGGCTGCGAGGGCGTCGGGGAAGGACATGCCCGTGGCGACGTACGCGACCGGGACGCCCGGGTTGAAGCTCGCCAGGCTCACGCGCGCGGCGGTCGCGAACCGGTCGCTTCCGGCGAGCCGGGCCTGGAGCTTGAGGAAGCGGTCCTCGATCAGGCTCCAGAGCTCGCCGACGCCGGTGTCCATGCCGAGGCTCCAGATGCCGATGCCCGCTGCGCCGTTCGCCTGCACCATGTCGTACTTGGCCCGCAAAGAGACCGGGTCGTCGTAGTAGCCCTGGCGGTAGCCCCCGTCCGATGCGGTCCACACGAACCACGGCACCTTGCCGACGGCGTCCCAGCGGCGCCCGTACTGCGCGGCCAGGATCTTGCCGCCGTACGGCGAGCCGCCGTCCGTGCCGTAGTAGCTGAAGGCGGTGCTGCTGGCCGGCGATCGCACCGTCGAGTTCACCGCCGAGCTCGTCGTGTTCCACGCGCGGCCGTAGTACGGAACGCCCCAGATGAGCTTGCTCGGAGGGACACGGGCCACGTGGTCGCGCATGGCGTCGGCCGCCGCGTAGATCGTGTCGCTCTCCATGGGAGCCACGCCGCCGGCACGAGCCGAGCCCGCGTAGCTGAAGTCATAGGCCATCACCATGAGGGCATCGGCCGCCCCACTCGCCGAGAGGGCCTCCACGTCGTAGCCGGTCGACCAGGCGGCCGCGCCGGCCATGGTGTCGACGGTCACGTACGAGCCGACGCGCGCCTTCACGAGTCCGGCCTTCATCTCGCGGACGAGGGCCGTGAACTGCAAGCGCAGGCTCGAGGGCACCGGCTCGAAGTCGATGTTCACGCCATCGGCTCGCCGGTCACCGACGACCTTCACCACGTCGGCGACGAGGCGCGATCGATAGGTGGAGCTGTTGAGGAGCGTCGACATCTCGGTGTAGTCGCCGTTCCACGCCATCATCGTGATGGTGGGCACGACACGCACCCCGCGTGCGTGGGCCGCGTTGATCAGCTCGGTCATCGCCGGGGACGTCCAGCCGCTCCAGCCGACAGTCGGGGTGGCGGCCGGCCCGCGGGCGAGGTAGCCGTTCGACTGCACGCCGATGCTGAAGTACGCGATCGTCGACAGCAGGTCGAGCCGCAGCGCCGATCGGGTCGTCGTGTCGAGCTTCCAGTACGGCAGGAAGCCGAGCACCTCGTGCGTGAGCTGGTTCGGCAGCGGACCGCCGGGACCGGCGACGGCGCCTTCGTGCATGATGAGGGGGTCGGCAGCCACGACGCCGTTCTCGGCGGCCTCGGACATCGGCGTCATCACCGCGGCCGCACCCTGGTCGCCACCGGCGGCGACCACGCCGCCGTGCTCCTCGAGCATTTCCGACTGCGCCGTGCGTGTCACGAGCTCCGGCGGCATCGCCGGAAGGACCGTGCCGTCGGGCAGGGTCACGGCCTCGCCGAGCGACGGGGCCGGGCCGGGCGTCGGATCGGTGGCGGCGGCAGGGGTCGGAAGCGCTGCGACGAGCAGCATCATGCCAACCAGGAGCATCGGCAGACGGCGATGGCGGACGAGCATTCGGTTCCTCAGTGGGTCAGGCAGATCGCTGCGGCATGGGGCTCACGACCACACCACACCCTATCCCTGCGCCGCTGACCGCCCAATGGTACGTCCGACCCATGAGCGGTGCGCTGCGTCACTTACCGAGCAGCGACTCGATCTGCGCCGCAACGCCGCTGGAGACGGCTGCCGTCCCGCCAAGGATGACCACACGGTCCGGACCGAGCCGTTGGAGCTCGGCGGCCACGCTGGACGGCACCCAGGTCCCCGGCACGAGCAGGAGCGGCCCGGGCAGCCCACCAGCGACCGGGCCTCCGCCCAGGGCATCCGGGAAGGTCACGCCGGTGGCGACGAACACGGTCGAGCCGGTGCCGAAGTTCGTCTTCGAGACCGCGACGGCCGTGGCATAGCGATCCGCGCCGGACAAACGGCTGACATTTCCGCTCGTGGCATACGACGCGAGACCCGCCTGAACCGCGTTCGAGACCATGCCGGATCCGCCGAGGACGACGATCCGGTTCGGCCGAAGCCGCGCCAGCTCTGCGGCCGTGTCGGATGGGATCGAGCCGGTCTCGACCAGCAGCACCGGCCCGTCGTTCAAACCTGCCGCGGCAACCCCGGACAGCGCGTCGGGGAAGGTCGCACCTGTGGCGACATAGGCGACCGGCACTCCCGGCGAGAACGCATCAGCGCTCACTCGGGCAGCCGTCGCATGGCGGTTGCTCCCCGCGACACGACGGACGGTCCCGCTGGCTGCATATCGCGCGAGGCCCGCCTCGACGCCCGGGGAGACGACAGCGGTGCCTCCCACGACCTTGATCACCTGTGGGCGCAGGCGGCTGAGCTCGCTGGCGGTGGACGCCGGGATGGAGGACGACGACACCAGGAGGACGGGCCCGCCGAGGTGGGCAGCGGCGGCACCCGCCGCGAGCGCGTCAGGGAATGTTGCGCCCGTCGCGACGTAGGCGACCGGGACACCGGGTGAGAAGCTCGCCGCGCTCACAGCCGCGGCGGTGGCATAGCGGTCCGCGCCGGCGAGCCGCTGCACATCGGAGGCTGGCGCCGTAGTGGGTGGCGTGGCCGTCGCGGGGGTCGCGGTGCCACCGCTCGGTGTCTTCGAGGGATTCCCGGCGAACGCATACCAGTAGTCGGGCTCGCCGAAATGGAGGCCGCTGATCGACGTTCGCTGCACCCAGACCTGAGACCCGGTGACGTCAGGGTGTGTCATCGAGACCGCGGTCGACGGGCTCCACCCGCGGCCCGCGGCGAAGATGTCGGCGAGCGGGGTGGACGGCTGCGTCAGCACGCGACCCACGATCTCGTCGGCGTCGCCGTAGGCGGTCGCGATGTACGAGCCGCCGAGCCGAAGGATGGGGGTCGAGTAGTGACGAACGCGCTGACGTGCCTCATCGAGCGTGGTCAGGGGGGTGCTCTGCTGGTAGCGCTCACCAAAGCCGGGGGCGTAGTGAGCCTGCGCATAGACCATGGTGAAGTTCGGGGCCGGGGTGATGCCGTCGTTCGCTGTCCCGCCGCAGTAGGTCAGCCGCGCGGAGTCATCGGAGGACGTGAGCGTTCCGAGCAGCGCGCGCTCGCCGCAGTAGACGAGCGTCCCATTCGCCCAGCTGTCCGCGTCGCCATTCGTCGTCTTGGTGTTCAACCCCCAGCCGTTCGACCGGTCGGTGAGCTCGTTCGAGCCGTACGGGTTCGGGTAGCCGTTGCCGTGACCGAAGTACACGATCACGTTCGCGCCGGTCACCGCTGCCTTGACATTGGCCCAGGTCGCCGCCGGCGTGTACGCCTTCGCGACCGTTGCGCCTGCGGCGGTGGCGGTGGCGGCGACCTCGTCAGCCATGCTGCGGTACATGTTGGAGAGGGAGCCGACGGGGCCGACGATGATGGCTACCTTGGGCGCAGCAGCCGCCACAGGGGCCGGGAGGGCGGTAAGGACCACGAATGTCAGGGCAAGGGCTGCGGCGGCGGCGGCGCGGATTCGGTCAGGCAACGGGGGTTCCTCGAGGCAATGGACGCTCAGTCGGCTGGTGGGCACTTCCACCGATACCGATGCTAGGCACGCCTCGGGGGGAAACCTATGGCCCCATGGTCCGACCGGGTGGGTGCCGATCGGTCCAGTCGCGCACACCGCACGACGCACTTGCGCCAGCGTCCCGGAGCCCGATCAGCGGGTCTGCCGCGCCTCGATCATGCGGTCGACGACCGCCACGTAGTGGCGACGCTGGATCTCCCAGTCGTAGGCCTGGGCCTGGCGCTGCGCCTCGCGCCCCATCGCTTCGGTCCCGGACGGATCGTCGACCAGCCGCTCGATCGCGCGGGCCAGCGCCGCCGGGTCGCCGCCCGGCACGAAGGCGAGAGCGTCCGATCCGAAGTGATGACGGAACGTCGCCAGATCGCTGGCCACGATCGGCACTCCCATCGCTGCGTACTCGAGCAGCTTCGTGCTCAGCGAGTACTCGAGATACGGCTCTGCCAGCGACGGCACGAGCCCGACATCGGCCGATGCCAGGAGCCGGGGCAGGTCGTCCATCGGCACGCGTCCGTGGAGGGCGATGCGGTCGGCTGTCCCCGTTCGCGCGATCGCCGCGTCGATCTGGGGCCGCCACGGGCCGTCGCCGTAGACGTCGAGCCTCCAGCGCAGCCCGGGGCGCAGGTCGGCGAGCCCTTCGATCGCGACGTCGAGCCCGTAGATGCGCTGGAAGTTCGAGTGATGGACGAGCCGCAAGACCCCGTCCGCCATGAATTCCCGGCGCTCGTATCGCGTGGGGTCGAAAAGCCGGCCGTCGGCGCTGTTCATCACGACGCTGATCTTCTCCGGCGGAACGCCGCGGTCGATGGACAGCCGGCGCAGCGGCTCGTGGACGGTGATGAGCTCGTCGGCAATGGCCGCCGAGGCCTTCGTCGCGGCCGTCACCAGCGGCAGCAGCGGTCGGAGGATCGGGGCGGCGAAGCGGTCGCGGAAGAACTCGGGCATGTCCTCGTGGAGGTCGAGCAGCAGCGGGACGCCACCGAGCTTCTCGGGAATGGCGGCGAAGTCCAGGAAGTCCGGCACCGTCGCCACCTGCACCAGGTCGTACGAGCGGCGCCGATGCTCGCGGGCGAGCCGCCAGGCGACCATTGCGGTGAACGCCAGGTACTCGGCGATGTGCCCCGCGAAGCCGATGAAGCTGCGGTTCACCGGCAGCCGCACGATGCGGAGCGGTCCGTCCGTCTCCTCGCCGGCCTCACCCGGACGGCGCAGGCAGATGACGTCGACCTCGTATCCGGCGTCGATCAGGGCATCCGATTGGCGACGCACCCGCGGGTCACCGGGGACGACGGCATGGACGACAATCGCGATCCGACGCGCGCTCGTCATCGGGCCTTCACCTCGTCCCACAGGACGTCCTTGTCGGCCAGGGACATCGCGTCGAGGTCGAGACCGCGCTCGGCGGCGAGTGCCTCGACGCGCCGGTACCGGGACACCCAGCGGTGGTTCGCCGCACGCAGCGCCTCCTCGGGGTCGAGCTTCATCCAGCGCGCCAGGTTGACGAGCGCGAAGAGCACGTCGCCGAGCTCGTGCAGCCGCTCGTCGTCCGACGAGGCCGAGCGAAGCTCCTCGATCTCCTCGTGCACCTTGTCCCAGACGCCGTCGATCGCGTCCCAGTCCCAGCCCAGCGTCGAGGCGCGCTCCTGGATCTCGCGGCTGCCGGCGAGCGCCGGCAGGGCGCGCACCACGCCGCCGAAGGCGCCCTCATCGGCCTTTCCGCGCTCGGCCCGCTCATCGGCCTTGATGGTCTCCCAGTTGCTGACCACCTGGGCCACGCCGTCGACCTCGGCCGTGCCGAAGACGTGCGGGTGACGGCGAACGATCTTCGCGGCGATCGAGCGGTAGACGTCGGTCAGGTCGAAGGCGCCCTCCTCGGCCGCGAACTGCGCGTGGAGGATCACCTGGAGCAGCACGTCGCCGAGCTCCTCGGCGAGGTCGGCCGGCGTCCCGTTCTCGATCGCGTCGACCGTCTCGTACGCCTCCTCGAGGAGGTACGGGCGCAGCGTGCGGTGCGTCTGCCGGCGATCCCACGGGCAGCCCTCGGGCGCGCGCAGACGGGCGCTGATGGCGGCCATCCCGTGGGGACTGGCAAGGTTGTCGACAGGATCGAGCGGCTCGACGATCCACGGGTCGCGCGCGAGCTTCGCGTCGTCGAGCGCATCGAGGCGTTCCGCGGTGCGCATCGGGAGCCGGAGCAGAGGATGCGCGCCCGGATAGAGCGCGGACAGGACCGCGTGAGGCCCGCGCCTCGCGTGACGGCCCGGCAGCTCGGCCCCGGTGGTGGCATCTCCCGTTCCCGGGAGGATCAGCAGGGGCATTGACGGATCGAAGGCGATCGATGCGAGCCGATCGTGCGCCACGATCTGGACGCCATCGGCGGGGTCGAGGCCGGCCGCGGCGAGCAGCTCGCCGACGCCGTGCCGCTCGACGGCGCTCATCGGCTCAGGCGGCGGATGAGGAGGCGAAGTCGGGATCGATCCAGGTGTCGACCCCCGAGCGCACCTCGGTCTCGAGCCATCGTTCGAAGCCGCTCTCGTGGATCTGCTCCAGGCGCTCGTCCTCGATCTCGCGACTCTCGCTCGTCTCGAGGAGCTGGTAGATCGTGATGCCGTCGGCCCCGAGGTCGAGCGGGTCGCTCACCTCCCCGACCTCGTCGAGGGCGAAGACGACGTCCTCCGCCATGCGATCGAGCTGGTAAGGCGCAACCCAGCCCAGCTCGCCGCCCTCGCGCGCCGTCTCGTGATCCTCGCTCAGACGCGCCGCGACCTCGGCGAAGCTGTCGGGGTCCTCGCGGAGCTGCTCGACGAGCTCCTCCGCCTCGGCCTGGGGGCTGTCGCGCTCACCGGTCTTCTGGATGATGTGATAGCCGAAGTCGGTGCGAACCGGCTCGCTGATCTCCCCCACCTCGAGCTCCGTCAGCGCCGACGCGAACTCGGGGACAAAGCCCGGCGCGGCGGGGTTGTACCAGCCGAGGTCGCCGCCGCGCGAGCCCGAGCCGGGGTCGTCGCTGTGCTCCGCGGCGATCGCGAACCAGTCGGCGTCTTCGGCCATCAGCTCGTCGCCGAGCTCCTCCGCCTCGGCGAGGGCGGCCGCCCACTGCTCGTCGGTGGCGACGGCGTCCTCGGCCGCGTCCTCGGGCAACGGGTCCACGAGGATGTGCCGGGACCGCTCCTGCGGGACGATCGGCTCGGTGGCGGGCTCGATGACGATCTGGGCCACCCGACGCTGGGCCGCCGGCGAGGTCACGACCTCGCTGGCGAAATGATCGCGATAGCCGTCGACGAGCAGCTCGCCGCGGACGTACTCGCGATAGTCGGCCCGGTCGACGCCCTGGCGGGCGAGGATCTCGGGCAGCGGCCCCTCGGCGGTGGCCTCGCGGCGGCCGACGACCTTGAGGACCGCGAAGCCGCGCTCGACCTCGACCGGCCCGACGAGCTCGTCCACCGCGGCGTCGCCGATGGCGGTGAAGTACTCGTCGTAGGCCGTGTCGTCGGCGGCGAACCATCCGAGCACGCCGCCGCCCGCCGCGGTGAAGTCGTCGCTCACCTCGCCGGCGACCGTCGCGAACTCCTCGCCGTCCTCGATGCGATCGAGGGCCGCCTGGGCCTCGTCGCGGGCCGCATCCAGCTGCTCCTCGGTCGGCTCCGCATCGGCTTCGGCATCATCCGGCAGCGCCTCGACCAGGATGAGCTGGGCCCGGACCATCTCGTCGAGTGCGAACCGCTCGGCGACCTCGGCATCGACCTCCTCGTCGCTGACGGACACGCCGAACTCCTCGGCGCGCGCGGCCAGGACGGCGCTCTCGACGAGGGAGTCCGCCGCTGTCGTGTCGAGGCTCGACAGCTGGAGGCTCAGCTGGTCGATCTGCTGCTGGATGATCTGGTCGCGAGCGCCGCCGAGCTGCGTCTGGAGCTCGGCGATCTGCGCCGATGCCTCGGCCACGAGGATGCGCTCGCGGAGCGCCAGCTCGGAGCGGTCGTACGTCGTCCCGGCGACGGCCGCGACCGGTCGGAAGTGGCTCTCCCAGTAGCCGTTCCACGCGGTGGCCCCGAAGATTCCCAGGGCGAGCGCGATGGCCACGGCGAACGCCACGACGGTGAGCTGCTGGGTGCGCAGCTCGTCCTGCCATCGCGGGCGATGCTTGCGGTCGAGGACGGGTCGTGATCGAAAGCTCATCGGGTCTCGGTCATGCGGCGGCTCGGCTGCGGCCCTCGCGGCCGCCGGGCGAGGAGAGGCGCCATGCTAGCCGATGGCACGGCGTGGCGCACGGTGCCCGATGTCCGGTACTTGTTGCTCACCGGCGAGGATCGGCTCCCAGCAATGCGTCACGAATCGCCCGCAAACGCAGCCGGATGACGAGCAGCATCGCCTCCCGAACGATCCCGCTGCTCATCTTCGACGTGCCGGCGACCCGCTCGCGGAAGACGATGGGGACCTGCACGATCCGCGCGCCGCGCCGATGGGCCCACCACGTCGTCTCGATCTGGAAGCCGTAGCCGGATCCGGACGACTCGCGGAGGCGGATCATCTCGAGCGTCTCGCGGCGCCAGGCCTTGAAGCCGCCCGTCAGGTCGCGGTACGGGAGGAGGAGGACGGTCCGGGCGAAGAGGGTCCCGCCACGGCTGATGAGCTTGCGATACCAGGGCCACCCGACGGTGTTGCCGCCGCGCATGTAACGCGTCCCGAGCACGAGATCGGCGTCGCGCATGAGCGGCGCGAGAAGGCGCGGCAGCACGGCCGGATCGTGGCTGAAATCCGCGTCCATCTGCACGACGGCGCGCGTGCCGGGCCGGGCGAGGACCCAGCCGAACGCCTCCCGGTACGCGACCCCCAGGCCCTGCTTTCCGGGTCGGTGCAGCACCGCGACGCGCGGCTCACGCGATGCGATCGTGTCGGCCAGCTCGCCAGTGCCGTCGGGCGAGGCGTCGTCCACGACGAGCACCGATGTCTCCGGAAGCGCGGCCAGGATGGCGGACACGATCGGCTCAATGTTCTCGCGCTCGTTGTACGTGGGCAGCACGACCCAGGCGCCGCGGCCGGCGGCGAGGCCGACGCTCGGGGCCTCGGGCGGGTCAGCGCCCGATGCCGACATAGGCAATCCCCGCCTCGTCATAGGCTGTCCGATCGATGGCGTTCCGTCCGTCGACGAACAGCACGAGCTGCGGTATGGCGGCCGGCGACATCGTGCGATATCGGTCGTGGGCTGCCTGGAGGACGGCGACGCGGATCGGCGATGGATCGTCGAGGTCATAGGGCTCGAAGCCCACCGACCGCAGGTGCTCCCCGTCGTAGTACGGGTCGTGCCCGTACACGTGAGCGCCAGCGGCCAGCAGCTCGTCGCGCAGCCGGAACGCGGAGCTGAACGCGTCCTCGCGAACGTCGCCGCGATACGCCACGCCGAGGACGAGCACGTTCTGTCCGTCGAGCGAGCCGATGCGATCCTCGATGGTGTCGACCGTGAAGGCGCCCATGCCCTCGTTGATCTCGCGCGCCAACGGCGGAATGCGAAGCTCCGGATCGTCGTTGAACAGGAAGTGCGGATAGACGGGAATGCAGTGCCCGCCGACCCCCACGCCCGGCTGGTGGATGTGGCTGTACGGCTGCGAGTTCGCCGCGTCGATGACCTCGGTGACGTCGATCCCGTTGCGGGCGGCGAACCTCGCCAGCTCGTTGGCGTAGGCGATGTTCACGTCCCGGTACGTCGTCTCGGCGAGCTTGGTCATCTCGGCGGCTTCGGCGCTCGCCACGGCGCGAACCTCGGCTCCCTCGGGCAGTGCCGCCCGATAGAACTCGACCGCCCGACGCGTGCTCTCATCGCTCGTGCCGCCCACGATCTTCGGGTAGCGCTCGAGGTCCTGGAACACGCGCCCCACGAGGACGCGCTCGGGGCTGAAGGCAAGGAATAGGTCCGCGTCGAGCGTCCGGCCGCTGCCCTCGGTCAGCATCGGCCCGAACCGGGTGCGGGTCGTGCCGACCGGCAGGGTGGTCTCGTACACGACGAGCGTGTTCGGGCCGAGGTTCGCGGCGATGTCGCGGGTCGCCGCGTCGATCGGCTTGAAGTCGATCTGGCGATCGGCATCGACGACGACCGGCACGATGACGACGACCACGTCGGCCTCGCCGAACCCGGCGGGGTCGCTCCAGTCGGTGGCCCGCAGACGGCCGGTGGCGACGAGCTCCGGCACGCGGTCGATGAGCGTCTGCTCGTCGCGGTGCGGGGTCTCGCCGGCATTCAGCGTGTCGACGATCCGACGGTCGACATCGACCCCCAGGACGTCGTGGCCGCGCGAGGCGTACTGGACGGCGAGGGGCAGACCGATGTGCCCGAGGCCGACGACGGCGATTCTCATGCCACCGTCTCCGCCAGGGCCGCGCCGGTGATGACCTCGCCGGTCAGCGCCGACTCCACCATCCGGCGAGCGAGCAGCAGCGCGACCATCGCATCGTGCGGATCGACCGGGGGTGGTGAGCCTTCGCGGACGGCGCGCGCGAACTCGTCGAGCTCGACGGCAAGGGGCTCCGCGCGGCGGATCGAGCGCCGGGTCATCTCCCCTTCAGCCACCGACGTGATCGGGCCGCCGAAGGCGTCACCGCCGCGGTTCTGCCACGTCGCCTGTGCATCGGGGTTGGCATAGAAGTCGAGGTGCTGGGCGATGTAGTCGGCGACGTAGTAGCCGCGCTCGCCGGTGACCGTCAGCGTGCGCCGCTTCGTGGCGGTCAGCCAGTTGATGTTGAGGATGCCGATCACTCCGTTCTCGAACTTCATGATGCCGTTGAAGAGGTCCTCGTGCTCGGTGTGAATCCGTCGCTCGGCCTCGGCGAAGATGCGGATCGGCTCCGAGCCGATGAGGTAGCGCATGACGTCGAGATCGTGCGGCGCCAGATCCACCACCACCCCCACGTCGCGGATCCGGGCCGGGAACGGCCCGAGACGGGTGGCGCTGATCTGGAACACGCGACCGAGCTCCCCCTCCGACAGGCGCCGGTGGAGCTCGCGGATGGCCGGGTTGAAGCGCTCGATGTGGCCGACCGTGAGCATCTTTCCTGCCGCCGCGGCGGCATCGATCATCTCGGTCGCCTCCTCGCGCGTCGCCGCGATCGGCTTCTCGACGAGGACGTTCGTGCCCGCCTCGAGGGCCGCCAGGGTCAGCGGGAGGTGGAGGCTCGTCGGCGCGACGATGCTCACGAGGTCGAGCTCCGCCTCCGCGAGCATGCGGTTCGGGTCGTCGTAGCCGGCCGCCCGCCGCCCGTTCGTGGCACGTGCCACGGCACCGCGGTCGGGGTCTGCCACCGCGACGAGCTCGGCGCCGTCGACCGCCTCGTCCCAAACGCGCACGTGGTTGCGGCCCATCATGCCGAGGCCGATCACCCCGGCGCGCAGCGGCCTCGTCGTCCCGTCGGTCACGCGCCGGCCACCGTCGTCTCGATCGGCCCGAGCTCGTTCGCTGTCTCGTTCACGGCTGCGACCACGGCTGCCACCTCGTCGTCGGAGAGCGTCGGGTGCACCGGGATCGAGAGCACCTCGCGCGTCAACGCATCGGTGACCGGCAGCGACACGTCCCCATAGCCGAGCGCCTCGAAGGGCTTCTGACGGTGCACCGGGATCGGGTAGTAGATGCCGGTCCCGACGCCGCGCTCGCGGAGGGCATCGGCGAAGGCGTCGCGCTGGTTCACGCGGATCGTGTACTGGTGGTAGACGTGGGTGACGCCGGGACGGGGGCTGGGCGTGATCACGCCCCGGAGGTCCGCGTCGTAGCGAGCGGCGATCGCCCGGCGGCGTTCGTTGTTTCGCTCGAGTTTCGGCAGCTGGGCGAGGCCGATCGATGCGCCGATGTCGGTCATCCGGAAGTTGTAGCCCACGATGTCGTGGTGATAGCGGACCTGCATGCCGTGCTCGCGCAGGAGTCGAACGCGTCCGGCAAGCTCGCCGTCATCGGTCGTGAGCATGCCGCCCTCGCCGGTCGTCATGTTCTTCGTGGGGTAGAAGCTGAACGTGCCCGCACCCCAGCTGCCGCTGCGGCGGTCACCGATGGCCGCGCCATGGGCCTGGCATGCATCCTCGACGACGGCGAGGCCGTGGCGGTCGGCGATCTCGGCGATCGCCTCCATGTCGGCCGGTTGACCGTAGAGGCTCACCGGCATGATCGCCCTGGTGCGCGGCGTGATGGCGGCCTCGATCAGGTCCGGGTCGATGCAGTAGTCGCGCTCCGAGATGTCGACGAGCACCGGTCGCGCGCCGGTGTAGAGGATGCTGTTCGCGCTGGCGATGAACGTGAACGAGACCGTGATGACCTCGTCGCCGGGGCCGATGCCATGGCCGAGCAGGGCCAGGTGGAGCGCGGTCGTGCCGGAGCTGGTCGCCACGGCATGCTCGACGCCGATGTACGCGGCGAACGCCTCCTCGAACTCGCGGACGCGCGGGCCCTGCGCGAGCGAGCCGGACGCCATGGCGTCCCAGACGCGCTCCTTCTCCTCATCCCCCATCTGGGGGCGAGCGATGGGAATCACGATGCGGTTGCCTCCTGGACGGGGTGTGTACCCCGGATGCGCGCGTCGAGCCGCTCGAGGGCGGCGATGATGCGATCCGCGGCATGGCCGTCGCCGTAGAGCGGCGGGCGCGGCCTCGTTGCATTCATGAACTCATGATCGGCCAGCGCGGCTGCGACCGCACCGGGATCGGCATCGACGACGCGGTTCCAGCCGGCGTCGACCGTCTCGACCCACTCCGTCTCCGAGCGGAGCGTGATGCACGGCACGCCGACGAGATAGGCCTCTTTCTGGACGCCGCCGGAGTCGGTGGCGATCGCATGGGCACGAGCCTCGAGGGCCACCATCTCGAGGTAGCCGACCGGATCGATCGGGACGACGTTGGCGGGGAGCCGCGTCGTCGCGCCGAGGACGGCGCGCGTACGCGGATGCACGGGGAAGATCACCGGGAGCTCGAGCGCCAGCCCGGAGAGGATCGCGGACAACCGGGACGGGTCGTCGACGTTCTCGGCACGGTGCATCGTGAGCAGCACGAACCGGTCCAGCTCGCGCGCGACGGCGGGCAGGTGGTCGTCGGCGCGCTCGGCTGCCCAGGCATGCGCGTCGACCATGACGTCACCGACGAGCTCGGCGCGATCGCCCAGGCCCTCGCGTGCCAGGTGCTCCATGGCCCCGTCGGTCGGGGCCAGCAACAGGTCGGACAGGTGATCCGCGACGACGCGGTTGCGCTCCTCCGGCATGCGCCGGTTGAACGAGCGGAGCCCGGCCTCGACGTGCGCCAGCCACGGACGCCGGCCGCCGCCGTAGGCGACCTTGCTGGAGACCACGGCCGCGGCGAGCGTGCTGTTCGTGTCGCCGTAAACCAGGACTCCATGCGGCTCGTGCTCGAGGACGACCGGCTCGAGGCGCCGCAGCATCTCCCCGGTCATCACGCCATGGGCGCCGCTCCCGACCTCGAGGTTGACGTCGGGCGCCGGGATCTCGAGGTCACGGAAGAAGGCCGCGCTCATCGACTCGTCGTAGTGCTGGCCGGTGTGGACGAGAATCTCCTCGTGTGCCGCGCGCAGGGCGCGGCTGACGGGCGCCGCCTTCACGAACTGGGGCCTCGCCCCGACCACGGTGAGAACCTTCACGCGCCGGCCTCCACGGGCAGCTGCGTTCCGCAGCTCGGGCACGGGCCGCGGAACGGGTCACCGTCGGCGGTGTCGCGCATGGCCTGGCCGCAGGTGCAGGCCGTTCCCAGCCGTCGCGCCGGGTTTCCGACCACGAGCTCGTGATCCGCCACGTTCCGCGTCACGACGCTGCCCGAGCCGACCATCGCCCAGGCGCCGATCGTGACCCCCGGCAGGATCGTCGAGTTCGCCCCGAGTGCCGCGCCTCGGCGTACGACGATCGGCCCGACCTCCCAGTCGTCGTCGGACTTCAGGCTCCCATCGGCGTTGACGGCGCGTGGCAGGCGGTCGTTCGTGAAGCAGACGTGCGGACCGATGAACACCCCGTCCTCGACCGTGACCCCGTGATAGAGGCTCACGTTGTTCTGGACCTTGCAGCGGTCACCGATCGTCACCCCGGCGTCGACGTAGACGTTCTTGCCGATGATGCACTCGGCGCCGATCCGGGCGCGCTCGCGCACCTGGGCCTGGTTCCAGATGCTCGTTCCCGGACCGATCACCGCGTCGGCCGCGACATCGGCCGTGGCGTGGATGCGCACGTTCGTACGCTCGGTCATGCGTTCTCCTTGGGCCCGCACATTCTAGCCGGGCTCACCCCTGGCTGAAGTCGAGCACCACGAGGAGCCGCTCGAGCGAGCCGACGTCGATCGCCGGCCGCACGAAGGCGGTCTGGGTCAGTGCGTTCGGATCGGGCTCGACCGCCTGGATGCGACCGATCAGGAGGCCACCCGGATAGCGGCTCGCCTCGTCGTCGAAGGTGAGGCCGGCGCTCACGATCGTCCCGCCGACCTCGAGCTCGTCGGTGATCGGCACGTTCACCATCACGAGCTGGCCGCCGGGCTGCCCGCGGATCTCGCCGAGGGCGCGCGTCTCCTGCTCCAGCGCGATCACCACCGAACGAGTGTCGACGACGAGCCGAACGCGAGCCGTGTCCTCGGTCACGGCGATCACCGTCCCGGCCAGCGCTCCGGCGCCATCGGCGTTTCCGACGACCGGCATGCCGCTCTCGAGCCCGTCGTCGCTGCCGGCATCGATGCCGACCTCCCACACGAGGTTGGACGGGTCGCGGCTGATGACGCGAACGGGGAGCAGCTCCATCTCGAGCGCCTCCGAGATCCCGAGCAGCTCACGGAGCTCGCCGTTCTCGCGCGCCGCCTCGGCCAGCTCCGCGATCCGCTGCTCCGCACCGGCGAGCTCGCGACGCAGGCGGTCGTTCTCGGTCCGCAGGCGATCGATCTCGCCCACCGCGCCCACGAGGCCGGCGACGCCCTGGCCGATGCCGCTCAACGTCCCGCGGACCGGGTCGAGCGCCCGGGTCGTGACGCGTTGGAGGGTCATCGCCGGCTCGGTGGAGCTGGCGAGGAGCATGAGCAGGCTCAGGATCGTGAAGGCGGCGAACCACAGCCCGCCACGGGTGCGACGGTTCGGGCTCGGCGGCCCGTACATGTCCCGTCAGCCCTCGTCGCGCAGCGTTCCCATCAGCGCGGCGCCCGGGTGAACTGCTCGCTGACGAGGACGCGCTCGAGCGTGTCGAGATCCTCGAGCACGCGCCCGGTGCCACGCACGACGCAGGTGAGCGGGTCGTCCGCGATGTGGACCGGCATCTGGGTCGCCTCGGCGACACGCCGATCGAGGCCGGCCAGGAGCGCACCGCCACCGGCGAGCACGATGCCCTGGTCCATGATGTCGGCCACGAGCTCCGGTGGCGTCTCCTCGATCGTCTCCTTGATGGCCTCGATGATCTGGACGATCGACGGCTCGAGCGCCTCGCGGATCTGGTCCCCGCCGACCTCGACGCTGCGCGGCAGGCCGGTGAGCAGGTCGCGGCCGCGGAACGTCACCGTCCGTTCGGAGTTCTCCTCGGGGTAGGCCGAGCCGATCGCGATCTTGATCTCCTCGGCGGTGCGCTCACCCATGAGCAGGTTGTACTCGCGGCGGGCGAAGCTGACGATGTCGGTGTCCATCTCGTCGCCGCCGATCCGCACGGACCGGCTCACGACGATGCCGCCCAGGCTGACGACCGCCACCTCGGTCGTGCCACCACCGATGTCGACGATGAGGCTGCCCGAGGGCTCGCTGACCGGCAGCCCCGCGCCGATCGCGGCGGCCATCGGCTCCTCGATGAGCCGCGCCCAGCGCGCGCCGGCGTTGATCGTCGCGTCGCGCACGGCGCGCTTCTCGACCTCGGTGACTCCCGACGGGATGCCCACGAGGACGCGTGGCCGGGGGATGCGGGCGTATCGGTCGTGCACCTTGTTGATGAAATAGCGAATCATCTGCTCGGTGACGTCGAAGTCGCTGATCACCCCGTCGCGGAGGGGCCGGATGGCGACGATGTTCGCCGGCGTCCGTCCGACCATGCGCTTCGCCTCCGCGCCGATGGCGAGCACGCGCTTCGTCCGCGTGTCCATGGCGACGACCGATGGCTCGCTGATGACGATGCCTCGGTTGCGGACCGTGACGAGGGTGTTGGCCGTGCCCAGGTCGATGCCGACGTCGTGGCTGAGGAGGCCGAGGAGGCCGTCGAAGAGTCCCAAGCTCCCTCCGTGGGTGAGTGCACCAGCCGGGCACGGGGCGGCGCGAGCGTGTGGTGGATCGTTGCGGTGCGCCAGGTCACCTCGGACGCGGCGATACCCTACCACGGCCCCCGTCGCCGGCCAGCAGGACCTTCCGCGCCCCGAGCGGCGGCACCACGTGCCTGTTTGTGCTTCTCTTCGACAAACGGTTCTGATACCGTCATCCGACCACCGACGGCGACGCGATCGACGGCGCACCGCGGCTTGGGCAGCGCAGGAGGATCGGCGTGGCTGGCTTCTTCCCGGACGTCCCGGAACGCATCACGTTCGGGGGGCTCACGTCGACCGAGCCGCTCTCCTACAAGGTCTACGAGCCCGATCGGCTCGTGCGCGGCACCCGCATGGAGGACCATCTTCGGATCGCCGTCTGCCTGTGGCACTCGTTCAGCTGGCCGGGCTCCGACGTCTTCGGAACCGGCACCTTCGATCGCCCGTGGCTCGCGCCGGATGTCGACCCGATGGACGGGGCGCGAGCCAGGCTCGAGGCGGCGTTCGAGTTCGTCTCGACGCTCGGCGTCCCCTTCTTCACCTTCCACGACCGGGATGTCGCGCCCGAGGGCCGCTCGTTCGCGGAGTCGCGGTCGAACCTCGAATCCGTCGTCGCGGCCATCGAGGAGCACATGGCGCGGACGGGTGTCCGGCTCCTGTGGGGCACGGCCAACCTCTTCAGCCATCCGCGCTACGCGGCCGGGGCGGCCACGAACCCCGATCCCGAGGTCTTCGCCTACGCTGCCGCCCAGGTGAAGGTGATGCTCGAGATGACGCACCGCCTCGGCGGCGCGAACTACGTCCTGTGGGGCGGACGCGAGGGGTACGAGACGCTCCTCAACACGGACCTGCGGCGTGAGGAGGAGCAGCTCGCGCGATTCCTGACCCTCGTCGCCGAGCATCGCGAGCGCGTCGGCTTCACCGGGACCCTGCTCCTCGAGCCCAAGCCACAGGAGCCAACCAAGCACCAGTACGACTACGACACCGCAACCGTCCTCGGCTTCCTCCAGCGCCACGATCTCGCCGACGTCTACCGCGTCAACCTCGAGGTCAACCACGCCACGCTCGCCGGGCACAGCTTCCACCACGAGGTGGCGACGGCGCTCGCCACCGGCATCTTCGGCAGCATCGACGCGAACCGCGGGGACCCCCAGAACGGCTGGGACACCGACCAGTTCCCCAACTCGGTCGAAGAGCTGGCCCTGGCGCTCTACGAGATCGTGAGAGCCGGGGGCTTCACGACCGGCGGCTTCAACTTCGACACGAAGCTCCGGCGCCAGAGCATGGACCGCAACGACCTGTTCCACGCCCATATCGGCGGGATCGACACCTTGGCGCGCGCCCTGCTCGTGGCGGCCGATCTCGTCGAGGCCGGCGACCTCGAGCGGCACCGGACCGCGCGCTACGCGGGATGGGACGACGGGCTCGGCGCCGACCTCCTGTCCGGCGGTCTGAGCCTCCCCGACATCGAGGCGCGCGTCGTCGACGACGGCATCGAGCCGCGGCCGACATCGGGCGCGCAGGAGCGGCTGGAGAACGTGGTGAACCAGCGCATCTGGGCCGCCGACCGGGAGCGCTGAGGCCCATGCCCCTCGTCCTCGGCATCGACGTCTCGACCACGGCAACGAAGGCGCTCCTGGTCGACACCGAAGGCACCCCGCGCGGGAGCGGCACGATGTCGTACGACTATGCCGTCCCGCGTCCACAGTGGAGCGAGCAGGAGCCGGCGCTGTGGTGGGACGCGGCGTGCGGTGCGATCCGGGCTGCGCTCGACGACGCCGGGGTGAGCGGTGCCGACGTGGCGGCGGTCGGCCTCAGCGGGCAGATGCACGGTGCGGTCCTCCTGGATGAGAGCGACGAGCCGGTCCGGCCCGCGATCCTGTGGAACGACCAGCGGACCGGGGCGGAATGCGACGCCATCCGCGAGGCGGTCGGTGCCGCCCGACTGATCGAGCTCACCGGCAACGACGCGCTCACCGGGTTCACCGCACCGAAGCTGCTCTGGGTCCGCGCGCACGAGCCGGAGAGGTGGCGGCGCGTCGCTCACCTCCTGCTGCCCAAGGACTACGTCCGGCTGCGACTGACCGGTGAACATGCCGTCGACAAGGCGGACGGGGCGGGCACCCTCCTGTTCGACCTCGCCGCCCGGGACTGGTCGCCGGAGGTCCTCGAGGCGCTCGATCTCGACCCGGGCATTCTGCCGTCGACGGCCGAGGGTCCCGAGGCGACCGGCACCATCACCGCGAGCGCCGCGGCCGCCACCGGGCTGCGCGCCGGAACGCCGGTCGTGGCCGGGGGTGGGGACCAGGCGGCGAACGCCGTCGGCGTCGGCGCGACCGATCCGGGCGTGGTCGCGCTGTCGCTCGGCACCTCGGGGGTCGTGTTCGCCGCGACCGACGCACCGATCGTCGAGCCGCGCGGGCGCGTGCACGCCTTTTGCCACGCGGTCCCGGATCGATGGCACCTCATGTCGGTCATGCTCTCGGCCGCCGGCAGCCTGCGATGGTTCCGCGACGCCCTCGCGCCCGGGCGCTCGTTCGAGGAGCTCGTGGCCGAGGCGGCCGGCGCGCCGCCGGGCAGCGACGGGCTCTGGTTCCTCCCCTACCTGACCGGCGAACGCAGCCCGCATCCCGACCCCGACGCGCGGGGCGCGTTCATCGGGCTGACGGTGGGACACGGGCGCGCGCACATGGCCCGGGCGGTGCTCGAGGGCGTGGCGTACGGGCTGCGGGACGGGCTCGACCTCATGATCGCGGCGGGCATGCCGCGACCGGCCCAGATCCGCGCCTCGGGTGGCGGGCTCGCGAGCGAGCTGTGGCAGCAGATCCTGGCCGACGTCCTGGACGTCGAGCTCACGGCGGTCGCCACCACCGAGGGGGCGGCGCACGGCGCGGCCCTGCTGGCCATGCCGATCGGTGGGCTGGCGGCCTCGGTCGAGGAGTCAGTCGGGCGCCTGCCGGCCCCACGCACGTTGGCCGAGCCGGGGGCCGATGCCTCGGGCTACGCCGAGCGCCACGCGGTCCACGCCGCGCTCTATCCCGCCCTGGCCCCGCTCTTCCCGAGGATGTGATCCGTCGCCGTCAATGAAGGGCGGCGAGCTCCTCGGAGGTCACCTCGTCGGGCTTCTTGCCGAGGATGATCATCGCCAGGACCTGGTCGGTGGTTACGCCGGCGCGCTCGACGGTCCCGACGATCTCACCCTGGTGCATCACGCTGATCCGATCGGACAGGTCGAACACGTCGTGGATGTCGTGGCTGATGAGGAAGATGCCGAGTCCATCGGCCTTGAGCTGGCGGATCAGCTCGCGCACCTGCGCCGTCTCGGCCGGCCCGAGGGCCGCCGTCGGCTCATCCATGATGAGGATCTGCGCGTTGAACTGGATCGCGCGCGCGATCGCGACTGATTGACGCTGGCCGCCGGAGAGGGATGCCACGGCCGCCTTGAAGTTCTTGAACCTCGGGTTGAGGCGCTCCATGAGCTCGCGAGTCGCCGATTCCATGGCCGCGTCGTCGAGCGTTCCGAGGCCACCGACGAGCTCGCGGCCGAGAAACACGTTCGACGGTGCGTCGAGATTGTCGGCCAGCGCGAGGGTCTGGTAGATCGTCTCGATCCCATGAGCGCGCGCGTCCCGCGGGTTGTGGATCGTGACTCGCTGGCCGTTGATGCGGATCTCGCCCGAGTCCGGCACCTGGGCGCCGGACAGCACCTTCATGAGCGTCGACTTGCCGGCGCCGTTGCCTCCCACGAGCCCGACCACCTCGCCCTCGTGGAGGTCGATCGACACGCCGTCGACGGCATGAACGCCGCCGAAGCTGACGCGGATGTCGTTCATCGCGACGATCGGGGCGGTGCGCGGCGGTGTGCTCGTGGCGTGGGTCTCCGGCTGCGGGATGGCGGTCATGCGAACTCCTTTGCTACGAGCTGGCGCGCCGGCGGAGGATCGAGTCGAGACCGACGGCGGCCACGAGGACAATGCCGACCACGATGTCCTGCATCGGCGAGTCGACCCGCATCAGGACCATGCCGGAGCGCAGCGACTGCATGACCACGGCTCCCAGGATGGCACCCGGAATCGTGCCGATCCCGCCGGAGAACGACGTGCCGCCGATGACCGCCGCCGAGATGACGTCGAGCTCGTTCTGGACGCCCAGGCCCGTCACCGCCGCGTTGAGACGCGCCGTCTGGATGGCGGCGCTCACGGCGGCCAGGACTCCCATGACGGCGAACGTCAGCATCACGGTGCGACGGGTGTTGATGCCGGACAGCTCGGCGGCGAGCGGGTTTCCGCCGATGGCGTACACGTTGCGCCCGAACCTGCGGCGTTCGGCGAGGTGGGTCATGACGATGGTGACCGCGATCATGATGAGCACGGGGTAGGCGATGCCGGTCGGGATGATGAGCCCGCCCGGCGGAATCGGAATCCCGTTCGACTCGGCGTACTGGTTCGCCAGCGCCTCGGGCCACGGGTATGCGTTCGCGACCCACACGCCGCCGAGCACGATGCCGATGCCGACCGCGCCGACGAGCACGACGGCCCACATCGGCCGGACCTGGAACCCGTACGAGGCGCGCCGGCGACGGTTGAGGATGAGGCCGACCACGATCGCCACGCAGGCGATGGCCCCGAGCGCCCAGCTGCCGACCTCGCCGAGCGAGCCCTGCGGGCCGCCGCCCAGAAGCCGGAAGGTCGGGTCCATCGGCGCAATGGTCTGGCCCTGGGCGTACTGGAAGATGAGGCCGCGCCAGACGAGGAGGCCGCCGAGGGTCACGATGAACGACGGGACGCCGCCATACGCGACAACGAAGCCCTGGATTCCACCGAGGATTGCCCCGAGAACGAGGCCGAAGAGGAGCGTGATGATCCACGTGAGGGGGTTGTCGAGGCCGAGGCCGAGGCCATTGGGCAGCCACTGCGTCTGGGCCATGGCCATCGTGTAGCCGGTGAACCCGAGCATCGCGCCCACCGAGAGGTCGATGTTGCGCGAGACGATGATGAGCACCATCCCCGTCGCCATGATCGCGATCGAGGCGCTCTGGACGGAGAGGTTCCACAGGTTGCGCGCCGAGAGGAACGTCCCGTCGGACGCGACGTTGAAGCCGATCCAGATGACGGCGAGGGCGGCGATCAGCCCGAGGAGGCGCGTGTCGACGTCGAGGACGCGCAGGGCACCGCCGAGGGATCGCCGTGGCGGGCGAGTCGCCTGCGGGATCGTTGGGGTCGGGGCGGACGAGGGTTGGGCCATGACGCTGCCAGCTGGCTCCGTACCGGTTGGGTACCCGCGCCCGCCGCATCGGCGACGGGCGCGGGACCGGGTTCAGCTCAGGCTGCTCCTACGGGCAGCCGTCCACGCTGCCGGACTCGACGCCCTGGCACAGCGTGGCCTCATCGATCCAGCCCGCGTCGAGCACGACACTCAGGTTGTCCTGGGTGATCGGGATCGGCTCGAGAAGGATCGAGGTCATCGCATTGCCACCCGGGCTGTCGAAGGTCCCCGTGCCCGAGACCGCGGAGATGTCCGGGTTCTCGCACAGGGCCACGGCTGCCTCGGCGGCCGCCGTTCCCAGCTCACGCGCGTCCTTCCAGACGCTCACGCTCTGGGTGCCGAGCGCAACGCGGTTCAGCGCTGCCTGGTCGCCATCCTGGCCGGAGACGGGAATGTCGCCCGCCAGGCCCTGGGCCTCGAGCGCGGCAACGACGCCGCCGGCCATGCCGTCGTTCTCGGACAGCACCGCATCGACGTCGTTGTCGTTGTCGGTCAGGAACTGCTCCATGTGATCCTGGGCGATCGACGGATCCCAGTTGTCGGTGTACGTCTCGCCGACGATCTCGATGTCACCGGCCGAGACCGCGTCACCGATGACCTGCTCGTAGCCCTCGCGGAGGAAGTCGGCGTTGGCATCGGCCGAGTTGCCCTTGATGATCACGTACTTGCCGCTCGGGACGAGGTCGTAGATGACCTCGGCCTGCATGGCGCCGACCCGGACGTTGTCGAACGTGATGTACAGCGCGTTCGGATCCTCGATCAAGCGGTCATAGGCGATGACCGGGACGTTCTGGTTGATCGCCGACTCGACGGACGGCAGGATCGCCGTGCCATCCTGGGCAAGGATGATCAGCACGTCTGCCCCATCGGAGATGAGGTTCTCGACGTTGCTGGCCTGGGTCTCGGCCGACGACGCTGCGTCGTTCGAGACGTACTCCGCGCCCGCGGCCTCGAGCGCGTCCTGGATGGCGGGCTCGTCCCACAGGCCCCAGCGCTCTTCCTGGTAGTTGTTCCACGAGACGCCGACCGTGCAGTCGCCGCCGGCGCTCTGCGAACCCGGGGCGTCGGACTCCGGCGCCTCCGAGGCGGTCCCGCCACCCTGACATGCGGCGAGCACCAGGGCAAAGGCCCCAAGGGTCGCCGTCAGCTTCCGGTTGACCATCGTTGTTGCTCTCCTCCGATTCCAATCAGCCATCGTCGATGGCGGGCTGCGCATCAGGCTACTCTGCTGTCAAGCCCCTCCTCGTCACGCTTCTCGGTCGCTTCGGTCGTGCCGCCGCGACAAGCGGGTTGCAACGTCGGCTCATCATGGTTCTAGGCGCTCGCCAGCGCCGGGACGCGCGAGCGAAGCCGCGCCGCGGGATCGGCGAGGACGGGTTCGAACGCCAGCTCGGCCGCCCCGATGATCGGAGCGTCGACGCCCAGCTGCCCGGGCACGATCCGAACGAGATCGGCTGATGGCCGCAGCGAACGCCGCCGCGTGGCCGCCTCGATCGCGTCGCCGACGAGTGGATGGATGCGCTCGAAGACGCCGCCGAGCACGACGAGCTGCGGGTTGAGAATGTTGATGAGCGTGGCGAGCCCGACGCCCAGCCAGGCTGCGACGTGCTCGAGCGCCGCACAGGCTCGAGCTTCCCCCTCGCCAGCCGCGCCGATGAGCTCGCTGACCGCCGCCCGGCCGCCATCCGGATCGCGTCCGGCCCGGACGAGCAGCGCTCGTTCGCCGATCTCGGTCTCCCAGCAGCCCACGGCGCCGCAGCCGCAGGGCAGCCCCTCCGGGTTCACCGGCATGTGGCCGACCTCGCCCCCGTAGCCGGCGGCACCGACGAGCGGCCGGCCGGCGGCGATGAGGTTGCCCCCGACGCCGACCTCGCCCATCACGTAGACGACCTCGTCGGCACCGGCTGCCGCACCTCGCCGGTGCTCGGCCAACCCGCCGAGGTCGGCCTCGTTCGCGAGCCAGACCGGAACGTCGAGCTCCAGGGATTCGGCCAGGCGATCCCCGAGCGGCGCATCGCGCCAGCCGAGATTCGGCGCGTGGCGGACGATGCCGTCGCTGCGACGGACCACGCCGGCCACGGCAACCCCGATTCCGACCAGGGCGTCTCCGGAGCGGAGATCCCCCAGCATCGGACGCACGAGCCCGACGAGATCGTCGGCGATCTCGTCGACGGTGACGTGAGCCCGGGGCCGGTCCACCCGCTCGAGGCGATGAACGGTCCCACCGAGCCCGACGAGTGCCATGGCAAGGGAGTCCACGTTGGCCTCCAGGGCGAGTGCCAGCGTCTGGTCGCCCCGCGCCCGAACCTCCGGTGACGGACGGCCGGGGGTGCCGGCCGGTTCGCTGCGGCGCTCTTCCACCAGGTCGGCCGCGACGAGCTCGCCGATGAGGCCGCGGATCGCGCTGCGGGTCAGACCGGTGCGCGCGACGAGCTCGGAGCGCGAGAGCGGACCGCGGAGATGGAGCTCACGGACGATGGAGCTCAGGTTCGCGCGGCGAACCGTCTCGCTGCGCTGCCCCACCACGTCCCGAGAGGTCGTCACCGGGTTTGTGCTCCTCTTGACCAAATGGTTCGCGTAGACTCGCGCATAGCGGCGGCGCGTGTCAATAGATCGAGCCGGGGCCGGGCGCACGACGTGAGGCGTCATCGCCGCCGAGGCCCGCGGGCGATGGGGACAGGAGCGTTTGATGGAAAGCCTGAATGGGCGGGTGGCTCTGATCACCGGCGCGAGCCGCGGGATCGGGGCCGCGGTGGCAAGGCAGCTGCATGCCGGGGGCGCAAAGGTGGGCCTGGCGTCCCGGAGCGGAGACGATCTCGGACTGGATGGTGCCGTCGGCGTCGCGGCTGACGTTCGCGACGCGGCGTCGATCGCCGCGGCCGCGGACACCATCGCCGACCGGTTGGGCGGCATCGACATCCTCGTGGTGAATGCCGGGGTGGGATCCTACGGGCCGATCCTCGACCTTCCGACCGAGCACCTCGACGAGATGATCGAGGTGAACGTGAAGGGCGCGATCCACAGCATCCGTGCCGCGCTGCCACATCTCATGCGGAGCTCGGCCGCCGACATCGTGACCCTGGCCAGCGAGGCCGGCCGTCGCGGGCTGCCGCTCGAGGCGGTGTACTGCGCCTCGAAGTTCGCCCAGGTGGGCCTGACCCGTGCGCTCGACCACGAGCTGCGCGAGCACGGCATCAGGTGCACGAACGTCTGCCCGGGCGGCGTGGCGACCGACTTCGCCATGGGCCGCGGCCGGACGCCGGAGATGCCCGAGCTCGCCGGGATGATGCAGCCCGAGGAGGTGGCGGAGACGGTCGAGTTCGTCCTCACGCGCCCCCGTTCGCATCGGATCCTGGAGGTCGCGTTCCGGCCGGCAGCCGAGCCGTCCTGGGGCTGAGCGACGATGAGCGTGGTGCGCTGGGGCGTGCTCTCGACGGCGAAGATCGGGCGCACCAAGGTCATTCCCGGCATCCAGGCGGCGCCGAGCTGCGAGGTCGTGGCGATCGCCTCGCGCGACGAGGCCTCCGCTCGCGGCGTCGCCGACGAGCTCGGGATCCCGGAGGCCCACGGATCGTACGAGGCGCTCCTGGCCGATCCCGACCTCGACGCCGTCTACATCCCCGTTCCGAACGACCTCCATGCGCCGTGGACGATCGCCGCCGCGCGCGCCGGCAAGCACGTCCTGTGCGAGAAGCCGTTGGCGATGACGGCCGCGCAGGCCGAGGAGATGATCGCGGCCTGCGACGATGCGGGCGTCCTCCTGATGGAGGCGTTCATGTACCGGCACCACCCATCGTGGGTGGCCGTTCGTGACCTGGTCGCCTCGGGTCGCATCGGCCAGCTGGTGGCGGTCCAGAGCTGGTTCAGCTACTTCAACGACGACCCGGCGAACATCCGGAACATCATGGCCGCCGGGGGTGGAGCCCTGTACGACATCGGCTGCTACGGGGTCAACCTGTCGAGGATGCTGTTCGACGGCGAGCCGACCCGCGTCACCGGCTCCGTCGTGCGTGACCCGGTCGGCGGCACCGACACGCTCGTCAGCGGGATCCTCGAGTTCGCGGGCGGCGTGGCCTCGTTCACGGCGTCGACCCGCGCCGAGGACGACCAGCGGGTCCACATCTACGGGACGCGCGGACGGATCTCGGTCGAGATCCCGTTCAACATCCCGCCGCACCTCCCGACCCGGATCCATGTCGCGGCCGGCGGCGATCCGCCCGTCGCCCCACTCATCGAGACGCTCACGTTCGACGCGGCCGATCCGTACACGGTCGAGGCCGAGGCCTTCGCACGGGCGATCCTGGACGGCGGACCGGCACCCGTTCCGCCGGACGACGCGGTGGCCAACCTGCGGGTCATCGAGGCGCTCTTCGAGGCCGCGGGGGGCAGCTGAGGAAGGGCATGCCGAACACCCGGTCGAGGCGGACGATCCTCAGGACGCTCGTGATGGCGAGCCTCGTCGTGCTCCTCGCCACCCTGGCGGTCGCCAGGCCATGGGCCGGCCGGGATTGTCCGCCCACGGCGCACCCGGAGTGGAGCGTGGCCCGGCACTGGAACGAGGCCCTGCTCGACGCGATCCGGCGCGCGCTCCCCGCCCCGACGGTTCACGCACGGAACCTCTTCCACGCCTCGGCCGCCATGTGGGACGCCTGGGCCGCCTACGACCCGATCGCGGCCGGCGTGTACGTCACCGAGAAGCACACGGCCCCGGACGTGGCCGCGGCACGCGAGGAGGCGATCAGCTACGCCGCCTACGGCGTCCTCAGCCGCCGCTACCTCGACGCGGTCGGTGGCGACGAGTCGCTCTCCGCGTTCGCCGATCTCATGGACGACCTGTGCCACCCGATCGAAGCCACGACCGACGACGGGGACTCGCCCGCGGCGCTCGGCAATCGGATCGCGGCGACGGTGCTCGCGGCGACGACCGACGACGGGTCCAACGAGGGCGGTGGCTACGCCCCGGTCGGGTACGAGCCACTGAACCCGCCCCTGGTGGTCGACGGCTCCACGATCGAGATCGTCGACCCGAACCGTTGGCAGCCGCTCCAGATCGAGCACATGATCAGTCAGAACGGGATCCCGGTCGTGAACGGCGTGCAGGAGGCCATCGGGCCGCACTGGGGTCACGTCACCTCGTTCGCGCTCCCGGCCGGGGGAGACGACGGATTGCCCATGGACCCCGGCCCGCCGCCGGCGTTCGGGACCCCCGCGTATCGTGCCGCGGCGGTCGAGGTCATCCGCCTGTCGAGCCAGCTCGACCCGGCCGACCCAACCCGGATCGACGTCTCGCCCGGCGCGCTCGGCGACAGCCCGCTCGGCACGAACGACGGCGACGGGCACGAGCTCAACCCGGTGACCGGCGAGCCCTACGAACCGATGCCGGTGCGGCGGGCCGACTTCGGGCGCGCGGTCGCCGAGTACTGGGCCGACGGCCCGCGGTCCGAGACGCCGCCCGGCCACTGGAACGTCATCGCCAACGCGGTGGGCGATGAGCTCGGGAACGACCTCCGGGTCGGCGGCGAGGGGCCGGTCGTCGACCGCCTCGAGTGGGACGTCAAGACGTACCTGGCACTCAATGGCGCCGTCCACGACGCGGCGATCGCCGCCTGGGGGCTCAAGGGCCACTACGACTCGATCCGTCCGATCTCGATGATCCGGTACCTCGGCAGCCTGGGCCAGTCCACCGATCCCGACGATCCCTCGTACCACCCCGACGGCCTGCCGCTCGTCGACGGCCTCATCCAGATCGTGACCGCCGAGACCACCGCCCCCGGTGGCCGGCACGTGGCGCTGGCGGGCCACGAGGGGGAGATCGCCGTCCGGTCCTGGTCCGGCACCCCGAATGACCCGGAGCGCGAGGTCGGCGGGGTGAGCTGGATCCGGGCCGTCGAGTGGGTTCCCTATCAGCTGCCCACGTTCGTCACGCCCTCGTTCCCGGGGTACGTCTCCGGGCACAGCACGTTCAGCCGCGCCGCCGCGGAGGTCATGGCACGCATGACGGGCAGCGCGTACTTCCCCGGAGGCGCGAGCAGTCACCTGATCGAAGCCGGATCGCTTGCCTTCGAGCACGGGCCGAGCGCCGACGTCGAGCTCGTGTGGGCCACGTACCAGGACGCCGCCGACCAGGCGGGTCATTCACGGCTGTGGGGCGGCATCCACATCGAGCCCGACGACCTCGCCGGCCGGCGCGTCGGGGCCGCCTGCGGCATCGCGGCCTGGGCCCGGGCGAGCGGGCACTTCGCCGGGATTGCGCCTCCGTGAGCGGGCGCCGGGTCCGCATCATCGGGGGAATCGCCGCGGCCGTCCTCCTGGGCGGCAGCGCCTGGGCCTTGTTCAACGGGAGAACGGTCGCGCCCGCGGCGCCGGCGCCGGCACCGCGCTTCGTCGACGAGTCGGCGGCGAGTGGCGTGGACCACACGTACGATGGGGACTCCCGCTTCTTCGTCGGCGGCGGCGTGGCCGTCCTCGACTGCAACGCGGACGGCATGCCGGACCTGTATCTCGCCGGTGGCGCCGGTCCTGCCGCCCTGTTTCGCAACGAGAGCCCCATCGCCGGCGCCCTCTCCTTCGCGAGGGTCCCGGGCGCGGCGACCGATCTGCCGGACGTCACGGGCGCGTACCCCCTCGACATCGACGGCGACGGCCTGACCGACCTTGCGGTGCTGCGCGCCGGCGAGAACGTGCTCCTGCGCGGGACCGGTGACTGCGGCTTCGAGCGTGCCAACGAGCGCTGGTCGTTCGACGGGGGCGCCGGCCGCACGATGGCGTTCAGCGCAACGTGGGAGGGCGACGCCCGCATGCCGACGCTCGCGATCGGGGACTACATCGCGCTCGATGCGATCGGCACCCCGCTTCCCCCCTGCCCGGACAACCAGATGCTCCGACCGGCGGACGACGACGCCGGCTACGGGGCGCCGATCCCCCTGGCGCCGGGGTACTGTCCTCTCTCGATGCTGTTCAGCGACTGGGACCGATCCGGGCGACGCGACCTGAGGGTCAGCAACGACCGCCAGTACTACGAGGGTGGGCAGGAGCAGCTGTGGCGGGTGAGCGCCGGATCCGAGCCGGCGCTCTACGACGGAGATGATGGGTGGGCCCGGATGCAGATCTGGGGCATGGGGATCGCGAGCCGGGACCTCACCGGTGACGGCTATCCCGAGATCTATCTCACCAGCCAGGGCGACAACAAGCTCCAGATGCTCCTCGCGGACGCATCGGCGCCGACGTACCGCGACGTCGCGGTGAGCGCCGGTGTGAACGCGGCCCAACCGATCGCCGGCGGTGAGACGCTCCCGTCGACCGCCTGGCATCCGGAGTTCGCGGACGTCAACAACGATGGCTTCGTCGACCTCCTCGTCACCAAGGGCAACGTGAGCGAGCAGGCCGGCCATGCGACCCGGGATCCGAGCGAGCTGTTTCTCGGTCGTGCCGACGGCACCTTCGTCCAAGCCGCGGAGGAGGCCGGCATCCTCCGCTTCGACCGCGGCCGGGGCGCGGCGGTCGTCGACCTCAACCTCGACGGTCTCCCCGACGTCGTCGAGGTGTACCTTGGCGCGCCGGTCGGCGTGTGGCGCAACGTCGGCGCCGGCAGTGTCGACGATCCGCGGCCGATGGGCCATTGGCTGGCATTGCGCCTCGCGCAGCCCGGGCCGAATCCCGACGCCGTCGGCGCATGGGTCGAGATCCGGCTCGGAGAGACGACGCTGCACCATGAGCTCACCGTCGGCGGCGGGCACCTGAGCGGGCAGTCGGGGTGGATCCACTTCGGCCTCGGCCGTTCCGAGCGCGCCGAGGTTCGCGTGACCTGGCCCGACGGCACCCAGGGGCCGTGGCAGATGCTCGACGCCGACGTCTTCGCCATCCTCGAGCGTGACGGCGCACCCCGGGAGTGGTCGCCGCGGAACGGGGAGACCCCGTGACGTTCCGGACCCCTCGTCTGACGGAGATCGCGCTGCCAGAGTTCGGCATGCCGGACGCGATGCCCGAGATCCCCGCTCAGCTGTACGCGGAGCGGCTCCACCGGCTGCGCGAGCGGGCCGCTGCGGCGGGCCTCGAGCGCGTCCTGGTGTACGCGGATCGCGAGCACAGCGCCAACCTGTCGTACCTCACCGGCTTCGACCCGCGCTTCGAGGAAGCCCTCCTCGTGCTCGGGCCGGAAGGCGATCCGGCCGTCCTGGTGGGCAACGAGTGCTACGGCCTCGCCGGCGCAGCGCCGTTGCCGATGCGCCGGCACATGTTCCAGGACTTCAGCCTCCCATCCCAGCCGCGCGACCGATCGCGTCCGCTGGCCGAGATCCTCGGCGACGAAGGCGTCACGGCCGGCGCCCGCATCGGCGTCATCGGCTGGAAGACCTACGGGTCCCCGGAGCAGAGCGATCTTCCCGGGTACCTGCTGGACGGCGTGCGGCAGCGTGTCGGCCCGAACGGGTCGGTGACCAATGCCACCGAGCTGCTCATCGACGCCGGCGATGGGCTGCGCGTGATCAACGAGGTGGAGCAGCTCGCGGCCTTCGAGTGGGCGAGCTGCCAGACCTCGCAGGGGGTGCGCCGGCTGCTCGCCGGCCTCCGGCCGGGCATGACGGAGCGCGAGGCCGTCCGGCTCCTTGACTGGAACGGGTGGCCGCTGTCCTGCCACCTGATGCTCACCGCAGGCCCGCGCGCGTCGTTCGGGCTGCTCAGCCCGGGGGACCGCCCGATCGAGCGCGGCGACCGCTTCACCGTCGCCTTTGGGATCTGGGGCGCTCTGAGCTGCCGCGCCGGCTTCGTCGTCGAGTCGGCCGACGAGCTGGCACCTCCCATCCGCGACTACGTCGATCGGCTGGTCGCGCCGTACTTCGCGGCGATCGCCGAGTGGTACGCCACGATCCGCATCGGCGTCACCGGCGGCGAGCTCGATGCCATCATCCAGCGGCATCTCGGCGATCCGTTCTTCGGGATCTTCCTCAACCCGGGGCACCAGCTCCATCTCGACGAGTGGGTCAACTCGCCGATCGGCCCGGGCTCGACGATCGAGCTCCGGTCGGGAATGTGCTTCCAGGTCGACGTCATCCCGGCGACCGGGACCGACTACTTCACGACGAACATCGAGGATGGCATCGCCCTCGCCGATGCCGAGCTGCGCGCCGCGTTCGCCGACCGCTTCCCGGATGCCTGGAGACGCATCGAAGGGCGGCGCGCGTTCATGGCCGATCGGCTCGGGATCGAGCTCCACCCCGACGTGCTCCCGCTCTCGAACCTGGCCGCTCACCTGCCGCCGTTCCTCCTCCGCCCGGACATGGCGATGACGGTCGCCGGCTGACCGATGCCGCACGTCATCGAGGAGGCGCGCCTGGCCAGCGACGAGCTCGAGGTGAGCCTGCTGCCGTCCCTCGGCTGTCGCCTCCATCGGCTTCGCGCCTTCGGGGTGGAGCTCCTGCGGACGCCGGAGGATCCCGCGACGCACGCCGACGACCCGTTCTTCTGGGGCGCCTACGTGATGGCGCCGTGGACCAACCGTGCCACCGCGCGGCCGATGACGATCTCCGGGCGCACGGTCGACCTCGCCGCCAACTTCGCCGACGGCACCGCCATCCACGGGCAGGTCTACGCCGCACCATGGGAGCAGCGCGGGCCGGGCTCGTTCGCCATCCGTCACGAGGGCGGCGGGTGGCCGTGGGCCTACGAGGTCACGGCGGAGATCGCCGTCGAGGGACCGCGCGTCCGGCTCGCGTACGCGGTGACCAACCGCTCCGACGGCCCGATGCCCGCCGGGATCGGCCTGCATCCGTGGTTTCGCCGTCCGATTCACGTCGGCGCCGGCGCCCGGCAGGTTCATCCGCGCAACGACGATCCGGCCGCGGAGCCGGTCGACCCGACCGGGGATCTTGCGCTGGACGCGGACCGCGAGCCGCCCGGGGGTCTCGACGCGACCTGGCTCGACGTCGACCCTCGGCGCGTGACCTTGCGCTGGCCCGCGGACGAGCTCGGCGCAACGATGACGATCGATCCGGGGGCGGCACCCGTCCACGTCGCGGTCGCGACACCCGACGAGCCGCCCGCGACACCGGTCGAGCCGGTCACGCACGCGCCGTGGGCGCTCGATCGACTGGCGCGCGGAAAGAAGAACGCCATGCGGCTCGTCGAACCGGGGGAGCCGGCAGGCCTCACCATCGAGCTGGAGGTCACGCGTCTGCGGTGACGGCCGGCCCTCGCACGACTCTTGCGGGGCACAGGGGCGTATGGTTACTGACATGACGACCGCCACGGCCCCACCCCACGACGAGATCGCGCGACTCGCTCGCGGCGAGCACCACGACCCACACGCCATCCTCGGCGCGCACCCGGCGCCGGGCGGCACGGTCGTCCGCGCCTTCCACCCGGACGCCAGCGGCGCCGAGCTCGTCGCGCCGAACGGTGGCCGCGCGCCGATGGAGCCGCTGGGCGACGGCATGTGGGCCGGTCTCGTCCATGACCTGGCGCCGGGCCAGTTCTCCTACCGGCTGCGCTTCACCTTTCCCGACGGCAACAGCTGGGAGCACGAGGACCCATATCGCTTCGGGCCCTCACTCGGCGAGGTCGACCTCCACCTGATCGGCGAGGGGACGCACGAGCGGCTGTATGACGTGCTCGGCGCCCATCCGCGGACCCACCAGGGCGTGGCCGGCGTGAGCTTCGCCGTGTGGGCCCCGAACGCGCGCAGCGTGCGGATCGTGGGCGACTTCGACCGCTGGGACGGCCGGCTCATGCCGATGCGCTCGATGGGCGCGAGCGGCGTGTGGGAGCTCTTCGTGCCCGAGATCGGCCCCGGCGAGCTCTACAAGTACGAGATCCTGGGGAAGGACGGCACCCTTCGCCTCAAGGCCGATCCGCTCGCCTTCGCGATGCAGGTCCGCCCCGAGACGGCCTCGAAGGTCTGGGACACCACCGCCTTCTCGTGGACCGACGACGACTGGATGCGGGAGCGCGCCGCCCGCGACCCGTACCGGTCGCCGATGGCCGCCTACGAGGTCCACCTGGGCAGCTGGATGCGCAACGAGGACGGCTCGTGGCTCGGCTACCGGCAGGCCGCGGAGAAGCTCGTCGAGCACTGCCGCCGCTTCGGCTTCACCCATGTCGAGCTGCTGCCCGTTGCCGAGCACCCCTTCGACGGCAGCTGGGGCTACCAGGTCACCGGCTACTTCGCGCCGACCGCCCGCTTCGGCTCACCCGACGACTTCGCGGCCATGGTCGACACCCTCCACAACGCCGGGATCGGCGTCCTGGTCGACTGGGTTCCCGCCCACTTCCCGATGGACGACTTCGCCCTGCGCCGCTTCGATGGCACGCCGCTGTACGAGCACGCCGATCCGCAGCGCGGCGAGCATCCCGACTGGGGCACGCTGATCTTCGACTTCGGCCGCGCCGAGGTCCGCAACTTCCTCGTGTCGAACGCGATGTTCTGGCTTGACCGCTATCACATCGACGGACTGCGGGTGGATGCAGTGGCCTCGATGCTCTACCTCGACTACTCGCGCAAGGCCGGCGAGTGGACGCCGAACGTCCACGGCGGCCGCGAGAACCTCGAGGCCATCACGTTCCTGCGAGAGATGAACGAGCGCGTCTACGGCCGCTTCCCGGGCGTCGTGACGATCGCGGAGGAGTCGACCGCCTTTCCGGGCATCACCCGCCCGACCTACCTCGGCGGCATCGGCTTCGGCTTCAAGTGGGACATGGGCTGGATGCACGACACGCTCGCCTACTTCAAGGAGGACCCGGTCCATCGGCGTTTCCACCACGACAAGCTGACGTTCCGTGCGCTCTACCAGGGCACGGAGCAGTTCGTCCTCCCCTTGAGCCACGACGAGGTCGTGCACGGCAAGGGCTCGCTGCTTCGCAAGATGCCCGGCGACGACTGGCAGCGCTTCGCGAACCTGCGCGCGCTCATGGTCGACATGTGGGGACAGCCGGGCAAGAAGCTCCTGTTCATGGGCGCCGAGATGGCGCCCTGGACGGAATGGGCGCACGAGGGCTCCCTGCCATGGGAGCTCCTGGATCAGCCGATGCACGGCGGCATGGCGCGCTTCATGGAGGATCTCGGACGCGTCTATGCCGATACGCCCGCCCTCTGGGCGGCCGACCACGATCCAAACGGCTTCGCCTGGATCGACGCCTCCGACGTCGAGGCGTCGGTCTACGCCTGGATTCGGCGCGCCGGCGACGACCTCGCGGTCGTGGTTCTCAACCTGACCCCGATCCCCCGCCACGACTACCGCCTGGGTCTCCCCCGCGCCGGCCGCTGGGTCGAGGCGATCAACTCGGACTCGGAGCACTACGGCGGGTCGAACCTCGGCAACCTCGGCGGCATCGAGGCGCACGAGGAGTCGTGGCACGGCCAGCCGGCCTCCGGAACCCTCTCGCTCCCGCCGCTCAGCGGCCTGATCCTGCGACCCGCCGCCGACTGATCAGGAGCGCCGCAGCACGCCGGCGGTGGCGATGATGCCGGGGTGATCGGGCAGGTCCTCGATCGGCACCGGCAGGGCCCGTGACCAGTTCGGCCGCTGGGCCCCGACCGTCCCCGGAAGGTTCGGGCGATCCGGCACGTCGAGCGCATCCTCGAGGGTCGCGGCCACGAGCGCGGACGGCGACGCGGCCAGGCGCCGATGGAGGGCAAGGCTGACCTCGCCGGCGGTCGCCTCCGGACCTGCCTCGGCCACGGTGGCGAGCCGCGAGCGCAGGTGCGTCGCGCCGTCGGGATCGGGGGTGATGCCGGATTCGGCCTGGTCGGCGAGGTCGAACCCGCCCCACAGGCCGGCGACCGTCGGCAGGTCGTGTGTCGTGACACCGGCGAACGATCGGCGCGGGTACGTCTCGGGCGGCGTGCGCTCGAACAGCACGAGACGGGTCGAGAGCAGCCGGTGGCGGCGCAGCGTCTCGCGGACGCCGGGAGGGACGGTCCCGAGGTCCTCGCCGATGACCACGGCACCCGCACGATGGCTCTCGAGCGCCACGATCTCGAGCAGCTCCTCGGTGGGATAGCGGACATACGCGCCCGATGCCGGACCGAGACCGGCGGGCACCCACCACAGCCGGAACAGCCCCAGGATGTGATCGATCCGCAGGCCGCCGGCATGTCGCAGCTGGGCGCGAATGGTGTCGATGAACGGCCGATAGCCCACCGCGCGCAGCCGATGCGGGATGAACGGCGGCAGCCCCCAGTCCTGGCCCGCCTTGTTGAAGCGGTCCGGCGGTGCGCCGACGGTCATCTCCCGGGCGACCTGGTCCTGCCAGTCCCAGGCGTCGAAGCCGCCGGGATCGACCCCGACCGGCATGTCGGCGATGCGCCGGAGGTGGCTCGAAGCATCGGCCAGCTGGCGGTCGAAGGCGCACTGGACCCAGGCGTGGAAGGCAACGGTTTCGGCGGCTTCGGCGGCCGCGCGGGTGACCGCGGAGCCATCGGGGTCGCGGAACTCCTCCGGCCAGGCATGCCAGCCCGGACCGAGGCGCTCGCTCAGCACACAGAACACCGCCCAGCGCTCGAGCTGTGACCCGCGCTCGACGCGCCACGCCTCGAAGGCCGGCCGATCCGGGATGCCGGCGGCCCAGATCCGCTCGAGCGCCTCACGCTTCAGGGCAAGGACGCGCGGGCGGTCCACGAGCCGGTCCTCGTTCAGCGAGCGCGCCCGCGACGCGAGGTCGGAGACGTCGACGGGCCCGGCGAGCCGTTCGATATCGAGGTGGAGCGGGCTGCCGAACCGGCGCGTGCTCGGGTAGTAGGGGCTGGGCTCGGGCTGTGGCCCGGGATTCGGGGCACCGAGCGGGCTGACGGCCACGAAACCGGCGCCCGCATCGGCGGACCAGCTCGAGAGCGCGCCGAGGTCGCCGAGATCGCCGATGCCCCAGCTTCGACGCGACCGGGTCGTCGCCAGCTGGATCGCCCAGCCCCACGCCCGCAGCCCGGCCGGCAGGTGACAGCGGCCCGGGCCGGTGATGAGCACCTGCGGCGGTGCGTCGTCCGGTTCGAGCCGGTGGTAGCCGAACGGAGCGTCATTAGGCAGCGCATCCACGCGACCGAGATCGGACCCGTCCTCGAGGGTGACCGAACCGGCGGCCGGGAGCGCCGCGCCGGGCCGCACGACGGCGACCCCCTGGCTCGCGACCGCGTCGGGATCCTCGCGCATGGCGGCGGACACCGCGGCACGGACCTCCGGCGCGATCGTGCGCTCCTTGCCCAGCGCGTCGGTGTACGTCTCGTCGACGAGGTCGAGGCTCACCTCGGTGTCTCGGTCACCAGCACGCCATCCGGGGGCAGCGTCACGCGCCCTTCGGTGATCGCGGTGTCCTCGGGCCAGGCCAGCCGGATCTCACCCCCGACGTCCAGCTCGACGGGCTCCGCTCCGAGGTTGGCAACGACGCTGATCGGTCCGCGGACGATCCGCAGCCAGCCGGCATCGGGGTCGTGGTGCACGGTGACGGCGTCGCGATCCGCGTCGCGCAGCGCGGGGTTGGCTCGGCGAAGGGCGAGCAGCTCCCGATACCAGGCGAGGATGCCCGCGTGCGGCTCGCGTTCGCGCTCCTCCCAGCGGAGCTTCGAGGCCTCGAACGTGGCCGGATCCTGGGGGTCGGGCACCGTCTCGACGTTCTCGATGAAGTCGCCGAACTCCTCGCGACGCCCGCGACGGACCGCGCGCGCCAGCTGCGGCGAACCGTGGGCGGTGAAGTACTGGAACGGCGACGAGGCACCCCATTCGGCACCGGCGAACAGGAGTGGCACGTACGGCATGGTGAGGAGCAGCGCGGCGCCGATCCGGATGCGCCCGGCCGAGACGAGGTGGCTGAGCCGGTCGCCCATCGCCCGGTTGCCGACCTGGTCGTGGTTCTGGAGCGCCGCCACGAACCGGTCGCCGGGCAGGTCATCGGCCGGACGGCCATGGAGCCGATCTCGGAAGGCCGAGTAGTGGCCGGCGTAGACGAACGGGTCGGTGATGGCGCGCGCCAGCGCATCGGCATCGGCGAAGTCGGCGTAGTAGCCCGTCTCCTCGTTGGTCAACGCCACGTGGAGGGCGTGGTGGACGTCGTCGGCCCAGACCGCATCGAGGCCGTAGCCGCCCTCGCTGACCGGCTTCACGAGGCGCGGATCATTGAGGTCGGACTCGGCGATCAGGACGAGCGGCCGGCCGACCTCGGCCGCGAGCTCCCGCGTGGACGTGGCCAGTTCCTCGAGGATGTGGACCGCCGACTGGTCGAAGATCGCGTGGACCGCGTCGATGCGCAGGCCGTCGACGTGGTAGTCACGCATCCACATCAGCGCGTTGTCGATCACGAAGCGGCGGACCTCGTGGCTGCCGGCGTCGTCGAAGTTCACCGCGTCGCCCCAGGGCGTCGTGTACTTGCTCGTGAAGTACGGACCGAACAGCGGGAGGAAGTTGCCCTCGGGACCGAGGTGGTTGTAGACGACGTCCATGAGCACCGCCAGCCCGTGCCGATGCGCCGCATCGACGAGGCGCTTCAGTCCCTCCGGGCCTCCGTAGGCGTGGTGCGGCGCGTAGAGGTCGACGCCGTCGTAGCCCCAGCCACGGTCACCGCTGAACTCGGCGACCGGCATGAGCTCGAGGTGGGTGACGCCCAGGTCGGCGAGGTCGCCGAGCCGATCGATCGCCGACTCGAACGTCCCTCCCGGGGTGAACGTCCCGACGTGCAGCTCGTAGATGACCGCGTCCGCCAGCGGCGAAGCGCTGAAGCCATCGTCGGTCCAGCTGAACGCGGCGTGGTCGACGGCACGCGACAGTCCGAGCACGCCCTCCTGCTGCCAGCCCGACCGTGGGTCGGGGTACGGGCCCTCGCCATCGAGAACGTAGCCGTACTCGAGGCCGATCTCGATCTCGCGCTCGGCGACCCACCAGCCGGTCTCCCGGGGCTGCATCGGGATCCGCTCCTCGCCGACGGCGAGCTCGACGCGCTTCGGGAGCGGCGCCCAGACTTCGAGCCGAACGCTCATGTCGCGCGCTCCAGCACGGCGACCGGGAACGCATCTAGCAGGTCGCCGATGCGGACCGACCCGCCATGTGACGCGCCGTCCAGCCCGGTCCACGAGGCGTCGGGCAGGGTCAGCGCCTCGTCGGGGTCGGGGCCGGCGGCGACCTGCGGGACCACGACGATCACCCCGCTCCCCCGGAGATGGGCGACGACCCCGGCCGGCGCCGGGATCGGCTCGTAGGACGCCCCCGGAGCGAGGTCGTCGGGCCGGCGCGCGCGCATCTCGAGCAGGTGTCGGTGGAGCCAGAGCTTGGGCATCCCCTCGTCGCGGCGGGCCCACGCTTCGGCCGCACCGATCTCGCCTGCCTCGGCGAGGAGCCGGCGCCGGATCCCGTAGTCGACCGGGCGCCGGTTGTCGGGGTCGACGAGCGAGAGATCCCACACCTCGCCGCCCTGGTAGATGTCCGGGACGCCCGGGACGGTGAGCTGGAGGGCCACCTGCGCCAGCGCGGCACGCCAGCCGGGCTCGACGAGGCCGTCGACGAACGCGCCGATCGCCGCGCTCACCGACGGATCCGCCAGGCTGTCGCGGACGAACCGCTCCACCGCCGTGTCGTAGTCGGCGTCGGGCGAAGTCCAGGTCGTGCGGAGCTTCGCCTCGTGCGTCGCCTTGGCCATGTAGGCCGCGGCGCGGTCGGCGTCGATCGGCCAGGCACCGACCAGCACCTGGAGCAGCAGGTACGCATCGGCGTCGGTCGGCTGCTCGTCGTGCGCCCGATGGCGCGCCGTGAGCTCCATCCAGCGCTCGACGAGCTCGCGCCAGCCGGCCGGGTCGGCGGTGACCGTCGCGAGCCTCGCCCGCACGTCGGCGCTGCGCTTCGTGTCATGCGTGGACAGTACGAGCCCGGCAGCCGGCCAGGCGGCGGCGGCCGTCGCCTGGGAAGCATGGAATGCATCGACGCCGATGCCGAACCGGCCCGGATCCCCACCGACCTCGTTGAGGGCAACGAGCCGGTGGTGCCGGTAGAAGGAGGTGTCCTCCACGCCCTTCGCCATGGCCGGCGGGGTCAGCTGCTGGAAGCGCATCGCGAGCTCCGCCGCCAGCTCACCGGACAGCTCGAGCCGGAGGATGCGGCCGAGCAGCTCGAACAGCTCCGGCTCGAGGTCCGGACGCCGCCCTGCCGCACGCTCGACGGTCGCCGTGATGAGCGCCGCGTCGCGATCGGCGACGTATCCGTCCTCGGCGCGGACGTAGGTGCGGTACACCGGCAGCGAGCCGGCGACGGCGCGCAGCGCGTGGTGGAGCTCGTGGCGCGTGAAGTCGCGGTAGCGCCGATGCGATTCGCACACGGCGAGGAACAGGTCGGTGAGACGGTTCACGTCGCTGCCGAGAACGGTCGAGAGCACCTCCGCCCGTGCCTCCTCGACCACCTCGTCCCATCCGGGCCCGGCGTCGGCCAGGCGTTCCCACAGCTCGGTCATCGGCGCCTCGGCGGCGGCGGAGACCTGGAGACCGGTGGCGAGGTTCGCGAAGCCGTAGCCGGTCGTCCCGTCGATCGGCCAGTCCGAGGGCAGCTCCTCGTCGAGCTCGAGGATCTTCTCGGCCACGATCCAGGCGTCGGGAGCCGCGGCACGGAGGCGTCGGAAGTATCCGGCCGGGTCGCGCAGGCCATCGGGATGGTCGATCCGCAGCCCGTCGACCCGCCCCTCGGCGACCCAGCGCAGCGGGAGGGCATGCGTCGCGTCGAAGACTCGGTCGTCCTCGATGCGCAGCCCGGCGAGGTCGTCGATGTCGAAGAAGCGCCGATAGCCGAGATCTCGCGCCGCCGTCCGCCAGTGGGCGAGCCGGTAATGCTGCCGGTTCAGCAGCGCATCCAGGGCGTCGACGTCGGCGTTGAGCGCGTCGATCGACACCCCGCCGGCGATCGTCTCCGGAGCCAGCGGGAACGTCCGGTCGGCGGCCACGACCACCGGCTCACCCTGGCGTTCCTCGAGCCGAATGTCTCCGGCCTCGAGGACCCGGCCGTAGTGATCGGGGAGGACGGGAAGGAGGATCACGTCGCGAAGGCGCGCCTCCGGCGGGTCCCACTCGATGTCGAAGAACGAGGCGAACTCGCTCCCCTGCCCGCGGGCCAGGACGTCCCACCACCAGCGATTGCCCTCGCCGATGGCCATGTGGTTCGGCACGATGTCGAGCACGACTCCCATGCCGTGCTCACGCACCGCATCGGTGAGCCGCACCCAGCCGGCCTCCCCGCCGAGCTCGGTGCTGACGCGGGAGTGGTCGATCACGTCGTAGCCGTGGGTCGACCCCGGCGCCGCCTGGAGCACCGGAGAGCAGAACAGGTGGCTGATCCCCAGCTCGCGCAGGTACGGCAGGATGGCGGCCGTGTCGTCGAACGTGAAGCCCGCGTGGAGCTGGACGCGGTAGGTCGCGCGCGGGACGGTGTGACGCCTCACGACCCCGCACCCCGTCGCGGAGTGCGCGGGCCGATCATCCGGTGCTCGTGCGCCGGACGCGCGGAAGGCGGCGCAGGCAGACGACCGACCGTTCGGCGACGCGGTACACCGCTCCCTCGTCGAACTCGCCGTGTGCGGCGCCGAACGTCGGGTGGACGGTGTCGAACACGACCTCCCAGCGCTTCGCCGACTCGTGGTTCGGGAGCTCGAAGGCGACCGGCTTGTCATCGGCGTTGAGGATCACGAGCAGCGTGTCGTCGACGATGCGCTCGCCGCGCGGCCCACGCTCCTCGATCGCGTCACCGGCGAACTGGACGCCGAGCGTCTTGACGCCCGGGGCCTGCCACTCGTCGTCGTTCATCTCGACCCCGGCCGGCGAGTACCACGTCAGGTCCTTCACCCGGGAGCCGCGGATCTGGCGGCCCTGGAAGAAGCGGCGCCGCCGCAGGACCGGGTGCTGGCCGAAGAGGCGGATGAGCGACCGGGTGAAGGCCAGCAGCTGGCGATCGCGTCGCTTCAGCTCCCAGTCGAACCAGCTGATCTCGTTGTCCTGCGCGTAGCCGTTGTTGTTGCCGCCCTGGCTGCGGCCGATCTCGTCGCCACCCAGCAGCATCGGCACGCCCTGGCTCAGGAGCAGGGTCGCCAGGAGGTTGCGCTTCTGCTTCTCGCGCGCCTCGATGACGGCCTCGTCATCGGTCTCGCCCTCGACGCCGAAGTTCATGCTCTCGTTGTTGTTGTCGCCGTCGTTGTTGTCCTCGCCGTTCGCCTCGTTGTGCTTCTGCTCGTAGCTGACGAGGTCGTTGAGCGTGAAGCCGTCGTGGGCGGTCACGAAGTTGATGCTGGCGTGGGGCTGCCGCCCCGAGCCCGCGTAGAGGTCGGACGATCCGCTGAGCCGATAGGCCAGCTCGGCGGTCTGGCCGCCGATCCCCTTCCAGAAGCGTCGCACGCTGTCGCGGTACTTCCCGTTCCACTCGGCCCAGCCGACCGGGAAGTTGCCCACCTGGTAGCCGCCGGGTCCGACATCCCACGGCTCGGCGATGAGCTTCACCTGGCTGATGACCGGGTCCTGGTGGATGATGTCGAAGAAGCTGCCGAGCTTGTCGACGTCGTACATCTCGCGCGCCAGCGCCGATGCGAGGTCGAAGCGGAAGCCGTCGACGTGCATCTCGGTGACCCAGTAGCGAAGCGAGTCCATGATCATCTGGAGCACCTTGGGGCTCGTCGCGTCGAGCGTGTTCCCGGTGCCGGTGTAGTCGACGTAGTAGCGCTGGTCCTCGGGGCTCAGCCGGTAGTACGAGACGTTGTCCACGCCCCGGAAGCTGATCGTCGGCCCGAGGTGGTTGCCCTCGCCGGTGTGGTTGTAGACGACGTCGAGGATCACCTCGATGCCCGCGTCATGAAGGCGCTTGACCATCGTCTTGAACTCGCTCACCGGCTCCCCGGTGGCCGAGTAGCGAACGTCGGGCGCGAAGAAGCCGATCGTGTTGTAGCCCCAGTAGTTGTTCAGGCCGCGCTCGACGAGGTGACGGTCGTTCACGTACTGGTGCACGGGCAGGAGCTCGACCGCGGTGATCCCGAGGCCGGTGAGGTAGTCGAGCGATGGACCCGACGCCAGGCCGGCGTACGTTCCACGCAGCTCCTCGGGCACGTCAGGATGGAGCTTCGTGAACCCCTTCACGTGCACCTCGTAGATGAGCGTGCGATCGAGCGGGGTGCGCGGCGGGAGGTCGCCGCCCCACACGAAGGCGGGGTTCACGACGACGCTCTTCGGGACGAACTCCGCGCTGTCGCGCTCGTCGGGCTCGAGGTCCTCGGTCTCACTGCCGATCTGGTATCCGAACAGCGAGTCGTCCCAGGAGATCGTGCCGTCGATGCGCTTCGCGTACGGATCGATCAGCAGCTTCGCCGGGTTGAAGCGATGGCCGTCCTGCGGCGCGTACGGGCCGTGCACCCGGTAGCCATACCGCTGACCGGGGCGGATGTCGGGCAGGTAGCAGTGCCAGACGAGGTTCGTCTGCTCGGTGAGCCGCACGCGCTGCTCGTTGCCGTCGTCATCGAACAGGCACAGCTCGACGGAATCGGCGTGCTCGCTGAAGATCGCGAAGTTCACGCCCGACCCGTCCCATGTCGCGCCCAGTGGGTACGGAGTCCCGCGCCAGACCCTCAACGCCATCGAGCGTGGAGGCATGCAGCGGCGGACGGACGAGATCGGATCATGGAGCAGTCAGCATAGCGGTCATCGCCCCGATGCACGGTCTATGCCACGAGCCGCTCGACGGCGGCGAGAGGAAGCCAGAGCCAGTCGACGCGGTTGTTCGCCTCGTAACGCACCTCGTAGCACGCCTTCTCGAGCTCGAACGCGGCGAGCAACGCACGCTCGTCGTCGTCCAGCTCGCCATACGCCGAGAGGAACGCGGCCCGGGCGTCGGCCAGCCACGGCTCGGCCGCGAAGGCCGGGTCGGCACGCTCGGCGGTGCGCGCCGCGTAGTCCAGGCTGCGCAGCAGGCCGGCCACGTCGCGCAGCGGCGACCCGGGCTCGCGACGCTCGGCCAGCGGCCGCGCGGGCTCACCCTCGAAGTCGATGATGCTCAGTCCCCCGTCAGCTCGGGCGAGCAGCTGGCCGAGGTGGTAGTCGCCGTGGATGCGGGTGACGGTCGCCTCGCCGGTGGCGGCGCCGAACGTGTCGGCGAACCGGGCGGTGACCGCCGGGGCGAGCTGGACGAGCCGATCGTGGGACGCACCGCCGACCGCGGTCACTGCCTGCGCCAGCTGCCGCTCGGCCGACGCGCGCCACGAGGAGGTCTCGTCGACTGTCGCGGGCCGCGCCGGGAAGCCCGGATGATCCGGCCTCGAGGCGAGGGTTCGGTGCAGTGCCGCCGTGACCGAGCCGACACGAGCCGCGAGGTCGGTCGCGCGGGGCGGGTCGGCGGAGAGTGAGGAGAGCATCGCGGCCCAGGCGTCGCCGACGGACGGGACGAACGCCTGGAGCATCGCCGCCGACGCCCGTTCGCCGTCATCGGCCTGGTAGGTGAGCCCGCCGGCGACCGGTGGCGTATCGGCGAATCCGGCTTCGGTCAGGAAGGCGCTGACCTCGAGATCGGGGTTGTGACCGGCCTCGAGGAGCCGGTAGAGCTTGAGGATGAGGCGCCCGCCGAGGACGATCGACGTGTTCGACTGCTCGACCGAGAGGCGTCGTTCGTCGAGCGCATCGACCGCCTCGAGCGGCGACGGAAGCAGCTCCTCGAGCGCCGATGTCGCCCGCCCGCTGAAGCGGCCGCGGCGGCTCTGCAGCTCGCTGCCGGAGACGATGGCCCGCGCGACGGCGCGCCACGCCCCGTCGCCGTCGTTCGGCTCCCCATCGCCGACCGTCGGGACGAGGTACTGATGACGCTCGCCGCCATCGGCATACGACACCTCGAGCACGCGGAGCCGGGCGTCCCCGAGCTCCGCCGCGTCGATCTCGGCCACGCCCGCGACCGGACGCTGCTTCGAACGGAACCAGCGCTGCGCGGCGATCCAGGCGGGGTCGAGGCCCGAGGTCACGGAGCCGTCAGCTCGAACCAGAAGAAGTCGTGCGGGCCGAGCGTCAGGAGATACGGCAGGTCGCCGATCGGTGGGAAGTGGACCCGGCCGATGAGCTCGATCGGCACGCGCCCGTTGAAGCGGCTCAGATCCAGCTCGACGTACTGCGCGAAGCGCGACAGGTTGGCCACGCACAGGATCGAGACGCCCTCGTGCTCGCGGAGATAGGCGAGCACCCGCCGATTCTCCGGGTGGAGGAACTCGAGCGACCCGCGGCCGAACACCGGGTGGCTGCGACGCACGCGGATGAGGCGCTTCATCCAGTTGAGCAGCGATCCCGGGATGCGCTCCTGCGACTCGACGTTGACCGCCTGGTAGCCGTAGACCGGATCGGCGACGAGCGGAGCATAGAGCGCGTGAATGTCCGCCTTGCTGAACCCGGAGTTGCGGTCGCCGGTCCACTGCATCGGCGTGCGAACGCCGTTGCGGTCGCCCAGGTACACGTTGTCGCCCATGCCGATCTCGTCGCCGTAGTAGACGACGGGCGTGCCGTGCATGCTGAACAGGAGCGAGTTGAGGAGCTCGATGCGACGGCGCGAGTTGTCGACGAGCGGCGCGAGACGCCGGCGAATGCCGACGTTGATGCGCATGCGGGCGTCCTTCGCGTACTCGCTGTACATGAAGTCCCGCTCCTCGTCGGTGACCATCTCAAGCGTCAGCTCGTCGTGGTTGCGCAGGAACAGCGCCCACTGCGCACCTTCGGGAAGATCCGGTGTCTGGTCCATGATCTCGACGATCGGGTAGCGGTCCTCGCGCCGCAGGGCGATCCAGATGCGCGGCATGAGCGGGAAGTGGAACGCCATGTGGCACTCCGGCTCCTCGACGCTGCCGAAGTACGGGAGCACGTCGGGTGGCCACTGGTTCGCCTCAGCGAGGAGCATCCGCCCCTCGTAGCGGCCGTCCAGGTCGGCCCGCAGCCGCTTGAGGATCGCGTGGGTCTCCGGCAGGTTCTCGCCGTTCGTCCCCTCGCGCTCCACGAGGTACGGCACCGCGTCCAGGCGCAGCCCGTCGACCCCGAGATCGAGCCAGAAGCGCATGACCCGAATCACGGCCTTCACGACCTGCGGGTTGTCGAAGTTCAGGTCGGGCTGGTGGCTGAAGAAGCGATGCCAGTAGTACTGCTGCGACTCCTGGTCCCACGTCCAGTTGCTGGACTCGGTGTCGGTGAAGATGATCCGGGCGTCGCTGTACTTCTGGTCCGTGTCGCTCCACACGTACCAGTCGCGCTTCGGGTTCTTTCGGCTCGAGCGCGACTCGACGAACCACGGGTGCTGGTCGCTGGTGTGGTTGATGACGAGCTCGGTGATGACCCGCAGGCCGCGCCGATGCGCCTCGCGGACGAAGGCGCGGAACTCGCGCAGCGACCCGTAGTCCGGGTGCACCTGGGTGAAGGCGGCGATGTCATACCCGTCATCGCGCAGCGGCGAGGGGTAGAACGGGAGCAGCCAGATCGCCGTCACTCCGAGGTCGGCGATGTAGTCGAGGCGCTCCGCGAGGCCGGCGAAATCGCCCACCCCGTCGTTCGTGGAGTCCATGAACGCCTTGACGTGCAGCTGGTAGATGATCGCGTCGCGATACCACTGCGGATCGTCGCGGAGCAGCTGGGGCGCGCCGGCTTCCACCGGGGGCTGAGCGCGGTGCGCGGTCATCGGGCTCTCGTGCCTCCTCGTCGATTGGTTGAGTCCGGGCGGGTCAGCCCGCGGCGGGCGGCCGCAGGGGTGAGATCGTGAAGATGCGGAACGGCTCCCCCGCCGGATCCAGGACGAGCGCCAGGTCCGCTCCGCGCTCCTGGACGCTTTCCCCCGTCATGAGATCGGTGAGCAGGTACGGCTCGTCCCAGCCGATGCCGACGGCCGGGAGGTCCGGGTGCAGGATCGCACGCTCCGGTGCGGCGGGGTCGCAGTTCACCGCGACGTAGACCGGGTCGCGCCAGCGGCGTGGTTGACCGCTCAAGGGGTCCGGGGCACCGTCGGGCAGCGCCTTGCGATAGAACAGCGTGCGACTGCCGGACACGTTCTCGAAGCGCAGGTTGTCGTACAGCTGGAGTGCCGGCAGCTCGTGACGCAGCCGGTTCAGCTCGCCGATCAGCAGCTTGATGTTTCCCTCGGCGTCCCAGTCCCGGGCGCGAACCTCGTACTTCTCGCTGTCGAGGTACTCCTCGCGGTCACCCAGGCGCGCGTTCTCCCCCAGCTCCCACCCGGAGTAGATGCCGTAGGCGCTCGAGAGCGTCGCGGCCAGCACGCTGCGGATGACGAAGGCCGGCCGGCCATGGTCGAGGTGATGCGGGTTGATGTCGTGGGTGTTCGTGAACAGGTTGCCGCGGTAGTACTCGCGCATCTCGGACGTGGTGAGCTCGCCGAGGTAGTCCCTCAGGTCCGCCGCCGTCTCGCGCCAGGTGAAGTACGTGTAGCTCTGGGTGAAGCCCACCTTGGCCAGCATCCGCATCATCTTCGGCCGGGTGAAGGCCTCCGACAGGAAGATCACCTCGGGGTGCTGCGACTGGATCTCCGGGATCAGCCACGCCCAGAACGGGATCGGCTTCGTGTGCGGGTTGTCGACCCGGAAGATCTTCACGCCACGCTCGATCCAGACCTCGAAGATGCGCTTGAGCTCGAGCCACAGGGCGGCGCGCTCGTCGGGATCCTCGCCCTCGAAGTAGACCGGGTAGATGTCCTGGTACTTCTTCGGCGGGTTCTCCGCGTACTTGATCGTGCCGTCGGGCGCGCGACGGAACCAGCCGGGATGCTCGGTGACCCACGGGTGATCGGGCGAGGCCTGGATCGCGATGTCGATCGCCACCTCCATGCCGTGCGCCTCGACCTGCTCGCGGAAGTGGAGGAACTGCTCGAGCCCCCCGAGCTCCGGCGCCACGGCGTCGTGCCCTCCGTCGGGTGAGCCGATGCCGTACGGCGAGCCGACGTCGTCCGGCCCGGCGTCGAGCGTGTTGTTGCGGCCCTTGCGGTTCGTGGTGCCGATGGGATGGATCGGCATGAGGTACACGACATCGAAGCCCATGGCGGCGATGTCGGGAATGCGCCACTCCGCCTCCGCGAAGGTGGTGGGCTTGGGCTTCTTCGGATTCCTCCCCTGGGAGCGGGCGAAGAGCGCATACCAGGCGCCGAAGCGGGCCCGCTCGCGGTCCACGACGAGCGGCAGCTCGCGCGAGCGGGACGCATGACGCCGATCCGGGTGCCGGCGCATCGCCGCGAGCAGGTCTTCGCCGACCAGGGCGGCCACCCGCGAGGCCTCGGAGCGCGCGCGCTTCAGCGTCGTGAGCGACGCACGGATGAGAGCGAGATCGCCGGCGGCCTCCGCCTCCTCGGCTCGGCGCAGCGCAGCCTCGAGCAAGAGCCGGCCCTCCTCGAGCTCGCTCGGCACGGCGACGCCGGCGTCGACCTTCTTGCGCAGTCCGTCCCGCCATGAGCCGAACCGGTCGCGCCATGCCTCGACCGCGTACCGGTGCCAGCGGTTGCGCTCGAGCCGGATACTGCCGGACCAGCGATCGTTGTCGACCGGCCGCATCGGCGCCTCGCGCCATGTCTCCTCGTCGTCCGCGCGCAGGAGCAGCGCGGCATCGAGCATGTCGTGGCCATCGGCGAAGATGTCGGCCGTCACGAGCAGCTCGTCGCCCACCACCCGCTTGACCGGGTGCACGCCTCCGTCGATCTCGGGTGCCACGCGCTCCACCGTCACGCTGCGCCGGTGCCCGATCGTGCCCGCCTCGGGCTCGGGCGCGACGGCATGCGCCGAGATCGCGCGACGGACGGCGGTCTTCGTGGTCGTCATGGGTACGGAAAACCCTACCCGATCGGTCCACGCTCGGCAGGCCGCGGCGGAGTCGGGGACAATCCGCGCATGCGCATCGCTCGCTTCGCCCCGCTGCTCGCCGCCGTCGCCATCACCCTCGCCGCCTGCACGGCGGACGAGCCGACGCCGTCGGTATCCCCCGGCCCGTCGGGTGCCACGACGACGCCGGAGCCGTCGGATGTCTCGACGCCGAGCGCGCCCGAGCCATCGACACCCGCCACCGACGAGCCGGGCTCGGAGACGCCGCCGCCGCTGGCGCTCGAGGTCGTGGCCACCGGCCTCGAGGCGCCGATCGGGATCGCGCGCGCGCCGGGCGGCTGGCTCATCGTGAACGAGCAGGCCGGCCGCGCCGTCGCCGTGGACCCCGACAGCGGCGAGACGACGACCGTCCTCGACATCCGCGATCGGGTCGGCGCCGGTGGCGAGCGAGGGCTGCTGGGGCTGGTGCTCCATCCCGACTGGCCGAATGACGCCCGGGGCTTCGTCCACTACAGCGACCGCAGCGGCGACACCGTCCTGTCGGATTTCGGCGGGTCGCAGGATGGCGACGCGGCCCCTACGCTCGACCCCGCATCCGAGGCGGTGCTGCTCACCGCCGATCAGCCCTTCGGCAACCACAATGGCGGGCAGCTCGCCTTCGGGCCGGACGGCTACCTGTGGATGGCGTTCGGGGACGGCGGGGATGGGGGCGACCCGCTCGGCAACGGGCAGAGCCCGGCGACCCTCCTGGGCAGCCTGCTCCGGCTCGACGTCTCGACGCCGGGGACGTCGGCGATCCCGCCGGACAACCCCTTCGCGGACGGGAACGGCGGAGCGCCGGAGGTCTACCTGTACGGGCTCCGCAACCCGTGGCGCTTCAGCTTCGATTCCGCGACCGGCAGGCTGTGGGTGGCGGACGTCGGACAGAGCGCGTGGGAGGAGGTCACCCGGATCGACCCGGCGATGGCCGGCGCGAACCTGGGATGGAACGTCATGGAGGGCGCTCACTGCTTCGCGCAGTCCGATTGCTCGACCGACGGGCTCGTGCTGCCGATCGCCGAGTACGGACGCGAGTCCGGCTGCTCGGTGACCGGCGGGCACGTCTATCGCGGCGAGGCGATCGGCGAGTTGCGCGGCTGGTACCTCATGGGTGACTACTGCAGCGGCCTCCTGTTCGGTGTCCGAGCCGATGCGCCCGACGGCGAGGTGGCGACTCCCCTGGTGCTCGCCGAAACGGGGGCCAGGATCAGCGCCTTCGGCGTCGATGATGCGGGCGAGCTCTACGTGGCGGACCTCGGAGCGGGCTCGATCGCACGGATCGTGCGCGAGGGCTGAGCCAGCGCCCCGAGCGCACGGAGCGAGATCCATCGTCCGCGGCCGATGATCAGGTGGTCGAGCAGCTCGATGTCGAGCACCCGGCCGGCCTCAGCAAGCTCGCCGGTGATCCGCAGGTCCTCGCCCGATGGCGCCGGATCGCCCGAGGGGTGGTTGTGGGCGACGATGATGGCAGCGGCGCAGGAGCGCACCGCCTCGTGAAAGACCTCGCCGACCCTCACCGAGGAGCCGGCCAGGTTGCCGCGATACACGGTCCGCTCTGCGGCGACCACGTTCTTCGTGTCGAGCAGGAGGACGCGCAGCTCCTCGCGTTCGAGCGAGCCCATGGCGTCGACGAGGGGCTCGGCCACGTCGGTCGGGGTGCGAATCGTCCATGGCTCGGCGGGCCAGGCACGCGCCACGCGCCGCCCGAGCTCGGCGCACGCCCCCAGTCGCGACGCCGCCACGGCTGACAGGCCGGCGACCCGCAGCTCGGCCGGATGCGCGCGCACCACGGCCGGCACCGACCCGAAGCGGTCGACCAGGCGGCGCGCGAGGCGGCCCCGTGGCGACCGGTCGCCGAGCACGGCGGCAAGGAGATCCTGCTCGCCCAGTGCCTCGGGCCCGTGGCGCTCGAGACGGTCGACCGGCGGTCGCCGACCGGCGGGGAGGAAGGGGATGGGCCCGTCGAGTGGATCGTGAGTCATCGGCGGCACGCTAGCCGCCGGCCGATGACGCGGCGGTTATCCGGGCCTTACCAGCCCGCCACGGCGGGCGGCATGATGACGTCGAAGCGGACGAGGAGCGAGATCGCGACCGAGATCCCGTTGACGGTGGCGTGCATCGCCATCGGCGCCAGGAGGCTGCCGGTCCGCCGGTACACCCAGGCTAGGCCAAGCCCGAGCAGGAAGATCGGCAGGACCGTCACCACCGACAGATGGATGACGGCGAACAGGAGCGCCGATCCGACGTAGGCCCAGGTCCGGCCGCGCTCGCGAAGCCATGCGTTGAACACAACGCCGCGGAAGAAGAGCTCCTCGGCGATCGGGGCGAGCAGGACGAAGGCGAAGACCACGAGCCAAGGCTCGACCAGCTCGAGGGCGCGCTCGGCGGTCTGGACCGGGACCGACACCCCCGCGCGTTCGAGGGCCCAGACCACGGCGGCGGCGACCAGCGACGAGACGAGCCAAGCCACGATCCCCCAGCCCGCGCCCGTCAGGAGCGCTCGACCCGGCGCGCGACCGGGGAGCGACGGCAAGCCGCTCAGGGCACCGGGCGCGAAGACACCGAACCAGCTCACCGCCAGCAGCGCCACCTGCGTGGCGACCAGGACGACGAACCCGCCGAACAGCGACAGCTCGCCGACGCCGGTCTCCAGGACTGCGGCGTCGGCGGTGAATGGCGCGATGAGGAGCGTCGCACCGACCAGGACGAGGAGCACGAGGAGCACGACGGACGGTCCCCGATAGCGCTCCGGTGGCAGGTGCCGGCGCACGCGCAGCTGCCGGACCGACGCGTAGACGAGTCCGGCCACGAAGAGCGCAGCGCCGACCAGCGAGAGCCAGAGGTAGAGGACGGGATCGCCCAGGTCGTAGCGACCGCTGGCGGCCACCGCGCCGGCGCCCAGCGCCACGAACGCGATCAGCGCGCCGGCGACGGCAAGCACGGGACCCGGCCACACGGGCATCGAGACGGACCCGGGGCCGGCTGTCGGATGCGGACCGCGGGGCAGTCCGGGGTCGGTCGTCAGGTGTTCGTCGCCCCGCGAAGCCTGCCGTGTTCGGCGGTCACGTCGGACGTCGACTCGGCATCGGCCTCGCGATCGGCGCTGCTCGACGCGGCGACCGGGGCGCGCCGCTGCCGCCCACCACCCTCACGGCCGAAGTCGGTGCCGCAGAACGCGCAGAGCGGCCAGGTCGGATCGGCGAGGCGGTTGCAGGACGGGCAGACGCGGTTGAGGCGGGTGCGGCAGTTCGGGCAGACGAGCCACTCCGAATCGACGCGGTCGCGGCAGACCGGGCACAGCTCGTTCTTCTCGACCTCGGCCAGCAGGCTCTCCTCGGCCAGCGAGCGCTCGTAGACCTCGGCCAGCGTCTCGCGGGGGCGGACGATGAGGTAGAGCACCACGGCGAAGATGAAGAGCAGCGGCGTGAAGAAGATGATGAGGGCGGCGGAGAAGTACGGGAGGATCGGGTTCTCGGTCCGCGCCTGCATGTCGCGGAAGGCCCAGTACGCCGTCCCGAGCCACAGCAGGACCACGTAGATCACGATCAGCTGGCTCGCCAGCTGGACGACCGGGTTGCTCAGGAATCCTTCCCAGAACTGCCCGATCGGTTCGAGAATCGCGTCCATCAGTCCGTGTCTGGCCTCTCCTGCGTGGGGTGCGCACCACTCGGAGCGCCGCCGGTCATGCTAGCACGCATCGTGCCTGTCCACGCTCCAGCGGCCAGCGATCGAATGGCTCAGGATCGCGTCGCGGCAAGCTCACGCAGCGTCTCCACGAGCAGCCGATGCTCCTCGCGCAGAACCCGGGCCGCGAGCGATCCTGGGTCGTCCCCCGCCTCGACCGTCACCCGCGCCTGTGCCAGGACGGGCCCCCCGTCGAGGTCGCGGGTCACCTCGTGGATCGTGACCCCGGTCTCCGGATCGCCCGCCTCCAGCACCGATCGGTGGACGGCGAGGCCGACCATGCCGGCGCCCCCGTGGGCCGGCAGGAGGCTGGGGTGGATGTTGATCGTGCGACCCGCGAAGGCGTCGAAGTAGCCGTCGCGCAGCACCTGGTCGTAGCCGGCGAGCAGGGCGACGTCGACCCGCGCCGACGTCAGCGCCTCGCCGATCGCGCGGTCGCGCGCCCCGGCATCGGCATGATCGGCCCGTCGAAGCACGATCGCCGGCACGTCGTGGCGGGCGGCAACCTCGAGCGCCGGGACGCCCGGCCGGTTGCTGACCACGAGCACCGGCTCGATGCCGGGAATGCGGGCCTCGAGCACAGCGGCGAGGTTCGACCCTCGTCCGGAGACGAGGACCCCGAGCCTCATGCGAAGCGGACGCGCGGCTCACCCTCGGGGATCGGCACGACGCGGCCGACGGGGCGCGCCTCGGGCACGGCGGCGAGCGCGGCGGCCAGGTGGGCCACCGGCACGACCGCCGTCATCCCGATCCCGACGTTGAACGTGCGGACCATCTCCTCGTCGGCGATGTCGCCGCGCGACTGGATGAGCGTGAAGATCGGCGGGATCGTCCACGAGCCGGTGTCGACCTCGACCCCGAGTCCCGCGGGCAGCGTCCGCGGCAGGTTTCCCTCCCAGCCGCCGCCGGTGATGTGCGCCAGCGCCCCGATGTCACCGCCCCCCTCGCGGAGCGCGCGACGCAGGGCCCGGACATCGTCGAGGTACGACCGATGCGGCTCCAGCAGCGCGTCGCCGATCGTGCCCGCTCCATCGGGCATCGTCCGCGACCAGGTGTCCTCGGGCAGCACGCGCCGGGCAAGGCTGTATCCGTTCGTGTGGAGACCGGTCGACGGCAGGCCGATGACGGCATCTCCGGCGACCACCCGTGTGCCGTCGATGAGGTCCTCGCGGGCGACCACGCCGACCACGAAGCCGGCGAGGTCGTAGTCGGCGCCGCGATACAGGTCCGGCATCTGGGCGGTCTCGCCTCCGACGAGCGGGATCCCGACGGCGGCGCAGCCGGCGGCCACCCCGCCCACGATCTCGTCGACGACGTCGGCACGCAGGTCTCCGATGGCCAGGTAGTCGAGGAAGAAGAGCGGCGTCGCGCCGCTGACCGCGACGTCGTTGACACAGGCGTTCACGAGGTCGACGCCGATCGTGTCGTGCCGTCCGAGGCCGATCGCCACCTTGAGCTTCGTGCCCACGCCATCGGTGCTGCTCACGAGGATCGGATCGGGGTGGAGGGCCGGGTCGAAGCGGAAGAGCGCTCCGAAGCCGCCGATCCCGCCCAGAACCGCCGGCGTCAGCGTCGTGGCAGCGGCCGCCGCGATGCGCTCCACCGCCCGCTCCGCCTCGGCGACGTCGACGCCCGACTCGCGATACGTCCTCGCCACGCTCAGCGGCCCTCGAGCGCCAGCTTGTCGAGCTCCATCGGCACGTCGGTCGGATAGACGCCGTCGAAGCAGGCCGTGCAACGCGCCTCCCGGCGTCCGCCGACGGCCTCGAGCAGCGCCTCCTGCGACAGGTAGCCCAGCGTGTCGGCGCCGATCGCCGCCCGGATCCCCTCGAGCGAGTGCGTCGCCGCGATGAGCTCGTCGCGGCGGCCGGTGTCGACGCCCATGTAGCAGGGGTGCCGCATCTGCGGCGAGTGGATGCGAACGTGGACCTCGCGCGCGCCGGCACGGCGCAGCATCTCGACGATCGGCCCCGTCGTCGTCCCGCGCACGATCGAGTCGTCGACCACGACCACCCGCTTGTCGGAGAGGAGCTCGGGGAGCGGGTTGAACTTCATGCGAACCGCCTCGTCCCGGCTGCGCTGCGCGGGCTGGATGAACGTCCGCGCGATGTACCGCGACTTGATGAGGCCCTCGCGATACGGCAGGCCGGACTCCTCCGCGTAGCCGATGGCGGCCGGCACGGCCGAGTCGGGTACGGCGATCACGAGATCGGCGTCGGCGGGATGCTCGCGTGCCAGGCGCCGGCCCATCTCGAGGCGCGCCTCGTACAGGAGGCGCCCGTCGATCACGGAGTCGGGCCGGGCGAGGTAGACGAACTCGAACACGCAGAGTCGCTCGCGCGACGGCGTGGCGCGCGAGGAGTGATGCGACTGCACCCCGTCATCGCCGATGGTCACGACCTCGCCGGCGTCGATGTCGCGCACGAACTGCGCCCCCATGGCGTCGAGCGCGGAGCTCTCGGAGGCGACGGCCCATCCCCCTCCCGGAAGCCGTCCGAGGCAGAGCGGACGGAAGCCGACCGGATCGCGGGCGGCCACGAGGGCCGTATCGGTGAGCATCGTGAACGTGAATGCGCCGACCGCGCGATGGAAGGCATGATCGACCCGCGCGGCCCAGGTCCGGCCCGGGGCGTGGGCGATGAGGCGGGCGAGTACCTCCGTGTCCGATGCCGAGCCGAACTCGATCCCCTGCTCGGTCAGCTCGTCCCGCAGCCAGCTGGCGTTCGTGAGATTGCCGTTGTGCCCGAGCATGAGCTCGCCGATGTCGGCATGGGCGTAGACCGGCTGGACGTTCGGCAGCGTGTTCGAGCCGGTCGTGCTGTACCGGGTGTGGCCGATGGCGCCGCGCGGCGCCTGCCCGTCCGCCGCGGACTCCTCGAGGCGCACGAGCGTCTCCTCGTCGAAGACACTGCTCACCAGCCCGAGCCGCTTGTGGAGGGTCAGCTCGCGACCGTCGGTGATGGCGATCCCCGCCGACTCCTGGCCCCGGTGCTGGAGGGCGTGGAGGCCGACGAACGCCAGGCGTGCGACGGGGGCGCCCGGCGACCAGACCCCCACCACGCCGCACTCCTCGCGCGGGCCGTGGGGATCGTAGATGGGTAGCGCCTCACCCGACGCGTGCGGCAGGCGGATCGGCGCGCGCACGCTGCTGTTCAGAGGGATCGGTGCTGGCCGGGCACGGGGTCATGATAGCGGCGTGGAGGCTCCGGCGCGGCCCCGCGACGGCGATGCGCCAACGGTACCGGGGTCGTACTGCACCAATCCGCACTTCGGCGATTTCGCGCGCAACGGCCCGAGTGCCGATCCGGACCGCGGGACCATCGACCCATGGTCGGACGGGACCCGTCACGCCATGCTGCACGCAATGTTGCTGCTCATCCGTCTCCTCGGATTCCTGGCGCCATTTGCCGTTGCCGGCCTGCTGGTCATCGTGATCGCCGCCGCAGGCCAGGCCCCGGACGCCCGCTGGCAGATCGTGACGGTCGCCGTCGCGGCCGCCGTCACCGGCCTGACCGTCATGGCGCTCCTCGGATGGAGCTACTTCGGCTGGCGCCTGAACAGCATCGCGCGGAGCCTCGAGCGAACGCTCGAGCTCGACGAGCCGGTCCAGCTCCCGGAGCGCGGCATTCCCGGTGAGCGCCGCCTGGCCCGCGCCTTCAACGCGGCGAGCGGCGCCTTCATCCAGGTCGAGGCTCGAGCCACCCACGACCGGCTCACCGGCCTCCCGAACCGGGAGACGCTGCTCACCGTGCTCGGTGCGGAGGTCGAGCGCTCGATCCGGCATTCGAAGCCCCTGAGCGTCGCCTTCATCGACATCGACCGCTTCAAGCCGGTCAACGACACGTACGGCCACAACGCCGGCGACGCGGTCCTGCGGCAGGTCTCGCGGCTCGTGGCTGACGGCGTGCGCGTCAACGACACGTTCGGCCGATACGGTGGCGAGGAGTTCATGCTCATCCTGCCCGAGACGCTGCCGGAGGACGCGGTGCGGCTCGCCGAGGAGCTGCGCAGCCTCGTTCAGCAGGAGCCCCTCCGCCTGCCCCACGACGGGACGCTCAAGGTCACGATCAGCATCGGCATCGCCGGCGGCCGCGGGGCGGAGCTCCAGCAGGACATGCTGGTCGACCGCGCCGATTCGGCGATGTACGCGGCGAAGTCGCTGGGCCGCAACCGCACCTACCTGTTCCGCGAGATCGACGAGGGCAACCCCGTGCGACGTGCCCCGATCTCGAACGAGCGGCGAGCCCAGGCGACGGCCATCGGCCAGTGGGCGAGCGACACCGCCACCCAGGCCCTGGCGTCGGTCCTCGCGCCACAGCCTCACCACCGCGGCCGCCCGTCGGACATGATCGCGGCCCTCGCCACCGGCATCGGCCTCGAGATGGGACTGCCGCAGGAGGAGATCGAGCGCATCCGCATCGCGGCGCTGCTGCACGACCTGGGCAAGATCGCCGTACCGGAGGAGATCCTCGACAAGCCGACCAGCCTCACCGACGCCGAGTGGCAGACGATCGGCGAGCACCCGCGGATCGGCCAGGTGATCCTCGAGCAGGCCTCGAACCTGCGCGAGGCGATCCCGGTCGTCCTCCACCATCACGAGCGCTACAACGGCGGGGGCTATCCGCACGGCCTGAAGGGCAACGAGATTCCGCTCGGTGCGCGGATCGTCGCCGTGGCCGATGCCTACCACGCCATGGTCCACGAACGGCCGTACAGCCCGGCGCTCGCGCACGAGGAGGCGATCGCCGAGCTCGAGCGCAACGCCGGAACGCAGTTCGACCCCGAGGTGGTCCGCACGTTCAAGGCCGTGTACGCGGCGGCGGTCCCGGCCGACGGACTGGAGGAGGTCTATCGGCTCCACGAGCGCGCGCGCGGCGGTCTCGAGCACATCGAGCCGATCGAGTCGCCGGCGGCGCCGAAGCCGGCCCCGGCAGCCCAGCGACCGCGCCCAGCCAGGGCGGCAGCCGCCAGGCAGGCTTCGCCATGAGGTTCGCGCCGGGGATCCCCGCCTTCACGGCGACATCGGCGGTGCCCGCGGGGGCGCCGTCGTTCGCGTTCGAGGCCTCGATCCAGCCGTGGACGATCGCGGTCGCCCTCGGCATCGCCACGGCCGTCGTGACCGCCTCGGTCTTCATCGCCCGCGCGATCGGCGACCGGCGGGGGCCACGTGGCGAGGACCCGGGTCCGACCATCGACGACGAGATCGCCGCAGCGCTGGAGCGACGGACCATCCGCAGCGCCGGTCCCCTGCCCGAGGACGACCTCGATGCCTCGGGGGCCTCGCAGGGGGCTCGATCCCGCTAGAGCGGTCGCCGCCAGGCGGTCGACAGCTCGTCGATCGACAGCTCGAGCTCGGCTTCTCCGAGGCGGAGCTCCAGCCCGGATCCGCCGGCTCGACCCAGCCGTCGGGCCGGAACCTTCGCGTCGCTCGCGGCGCTCGTGAGCTCGGAGGCGCGTCGAGCCTCCACGGTCACGATCACGCGGCCTGCCCGCTCGCCATGGAGCGTGGCGGTCGGGACCGTCGACGCCTCCAACTCGATCCGTGCGCCGCACCCACCGGCCAGGGCCATGCGGGCAAGGGCCACGCCGAGGCCACCCACGGAGAGGTCGTGCGCGCCACGGGCGATGCCGCGCCCCGCGAGCAGGCTGAGCAGGCCGACGACACGGGCCGCCCCGCCCACGTCGAGAACCGGGACCCCGTCGTGGATTCCCCGCTGCCAGGCCAGCTCCGATGCGGCCAGGGCGCCGGCGTCGTCCGCCGGGTCGCCGAGCAGCCAGATCTCCTCGCCCGGACGCCACCCCATGCGGAGGGCCGCGTCGCGCTCGTCGATCAGTCCGACCGTCCCGACGACGGGTGTCGGCAGGATCGGCCCCTGCGGGGTCTCGTTGTAGAGGCTGACGTTCCCGCTCACCACCGGCAGGTCGAGCGCGCGGCACGCATCGGCGATGCCGTCGATGGCGCGCGTGAGCTGCCACGCACCCAGCTCGGTCTCGGGGGAACCGAAGTTCAGGCAGTCGGTGATGCCGATCGGGGTCGCGCCGCTGACCGCGACGTTCATGGCTCCCTCGACCACCGCCGAGGCTCCGGCGAGGTACGGATCGAGTGCGCCGACCCGAGCCGGCCCCGGACCGTCGATCGACAGGGCCAGCGCACGCGAGGTGCCCTTCACGCGAAGCAGCGCTGCATCCCCGGCGCCCGGTCCGACGAGCGTGTTCGTGCCGTTCATGTGGTCGTAGCGCCGCCAGATCGGCTTCCGGTCGCGAGCATTCGGTGCGCCGAGCAGGGCGAGGAGCACGTGGGCGCTCGGTGCCTCCGAGGCCAGATCGTCCACGGCCGCTGACGACGACGGCGCGAACGGCCCGCCGCGCACCTCATAGCGCGGCGCGTCATCGGCCAGGGAGCGCCCCGAGACCTCGACCACGACATCGGCCCCGTCACGGCAGCGGATGATCGGCTCGTCCGTGATCGTGCCGATGCGCGCGGCATGGAGCTCGTAGCGCGCGAACACCGCCTCGACCTCCGCCACGCCGTCGGGCGTCACCACGATGAGCATCCGCTCCTGGGACTCGCTGAGCAGCACCTCGTACGGCGTCAGGCCGGCCTCCCGCCGCGGGACGGCGCCGAGATCGACATCCGCCCCGACGCCCCCGCGAGCGGTGAGCTCCGCCAGCGCACACGTGAGCCCCGCGGCACCGAGATCCTGCATGGCGACGACGTCGTCGCGCCGCGCGAGCTCCAGGCATGCCTCCATCAGCAGCTTCTCGAGGAACGGGTTGCCGACCTGGACCGCCGGACGCCGCTCCTCGCGGTCGTCGCCGAGGTTCGCCGAGGCGAAGCTCGCCCCCTGGATCCCGTCGCGACCGGTCGTTGCGCCGACGAGCAGCAGCACGTTGCCGGCGCCCGCGGCGCGCGCGAGCGTGATCTCCTCGTGACGGGCGATGCCGACGCACATGGCGTTGACGAGCGGGTTGCCGGAGTACGTGGAGTCGAACGTGACCTCGCCGCCCACGTCGGGGATCCCGATGCAGTTGCCGTAGCCGGCGATCCCGCCGACGACCCCGCCGAACAGGTAGCGGTTGCGCGTCGCCGTCGCAGCGTCGGTCGTCGCATCGGCATCGAGGGGGCCGAAGCGCAGCGAGTTCAGCAGGGCGATCGGCCGCGCGCCCATCGTGAAGATGTCGCGGATGATGCCGCCCACGCCGGTCGCCGCCCCCTGGTAGGGCTCGACGGCAGAGGGATGGTTGTGCGATTCCACCTTGAACACGACCGCCAGGCCGTCGCCGATGTCGATGGCGCCGGCGTTCTCTCCCGGCCCGACGAGGACCTGCCGCCCGCTCGACGGCAGCCGGCCGAGGAGGGGCCGGCTGTGCTTGTACGCGCAGTGCTCCGACCACATCGCCCCGAACATCCCGAGCTCCACCGCGTTCGGCGTCCGGCCCAGCGCGTCGACCACCAGGCCGTACTCGGCGTCGGTCAGACCGTGGAGCTGTTCGGCGGGCGGGGGGACGACGGTCATCCGGTCAGGTCTGCGGTCCACCCAGCGGCTGGTCGCGACCGAGCTCGACGATGATCGCCCCGATCGCGGCGGCCGCCGTGCCGAAGAAGAAGAGCAGCTCGCCGGCTCCGGCGCCGCCGCTCCCGATCCGGTCGAGCGCCATCCCGAAGCCGACGAGCACCGCTGCCAGCGTGATGAGCTTCAGGTGCGGGATTTCCGGCACCTTCGATGACAGGAAGACGGTGGCGGAGATCCCGAGCAGGAGGAGCAGGAGCAGCACGTCGATCGGGCTGATGACGTTCCCGAACAGGCCGATGAGGATGCCGAGCGCGGCGAGGAGCGTGCCGATGCCGATGAGCCAGCCCGACAGCATGACCGGCGTCGTGATCGGCAGGTCCATGGAGCGACGGGGGCCGGCGGCCTCGGCGCGCCGCGGTGGCCGGTCCCGACCGCCCTCGCGCCGTTCGATGGGAGACGCGGCCGGTGCCGGCGCCGCCGGCTCGGCCCTGGTCGGCTCCTCGTGGCGGACCTCCCATCCGGTCCCGGCCGCCGGCTGTGGCTCTGGCTCGTCCCACGCGTCCGGGGTGGCGTCCGGCTCCGGAGCCGGCGGATCGTCGAACCGGTCGACGCGCGGCGCCGTCTCCCAGTCGGGCCGGCTCGGAGCGGTCCGCTCGGCAACCGGCGGCTCCGCTGGCGGTGCCGATTCCGGCCACGCCGGGGCCGGAGGAATCTCCGTCTCGCTCTCCTGGTCGATCGGCTGCCCGCAGGTCGGGCAGAAGAGAGCGGTTTCCTCGACCTCCGTCCCGCAGGCCGCGCAGTAGCGTGTCATCGTGTCAACTGCGCCCGAAGCGGGTCAGGGTGCCGATGACGACGATGAGCGAGGCGAGGAAGAAGATGATGCCGGCCGGCGTCATGACCCGCAGCATCCCGACGATGTCGCCGTCCCAGTTGCCGGCGAGCTCGATGACAGCGAACAGGACGATGAGCCCGACGCTCCAGAGGAGCGCCACGCCGAGGCCGATCGACTGGAGGGGCCCGGGTCGCGCACGCATGAACCCGGCGACGGCCAGGATGACGAGCAGGATCGCCAGCAGCGGGACCGGTCCGGCAAGGCCGAAGTACGCCTGATCCGCCAGGTCCGCTCCCACCTCCGGGTAGCCGGCCCAGAACGCGATGCCGTATCCGTCACCGCCGATGGCCCGATCGAGGAGCGAGCCGCTGCCATAGAGGAACGGCAGCAGATAGCCGGTGATGAGCCCGATGACGCCGATGAGCAGGACGACGGGGCCGAGCACGGCACCCCCGGCGCTCGTCGCGGCAGCTGCGGCCGCCGGTTCGCCGGCCACGGACGGCGGGACGTAGCCCGGCGCCGTGCCACGCAGGTTGGCGCCGCAGTTCTGGCAGAACGCCACGCCGGCGCGATTGTGGGTCCCGCAGCGAGGGCACGCCATCGTGCCCTCCGGCGTCCCCGGACGCTCGACCGTGCTTGCCACACCGGCCGCGATGAGGCGCTGGCCGCAGTTGTTGCAGAACGACAGGCCCGGGCGGTTCTCGGTCCCGCAGCGCGGGCACTGGGTCGACTCGCCGGCCTCGCTTGCGGCGGCGGGCACGGCATGCGCGGCGGGCGCCTCCACGGCGGATTGCTCGCTCGTCGTCTCCTCGGCGGCCGGGGTGGCCGGGTAGGCCTCCACCTCGCTCGGCGCGGGTTCGGTCGGCGTGGGCTGCCGCTCCGACCACTCGGGCTCGAGGACCGGCTGGTCCCCTCGCTCCGGAGGCTCGGTCGGCCATCCTCCAGCCCCGGACCCGGCGGCCGGCGGCTCGGTCGGCCACGCCGGCTCGGTGGAATCGGGGGTCACGGTCGCGTGCTCGCCGCTGGCAGCGTCGGTGCTGCCGGGCGCCTGGCTGGGCCAGCTCTCGATCTCGCTCGGATCCGGATCGCGGCTCGTCGCCTCGACGTCGGCGTCGCCGGTCGCGTCAGCGACCGTGTCCGCGTGGTCGGATTCGGTGGGCTCGGCCGGAGCCGATGACGCGTCCTCCGCGTCGGGCGAGTCGCGTCGATCGCGCTCGAGGTCGTCCACTCGTTCGCCTCCTGCGGCAGGTCTGGGCGGTCAGCTCGATGATACCCGACGCTCTGCGGGCGCTGGCCGCTCCTGCAGCCAGCGTTCCAGCGATCGGAACAGGCGGAGCCCGTCGGAGCCGCCGACCTCGGTCTCGGCGGCGCGCTCGGGGTGCGGCATGAGGCCCAGCACGTTGCCCGCCGCATTCACGATCCCCGCGATGCCCCGATCCGACCCGTTGGGGTTGGCGGCGTCGGTCACCTCGCCCGTGGCGGTCGCGTAGCGGAGGACGACGCGGCCCGCGCGCTCGAGCTCGTCGAGCGTGGCGGGATCGGCGACGTACCGACCCTCGCCGTGGCTGATCGGCAGCCGGATCACCTCGCCCTCCTGCAACTCACCCAGCCACACCGGTGCCGAGGAGGGGCTCTCGACGCGCAGCTCCTGCCAGTCGCAGCGGAACTCCAGGTGGTCGTTCCGCATCAGCGCCCCCGGCAGGAGCCCGGCCTCGGTCAGGACCTGGAACCCGTTGCACGAGCCGATCACCGGACCTCCGCTGCGGGCGAACGCCTCGACCGCCTCCATGATCGGCGAGAAGCGGGCAATCGCCCCGGTGCGCAGGTGGTCACCGTGGGCGAAGCCGCCGGGAAGGACGACGGCATCGACCTCGCCGAGATCACGTTCCGCGTGCCAGACCGGGCGTGCCTGCCACCCCAGCACCTCGGTGGCGACATGGAGGAAGTCGCGCTCCGACCACGTGCCGGGGAAGACGGCGACCGCGATCCGGGGTCGGGCGCCGAGGATCGTCACGGGTTGACGCCCTCGGCGTCCTGCTGCTCGTCGGCGCGCACGTCCCAGGTGGCGATCTCCATCACCGGGTTGGCCAGCAGGCGCCGGCACATGTCGCCGACGGCTCGCTCCGCCTCGTCCGGCCCCGCCGCCTCGAAGCCGATGCGGATCAGCTTTCCGCTGCGCACCTCGTCCACGCTCGCATAGCCGAGCGATCGGAGCGCCGATCCGATCGTCTGCCCCTCGGGATCGGCGATCCCGGGACGCAGGGAGACGTGAACCTCGGCGATCCAGCGCACCGTCAGGCCGTGGCCTCCCACGTCCGACCGGTGAGGCGCTCGTAGGCGGCCACGTAGCGGTCGCGGGTGCCGCGGATCACGTCATCCGGCAGCGTCGGCGCCGGCGGCTCCTTGTTCCACCCGGTGGCGGCGACGAAGTCGCGGACGAACTGCTTGTCGAAGCTCTGCGGGCTCGACCCCGGCGCGTAGGCCTCGCCATCCCAGAAGCGCGACGAGTCGGGGGTGAGGACCTCGTCGATCACGGCGAGCTCGTCGTCGATGAAGCCGAACTCGAACTTCGTGTCGGCAAGGATGAGTCCGACGGACTCGGCGCGCCGCGCACCCTCGACGTAGAGGGCGATCGATCGCTCCTCGAGCTGCCGCGCCAGGTCGGCGCCGACCATGTCGGCCAGCTGCGCCGTGCTGATGTTCTCGTCGTGGCCGACCTCGGCCTTCGTCGACGGGGTGAAGATCGGCTCCGGCAGCCGATCCGCCTCGCGCAGGCCCGCCGGCAGTGGCATGCCGCACACGGTCCCCGCGCGCTGGTACTCCGCCCAGCCGGACCCGGCGAGGTAGCCGCGGACCACGCACTCGGCGTCGACCCGCCTGGCTCGACGCACGAGCATCGACCGATCGGCCAGGGACGGGTCGCGCGCCGGCTCCGGCAGATCCGCCGGATCGGCGCTCACGAAGTGCGAGCGCCCGAGGCCGGCGAGCTGCTCGAACCACCAGGCGGAGAGCCGGGTGAGGACGGCGCCCTTGTCCGGGATCGGCTGGTCGAACACGACGTCGAAGGCCGAGAGCCGATCGGTGGCCACCAGCAGTAGATGACGGTCGTCGACCTCGTACGTCTCGCGGACCTTCCCACGGTGGATGAGCTCGAGGCCCGGAATCTCGGTCTGCAGCATCGCGTTGCTCACTCAGTCGCCCTCCTCGGTGTCGTCGTCGGCCGGCGCACCGGCGCGGCCGATCGGGATGTTGAACTGTCGCTTGATGACATGCTCGAGGCGCTGGAAGAGCTCGAGCGCGATGATGACCAGCAGGGCGCTGGCCACGGCGATGACGAACAGGCCGGCGCCGCTCGCCATGCCGACCGCCGCGGCGGCCCAGAGCGAGGCGGCCGTGGTCAGGCCACGAACGGTTCCGCCGTAGTGAAGGATGGCACCGCCACCCAGGAAGCCGATCCCGGACACGATCTGCGCGGCGACCCGCGAGGGATCCCCATCGTCGAACGCGAACGCGCCGACGATCGTGAAGATCGCCGCTCCCAGGGCCACGAGGGCATGGGTCCGGAACCCGGCCGGCATGCGCTGGAGCTCCCGCTCCCAGCCGATGAGCCCGCCGAGCACGAGCGCCACCATGAGCCGAACGGTCAGCTCGAGCTGCGCTCCGGGTGACAGGACTTCCACGGGGAGGGTCAGGTCCTCTGCAACGACTCTGCGGCCACCAGCCGCGACCATGTGGTCGCCGACCAGGCGTGGAGGGCACCGCCCGCCAGGACGATGCAGAGCCACACCGCGACGAAGCCTACCAGCAGCAGCCCGGTCCCGAGACCGAAGTCGCCGATGATCCCCAGCTCGGCGGCGATCGGTGACCACAGCACACCCAGGAGCAGGCCGGCAATGACGAGCAGGGCGATCGCGGCGAGGGCCGAGACGACGAGCTGGATCGCCAGCGGAGGCCTGACGATCGCCGATGCGGCCAGCCGCAGCGCGGATGCCGTGCCGATGCGCCGCGCCACGGCGATCCGTCCCCCGACCGCCGACAGGCCGATCGCCGCGAGCACGGTCAGCCCAACCACCGCGAGGTACGGAAGCAGCCGAACGATCGTGCTCACGAGCGGCCCGCCGGCCGGATCGGGGTCGTTGAACTCGCGCGGCGCGACGATGGATGCCGCCAGCAGCAGCATCCCGATGGCGATGGCCGCCGGAAGCCCCGCCGGAACGGTCACCCGCAGCATCCGCGCGATGTCCGAGGGTCGCGTGCGCCGGCCGACGATCATGGCGGCCAGCGTCGCGTTCGACGCGGCGACCGACGCGAACGCCAGCGCCACGATAACGAGGAGGCCGGCCCCCAGGAAGACGGCGTTCCACGGCCACGTTCCCGACGTCACGAGTCGCGCGCCGAGGAACGTGAGGTCGGAGATCGACGGGGCGGGCACCACCGCGACGACGAACGGAATCCAGCCGACCGAGGCGATCCAGCCCAGCGCGCCGGGCACCCACAGGTCGGGCCGCTCGGACACCTCATGCAGCGAGGTCGAGGCCGCTCGACGCCAGGCTCCCACGCTGACCGGTCCTCGCTACTCGGCCGCGTCGAGCCCGAGCGCCCGGTAGGTCACGCCGATGCCGGAGAGGTGATGCTCGAGATCCATGGCGCGGTCGATCTCCTCGGCGGTCAGCCACTCGCCGACCGCAGGGTCGTCCGCCAATGCCTCGCGGAACGGGACCTCACCGGTCCACGCCCGTTTCGCGGCGGCCTGGACCAGCCGGTAGGCGGCCTGGCGATCGGCCCCCCTCGCGATCATGGCCAGCAGCAGCGCCTCCGAGTAGACCATCCCGCCGAGCTCGTCGAGGTTGGCGCGCATCCGATCTGCATCGACCTCGAGGCCATCGAGGATGTCCGCCAGTGTTCGTGTCGCGTATGCGGCAACCCCGAGCGCCCGCTCGAAGACGAAGCGCTCGGCCGAGCTGTGGCTGATGTCCCGTTCGTGCCAGAGCGCCATGTTCTCGAGGGCCACGAGCGCGTCCGCGCGGAGCAGGCGAGCCATGCCGGAGACTCGCTCGGCCAGGATCGGGTTTCGCTTGTGCGGCATGGCGCTGCTGCCCTGCTGTCCGGAGCCGAACGGCTCGAATGCCTCGCCGACCTCGGTGCGCTGGAGGTGGCGCAGCTCGATCGAGATCCGCTCCAGCGTGCCGCCGAGGATGGCGATCGTGGTCAGCAGCTCCGCGTGGCGATCGCGGCTGACCACCTGGGTGGGGGCCGGGTCCGCGGCCAGCCCGAGCCCATCGAGGATGTGACGCTCGACGTCGCCGCTGACGTTCGCGTGGGTGCCGACCGCCCCGGAGATCGACCCGACCGCGATCTGGGCGCCGGCCCGCGCCAGACGCTCCTGGTCGCGTTCGAGCTCGGCGAGCCAGCCGGCGACCTTGAAGCCGAACGTGATCGGCTCCGCGTGGATGCCGTGGCTGCGACCGACCTGGGGCGTGGCGCGGTGCTCGATCGCGAGCCGGCGCGTCACCTCCGCCAGGCGGCGGAGCTCGCCCTCGAGGACCCCGGTCGCGTCGCGCAGCACGACGGCGGTGGCCGTGTCGAGCACGTCGGAGCTCGTCAGGCCGTAGTGGAGCCAGCGCCCCTCGGGGCCGAGACCCTCGGTGACCGACCGCAGGAAGGCGATCACGTCGTGCTGCGACTCCCGCTCGATCTCCCGCGCCCGTTCCGGATCCACCGACGTGGCCGCCCTGCGAATCCGCTCCCAGTCGGCGTCAGGCACGACCCCCGCGCGATTCAGCGCCTCGACGGCCAGGACCTCGATCCGGAGCCAGAGCGCGAGCTTGCGGGCCTCGCCGAAGATCTCGCGAAGCTCGGGCAGCGCATACCGATCGATCACCGGCTCACGCCCGCGGGTCGATGCGAAGCTCGGCCTTCGACGCCTGGTCGGTTCGGAAGGCGGCGACCCGCTCGGCGACCTTCTCGTCCGACAGGGCCAGGATCCGGGCGGCCAGGTGCGCCGCGTTCTTCGCTCCCGCGCTCCCGATGGCGACCGTCGCGACCGGCACGCCCGGCGGCATCTGGACCACCGCGTACAGCGCATCGGCGCCGCCGAGGGCTCCGCCATCGAGCGGGATCCCGATGACCGGCTTCGCCGTGAGGCTGGCAAGCACGCCCGGCAGGTGCGCGGCCAGACCGGCCGCGCCGATGAAGAGCTGCACGCCGGCGGCCTCGGCCTCGGCGACGTAGGCATGGAGCGCATCGGCCTGGCGATGCGCGCTGATGACCGAGGCCTCCCAGCTGATCTCGTAGCTGTCGAGCACGTCGAAGCAGCCTTTGAGGGTGGAGAGGTCGGAGCGGGAGCCGCAGAGCACGGCGACGGTTGCAGTGGTCGACATGGCGCGAAGCATACGTGCCGTCTTGGAAAGGCGCTGTAGCATTGGGTACCTCGTCGGCCGCCACATCCACGGTGGTCCCGTCCGGGTCGCGACGACCCACCGACGAAGGAGCACACCCATGATCGTCCAGACCCTCGATCGGCCGCGAACCGCGGTCGCCGCCGTCCTCGCCATGGCGGCATTGCTCGCCGCGGGCGCCCTGATCGCGCCGCGGGTGAGCGCGGCACCACCGGATGCGGTGCGGTTCGCCACGTTCAACGCGAGCCTGAACCGTGGCAGCGCCGGCGCTCTCGCCAGCGAGCTGGCGGCCCCCGGCAGCGCCCAGCCGGCAGCGGTGGCCGAGATCATCCAGCGCACCCGCCCCGATGTGCTCCTCATCAACGAGTTCGACTACGACCCGGCGGCCGCCGAGCGCTTCCGCGACAACTACCTGGAGGTCTCACAGGGCGGCGCTGCCCCGATCGAGTACCCCTACCTCTTCATCGCTCCGTCGAACACCGGGATCTACTCGGGCTTCGACCTCGACAACAGCGGGGCGGCCGGTGACTTCGTGCCGAACGACTCGTTCGGCTTCGGCTTCTTCCCGGGGCAGTTCGGGATGCTCGTCCTGTCGAAGTACCCGATCGATGCCGATGCGGCCCGGACCTTCCAGGTGTTCCTCTGGAAGGACATGCCGGGCGCGCTGCTCCCCGACGATCCCGCGATCCCCGGGCCCGCCGATTGGTACTCGGCCGAGGAGCTCGATGTCTTCCGCCTCTCGTCCAAGTCCCACTGGGACGTTCCCATCGACGTCGGAGGCACCACGGTCCACTTCCTGGTGAGCCACCCGACACCCCCCGTCTTCGACGGACCGGAGGATCGAAACGGAACGCGGAACTTCGACGAGATCCGGTTCTGGGCCGACTACGTGACACCCGGCAGGAACGGTTACATCTACGACGACGAGGGCGTGGTCGGCGGCCTGAAGCCGGGATCGAAGTTCGTGATCGCCGGCGACCAGAACTCCGACCCGCTCGACGGTGACAGCATTCCCGGGTCGATCCAGCAGCTGCTCGACAACCCGCGGATCAACACGACGGTCACTCCGTCGAGCGCCGGAGGCACCGAATGGGCGATCGTGCAGAACGAGCTGAACGACTCGCATGCCGGCGATCCGGCATTCGACACCGCCGACTTCTGTGACTTCGCCGCGCCGCCGCCGTGCCGCGGTCCGGGGAACCTTCGGGCGGACTACGTGCTCCCCGGCCGAAGCCTGAAGATCACCGATGCGGGCGTCTTCTGGCCCGCGCCGGGCGACGACCTCGTGTACCTGACGGGCACCGGCTTCCCGGTGCCGAGCAGCGACCATCGCCTGGTGTGGGTCGACGTGAAGGTCCCGGGCAGCGCCCGCCGCTGAGCGCAGCGCACCTCGCGTCGCGTCAGGTCGAGGCCGTGTCGATCGGCTGGAGCTCGCGCGCCGCGATGTCCTCTCGGTAGCGGCCACCGTCCAGTCGAGCGCTCGTGATGCCGCCGTACGCGGCGGCGCGCGCCTCCGCCAGGCTCGACCCGCGGCCGACGACCGTCGCCACCCGCCCGCCGGAGGTCTCGTACGCGCCGTCCGCCCGCCGGCGAGTCCCGCCGTGGAAGCAGAGCACGTCGCCGTCATCGGCTGCGGACGAGGGCTCGAGGCCCTCGACGAGCCGTCCCACGCGGGGCGCATCGGGATAGCCCTCCGACGCGAGGACGACGCCGACGCTTGCACCGCTCCGCGGCTGCATCGCGTCCTCCATCAGGCTTCGGTCCGCAGTGGCTGACCCGAGGAGCGCGGCGGACAGATCTCCATCGAGCATCGGCAGCAGGACCTGGGCCTCCGGGTCGCCGAATCGAGCGTTGAACTCGATCACCATCGGCCCGGTCGGGGTGAGCATCAACCCGGCGTAGAGCACGCCCCGGTACGGGAACCCGTCGCGGACCATGCGCCAGGCGATCGGCTCGAAGATCTCCGCCGCGGCGCGCTCGAGCTCTTCAGCGCCGAACCAGGGAACCGCCGTGTAGGCGCCCATGCCACCGGTGTTCGGTCCCTCGTCGCGGTCGCCCAGGCGCTTGTAGTCACACGCCGCCCCGAGCGGCACCACGGTCTCGTCGCTTACGAGGGCGAAGGCGCTCACTTCGGGCCCCGTGAGCCGGTCCTCGAGCAGGATTCGGGCACGGCCCGCGACCCCGGCGAACAGCTCGCGCACCGCCGCCTCGGCGGCCTCCATGCTGTCCGGCACGATCACGCCCTTGCCCGCAGCGAGCCAGTCAGCCTTCACCACCGGAGGCAGTTCGAGCGTTGCGAGGTGAGCGAGCGCCGCACCGGCGTCGGTGTATGCGACGGCCGTGGCGGTCGGGACACCGGCGCGTTCCATCTGCCGCTTCGCGAACGCCTTGCTCGATTCCAGACGAGCCGCAGCGCGCGTCGGCCCGAAGACCGGCACGCGCGCGGCGGCCAGCTCGTCCGCGAGACCGCCGGCGAGCGGACCCTCCGGCCCGATCACCACGAGCCCGTAGCGCTCACGCACCGCGTGGCGGGCCACGGCGGTGATGTCCGTCGGGTCGAGGTCCACGTTCTCGCCAACGGCCGCGGTGCCGCCGTTGCCGGGGGCGATCCGTACGCGGCGGACGCTCTCATCGCGTGCCAGGCGCCACGCCAGGGCGTGTTCGCGACCGCCGGATCCAACGACCAGAACGTCCATGGCGCGAGTGTACCGACTCCCGGACGACGGGCCGTGGCCGAGGCATGGAGCTCGACTTTCGTACGAAACGAGCGGATCGGGACCGTTCCGTGAGCGGGGACCGGACCCCACGGCATGCCACCTGCCGCCCTCGTCGCGGCCCGAGCAACGACGTCAGCAGGAGAACCGAACACATGTCCATCCACGCCCCGGCGCTCGACCGAGCCCGGATGCCGCTGGCGATGCTCATCGCAGCGCTCGTCGCGGTGACGGCCCTGTTCGCCGGCACGCCGCGGACCGCCGATGCGGCGGCTCCCGCGACCCTGTCGGGTGAGCTCTCGACGTGGCTCGCCACGGCCGACGATGCCGCCAGCATGCCGACCATCGTCACCTTCCATGACCGCGGCGGTATGGCTCGCTTCGACGCTCTCGATGCGGGCGGCACCCGCCTGGCCACCCTGCCTATGGCCATGGCCACGCTGACCGCGGCGCAGATCCGCGACCTGGCGACCTGGCCCGAGGTGCGCTCGCTCTGGCACAACCAGGAGCAGGAGCTCATCCTCGACGAGAGCGTTGCCCTCATCGGCGCCGACCGTGTCCAGCGCGGCGAGGGCCTGCGCACCCCGTACACGGGAGCCGGCATCGGCGTCGCCGTGATCGACACCGGCATCGACTCGACCCACCCGGACCTTGCGTCCGCGATCTCCTACAACGTCGTCGGCGATCCGTTCGCTGCCGACCCCGCGGTCGTCGCCCCGAGCCCGACGGTCGACACCTACGGCCACGGGACGCACGTCTCGAGCACGATCGCCGGCTCGGGCGCCGCCTCGGGCGGCCGCTTCGTCGGCGTCGCGCCCGGTGCCACGGTCCACTCCTTCAAGACCGATGCGGGGGCCGTTCTCCTCGACGGGTGGATCCTGACCAGCTTCGACTACATCCTCAGCCATCCCGAGCTCGGCATCCGCGTGAGCAGCAACAGCTGGGGCTGCTGTGACGGCGCCGACTACCACCCGGACGATCCGGTGAATGTCGCCACCAAGGCGCTGTACGACGCGAGCGTCACGGTCGTCTTCGCCGCCTCGAACTCCGGCGGGCCGAACACGCTGAACCCGTATTCGGCCTCCCCGTGGGTCGTGAGCGTCGCAGCCGGGACCAAGGACCTGGCTCTCGCCGACTTCAGCTCGCGGGGTCGTCTCGAGGGTCCGTGGGATCGTCGGGCGGCTCAGCGCAGCGACACCGGCATCTACCGGCCGACGGTCACGGCACCGGGCCAGGAGATCGAGGCCGCCAAGAGCTCCACGGCGACGCTCATGGCCGGTGGCGTCGATCCCGAGTACCCGATGTACACCTACGCCGACGGCACGTCGATGGCGACGCCGCACGTTGCGGGTGCCGTCGCGCTCATGCTCGAGGCGCGCCCGCAACTGACGCCGCAGCACGTGATCGACATCCTCGAAGGGACGGCGTCCGACATGCCGGCCTACGAGATCTTCGAGGTCGGCATGGGCCACCTCGACGCGTTCGCCGCGGTGGCCGCCGCCGAGAAGGGAAAGGTCCGCTTCCCGCCGTCGGTGAACGGTCGCACGCCGCAGTTCACCCAGGTCGGCGAGGAGCCGTTCTCCGGGACGGTCCTGGCACCGACGTGGACGCAGGCCGAGTGCCCGGACAGCACGGGCCTGCTCAACCACCATGAGTTCACCGTCACGGCGGGCACCGACACGATCTACGTCGAGATCGAGTGGGACGATCCGAACCAGCTCATCTACCTGCAGTGGTACGACCCGAACTGCGAGATCGCCGGCACCTCGGCGGCGCTCCTCGACATCGGGGCCGTGAACCATCGAGCGCTCATCGTCACCGACCCGATGCCGGGTACGTGGACGGTGGGGGTCTATGGCCGGGTGAACATCCCGACCGACTATGCCGGTTCGTTCGAGGTCTACGACAAGAACTGACCCCGGACCAGCACGCCCCGTGGGCCGCATGGCCCGCGGGGCGTCGTGCTGCTATTCGGACAGGGCCGCCAATGCGTCCAGGACGTCGGCCAGCTCGTCGATTCGCTCCTGGTAGGCTCCCAGGTCGCCCCGATCGAGCGCCGCCTGGGCGGCATCGTAGAGGCGCTGGGCCTCCGCGATCAGGCCGGCCGCGTCGGACGGCAGCTCGCCGGGAGTCGGTTCCGGCGTCGGAGACTCGCCCGGTGACGGGCTCGGCTGCGGTGGCTCGGGCGGCGGCGGCTCCGCCTCGCCGAGGAGCTGCCGGAGCCCCTCCTCCACCGTCTCGGCAAAGGCGACGTTGCGCTGGTCGGCCATGATCACGCGCACGAACTCGGGGAAGGGCGCGCCCTCGGCCTGGAGGAAGATCGGCTCGACATAGAGGAGCCCGTCGTCGCCGATCGGCAGGACCAGCAGGTTGCCGCGCACCACGCGCGACCCGGCGTTCGTCCACAGCGTGAACTGCTCGCTGATCGTGTCGTCCTGGTTGATCTTGGCCTCGACCTGGGCGGGCCCGAGCGTCGTGGTGTCGGACGGGAACCGGAAGACGATGCGCTCGCCATAGACGCCCGGATCCGAGCGCGCGGCTGACCAGGCGATCATGTTCGGACGGCTCTCGGCCACCATCGGCTGGATGAGGACGAACTCGGGCTCATCCTCGCCCGGGATCCGCATCGTGACGTAGTAGGGCTCCATCGGCTCGGCCTGCGGCGCGCTCACGTCGTTCGGAATGGCCCACCGGTCCTCCTGGTTGTAGAAGGTCGTGGCGCCACGCTCGGTCGCCGGGAGGTGGTAGAGCCGGAGCGCCATGTTCTGGGCCGTGAAGAGGTCCTCGGGATAGCGCAGGTGGGCCACCAGGTCCTGCGACATCGCGGACAGCGGCTCGAACAGCGTCGGGAAGATGCGTGCGTAGGCGGCGAGGATCGGATCGTCCGGGTCGGCCACGTAGAAGTCGACCGTGCCCTCGTAGGCGTCGACCACGACCTTCACGCTGTTGCGGATGTAGTTCGCGCCGGCGAAACGGCCCTCGTCGAGCGGCTGCGCGTTCGGGTAGCGGTTCGACACCGTGTAGGCGTCCCAGATCCAGACGAGGCGATCGTCGGCGGCGACGAGGTACGGGTCGCCGTCGTAGGCCAGGAACGGGGCGATCTCCGGGACGCGCTCCCGGATGTCGCGACGGAAGAGGATCTGTGACTCGTCGGTCAGCTGGTTGCTGATGAGCAGGTTGAAGTCGCCGAAGTGCATGGCGAAGAGGCCGCGCGTCAGCAGGTTGCCGACATCCACCCCGCTCGAGCCGTCCCACCGCGTGGTCTCGCCCTGGCCGTCATCGCGGTTGTCGAGGGGGAAGTCGAACTCGGAGGTCGTGGTGCCGGTGACGACGTAGGAGTCGGTGACCTCGCCGAAGTAGATGCGCGGCTGGTCGACGGGCAGCTGTGGATCCCGGTTGATGCCGCTCACCAGGTAGTCCGGCTGGCCCTCCGGCGTCACCGCGTCCACCGGCACGGCCGTGATCCCGTAGCCGTGGGTGAATACCAACCGCTCGTTGGTCCAGGTCCGTGCCTGGTCGGCCAGGCGCTCGATGTCGAGCTCGCGTGCGCTGAGCATGATCTGCCGCTGCTCCCCGCTCACGTCGTAGCGGTCGATATCCACGTCGGTGAACGTGTAGTACTGCCGCAGGATCTGCTGCTGTCCGAAGGTCGTGAGGAGCGGTCGGTAGTCCCACAGGCGGAGGTTCGACACGGTCGCCTCGTCGCCGTCGAATACCTCACGGGTCAGCTCCTGCTCACCGGTGAACCGGCGCAGCTCGGCCTCGTCGAGCCCGAATGCCGAGCGTGTCGCCTCGAGGTGGTTCGCCAGGAACGGTCGCTCGACCTCGAGCTCGTTCGGCTCGACCTGCACGCGCTGGACGAACCCCGGGTACAGGCCCCCGACCAGGATCGAGAGCACGAACCACGCGCCCGCGGCGAGGCCGAGCAGCCAGAGCGTGCGGAAGAGGGTGTTCGCCAGCAGGAGAGCCGCCGAGACGAGCGCCACCACGGTGAGGATGACGTAGGCCGGGTACTGGGCATTCATGTCGGTGAAGGTGGCGGCCTGCACTGCGCCGCCGATGCCCCGCGTCGAGTACGCGAGCTCGGCGATGTCGAGCTGGTACCCGCCTGCGATGACCACCAGGAACAGCGCGCCGATGACCGAGAGGTGCGCCCGCACCGGTGCCGTGAGGTGGAACTGCCAGCGCAGGGCCCGGGCGGCATACGTCCCGACCGTCAGCAGGCCGATGACGATGAGCGTGGTGGAGCCCCAGCCCAGGAGGAACCGCCAGAACGGGAGGTCGAAGACGTAGAAGCCGATGTCGCGGCCGAGCGTCGGGTCGTCGATCCCCCATTCGGCGCCGTTGATGAAGAGCAGCACCGTCTCCCATGAGCCGCTCCAGGCTGCGCCCGAGCCGAGCGCGAGCAGCACGGCGACGACCGCCAGCCCGATGCCGATCAGGCGCGACGCGTCGGGAAGCTCGATACCGCCGAGCTGGCGAACCGGCGTCTGCGGCGCGATGCGGCCCGCCAGCCAGACGCTCAGCAGGACCGGGACGAGCATCGCCGCGAAGCCGATGCCGAAGAGCGCGAGCTGGGCCCAGAAGCGCGTGAAGAGGACGTCGCGCCGGCCGAGCGCGTCGTACCACATGATGTCGGTGATGAGGCTCACGAGGCCGCCGAGCAGGCCCAGCAGCACGAGCAGGGCTACGACGGCACCGCCGATGACGATCCATCGGCGCCACGGGAGATCGGTGGCCACGGGTGGAGCGCCCGGTCCATTGCCACCGCCGTTGACGCGACCGGTGCGGCGCTGGCGCTCCTCGTCGAGGGGCGTGACGTTGCGCTCGGGACGCGGAGGGCGCTGGTAAGGGCGACCCTCGCTTCGCGCGTCGGCCTCTTCCTGGCGGCGTTGCAGCTCCTCGAGGAGCTTGTCGAACCACGATGACATGTGGTGGACCATGCTACCGGCTTGCCCGCTCCCCCGTACGGTGGGCCCAGGGCGCCCGTCTCGTCGACCCGCCAGCGACGATGAGGACGAGCGAGCGAGTGCCGGCGCACCCGAGCGCGTCACTCGACCTTACGCCCTTCCAGGACAGCCCCGTTGGCGCCGTAGGCCGTGATGGCGACGATCGACTCCCCTGGCGGGTAGAGGATCACGAACAGCCCGGAATCGGAGCCGGCCAACACGCCGGGGATCACCTGGGTGTCGTAGGTGCGACCGTCATGGCCGCGGGCACTCACCGACTCGACATCCACATCGACGAAGCCGTGAACTGCGCGGACCCCGGCCAGGTCCGCCCCAACGGTGACCGACAGGAAGGGCGGTCCTTCGACGAGCCGGCCGCAGTCGAGGTTCGAGCTGGCGAGGTTCGGGGCGGCCACGACATCGAGCTGGCGGCACCGCAGGTCACCGGATCGCCAGATGAGCATTCGCCACCCGGTATCGGACGTGGATCCGGTCACCGGCACGCTGATCTCGCCGTCGGGCTCGGGAGCGCCCGGAAGCAGCTCGATCGGCCCGGTGGGCGAGGAAACGGACGGTCCGCCGATGGCACAACCGCCCGCGACGATCACGGCGAAGATCGCGATCAGCCCGACCGACCACCCCCGCATCGGCTCATTCCCACTCGATGGTCGCTGGAGGCTTGGAGCTGATGTCGTAGACGACGCGGTTCACCCCGGGCACCTCGTTCACGATCCGGCTGCTGATCTTCGCCAGGACCTCGTACGGCAGCCGCGCCCAGTCGGCCGTCATCCCGTCGTCGCTCGTCACGGCACGGATGGCGACGACGTTTGCGTAGGTCCGGCCATCGCCCATGACGCCGACCGACCGCACCGGGGTGAGGATGGCGAAGCTCTGCCACAGGGAGCGGTAGAGCCCCGCGCCCTTGATCTCGTCGATGACGATCCAGTCGGCTTCGCGCAGGGTGTCGAGCCGCTCGGCGTTCACCTCGCCGATGATCCGGATCGCGAGGCCCGGGCCCGGGAACGGCTGGCGCTGGACCATCGCGTCGGGCAGGCCAAGCTCCAGGCCGACCTTGCGGACCTCGTCCTTGAACAGGTAGCGCAGCGGCTCGATGAGCGTGAAGCGCAGGTCCGAGGGCAGGCCGCCGACGTTGTGGTGGGTCTTGATCTTCTGCGCGGTCTTCGTCTCCGACGTCTTCGACTCGATGACGTCGGGATAGAGGGTGCCCTGGACGAGGAAGTCGATCTGGCCGAGCTTCGCGGCCTCCTCCTCGAACACGCGGATGAACTCGTCGCCGATGATCCGGCGCTTCTCCTCGGGGTCCTCGACCCCCGCGAGGCGCGCAAGGAATCGCTCGCGCGCGTCGACCATCACGAGGTTCATGCCCAGGTCGCGCTCGAACGTCACCCGCAGCAGCTCGGACTCGCGCTTGCGCATCAGCCCGTGGTCGACGTAGATGCAGGTCAGCTGGTCGCCGATGGCGCGATGGACGAGCGTCGCCGCCACGGCGGAGTCGACGCCGCCCGACAGCGCGCAGATGACGTGCCCCTCCCCCACCCGATCGCGGACCTCGGCGACGGTCGTCTCGACGAGGTTGGCGGCCGTCCAGTTGTCGCGCACTCCGGCGATCCCGACGACGAAGTTGCGGAGCACCTCGCGGCCGATGGGGGTATGGACGACCTCCGGGTGGAACTGGATGCCATAGAGGTGACGGCCCGCATCGGCGAGGCCGGCGTACGGAGTGGAGTCCGTCTGAGCCGTGGACGCGAACCCCTCCGGGGGCCGCAGGATCGAGTCGCCATGGCTCATCCACACCGGCTGCTCGCGATCGATGCCCTCGAACAGCCCCTCGCTCTGGGTGACGCTGACGGTGGCCGGGCCGTACTCGCGCTTCGCAGACGGAACGACCTCGCCGCCCAGCTCGTGGGCCATGAGCTGGAGCCCGTAGCAGATGCCGAGCACCGGGATGCGGCCGGACCACAGCGCCGGGTCGGCGCGCGGGGCATCGGCGTCGTAGACCGATGAGGGACCGCCGGACAGGATCACGGCCTTGACGCCGCGACGCTCGAGCTCCGCCATCGGCGTGTCGTGCGGCAGGAGCTCGGAGTACACGTTCAGCTCGCGAACGCGCCGCGCGATGAGCTGGGCGAACTGGCTGCCGAAGTCGAGCACCGCGACGGTGTCGGGCTGCTCGGCGGCCTCGGTCTCCACGCGGAGCGGCGGTGGTGCGTGGAGCGCCTGCTCGAGGTACGCCTCCACCTCGGCGTCGTCGGGGGCGAGAACCCGGTGGCCGGCATTGGCGGGCTCGCCATGGACGGTGCGGCCACGCTCCCGCGCGATGGGCTGTTCGGCGTCGATTCTCGGTTCCTTGGACTCTGTCAATGCCGCTCCGTCCGGCGATGATCAACTGAGCGAGAGTCTACCCGTCACCAAGGAGGACGAAGCCGATGATCGACGCCACCGTGCACACCCGCACTCCCACGGCCTCCGTCGCGGTCCGGATCCGCGCCCCCGTGGCCGACCTCGGAGAGCTGTTCGGCACCCACCTCGCGAACGTCGCCCACGGGATCGCCGACCGCGGCGGTCAGCCCGCCGGCGCGCCGTACGGGCGCTACCACGCGATGGATGCCGAGGAGGTGGATCTGGAGATCGGGGTTCCGATCGCCGCCCCGATCGGCGACCTCCGGCCGTTGGCCGACTGCGAGCCGGGGGAGATGGGGAGCTCCGAGCTTCCGGGCGGCGAAGTCGCAGTCACCGTTCACCACGGCTCGTACGACGGTCTCTCGCGGACCTACCCGGCCCTGCAGGCCTGGATCGGCGAGCAGGGCCGGACCATCGGGGGTGCTCCCTGGGAGTCGTACGTCGACGATCCGTTCGAGGTTGCCGAGGCCGACCTGCGCACCGAGGTGTGCTGGCCGCTCGTCTAATCGACCGTGCCGAGCGCCTGCTCCAGGTCGGCACCGGACATCGCGGCATCGACGTAGGTCGAGGTTCCGGCGCGTTGGAGCTCGCCCGCTGCGGCGGCCAGGGCTCCGTACGCCGCGCGGGCCAGGGCGCCGCCGGTGGAGACCCGACGCACGCCCAGCTCCGCGAGCTCGGGCACGGACGGAGCGTCGCGCAACGCCAGGACGTTGATAGGTGCGTCGGTCGCGCCCACCACGCGTCGAATGTCATCGGCGTCCGAAAGGCGTGGCGCGTAGACGACATCGGCTCCGGCCTCGCGGTAGGCGACGAGCCGTCGAAGGGTGTCATCGAGATCACCCAGCTCGTAGACGTGGTTCTCCGCGCGGGCGGTCAGGACGACACCGTGCCGATGCGCAGCCTCCGCGGCGGCGGCGACGCGCTCGACGGCGACCTCCACCGGATCGATCCTGCCGGAGGCCGGGTCATAGTCCTCGATGGAGCAGCCGGCCGCGCCGCGCGCGGCCATCTCGGCGACGGTCTCCGCGACGCCCGCCGGATCGTCGGCGAAACAGCGCTAGGCATCCACGTTGAGGGGAAGGTCGACAGCCGACGCCAGCGCCTCGACGTGGTCCAGCATCTCCTCGCGGGTCACCGTGAGATCCAGCTTGCCGAGTGCCGCAGCATGTCCGAGGCTCGTGGTCGCCAGCGCCTCGAACCCCATGCTGGCAAGGATCCGCGCGGATCCGATGTCCCAGGCGTTGGGCATGATGAAGAGGCCGTGCTCGTGGAGGCGGCGGAACCGCTCGCGACGCTCGCCGGCGGAGATCGGCATCGGGCTCAGGACGCCGGCCGCTCGAGCTCGTCGGCCGCCGCTGCGGCGAGCGCCGAACGCTCGATGCCGAGGCGTTCCAGGAGCTGCGCGACGGTCCCGTGCTCCATGCCGGCGACCGCGGCAACGATGTGCGCTCCTGCGAGCGGCCGACGGGCCGATCGGGCCATGGCTCCGGCGCGCTGGAACGCCTCCTGGGCCGATGGGCTGGAACGATAGATTCCCGACCCGGTCGGCGGTTCGAGGGCGGGTGCATCGCTGAGCTGATCGGCGACGTCCGGTCGCAGGCCCGCGGCGACGAGCGCGGCCGCATGCTGCTCGACGATCGCCGCCCGAAGCCGGTCGCGGTCGAGCCCGAAGCGGCGCATCACGCGATCGGCCGACCCGTCCGGGAGGTCGAAGGCCGCCAGGAGCAGATGCTCGGCCGCCGGCTGCTCGTCACCCATGGAGCGGGCGATACCCTCCGCGTCGGTCAGGAGATCCTTGATCGCCCGCATCTCGCGGAGCATCTTCATCGGGTTCATCTGTCCTCCTGGGTTGCTCCGCGGCCGCGGGTTCGACGGGCGTGCCGCTTGTGGGCTGCCTGGCGGCTGACCCCCAGCGCCTGGGCCACCTGCTGCCACGTCCATCCGCGAGCCAGCGCCTCGTCGACTGCCTCACGCTCCATCCGGTCCGCCAGCCGCCGCAGCGCGACCACGGCCGCGAAGGCGGCTGAGGGATCGTCGGTCTGCGGGACTTCGGCCACGGTCAGAGCGTAGACCGTCGCCGTCCATTCTGTCAACTTAGGTTGACACGAAGCGAACGCTACGCGGGCCCGTCCAGCCACTCCCGTGGATGCGCCGATAGAAAGTCCTCGATCGGGATCCCTCCGGGACCGACGATGAGTGCGCGCGCGCCACGGTGCGTGTGGGTGAACGCGACCGTGCCGGGTGTGCCACGGGAGTGACCGGTCTTCACCTCGATCGCGATCGGCTCGTCGCGCGACCGCATCAGCTTGCCCGGCCGAACCACCCAGTCCACCTCGTTGTTGCCCTCCCTCCAGTACCCGAGCTCATCCGGGTCGGCATGCGCCCACAGGTGGGCGCCCACCGCGGTCTCCACCAGCCGGCCCCAGAACTCGTGGTCGGCACGGGCCCGGGCGAACGTCATCCGCGCAGCGGCCGATACCAGCGCCGTGTTGAGCGCGAGCAGCTTCGGGCTCGATGCGCGGCGACGCACCGCCGACCCGGAGTACTTGCCGATGCCGGTGACCATTCCCGCGCCGCCGAGGAGCTCCAGGTAGTGCGCCAGGGTGACCGTGTTGCCGGCATCCGTCAGGGTGCCGAGCATCTTCGTGTAGCTGAGCACCTGCCCCGAGTACGAGCACGCTAAACGAAACAGCTGGCGCAGCAACGCGGGCTTCTCGACCCGGTTGAGCAGCAGGATGTCGCGCGACAGGTTCGTCTCGACGATCGAGTCGAGGATGTACTCCTCCCACCGCTCGTGACGCTTCACGAGCGGGGCGGCGCCAGGGTAGCCGCCATAGAAGAGGTAGGTGTCGAGGTCCCAGCCGAATGCGTCGCGCATCTCGGCGAACGTCCAGTGTGTGACGCGGATGACCTCGAACCTGCCCGCCAGGCTGTCCGAAAGTCCCTTCCGCACGAGGAGCGGCGCCGAGCCCAGGAGCATGACCCGCAGCGGAATGCCCGATGCCGTGTCCTCGTCCCAGAGCTCCTTCACGACGTCGGACCAGTCGCGGATCTTCTGGACCTCGTCGAGGATCAGGAGCCCGCCGGCGCGGCCCCCCATGCTCGCCTGCTGGCGGCCGATCTGCCACTGGGTGTAGATCCAGCCGATGTCCTCCGGATCGGGCGCATCGGCCGATGCGAAGTGACCCGGGATGCCGATGGCGTCCATGACCTGGCGCGCCGCCGTCGTCTTCCCCACCTGGCGCGGCCCGGCCAGCACCTGGATGAAGCGCCGCGGCTCGTGGGCGCGCTCGAGAATCTCGTCGAAGATCGAGCGGCGGTAGACCTTGGCCTTCGGCATCAGGTGACGCCTCCCCGGCCGAAGGAGCCTGGGGGGCGTCGGAAACGGGTCACGTTCACGCACTCCATCCCGCAGATTTACTCAGAGTCGTGAGTGATATTACTCAGTAACTCGATCAACGAGTCGCGGGTTGGCGCGATCGGGCGCGATCAGCCGTCGTCCTCGGCCATGTACAGCTCCGTGAAGGACCGGCATCGGCCATCGGGCGCGAACTCGAGAAGGAAGGCGTTGTGGTACGTCTTCTCCGCCACATCGGCCGTGGCGAGATACCGGCTGTACCCGGTGGCCACGCCACGGTCGCCGTCGACGGCGAACGCGGTGTACTCCGCCTCCCAGGTGCCCGGCTCGTCGCGCGACTCGCCGAGCCACGCGTCGACGACCTCGTCGATGCCGTTCGCCGCCGGATACGACTCGTACGGGCGGAAGCGATACACGATGTCGTCGGTGAAGAGGGCCTCGATCGGCCCGCGCTCGTTGGCGCGCCAGGCTTCGACGTACCGGTCGAGCCAGGCTTGCAGGTCGGTGCGATTCATCGGCGGATCCTACGCCGATGCGGAGCGGTGGAACGCCGCGAGCCGCTCCCCCTCCTCGTCGACGGCGTCGCGCTCGGTTCGATCGAGATCGCGCAGGGGCTCGACGTTCACCCGATCCGCGTCGAACCGCCATGTCGCGGCGACCCGGCCATCGACGAGCACGGTCGGATATGACGGCGGCATCTTCGTCGAGAAGATCACCGGTCGGAGGGCCTCCGGCAGCACGCCGGTGCGGCGAGCATGGACGAGGAGGATGGCGTCCCACGTCGGGAGGAAGCGAACCGGGGCCGGCGCGTCCTCGTCCGGCAGCGGCGCGCCCGGCAGGTCGAGCAGCTCGCCGCCCGGCTCGTCGCGGAACCGACGCAGGTCCATGGCGGCGACGATCGGCTTCAGCGGAGTCACCGGCGTGCCGACGAAGCTCGCGATGTCGGCGACGGCCGCGGGACCGAATCCGCCGAGATAGCGGCGCACGAGGAGCTCGAGCCCGGCGGCCTCGCTCACCTCCTCGTGATCCATGACCGAGTCCGCGAGCGCGTAGCGGTCGGCGCGGCGTCGCGCCCAGGTCCCGGACGGCGGGACACGCAGGAGCTCCGCGTCCGTGTCGATCGTGGCGGCTGCGGCCGCCGAGGCGTCGCCGAGGATCTCCCTGAGTCGAGCTCGCGGGACGGCGCCCGCGCCGAGCGCCACTCGCACGCGCTTCACGATGCGGTCCCGCTCCGCGTCGTCGGTCCCGTGGACGCGCCGCGCCCAGGTGCGCCGGATCGTGCGCAGCCCGGCGGCCATCGGGTGATAGTCGGCTGCCGACACGAGGTGGATCGTCCCCCGCATGAGGGTGCCCTGGACCACGGTCGAGGACTCGAGCGCGGCCGTCAGGTCGCGGGCATGGAACTCGGCGAGGCACGACCACAGGCGCAGATAGGCATTGGGCGCGTACTGGTTCTGGATCCCGGCCATCCGCTCGAGCGCGTCCGGGATGGATACGGCGTGACGCTCGAGCAGGAGCTGCCTGGCGAGGAGCGCACGATTCAGGCGGCCGGTGGTGAGCGTCTCCGCCACGATGGCGCGGCCGTCGGTGACGGGCCTATTCGCTGCCGGCGAGCTGCCAGGACTTGCCCTCGGTGGCAATCGACGGCGCGATGACCATCTCCACCTCGTGCATCTCCCGGATGGTCCGAACACCGAGCGCGGCCATCGACTGCCGGAGCGCGCCCACGAGGTTCTGCGTGCCGTGCGTCGTCTCGGCCGGGCCGAACAGGATCTGCTCGAGTGGAAGCCGGTGCCCGATCTTGATGCGGGTCCCGCGAGGCAGCGTCGGCGAGGGTGCCGCCATCCCCCAGTTGAAGCCACGACCCGGCGCCTCGAGGGCACCGGCGAAGGGCGATCCCAGCATGACGGCGTCGGCGCCCGAGGCGATCGCCTTCGCGATGTCGCCGCCGGTCTTCATCCCACCGTCGGTCACGATCGGCACGTAGCGGCCGGTCTCGCGCTCGTAGCGATCGCGCGCCGCGGCAACCTCGATGGTGGCGGTGACCTGCGGAACCCCGATGCCCAGCACCTCGCGGGTCGTGCACGCGGCGCCGGGACCGACGCCGACGAAGATGCCGGCCGCGCCCTGGTGCATCAGCTGGTAGGCGGCATCGCCGCTCACGGTGTTGCCCACCAGCACGGGGATCCTCAACCCGCCGGTGAGATCGGCGAGCGAGAGCACGCGGGTCGAGGTCGAGATGTGGCGCGCCGATGAGACCTGGGATTGCACGAGGAGCAGATCCGCGCCGGCGTCGGCGGCGATCTCCGCGTGGCTCCATGCCGATGCCGGAGTGGTGGCCACGGCCGCGATCGCCCCCTGCGCCTTCACCCGGGTGATGAGCGCGGCGATGAGGTCGTCACGGATCGGCTGCCGGTACGCATCGGCCAGGATGTGAGCCGCCTCGCGGCCATCGCTCGCGGCCGCAACCCGGTCGATGATTTCGCCCGCATCGTCGTACCGCGTGTAGAGCCCCTCGAGGTTGATGAAGGCGGCGCCACCATGCCGGCTCATGCGGACGGCGAAGTCGGCATCGGCGACGGCATCCATGGCCGCCGCCAGGAACGGGATCTCGAGACGGAAGCCGCCGATCTCGACTCCGAGGTCGACCTCCGAGGGATCCGCCGTCACCGCGCCCGGGACGAGGGCGACTTCCTCGAAGCCGTAGGCCCGTCGAAGTCGGGTGGAGGTGGCATCGCCGATCGGGGCGTCGATCGTCACAGTGGGCTCCTCGGTCCGGGTACGAAAACGCCCGCGGGCGGCATCGGCCTACGCGGGCTTGACGGGATGAATGCGGGGATGACGGCTCGGATCGGATGCATGCGGCCGGGTGAGCTGCAGGTTTCGCCGAGTATAGCCGCAGACGGCCCGCGGGAACGTGTCCCGCGGGCCGTCCGAAGCTCGGGCCTGGGTCAGATGGTCTCGCGGGTCGCGGGCGCCCGACGTCCGAGCAGCACGCCGGCGAGCAGAACCGCCACGCCAGCCATGGTGACGAGCGACAGCGTCGGAGTCGACAGCGGCAGCGCCGTGTCAGGCACGTCGGCGGTGTCGTCGGCGATGATCACCTGGACGCCGGCGTCTCCGCCATCCATGGCGATGGCCGTGACGTTCTGGCCCGCGGCCAGGGTCGCCTCGAGCGTGAGCGCGGCGTCGGTCTCACCGGCGGCGCGGATCTCGAGCGGGTACGTCCCCGGATCGACGGTCAGGTAGTCGGTGGCCTCGGGATAGGCAAGGCCCTCGACGAGGACCGGGCCGTCGGTCACCGCGACGTCCACGGATGCGGGCGCGGCGGGCGACGCGTGGAAGACGCGGAGCTTGCTCATGCCATCAGCCGGGGCGCGGTCGTCGGTCAGGACGGTCGCACCGATGTCGGCGACCGGGCCGATCGCGGCGACGCTGTACGAGGTGTTCGCCTCGAAGGTCAGATCGGCATCGATGACCGGGTCGGTCGATCCGGTGGCGGTGACCTGGATGTTGTGCTCGCCCGCCGGGACGGCGAGATAGTCACTCACCGCGGTGAACGGGACGTCGGTCAGGACGGTGTCGCCGTCGAGCCAGACGTCGACATTCGGGGCATCGGGCGACGCGTGGATGACCCGCACCATCGCCTCATCGGCGGCGGCTACCGGGAGTGCTGCCACGAGCATCAGGCTGACGGTCGCCAGCCCGGCCGCGAGTCGCTTCATGGGTGTGCGCATTGCTCATACCTTCTATGTGCAGGGCGTGTACATGGTTTGTACCATCACCACGCACGCCATGTCAAGACGCACACGGTACAGACCCTATACACGCTCGCGCCGCACCGCTCCGTAGCGAGCGAGCGCGCGCTCACGCGCGGCAGCGTGATCGACGATCGGCGAGGGGTAGCCGGACGGCGGGCCCTCGGCCTTCCATGGCTCGTGCACGCGGCCGTCGGGGACGGCGGCCAGCTCGGGGACCCAGGCGCGGATGTAAGCCCCATCGGGATCGAAGCGCTTCGCCTGGAGCGACGGGTTGAAGATCCGGAAGTACGGCGCCGCGTCGGTGCCGACCCCGGCGACCCACTGCCAGTTCCCATTGTTCTGCTGCACGTCGGCGTCGAGGAGGTGCTTCGCGAAGACGCGCTCCCCCGTGCGCCAGTCGATCCCGAGATGCTTGACGAGGAAGCTCGCCGTCACCAGCCGGGCGCGGTTGTGCATCCATCCGGTGGCGACGAGCTGTCGCATGCCGGCGTCCACGAACGGGTAGCCGGTCCGACCCTGCTCCCACGCTTCGAGCATCGCGTCGGCGTCGCGTCCCCCCTCCCAGGACATCGCGTCGAACTCGGTCCGGAAGCTCTCGCGGGCCACACGTGGGTTGGCCGCCATCACGTGGGCGAAGAACTCACGCCACGCCAGCTCACCCCGCCACGCATCCGCCCCGCGCAGAAGCGCGGCGTCACCGCGTTCACGCGCGCGCTCGGCGGCATTCGTCGCAGCACGCCAGCATGCGCGGATGCCCAGCGCGCCAACGCGCAGATACGGCGAGATCCGCGAGGTCCCATCGACGTCGGGCCGATCGCGATCGCCGGCATACGCGGCGAGGCCGGAGCGCAGGAATGCCCGCAAGCGATCGGCCGCGGCGGCCTCGCCGGAGGGTGGCAGGTCGAACGGTGCCCGGGTGGACTCCGCCGCGTCAGCCGGCAGCGTGTCAGCGGATGACATGTCCGAGGCACGCGCGAGCCGCGCGAGATCCGGGTCCGCGGTCGCGAACGGGTCGTCTGCCGCTTCGGCCAGGTGTCGCTCGAGGGCGCGCCGGAACGGGCTGAAGACCGTGTACGGGCGATCGTCCGCGGAACGCACGATCTCGGGCGACGCGATGCGCTGGTCGTGGACGAGATGGAGATCCACGCGCGTCGCAACCCGCGCGTCGCGCGCGATGGCGGCCGGATCCTCGTCCGCTCCCGCGACCACGCGGTCGGCTCCCACCGCGGCGGCGAACGTGGGCAGCACGTCCTCGGGGCGGCCGTGAAGCACGGTCAGGGCCGAGCCAGACTCCCGCAGTGTCGTGTCGAGTGCCCGCATGTTCGCGTCGAACCAGGCTCGACGACCAACCGCGGCGTCGTGCTCGGCGATGAGGTCGGGGTCGACCACGAACACCGGCCAGGCACGCTCGGCCCGCGTGGCCGCCTCGAGCATGCGGTTGTCCCCGACGCGAAGGTCGCGCCGGAACCAGGCGAGGGTGCGACGAAGGTCCATGCCCATGGATACGCGCGCCGCGCGCCGCTCCATGCGTTGCCGGCGACGTGGTCAGGCGTCGGCGAGCTCGACCCCTGCGGCGCGCGCGTCGTCGACGAGCGAGGCGACGGCCGCGTCGTCGTCGGCGGACGCCTGGAGCAGGCCCATCACCCGGCTGACGCCGAGCTCCGCGTAGTCGCCGAGCAGCTGCTGCCGCTCGGCTCCTGCCTTCGCCCATGCCGGCTCGCCCCACCAGACGTGAACCGAGATCGCGAGCGAATCGGGATCGCGTTCGATCTCCTCGCAGCGGGCCCGGATGGTCGGCAGTGCCTCGCGCACCTCGTCGGGCGACATGCCGTCGAGGTTGAGCTCATCGGCATAGCGCGCGGCGAGGCGCCACGTCACCTTCGGCCCGTTGCCGCCCACCATGACCGGCATCCCGGTCTCCTGGATCGGCTTGGGAAGGTTGATGGCATCGGTCACCCGGTGGTGCTCGCCGTCCCACGTGGCGTGGGTGCCGCGCCCGGGCTCGAGCATGCGGGTGATCACCTCGAGAGCATCGTGGAGCATGGCCAGCCGCTCGCGGGTCTCCGGGAACCCGTAGCCGTACGCATTCCACTCGTCGCGCTTCCAGCCCGCGCCGATGCCGAGCTCGAAGCGTCCCCCGGAGATCGTGTCCAGCGTCGAGGCCATCTTCGCGGTGAGCGCCGGGTTCCGGAAGCCGTTGCAGATCACGATCTGCCCGAGCCGGACGCGCTCGGTCGCCTCCGCCAGCGCGCTGAGCGAGACGAACGACTCGAACGTCAGCTCGTCGGTCGGCTTCGGGGTGGTCGTGAAGTGGTCGAAGAGCCAGACCGACTCGACACCGAGCCGATCCGCCTGCTGCGCAACCTCCCGGGTGCGTTGCCAAGCTCGCTCCGGCTCCCATCCGTCGTACTCGCCGGTCCAGCCCTGGGGAACGATGACACCCAGCCTCACGCGATGCGCTCCTTCCTATCCGTCCTGATGTCGGTCGACCTAGCGGACGATCATCTGCGCACGTTCGGGGCCAACGCTCACGTGGCTGATCGGCACGCCGGCCAGCTCCTGCAGCCGATCGACGTAGGCGCGCGCCGCGGCCGGAAGCTCGGACCAGGAACGGCAGGCCGTCGTGTCCTCCTGCCATCCGGCCAGCTCCTCGTAGACCGGCTCGAGCCGCTCGTACACGCTCGTCGAGGCCGGAACGGTCGTCCACTCGCGCCCGTCGATGGGGTCACGGTACGCGCGCGCCAAGAGCACGCGGTCGAAGCCATCGAGGACGTCGAGCTTCGTCAGCGCGATGCTCGAGTAGCCGGCCAGGCGCACGCTGAAGCGAACGGCGACCGCGTCGTACCACCCGCAACGTCGTGCGCGGCCGGTGGAGGTGCCGTACTCCTCGCCGCGTTCACGAAGGTGCTCGCCATCGGCGTCCTCGAGCTCGGTCGGCAGCGGGCCGGAACCCACGGCGGTCGTGTACGCCTTCGCGACGCCGAGCACCTGGTCGATGGACACCGCCGGCAGTCCGGCCCCGAGACTGGCGCCACCGGGGATCGGCGACGAGCTCGTGACGAAGGGATAGATCCCCCAGTCGAGGTCTCGCATCGTCCCGAGCTGGCCCTCCAGCAGGATCCGTTCGCCTCGCTCGAGCGCCTCGTCGACCAGCGTTTGGCCGTCGACCACGTGGCGAGACAGGCGCGCGCCAGCCTCGAGGTAGGCATCGGCGATGCGAGCCTCGTCGGTGGCCTCGGCGATCTCGTCCGCCATCTCGTCTGCGGCCCCGGCGTATCCCGCGACGACCCGCCGGATGCGTGGCAGGGCGGCCGCCAGCCGGGCCCGGAAGGTGTCGGGCTCGACGAGGTCGATGACCCGCAGCCCGCGTCGGGCGACCTTGTCCACGTACGCGGGACCGATGCCGCGCGACGTCGTCCCCAGGCGGCCGGAGCCCCGCTCGCGCTCCTCGAGCTGGTCGAGGAGCACGTGGTACGGCATGACGAGGTGCGCACGGTCGCTGATGAAGAGGTTCGCCCCGTCGAACCCGGCAGCCGCCAGGCCGTCGAGCTCCGCCACCAGGGCCGGCGGGTTGATGACGACGCCATTGCCGAGGAGATTCCGCGTCCCGTGGTGGAAGATCCCCGACGGGATCAGATGGAGCTTGAAGTGGCCGTGGGGGTTGACCACCGTGTGGCCGGCGTTGTTTCCCCCGCCGTAGCGAATGACGAGGCTGGCTTCGTCGGCCAGGTAGTCGACGACGCGGCCCTTCCCTTCGTCGCCCCATTGGGCGCCGACAACGGCGATGACGGACATGACGGGACGGCGACGACCTCGATGCGAGCGGGGAACCGCGTCATCCTACCGGCCGCGGTCGGCTCGCGCCCGACACGTCATCCGCCCGAGCCGTTGAGCCAGAGCCACTCCCGCAGCGTCAGGCCGGAATGCCGGACTTCCGCCGCGACACTTCGTCCGACGTAACGGTAATGCCACGGCTCGTAGTCGTAGCAGACGCGATCGAAGCTGTTGCGCGGGTAGCTCATCACGAAGCCGTAGCGCCAGGCGTTCGCCGCCATCCACCCCCCGGCGGGGGTGGCCGCCCAGTCGGAGTACTCCCACGGCGGGCGCCCACCACGACTCGTGAAGTCGAAGGTCGTCCCGAGCTGATGCTCGGAGTGACCGGGACGCGCGCTCGTGCGAAGCGCCTGCTCGTAGCCGCCCACCGCCACCCAGTGGTCGAACGTCGCCTTCTGGGTGCTGTAGCTGCGGTATGCGCTGGCGACCTGGATCGGCCGGCCGGCGGACTGGGCGGCCGATGCCATGGCGCGGAGGTCGGCGGCGACGAGCGACCGCAGCGCGTACCCGCCGTTCAGCCCGGCCGACCCGCTGTCGACGAGATCACCCGGCGCATAGCTCGAGGGGACCATGAGGATGGTGTCCACCAGGGTGCGCTGCCAGTCGGCGTAGGCGCGATACGGGGTGAGGACGTCCTGGTAGCTGCACGCCGGCAGCGGAGGCAGGTCGCCCAGCGCCACCCGCAGGTCGAAGGTGACCCGGTCGTTGAGGACGTGGCGCCCACCGAGAAGGGTCAGGCCACCGGGCTTGAGCCGGACCGCCTCGTCGCGGACGGCCGGCGGCACCCAGGTCCCGGGCACGAGCAGCAGCGCACCGCCGGCGCGGGCTGCCGCCGGGACCGCCACGAGTGCGTCCGGAAACGCGGTTCCCGTCGCGACGAACAGGACCGGAGCCGATGCGAACGAGGCACGGCTGACCGCCACGCCGGTGGCGTAACGGTCGGCGCCCGCCAGGCGGCTGACACCTCCCGACGGCACGAGCGTCCGAAGGCGGGCACCCACCGCCTCGTTGACCACGGCGGTGCCGCCCAGGATCACGATGCGCACCGGCGCGAGCCGCTTGATCTCGGCCTCCGTCGCGGCGGGAAGGCCGTCGCGCTTCGTCAGGAGGACCGGTGCGGATGCGCGAGCGGCCGCAACGCCTCCGACCAGCGCATCGGGAAACGCGGACCCGGTGGCGACGTACACGGTGGCCGTCCCCGGGGCGAACGTGGCACGGCTGACCGCCGCCGCGGTGGCGTAGCGATCGGCCCCGCCGATGCGCTGGACCCCGCCCCCCGTGTCGTAGCCGTCGAGCGCGCGAGCCACGTTGTCGCTGATCACGTTGCCGCCGCCGAGCACGACGATGCGTCCCGGCTTGAGACGGTTGAGCTCGGCCGCAATCGGCGACGGGATCGACCAGCGCGTGACGAGGAGGATCGGAGCGCCGGCGAGCGCCGCGGCGGGTCCGCCGGCAAGCGCGTCGGGGTAGCCAGCACCGGTCGCGATGTAGACCGCCGGCACGCCCGGCGCGAAGTGCGCTGCACTCACGGCGGCGGCGGTGGCATAGCGGTCCGCGCCACCGAAGCGCTGGACGGTCATGGCGGCGGCGGCCCGATCGGGTGCCGGGAAGGTCACGGCGCCCAGTGAAAGGATGAGCGCGGCCGCGAGCCGCGCCATTCGGTATCGCATGATCGGATGGGTTCCCTGCATTCGCAGGACCATTGTCGCAAGGGCCGCGGACTCCGCGGATCGGACGAACGTCCGGTGAGGGCGATGGACGTCCGGCCCACGGCGTGGCATGCGAAACGCCGCCCCGGGGGCGGCGTCTCGTCGCGGTGGTGCGGAAGCTCTCCGCTCCGAGCGGTCAGGCCCGGGCGCGCACCTTGTCGAAGCAGTTGGAGCAGTAGACCGGGCGGTCGTTGCGGGGGAGGAACGGCACGAGTGCCTGACCTCCGCACTCGGCGCACACCGCCGCGTGCATCTCGCGCTGTCCTCCGTTCCCACCTCCACCCCCGATGCCGAGAGCGCGATTTTGCTTTGCGATGGCTCGGCAGCTCTGGCAGCGCTGAGGCTCGTTCACCAGCCCCTTGCTGGCGTAGAACTCCTGCTCGCCCGCTGAGAATACGAAGTCCATGCCGCAGTCGCGACAGCGGATGGTCTTGTCGGCGTACACCCTTCTCCAGTGCCTCCTGTCTCGCACGCCCGGCCCGAAGTTGGACGGTCGCGGTCTGCGGAGCGGGCCAGGATCTGCGGTGAACGAGGCGCGGATCGGAGCGAACTCGGGTCAGACGTTGAAAGGCCGGTCGTTACAGCGCCCGAGTGTACACCCCGATTTCAACCCTCTCGGCACTCGTACGACCGCTTGCCCGCTGACCACGGCTCAGTACGCGGCGATCTCCTCGCGAGCGGCGACCGTGTAGAAGCGGGTGTTCGCCTTTCGGAACTGGAGGGGAACCTCGCCGATGGGCCCGTTGCGATGCTTGGCGACCTTGGCCTTGACGAGCTCCACCTCGGCGTCGGGATTCTGCTCACCATCCCGGTACAGGAAGATCACGACGTCCGCGTCCTGCTCGATGCTCCCCGATTCGCGAAGGTCGGAGAGGCGGGGTTCGGCGGTGCCGCGCTGCTCGACGCCACGAGAGAGCTGGGAGAGCGCGACGACCGGGACCTTGAGCTCGCGGGCGAGCTGCTTCAGCCCGCGGCTGATCTCCGAGACCTCCTGGACGCGGTTCGCGTCCTTGTTCGGCGTCGACGCCTGCATGAGCTGGAGGTAGTCGACGATCACGAGGTCGAGCCCGCGCTGCTCCGCTTCGAGGCGCCTCGCCTTCGTGCGCAGCTCCATGACCGACAGGGCCGGCGAGTCGTCGATCCACATCGTGGCCGACGCCATGTCGTTCATGACCGTGGCGATCTTGCTCCAGTCGGTCTCGTCGACGAACCCGGTCTGCAGGGGGCGAGGGTTGATCCCGCTCTCGGCGCTCAGCAGGCGCAGGGCGAGCTGCTCCTTGCTCATCTCGAGGCTGAAGACCGCCACCTTCTTGCCCTCGCGAACGGCTGCGTGCTGTGCCACGTTCAGGGCCAGGGAGGTCTTTCCGACCGACGGACGGGCCGCGAGGATCACGAGATCCGACGGCTGGAAGCCACCGAGCAGGGCATCCAGCTGGGAGAGGCCGGTCGGCACGCCAAGGATCTGGCCACGATGCTCGTGGAGGTACTCGAGCCGGTCGTAGGCCTGACCGAGCAGGATCGAGAGCGACTCGAACCCACCCTCCGTCCGTCGCTGGCTGATCTCGAAGAGGATCGACTCGGCCCGGTCGATCGCGACCTCGGCGTCGTTCGCCTCCTCGTACCCGACCGCGGCGATCCTGCCCGCCGCACCGATGAGGTTGCGGAGCACCGCCTTGCGTTCGACGATCCGCCCGTAGTGCTCGGCATGCACCGCGGTCGGCACCGCGTTCATGAGCGAGGTCAGGTATGCCGGCCCACCGATCGCGTCGAGGCGATCTCGCCGTCGCAGCTCGTCACCCAGGGTGACGAGGTCGATCGGCTCACGCTGACCGTGGAGCGCCAGCATGGCCTCGTAGATATCGGCGTGCTGGGCGCGGTAGAAGTCGGTCGGCTTGAGGAAGTCGCCGACCTTGAGGACGGCATCCGAGTCGATGAGGATCGACCCGAGCACGCTCTGCTCGGCCTCGACCGCCTGCGGCGCCAGCTTGTCGATGCTCACGGATTCGGGTTCTCGCTGGGACGGGGATGAGGACACGGAGCGCGCCCGGCCGGTCCGCAGACGGGACCCGTGACCACCGAGCGCGAGATCATCGTCGCAGGCCGCTCAACCGGGTTATCCGCAGGCGTGGGGATAACCGCCGTTGCAGGTGTGGACGGCATGTGGACGCTACCGAGTGACGGCTTACCCGGCGATTACCCCAGGGTCTCTCGACAGCTCACGTGTCGCGACGGTCGGCGGCGCCGCGTGCGCGGAGATCTATGCCTCGGCGGGAACCACGCTCACGCTGACGACCGCCTCCACGCCCGGCATGATCCGCACGTCCACCTTGTACTCCCCGAGCGCCTTGATCGGCTCGCGCAGATGAAGGGCATGACGGTCGAGGTCGATCCCTTCCCGGTTGATGTGCTCGCCGATGAGGTGGCTCGTCACCGCGCCGAACAGCCGGCCGCGCTCCCCCGCCTTGACCGGGATCTCGAGCTTCAGCTCGCGCAGCTTCTCGGCCATCGCCTCGGCATCGGCGCGGATGCTGCGGTCACGCTCCTCACGCTGTTCGCGGTGCCGCTCCCAGTTCGCGACGGCGCCCTTGTCGGCGACGACGGCGGCCGCGGTCGGTAGCAGGAAGTTGCGGGCGTATCCGTCCTTGACGTCCTTGAGGTCGCCTTCGCGACCCAGGCCCTTCACGTCCCGCTTGAGGATGACCTTCATTCGAGCTCCTTCGTCGATGTGCTGGTGGGAATGCGCCGGCGTCGCCAGGAGGCGAGGGCACGCTTCACCTCGTCTGGATCGCGCGCTCGCCCGTAGCGGTCGAGCAGCTCGGGCAGCTCGTCCCGGATTCGGTCGAATCGATGCCCCATCAATCCCCGCAGCCGTGCCAGGTCCCTGTCGAGGTCCGCGGTTCCGTTGCGCGCCCGCTCCGCGTGCTCGGCTCGAACTTCCGGAGGGGCGTTCTGGATGAACAGGTCGAGCACGAGCAGGAGCACGGTGAGGTCGTCGGCCTGCCCGAGGATCGGGATGACGTCCGGGATGAGGTCGACCGGCATCACCACGTAGGCGAGTGCGGCCAGCAGCATCCCCTTCAGGCCGATCGGCGTGCGAGGGTCTCGGACGAGCCCCCACACCATCCTGGCGTAGGTCGGCAGCTTCACCACGAGGCGCGCCATGCGGAAGTAGCGCGACGACGAGGACAGGTTCACACGGAGCTCCGGAGGTCTGATGTGGGGTGGGCATGATAGCAGTCGACCGCATCGCCCACCGGTTTGACATTAGAACAGGCGTTCTGCTAGGGTCTGGCGACGACCGAGCAGCGCGGACGCGCGGAGGACCTCAATGACCAGGCACGATGCGGAGCGACGACAGCGCATCCTTGACTGCATCGCCCAGACCGTCGAGGAGCGCGGTTACCCGCCGTCGGTCCGCGAGATCGCCGATGCGGTGGGTCTGGCATCCACCAGCGCCGTCCACCATCACCTCATCGCGCTCGAGCGCGCCGGTCTCCTGGAACGCGGGACCCACTCGTCGCGTGCGCTGCGCGTGATGCAACCCAAGCCGCGCGCCGCCGATCCCGGCAAGGTCACGCCGTTCCGGATGCCGGTCGAGCGCGACACGCTGACCCTGCCGGTGCTCGGCGAGATCGCCGCCGGCCAGCCGATCGAGGCCTATGACGACGCGGCAGAGACGCTCGACGTTCCGCGCTCGCTCGAGGCACGCGAGGATTCGTACGTGCTCCGCGTTCGCGGCAAGAGCATGATCGACGCACTGATCGACGACGGTGATTTCGTCATCGTCCAGCCGCAGGCCACCGCGAAGGATGGCGACATCGTCGTCGCCCTGCTCGAGGACAACGGCGTGACCCTCAAGCGTTACTTCCGCGAGAAGGATCGGATTCGCCTGCAGCCGGCCAACGCCGAGATGGAGCCGATCTACGCGACCGAGGTCCAGATCCAGGGCAAGGTCGTCGGCGTCATCCGCCGACTCGGCTAGGGATCGGCGCCGGTGGCGCGCATCACGACGCGCGCGCTCAACCGGGCGACCCTCGCGCGCCAGGGACTGCTCGAGCCCTTCCACGGCATCGGCTCCGATGCGGCCGTGTCCCGCCTCACGTCGCTGCAGGCGCAGCATCCCGAATGGCCACCTGTCGCGCTTGCCGCCCGCTCCGCGGATCATGCGACGGCGGACCTTCCTTCAGCGCTCGAGCGACGCACCGTCGTGCGCAGCTCGCTCATGCGCATCACGATCCACGTCGTCACCGCCGACGACCTCTGGCCGATGTTCACCGTCTGCCAGCCGCAGCGCCTCAACCAGTGGCGGCTGGTGACGAAGGCGGACCCGCACGAATCGGATCTCGGACGTCGGATGACGGCGGCCCATGCGATGGCCGTCGACGCGTTGCGCCAGAGCCCTCGCTCGTCGCTCGAGCTCGATCGGCTGATGGCAGCGGCCGTCGGCCCGCAGGCGACCGCCATCACGCGCCCCGGCTGGCGAGCCCCGAACAGCCAGGTGGTGGTGCGCGCCGCCTGGCGACACTTCGCCGCGCACGTGCCACTCGTCCACGTCCCGCACTCCGGCGAGGGCTACGGACGCTCGCGCTACGCGCTGGCCGAGACATGGCTGGGCACGCGAGCCGAGCCGACGATCGAGGAGGCTCGCCGTCACGTCGCCCGCCGCTACCTCGAGGCGTTCGGGCCGGCCTCGATCGATGACCTGGTCGCGTTCGTGGGTCGCGGTCCGGGTGGCGCCGGGGTCTGGCGCCGCGCCGTCGAGGCGCTCGGCGATCAACTCGTCACGCTCACCGACGAGAGCGGTGCCACCGTGTACGACCTGGAGGCGGCGCCGCGACCGGACGAGGACATCCCGGCCCCTCCGCGGCTGCTTGCGCGGTGGGACAGCCTGCTCCTTTCCCACCACCCGAAGCGGCGTGGCCGCGTGCTCGACGACGGGAACCGCGCCGCCGTTTTCTCGAGGAATGCCGACGTGCTGCCCACCTTCCTCGTCGACGGCCGCGTGGCGGGCACGTGGGGCCTCGATCGCGACGAGAAAGTCGTGACGATCACCCTGCGGCCGCTCACACGGCTGGATGCCGGTACCTGCCGCGCCCTGCTCGACGAAGCGGCAGGGGTGGCGACGAGACTCGACCCGGCGGCGGAGCCGCGGGTGTCGATCGCCACCTGACTGACGTGCGCACGATCCTGCATGCGGATCTCGACGCGTTCTACGCGAGCGTCGAACAGCTCGACGATCCGAGCCTGCGCGGCCGGCCCGTCATCGTGGGCGGCCATCGAGACGAGCGCGGTGTCGTGAGCGCGTCGTCGTACGAGGCGCGGGTCTTCGGCGTCGTCTCTGCCATGCCGCTCCGCACCGCTGCCCGTCGCTGCCCGGATGGCGTGTTCCTGCCGGGCCGGCCCGAACGCTATCGGCAGCTGTCACGGCAGGTCATGGCGATCTTCGCCTCGTACACGCCCCTGGTCGAGCCGATCAGCCTGGACGAGGCGTTCCTCGACGTCTCGGACAGCCGCGCCGCCTTCGGGGACGGCCCGACGATCGCGCGCGAGATCAAGCGGCGCGTCCTCGACGAAGTCGGCCTGGTCGTGTCGGTCGGCGTCGCCACGAACAAGCTGTGCGCGAAGATCGCGTCCGACCTCCGCAAGCCCGACGCGCTCGTCATCGTGCCGCCCGGAGAGGAGGCATCCTTCCTGGCACCGCTCCCGATCCGACGGCTCTGGGGCGTCGGCCCGCAGGCCCAGCGCGCCCTCGGCGAATACGGAGTGACGACGATCGGCCAGCTCGCGGCGCTCGAGAGCTCTACGCTCCGGCGGCGGTTCGGCATCCACGGTGACGAGCTCTCCGCCCGGGCACGCGGCGCCGACCCCAGCCCGGTGGTCTCGAGCCACGCGCCGAAGAGCATCGGGCACGAGCACACGTTCGACGTGGACAGCGCCGATCCCGGACGCCTCGAGGCGACGCTGCTCGACCTTGCGGAGTCGGTGGCAACCCGGCTGCGTCGCCACGACCTGGCCGCACGCGCGGTCCAGCTCAAGCTCCGCTACGAGGGCTTCGAGACCCTGACCCGGCAGGCGCCGCTCCCCCACCCGACGCGCGACAGCCGGCCGCTGTACGACACGGCGATCGGCCTGCTTCGCAAGACGCAGGTGGCCGGACGGGGCGTACGCCTGATCGGGCTGACCGCCATCGGGCTCACCGAAGCGCAGCAGCTGACCTTGTTCGATGCACCGGATCGGGAGGATCGCCTCTCCCGGTCGATCGACACCGTCCGCGAGCGATTCGGCGAGGATGCGATCACGAGAGCGCGGCTGCTCGCGCAGCGCCCGCACCGGCGATTCGACTTCGGGGAGCGTCCGGACGCGGCACCGGGCAACGACGAGGATGGGGCTTGACGGATCGAACATCCGTTCGGTATTCTTCGCTCCTTGAATCGAACGCCTGTTCGAGTGCCCGAGCAGGCCATAGCGTGAGGAGCACCGCCACCATGGCTCTCGTTCAGATCCCGCCCGTCGAGGCACACGTTCGATGGGACCGCCGCGCAGACCGGCCCTCCGAGGTTCGCTGGCGCGGCCACTCGCTCCACGTGACCGACCTCGACGCGGTACGCGACGAGCGGTCCGCCTACCCGGCCGAACGCGGGCCGCGCATCACGTTCGTCCTGCGCAGCGCCGACGGCAGTCGTGCATCGGTCGTGTTCGACGGTCGCCGGCGGCGGTGGTTCCTGGAGGCCGTCGAAGCCGCCGCCTGAAGCCACCCCGCGACCCCGCCTACAATCGGCCCGGTGATCATCCGGGCCGATGTCGTGCCCGGTGCCCGCCTTCCGAGGACCCACCGCCGATGGACGAACGGCTCGTCGATCTCTCCGCGCGCGACCTCATCGCCCGCCTCGCGACCAGCGACCCCGTCCCCGGCGGCGGAAGCGCCGCCGCGCTGGCGGGAGCGATGGGTGCGGCCCTCGTCGGCATGGTGGTCGAGCTCACCACCGGCCGCCCTGCTGCCGAGGCCCACGAGCCCGAGCTGACCGAGATCGGCGTCGCCGCGGCGCAGTACCAGTCCGAGCTGCTGAGCCTCGCCGATGCCGACGCGTCCGCCTACGCAACGGTCGTTGCTGCGCGACGTCTGCCCAGGGACACCGACCGCGAACGGGAGGCGCGGAAGGTCCAGGTCGATGCCGCGCTGCGCGAGGCGATCCGGGTCCCGCTGTCGATCAGCCGCGCGGCGAGCGAGGTGCTGACCCTGGCCGAGCGCCTCGTCCCGATCGGCAACCGCAATGCGATCAGCGACGTCGGCGTGGCGGCGCTCATGGCGGTCACCGCGCTGCGCGGCGCCGCACTCAACGTCCAGATCAACCTCCCGTATCTCGCCGACGGCGAGGCGCTCGCGGTCGATGCGGAGACGGAGCTGGGCACCCTGCTCCAGGCGGTCGACGAGCGGGCCGAGGCGATCCGGGACGCGGTCGCGGAGCGGCTCCGTTGACGACCCGACTCCTCGACGGCCGGGACGTGGCGTCGCATCTGCGCCGCGAGCTCCGCCATCGGGTCGAGCGCCTGTCGGGCGATGACCCGGAGGCTGCGCCCCAGCTCGCCATCCTGCGCTCGGGCAGCAGCGAGGCCTCCGCCCTCTATGCCTCGAGCCTCGAGCGGGCGGCGCGCAGCGTCGGCGTCGTGCCGGTCGTGCTGGCCGAGGAGTCCGGCCCGATGATCGAGACGATCGACCGCCTCAACGCCGATGAGCGGGTCGCCGGGATCGTCGTCGCCCAGCCCCTGTCGGATCCCGAGCTTGGTCGGCGGCTCGTCGAACGGATCGATCCCGCCAAGGACGTCGACGGCGCCACGCCCGCCAACGCCGGCTGGCTGGCGCGCGGCGAGCCGGCATTCGTGCCGGCGACGGCCCTGGCCGTGATCGCCATCCTCGAGGCCTACGACATCCCGGTCGCGGGGCAGCGCGCCGTCGTCATCGGCCGGTCGGCGGTCGTCGGCAGGCCGGTCGCCTCTCTGCTGCTGGCGCGCGACGCAACGGTGGTCATCTGCCATCGCGCCACGCGGAATCTCGCCCGCGAGACGCGTCGAGCCGAGCTCCTCGTCGTCGCCGCCGGCTCGCCGGGGCTCGTGCGGAGCGAGATGGTCAATGCGTCCGCGGTCGTCGTCGACTGCGGGATCAACGCGACGCCCGAGGGAATCGTGGGCGACGTCCACCACGCCACCGTGGCGCCCGTCGTCCGCGCCATCAGCCCGGTCCCGGGCGGGATCGGACCGGTCACGCCGATGATGGTGCTGCGCCAGACCGTCGAGTCGGCCGAGCGCACCGCGTCCGGCAAAACGACGCCCGGGGACGCCGGCTAGGACGACACGTCGGCGATCATCTCGGCGAGCGGGACCGTCCCGTCGATGAACCCGAGCCGAACCATCGTGTCGTAGCCATCGGACCAGGTCATCTGGTCGATCTCGCCGTTCGCGAACCCGTCGCCCTCCCACAGGACGACCGTCGCCTCGAGGACGGCACGAGCCACGTCAGGATCCTCCGAGATCGTGGGGACGGTGGCCTCCGCCGCAGCGAACCCGAGGTCGGGATCGGCGATGACCGCCGCCTGAGCCGCGGCCGTCGCCTCGACGAAGGACCGAACCAGTGCCTGGTCCGCCGCGAGCAGCCCGTCACCGACGATCAGCCCCGGCCCCGGCAGCGGCGCGACCTCGTCGATGGTCAGTGTCCCGACGTCCAGTTCCCGGGCCTCGAGGCGCAGCGGCTCGTTGTTCCGGAAGCCGGTGATGAGCTCGACGTCGCCGTTGGCCAGCCCGTCGACCTGGTTGAACTGCGGGTATTCGCGGATGGTGATGTCCTCCTCGGTCAGGCCGCCGGCCTCGAGCAGTGCGAGCAGTGCATGCCACGATGAGCCGAACCGGCCGGGCGTCCCGATCGTCATGCCGGCCAGCTCGGACGGCTCCGCCGGGATCGCATCCGCTTCGCCGATGAGCGCCACCGGGAAGCCCTGATAGAGCGTGCTGACGTACTTGATCGGGATGCCCGCACTCCGCGCGATCATCACGTCGGTCGCATCGGCGACGCCGAATTCCGCGTCGCCGCTGGCGACGAGACGCTGGACGTCGGGCGCCTGGTGGTGCTCGATCGTGACCTCCAGCCCGACATCGGCATAGAAGCCCTCGCGCTGAGCGACGTAGAAGGGGGCGAACTGAACGTCGGGGCGGTAGCCGAGCACGAGGGTGACCTGGCGCAGCCCGGCGTCGCTCGGCGATTCGCCGCCGGAGCCGGCAGGAGCGCAGGCCGATACGACGACGGCGAGGCCCAGGATGAGGATGCGCAACGCGAACATCGAAGTCCTTTCAGTGACGAATGAGGCGCCGCTCGACGAGGACGACCAGCCCGTAGAAGGCCAGGCCGATCGCGGCGAGCGAGACGAGGGCGACGAACATGAGGGGCGTGTCGAACAGCCCCTGGTTGGCGATGTTGATGAGCACGCCGAGGCCGACCGAGGCGCCGGCCCATTCGGCGACGACCGCGCCGATGACGGCCAGCGTGACCCCGACGCGCAGGCCGCCGAAGATGACCGGCAGCGCCGACGGGATCTCGACGAGGCGCGTCCGCTGGGCAGGACCCGCACCGAGGCTGCGCAGCATCTCGACGAGCTGCGGATCGGTCGAGCGGATCCCGACCATGGTGGCGATCGCGATCGGGAAGAAGACGATGAGGGCGCAGATGGCGACCCTCGCGAGGAGGCCGCCCCCGAACCAGATGTCGAGGAGCGGCGCCAGCGCCAGGATCGGGACCGCCTGGGCGGCCACGATGTACGGCGACAGGACGCGCTCGATCAGCACGCTCTTGCCAAGCGCGACCCCGGTGATGACCGCCGTCGACGCACCGACGGCGAAGCCCAGGACGATCTCGAGGACGGTCACTCCCGCGTGCTCCCACAGCACACCGGAACCCACCGCGCGCCAGCCGCGCTCGGCGACCACTTCGGGAGCCGGCAGGATGTACTCGGGGTAGCCGCCGATCACGGTCGCCAGCTTCCAGATCGCGAGGAACACCCCCAGGCTGAGGACTGCCGCGCCGATTCGCCTCACGCCATTGCCTCCCCACCGGTCCAGGGCCTCAGCTCCACGGCGTGCTCCGCCGCGAGCGCCTGCCGAACCTCCGCCGCCAGCGCGCCGGCACCGGGGCTGTCGGCGAGCTCCGGCCCGCGGGGCCACGCGAGGGGGATGTCGACGATGCGCGCCACGCGGCCGGGTCGTGGCGTCATCACCACGACCTGGCTGGCGACCCGAACCGCCTCGCCGACCGAATGGGTCACGAGCACGACGGTGCGAGGTCGTTCGAGCCACAGCCGCTGAAGCTCCGCGTCGAATGTCTCGCGCGTGAGGGCGTCGAGCGCGCTGAACGGCTCGTCCAGCAGGAGCACCGGGGGGTCCGTGATGAGGGCGCGAGCCAGCCCCGCCCGCTGCGCCATCCCACCGGACAGCTCACGCGGCCGGAGCGCGGCCGCGGCCGCGAGGCCCACCCGCTCGAGCGCCTCCGCGGCTCGGTCACGTCGCTCCGAGGCTCCGACGCCGGCGAGCTCGAGGGGCAGGGCCACGTTGTCCGCGGTGGAGCGCCACGGGACCAGCCGTGGCTGCTGGAATGCCAGGCCGACTCGCCCGTCCCCGGGTCGCGGAACGATGCCACCGACCGCGACCGTACCGGCGTCCGCCGCAAGGAGCCCGGCCACGAGCCGCAGCAGCGTGCTCTTGCCGCAGCCATTCGGCCCGATGACCGCCGTGAACGAACCCGCGGGAATGTCGAGCGAGAGCCCTTCGAGCGCACGGACCTCGCCGCCGGGCGCGCCGAAGCGCACATCGACGTCGCCGATGGCGATGTCGAGACCCCGCGGGTCGGTCGGTGTGCCGGTCATGCTGCTCCCGTGTGCTGTCGTTTCATCGCGCACGGGGCCACGCCGCCGTCCCCGCGCCGGACACGGCGGGGCACGTGGTCGTCCTCTCCCTTCCGGACTGTGACCGTCGGCCCTGTCTGCCCCGGCGTGCGCCGGGGGTCAGGTCGGCCGCGTCGGCTCCTGGCCGATGCGGTTCGCGGGCTGGCTCAGCTGCTGAGCCGACCGCCGGTGGGGACTTTCACCCCGCCCCGAAGACGATGGTCGGTTCGATTGGGCCGATCATGCATGCGTGGCCCGAGGCGGTCAACCGGCGGTGGCGTCTCGGCGGCGCTTCCCGATGAGCCACCTCGCGACGACGAGCGCCACGATGGCGAGGACCACCGCGTAGATGACGTATTCGTAGGGCTTGATGGTCGCCTCGATCTGGTCGTAGTTCTCACCGACCACGAAGCCGGCGTAGATCAGCGCCGCGTTCCACGGCAGCGAGCCCAGCGTGCTGAAGATCAGGAAGCGGCCCATCGGCATGTGGCTGATGCCGGCCGGGTAGCTCACGAAGGTTCGGACGAGGGGCACCATCCGTCCGAAGAAGACGGCCCAGCTGCCCCAGCGGTCGAACCATCGATCGGCGCGATCCAGATCCTCCGCGCCGATGCCGACATAGCGCCCGTAGCGATCGAGCAGCGGGCGCCCGCCCCAGGCGCCGATGTAGTAGCCGACCACCGCGCCCACCACGCTGCCGACCGTGGCGAGGAGCACCGCCAGCGGGATGTTCCACGGGAGGCCGGTGAGGGGTTCCAGGACGGAGGCATCGGCGGCCGATTGGCTCACCTTCCAGCCGGCCATCGGCAGGATCACCTCCGACGGAATGGGCGCCACGATCGTCTCGAGCGCCACGGCCACCGCCACGCCGACGTAGCCGACGGCGTCGTACATCTGCAGGACGAATGGAATGACCTGGGCGTCGATGAAGTCGAGCAGCGTCTAGCCCTCGGCTCGTGTGCGGCGCGGGACCGCCACCCGGCGCCGGCCGGATGCGGCGCGCTCGGCCTGTGCGGCGAGCTCTCGAGCCTGCGCCCGCTCGTCGACGCGCAGCACGTGGACCGCGACGAGGATGGAGAGCAGCGCCCCGCCGGCCATCAGGCCGCCCAGGACATCCATCGGGTAGTGGGCGCCAAGGTAGATGCGGGTCGCACTGATGGCGCCCACGAAGGCGGCTGCCACGAGATAGGCGATCTGTCCCTGCCGATGATCGTGCGCAAGGCGGGCGACGCTGAATGCCGCGATGCCGTAGAGGACCGTCGCGCGCAGCGCGTGGCCGGCCGGGAAGTCGGCGATGTCGTCGAGGCCGACATCGTTCGTGTTGACGATCGCGCCGAGCAGCGCAGGCAGGCTGATGGCCTCCGCCGAGGTGAAGTATTTGAGCGCCCATTCCATCGGGAATGCGAGCGTCCCGAGCGCGAGGAGCATGGCGAGATCGCGACGGCCGTTCGCCAGCGCGAGGAGCCCGAGGCCGGCAAAGGCGAGGGCGACGAACCAACCGCTGCCGAGCGCACTGATGCCGATCACGACCAGCTCCACGGGCGGAAGGTTGGTCTCGACCCACCCGTGCACGGCAGGGATGACCGTGGTCATCATCCACTCCTCGGGCGCGGTGTAGACCGTGGTGCGCTTCAGCATCACGAGCCAGAACAGCGCGGGGAGCGCGATGACGGCGAGGAGGAAGGCGGCCGCCGGGCTCGGCACCGCGCCGCCGAGTCGGTCTGCGGCCTCGTCGCTCACCACGAGGCGTCTCATGGGGTCCGGCAGCCGTCGCACGGTGCGTAGTATAGGGACCGATGCCGCCGCTACCGCTCTCCGGTCGGGACCTCTCGATCGACAACGTGATCGAGGTGGCGCGCGGCCGCCGGGCCGTCGCCCTCGACCCCTCCGCCGCCGAGCGGATGCGCGCCTCGCGGGCCGTCGTCGACCGTCTCGTCGCCGATGGCGCAACCGCCTACGGAATCACGACGGGCTTCGGTGACCTCGCGGACGTCCGGATCGAGCCGGACCAGACCGCCGAGCTTCAGCGCAACCTCGTCCGATCGCATGCGGCCGGTGTCGGCGACCCGCTGCCCGACGAGGTCGTCCGGGCGATGCTCCTGCTCCGCGCCAACACGCTGGCGATCGGGCTGTCCGGTGCCCGGGCCGAGGTCGCCGAGCTCCTCGTCGGGATGCTCAACGCGGCGATCCATCCCGTCGTGCCGTCCCGTGGCAGCCTCGGCGCATCCGGGGACCTGGCCCCGCTCGCGCACCTGGCGCTCGTCCTCATCGGCGAGGGCGAGGCGACGGTCGACGGCGCCGGCCCGGGACCGGGCGCGGAGGCGCTCTCGCGCGGCAGGCTGACACCGGTCGTCCTCGAGGCCAAGGAGGGCCTGGCCCTGCTCAACGGGACGCAGCTCATGGCGGGCATCGGCGCGCTCGCCCACCACGACGCCCTGCGGCTGGCGCTGACCGCCGACGTCATCGGCGCCATGAGCCTGGAGGCAATGCTCGGGACCGGCGCCGCGTTCGACGAGCGCCTGGTGTCCGCGCGCCCGCACCCGGGCCAGGTGGCATCGGCGGCCCACCTCCGGGCGATGCTGGAGGGCAGCGAGATCGGCGCATCCCACGCGGAGAGCGACCATCGGGTCCAGGACGCTTATAGCCTCCGCTGCATGCCCCAGGTTCATGGCGCCGCACGGGACGCCATCGGCGAGCTCGGACGGGTCCTCGAGGTGGAGATCAACTCCGTCACCGACAACCCGCTCGTTTTCCCGACCGGTGAGGTCGTGTCGGGCGGGAACTTCCATGGAGAGCCGCTCGCGCTGGCGCTCGACTACGCGACGATGGCGGTGGCTGAGCTGGCGTCGATCTCCGAGCGCCGCACGGCCCGGCTCGTCGACGCGCACCTTTCGGGACTCCCGGCGTTTCTGGCCGAACGGCCGGGCGTCGAGAGCGGGCTGATGATCGCGCACTACACCGCCGCGGCGCTCGTCAACGAGCTGCAGACCCTCGCACACCCGTCGTCCGTCGACACGATCCCGACGAGCGCCAACCAGGAGGATCACGTCAGCATGGGTGGCACGTCCGCCCTCCACCTGCGCGAGGCCGTCGACCGGGCCGAGACCGTCCTCGCCATCGAGGCGCTGTGCGCCGCACAGGGGCTCGACTTCCACGCGCCGATGCGCGCCGGCGCCGGGGTCGCTGCGGCGCATGCACGCATTCGCGAGCACGTCCTGCATCTCGACGCCGATCGCTCGCCGTCGCCCGACATCGCCAGCGTGCGGGCGCTCATCCACGCGGGTGACCTCCTCTCCAGCGGGCCGACGCAGCGCGCGCATGGCTGACCTTTCCTTCGAGCTCGTGGACGAGGCGAGCTTCGACGACATCCCCGATCCCGCGCAGCCGGGCGCGCGATGCCAGACCTGCGACTACTGGGAGCGGCTCGACGGTGGCCGCGCCGCGCCACCCGAGGACGCCCCCGATGCCGATGCGCGCGCGGCGCTCAAGCGCCGCCGCCTCCTTGCGGGCCAGAACGTCTCGGGCTCGTACGCCATGCTCGCCCGCCGTGCCGGTGCGCCGGGGACCGGCGCGGTCGCCTACGCCCAGTTCGGGCCACTGTCCGCGTATCCGCGCGCACAGTCGATTCGCGAGCGCTACCCGCAGCTCCCCGAGTCCCCCGCGCCGTGGGTCATCACCTGCCTCCAGGTGACCTCCTCGGAGGCCGATCGCATGGCGACCGGCGTCGCGCTGCTCGAGGCGTTGTGTGCCGAGCTCGACGGCCGCGGCATCACCGCGGTGGAGTCGTACCCCGAGCAGGTCGGCGATGCCTGGCGCCCATCGGCCGGGCCCTCGGCCGTGTACGAGGCAGCAGGCTTCGAGCGGGCGGTCGACGACGACCGGTATCCGGTCTACCGACGGGAGCTCACCGGCGAGACCGATGCGGATGCGTGGTCGGGACTCCTTCGGGCCAGCGCCCCCGACGAAGGCGACGACTGGCCGCTCCCGCTGCCCCCGAAGCGCAATCCCGACGACCTGTTCCGCCTGCCTCCCGACGGCCCGAAGCGCCCGAATCCGTTCGGGGACGACTGAGACTGCAAGAATCCCGGCACCTCGGCTGTTGTACGGGGTGAGATGGAGGGGACCGCCCAGATGGCCCAGTCGCTTGATCGCGAATCGGCATTCGCCGAGATCGTGGCGCAGCACTACCTGGGCCTCGTCCGGCGCCTGACTGCGGTCCTGGCGGATCCCGACACCGCACGCGATGTCGCTCAGGACGCCTACCTCCGCGCCTATCGGTCCTGGGACCGATTTGACGGCACGGATGCGCGCGGATGGCTCTACACCATCGGCCTGCGCCTCGCCTTCAACGAGCGCGCACGGCGGCGGCGGTGGAGTGGCCTGCTCGGCGGCCGCGGCAGCGACAGCGAGTGGGCGCCCGAAGTCGACCACGACCTCCACCAGGCGCTCGGGCAACTGCGACCCGACCATCGCGCGGCGCTGCTGCTGAGCGTGATCGATGGGTACACGCAGGCGGAGATTGCCGGCATCCTGGGCGTCCCGAGCGGCACCGTGGCGAGCTGGCTCTCGCGTGCCAAGACGGTTCTGCGGAGGGCACTGAGCGATGCCTGACGACCGGTTCAACGTAGAGTTCGGCGCCCGGCTTCGTGACTACGAAGCCCGTCTCCCCACGGACGAGGCACCGAGCCTGCATTCAGCGCCCCGAACCCGCCCGTGGCTCCCGCTCGCCGCAGCAGCAGCGATTGTCGTCTCGATCGGGGCCGGACTCGCGCTCACGACCCGACTGCCGATCGGTGAGACGCCTGCGACGGCGTCACCCACCCCACCGGCGTCTCCGTCGATCAGCGTCGCGCCGTCGGATTCGATGCGGCCGACCGTCTCGCCGACAGCGTCTCCCACGCCTGCGGCAACGCCGGCCCCGGCATCCCCACCGCCGGCTGCAGCGCTTCCCGCAGGGTGGACGCGAGTGGTGGGATTCGCGGAAGAGGGCAGGCGCTACCTCGCGGGCGGCCTCGCACGATGGGATCACGGCATCATTGCCGTCGGTACGCGCTACGAGACAGAGGACCGAGGCGTCTTCGGTCCACCCCCAGGTCACGAGGGGCGGGTCTGGCTCACCGATGACGGCGAGTCCTGGCGCGACGTCACGCCGTCTGAAACGCTCGTGAACGTGGAGCTCGTGGGCGTGTACGTGACGTCGGACGGGACGCTGGTCGCGATCGGACAGGCATGGGACATCGCCGCGTCCTACAACCCTCGAAACGTCTTCTTCGAATCACGAGATGGGACGACATGGACGCCGGCCCGACTCGAGGGAATGCCCGACCTTGGCCATCGGCCATCGGTTGTCACCGGGCCGAGGGGATACGTGGCAATCGGGCTCGTGCCTCCTGACGATCCGCTCGACAATGCAACCGCCGGGTTGTGGCACTCGACGGATGGACGAGGGTGGGACCGTGTGTGGTGGCCGGAAGCGGGGGCGGACGGACCGCTCGAACAGGCCGTTTCGGTAGAAGCAGGAGACGAAGGATTCGTCGCGCTGGTCCACTCGACGTCCGGGGACGCGTCGGCGCGCGTGATCGCATCGGGAGACGGGCGCACCTGGATCGATGGGGATGGCCCGACGCCATTGGCTGCGCACGTCGCGAGCCGACACGGTGACTGGGTCCTGGCCGACTTCGCGGAGCTGGAGGATCCGTCGCAGGGTCAGTCGGTGACCACCTGGTTCTCCGCAAACGGGCTCGACTGGCTGCCGTTCGGCGCGAACCAGCTCGGCATCCGGGACATCGGGCAACCGTGCCCGGAGGTCATCGGCGGCTTGGTGAGCGCGGGCCCGTACGTCGTCATGGACAGCGTGCTCGGTTGGGGTTGCGGAGAGGGCGCGATCTACCATCCGAACACGGCGTATATCAGCGGCAACGGAGCCGACTGGGAACCGCTGCCGTTCGGCACTCCTTCGGCAATCCGAGGAGTCGGAATCCTCGGTCAGCGTCTCATCGTGCTTGCAGATGGCGGAACCGGGACACCGAGCGGGGGTGTTGCGATCTGGGTGGCGACGATTCCGTAGCGTGACGACCGCGAGCCGTATCATCGGTCCATGACGGCAGTCGAACCGAGGAGCGGCCCCCGCACCGTGCGCGCCCCGCGCGGCACCGAGCTGTCCTGCAAGGGCTGGCAGCAGGAAGCCGCTCTCCGGATGCTCATGAACAACCTCGACCCCGAGGTGGCCGAGGATCCGGACAACCTCGTCGTCTACGGAGGCACCGGGCGGGCGGCTCGCAGCTGGGAGGCATTCGACGCCATCGTCGCCGAGCTCCAGCGGCTCGAGAACGACGAGACGCTCCTCGTCCAGTCTGGCAAGCCGGTCGGCGTGTTTCGCACGACGCCGGACGTGCCCCGGGTCCTCATCGCGAACGCCAATTTGGTGCCGCACTGGGCGACGTGGGAGCAGTTCCGCGAGCTCGAGCGCGCCGGCTTGACGATGTACGGCCAGATGACGGCCGGATCGTGGATCTACATCGCGACGCAGGGCATCATCCAGGGCACCTACGAGACCTTCGCCGAGGCCGCCCGCCAGCACTTCAACGGCACCCTGGCCGGGACGGCCTCGCTGACCGCCGGGCTGGGCGGAATGGGCGGCGCGCAGCCGCTCGCCATCACGATGAACGAGGGCGCTGCCCTGGTCGTGGAGGTGGACGAAAGCCGGGCGCGACGGCGGCTCGAGGCGGGCTACGTCGACGAGCTGACGCACGAACTCGACGAAGCGGTCGCCATGGTCGATGGCTGGCGGGCCGACCGCATCGGCCGCTCGGTGGCGCTGGTGGCGAACGCCGCCGACGTTCTCCCCTCACTCGTCGAGCGCGGCTGGCGCCCCGACCTCGTCACCGACCAGACGAGCGCCCACGACCCGCTCGGCGGCTACGTCCCGAACGGTCTGTCGCTGGCCGATGCACTGGCGCTCCGCGAGGGCGACCCCGACGACTACGTCCGCCGATCGACGGCGGCCATGGCCGATCACGTGCGGGCCATGCTCGCGTTCCAGGCCGCCGGTGCGATCACGTTCGACTACGGCAACAACATCCGGCAGGTCGCGAAGGAGCACGGGGTGGCGAACGCGTTCGACTTCCCCGGCTTCGTCCCCGCGTTCATCCGCCCGCTCTTCTGTGAGGGGAAGGGGCCGTTCCGCGTCGCCGCGCTCTCCGGTGACACGGCCGACATCGACGTGATCGACCGCGCCCTCGCCGAGCTGTTCCCGGACGACGACGGGCTTCAGCGCTGGCTGCGACTGGCCGCGGAGAAGGTTCCCGTCCAGGGGCTCCCCGCCCGCATCTGCTGGCTCGGATACGGCGACCGAGCGAAGGCCGGCGTGCGCATCAACCACCTCGTCGCATCGGGCGAGATCAGCGCGCCGATCGTCATCGGCCGTGACCACCTCGACGCCGGCAGCGTGGCGAGCCCGAACCGCGAGACCGAGGCGATGCGCGACGGCTCCGATGCGATCGCCGACTGGCCGATCCTCAACGCCCTCGTGAACACGGCCGCCGGCGCCACGTGGGTGAGCTTCCACCACGGTGGGGGCGTCGGCATCGGCTACAGCCTGCACGCCGGGATGGTGGTCGTCGCCGATGGGACGCCCGAGGCCGGCGCACGACTGGAGCGGGTGCTCACGAGCGACCCGGGCATGGGCGTCATCCGTCACGCGGACGCCGGGTACGAGCGCGCGGTCGAGGTCGCCGATGACCGCGGGGTCCGCATCCCGATGCGACCCGGGTGAGCTGCCGCTGATGGCCCGACGTGCGGCGAGCGAGGCCCTTCCCGGGGCCCCGGACCCCTGGGCGCCATCGGAGATGCCCGCGTTCAGGTCGAAGCCGCCCTACCGGATGACCGAGATGATCGCCGCGGAGCCCGCGCTCGCCGAGCGGCTGCTCGGACGCCTCCGATCGCAGCCGGCATTCGAGGAGCTGGCGTCGGCGATCGGCGTCGCCTCCGCGGCCGGGCAGCCGGTCATCGTCACCGGCTGCGGGACGTCGGAGCACGCCGCCATGGCGATCGCTGCGCTCCTGACGGAGGGCATCGACCCGGTGCCCGGCCGCGAGGTCCACTCGGCGCAGGCGATGGAGCTGCTCCACCGGCCGATCGGCGGCGGGCTCCTCATCGGCGTGTCCCACGAGGGTGGCACCGCGATGACGAACGCCGCGCTGCGCGCGGCTGGAGAGGCGGGGGCGCGAACCGCTCTGATCACGGTCAGCGCCGGATCGCCCGGGGCGGAGCTGGCGGACATCGTCGTCACCACTGACGAGCAGGACCAGAGCTGGTGCCACACCGTCGGGTACCTCTCACCGCTCCTCGTCGGCGTGGCGCTCTCCGCGAAGCTGGCCGAGCGTCGCCTCGACATCCTCGGGATCCGATCGCTGCTGGACGGCGCGAACGATCCCCACGCCGCGGCCACGGTCGCTGCGGCGCTCGTTGCCTGCGACCGGATCCTCGTCACGGGAACCGGGGTCGATCACGTCTCCGCCCGCGAGCTGGCGCTGAAGATCGCCGAGGGCGCCCGCCTGCCGGCCGATGCCCACGAGCTGGAGACGCTGCATCACGGCCACCTCGCCGCGGCGACGCGCTGGACCGGCCTCATCGTGCTCCTCACCGCGTCGTCTCCGATCGCCGCGGTCCGCGAACGCGCCGATCGGCTGCTCGCCGCGGCCGCCTCACTCTCCGTTCCGGCAGCCGCCATCGTGTCGGCCGAGGTCACCGGTGGCATCGGTTCCGAGCTGACGCCGGCCGGCCGCATCGTCCTGCCCCGGGCCGGACGGACGCCGGGATCGGCCCCCGCGCTGCTCGGTGCGGCGATGTCGCTCCAGCTGCTCGCCGAGCGGATGGCCCGTGCCCGTGGCGTCGATCCCGACACCCTGGGACGCGAGGACCCGGCACAGGCGGCCGCCCACGGCTGACCGCCCCGCTCAGGCCGCGGACCGGAGTCGCTGGAACAGGCGAACGTAGAAGCGCAGGTTGTGGAGCGTGGCGAGCCGCTCCGCCGAGAGGTCGCCGACCTTGAACAGGTGGTGCAGGTAGGCGGCCGAATGGCGGCTGCAGGCGGGGCAGTCGCACCCCTCCTCGATCGGCGCGTGGGCGACCCGGTGCTCGGGATCGTGAATCCGCACGGCGCGATAGAACGGATCGCCCGGCTCGGGCCGGCGCTCCTCCCAGCCGGAGCGGAAGGCGTAGAGGCGTCCGTGGCGCGCGTCGCGGGTGGGAAGCGCGCAGTCGAACATCGAGTAGCCGAGGGCATGCGCCGTGACGACATGGTCCGGTCGGCCGATCCCCAACGCGTGCTTGGGTGCCTCCGGCGGCAGGGCGTCGGCGACCCAGCGCAGTGGATCGGCGAGGAGGCCGGCATCGGCGTCGAGCGGCCAACCACCGAACCCGTAGCCATCGAAGCCGATCTCGGCCAGCGCCGATGCGCACTGCCGGCGGAGCGCCTCCGACCCCCCTCCCTGGACGACCGCGAAGATGCGCGGCGGCACGCCGTCGCGACGCTGCCTGACCTGGCGGTCGAACTCCTCGCGGCTGCGGCGTGCCCAGCGGACGGTCCGCTCGACGGATCGCTCCTGCTCCGCCTCCGGCGCCTCGGCATCGGTGCAGTCGTCCAGGCAGACCACGATGTCGGAGCCGAGCTGGAACTGAAGGCCGACCACCCGCTCGGGGGTGAGGTTCCACTTCTCTCCCGTCGAGGGCTCGCGGAAGATCACCTCGTTGTCGCGGATGATCCCGCGGTTCGGGTCCTGGCGGATCAGGCTCCAGACCTGGAACCCTCCCGAGTCGGAGAGAATCGGGCCGTCCCAGTCCATGAAGCGATGGATCCCGCCCGCCGCCTGGACGACCCGCGCTCCCGGGCGGCGCAGGAGATGGAAGGCATTCACGACCACCCCCTCGATGCCGATCGCCCGCAGGTCCTCGCTGCTCACGCCGCGCACGCCGGCGCGCGTCGCATCGGGCAGGAAGGTCGGCACCGCGAGCGTGCCCCGACGCGTGTCGAGCGGTTCAGCCATCGAGCTCAGCCACCATGACGAGCTCCCCGGAGACAGCCACCTCGGTCACGTCCCGCACGCGATCGACCCCCGCCATGAGCTCGTCGAGGCGGGCGCGGTACGTTCGCTCCATGCCGCGTCCGCGCCCGCCGAGCGACCGAACGGGGAACGTGATCACCGCGTGGCGAACGGCAAGCGTCTCGAGCAGTCGGGACGCCGCGTTGCGATCCTGGCGGTCGAGCGTGGTGACGAGCTTGAAGAGGAGAGCGACGTCGGCGGCGTCGGTGGGTGGAGCGGCGACGAGGTCACGCACCTCGACGGCACCCGGCTGGTCGACGAGCTCGAGGAAGGCCGCCACGGCGGCCAGCGGCCGACGGTCCACGTCCGAGGCGAGATAGCGAGCGTCGGACGCGAGGCCCATCCACGGCAGCGTCAGCGGGTTGAGACCGCAGCCGAGATCCATCAGGGACGACGGGAGCCCGGTCACCGACCACACGGCCGGATACAGCTCGTCGAGCAGCGGAATCCGCTCGCGGGTCGACGCATGAGCGCGCATCGCGTCGGCGGACGCGGCCCGAAAGGCGGGATCCGAGAGGTTGCCGGTCCATGCATCACGGATCGCCTCCGGCAGCGGATCGGCAGCGCGCCGGCCACGGAACGCCCCGACCGCCTGGTGCAGCCGGCGCTTCACGCGCTTCACCGCATCGTCGGTGCCGCGAGACCGGGGAAGCTCCTCGTCCGCCAGGCGCGTCAGCAGCGCGCGATCGACGTCCCGGTAGCGGGGCGACCGCAGCACGCGCTCGACGATCTCGGCGCTCATGCGTCGCGCAGCCGGAGCACGAGCGCATAGGCCTCGCGCCGGGCCAGGCCGTGCCGCTGGACCAGCAGATCCTGGACGACCCGCGCCGGGGCTCCCCCTTCCAGGAGGAGGGCGGCATCGGCCTCGGCGTCGGTCAGCGAGCCGGCGTCTCCGTCCGCCCCGCCGACGAGGAGCGTGCACTCTCCGCGCACCTCGTCCTCGGACTCGAGCGCGCGCGCGAGCTCGGACAGCGAGCCGCGCTGGTACCGCTCGTCGGGCTTCGTGATCGAGCGCGCCAGGCAGGCCGGTCGATCCCCCAGGACCTCGAGCGCATCCTGGATCGCGGCGCGCACCCGGCGCGGCGCCTCGAAGGCGATGAGCGTCGCCCGATCGGCACGCAGATCCGTAAGTGCGGCGCGACGTGCGGCCGCCGTCCGCGGCAGGAAGCCCACGAACCGGAACGGATGCGGCGGCAGACCCGAGGCCGCAAGGGCGGTCGTGACCGCCGACGCGCCCGGCAGGCTGCTCACCTCGACCCCGGCGCCGATGGCGGCGGCCACCAGCCGAAACCCCGGATCGCTGACGAGAGGCGTTCCCGCGTCCGACACGAGTGCCACATCCTCCCCCGCCTCGAGCCGCGCCAGCAGCTCCCGCGATCGCCGCTCCTCGTTGTGGTCGTGGTAGCTCACGGCACGCGTGCGGATGCCGTGCCGCCGGGCGAGCGTGGCGAAGTGACGCGTGTCCTCGGCCGCAACGACCGCGACGGCGTTGAGGGTCGCGATCGCACGGGGCGTCATGTCGTCGGGATGCCCGATCGGGACGGCCACCACGAACAGCCGTCCGCTCATCGGGACCACGTTCGAGCGCGCAGACGAGCCGTCATCGTCCCCGGAGCCTAGCAGCCTGCGACATGCGCGCCGTCGAGCGGTGCCGGCCCGCTACGATCTGCGGCGTGCCGGGACTCATCGAATGCGTGCCGAACTTCTCTGAAGGCCGCCGCCCCGAGGTGGTCGACGAGATCGTGCGCGCCGTGGCAGCGATCGACGGCGTGACCGTCCTGGATCACTCGCGCGACGTCACCCACAACCGCAGCGTCGTCACGTTCGCCGGCAGCGCTGAACCGGTCGTGCGCGCCGCCACGGCCGCCGTCGGCCGCGCCCTCGAACTGATCGACATGGCCAAGCACACGGGCGCCCACCCTCGCATCGGCGCCGTCGACGTGGTTCCGTTCGTCCCGCTCGGCACGACGCGCATCGAGGAGTGCGTCGACCTCGCCCGCCGCTTCGGCGAGCAGATCGCCGCTCGATTCGACCTCCCCGTCTACCTCTACGGCGACGCGGCGCTGCGGCCCGAGCGGCGCCGGCTGGCGGAGGTGCGCCGCGGACAGTACGAGGCCATCCGCGACGAGATCGGCGCGTTCGCGCACCGTGCTCCCGACTTCGGGCCGGCCCGCGTCCACCCCCGCGGTGGGGCCGTGGCCGTGGGTGCACGGAAGCCGCTCATCGCCTTCAACATCAACCTGCGTACCGACGACCGGGCGATCGCGATCAAGATCGCCAACGCGATCCGCGAGAGCTCCGGTGGCATGCCGGCCGTGCAGGCCATGGGTGTGCTGCTCGAGAACCCGGGTCAGCCGCGCATGGCCCAGGTGAGCACCAACCTCGTCGACTGGGAACGGACCGGGATCGCTGCGGTCGTGCGCGAGGTTCGGCGGCTGGCGCGGGAAGCCGGGACCGACATCGATCATTGCGAGCTCATCGGCCTGGCGCCCACCGGTGCCCTGCTCGAGGTCACCGCCGACGCGCTGGGCATGGCCGACTTCAGCGTGGACCAGGCGCTCGAGCTGAGGCTCGCTCGCGACCGCTGACGGGTGTGTGGTGCGAGGACGCACCACACGCTGCGCGTGTCTGGCAACCAGATTGCATAGGGGTGCGTACCAGGGGGGAGCACACCAACCACAGACAAGCGCAGAAAGACGCCCACCTCGATGAAGCCCGCAACTCCCAGGACACGCGCCGCCACCAGCACCCAGCCCAACCGGCTGCTGATCGCGCTCGCCGCCGCCTGGATGATCCTCTCGCTCGCCATCGGCGGCGCCGTCAGCGCCGACTCGTCAGCCGATCTCGACGCGAGCTCCGCCATCACGGAGTCGGTCCAGAACTGACCCTACGGGCTCGCGGCGCCGACCCGCTAGACTCGACGCCCCATGAGCCTCCGAGACGACCTCGCCCGGGCGATCGCCGATGCGCGCGACCGTGCCGTGGCAAGCGGCACGCTGACGCTTCAACCCGATGCGTCCCTGCCGCCGATCGGCATCGAGCGCCCGGCCAAGCCGGAGCACGGCGATCTGGCGAGCAACGTGGCGATGCAGCTCGCTCCCGCTGCCCGCAGTGCGCCGATGCGGATCGCCGAGGCTCTCGTCGCCGCCTTCGAGCCGCCGCCCTCGATCGCCGGAGTGTCGGTGGCGGCACCGGGCTTCCTCAATTTCCGCGTCGATCCCGTGTGGATGGCGTCCCAGGTCGGCCCGATCCTCGCTGCGGGCACCGACTTCGGCAGGAACACGGCGTCGGAGCCGCGCCGCATCAACGTGGAGTTCGTGAGCGCGAACCCGACCGGTCCGCTCCATGTCGGCAACGCGCGCGGTGCCTTCGTGGGAGATGTGCTGAGCCGCGTGCTCTCGGCGGTCGGCCACGACGTCGTGCGCGAGTACTACTTCAACGACTTCGGCGCCCAGGTCATCAACCTGGGCCTGTCGGTGCTGGCCCGCCGGCGCGGCGACGATCTCCCCGATGACGGCTACCGCGGAGCCTATGTCGAAGACCTGGCCGATGCCATGCCCGACGAGCTGGTGGCTGAGGCCAGCGCGTCGCCCGACGAGGCCGGACGGATCGTCGGCGCCTGGGCGACCGAGCGCGTGCGAGCCGGCATCGAGGCCAGCCTCGAACGGCTCGGCGTCCGTTTCGACGTGTGGAAGGAGGAGAGCTCGCTGCACGACGGCGGCTGGGTCAGCCGCTCGGTGGACCAGCTGCGCGCATCGGGCCACGTGTACGAAGCCGACGGGGCGACGTGGTTTCGCTCGACCGACTTCGGCGACGACAAGGATCGCGTCATCTTCCGCTCGAACGGCCTGCCGACCTACTTCGCGTCGGACATCGGCTATGTCACCGAGAAGCTCAGCCGCGGGTTCGACGAGCTCATCTACATCTGGGGCGCCGATCACCACGGCACGGTGGCCCGGGTCCGCAACGCGGCCAGGGCCATGGGACACGACCCCGATGCGGTCCGCATGCTGCTCATCGCGTGGGTCCGGTTCGTCCGGGACGGCGCGGAGATCCCGATGAGCAAGCGGTCCGGCGAGTTCATCACGCTCGACGACGTCCTCGACGAGGTCGGCGTCGACGCCGCCCGCTGGTTCTTCAGCTCGCGGGCGTTCAGCACCGGGATCGACTTCGATCTCGAGCTGGCGAAGACGCAGAGCAACGAGAACCCCGTGTACTACGTGCAGTACGCCCACGCCCGCGCCTCGTCGATCCTGCGCCACGCCGCCGACGCCGATCTGCGCCCGGATCCGACCCGGACCGGCGAGCTGCTCGCCCACCCGGCTGAGCAGGCACTCGTGCGCCACCTGCTCGAATTTCCCGATGCGCTCGCCACGGCCGCCGAGCGACGGGAGACGCACGAGGTCCCGCGCTACTGCTACGAGCTCGCCAGCGCGTTCTCCGCGTTCTACCGCGACTGCAAGGTCCTGAGCGAAGACGCGGACCTGTCGCGGGCGCGGCTCGCGCTCGTCGACGCGACGCGCTCGGTGCTCGTGAACGGCCTCGATCTCCTGGGCATCGCGGCGCCGGAGTCGATGTAGGTCAGCTCGCGGCCTCGACGGTGCTCGAGAGGAGCTCCTCGCTCGAGGCGTGGGCCACCAGCACGCGACCGTCAGGCAGCTCGGTCACCGATGCGGGGAAGTCGAGCGTCTCGACCACCGACTCGTAGGCCGCCACGAACTCGCTGGCATCCGTGGCCGCGTCCCAGGTCAGGGTCCATGCCACCGCGAACTCGCCGTCCGGCCCCTGGGCCACCACCACCCGGTCGCCGCCCCACCCATCGGCCGCGGTGCGCGCCTCGGTGCTCGCGACGCCGAAGTGCTCGAGGATGATCGAGATCGTCGCCTGACCCACGGGCGTGGCATCGACCTCCTCCCACCCCGATCCGAGCGCGGCCGCCAGGTCGAGCGGCTCGACCTCGTCCGGCACCTCGCGCGGCTCCCACTTGTCGATGTCGATGACCTGTTCGGTGCTGTCGGGCGGGTCGTCGTAAGCGGCATCGATCTCGGTGAAGTCAGGCTGCGTCGGATCGCCGCCGGCGAGGATCGTCGTCCAGTTCAGACCTGCGTCGTAGGGGAACGCCAGCTGGGCGACCATCCAGTCGGGGATGCCGGTCGTGTCCGGGACCTCGGCGTCCCCGAAGTATTCGATGATCTCCTGCTGGCTCAGGTGACGCAGCATCCAGGCGACCATCGTGACCGTCGCATCCCCCTCGATCAGGGCCGTTCGGGCCAGGCCGCGATCATCCTGTCCGGGCTCATCGGTGGCCAGCGAGTCGAGGCCGAAGGCCGCGTCCTGGAGGGCGTGGGTGTACTCGTGCGCGTACGTGATCTTGGCCTCGGTGTCGAGGCCCGCGTCGGACACGACGACCATGCGCTTCTCGATGTCGTCGTAGAAGCCGAGCACCTGGTCGCCGAGGAGCTCGAGCTGGAGGTCGGCGACATCCTCGTCCGGGCCGAGCAGACCGAGCGCTCGCAGGGTGACGTTGTCTCGCTCGCGCTCCTCCGGAGGGTATTGCTCGTCGAAGAGCTGCTGGAGCTCGACGGCCAGCTGCTCGCGACTGATGATCTCGGCCGGCCCGATGTCGGCGGCCGGCAGCCCCCGGATCGCGATGACCTGCCGCTCGATCTCCTCGAGGGCGGCCCGTACCTCGTCGTCAGTCTGCTCCGACGGGGATGGCTCGGCCGCGGACGCCGTCGCCGACGGCTCAGCGGACGGCGCGATCGTCGCGGTCGGCGTCGCGCTCACATCGGGCCCGAGCGCCACGTCGGCACCGGTCGCGCGGAGCCCGAGAACGAGGACTCCCAGCAGCACCACGAGGGCGACACTCACCGAGACGAGACGCTGGCCTGTCGACATTGCGGGCCATTCTACGCAGCCTGTACGCGTCGCCCGACAACGTTCAGGTTTCTTAAGGCGTGGCAAGCCCCCGGTTTAGAACGGCCTTCTAGTGTTCACGGTGCGAGATGGAGATCATCGTGGTTTCTGCCTCCACCCTCCCTCCTTCGAGCCCCGGTGTCATTGGGCGGGCACCGGGGCTCGTGCTATCTCCCGATCGGCTACCATCGGCGCACCGATGGAGATCACCTGGTACGGGCGTGCCTGCTTCCGCCTCAAGGGCAAGGACGCGACCGTCATCACCGACCCCTGCCCGCCGTCGACCGGCTTCGTCGCCGGCAAGCACGATGTCGAGCTGCTGACGATCAGCCACGACCACCCCGACCACACCTACACGCGTTCGATCAAGGCCGGCATGACGCTGACGCGGCCGGGTGAGTACGAGTTCAGCGAGCTCCTGGTCACCGGCATTCGCACCTACCACGATGGTGAGGCGGGCGCGAGCCGCGGCGAGAACATGGTCTTCGCCGTCGAGATCGACGGGGTGCACGTCTGCCACCTGGGCGACCTCGGTCACCTCCTCAGCGACGAGCAGGTCAGCGAGCTCGGACCGGTGGACGTGCTGCTCGTGCCCGTCGGCGGCGAGACGACCCTCACGCCCACCGAGGCGGCCGAGGTCGTGGCACAGATCGGACCGAAGATCGTGATCCCCATGCACTACGGCGTCGACGGTGCGTCCGAGGATCTCGGCGGTCCCGAGAAGTTCCTCCACGAGATGGCCACCGAGCCGATCCGGCAGCCGAAGGCCCAGTTCACCGTCAGCTCCCTTCCCGACGAGACCCAGGTGGTCGTCCTCGAGGCGCGCGGCCGAACAGGCTGATCCGCGACGGCCTACGGTCGTCGGCCGGTGCATCCGCGCAACGCTGTCGGCGGGCAGTCGGCTGATGCAGGCGCTTCGTTACCCCGTACCAATGCCGATGCCGGTGGTACCCCGGTACCGAACCTGCAATGGCTCTCACCTCTGGCGCCGGAGGGAGCGCCGATGCACCCCGTTGCGACGGCCACACACGTGCCGGCGCGACCCGAAGGAAGGATCAGCCCATGCCCCATTCATCCGATCGGATGATCGCGCCGTCCATTGCCCGGACGATGTTCGCGATCTTCGCCGTTCTCGCGCTCGCCTTCTCGGCCGTCGCGATTGCCACGCCGGCGCTCGCGGTCGACCACGGCGGGACCGACGTCGACCTCCACCAGTCCACCCCGATCGCGTCGGACGACGAAGAGTTCACCGGCACCGATGCGGAGTGCCGAGACGTGGAATCTGGAGAGGCCCTTTGGCACTTCGTCCTGAACAAGCTCGATGCGGGCACCTCGGCCGGTGAGCTCTACGCCACGTTCGACCACGCGGGAAGCGTCGTGGCATCGGGGACCATCATCAGCGACGCGAGCCAGGTCCAGGTCCAGCACTTCGACGTCATCGTCGGCTCGGGCGACACGCTTCTCAGCGCGTACGCGTCTGTCGATTCACAGTCCGCGGACACCGGTAACGGACCCATGCTCGTGCTGAGCCACGTCTGTGATGGGGGCGAGGCGGAGGGGAGCCCGAGCCCCAGCCAGTCTGAGGAGCCGGATCGCGACGTGACCATCATGGTCATGAAGCACAACTGCGCCAACGTCAGCAGCACCGATGAGTTCGATGCCGTCGAGGCACGTGCTGCGACGAACCCGA
>JAILWI010000019.1 GCA_025699005.1 Chloroflexota bacterium | reverse complement strand
GACGCTATGGTGGCAGCACCGGCACAAATCTGTATGGAGTGATGCAACTCGCTGCCGAAATGCACGCTCGCGGCGAATCGGGTTCGATTGTCACCCTCGCCTGCGATTGCGGCACACGCTACAACGATTCCGTGTTCAACAACGATTGGCTCAACGACCGCAATGTCGATGTCGTGCCGTTCCGCAATCAGCTTGAGCATGTATACGCCACCGGTGAATGGCTGCCCTTATCCACCTGCGGAGTCAGGCAACCGATCGCCGACTAGCTCTCGTCGGAACTCGCACTTTCGGCCAGTGCCCGGTCGATATCGGCCATGGCCTTGTTCCAGCGTGATTTACGTTCGGCGATGAGTTCGGCATTCGCAGTGATCGATGCTTCCACTGTGGCCAGCCATTCGCGGGTGCGATCGGCCTTGGGCGAACCGAGCACATCCCGACGCTCGATGTAACGACGTGGTGCGATGTATCGACCGAGTGTTTCCATCTCCACTTTCAGTTCCTGGCCTATCACCATCACCGCCGCGGCATCGATGATATCCGGTGTGATTTGCGCCGCTTCGAGCGTTGCCTCCTTCAGGCGGGCAACAGCCAGGCCGGCGATGCGCTGAGCAGCAGTGGGATTTAGCTGCTGATCTTCCATCAGGAACGCGGCCAAATCCGATGCGGTGGAGTACAACCTGCCGGCACGATTGGCGAGATACGCACGATTGATGATCAGCGCCTCACGCACCGCCGCGGTCGCCGTGATAATCACTTCGCCGGTTTCACCAAAGACCTGATCCACCGGACGCGCCAGCGAATCCCAATTCGCGCCAATAGGTCCATACGGCTGTGCCCGCAGCAGATCGATGGCGACACGCGCATCCAGCTCGGCCCGATGAGCATCCTGATTGAGTTGCTCCAACCGAACGCTCAGTGAATGTGCAGGATGAGATGGTTCCGGTGCGGATTCCCAACGCTCGTCAATAAAGAAGCTGGTTGGATCGGTGCGGATCCAGGTCAGGAGCTCGGTGGTGAATCGGCGGATTGTGGCGGACTGGGCAGCAGATGTCTCCACCATTTGCACGATATCTTCCACCGAACCGGCGGCATCGAGCGTGTTCAGAATCGGCTCCGTGAACCCGAGTAGTTCAGCTGCCTGCGTGCGATCACCACTGAAAACCTCGCCAACCATCAGGCCGGCACCGAGCGGGGATCGATCGACGGCATCGATTGCCGCCGGGAAACGACGCCAGCCTGTGTGCAATGCACCGATCACACCGCCGAGGAAGTGCGCGAGGGTGGTTGGCGCGGCGGCTTTGCGATCGGCGAAGGCACCCATCACCGTCACGGTATGAGCATTTGCCAGCTCCAGCAGCGCAGTTTGTAATTTCAGAGATAGTTCGGCAATATCCGCTGTGCGTGCTCGCCAATGCATTCGCAGCACGGTTGATATGGTTTCGAACCGTGTTCTACCAAGCGCAGATGCCCCGGCAATTTCACCTGGAATGGCAGCGTTGACACGATCGTCAAGGGTGGCGACCAGTTGACTTACCGAACCCGCCACAGGTTTGTGCCCCAGCTGAACTCCATCAATGGCGCGGAGAATCGCGTCAGAGGCGGCCTCATCGACCACTCCTTCCCGCCGCAATAAAAGGACCTGAACTGTCTGTACGCCATATACCAACCTTGCCAAATCTGCAAGGTCGGTTAACACAGTGTTATTACCATACGTTGGGTCGCCTATTGAAGAAGACTCAATTTCTTCATTGGCAGATGAATATTCTGGGGATATATGATCGGTCAATTGAGGCGTTCTCCACTCATTGTAAGGAGTCGCAACTGGCACCCGTACTATATTACTATTTATTGTCCGAACCTTCGGGGACAGCCAAATGTAGGCAGGCTACTGGCCCTGCACGCAACTCATCAGGAGCAACAATACTATGCTTTCGAGCCGCTTGAACCGACGACAATTGGTAATTGCCGGTAGTGCCGCCGCAGTTGCCGCACCAATGCTGAACCGCGCCGGTGTTTCCGCGCAGGATTCTATCGTAGCAACCATGGTTACCGATACCGCAGGTATTGGCGATCAGAGCTTCAATACCATGGCCAACGAAGGTGGTACCCGAGCCCAGGATGAACTCGGTATTGAGTTCAATGTGCTCGAGAGCCAGACCGCTGCCGACTATGTGCGCAATCTCACCGATGCCGCTGAATCCAGCGATATCGTGATTGGCGTTGGCTTCCTGCTGACCGATGCACTCACCGAAGTTTCTTCCATGTACCCGGATGCCAAGTTCGCGCTGATCGACTCTGAAGTCGCAGCCGACAACGTGGTGAACTACCTCTTCCGCGAGCAGGAAGGCGCCTTCCTCGCTGGCGCGATCGCCGCTCTTACCACACAGACCAACCAGATTGGTTTCGTTGGTGGTGTGCGCATTCCACCAGTTATGCGCTACGAAGTCGGTTACGTTGCCGGTGCTCGCAGCGTGAATCCGGATATCGAAATCGCCATCGCCTACGCCGACGACTTCGAAGATCCAGATGCCGGTAAGGAACTCTCCCTGGCCCAGTTCAACCAGGGTGCTGACATTGTTCACGCCGCCGCTGGCCGAACAGGTATCGGTGCATTCGATGCCGCCATCGAAAAGGGCGAAGGTTTCTGGGTGATTGCCGCCGATCGCGACCAGGCCGAGCTTGGCGAAGATGTTCAGCTCGCCGCCGTGATCAAGGGAATCGACACCGGTGTGTACGACTCCATTAAGAGCGTGCAGGACGATGCGTTCCAGAGCGGCACCAACAATCTTGGTATCGCCGACGAAGGTATCAGCCTCGGCGCGATCAA
>JAILWI010000018.1 GCA_025699005.1 Chloroflexota bacterium | reverse complement strand
CCAATTGCGGAATGGCTCGACAATCCAGTGTTGCCAGCCCTCGAGTTCTGGTCGAACCAGGCCATATGCACTGGAATCGTGACCGACATCCGGTTCAAATACGTTTGTCGATTTCACCCAACGTACCGAACGCATATCGCCTGAACGGTATGAAATAAATGCGATCAGCTGGGTCACCACCAGGTGGGCCAGCCAAACGATCAATGCGAATGGAACGTGTGCCTTTACGCCATCCCAACCGGTGGCCTTGCGCGGCCCCGAGCGGGTTGTGGCGGATTCGATCGGGACGGTGCTGGTGCTACTCACGAATTGTCACCCACCTCAGATTCGAACAGCACGTGCTGTGCCTGTGCGAGATAATGCCATACCCGCCCCGGTTGATGTCGAAATGCTAAAGCTCCCCAATATCCACTCCGGCGCCCAGCATCTGCAGTTCGCTGGTGCCACCCTCGGTTTCTACCACCCGCCAGATATCGTCCAGCACGGGCGATGTGCGCACATCGTCCACGTGGCTGATAATGAACACCTGGCGGAAATGATCGTCGGCTCCGGTGATTGCGCCGAGCATCTCTAGCAATCTCTGCCGTCGCTCCAGGTCGAGGGAGCCAAACACTTCGTCCAACACCAGGAACTCCGGTGGATTTGCACTCGCACCGCCAATGACGCGACTGAGTGCAATCCGTGCGCAAAGGGCAATCGCATCTCGCTCACCACCCGAGAACGTCTCGTATGGATATTTCTCGTCGTCGCCATCGAAAACCTGGATCGAGAAGTTGTTATCGAACTCCACCCGATCGTATTTACCATCAGTCACCTGAGAAACGAGTTCGCTGGTGATTTCGCTGAGTCGCGGTGCATACCAGGCGGCGGCATAGCGCTCGAACTCGGTGAATTCCTTGTACATCAGGTCGAGATCGTCGGCTTCGCGTTGCTTGGCTTCGGCTTGAAGCGCCAATTTCCCGACACGCTCTTGTTCAGCCTTGATGGAATTCAGCGCGTGACCGGCATTGTTCAACGCCACTTCGGCGCGATGGCGTTCATCGATCGCTGCGCGCTCCCGTTGTTGCGCCGCTTGCACATCTGCTTGCGCAGCCTGGAATGCCGTCACATCGAAACCGAGTTCCGTCCGCTGTTGATTGAGCGTCGCAACATCCGACTTCGCTGAGACAACAATCTCATCGGCACCGGACTGGGTTTGGATCACATCGTCGCGTTGCGCCAGTTCAGCCGTGATGCGATCGATATTCGCCTGCGCCTGTCGGGCCTGCTGCAGCTTCTCGGTGATATCCCGGTGCGCGGCTTCGTCGTACGAAATCTCTGCCAGTGAGGTGAGTTCCTGCTCGATCGGAGCGCGTTCCTTCGCGATGAGTCCGCGGGATTGGTGGGCCTTGGTAACGATTGCCGCAGCATCCACCACCTTGCGCCAGGCAATCAGTTCGCGCTGGGCAACATCCCGATCCTGAACAGTGGGAGGCTCGGTGCGTCCGAGTGATTGCAGCACCTCGCTGAGTCGAGCGGAAAGTCCGTCCACCCGTGCCTGTTGCTCTTCCACATAGCGCTTGCCATTTTCGAGCGACGCGTTAGTCTCGGTGAGCTTCGTTACCGCTTCCGCAAACGATTTGCGATCGGATTGCTTCTTCGAAATCGCTTCGCCATTGGCGGCTATCTGCTGGCGAATTGCCTGCAGCTGCTGCTGATACGAAGCGATATCGCGCTCGAAGACTTGTACGACATGGGAGGTATCGTCCGCAGTAAATGGACGCTGGCAGGTTGGGCAAATCTCGCCCTCTTGCTGGGTGCGCAGGTTGTTCAGCACGCGTTCGCTTTTTTGCAAATCAGCGTAGATACGCTTGTCGCTGCTTTCGGCCGCAGCGGTACTGGCATTGAACTGCGATATTTCCTCATCGATCTCGCGAAGTTTCTGGGCCGGATCGCCTTCTTCCACCAGCGATTTCTGCACTGCGATCAGCTCGTTCACACGCTCGTGGAACTTGCCGAGGCGCTGCGATTCGGTGTTGAACTGCTCGGCTGTTTCCACTGCTGTGGCGATTCCCGCTGCCCGTTCTTCCAGCGAACGAAGCTCAATCCCTCCAGCCCAGCTGACCGCCTGCTCGGGATTCTCTGCCGTCCACGATTGCGATCCATCTGGCGCCGGAGCCCCCGCGATGGCTTCTCGAATTTGCGTAGCCCGGTCTTCATCGTTGCGATTGAGTGCCGTGAGCTCTCGTTCCAGTTCGCGCTTGCGCAAAGCCGACTGCCGGGTCGATAGAAGAGCCGTTTCGTCCTGCTGCAACTGAGGCAGGGTATTCGCGATCGGTACCAGCTTCTCGCGATTCGCTTCTTCGCGAGCAAGTCGCTCGAGCTCGCGAGCGGCATTTGCCGATTGCTGGGCCGCGAGATCGTGATCACGCTGTCGTGTGGAGATTTGCTTCTCCAGGGCCGCATCCTGATCACGCAACGTTTCGATTGCTGTAAGTGCGCTCCGCGCCGTTTCACTCGCGGTATTTGCCGCCGAAACAACACCGGTGGTCGTTTCCAGAGCCTGTTTGTGGGTGGCTATCGTTTCCTCGGCCGAAGTGATCTCGGCAGGGAAATCGCGATCCTTTTGGCTGTCCTCACTCAGATTGCGATAGCTGCGGGCATCGGCGACCGCTCGTTTGCGATCCTCGGCGATGATTTGTTGCGCATCGCGAATTGTTTCCAGACCCAACAGTTTGCCGACATCTCGGCGTCTGGTGGTCGGCGAGCCGTTGAAAAATCCCAGCTCCTTCTGCCGGGTGAAGAACGTGGCGACAAATGCGGCGTGTTCCAGCCCGATAAGGTGATCGGTGACGTAGGCCGTGACCTGCGCCGCGCCATCAACGATCTTCTCCTCGATGCCATCGGCGCCGAGTTTGTAGATCCGGGCCTTGGCCGAGCCCGTGCCGAGCTCTCGCTCCACCGTGTATTGGGTGCCTGTTTCCGGATCATCCAGAATCACATGCACCTCGGTTTTGCCGCGCCAGACACGCGGTTTTACCTCGGCCGCCTTGATAGTGGAGGGTGAATAGAGTG
>JAILWI010000017.1 GCA_025699005.1 Chloroflexota bacterium | reverse complement strand
CTCGGCGGCGGGGTGATGCCAAACCGGCGTGATGCTCGCGAAAGATCGAGCGTCAAGAGCTCTGGATCGCCAAGTGATAGGGGCTCTTCGGGCCTGTTTGGTTCGATGCCCAGGGCTTCAATCATCTTCGTAGCGATTGCCCTGGCCAAAGGCGGCGGGACCGCATTGCCGATCTGCCGCGCGCCATGCCACTTGGTCGCGTTAAATCGAAACCAATCGGGGAAGCCATGCAGCCGCGCCATTTCGCGCACGGTGATACAGCGCGCATGGCGATAATGGATCGGACGCGGGCTAGTGAACGCGCCCCTTGCGCCGTCAGTACCGGCGCGAAGCGTGTTGGAAACACCGCCTTGTGAAAGCTTGAAGAAACGGCTGATCGGCTCAACTGAGCCCTCTTCCGTCTGGCTGAAACGCCGCCGTGAAATCTCCGTGTGGTCGGTGCGGGCGCTCGACGTGAGAACATTGGGGGTCCACTCGCGCACATAACCGAAATGCCAGGCGTTGTTCTTGAGACCGCGCAGCTCGGCCGCATAGTCGGACGGATCGCCAAAGCGGCTCGTCTTGACGGCATCGCTTGCGTTTAGGGTCTCGAACGTATCGGCATCGGGAAGATCCCCGATCGCTTCGGCGCAAGATGGCCCAAAGTCGAGCTCGGGATACAGCTTTGGCCGACCGGCAATGTTGGTTGTCGGAGCAGGATACTCTGGAATCGCCCTGCCTTTCTTCACGCCCATGAGGATGAAGCGCTCGCGCGATTGTGGTGTGCCGTAGTGACCGGCATTGAGCACCTTCCAAGGCAGGCGGCACTCGTAGCCGACCCGATCAAATGCCCCTACCAGTTCCTTCAGGAATGTCTTGTGCTTGCCGACCGTGAGGCCTTTGACGTTTTCGAAAACAAAGCTCTCTGCATCAAGCTCATGAACGAGGCGCACGAAATCAAGAACGAGCTGGTTACGGGGGTCATCGAGCGCTCTGTGACCGATCAGAGAAAATCCCTGGCACGGCGCACCGCCGAACACGCAATTGATCGTCTTTCCCTCAAGGCCTGCACGTTGCCTGATTTCATCACCGGTGAGCTCAGCAACCGAGGCGGGGATCACAGTGGTTTCGGGGAAGTTGAACTCGTGAACGGCACAATGCACGGGATCGATCTCGATCGCGGCCCTCACATCAAAGCCTGCTTGCTCGAAGCCGAGGCTCAGCCCCCCTGCCCCTGCAAAAAGATCAATTCCGATTGGTCGCATTGCGCTCATCTTTCTCAACATTTGCCTAGCATCACACCCTTTGGTTAATGCGATCCTTCATATTTTTCCCACATTAGCTCGATCAACTGGCCTTGCGTGACACCGAGTCTTTCAGCTTCTGCCGCGATGGCTTCCCCCACCCAAGGAAAAACCTTGGGGTGTAGTTGATGCGTCCGGGGACTGGGCTTGCGGCCAGGCTTCTTGCGAGGCGTCCTGTCTAGGAACCCCCTCGCCTCTCCGACCTCATCCACGCGCCGGACTTCTTCAACAGTCGTATCCTTGGGGCGTGCCTTCAATCCTGCAAGTCTATTTGAGCCGCTCATAAACAGCCTCCGCGAATGCTTGGGCGTTGATCAACGCCTTATCCACTTTTCCGCCTGTCATCATCTCAGGGTCGTTCATCATCGCGGTCAGATCGCCGCCATAGGCAAACAGTTCCGAGAATGCCGCGCGTGCTACCAAGGATGGCTCGATCACGTCGATCCCTGCCCCTCTGAGCTGCCCTTCCAGCTCCTTCTGGACGCGGCTTTTGACCGCTGCACTTGTCTTGGTCAAAACCACGGCATGCCGGATCGAACGCCCGAGCGCCTCTTCTTCCTCTCGAACCAATGCCAGCGCTTCGGAGCCGATCTCCGCATCGAGGGCCGTCGGTTGCATTGGTACAATCACCAAGTCAGCTTGCGAGATCGCGCGACTGACAAGCTGTGATGCTACGCCTTCCAGGTCCACGATAACGATTTTACCATCGCCGTCGGCGCTCCGAATTGTTGGAACAATTTCTGAGCGGCCAATCTCGCTCTTGAGGGTCACGCCTGTGGGGATGCCGTGCGATGCCCATCTGGTCAGAGATTTGTTCGGGTCGCAGTCCAGGACTGTGACATCCGCTCCCATGCGGGCGAATTCAGACGCCAGAAGTACAGCGCAAGTTGATTTGCCGACCCCGCCCTTGGGGCTTGCCATGACGATAACGGGCATTGCTCGATCCTGCCGGTTGTTATTACCCGATTTATATCCTGTACCGGAAAAATATCCAACACCTGATTTAAATCCATAACCGGTTTTATTTCTACTACCGGTTTTTAATCTCATGGCCTCCCGCGTTTCTCAAACCACTTCCGGCAAAACCCGACAAAGGCTCGGTCAGCATTGCGAGGGGGCTCTACGCACCAGCTGCGCCATTCCTGCTCAAGAAAACGTACATCCCATCCAGGAGCAGCATGGCGCGCTTCTTCGTAGGTATCGGACTGCAAAGGCGGAATGCTGCCCTCTATGATCGAGGTAGGTGACATCGTGCCACGATTGGTGAAAACCACCATGTCGGCTTCATCCTCGAAGGTGACGTGGTAGTCCGGCAAGTGGTCATGCTCTACAAGCTGCCGGATCATCTGCCGGAAGCGCTTCTGAGGGCTTTGAGAACCAGTCTTGAGAAGCAGTTTGGCTAGCGTGATGCGCCAGTATTTCTGTTGGCCGCAGTGTTTACGAGCAATTTCATACACCCGCCGTTCAATGGGCTTGCGCAGACGGAAGTAGTCCCTATGCAGAGTCAGAACTTCTTCGTTACGTATCGCGTTGAAGACCCAATCCGACAGCTTCACCTCACACCAGAGCAGACGACCATCGAGACCATGCTTGCGGCGGATTGAGGAAGCGTCGATCAGGCCGAACCCATCGACCTGTTCTTCGTCCCCGGTCACAATGTTCGTCCTGATACGGGTTCCTTCAAGACGGTCCAAGGCATCGAGAAGGGACTGATACTCTCGGCCACTTGTACCGCGATTTGTGAAGATAAGCAGCTCTCTGGAATTGATCCGCACACGGGGCGAAACCGGAAGGCCCTCTTTCAGTTTCGCCATGATCTGGCTGATGCAGTAAATCAAAATATCTTTGTCG
>JAILWI010000016.1 GCA_025699005.1 Chloroflexota bacterium | reverse complement strand
GGTAATGTGTTTGTCGAAGAAATCGGCAAAACCTGGATCGACGATCTCACTCATCCATCCGAGAACGAAGTGCTGGCGCACATCGCTGCTGGCGACAAGTTGAAGCTGGTTGTCCGCGGCGAGCGCGTTTTCGTGCTAAGCATGGACGATGTCGAGCTCGGTCAGGTAGACCAGAGCATCGGCAGCCGCATGGCCAAGTTCATGGGCATCGGTCACGAGTTCGAGGCATATGCTCTCGGCCTCAGCCAGAACAGCCTGCGAATCATCATCCAGGAAATCTCTCGTGCCGAGGAATCCGAAGGCATCATGACCTTCCCGAAGCAGATTCCTCCGCACCTCGAGCTTCTGCGCGAGCGCGAACAGCTTTCGCTGCGTGAAGAAGGCGACTTCAACTTCGGCGACGAGGATGAAGATGAGGACGATGACGAAGACGAGGATGACGACGATTCCGTTGAGGACGAAGACGACGAGAATACGGACGATGATACCGACGACGATGAGGATGATTACCTCAGCAGCGCCGGCGACGATGACGAAGAAGAACCCGAGCAGTAAACAACGCGGGTATAACGGATTCGCCAAGCGAGAGGGCCATATGGCTCTCTCGCTTTTTGGTTGACGAATTGTGCATTCCATCATTCACAAACAACGAGGGGTTGGGTATACTGCATGCACAGCAGGAGACACCGCCACAATGGCGTGGATCTGCAACCAGGAGAAGGCGTCATGATATACGGCGAAGTGAATCGCTACCTGTCAGGACACTGCGAAACAGCAGAGGGATACCCTCGAGCGGTTTTTTTGTACCCTGGTGAGTCACCTGTATTTAGCTACCAGATCGGGGCACATTTCGTGCCGTAAAAGTCAGGAGCAAGAGTCATGAACTCCAGCATGATCGGTAAGATCGAGAAGGCACATCGCTACGCCAACGAGCCGGACCGGGTTCGATTCAAGGCACTCGAAACCACCATTTCCGGAGATAACGACGAATATCACGTTACCCTCACGCCAAATGGTTGGGAATGCTCTTGCCACACCTTTCAAAGCCATGCCCTGGAAACATGCAGCCACGTAATGGCTATGCAGCTGATGCTTGGCAAGATGCTCAAGGATGATGTGCGTTACAGCACGCAAACGGAGGGCGAGCCACTCTAGCACAGCGCGGCGGCATCGTTCTGCTTTAGCAAAAAACCTCGGTGGGAACTAATTTCTCACCGGGGTTTTATCGTAGCGTTCGATTGTATCTGGATAGATCTTGTAGATCGCCTCGAGCGGCATGACGAACACAACGGCACCACCAACTTCCACTTCGTGAACTCCGGCGGCAAATACATCGTCATATTCTGCGGTGGTGGCATCGACCTTTACTTCGACACGTCGCCTGGCGATGCTTCGAATGATAGCGGTCGCATCGGCAACCTTATCCTGATCGACGGCCATAAGGATGGTGGAGTTCGCCATACGCAGAAACCCACCGACACTGTTGATTTTTGTGGCACCAAACCCGGCAGTGGTAACTGCTCGCAGCAGTCTGTCGCTATCGTATGCCTGGACAATGGTTGTGATCAATTTCATAGACAAAGCGGCTCGAGAATCGAAGAGAAGCATCTCTCGGGATCGTGCGTTCTAGTGTAGTACGGATTCTGAAAAATGCATCAGGCCACCTGAAATCAGGTGGCCTGAAGAGCTTTCGAGCCTAGAGGCCGGCAGCCTTTCGAAGCACATCAGCCTTGTCGGTCTGCTCCCATGGGAGATCCAGATCGTCGCGACCGAAGTGGCCGTAGGCCGCTGTCTGTCGGTAGATCGGGCGCTTCAGATCGAGGTGATCGATGATCGCCGCCGGGCGGAGATCGAAGTGCTCGGTCACCAGCTTCTCGATGACATCGTCATCGACCTTGCCGGTGCCAAAGGATTCGCACATCACTGAAGTCGGGTGGCTCATGCCGATGGCGTAGGAAATCTGCAGCTCAAAGCGATCGGCGAGGCCGGCAGCAACCACGTTCTTGGCAACGTAACGAGCGGCGTATGCAGCCGAGCGATCGACCTTGGTTGCATCCTTACCACTGAAGGCACCACCACCGTGTCGGGCCATACCGCCGTACGTATCCACAATGATCTTGCGGCCGGTGAGGCCGGCATCGCTCATTGGTCCACCGATAACGAATCGACCGGATGGATTGATGATGAATCGAGTCTTCTCATCGATCAGCTCAGCTGGCACAACTGGCAGGATCACCTGCTCCTTGACGTCCTTCTGAATCTGATCGTTGGTGACGTGATCGCGATGCTGGGTGGAAACCACGATCGTATCGATACGAACCGGCTTGCCCTCGCTGTACTCCACCGTTACCTGGCTCTTGCCATCTGGCAGCAGGTAATCCAGACCGCCATTTTTACGCATTTCGGCCAGATTACGGGAGACCTTGTGGGCGAGGCTGATGGGCAGCGGCATGAGCTCTGGAGTCTCATTACTGGCGTAGCCGATCATCATGCCCTGGTCGCCGGCACCGGTGTTATCGAATGGATCGGCAGAGGTGCCGCTGCGCTCTTCGAAGGCGACATCCACACCACCGGCGATATCCGGGCTCTGCTCCTTGAGCGCCACGATCACACCGGCCTGGCTGGAATCGAATCCAGCATGGCCGTTGTTGTAACCAATTTCGTTCATCACTTCGCGCACAACAGCCTGAATATCCACATAGGCTTCGGCGGTAACCTCACCGAACACCAGCACGAGGCCGGTGGTGGTGCTCGTTTCGCAGGCAACGCGTGCATTTGGGTCCTGCTCAAGCAGCTTGTCGAGAATGGCGTCCGAGATCTGATCGCAGACCTTGTCCGGATGTCCCTCGGTTACGGATTCCGAGGTGAAGAGAAGCTTCTTGGCTGTATCGAACGTGATACCCATTGTTTTTCCTTTCCGGCTACCCACCGTGGGGGCCGTACTATGAATCAGGTCGGATTAGTCTTCGGATTCCCAGGAGTTCAGGTACTTGTCCTGCTGGGCGGTGAGTACATCGATCTCGATGCCCATGGCCTTGAGCTTGAGGGCAGCGATTTCCTTATCGATTTCCTCTGGCATCCTGTAGACCTGATTCTCAAGGTTCTTGTGTTCCTTGACAATGTAGGCCGAACCGAGCGCCTGGTTGGCAAAGCTCATGTCCATCACGCTG
>JAILWI010000015.1 GCA_025699005.1 Chloroflexota bacterium | reverse complement strand
ATGCCGGCGGGCACCTTGCCATCGATGGTGACGGTGGATTCCATCGTGCCTCGGTCCATATCTGCCAACGTCTTACAGTGAACCAAGCGATCCCCTACTTCGATTTCGTGATCCTGAACCAGGATCAGTTTCATGCGGATGCTCATCAGTCCAACCCCCGGATCTCTTTGCCGAGCAGGAGCATGAATCCCACCGCGATCAAGATGAGGACCACCACGGACGGGATCCAGAGCGGTGCAGTCACCCACCACCAGGACCAATCGATGTGGCCCGTGAGATTGAGGGCGATGAAGAGAATGGCCAGGAGGCCGGTGAAGCCGATCCCGCCGGCGTATGTGGTGTTTGTCGTTTGCGAGTTCATAGAGTCAATCCTTTCGAGCAACGGTTAAAGACGACATATCTCCGGTGGTGCTATGTGGCTGGTTCTGACTTGTCCCAAATCTCGATCGATAGCCGGGGCTTGTAACGGTTTCGCTCATCTCCCAGGTCCACCAGACACTCGTATCCTTGTTGCCTCGCATTCCGAGCGAGCTTGTTTGCCTGGGCCAAGAGATCACTCCGTTCCGCATCCGGCACGGCATGGTCCGTTTCCGGCACATGTTGTCGCACGCGGCGACGTGCGGCGCGGGTCATGACACACCGTCGTATCTATCCAGACCATCGGCCGACACACAGTTGCGCAGGCGATCGAGCTCACGCTCCAGATCCTCGTGGAGTGGCTTTGCAGCTGAGTGGAGCCCTTCCTTACGCGAGGTGAGGTGGAACCTCACCTCAGGTGAGTGATCGTTATGTGTCACCTTCAACACGTACTCGAGAGCATCTTCGATTGTCGGCATGTATGGGAACGTGGCCTGGATCGTGATCTCGCCAATGGCGTCGTTGGTTGTCTTCACCGACACTGACGACTCGCGTGGCTTCCAGGTATTCCAAGGATCGAGAATCGGCTTGATGTCCGGTTGCATGCGGTCCACCAGGAACCAACTCTTTACGTCGGTCCAACCGATCGAGATCTCGTACCACTGTGGCTTCAGGTGTTGATCGCTCATTACTTGTGTCCTTTCGGTCGAAACTCTTCGCTCCTGGGGCACGAGCTCCAGTGATTCATGTGGTATTCCGTGCCCGGTTCGTCAAAGAGAGCATCTGCCGGCCGGCAATCCTCATCGCTTGTGATGACGTATGTCCCTGGGGCCGCTGTGCCGCTTGTGCCGATATCCAGCGGCATCATTCGCTGGTTGGGTGTGTATCGATATAGGATCTCGGCGCCACACCCCTTGCACTTGGCTGTTCGGCTCATAACGGCAGTGCTCCTTGTACCGGACCGCCATCGGCACGAAGCTCGCGCAACTTCTCCTGGGCGTAGCGAGAATATGATCGGGCCAGGTAGAGGTTGATCTGGCACAGTGGATCATCACCATCGGCTTTGGCAGCTTTTGCGCCAGCCATCCTCAGCTGCAAAACGCGTCGCCAGTAGGCCAGATCCTTTTGCAGCTCATCGACACGGCTCATAGCAGTGCCCCTTGCCGCATGCCGGACTTGGCCTCGGCCCAGAGCACTCGCAGATCGAACACGCGCCACTCAAAGCCAACCCGGCAATACATTTCGTAGGGCTTGAGCTTTGTGCCGGACTGGGCGCCAGGCTCGAATCGGTAACCACCGATCTGGGACTCGTACCCGGTGGCCCTCATGCCGCCCTGCCCTCGAATCACACCCTCAAGCGTGTATTCGTGCCGCACATATCCGGCGACGACATCCCGGGCCAGGGATTCTGGATCCGGATATGGCGCCACCGAGATCGAGTAGTACCGGTGATCGACCGGTAGGCCGTGTTCCGCGGCATGCGCGGCAACCATGGCATCGGCCTCTTGCATGTTGTCAGTCATTCCCAAAAGCGACTGCCGCCATGGCCGTTGTGCCGGCTCGCTCCATTCGTGCGTGAGCACCTGGAATCGCGTCTCTTGCAAGCTCATGTCAGGTATCCCTCCATTTCCGGGAACACACCGTTGATAAACAGCTCATCGGCCACAAAGCGATCGCGAGGGCGAAACACGTAGTACCGAACACCAGCTGCAACCAGATAGTCACGCCAGTCGTATTGATCCGGCGCGAGGTATCCGCGCTCAGACTTGAGCTCGATCACCACCAGGCCGTGATCCGGGTGCACACACACCAGGTCCGGGAACCCGGCATTGGACTTACGGCTGTCAGTTTCGTGGTGAACCAGCCACCTACCTCGAACAGCCATCTCCAAAAGGGATTTCTGCAGCGCGTGCTCCGAGATGGATTCGTCGTGGATCCGCTGGTACGGCATGCGCGTATCGCGCTTGCCAGGCCGCCGGCGCGGCAGCTCGGGGTCCTGCCATCGAAGCTCACGCGGCAGCTGGTCAACCACTCGCGTGAGCCCTTGGGGATATGTCCGCTTGGATCTAGTCCCGGTCATCTTGATCGCCGCCGGTGATTTCGCCTGTGTCCGGATCCACTGTTTCTGCCGATTCAGCCGCCTGGTAATCGATCACAATCCCGAGCCGGTGCTCGAGGAAGTTCTCGATCGCCACAATGCGTAGTTCGTCTTCGGCGATTTCCTCATCGATGACCGGAAGCTCGTTCACCAGCGAGATAGCGTCCGCAGGTGCCATCGCCGATAGCGCATCGAGCGCCGACATCATCGCCATCTCTACCCCGGCGCTGGTGGGCAGGACGCCACGCATCAACGCGATCGCATCCCCGATCGCCTCCCGGGCATCGGTTTCGAGCTGGGTGAGCTCGGCATCCTCCTTGAGGAATGCGGCAATGGCATCGTTCAGGGATTCGCCCAACACAAAGCCGTCATCTATCGGGTTGAGGGGCCGCAGGGGATCTGACTCCAACGGGATTAGCTCCAGCTGGCCATTACCCTTGTTCGCTTGCCCGCGGGCCGATTTCAGGTCATCTATGAGGTCGAGGGTGATGGCGGCCGACACCGGTTTCAGCATCGATGCCGGCACCTGGGTTTGGCCCCGAAGTTCCATGCGCTTCGATATGCCATTACCCAGGAGTTCGGGATCCCGGACGGTGATTTCAATGATCAAAGAAGGCATCTGTTACTTCCTTTCGCGGGATGGTGGATTATGGGGTTACGTCGCCGTAGCTCGGAATCGAGACGGCCACCAGGTTTGGCTCTCCGAGGTCATCCAGCTGCACGTGCTCGATCATCATGATTGGCCGATAGCCCGATACAACTCCGTCGCCAGACGGAACCGTGATCCGCACATGGGTGTTGGCAATGCGCTGGATCCAGTACCCGGCTTCATAAACCGGAACTTCAGCATCCATCGCCCACGTTGCCTGATCGATCAGCACCGCCCGGATATTGGGACCATGGGGAACATGCGAGTATGCCTCTGCGATATCGAGATATGAGGCCCGGAGATATTCCGGCAGGCTGGCGAGCGCCTCAGTCATGGTGAGATAGAAACGAGGCCTGGAAACGATCGCCAGCGCATCGAAATACGCTCTTTCGGTTCGAACACTCATGACTCCACTTCACCTTTCGTGTTCATCGTCAGAATCGCTACCCCTGTTTGTTGCTCCAGGTA
>JAILWI010000014.1 GCA_025699005.1 Chloroflexota bacterium | reverse complement strand
GATCGTTGAGACATTCGGCGATGCTACTGGTGCGATCTCCACATGGTTCAACACTCAGTTTGAGGGTGTTGACTGGGTAGGCGTTATTCGTGGTGGGATTGCCAAGCTCGCGTCGGCGATCGGCGATGCCATCGGCGGCATGGCCAGCTTCCTCACAACTTTCTACACATGGATGACTGAACAGATCAACTCCGTTGATTGGAACGGTGTCGGTCAGCTGGTGGGCAATCTTCTTGGCCTCGCCATCAAGGGTGCCATCGGCCTGATCCTCCTGGCTGGAGATCTCTTTGTCCAGATCATCAGTGAGCTCGGTGAAGTCGATTGGGGTAGCCTGGCGTCTGCATTCTGGGGCTACCTGAAGGCAGCTGCCATCGCTGCCATTGATCTACTTATCGGTATCGGCCAGGGCATTTGGGATTCACTCTCCGGCGAGCTTTCTGGCCTCGACTGGGATGCCGTTTGGATGGTCGTGTTCTCCCCATTCATGGGGTTGATCGAAACCGCCACCGATGCCTGGAACGACTTCATGGGTCTTATTGGTCAGGGCAGTGATGAGTCTGACACAGGCGGTGCCGGAACCAGTGGCGATCGAAATGTCACCGAAGGAAGCGAGTCGGGTGGTGGTACCAGCGTCTTTGGCGATAGCGGTGTAACTCGAACCACGCGCACAAGTTCCGGGGACGGCAAGAACTTCCCATCTGTCCCAAAGCTGGGTGGTTGGGTTATGGCCCAGGTTGCGGTTGATCTATTCCGCAAGTCACTGGAAGCTCTCAGGCCGGCCGCCCAACAATCCACCATCGACATGAATGCCATCGCGTCCACCGCGCCAGTTGTGGGCGGGGCTGTAACGGCCGCCGACGGTGCCGTAAAGGGTGCCAGCGCTGGCATTGGCGCTTCGTTCACCGCGATCGCTGCATCGGCCCTGGCGAACTTCACTGCCACGCAGGTGGCCGGATCCACGCAGTTTGGCGCTCTGGCCAGCACAGTTGCCGCGCAGTCAGCATCGGCGAACGTTGGCGCAACATCGCAGTTCTCCTCCATGAACGCTGGCGTGTCCGGCCAAATTGGTTCGTTGGCAAGCACCGTCGCCTCTCAGTCGGCAAACGCCAACCGCAACGCCACATCGAACTTCAGCAGCATGAGCGCAAGCGCCGCTGGCAAGTTCCTCGGTATGCAAGCCCAATCCGCCGTGCAAATGGCCATCATGGCCACCACGGCATCCACCAAAGGTAATCAGACCACCAGCAACCTGGTTGGCGCGCTTGCCGGAGGCGTGGCGCGTGTGGCCGCTGCATCTATGGGCTGGGTTGGTGCGGTTCGTGGCGGCGGCAACGCAGCTGCATCCACTGCCTACGGCATCGGTGCAAACGTCAGCAGTTCGTTTGCATCCGGTATGTATTCAGCGCTCGGTTCCATTCAGGCTGCCGCCGCCGCGATGGTCGCCGCTGCCAACACCGCATTGCGAGCGAAGGCGATGATCGCCAGCCCTTCCAAGCTGTTCAAGCGTCTCGGTGGATACGTCGGTGAGGGATTCGCGCTCGGTATCGGTGAATCTGGCCCGGGCGTTCAGCGAGCGATTGACGGCCTATTCGGCACCGCCATGCCGTCGCCTGCCTTCGGTGCGCCGATACATGGCGGCGGTGTTGGTGGAGGTACGCAGGTGATCAACAACTACTACCAACAGGATGTGAAAGTAATGACCTCTGCCGAGTGGGAAGCCTACAAGCAGAAATCCGAACGCGGTAACGCCGTTGCAGACCACCTCGCCATGCCGCGCAACGGATCTGGATTTGAAAGGGGCGTGCGCTAATGGCGACACTCGGTTACGTACGTGGCTCCAACGGGCCGGACCTTGCACAAATCGGCGTCAACGAGCAGCTGGTCTCGCATGTCTCGCCAAACCAGCCATCCGGAGTATTCCTCGCCTACAGCGTGGCCGGATACGTCGGACGATGGGGCGGGGCTGCTGTCATGCGGTTCGGCGGATGGGATGCCTCCAGTAGTTCCGCCGCACCGGGCGCATTGCTATTCCGCACGGAAGAGATATCGCCGACAGAAAACTACATGGACGGCGGCGGCGGCCAAAAGCTGACCGCCAAGATTATCGACGGCTCCAACAATCCCACCATCGTCGCAATCCCGGCATCACAGGTGGTGGCGCTCGGCGCTGCTTCGCGAAACGCACAAGCCGGTATCGCGATGTACCAGGCGTCGGCTATCAGCCAGCCCAACGAATCGTTCTATCGCAAGAGCATCAGCGGCACCACGGTGCAAACCGCCGCCGGTAGCTCGGCTTCGAACGAAGGCCAGCTGGCACTGCAGGTCAACGGTGATTACAACGTCAAGCCGAACAGGCCGGGCGCGATTACGATCACGGCGGGCGAGACAACCCAGCGACCAACATTCCGGGCATCGTTTAGCGATCCAAACGAAACGGTCAACGGTATTGCCTACGATCGGCTCGAAACCTACCGGATGGAAGTGTGGTGGGGCGGTGTTCGCCGATCTAGCGAAACCCTTACAGCCTCGACAGCGGAGCGCAACGGACGATATTCCCAACGGCAGTCGCCGATCAACATCCCATGGGACACGCCCTACACGGTATTCATCTACCATCGGGATCGTGCAGGCCTTGAATCTGAAAGCCGTAGCTTCTCGGGCACCATCAATAGTGGCCCCGGAGTCGATACCCCGACGTCGCCATCCGGTCGTGTCACCGATCCTACCAACCCCGGCAGCATCATCGCGGTGTATCGCAGTAGTGGCAGTGTCAACGCCAATGCGGTTCGGTTCCGGCTGATCAACACTGCCGGTAGCCCGGTCAAGTCATCGGCTCTTATTCCGCGCACGGTTGCCCCGGGTGGCAATATTACGGCGACATGGTTGCAATCTGGACTCGGCACGCAGGCCAATGGCGTCACGCTCGGTTTGCAGGTGCAGGCACGAGATATCAACGGTAACTGGTCGCTGTGGTCTGCCCCGTCGTGGTTCATCACCAATGCCGCGCCGAGTGTCCCGGCACTCTACGGACCAGCAAATGGCGCTGTCTCCAGCTACCTGTACACAACATCCGTTCGTGTTTCGGACCCGGACGCTGACAACGGCACGGCGACCGTCACGGCGGAATACTACGATGCATCGGATAATCTGCTGGGGACTCTGAACCTTCCGTATCTCCCGGAAGCTGGGGTGTCGATTCGCAATGTCTATGGCGCGTCGCCGTCTTCAATTATCACCAGCAAGCGCGTTGTCAAGTGGCGTGCGAAAGCAAACGATGGCTACCTCGACAGTGCCTGGTCGCCCATGTGGACATTCCAGTGGGCGGACGTGCCGAGTGTCACTATCACCGGCCCAACGTCACCGATCGCCACGGCCCAGCCAAACATTACCTGGGAAAGCACGGGCCAGACACACTGGCGGCTCCGTGGATACGATGGTGGCCGGAAAGTCTATGACACTACGGTTATCAGCGGCGACGCCCAATCGAACATGGTGGGCTGGGAATACTACTGGGTCGGAGGCGAACGCTGGAACAATGGCGAAGCGTTCGACTGGGTTGTGTCGGTTCGGGATGCAAGCACCCTGTGGGGCGATTCCGCGCCGCTGACACTTACGCTCGAATACCCGCCGATCGAAACGCTCACGATCGACGGCGCTTCGATGGCGCTGCCCGGTATTAATGGCACCCATTACAACCAGA
>JAILWI010000013.1 GCA_025699005.1 Chloroflexota bacterium | reverse complement strand
CTGTCCAGTGGGTCAGCTCATGCGCCAAGGTGCCGTAATACCCTGCGGCCCTGTGAAACGTGCCAATCGGCGGCATATGGATGCGGTCGGTCTTGATGTTGTAATAGGCGCGCGGCTCCTCGGTCACGTCGATCTGCGCGCCGGTCGCGGCAAAGAACGCCTCTAGCTCGGGGTCGGCCTCGGTGCCAAGATCACGGGGCGGATCAGGCAGGATATAGAATTCAGCGGGCAAGCCCTCGATCTGGTCGGCATTGAATACGCGGTAGGCCTTGGCATAGGGGATCTGGCGCTCCTCGCCGTTCTCGTCCTCGCGCTCGACGGTGCCGTATTTCACGACCGTGGCGGATTTCTCGCCCTTGCGGACATGCCCCCCAAGCTGCTTGGCCTGATTGAACGTCATCCAGCGGGCTGAGCTGTAGTCCTTAGCCATCGCCGTGGCCCAAAGCATCAGGATATTGATGCCCCGATAGGCTTCGCCGTTGAACCGTTCCGGCAAGCTGACCGATGCCCCGCCGCCGGTCCACGGCTTGCGCCAGGGCGGCGTTCCCGCCTCGATCTGCGCGATGATCTGATTTGTGACATGGGAATAAACGTCAAACTTCTCTGCGGTCATTTGTGACCCTCCTTGAGTGACGCGGTCGGGGTCTCTTCCCCTTTCCGCCAATGGGCGGGCCTTCCTGTTCTGATCTTTGGAATGCCCATGCATTCCGAAGGGCAGAGCAGGTAAGGGCAAAGCCCGTCCTGCGGCCTGGCGGGGCCGTGACAACCGGGTGGAGGGCGTGAATTTGGGAGGGAACCGCGCGCCTGCGCGTGGGAGGAACCGGAATTCTCGGCCGGAACCGACGCCAGAGGCGGCGCTTGCCGGTTTTCTCGGCCCTGCCAGGATGGCAGGCGGATCAACAGGATTTGGAAACTGTCAGGGTTGGGGTGAGCGGGCGTCAGCCCGTCGATCCCCTGCCCTGTCTGATGTCATCTTGCGACAGCATCAAAAGAATCCTTGATTTATGCACTCAGAGGCATATTTATGCACTCCATGGCATGGGATGTTGAATACACGGATGAGTTCGAAACTTGGTGGGAAAGCCTCACGGAAACCGAACAAGAAGACGTGGATGCGTATGTCCAGCGCCTTGAAGCACGGGGACCAAACCTGCCTTATCCCCACTCAAGCGGGATAAATGGTAGCCGACACAGCCATATGCGCGAGTTGCGCGTTCAAAGCCACGGAGAACCGTTTCGAGTGTTCTACGCGTTTGATCCAAAGCGATCGGCAATCCTGCTGATCGGAGGAAACAAGACAGGAAACGACAGATTCTACGAAGACATGATCCCGATCGCAGATGACCTCTACGATCAGCATGTCGAAGAACTGAAAGCCGAAGGGAAGACAGAAAAATGACTGGCCGTACGTCCTTTTCAACTCTGCGCAATCGTATGTCGCCGGATGCGCAGGCGCGCGCTCGCGCAAAATCTGAAGCCCTGGAAACAGAGATGGCACTGGCTGAAGTGCGGCGCGCAATGCAGCTCTCTCAAGAGGAGCTCGCAGCGATCCTGCAAATCAACCAGGCTTCGGTCGCCAAGATGGAGAAACGCACTGACATGTATGTCGGAACCGTGCGCCGCTTTATCCAGGCCATGGGCGGCGAGTTGGAGATCATCGCCCGCTTCCCAGATCGGGAGATCAAGATCGACCAGTTTGCGGAAGAGAAGACGCCTGCTTCCGCAGGTTGATAGCGGCTTTAATCGCCAAGCCCTACCTCAACCCGAACCGGCTCAGGACGCCACGCCTGCTTTCTTGACCGTCCAAAAGCCGTTTCTCGAATTCGATATTCGACGGCAGGCTTACCAGGGTCAGACGCCACAATGCCTTGTCGTGCGGCCAGCTCGGCGGTCGCCATTCCTGACGTTCCACTCCGACGATCTCCATGCAGTCTGGAAAGTGCAGCCACGGAACGTGCTCGCCACTGGGAGAGTTGCCAACCTGCTCCTGTGGGGCATCGAGGAACGTGAACCCATCTGCCTCCGTCCCGTCCAAAAAGAGGAATCGTGCGGTTTCCTCCTCACCTGGGCAAAGCCCGCTCACGGCAACCCAGTCACCGCAGGTCGGGGCCTTCGCGGCGTCCAGAACAACGCGCCATTTCTTCATCTTGGCCACCCCTCCGCAAACGTCTTTCACCGTTCTCTGTCTCTGTCTCGATCGCGGCCCTGTCCACGCTCGGACGCATTGTCACGCCCGCGCCCGAGAATGTCATCCCACCGCCCTTGGTCACGGCCCTCGCCATCACGGGCGACGATGTCCCGCTCGACGGCGGCGGCATCACGTTCCTGCCCGATATCACGCCCACGCCCAAGGATGGCGTTCAGACGCTCCCGAATAGGATCGTCAGGCGCAACCCTCTCCCGCCCGACATCCGGCGCTTGCACCTCGGGTCGATCAACATCGCGCCCCAACACCGCCGCCCGGCGCGCGTCCATATCGCCCCGCTCGTCCCCAGCCTGCGGCCTCTCAACCTCGCCCATAACCCTCTCCTTGATCCGTGACATCGCCGCCTCGGCGCGGCCCCAAAGCTGATCCAGCCGCTCGCGCGCGGTGGCAATGAAGGCGCGGCCCCGCTCCATCAACTCAAGCCGCAACTCCAATTGCCGCCAGCCCAGCTCCTGGCGCTGTGCATTGCGCGCCTGCGCCGCGCGGAAGGCGTCGCCGCGCTCCGTGACGATCCCGCGCTTCTCCTGAGCATTGGCCGATGGCCCGATTTTCGGCTCGGGCTCGCGACTGAGCTCGACCACCTTTTTCTCGTGCTCAAGCGCGAGCTCTTCCTGCCCGCCCCCGCGCGCCCGCTCGACCTGTTGCTCGGCCTCGGCGCGCTGAACATCTAGCGACCGGTGGTCGATCCGCTCTGACCGCCCTGCCCGCTCAAGGGCCGCGTTCGCGTCTCGCGCCCAGGCTTCGCGCCAGCCCATCAGCAGGTCCGGCGCATTCCAGCTGCGATCTTTCTTGCCGAACCCCTCGCCAGTCAGCTCGCGCATCGTCAGCATGACATGCGCATGGGGCTGACCGTGACCATCACGGGCCTTGCCCTCGTGAATGGCCACGTCCGCGATCATGCCGCGATCGACAAATTCTCGCTGTACGAACCCGCGCAACAATTCCAACCGCTCGCCTCGATCAAGCTCGCGGGGAAGAGCCACTTCGATCTCGCGGGCAAGCTGCGCATCGCGCCGCTTCTCAACCGCCTCAACGGCGTTCCAGAGCTGGTCGCGATCACGCATCCAGTCGGGCGCATTTTCGGGGGCCATGATCTCGGAATGCACGACCCCACCCTTGCGGCTGTAGTCATGCTCCAACCCCTGCCGGTCATCCCGCAGCCGCCCAGCCGTCCGGTAGGCGGCGGCTGCGACCGATGACCGGCCACCTGCCCGGCTGATCACTTTTGCACTGAGATGATAGATCGCCACGCTTGGGACGCCTCTCTTCAAAACAGGGTCCAACGCCTGGTTGCGCTGGTCGGGAGCGCGAGGGTGAAACCCTCGTTCAGGCGGCATCGCCGCCTTGGGGGGAAGCCGTCCGGCGCGGGGGTTTACCCCCATGAGGACGCGCACGTTGTCGAAGACAATGTATAAGCGCGCATTTAAATCTTTTCAACCTATCAATCCGCCACTACATTCGCCCCGATTATTCCCGAGGTTTCCCCATGTCCCAAAGCCGCCCGACCGACGCCCGGATCAAAGAACTGGCCGAGAAGAAAGCTCAGCTCGACGCTCAAATCGCAGCGCTCGATGCCCGGCGGCGTCTGTCTGAGAAGAAAGACGAAGACCGCCTCAAATGGCTCCTGGGCACTTTGGTCTTCGACCGTTTGAGCGCCGAACCTGCTCTTCAGAGCATCGTGCGGCGCGACCTGCCAGACCGCCTCACCCAGCGGGATCGCGACCGGGAGCTCTGGCAAATTCTGTTTCCTGACGCGCAAGAGGACCGGTCATGAGTTTTGTTCTGGAAGCCCGCCACTGGGTGATCATGATCGGTGCTGTGATGCTGGCCGCTGCCGCCCTGATCCTCGCCCCGCACGCGGTCGCGATCTACCCGGTGACCACCT
>JAILWI010000012.1 GCA_025699005.1 Chloroflexota bacterium | reverse complement strand
AACAGCTGGCTGATGATCGGGCCCAGGAAGATCAGGGCGACGATCACGATGATCGCGATGAGGGCGAGCAGAAGCCCGTACTCGACGAGCGTCTGGCCTTCCTCGTCGTCATTGCGGAACTGAGCGACAAGATTGCTGATGTATGCGTTGACGTACTGAAGCATCGAGAGGTGCTACCTCCTTTCTGTATGAATTCGCAGGGAGCGTACCGGCGCAGTGAGACGCCGGCTATGGCCGAATGGTCCCGCTCTCGGCGCGTGTGCCCGGTACCGTGCGCAGGTTCACTTGTACTTGTCAATGCTCCGCAGCGCACCCAACGGCCCCCCTTTGGCCGCTGTCAATGGCATGCCCGCCGTGAGCGCGATCGTGCCGGACACGACGGGAGCCGCCCCTTGCGGAGCGGCTCCCATGCACCGGAGGAGGAGTCCCGGGGATCGGTGTGGAGAGCACCGACCCCCTCGGATGAAGGCCGCCGCGGATACCCGTGACGACGCGGCATCACCGTATCGGCGGACTCCGCTCTCACCAATGGAACTCCCGTCTACGAGCGGCAGGACTTGTGGCGGGGCGATGAACGAGGGCCGCCCCATCGGGCGACCCTCGCATCGATGGGATGAGCTCGCGGCTCAGTCCTCGGGGATCTTGATCCAGCCCTGACGCATGGCGTAGACCACGGCTTGGGTGCGGTCGTTGACCGACAGCTTGCGCAGGATCGAGCTCATGTGGTTCTTCACGGTCTGCTCGCTGATCGTCAGCGCGTAGGCCACCTGCTTGTTCGTCATGCCCTGCGCGATGTTGTCGAGGATCTCGACCTCGCGCGGCGAGAGCGGCGCGAAGATCGGCTGAGCCTCCGAGCCGTAGACGGCCAGCTCGCGGAACTCCTTGAGGACGCGGCTCGCGACGGACGGCTTGGCGAACACCTTGTCGTTGATGAGGTACTCGCCCGACCGCACGCGCCGGATGATGGCGATGAGGTCGGTCGGATCGATGTCCTTGAGGACGTAGGCGGCGGCTCCCGCCTTGATGGCGTCGAACAGCTGGTCCTCGTCGTCATTGCTGGCCAGCACGATCACGCCGGTGTGCGGCAGCTCGCGCTTCAGACGCTGGGTCGTCTCGATGCCGTTCGGCGCGGGCAGACCCAGGTCCATGAGCACGACGTCGGGGGTCAGCTCCTCGACGGTGGCGAGCGCTTCGCGCCCGGTCCCGGCCTCGCCGACGACCTCGATGTCGCTCTCCAGCTCGAGGATGTTGCGGACGCCTCGACGGAACAGGGTGTGGCCGTCGACGATGACGACGCGCGTCTTTCCGGCTCGGCGGTCGCCGCCGCGGCGGCGCTCATCGGCCGTGCCCTCGGCCTTCGTGTCGGCCTTCGTGTCGGTCTTGGCTTCGGTGGCCATCTCGTTGGTCTCCTCCTAGTGTGCGGTGCCGGACTGCTTCGGCAGCCGCAGCAGGATCCGGGTGCCTTCACCCTGGCGTGACTCGATCTGGAGCTGGCCACCGAGAAGCTCGGCGCGCTCCCTCATGAACTGCAATCCGAAGTTGCGGGTCTTGCCCGATGCCAGGCGCATCAGGTCGAAGCCGCGTCCGTTGTCCTCGATGACGAGCGAATCTCCCTCCAGCTTGATCGCGATCGCGCTCGCCGATGCGTGCTTCCGCACGTTCTGGAGCGCCTCCTGGACGATGCGCAGGACCGACACGCGCTGCGTCGGGCTCAGGCGATCGTCGATGTCTCCGACCGACACCTCGACGGCGATGCCGTGCTGCTCCTCGAGCAGCTGCGCCCGCTCCTCGAGCGCAGCGGCGATACCCGCGTCGGGCAGAGGGGGGCGAAGGTCGGTGATGAATGTGCGGACCTCGTCGAGGCCGCTGCGCAGCATGTCGCGCAGGAACGCCAGCTCGGCCTGGGCCGCGCGGTCGGTGTCGCCGAGCATCCGGTCCAGGTACTCGACCTGGAAAATGGCGTTGGTGAGGACCTGCGCCGGGCCGTCGTGGATGTCCTCGGCCATGCGCTGCCGCTCGCCCTCCTGGGCCTGGATGATCCGCAGGCTCATCGCCGCCGGGGAGTCATCCCCCACCGGGCCGGGCTCGTCGCCCGCGTCGTCGGCGCCGTCGAGGTAGCTCCACAGAATGTCCATCTGGCGAGCGACCACGTCGAGCCGCTTCAGTCGCGCCTGAAGGGCGGCAAGCTCGCGGCCGCGGGCCTCGTACTCGGCGCGCAGCGGATCGGTCCCGACCGGTCGGAGCGCACCGCCGCGGCGGTCGATGCGAGCGCGAAGCTGCATCCACTCCTCGAGGGCGCGCCGGTATTGCTCGCGGAACTGCTCCGCCAACTCGTGCATCCGACGCGAATCTCCCCGGAGATTCTCCGCCGCCTCGGCGCCGATGCGATCGAACCGCTCGGTCGCGGTCCCTCGCGCTGGATCGTGCTGCATGGACTCCCGTGAGTACCGGGTCCGGCGTAGTACCGGACCTCGCGCCCATGCTGTCGGCGTGCTGTGCATGGCAGCAACAGTACTTTGCGCGCCGGAAGTACTACCCGCCCCGCTGCGCGATCGTGGCACCGGGTCCGTCGTAGACGATCTGATAGCCCGCGCCCTCGAGCGTCGAACGGAGCGCGGGACAGCAGTCGAGTGCCGAGAATGGTCCGGCCAGCCGGCCCTTCGGGACGAAGATGGCGGCCTCCGGCTCGCCTACGGCCTTGGCGACGTCGCGGTAGCAGTGAGCGGTCGCCCCGATGCAGCCCACGAGCGCCAGGTGCACGTCCTCACGTCGCTCAAATGCCTCGCGGCCCAGCCATTCACTGCCCTGGACTGTGCCGATACTCGGTCGCCCGGCAATGGCTGGGAACCACTCGCTGACTTCGTCATTGCCCCATGTGTCGATTGTCGCGACCACGAATGGGGTGTCCGCCGGCATCGCGTCGGCAACCCAGCGCATGGCTGCCGCCTGATCCACGGAGATCGCCTGGAGCTTCGAGCCTTCGTGGATCGAGGAGCCGAGCGTCGAGAACGCAGCGAACAACAGGGCCGCGGTAGCGGTCCCCAGTAAGGCGCCGAATGGAGCACCGTGACGGTCGACGACGTGGACCACGCCGCCGACACCGATCCCCGCGAGCAGTGCCCACGGGACGGCGCCCAGGAAGTCCCCGCCTCCCGGGCCAGACGCGTAGACAAGCACCAGGAGCAGGGCGAGTCGCCGCGGACCGACCAGCAGTCCCACGACAAGACCGACGACGGCCAGCGGCGTCACGAGATCCATGAACGCGGCGCCGCTGAATTCGAGTGCGGCAAGACGGACCAGACCGTTGAACGGGTCAAGGCGGTGGCTGGCAACGCCGAGGGGCAGTTGGCCGAGCGCTAGCGTGGCGGGTACCAGCCAGGTCGCCGTGACTAGCACGGTGACTCCGGCTGCGACCATCGTCTGAGTGATCCACGCCTGACGGAGCCGTGGACCCGGGACAGCAAGCACCGTGGCGCCGATCGCCCCGAGCACGACCGCCTGAGGGTGCGCCAGCGCGCTGGCTCCGAGAAGCGCGCCAATGAGCCCACCGCGGCGAATGGAGGGGGCGGGATGGACCGCAATGGCCATGGCGCCGAGCGCGGCGAGCAGCCCGAGCCCTCGCGTCAGCCCGCCCCCCGCGATCACCCAGTCGAACGCATGCGGCATCACGGCATATGCCAGTGCTGCGCCGGCGGCGGCGGCCGGCGCCAGGAGACGCCGTGCCAGGACCATGAAGGCCGCCAGGCAAGCGACGCTCGCGATAAGCGGAATGAACCGGAGGAGGTCCGTCGTGGCCGCCCCCAGAAGTTGCCCGAGCCCGGCGGCGAGCATGAGCGCGGCCGGCGGATAGAGGAACGGGATGTCCAGGCCGTTGTAAGACGTGCTCGCCGCAAGTGTCAGGCCGCTGGCGCGAAGATCGTCGATCATCGCGAGGAACAGTCCCCCGTCGCCCAGCGGAAGCGGCGCGGCGAGCACCGGAATCGCTCGGAGCGCCGTGCCGAGCACCAAGGCAGCGACGAGGGCGAGGCGGACCGCCCGGTGGGAAGGCAGTGGCGCGAGCATGCACGATCATCCTATCGGTCGCGCCCGCAACGGCGCCTAGACTTGCGGCGCCGTGCAGATCATCGCTACACGATTCGGACCCGTCTACATGCTCGTTGCAGGGAGCGTGGCTGCCATGCAGCTGCTACCCGGCCTGCTGAGTGGCCCGAACTTCGATGCGTCGGTGTTCCTCCTGATCGGTGAGCGGCTGCTCGAGGGGACTCGCCCGTATGTCGAGCTGTGGGACCACAAACCACCCGGCATCTACCTGATCGATGCCGCGCTAATCGGGACGCTCGGGGCCGCTGTCGGCGCATGGCCGGCGGTGTGGCTCGGGTCGGTCGTGGCGCACGTCGCCACCGGCGTCGTGGTGCTCCGCGTGCTGACCGGCCACACCCACCGATGGGTCGCCGCTGCTGCCGGACTGATGACCGTGGCGGTCGGCGCTGCCTGGCCGTTCGCGCTGGGTGGCGGTCTCACCGAGTCGTTTGCGGCGCCCCTGGCCGTTCTCGCGTGGCTAGTGGCGCTGGCCGCCCGATCATGGAGGGGTTGGGCTGCGGCGGGAGTGCTGATCGTCTTGGCGTCCGCCGTGTCGCTCTACGCACTTCCCGCCGTGATCGCGGTTGCGATTACCGCTTCGATGCGTCCCAGGCGCGCTGCCACCGCCGTCGCGCTCGGCGTCAGCGTATCAGTCACCGCAGCTCTCGGGCTGATGGTCGTTGCTGCGGCGGGGATGCTCCCGGCGATGCTCGACGCCCTTGCCGGCTACAACGGGGCGTATCGCGCTTCGTCGATGGCCGCGCCCCTTCCCGAGTCACTCGCCATCTCGCCTTCGTTGGTGGCGTGGTACGCGGTCAACGGCATGGCGATCGTGGCCCCCGCCACGGTCGGCCTGTTCTCGCAGGCGCATCGGCACCTCGTGGTCGCCGCGCTCGGCTGGACTGTGGGTGCCGCGGTGATGATCGCCGTCGGCGGTCGGCTCTATGGCCACTACCTCGCGCTCGTCGCGCCACCGCTGGGGGTGCTCGCCGGAATCGGGATTGCGGAGGCCGCCGCATGGGCATCGGGTCGAAAGAGGCTCCTCGTTACGCTCGGCGTCGCGATGGCGGTCGGCACGAGCGCGGCAGCGATGTATGCGGCGTTGCTCACATCAACGCCGGATGCGTATAGCCACCAGCAGCGCGACCTGCAGGCCGCGACCTTCGTCGCGGAGCGGACCCAGCCGGGTGAGCGGGTCCTCGTGTGGGGGAACGCTCCGATGGTCTACCAGCTCAGCCGTACGGATCCGGCGTGGCGCTACCCGTATCTGCTGCCCCTCCTCACGCCGGGCTACGTGACGCCGAATCTCGTTGAGGAGCTGCGGGCGCAGCTGGAGGCCGCGCCACCGTGCCTCGTGGTGGATGCAGGCTCACCGGCCCCGGGCCAGGCCGGGTTGCCACCGCTGCTCGTCGCCCGCCCGCTCACGCCGTCGGAGCGACGCATCGATCTCCTCGACCCGGTCCGAATCTTCGTCGGGGAGCGCTATCGCGAGCTGGCCGTCGTCGACGGGTGGCCGATCTACGAACTCGCCTCAGGCTCCTGCTGAGGGATCACCGCGTAGATCCGGACGCCCGGCGCCTCGAATGCCGGTTCACGCTCGAGGAAGTCGGCGCGCACGCCATCGGCGTCTCGGGCGTTGCCACCCTCCCACAGGCCGAGCGGATCGATGTCGGCACCGGCCGGCAGCGTCACCACGACCCACGAGACGTCATAGGCACGGATGACGCGCTCCTGGATCGGATAGCCATCAAACGGTCCGGCCACCCCGGGGTTCCCCGACGTCAACGCCATGGACGCCGGGTCGCTGAAGAGGATGACGTCATCGGCCCGACCGCCGGTGGACAGGAACGACGCGGCGGCGAGCTCCCGCTCCCGGGAGGCGCTCCATTGGTCGAAGAGAATGGTCGAGCCGACGAGGGAGAGCGCGACCGCCCCCGCGAGCCCGGCTACGGAAAGGAATCGATGCGTCGCGGGCCGTCGGAGGAATTTCCAGAACCGGCCTCCAGCTGACGCCGCGCGATCCAGGTTGGCGGCCGCGAGAGGGAACGCGAAGGGCAACCACGCCGGAGCCGAGTGGTAGAACGCGCCCTTCGGCGCGTGGAACGTGAACACGAGGCCCATGGCCAGGAACATCACGGCGAAGTAGGCGAGGAAGGGGGCAAGCGCCGCCCGTCGTTCCGTTGCGAGGCCGGCCACCAGACCGACGATGAACACGCCACCCATCAACACGGTGGTACGTCCGAGGAGCTCACCCCATGCGAGCAGCTTGCTCAGCACGATCGGTCCAATGCCCCACGCCAGGTAGTCCGACGGGGTGGGCTCGCTGCTGATGGTGAACTGCTCGTTGTAGTCGGTGATCCACAGCGTATGACCGCCGGCGGACGGGAGCATCGAGCCGTACTCGGCGAGGTTCCTGACAGCCCACGGTGCCACCACGAGGGCGAATGCCCCGAGTGACAGGATCCCCATCCCCGCGAGCCGCGGCAGGTCGCGCGGTCCACCGCGGACCAGGAGCACGAGCCAGGCGGTCATCGGCGCCACCGCCAGGAGGAGACCGTCGACCCGGGCGAGCGTCGCTAGCCCCACGAACGCCCCGGACCCAAGGAACCAGGGCCAGGCACGTTGTGCGCGGGTCGCCTCGCAGGCCAGCCAGATGGCCCCGCATCCGGTCACGCCGAAGACGGCGAAGTTGTCGATGGTCGGGTACATGAGGAGCAGCGGACCCGCGAAGACGGCGAGCAGGGCTGCGACGACGGCGGTGCGCCGCGAGGACCAGAAGCGCCAGCTGATGGCGTAGGTCATCGGCACGAGC
>JAILWI010000011.1 GCA_025699005.1 Chloroflexota bacterium | reverse complement strand
GGTCTACGCCGGCTCGGTCGCCGGTGGCCGCCGGGTCTACGCCGGCTCGGTCGCCGGTGGCCGCCGGGTCTACGCCGGCTCGGTCGCCGGTGGCCGCCGGGTCTACGCCGGCTCGGTCGCCGGTGGCGCTAGATAGCCTGACGACCTCACAGCGACGCCTTCTCCAGGCCCTTCTACGGGCGGCTCGGTCCGAGGACTAGTTACAGCTGCCCCATCTGGGACCGCCACTCCGGCACTGTCCACTCGAACCGGACTGGCTGAAACGTCACAGGGTCCAGGGTGATTTGCTCGAACAGCGCGCGCAGGACAGAGTTGAGCCGCTTCGGGTCCCAGGACCAGTCAATGCGAGGAACGGCCACCACCACTCGCCTGGCATCCACCGCGGCAAGCTCTCGGTCCACCGCTGCAATGCGCGTCGAGAAATCAGCCCGGTCGATGTGCCCAGCCTCGTAGAGATCAAGAATCCGTGTCCTGCGCGCGCCGAGCTCCGCGCGCGCCGCGTCATCGCCAAACGACTGTTCAATCTCGGATGGCGTGCGGAGCCGGGCCGCCTCGAGTTTCACCGCCTTCAGAATGAGGTGCTCGCTTACGCTCGTCCTGGCGTGTGGGGTCACTGAACCTAGTCGACACGAATACCGGACCCGTCCGCCCCCTTCCGCGCCCACGCGGTCCCTGGTTCCAGTGAGGAGCGTGCCGCACGTCGGGCAGCGGAGCAGGCGCGCCAAAGCGAAGTCGGAGCCGCCTGCCTTGTAGCCACGGCTCGGTCGATGACTGGTCACTGTCGAGTCCAGGCGCTTGACGACGGTCGCCACGCTCGAGGGCCACCAAACTCCGCGCTTGCTGTTTCGTGGCTTGATTCCTCGCTCATTCAGCGTGCGCGCGGCGCCAGAGTAGCTTCCGGTCTCAGTAAACGCGGCAAGCACCACGGACGAGTCTTCGCCCACGCGATCTCCGTATCGCGGCACCGTGGCCAGGCTCTCACCGCGCGCGAGCTTTGCCGCATTCGCCGCCCGTACCCGCTCCGACGCCACGTCGGCCTCGAAAGCTGCGACCGACGCGAGTACGTGCGTCAGTAGGCGACCGGAGGCAGAGGTGGTATCCACGGCGTCGACTGCAATGCGGACTGCTACGTCTCGGCGATCACACTCCGCGATCAGGCGCGCAAGCTCCGGGACCGATCGCCCGAGTCGACTGAGCGAGTAGGAGTAGACGGCCGTGCATTCTCCGGACTCGATAGCGTCCAGGAGGGCCCTATAGGCGGGTCGCTTGTCGGCGCCGAGCCTTCCTGACTTGTCCCAATCCGAGAGGAGGACAAGTGCATCAGCATCACCATGTCGTGCCGCAAGTTCGCGGACGGCGGCTTCCTGAAGGTCATGGCTTACCTCGCGTGAAGGGTCCCGGCTGACGCTCTTTCGAAGATACGCGAACGGTGGCATTGGGATAAAGCATACAGTATGGGTTCCCGGCGTCGTCGTCCCACTGGCGGGTCTGCAGCCGCCCGTCGACGTCGACGAGCTGGCCCTTCGACAGGAACTGGCCGCAGATCTCCGCGAGCCGGTCCCACGCCACGCACGGGTGGTACTCGGTCCGCTCTCCGTTCCCGCCGCGGTACTCGTTCGTCGCGACGGTGAACGTCGCCACGTGCTTGCCGGAGGGCAGCGACCGCAGCTCCGGGTCCCGCGTCAACCGACCGACGAGCATCACCTTGTTCATCCGATGGCTCCTTCCATCACGGCAGCGCGCCGGGGGCGAGTTCGGCCGCTGAGATGGAGCACGCTACGGATGGCCGCTTACCACGGGCTTAAGCGCGACGTATCGGGCCGTGGAGGGGCTAGCGGCGCGAGCCCGGACGCCGGCGCGGGTAGAGGTGATCGATCCCCGGCGTGCGCAGCGAGACCTTCGCCACCGGCGGCAGCTGGCGCTTGAACTCCATGCGCGCCACGCGGCGCTCGACCCACTCGACCAGGTCACGATCCAGGCCGGCGTCGACGCAGCGATCGACGGACCATCGACGGTCGACGAGGGCGAACAGCGTGCGGTCCAGCATGTCGTAGCTGCGGCCGAGCTCGTCCTCGTCGGTCTGGCCCGGCCACAGGTCGGCGGACGGAGGCTTGGCGAGGATCTCGTCGGGCACGCCGAGCTCGCGGGCCACGTCGCGCAGCTGGGTCTTGTAAAGGTCGCCGATCGGCGCGAAGGCGGCCGCCATGTCGCCGTGGAGCGTCCCGTACCCGAGCAGCGCCTCGGTCTTGTTGCTCGTTCCGGCCACGAGCGCGTCGAAGGCGGCCGAGCGGTCGTAGACCACGATCATCCGCTGCCGCGCCATGACGTTGCCCCGCCGGACGTTGAGCTCGTCACTCCCGGCGGCAGCGTCCGGCGACGCGATCAGCTCGAGCATCGGATCCACCATCGGCGTGATGTCGACCCGCTCCGTCCGGCAGCCGAGCGCCTCGACGACGCGCATCGCATCGGTCTCCGAGGCCTCCGAGCTCGTGCGATACGGCATGCGGATCGCAAGCAGGTTCTCGGGGTTGACCGCGCGGGCGCACAGATAGGCGACCGTCGCCGAGTCCACGCCGCCCGACAGGCCGAGCACGATGCGCTCGAAGCCCGTCTGCTCCATCTGGGCGCGGATGAACCCCACGATGACGTCGATCGCCTGTGCCGGCTCCACGGCCGGCAGCGGCGGCAGCTCGCTGTCGTTCATGCGTCGTCGGGCGCGCCGTCGAGGCCGGCCCGCTCGGCGATGATCCGGTCGAGCTCACGCCGCGTGAGCTCCAGTCGCTCGTCGGCGAGCAGCGGCAGGCCGTAGCGCTGCATCCGGAGGTCATCGGTCTCCAGGGTCCCGACCACCAGCGCCTCCTCCCACAGCGGCGCCTGGACGACGGTGCCACCGTCGGCCCCGATCACGCGCGATCCGCCCCAGAACGTCAGTCCCTCCTCGTTGCCGACCCGGTTGCAGAAGGCAATCGGGACCGTGCCGAGCAGCGCGTAGGTGTCCTGCATCTTGTGCCAGCCCGCGATCGCCGCCAGGCCCGCCTCGCTGCCGGGCGCGCGCGAGGGTCCGGCGGCCACGTTCACGAGGAGGTGCGCCCCGTCGAGGGCCTGGAGCATCGGCAGGCTGGCATGCCAGAAGTCCTCGCACACGCTCAGGCCGATGCGACCGATCGCCGCGCCGGCCTCGACCGTTCGAACTCGATCGCCCGGCCGCGTGAACCGACCCTCGTCGAAGAGGCCGTACGTCGGCAGGTAGACCTTGCGGTGGATGCCGATGACCTCGCCGTCGCGCAGAAGGGCGACGCTGTTCGCGTAGCGATGGTCGCTCGTCTCCTCCACGAAGCCGATGGCGACGAGCATGCCCGGCACGTCCCGGGTGAGCAGCCGCAGCCGGCGGTCATCGGCGCCGATGGCAACCTCGGGAACGAGGTCCTGGAGGAGGTAGCCGGTCAGCGCGAGCTCGGGGAAGACCGTGAGATGCGCCCCGTCGCTCGCCGCGCGACGCAGGATCTCGCCGGAGAGCTCGAGGTTCGCGTCGAGCTCGCCGAGGCGCGGCGCGACCTGGGCCAGCGCGATGCGGTACTCCATGCGGGCAGCGTAGCGCAGGAGCGCGGGTCAGAGCCGGCTCTGGCCCTCTTCGTCGGGCACGTCCGTCGAGGGCGATCCGAACAGGCCGCCGCGGTCCTTCTGCGCGGGAGTGGTCGATTCAGCGGCCTCGGCCTCGGCAGTCTGGAGCGCGGACGACGTGCGGGCCGCGGCCTCGATGAATCGGTCTCGCTCCGCACCCGGCACGAGCTTCTCCGCGAAGTGGCACGCGACCTGGTGCTCGCCGAAGCCCTCGATCGTCCGCAGCTCGGGTCGCTCCGTCTCGCAGCGGGTCGGGTTGTCGAGCTGCGGCCGCAGCCAGCAGCGGGTGTGGAAGCGGCATCCCGTCGGCGGGTTCACCGGGGACGGCACGTCACCCAGCAGGATGATGCGCCGCCGAGTCTCGCGCTCGCGCGGCGAGGAGACCGGCACGGCGGAGAGCAGCGCGATCGTGTACGGGTGGAGCGGCGTCCGGTAGATCTCCTTCGCCTCGGCCAGCTCCGCGATGCCACCCAGGTACATGACCGCCACGCGGTCGCTGATGTGCTCGACGACGCCCATGTTGTGCGCCACGAACAGGTACGTCAGGCCGAACTCGGCCTGGAGGCCGCGCAGCAGGTTGAGGACCTGCGCCTGGATGCTGACGTCGAGCGCGCTCACCGGCTCGTCGCACACGATGAGATCCGGCTCGAGGACGAGGGCGCGGGCGATGCCGATGCGCTGGCGCTGTCCGCCCGAGAACTCGTGCGGGTAGCGGCGTGCGTGGTAGGGCTGCAGGCCCACGAGCTCCATGATGCGCGCCACCCGGTTGCGACGCTCCTGCGCCGAGCCGAGCTTGTGGATGCGAAGCCCCTCGGCGATGCTGCTGCCGATCTGCGCCCTCGGGTCGAGCGACGCGAACGGGTCCTGGAAGATGATCTGCATGCGCCGCCGGAAGGGCGACAGCCTGCGGCCCGAAAGCTTCGTGATGTCGGTGCCGTCGAAGACGATCCGGCCGCCGGTCGGGTCGATCAGGCGCAGCAGCGTGCGGCCGACGGTCGTCTTCCCGCAGCCCGACTCGCCAACGAGTCCGAGGGTCTCGCCGCGGCGGATCGTGAAGCTCACGTCGTCGACCGCCTTGACCTGCCCGACCGTGCGCTGGAGAACGCCGCCGGTCAGGGGGAAGAACTGGCTGAGGTTCTCGACCTCGACGAGCGGCCGATCGCCGTTGCGCGCGCCCTCGACGGTCACGATCCGCCCTCCGACTCACCGAGCGGCTCCGGACGCAGGTTGCCGTCCCGATCGTGGTAGATGAAGCAGCGGACCGCGTGACGATCGGTGACCGGCAGGAGCTCGGGATGGTGCTCTTCCGCCTCGGTCACGTTGCGCTCGATCCGCTCCTGGCAGCGGGGCGCGAACCGGCACCCGGCCGGCAGCTCGATGAGGTTCGGCACGCTGCCCGGGATGGTCGCCAGGCTCTCCCGCTCCTCGCCGAGCACCGGCACCGAGCCGATGAGGCCACGCGTGTACGGGTGCTTCGGCGCCTCGAACAGGTCGCTCACCGTCGTCTGCTCGACGATCTCGCCGGCGTACATCACCGCCACGCGATCGCACATCTCGGCCACGACGCCGAGGTCGTGGGTGATGAGGATCATCGCCGTGTTCGTCTCGCGCTGGAGCGTCCGCATGATGTCGAGGATCTGCGCCTGGATCGTCACGTCGAGTGCGGTCGTCGGCTCGTCGGCGATGAGCAGCTCCGGCTCGCAGGCGAGTGCCATGGCGATCATCACGCGCTGCGCCATGCCACCCGACAGCTCATGGGGAAAGGCGTCGATGCGACGCTTCGGATCCGGGATGCCGACCATCGCCAGCAGCTCCTCGGCACGCGCCCGCGCGTCCTTCCGCTTCATCGCCCGGTGGATCTCGAGGACCTCGCCGAGCTGCATCCCGACGTCGTAGACCGGGTTGAGGCTGCTCGTCGGCTGCTGGAAGATCATGCTGATCCGGTCGCCGCGCAGCTCGCGCATCCGCTTCTCGGGGACCGACATGAGGTCCGTGCCGTCGAAGATGACCTCCCCCGCCTCGATGCGGCCCGGCGGCGTGATGAGCCGCAGGATCGAGAGGCTCGTGACGCTCTTTCCACAGCCCGACTCGCCGACGAGGCCCATGACCTCGCCACGATCCACGTGGAAGTCGATGCCCGTCACGGCGCGCACGACGCCGTCGGTCGTGTGGAAGCTGGTCTTGAGGCCCCGGACCTCCAGGAGGCGCTCCCCTGCTTCGCCGACACGCCGGCGCGGGGCGTTCATCTCGGCGATCGTCATCGGTTCAGCCTCGGATCAAGCGCGTCGCGGACCCCGTCACCCAGCAGATTGAAGGCGAGGACGCTGAGCGCCAGGGCGCCGCCCGGGAAGATCATGAGATGCGGCGCGGCAAAGATCTGGTTGCGCACGCTGCCGATCATGGCGCCCCACTCCGGCGACGGCTCCTGCGCGCCGAGGCCGAGGAACGAGAGCGCCGCGACCTCGAGGATCGCCGTGGCGATCCCGAGCGTGCCCTGCACGATGAGCGGGGTGAGGGCATTGGGCAGGACCCGCCGGAGAAGGATGCCGCCGTCCGATTCACCCATGGCGCGCGACGCGGTCACGAAGTCGCGCTCACGGATCGTGAGCACCGACGCGCGCATCACTCGGGCATAGACGGGGATGGCGACGAAGCCGATCGCCAGCATCGCATTGAACAGTCGATCACTGAAGAACGGCAGATCGAGCGTGGCGAACGCCGTCGTCAGGAAGATGGCCAGGATGAGGGCCGGGAAGGCGAGGACGACGTCCATGATGCGCATGAGCACGTTGTCGACCCAGCCGCGGAAGTAGCCGGCCACCGCGCCGATGAGGGTGCCGACGACGATCGCGATACCGACCGTGATGATCCCCACCTGGAGCGAAAGGCGCGCTCCATGGAGCACCCGGGCGAACATGTCGCGGTTGTTCTGGTCCAGGCCCATGATGAACTGGGGCTGCGTCTCGGGGCAGCCCAGGACGTGGATGCACGGACCGGACAGGCGCTGCGCGCCCTCGACGTTGAAGAGCTGGTCGTACGGCCCGTAGGGCGTGAGCACGTCGGCGAGGAGCGCCGCCAGCAGGATGAGGCCGAGCAGCACGAGGCCGATGATCGCCGACCGCTGGCGAAGGACCTGGGCCAGCGTGTCGCGCCACAGGCTCGTCGCCTTCGGCTGTGCACGACCGGTGGCTGTCGCCGTCGCCGTCATCGGAGCCGGATCCTCGGGTCGAGGTAGGCGTACGAGACGTCGACGATGAGGTTGATCACGACGTAGAGGACGGCCGTCACCAGCGTGAAGGCCTGGATCACGATGTAGTCACGGCCGGTGATCGCCTCGAACAGGGTTCGGCCCATGCCCGGGAGCAGGAAGATCGACTCGGTGAGGACCGCCCCCGACAGCAGTGCTCCGAGCGACAGGCCGATGACGGTGACGACCGGCAGGACCGCGTTCCGGAACGCGTGCCGGCCGTTCACGATGCGCTCCGAGGCGCCCTTGGCCCGGGCCGTCCGGACGTAGTCGAGGCCGAGGACCTCGAGCATGCTCGAGCGCGTCATGCGCGCGATGATCGCCATCGGGATCGTTCCGAGCGCGACCATCGGGAGGATCATGTGGCGGAACCCGTCCACGAACGGCTCCCACTGTCCGCTGATCAGTGACGACGTGATCCGCATGTTCGAGATGAAGTCGAGGACCGCCCGCGGGAAGCCCTCGAGCTCGGGCATGCCCCACGCCACGGCGAGTGGCTGGTGCTGCACGCCGGCCGAGAGCAGGCCCGATGGCGGGAGGGCGATAGGCGTGCCGCGGAAGACGACGGCGAACAGGTAGGCGAGCACGAGGCCGAGGACGAACACCGGGATCGACACGCCCAGGTTCGCGAGGAACATCGTCGCGACGTCGATCGGCGAGTTGCGGCGGCGTGCGGCGAGACGTCCGAGCGTGACGCCCACGAGGACCGCGAAGGTCAGGGCGAACAGGGTGAGCTCGAGCGTCACCGGCAGACGCTCGACGAGGATGGCGGCCACCGGCCGCCCCTGGCGAATGGAGTCGCCCAGATCGCCGGTCGCGAGCTGGCCCAGGTACGAGAGGAACTGGATCGGCAGCGGCTGGTCGAGCCCGTACCGTGCGTTGAAGACTGCGCAGGCCGCCTCGTTGGCGCGCTCCTGGAGCGCGGCGATGCACGGATCGCCGGGCAGGAGCCTCGCCATGGCGAACACCAGGAAGATGATCCCGAAGAGGACCGGAATCGCCAGCAGCAGCCGGCGAAGCACGAACTGGAGCATCTAGCGCGACATCCTAGCGGTCTGCCGGGTAACAGAGGGGCGCCGCCCCCCGGCGGCCCCCCCCAGGAAAGGGGAGCCCGCCCCGGGGGAGTAGGGCCGCGGGGGGGGGAGGGAAACCCCCCCCACCGCGGGGGAGGATGTGGAGAGTCCGGGCCCTGCCGCCGGGGGGGGGGGGTAGGGCAACCC
>JAILWI010000010.1 GCA_025699005.1 Chloroflexota bacterium | reverse complement strand
GGGGGCTGACCCGAGCGGGGGGGGGGGGCCTAGCGCCCCCGCCCCGCTCCGCAAGGCCGCCGAGCTCCGTCCTACCGGCGGCGATCCCTCGCTCGGACGTTCGCCAGGGCGAGCGCCCCGAGTGATCCGAGGAAGAGAGCTGCCAGCAGCTCGACCGGGACCGTGACCGGCTCGCCGTTCATCCCCACTCCGGTCGCGGTGTCGGGGAGCGACGGCCGCGGTGTCGGGGTCCCGCCCAGCGGCGGGGCCTCGACCTCGACGCGAACGTCGTCCTCGCCGTCATCCGGCTCGGTCTCGTCCGAGTCGATCACGGCAACGTTGACCGTCGGTGCCACCCGCGAGATCGTCCGCGGATCCACCGTGGTTCGGAACGTCACGCTCCCGCTGGTCTCCAGCGACGGGAACGTCCACGTCACGGTGCCATCGGCGAACGTGCCCCCGTCCGCGGCGTCGAGGAAGGCCAGGCCGGTCGGCAGCTCGTCACTGATGACGGCATTCGTGACCGGGCCGTCGGTCAGCGTGTAGGTCAGTGTCCAGGTCACGACCGAGGGGGTCGCGACAAGGGCATCGGCCTCACCGCTGATCGTGATGACCTCGACATCGGCTTCCTTGTCGATCACGAGGGTCGGGACCCTGACGACGACCGTCGAGTCGTCTTCGCACTCCGGACCGAGCGTCTCGGCGTCGGGGCACTGTGAGTTCGGGCTCGTCGCCGAGGCGACGTTCACCAACTCCGCACCGTTCGCGACGTCGTCGGCGACGATCGCGACGTACTCGAGGACGTATTCGCCATCCGCCAGTTCCCCGAGGCTCCAGGTGATCGTCCCGCCGGCGTCATCGAACGTACCGCCGTGGCTGATCCCGGTCGGGGCTTCGAGGCCCGCCGGAAGCAAATCCACGACCTCCACGTCCTCAGCTGGCCCGTCGCTGACCGTCAGCGACAGCGTGTAGGTGACCGAGGTTCCCGGAAGCACGGGGCCTGCGGCGTCGTTCACCTTCACCAGCGAGATGGTCGGGCAGCGGACCACGACCGTGTCACGCGAGGAAATTTGATCGTTGTTGCTGGCATCGGCGTATGCCGTGTTGTCCAGCAGACCACAGTCGGTCCGATCCGTCCGCGCGAACACCCGGACGATGACGCCCTCCTCCATCTCCGACGGAGTCAGGGTGCCGAGGTCGCAGTCGATCGACCGCTGCTCGACTCCTTCGTTCGAGAGGCTGCTGGCAATGCTGCACTCGGCGTCGCCCTGGAGGACCTCGAGGTCCCAGGCCGGGCCGGCGGGCAGCGTGTCGTGCAGCGCCACGTCGAAGGCATCACCCGGTCCGGCATTCCAGACCGTGATCGTGAAGCTGGCCTCCTCACCGGCGTCGATGGGATCGGCGTCGGCGGACTTCACCATGTTGAGGCCGGGGCACTCGACCACGATCGATGCCGCGTCCTGGTTGTTCCCGGCATGCTGTCCGGGCTCGTTGTCGGCCTCGACCTCGGCCTCATTGTCGAGGAGGCCGCAGTCGTCCTGTGTCGTCGAGTAGCCGATGAGAAGCGTCCGGGCGTTGTCCGCGCCAGGCGCGAGCTCGTCCAGCGTGCAGGTCAGCGTCTGCTGTCCCGGGACGAGATCCGTGGAGCACTCCATTCCGTCGGCGTCCAGCAGCTGCCAGATCGTGCCGGCCGGCAGGATGTCGTGGACCTCGACGTCATAGGCGACGCCGGGTCCGAGGTTCCAGACCTTGATCGTGAACTGCGCGGTCTCGCCCGCGCTGATCGGCGTCTCGACCGGCTCCTTGTCGATCGTGACGTCAGGGCAGTTCACCGTGATGGTGTGGCTGTCCTCGTTCTCGTACTCGTCATCCTCCGGCTCGTTGCCGGCGACGACCGTTGCATCGTTGCTGACACTCGGGCACGCGCCCGGCGTGGTGATCGACGAGACCGTGACGCTGAACGATGCGCCGGCGGCAAGCTCGTCGATCGAGCAGGTGAGGACGTCGGCCACGATGCCGCAGTCCGTGTCGGCGATGTTCGTCGCGTCAGTGACGATCCAGGTCCCCAGGCCGAGGCCCGGCAGCTGGTCCGTGAGCGTCACGTTCCGTGCGGCGCCGTCGCCGCGGTTCGCCACGCTCAGCGTGAACTGAACCGTGTCGCCGGCACTGACGACGTCCGAGCCGTCCTTCACGAGCTCCAGGTCGGGGCACAGGACCTCGATGCTGGCGCTGCTCGTGTTGTTCGACGGGTCGACGTCGGCATCGGCGGTGATCGTCGCCGTGTTCTCGATGCCGGCCGCGCAGTCGCCCGCGTTGCTCGTCATCGTGATGGCGATGGTTCGATCCTGACCGCTCGGGATGGATCCGAAGTCGCAGCTCAGGGTCTCGCCGGGAGCCACGCTGAGATCGCTGCAGGCCGACGCATCGGCGCCACTGACGTTCCACGTGTGCGCGGTCTGGTTGAGGTCGCTCAGGATGACGTTCTCCGAGCTCCCCGTGCCACTCGCGGCAACGACGATGTCGAATCCTGCCTCATCACCGGCCGTGATCGGATCGGCATCGGCCGACTTGAGCACGCTCGGGTCCGGGCAGAGCACGGAGACCGTGTCGCCGTCCGTGTTGTTCGACGTGTCGACGTCGGCATCGGCCGTGATCGACGCGCTGTTCTCGATGCCGAGCTCGCAGTCCGAGGCTCCGCTCGTCAGCGTGATGGTGATCGTGCGCGACCCGCCCGCGGGGATCGAGTCCCAGGTGCAGGTCAGCGTGTCGCCGTCCGCCACCGAAGCGCTGTCACAGGCCGCCGCGTCAGTTCCGCTCACCGTCCACAGATGGCCGGTGTCGTTCAGGTCGCTGAGCACGACGTTCTCGGCCGGGCCGGTGCCCAGCGCATTCACCGTGATAGTGAAGACCGCGTCCTCCCCGAAGACGATCGGATCGGCGACGGCCTCCTTGACGATGCCCGGGTTCGGGCACAGGACCGTGATCGAGTCGCTGGCCTCGTTGTTCGAGGCGTCATGATCGTTGCTCGAGGCAACGGTGGCCGTATTGGCGATGCCGTCGGCACAGTCATCGGCCGACGTCGCCATCGTGATCGTCACGCTGCGGCTGGCTCCGTTGGCAAGCGTGCCGAAGTCACACCGGAGCGTGTCCCCAGCCGCGACAGCCAGGCTGTCGCAGTCGGCGCTGTCCGTGCCTGACACCGTCCACGCGCGGCCGGTGGCATTCAGGTCGCTGAGGACGACGTCTTCCGAGTCACCCGTGCCACCCGCGTTCACGACGACCGTGAACGACGCGGGCTGTCCGGCGATCACCGGATCCAGCACGGCTGTCTTCGTGATCGAGGCATCCGCCTGGGGCGGATCACGGAACGGATTGGCCGCCGATGCGGTCTCGCCCGCGAGGACGACGTCCTGGAACGCCGTGGCCGGCAGGTCGTATCCGACGGGCGCGACGGTCTCGGTGATGCGGTACGTGCCGAGCAGCAGTCCCGTGACGAGCAGCTCGCCGGCATCGGCATCCTCATCGTTCGTGCCGTTGTCGGTGACGGTTCGGCTGAAGCCGATTGCCGCCCCCGCGATGCCGGTCAGGCTGAAGGTCGCACAGCAGATCGGATTGCCCGACTGATCGTCGAGCTTTGCCCAGCTGATGTCGCCGAGTCCATTGGTGAAGGGACCGAAGGTCGCCGAGCCATTCGCGGCGATCGTCAGCTCCTGACAGACGGTGTCGATGATGTAGCCGGCCGGGGCCGCCGTCTCACAGACGGAGTACGTCCCGGGCTCGACGTCGCTGAGATGGATCGTGCCGGCGGCCGCATTGTCGTCCGGCGCGGCGTTGTCGGTGACCGACAGCGAGCCGGTCAGGGTGAAGGGGTTCGGCGTGATGCTGAACGTGGCACCGCCAAGGGCCTGCTGGTTCTCGTCCTGCTTCAGGATCGTCAGCTGGCCGCAGGTGCTGAAGTTGACCGGCACCGGGTCGATGCGGTCCTTGAGGTCCGCGCTGAACGAGTTCGACGAACGGCTCTTGGTGAAGACGCTGCCGAACGCGCGGCAGGCACCACCGATGATGTCGGTCAGGTTGAGAGCGGCCTCACCGAACTCACCGTTGTCGAGCGTCCCGCCACTGACGCAATCGTTGATGGCGATGGGATCCCGGCTGGTGCCAAAGAAGTTCACGGAGCCGTCCGCCAGGCCGCTGGCCTTGACGTCGACGGGGTTGATCCAGGCTCCGCGGTTGGGGGGCGAGCTGGTCGGGTCGGGCTGGTCGACCGCAGCGGCGCTCCACGTCCGGACGGTGAGATCGACGTTATAGCCGCCCGCCGAACCCGGGTTGGCCTGGAAGTCGAACGTCACGAGGAGGTCGCCGTCGGTGCGCTTCTTCGTCACGCCGTTGACGCTGAGCTCGTTCGACTGGTTGAACTCGAAGTCGATCGTGCTCGTGCCGGTTGAATCGGCGCGCACCCACGCGAGGTAGACGAACAGGTCGCCATTGACGGTCTCACTCGCGATGTACTCGCGCAGGAGGTCGTCCTTGTTGTTCGGGATCGTGCCGTTCCCGAGCGTCGGTCCGTCAGTGTCCTCCTTGTTCGGGCTACTGACGAACGAGGTGTCGTTCGAACCGCTCGGCGAATCGGGGCCGACCACGCGATTCGGCGCCGGAGTACACCAGTCGGTCTCCGGCGGCTCGACGGTCAGGTTGCCGTCGGTGGCATCGAAGCTTGTGCCGGCAAGCGCCAGAGCCTGGCCAGCCGGCGCGCTGGCGATCGGAACCGCCATGGCCAGGTTGAAGATCAGTGCGATCAATACGGGGATGACGCTGAGACGGGTTCGAGTCGTCGCTCGGGTGTACATGCCAACAGCCCCTCTGGATGTGCAGCCGGCGGCCCATACCGCCGGTCCTGCCCGGACCCTAGGACCACGGTCCCAGTCCGCCTAGCCCCGCCCTGTGCGGTCGGGAGCGGAGCGATGTCGTGCGTCGCAATGCGGTGCACAAATCAGCGGTGACTCGACGCACCGGCGGGTCCTGGTACCGGAGTCCCATGCCCGGCCGCGGTCAAGCAGACCGCGACAACAGAAAACGGGGTAGAGGCGAACCTCTACCCCGTTCCTGCCAGGGGGGCTGGTGATCTACGGGTCCTGGCCCGTCACCTCCCTGGTCTACCGAGTGCCTAGCGCGTCTGCTCCGTCTCGGTGCTGAGCCGCAGGTAGACGAGTCCACCGAGCGACAGCAGGGTCAGGAGGGCGAACGGCCAGGCCGGGACACCCTCGGAACCGAGTGCGGTGTCCGGGATGGAGCCGCCGCCGGGCTTCGGGGTCGGGTTGCCACCGAGCTCACCCTCGCTCGGCGACGAGCTGGGCGACTCCGAGACGGACTCGCTCGGGCTCTCCGACGCGGACTCGCTCGGCGACTCGCTCGGGCTCTCCGACGCGGACTCGCTCGGCGACTCGCTCGGGCTCTCCGAGGCGGACTCGCTCGGGCTCTCCGAGCCAGCGGGCTCACATGCGACCCAGAACACCTTGTGCTTGATCTCCAGCTGACCGCCGGGGTTCTCGGCTCCTTCCCAGTAGAGCTTGTAGTGTCCGTCGGGAAGAGAATGGACATCCGGATCCGACGTCTCGTCAGGGTCGCGGTCCTCGCCACCCGTGGCGTCATAGCTTCCGCTCAGGACCTCCGTCATGTCGCCGGTGGGCGGCCAGGACTCGATCCACCAGTCACCACTCTGCACTTCATCTCCGAAGAAGAAATGGAGATGGAACGTGCAGACATGCGGTTCGTTGTTCACGATCGGCTCGTCTTCCGTGGAGCCCTCATGAATCTTCACGGTCCCATTGTTGCCGGGCGCGTCGGCCAGCACGGGGGCCGTGATCAGGAACAGCGACATGGTGAGGCCGAGCGTGGCCAGAATCCCGAGTGCCGTCCGTGCCGTAGATCTGGAAACTGTGGTAACCACGGTGCTACTTCCTCTCTTGGCCCCGCTGGCGCGTCGTGTCGATCGGTCCCTCCGAGGCTGACCGGATCTTAGGACCCTAGACCCCCCGTGAGTACCCCTTTTCCGTGGTGAGTACGGAGAAGAGCGCTGTGGAGGGGTGCGGAGAAGTGCACAAATCAGCGGTGACTCGACGCACCGGCGGGTCCTGGTACCGGAGTCCCATGCCCGGCCGCGGTCAAGCAGACCGCGACAACAGAAAACGGGGTAGAGGCGAACCTCTACCCCGTTCCTGCCAGGGGGGCTGGTGATCTACGGGTCCTGGCCCGTCACCTCCCTGGTCTACCGAGTGCCTAGCGCGTCTGCTCCGTCTCGGTGCTGAGCCGCAGGTAGACGAGTCCACCGAGCGACAGCAGGGTCAGGAGGGCGAACGGCCAGGCCGGGACACCCTCGGAACCGAGTGCGGTGTCCGGGATGGAGCCGCCGCCGGGCTTCGGGGTCGGGTTGCCACCGAGCTCACCCTCGCTCGGCGACGAGCTGGGCGACTCCGAGACGGACTCGCTCGGGCTCTCCGACGCGGACTCGCTCGGCGACTCGCTCGGGCTCTCCGACGCGGACTCGCTCGGCGACTCGCTCGGGCTCTCCGAGGCGGACTCGCTCGGGCTCTCCGAAGCCTCCTCGTTCACGTACACGACGTCCGGGCTGTCGCAGTCGCCATCGTTGTCGACGCGAACCTCGCGCGTCGCAGGATCAGCGATGACGTAGCCGGGCGGTGCCTGAATCTCCGTGACCATCCACTTCGTGTTGTCTGGCAGGCCCTGGATGCAGGCCTTGCCATCGGCTCCGGTCGTGAACGTTCCGTCCAGTCCCTCGACCGTGAACACGGCACCCGCCAGCGGATTGCGGTCGGTGTCGCGCTTGAGGATGTTCAGCGACGCGTCGTCGTCGCTTTCAGGAATCAGGCAGAACGTCACATGGCTGATGCGCGCCTGGTTCCCACCATCGTTGTTGGGTGAGAGAAGCCCGTCGTCGTGGTAGCTTCCGCCACCAACCTGGCCGGTGTAATCGTAATGGTTCGCGCCGTTGCCACCCTTGACGAAGACGTGGGCCACCTGGGCGCGGTCAGCGTCGAAGTTCAGCTTGTAGTTGTTGGTCCACGTGATCTCGATGTTGGCGCTGACGCCATCCACGGTCGCGTTCTTGTCCGAGCCGCTGGCGACCTCACCCTTGTCGTCGTCGAACTTGACCTCGACCGTCCCCTCGGGACAGGTCGGGTTGCCGTCGACGAAGACGGCCGCGACTGCTGGCCCGCTGACCTCGTGGTCTGCGAGCACAGGTGCGGCCATCAGGACGAGCGACGCCATGAGACCGGTGGTAGCCAGCAGACTGAGGGCGACGCGAATCGCCCCCCTGCGGTGCGTCGATGAAGTAGCTGTCATCACGATGGTTCCTTCTGCCCCTCTGGCCTAGATGCGATCAATTTCGATCGGAACGATGGAAAGGCAATACTAGGACCAGGTGGGACCAATGTAACCCCCGCGCAGCTGGGGTCGGAGCGGTTAAGGCCGGTGTGGTGCGGATAATGCCGACACGATGCGTTGCCGTCCGTCAACGTCGGTCCTAGTACCTCCGGATAGCGGACCCTTGCGTGGGCGGTAGCCGGCTGGACGAGGAATGGCCCCCGGTCGGAACCGGGGGCCATTCCTCGACTTTGTCGGGACTGGTTGTGGACTAGCGGCGAGCCCTCGCCGCAGCCACGCTTCGCCCGGCGATCGTGGCCAGCGAGCCGATGACCAGCATGGCCAGCAGCACGGTCAGCGTTGATGCCGGCGCGTCAGTCGCCGTGTCGGGCAAGTTGCCACCGGCGGTCGGGGTCGGGTTGCCACCGAGCTCGCTCTCGCGTGGGCTCTCCGACGCCGATGCCTCCTCAGACTGGCTGGGGCTCGGACTCCCCTCCGCCTCGTCGGCGAAGTTGTAGACGTGGAGCATGATCATCCCGTCCTCGTCGGCGGTCGTGTCGAGCACGATCACGCCGGCCTCGGCGGAGATGAGCGCCGCGTCGTCGCCACTGCCGGGGGTGAAGCGCAGGGCACCGAACGAGAAGCCAGCGGGCGCCTCGGTCTCGGTGACGGTCACCGCGCCGTCCTCGACCGAGAAGCCGTAGTGGCTCAGGTCAAGGCAGACATCGGCGTCCAGGGTGCCGTTGCGGGTGGCGTCATAGGCCACGTCGGGCTCGCAGGCACCGACCTGCATGAAGTCGCCGTCGGTGCTCAGGGTCTGGGTGCCATCACTGTCGGCCACGGTGAAGTCGAAGGCGGACGTTCCGCCGGCGACCGCGCCGGGCGTCTGGGTGTCACCATCGAGCACCACGGTCGGGCACTCGAGCACCGTCTCGACCGTGGGGCCGAAGGCGGCATCAGGGGTGGTCGGGTTCGTCGCAGCACGTGCCTCGACGGCATCGAACTCATCGGTGCTGCTGACGTTGGCGCAGTTGTGCTTCATGACCATGATGGTCACGTCGCGATCCGGCTCCTCAGACTGGCTGGGGCTCGGACTCCCCTCCGCCTCGTCGGCGAAGTTGTAGACGTGGAGCATGATCATCCCGTCCTCGTCGGCGGTCGTGTCGAGCACGATCACGCCGGCCTCGGCGGAGATG
>JAILWI010000001.1 GCA_025699005.1 Chloroflexota bacterium | reverse complement strand
TTACGCCCAGTAAATCCGGACAACGCTTGCCACCTACGTATTACCGCGGCTGCTGGCACGTAGTTAGCCGTGGCTTATTCCTCAGGTACCGTCTTGGATCTTCCCTGAGAAAAGAGGTTTACGACCCTAGAGCCTTCATCCCTCACGCGGAGTTGCTGCCTCAGACTTTCGTCCATTGGGCAAAATTCCCGACTGCTGCCTCCCGTAGGAGTCTGGGCCGTTCTCAGTCCCAGTCTGGCTGATCATCCTCTCAGACCAGCTACCGATCGTCGCCTTGGTGAGCCGTTACCCCACCAACTAGCTAATCGGACGCAGACCCCTCCGGAAGCGGATTACTCCTTTAGACGACGAACCGAATCGTCGACCACATGCGGTATTAGCCACCCTTTCGGGCAGTTATTCCCCACTTCCGGGCAGGTCATCTACGCGTTACTCAGCCGTCCGCCACTAGAAAACCTCCAAGCAAGCTCGGAGGCTTCTCGTTCGACTTGCATGTCTCACGCACCCCGCCAGCGTTTGTCCTGAGCCAGGATCAAACTCTCCGTACAAAACGAAACCAGTGGTGTTGCCCGAGGGCTCCTCCACCGGTTAAGAGTTCGACGTTGTCCCGCTGACTCGTGTGGATTCCTGTCACTCTTCAGCTGGTAAGCCGCCAGACCTGTCGGCGCGAGCCGGTCGCCTGGCATCGTTCGATTCGAGTTCTCCCTGTAAGGTCGACTCGCGGTGATCACGCGGCGCGGTCGTCGACCGCCGTTCGTGGCTCACCGACCGGCTTCCGCCGGCGCGAAGACGGACTATAGGTCACCGCGTCGGACCCGTCAAGCGAGCGTGTCCGAGCTCAGCGCTCGATCCGTCGCCGGCCCTGCAGCGACCGGATCAGAGTCACGTCATCGGCGTACTCGAGGTCGCCGCCGACGGGAAGCCCGCGGGCGATGCGCGTGACGCTCGCCACGTGCGATCCGAGGACGTCGGCGAGATACATGGCCGTCGCCTCGCCCTCGAGGTTCGGGTTCGTGGCCAGGATCACCTCATCGATGCCCCCTTCCGCTACCCGCGCCATCAGCTCTCGGGTGCGCAGACGCTCGGGACCGATGCCGTCGATCGGGCTGATCGCACCGTGGAGCACGTGGTAGCGACCCCGAAACTCACCGGTGCGCTCGATGGCGAGCACGTCGAGCGGCTCCTCGACGACGCAGATGTGGGCGACCTCTCGACGCGGGTCGCTGCAGATCTGGCAGGGGTCGACCCCGGTCTCGGTGATGTTGCAGCACACGCTGCAGTACGCGACGTCCTCCTTGATCGACACCAGGGCAGCTGCCAGCGAGCGTGCGTCGTCGGTCGACGCACGCAGCACGTGATAGGTGAGGCGCTGGGCGGTCTTGGTCCCGATCCCGGGGAGCTTGCTGAACTCCTCGATGAGGCGGGCGACCGGCGCGATGAGACCGGCCATCGACGCCTCAGCCGATGCCGGGCAGGCCCGGCATCCCCGGAATTCCCATCCCACCCGCGATCGAGCCCATCCGTTCGCGCTCGAGCTCCTTGCTGCGGGCGATGGCCTCGTTCACCGCGGAAAGCACGAGGTCCTGGAGCATCTCCGCCTCGTCCGGGTCGATCGCGGACGGGTCGATCTCGATACTGCGGACCTCCTGCGCGCCGGTGATGACGACCCGCACGGCGCCGCCGCCGGCGGTCGCCTCGATCGTCGTCTCGGCGAGCTCCTGCTGCGCCTGGGCCATCTGGGTCTGCATCTGCTGCGCCATCTTGGCGATCTGGCCGATGTTCACGGAAGCTTGGTCCTCGGTTCGGAGTTGGTTGGCGTGGAAAGGGAGTCCGTCAGCGGACCTCGGGAGCGTCGACGAGCTCGCCGCCGGTGATCTTCAGCACCCCGTCGAGCAGTGCCTGCGCTTCGGGGTCCTCGGGGGTCGGTGCGATCGCCTGCTCGACCGTCAGCGGCTCGAGCTCAAGGTTGCTCGCGACGCATTCGATGGCGAAGGGCCCGCCGAACATGTCGGTGAGCAGCGCCTCGATCGCTCCGGCGCGTTGCGCGATCCGCGATCGCATGAAGTCACGACCTTCCGGGAACGCCAGCGTGAGCCGGGCCCCATCCCGGGCCACCGGCCGGCATTCGCTCAGGAGCGGCTTGATGACGGGGGTTGCCCGCGCGACCACCTCGGCCCATCGGGACCGCAGCGCGGCGACGTCGTCCCCGCCGGCCTCGACCGCTGCCGGCGGGGTTGCCGACGGGTTGGCGGTGGCCTCGGCCGCAGGCGGGTCGCGCCGCACCGATGCGGCGGGCGTGGCCTGCGCGGCGGCGGCCGCCGGTGGCCGTTCCGCCGGGCGCTCCGTCCGCGAGGCCACCGGGGGACGGACTGGCGGCGGAGCCTCGGCGCGGGATGCCTCGACGGCGATCGGCCGAACGGCGTCCGCTGCCTGCCCGAGCGATTCGACGCTGAGGAGCTCGAGAAGCAGGCGAGCACGGCCTTCGCGGGCACCGGATCCGGCGGCCTCGGCGAGGGTGCGCAGGATAGGCGCGAGGCGTCGGGCCATCGGCGGATCGGAGGCCGAAGTGAGAAGACGCGCGCGCGCCTCCGCCTCCGCCTGGGCCGCGACCTGTGCGATGTCTCGGCCCGCATCGGCCATCTCCGCGACGCGGTCGAGCGCGGCGCCCGCGTCCCCCGCGACGTAGGCATCCACGAGCGCGCCGATGTGCGCGTCGTCGGCAAGGCCGACGGCCTCCCGGACATCCGCGGCCGTCACGCGCCCGACGGCGAATGCCAGGACCTGGTCGAGGAGGGACTCTGCGTCCCGCATGCCGCCATCGGCGAGGCGAGCGACGAGCGCCAGCGCGTCGTCGTCGGCCTCCACGTCCTCGCTGGTGATGATTCGCGTCAGCTTGCCGATGATCGTGGCGTCGGTCATGCGGCGGAAGTCATGACGCTGGGTGCGGCTGATGATCGTCGCCGGAACCTTGTGGGTGTCGGTGGTGGCCAGGATGAAGACGACGTGGTCCGGGGGCTCCTCGATGACCTTGAGCAGCGCATTGAAGGCATGCGGGCTCAGCATGTGGACCTCGTCGATGATGTAGACGCGCTTGCGGAGCTCGGATGGCGCAGTCAGCGCGCGCATGACGAGATCACGGGCATCCTCGACGAGGCCGTGGCTCGCCGCGTCGATCTCGATGACGTCGAGAGCCCGGCCGTCGCGGATCGACGTGCAGGCGGCACAGGCATCGCACGGCTCGCCGTCATCGCCGCGAGCGGTGCAGTTGATGGCCTTGGCGAGGATGCGCGCCGTGGAGGTCTTGCCGGTGCCGCGCGGACCGACGAACAGGTAGGCGTGCGCCAGCCGTTCGCCGCTGACCGCCTTGCGGAGGGTGGTGACGATCGGGTCCTGGCCCACGAGCTCCGCGAAGCGCTGCGCTCGGAAGCGTCGGTACAGGGCACGATGGTCGGGGGCGATCGGGGCGTCGGTGTCGGCGGGCATGGGCTGGGCTGGCGGCATGACGGGCTCTACCGTACACCGATCGGGCGCGGCCGGCCGACCGGCAAGGGCCGCGGAGGTGTTGAATCGGTCGTGCACCCGGTGTCGATCAGCACCAGCTCGCACTCACCCACGTGTCCGGCTCCAGCCAGGTTGTCCCGCGGCACCCGAAGGCAATCGCTTACCGCTGCTTCCTTCCGGACCTGACGGGGTTCACGGACCTCCGCTGCGCGGGACCCGACTCTCAACGTCGGACACGGTGGTGGTGGGCGAACGATGCTGCCCTCGACCGGGAGTTCAGCTCCGCTGTAGCGGATTGCGGATACAGGGCACCGCTAGTTCCCCGCCTAGCACGACCGGCCGCGATGGTAGGTCGGCCGGACGCATCGGTCAATCGAGGTCGATCGAGGAAGTGGCGGAGAGGGAGGGATTCGAACCCTCGACGGGTTGCCCCGAACGGCATTTCCAGTGCCGCGCCATAGGCCTCTAGGCGACCTCTCCACGGGCGCGAGTGGCGGAGAGGGTGGGATTCGAACCCACGGTACGGTTGCCCGCACACCGCTTTTCGAGAGCGGCACCTTCAACCACTCGGACACCTCTCCGCGCCGCTGGGGAGTCTATCGCACTCCCCCGCCGAGGGCCAAAACCGCCTCAGACCGATGCGGATGCCGCATCCAGTCGGCGTGCCTCGCTCTCACGAACTCCCGAGACCACGGAGAGCTGGTGGGGCATGGCAGCGTCGCGCGCGAGGTTGATCGCACCACCGGCCGCCCCGCGATCGGGATCCGGAACGGCGAACACGAGCGCGCGAACGCGGGACTCGACCAGGGCACCGACGCACATCGCGCATGGCTCATGGGTCGTGAAGATCGTCGCCTCGGCGAGGCGCCGTGTCCCAAGCTTTCGGGCGGCTGCCTGGAGCGTGAGCAGGACGGCGTGTGCCGTCGGATCCTCGCCGAGCGCGACGCGCTGGTGGTCCCGAGCGATCATCGCGTCGTCGATGACCGCCACGGCGCCGACGGGCTCTTCGCCCTCCTCGCCGCCTCGTTTGGCCTCGGCGATCGCCTCGGCCATGTAGAGCTCGTAGTTCATCGGTCCGCCTCGCGTCTGACGCCACGGAATCGGTGGGCCCGGCCCTGCGGGGAGTCTACCAGAGGCCGGTACGGATCCTGCATTTGGGTCATGCCGTCAACGATATCGAGAATGCCCCGCGGCACGACCGCGGTGGCCAAGTCCAGGCGAGTTTCACGCAATGAACCTGTCACGCAATCCGAGGTGGCGCTTCGGCGCCGGCCTCTTCACGCTGGCTGCCGTCTTCGCCCTCAGCCTCAACGTGCCGATTCCCTCACTGCCCGATGCCCGTCGCGATGCGGTGCTCCAGGAGGTCAGCGAACGGCTGCCCGGATGGCGGGTCAAGCAGCTCCACGCGACGTGGGAGGGCGCCTACACCGTGGTCACGACGTGCGCCGGCCGGCAGATCGGCTTCCAGTACGTCCCCGGTCACGGCCTGCCGGCGAGCGATGCCTGGCTTCAGCCCAACGACGACTTCAGCCGCGATCGGCTGCGGCTCCTCTCCGACCACTGGCGGCACCTCGTCTGGTACGGGTCGCCGGCGATGATCAACACCCTGTCCTGCAGCGACGAGATCGCGGGGGACGGACGGACCTCGATGGAGGCCCGGCCGCTCGACTGACCCGAAACGAGAACGAGCCCGGCCGCTGGCCGGGCTCGTCCGAATGGGCGCGGGTGACGTTCAGACCGTGGCGGCCGTGTCGTCGGTGGCCATGAATCCGGTCGCGAGCAGGATGGCGCCGGTGGCCAGGTGGAGCCAGATGTCGTTGCCGCCGAGCGGAACGAGATCGAGCCCGTCGGGGATGATGAAGCCCAGGATCCCGAGGACGATCAGCAGCGCGCCGACGCCACGGGTGGTCTGGACCGCTGCCGCGTACGACATCGAGCCGTAGAGCAGGATGACGCCGAGCAGGATATGGACGATGTTGTGCAGGGCGTTGACGGGGAAGATGCCGAGCAGGTCACCCTCACCGCCGGGCAGCAGTACGAAGGCGATGATGCCCACCAGCAGGTAGACGGCGCCGAAGACCGCCGCGACGGTTCGTGCGAGTCCCATGTGTTCCCTAACCTCCTCCTGTGCGCGGGCCCGACAGAGCCGGGAGCCCACCATTGATTAGCATACCCACGCAAGTGCGCCAGCACGCTCCGTTTGACCGTACGCCGACGGGAGGCGATCGCATCATCGATCCAGGGCCCGACGCGAACTCCGCGCGTTGGACGCGCGTCGACACGGTCGCCCTGGTGGGCCTGCTCATCGGGGCGGCGATCCTGCGCTTCGTCAGCCTCGGTCGCCCCGTCGAGCTCGTGTTCGACGAGATCTTCTATGCGCGGGACGCGTGCTGGTACATCTTCGGCTCGGAGTCGGCCTGCGGCATCACCGAGCTGACCAGCCGCGCGCACCCCCCGCTCGGCAAGTGGCTCATCGGCGCGGGCCAGGCGCTCTTCGGCTACGACCCCTTCGGATGGCGCGTGACCGCGGCCGCCGCCGGCGTCGCAGGAGTGGGACTCGTGTACGTCCTGGCGTGGCGGTTGCTGCGCGGCGCGGCACCACTCGGTCGCGCAGCGACGGTCGGGGCGGTCATCGCATCCGGGCTGCTGGCGGTCGACTTCCTCCACCTCGTGCACTCGCGAATCGCGATGCTCGACGTCTTCATCACGCTGTTCGTCATCGGGGCCGTCACGTTCGTCGTGCTCGACCGGGATCGGCGGCGAGAACCCGAGCCGCTGCCGTGGTGGTGGCGACTGACGCTCGGACGGCCCTGGCGGCTCGCCGCGGGGGCGTGCATCGGGGCGGCCGCCGCGACGAAATGGTCCGGTGCCTACGTGGCTCCGGCCGTCATCGGTTTCGTGGTGGCCTGGGAGATCGTCCACGCCCACCGTCTGGACCCCCGAGCGGGGGTTCGGCGCGCCGTTCGCTCGGCGTTCCGCCGCGAGGCGGTGCCGACCGTCGTGCTGCTGGGGGTGGTGCCGCTGCTCGTCTACGTCGCGAGCTACACGGGGCGCATGCCCGGCGCGATCGTCGCCCTGCCGTGGGAGCCGGGATCGGTGTGGCGCGGGATCTGGGACCACCAGCAGGCGATGCTCGACTTCCACACCACGCTGGGAGGCGCTCACCCGTACCAGTCCCCTGCCCTGAGCTGGCCGCTCCTCCAGCGCCCGGTCGCGTACTGGTTCGGCGACGAGGGCGGCGTCTACCGCGAGATCATGGCCCTCGGCAACCCCTTCGCGTGGTGGCCGGGACTCGCGGCCCTTGTCGCGCTCGTCGTGACGTGGTGGCGGGCCCGCTGGGAATGGTTGCGACCCGAGCCCGTCGTCCTGGCGGCCGCGGCATCCACGTACCTGCCGTGGCTCATCCTGTCGGGCGACCGCAGCCAGACGTTCCTGTGGTACTTCCTCCCGACGGTCCCGTTCCTCGGGCTCGCGATCGGGACGCTGGCGTCATGGGCGTGGCGAGTGATCCCCGGGCGCGCGGCGATCGTCGCCTACGGCGTGGTGGTCACGATCAGCTTCGGGTTCTGGCTCCCCGTGCTCGCCGCATTGCCACAGTCGCCCGATGCGTGGCGCGCTCGGATCTGGTTCACCGACTGCGACCGTCCCGACGGCTCCCGGCCGACGCTGCCGGACGATTCGACGAGCGAGGGTGAGCCACCCGACGGCTGGTGCTGGATCTGACTCAGCTCGCCGCGGTCGTGGCGTCCCGGCCGGTCGTCGCATCGGCGGCACTGAGCCGTGCGCTGAGTGGTCCGCTCGAGAGCCCGTGGAGCAGGACCGACACGAGGATGGCGACCGCGGTCACGCTGAACAGCGGGCGTGCGTCGACCGGGGTCAGCGTGGCGAAGGCGAAGCCGAGGTAGTAGATCGAGCCGATCCCGCGGATCCCGAACCAGGCGACGAACAGGCGCTGCCGCAGCGCGAGCCCGCTCGGCAGGAGGGCGATCATGACGGCCAGCGGGCGCACGACGAGCACGAGCCCGAGACCGACGAGCAGGACCGGCCAGCCGACCTCGAGCACGCCCGCGATCGGGAGCACGCTGCCCAGGAGGAGCAGGACGCTGAGCTCCCCGAGCTTCTCGATGACGAGCGTCACGTCGTGGAGCCGCTCGTTGATCTCGTGCCCCTGCTCGAATCGACGGAAGGCGACGCCGGCGGCGAACACGGCCAGAAACCCATAGCCACCCACGATCTCGGTCCCTCCGTAGACCGCGAAGATCGCGCCGATGGCGACGAAGGCATCGAAGGGGTTCGCCAGCCAACCCCGGTCGATGACGTTGTACGTCAGCGAGGCGACCAGGCGGCCGGCCAGCGCCCCGATGACGATCCCGGCACCGATCGCGTAGGCGAAATCGGCGGTGAGCCACTCGAGCCACCAGGTGCCGATCGCATCGAAGCCGGCCGTGTAGCCGAAGAGCGCGAGCATGACGAAGGGAAAGGCCAGACCATCGTTCAGCCCGGCCTCCGACGTGATCGCGAAGCGCGCTTCGTCCTCCGGCTCGAGCTGCATCGGCCCGCCCACCTGGACATCCTCTGCGAGGACCGGATCGGTCGGCGCCAGCACGGCGCCGAGCAGGACGGCGCTCGGCAGCGCCAGCGCCAGCAGCCACGAGCCGAGAAGCGCGACGCCCGCGATCGTGATCGGCATGGCGATCGCGAGCAGCAGCACCGTCGTGCGCCACGCACGCCAGGTGAGCGGCCGGTCGAGCTTCACGCCGGCCCCGAACAGGGAGACGATGACCGCCAGCTCGGCGGCTCGGCTGAACAGCACGGCATCCTCGATGGGGTCGTACCAGCGAACGCCGAGGACGCGCAGGGCGATGCCCGCCAGGACGCCCACGCTGAGGTAGATGAGCGCGGCGCTGAACGGACGGCCCTTCTGGAGGGAGAGCGCAACGGCGCCGGCCAGGATCACGAGACCGCCGACGAGCACGAGGATCTCGTAGAGGCCCGGATCGAACGACCAGCCCGGGGCTCGGGCGATCACGAGATGCTGCACGGGGCCGATCGTCGCACATCGGCGCCCGCGCGACGGGGTCTGCGGGGAGTGTGGCGTGCCCGAGAGGACTCGAACCTCCGACCTTTAGGTCCGCAACCTAACGCTCTATCCACTGAGCTACGGGCACCCGTGACCGATCACGTGCGGAGCGGTGGCGGAGAGGGAGGGATTCGAACCCTCGGAAGAGGTTTACCCCCTTCAACGGTTTAGCAAACCGCCGCACTAGGCCACTATGCGACCTCTCCGGACGGCGCCGATGATAGCATGGAGCCCTCGCCACGGACGAACACGTCCCTGGCCCCATCGACCCCTCCACCTTGAGCTCGCAGCGTGTCCGAGATGCCTCCAACCCGCCTCCCGATCATCGGTCATCCCCTCCTCCAGACGCCGATGGAGGCTGTCCTGCGGGAGGGGTTGACCGATGTCGGATCGCCACTCGAGATCGAGCGCTGGGAGCGGCGACCCCATCAGCTGGCTGACGCGCTGGACGAGCTGCGTGGCGACGACGCGTTCGCCGGCGCCATCATCGCGTCGCCGCACAAGGAGAAGGCGCCGCCGCTCTCGGACGCGCTCTCGGACGACGCCCGCATCAGCGGCGCAGTGAACGTCTACGTCCGCGACGGCGGACGGCTTCGCGGCCACAACACCGATGCCGACGGCATCCGCGAGGGCCTCGCCTCGATCCTGCCCAAGGTCAAGGGCAAGTGGCCACGCAACGCGGTCGTGCTCGGCGCCGGCGGTGGCGCGCGGGCGGTCGTCGCGGTCCTCATCGGCTCGGGGTTCCAGCACGTCGCCGTGCTGAATCGCCACCTGCATCGAGCCGAAGCACTCGTGGCACATTTCTCGCGGAGTGCCCGCCACATGGAGCTGCGCGCCCGGCCCTGGCACGACGCGATCATCGAGGCCGAGCTCGGACGTGCCGAGCTGCTCGTGAACGCCAGCGGAATCGGCGCAGAGGAGGGCACGTCGCCGATTCCGGCAGAGCTGCTGCCCCCCGATCGCTACGTGCTCGACCTCGTGCTCAACCACGCTTCCACGCCCCTCATGGAGCAGGCACGGGCCACCGGCGGGACGGTGGCTAGCGGGCAGGCGGCGTTCCTGCGCGCCAGCTCCGAGAGCGTCCGGCTGCTCTCCGGATCGGTGCCGGCGGCGGACGTGCTGCGAAGCGCGCTGGCAGCGGAGCTCGGCGTGCCCGAGGAGGCGCTGGCCGTGGTGGGCGACTGACCGTGATGATGCGGGGGGCCTCCTCCAGCGTTCCATGGGCGAGCCGTCCGTGAGCGACGATCGCGATACGGACGCTCGATTGGCGGAACGAGTCCGGGACGGGGACTCCGACGCGCTCGGCGAGCTCTACGACCGCTATGCAGGCATGGCTCTCGCCACGGCGTTGCGGGTCGTCGGCAGCCGGGATGAAGCAGAGGATGTAGTGCACGACGCCTTCGTAGCAGCCTGGCGCAAGATCGACCGCTTCGACGCGGAGCGAGGGTCGCTGCGCGCGTGGCTCATGACCGTGGTCCGCAATCGGGCCATCGACCGCGTCCGCGCCCGTCGTGCCAGCATCGACGTGGACACCGCCGACGAGCGATCGCTCCTGCGCTCCGGCCCGAACCCCACCTGGGAGGAGGCCCTGAGCCGCGCGTCCGCCGACGAGCTCCGGGCCGCGATGGTCGCGCTCCCCGACGAGCAGCGGCGTGCGCTCGAGCTCGCGTACTTCGAGGGCTACACCTATCGAGAGGTCGCTGATCTGACCGGCGTGCCCGCGGGGACGGCCAACGGGCGGCTGCGCCTCGCCCTCGGCAAGCTCCGTGAGGCACTCGGCAGCACGAGCGCCGCTCCGCTCTCCTTCGCCGAGCCGTCGATGAGCGAGGATGTGCACCGATGACCTCCCGTCCCGAGCTCGACTGCCTGACTGCCGATGAGCTGGCCGCGGCCTACGGCCTCGACGCGCTGTCCGAGGAAGAGTCGCGCCTCGTCGAGCAGCACCTCGCCACGTGCCCGGAGGGCCATGAAGAGGCCCATGCGCTGATCGCGACGGCGTCGCTCGTGCCCGCCGCCTTCGAGCCGGTGGCGCCATCCCCCGCCCTCCGAGAGCGGCTGATGGCCAGCGTCGCCGTCACCCCTCAGGATCACTGGCCGATGGCCGCCGAGCGACCCGTCGTCTCGGCCCGGCGGACATCCGAGTCCGCGGTGCCGGCGGCGCCCCGTCGGTCGTGGTGGCAGTGGTCCCCGGTCCCCTCCGCCCTGGCGGCCGTGGGCCTGGCCGCCGCCGTCGGGCTGGGAGCCTGGAACGTCTCGCTGAACGCACAGCTCGCCGAGCGCGACGAGGCGCTGCGGGCCGTCGCGTCCGCCGATGTCGCCTTCAGGGCGGAGGGCGAGTCCGGTCGTGGCTGGGTCATCCAGACCGGCGAAACGGCGTACTTCATGGCCGACGAGCTGGCTGAGCTCGCCACCGGCGAGCTGTACGAGCTGTGGCTCATTGATGGCGACGGCACGCCGATCGCCGCGGGCACCACGACCGACACCGACGGGGTCGCCCTCGTCGCCCTCGAGCGACCGCTCACCGGTGCGACAACGTTCGCCGTCACGATCGAGACCGAGCGCGTCGAGCAGCCCTCGTCAGCCCCGGTGATCGTCGCGCCCCTCGAGGGCTGACGGCCCGTACCGCCCCGGAACCGTAGAACGGCCCCGCCTCCCGAGGGAGACGGGGCCGCACGCGGAGGGAACCGCATTTCATCGCGCGGAGGGGCCAGCCCGACCCCGGCGCGTCGTGATTCTGGAACTGGTACGCGCCGCCGGGCGACCTGCATGCATCGCCTTGCGTAGACTCGACCCTCGATGTTCTACACGCACGGCTGGGTCCACGTGATCGCCGGCTGCATGTTCTGCGGCAAGACCGATGAGATGCTGCGCCTCCTGCGTCGATTCTCGATCGCGGGCCGTCGCGTCCTCCTCGTCAAGCCGCGGCTCGACACGCGCACCGACCGGGTGACCGTCGTCTCGCGCTCCGGCGCGCAGCACCAGGCCGTGACCGTCGACGACTCCAGCGAGATCGAGGCCGCGGTCTCCGAGGCCGACATCGTCGCCATCGAGGAGGCGCAGTTCTTCGACGAGCGTCTCCCCGAGGTCGTCGAGCAGCTCGCGCGGCTCGGCAAGCAGGTCGTGGTGACCGGCCTGGATCGGGACTTCCGAGGGGTTCCGTTCGGGACCATGCCACGGCTGCTGGCCCTGGCGGACCAGGTGACGAAGCTCACCGCCATCTGCATGGTGTGCGGTGAGCCGGCGACGCGCACCCAGCGCCTGATCGACGGTGAGCCGGCAAGCGCGGACTCGCCGCTCATCGTCATCGGTGGGATGGGCGACGAGACGTACGAGGCGCGCTGCCGGCTTCACCACGACGTGCCCGGGCTCGACTGAGACCGAGCGCCGCGAGGGCCGCTACATCGCCGAGAGCAGCTCCCGAGCGTGGTCGATGGCGTGAACACTGAGGATCGCGACGTCGAGATGCTGGTCGGTCGAGGCGTCGCCTTCGACGCGAACCCACGCACCGGTCACGGGAATGACGGATCGACCGGCTCGAAGCACGAAGGGATCGAGCTGCGTCCCCGGCGGCATGTGGGCCGTGCCGGTGACCGTGTACGGCGGCAGCGAAAGCTCGACGCGACGACGCGCACGGTGGATGCGGCGCTGGCTCGCGTGCGGCGGCGGCGCGACGAGCAGGATTTCCGCCACGTCGACGTGCTCCCACTTCCCGCCGTCGACCTGGACGCGAATGCCCCTGCGGGCAGTGAGCAGATCGGTGACGCGCTCCCCCTCCGGGGCGATGAGTCCACTGATGATGCGGTCGACCAGGAAGACCTGGATCGGCTCCAGCGCAGGTTCGAGCTCAACCGCTGCCGTCCCCTGGACGGACCGCGACGACGCCCCCCTGCGCAAGCTCCAGAATGCCATGTGCTAACCCTCGTTTCGGGGGTTCCCCCCACCATTGCCTGAGCTGGCCCCCACTGATGTCATGAGCGCGACCCCGTGGTCCGGCGCCGTCGCAGCCCGATGCCGGCGAGCGAGCGGCGTGCCGTCGGGACCCACACGGCTGCTCCCGCGACCTGGCTCCCCACCGCCGCCATGAACAGGAGGCCGGGCACGCCGAGCGCCGCCGCCGGCACAGCCCAGGTGAGCCCGCCCGACATGTCACCGAACAGCCCCCCGAAGCCGCCGAAGCCGGTCTGGGTCCCCGGCACCGTGGACGCGGTGAGCTGCGCAACCGGCAGGATCGCCAGGACGGGCTCGGTTGGAATCTGTGGCGCGGTCTGGGGATCCCGGTCGGGTCCCGCGATCGGCGCGCGCGGCGACGGGGTCGGATCGGCCGGCGGCTCCGTCGGGGAGGGCGCCGGCGCGACGGCGGCCGGTGTCGGTTCCTCCGTCGGCGCCGCCGTCGGCGTCGGCGTCGGCGTCGGAGTCGAGGTGGGGCGAGCGGTCGGTGACGGCGATGGCTGCGGTGTCGGCGTCGCGGGCGCCGGCGGACCCACCACGACGTTCACGGTTGCGGTATCGGTGAGTGCGCCATCGCTGACGGTGTAGGAGAAGGCGGTCGCTCCGATGAAGTCCCCGGGCGGGAGGTAGCGCACCATGCCGGCGACCACCGCGACGGATCCCTGCGACGGCTGCGTGAGGGATGCGATGACGAGTGCGTCTCCGTCGACATCCGAGTCATTCGCGAGGACGTCGATGTCGACCGGCGACGCATGCGGCGAGAGCGCGGAGTCCCCGACCGCTGATGGCCGGTCATTCACGGCCGCAACGGAGATCGTAACCACGGCGGGGCCCGAGCTGACGGTCCCGTCGGTCGCGCGGTATCGGAAGGTCACGGGACCGTGAGCGTTCGCGGCCGGGACATAGGTGAAGGATCCGTCCGGGTCGAGGACGAGCGAGCCGGAGGCTGGCGGCGAGACGAGCGTCGCCGTCAGCGGGTCGCCATCGGGATCCGCATCGTTGGCGAGCACGCCGGGCGCTCCCTGGACGAGCGTGGTGTCCTCGACCGCGGCAAACGCGTCCGCCGCGGCGATCGGAGGATCATTGACGGCCGCGATGGTCAGCGACACGGGGGTCTCCGCCGAGGAGGCAGAGCCGTCGAAGGCGCGATACGTGAAGGAGTCGGCACCCGTGGCGTTCGCGACCGGCACATACGTGAACGATCCGTTCGCGTTGAGCGTCAGGCTGCCCTTGGTCGGGGACGTGACGACGGTGGCGGTCAGCGCGTCGCCGTCGGCGTCGGCGTCGTTGGCCAGGACGCCGGATGCTGCGTTGACGGTGAGGGTCACGTCCTCGGTCGCCGCGTAGGGCCCGTCCGCGACGGCCACGGGGGCAGTGTTCGAGACGGTCACCGTGACGAGCGTGTCGGATGAGCTCGCCGTGCCGTCGGACGCTCGATACGTGAACGTGTCGACGCCGGTGAAGCCGGCAGCGGGGGTGTACGTGAACGAGCCGTCCGCGGCGACGTTGGCCGACCCGGAGGCGGACGTGGCCCGCACGCCGGACGGGGCCACGGTGAGCGCATCTCCATCTGCGTCGGTGTCGTTCGCCAGCACACCCGCGCCGGCAGCCACGGTGAGGGGCGCGTTCTTCGACGTCGCGTAGTCAGGATCCGCGACGGCCGTGGGCGGCGTGTTGCTGACGGTGATCGTCACGAGCTGGTCGAGCGTGGTGAATCCCCCATCCGACGCGCGGTACGTGAACGTATCGGTCCCGGTGAACCCGGCGTTCGGGGTGTAGGTGAAGCTGCCGTCGGCAGCAAGGTCGACCGTGCCGTTCGCCGTGGCCCGCACGCCGACCGGCTGCGCCGCCAACGGGTCGCCGTCCGGATCCGTGTCGTTGGCGAGCACCCCGGGCGGTGCTTCGATCAGGGGCGCGTTCTTCGTCGTGCTGAAGCTGTCAGGCACGCCGACCGGCGGGAGGTTGGGCGCAGCACCATTCACCGTAACCAGGACGCTGTGCGGCTGGAGGAACGAATCCGTGCAGTCTTCCTTGTTGTAGGCATTCCCCACCCACGCATACGTCCCATCCACGACGGTGTCGAACGAGATCGTGGCCGCGACCCATTCCGAGGGGACACCGTGGAGCCGGTTGCCGCCGCCCGAGTCCGAGGTGATCCGGACGAGCGTATCGGTGAGCCCCACGGAGTACGAAGCGCTCCACTTGTCGCCATCGCTGACGAGATCGATGACGACACCGGTGACGGTGAACCCGGCCCGTGGGATGGAGACGATCACGCACCCTACGGCCTCGCCACCTCCGTCGTCGCCGATGTTCGTGGCCGTGACCTGCACCGATGACGACGGACCCGTGACCGATGCCGGGGTCCGCGACAGGGACCAGGCGCGCGTGCCGGCGAACGTTGCGGCAGGAGCCATGGCAGTGGCGATGAGGGTGAGCACGAGCACCGCGGTCACCACGCGCGGCAGATTGAGCCGATCCGGGGTGGTCGGGACCGGCGCCGGCTGCGCGACGCGAATGCGACGGATGCCGCTGCTCATGCCGGCTGCGGCGCCGTCCGCGGAGGCGGAATCCAGAGCTGACCGGCCGGGACCTCCTGGCCGGGCAGCGGGGCGTCGGGCGCGGTCTCGATCCCCTCGATGAAGAGCTTCACGAGCTTCTCGTCGAGCTGGGTATCGGCGGCATCGCCCAGGCGCTTGAGCGCCTCGGTCAGCGGCAGCGCCTTGCGATACGGCCGGGTGGTGGTCATGGCGCTGAAGACGTCGGCGACCGAGAGGATGCGGGCGATGAGCGGGATCTCGTCCGAGGCGAGGCCATGGAGGTAGCCACCCCCGTCCCAGCGCTCGTGGTGGTGGCGGATCCCCGCGCGGACGACCTCGATGTTCGGCAGGTCGCGCACGATCGCATCGCCGAGTGCAACGTGCTGCTTCACGATCTCAGCCTCGGGCTCGGTGAGACGTCCGGGCTTGCGCAGGACGCCATCCGGGATGCCGATCTTGCCCACGTCGTGAAGGAGTCCGGCCAGGCGGATGGTGCTCTGGAACTCCTCGTCCAAGCCCAACCGGCGAGCGATGAAGGTCGCGTAGCGCGCGACGTCCTCGGAGTGGCGCTTCGTGTACCGGTCCTTGTTGTCGACGGCGATGACGAGGCCGTGGAGCACGTCGAAGCCGCGGGCATCCGCGCGCTCGTCGGCCGTGCGGTCGGCCACGCGGATCGCGTCACCGCCCGACGATCGAGCCTCGCCCAACGTCAGCGTGGCCGACGACAGGAGCTCGGTGACGTTCGCCGCCTGCTCCGGGAAGGCGGCGATGCCCGCGCTGAAGGTGACGGGCAGCTTCTCGGACTCTCCGAACTGGACGCTGTCGTCCGCCATCGTCCGGCGGAAGCGGGCGAGCGTGCCCTCGAGCCGGCTGGTGGATGCGCCGGGAGCCACGACGAGGAACTCGTCGGGACCGAATCGTCCGACGAACCACGGGTCCTCGATGGCGGCCCTCAGGTTCTCGCCCATGCGTCGGAGGACCTCGTCGCCGGCCGGGTGCCCGTGCACCTCGTTCGTCAGCGTGAAGTTGTCGAGGTCGAGGAGCGCCACCGCCACGAGACCCTCGCCGTCTCGTGCGGCGTCCAGCGCATCGGACAGGCCCTCGACGACGGTGCCGTGGTTGAAGAGCCCGGTCACCTGGTCGTTGCGTGCCGCCTCGACGAGCGCGGCCGTCTGGCGGCTGATTCGCCCCTGCGCACCGCGGAAGATGAAGAAGAGGAGGATGGCGACGACGACGGAGGCTGAGATGGTGGTGAGCACCACGTCGAGCTGAGCGGCGTTGAGCCGGGCCACGATCGGGACGGCATCCCGGGCGACGAGGACAGCGCCGACCGTCGTGACGTCCCCATCTTCACCCACCGTTCGCAGCGGCAGCCACTCGCGGATGACGGCCTGGTCAGTCGCGCCGGTCGTCCAGTCGCCGGCCACGGCCTCACCGAGCCTGGCATCCGCTTGCCCGTCCAACGCGCGGTCGAGCCACGGGTCCGAGGGGACCTCGGCACCCCGGCGATCGGCTCCCGAGCTGAACAGGACGCGCCGCTGGGGATCCACGACTTCCACGACGAGAAGGGACGAATGCTCGAAGTCGCTGCTGGCCAGCACGCCGTTCAGCTTCGCGTGAAGCAGCTCGTAGCGACTCGCGGGCGCCTGGTCCGGGTTCAGGTCGCGTTCCTCGAGGTACGCCTCGACGAACGTCCCGATGACCGCACGGTCCGCGGTCGCCACCGACGAGAGCACCGATTCGCGGATGTGCGAGGACGTCATGACGGCCTGAGCCGTGGCGGTGATCCCGATGAGCACCAGGAACGCACCGTAGACGAGCATGAACACGACGGGACGGCGGCGCGCCCGGTCCAAGGCTCGGTTCATCGTCACGAGAAGGGGGTCCTCGTCTGGCAATGGCTGCCGGCAAGTCGCCGGCCTCCGTCACCTTATCGGCGCGATGCCGCCGCGAACGATGGGCCGATAGTCATGGGGAGTACTGCCGTGCTGCGCGCCGATGTCTCGCGGACGTCAGCGGGAGCGGCCACCGGCCACGGCCGTGACCGGGACCCAGCCCGTACCTGCGACCCATGGTCGTGCGTGGCGGAGGGGGTGGGATTCGAACCCACGGTGGGTTGCCCCACGGCGGTTTTCAAGACCGCTGCATTCGTCCACTCTGCCACCCCTCCGGCAGGCGGCTATCGTATCGCTCCGACATCTCACGCGGATCGAACACGGGGCGTTCCATGGGCATGCAGGATTCCAGGGCGGACACGGACTGGCTGGCGCTGGGGGCCGCGCTCCTGACCGTCGTGCTGTGGGCGTCCGCGTTCGTCGGCATCCGCGCCGTCGCGGACGACCTGGCCCCGGGGCCGTTCGCCTTCGGCCGGCTCCTCGTCGCCAGCATGGCGCTGGGCGTGATCTTCGCGATCCGCCGTCCACGGCTTCCCACCCGACCGCGTGACTGGGGGCTGATCGCCGCGTCCGGCGTGGTCTGGTTCGGCGCCTACTTCGTCGTCCTGAACGCCGGTGAACAGCTCGTCGATGCCGGGACCGCCGCGATGCTCGTCAACGTCGGGCCGATCCTCATCGCGATCTTCGCCGGGCTGTTCCTGGCCGAGGGCTTCCCACCGCGGCTCATCCTCGGGTCGGCGATCGCCTTCGCCGGCACCGTCACGATCGGCGTGGCGACCGGCATCGGGTCGACCGAGGCCGCGGCACCGCTGGGAGTCGCCCTGTGTCTGGGGGCCGCCGTCTCCTACGCCGCCGGCGTGACGATCCAGAAGCCGGTGCTCGCCCGCGTGCCGGCCCTCACGGTTACGGCCGTGGCGTGCTGGGTCGGGACTGTCGTCACGATCCCCTTCGCGCCGGGCCTCGTCGACGCCGCCGCGGGGATGCGGACCGACACCCTCGCCTGGGTCGTCTACCTGGGAGTCTTCCCGACGGCCATCGCCTTCACAACATGGGCCTTCGCCCTCAACCGGACGAGCGCGGGACGCCTCGGCAGCACGACCTATCTCGTCTCGCCGATCGCGATCCTCATGGCCTGGCTGCTGCTGACGGAAGTGCCACCCGCGCTTGCGCTCCTCGGCGGGGTCCTGGCCATCGGCGGGGTGGTGGTGGCACGGAGTCGCGTTCGGCCGGCCCTCCGTCTTCGGCGCCGGCCTGCCTGACGCGGCGCGTCACGACCGGCGAGTCAGCGCAGCGACGCGAGCCGCGTCCCCGGCGGCAGCTCCAGGCCGAGGTCAGGCACCGGGCGGGCCGATGTGCTCGCGCCCGCCCAGGTAGGGCCTCAGCGGCTCGGGGACGGCGATCGAGCCGTCCGGCTGCTGGTGGGTCTCGATGATGGCGGCCATCGTGCGTGGCAGGGCGAGCCCGGAGCCGTTGAGGGTGTGGAGCAGCTCGGGCTTCGCACCCGCTTCGGCGCGATGGCGGATCGCCATGCGGCGCGCCTGGTAGTCGCGGAAGTTGCTCACGCTGCTCACCTCGAGCCAGCGCTCGGCACCCGGTGCCCAGACCTCGAGGTCGTACTTGCGAGCCTGGACGAAGCCCATCTCGCGCGTCGCCATGAGGAGGACCCGGTAGGCGAGGCCCAGGCGCTGGAGCAGGAGCTCGGCGCGCTCGGTGAGCCATTCGAGCTCGGCCTCGGAGTCTTCGGGGCGAACGAAGCTCACCATCTCCACCTTGTCGAACTGGTGCACGCGCAGGATCCCGCGCGTGTCGCGCCCGGCCGCACCGGCCTCGCGTCGGAAGCAGGGTGAGTACGCGGCATACCGGATCGGCAGGTCGTCGGCCTCGATGATCTCGTCGCGATGGAGGTTCGTGACCGGGACCTCGGCGGTCGGCACCAGGTAGAGGTCGTCGCGGGTGACGACGTACATCTGGTCCTCCTTGTCCGGGATCTGCCCCGTGCCGCGCGCGCTGTCGGCGTTCACGACCGCCGGCGGCCAGATCTCGGTCATCCCGTTTTCGGCGGTGTGCGTGTCGAGGAACCAGCTGATCAGTGCCCGCTGAAGCGCCGATCCCGCACCGACGTACACGGGGAACCCCGATCCGGCGACCTTCGCGCCCCGCGCCAGGTCGATGAGTCCGAGCTCGTCGGCCAGGTCCCAATGCGGTCGCCTGCCGTCGACGGGCAGCGGCTCGCCCCAGGTGCGGACGGTGACGTTCGCCTCCTCGCCGCCCACCGGCACATCGGGATCGGCGGGGTTCGGGATGCGGAGCATCGCGTCCTCGAGGTCGGCTTCGATCGCTGCCAGCTCGGTATCCATCGCGTCGATCCGCTCCCCCGCCGCCGTCGACGCGGACTTGAGGTCGGCCACCTCGGGCCCGTTCGGATCCGCGCCGCCGCGGATCGCCTCGCCGATGCGCTTGCTCGACGCATTGCGCTCGGCCTTCAGCGCATCCGCCTCCGCGACGAGCGCGCGGCGGCGTTCGTCGAGGTCGATGGCGCGATCGACGATCGAAGGATCCTCGCCCTTGTCGGCAGCCCCGCGACGGAGCGTCTCGGGGTCGTCGCGCAGGCGCTGAACCCCGACGCTCATGACGGCGCCGCCACGGCGCTCGCCTCGACGAGCCGCTGCCGAACGAAGGAGGCCTCGAGGGACGCGACCAGCCATCCGGCCCGCGGCCCGTTGGGACGGCCAAGAAACGCGAGGTAGACGGCCCGGAAGGCGTCACCGGCTGGCAGGCCGCTGGACTTGGCAATCGTGAAGATGAGCGCCTGCCACGCCTCGCCCGAATCGGGCGTCGACTCGGCGGTCGCTTCGGCCAGGGCGCGAAGGTACCCGCGCTGCGGGTCGGTCAGCGCCGCGGCCTCGTCGGGCAATTCTTCGCGCACCGCGATCCGCGCCGAATCCGGCGCGAACGAGGCCAGCCACGCCCGGGCGGCGGCGCGCCGCTCCTCCACGATGCCGGACTCGCGCTCCGAGAGCGGAGCACCGTGCTCCGCCGTGACCCGCTCGAGAACGTCGACGCCGGGGATCTGCTCGAGCAGCGCGAGGTGGCTGAAGGCGGGGCGAAACGCGGCCGCTTCGGCCGCGACATCGGCATCGGGCTCGACCAGGCTGTAGCGGAAGAGCCGCTCGTGGTCGGCCGGCAGCTCGCCCCGGACCTCACGCCCGTCGGTGGCCGCCGCCAGGCGGTCGGACTCGTCGAACAGGCGCGGAATGGCATCGGTGCCGTGGGGATCGAACTCGATGGCGGTGTTCGGCTTCGGCCGCAGGAAGAGGAGCCGCAGCTGCTCCGGCGGGACGACGTCGGCCACCTGGGCCGCGGACGCGCCGAGCCCCTTCGAGGTCGACATCTTCTTCCCCCCGATGTTGAGGAACTCGTAGGGGACGTTGAGCGGCGGCTCGTTCCCGAACACCTCGCGGCTGATCGCGTCCGAACGATCACGCGAGCCGCCCGCCGTGGAAAGGTCCTTGCCCGCCGGCTCGATCGTCACGCCGAAGAGCTCCCACTTCGCGGCCCAGTCGACGTTGTACGGAAGCTTCGCGCGCCCCCCGAACGGGGATGTCTCGCCGGAATGGCCGCAGCCGCTCGCCCAGGTCACGAGGTCGGCGCGGCACTCGTAGCGCACGTGCTCGCCGTCCCAGCCGGTGACGATCGTCGTGCCGATCCGGCCGCACGACTCGCAGATCACGAAGAGGGGATGCCACTCGTCGGGGTGGTTGACCTTCGCCACGCGCCGATAGATGTCGCGGATGACCGCCGCTCCGTCGAGCGCGCGACGGATGAACGGATCCATGGCCCCCGACGCATAGACCTCGCTCATCCAGTAATAGGTGTCGGGGCGAATGCCCAACCCGTCGAACGTGTCGATGAAGACGCCGGCGAAGTGGCGCGCATAGGAGTCGTGGCAGTCCCCGGCGGGATCGGGGACGTGGGCCAGCGGCACGCCCATCGAGCGCTCGATGGCGTCCGGCGTGAGGAGGGCCTGGGCGTCCATCGGGTCGAGGTCGTCGACGCCGTAGCGCAGCTCCACCGGAACGCCGGCTCCCCGCAGCGCTCGCGCGATCGTGTCGACCACGACCGGCCCGCGGAGGCTCCCGACGTGGACGGTCCCCGATGGCGTCTTCGAGTCGTTGACGACCTGCGGGCCGGTAGCCGCCGCGGCGAGCTCGTCAGCCCAGAACACGCGTCAGCCGATGCGAACGAGCGTGTACTCGATCGGCCCTGACGGAGCCTGGACGGTGACCGTGTCGCCCTTCTTGTGGCCCATGAGGGCTGCACCGACCGGCGACTCGTTGCTGATGCGGCCATCACGGGGGGCGGCCTCGGCGGAGCCGACGATCGTGAAGGTCTCCTCGCCATCGGCGCCCTTGATCACCACCTTCGAACCGATGCCGACGCTGTCGCCGTTGGCCTTCTCGATGACCGCGGCGTTGCGAAGCTGGAGCTCGAGGGTCGCGATGCGTCCCTCGAGGAACGACTGCTCCTGCTTGGCGTCCTCGTACTCGGCGTTCTCGGAGAGATCGCCGTCGAGCTTCGCCTCGTGGATGCGCGCGGCGACGCGCGGCCGATCCACGGTGATGAGCTCGTGGAGCTCAGCCTTGAGCTTCTCGAGACCCTCCGCTGTGAGGTAGACAGGCTTGGTGTTCATGCTGATGCCCCCTCGTCCTCCTGCGGACCCTCCGGGAGAGGCTCGTCCGGATCTGGGTTCGATCCGCCGAGGTTCCGCTGCTCCGATAACAAAAAACGCTCCAGGCCCCGCCCCTGCGTTGGCGGCGTCTCCTGAAGCTGGCCGTACCCGATGGGCCAGGCGCCGCCGGCGCTGCCCGCGGCGGGCCAGATTGTAGGTCCGCGAGCTTGCGAAGTCAAAGGAGCCCCGCCTTCCCCACTGGCCCGGGCGGCCTCAGCGACCGACGACCACCAGGATCACGATCACCGCCGCGAACGCCACCCGGTACAGGCTGAATACGGCCAGGGAACGCCGACGCAGCCACGCCAGGAGGAAGCCGATGGCGAGCAGCCCCGACAGGACGGCGACGGCGAATCCGACGCCGATGGCCAGCCATTCGGTGCCGGTATGCGTTTCCGTCAGCAACCTGCGGGACCCGTAGAGGCCGGCACCCAGCGTGATCGGCGTCGCGAGGAGGAAGCTGAACCGCGCCGCTGCCTCGCGACCGAGGCCCAGCGCGCGGCCAGCCGTGATCGTGGCCCCGGAGCGGCTGATGCCGGGGAAGAGGGCCAGCGCCTGAGTCAGCCCGATGGTGAGCGCCGTGGGAGCGCGGACGTCGGCGAGCGTCCGCTCCTGTCCGCCGAACCGATCGGCCAGGTAGAGCGCGACCGCGCCGACCACGAGGAAACCGGCGATGGCCAGGCGCGCGCCGTCGTTGTCACCGTGGAACGCCTCCTCGATGAATCCTTCGAGCGCGAAGCCGATGATGGCGGCCGGGATCGTGGCGAGGATGAGCAGCCACGCCAGCCGGCGGTCCGGGTCGTCGCCGATGCGCCGCTCGCGAACGCTCGCGAACCAGGCGCGCCCGAAGCGAACCCAGTCGCGGGCGAAATAGACGAGCAGCGCGACGAGCGTCCCGAGGTGGAGGAAGACGTCGAACGCCAGGCTGCCGATGAGGCCGTCGGACTCCCAGCCGGCGATCCACGGAGCAAGCTCGAGGTGCGCCGATGAGCTGATCGGGATGAACTCGGTCAGCCCCTGAAGAAGGCCGACCAGGGCGGCCTGGATGACGATGTCCACGGGAGGCTCCGCTGGGGCGCCGAGGATAGCCGATCCTCGACGCCCGGCAGCAGTTCTAGCGAATGAAGAGCGGGGCCAGCACCAGGGTGATGGTGGCCAGCAGCTTCACGAGGACGTGGAGCGACGGACCCGCGGTGTCCTTGAACGGGTCGCCGACCGTGTCGCCCACCACGGCCGCTGCGTGCGCGTCCGACCCCTTGCCGAGCACGTTGCCCGCCGCGTCCTTGAGCTCACCCGACTCGATGTACTTCTTCGCGTTGTCCCACGCTCCGCCGCCGTTGTTCAGGACGGTGGCGAGAAGGACGCCCGCGATCGTGCCGACCATGAGCATGCCGGCGACGGCCTCGTGTCCGAGCAGGATGCCGACGATGATCGGCGTGGCGACCGCGACGGTGCCGGGCAGGATCATCTGGCGAAGCGCCGCGCGCGTGGTGATGTCGACCACGCGTGCGTAGTCCGGGCGCTGGGTGTAATCCATGATCCCGGGCATCTCCCGGAACTGGCGGCGCACCTCGACGATGATCGCCTGGGCGGCCGTGCCCACCGCACGAATGGCGAGGCTCGAGAAGAAGTACACGAGCATCGCGCCGATGAGGGCCGCGATGAACACGTTGACGTTCGCCAGGTCGACGGACTCGAGCAGCGTCCCCGCCTCACGCAGGCCGTTCTCGATCTGCCGCTCGAGGATGAGGTTGACCTTGTCGATGTAGGCGCTGAACAGGAGGAAGGCGGCGAGCGACGCCGATGCGATCGCGTAGCCCTTGGTGAGCGCCTTCGTCGTGTTGCCGACGGCATCGAGCCGGTCGGTGATCTCGCGGGCGCCCGCCTCCGCCTTGCTGAACTCGGCGATGCCACCGGCGTTGTCGGTGATCGGGCCGAAGGTGTCCATGGCCAGGATGAAGGCCGTGGTCATGAGCATGCCCATCGTGGCGACCGCCGTCCCGAAGATGCCGCCGACATTGTCCCCCGCCTCGTTGATGAGGCCGGCCTGGCTGCCGAGGGTGAAGCTCGCGAACAGCGCGATGCCGATCGTGATGGCCGTGACCGCGGTCGTCTCGAAGCCGACGGCCGTGCCGCTGATGATGTTCGTGGCGGGCCCGGTGCGGCTCGCCTCCGCGATCTCGCGGACCGGCCGGTACGTGCCGGCCGTGTAGTACTGGGTGATGTAGACGAACGCGACGCTCGTCGCCAGGCCGACGAAGCCGGCGCCGAACATCCAGATCCAGGCCGGGATGCCGTTCTCCGGCAGGTCGGTCCCGGTGCTCATCATCACGTAGGTCGTGAGGGCCAGGCCGGCGACCGACAGGATCGTGGTGGCCCAGTAGCCGCGGTTCAGCATGTTCATCGGGTTCTCGGTCTCGCTGCCGCGAACGAAGAACATGGCGACGATGGTGGCCAGCAGGCCGAAGCCGCGAACCACGAGGGGGAAGAAGATCCACGCCTCGGGATTGGGCCATCCGAGATCCACGGCGATGCGCCACACGGCGACGCCGAGGATCATGGCGCCGATGTTCTCGGCGGCGGTGGACTCGAAGAGATCGGCACCACGGCCGGCGCAGTCACCGACATTGTCGCCCACGAGGTCTGCGACGACCGCAGCGTTGCGTGGATCGTCCTCGGGAATGCCCGCCTCCACCTTGCCGACGAGGTCGGCGCCGACGTCAGCGGCCTTCGTGTAGATGCCGCCGCCGAGCTGGGCGAAGAGCGCCACGAAGCTGGCGCCGAACCCGAACCCGACGATGAGGAACGGTGCCTCCTCCGGATTCGTGAAGCCGCCGAAGGCGGCGAAGATGCCGTAGACCCCGAGAAGGCTGAGCGCCACCACGAGGAATCCCGAGACGGCACCGCCGCGCATCGCGACCTGGACCGCGCGCACCAGGCTGTGCTGCGCCGCCGCGGCCGTCCGCAGGTTCGCCTTGACGCTGATGAACATGCCGATGATGCCCGAAGCCATCGAGGCCACGGCGCCGACGAGGAAGGCGAGTGCCGTGCGCCATCCCAGGTCGAGGCCGTAGACGCTCGTATCGGCGACGTCCTGGCCCTCGACGACGGTGATGACGACGCCGATGACGACGGCACCGCCGAGCGCGAGCAGCGCGATCGTCTGGTACTGGCGACGGATGAAGGCGACGGCGCCCTCGTAGATCGTGCCGGCGATGTCCTGCATCGCCTCGGTCCCGGTGTCTGCTCGCAGGACGTCCCAAGCGAGATAGAGGGCGAAGGCGACTGCGGCGATGCCCGCGATCGGGATCACCCACAGGATGGGCTGGAGCTCCATGAATCCTCCGAGCATGGCCGGCGGCCACGCTCAATCGGGCTCGCTCAGACCGTTTTCTAGACGCACACGAAACGCCGGCGGGAGGACACAGTCACGTACCCCGCCAGCGACGGCGGCCGGATTCTAGCATGGCGCGAGCGTTGTCGATCAGGGCAGCCAGCGTGGGTGCCAGCCATCGTTGGCGAGCACGTTGCGGCGGCCCGTGCCGAGGTCGATTCTCACCAGTGCCCCCTCCATCTCGGACGCGCCGGTTCCGCCGGGGACGACGGCCACGAGCGCGTTCTCGGCAGGCGCGAAGCTGGCGTCGCTCACGGCGTCGGTCGCTGGTGCCACCGGCCGGCCGGAATCCTCGGTGTCATCGGCGATGCGAAGGATTCCGTCGGCATCGCGGAACACGATGCGGCCCGCGGGCCCGACCGCGAGGGCCACCGAGCCATCGCCGAACGACGCGGGCACCGGTTCCCCGCCGTCGACCGACAGTGCGACCACGGCCGCCCCGCGGCGGGGAGCCAGCGGGTCGATCGGGGCGGAGAACGCGCCGGAGCCGGTGCTGCCCACGACGGGGCGTCCCGCCAGCAGGAAGCCCGAGGAATCGGGCAGCCACAGCGGCGGGGTCTCGCCGGCGTAGCGAACCCGAAGGGCGTCGTCTCCGTCGGTCGGGACGATCGCGACCCATCCGGCGAGGTCGACGAATGCCAGCGCGCTGCCATCCGGGGCGTAGCGGGGCGCGCGGAATGACCGATCATCATCGGAGCCGGCGACCCACGCTTCCGGCACCTCGAGCGCGACCGTCGAGTCCCCGGGCAGCGTCCGCTCCCAGATGCCGAGTCCCGACCCGTCGGTCGCATCGGCGCGGGCGAACGCAAGCGCCTGGCCGTTCGGCGCATAGGCCGGGTCGAACTCCAGGAACCCGTCGTCGGTCAGTACCCGTCGGTCCGAGCCGTCGGCCTGCTGCATGACGAGGCGGCGCCCGTCGCCGACCACGAACGAGCTGCCGTCGGGCGCGACCGCGTAGTCGAGGACCGGGGTGAGCTCGGTGGACAGCTGATGCGCGGCGGTGCCATCGGCGTTCATGGCCCACAGGTTCGCAACGCCACCCCGCTCGGACAGGAACGCGATGCGATTCGTGAGCGCCGTCTGGGGCGCGCCGGTGGTGAAGGTCCAGGTCAGCGGTTCGGCCAGCCCTCCCCCGTCGATGCCCGCGATCGCTCCCTCGAGCCGCACCTCGAAGGTCGTGTTCGCCGGCAGCGGACCGGACGGAGTGAAGCGCAGGATCACGCCGTCGTCGGCCGTGGCCGCGGGCTCTCCGAGCTCGTCGAGCAGCTCCAGCGACCCCGAGACGTTGGGCGTCACCGAGATCAGGTCGAGCGACACGCTGTCCGGATCGATCGGCTGCTCGAAGAACACGGCAATCGGCGTGGTGCGTGCGATCCCGTCCGTTCCGTCGGCGGGCACGAGGGTGACCGGATCGAGTCCCGGAGCCAGGGTGGTGAACGCGATCCGGATCGGGGCATCAAGCGACACTCCGGAGGCGTCGAAGGCGTCGGCCCTCACCATGACCCGGTACCCGGCGTCCGCCCGCAGCGGCTCGGTCGGCTGGATCTCGAGCACCTGCCCCGACCACCGCAGCGTGTGCGGGAAGAACGGCCGGAGCTCGAGCGCGGCCTCGACCGAGGCGGTGTCCATGAGGCCGGAGAATCGAAGCGCGATCGGCTCGTCGAGCGCGACCCCGGCGGCACCATCCTCGGGAAGCGACTCGACCAGGGTCGGGGGGCCGGTGGTGGCGAAGGTGAACGGCGGGGGCAGCTCGCTCATGCGATTGCCGGCCGGATCGCGCACCCCTTCGAGCATCGTGACGGTGTACGTCGAGGCGAGCTCGAGCGGCTCGCGCGGCGTGAAGAGCATGACGCTCCCACCCCAGCTCACGCTGCCGGCGACGTCGGGCTCGATACGGAGAGCGGCCTCGGCGCTGGCTTCGTCGACGGGCTCGGTGAAGGCGATCTCGATGCTCGTCGTGGGCAGACCGACCTCGGGGTCGTCCGGGAGCGGCTGGGTGAGCGTGATGGCGAGGACGGACGGTGCACGTCCGTCGACCGTGCTCGCGAGATAGAGGACGCCGGCCAGGATCAGCGCGCCGATGCCGACGACCGCAAGGCTGCGAAGGACGACGGCGCGCATTGCGCGGCGACCTCCCGGCTCAGCGATGCCGCAGGCGGGCGGGAAGGATCTGGAGCTCGTCCCGGTACTTCGCGACGGTCCGGCGTGCCAGCGCGATTCCCTCCTCCGCCAGGGCATCGGCGATTTCCTGGTCCGAGTACGGGTGTCGCGGGTCCTCCGCCTCGATCATGCGCTTGATCTGGTCCTTGATCCCGAGTGAGGCCGTGAAGAAGTGGCTGAACGGCACGACCTCGCCGCGCGGGAGCATGACGTACTTCTCGGCGGTCGCCCGGCTGACCGTCGACTCGTGCATGCCGATGATCTCCCCGACCTCGGCGCGCGTCAGCGGCACGAGGTGCTGCACGCCGTGGAGGAGGTAGTCGCGCTGGCGCTCGACCAGGCACTCCGCGATGCGCTGGATCGTCGCGCGGCGACGGTTGATGTTGTCGATGAAGAACTTCGCGCGTCCGACGTACTGGCGGACGTGCTGCTTCTCGTCCTCCGTCGTCTCGGCGCTGCGCAGCTTCGACGAGAGGCTCGAGTAGATCGGTGCGACATGGAGGCTGAAGCGTCGCGACTCCACGACCTCGACCGTCAGCTCCCCATCGGTATCGCGGATCAGGACGTCGGGCCGAACGATCGAGCGCGACGAGTCGCCGCTCACCGCTGCCGTGAAGGCGGCCGTCGGGTAGGGATTGAGGTTCGCCTTCACGAACTCCCAGACGGTGGTCACCTGGCGCTGCGTGGCTCCCACGGCGGCGGCGACCTCGCGGAAGCGTCGCTCGCCCAGCTCGGCCAGGTGCTCGCCGATGACCTCCTCGGCGTACGGCGGTACCTCGATGTGGGACTGCTCGCGGAGGTATTCGACCTGTGCCAGCAGGGACTCGGTGATCGAGCGCGAGCCGATGCCGATCGGGTCGAGGCCCTTCATGGCGGCCAGCACCTGGTCGACGTCGTCGATCGACGTGCCCGTCTCGGCGGCAATCTCGGCATCGGTCTCGGTGAGGAACCCGTTCGAATCGAGCGCGCCGATCACGTGATCGGCGACCGGATGAAGCCGCGTGGGCAGGAGCGCGTGGAGGTTCCAGGTGAGGTGATCCTCGAGGGTGAAATCGGCCTCGGCGCGCGCGATCGGGTCGAACTCGTCGGCCTCGTCACGGAGGCGGGTCTGACCATCGCCCGGCAGGTCGTCGGCCGTGAGGCCCGGGCCGTCGTCCTTGTCGCCCTCGCCCTTGCGCGGCATGCAGTCGGTGCAGTAGTTGCCGGACACCGGCCGACCGCAGATCGGGCAGCTGGGGAGCTCTTCCATCTCGAGGGCCGGGTTCTCGTCCAGCTCCTGCGCGATCGCTTCCTGGAGCTCGACGGAGCTCATCTGGAGGATGTAGTTGGCCGCGATCTGCTTGGGAGTGACCTTGGCCTGCAGGGTCGGCTGGAGCTGCTGGCTGATCTCGATCGACATGGAACCTCGCGCAGGGACGGTGGCTCGGGAGCCCTCAGAGTATAGGCAGCGGACGCCGATCCGCAGAAGCGAGCGTCCGAGCGCTCCTACGCATGAGGCATGCCAGTCCCGCGGTCAGGCTCCGGGCGCGTTGTAGCGTCGAACCACGAGTCCGCCCGGCCCGAACGTCACGAGGCTGTAGCCCCCCGGATCCGCGACCAGCCGGCGCCGGTAGTCGCGCATCGGCCAGCCGAGCAACCGGCACATGCGGACCCGGTTGACGTGGTTGTGGGCCACCGCCACCGCGCAGCGTGCGCGATCCTCGGCCAGCCACGATTCGACGGGATCGAGCACCGCGGCCGCCCGTTTCGCCACGTCGGCGCCGCTCTCGCCGCCCGGACATGCCGTCGTGTAGGGGTCGTCCTCCCACTCCGCACGCAGCTCGGGGTCGCGCGCGGTCGCCTCGTCGGGCGTGAGGCCCTCCCACGCGCCGTACTCGATCTCGAGCAGGCCCGGCTCGATCTCGACCGTCTCGGGATCGCGCTCGAGCCCGGCCACGATGGAGGCCATCGTCTGGCGGCAGCGGAGCGCGGGGCTGGTGAGCAGGCGGATCTCGTCGTGCGGCAGCTCGGCGAGCTCCATGGCCAGCGTGCGCCCGAGCGACGCGGCGAGCTCGTGGCCGGCATCGGCCAGCGGCGGATCGCTCGCCTGGCCGAGGTTTCGACCCGCGGCGGAGGCTTCGGTGGTGGCGTGTCGGACGAGGATGAGGCTGCCCATGGGCCCCCTGAGTCTAGCCCCTCGGGTGCGCTATCCTGTGCCGGCCGCCACCCGCAGCCAGGCCCGATGACCTACCTCCCCGACGAATCCGATTCCGACGGCGCGCCCGCGCAGAGCGAGCGCGCCGGTTCGCGTCGTGCCCTCGGCTGCGCCTTCGAGGTCGTCGAGACGCTCGTCCTCACGCTGCTCATCTACCTCGTGATCCACAACTTCGTGGCGCAACCGTTCGAGGTCCAGCAGCGGTCGATGTTCCCGACGATCGTGGACGGCGAGTACATCCTCATCGACAAGCTGACGCCCCGCTTCGGCGGCTACGAGTACGGCGACGTGGTCGTCTTCAACCCGCCGTCGGGCTCGGGCCTCGACGCGCAGGGCATCCCGTTCATCAAGCGCATCGTCGGCATGCCGGGTGACACCGTGAGCCTCGAGAACGGCCGGGTGTTCATCACGCGGCCCGACGAGAACCCGGTCCGCATCGAGGAACCGTACGTCGTGACCGAGGGCGATGGATCGACCGCCGCGACGCTCTGCCCGCGGCAGGACTGTCCGCTGACCTGGATCGTGGCCGAGGGCGAGTACTTCGTGATGGGCGACAACCGGCCATCGAGCCAGGACTCACGCGTCTTCGGGCCGATCGAGGAGGACACGATCCTCGGCCGGGCGTGGCTGCGCTACTTCCCGCTCGAGCGCATCGGCCTCATCGAGCGACCGGCCTACCCGGCGCTCGGGACCGGGACCGCCACCGGCCCCTAGCGGTCAGGCGCGCGCCGGCTCCTCGGCGACGATCCAGGCATCGATCTCGCGCTCGTAGTCCACGAGCACGTCCTCGCCGAACCACAGCTTGAGCTCCGCCTCGGCCGTCTCCGGCGCGTCGGAGGCATGGATGAGGTTGCGGAGGCCGCTGATGCCGAGGTCACCGCGGATGGTTCCCGGCTCGGCCTCGTTCGGCATCGTCTTGCCGACCATCTTCCGCACCACGGCGATGGCATCCGGTCCCTCGAGCGCGAAGGCGGCCACCGGGCCGGAGGTGATGAACTCGACGAGTCCGTCGTAGAAGTGCTTGCCGGCGTGCACGGCGTAGTGCTCCTCCGCCATCGGCCGTGGGACCGACAGCAGACGCAGGCCGACGACCTTGAGGCCCTTGCGCTCGAACCGGCCGATGATCTCGCCGATCAGACCGCGCTGGACGGCGTCGGGCTTGGCGAGGACGAGGGTGCGCTGCATGGCGAGCGTGGCTCCTGTTGCTGATGAGGCGGCGGCCGCCGCGATGCGACGGCAGACTGGGGTTCAGAGCTCAGCTGCGGCGATCGGCGGCGCGATCGTAGGCTTGGCTGGCCTCGACCCGGCGCCCCGCGGCGCGCAGCAGGTCGCCGTAGAGTAGCAGACGCTCGTGCGAGGGCTGACCGCCGAGGGTCGGCTCGAGGATCGCGACGCCGTCCGTGGCGAGGGCCGGGTCGAGACGCACCGCGATCGACATCTCGCTGTCACCGCGCGCCAGGTCACCGCTCACGTACGCGACGCGTGCCTCCTCCAACAGGCGGCGCGCCGCCGCCGTCCGTTCGCCTCCCAATGGTGAGGCGGCGTCGGGCTCGACGCGCGCGGCCCCCCGGTTCGACCACGGCGGACGCGGCGCGGGTGCGACCGCCGGCTGAAGCTCCGACGGCAGCGGCCACGTCACCCGTCCACCGACGCCGGTCCGCAGCTCGTGAGCCTGGTCGACCCCGATCGCCGACACCACGCGCTCCACGGCACCGGCCGCCCGGTCGGGCTCGCCGGCCGCGGCCAACGCCTCCGCCTCGATGAGCGCCGCGATCGGGAGGCGTCGCTGCGGGCTTCCAGCACGCACCGCATCGAGCGCGGCGCGTGCCGATGCGACGCGGCCCTGGCGCCACAGCGCCTCCGCGAGCAGCGTGCGGAGCGCGTCGAGCTCATCGTCGGCGCCCGGCTCGTCGGCCTCGCGGACCGCGATGCGCTGGCGGAGCGTGCCTTCGGCCATGCTCGCCAGGCCGGCGTCCATCTGCGCCCGGGCAAGCACCATCTCGTCCACGAGCAGATCGATGACATGCTCATCGGGCTCATCGGCCGGCTCGGCCGGGGGCTGGTCCTCGGCGATCGGCTCGCCGACGGGCTCGGCGGCAGCCGGCTCGTCCGCTTGCGGCTCGTCCACCTCCGGCTCGGGGCGCTGCGGTTCATCGGCCGCGCCATCGTCGCGATCCGGCGGGCCCGACTCGGGCGCTGGCTTTCGGGTCCGCCGACGCTTCATCGGCGCAGGAGGCGCTCGATGCGGGAGCGCGGCCCGAACGGACCGAGCAGCGCCATCCGCGCGCCGTCCGGGGCAAGGTAGCGCTGCGCGACCCGCTGGAGATCGTCGACCGAGACCGCCTCGAGGCGCTCGACGACCTCCTCGACGGTGAGGATGTGCGGCAGGAGCGTCTCCCCCATTCCCAGCCATCCGGCGACGGCGCCCGTGTCCTCCATTCGAAGCTCCAGCCGGCCGCGGGTGTACGCGCGGGCACGCTCGAGCTCGGCGCTGGTCACCGGCTCGCTGCAGATGCGGTCGAGCTGATCGAGGATGGCCGACACGACGCGCTGGACATCCTCGGGATCGAAGCCGGCATGGACGCCGAACGTCCCGACGTCCGCGTAGGTGGCGCTGAAGGTGGAGACGTCGTAGACCAGGGACCGCCGCTCCCGCAGGTCGAGGAAGAGCCGGCTTCCCATCCCGTCACCGAGCACCGCGCCGAGCAGGTCGAGGGCCCAGCGGTCCGGATCCGAGCGCGACACGCCCGGCATGCCCAGGCACAGGTTGGCCTGGCTCAGGCGGCGGCGGCCGATCCGCACGGTCCCGGCATCGGCGGCGACCGGCGGCATCGTCGTGGCGGCCAGCGGCGCGACCTTTCCGGGATGATCGTCCGGCCCCTCGGAACTCCATTCGGCGGCCGCGGCCTCCACCGCGTCGTGATCGATGGCCCCGGCCACGGCGAGCACCATGGCGCCGCTGCGATAGGCGCCGCGCCAATGCTCGACGACCGAGCGGTGCGTCGCCCGACGAACGGCGCCGATGGTTCCCGCGATCTCCCGACCAAGCGGGTGGCCGGGGTAGAGCATCTCGTCGAAGAGCGTGAACACGTGGTCGGACGGCGAGTCCACGTACATCCGGATCTCGTCGACGATGATCGGCTTCTCCGCCCCGAGGTCGCGACGGCGCAGCAGCGGACGGAGCGCCAGCTCGCGGATGGCCTCGAGCCCGACCGCGGCGTGCTCGGCCGGCACCTTGGCGCTGTACGCCGTCAGCTCCCGGTCGGTGCTGGCGTTGATGCTGCCGCCGATGCCCTCGACCGCGTGCGACAGCGTCCCCGCCTCCGGGTAGCCGCGCGTGCCCTTGAAGACGAGGTGCTCGAGCAGGTGGCTCAGCCCGGCGTGCGCCTCATCCTCGTGACGCGAGCCGACGGGAACGATGAGCACCATGCTCGCCGATCGAGCCCCCGGCAGCGCCTGGGTCACCACCCGCAGCCCGCCGGGCAGCACCGTGCGCCGGTGGGGATGCGTGGCCGCGGCGCGCAGCCGAGCCGGCGCCGGGGAGGCGGTCACGCCCCGTCCTCGTCCTCGTCGACCCGGTCGCCGTCGGAGTCCGCCTCGGCGGACATGAGGAGCTCCATCTGGATGAAGCGCAGGTCGCGCGCCAGCTCCTCGGCGTTGCGAGGCAGCGGCCGCCCGTCGGCCGCGACCTCCGTCTCGGTGAGCTCGGCAAGGCGCTGTGCACCGCTCGCTGCGAACTCGATCACGACCCGCTCGTTGCCGATGACGAGCGTGTAGACGAGCAGCTGGTCGCTCGTCGTGTCGAACTGGAGGTAGTCGAACGAGTCCAGGTTCAGGCAGATGGCCAGCGGCGTGAAGTACGAGGCGACCTCGGGGTGGTCGATCACGATGCGCTCGACCCACCCGGTGCCGCTCGATTCGACCCGGGAGCCACGGTGATAGGTGTAGCTGACCGTCTGCTTCAGCAGCGGCCGCAGGATGTTGTAGATGTCGCTCTTGCCGGTGACGACCCCGGTGTTGATGTAGAGCTTGGCGCGCTCGTCGGACATCGGCTCGAAGATACGGATCGTCGGCGAGTCTAGCACCGGCGGCCCCGCCGGAATCGGCTGCTAGGATACGGCCCGTGAAGCTGCTGGCGGCCGATATCGGCAACACGAACGTGACGATCGGCCTGTTCGAGGACGATCGGCTGGCGCGCTCGTGGCGCGCCATCACCCGCGCAAACGCGACGACCGACGAGGTGGCCGCCGCGCTGACCGGCCTGCTCGCGCTCGACGCGCACCGCCTGGACGAGCTCGACGCCGTCGCCATCGCCAGCGTCGTGCCGCCGCTGACCGAGACGTGGGAGCGGCTGGTCACGCAGCGGATCGGCGTCGAGCCCGCGATCATCGACGCCGCGTCGCTCGAGGGCACGCTCGACATCCGGATCGACCGCCCCGGCGAGGCCGGCGCGGATCGGCTGGCCAACGCGCTCGCGGCGCGGGTCGAGTTCGGCGGCCCCGCGATCGTCATCGACCTCGGGACGTCCACGAACTTCGATCTCGTGGACGCCGGCGGCGCCTACATCGGCGGGGCGATCGCGCCGGGCATGGGCCTCAGCCTCGAGGCGCTGGTGGGGCGAGCGAGCAAGCTGCCACGCATCGAGCTGCGACGCCCGCCCTCGGCGATCGGCGCCAACACCGTGCACGCCATGCAATCGGGCGCCGTGCTCGGGTACATCGGCCTGGTGAGCGGGCTGCTCACGGCGCTGCGTGGCGAGCTCCTCGAACGCTCCCCTGATGCCGCCCGCGTGACGGTCATCGCCACCGGCGGCCATACCTACCAGCCGTGGCTCGGCGAGGTGCCGGGCATCGACGCCGTGGAGCCGGACCTCACGCTGCGCGGGATCCGCTACGCCTGGCAGGCGGCACGCGACCGCGTGCAGAGCGCGCCGAAGGCCGATCGATGAGCGAGGGACCCGGCCAGCTCGCCGGACGTCGCGTGGTGGTCGGGGTCTCGGGCAGCATCGCCGCCTACAAGGCGGTCAGCCTCGTCCGGCTGCTCCAGGACCGGGGTGCGGTCGTCGACGTGGCGATGACGCCGGCGGCGACCCGCTTCGTCGGGCCGCTGACCTTCGCCAGCCTCACCCACCGCCCGGTCCTCGACGACGTGTTCGAGCTCGACGCCGACCAGCAGATCGCGCACATCGAGCTGGCCGAGGCGGCGGATGCGATCGTGCTCGCACCTGCCACGGCCAACCTCCTCGGCGAGCTGGCCGCCGGCCTCGTCAACGACGCGATCACCGCCATCGCCTGCGCCAGCCGCGCCCCGGTGATCGTCGCCCCCGCCATGGACGCGGGGATGTGGACTCACCCCGCAACGCAGCGCAACGTCGCCACCCTGCGCGACTTCGGCTATCTCGTCGTCGAGCCGGAGGTCGGCGAGCTGGCATCGGGCCTCACCGGGATCGGACGGCTGGCCGAGCCGGCGTCGGTGGTCGAGGCCGTCGAGCGCCTCTTCGAGCGATCCGGCGACCTCGAGGGCCTCCACGTGGTCGTCAGCGCGGGGGGGACCCGCGAGCCGCTCGACCCGGTCCGGTTCATCGGCAACCGGTCGTCGGGCAAGATGGGCGCGGCCATCGCCGAGGCGGCCCGTGATCGCGGCGCGAACGTGACGCTCATCGCCGGCGCCATGGGCGTGACGCCACCGCGCGGCGTGACCGTCGTCGACGCCACGACGGCCCAGTCCATGCGCGAGGCGGTCCTGCGCGCCGCGGCGAACGCGGACGTGCTCGTCATGGCGGCGGCCGTGGCCGACTTCGCGCCCGCTCGAGCCAGCCAGCGGAAGATCAAGCGCTCCGGCGAGAACCTGCAGATCGAGCTCGTGCCGAACCCCGACATCGTGGCCGAGGTCGGTGAGATGCCGGACGACGTGCGGCCGTTCCTCATCGGCTTCGCCGCCGAGAGCGACGACCTCGAGGCCAACGCGGCCGCCAAGCTGCGGGACAAGGGCCTGGACCTCATCGTCGGCAACGTGGTCGGCGGGCCGTTCGACGCGATCGGGTCGGACGAGAACAAGGTCACGGTGTTCGGCGCCGAGGGTGCGCTCACCGACTGGCCGATGCTGCCGAAGCGGCAGGTCGCGGAACGGCTGTGGGACCTCATCGGCGACCGCTACCGGACGGCCCGCTCGAAGGACGGAGCAACGACCGGGAACCGGCGTCGCCGTCGGTCGTGATCGTCGTTCGGACGGCGAATGAGCTGCGCGACGCGATCCTCGAGCGGCGCGTCGCCGGGGACAGCATCGGATTCGTCCCGACCATGGGCATGCTCCACGATGGCCAGCTTTCGCTCGTGCGGCGCGCCCGAGAAGAGAATGGTTCGGTGGTCGTGTCGAGCTTCACGAACCCCGGCTCGTTCACGACGCTCGACGAGGCGTCTCCCGGACGGCGCGACACGGCGCGCGACCTCGCCCTGCTCGAGCACGCCAGGGTGGACATCGCCTTCGTCCCGGACGTTGGCACCCTCTACCCGCCGAACGACACGACGCGCGTCACCGTCGAGGGCCTGACGCGCCAGCTCGAGGGAGCCTCGCGACCCGGACACCTCGACGGACTCACGACGATCATGCTCAAGCTGCTCCACCTCGTGGGGCCGGCGCGCCTCTACCTCGGCCAGCGCCACGCCCAGCAGGTGGTGATCGTGCGCCGCATGGTCCGCGACCTGTTCCTCAACGTCGACCTCGTCATCTGCCCGACCATCCGGGAGGACGACGGCCTTGCGCTGTCGAGCGCGAATGCACAGCTCGGCATCGAGGAGCGACACGCTGCCGCCTGCCTGTTCAACGCCCTGACCGCGGCCAAGGATGCGTACGACGCAGGGGAGCGCTCGGCGGAGGTCCTGCGTTGGCGCATGACCGACGTGCTCTCGAACGAGCCACGAGCCCGGATCGACTACGTGAGCGTGGCCGATGCGCTGACGCTGGCCGAGCTCCAGCGGGTCACCGGACCGGCGCTGGCCCTCATCGCGGTCGGCATCGGGCGCACGCGGCTCACCGACAACATGCCGCTCGCGTGGGATGTCGCCTGAGGCGGGTTCGACGCTGGTCGAGCCCCGACGGAAGTACTAGTGCGGTCCTCGGCCCCGACCGTAACATGAGGCTCGTCACCAGCGACGCCTGGCCCCACGGCCGTGTTGCGACGCCGGTGCATGGGAGGCCGGCGGGTGCCCACGTCCGGCCTCCCTTCGTCATGTCCGGGGCGCTCGCGACCCGAGCCGCTCGAGCAGCCCATCGACGTCCAGGGCGCCACCGACGAGGTCGATGATCGTCGCGATCTTCTCCCGGTCGGTGGCGTGCGTCTTGACGAGGATCTCGTCCACCGCCTGTGCCGTGCGGTAGGTGTCGGTCGGGACGAGGTACGCGAACATGTCCTCCGATCGGAGCGTGGCGAGCAGGCCGTCCGACGGTCGGTAGCCGCCGGTCAGCACGATGCCGCTGACGAGCGGGAGGCCAACCGCCTCGGCATTCGCCTCGAGAGCGGCGCGCAGGAGATCCTCGCGGTCTCCCGGTGTGATAAGGAGGGTCCGGTCCTCCAGGTGCTCCACGGCGTGCTCGGACTGCATGGCCCCGATCGCGACGTGGCCGATCGTCCGACCGGGCTCGGCACGGCCGGACAGCAGCTCGCCATCGAGGTGGGTCGCGATGAGCTCGAGCGAGGGGTTGGCCAGGAACTCCGAGTACGGGATGCAGCCGAGCAGGTCGATCCCGTGCTGCGCGAGCCCGCGACGCAGGACCTCGGGCAGCTGCGGATGGGAGACGACGTCCACCTTGTTCACGACGGCCCCGAGGACCGTCACGCCGTGCGACGCGAAGAGCGCCCGATTCAGCACGATCTCGTCGATCGGCCGGCCCACGCCGCCCTCGCTCACGATGATGACCGGCGCATCGAGCATGGCCGCGGCGCGGGCATTGGACAGGCCGACGACGGCGCCGACCCCGGCGTGTCCGGTGCCCTCGATGACGACGAGGTCCTTGTCATGGGCGACGCGGTCATAGGCGTGCCTCACCTGTGCCTCGAGGTCGTCGGTGACGCGCCCGAGAATGAAGTCGGTGGTGAACCGGCGCGGCAGCGTCACCGGCGACATGTCGTTCAGCGCGTCGGGCAGCCGGTAGACCTCCTTCATGAGGACGGCGTCCTCGTCCGCGCGCGTCCCCTCCACGACGAGGTAGCGCTGCCCGACCGGCTTGAGGAAGCCCAGGGCCAGCCCTCGCTCGCGGATGGCGGCGATGAGCCCGAGGCTCGTCGTCGTCTTGCCCCGGTTCTGACCGGTGGCGGCCAGGAAGACGCGTGCGGTCATGGCACGCTCCCGATCGGGGACGCGGCTACGAGCGGCTCTTCGATCGCCGCTCGACGAGCTCGACACCCTCGCGGAGCCGGCCGACGAGCTCCGCGTCCACCATGTCCGGCTCGAGATGCTCGCCGAGACGCTCGAGCATGTCGGCGGCGACGCTCAACAGGACGTCCGCATCGGCTATGAAGAACTGTGGCTCGTTGTTGTAGCGCACCAGCGTCAGGCGTCCCTGGAGCGTGAGGCCGGACTCGGTGTGCATGAGCTGCGTGCCGAAGTTGTGGCCCTGGATGCCGTCGGGGTTGTTGAGGAAGTTCAGGGCGTTGTCGATGACGAGCCCGAAGCGCGCCCGCCAGCTGACGAGCCGCTCGTGGACCTCGGGCGGCAGGCCCATCTCACCGAGCTCGTCGAACACGGCCCGATCGACGGTCAGCAGCCCGACCAGGGTCGAGCCCGCGCGCCCACCGAGCATGACCTGCAGCGAGCGCTCGAGTGTGAAGACGTCCGCATCGAAACGCGGACTGGTGGTGACCTCGGCGAGCAGGTCCTCGACGTTGTCGAGCTGGCCCGGATCGGCGAGGGCGTTCGCCAGGTTGTGGATCTCCTCCCGGAACAGGAATCGCTCTTCGTGATCGAGCATGGGATGGTCCTCTCCTGGCTGCGCCGATGCGAACCCGGCGCCGCGCGGCTGCGCGGCGCCGGCATCGGCCCATGGTGGTCCTACGGATAGAGCCCGCGCAAGGTGGTCGCCTCGGCCACACGGGCCACGGCCACCATGTAAGCGGCGGTCCGCATGTCGACCTCGTGCCGCTCGCTCATGGCGTGCACCGACTCGAAGGCGCGGTCCATGATCTCCTTGAGGCTCTCGTTGATACGCTCCTCGGTCCAGAAGAAGCTCTGCATGTCCTGCACCCACTCGAAGTAGGAGACGGTCACGCCGCCGGCATTGCAGAGGATGTCCGGGATGAGGAACACGCCCCGGTCGTAGAGGATCTCGTCGGCCTCGGGCGTGGTCGGACCGTTCGCCGCCTCCGCGATGATCTTCGCCTTGATGTTCGGCGCGTTCTGCTTCGTGATCTGGTTCTCGAGCGCCGCCGGGACGAGGATGTCGCAGTCGACCTCGAGAATCTCGCGGTTCGAGATCTCGTCCGAGCCCGGGAAGCCGACGACGGTCCCGTGCTCCTGCTTCCAGGAGCTGACCTTCGCCGGATCCAGGCCGGCCGCGTTGTGGATTCCGCCGGTCGAGTCGCTGACGGCCACGATCTTCGCGCCCTCGTCGGCGAGGAGCGTGGCGGCGATGCTGCCGGCGTTGCCGTAGCCCTGGATCGCCACCCGTGCGCCGACGAGCGGGACATCGAGCGCCTTCGAAGCCTGCAGCAGGGTGAACACGGCACCGCGGGCGGTCGCCTCGTTGCGGCCGAGTGAGCCGCCGATGGAGATCGGCTTCCCGGTGACCACCCCGGCGATCGTGTAGCCGTGATGCATGGAGTAGGTGTCCATGATCCAAGCCATCGTCTGGGCGTTCGTATTCACGTCCGGCGCCGGAATGTCCCGGTCGGGACCGATGAGCGGGCTGATCTCGGTCGTGAAGCGCCGAGTCAGGCCCTCCACCTCGCGGATCGACAGCTTCTTCGGGTCGACCACGACGCCGCCCTTGGCACCACCGTACGGGATGTTCACGCAGGCGCACTTCCAGCTCATCCACATGGCCAGCGCCCGCACCTCGTCCAGGGTCACGTCCTGGTGGTAGCGGATGCCGCCCTTGCCGGGACCGCGGCTCACGTTGTGCTGGACGCGGTGACCGGTGAAGACGGCGACGCTGCCATCGTCCATGGTCACGGGGAAGTTCACGGTGAGCTCGCGCTGGGGGACTCGCAGGACGCGCCGCATGCCGTCGTCGAGGGAGAGCTTGTCGGCGGCGTGGTCGAACTGGGACTGGGCGACGGCCCAGATGTTCGGAGCCTCCGCCACCGGGTTCTGGCTGGCCATCAGGTGCGCTGAGTGCCTCCTGTATGCAGTCGCGGCCGGCGCCTCTGCACGCATGGTTCGAAAGCGGAAGCAGGCCGGCCACGGGGTGACGGTTGCCGATTCTAGCGCACGAGCGCTGCCAGAAGGCCGGAGCTGATCCGCCGTTGGAGTTCGCAGTCTCGGGCGCGCGGCGGGGACGCGAGGTACAACGGCCTGCGGATTTCAGGACCGATGGCAGGTTTCGGCCTCGCCGCACAACTCACAATGGATGCATGAGAACCATGAGCCGCCTCCTCCTGTTCCTGGCGGCGGGTGCGCTGATCATGAGCGCCTGCGCCTCCGAAGCCGGTACCGTCGACGCCCCGCGTCGGGTTGACGTCGTCATGACCGACGATCTGCGCTTCGATCCGGACAGCATCGCGGTCCGAGAGGGTGAGACCGTGCGGTTCACGGTCTCAAATCCGACCGCACTTGATCACGAGTTCGTTATCGGCGACTCAGATGAGCAGGCACATCACGCCGAGGAGATGATGTCGGGTGAGGGGATCATGCACGACGAAGAGGGAGCAATCGGTCTCGCGCCGGGCGAGAGCAAGGAGCTCGTCTACACGTTCGCCGAAGCGGGTGAGCTGGAGATCGCGTGCCACGTTGACGGGCACTACGAAGCCGGCATGCGAGGCGCCGTAACCGTCGAGCCGTAGCCGGGGCCAATTGCGGCGTCTCGACTGACTCCGCACGTGCTCGTCGGCGTACGATCGCGCCGATGGCCACCACCCATGTCCTCGACGCCCAGCCCCCGGACCTGACGACGGCCGACGCGGAGCGGATCGCGCATGACCGTTTCGGCGTGGACGGGTCGGCTCGCCCGCTGGTCAGCGAGCGGGATCAGAACTTCGCCATCGCGGCCGACGACGGAAGTGCGTGGGTGCTCAAGGTCTCCAATCGTGCGGAGGACCCGGCCGTCATCGACATGGAGGTGCGCGCGGTCGAGCATGTCGCGAGGATCGATCCGTCGCTGCCGGTTCCCCTCGCCCGCCGATCGGCCGATGGAGCGCCGATCACGCGGGTCGACGTGAGCGGGACCGAGCACCTCGTGCGGCTGATTCCACTGCTCCCGGGCCGCACGGCGGACCCCACCGGGCTGGATCCGGCCGGGCTCCGTGGCATCGGCGAGGCGGTGGCGCGCCTTGCCCTCGCGCTGCGCGGCTTCTTCCACCCCGCCGCCGGCCGATCGATCTGGTGGGACCAGAAGGAGCTGCCGGCACTGATGCCCCACGCGGAGCTCGTTGCCGATCCGGACCGACGCCGGCTGCTCGAGACGGTGCTCGACCGTTTCCGCGCGTCCGTCGTGCCCGCGCTCCCCACCCTCCGGGCGCAGGTGATCCACAACGACGTGACCCTGGACAACCTCCTCCTCGACGCGGACGGCTCCGTCAGCGGCATCATCGACTTCGGCGACATGGCCCACACGGCCCTCGTGCTCGACGTGCCGGCCACGATCCAGTCCCTGGTCCGCGATCGCCGGGACATCTTCGAGGTCGCTGCCGCGTTCCTGTCCGGGTACACCGCGCTCCTGCCGCTCGAGGAGGCCGAGCGAGAGCTGCTCGGCGACCTCCTTGCGGGTCGGATGGCCCAGACCATCCTCATCTCCGAGGTGCGGACCCGCCAGTACCCCGACAACGCCTACATCCGCGGCTGGTCCGAGCCGGCCTGGCAGCTGCTCCGCCAGCTGGAGGAGGTCGGATGGGACGTGGCGAGCCGGCGCCTGGCCGGAGCCGCGCGGTCCGTGCCGGTGATGAGGTCGACGCCCGTGGCGGCCCCCGGAGAGGACGAGCTCATCGCGCGGCGCACGCGCGTGCTCGGCAGCGCGCTCGAACCGCTCACCTATCGGCGTCCGCTCCACCTCGTGCGTGGCGAAGGCGCGTGGATGTACGACACCGCCGGCCGCGGGTACCTGGACGCCTACAACAACGTGCCGGTGGTCGGGCATGCACACCCGCGAGTCGTCGACGCCATCGCCCGCCAGGCGGCCACCCTCAACACGAACACGCGCTACCTCCACGAGCACGTCGTGACCCTTGCCGAGCGCCTGGTGGCGACGATGCCGGACGGGCTCGACACGGTGCTGTTCGTGAACTCGGGGTCGGAGGCGAACGACCTCGCCTGGCGCCTCGCAACGACGGTCACCGGTGGCGACACGGGGATCGTGAGCGACTGGGGGTATCACGGCGTCACCCACGCCATCGCCGACTTCTCTCCGTCCGAATGGCCGAACGGATCCCAGCCGGACGCTGCCGAGCCCTACCCCGCGCCGAACACCTACCGCGGGCCCTACGCCGATGCAGCGGACGCCGAGTCCGTGGGCCGGAACGAGATGCTCAGGGCGGTGGAGCGCCTGACCGAACGGGGCCGCCGTCCCGCGGCGCTCTTCGTCGACTCGACCTTCACGGCCGACGGGATCTTCGTACCGGCGCCGGGGGTCGTGGCCGCCCTCATCGGCACGGCCCGGGACGCCGGCGCCCTGCTCATCGCCGACGAGGTCCAGTCCGGATACGGCCGGACCGGAGAGCTGTGGGGCTTCAGCCGCTGGGGCGTGACGCCCGACATCGTGACGCTCGGCAAGCCGATGGGCAATGGCCATCCGATCGCCGCGGTCGTGACCCGCTCGGAGATCGTCGATCGCTTCGGAGCGACAACGACGTTCTTCTCGACCTTCGGCGGCAACCCGGTCGCCTGCGCTGCCGCTCTCGCGGTGCTCGACGTCATCGAGGACGAGGGGCTCGTGGCGCACGCCGGCACCGTCGGCACCCGGCTGCGGTCCGAGCTCGAGCGCCTCGTCGATCGGCATCCGGCGATCGGCGACGTCCGTGGTCGCGGGCTGATGACCGGCGTCGAGCTCATCGGCGATGTCGAGTCACGGGAGGCGGACCGTGAGCTCGCGAGCCGCGTGCGAGAGGCGATGCGGGAGCGAGGGGTGCTGATCGGAACGACCGGCCGCGCGGGAAACACCCTGAAGATCCGCCCACCGCTTGCCATCCGGCCCGCGGAGGCGACCCTCATCGTCGAGGCGCTGGACGCGGCCCTGACGGACGCGGGTCGCTGACCGCCCAGGTCAGACGGTTTCGACCGCCATCGCCACCGCTCCCCCGCCGCCGAGGCAGAGGGTTGCGAGACCCCTGCCACCGCCGCGGCGCCGGAGCTCGTGGAGGAGCGTCGTCAAGACCCGCGCACCGGATGCGCCGATCGGATGACCGAGCGCGATCGCCCCGCCGTTGACGTTCACCTTGTCCCAGTCGAATCCCAGCTCGTTGCCGTCGGCGAGGACCTGTGCCGCGAACGCCTCGTTGATCTCGATGAGGTCGAAGTCGTCCACGCTGCCGCCGACCCGCTCGATCAGGCGGCGGACGCCGTGGATCGGCGCCTCGAACAGCCACTCCGGCGCGACATCGGCCTGGGCGTAGCCGGTGATGCGAGCCATCGGCGTGGCGCCGTCGAGCGCATCCTCGCCCGCGATCACGAGCGCGGCCGCGCCGTCGGTGATACCCGGTGCATTGCCGGCGGTGACCGAGCCACCATCGGGCTGAAAGGCGGGGTTCAGCTTCGCAAGAGCCTCGAGCGTCGTGTCGGAGCGTGGCGCCTCGTCGGCGCTGACGACGGTGTCGCCCTTCTTGCCGCGGACCGTCACGGAGACCATCTCGTCGTCGAAGCGGCCGGCCTCCTGGGCCGCGATCGCGTTGCGATGCGAGCGGAGCGCGAACTCGTCCTGTGCCTCGCGGCTGACGTCGTGCTTGGCCGCCACGCGCTCGGCGTGCATGCCCATGTGCACGTTGCAGGTCGAGCACCACAGGCCGTCGTGGACGGTGGCGTCGACGACCTTGCCGTCGCCCAGCCGGTACCCGGTTCGTGCCTGCGGCAGGAGATACGGTGCCATGTTCATGCTCTCCATCCCGCCCGCCACGATCACGCTCGCGTCGCCGGCACGAATCGCCGATGCGCCCATCATCACCGCCTTGAGGCCGGAGCCGCAGACCTTGTTGATCGTGGTCGCGCTCACGCCCTCCGGCAATCCCGCCTTGAGGGCCGCCTGCCGCGCCGGTGCCTGGCCTGCACCCGCCTGGAGCACCTGGCCGATGATCGCCTCGTCGATGTGCTCCGGGGCCACGCCCGCACGCTCGACGGCCGCGCGGATGGCGACCGCGCCCAGCTCGGTTGCCGGGGTGGTGGAAAGGGCTCCGCCGAACTTGCCGATGGGGGTGCGCGCGGCGGAGAGGATGTAGACGTCACTCATGCCGGCCATGGTACTCCGCGGCGACGTGAGCGCAGGATTCCGTGGCCGGTCAGCCCGCGGCGTCGCCGCCCTTTTCGTCGAAGAGGTAGGCGACCTTGTCCGGCCACTTCTCGATGACGATCCGCTTCTTCGTCTTCAGCGACGGCGTCAGCTCCCCCTCCTCCTCGGAGAGCAGGCGCGGCAGCAGCGCGGTCCGCCGCGGCCGCTCGTGTGCACCGAAGTTCGCCAGCGCGCGCTTCACCTCTCCGTCGTACAGCTTCTGGACGGCCTTCTGCTCCACCAGCTGCTCCGGGGGCATCTCCGTGATGCCGTTCGCCGCCGCCCAACGCTCGAGCTCCTCGAAGTCCGGGGCGATGAGAACGCCGGTGTAGTTCTGGCGATCCCCGAGGACGACGGCCTGGGAGATGAGCGGCGAGGTGTAGAGCGCTGCCTCCATCGGCGCCGGCGAGACGTTCTTGCCGTTGCCGAGCACGATGATGTTCTTCAGCCGGTCCGTGATGCGGATGCGTCCTGCCTCGTCCAGCTCCCCGATGTCGCCGGTGTGGAACCAGCCGTCCGGCTCGATCGCTGCCGCGGTGTCCTCCGGGGCGTTGAGGTAGCCCCGCATGATCTGCGGGCCGCGGACCATGATCTCGCCGGTCGCCGGATTGATCTTCACCTCGGTGTCCGGCGCGGGCTGCCCGACCGTGCCGAACTTGAAGGTCTCGGGTCGGTTGATCGAGACGAACGGGGAGGTCTCGGTCAGGCCGTAGCCCTCGAGCACGAGCATTCCCAGGCCGTAGAAGAACTCGCCGATCTCCCCCGACAGCGGCGCCGAGCCGGACACGAAGTAGCGCACTCGCCCGCCGGTCCGAGCCCGGATCTTCTCGTAGACGAGGCGGTCCGCGATCTTCAGCTGCAGGCTCAGCCACGGCGAGTTGCCGCGCCCGGCGAGATGGTTCGCGTACTTCTTGGCTCCCAGGCCGGCCGCCCAGTGGAAGATCCGCTGTCGGATCGGCGGACCGCTCTCGACCGCGGCGAGGACCCGCGCGTAGACACGCTCGTAGAGGCGCGGCACCGCCACCATAACGGTCGGGCGGACCTCCGCCATGTTGGCCGGCAGGCGCTCGACGATCGGCTCGGCGTAGGCGATGCCGCATCCGCGGCCGAGGGGCACCACCATGCCGGCAACCCGCTCGTAGATGTGGCTGAGGGGCAGCCAGGACAGGAAGAGGTCGTCCGGCGTGAAGTCGACGACCTGGGTGACCGCCTCGTAGTTGAACACGAGGTTGCCGTGCGTGAGGATCGCGCCCTTCGGGTTGGCGGTGGTGCCCGAGGTATGGATGATGGTGGCGACGTCATCGCGGCTCAGGCTGCGCCACTCGCGGTCCCACTCCGCCTCTTCGTCCGGGCGCGACTCGGCGGCGTTCTCGAACATGTCGTCGAAGCTCACGACGCCGTCGGCGAGCTTCTCTCGGTCGTCGAACGCGACGATCGTCTCGATCGTGGGGCACTCGGCTCGGATCGACTCGATCTTGGCAGCCTGCTGGGCATTCTCGACGAAGATGAGCTTGGCGCCGACGTTGTTGATGATGAACGCCGCCTGGCTCGCCTCCGAGGACGGGTAGATCGGACAGCTGACGGCCCCGAGCGACATGCTGGCGAGGTCGGCGACGAGCCAGGCGGGCCGGGTGCGGCTGACGATGCACACGTGGTCGCCTCGCCGGATGCCGAGCTGGCGGAGCGCCAGGGCCACGTCCCGGATCCAGCGCCAGGTCTCGGCGTACGTCGTCGAGCGCCAGATCGCCTGCTCATCGGCTTCGGCGACGCCGTCGCGTGCCTGGCGGCGGGTGCGCGGCAGCTTCCAGCGCAGCGCCTCCTTCGGTCCGTGCTCCACCACGGCCCGATGGATCAGGTCGACGACGCTCGACGCGCGCTGCTCCACCGGAAGCGTGAGCGGCTCGAACGCTGCGGTGGTCTTCCCCTTCGCGGCAGAAGATCCGGGGTCGTCAGAGGAATCGCGGGTCATCGTTCGGACCTCCGAGTGGTCTCAATGAGGTGCTGCGCCACGATCAGCCGATGGATCTGGTTCGTCCCCTCGTAGATCTGCGCGCCCTTGGCGTCACGCATGAGCCGTTCGACCGGATTGTCACGCGAGTAGCCGGCGCCGCCGTAGATCTGGACCGCGTCGGTGGCCACGGCCATCGCGACGTCCGAGGCGTACCACTTCGCCATGCTCGACGGCGAGTTGATCGGCTGACCCGCGTCGCGCATCCGTGCGGCCCGCCACGTGAGGAGCCGCGCCGCATCGACCCGCACTGCCATCTCGGCCAGCATGCCCTGGATCATTTCCTGGTCGGCGATGGCGCGCCCGAACTGCCGTCGCTCGAGGGCGTAGCGCGTGGCGAGCTCGAGGGCATTGCGGGCGAGGCCGGTGCACGCGGCGGCGATGCTGATCCGGCCCGGGCCAAGGGCGGAGAGCGCGACCTTCAGGCCCTGCCCTTCCTCGCCGAGACGGTTCGCGGCCGGAACCCGCGCATCCTCGAACACGAGCTCGCGGGCCGTCGTGCCGCGGATCCCCATCTTCCGTTCCTTGCTCCCGAGCCGGAACCCGGGCGTGTCGCCCTCGACGACGAAGGCGGTGATGCCGTTCTTGCCGAGCGAACGGTCGACCGTGCCGAAGACGACGTACCGGCTGGCCTCACCCGCGTTCGTGATCCAGATCTTCGTGCCGGACAGGAGGTAGGCATCGTCATCCCTCCGGGCCGTGAGGCTGATCGACCCGGCATCCGAGCCCGCCTCCGGCTCGGTGAGCGCGAAGGCGCCGAGGTCGCGGCCCGCGGTCATCGACGGCAGGAAGCGATCCCGCTGCTCGTCGGTTCCGTGGGAGAAGATGCAGAGCTGGCTCAGGATGTGGACGCTGAGGCTGACCGCCAGGCCCATGTCGGCGGCGGCGATCTCCTCGACGGCCAGGGCCCACGCGAACGTGCCCATCCCCGCCCCACCGTACTTCTCGGGGTACGGCAGCCCGGTCAGGCCCAGCTCGCCCGCCTCCTCCACGAGGTGACGGTCGTACCGCTCTTCCTCGTCGCGGGAGGCGGCGCCCGGCGCCACCGAGCGCTGCGCCCAGTCGCGCACGGTGTCGCGAACCGTCCGCTCCTCCTCGCTCAGGGCGAGGGGGTCGCGTGCCGGTGCGGCTTCGACCGCCATCAACCCACCTTCTTGCCGGATTCGTCGTACGTGTAGAAGCCGCGTCCCGCCTTCCGTCCCAGGTGCCCCGCGGTGACCATCTGTCGCAGGAGCGGCGCAGCCCGGAACTTCGGATCGCCGAAGCCGCGGTAGAGGACGTCCATCACGTTCAACATCACGTCATTGCCGATGAAGTCACTCAGCTCGAGCGGTCCCATCGGGTGGTTGAGCCCCAGTTTCGCACCGGTGTCGATGTCCTCGGCCGTGCCGGTCGACTCCATGAGTGCGAAGACGGCCTCGTTGATGAAGGGGCCGAGCATGCGGTTCACGAGGAAGCCGGGCATGTCCTTCGACTCGATCACCGTCTTCCCGAGCTCCTCGGCGAGATTCCGACACGCGTCGTAGGTCGCGTCATCGGTCTCCAGACCGCGGATGATCTCGATGAGACCCATGACCGGCACCGGCGAGAAGAAGTGGAGGCCGATGAACTTCGCCGGGCGATCGGTCGAGGTGGCCAGTCCGGTGATGCTGATGCTGCTCGTATTGCTGGCGAAGATCGCGTCAGGGTCGGCGCTCCGGGTGAGGGCCTCCCAGGTCTCGCGCTTCACCGCCTCGTCCTCGAAGACCGCCTCGATGACGATGCCGTGGCCGGCGGCGCCGTCCGCTCCCTGGGCCGGGGTGATCCTGGCGAGCAGCTCGTCGGCGTCGGAGGCCTCGAGCTTGCCCTTCTCGACCTGGCGCGCAAGGTTGGCGCCGATGCGGGCCTTGCCCTTCTCGGCCATCTCCATCGTCCGATCGGCCAGCGTGACCTGCTTGCCGGCGGCCGCGCTCACCTGCGCGATGCCGTGACCCATCAGCCCCGCGCCGATGACGTAGATGCGTTCGATGCTCATGGATACGAGAGCCTAGCAGCGCGGGTTGCGATTCGCGTGCCCCGAGGCGCCGGAGTCACCCCGATGCGGCCGAGGCCGCGCCCCGGGCGACCTCCCGGATCTCCGCGGCCGCGGCCTCGATGACCGGCGCCGCCGGACCTAGGTCGGACGGCGGGAGCGCGAACACCACCGACTCCATTCGCCCGTGCGCCGCATGGATGTGGCGCACGAGCCGCTCGACCTCCCGCGTCGGACGCTCGAGCATGACGAGCGTCTTGTCGACCTGGATCGTGTGCTCACGAAGGTGCGACGCCCATCGCCCGAGCCGGAATCCGACGTCGACCGCGTAGCCCGACCAGCGCGCGTTGGCCGCCAGCTCCTCGATCCCGAGCGACCCGAGCCGGCCGGCCGCGGTGTCCATCGCGTCGTCCAGCCTGGCGCGGATCTCGGCGAGGGAGCCGACGCCCTCGGATGCCTCGTCGGGGAAGTCGCCGCCCACGCCATCGGGAACCTCGGCCGGAAAGTCCGGCTCGTGCCGCCGCGCGAGCCACCAGGCCGTGAAGCTGGCGTAGGCGCGCTGCACGTTCACGATGTGGGCCAGGGTCTGGCGGATCGTCCACTCCCCGCCGCCGGGGTCTCGGTCGAGGTCCTCGTCGTCGAGCGCCGCGAGGACACCGTGAAGCTCCCACCGGGCGACGGTCGCGCGCGCCACGATCCTCGAGGACGGCGGACGGTCGACGCCCGCCTCGGCGAGGGCTCGCTCCGCATCGATTCCCGCCCGATCGAGCGCCTCGGCGCAGCGGTAGAAGCCGTAGCGCGCCTCGGTCGCGCCGCGCTCGGCCGGCCGCCAGGCCCACCGACGCTCGAGGGCGGGCCCGTCGGAGACGCGCAGCAGGGTGGGAGTGATCTCCGCCAATGCGGCCCGCGCGTTGATGATCGCGGGCGGCAGCGGGATCGTGGGTCCGGGCGTGTGGTCGCTCAGCAGGGAGTCCATGGGGTCAGCCTACGCCCTCCATGAGACGCTCGGCGGCGGTGAACGGATCGAGCTCCCGATCCGCGACCTCCTGGACCGTCTGGTCCCACGCGGGATGCTCGCGCGCTCTCGTAGCGGCGAGGTCCGCGAGGGCACGACGCACCTGGTTCGCGGCACGTCCGCGGGCTGCCACCGGCGACCGCGCCTGCTCGCGATGGGCCTCGACCGCATCGGCGAGCTCGGCGACCCCGTCACCGCTCGTCGCCGTCGTGACCATGATCTTCGGCGGCGTTCGCTCGACCCGGCCGCCGGCGGTCGACATCATCGCCCGCAGCTGCCGGGCGGCGCGATCGGCGCCCGGCCGATCTCCCTTGTTCACGGCCACGATGTCGGCGACCTCGAGCAGCCCGGCCTTGATGGCCTGGACCTCGTCCCCCATCTCGGGCACCTCGACGACGACGGTCGTCTCCGCAAGTCGCGCGATCTCCACCTCCGACTGCCCCGCACCGACCGTCTCGATGAGCACCGGGTCGTAGCCGGCGGCGTCCAGGGCGGCGGCGGCGATCCAGGTCGTGGCCGCCAGCCCACCGAGCTCTCCGCGTGACGCCATCGAGCGCATGAAGACATCGCGGTCGGCGGCATGCTCCATCATCCGGATCCGGTCACCCAGGATCGCTCCACGGGTGTAGGGCGAGGACGGGTCGACCGCCAGGATCCCGACGCGTCTCCCGCGGCGCCGCCACTCCCCGATCAGCGCGTTGACGAGCGTCGACTTGCCGCTTCCCGGGGGCCCGGTGATCCCGACCACGTGCGCCCCGCGTCCGGCACCGAAGAGCTCCTGGAGCTGGGGCCGGAGCGCCGCGTCGCCGTTCTCGATCCGCGTCAGGAGCCGCGCGAGCGGCCGGCGCTCACCGGATGCCAGTTCGGCGACGAGCTCGCTCACGCCTCGCGGCGGACGTGCTCGCGGAAGTAGCGGGCGATCTGGCCGATCGACGTTCCTGGCCCGAAGATCTCGGCGACGCCCGCCGCCTTCAGCTTCGTCACATCGGCGTCCGGGATGATCCCGCCGGCCGCGACGAGGACGTCCTCCATGCCGCGCTCCCGCAGCAGCTCCACCGTTCGCGGCAGGAGCGCCATGTGGGCGCCGGACAGGATCGAGAGGCCGACGACGTCGACGTCCTCCTGCTCGGCGGCATCGGCGATCATCTCCGGCGTCTGGCGCAGGCCCGTGTAGATCACCTCGAAGCCCTCGTCGCGCAGGCCGCGCGCCAGGACCTTGGCGCCGCGGTCGTGCCCGTCGAGGCCCGGCTTGGCGATGAGGATGCGAATCGGCGTATCGGTCATCGGTCGCCCAGTATGAGCCGATCGATCTGCTTCGCGAGATCGATGTCGCGCCGGGTGACCGCCTTGACGGCGTGCGTGGTCAGCTCGAACGACACGCGCCGGTAGCCGGTCAGGTGGATGTCCGGGTGGTGGTTCACCGCCTCCGCCGCGGCCGCCACGGCGTCGACGAGCGCGACCGCGCCGGCGAAGTCGTGGGTGGTCGTCGAGCGTCGGATGACGGTGCCGTCGAGCTCCCAGTCGGGGATCTCTCGCAGCGCGGCCGGCAGCTCGGCCTCGGTCAGTGGATCGGCGTACGGCACGCGAACCTCATGGTGGGGGTGATCGTCGGCCGCCTATTGTGCCGAAATCGCGGGGACCTAGGCGCCGCCCTTGCCGATGAGCCCCATGAACTCGGCCCGGGTCCTGGCGTCGCGACGGAACGTTCCGACCATGCTCGAGGTGACCATCGTCGCCTCCTGCTTCTTCACGCCACGCATCATCGTGCACAGATGGGTCGCCTCGATCACGCACGCCACGCCCTTCGGCTCGAGCCGCTCCATGAGGAAGTCGGCCACCTGGACGGTGAGCCGCTCCTGGACCTGGAGCCGCTTCGCGTACATGTCGACGATGCGCGGGATCTTCGACAGGCCGATGACCTGGCCCTCCGGCAGGTAGCCGACATGCGCCTTCCCGATGAAGGGCAGCAGGTGGTGCTCGCACAGGCTGAAGAACTCGATGTCGCGCACGACGACCATCTCGTCGTAGTCCACCGTGAAACGCGCCCCGTTGAGCAATGCGTCCGGGTCGACGTGGTATCCCGATGTCAGCTCGTCGTACATGCGCCGCACGCGCTCGGGCGTGCGAGCCAGCCCCTCACGGCCGGGATCCTCTCCGATCTCCTCGAGGAGGGTGCGGACGGCGTCCTCGAGCGAGGCGTGCGAGTCGGTCATGGGCCGAATGATACGGGCAATCGACGAGAAGCCCTGTCCGCTGACCGGGACCCGCGGTACACTCGACGTGCCCATCCGACGCCCGCAGGGAGAGGAGGTTGGACGCTGCCATGATCCACCACCCGGCCTCGCGCACGCGACGCCTGGGCCTCCCCGGCCTGAGCACCGGTGACCGGGTCGCTACCGCGCTCGCGCGCCGTCTCGACGACGACTACCACTGGTTCCGCACGGTGTCGCCGGGCGGGATCGAGCCGATCGACGCGGTGATCGTCGGTCCCGGCGGGACATGGACGATCACGATGGCCGGTGAGCGCGGGCGCTTCACCCGTCGCAACGGCCACTGGTACCGCTGGAACCGGGACACCGACTCGTGGATCCCATGGGACGCGGCGCCGTTGACGGCGGCGCGGCTGGCCGGGCGACGGCTCAGCCTCTACCTCGAGCGGGCCGGGCTCCCTCCCCAGGTCGACCCGGTGCTGCTCCCGGCCACCGACATGGAGGTCGTCCCGCATCCGGGAGAGCCGATCGGCCTCGTGGTGGAGCGATCCCACGATCGCGTCGCCGACCTCGTGAGCGCGGACAGCCGCCTCAGCCGCGGCCAGGTGGATCGGATCGTGGCGCTGCTGGATCCTCGTCAACCGCTGCCTCGATTGGCTCAGGCGACACCGAACGGGTGACCCAGGCGAACACGAGGACGACGACCGCTCCGGTCGTCCATCCGGCGACGACGTCCGAGGGGTAATGCACGCCGAGCCACACGCGCGACAGTCCGACGGCGAGGATGACCACGGCGAGGATCGCGAGCAGAACGAGTCGCAGGCGGCGCGGCATGGGGGTCCGTGACAGGAGAATCCCGAGGATGCCGTAGGCCACCATCGACAGCGTCGCGTGGCCCGAGGGGAAGCTGAAGCCGCGCTCGACGAGGACCGGCTCGAGGAAGTCCGGCCGCTCACGGGCCACGAATCGCTTGATGAGCTCGACCCCGAGCGAGCTCAGGCCGATGACGATCGCGCCGATCGCGCCGTGCCGCCACGGCCCGACGCCGATCCCGACCACGAGCGTGATCACCGCCACCCCGATGATCGCCCGGGTCGAGCCGAGCTCCGTGATCCACCGCAGCGGCCAGAGAATCGCATCGAGGGCATCGGCTCGAACGGCGCGGATGATCGAGCGGTCGAGCGCGTCGGTCAGGTCCAGGCTCACCGCCACCCCGAGGAGCACCACGATGACGACCCCGAGGAGCGCGGCCGCGGGAGCCGTCGCGCGTGACCACCCCATCAGTAGCTCACGAAGCCTGCGACCGTGACGGCCCAGACGCCGTAGGCATTCGCCACGATGCCGAGCCCGATGGCGATCCGCGCCTCGATGGACATGCGATCGCGAAAGACCCATCCGAGCATGACCAGCAGGATCGGCATGACGTCGAGGATGAAGCGGTATCCGAACTGCGCGAAGCCCGGCGCGCCGTGGAGCAGGTCCGGCAGCAGGCCGAGCGCGACGGAGAGCCACGCGACTGCGACGAGCGGGGTCGCCGCCCGGGCCTTCACGAGCCACAGCAGGATCGGCGTCGTGAGGAGGAGGGAGGTCCCGTTCCAGTTCGGGCGGAACCACGGGGCCTGGTCGACATAGTCGAAGCCGCGCATGACGATGAGGTGGAGGTGCCGCGGGATGTAGTCCAGTGAGAGCAGGCCCTGCGCGTACCACGGCTCCTCGAGCACACCGGGGATCAACCCGTACCCGAACTCGAACGGCGTGCCATACCGCGCCAGGTTGTACCCCGCGACGAGGAGCGCCGGCACGCCGACGCCAACGAGGAACAGGGCGACGGCGCGCACGTCACGCATCGAGGGGCGCCGAAGTCCGGGCCAACCGGCCACGCCGAGGTAGAGCGCCGCGAACAGGGGAAGCGTCAGTCCCATCGGCAGGCGCGATGCCGCGGCGCAGCCGAGCATGAGCCCTCCGACCAGCGGCCAGCGGCGCGACGACGCGAGGAGCAGCGCGAGCAGCATGAAGAAGACGGCCACCACCTGCGCGTGGAGCCACACGGTGCCGGTCCCGGCGACCCACCAGTGCACGCTGCCGATGCCGAACGCCGCCGTGAGCCACGCCGCCGGCGCACGCGCCACGCCGATCCGGCCGAGCAGCACCCAGACGAGCCCCACGTTGAGTCCGCCGAAGAGTGCGGTCGCGATGCCCTGGTCGAAGCCGGGGCCGAAGAGCGCCACGAACGGGAGAAGCACGATCGCCGGCATCGGTGGGAATGGTGAGTACCAGCCGCCTTCCGGCCGCGGCACGAGTTCCAGCCAGGGCATCGGCTCGGCGATGTGGAGACGCCCCTCGAGGAAGCTCGCGGCGAGCGGCACGAAGCTGTCGAGCGTGACGCGCTCGATCACCGTGACGTGGTAGAGGATCGCGGAAGCGACGGCGATCGCGAGCGCGACGAGCGCCGAGCGGCGGCCATCCGGGCTCGCCGGGGCGGTCACGGCGGGCCCCGCGGCGTTCGCTACCATGAGCCTCCCTTCGCTGCCGATGGAATGAGCCTGCTGCACGTCGCATGACGAACATCGCACGACGGATGGCGATGACGCCCTGGGTCGTCGCCATCGGCCTCGCCGTCGCGCTGCGGTTCGGACTATCGCTGCTGGGCGCCGCGGTCGCAACGACCGGCGTGCCCTCACCATGCCATTTCGAGGTGGCGCGCAACGGCTGGCGGACGCTGCCCGAGCTCCTCGCCGACGGACCCGCGTTCGCGCTCGTCGGCGTCTGGGAGCGCTGGGACGCATGCTGGTATCTCAAGATCGCGACGTACGGCTACGAGCCGGGCGAGCACGCGGTCGCGTTTTTCCCCCTCTACCCGAGCGCCGTCGGATTCCTGGGACTGGTGCCCGGCCTTCCCCACGCGACCGCCGGCCTCGCCGTCTCCTTCGTGGCGTTCGTCGTCGCGACGGCCGGCCTCGTCCGGCTGGTCGAGGCCAGCCACGGGATCTCGATCGGCACCTGGACGGCGATCCTGCTCGGCGCCTTCCCCGCAGCGCTGTTCCTGTTCGCCCCCTTCACGGAGGCGATGTTCCTGGCGACGGCCGTCTGGAGCCTGCTGCTGGCACGCGAGCGTCGCTGGCCGCTGGCCCTGCTGGCGGCGTTCCTGGCGGGCCTCGCGCGACCGCAGGGGATGCTCCTCGCCATCCCGTTGGCGTGGGAGGCGTGGTCGACCGTTCGGGAGCGGCGGAGCGGGCGGCTTCGGGAAGCGCTCATCCCGGCCGCCGCAGCCGTGGCGCCGGCCGTCGCGTTCGTGGCATTCGCGGCGGCCGGGCGTGCCGTCACCGGTGAGACGACGTTCGATGCCCAGGCCCTGTGGGGCGGAACCGAGTTCCGGCCGCCATGGGTCGTCATCGCCGCCAGCGCCACCTGGATCGTCGAGCGTGGCGACGGACTCCAGGCGCTCAACCTCGTCGCCCTGCTGGGTGCCGCCGCGCTGCTGGCGGCCGGCGCGCGCCGCATGCCGCTCACGTACTCGCTCTACGCGTGGCCGCCACTGCTCCTCGTCGCCACCCGGCTGCAGCCGACTCCGTTGACGTCGACCACGCGCTTCGTGCTCGTGCTGTTCCCGGTGTTCCTGGTGGCGGCGCTGCTGACCGAGGGTCGACCGCGCCTGCGGGCCGCCTGGATCGCAATCTCGCTCCTGCTCCTCGGAGTGATGGTCACGTGGTTCGTCCAGGGAGACTTCGTGGGGTGAGCCCGCCGGCCGGCCCTATCATGGGCGCCATGCAGGACGCCACCGGCGCCGTCGTCTCGTTCGAGAACGTCACGAAGCGCTATCCCGGCAGCGACAGCCCCGCCGTCGACAACCTCTCGCTCACCGTGCCGGCCGGCGAGATCTGCGTCCTCGTCGGTCCGTCGGGATGCGGCAAGACCACGAGCATGAAGATGGTGAACCGGCTGATCGAGCCGACGAGCGGCCGGATCACGATCGATGGCGAGGACGTGATGAGCCTCCCGGCGGTCGAGCTGCGGCGGCGGATCGGGTACGTCATCCAGCAGATCGGCCTCTTCCCCCACCTCACCATCGGCGACAACGTCGCCGTCGTCCCCAAGCTCCTGCGCTGGAAGGATCAGCGCATCCGCGAGCGGGTCGAGGAGCTGCTCGAGATCGTGGGCCTCGACCCCGCCGCGTATGCGAAGCGCTACCCGACCGAGCTCTCCGGCGGGGAGCGGCAGCGCGTCGGCGTGGCACGAGCCCTGGCCGCCGATCCGCCCGTGATGCTCATGGACGAGCCGTTCGGCGCGGTGGACCCGATCCGTCGCGATCGGCTTCAGAACGAGTTCCTCCGCCTCCAGGAGAAGGTGCGCAAGACGATCGTCTTCGTGACCCACGACGTCGACGAGGCGATCAAGATGGCCGACCGCATCGCGATCCTCCAGAAGGGCGGCATCCTGGCCCAGTTCGACACCCCGGCTGCCATCCTTGCGAACCCGGCCTCCGAGTTCGTGGAGCGCTTCGTCGGGGCCGATCGGGGCCTCAAGCGCCTGTCGCTGGGCCGCGTCGGCGACCTCGAGATGATCGAGGCCATCACCGTGCGGGCCGGTGAGGATCGCACGGCAATCCGCGCCCGGCTCGACCGGGTGGACGAGCTCGACTACGCGCTGCTCGTGGACGACCAGGACCGGCCGCTCGGCTGGATCGACCAGCAGGACCTGCGCGGCAGCGGCCCGATCAACCCGGAGGCAGCATCGCCCGGTGCTCCGACCGTCGAGCGGGAGACGACGCTGCGCGATGCCCTGTCGGGCATGCTCGGTTCGAGCGTCCAGCTCGGCGTCGTGGTCGACGAGCGCGAGCGGGTGCTGGGCCTGGTCAGCGTCGACGCCATCGGGGAACGCCTTCGTGCGCCGGTCCGGGCCGCCGACGGCGGACTCCATCCCGTCGGCGAGGCCGCCAGCTGATGGACTTCGCCTGGATCGTCCGGGAGGCGGACGAGATCGGCCGGCGGACGCTCGAGCACGTGATGCTCACCGTGGTCGCCATCGTCATCGGGTTCGTCCTCAGCTTCGCACTGGCCCTCCTGGTCCGTCGCGTCCCGTGGCTCCAGGGGCCCGTGATCGGCGTGAGCGGCGTCCTCTACTCGATCCCGAGCCTCGCGCTCTTCGCAATCCTCGTGCCGTTCACCGGGATCCAGAATCCGCTCACCGCCGAGATCGCCCTCGTCAGCTACACGATCCTCATCCTGCTGCGGAACATCCTCGCCGGGCTCGACAGCGTTCCCGCCGAGGTCGTCGAGGCCGCGAAGGGGATGGGCTTCACCGCCTGGCAGCGGCTGTGGCGCGTCGAGCTGCCGGTGGCCCTGCCGGTCATCGTCGCCGGACTGCGCATCGCGACCGTGACGATCATCGGGCTCGTGACGGTCACGGCCCTCATCGGACTCGGCGGACTGGGCTACCTCATCGTGGACGTCGGGTATCGGCGGTTCTTCCTGACGGCGACCCTCGTCGGTTCGGCCGGCGCCATCCTGCTTGCCGTGCTCGCAGACCGGGGCTTCGTCCTGCTCCAGGCGGCGCTCACGCCGTGGGCGCAGCGAGCGCGCGGGACCTGACCGATGGAGTTCTTCGGCGAGGTCGCGGCCTGGTTCGCTGATCCGGCGAACTGGAACGGACCCGATGGCATCCCCGCGCGGATCGGCGAGCACCTCGTCCTTTCGATCGTCCCGCTCGCCGCGGCGGTTGCGGTGGCGCTTCCCGTCGGCGCCTGGATCGGGCACACCGGGCGCTTCTCGAATCTCGTCATCAACATCGCGAACGTCGGCCGCGCCATCCCGTCGCTGGCCATCCTGGCCCTGGCCGCGATGCTGCTCCAGCGGACCATCGTCGACATCGGCCTGCGCGACTCGGCGTCCGAGATCGTCACGATGATCGCCCTCTTCTTCCTGGCCATCCCCCCGATCCTCACGAACGCCTACGTCGGCATCAACGAGGTCGACGACCAGATCGTGGAGGCGGGTCGCGGGATGGGGATGCGCGACCTCGAGATCCTGCGCCGGGTGGAGATTCCCGTGGGTCTGCCCGTGATCCTCGTCGGCGTCCGCACCGCCGCCGTGCAGGTCGTGGCCACGGCGACGCTCGGCGCGGTCGTCGCCACCGGTGGCCTGGGCCGCTACATCATCGACGGCATCGCCCAGCGCCGGTTCGACGAGGTGTTCGCCGGGGCGCTCATCGTGGCGGCCCTCTCGATCGCCACCGAGCTCGGCTTCAGCTTCATCGAGCGCCGTGCGACCTCCCCGGGGCTGCGTGGACGCGACACGGCCCCGCGCGAGCTTGCCCAGGCCGGACGTCCCGGCGGGATCTGATCGGGGTCTGATCCAATTCGGGCGAGGCGTCGTACATCTGACGAGGGCGTGATCTGGCTCACACCGGACCTGCTCTACACTTCGCGGGTCGGGGGCGCATCTGCTGCATCTCCGACGTCCCACTTGTCGAAACTGGAGGAGATACCCAGATGCGGATGCACCGCAAGCTTGCCCTCGGGGCGGCGACGCTGGCGCTGGTTCTCAGCGCGTGCGCGCCGGGTGAGGGCGGCAGCTCGCCGTCGGCGAGCGCAGGCGCCACGGGAGGCGAGGGCGAGCGATCGATCGTGATCGGATCGGCCGGCTTCTACGAAGCACAGCTCATGGCCGAGATCTATGCCCAGGCCCTGGAGGCCAACGGCTACACCGTCGAGCGCAAGCTCGGGATCGGACCGCGCGACACCGTGCAGCCCGCCCTCGAGAGCGGCGACTTCGACCTCGAGCCGGAGTACATCGGCAGCCTGCTGACCTACCTCGGTGGCGAGGCGGCCGGCGATCCCGAAGAGACGTTCACGAATCTCCAGGCGGCGCTCGACGAGGTGGGCCTGACCGCCCTCGACTACGCGCCGGCGCAGGACCAGAACGCGTTCGTGGTCCGGCAGGAGACGGCCAGTGAGCTGGGCGTCAGCACGATGAGCGAGCTGGCCGATGCCGAAGGCGCGTCGGACCTCGTCTGGGGCCTGCCCCCCGAGTGCGAGACGAACGTGCTGTGCTCGGGAGCGCTCGAGCAGTACGGCTTCACGTACGGCGACCTGAACATCGAGCAGTACGCCGCGTGCGACGCCCCGGTGGCCCAGGCGCTGAACGACGGCGTCGTCGACGTCGCCGAGCTGTGCAGCACCCAGCCGGACATCGAGCGCTTCAACTTCGTGGTCCTCGAGGACGACCTGCAGACGCAGCCGTCCGAGAACATCGCGCCGATCGTCCGCAACGAGTGGCTCGACGCGGCGCCCGCCGACTTCGCCGAGATCCTCAACGCGGTGAGCGCGGCGATGGACACCGAGACGCTCACGAGCCTCGGCGTTCGCGTCGCGGTCGACCAGGAGTCGATCGAGGACGTCGCGGCGTCGTGGCTGAGTGACAACGGCCTGAACTAGGTCGTCGCTCCCGGCAGAATCCGCGGGGCGGGCCGGTTCGCCGGTCCGCCCCGTCTCGTGCATCATGGATGCGCCGATGACCGACTCGACCTCGTCCCACCTCGCCCTCGCCGACTACCGTCGCCGCGTGGCCGAGCTGTACGCCGCGCTGCGCGCCGACACCCGACCGGGAGCGATGCGGGCGGTCGCCTTCCGGAGCGCCCGCGACCGCCTGTTCGGCAGCCATCCGTCATCGGCGATACCGGAGCAGGAGCGCCGCGACTTCCTGGGGCTGGCCTACTACCGCCACGATCCGGCGCTCGACCTTCGGGCGGCGTTCGAGCCCGATCCCGACGCTCCGCCACTCGACGTCCCCCGTTCAGGCGAGGGGCCGCAGATCCCGATCGTGCGCATCGGCTGGGTGAGCTTCGAGGTGGCCGGCACCGCCTGCCGGCTCGGCGTCTTCTGGCTCAACGAGTACTCGGGTGGCATCTTCATCCCGTTCCGCGACGGGACGAGCGGCAGCGCGACGTACGGCGGCGGACGCTATCTGTGGGACTCGGCCAAGGGCGCGGACCTGGGCTCGGACGGCGACGAGCTCGTGCTCGACTTCAACTACGCCTACCACCCCTCGTGCGTGCACGATCCGATCTGGTCGTGCCCGCTGGCGCCGCGCGAGAACTGGCTCGAGGTGCCGATCGAGGCTGGCGAGCGGCTCCCGGAGTCGAAGCGCACATGACGGGGAGCGCCGCGTCCGCGGCAGACGTCCGGCACTGCATCAAGTGCGGACGCGAGGTGGGACCCGAGGAGTCGATCTGCGCGGTCTGCAACCGCGCCGGCATGACGGCCCCGTCGGCATCGCAGTACCACGGCACGGTGGCGGTCGCGATCGTCCTTGCGGTCGCCGCCCTCGCGTTCGCGGCCAGCCTCTCGCTGCGAGGCGTGGGCCCGTACGAGGGCTCGGTGGTGGGAGTCGCGCCGGCGGATCCGGTCGGCTACACGATCACCTATGCCGTGACGAACGAGGGGACGCAGCCGGGCCGCGCGAAGTGCCAGCTCGTCGCCCTGGACGACGGCGGGCGCCGGCTGCGAACGCACGGGACCGTCACGAGCCAGATCCCGGGCGGCGAGAGCGCGGAGCTGTCGGCCACCGTGCCGGGGCTCGAGGTCGAGCCGGCCACTGTCACGATCCGCTGCTCCTGAGGGAGCGCGCCGTCAGCGCTCCAGGATCACGCGGACGTCGATGAGGCCCTCGGCCAGCGGCGCGTCGCTCACGAGCGGCCACGCCGCGTGTGAGAGATCGACGATTCGCTGGTCGGCGGTGCCCCAGTAGCACTGGCACCAGTCGACGACCGGCAGCCGCGCACAGCGGTCGGCGCAGACGGTGACGTATCCGCTCACCGTGCCGTCGTACCGGCCACCGAGGTCGCCCGGAAGGGCAACGGTGGGCTGACCCATCCACCCGGCGGTCCCGGGATAGTTGCTGCCGATGCCGGTCACGGTGGTGGCCGGCGGCTCCGGGGCCATGGTCGGTTCGGCCGGCGCAGGCTCGGGGGTTGAGGTCGGGATACCGCCGAGCACGGCGCCGCGCTCGGGGTTGGGGATGTGCAGTGTGCCGGCCTCGGCACGGGCGCTCCAGCCATCGATGACGCGTCCGAGCCGCAGCGGCTCGTCGGCGATCGTCATGGCCGCCACGCCGGCGGTGGCCACGACCGTGACGGCCGCAGCAATGAGCAGGGCGGCGAACGCCCCGAGTCGAATATTCACGTTGATGGTGCTCCAGGAAAGGTTCGACACCGGCGCGCGGGTCACCGCAGGGGTGCGGCGCCGATGGGGACGGGGGCGCACGGCTCGAGCCGGCGCGGTCGAGGAAACCGCCCGATGCGACCACGAGGTCGCAAGAAGGGTGCCACACAGTATCCTGCGCGTCATGCACCGCTGGCGCCGGGCCCTGGTGGCCGCGCTCCCCGTGAGCCTGATGGCGACCACCGCGGTCGCGGCGGCCGGCCCACCGTTCCCCGACCCGGTCGACGAGCGCGCGGTGTACGACGAGCCCGGCGTCCTCCGTCCCGAGACGGTGGCCGAGCTCGAGCAGCGGATCGACGCCGTCGAGGCCGAGACGGGTGCCGAGATCGTCGTGTACATCCAGGTCGACCCCGACGTGACCGAGGACGAGAACCTCGGCAAGGCGGCGGCCCTCATCGACCAGTGGGGCATCGGTCGTTCCGGCTTCGACGACGGACTCGTCCTGCTCGTCGGGCTCCAGCCCAACCTCGTGAACGGGAAGGTCAGCCTGTTCGGCGGATCGGGCTTCATCAACCAGCACATCGATGAGGACACGCTGACCTCGATCGTCGACAGCGACTTCGTGCCCCGCGCAGCCGAGGGCGACCTCAACGCCGCGGCGCTCGACACGATCGACGCGGTCCAGGAGCGGATGGCGCCCGACACCATCCCGCTGACGGTGGGTCGGGTCGTGAATGCGGCGCTCGGGCTCATCGGCGCACCGCTGGCGCTCGTCGCCATCCTGGGGCTCGCCTGGCGCCGCTGGCGCCGCGAGGGCGACGACCCTGAGCTCACGGACTCGCCCTCCATCCTCATGGCGGGCCCGCCGGCCGAGATGACGCCGCCGCTGGCGGTCGTCGTTCGCGAGGGGCGCGCGACGCGCCATGCGACGAACACGATCCTCGCCGAGCTGGCGATGACCGGCCGGCTCGCCTTCCAGAACCTCGACCAGGTTGCGGACGCCCGCAGCGACGCCGATCCGGATCCGCTGACCGACCCGGCCATCGAGGTCGGGCACGAACAGCCGGATGACGGCCTCCTCCCACTCCCCGAGCGCAAGGCCTGGGAGGCGCTGCGATCCCTGGCCGGCGGCTCCGGACGGCTGACCCGCACGAAGCTGTGGAAGGTCAATGACCGGATGAGCTCGGTGCAGAAGCTGCTGGAGAAGGAGGCCCTCCGCCTCGGCTGGTTCACCGAGCTGCCATCCGCGGCCATCGGTCGCGGCACGGCCGCCGGCGTGTGGACAACCGTGATCGGCGGCGCCGTCCTGGGTCTGGGGATCCTGCTGCCGATGAGCGGCGCCGTGATGCTCGGCGGTGCGGTCGTGCTGGGCGGGCTGGGCACCATCGGCTTCGGCCGCGCGATGAGCAAGCGGACGACCCAGGGCGCCTACGTCGACGCGATGCTCAAGGCGTATCGGCGGACGCTTCAGAAGACGATGGAGCAGGCGCGCTCGATGCGCGAGGTCACCGACGAGCCCGAGGTCGCCACGCTGGCCGATACGCCGGACAAGGCCGTGGTGTGGGGCCTGGCACTCGGCCTCCACGATGAGGTCGCGGCCTTGCTGGCGCGCGGCCTCGAGGAGCAGCGGGCGGCGACGGGATCGCCGGCCGGCGCCTACTACCCGCACTGGATGGGGTCGACGCCCGGGTCGGCGTGGTCCGGGGCATCCGTGGCGGACGTTGCGGGAGGCGTGAGCCACGGCTCGGGCAGCATCTTCTCCGGCTCCGCCATCCCGGACATCGGCGGCATGTTCGACGCGCTCGGCAGCGTCGGCTCCACGCCTCCCTCCTCCTCGTCGTCGAGCGGCGGCGGTGGTGGGTTCTCCGGCGGCGGGAGCTCGGGCGGAGGGGGCGGATCCGGCTCGTTCTGAGGTCGGGCGCTGGCGCCGTTCGGGGTCAGGGTCTATCGTTCGCCGCGATGAGCTTCAACCGACGCGGCCCTGACCGCCGTCCCGATCGACCGGATCGATCCGATCGGGACCGACCAGACCGACCCGATCGACCACCGCAGCGCGGGGGCGATTGGCAGCCGCGCGGCCGCCCCGGCGGGGACCGGCCATACCAGCCGCGACCTGGCGCCGACCGGCCGTATCAGCCGCGACCCGGCGGCGACCGGCCGTACCAGGGTCGACAACAGGGCGATCGCCCGTTCACGCCGCGGCCCGGCGGCGACCGGCCGTACCAGGGTCGACCACAGGGCGATCGCCCGTTCACGCCGCGGCCCGGCGGCGACCGGCCGTACCAGCAGCGTCCGCGATTCGATCGCCCGCCCGATGAGGGCGGCATGTCGATTCGGCTTGATCCTCGACGCGTCAATGCGCTGAAGCACCTCGCCGGCGAGGCCGGCGTCCGGCCGGGGGACCTCGTTCGCCAGTGGGTCGAGGAGCGGATCGACGCCTCCCGCCCCGGCGCGGACGCCGCCCCGGGCCCTGACTCCCCCGCCGGCCCGGGCCTGGCTGCGCGGATCGAGGCGCTGGAAGCCCGCATCGACGCGCTCGAGAGCGGTGGTTCCCAGCGCAAGCCGAAGAAGGGCGCTGCCGCATCGGCCGATGCGGATGCCGGTGGATCGGCGGCGGCGGAACCCGCAGCCGGCGAGGACGCGCCAGTCGATGGGGAGCCTGCGGAGACCGCGGCGCCGAAGCGCGCGCGGAAGCGAGCCTCAGCCGCGCCGACAAAGGAGCGCGTCGCCCTCCACGACGAGATGATCGAGGTCCTGCGCGAGCGCGGGCCGATGCGCGCCGCCGACCTCGCCGAGGCGATCGTCGAGCGCGGCCGCTACGAGGTGCCGCGCAGCGGCAAGCCTCTCGACGGAAAGACCGTGAGCCAGCGCGTCAGCAACCCGACGTACCGCTCACGCTTCGTCCGCAACGAGGGGCTCATCGGCCTCGCCGAGGGCTGAGCACCACCCGCCGAGGTCGGCGAGCCCTCCTTGAGTTTGGTCAGTCGTCGAGGACGAACGTCACGAGGATGTTGGCCTGGAACTCGATCGCGCCATCTCGGACGTTCACGCGCTGCTCCTTGACCCAGGCGCTCGTGACGCCCCGGAGCGTCTTGCTCGCTCGCTCGACGCCCTGGCGGATGGCGTCCTCGAAGCTCTCGGTGGACGTGCAGGACAGTTCGGTGACCTTGGCGACGGACATATCGGTGCGTTCTCCTTGCGGTGGGTGGGCGACCAGTATGCGCCCGACCTCGCCGATGCAGGTCCCGCGCCAACCACGTCAGGTGCACCCTGCCCGAGCGCGACGCTCCCCTAGCTCGCCGGACGCTCGTGCGATGCCGTCCACTCGAGGAGCGCGTCGACGTCGAGGGTGTTGACGATCATCGGCGCGGTCGCGCCGGTGAGGAACGCCCGTTCGCAGCCGTTCACGAGCCACGCCATCTGGCCCGGCGCATGGGCGTCGGAATCGATCGCCACCCTGCAGCCGCTCTCGATCGCCATGCGCAGCAGGCGCTTCGGCGGGTCCAGACGCTCCGGGCGCGAGTTGATCTCGATTGCCTTGTCGAAGCGGGCCGCGGCGGCGAAGACGATCTCGGGATCGAACGCGGACTCCGGGCGCTTGCGCTTGCCGGTCACCATGCGCCCGGTGCAGTGCCCGAGGATGTCGAGATGCGGGTTCGCGAGCGCGGTGACCATCCGCACGGTCATCGCCCGAGCCTCGGAACGCAGCGCGGAGTGCACGCTGCCGACGACGACGTCCAGCCGAGAGAGGAGCTCCGGCTCCTGGTCGAGCGAGCCGTCCTCGTTGATGTCGACCTCGACGCCCGTGAGGATTCGGAAGGGCGCCAGCTCGGCGTTGAGCCGCTCGATCTCGTCCAGCTGGGCCAGCAGACGCTGGGGCGAGAGCCCGTTGGCGACCGTCAACCGCGGCGAGTGGTCGGTGATGACCGCGTACGCATGGCCGAGCTCGATGGCCACCTCGGCCATCTCCCGGATGGGGGCGCTGCCATCCGACGCTTCGGTGTGGACGTGGCAGTCACCGCGGAGCGCGGCGCGAAGCTCGGCGGCACCCTCCGCCATCGGCCGCCCCTCGGTGGACTCGAGCCGGCGCAGGTAGACGGGCTCCTCGCCGCGCAGGCTCTCGAGGATCGTCCGCTCCGTCACCTCACCGATCCCGGGCAGCTCGCGCAGGGTCCCCGCACCCGCCCGACGGGCGAGCTCGCCCGATTCCATCCTGCCGAGGGTGGAGGCGGCGCTGCGGAAGGCCCGCACCCGGTAGCTCGGCTCCTGAGCCGACTCGAGCAGGAACGCGATCCGCTGGAGATCGGCGATCGGGTCGCGCATCTAGGGAATCGTCAGGATCCGCGCCGGGTTCTCGAACGTCATCTGGTGGATCTCGCCCTCTCCGACGGCCGCCGTTCGAAGCGTCGGCAGGAAGTGCTGCTGGAGGTAGACGTACCCGAACCCGCCGTTCGCCTTCAGCTGCCGGTTGTGGCACACGTCCTGGCTCAGCAGGATCTGCGGTCCGTAGCCGCGCTCGAGCAGCTCGACGATGGTCTCGACCAGCCGCGGCTCGAGCGCCTCCTCCGTCGCGAACCGGTGCCCCAGGAAGTCGAACTGAAGGTTGGCCCCGGCGTCGAGGACCTCGAGGTAGAAGTCGATGTCGTGGTGCGAATCGGCATGGCCGATGACGACGCGGGCCGGATCGACGCCCTCCTCGGTGAAGATCCGGAGCTGAGCCAGCCCGACATCGGACTGCACGCCGTGCGTCGTGATGGCCATGCCGGTCGCCTTCGAGGCACGCGCCGCGGCCCGATGGACGCGCTCCTCGCGCGCGCTGACCCACGGCTTGTCGGTGCCGATCTCGCCGATGATTCCGGGCCGGATGCCGCTGCCGGCGACGCCGTGCTCGAACTCGGAGACGATCTCCGCCGCCAGGTCGTCAACGCTGCGCCGATCCACGAGGAGCTCCGCGGGGTAATACGCCTCCCGGTACCAGCCGCTGCCCATCACGATGTTCAGCCCCGAGGTGCTCGCCAGGCGTCGCAGCCGATCCGGGTCGCGCCCGACTCCGGGAAGGGTCAGATCCACCAGCGTTCCGCCGCCGCGGCGCCGGAACTCGCGGAGCTCCTCGCCGATGATCTCGTCATCGGGGGTGAGCTCCCAGTAGTCCCAGCGGTTGGCGATGTGCCACAGGCTGATGCCGAGGTGCTCGTGCGGCAGGGTGAAGCCGAGCTTGTCGGGCGGGATCGGTCCGGAGACGGTCATGACGCGGGGCGCCATCGGCGTTCCTCCTCTCGGATGTCGTGCGCCGATCGGTGGGGTGATGGACCGCCGGCGCACCCGGGTGGGTGTGGCGTGCATGGTGCCACCGCGCGGGTTGTCGGCGCACGCTAGGCTGGACCGATGGCGACCTCGAAGCCCGGCGCTCCACGCGCCAGCAGCATCTGGACGAGCACGCAGGCGGAGCTCGACGCGGCGGCGGAACGGCTCCACCTCGACGAGGGAATGCATCGGGTGCTTCGCGTGCCGAAGCGCGAGCTGACCGTGAACTTCCCAGTCACCCACGAGGACGGCCGGGTCGAGGTGTACACCGGCTACCGGGTCCATCACAACGTGAACCGCGGTCCGGTCTCCGGCGGCGTTCGGTACGTTCCGAACCTGGACCTCGACGAGGTCCGCGCGCTCGCCATGCTCAACTCCTGGAAGGCCGCGCTCGTCCAGATTCCATTCGGCGGCGCGGCGGGCGGGGTGCGGGTCAACCCACGCCGACTGAGCGAGCTCGAGCGCCAGGGTCTGACGCGTCGATACGCGACCGAGATCGCTCCCCTCCTCGGCCCCGCCAGCGACATCCCGTCGCCCGACGTGAACACGGGCTCCCAGACGATGGCGTGGCTCATGGACACCCTCTCGATGCATCGCGGTCACACCGTGGCTGCATCGGTCATCGGCAAGCCGATGGCGGTCGGCGGGACGCGTGGCCGTCGCAGCGCCACGGCCCGCGGCGCGATGCGATGCATCGCATCGGCGAACGAATCGCTCGACGGAGCTCGCGTCGTCATCCAGGGCTTCGGCCGGGTGGGGATGACGCTCGCCGAGGAGCTCGGCGCGGCCGGCGCGATCGTGGTGGGCATCGGCGACGACGAGGACGCGGTCCACAACCCGAGCGGGATCGACGTCCGGGCCGCCATCCGCTGGATGCGGGAGCGGGATGCGATCCGCGAGCTTCCCGAGACCGAGTCGATCACGATGGACGAGCTGTTCGCCATCGAGTGCGACGTTCTCGCCCTGGCCGGCCTCCAGGGACAGATCACGGAAACCCGGGCGCCGGCTCTCGGCGCCCGCCTGGTGGCGGAGGTAGCGAACGGCGGGGTGACGCCGGCCGCCGATGACGTCCTCGCGGACCGTGGCGTCACGGTGATCCCCGACATCATCTGCACGTCCGGCGGCACGGTCCTCGGCTACTTCGAGTGGGTCCAGGACATGCAGGCGTTCTTCTGGTCGGACGAGGAGATCACGGCACAGCTCGATCGGGTCATGGACGAGGCCATGGCCGGCGTCCGCGCCATGGCCGACAGCGAGAAGGTCGACCTGCGATCGGCGGCGATGATGGTCGCCGTGGCCCGCGTTGCGGAGGCGACCTCCCTCCGCGGCCTCTACCCCTGATGTCCCCGGCCTCGTCGGCCGAAACCTTCCCGCTGCGAGCAACCCGACCGTGGCGCTGGCTTCTGCGGCTCATCGGCGTGCGTCCCGGCGCCGCCGAGGTCGAGCTGACCCCCGATGACCGATTCCTGGCGCGATTCGGCCCATTCACGGTCGAGACGTCGATCGCGAACATCTCCGGCTACCGGCTCACCGGGCCGTACCGCTTCTGGCGCGCCATCGGTCCGCGCGGCTCGGGCGCCGACCGGGGCTTCACATTCGGCACGAGCCCGCACGGCGGGGTGTGCGTCTGCTTTCGCGAATGGCCGCCGGCTCGCTACGTCCGGGGCGGGAAGCTGGAGTCGCTGACCGTCACCGTCGACAACGTCGACGGACTGGCACGCGCGCTCGAGGCGCGAGGCATCGAAGGCGAGGACGAGCGACGGGCCTGAGCCGTGATCGGCCGATTGGCCCGATTCATGCGAACATTGGGATTCAACGTATGAATACTGGCGCGTCGTCTCCGTGCGGTGCGCTCCCCTTGTAACCGGAGCACCCATGGCGACACCGACCTTCTCTCCGCCCCGCGATCTCCTCACCGAGCTCGAGCCTGCCGCGGAGGCCTTCCTCAACCGTCACCTCGGCATGGCCAAGGAATGGTTCCCGCACGACTACATCCCCTACTCGCTCGGCCGTGACTTCGACAAGGAGCCATGGACGCCCGACCAGCCGAGGATCAGCGGCGTCGCGCAGATCGCCTTCGAGGTCAACCTGCTGACCGAGGACAACCTGCCGAGCTACCACCGCGAGATCCACCGGATGTTCGGCAAGGGCGACGGGGCGTGGATCAACTGGGTCAATCGCTGGACCGCCGAGGAGGGGCGCCACGGCATCGTGCTGCGCGACTACCTCGTCGTGACCCGCAACATCGACCCGGTGGCCCTCGAGCGCGGCCGCATGAACCAGCTCCAGACCGCCTACAACCACGATGACGGCGGCAATGTCCTCCGCGGCCTCGCCTACGTTGCCTTCCAGGAGCTCGCGACGCGCATCAGCCACCGAAACACCGGTCGCTATTCGTCGGACCCGGTCGCCGACAAGATCATGGCCCGGATCGCGGCGGACGAGAACCTCCACATGGTCTTCTACCGCGACATGCTCTCCGAGGCGATGAAGGTCGATCCCTCGGCCGCGGTCCACGCGATCGCCGACGAGATCATGGACTTCGAGATGCCCGGCTACGGCATGGTGAACTTCACCCGCAAGGCGGCGCAGATGGCGAAGGCCGGAATCTACGACCTTCGCGTCCATCACGACGACGTCGTGTGGCCGCTCCTCACGCATTGGGGCGTGTTCGAGCTCGAGAATCTCGATCCCTCGGCCGAGGTCCGCCGGAACGAGCTGCGAGCGTTCCTCACCGACCTCGACGCGCAGGCATCACGCTTCGAGGCCAAGCGGGCCCTGATCCTGGAGCGCGAGGCCGCTCGAGCGGGCTGACGAGCGTCACGCGCGACGCTCACGCCCGGGGGTCAGCGCCGGGAGCTGCCGCGGGTCGATCGCTGAGCGAAGCGGCGGAGCAGCCGCACGAGCAACCAGCCCACGAGGAACCGGCGAATCAGGGTGAACATGTCCGGGCCTCATGCACCTCGCATGCCGCGCCGGTCAGAGGAGCGCGGGACGTCTCCACTCCGCCCCGCGCAGATGCTCGTCCAGGAAGGCCCACACGGTCTCGTACCACAGGCGCGCGTTCTGCGGCTTGAGGATCCAGTGATTCTCATCGGGGAAGTAGAGGAAGCGCCCCGGCACCCCGTGCCGGCGCAGGTCGGTCCAGAGGCGCAGCGCCTCGCTGATCGGCACCCGCAGGTCACGTTCTCCGTGGACGACGAGCATCGGCGTGCGGATGTTCGCAAGCAGGCGATGCGGCGACCACTGCTCGTAGGCCGACGGATCGGCGTACGGATCCCCGAACTCGCGCTCCCAATCCGGCCCGTAGTCGGTCGTTCCATGGAAGCCACGCAGCTCCCAGAGGCTGGCGTGCGTCACGATCGCCCGGAAGCGGTCCGTGCTGCCGGCCACCCAGTTCGCCATGTAGCCGCCGAACGAGCCGCCCATGAGTGCCGTGCGGTCGCTGTCGAGCTCCGGGCGCTCGAGCGCCCCGTCCACCGCGGCGATCACATCGGTGTAGGGCTCGGCACCCCAGCGGCCCCACCCACGCTGGACGAAGGCATGACCGTAGCCGGTCGAGATCGCCGGGTCGGGCATGAGCACCGCGTAGCCTCTCGCGGCCAGGAGCTGGGGATTCCAGCGCCAGCTCCACGTGTTCCACGTGCCGACCGGTCCGCCGTGGACGAAGACGACGAGCGGGACCGGCGCATCGGCTGACGCATCCTTCGGCAGGCACAGCCACGAGCCGATCTCCTGGCCGTCCGATGCCGTCGCCGACAGGCGCTCCAGGCGGCCGGGGAGGTTCAGCACATCGGCGTCGAGCTCGGCGAAGCTGCGAATGCGCTGGCTCGCACCACCGGGCTCGGCCGGCAGCCGAACCGGGACCGGCGGCTCGGCGTACGACGCGCGCAGCGCGAGCGGGCCGGTGACGGCGTCGGGCGCCACGTCGCTGATGGCACCGTCATCGGCGAGCAGCGTCGTGACACCGGTCGCGAGATCCAGCCGGTACAAGGCACCTGCTCCATGATGATCGGTCGTGAAGAAGATGCTTGCGCCGTCGCGCGACCAGGTCGGGTGCTGCGGCCACGCGTCGAGGTCGGGCGTGAGGTCGCGTCCCTCCCCCGTCGCCAGGTCGATGAGCCACAGGGTCTGGTCGCCGATCCGTTCCGGCTCGTCCTTCTCGGCGCGGACGCAGGCCACCCACCGACCGTCCGGTGAGCAGGCGGGCCCCTCGTACCACGCGTCGTCGGGAGTCAGCTGACGATGCGAGCCGGACGCTCGATCGATGGCCACCAGTCCGAAATCGGTGCGGCCGATCTCGTCGCTCGTCATCCAGCCGCTGACGATGGTCGCGCCGTCGGGCGTCACGTCGAAGTCCATCTCGGTCAGCCTGGTTCCCGCCTGCGGCGTGAGGTCGACCGGCTCGCCGATGCGTTCCTCGCCGCCGGGAATCGGCGCCGCGAACAGGTGCCGCTCGCGTGGCCCGTGGAACGCGTCCCAGTGCCGGATCGGCCACGACTCGAACAGCAGCGCCTCGACGCCGGCCTTCTTGCGGGCCTCGTGCCGTTCTCGGTCGGCCGCCGCGTCCGCAGACCCGGGGTAGACCGAGGCGGCATAGACGACCACGTCCGCGTCGCGCGCCGCCACGACGGCGTCCACGCCGCCCGACGGGGCGACCAGGAGGCGTGCCTCGCCGCCCTGCGCCGGGAGCAGCCACAGCCCCGCCGGCTCGTCGTCCTCCGTCTCGTCGGGCTTTCGATCCGGGTCCGGGCGCGAGCTGGTGAACAGGATCGAGCCGTCGCGCGCGAAGGCGGCCGAGCTCTCGCCGGGCGCCGAGCGAGTGAGGCGCCGCGGACGCTCGTCGCCGCTCGGATCGAGCTCCCACAGCGAGGAGTGCATCTTCTTGGCATCCGGCGCGGGCCGCCCGACGCTGACGATCACGCGGTCGCCGGCCGGTGACACGCGCAGGCCGGACAGCCGCGGCAGGCGGAGATAGGCATCGAAATCGAAGGCGTCGGTCATGCCGCGAATCGTGCCACGTCGCCGGGTTCGCTTGCGGCGGCATCGGTCTTGCCTCCACACTGCCCGCCATGAGCGACGAGAAGCGGTGGAGCGAGCACCAGGACCAGTGGGAGCAGGAGCGGCTCGGTCCCGCCCTCGAGAAGGGGCCGGAGCGCCGCCCACGCTTCATCACCCAGTCCGGCGTCGAGATCGATCGGGTCTACACCCCCACCGACCTCCGCGATCCGGCGAACGATCCGGACCGTGACCGCCCGCAGTACGCCTTCGGGAAGCCTGCCCTGGGTTCCGGCGACGCGTCGGGCTGGGACGAGATCGACGACCTTGGCCTGCCGGGTGAGCCGCCCTTCACGCGCGGCATCCATCCGACCGGCCATCGCGGACGCCTGTGGACCATGCGGATGTTCGCCGGCTTCGGCACGGCCGAGGACACGAACGACCGCTTCAAGAAGCTCATCGCCGCCGGCGGCACCGGGTTGAGCATTGCGTACGACATGCCGACCCTCTACGGCTACGACCACGACGACCCGATGGCCGAGGGCGAGTTCGGCACCTGCGGCGTCGCCGTCAGCTCGCTGGCCGACATGGAGATCCTGCTCGACGGCCTGCCCGTCGGCGACATCTCCACCTCGATGACGATCAACTCCCCGGCGCCGATGATCTGGGCGATGTACGTGGTTGCGGCCGAGAAGATGGGCGTGCCGCGCGCCCAGCTGGCCGGCACGCTCCAGAACGACATCCTCAAGGAGTTCATCGCCCAGAAGGAGTACATCTTCCCGCCTGCGCCGTCGCTCAAGCTCGTGACCGACACCGTCGAGTGGGGCACGCGCGAGATGCCGCGCTGGAACACGATCTCGATCTCCGGCTATCACATCCGTGAGGCCGGCTCGACGGCCGTCCAGGAGCTGGCCTTCACGATCGCCGATGGGATCGCCTACGCCGAGGATGCCATCGCCCGCGGCCTGCGCTTCGACGACTTCGCTCCTCGGCTCTCGTTCTTCTTCAACAGCCACAACGACTTCTTCGAGGAGATCGCCAAGTTCCGCGCCGCCCGCCGCATCTGGTACAAGCTGTGCCGCGAGCGCTTCGGCGCCGAAAACGAGCGCTCCACGTGGATGCGCTTCCACACCCAGACCGCCGGCGTCTCCCTGACCGCCCAGCAGCCGTTGAACAACCTCACCCGCGTCGCGATCCAGGCGCTGGCCGGGGTGCTCGGCGGCACCCAGTCGCTCCACACCGACGCGTACGACGAGGCGTGGGCGGTGCCGTCGGAGGATGCCGCCATGCTCGCGCTGCGACAGCAGCAGATCCTCGCCGAGGAGTCGGGCGTCGCGAACACCGTCGACCCGCTCGGCGGCTCGTACTTCGTCGAGACGCTGACGAACCAGACCGAGCAGCGCGCCTGGGCGTACATCCGGCAGATCGACGACATGGGTGGGATGGTCAAGGCGCTCGAGGCCGGCTTCCCGCAGGCCGAGATCGCCGATGCCGCCTACGAGCAGCAGCGCGAGCTCGAGGCCAAGGAGCGCGAGATCATCGGCGTCACGAAGTTCGCCGATCCTGACGAGGAGCTGAAGATCCCGCTCCTCGAGATCTCGAAGGAGCAGGAGCAGCGGCACCTCGATCGGCTGGCACGCGTCCGAGCCGAGCGGGACGCCGATGCCCATGGCGCGGCCATGCGACGGCTCGAGGACGAGGCCCGGGCCGGCGACGTCAACCTCATGCCGGCCATTGTCGCGGCCGTGGAGGCATACGCCACGATCGGCGAGATGTGCGGCGTCCTGCGTGGCGTCTACGGGGAGTACCGCGAGCCGCTCCTCGTCTGACGCTGCGGTGTGGGTCGCCGACCCGGACCGGAAACTCCGGGCCGGCGACGCAGGGCACGCGTCCCACACCGCTGCGCTGATCATGCGAAGCCCCGCTTACCAGCCGCTTACCGCCGGATTCCGTGGCCAGGGGGGGGACCAGCCCGCGGCGGGTCATATGCCCCCCTGTATGCTCCGGAGCCGATGAAGCTCCACCTCGTCGACGCCACGTTCGAGCTGTTCCGCGCCTTCTACTCCCGCCCGCCTCGCCGCGCGCCGGATGGACGGCCGGTGAACGCCGTCCAGGGCATCGTGGATTCGATGCTGTCGCTCCTCCGCGAGCCGGACGTGACCCACATCGGCGCGGCGACCGACTACGTCATCGAGTCGTGGCGCAACGACCTCTTCCCCGGCTACAAGTCGAGCGCCGGCATGGATCCCGATCTGTTGGCCCAGTTCCGCGACGCCGAGCGCGCGCTGGAAGCCCTGGGCATGGCCGTCTGGCCGATGGTCGCCGACGAGGCGGATGACGCGATCGCCGCCGCGATCGACCGGTTCGGCAGCGACCCGAGGATCGAGCAGATCGTCATCTGCTCGGTCGACAAGGACCTCGGGCAGCTCGTCGCCAGCGATCGGATCGTGCTGCGTGACCGGATGCGGCAGATCACGTACGACGAGGCCGGCATCATCGAGAAGTTCGGCGTCGAACCCGGGAGCATCCCCGACTACCTCGCTCTCGTCGGCGACAGCAGCGACGGCTTCCCCGGTCTGCCGGGCTGGGGCGCGAAGAGCGCATCGGCAGTGCTCGCGAAGTGGAAGCACCTCGAGGACATCCCGCCATCGGCCCTCGACTGGGAGGTGCCATTGCGAAACGCCTCCCGCCTGGCCGCGACGCTCGATCAGCAGCGGGCCGATGCGCTCCTGTATCGGCGCCTCGCGATCCTGAACCGGGACGCCGATATCTCCAACACCCCGGCGCTCGACTCGCTCGAATGGCGCGGAGTGCCTCGCGACGAGTTCGTGGCGCTGTGCGATGAGCTCGGCTTCGACACGGTTCGCGAACGGGTTCACCACTGGGCCGAGTGACCCTCGACCGGTACTTTCGGTCGGGTGCGGTGCGGTTTGGAGGCCGATAGGGTGCGGACTCCATGCAGCGATCACCCCGCGTGGCGAGCGCCCTCGCCGCGATCCTCCTCTGTCTTGCGGCTCTGCCGGCCGGTCCACGACCCGCCGTGGCGGCCGGCCCCTGCGGCACCTATGCATCCGAGACGGTCCCGCCGCCCACGATCCGCGTCTACCGCACGGCGACCGGCGCGGTGGACACCGTCGACTTTCGGACCTATGTGAAGAACGTCCTGTCGCGCGAGTGGATCAGCTCGTGGACGACCGAATCCATCCGCTCGGGTGCCCTGGCGGTGAAGAACTACGCCTGGTACCAGGTCATCCACTGGCGCGGCTACGTGAATGCCGCCGGGCAGTGCTTCGACGTCTTCGACTCGACGCGCGACCAGCACTACGATCCGTCCCGGCCGACGTACTCCTCGATGGCCGCGGCCGTCGACGCCACGTGGGGCACGCTCGCCCACAAGGGTGGCCGGATCTTCGCCACGTACTACAACGCCGGCGCACCGGGCGAGGCATGCGGCGCGAACGCCAATGGCTGGCAGATGTTCCAGTGGGGCACGCAGACCTGCGGGCTCGCCGGCAAGAGCGCGGCCCAGATCATGGCGATCTACTACCCCGGAGTCATCGTCAGCGCTGCTCCGCCGGCGGCTCCCCCGCCGGCGACCCCGACGCCGACGCCGATGCCGACGCAGGCGCCAACCCCGAAGCCGACGCCAGCTCCAACCCCGGCTTCGACCACGGCACCGCCGTCCGGCTCACCGACGTCCACGCCCGCTCCGGCACCGGCGACACCGGCTCCGACCCCGGTCCCCACGGCAGCGCCAACGGCGCCGCCCGCCGCGCCGATCGGCCCCGCGCCCGGCGGTGGCCAGGTCGGGCTTGCCGCTCCGCCGCCCCCGCCGCCGGCAAACCCGAAGCCGATCGTCGTATCGGTGGCTGACGCCGGCACCACGAGCCTCCAGGTGACGGCGGCGGCCAACCCGACCCCGGTGGCGGCGACCGTCGACATCGCCGACATGGCGCATCACGCCGCCGTGATGTTCGAACGCAGGACAGACGCGCGGGTCGCGGCCGCCTGGCCGACGCGGCCCGCGATGTCGATGGCGCTGCGCGTGCTTGTGTCGCGCCTCGTCGTCGAACGCGTGATGCGAACCCTGCCCGCGACGATCGCGCTCGGCCGCTAGCTCGAGGGCGCTCCACCCAGGCTCGCGACGATCAGCTCGGCGGCGGCGACGTCCTGGATCGCCAGGCCGACCGACTTGAAGATCGTGATCGCGTCGGGGGGCCGGTTCGCGGCCCACGATGGTTCCACGGACCCGATCTCCACGAGCGCATCAACGCCGACGAGGCCAGCCTCGATGGCTGCGACGACGTCGCCCGCCTCGGCCAGGGCAGCATCGCGCGAGTCGACCGCCACGAGCGAAGCCCGCCCCAGGGCCTCGGGCGGGATCTCGACCATCGACAGCTGGAATGCGCCGATGCCGTTCACGTGCGCGCCGGGCGCCAGCCACTCCGCATCGAACACCGGCGTGGACGAGGTGGTGGCGCAGCAGATGACGTCGGCGTCACGCACCGCGCGTTCCGCATCGGCGGCTGCAGCGACGTCAATGCCCAGCGCATCGGCCATTCGGGATGCGAAAGCGTCTCGTCGCGTGGCGTCACGTCCGACCACGAGGACCCGGCGGATGGGCCGCGCGGCGAGCACGGCGCGGATCTGCCACTCGGCCTGGACCCCCGCGCCGATCACCGTCAATGTCTCGGAATCCTGGCGCGCCAGCAGCCGCGTACCGACACCCGACGCGGCGCCCGTGCGCATGGCGGTGACGGTCGCGCCGTCGAGCAGCGCAAGGGCCCGGCCGGTCTCGGACTCGAACCAGACGACGAGGGCGTGGATGGTCGGCAGGCCGCGTCGGGCGTTGTTCGGCATGACTGTCACGAGCTTGACGGTGGCCCCATCCCCTCCCTCCCGAATGCCGGGCATGAGGAGCAGCGAGCCGTCGCCGAGCTCCACGTGTGAGCGAAGCGGCGAACGGTCGCGACCGGCGACGACGTCGCGATAGGCCGCCTCGACGGCGTCGAGCAGCCTCGGCATCGGCACGGCTTCGCGGATGCGTTCGGCGGACAGGAAGGGCAGAGATTCGGGGGTCGTCATGTCGCGGGGTAGAGTGTACGCAGCACGCGCGGCGGCACGACGCTTGCGTGAGGCACGCCCAAGGAGGACCCATGATCGATAACGTTCGCGACGACGTGGCTCGCAAGGCGAGCACCGCTCGGGAGGAGTTCGACGCGCTCAGATCCCTGCTCAAGATGGCCGTCTTCGGTGCCGTGGCCGGAGCGCTCTACACGGAGCTGCGCAAGCCGCGCGGCGAGCGCACCTGGAACGGCAAGCTGCTGGGGTTCGTCCCGTACGACTTCCGCATGCCGTCCATCGAGTCGGTGCGGACCGCGTACTGGAACCCGAAGTCCCCGAAGATCTTCAGCCCGCGGCCGCTCGGCGTCGGCTGGGCAGTCAACATCCCCACGCTCCTGCGTCGCCTGGGCGTGCACCAGGGGTTCACGAAGGGGCGCTGACGGCGGCTGCGCTAGGATCGGAGCGGCATGACCAGCCTCTTTCCGGTCCTCCTGCTCACGCACATCACGCTCGCCGTGGGGCTGCTCCTGCCAAGCGTGCTGTTGCCGTTCCTGCTACGCCGGCGCGGCGGCGAGCCCTCCACGGTGACGCGCGCCCTCATGGCGGTCCAGGGAACCGGCACGCTGATCATCGCCGGCGGCCTGGCATTGACCGGGGCCGCGATGCTCTGGATCCTCGGCCCCGAGCTGCTGACCCAGCCGTGGCTGATGACGGCGCTGGTGCTCTACGCGCTCAACCTCGTCGTCGCCGCGTTCATCAGCCGTCCGAACCTGCGCCGCATGATCGGTTTGCGCGGTGAGAGCAGCGACGAGACGTGGGCGCGCCGCGCGCGGCGTCAGCGGCTGGTGGCCTACGGGATGGCGGGCGTCATCGGCGTCATCGGCTTCCTGATGAGCGCGAAGCCCGACCTGTGGTAGGCGTGGGCCCTCAGAAGCGTGGCAGCGGGAGCGGCCGGCCCATCACGAAGAAGATTCCCGCCACGATCAGGAACATCGCGATCGCGAAGAAGAGCAGCCAGCGCAGGACTTCCATGGTTCGAGGCTCCCATCGGGTGGATCGGTCGGCAGCAGACCCCCGCCTGTCGGCCGATTCTATCGGCCCCGTCCAGCCCTCCGGGCGAAATCCGCCGACCGCTTTAGAATTCGCAGCGTGACCCTTCGACTCCACGACGCCCGCCGCGGCGGGCTGCACCCCTTCACCCCCATCGGCGAGCGCCCGTCGGTCGGCCTCTACGTCTGCGGCGTCACGCCGTACGACACCGGCCACATCGGGCACGCGTTCACGTACGTGAGCTTCGACGTGCTGCACCGCTATCTCGAGTACCTCGGCCACGAGGTCACGTACGTTCAGAACCTGACCGACGTCGACGACGACATGCTGCGCAAGGCGCGTGAGACGGGCGAGAACTACCTGGAGCTCGGCAACCGCCACGTCACGACGTTCCTCACCGAGATGGCGGCGCTCAACTGGCTGCCGCCGAACCACTACCCGAGGGCCACCGAGCACATCCCCCAGATGCTCGAGCTCATCGGCGCGCTGGTCGACAAGGGCCTTGCCTACGCCGCCGAGGGCAACGTCTTCTTCAGCATCGCCGCCGATCCGGACTACGGGCAGCTCTCGAAGCTGTCGCCGGACGAGATGCTGCCGATCGCGAACGAGCGCGGCAACGATCCCACCATGGCCGGCAAGCGCGATCCGCTCGACTTCGTGCTGTGGCAGCGATCGCTTCCCGACGAGCCGGCCTGGCCGTCTCCGTGGGGCCCGGGACGCCCCGGATGGCACATCGAGTGCTCGGCCATGGCGATGGCCTATCTCGGGACGCGGTTCGAGATCCACGGCGGGGGCGGCGACCTGCTCTTCCCGCACCACGAATCGGAGCTCGCACAGTCGGAGCACGCGACGGGCGACCGACCCGCGGTCGGCTGGTGGACGCACGCGGGGATGCTGAGCTACGAGGGGCACAAGATGAGCAAGTCGCTCGGCAACCTCGTGCTCGTCCGCGACCTCCTGTGCACGTATCCCGGTGACGCGATCCGCCACTACCTCGTCTCGCACCACTATCGCTCCGAGGTCGAGTTCAAGGCCGATGACCTCGATGCCGCGGCCGACGCGGCAGCCCTGCTGCGACAGGCCTGCCTGCGCGCCGACGAGCTCGCCGAATCCGGCGTGACGGCCGCGCAGTCGGAGGAGGTGGCGGCACATCGTCGCGCGTTCCTGGCTGCCATGGACGATGACCTCGACACGCCGCGGGCCATGCCCGAGCTGGCGGCGCTGGCCCGGCTGGCGCTCGAGTCCGAGCTCCCGGCTGTTGCCGTCGAGGCCGGTCAGGCCGTCGTGGAGCTCGGCGGGCGGATCCTGGGACTCCGGCTCGCGCCCCATGCCGAGGCCGTGAGCGCGAGCAACGCCGCCTGATCCGGTGACCACCGAAGCCGACGACGATCTCGTCCCCGTCAGCGTCCGCCTGGGCGAGGTCGTGCCGCCGGAGGACCCCGAGGACTGGACCCGCCCGCTGACCTGGGTCGCGGCGCTCGGGATGCTCGCGGGGCCGATTGCGACTCTCGCGTGGTTCATGGCTGCCCCGCCGGTCGACAGCTCCGCGGCTCTCCCGGCGACCTACCTCGTGGCGGCCGTCCTTGCCGGCGGCGCCGCCGCCACGGGCGCCAGCCAGCTCGGCTCCGCGAGGGCCGCGACCGCGACGCTCGGATCCGCACTGTTCGGCGGGCTGGTCGTCGTGGTCATCGGCGTGGTGATGGCCGGCGAGCGACAGGTCGGGACGGCATCGCCGACCCTGGCGCACGGGGTCGCCGCGGCGCTCGGCGGCGTGGCCGGCGCGGCGCTTGCGGCGGTCGTGGCCGGGATCGTGGGTCGCCTGCAGTCGCGGGCCGTGCGCTTCGCGCCGGCACTCGCCGTCGGGCTCATCGGCGCGGTCAGCGTCGTCGCCGGCCTGCTACCCGGCTGACTCCGGGACCTCGCCTTCGGAATTCGGTGTCGCCCGTCCGGTGCCGTCGCCGAGCAGGAGGCAGGCGGCCTGGTGGTCCTCCCCGACCTCGACGAGCTGCGGGTCGACGTGCGGGCAGCGGTCGAAGGCGACCGGGCAGCGGGGGTGGAATCGGCATCCGGGAGGGATGCGCGACGGATCGGGCGTCTCGCCACTCAGGATCACCGGCGTGCGACGCACCGACGGATCGGGCACCGGCACGACGGACAGCAGCGCTCGCGCGTACGGGTGCTGCGGATCGGTGAGCACCTGGCGCGTCGGTCCGTGCTCGACGATGCGGCCGAGGTACATGACGGCGATGCGGTCGGCATAGGCGGCGATCGTGGACAGGTCGTGGGTGATCATGACGACGCCGATCCCCTGCTCCTTCGCGAGCGCCGACAGGAGGTTGAGGATCTCGGCCCGGATGCTGACGTCGAGCATGCTCACCGGCTCGTCGGCGACGAGGAGGGATGGCTCGAGGGCGAGCGCCGCCGCGATGACCACGCGCTGCCGCTGTCCGCCCGACATCTCGAACGGGAAGCGGTGGACGTAGGCCTCGGGCGGGGCGAGGCCGGCAGACGTCAGGGCCCTGGCCACGCGATCCCGCAGATCGGCGGGCGAAGAGGCGACCCGGTGCACGCGGAGCGGCTCCGCGACGATGTCGCCGACCCGCATCCGCGGGTTGAGCGACTCGTACGGGTCCTGGAAGACCATCTGCACGCGACGCCGGAGCCGCTGAAGCCCGCGGCCGGAGAGCTCTCCCACCTCCTGCCCGTCGAGCATCACCCGGCCGGCCGTGGGCGGCAGGAGTCCCATGAGCAGGTTTCCGGTGGTCGTCTTCCCGCAGCCGGACTCACCGACGAGAGCGAGGACCTCGCCCGGGCGCAGCTCGAACGAAATCCCGTCGACGGCGCGGACGGGTGGCGCGGGACGCCGGCGCACCCAGTCGGCCAACGAGGTGTGTCCCGGAAACTCCTTGACCAGGCCCTCGACGCTGAGCAGCGTGGCGTCGCTCATGGCCGCGGCTCCGCGGATGGAACGGCCTCACGCGGCCCGGTGGGATCGAGGAGGAAGCAGGCGGCCCGTCCACCGGCCGCGGCGTACTCGGGCGGTCGCTCCTCGCGGCATCGATCGAACGCGTGCGGGCAGCGCGGCGCGAATCGGCAGCCCGGTGGCATGTCGTCGAGCCGCGGCGGAGCGCCGGGGATGCCGCGCAACGGGCGATCCGGATGCGCCAGGTCGGGGAACGACTGGAGCAGCTCCTGGGTGTACGGGTGCTGGGGCTCCCGGAACACCGTGGCCGCGTCGTTCTCCTCCGCCACCGCCCCGCCGTACATCACCACGACCCGGTCGCACACCTGCGCCACGACGCCGAGGTCGTGGGTGACGAGGATGATCCCGGTCCCGAGGTCGCGAGCGATCCCGCCCAGCAGCTCGAGGATCTGGGCCTGGATCATCACGTCGAGCGCGGTCGTCGGCTCGTCGGCGACGATGACGTCCGGGTCGCAGGCGAGCGCCAGCGCGATCATGGCGCGCTGCCGCATTCCGCCCGAGTAGGTGTGCGGGTACTCGTTGAGGCGTCGCCGCCCGATCCCCACCCGCTCGAGAAGCTCCGCGGACTGGTCGAGGGCCTCGCGCTGGCCGGTCCCCGGGGCGTGGAGCCGTACCGCCTCGGCGATCTGATCGCCCACCGTTCGGACCGGGTTGAGCGCATTCATCGCGCCCTGGAAGACGAGGGACAGGCGCGTCCACCGGAACGATCGCAGTGCCGGCCCGTCGAGACTCAGGAGATCGTCGCCCTCGAACCAGACGCTGCCCGACACCACGCGGCCGCCGGGCGGCAGGAGCCGCATGATCCCGAGCACGGTCGTGGTCTTGCCGCAGCCCGACTCGCCGACGAGGCCGAGCGTCTCGCCGCGGTTGAGGTCGAAGCTCACGCCTTCGACCGCCAGGTGCTTGCCGGACGGAGTGTCGAACTCGATCGAGAGGTCGCGGACCCGGAGGATCGGGCCCTCGTCCCGTCGCGCGCTCTCCTCCTGTGCGGCCGGTGCGGCCGGGTCGCGCGGTGCGGCAACGGCCCCGGCGCTCGGCGTCGTGAGCTCTCGCGGCTCCAGCTCCTCGACGCGGCGATCGCGCGCGACGTCGGACCCCGGAGACTCGAGGTGATGCCGCTTCAGCCGCGGGTTGAGCGCGTCCTCGAGCGCGGTGCCGAGCAGGGTCGTCCCGAGCACCACCCAGACGATCGCGAAGCCCGGCGGCAGGAGGGCCCACCATGCACCCGCGCTCACCGCGCCGCGCCCGAACGCGAAGTTCAGCATCTGGCCCCAGCTGATGACCGTGGGGTCTCCGAGGCCGAGGAACGCGAGCGTCGACTCCGACAGGATCGCCAGGCTGATGACGAGCACCATGTTCGCGAGCATGAGCGGCAGGACCGCGGGGAGGATGTGCCGGCGCAGGATGTGCGCATCACCGGCACCGATGGCCCGCGCCCGCATGACGTACTTCCGCTCACGAACGGTGAGCGCCTGAGATCGCACGAGACGCGCCGTCGTCGTCCAGCCGAGCGCGCCGATGACGAGGATGATCGTCCCGAGTGACGGTCCGATGATCGCCACGAGCACGATCTGGAGCGCGAGGTCCGGGATGACGAGGAAGAAGTCGGTGATCCGCATGAGGAGCGAGCCGACCCATCCCCCGCGGTAGCCGGCCACGATCCCGACCAGGCCGCCGATGAGCAGGGCGATGGCCGCCGCCGCGAACCCGACGATGAGCGAAACGCGCGCCCCGTAGATGAGTGACGAGAGCACGTCCTTGCCGCCGTCATCGGTCCCTAGGAGATGCTCGCCGGACGGCGCCTGGTAGATGTCGAGGATGTTCACGCGCACGTTGGCGTACGGGTCGTACGGCGCCAGGATCGGCGCAGCGATGGCCACGAGCACCGCGATGAGGAGCATCACCGCGCCGATCACGCCCATTCGGTGATGCAGGAACGAGCGCAGCGCTCCGCGCGGCTCGACGGTCGGCGGGGCGGTCGCCTCCATGAGGACGCTCATCGGTTCATGCCTCGCTCACCCGCGGGTCGAGCCAGCCGTACACGAGCTCCGCGATGAGGTTCGCGATGACGACCGCCACCGCGATGAGCAGGAACGCACCCTGGAGGACCGGGAAGTCGCGATCCCCGACCGCGTTGACCGTCAACGCGCCGAGCCCGGGCCACGAGTACACGGCTTCGACCTGGATCGCCCCGGAGACGGTGAAGCCGAGGTTGAGCGCGATGAGCGTCACCATCGGCAGGATCGCGTTGCGGAGCGCGTGATGCCGGATGATCCGATAGGTCGAGAGTCCCTTGGCGCGCGCCGTGAGGATGTAATCCTCTCCGAAGACGTCGAGAACGCTGGATCGCATGATCAGCATGTACTCGCCGAGGAGCACGAGGGTCAGCGTCAATGTCGGCAGGATGAGGTGCCGCCCGACGTCATACGCCACGTCCCAGAACGACGCGAAGTTGGCGCCGATCGTGATCCTTCCGGAGGTGGGCAGGCCGAACCAGTTCGCGCCGATCACGAGCAGGATGATCCCGAGGAAGAACGTCGGGAGCGACCACATGAAGAGGCTGAAGGTGAGCGCCGTGACGTCGAGCGGCCTCCCGCGACGCCACGCGGCGAAGAGGCCGAGTCCCGCGCCGAAGATGATCGCGAGGAACTGTGACGGCAGGATGAGCCACAGCGTGTTGCCGAGCGCCTGGCCGATCAGGTCGCTCACCGGCTGGTCGCGGAACGCGTAGCTCGTGCCGAGATCGCCCCGGCTCAGCGCCCCGAAGTACGCGACGTACTGCGAGTCGAACGGGTTGCCGCCGTCGAAGTTCAGGAAGACCGGCTTGTCCAGCCCGAAGCGCTCGCGCAGCGACTCGACGGCTGCCGGGTTCAGCCGCGGGTCACGGAGGCCCGATTTCGCGGGGTCGCCGGGGAGAACCCGGAAGAGAAGGAAGTTGAACGTGATGACGACGAAGATCGTGAGGAGCGCCCACCCGATCTTGCGCAGCAGGTAGCCGCCCCGCCCGCTCATCGTCCGTCAGCCAGCACGTGCCGTGTCCATGGGGATGCGCGATGCGGGGCCGAGCGCTTCACGCCCGGCCCCGCAATCGGTGTTCGGTTCCTACTCGGCCGGTCGCAGGTTGATGAGCGACGCCGAGTCGGTGAGACCGAGCGTCGGATCGTTCTCGATCCAGCCGGTGAAGGTGTCCGTCCGCCAGGCCTCGATGGTGACCTGGTAGTACGGGATGATGTACGGCACATCCTCGACGAGGATGCGCTGCATCTCCCGGATCAGCTCGATCCGCGCCTCCGGGTCGGTCTCCACTCCCTGTCGGGCGTAGAGGTCGTCGAAGTCCGGATTGCAGTAGCCGGTCTCGCTGAAGCCCGAGTCGATCTCGGTGCAGAGGGCCACGCCGAGGAGGAAGGCCGGATCGGGATCCGAGCCCCAGCCCCACAGCATGATGTCGTAGTCGAAGCTCGGGCAGCAGACGCTCGTCAGGGTGTCGGGATCGAGACCCTGGATGTCGATCGCCACGCCGATCTCCTGCCACATGCCCTGCAGGAGCTCCGCCTCGCGCGGAGCGGTGTCGATGTCATCGGCGTAGTTGAAGCGGAAGCGCAGCTCTTCGCAGTCCTGGTCGGCCAGGCACTCGCGAACGCCGTTGCCGTCGCTGTCCTCGTAGCCCGCCTCGTCGAGGATGGCGTTCGCGTCCTCGACACTGAAGGCGTAGTCCTCGACGTCGGAGGCGTAGAAGTCGCCGAGCCCGGGTGGGACGAGGGAGAGACCCGGGGAGCTCGTGCCGAGGGTCGCCACATCGATGATCTGCTGCTTGTCGACCGCGGTGGCCAGGGCCCGACGGACGGCCAGGTCCTGGAGCGCCGGGTGGCCGGAGCAGACGCCGGCCTCGTCCTCTTCGGTCTCGGGATCGTCGGCCGGGCAGTTCTCCTCGGTCACGATGTTGAAGAAGACATCACGGAACGCGCCGCCGGCCGCGATGTCGGCGATGTGGACGGTGACGTTCTCCGCGTTCTGGAGCGTGCTCACGGCGGTCGCCGGGAACTCGGTGATGGCATCGACCTCACCGGTGGTGAGGGCCGTCACGCGCGCGTCCGGATTCTCGATGGTCTGGAAGATGACGCCGTCGATGTTCGCTGGCGTCTGCCAGTACTCGGTGTTCGTCTCGAGGTTGACGAACTCACCCTGGGAGTACTCCGCCACCTTGAACGGACCCGAACCGATCATCTCGAGGTTCTCGAACGCGACCGGATCCTCCTCGTTCTCCCAGATGTGCTTCGGGACGATGTACATGAAGACCATGTTCGCCTCGAAGTTGCCGAGCGGCTCGGCGGTCGTGAGGACCACGGTCGTCGCGTCGGGCGCCTCGATCGTCTCGAAGTACGACGCGTACGACGGCAGGAACGGGAAGGACTCGGTGTCCTTGTAGAGCTGGAGCGAGTAGGCCACGTCCTCGGCGGTGAGCGGCTCTCCGTCGTGGAAGGTGACGCCCTCGACGATCGTGAGCGTCCACGTGAGGCCGTCGTCCGAGACCTCCCATGCACTCGCCAGCTCGGGGATGTATTCGCCGTCGGCGTTGATGTCGATCGGCACGTCGTACATGAGCGGATAGAGCGTGTAGGACTCGGACAGGACACCGTTGCCGGGGTTCAGGCTGTCGGGTGATCCACCCCAGCCGATGCGGACGGTCCCGCCTGTCGCGGTCCCGTTGTCCGTTGGGGCCGGCGTGCCGCCATCGGATGCGCTCGGATCCGCGCTGGGCGTTCCCTGCGCGCCTCCGCATGCCGCCAGCAGCACCGCCAGCATGGTCAGGATGGCCAAGGGTGAACGAAGGGCTCGCACTGTCCCACCTACCTCCAGTCGCTAGAGCGGCATGTATTGGTGCCCGGGGCGGGACAGCCGCTTGGCTGCGGAGAATGGCACACCCCACGGAATCCGGTCAACGTTTCGAGCATTCCTGCGGAATCCGCACGACCGGCGCGGACGGGATCGGCATACTCCTCCGTCATGACCGCAGCCACGCCGCGCGCGCTCGTCCGCGCCCAGATCGCCCTCGAGTCGTTCCGCATCTCCCCCGACGGGGAGACCGTCGTCTACGCCCTTCGCCGCGTGCGGGCCGACGAGTACGAGTCGCACCTGTTCAGCCGTCCGTATCGTGGCGGCCGCGCCCGCCAGCTGACGCGCGGCCGGGTACGAGATGTCAATCCGGTCATCTCGCCGGACGGGACGCAGGTCGCCTTCGTTCGCTCGCCCGTCGGGGACCCCGACGCCGTCGGCCAGGCATGGATCCTCCCGCTCGACGGCGGCGAGGCGTGGCGGCTGACGTCGCTGAAGCACGGCGTTGCCGGTGTCTCGTGGAGCCCGGACGGCACGCGGCTCGCCCTCGTGGCCCAGGCGGGCGATCACCGCTTCATCGTCGGCGAGGAACGAAAGGGGCGAACGCCGATCGCCCGACGCCTCACACGCCTCGACTTCCGCGACGACGAGTCCGGCCACGTGGCGCGTCGAGCCCACTTGTGGGTCGTCGCGGCGCGCGAGGGCGCGCGACCCCGCCAGCTCACGAGCGGTGATTTCGACGTCCGCAACCCGGCCTGGTCGCCCGACGGACGCCGGATCGCCTTCAGCGCCGATCGGAGCCCGGACAGCACGATTGCTCCGCGTCAGCAGATCTGGGTCGTCGGCACCGAGGCACAGCGGCCGCGCATTCGCGAGCTGGTCAGCCTGGCGGGTGACGCGGACCGGCCCTCGTTCTCGCCGGACGGGCGCCACCTGGCCTTCATCGGCACCGACGTGGACGACCCACCCGACGAGGTGCCGCCGGAGCTGTGGGCCATGGAGCTTCCCGGCGGGCAGCCACGGTCCCTGACCGCGTCGCTCGACCGTCCGATCGGCGAGTGGGCATGGTGCGACCTGCTCATGACCGAGGAGCCGCCGGGCCCCGCCTGGATCGACGACGAGAGCCTGGGCGTGATCGTCGGTGACCGCGGCCGCGACATCCCGTATCGCGTGACGCTCGCTGGCACGGCCGAGCCGCTCGTCGACCCCTCGCTCCCGATCGCCGCCGCGGGCGTCGAGTCGGCGGCCGGCCGGATCATCATCGCTGCGGCGATCGACGCCGGTGCCGGCGATGTCTACGCCGTCGAGAACCGAGCCCTGCGCCCCATCAGCCGCGAGGGGTCAGCGTGGCTGCGACGCTTCCCGTCGGTCGAGCTCACGGAGCTCAGCCTGGACGGGCCGGCCGGGCCGATCCATGCCTGGCTCGCGTCGCCGCGAGGTGCCGGACGGCGCCGGATGCCGACGGTGCTCCACATCCATGGTGGCCCCACCGGCGCGTGGGGCCCGGGCGGCACGATGGACTCCGTCGCGATGTGCGCCGCGGGGTACCGGGTGCTCATGCCGAACATCCGAGGGTCTGCGACGTTCGGAGCGGAGTGGGTCCAGGCCCTGTCCGCGAACTGGGGCGAGGCGGACGCCGAGGACGCGCTGGCTTCCATCGAGGGCCTCGTGAAGCAGGGCCTCGCGGACCCGGATCGGCTCGCGGTGATGGGGCTCTCGTACGGTGGGTTCCTGACCCAGTGGCTCGTGGGCGTGACCGACCGCTTCGCCGCGGCGTCGTCCGAGAACGGCGTCACGAACCAGATCAGCACCTGGGCGAACTCGTTCTTCGGCGTCTACTACAACCGCCGCGCCGGTCTCGGCGACCCGCTGACCGAGAAGGGCATGCGGGCGCTGTGGCGCTCGTCGCCGCTGAGCAACGTGGCGAAGGTCACCACGCCCCTGCTCATGCTCCAGTCCGAAGAGGATCGGATCTGCCCCGCGTCGGACAACGAGCAGTTCTTCACCGCCCTCAAGGTGCTCGGCCGGGAGGTCGAGCTCATCCTCTACCCCGACGAGCACCACAGCATGAAGAGCTCGGGCCGGCCCGACCGGCGGATCGACCGCATGGAGCGGCTTCTCGGCTGGTTCGACGAGCACGTGGCGCGAAAGCGCGGTGCCGCGGGCTAGGAGCTCGGCGACTTCCGGCTCAAGCGCTCCGCCAGGCCCCCGACCGTCAGCGCGAGGCCCAGGGCGAGCAGGCCGACGGCGGCGATCACCCGGAAGGCCTCTCCTCCGAAGGCGGTGGCGAAGACGAGGTAGGCGACCACCCCGCCGATGGCGATGCCGGAGCCGATCCACTTGAACGCGGGCGCATCGGCGATCCATCCGGCGGCGTACATGCCCAGCCCGAAGCTGAACGGGATGACGCTCCAGAGGTAGGCCCAGGCACCCCACCGATCGGTGAGGCTCGTGTAGAGCAGCGCACCGCCGACCCCGGCAAGGATGGCGCCCGGGATCACCATCCCGGCCCGCAGTCGCCGATTCGGACCGCCGAGCAGGCCGGGCACCAGGAAGAAGAGCGACAGGCCGATGAGGAGCAGCGGCCACCAGCGCAGGACGTCATCGCCGATGCCGAGGCCGTGGAGGAACCCGATGAGCGGCTCGCTGGCCAGCAACAGGATCGCGACGGCGACCAGGATCAGGCCGGCGATCAGCTCGATGGTGCGACTCACCCGCCTACATCTCCCCTTCGTACGGCAGCTGCGGCATGCGGAGCGGCTTGTCCTTGCGGTAGCCCATCAGGTAGTCGGCCTGCATGAGCGTGTGGATCTGCGACGTTCCCTCGTAGATCACCGAGCCCTTGCTGTTTCGCAGGTAGCGCTCGACGGGGTACTCGTTGCTGTAGCCGTAGGCCCCGTGGATCTGGATCGCATCGAGCGCCGATGCGACCGCGTGGTCGGTGCAGTACCACTTCGCAAGGCCGGTCTCGCGGGTGTTGCGCTCGCCGGCGTTCTTCTTCCATCCCGCCTTGAAGACGAGGAGCCGGCCCGACTCGATGCCCGCGTACATCTTCGAGATCATCTGCTTCACGAGCTGGTGCTGCCCGATCTCCGCCCCGAAGGTCTTGCGCTCATGGGCGTACTTGATCGAAGCGTCGAGACAGGCCTGCGCGAGACCCACCGATCCGGCGGCGACCGTGTAACGGCCCTGGTCGATGGCGCTCATCGCGATCGTGAAGCCCTCCCCCTCCTCACCGACGCGGTTGGCGGCGGGAACCTCGCAGTCGCTGAAGGTGAGGATGCCGGTGTTGCCGGCCCGAACGCCGAGCTTGCCGTGGAGCGATTCCGAGCTGAACCCGGGGAACGAGCGCTCGACGATGAAGGCGGTGATCCCCTTGTGGCCCTTGGAGCGGTCGACGTTGGCGAAGACGAGGAAATGGTCGGCCGTATCGGCCAGGCTGATCCAGATCTTGCTGCCGTTGAGGATGTAGCGGTCGCCGTCGCGGCGCGCCGTGGTCGCCAGGTTCGCCGCGTCCGACCCGACGCCGGGTTCGGTCAGCCCGAAGGTCGCCAGCTTCTCACCCCGCGCCTGCGGGACGAGGTACTGCTGCTTCTGCTCCTCGCTCCCCCACTGGAGCAGCGTCAGCGAGTTCAGGCCGGTGTGCACGCTGAGGATCACGCGGAAGGCGGTATCGGCCCGCTCCATCTCCTCGCACAGCAGCGCGAAGGCGATGTAGTCCATCCCGGCGCCGCCATATCGCTCCGGAATCGGCAGCCCCAGCAGGCCCTCCGAGCCCATCTTCTCGTAGATCGAGCGGTCGTACTCGGCCTTCGCATCGAGCTCGGAGATGCGCGGCAGAATCTCGCGCTCGGCGAAGGTACGGGCCGTGCGCTGAACCTCGCGCTGGGCATCGGTCAGGGAGAAGTCGATCATGCGTGCTCCGTTGGGGTCGAACTGAATCGGTCGCCCGATTCTAGCCGGGACGGCCCCGGTTCCCACCAATCGGGCAATCCCTACCGAATCGTCGGTGATTCGGTTTGACGAAGGTACGGTGTAAGGGTAGCCTTACGGCCGTTCAAGACACCCCCTGCTATGAGGCATGCACGTTGGATTTCGGGTTCCTCACCTCCGGTCTGCTGACCGGCCTTCGCGAAGGCGTCGAAGCGGCGCTCATCGTCAGCATCATCCTGGCGTACCTGGCGAAGACGGGAAACCAACGGCACTTCGGCAAGATCTGGGCGGGCGCCGGGGCTGCCATCGCGTTGAGCGTCGTCGTTGGACTCGTGCTGTTCTCGACCGTGGGCGGCTTCGAGGAACCGGCGGAGCAGATCTTCGAGGGCTTCGCGATGCTGACGGCCGCCGCCGTCGTGACCTGGATGCTCTTCTGGATGCGCCGCACGGCGGCGAACATCAAGGGTGAGCTGCAGGCCGGGGTCGACCGCGCCCTCATGGAGGGTGGCGTTTTCGGCCTCGGCATCTTGGCCTTCACGGCCGTGATCCGCGAGGGCATCGAGACGGCGCTGTTCCTCATGGGACAGGCGACCGCGGCCGGGACCCAGGCCAGCAGCACCCTCGTCGGCGCGATCATCGGCCTCGCCATCGCGGTGGCCATCGGCTACGGACTGTATCGCGGGGCGCGGGTCATCAACCTCCGCACGTTCTTCAGCTGGACGGGGATCGCGCTCATCTTCATCGCCGCCGGACTGCTGTCCCACGGGATCCACGAGTTCATCGAGGCGGGCTGGATCAGCATCGGGACGGCGACGGCATTCGACATCAGCGGAATCCTGCCGCACGACCCGGCAGCCGGCGGGCTCGGCGTGGTCGGATCCATCCTTCGAGCCCTCGTCGGCTACACGAGCACGCCAGAGTGGATCACGTTCGCCGCGTGGCTCGCGTACGTGGTGGTCGTGCTGTTCCTCTACACCCGGCCGATCCGTCCCTCGACGGCCGCCACCCCGTCCCGCGAGCAGACGGCGGTCAGCGCGTAGCGTTCACGCCGACGAAGTCGAGGACCTCGCGCCAGGTGGCTTCGCTCGCCTCCGCGTGGTCCTCGGCCTTCCGGTCGAAGAAGGAATGCGGCGCATCCTCGAACGTGATGCTGCGGTGCTCGAGGCCCGCCGCGTCCAGTGCCCGATCGAACGCGATCCGGTCCTCCTCGGGGATGCCACGGTCCGCGCCGCCGTAGATGGCGAGCACCGGGCAGGCGAAGTGTGGGGCCGCCTCGGCGGGTGACGGGATCCCCGAGCGATGCTCGTTGACCGGCCACGGATAGAGGCCGATGACCCCGGCCAGGCCGATCCCGGTCCCCGCCTGGAGCAGGCTGATCCGCCCACCCAGGCAGAAGCCGATGCTGAACACCCGGCCCGCCCGCTCCCGGAGCCACGCCGCACCCGCGGCGACGTCGTCATTCACGCACGCCGGATCGAGCTGGAGGACGTGGGGCTCGTGCTCGAAGTCGGCACCGCGCGGCTGGTCGGCGGCGGTCCGCTCGTACAGGTCGATGGCGATGGCATGGATCCCCGCCTGGGCGAACCGCAAGGCGAGCTCCTCGTAGTACGGGTGGAGACCGCGTACGTCGGGGACGATGAGCATCCCCGGAGCATCGCCTCCGCTCTCCGCCAGCGCGGCATAGGCACGCACCCGCGTCCCGTCGCGGCTGACGAGGGTCTCGGGCCCGGCATCCAGGGCGGAGCCACGCATCGGCGGCAGCGGTGGTCGGGCGTCGTGATCGAAGCACATGCCCGTCAGGATCGCACGGAGCGCGCCGAGGCGGAGGGTCGCACCGAGGTCCCCGTGGCGAGGGTTCGGAGCAGCCGGCCCATGGCGGCCGGACCCTCGTCACGCACGGCGGCCACGAGCGCGGAGCCGATGATCAGCCCATCGGCGACTGATGCCAGCCCGGCGACCTGCGCGGCGGTGCTCAGCCCGAAACCCGCGGCCACCGGCGCGCGGCCCGCCGCCCGGCTCCGGACCAAGGCGATGAGCTCCCCTGCTCCGGCCGCCACCGTATCCCGCGCCCCGGTGACGCCGAACAGCGGAACGACGTAGACGAAGCCGGTGGACGCCGCGATCGCCGCCTCGATGCGCGACGGCCCGGTGTTCGGCGCAACGAGGAACGAGAGCCCGAGGCCCAGGCCGGCGGCGCGACGTTCGAAGCGCGGGGAGGCGCCCGCGGGCAGGTCCGGCACGATGAGCCCATCGGCTCCCGCCTCCCGCAGGCCGGTGAGCGTCTCGTGCTCTCCCGCAGCGAGCAGCGGGTTCAGGTACGTCATGACCATGAGCGGCTGGGTGCGGCCGCGCTCTCGAAGCGTTGCCACGAGCCGCGTCGCCGATGGCAACCCACCCCCGCCCGCCAGGGCCACGCGACCGGCGTCGGCGATCGTGGGTCCATCGGCGAGCGGGTCGCTGAACGGGACCCCGATCTCGAGCAGGTCGGCCCCGGCATCGAGTGCCGCCTCGGCCGCGGCCAGCGCATCGGCATCGGTCGGGAAGCCGGACAGGATGTAGGCGACGAGGGCGGTCCGGCCCTCGGCGTGCGCGCCCGTGAAGGCGTCACGGATGCGACGCGGGCCGTTCATGGGCCCGGAAGCTCGTGCTCGAGGATGCCGAGGTCCTTGTCGCCCCGGCCCGACAGGTTGACGAGCAGATGGGTATCCGGAGGAAGCGCGGGCAGCATGTCGAGCGCCGCGGCGACCGCATGCGCCGATTCGAGCGCGGGAATGATGCCGCAGCTGCGAGCCAGCCACTCGGTCGTGGCCAAGGCGTCCGCGTCGGTGGCGCGGACGACCTCCATGCGCCCCGCCTCGGCGAGGGCGGCGAGCTGCGGACCGACGCCGGGGTAGTCGAGGCCGGCGCTGACCGAGTGTGGCTCGACCACCTGACCGGCCGCGTCCTGGGTCAGCATCGTGAACGCACCGTGCAGCACACCCGGGGCTCCGAGCCCCAGCGACGCGGCGTTGTCGCCCAGCCCATCGCCGCGCCCGCCGGCCTCGACGCCGATGAGCCGCGCCGCGCTGTCGATGAACGGCCGCATGATGCCGATGGCGTTGCTGCCCCCGCCGACGCACGCGATCACCGCGTCGGGCACGCGGCCGATCGCTGTCATCATCTGCGCCCGCGCCTCGCGTCCGATGACCTCCTGGAGCGTGGCCACCATGTCGGGGTAGGGGTGCGGCCCCGCGGCCGAGCCGAGGACGTAGAACGTGTCCCCGACGTTCGTGACCCAGTCACGTAGCGCCTCGTTCAGCGCATCGCGCAGGGTGCCGTTGCCGGTCACGACGGGGCGCACCTCCGCTCCCAGCAGGCCCATGCGCCGCACGTTGGGCGCCTGGCGCTCGATGTCGGTGCTGCCCATGTACACGACGCATTCCAGGCCGAGGAGCGCGCAGGCGGTGGCGGTCGCGACGCCGTGCTGTCCCGCCCCGGTCTCCGCGATGACGCGCGGCTTTCCCATCCGCTTCGCCAGCAGCGTCTGGCCCACCGCGTTGTTGATCTTGTGGGCGCCGGTGTGGGCCAGGTCCTCGCGCTTGAGCCAGATCGTTGCGCCCCGCCCACCGCGCCCCGCAAGGGCCGCCTCCGGGATCGGGAAGACCGGCGTCGGCCGGCCGATGAACTCGCGCTGGAGGCGCTCGATCTCGGCCCGGAATGCGGGATCGCGTCGCGCCTCGGCCCAGGCCGCCTCGAGATCGTCGAGCGCCGGGATGAGCGTCTCGGGCACGAACCGGCCGCCGAACCGGCCGAACCGTCCGTCGCGGGACACGCGGTCCGCCCCCGAGGGCTCCCGCCTGGCGTTGCGCACGAATGCAGCGACGCGACGCGCATCGGGCGAGCCGTTGCGCTCGAGGCCGCTCGCCGCGTCCACGAGCGCGGGCCGCACATCGCGCACGACCCGCGCCACGCTCGAGGGGTCGAGGCCGCCCGCGATCCCGGCCGGCACCGTCCGGTTGAGCCGGCGGCCGATGTCGACCGGCGCCCCGCCGCCGGATCCGCCGCCCGCTCCGGCCGGCGCGCCTTCGAGCAGCAGGTCGGTGGCGCCGGCGCCGATCCACGCTTCGGCCTCGGCGCGCGCGGCTCGCACCGACTCCGGTCGATGGAGCACGCCGATCACCGTCTCGATCCGCGCGACGAGGTCGCCGAGCCACGGCGGCGGTGTGGCGAACCCCGCCAACTGGATCCCCGTCGCACCGGTCCGGTCGAGCGCCCGGGCCACCTCGTCCGCCGTCGGGGAACGGAACACGAGCACGAGCCGCGGACCGAAGGCGCCCGCCATCAGGTCAGTCGCGCGGTCGACCTCGACGCTGCGCGGGGATCGCGGATCGAGCACGAAGCCGATGAAGTCGGTGTCTGCGGCGTTCGCCGCTCGCACCCCCGCCTCGGTTCGCGTGCCGCACACCTTGACCGCGGCTCGCGGCAGGAACGGGAGACCGGGTGGTGGACTGCGCCGCGGCGCGCCTTCCACGAGCCGGCGCGCGGCGGCGGCGGGATCGCTGTCGCGGAGCAGGCTCGTGCCCACGAGCACGGCATCGGCGCCGCAGGCGGCGGCTCGCTCGACGTCGTCGGGCCCGGCGATGCCGCTCTCGGCGACGACCGTCGCACCGGCTTGCGCCGCGCGCTCCAGCAGCGGCAGCGATGCCTCGAGGTCGACGTCGAGGGTCGCGAGGTTGCGGGCGTTCACGCCGATGAGCGTCGCGTCGGCGGCGAGTGCTCGATCCAGCTCCGCGCCGTCATGGACCTCGACGAGCGCGTCGAGCCCGGCGTGCCCGGCCTCCTCGATCAACTCCCCGAGGAGATCTCCGGGCAGCGCCCGGACGATGAGGAGCACCGCATCGGCGCCGAGCGCCCGGGCCTGCCAGATCCCGAAGCGATCGACGACGAAGTCCTTGCGCAGCACCGGGACGCCGATCCGCGAGGCGGCCACCAGGTCATCGTCGCTGCCACCGAACCGGGTCGGCTCGGTGAGGATCGACAGCGCGGCCGCGCCGGCGGCGACATAGCCTCGCGCGATGTCCGTGACCGCCGAGGATCCCGGTGCGCTCCGGAGCTCGCCAGCCGAGGGGGAGCGGCGCTTCGCCTCCGCGATGAGGCTCACACGCTCCGCACGGCGCAACGTCGCCTCGAAGCGTCGCGCCGGCGGCAGCCGCTCCACCTCGCGGCGCAGCTCGCGCAGCGGCGTGATGCGGGCATCGGCGCGAGCGCGCCGGCGCGCCGCAACCAGGAGCTCGTCCAGGAGGGTCTGGGTCACGCGTCGCCCGGCTGCGCGGAGCGCTCGACCACGCCGGCCGCGGCCCCGGAGTCGATCGCATCGGCGGCGAGATCGATCCCCTCGGCCACGTCGCTCGCCCGACCCGCCACGAAGAGCGCAGCTCCGGCATTCAGCAGGACGACGTCGCGAGCCGCGCCGGGCTCGCCACCGAGGACGCTCAGCGCGATGGCACTGTTCAGCTGAGCGTCACCCCCGGCGAAGGCGCTCCTCGGTGCCCGCGCCAGCCCGAGCTCTCCCGGGTCGATCGTGAGCTCGCCGACCATGCGCCCCTCGACGAGCAGGGCCCGGTTCGGTCCGTCCAGCGACAGCTCGTCGAGGCCATCGCCGGAATGGACGACGAGCGCCCGTTCGGTGTCGAGCCGCGCCAGCGCACCGGCCATCAGCGGCAGCAGCCGTTCCTCGGCCACCCCGAGCAGCTGGCGCCGCACGCCGGCCGGCGAGCTGATGGGACCGAGAAGGTTGAACGCCGTGCGGATCGGCAGCTCGCGTCGGATCGGCATGGCGTGCTTCATGGCCGGGTGGAAGGCGGGAGCGAACATGAAGCCGAAGTTCGTCTCGGCGATCATCCGCCCCACCTCCTCGGCCCCCGGATCGAGCGGAATTCCCAGCGCCTCGACGAGGTCCGCCGATCCGCACCGGCTCGTGACTGCCCGGTTGCCGTGCTTGGCGACCGGCACGCCGGCACCGGCAACGACGAAGGACGCGATCGTCGAGATGTTGAACGTCCCGGAGCCGTCGGCACCCGTCCCGCACAGGTCGACCGAGCCCTCGGGGGCGTCGACCCGAACGGCGCGCGCCCGCATGACCCGCGCGAAGGCGGCGAGCTCCTCGGGCGTCTCACCCCGCACGCGCAGCATGGCGAGGAGCGCGGCGACCTGGGTCGCGGGAGCGGTCCCCTCCATGAGCTCATCCATGGCCGCCTCGGCCAGGGGCGCGGGCAGCACGGCTCCCGCCGCCACGAGCTCCACGGCGGCGCCGACTGCCGGTCGGTGCTCGCCTGGGTCGGGATTCGTCGACATCGGTCCTTCCTGCCAGCCTCGGACAACACGAACGCCTCCATCTCGAGAGACGGAGGCGTCATTCCGCGGTGCCACACTCGTTCGGACCGTCCGCCGGTCCGCGCTTTCTCGGCCCCGCTAACGGAGGGCCCACTCGTCGTCGCCTGGCGATCGGCGACGATCGCGTTGGGACGAGGCTCGCGGGGTCCATTCGCCGATGCGTTCCATGCCGGCTCTCACCATCCCGGCTCGCTCGTTCTGGGTCGCTGCATCGGGTACTCGTCCCGGTCGATGCCGCTCTTCGGTTGGGAGCGGCATCCTAGGCGCGATCGGCCCCGACGGTCAACCGAGGAATGGCCCGACCGCGAGGTACGACCCCGCGACGAGGAACCCGGCAACGACCGCGTACACCGCCGCGCGCACGGCTCGCGGCATCCCGCCCGAGAGCCGCTCTCCACTCGGTGTGCGCCACATGCCGCCCATCGTCTCCACGCCGGTCGGTGGCAGGAGGAAGCCGAGCACCGCGCCGACGGCCAGGCCGCCGAGGTGACCGGTGAGGCTGATGCCGGGGACGAGGAACGTGAACACGAGGAGGAAGACGAGATAGGTCCCGATGCCGGCCATCATCGACCGCGCCTCGCGCCCGAGCACGGCGTGGTGCCGCCGCGAGACCACGAACAGGAGGCCGATGACCCCGAAGATGGCGCCGGAGGCCCCGGCCGCGAACTGGCGCGGGTCGAACAGGATCGTCGCGACGCTTCCGCCCGCCGCGGCCAGCAGATAGATGATCCCGTACTCGACCCGTCCGTACATCCGCTCCACGAGCTGCCCGTAGAGGTAGAGGACGTACATGTTGAAGGCGAGGTGGATCGGGCCGAGGTGGAAGAAGGCGCTCGTGAAGATCCGCCACCACTCGCCCTGTGCGACGAAGAAGGCGTTGATGAGGTTCGCCTCGCCGAGCGGTCCCACGGTGCCGCCGAGGAAGCCGCCGCTCAGGTTCGCCCCCTGGCTCAGCACGGCGTCGATCCCGAACAGCGCGACGCAGATGCCGATGATCGCGTACGTGACGACCGGCACGTGGGTCGCGTAGGCGCCTCGAGCCCGGTTGAACTGGCGCCGCGCCGCGAAGTCGTGGCCGGTCTCCTTGAGAAGCCATGCGATGCGGTTCGCGATCGCTCCGCGCTCGGAGGGAGGCGCCTGCCGATCCGCTTCCCGGTATGCGGTGATCGCCTCGTCGAGGTTGCCGTCGCGGACGTGCTGCTCGGCCACGCTGCGATGGCCGAGCCACGCAGCGGCCCCACCGGAGTCGGCGGCCGCACGCCAGGCGATGAGGGCTCCCGGCTCGTCGTCGAGGCGATAGCGGGCCGTGCCGATGAGGAGCCAGGCATCGGCGGCCACGTCGGCGTCGCCGGTGCGCGTGAGCGGCTCGGCCGCGCGGGCCGCCGCCTCCATCTCACCGCGGTCGAGCAGATCGCGGATCTCGTCGAGAGCCGCAGGATGGTCGTTCATGGAGCGTCGATTATGCGACAGACGCGAACGACCGCCGAGAAATGGCACCTCGGCGGTCGTTAGCACAGCCCCCTGGCAGGGGCACACCCGGACGAACCGGGGGCAGATATGTCGCTACTTGCTGCGATGCAGGAACTCGAGCACGTCGTCGTAGCGGAACCGACGGTCGCCGCGCTTGCAGACGCGGAAGAACGGGAGCTCACCGCGATCGCCCAGGCGCTTCACGGTGTTGACGTGCAGATGCAGCATCTCGGCGACCTCGGCCGCCGTGAGCAGCTTGCCGACCTCGTTCGTCATCATGGGTGGTGGTCTTTCCCTCTGTTCGGGCACTGCAACGGGCCGGTCGCACCGGGCAGGTGCGGTGGGTGCGGCTCGTGGTCGGATAGTAAGGTTGAGGTGATCTCCACCCACCCGGTACGTTCGGTCATGCCCTGGAGTACTTCCGTTCATGCGTGCTGATGACTCCCCGCCGCCCGAGATCCGCGATCTGCTCGACCGCCGCACTCGGGCACGAGAAGAGCGGCGCTGGGACGAGGCGGACGCCCTGCGCGACGAGATCGCGGGCCTCGGCTGGGAGGTCCAGGACGCGGCTGGCGGATCATCGGCCCGGCCTCTGCTGCCACCGGAGCCGGCTGCCACCGGCTACGCCGACCCGAACGACCTCGCCACGCTGCTCGACGAGCCGGCGTCGGTGGATGCCTCCCTCCAGCTCCTGGCCGAGGATCACCCGGAGGATCTCCATCGCTTCCTGGCCGCCCTCGAGCTCCACCCACCTGCCCCGTCGTTCGAGATCGTCATCGTCGCGAACGCCCCGACCTTCGACGCCGATGCGATCGCCGGCCAGGGCCCGACCGTGCTGCGCACCAGCAGCCGGCTGGGCTGGGCCGATGCGCGGAACCTCGGCCTGCGGCGCTCCCGCGGCGAGGTGACGGTCCTGGTCGACACCTCGGTCGAGCCGATCGGCGAGTTCCTGGAGCCGTTGCTGGCCACCTTCTCGGATCCGACCGTCGGCATCGCCGGGCCATGGGGCGTGACGAGCGACGACGGCCGGCAGTTCGAGAGTGCCGATCCGGGGGAGGTCGACGCCATCGAGGGCTACTGCCTCGCCCTGCGCCGAGAGGCGCTGCGCGCCGTCGTCGGCTTCGATCGCCGCTTCCGCTTCTATCGCAATGCGGATCTCGACCTCAGCTTCGCGATCCGCGACGCGGGCTGGCGGGCGGTCCGCACCGAACGGCTGCCGCTCGAGCTCCATGATCATCGCGGCTGGGCCTCGCTGCCGGACGCAGAGCGGGATCGGCTCAGCCGCCGCAACTTTTATCGATTCCTCGACCACTGGGGTGACCGCCGCGACCTCCTCGTGCGACGGGCCGGCCGGTGAGCGATCACCGCGTCCACGTCTGGCCGTGGCTGCGCGTCGTGGGCTCCTTGCTCGTGAAGGACTGGCTCGCGATCACGATCGGGCGCAGGATCTACGCCTGGCGGCCGCTCTCCGACGGCGAGCTCGCGCACGAGCTCGCGCACGTCGAGCAGTGGAAGCGGCACGGCATCGCGTTCCCGTTCGTCTACCTCGCCGATTCGCTCCGCGCACGCCGGGCCGGCAAGCGCTGGTACCACGACAATCGGTTCGAGCACGAGGCCCGCGAGTTCGCGGCCCGGGGGTCGCGGCGCGTCTAGGAGCGATGCCCCTCCAGGCACGTGCAGCCCTCGGGGCCGACGACCGCCGCGTGCCGCGTCCCGGCCGGGAGGACCATGCCAGCTCCCGCGCGAAGCTCGAACGGAACGCCGTGCTCGCCGATCAGGAACGTGATCGAGCCCTGGGCGCAGATGAGCAGCTTCGTCGTCGCATGCTCGTGCGCCGCGTACCGGTCGCCGGGCGCGTTGCTCCACGACCACGGCTCGACACCGGCCGAGCGCAGCCGATCCTCCGCGGCCTGGATTCCCGGCTCCCCGTCACGCTCGTCGGGGAACGGCTGCGGCGCGCCGCTCACTCGAAGAGCAGCGCTCCGCGCTGGGTCATCACGTCGCCGTCGACGCGGGTGACGCCAACGAGACGATCCAGCGGCAGCAGCCAGGGGCGGATCTCCGACGCGTACATCCCGCCCGGATCGCCCGCCTCGAGCATCGGCCCGAGCGCGGTCTCGATCGCCTCGCGCACGCCGGTGATGTCGAGCCACGCGATGCCGGCGGACTCGGGACCACCGAACTCGGCGACGGCGTCGGTGTAGCGAGCCACCGCGGCGAGCGAATCGGCCTCCTCGAGCGCCAGCACGCGCCGTACGAAGGCGTCGCCGAAGCCGACGATGGCGCGGTCATCGGTCACCGCGTACTCCACGGCGAATCCCTCGAAGCTCGGCATGCCGAGGCCCATGCCCGACCCCGCGTTCGGATCGGTCCAGGTGATCGTCGTGACGGTCACCCCGTCGACGTCCTCCTCGCCGACCGTGAGGCCGCTGCTCGGGTCGAGCGCGCCGAGCCCCGCGAACGACGCGAGCTGGTCCAGGCGGCGCCGCGCGGCGTCCATGTCGTTCGGCACGAGGACCATGCCCGCGTACGGCTCACCCTCGGTCGCGCCGATGACGATCGCGCCGTCGTCGATCCAGCTGACGAGCTCCTCGAGGTCGGCACCGAGCGCGGACTCGAGGGTCCGGATCTGCTCCTCGCCGTCGGGCACGTCGGCGATCGCGTCCTTCATCGGCTCGATGACCGCGGCGAAGCCCTGCCCGATGTTGCCGGCCTCGCTGTAGTAGAGGACGTCCCCGGGCACCTCGCCGGACAGGCCGCGATCCGCGTTCTCCATGGCGAACGGCCCGGTCGGCGCATCGGTGGCGGCATCGAGCAGGACGCGGCCGTCGGCGGCCGAGATGGCCATCGCCCCGCGGAGGGACTGATGCTCCATGAGCGAGCCGAAGGCCTCCGCCATCTCGGGCGATGCGCTCGCCCCCGCGGCCATCGCCTCGGCCATGAGATCGCTGAAGTCGTAGGTCATGAACATGAGCCAGTCGTCGGGCAGCTCGTCGGTGAGCTTCGTCATCTCGTCGAGCTCGGCGACCGTGCCGGTGCCGTCGGCGTGCGTGTCGAGGGCGCCCTGGAGGGTTTCCGCATCGGTCCCGACGAGGACCTGGTCGTCCGTCACGGCATACGCTCCGAACTCCGTACCCTCGGAGAAGTGGATGACCGTGCCCTGGTGCTCGACCGTCGTGAACGACGGGGACTCCCGGGACGCGGCCAGCAGCTTCGCGATGCCGTCCTCGGCGGCCGTCCGGTCGGTCACGCCGAGCAGGAGGATCATCGGCGGCACCTCCGGCACGCCCATCGGATCGACCGGATCCGCGAATGCCGCAGTGGGGATGTCGGTCATCGTGAACGCCAGCCGGCCGTCGAACCAGGTCGCGACGTCGGCTTCCCAGGACACGCCGGCGCCCTCGGCGGCGAGCATCTCGTCGATGGCAGCCACCATCTGCGGATAGAGCGGCTCGTCCAGATCGATCTCTCCGCTGTCGGGGAAGCGGCCGAGGATCTCGCGGAGCGAGGCATCCTGCGCCTCGGACGGCTCGATGCGGAACTCGACGTAGAACGGTGCGTCGGCGGGCACGTAGGCGGCGGCCGCGCCGATGGCGGCTGCGCGGTTCGCAAGCAGGGTGCTGCCGACGAGCGCGCCGATGGCGACGGCGAGCACGGCAACGGCAGCGATGACGACCACGCGCCAAGCCGGCGTGCGGGCAGCGGGCTGGACGATCTGGGACACGGTTGGCTCGACTCCGTTCGACCCGGCGCTCGGCGGCCGGGTGTCGGTCACCAGCGTACGCCCCACCCCAAAGTCCCGCACCGGGACCATTCGGTCAGTAGCGACCGCCCCCCACGCCGCTGCTGATCCGCTGCGCCAGGTAGACCGGGATCGTCGAGAACAGGATCAGGACGAAGGCGATGACGTTCACGACCGGCAGCTCCGTGGGACGCTGGATGGCGGCGAAGATCCACATCGGGATCGTCTGCGTTCCCGGACCGGCCGTGAAGAGCGTGACGATGATCTCGTCGAACGACAGCGCGAAGGCGAGCAGGCCGCCGGAGAGCAGCGCGGTCCCCATGCCGGGCAGCGTGATGCGCCGGAACGTGGTCCACGTGTCCGCACCCAGGTCGGCGGACGCCTCCTCGGGAGTCCGAGGCAGCCGGCGCAGCCGGGCGATGACGTTGTTGTAGGCGATGACGACGCAGAACGTCGCGTGCCCGACGATGATCGTGGCCAGGCCGAAGTCCACCCCGACGGTCTGGAACGTCGTGCGCAGGGCGATGCCGGTCACGACGCCTGGCAGCGCGATCGGCAGGATGAACAGGAACGAGATCGTGTCGCGCCCGAAGAACGCGTAGCGCTGGATCGCCAACGCCGCCGCGGTCCCGAGCACGAGCGCGATGGCGGTCGCTCCGGTTCCGGCCAGCAGCGAGTTGACCAGCGCGCGCCCGATGGCGGGGTTGTTCGCCGCCTCCACGAACCAGTCGAACGTGAACCCCGTCGGCGGCCACGCTTGGAGGCGCGAGGGGTTGAAGGCATAGATGGTCAGGATCACGAGCGGCAGGTAGAGGAACACGATGACGAGCACGGTCGCCATGCGCAGGCCGATGCGAACCCACCGTGACTCGGTCACGCCGCCCACCCGCTCACAGCGACTCGAACGCGCCCATGCGGCGCGCGACCAGGAGGTAGCCGATCATGATCACGATGGGCAACAGCGAGTAGGCGGCGGCCAGCGGCACGTTGCCCAGGCTCGAGTTGTCGTAGATGACGTTGCCGATGAACTTCGCGTCCGACACGAGATCGGGCGTGATGTAGTCACCCAGCGTGAGGCTGAACGTGAAGATCGACCCGGCCACGAGCGAGGGGACGACGAGGGGCAGGACCACGCGACGGAACGTCTGCCCGCTCCGTGCCCCCAGATCGGCGGATGCCTCCAGCAGTGACGGCGGAATGCGCTCGAGTCCGGCGTAGATCGGCAGGATCATGTACGGCAGCCACAGATAGCTCAGCACGAGCCACGAGTTGGCGATCTGGCCGAGGCCCGGCGCGTCGACGCCGAATGGCCCGAGCGCCCACTCCATGAAGCCGTTGCCCTGGAGGATCGTGCGCCACGCGTAGACCTTCACGAGATAGGCGGCCCACAGGGGCATGAGGATGGCGACGACCAGCGCGCCGCGCATGCGGGGCGAGGCGATGCGCGCCATGTAGTAGGCGATCGGGAACGCGAGCAGCACGTCGGTCAGCGTCACGAGGACGGCGATCGTGATCGTGCGGACCGCGATCGTGCGGTACACCTCGTTGGCGAAAAGGCTTTCGAACGCGCCGAAGCTCCACACGAAGGGCTCGACGCGGCCGGTGAACGTGTCCTTCTCCCAGAACGCGCCCATGAGCAGGATGGCGAGGGACCCGAAGTAGGCCAGGAGCATCCAGGCGATCGGGCCCGACAGCAGCATGCGTCGCTGGGTCCTCGGCCGCGCATGGAGCCACGCGGCGAACCGGCGCAGGCGTCCCGGGCGGGTCGGTTCCGGATCGGCGGTGGTCGTCATCGGCTCCCGGGTTCGGTGAAGGGGAAGGATGCTCCCCGGGGGCGAACCCCCGGGGAGCAGTGCGGGCTCCTAGGAACGAGCCACGGCTCAGCCGCCGCGAAGGCTCGTCCAGGCCTGGACCCAGTCGTCCTGGGTCACGCAGGTGGTCGCGTCGTCGTCATCGGCGCAATCCTCCTGTGGCGTGCTCCAGTACCAGATCCGGTCGTAGTAGGCCTCGTCGGTCGCATGCGTCAGGTCGCAGTGACCCTCGGACAGCGTCTCCGCGTAGTCGCATGCCGCCTGGCTGGTCGGGGCCTCACCGAACCAGACCGTCGCCTGCCCGTTCGCCTCGGGCGACATCATGTGGTCCATCCACATGAGCATGCAGTTCGGATGCGCCGCATCGGCGGCCATCATCCAGGTGTCGGACCAGCCGGTCGAGCCTTCCTCGGGGAGGGTGGCCTCGATCGGGGCGTCCTCGCCCTGGAGGAGGTTGACCTGGAACTGCCAGGTCGTCCCGACGACCACGTCGCCGGCGCCGTACGAACTCACCTGGTCACTGAAGGTGCCCCAGTAGAGCGGGTCGTTGGCATCGAGCTCCTCGAGGACCGCGATGGCCGCGTCGAACTGCTCCTGGTTGAGCTGGTACGGGTTCGTGATCCCCAGGTCGGGCTGCGAGTTCATGAGGTGCAGCGCAGCATCGGCGATGAAGATCGACGAGTCGTAGATGCTGATGTCACCCGCGTAGTCGGCGCCGTTCTCCCAGATGATGTCCCAGCTGGTCGGGGCCTCGGTGATCTCCTCGGTGTTCCAGGCCAGCAGGTTCGGCCCGCGTCCGTGCGGCACGCCGTAGTTCACACCGTCGACGGTGTTGTGCGGCAGGTCCTTCAGCCCGTCGAACACGCCGTCGTAGTTCTCGAACACGTCCGTGTTGATCGGCGCGACGAGCTCGCTCGCGATGAGCCGCGTGGTCGCGTCGCCGGATGCGCTGATGCCGTCGTACTCGCCCGACTGGATGAGCGAGACGCCGTTGTTCGAGTCGGTCATGTTCGTGGTGTTGACCTCGCAGCCGGTCTCGTCCTCGAACGGGGTGACCCAGTCGAAGGCCGGATCGACCTCGCCACGCTCGGCGTAGCCGGCCCAGATCACGAGGTTGAGCTCTCCCTCACCCTCTCCGATCTCGTCGATCGTGCCACCCGTTTGGGCGGCGCCGCCACAGGCCGCGACGAGAAGAACCAGAACCACCATGACCACAGGAATGCGCAGGTGCCTCATTGGCCGATTTCCCTTCCGATCCCCCATCACTTCTCGCTCGTGGCGAGGCTCAACACGTGACGGCGCTTCCAGATCAGCCGGACGCTCCGGCCCTGGGTTGCGAGCGCCTCCATGGACGACGTCTCCAGGTTCTGCTGGGTGACGACCAGCTCGCCGCCGACCTCCAGGGCGACGATGTAGCGCGTGTCCGGTCCCACGTACACGACGTCGCGGATCCGTCCGACGGCCGAGGCCTCGTCCGACTCCGGCTCGGTGCCGACGTCGGCGATGCGGATCTTCTCCGGCCGGACGGTGTAGACGCCCGGCTCGCCGATGACCGCCACGGCCACGTCGCCGGTCAGGAGGTTCGAGGTCCCGACGAAGCCGGCCACGAACGTGGTGGCCGGGTGCTCGTAGACATCGGCCGGTGAGCCGACCTGCTCGATGCGGCCCGCATTGAAGACCGCCAGGCGGTCGCTCATCGTGAGCGCCTCCTCCTGGTCGTGGGTGACGTAGATGAACGTGATGCCGACCTGCTGCTGGATCGCTTTGAGCTCGATCTGCATCTCCTCGCGAAGCTTCAGGTCGAGCGCGCCGAGGGGCTCGTCGAGCAGCAGGACGCGGGGCCGGTTGACGAGGGCGCGGGCCAGGGCCACGCGCTGGCGCTGACCGCCCGACAGCTGGGAGGGACGGCGGGCGCCGTAGTCCTCCAGGCGCACCATGCGCAGAGCCTCCTCGACGCGGCGAGAGCGCTCCGAGCGAGCGACCTTGCGCACAACGAGGCCGTAGCCGACGTTGTCGGCGACGGACATGTGCGGAAACAGGGCGTAGTCCTGGAACACGGTGTTGACGTCGCGGTCGAACGGGGGGACGCCCGTGATGTCGCGCCCGTGGAGGAGGATTCGGCCGGACGTCGGTTCCTCGAAGCCCGCGATCATGCGCAGGGTCGTCGTCTTCCCGGAGCCGGACGGGCCCAGCATGCTGAAGAACTCGCCGTCCGCGATCTCGAGGTCGATCCCCGCAACGGCCGTGACGTCGGCGAAACGCTTCGTCACGCCCTCGAGCTGGACGGCCGGCACGCGGTTGGATGCGTTCCCGGCCTGACCGATCTCCCGATTCGACTCGACCGCCAAGTGCACCTCGCGTCGAACGCCGGTCGCGCCGCTCGGGGGCGCGAGGAGACAGGCGTATCGAAACTCCGCGCACTATCGAGTCCCGGAGGATCGAGTGTCAAGGTTTCGCGGAGAAATTGCCGTCCGATGACCGGGGGCGGTAAGCCGGTGGTAACCGCGGCGTAAGACGCGGTGGCGTCACATGGCCTCTCGCGGGCGCGATCACACCCCGTGGTCCCCGCGCGGACGAGGTTCGCCGAAGATGTCCCGCCTGCCGCGCCTTCCCCTCCTCTGGGCCCCGATCCTGGCCGTCGCCCTCCAGCTGGCCCTCGTAACGATCACCATGGCCGTCTCCAACGGCGGCGACTTCCCCCGCTAAAGCCGCCCGGCGGCGGCGGTAGAATGGCGCGGCCCGCCCCAGCACCGAGTCACCACCCGCCGCATGACCTGGGACCGCGTCGCCATCGTCGAGCGACAGCTCGACGCCTATCTCGCCCACGCCGAGCCGGCTGACCGCCGGTTGGCTCCTGATGCGCCGATCGGGACCGATGGCGGTCTCACGGCGGTCGGAGCCATCGCCCTGTTCGAGGACCAGCTCGCGTCCCGGCAGCTCGACGTCGCGGCGCGAGAGCTGAAGAAGACGAACCGGAGCTTCTACACCATCGGCTCCGCCGGCCACGAGAACAACGCGGTGGTCGGCGCGCGCCTGCGGATCGACGACCCGGCGTTCCTTCACTACCGATCGGGCGGCTTCATGATGGCCCGCGCCCGCCAGCTGCCGGGCAGCACGCCGATGCTCGATACGCTCCTGGGCATCGTGGCCGCCAGCGATGACCCGATCAGCCAGGGCCGCCACAAGGTGTGGGGCAGCCGTGCGCTTTGGGTCCCGCCACAGACGAGCACGATCGCGAGCCACCTTCCGAAGGCGATGGGTCTCGCCTTCAGCCTGGCACGCGCGAAGCGCTTCGGGGTCCCCACCGACCTCCCGGCCGATGCCATCGTCGCGTGCTCGTTCGGCGACGCCAGCGCGAACCATGCCACCGCCCTCTCCGCCATCAACACCGCGCGGTACGCCGTGCGCCTCGGCCTTCCGATGCCGCTGCTGCTCGTGTGCGAGGACAACGGGACCGGGATCAGCGTCGCCACGCCCGACGGCTGGATCGCCGACACCTTCGGCCACCAGGAGCACCTCGGCTACGTGCGCGCCGACGGCGAGATCGACGAGATCTGGGACGCCGTCGGCATCGCGATCGAGGAGGTGCGCCACCATCGGCGCCCGGTCTTCCTCCACCTGCGAACCGTCCGGCTGTGGGGACACGCCGGCAGCGACGCCGAGCAGACGTATCGCAGCCTGTCCGAGATCGAGGCCATCGAATCCGACGACCCGCTGCTGCGCAACGCGCGACGGCTCGTCGACTCGGGGGCCGCCGAGCCCGACATGCTCCGTGACCTCGTGCGGGAGACGCGCGACCGTGTCATGGCGGTGGCGGAGGAGGCGTGGCGTCGTCCTCGGCTGCAGACCACGGAGGAGGTCACCGCGCCCCTGGCGCCGAACCACCCGACGCTCGTCGCACTTCGCGCGACGCTGCCGCTCGCGTCGCCGGATGATCGGATCGCCTCCTTCGGTCCGACGCTGCCGGAGGCCGCCACGTCGCCGACGAGCCGCACGCTGGCGGGCGCGCTGAACGCCGCGCTGGCCGACGAGCTCCTGCGCCGCCCGGAGGTCTTCCTGTTCGGCGAGGACGTCGGTCGCAAGGGCGGCGTCTACAACGTCACGAACGGCCTCCAGCGCCGGTTCGGCACGGCGCGCGTGTTCGACACGCTCCTCGACGAGACGAGCATCCTCGGCATCGCCCAGGGCGCGGCCCATATCGGACTGCTGCCGATCCCCGAGATCCAGTACCTCGCCTACCTCCACAACGCGCTCGACCAGATTCGCGGCGAGGCAGCCTCGCTCCAGTTCTTCAGCTCCGGCCAGTTCCGCAACCCCATGGTGGTGCGGGTTGCGGGGCTCGCCTACCAGAAGGGATTCGGCGGGCACTTCCACAACGACAACTCGATCGGCGCGCTCCGCGACATCCCGGGCCTCGTGATCGCCACGCCCGCCCGCGGCGACGATGCGGCGCGCATGCTGCGGGGCGCGGTCGCCATGGCGATCGAGGACGGCCGCGTCGTCATTTTCCTCGAGCCGATCGCCCTGTACCACGAGAAGGACCTCCACGCCGATGGCGACGGCGGGTGGCTCTCGACGTACGCGCCCCCACCGGACGTTCTCCTGCCCGGAGAGGTCGGCGTCTATGGCGAGACCGGCGCCGATGCGGACGTGCTCCTCGTCAGCTACGCCAACGGCCTGCGGCTCAGTCTGCAGGCCGCCAACCGCCTCGCCGAGGAGCACGATCTGCGGGCGCGGGTCCTGGACCTGCGCTGGCTGAGCCCGCTGCCGACCGAGGCGATCCGCGAGCACGCCGCCGATGTCGGCACGGTCGTCGTCGTGGACGAGTGCCGCGCGACCGGCGCCGGTGTGGCCGATGCGATCGTCGCCGACCTGGCCGAGACGCGGACCGCGAAACGACTGGCATCGGTGCGCGCCGTCGACTCGTTCGTCCCGCTGGGACCGGCGACCTCCGCGGTCCTCGTCGGGGTGGACCAGATCGTCGCGAGCGCGGTGCGCGCCGTCGGCCGGCGACGGCACGCGTCAGGATCGCGCTCGTGACCCGGGCCGTCGTCGCCTTCCCGGCCCGCGGTTCCTACGGTCCGAGCTCGCTCGGCTCCTTGCCGGAGACGCACCCGTGGGTACGTCGAGCGGACGAGCTCCGCGCGGACCTGGACCTTCCGCGCCTCTCGGACCTCGACGGCGCCGGCCGCTTCGATCCGGCGGTCCACCTTCGCTCGGCGAACGCCGCGCCGCTGACGTTCCTCGCCAGCCTTCTCGACGCGGAGCGGATCGCCGATGACCACGAGGTCGTCGTCGTCGTTGCCAGCTCGAGCGGCTGGTACACCGCGCTCGCGGCGTCCGGCGCGCTCTCGTTCGACGATGCGTTTCGGATCGTCCAGACGATGGCTCTCCTCGCCGAGGAGCCGGTGGTCGACGACGATCCGGGCGGACAGCTCGTGTACGCCGTCGCCGACGACGACTGGCGCCTGGACCCCCTGCGCGTATCGGCGCTCGATGCCGTGCTGTCGCACCACGAGGATGTCGCGCATCGCTCGCTCGACCTCGGCGCGTTCGTCACGGTCAGCGCTCCCCGGGCGAGCATGGCGGCGATTGCCCAGGAGCTGCCTCCGATCGAGGTGGGGAGCCGACGATATCCGCTCCGCGCGGGCGCCCAGGAGGCGTGGCACACGCCCCTTCGCGCGCGCGCCGCGGCCGACGCGGCGGTTCGCCTGGCGGATCTCACCTGGAACGCTCCGAACGTCACACTCGTCGACGGACGTGGAGTCCGGTTCACGCCCTATGCGACCGACCCTGCCGAGCTGGGACGGCACACGGTCCGCGACCAGCCGGCCATGACGTACGACTACGCGACGAGCCTGCGCGTGGCCCTGCGTGAGTACGCGCCGGATGTCGTCCTTCTTGCCGGCCCGGGAACGAGCCTCGGCGAGGTCAGCGCCCAGGCCATCGTGCGGGAGGGATACCGCGGCATCCGCAGCCGCGCCGAGCTCGAGGCCACGCAGGCTGGCCCGTCGCCGATCCTGCTCTCGATGCGGCGGTGATCGAGCGCCGCGTCCGTCTGCGCGGTCCGCTCGATCTGGCCGAGACGCTTGGCCCTCTGCGCCACGGCGCCGGCGACCGCACGATCAGGCTCTCCCGCCGGAGCGCGGCATGGGCGACGTTGACCCCGGATGGCGCGGCCACGGCGCGGCTCGATGTGCTGGACGACGAGCTTCACGTGCGGGCCTGGGGCGACGGCGCCGGGTGGATGGCACAGCACGCTCCGGCGCTCGTCGGCGAGGACGATCGCCCCGAGGAGCTCGTCGCGCAACACTCGCTGATCCGGGACCTCCAGCGGCGGCACCCCGGGCTTCGGCTTCCGAGCAGCCGGCGAGTCGTCCACGCGCTGGTCCCGTCCATCTTCGAGCAGAAGGTCACCGGAACCGAGGCGTTCCGCGCATACGCGGGCCTGCTCCGACGCTACGGCTCGCCAGCGCCCGGGCCGATGGACCTCCTGCTCCCGCCGGCGCCTGCGACGCTGGCAGGCCTGCCCTACCACGCTTTCCATCCGCTCGGCGTCGAGCGGCGTCGCGCGGACGTGGTGCGTCGTGCTGCCGCGCGACACGCCTGGCTCGAGGCCGCGGACGATGCCGCGCTCGCCACTCGACGGCTCATGTCGCTCCCGGGCGTCGGCCCGTGGACGGCCGCCGAGGTCGTGCGCAGCGCGTTCGGCGACCCTGACGCGGTGAGCGTCGGCGACTTCCATATCCCGAACATGGTGGCGTGGGCGCTCGCCGGCGAGGCGCGCGCCGACGACGCCCGGATGCTCGAGATCCTCGAGCCGTATCGAGGCCAGCGCGGCCGGGTCCAGCGCCTGCTCGAGGTCGCCGGCTTCACGGCCCCGCGGTACGGGCCACGCATGGCGCCGCGACGCATCGCCGAGCTCTGATGCGCATCGCGCTGGCAATCGCCGGCACGCCCCGGCGACAACCGGTCGACAGGTCAGCGAGCGGCGGAGCCGTACACGATCATCACGTTCTCGTCCGTCCATTCGATGGCGTCGACGTCCGGGAACCGCTCGCGGACTGCGCGCTCGAACTCGGCTAGCGCCTGCTCGAGCTCGGCCGGCGAATACAGCGAGAACGTCGAGTAGTGACGGCTCCGCGCCTGGTGAATCAGCTCAGACAGGGTCGCTCGCCGCTGGAACTCGAACTGGACGATCTCCGGCTTCCCCAGCGATCCGGATCCCCCGTCCCACGATTCGACCTCTGCGAGCTCGTAGAGGCGATCCTCGCGCTCGGCGAACGACGGAAAGAGCTGGCCCCAGACGCTCCGCGCATTCTGCTCACGCAGTCGCGTGTAGATGAAGACGCGGCCATCGCCGCTCAGCGCGCGAGCGGCCTTGGCCAGGAACATCGACGGATCGAAGTGATGAATCGCGTTGAACGTGAACACGGCGTCGAACGCCGCATCGGGGAACTCGAGATCCGCGATGTCGCCCTCGACGGTCGGGACGTCCTCGATCCCATGCTCGGCGAGGTACCGGGTCGCCTCGGACAGCATTGCGTCGTTCTGGTCGTGGAGCGTGAGGGCAAGGCCCGGGACATGCTCGAGGAGGAGCTGGCTGTACCGGCCGCCACCGCATGCGACGTCGATCCCACGAACCGATCCGCGCCGACCAAGGGTGTCCCGAATGAGCAGAATCGGCTCGATATCGGTCGTGCGCAGCGCGTTGTATGCACCCGCCACCTCGGAGAAGTGCCGATCCATGCTCGCGCTCACCAGGTGGATGCCCTCCGTCAATCGATCACACCCCCCGCGGCTCTTCGCGTCGCTCCAGCGGAGCTCGGGGTGGCGTCCCCGGCAGGATTCGAACCTGCGACCGACCGCTTAGAAGGCGGTTGCTCTGTCCACTGAGCTACGGGGACCCGGATCAGCATACCCACACGGGGCGCGCCTATACTCGTGGCCACCGAAGGCGACCGAGCCACCGGAGGGACCCCGAGCATGCCGAGCGCGACGCGGCCGCGAATCAGCGTCATCAACGACAACCCCGACTTTCTCGAGCTCATGTCGGCCATCCTGGATGAAGATGCCGGCTACGAGGTGAGCCTCTTCAACGGCGAGGAGACGACGATCGCCGAGATCGGAGCGTCCCGTCCCGATCTCATCATCGTGGACCTCCTCCTCGGTGGAGCATCGGGGTGGGAGATCGTCACGCTCGCCCGCGCGGAGGACCGCCTGGCGGAGATCCCGATCATCGTGTGCTCCGCGGATGTCGCCTCGCTGCGCGAGCGTGAAGCGGAGCTGGCGGCCATCGGCAACATTCATGTCCTGCCGAAGCCGTTCGGGATCGACCAGATCACCGGCCTCGTCGGTGACCTCATCGGCCAACCTGCCAGCCGCTAGACTGGTCCGGCCATGGCTGACGAAACGATCATCACGCCCGTCCAGCTGCAACGTACGCAGATCGATGTCGACCGCGAGCTGCTCCGGGACGAGGACCTTCTCAACGAGGAGCACCTCCGCCGGATGGACCAGGTGCTCCTGCGACGGAACCTCGATCACGCCCGCATGTTCAGCCGCAAGCTGAGCCTCGAGCTGCAGCAGTACGTCCACCTGTACACGCCCGAGGCGAACGAGCTGCGGCGCCGCATCGAGAAGTACATGGTCATGGAGCGCATGATCGAGCGCGAGATGGCGCGCCGGCACACCTACTAACGCGGCCAGCCGGCGAACGTCGGCCCACCGATCCCGACCGAGCACGAACGAGCCCCGATCCGCTGAGTGCGAACCGGGGCTCTGTTGCTGTCGATCGCCGCAGGGCGGTCAGGCGACGGCGCCCTGCGGCTGCCGTCGTGGTGTCGTGGCTCCTCGATGGCCACTCACCGCCCCGTCATCGGCTCCGTCGAGCACGGCGCGGACCCAGGCGGCCAGGCGCGGCATCTCGAACAGGGAGAACGTCAGGCCATGCGAAGCGAGGTCGGCGTGGTCCCAGCCCTGATACTCGCGACGCGCGGCAACCCCGCACATCTCGTCGTAGAGCTCGGGCCAGCCCACCCCGCGGCGGTGATGGCAGAACTGAATGAATGAGACCACGTCGGGAGGCGGTGGCTCCCCCGCCAGGCTGCGCCTCTCGGCAGCGTCGGGCTCGGACGGCCGCTGCGTCATGCGATGGCACCCTCCAGGATTTGGTTGATGGAGATGGATGATTCCCGATGGCCCAAGGATACGGACCGGCCGGGATCGTAGGCCGCAATGGCCGCATTCCGGAAGGGGGTCTGTCCACCAACTTGTCCACAACTTGGCCCGGAGGGCGAGTCGTTGGTGGAGATCTGCCACGATCTCCTTCCCGGCTTCCGTGGAGCCCGACCAGCGCGCCAACGGTCGCTCCGGTGCCCCCGACGCGAACTGGCTGGAGCGATCATGATGAAGTCATCAACTCAAGCGAGCCCATGACGAGAAGCACCGTGGAGAATCCCCGGATCTACGCAATGAGCTTCGCGAGCGTCTATCCGCTCTACGTCGCCAAGGCTGAGCGGAAGGGGCGCACGAAAGCGGAGGTCGACACGATCATCCGCTGGCTGACCGGCTACAGCCAGTCCCAGCTGGCGGCTCAGCTGCGGGCGGAGACCGATTTCGAGACGTTCCTCGCGAAGGCTCCTCGGCCGAATCCGTCCCGGAACCTGATCACCGGAGTGATCTGTGGCGTCCGCGTGGAGGACATCGAGGAGCCGACCATGCAGGGCATTCGCTACCTGGACAAGCTCATCGACGAGCTCGCGCGTGGCAAGTCGATGGAGAAGATCCTGAGGTCCTCGGCCTCGGCCTGATGGCCGGTCCATGGCGCCGCGCCGTCCCCCTACTCCTTCACCGCACCCGCGCCGACGTTCATGATCCGCTTCTGGAAGATGAAGAACACCAGCGCCACTGGCACCGTCATGAGCAGCGCGGCGGCGAGCTTGATCGGGAACTGCGAGCCCTGGCTGAGCTGACCCGAGGCCAGCTGCGCGACGCCCCGGGTGAGCGTGGTCAGCTCCGTGCTCTGCGTCGACACGATGAAGTGGCTGAGCTCGTTCCAGGAGCCCTGGAACGACAGGATCACGATGGTCATCACGGCCGGCAGCGACATCGGCAGCACGATCGACCAGAAGATCCGGAAGACGCCCGCCCCATCGATCCGCGCCTGCTCTTCAACGGCGACCGGGATGGACTCGAAGAAGTTCTTCATGATGAACACGCCGGCGGCATCGGCGAGCAGCGGGATGATCATTCCCGAGTACGAGTCGTACATCCCGAGCTGGTTGATGACGAGGAACTTCGGGATCAGCAGCACGACCCCGGGGACCGCCATGATCGCGATGAACAGGGCGTAGACGAGGCCGCGGCCGCGGAACGGGATCCGTGCCAGCGCATAGCCGGCCAGGCTGACGAAGAAGACCCGTCCCAGCGTCACGGACAGGGTCACGATGAACGAGTTCATCGTCCACAGCGGGAAGTCGCTCCGGGTGAACAGGCGCTCGTAGGCCGCCGCGGTCCACGTCCCGATCCCGAGCGACAGCGGCTCGCGAACGACATCCGCGTCCGGCCGGAACGAGTTGACGACCTGGACGAGGAACGGGGCGATGTAGATCGTCGCCAGCACGATGAGCACGACGAACGGTGCCCAAGCCCAGACGCCCTCTCGGCGGATGTTCACCGTCCGACCTCCGTCCTGCCGATCCAGAGCCGTTGCAGCACCGTGAGGACGACGATGATCGCGAACAGGATGAAGGCAATCGCCGCGCCGCGCGGCCAGTCATGGTTGTTGAAGGCCGCACTGAAGGACAGGTAGGCAGGGGTGAGCGTGGTCTTCGCCGGGCCACCCTGCGTGCCCACGTAGATCTGGTCGAAGACCTGCCACGTGCCGATCAGTCCCAGGGTGACCACGGTGAAGACGATCGGCTTGAGCATCGGCAGCGTGACGTACCAGAAGCGCTGCCAGGCGTTCGCGCCATCGGTCATGGCTGCCTCCTCGACCTCGGCATTGATCTGCTGGAGAGCGGCGATGAACAGGAGCATGAACGTCCCCGAGGTGGTGAAGACGGCCATGAGGATGAACGCGCTCATGGCGACCGACGGACCGGCGACCCACTCCCAGCCGCTGATTCCCAGGAAGTTGGCGGCGGCAAGCGGGTTGTCCTGGCCGGTGATCCCGAACGCGCCGAGCACGATGTGGAAGATGCCGCGCGGATCCTGGAACCAGTTCGGTCCGTCGATCCAGATCCAGCTCAGCACCTTGTTCACCGGGCCGGTGGCGCTGAACAGGAAGAGCCACAGCACGACGATGGCGACCGAAGAGGTGACCGACGGGAAGTAGAACGCCGTGCGGAAGAAGCCACGGGCGCGCATCACGCGCCGGTTGACGAGAATCGCCAGCCCGAGCGCGATCGCCGTCTGCAATGGCACCACGAGCAGCACGTAGAAGAGGTTGTTTCGGAGCGCGGTGCCAAGGTCCCGCGTCGCCAGACCGGTGCCACCGAGCAGCTCGGCGTAGTTCTCGGCACCGACGAAGTTCACGCCCTCGGCGAAGGGCGGGCCGATCCCCGACCAATCCGACACGCTAACCCAAGCGGCCATGAGGACCGGGACCAGCACGAAGAGGCCAACGATGATGGCGGCGGGAGCGACGAACAGCCACCCCGCCAGTGCGCGGTTGCCGTGGATCGAGCCGCGTGGCCGCATGGCAATCATCTCGCCCTCAACCGCTGGATCGGGTCAGGTGGACGGGGTCCGGGGCATCGCGGACGACACCCCGGACCGTGGAGGAAAGCCTACTGATCGTCCAGCGCCGCCTGCAGGCTCTGCTGGACGCTTGCCAGGATCGTCTCCGGCTCGGTGGCCGGCAGCGTTTCGAGCTGGGAGTTGAAGTCGGCGATCACGTCGCCGGTCCCCGGCTGCGACGGGAGGTTGATGGCGTACTCGGCACCATCGATGAACGCCGCGAACTCCGGGAACGCTGACTTCCACTCCTCCGCCGCCGATGCCACCGACGGCATCACGCCGAAGGCCTCGGCCGCGGCCAGCTGGGACTCGGTGCTCGTCAGGTGCTCGACGAGCGAGATCGCGCCCGGAATGTTGTCCGAGAGCGCCGCCATGCCCCAGCAGTTCGTGTACTGGATGGTCCCCTTACCGCCGGGTCCCTCCGGCAGCTCGGCGACGATGTAGTTGACGTCCGGGAAATCGTTCGTCATCGCGCCGGCAATCCAGTTGCCTTCGATCACCATGGCCGCCAGCCCGTTGCCGAACGCCTCGCCACCCCAGCCCGCGCCGAGGTCTGACGAGTAGCTGAACGAGCCAGCCGCCATTTGGTCCTTCACGTACTGGAGCGCCTCGGCATTCTCCGGCGAGTCGACCACGGCCGTCGTGCCGTCGTCATCGATGAACGCACCGCCTGCCTCGGCCATAAAGACGCCGATGCGCTGGACCTCCGGACCGTAGGCAAGACCGACACGCTCGTCGGTGGTCAGCTGCTCGGCGACCGAGGCGAGCTCCTCCCAGGTCGTCGGGATATCGTCTTCGGTCAGGCCAGCATCGGTCCACATGTCTTCGTTGATGATGAGCGCCAGGGTCGAGAAGTCCTTCGGCGCGCACATGAACTGGCCGTCATACGTGAATGCCTCACGCAGGTTCGGGTAAAAGTCGTCGGCGTTCGACAGCGACTCGGCGTACGGCTCGAGCGAGTCGGTGGCGGCATACGCAGCCATCTGGTCGGTCGACAGGTAGAACAGGTCGGGCGGGTTGTTCGAGCTGAAGCCCTGGGAGAGCTGCTGGTTGAGGTCCGAGGCGACCACGACCTCGGCATTCACGCCGGACTCAGCCGACCATTCGGCGACGAGGTCATTCACGAGGTTCGTCTCGGCGTCGCCGGATGAGCCAATGAGAATCGTCAGATCCGCACCGGGCTCTGCCGGAGTGCTGGCATCGGTTGACGACCCGGGATCCGCGGACCCGGGGGGCGTCGACCCGGGCGCCTCCGATTCGAAGCCGCTGCCACAGGCGGCGAGCAGGAGCGCGGATGCGGCGAGAATGGCCGGCACGCGCGGAAATCGGTGAGTCATGGGTTGGTGATCTCCTTCTCCTGGATGGTTCCGACGCTCTCGAACAACGACGGTGTGGCGATCTCGGAGTCGCGGAACACCGGTGACGGGGAAAGCAGGACGTGCTCGGGCGGCCGTTCCTCGGCCAGCCGGCTCACGAGGAGCGAGACCGAGGTGCGCGCCGCGCGAACGATCGGCTGAGCGACCGAGCTGATGCCCAGCGCGCGAGCAACGGGGGTGTCGTCGAAGCCGACGATCGGGACGCGTCGTGCATCAGCACTTCGAGCGCCGAGTGCGGCTCGAGCCCCGAGCGCGAGCGTGTCGGACGCGCACACGACCGCGGTGACTCCGCGGTCAAGCAGCTGCCGGGCCGCACGCCGCGCATCGGTCACGTCATTCGAGCACTCGGCGATGAGGGTGGAGAGGTCGCGCTCGTCCGAGGCGTCGCGCATGGCGCGCTGCCAGCCGGCGAGGCGGTCGCCACCGACGTCGGGCTGCGCCGGCCACGACAGGTATCCGATTCGGGAGTGGCCGTCCGCCAGCAGGCGGCGGGTGACCGCCTCGGTCCCGGCGGCTCCGTCGACGTCGACCCAGTCGTGGGGTGCGGTCGAGGCATCCACGTCGCGACGCCACGGCCGGCCGAAGGACACGAACGGGACGTCGTTCTCGAGGAGCCAGGCGATGCGCTCGTCGTCGATGGTCGTGGAGGTCAGGACCACGCCATCGATCTCGTTCGCGGCCCGCATCCGGGCGTAGGTGGCGATCTCGTCGGCCTCGTTGGCGGCGGCGAAGAGCGCGAGCCGGTAGTCGGAACGGTGGGCATGCTCCGCGAGCTCGTGGACGAAGGTATCAAGGATGTGCCCGTTGATGCCATCGAAGGTCGGCATCAGACGAATGCCGATGGCGTGAGATCGCTGCGTCCGCAGCTGGCGACCGGCGCGGGACGGGACATAGCCCGCGGCATCGACGGCGGCGGCGACGCGCTCACGGGTCGGCTCGGCCACCACCGACGGCCGATTCAGCACGTTCCACACCGTCTGGCGGGACACGCCGAGCTCCGTGGCCAGCGATTCCAGCGTGGGTCGCCGAGCGCCCATCTTCTCCACTTCCCTGCGGATTTCCGGAGATATTCGCCGTCGATTTGAACGTTCAAATGCGGTATCGTCATCGTGAATCGCGTTGCGCCGGTTGTCAACCCCGCCGGGCGTAGCATGAGGAGATCGATGGCCGACGACGCCCCGAAACACGTCCACAGCGCCGAGCAGCCGTTCCTCCATGACCTGGCGTGCCTCCTGGCGGCGCCGATGCAGGCGTGGACCACCCAGGACGGGTCGATCGGCGCCGGGGCGGGCGTGCAAGGCGTCTACGTCGGCGACACCCGCATCGTCCGCGAGCTCACGCTTCGGGTCGACGGGTGGTCGGTCTCGCACCTGTCGACCGATTACGCCGTGCCGCGGCACCAGGAGCTGCGCTCGGTGCTCCGTCGTGGCGGCTCCATGATCGATCCCGAAGTGCTGCTCGTCCGCAGGCGAGCCGTGACCGGCGACGCCATCTCGGAAACGATCACCCTCCGCAACGCGTCGAGCCGCGCGGTGGCCGCCACGCTCAGGTTGCGCATTGCGCCGGATGCAACGCCGATGCACATCATCAAGGCGGGCGTCGGGGAGGAGGTCCCGGCCGTTGTCATGGCGGGCGACGGCTGGTCCACCACGGATCATCGGGTCCAGGTCCGCGTCGCGGCCGACGGCGCCCGATCCCACGATGACACCGGCTTCGAGATCGCCTGGCGGTTCAGCGCCGGGCCCGGTGGGTCGGACACGGGGAGCTGGTCGCTCCAGGCCGCCGACAGCGGCGCGATCGTCGCCGCGCCCACCAGCCGAACGGTTGCCGCCGCGGCGGAGCAGGTGCCCATCCCGAACGGTCGCGCGCACGACCTCGGCCGGCTTGTGCGTCAGGCATTCGACGATCTCGAGGGTCTCGAGCTCACGTTGCGTGGGGTGCCCGAGGCGCCCTTCATCGGCGCCGGCGCGCCATGGTTCCTTACGCTCTTCGGGCGCGACAGCATCATCTCCGCGAGCCTGCTCCTGCCCGCGGCACCGGCGATCGCCCGTGGCACGCTCGCCGCCCTGGCTCACCTCCAGGGAACAGCCCACGACACCGCTACCGCCGAGGCCCCAGGGAGGATCGTTCACGAGCTGCGGCGCGATGCGACGGAGCACGCGGGGGCCAGCAAGCGGCTCGTCCTGCCGCCCCGCTACTTCGGGACCGTCGATGCGACGCCGCTGTGGATCTCACTCCTTCACGACGCGTGGCGCGCCGGGATGCCGATCGACGAGGTCGCCACGCTCGCACCGCACCTCGAGGCGGCCGTCGGCTGGATGCGTGAAGCGGCGGCGGCCGACCCTCGCGGCTTCCTCACCTATCACGACCCGACCGGGCACGGCCTGGCGAACCAGGGGTGGAAGGACTCGGGCGATGCCGTGCGCTGGGCCGATGGATCGTTGGCGGATGGGCCGATCGCCCTCTGCGAGGTCCAGGGCTATGCGTTCCGCGCCGCGCATCACGCCGCCGACATGCTCGACGCGCTGGGCCGTCCCGGGGCCGCCGACCTGCGATCCTGGCGCGACTCCATGGCGGACCGGTTCCGCGCCGCGTTCTGGGTCAGCGACCCTGACACCGGAGCGCGGTATCCTGCGGTGGCACTCGATGCGCGCGGACGAGCCGTCGACGGCATCGCGTCGAACATGGGCCACCTGCTGGGCACGGGCATGCTCGACGCCGATGAGCGGCGCGCCGTGGTCGAGCGACTCATGGATCCAACGCTGTTCTCGGGCTTCGGCATCCGCACCCTGTCGACCACGAACGCCGGCTACTGGCCGATGCGCTATCACGCCGGTGCGGTGTGGCCGCACGACACGGCGATGATCATCGACGGCATGCTCGCCGACGGATTCGCCGACGAAGCCCGCATCGTGGCCGAGGGCCTCCTCGCCGCCGCCGCCTCGTTCGATTGGCGCCTGCCCGAGTTGTTCGCCGGCGTCTCGCGGGAAGAGTCGGCACGTGCGATCCCCTACCCCGCCGCCTGCCGGCCGCAGGGCTGGTCCGCGGCGGCGGCCGTCGTCGTCGCCCGGGCCCTCGGCGGTTGAGCGACGTCTCCTACGAGCCGTCGCCTCCTTCACCCAGCGCTCGCAGAGCGAGGTCGCGGCACTCGGCGAGGGTGACGGTGGCGAGCGCCTCCCGGACGTCGGCGACGGCCGAGGCCGACATCGACAGGCTCGTGATGCCGAGCCCGACCAGCACCGGCGCCAGGGTCGGCGAGGCGGCGGCCTCCCCGCACACGCCGACCGGCTTTCCGGCCGCGGCGCCCGCCTCCGCCGTCATCCGGACGAGGTCGAGCAGCGCCGGCTGCCACGGGTCCAGAAGATCGGCCAGGTCCCCGGACATGCGGTCGGCCGCCATCGTGTACTGGGCCAGGTCGTTGGTGCCGATGCTCAGAAAGTCCACGTGCTCGAGGAGATCGGCCGCCCGCAGGGAGGCCGCCGGGACCTCGACCATCGCGCCCGCCATCGGAAGGCCCTCGGCTCGCGCGAGATCGGCGAACCATTGCGCCTCGGCAGCCGTGGAGACCATCGGCGCCATGACCCACACGACCGCGCCGGTCGCCTGCTGTGCCCGGGCCAGGGCGGCGAGTTGGTCGGTGAGCACCTGCGGGGCTCGCCGCGCGATGCGGAGACCGCGGACCCCGAGCGCCGGATTGGGCTCCCCTTTCTGGTCGAGGAAGGGCAGCGGCTTGTCCGCGCCCGCATCCAGCGTGCGGACGACGATCCGGCGGTCCCCCATCGCCTCGAAGACGCTCGTGTAGAGCGCAACCTGCTCGTCCACCGAGGGCGCATCCTTGCGATCGAGGTAGAGGAACTCGGTGCGGAACAGCCCGACGCCTTCGGCATCGACCGCGGCCACCGATGCCGCGCCCGCCTCATCGCCGATGTTGAGCAGCAGCGCGACCGGGTGTCCGTCCGAGGTCCGTCCGGGACCGCGGCTGCTCGCTCGAGCCGCCCGCCGACCGGCCTCCTGCCGATTCGCCTCCGCGGCCTCATCGGCCGACACGCCGACACGAACCTGGCCGGTCGCTCCATCGACCTCGACGAGCTCTCCCTCGCCGATCGATGTGGCCCCGGGGCAGGCGACGACGGCCGGCAGGCCAAGGCTCCTCGCCAGGATCGCCGTGTGGCTGGTGGGCCCGCCCCTGGCCGTCACGAGCGCGAGCACGCGCTCGGCGTCGAGGGTCACCGTGTCGGCGGGAGCCAGGTCGTCGGCGACGAGGATGAACGGCGTGTCTCGCTCCGGGACGCCGGGCATGGGCTTGCCGAGCAGACGGGCGATCGTCCGATCGCGGACGTCGTCGAGGTCACCGACGCGCTCGGCCATGTAGCCACCGAGATCGAGAAGCAGCGCGCGGAACTCGTCGACCGCGCGATCGACCGCCCACGCCGCGGGCAGACCGCCGGCGGTGGCCGATCGAATCGGGTCGTGCAGGGACGGGTCACGGGCGATCATCGCGGTCGCTTCCAGCACCTCCGCGGCGCCGGGAATAGCCGTTGTCGCGGCGCGTCGCTCGAGCTGCTCTGCGGTGACGGTGAGGGCAGCCACCGCGGCATCCGCCTCGGCCGATTGATTGGTCACCGCCGGCCGCTCGACCGGCAACGAGGGCGCATCGCCCATGAGCGCGACGGGCCCCGCGGCGAGGCCCGGGCTGACCCCGATGCCATGGAGCGTGCGGGGCGTGTCGGGGGCGGTCACATCGGCCTCAGGCCGGATCGTCGTGGTCTTCGGCGACCACCGTCGCGACGGCGTCGAGGGCTTCCTCGGCTCCCTCGCCATCGGCCTCGAGCACCACGGTGTCGCCGTGCTTCGCGCCGAGCGCCAGGACCCGCAGAATGCTGCGAGCGTCGACCGGCGCGCCGTCGCCCTTGCGGATCGTCATCTTTACCGGCTGCGCCGATACCGTCTTCACGAACAGGGCGGCAGGCCGGGCGTGCAAACCGACGCGGGAACCGACGATGACCTCGCGCTGCGCCATGGTGCTTCCTCCTTCATGTGCGGCAGGCGCCGGATGCCGACCTGATGCGACTGACGTTAATGCATCAGCCTGCAACAGGGAGACCGGCGAGCGTCACGTCTCCGACGCGCGCGGAGCCGCCTGGACACGGGCCTTCTCGATGCCGTCGAGGATCAGCTCGAGCCCAAACTCGAATGCTTCGCCGTACCCGGTGCCCGCCTCGATGAACTCCCTGGCCATCCGTGCGAGGTGCGGGTACTCGTCGGGGGGCAGCTGCCGGAGGGCGGCCTGGCCGACCTCCGCCTGCTCCGCGGGGCTGTCATAGGTCACGTTCGGCTCCTGAAGCGCAAAGCCGTAGATGTAGCTGTCGATGAGGCTGTAGGCGTGTCCCGCCACGGTGACCGGGAAGCCGGCCTCGAGCAGAACGCCCAGCACCCACTCGTGATGGCGCAGCGTGGCGGCGCCCGGTCGCGGCCGCGATTCGACCAGGCGATCGCCCAGGGGTGGCGCGCGAAGACCCGGCGGGCCGAGAACGCTCGCTGCCGCATCGCCGCCTTCCAGTCGGCCGAGCTGCTCGGCATCTCGACCTCGGAGATCACGAGCACGGCGAGTCCATCGAGGAGGTCCGCCTTGTCCTCGACGTACCGGTATAGCGACATCGCCTGCACCCCCAACCGCCGACCGATGGCGTTCATGGTCACTGACTCGAGCCCGCCTTCATCAGCGAGGACTAGCGCAGCGCCAAGCACGCGCTCCCTGCTGAGCGTCCCTCGCCGCCTGGCCCTGGCCGCGCACGTCCCCAGCGTCGGCGCCAGAGCCCGCCCCTCTGCGTGGCTCGCAGATCCAGATGGGACGCTAAACGGATGGCTTCGTCCCGTCATCGTGTTGGATCTTGAAGAGGATCGGGACCGCGCTACCATTCCGCGTCATGATCGATGTGATGCGCACCTGCGCCATGTACCCGGCGCCACATCTGTGAAGGCCATGGACCACGACCGGCCATCGCGAAGCCTGGCCCTGGCGAGGGCGTGGTACGCGGTGGTCGGGGGTGGGGCGTTGCTCCTCACCGCCGGGCATACCTGGGAAGCTCTCACCGCGGGCTCGCGATTCGATGCGCCGCTTGTGCTCGCCGGCATCGCGGTCGGCACGCTTTCGCTCGCGGCCGCCGCATGGATCGGCGCCACCGGACGATGGCGGGGATTGAGCGTGTGGGCCGGCATCGTGGCGGCCTTCCTTCCGCTGGCGGTGGCGATGTGGATCGTGATGACGACGGCCAGCCTGGATGCTCAGGCGCTCGCCGCGGTTCCCACGCTGATCGGCCTGACGGCGGGCATCCGTATGGCGGTTGCCCGCCTCCATGGCATCCAACGAGGGATTTCGGTCCGGCGGAACGTCTAACGGGTGAGGCATCGCGGACGAGGCGATGCAGGCCGCCATTGGATGAGTGCAAGATGACCGAACCCATGGCCATGGTGACGCGAGGGGACCTCGCCAGAGTCGTACGGGATGACGCACGCTTTCGCGACTGGTACGACGCCACGCTGCCTCGCGTGTATCGCTATCTGGCCGCACGCTGCGCCGGCGACGATGCGCTGGCAGAGGAGCTGACCCAGCAGACCTTCGTCGCGGCGCTCCGCAATCGGGACCGATTCGATGGACGGTCCGACGTGCTGACCTGGCTGTGCGCCATCGCGCGCAATCGGCTCATCGACCACTACCGGCGCCATGCGCGCGAGACGCGTCGGCACGACCAGCTCATCACCGCGCACCGTACCGGCGTCGACACCCGCTGGCAGAGCGTCGAGATGCGCAATGCGGTCGAGGCCACACTACGCCGGCTTCCGGCCGACCAGCGCTTGGCGCTGCTGTTCCGTTACCTCGATGGCCTCTCCGTCCGCGAGGTCGCCTCGGCGATCGGTCGCACCGAGAAGGCCACCGAATCACTGCTCGCTCGCGCCCGAGAGGCATTCCGGGTCGCCTACGGAGATCAGACCGATGCATGACGACCAGATCCGGGGGCTGCTCCGTGCACTGGAGGTTGACCGGGAGCCGGATCCGGCCTTCGCCGAAGCACTGTTCGGGCGTCTCAGCCTCACGGCTCGCACCGCCGAGCCGCGACGGTCACCGTTCCTGCTACTCGCGGCGGCCCTGCTCCTGGTGACCCTCGTCGCCGCCGCGGCGTTCGGGTCCGGGCTGGTCCGACTGCCGCTGGTCGTCGACGCCAGCGCCTCTCCCGAGCCGAGCGCGTCGATGGTCGCGAGCCCCGAGCCCGCATCTTCGGCGAGCACGCAGCCGACCACAGCGGCCACGCCTCTGGAGTCAGCAGCCCCGACGAATCTGGCTGGCAGGATCCTCTTCGCCGAGGGCGACGGGCTGCGCCTGCGAAGCGAGCCCTCGGGTGCCGGCGACGTGGTCGCCACGCTGCGCCGTGGCCAGCTGATGGGCACATCGGGGAACGTCGAGACGGCTGACGGCATGGACTGGTACGAGGTTCGCATCGGGCCGGGGACTTCGCTCACCGGTTGGGTGGCTGCGGGATCGGATCACGGCTGGCTGCGGCTGGTGGAGGATGGCGCGGTCGCGTTCCGATGTGTCGGCTGCGGGGACGAGGCGGTCCACGTGCGAGTCACGCCGTTCGGTGACGCCGACCTCGCCACGGTGGCGACGGACGACATTCTGGGCTGGAGCTTCTCGCCGGACGGGAGCACCATCGCCGCCGAGGTGGCCACGACCGCCGGTACGTCGGTGGTGGTGATGAATGCGGACGGCACCGATCGGCGTGAGGTGGCAGTCGATGCCTACGCCCCCGCATGGTCCCCGGACGGACGCCTGGCGTGGGTCGGCCTCGACGGCATCGTTGTCAGCGTCGCAGGTGCCGATGCCCGGACGATCGGCAGCGCAGTTGGCGCTGGTCTGCTGGCGTGGTCGCCGGACGGGAGTCGAATCGCCTTCGTCGGTCGCGACTGCGCCGAGTGTGCTGACGGAGAACCGGCCTACGGCGACATCCCAAGTGCCATCTTCGTGGTCGACGCGGACGGCAGCAATCTGCGCAAGCTGACCGGGCCCGCGTACGAGGGAGCCTTCTCTTGGTCGCCCGACGGTGCAAGCATCGGCTTCGTCCGCTATGACCTCTCCGGCGAGGAGCCGACCCAGGCGTTTGTCGTGCCTGCGGCTGGCGGCGAGCCGGAGGTGCTCCTGGACGGCGCCGCAGTCACGGGCGTCCCTCAATGGTCACCCGACGGCTCGTCGATGCTGGTGCCCACGCCCGACGGTCTGGTGCGTCTCGACGGCGCCGGTCAGGGTGGGACGATCATTGCTCGTGCCGAGGCCGGGACCGGTGGCGCAATATGGTCGCCGAGTGGCCAGTGGGTCCTCTACACAGTCATGGGCACCGCCGACGGTCCCGGCGCACAGCTCTGGATGGTCAGGCCAGATGGCACCGAACCGATGCTGCTCGGGCCGGCCGACGCATCGGCCATGCAGACAATCTGGCAGCCTGTGCTCGCAACGCTTCCGTGATTCCGCGTGTGGGCGCTCAGTTCGACAACGTCCCCGCGTAGAGTGGTCGAGTCCATCCGACCCGTGGACCGGCGACTCAATCGACATCGGAGCGCGAAGCGGTGACAATCAGCTGGGGAAATACTCCGCTGACCACCAACAAGCCCCGATCCGAGGATGGATCGGGGCTTCGAAGTGAGAAGTGGTACCGCATACCGGATTCGAACCGGTGATCTCCGCCTTGAGAGGGCGGTGTCCTAGGCCTCTAGACGAATGCGGCACGGTCGATCGAGGTCGTCGCGAGTCTACAAAAGCCCCCAAGCCGATGCAAACCGCTCGGCGTCAGCGTCGGGCCCCGGCGGGTACGGCCCCGGCCGCGGCGGCCATGGCGTGCCGATGCTCCTCGAGCCAGCCGAGCACGCTCTGCGCGACTTCCGGCCAGGTTCGCGCTCCCATGGCCAGGCCGAAGTGGCTCGCCGATGGGAAGTACTCGTAGCTGGCGCCGATGAGGTCGGCGGTGTGCCGCGCCTCGTTCGGGTGAATGACCTCGTCGAGGCCGGCGCCGATGACGAGGCTCGGGATATCCGCGAAGCGTGACGCGTCGATCGGGACGCCCAGCATCCGCTCCCGGCGCGCCGGGCCCGACTCGCGCGCGCCGATGAGCAGCTCGCTCATCTTCTCGATCTCGTCGTCCTCCATGTCCGGCATCCGCTCGCGCAGCTCCTCGCGAGAGCCGGTCCAGCCCCACCATGCCGCGTCGTAGGTGCCGGGCACCGCGCGCAGCTCGTGCTCGTCGGGACGGCGCGGCAGGGCCGCGGCCGGTGGCGAGGGCGCGAGCAGGACGAGCCCGAGAACCGGATGCCGCTCGGCGTGCATCATCGCCGCCAGGGCGCCGATCCCCCACCCGATGAGCACCGCGGGCCGCCCGATCTGGCGCAGCGCCACGCCGATGTCATCGGCGTAATCGCGCATCGTCGTCTCGTCGAGCTCGGCGGTGTCGGAGGTGAAGTGCCCGCGCAGGTTGACCGCGTGCGCCTCCCATCCCCGCTCGGCGAGGAACGCGGCGACCTCGGTCCACAGCCACGAGCCGGTGAGCGCGCCGTGGACGAGAAGCAGCGGGGGCTTGCGAGACCGTCGCTCGGGCTGATGGGTCTCGACGTGGATGCCCTCGGGCTCGATGAACACCTCGTCGCGCTTGATCGCCTGCACCATGGGTGCTCGTCAGTCCTCCAACGGGTTGAAGACCATGCCGGTCAGGAGCTTGGGATAGAAGTACGTCGACTTCTGCGGCATCACGTCCCCCGCGCTCGCCACATCGGCAAGCTGATCCATGCGGGTGGGTCGGACGAGGATCGCCGCGGCGGCGTCGCCGCGGGCCACGCGGTCGAGCGCCTCGGCCTCGTCCCTAGTGTAGGCGAGGCGCTGGCCGGCGGCGACATCCTCGGCCGAGATGCCGAGCCGATCCCCGAGCAGCGCCACGTGGAGCGCCGCGAGGTCCAGGGAGCGCACCGCGCTGCTCATCCGCTCGCGGCGCAGCCGATCGGCCACGCCGTCCGCATCGGCGACGAGGAGGTAGCCCTCGCCTCCGGGCATGACGAGGCCGAAGGTGGGCTCATCGGCGTGGCGGCGCTCCTCGAGCGCCGCCGCCAGCTGCTCGGGCGCGACCGGGATGGGCTCGAACAGGACATCGTTGCCTGACACGATCGTGCGAAGGGCTTCGGGGTCCGCATCGGCCAGGATGCGGTGGGTCGGACGGATCTCGAGCTCGCTCAGCTCGGCGTTCACGAGCAGCATCATGATCCAGTCGGCCGCCAGCTCCCCCGGCGCGGCGCCGCTCCAGCGCGGGTCGGCGCGGACGGCCGCCTGGTGCGCGAGCGCCGTCTCGTAGCGGTGGTGGCCATCGGCGATGTAGAGGGTCTGGCGCCCGAGGTAGTTCAGGAGCCGATCGTCCGGCTCGATCGCCGTCAATTGATGGATCAGCCCGTCGTCGTCACGCGCGCGCCACTCCTCGCTCCAGGCCCGGCCCATGACGTGGTGGTAGCGCTCGGAGCGGTCGAAATAGACCGACAGGATGGGGCTCAGCTGCGTGCGGGTGCTCGCGAGCAGCGCCAGCCGATCCGCCTTCGGGCCGGGCATCGTGTGCTCGTGCGGCCGGATGCCGGCGCCCCACGGCTCGAGCAGGACGCGCACGACGACGCCCTCGACCACGAGCTCGTCGGGCGACGCCGCCGTGGCGTGGCGGTAGTAGTACGCGGCCGGGTCGTCGTGCCGTTCGAGCGTGCCGTCCTCGATCCAGGCGCGCAGGGCTTCGGCTGCGGCGGCGTGCGGATCGGACTCCGCGCTGTATTCGAGCCGGACCGCATTGTGCTCGTGCCGGGCCAGGAGCTCCTCGCGCCGCGCGTCGCTGATGACGTCGTACGGAGGGCAGGCGACGTCGGTGAGATCCGCGACCCGTTGCGGGGGCGCATCGGCGTCCTCGGCCAGCGCGATGCGGTCGGGCGGATGCGCGGTGCCGAAGCGTGCGAGGGAGTAGTGAAGGCCGCGGAACGGCGAGACCTGGGGCATCCCCGAAAGGATAGCCGGACGGCGGGCGTCGACGATGGATCGTCGATTTCGCCCGGCGTCCATCCACCGTTCAGCGGGCGGCGAGCACCTGCTCGGCCTGGCCCCGCACCTCGGCCCGAGGGTCGCCCGCAGCACGACGGAGCAATGCGTCCACCCCCGGCGCGTCGGCGCCGGCGTTGCCGAGCGCCGCGATGGCATTCCGCAGCAGCCGGTGTCTCCCCGCCCGCGTCAGCGCCGTGGCTCCGAGAGCGCGCCCGAAAGCGCGCGACCCCATCGGCAACAGCCACTCGACCAGCGGGATGAGGGGGACGAGCAACGGCCCGGCGTCATCGGCATCCGCGTTGACGGGGCACACCTCCTGGCACACGTCACAGCCGAAGATCCAGTCTCCGATCGCCGCGGACTCCCACGCATCGAGGGTCCCGGGATGCTCGATCGTGAGATAGCTGATGCATCGGCGAGCGTCGATCGTGCGCGGCCCGACGAGCGCCCCGGTCGGGCACCCGACCAGGCAGCGCGTGCACGATCCGCAGGTGGTCCGGATCGGCTCGTCGGCCGGCAGATCCTCGGAGGAGAGGATGGCGCCGAGGAAGACCCAGGAGCCCGCGCGCGAGTGCGTGAGCAGGTTCGTGTTCTTGCCGATCCAGCCGATGCCGGCCCGTGCCGCCAGGGCCCGCTCCGCGAGCGGCCGATCGTCGACGTAGGCCACCTCCCCGGTACCGACTCCCTCGGCTCGGAGGTCGTCGGCGAGGGCCAAAAGCCGGCTGCGCAGCGTGGCGTGGTAGTCGCCGCCGACGGCGTACCGCGCGATGCGGCCGACGGGCTGTTCGGGGGCCGCTCCCAGCACCGGGGCCAGCGCCGCGGCCAGGGCGCCCGGCGTCGGGTCCCACGCGGCGCGATCCCCGCCCGCGTACGGGGCCGCGACGACGATCACCGACCGCGCCGCCGGATCGAGCGCGACCGGATCGGTGGCGACGCGCGGTCGGTCGCCGCCCATCCATTCCATGCGACCCATGCGGCCCGCGGTGACGCTGGCCTCCATGCGGCGACGGTCGTCGTCGAGCGGTTCGGCGCCGGTGATGCCGACGAGCTCGAGCCCGTGCCGCTCGGCAATGGTGACGAGCCGGTCGCGGTTCACCCCGGCCGGTTCCGCATGACGAACGGGGGCGGCTCGCCGGTCGGCTCGATGCCCATCGGCGCGAGGGGCATGGCGACGCGCGGGATCCGGAAGCCGAACACCGACCCGCGGCCCGTCTCGTCGTTCGCCGCGACCCAGATCCTTCCCCCGTGCGCGTCGATGATCGCCCGGCTGATGTAGAGGCCGAGGCCCAGGCCACCGAACCGTCGCCGGCCGGCATCGTCATCGGCCTGGTAGAAGCGCTCGAAGACGTTGGCGCGATGCTCCTCGGGAATGCCCACTCCGGTGTCCGAGACCCGCACCTCGACCTCCGCACCGCGCCGCTCGGCGACGACGCGAATCGGTCCTCCGTCGGGCGAGTACTTCACCGCGTTCTCCAGCAGGTTGCTGACGACCTGGTCGATCCGGTCCCGGTCCGCGTGGATGGCCAGCGTGTCCGGGGCGTCCAGGCTGATGTCCCGGTCCGAGTGCTCCCGCTCGAGCCGGCCGACCGCTTCACGCAGGTCCTCGGCGAGGTTGAAGTCGGTCGTCTCGATGCTCACCGCCCCGCGCCGATCGATGCGGCTCACATCGAGGAGGTCGTCGACGAGACGACGCATCCGTCCGACCTGGGACCGGATGACCCGGAGGTGCGCCATCTCCTTGCTCTCGCCCGCCAGGTCGGCACGCAGGCGGCCCTCGAGGAGCTGGGAGTAGCCCTGGATGCTGGTGAGCGGAGTCCGCAGCTCGTGGCTCACGATCGAGAGGAAGTCGTCCTTGATGCGCTGCGCCGCCTGCTCGCGGGCCATGCGCTCCTGGAGGTCCGACCACAGCTGGGCGTTCTGAAGCGCCGGCCCGGCGCGCTCGGCCACCGCGTCGGCGAGGCGACGGACGTCGGCCGGGGCGCGATCGCCCTCGCGTCCCGATGTGGCGAGCACGCCCTGCAGGCGCCCGCCCGCGAGGATCGGGACGGCCAGGATCCACGCCAGCTCCACTCCGCGCAGGCCGTCGGGATCGCCGGCGGCGACCGTGTCGATGCCACCCTCGACCGTCGCCACCGTCGCTGCCGCCCGCCCGATGATCCCCTCCCCCAGGCGCGGGGGTCGCCCGGCCAGGTGCGCCTGCCATCGGCTCGCGAGCTCGGGGTCCCGGCCGTCGGCGGCCACCGGCACGAGGCAGCGCGCGGCGTCGTCGATCACGGTGACCAGCGTCGCGTCGCCGAGAACCGGTGCAGCCCCGACCGCGATCGCTTGGGACGTCGCATCGCGCTCCAGCGACGCGCCGAAGTCGCGGCCGAGCCGGCTCAGGACCTCGCGCTCGCGGACGCGATCGGCCTCGCGCTCGTCCTCGGTCAATCGCTGCTGGAGCCGCGCATTGTCCATGGCCCGCTGGATCACGACGCGACTGAAGAGGCCGGCGATGACGCCGATGCCGACGATGTACGCCACGCGCACCTCGAGGCGCTGGAGCGCGATGTCATCGGGCTGCATGGAGATGACCACCGCGGCGTAGAGCCCGCTCATGACGATCGACGACCAGATCGAGGCGCCGAGCCCGAAGCGCAGGGCGGTCCCCAGGATCACCAGCCCGTAGAAGAGGTACGCGTCGATGCGATCCCCGGCAACGTAGACGACGACGCTGACCGCGGCCATGTCGAGGGCCGTCGTGACGATGCCGACCTCGCGCGACGGGAACCGGGAGAGCAGCCACGGGATGGCACCCGACCAGGCGGCCACCACGCCGAGCACGATGAAGAGGATGGGGCGCAGCTCGGCGAGCGGTGCGTAGATGAGCAGGAAGGGCGCGACGACGAGCACCATCCCGAAGCGCACCCACGCCAGCTGGCGCTCCTGGGCGCGCATCTGGTCCTCGAGATGACGCTCGAGCTCGTGGCGACCGTCGGGGATCGAAGCTTCCATACGCAGCGTGGGCACTCTAGCATCGGCGGCCCGCGCTCCCGTACACTCGTCCGCGTCGATCACGGCGTGCAACTCGGATGCGCCTCGGAGCGTCTTCCCGTGACGCGCCACCCCGGCGACCCGACCGCACAGAGGGGACGATGATCATCCGCACCGCCCGACCCGCTCGCTCCCTCGTGGCGCTCGTGTGGGTCGTGCTGCTCCTCGCGGTCTCGGTCCTGGTCCCGGCCATGCCGGCCCATGCGGCGAGCTCGATCCAGATCGAGGCCCGGGCGCTCGTCGGCGGCCGATACGCCGTGTCCGGCTGGATGGCGATCTCGGTGACCCTCGTCAACGACGGTGAGCCGACCGATGGCGTGCTTGCCACGTCCACCGACGCCGGGAACGTCGAGCGCTACGTCGAGATGCCGGCGGGCGCGCGCAAGGTCGTGACGCTGTACGTCCAGCCCGAGGCATTCCAGCGCCGCCTGACCATCGAGTACCGCGAGCCGAACGGCACGGTCCGCGAGGTGGTCGAGATCCGGGTGTTCGAGCAGTCCTCGAACCAGGTGGGCGTCGTCGGAGACGGTGCCGGGAACCTTCGGCCGCAGCTCACGCCCGCGGACGCCCGGAATCAGCCCGCACCGCTCGCGCTCACGCTCGCCGATCTCCCCGAACGCTCCGAGCCGCTCGACGGAATTCACGTCCTCGTCTGGGCGGACGACAGCACGGCACTCTCCGAGAATCAGCGGCGAAGCATCAGCCGCTGGGTCGCGGAGGGCGGCGAGCTCGTCGTGGTCGGCGGGCCGGATTGGCAGGCTCGACTGGGCGGGTTCGAAGATCTCCTGCCGCTCGAGGACATCACGGCGGTCGACGACGTCCCCCAGGCGGCACTCGCCGCGTGGGCCGGATCCGAGGCACCGCCGGCCGAGACCGCGACCGTCTCGACCGGGACGCTGCGGCCGGACGCTCGTCAGCTCATCGCCGCCGAGGACGGAACGATCCTGGCGTCGATGCGGAACGTCGGCGGCGGCCGGGTCATCCTGCTCGGGGTCGACGCAGCCAGCCAGCAGCACCGCACCTGGGACGGCGGGACGCGCCTCTGGTCACGGCTGCTGCCCTCGAATGCGGCGTTCGAGGAGTTCTTCGGCGGCTTCGGCGGTGCCGAGGAGATGCAGAACGCGATGGGCAACGCCCTGAGCAACCTCCCCTCGCTGGAGGTGCCGCCCGCGGAGCTGCTCCTCGTGGTCATCGTCGCCTACATCCTGCTCATCGGCCCGATCAGCTACGTCGTCCTGCGGCGGATGGACCGGCGCGAGATGGCCTGGATCACGGCGCCGGTGCTCGTCATCGTCTTCACGGCCGGGTCGTTCGGGATCGGCAACTCGATGAAGGGCACGAGCATCATCGTCAACCGCATCTCGGTCCTGCACACCAGCGGCATCGACGGGACGGCCAGCGCGGAAATCTACGCCGGCATCTTCTCGCCGGACCGCGCCACCTACGCCATCACCGCGGAGGCCGATGCGCTCCTCGGACGGATGCGCTCGATCAACTTCCAGGGCAACGAGCCGACGTCGGACGTGATCCTCGAGCAGGGGAACCCGGCCCGGCTGCGCAACCTGGCGATCGGTGTCTTCGGGTTCGAGGCCGTGCGGGCAAATGCGATCGTCGACCATGCAGCCAGCCTCAGCGTGTCGTGGCGGAGCGAGGACGGGAAGCTCATCGGCACGGTGACGAACGTCGGCGAGGAGACCGTGGAGGACGTCGCATTCATCTCGAGCTCCGGCGGCGACCTCGTCGAGCGCGAGCTCGCGCCGGGTGCAACCGCCGAGTTCTCCGTGGAGCAGACGAACTTCAACGGTTCATCGGCCTCCGACCAGGTCTACGGCTTCGGTGGCTTCGACAACGCATCGGAGGCTCAGCGGCGGATCATCATGCGGCGCCAGGTGATCGATGCGCTCGTCGGGTTCGGCGGCTTCGCACCGGGCATGGAGTTCGGCACCGGCACCGTCCGCGGACCCTTCGTCATCGGGTGGACCGACGACGCCGGTCCGGTGCCGATCGTGCTCGACGACGTGACGGCCCAGGAGTACGCCCAGACCGTGGAAGTCGTGAGCGTTCGCCCCGGCGTCGGCAGCGGCGAGGTCGTCATCCGGCCGGCTCAGATGTCGGTGGGACTCGTGGAGACCGAGGGGGACGCCGGCAGCCAGGGTGGCGGCATGGTCAGCCTGGGCGAGGGGTCGGCGACGTTCAGCATCGCGCTGCCGCTCGAGGCGACCGAGATGGCCGTTTCGGAGCTCGAGATCATCGTCGGTCCTGACCCGTCCGTCGTCCTCAGCGATCCGGGAGGGTTCGGCGGCTTCTGGCCGCCCGGGTACACCATGGAGGTTCGTGACCCGGAGACCGGAGCCTGGACCGAGCTCGGTGACATCAGCCAGAAGAACCGGTTCGAGATCGACGACCCCGCGACGGCGGTGAGCGACGCCGGCCGCATCGAGGTCCGGATCAGCGGCAGCGAAGTCGATCCGAACTTCGGCCAGGTGAGCGTGTTCGTGAGCGCACAGGCGCGCGGGGTGATCGGCGAATGATGACCGGGACACCCGTCGTCGAGACCCGTGGGCTCGTGAAGCGCTACGGAGAGCACCTCGCCGTGGCCGGCGTCGACCTGCGGGTCGGACCCGGAGAGATCTACGGGCTCGTCGGGCCGAACGGCGCCGGGAAGACGACGACGATGAAGATCCTCGCCACGCTCCTGGCGCCGACCGCCGGCGAGGCCTACGTGACCGGCATCCCGGTCGACGCGGACCCGCTCGAGGTGCGCCGCCGCATCGGATACATGCCGGACTTCTACGGGGTCTACGACGACCTGCGGGTCTGGGAGTACCTCGACTTCTTCGCCCGCTGCTACGGCGTGCCGGCGAACCGGCGTCCGACGATGATCGACGAGCTGCTCGAGATCGTGGGCCTGACGGACAAGCGCAACGGCTACGTCGAGGCCATGTCGCGCGGCATGCGACAGCGCCTGTGCCTGGCACACACGCTGGTCCACGACCCCGCACTGCTCATCCTGGACGAGCCGGCATCCGGTCTCGATCCGAGGGCTCGCGTCGAGATGCGCGAGATCCTTCGCGAGCTGCGTTCGATGGGCAAGACCATCCTCGTCAGCAGCCACATCCTCCCCGAGCTCGGCGAGATGTGCACCGGCGTGGCGATCATCGACCGCGGCCGCCTCCTCCGCTCGGGGAGCATCGGCGAGATCGAGCGCTCCCTTCGAGCGAGCGCCCTGCTGCGGATCGAGATCCTCGGTGACGAGGCAGCGGTCCAGTCCGCTCGCGACTGGCTGGGAACCGATTCACGCATCGCGGACGTCCTCGGTGGGACGATCGACGCCGATGGGGCGACCCGCATCGAGGCGTCGTTCGACGGCGACTCGGCAGCCCAGGCCGATCTCCTGAGAGCGATGGTCGACGCCGGGCACCGGGTCGTCGGGTTCAACCAGGCCACGAGCGACCTCGAGGAGATCTTCCTGAAGGTGACCGGACAGGTGGACGAGGAGACGGCGGCATGACGGCGACCGGGACGGCAGTGGCGCGACCCCCTCGCTCGTCGGCGCCGCGCGAGTTCTTCGCCGCGGTGAACACGATCATGGTCAAGGAGCTCCGATCGCGGATGCGCGGCCGGCGGGCCTTCATCGTGCTCACCGTCTACCTCGGCCTGCTGGCGCTCATCACCTACGGCGTGTACATCGTGGTCGCTCCGAACGTGCGCGGCTTCGGTGGCGGGTTCGGGGGCTTCGGGGGGCAGGCGAACGCATCGGCCCTCATCGGCCAGTCGATCTTCACGCTCCTCTCGATCTTCCAGCTCATCCTCGTCGCGTTCATCGCCCCGGCCTTCACGGCCGGGCAGATCAGCCTCGAGCGGGAGAAGCAGACGCTCGACCTGCTGATCAGCACGCCGATGCGCCCGGCGGCCATCGTGGTCGGCAAGCTCGCGGCCGCCCTCGCCTTCGTGGTGCTCATGATCGTGGCAGCGGTCCCGATCACGGCCATCGTGCTCATGTACGGAGGGGCATCGGTGGACGACATCGTCCGCCAGCAGATCGTGCTGCTCGGCACCGCGCTGCTGCTCGGGTCGATCGGGCTGTTCTTCTCCGCGCTCCTCAAGCGGACCCAGGCCGCCACGGTCCTCACGTACATCACGATGCTGGGCCTGACCCTGGGCACCACGATGCTCTTCATCTTCTGGACGGTCGTCGCCAACACGAGCGACGACGGGTTCGGCTTCGGGCCGCCGAAGCGCGCGCCCGAACAGCTCATGTACCTGAATCCGGGCATCGCGATGCTCGACGTGGTGGCCAACACCGAGCCCGGGGGGTTCGGCGGCATCAGCAGCATGCTTCGCGAGCTGCGCGGTGACGGCGGAGTCATCGGCGGCAACGTCGAGTGCATCGGCAACGAGTGCCGGGCCGTCGACCGGTTCGGCAACGTGCTCGATGGCGGCGGACCCGCCACGGGCTACTGGTGGCCGCGGATCACGATCACGTTCGTGGTCCTCTCCGCGATCCTGACGTTCGCGGCGACGAGGCTCGTCGTGCCGGCGGGCATGCGCTGGGCCTTCCGCCGTCCACGAGCCGCCCGCGCCGCCGGCCCGGATGAGACCGCCGTCGACGCGTCCGAACCGGCGATCGCGGAGCTGCCCCTGGAGGAGGACCGATGAACGACCGGATCGTCGCCCAGGCCGCCGCCGAGCGGCTGGGCGCAGACGCCCTGGCCCGGCTCCGCGCCCTGCGCCGCCGGCTGTGGTGGCGCCGCGCCGTTCGCTCGGGCCTCATCGTGGCCGCCGCGGCCGTCCTGGCCATCGCGCTCGTCCAGCTGCTGGCGCGGGCATTCCCCATCGAGTTCGCGCGTTGGGTCCAGGGCGGCGTCGTCGTCGCCGCGGTCGTCGCGTGGGCCATCGACACCTGGCGCCGGCGACCGTCTCTCGTGGAGGCGGCGCGCCGCGCGGACGAGGAGCTGGGGATGCGGCAGCGGCTGGGCACCGCGCTCGAGCTCGCACGTCGCGCGTCGAGCGATCCCCTCGAGGCCCGACAGCTGGCCGATGCCCGAGCCCGGCTCAACGAGGTGGACCTGCGCCGCGCATTCCGTCCGCGCCTGGCGCGGACGCCGCTGGCGGTGGCCGGCATCGGCCTGGTGATGACGCTGCTGCTCGTGGCGTGGCCGAATCCCCAGGATGACCTGCTCGCCGCACGGCGGGCCGCTCGGGAGGCGGCCGAGCGGGTCGCGGAGCGGGTCGAGGAGATCGCCGACGAGGTCGGCGAGGAGAACGTCGAGAACCCCGATCCGCGCCGCGAAGAGCTCGAGCGAGAGCTCCGTGAGCTGATCCGCCAGCTCCGCGAGTCCGGAGACGATCGCGAGGCGACGCTGGCCCGGATCGGCTCCGTTCAGGAAGAGCTGTCGCGCCAGACCGATCCGCAGGCGGCCGAGAAGGACGCGGCGCTGACCCAGCTGGCGCGCGCGGTCTCGCAGGCGGCGACCGACGATCCCGAGGCCAATCCCGAGGGCGACCCGGAGGAAGCGGCCCGCGATCTCGAGGAGCTTGCGGACGAGGCCGATGAGATGACGCCCGAAGAGGCCGCCGAGCGTGCGGACGAGCTCCGCCGAGCCGCCGCGGCCGCGGCGCAGTCACAGCCCGCCGCGGCGAGTGCGCTGGCGGAGGCCGCAGACGCCCTCGACGCAGCGGCACGCAGCGGAAGCGAGGAGGATCGCCGAGCCGCCCAGGAAGCGCTCGACCGCGCCGCCGATGCTCTCCGCGACGCTGCCCGGGACCGGCAGGTGCAGCGAGACATCGCCCGGGCGCAGTCGGCGCTCCAGGATGGCGCCCGCCAGGTGGCCCGCGCGGGCCAGCCGACCGGCCGCTCGACCGGGCAGCCGGGAGCATCCGGCCAGCCGGGGGCATCGGGGCAGCCGGGAGCATCCGGCCAGCCGGGAGCATCGGGGCAGCCGGGAGCGTCCGGACAGCCGGGCGCATCGGGCCAGCCGGGAGCCTCCGGACAGCCCGGGAATCAGCCGGGCAACCAGCCCGGAAACCAGCCCGGGAATCAGCCGGGCAACCAGCCGGGCAACCAGCCGGGATCGCAACCTGGCAACCAGCCGGGTCCCGGAAGCCAGCCGGGCTCGGGCGGTGGAACGAGCGTGCGACGCATCCCCGGCGGCGGGCTGCGCACCGGCGGGTTCGACGGGCCGACGTCCGGCAACCAGGGCTCGGAGACCGACGACGAGGGTAGCGTCCTCTCCGACTTCGATCGGTTCGGGCGGCCGGGCGATCCCGACTTCATCGCCGGTCGGGGCGGCAATGGCGGCACCGACCAGACCAGCAGCGGGTCCGGCGTCGGCTTCGACAACGACAGCGTCGTGCCGTACCGGCAGGTCTTCGACCTGTTCGAGAACTACGCCCAGTCGGCGCTCGATCGCCAGCAGGTGCCGATCACGCTGAAGGACTTCGTCCGCGACTACTTCTCCCGTCTCGAACCCACGGACTGAGCAGAGGACCCATGACAGAGCCGATCTCCCCCGCCTCCGTCGAGCCGACGCCCGACCTCGCACCGGAGCGCTTCGCCGAGATGGCGTCGCGCATCGAGGCCGAGGTCGGCGGATTCATCGTCGGACAGCACCAGCTCGTCCGTCAGACGCTCATCAGCCTCCTCGCGGGGTCGCATGCCCTGCTGGAGGGCGTGCCCGGCCTCGGCAAGACGATGCTCGTCCGGACCATGGCCGATGCCCTCGACCTCGGGTTCAGCCGCATCCAGTTCACGCCGGACCTCATGCCGGCCGACATCGTCGGCACGAACATCATCGTGGAGGAGGGCGGCGAGCGACGGTTCCGCTTCCAGCAGGGGCCGATCTTCTCGAACCTCGTCCTGGCGGACGAGATCAACCGGGCAACCCCGAAGACCCAGTCGGCGCTGCTCGAGGCGATGCAGGAGCACCGCGTCACCGTGGCGAAGCAGCAGTACACGCTGTCGGAGCCGTTCTTCGTGCTCGCGACACAGAACCCGCTGGAGATGGAAGGGACGTATCCCCTGCCCGAGGCCCAGCTCGACCGGTTCTTCTTCAAGATCGACGTCCCGTTCCCCACCGAGGAGGACCTCGTCGCGATCATGGAGCGCACGACGGGCGTCGACCAGCCGCGGGTCGGCAAGGCGGCCACCGGCGCCGATGTCCTCGCCATGCAGCGGCTCGCCCGTGACGTGCCCATCGCCTCGCACGTGATGGCGTACGCGATTCGCATCCTGCGGGCGACGCATCCCGAGACCGAGCGCGTGCCGGAGATCGTGAAGTCGTACGTCCGCTACGGCGCCTCGCCGCGCGGCGCACAGGCCATCGTGCTGGGCGCGAAGATCCACGCGCTCCTCGATGGGCGGTTCAACGTCGCCTACGGCGATGTCCAGGCCGTCGCGCCGCCGGCGCTCCGCCATCGCATCATCCTCAACTTCGAGGGCGAGGCCGAGGGCATCAGCACCGACTCCGTGGTCCGCGCGATCATCGCGGAGACGCCCACCGAGCCGGCCGAATAGGCAGCCTCCCGATCGCGCGGCTCCGGTCCGCGATCCCGAGCCGATGACGACCCCCGAGCGAGCCCCGTTCTTCGACGAGACGTTCCTGCGTCGGCTCGAGCAGCTCGAGCTCGCTTCGCGGCGCATGATCGCCGGCCGGATGAAGGGCGAGCGGCGCAGCGTGCGGCGCGGCCAGAGCGTCGAGTTCGCCGACTATCGCAACTACGCCGCCGGCGACGACCTGCGGCAGGTCGACTGGAACGCCTACGCGCGGCTCGAGAAGCTCTTCGTCAAGCTCTTCGTCGAGGAGGAGGACGTCACCGTCCACGTCCTCGTCGATGCATCGCGCTCCATGGACTGCGGCGTGCCGAACAAGCTCGACGCCGCCCGCCGTGCCGCGGCGGCGCTCGGCTATCTCGGGCTGGCCAGCATGGACCGCGTGAGCGTCGCCTTCCTCGGTGACGGCGAGGCGAGCGGCATGCGCCCGATGCGCGGCAAGCGTCGCGCGCTCGAGCTCTTCCGATTCCTCTCCGAGCCGCGGACCGAGCGCCTGACCGGGCTGGCATCGGCGGCGCGCTCCTACGCCGCCCGGATGCGCGGCACGGGTCCGTTGATCCTCATCAGCGACCTCATGGATCCCGGCTACCTCGACGCGCTGCGTGACCTGGCCGGAACGCGGTGCCAGCTCTCGGTCCTCCACCTGCTCGCGCCGGACGAGCTGGAACCCGAGGTTCCGCCGGACGCACGGCTCGTCGACAACGAGACGGGCCACGCCGTCGAGGTGTCGGGTGACGACGACCTCGTCGACCGTTACCGAACGCGCCTCGCCGAGTGGCAGGCGGAGATCTCGAGCTTCGTCAGCCGGCGTGGCGGCGCGTACGTCGCCGTGCCGACCGATCTCGACCTCGCCGATCTCCTGTTCGACGTCCTCCGCCGCCGTCGGGTGGTCGAATGATTGCTCCGCTCGCCCTCATCGGCCTCATCAGCCTGCCGATCATCGTCGCCTTCTACATGCTGCGCCTGCGGCGCCGCGACCTGCCGGTCGGGTCCACGTTCCTATGGCAGCAGCTCATCCGCGACGTCGAGGCCAACGCGCCGTGGCAGCGCCTCCGCTTCAGCTGGCTCCTCCTCGTCCAGCTGCTCATCGCCGCCATCGTGGTGATGGCCGCGGTCCGACCGTTCAGCGCCGTGGAGTCCGACCTGGCCGCCAACGTCGTTCTCATCGTCGACACCAGCGCGTCGATGGCAACGGCGACCGACGACGAGGACCGCATGGCGATGGCGCGCGAGCGCGCGCGGGACGTCGTGGAACGGCTGCCGGTCGGCGGCCGCATCACGGTCGTGTCCGCGGCCGACAGCGCCGAGGTGCTCGTGAGCGAGACCGACGACGTCGACGCGGCCCTCGAGGCGATCGACGGCATCGCGGCCACCCAGCTCCCGGGAGACCTGACCGATGCCTTCGCGCTCGCGTCCGCGCTGGCGCGTCGTGACGCGGACTCGACCGTGGTCGTCGTGAGCGACGCCTCCGGCGATCGCCTGCCGGACGTCGGCGTCGGGGCACCGGTCCTCGTCGAGCAGGTGGGCGCCACCGATGCGAACCAGGCGATCGCCGCCCTGTCGGCCCTGCGGCGAGCCGGCGGCGCGCAGCTCGACCTGTTCGTGGCCGTCGCCAACCCGTCCGCCGTCGCGGTCACGCGGCGGCTCGAGGTGTACGCGGACGGCGCGCTCGTGGACGCGCGCGACCTCACGATCCCCGCCGGTCAGCGCTCGGAGGCGCTCGTCAGCACCGTCCCCGGGGCGACCACGCTCGTCGAGGCACGCCTGGCCGGAGCCGATGCGCTGGCGACCGACGACACCGCGTTCGCGATCGTGCCCGGCGAGGGGACGGTCCGTGCCCTGCTCGTCGGTGCCGGAAGCCCGTTCCTCGAGAACGCCCTCGCCCTCCTCCCGCGCCTCGAGCTCTATGCCGTCGGAGCCGACGGCTACGCCGATGCCCTGGCCGAGGCCGAGGAGGCCGGCACGCCGTACGGACTGCTCATCTTCGACGGTCTCGTCCCGGACGAGGCGCCGACGGTCCCCGCGCTCTACGTCGACCCGGACGACGACGGCGTGTACGGCACGGTCGACGGACGGATCGAGAGCCCGGCCATCGACCGCGTCGATCCCGATGAGCCGATCCTCCGCTTCGTCGACCTGTCGACCGTCCACATCGGGCGGACGCGCGACATCGAGCTCGCCGACGGCATGCGCGCCGTGGTGTCGACCCCTGCCGGCACGCCGCTCGTGGCGGTGGGCCAGGTGGGCGGCCGTCGCTCCGCCGTCATCGGCTTCGACCTCGGCGAGTCCGACCTGCCGCTCCAGATCGCCTTCCCGCTCCTCATGAGCAACCTCACCGAGTTCCTGCTCCCCGTGGGCGAGGGGATTCTGCCCTCCTCGGTGCGGCTCGGCGAGTCGGTGGGCGTGTCGGTCGACCCGCGGATCGATCGGATCGCGGTCGAGACGGCGGGAGCGGAAGGGCTGCCCGGCGCCGCCACCACCCGCGTGGAGGTGCCCGTCGTCGGCGGCCGCGCGACGGTGCCCGGTGCCGAGCTCGTCGGCCTGCGCCAGGTCACGGCGATCAGCGAGGTCCCGGAGCTCTCGGGCTTGGCACTGGGCCGGACGGCGGTGAACCTGTTCAGCCCCGACGAGTCCGACGTGCGTCCCGGCGATCCACAGCGGATCACCGCGATGGGTCGGGTGACGAATGGCGAGGGACCCGACACCCAGCCGACCCGTGCCGAGTGGTGGTGGCCGCTGGCGCTCGCCGCGCTGGCGCTCCTCATGGTCGAGTGGCTCCTCTTCCACCGTCCGACCCGCCGAAGCCTGTCGCGCGCCTTCCGCGCGCGGCCCCAGCCCCTGGGGGGTCGAGCCCGATGAACGTGCCGATCGCGTTCGCCGACCCGGCGTGGCTGTGGATCGCGCTGCCGGCGGTCGCCCTCGTCGTCATCGGCTGGATGGGCGCCTCTCGCACGCTGCCGCGGGCGCGACGGGTCGCGTCGCTCGTCATCCGGCTTGCGCTCGTCGGTGCGCTCGTCCTGGCCCTCGCCGGGGCGCGGCTGGCGCTGCCATCGGATCGGCTCAGCGTCGTCTTCCTGCTCGACGCGTCGGCGTCGATGCTCGACGCCACCCGTGAGGAGCTCGTGGACTGGGCTCGGGCGAGCGTGCGCGAGATGCCCGAGGGCGACACGGCGGGCGTCGTGGTCTTCGGCGCCAACGCGCTCGTCGACCGCCTGCCGTCGCAGCTCGACCAGCTGTCGGATCCCGCTTCGGAGCCGGTCGCCGCAGCCACGGACGTCGCGGCCGCGGTGCGCCTGGCGGCCGCCATCTTCCCGGCCGGGACCCAGCAGCGCATCGTCCTGCTCTCCGACGGCAACGACACCGCGGGCGAGGCCGACGACGCCATCGCGGCCGCGGCCACACGGGGCATCCGCCTGGACGTCGTGACGCCCGCGGACGAGTCGGCCGCCGAGGTGCTCGTCGACGCGCTCGACGCACCGCCCGGCGCGCGGGTCGGCGAGACGATCGACCTCGTCGCGCGACTGCGCTCGACCGTCACCACGAACGCCACGCTCCGTCTGCTCGCGGACGGCGCGACCGTCGCGACGCGCGAGCTGGAGCTCGAGCCGGGGATCACGACGATCCCCTTCTCGGTCACGGCCACCGAGCCGGGATTCCACGTCTTCCGGGCGGTCATCGAGGCCGATGTCGATCGGTTCACCGAGAACAACGCGGCCGACGCCTACGTGCTCGTGACCGGCGAGCCGCAGGTCCTCGTGGCGACCGACGACGCGACCCGCGCGGCCGATCTCGTCGCTTCCCTCGGCGACGGCAGCCTCGAGGTGACCGTCGTGCCCTCCACCGGCGTGCCGTCGTCGCTCGCCACGCTCGCCGGATACGACGCGGTGGTCCTCGACAACGTCGGTGCCCGCGACCTGGGCGACACGACGATGGCCGCGCTCCAGGTCTACGTCCGCGACCTCGGCAAGGGCCTCGTCATGCTCGGGGGACGTGAGAGCTACGGTGCCGGCGGCTACATGGGCACGCCGATCGAGGAGACCCTCCCCGTCTACATGACGGTCCGCGATCGCGAGCGCTCGCCCGACGTGGCGATGGTCGCCGTCGTCGACAAGTCGGGCAGCATGGCCGACTGCCACTGCACCGGCGACTCGCGCGACAACGCGAACCCGTCGGGGCAACGCGGCTTCGAGAAGGTCGACATCGCGCGCGAGGCGATCCTTCGCGCGGCCGAGGCGATGGCACCGACCGACCAGCTCGGGGTGGTGGCGTTCGACCAGAACGCGCACTGGGCAGTCCGCACCGCGCCGATCGACTTCGGCGCGCTCGGCGACGGCATCGGCTTCCCGGCCGACGGCAACACGAACATCTACGCCGGGCTGAAGGCGGCGTACGACGACCTCGTCGACAACCCCGCCACGCTGCGGCACATCATCCTCATCACCGACGGCTGGTCGACGCACGGCGCGTACGACGAGCTGCTCGAGGACATGCAGGCGGCCGGGATCACGCTGTCGACGATCGGCACCGGTGGCGGCTCGGCCGAGCTGCTCGAGCGGTTGGCGGAGGAATCGGGTGGGCGCTACTACGACGCCGCCGATGCGACGACGATCCCCGACATCTTCCTGCGTGAGACCATCCGCACCGCCGGAGAGCAGATCGTCGAGGAGACGTTCCAGCCGATCCCGTCCTCGTCGTCCGAGATCCTCGATGGCATGGATGCCGGCCGGCTGCCACAGCTCCTGGGCTACAACGCGACGACCGCCAAGGGCAGCGCCACGGTCGCCCTGCTCACCGGGCGCGAGGATCCGCTCCTCGCGCAGTGGCAGTACGGGCTGGGCCGCGCCGCGGCCTGGACATCCGACACGCGCCAGCAGTGGGCGACGCCCTGGATCGGCACGCCGGAGTTCGGCACCCTGACCGCACAGCTCGTGGCGTGGACGCTCCCCCCGCAGGACGCCGAGGGCATCGACGTACGATTCAGCCCCGGCGAGCGTGGCGAGCTCAACGTCGAGGTCACCTCGTTCGACGACGATGCCGGACCACGCAACTTCTATCGCACCGTGCTCCGGCTCGTCTCCCCGGACCTCGAGCCCACGCAGACGGTGCTCGAGCAGATCGGGCCGGGCCGCTATGCGGGCACCGTCCGCGCCGATGCGCAGGGCGCGTACCTGGTCCGGGTGGCACAGACCTTCGAGGACGAGAACGGCACCGATGCCGCCAGCCGGACGCTCGGCATCGTGTCGCCGGCCGCCGAGGAGTACCGCCGACTCGGCGTCGATACCGACGCCCTGGCCGCCTTTGCCGAGACCGGCCGAGGCGTCGAGCGCTCGCTCGACGATGCCGAGGCACCGGCGGCCGCCTGGACCCACGACATCGAGGCGGATGCCTTCCCGACGCCAATCTGGCCGTGGCTGCTGCTCCTGGCCATCGTGCTGGTTCCGCTCGACGTCGGCGTTCGCCGCGTGGCGCTGAGCCGCTCGGACCTCCGACGTGCGCGCGCGTGGGCCGCCAGGCGCGTGGGCATGGGTCGCGCAGAACCCGAGGCGGTCCCCGGTCTCTCGGAGCTGCGCGCCGCGCGGGAGCGGAGCGCGCGACGCAGCGAGCGTGCCCCGGCGCAGGCGCAGCCACCCGATGCGGGGGCGACCCCGCCGGCCCCGGCGGCCCGGCCCGCCCCGTCCGGGCCCGTCGCATCCAGGCCCGCCCCAACGGTCGCGCCGCCGCGGCCGCAGCACGATCGGCCGGCAGCGCAGCCGCCAGCGCCCGATGAGCCCGAGGTGGCCGGCGAGACGCTGGCCGAGCGCCTCGCGCGGCGCCGACGCGGCGGCTAGCGCCGGTCGTCGTCGGGGTCGATCTCCTCGTAGACCGCGTCGTCGTCCTCGCGGCGCGGCAGGGGGGCGGCGCGCGGGACCCGCAGGAAGAGCACCACGCCGACCACGGCGACGAGCGCCGCGCTGATCGGCACCCACGGCAGCCCGCGGTAGTCGAACCATCCGATGACGGTCACGTTCCGCGTCGCGAGGTTGCCGAGCCCGTCGTCCACGTCGATCGTGACGTCGGTGGGCCACGGCGGTACCTCGACCATCGCGCGGAAGCCACCGTCGGCGTCGGGCTCCACGACCTGCCCGTCGACGCGAACCTCGGCGCCGGCCTGCGTCGTGCCCGAGATCTCGACCGCTCCCGAGCCGAACGGGGTCGACGAGCCGACCGCGAGGGGCGGCGGGTCCGTCCTGACCCGCACGTCCCACGTCGCCTGGTACGCGTGACCCGCCGGGGTCTGCACCAGCAGGACCGCCCGGTAGCGCGCATCGGGCGTCACGACGTTCGGCGGCGGGAACGGCGCGTCGACCCGACCCCCGTCCGGCACCACGATGGGCGAACGGACGACCGATGGGTCCCCATCCACGACGTAGACGCGAGAGCCGGCGGGGGCACCGACCTCGGCGACGAATCCGGCCCGACCGACGGCGATCGCGCCGCGGCCGTCGACCACCCTGGCGTCCCGGATCGGCGGCTCGAGCAATCCGTCATCGTGCTCTCGCTCCCCCGCCACCTCGACCGGCACGATGCTCGTCCACGAAGCCGGACGCACCGGCGGCACGAGCAGGGAGCCCCCGGCCGGGTCGATCGGCGGCTGGAACCCGATCGGCGCATGGTCGAGCACGATCAGGTCGCGATCGGGACCGGCTAGGCCCACCGGCTGCGCCCCCGCCAGGCTGGCGATGAGCGATGACTCGTCGAACGGCCCGGCGAACGGCGACGGGATGAGGCGGCCCTGGTGGATGACAGCCGGCGCGCCGTCCGCTCCGCCGCCGGGAATCGGTCCGCTGTACGCGACCAACGGCCCTCCCTCCAGACGCGCCGCGGCCGGGCTGCGCGTGACGGTGACCGCAGCCGGACCGGCGGCGGCAGGCGCGCCGACGAGCCGGAGCGACTCCGTCCGCGGCTCGTGGACGACCACCCGCGGGCCGTCGACCGCGGCGACGCCCACGATCCGGCCGTCGGCGATCGTGAGCTCCGTCGTCGGCTCTCCGACGCCCTCGCCGGCCGGCCACGGGGCGATCGCGAAGCCGATCGTCGGCCCGACGAGCGCGACCCCGTCTCCCTCGGTCGCCGGGAAGGCGATGGCGTCCGTGGCCGGCAGGTCCGCTCCATCGGTGGCCAGGAGATCACCGGCGTCGAGGCGGACCCGGAAGACCCCGGACACACCGGGGTCGCCCGACACGAACATCGCCTCGTCGCCGGGCAGTCCGTCGCTGTCGCCGAGCAGCCGCGGCGCGTGGCCCGACCCGACGGTCAGCCGCGTCACCGTCGGAGGGAGGAACCCCGAGCCGTCCCAGCGGTGGACCCGGGCCTCGGTCGGAAACTCGATGTCGCCGAGCGGCGGCAGGGAGCGGGTCGTGAGGAGCTCATCGGTCCCATCGCCGTCGAGATCGATCGCGAGGATCGCGTCGCTGAAATCGATCGCCTCCGCGACGCTGCGGGCATCGAGGCCGCCGGGGCCCAGGACGACATCCTCGAGGACGAGGCAGCACGGATCGCCGACGTCGATCTCCTCGAAGTGGGGCTGGCTGGCGACCGTCACGCGGTCGACCCCGTCGATTCGGCGCAGGAGCATGCGGACGGGGGTCGCGAGGTAGACCGGATCGATCCGCGTCCCGATTCGCGACGGGGGCACGACCTGCAGCGGGTCGTCGACGAGCACCCATCCCGCCGGCCCCTGCGCCCACGCCTCCACGAGCGCCTCGTCGTCCGGTCCACGGACGAGGCGCAGCACCTCGCGCGCGCCGTCGCCATCGAGGTCCGCGACGAGCGTCTGGAGGATGGCGGCGTCCGGGAGGTTGACGGTGTCCCGCTCGTCGGGGACCACCGCGATCGCCGGCGGATCCGCGGCCGGCGGCAGGAATCCCCCGACGAGAAGGAGGAACGCGGCGAGGGACGGGAGCATCGGTCGCATGAGGATAGCGCCGCCTCTGGCATGATCGGCGGCATGACCTCGCCTCCGGTGCTCTGGCAACCGCCCGACGACGTCCGCGAGCGTACGCGCATCGGCACCTACCTGTCGTGGCTCGAGCGCGAGCGCGGCCTCACATTCGCCGATTACGACGCGCTGCTGGCATGGTCGATCGAGGACCTCGACGGCTTCTGGTCATCGGTCTGGGACCACTTCGGCGTGAGCGGCGGCGAAGCACCCGGACCGGCGCTCGCCGACGCCCGCATGCCGGGCTCACGCTGGTTCCCCGGCGCACAGCTGAACTGGGCCGAGCACTGCCTGCGGCTCGCCGGGCGCCGCGACGACGATGTCGTCGTCATCGCCCGGTCACAGACCCGCGAGCGGATCACGATGACCGCCGCCGAGCTGCGCGATGCCGTGGCACGGACGCGCGCCGGGCTCCGTCGCCTCGGCGTGCGTCGCGGTGACCGGGTCGCCGCGTACCTCCCGAACGTCCCCGAGGCCGCCGTGGCGCTGCTCGCCACCGCCTCGCTCGGAGCGACGTGGTCGAGCTGCGCGCCGGAGTTCGGGACCCGCAGCGTCGTCGATCGGCTGAGCCAGGTCGAGCCGAAGGTGCTGCTGACGATCGACGGCTACCGCTACGGCTCGCGCGACGTCGACCGGACCGCCGAGGTTGCGGCCATCCGCGAGGCGCTTCCCAGCCTCCGCTCGACCGTCGTGCTGCCCTACCTGTATCCGACCGAAACGCGCATCCCCGACGCGATGCCGTGGGCCGACCTGGTTGCCGACCACGAGCCGCTCGAGTTCGCGCCCGTCCCCTTCGACCATCCGCTGTTCGTGCTCTACAGCTCGGGGACCACCGGGCTTCCCAAGCCGATCATCCACGGCCACGGCGGCATCCTGCTCGAGCACCTGAAGATCCACGCCCTCCATCACGACCTCGGCGGGGAGGATCGCTTCTTCTGGTTCAGCACGACCGGCTGGATGATGTGGAACTACCTCGTGTCGGGCCTGGCCGTGGACGCCACGATCGTGCTGTACGACGGATCGCCGGCACATCCCGATCTCGGGGCGCTGTGGCAGCTGGCGGCCGAGGAGCGCGTCACTTACTTCGGCACCAGCGCGCCGTACCTCATGGCGTGCCGCAAGGCGGACCTGCGTCCGGCGGAGATCGTCGACCTCTCGGCGATCCGCGGGATCGGCTCGACCGGGGCACCACTGCCGGCGGAAGGATTCCGCTACGTGTACGACGCCATCTCACGGGTGGCACACCTGCAGTCGGTCTCGGGCGGCACGGACGTGTGCACGGCGTTCGTCGGCGCCTCGCCGCTCGTCCCGGTCTGGGAGGGCGAGCTGTCGTGCCGGCACCTGGGCTGTGCGGTCGAGGCCTTCTCCCCGGACGGGCGATCCCTCGTCGGCGAGCAGGGGGAGCTCGTCATCACGGCACCGATGCCATCGATGCCGGTCGGATTCTGGAACGACCCGGCTGGCGACCGTTACCGGGCCGCGTATTTCGAGGACTTCCCCGGCGTCTGGCGGCACGGTGACTGGATCACGTTCACCGAGCGTGGATCCGCGGTGATCAGCGGTCGATCGGATGCGACCCTGAACCGGGGCGGCGTCCGCATCGGCACGGCCGAGTTCTACGCGGTGGTCGAGGCGAACCCCGCAGTGGCGGACTCGCTCGTCGTCCATCTCGACGACGAGGATCGACTCCTCCTGTTCGTCGCGCTGGCGCCCTCTCGCGAGCTCGACGACGGTCTGCGCGCGGAGATCGTGGGTGAGCTGCGCGGCACGCTGTCGCCACGCCACGTGCCCGACGAGATCGTGGCCGTCCCGGCCATCCCGCGCACGCTCTCGGGCAAGAAGCTCGAAGTGCCGGTGAAGCGAATCCTCACCGGCACCGATCCCGAGCTCGCCGCATCACGCGGCTCGTTGTCCGATCCGGCCTCGCTCGACCCGTTCGTCGCGATGGCCGGGGCCCGCGGGCCTCAGTCGGTGTAGTACACCCCGTCGAGCGCGCCCCAGGCCGCGGCGCTGAAGAGGGCACAGGCGGTCCGTGCCCGGGCGAAGTCGCCCTCGGACAGGTTGTCGATCATCTCGGCCAGCATGGCGGGCTCATCGGTCTCGACGGCATGCTCCTCGAAGTAGCGCTGCCCTTCGGCGTCGACCGTGCCGGCATAGTGCTCCCGCAGGCCGGCGAGCTTGCTCGACGCGGTCTTCGGCTGCTGGACCTCGAAGCTGTACAGCGCCCCGAGCGCCTCGGGGATGGCGGCGAAGGCGTTCTCGCCGACGGCGAGCAGAGTCTTCGACTGCGGTCGGCTGGACGAGCCGTTGGCGCCGAGCGACGCACGGAAGTGCTGCCACAGGGAATCGTGCTCACGCTCTTCGGCCGCGTACTCGGCGTAACCGAGGCGATCCCAACCCTTGTCCACGGCGGCGATGAACGGCGCCCACTCGTCGGCATACTCGGCAAGGCGCTCGACCGGCAGGGTCCCGGCGCGCCACTCGGTGTAGAACGGATGCTCATTGAGGTCGAACTGGCGCACGATGGCGTCGAGCTCGTCGATGCGGCTGCTCACGATGGGGGCACCTCTCCACTGTCTGCTCGGCCGTCGGACCAACGAGCCGGGTGCACAGCCTATCGCAATCGCGGCATTCGTTCCTACATCGCGCGCAGGCCGAGGAGGTTGCGGGCGATGACCATGCGCTGGATCTCGCTGGTGCCCTCGCCGATCTCGGTCAGCTTCGCGTCGCGCAGGTAGCGCTCGACGCGGTACTCGGTGATGTATCCGTAGCCACCGTGGACCTGGATGGCGTCGTTCGTCACGTCGCGCGCGACCTCGGAGGCGTACAGCTTGGCCATGGCCGCTTCGGTGCTGTACGGACGGCCGTTGTCCTTGAGCCACGCGGCGCGGTACGTCATCAGGCGCGCGGCGTCGATCCCCGTCGCGGCATCGGCGATCTTGAAGGCGACGCCCTGGAACGCGCCGATGGGGCGGTCGAACTGCTTCCGCTCCTTCGCATACGCCGATGCGGCCTCGTAGGCCGCCTGGGCGAGCCCGAGCGCCATCGAGGCGATCCCGATGCGGCCCCCGTCGAGCGTCTTGAGGAACAGCTTGTCCCCCTCCCCCTCCGGGCCGAGCATGTTCTCGGCGGGAATGCGGCAGTCCTCGAAAATCAGCTCACCGGTGTTGCTGGCATGGAGGCCCATCTTCTCCTCCATGCGCCCGATGCTGAAGCCGGGCGTATCGGCCTCGACGATGAAGGCGCTGATCTTGCCGCTCTGCTCCTCGCGGTCGGTGACGGCCGTGACGATGTAGGTCCCCGCCACGCCGGCATTCGTGATGAAGCGCTTGCCACCGTTGATGACCCACGTGTCGCCGTCGCGATGCGCGCGGGTGCGAGTCCCCCGAGAGTCACTCCCCGCGCCGGGCTCGGTGAGCCCGTAGGCGCCGATCACCTCGCCCGATGCCATCGGCCGCAGGTACTTCTCCTTCTGCTCGTCGGTCCCTGCCAGCCAGACCGGGTTGCACCCGAGGCTGGTGTGCGCGCTGACGATGATGCCGACGCTGCCCGAGACCCGCGACAGCTCCTCCACGGTGATCGCGTAGGCCAGGGAGTCGAGGCCCGTGCCGCCGATCTCCTCGGGATACGGGACCCCGAGCAGGCCGAGCGAGGCGGCCTCGCGAATGATGTCCATCGGGAACTCGCCCTTGCGCTCGAGGTCGTCGGCGACCGGTGCGATCCGCTTCTCGGCGAAGTCGCGCACCGTGCGACGGATCTCCTCGTGCTGCGGCGAGAGGGCGAAGTCCATGAAGGGGCGTGCTCCGTTGCGGAATCGGTGGGTGCCGAGTGTACAAGTGGACGACCCGACCGGCGGGGCCGGTCGGGTCGGAGACATCGGGGAGGAGGGCGGCTCAGGCGCTTCGGCGCCAGCGTTCCATCTCGCGGCGGCTGCGCTGCTCCTCGACCCGCTGCAGGTTGGCGCGGCGCCGTCGCGTCGCGACGGGACGCGGTCGGTGCCGCTTCTGGTGGTTCAGCTTTGCCATGTGCTCGGTACTCCACGCGCTGGTGAACGGGCGATGCGTCACAGACGCGCGAACCCACGCCGAAGTTGCGAGCAAGCGATCAATTGTTGACAGCCCTCGTTTGCCACAACCTATACTCATTCCTTACAGCACAGCGACAAGGTTGGCCCGAGTGACCCAGCGTGCCTGAAGCCGATGTCCGCCTCGACCGTGTCACGAAGCGCTTCGGCAGCTTCACCGCCGTCGACGACCTGAGCCTGGAGATTCCCGAGGGGGAGTTCTTCTCGCTGCTCGGTCCGTCAGGCTGCGGCAAGACCACCACGCTGCGCATGATCGGCGGCTTCGAGGAGGTGACCTCGGGCGCGATCTACCTCGGCGATCAGAACGTCACCGACCTTCCGCCCTTCAAGCGGGCGACGAACACCGTCTTCCAGAACTACGCCCTCTTCCCGCACCTCTCGGTCTTCGAGAACATCGCCTTCGGGCTCCGGCGGCGCAAGACGGCCCTCGGGGAGATTCGGCGCCAGGTGGCCTTCATGCTGGAGCTCGTGGAGCTCCCCGGCTACGAGGAGCGGCGCCCCAACCAGCTGTCGGGCGGCCAGCAGCAGCGCGTCGCGCTCGCCCGTGCGCTCGTCAACAACCCGCGCGTGCTCCTCCTCGACGAGCCGCTCGGTGCCCTCGACCTCAAGCTGCGCAAGCAGATGCAGGTCGAGCTGAAGCGCATCCAGAGCGAGATCGGGATCACCTTCATCTTCGTGACGCACGACCAGGAGGAGGCGATGACGATGTCCGATCGCATCGCGGTCATGCGGGCGGGCCGCATCGAGCAGCTCGGAGCTCCCGAGGAGCTCTACGAACGGCCCACGACGGAGTTCGTCGCGGGCTTCCTGGGCGTGAGCAACCTTCTCGACGGGGAGGTGACCGAGCGCGACGGCGACATGGTGAGCATCCGGCTGACGAACGGCGTGCTCGTGCAGGCGCCGGCCGCGGCCACGAACGGCGCGGCGAAGGTCCGTGTCGGCATCCGCCCCGAGAAGCTGCGCGTCGTTCCGCGGGGGGCGGAGGTCACCGCGGGGGCCACGGAGACGAACGTTCTCGAGGGCACGGTGCTCGACGCCAGCTACATCGGGGTCAGCACGCAGTACCTCGTGAAGACGGCCGAGGGACACACCCTCACCGTCTATGCCCAGAACCTGACGACCAGCGGGGCGTCCGAGGTCCTCTCGGATGGCCAGGACGTCCGGCTCAGCTGGAATCCCCAGCACACATTCGTCATCGACGATGCGGGTCGATCGGACCCGGAAGCACCCATGGAGGAGGCAAGGACCAGATGAGGATCATGAAAATGGAGCGGCGCGCGCGTCCGGCGCGCGCCATGGCGGCGGTGGGGGTCACGATGGCTCTCGTCCTCGGGGCGTGCGGCATCGAGCCGGGTGGCTCGAACGGCGAGACGGCCGGCGCATCGGGCGGCGGGGAGCCGGTCGGAGGCGGCGAGACCGCCGGCGTTCTGAACTTCACGAACTGGCCGCTCTACATCGACCAGGACGACGACGGCAACTCCCCCACCATCCAGCAGTTCGAGGATGAGACTGGGATCGACGTCACGTACAGCGAGGCGATCCAGGACAACAGCTCCTTCTTCGGGACGATCCAGCCGCAGCTCCAGGCAGGACAGGACACGGGACACGACATCATCGTCGTGACCGACTGGATGATCGGCAACATGATCGAGCTCGGCTACCTCGAGCAGATCGACGTCGAGCGCGACATCCCGAACTTCATGGAGCACGCCGCCGACAAGTACAAGGATCGCTCGTACGACCCGGACAACCTCTACAGCGTCCCGTGGCAGTCCGGCATCACCGGCATCGGCTACAACCCCGCGCTGGTGGACGAGGAGATCACCTCGCTGGCGCAGCTGTTCGACCCGGAGTTCATCGAGAAGTACTGCGGCCAGATCGGCATGTTCAGCGAGATGCGGGACGTGATCAGCCTGGCACTGCTCTACAACGGCGTGATCCCCGAGGAGGCCACGATCGAGGACGTCGAGGCGGCGCAGGAGATCCTGCTCGAGCAGGCCGAGTGCGTGCGCGGCTACTACGGCAACGAGTACGCCGACGACTTCGCCAACGGCAGCCTGGCGATCACCATGGCGTGGTCGGGCGACGTCTTCCAGCTGCAGCTCGACAACCCGGACCTGCAGTTCGTGGTGCCCGATGAGGGGGCCATCCTGTGGACCGACAACATGGCCATTCCGAAGGGCGCGGAGCATCCGAACGACGCCCTCGCGATGATGGACTACGTGTACCGGCCAGAGGTCGCGGCGCAGGTCGCCGAGTGGGTGAACTACATCACCCCGGTGCCCGGCGCCCAGGAGATCGTGATCCAGCACGCCGATGAGGCGGAAGCGGACGGGGACACCGAGACCGCGGAGTACCTGCGCGCGGTCGCCGAGTCGCCGCTCGTTTTCCCGACCGACGAGATGCTGTCACGCCTCTACAGCTACAAGGTCCTCAGTGAGGAAGAGGAGCGGCAGTGGGCCGAGCTCTTCCAGGAGGTCACCCAGGGCTGACGCCGGCCGCCGCAGCAGGAAGAGAGGGAGGGTCGCATGCCCGGCTGGCTGCGCCATCACAAGGGAGTCGTCCCGTATCTCTTCCTGCTGCCCGGCGGTCTCTGGCTCATCGTCTTCTTCGTCGTCCCGCTGCTGACGACCGCGTCGGTCGCGCTCCAGGAAGGCTCGCTCGCCAGCGGCTACCGCCTCACGTTCAACTTCGGGATCTTCCCCGAGGCGATCGGGCGCTGGGACACACAGCTCCTGCGCTCGCTCCAGTACGGCCTGATCGTGACCGTGCTGGCCATGCTCATCGGCTATCCGATGGCCTACACGATCGCCTTCCGCGGCGGGCGGTACAAGAACATCCTCCTGCTGCTCGTGATCCTGCCGTTCTTCACGAGCTTCATCATCCGCACCATCAGCTGGAAGTTCATCCTGGCGGACCAGGGCTTCCTGCTGGGGACGCTCAAGGAGATCGGTCTGCTCGACCAGGGCTTCCGGCTGCTCGCGACGCCGGTGGCCGTGATCAGCGGGATCACGTACAACTTCCTGCCGTTCGTCGTGCTGCCGCTGTACGTGGCACTGGAACGGATCGACCCGCGGCTCATCGAGGCCGCCACGGACCTCTACGCGAGCCGATTCCAGGCGTTCCTGCGCGTGACGCTGCCGCTGTCGATCTCAGGCGTCTTCGCCGCGTCGCTGCTGAGCTTCATCCCCGCCGTCGGCGACTACCTCAATGCCGAGCTGCTCGGCAGCCGGAACGAGACGATGATCGGCAACGTCATCCAGCGCCTCTTCCTCGTGAACCGTGACTACCCCGAAGCGGCGGCGCTGAGCCTCATCCTCATGGTGGGCATCCTCGTCAGCATCTTCTTCTATATCCGGCTGCTGCGCGGGCAGGAGCTGACCGTCTGATGGCGCACGCCGCTCCCCTGCCCGACCGCACCCGCCCCGCCGGGCAGCGGGTCCGCCGCGCCATCCTCCCGGCCTACACCGGCCTGGTGGTGGCCTACCTGTCGCTGCCGATCCTGGTGATGATCCTCTTCGGCTTCAACGACATCCAGGGGCGCTTCAACTTCGCGTGGCAGGGCTTCACGCTCGAGCACTGGGGCAACGTCTTCGGCCGCTACCCCGCGCTGAACCAGGCACTGATCAACAGCCTGACCGTGGCGGTCGTGGCCACCGTGGTGGCGACGACCCTCGGCACGCTCATCGGCCTGGCGCTGACGCGCTACGAGTTCCGCGGCCGCGGGCCGCTGAACCTCCTGATCTTCCTGCCGATCGCGACGCCGGAGATCGTCCTCGGGGCCTCGCTCCTCGCGCTCTTCGTCTCGGTCGCCGCGCCGCTGGGACTCGCCACGATCATCGTGGCCCACATCATGTTCAACGTCAGCTTCGTGGTGGTCACGGTCCGCGCCCGGATCGCCGGCTTCGACCGGCATCTCGAGGAGGCCGCCATGGACCTCGGCGCCGACGAGTGGACGACGTTCCGCAAGATCACGCTGCCTCTCATCTTCCCGGGCATCCTGGCCGCCGGGCTCCTGGCGTTCGCGCTGTCGATCGACGACTTCGTGATCACCCAGTTCACGGCCGGGGCCCAGACGCTCACCTTCCCGCTGTGGGTCTACGGCGCCTCCCGCATCGGCGTCCCGCCGCAGGTCAACGTGATGGGCACGATCATCTTCCTCATCGCGATCGTCGGCATCGTCCTGTGGGTCTACCTCCAGCGACGCGACATGAGCGCGCGCCCCACCACGCTGGAGCGCTGATGCACCGCATCGGCGAGGCCGCTCGACAGGTCGGCGTCAGCCCCTCGGCCCTCAGGCTGTGGGAACGACAGGGGCTCGTTCGGCCCTCGCGATCCGAGGGACGCTATCGGCTCTACTCCGATGCGGACATCGAGCACCTGCGCGACGTGCGCCGCATGCGCCAGGAGGAGCAGGTCAACGCGCCGGGAATTCGCCGGATGCTCGGCGAGCGGCTCGGCAGCGGGCACCAAGACGGCACGGTCGACGGCCGGATGCTCCGTCGATTGCGCACGCGGAGCCGGCTCAGCCTCCGAGAGGCGGCGAGCCGCTCCGGGCTGTCGGTCAGCTTCCTGTCCGCGCTCGAGCGCGGCGTCTCCGGCGCGAGCGTCGCAACGCTCCAGCGCCTGACGGCTGCGTACGGCACGACGATGCTCCACCTGTTCGGCGGCGGCAAGGCGTCGCCGGCCGAGCGCGTGGTGCGTGCCGACGCCCGCACGGTGCTCGACCTCGCCGGCGGCGACGTGCGCATCGAGCAGCTCGCCCGCGACGCGACGCAGCTCGAGCCCCAGCTCTTCGTGCTCGGCCCTGGCGCCACGAGTGACGGTGCCTACGCCCACGAGGGGGAGGAGTTCCTCTACCTGCTCTCCGGCGCCGTGACCGTCTGGGTCGGCGATCGAGAGTGTCATCGGCTCACGAACGAGGGCGATGCCCTCAGCTTCCCGTCCACCATGCCGCACCGCTGGCGCAACGACGCCGCAGGAGAGTCTCGACTGCTATGGATCAACACTCCACCGACGTTCTGACCGACTGGAACGCGCTGCGCACGGGCGTCCCGCCCGTGTGGGCGCGGTACACCGACCTGGTCGTCGAACGCGCCTCAGGCTCGTGGCTCGAGACACCCGAGGGTGAGCGGTATCTCGACTACACCTGCGGCATCGGCGTGACGAACACCGGGCATGCCCACCCGCGGGTCGTCGCCGCGATCGCGGAGCAGGCCGCACGCGGCATCCACCTCCAGCAGAACATCGTCTATCACCAGCCCGGCCTCGAGCTTCACCGACGGCTGCCGCAGCGCTTCCCGAACGCGGACCCGGGCACCGAGATCGGCCTCTTCCTGTCGAACTCGGGTGCCGAGGCGGTCGAGGCCACGATGAAGCTGGCGAAGATCGCGACCGGCCGGACCGCGTTCCTCGTGTTCCGCGGCGGTTTCCACGGCCGCACCCACGGAGCGATGTCGCTCACGACCTCGAGCGTGAAGTACCGCTCGCACTTCGATCCCCTGCTCCCCGGCATCCACGTGGCCCCGTATCCGTATCCACTTCGCATGGGCGGCGAGACGGCTGCCCTCGCCACGACGATGGCGGCGATCGACGAACTGTTCGCGACCGTCGTCGCGCCGGAGGACGTGGCGGCGGTCGTGGTCGAGCCGGTCCTCGGTGAGGGCGGGTATGTCGTGCCTCCGGAGGGCTTCCTGGCGGCGCTCCGCGAGGTCGCCGACCGGCACGGGATCCTTCTCGCCGTGGACGAGGTGCAGTCGGGCTACGGTCGCACCGGCCGCTTCTTCGCGACGGAATGGTCGGACGCGCGGCCGGACATCGTGATCATGGCCAAGGGCATCGCGTCCGGCCTCCCGCTCTCCGGGATCCTCGCGCCGCGACAGCTCCTCGAGAAGCTCCTGCCCGGGTCGCACGGCGGCACGTACGGCGGGAATGCCGTGGCCTGTGCCGCGGCGCTCGCGACGCTCGATGTGATGGATGACGAACGGCTCCCGGAGCGGGCCGGTGTGGTCGGCGACCGGATGCTGTCCGAGCTGCGTGCCACCGCCGAGCGGCACCCGCACGTCGCAGAAGTGCGAGGCCGCGGCTGCATGCTGGCCATCGAGTTCACGGAGCCCGGCGCAGTGACGCCGCGGCCCGACCTGGCGAAGGCGCTCATCGCCGCGGCCATGGCAAGGAACGTGCTGCTCCTGACGTGCGGCACGTACGGGCAGGCGGTGCGTATCATTCCGCCGCTCGTGACCACCGACGACGAGGTGGACCTTGCGCTCCGGGTGATCGGGGAGTCGCTCGAGGCCATCGGAGCCTGACGAAGGAGAGCGACACATGGCGCACACCGTCTGGATCGTCGATGACGAGCCCCTGATCCGCACCGCGGTCCTGGCTGTCCTGACGGAGGTCGGCTACACCGTCCGAGGCTTCGGCAACGCAGAAGAGCTGTACCTGGCCCTCGTCGAGGAGGGAGCGATGCCGGACCTCCTCCTGCTCGACCAGAGACTGCCGGACGAGTTCGGCTCGACCATCCTTCACTCGCTGCGCGAGCGGCCGCAGTACCGCGACATTCCCGTGCTCTTCGTGACGGCCATCGACGACGAGGAGGCCGACCGGCTGTCCGCCCTCGCGCCCGTGGTCCGCAAGCCCTTCGACTTCAACGATCTCGTGGCCGCCGTCGAGGGCGAGCTCCAGCGCGCCGCGTCCTGAGTCTCTCCTCCGTCGCGCGCAGCCGATATGCTCTCGGCCCGACCGTGACGGAGGCCATACCCGAGCACCGATGATCCGGACCACGCCGTTCCATGAACGGACCAGCGCGCTGAACGAGACCGGCCTGTGGCAGCACTGGTCCGGGCATCTCGTGGCGACCCGATACCAGGCATCGGACAAGTTCGAGTACTTCGCCGTCCGCAACAGCGCCGGCATCTTCGACACGTCGCCGCTCTACAAGTATCGGATCGCCGGACGTGACAGCGAGCGGTTCCTGTCCGGGATGCTGGCACGCGACATCCGGACCTGCCCGCCCGGGCTCGCCCAGTACACGACCTGGCTGGACGATCGCGGGTTCGTGCTGGAGGACGGGGTGATCCAGCATCGCGCGCCGGACGAGTTCCTCCTCACCTGCGCCGAGCCGAATCTCGCCTGGTTCGCGGATCGCGTGGGCCGGCTGGCGGTGACGATCGAGGAGGTCAGCCTCGACATCGGCGCGCTGGCGGTCCAGGGTCCTCGCTCACGCGAGCTCCTGTCTCGCCTCGTTCCATCGGTCGGCGAGCTGCCGTTCTTCGGGATCACTTCCGGCACCATCGCGGGGCGGCCAGTGACGGTGACGCGCACCGGATACACCGGCGACCTCGGCTACGAGGTCTGGGTCGAGGCCCCCGACGCCGTTGCCGTGTGGGATGGCGTATGGGACGCGGCGGAGGGGTACGGGGTGCTCGCGTACGGCATGGACGCGCTCTACATGCTTCGCATCGAGGCCGGCCTGCTCCTGCTCGGCGCCGACTTCGACTCGAGCCGCTTCGCGTTCAACGACGCGCACCGGTCCACGCCGCTCGAGCTCGGCTGGGCGTGGATGTTCAAGGGGCTCGAGGACGACGACCGCCCGTTCATCGGCCGCCGGGCGCTCGAGCGCGAGCGAGCCGAGAAGACGTCGCGCTGGAGGATGGTCGGCCTGGTGGTCGACTGGGAGGACTACGACCGGGTGTACAGCAGCGCCGGCCTGATCCCGCCCAAGGATCATCGCCCGGTCCACGAGGACTGGATGGTCTACGACGCCGATCGGTCTCGCGTGGGCTACGCGACGAGCATCATGTACTCGCCCGTGCTCCAGCGGCACATCGCGATGGCGCGGGTGCGACCCGACCTGGCGAAGCCCGGCACGCGCGTCTTCCTCGAGTTCACGGTGGACCACCATTACGAGCAGGTGGCGGCGCACGTCGCCCGCCTCCCGCTTTACAACCCGCCACGCAAGACAGCCTGAAGGACCGATGAGCATGGACCGATACGACGCGATCGTGGTTGGCGGCGGGCACAACGGCCTCGTCAACGGTGCCTACCTGGCCCGGGCGGGGCTGAAGACGCTCATCCTCGAGCGCCGGCCGATGGTCGGGGGCGCGGCGATCACCGAGGAGCTGCGCCCGGGCTTCCAGTTCACCACCTTCAGCTACGCGCTGTCGCTCCTGCGGCCGCAGATCATCCAGGAGCTCGAGCTCACGAAGCACGGCTTCCTCCCGCTGCTCATGTCGACGCGATTCGCTCCCGGCGAGGACGGCGAGTACCTGCTCTTCAACCGCGACCACGACGAGACGCTGCGCGAGATCGCTCGCCTCTCACCCCACGACGCCGATGCGTACGAGCAGTACAGCCACGACCTCGATCGCGTCTGCCAGGCGGTCAAGCCGCTGCTCGACAGCGTGCCGCCGAACCTCTTCAGCGACGATCCCGAGGAGCTCGTGGCGATGGCCGCGCTCGGTTCACGGCTGCGCGGGCTCGACAAGCGCACGCTGCACAACGCCGTTCGGCTCCTCACCGGCAGCGCCGCGGACTTCCTCGACGACTACTTCGAGTCTCCGCTGCTCAAGGGCTACCTCGCCTCCTCGTCGATCATCGGCTCCAAGGTCGGCCCGCGCTCACAGGGGAGCGGCCTGGTCCTGCTGTTCCACTCCCTGGGCGAGCACGACGGCGAGTTCGGGGCCTGGGCGTTCCACAAGGGCGGCAACGGCGGCTTCACCCAGGTGCTGGCCCGGGCCGCGGAGGCGTTCGGCGCGGAGATCCGGCTCGAGGCCCCCGTCGAGCGCGTGCTGACGCGCGACGGTGAGGCGACCGGGGTCGCCCTGGCAGACGGGACCGAGATCGCCGCCGAGGTGGTCGTCAGCGCGCTCGACCCCCGCCGGACATTCCTCGAGCTCGTCGAGCCGCGCGAGCTGCCCGACGACCTCGTCGAGGACATCCGGCGCCTGAAGTTCCGTGGCGTGAGCTCGAAGGTGAACTTCGCGCTCGACGAGCTCCCGACGCATCCGGTGCTCGGCGCGCGGCCCGACCTGTATCGCGGCTTCATGAACATCGGCCCGTCGATGGACTACCTCGAGCGCGCCTTCGACGATGCCAAGTACGGCTGGTACAGCGAGCACCCCTACATCGACTGCGCGATCCAGTCGACGATCGACCCCGACATGGCACCGCCCGGCAAGCACGTGCTGTCGTGCTTCGTGCAGTACACCCCGTACGAGCTCCGCGAGAGCGACTGGGAGGCGCAGCGTGAGCCGATGGCCGACCGGGTGCAGGCCACGCTCGAGAGCCACTTCCCCGGGTTCGGGGCCCTGGTCCTCCAGCGCGAGGTCCAGACACCGCTCGACATCGAGCGCACCGTCGGCCTGTCGGAGGGCAACATCTTCGCCGGCGAGTTCCTTGCGCCGCAGATGTTCTTCTTCCGGCCCGCGCCCGGCTGGTCCCAGTACCGGACGCCGATCGCCGGCTACTACCAGTGCGGCTCGGGAACGCATCCGGGTGGCTGCGTCATGGGCGCGCCCGGCCGGCTGGCGGCCGGTCAGATCCTCGGCGACCGGACCCGCGCATCGGGCGCGTGAGCGATCAGCTCGAGGCCTCGAAGCGGCGGTAGGCGGAGGCGTACCACAGCAGCGGCTCGGCATCCTCGCGATACCCGGCCGCCACGATCTCGCCGATGAAGATCGTGTGATCTCCGCCGTCGTGGCGTGCCGTGAGCCTGCAGTCGAAAAAGGCCAGCGCCCCCTCGAGCACGGGCGAGCCCGTCTCGGCCTCCTCCCAGGACGCGCCGCAGAACCCGGTGAGCTTCTCCGCGGTCGTGGGCCGAGCGAAGCACTCGGCCAGGTCCTGCTGGTCATCGGCCAGGATGCTGATGGCGAAGGCGTGTGAGCCGATGATCGCGCCGTGCGTCTCGGCCTTGCGGGCGACGCTCGCCATCATGAGCGGCGGGTCGATGCTGATCGATGCGACGGCGTTCGCCGTCATCCCGGCCAGCAACGGGCCGTGACGAGCGGCCACGACGCTGACACCGGTGGCGAAGCGCGCCATGAGGTCGCGGAGCCGGCGTCGCTCGACCTCGTCCATGCCGATCAGAGACCCGAGGCGGCGGCCATGCGGTGGAGCGCGAGGAAACGCCGGAACGCCGCCTCGCCGTCCTCCGCCTCGATGCGCACGCTGCGCGGACCGGAGCGCTCCGCGCCGGGCAGGACCGCGGCGAAGGCAGCGTGCGCGGGGAACCGGAAGTCGACCTCGACGACGGCCGGCAGCGCCGGCTCGAGGAGACGCAGCTCGTCCAGGCGGTCGAGCGCGCGTTGCACGCCTTCGCCGATGGCCTGGCGGGCGGCCTCCGGGCTCAGCGACTCGGCGAGGGAGTAACCGAGCGCGCGCTTCACGACGACTCGCTCGGCCCACGGGAGCAGGAGCTCGACCTCGCCCGCGAGCGCATCGTCGCCGGCCACGAGGGCCACCGGCACGCCGTGATGGCCGACCCGCATGGCATTGAGGCCGGCCTCGTTGTGCGGCACGCCGTTCACCCTCACCTCCATGATCGTCGCCGAGGAGTAGGTGTGCGCGATCACGCCGGTCGGGTGGCCGGCACCCGCGTGGTAGCCGATGAAGCACGCGGCATCGAACGCACCGTCGCCGGCTTCGCCGATGCCCTGGGTCATGCTGAGCGGCTTGTCCCCGACGATCAGGCGCGCGCGAGGGTCGAGATCCTCGGCCCTCAGGTTCCGCATCGACCAGTGGCTGTCGTTGACGACGACCTCGTCCGCGCCGGCATCGAAGGCGGCGGCGATGGCCGCGTTCGCCTCACCTGCCATGAGCGCCCGGCTGCGGTCGTAGTCCGCCCGGTCCGGACCGTTCGGCCCGAACGTCACCTGGTGGGGATGAGCGACGCCCGCCAGGCCCTCCATGTCGACGGAGATGTAGATCCGCATGTCAGCGGTACCGTTCCAGCTTCTCGAGGATCGAGCTCGTCACGGCCCAGTCGTCGTCGGTCGGCTGCTCCCCGGGATGGAGGTGGAACAGCGGGACCGAGTTCCAGCAGGGTCCGTCCTCGTGCGGCAGGTGGATGCTCAGATCTCCGCGATCGAGCGCCGCGACGAAGGTGGCACCGAGCGATCCACCGCGCTCGAGCGCGCCCGCGAACGACTCGGCGAAGTCATCGGGACCGCCGAACTCGACCGCGAGCCGCATGGCGACGAGGCCGGTCGTCGGCGAGCCGATCCTGCTCTGCGTCACGCCAGCAGCCTCGTCAGCCAGGTGAAGACGACCGCCGATCCCACGACCGCGAAGAGAAGGACGAGGATGAGCAGCGTGCCGCCCACGATGGTCGCCCAGGGCGGTACCTGCTCGGCCACGACGGCCCGATGCTGGGGTGGCACCTCGCCGGTCAACCCGCGCCCGAGCCAGATGGCGAGCGCATCGCCGTCCACCCGCACGTCGACGTCCTCGTCGAGCGGCATGACCACCAGCCGCTCCCCGGTGGGCAGCTTGTCGGTCGTGATGAGCGCGCGGTGACGCCCGTCGCCGCCCGTCTCGCGCACGAGGATCGCGTGGTCACCGCCTGCCTCGAGCGACGCGGCCTCGAGCCGCCCCGACCGGCCGATGACGAGCGCCGCGGGTTCGATCGGGCCGCCGTTGCTCATGGTGGCGATGGTATCAGCCGGTCCGGTCTCATCCGCCACGGAGCATCGCCAGGGTCGGCTCGAGCGCGGCAACCGTGTCGACCGTGATCGGATCGAGCACGAGCTGGACGTGTCCCACGCTCGCATCGGCGAACGATCGGAGCGTCGCGGCGAGCTCGCTCGGCTCGCCGTCGAGCGGCGCGAAGGCGTCGTCCGACACGGACGATCCGCGGCCGAGGGCGCCGGGGAAGGCGACGATCAGGGCGAGCGTGCGCTCGAGGGAGGCGGGATCGCGACCCACGTCGCGGCAGGCGGCATCGATCCGCTCGCGGAGCGGCAGGTACCCGTCGAGCGAGTTGCCGAACCACGCGCCCCACGCGTTCCAGGAGGCGACGTGCGGGAGCGTGATGCGGAGCATCCGCTCCCCGATCGATCCGACCATGAGCGGCGGCCCGCCCGGGCGCGGTCCCATCGGCAGGAGCTCCGCGCGCTCCACGGCGTGGTAGCGGCCCCGCACGTCGCTGCGGCCGGTCGCGAGCAGCTCACGGATGATCGTGAAGGCCTCCTCGAATCGCCCGACACGATGGTCGAACGGGAAGCCGAAGGCGTCGTACTCGGTACGGTTCCAGCCGGCCCCGAGGCCGAGGATCAGGCGTCCGCCGCTGAGCTCCTCGATCGTCGCCGCCTTCTTTGCCAGCATCGCGGGGTTGTGAAAGCTCGTCGACGCCACGAGCGGGCCGATCTCGACGCGCTCGGTGACCGCCGCGAGCGCCGCGAGCAGCGTCCACGCCTCCCATGGACCGCGCGCCGGCTTGCCGTCATCGCGGTAGAGGAGGTGATCCCCGACCCAGATCGAGTCGAGGCCGATCGCCTCCGCGATACGCGCCATCTCGACCATCTCGGCCCAGGGCACGACGCGCTCGACCTCGGGAAGCTGGACACCGACCTTCATCGCGCGATTCTCGCACCGCGGGAGCGACGCATGAGTCGTGGCAGCGGCAGGCAACCGCAGTGGCGTCCGCGACGTATCGTTCGAGCGTGCCCGAGCCGGATCCGCCTGCCGATCGACCCTTCCGCTGGCTTCAGCGAGCGGACGGGACCGTGGTGATCCTCTACCACGAGGCTCCGGTCACACTGCTGCGCGGCCAGCGCGCGCAGCAGTTCCTCGATCGAGCATCCGCTGCCGATGACGGAGCACTCCAACAGCTCATGGCTCGCGCCACCGGGAACTTCAAGCGCGGCAACGAGCGCGTCGGGAAGCGCTCGCGGCCCTAGGACGACGCCCGGGCGCGTGCGGCCTCCTCGGTCGCAGGCGCCGAAGTTGCATGAGCGAACGCATGGCTGAGTTCCTGTTCCAGGACTGGGCGACACTTGCGCGAACGATCGTCGTCGGCATCCTGAGCTACGCCGCACTCATCGCGATCCTGCGCGCTTCGGGGAAGCGGACGCTCGCGAAGATGAACGCGTTCGACTTCATCGTGACCATCGCGCTCGGATCGACCCTGGCGTCGATCCTCCTCTCTCCCGACGTTGCGCTGGCGGAGGGCCTGGTCGCCCTCGGTCTGCTCGTCGGGCTCCAGTTCGCGACCGCCTTGGCGAGCAGTCGCTTCGGCGCCTTCAAGCGGATCGTCACGTCGGAGCCCACGCTGCTCGTCATGCGCGGCGAGGTCCTCCGCGGAGCGCTCCGTCGCGAGCGGATCGCGGAGCTCGAGATTCACCAGGCCGCCCGGCAGCAGGGCTTTTCCTCGCTGGCCGAGGTGGAGGCCATGGTGCTCGAGTCGGACGGGACGTTCAGCGTCCTCGGAGAGGGCACGGCGCACCGCTCGACGCTCGCCAGCGTCCCGGACTATCGAGCAACATCCGACGGTGGCGACTCGGATGCCGGGGGCGGGAAGCAGCAGCAGCGCTCCAAGGGCAGCGATCGGTCCGTCGAGGGCTGAGCAGCCGCGCCGTCAGGCGACGCGCTTCGTCTTCTTGCTCACGTAGTCGACGAGGACGTACTCGCCGAGGTGCTCCGGCTCGACGTAGAAGGCCCGCCCGCGATTGATGCGCGACATGAGGTCCACGAACTCGGACAGGTAGCGGGACCGCTCGAGCATGAAGGTGTTGATGACGATTCCCTCACGCGTGCATCGGCCGACCTCGCGCAGCGTGGACTGGACGGTGCGCAGCGTCGGCGGATAGGCGAACTCGACCTGGCCGTTGTCGATGTGCGCGGTCGGCTCCCCGTCGGTGATGACGACGATCTCCTTGTTGCCGCCGGTGGATCGGCCGAGCAGCTGCCGCGCGATGATCAGCGCGTGCTGGAGGTTCGTCCCGTACTCGAACTCGTACGGACTCAGCGTCGGGATCGACTCCGGCTTGAGCTGGCGCGCGTAGTAGGCGAAGCCGACGACGAACAGCCGATCGCGCGGGTACTTCGTGTGGATGAGCGTGTGCAGCGCCATGGCGACCTTCTTCGCCGCCGATGAGCAGCCCCGCAGCAGCATCGAGCGGCTCATGTCGAGCAGCAGGACCGTGCTCGAGACGGTGGTCTCCTCGGTGCGCGACACCTCGAAATCCTGCGGGTCGATGCTGACCGGCGTGCCGGCCCCGCCGCGGGCCATGGCGTTGAAGAGCGTGCGGTTGATGTCGACGGCGAACGGGTCGCCGAACTCGTAGGGCTTCGTCTCGTCGGTCGGCTCGCCGCCACGACCCGCGCGCGGGAGCGCGTGTCCGCCGAAGCCCTCGCGTCGCAGGCGGCTGAAGATGTCCGTCAGGGCTCGCATGCCGAGCTTGCGCGCGGCGCGAGGGGTGAGCTCCAGCCGTCCCCCGTCGCGATCCAGGTAGCCGGCCTCCTCCAGCGCACGCGTCAGCTCGCGCAGCTGGTCGAGGTCGTCGATGGCGTCGTCCCCGGCCAGGTCGCGCAACGCGTCCGCATCGACGCGCTCGAGCCCGTCCGGATCGCGAGCGGCGCCGAGCGCTTCCTCCATCGCGTCGTACTGCTGTTGGCGATCGATCGCGGCAAGCGCATCGGCGAGGCCCATCGGCTCACCGCCCTCGAACGGGTAGGGCTCGCCGAACGGGAGGTCCGGCCGTGCCGCCTGGAGGTTGCCGGCCAGGCGCGCCATGTCGATCTGGAGGCGGTCGTCGCGCAGCAGGTCGTCCATGAGCGCACGAAGCTCGTCCCGCATCTCCGGTGACATGCTGTTGAGGAGCGACGCCATCTGCGACGCCTGGCGGTGGAGGTGCTCGATGAGCTCGTCGACGCTGCCGATGCCCGGTGGGAAGTACCGGCCGTGCATCGCCATGAACGCGGCGAAGTCCTCGGTCACATCGGCACCGGTCGCATGCTTCTCGAGGAGCGCGTTGAGGTCGCGGACCATGGCGCGAATGCCGTCGAGATCCTCCGGCGTCACCTGCTGGACGCCCTCCTTGAGGCCCTGGAAGTACGTCTGGAGCACCTGGCCGCGCAGCTCGTCGGTCAGCTCGGTGAAGGCGTCACGCGCGGCGTCGTCCATGAACTCGTAGTCCGCCAGACCATGAAGGCGCCTGGCAAGGTTGTCCGGCAGGCTGTCGAGCCGGTTCTCCCGCTGGCGCGCCGTCCGTCGCATCACCTGCTCGGCCATCCTGGCCCGATCCTGCTCGTCGCCGGGTGGCGCATCGAGCGCGCGCTGCTCGGCCGCGCGGACCCGCTCCCCGATCCCCTCCCGCTCCGTCTCGAGGATCTCCTCGAGCCGCCGGTTGATGTCGTCGAGGACGCCATCGAGGTTCGACGCCTCGAGCTCCGCCTGCCGTCGGGCGCGCAGCTGCTCCATGATCTTTCGGAGACCAGGCACGTCACCGCCGCGCGTGCCCCGCATCCCGCGCTGCATGAGTCGCTGGAGTGCGCGGCGCATGTCGCCCTCGGCCAGGATGTCGTCGGAGAGGGCGTCGAGCACGTCGTCCGCGTCGAAGGCCGGCAGCTGCTGGCTGCCGTCCCACCTGGAGTAGCGGATGGTGCTCACGGTCGACCCAGCCTAGGCCGATCTCAGCGCCTCGTCCACGTGGGGCTCAGTCCCCGAGATCGGGCAAGGCCGTCGGGTGAGCCGGCGGATCCGGCGGATCGGCGAGCCGCAGGCCATACCACGCCACGTCGTGCCAGGCGCCGAACTTGTAGCCGACGCGCTCGTAGACGCCCACCCGTCGCATGCCGATCGCCTCGTGGAGCGCCACGCTCGCCGGGTTCGGCAGCGTGATCGCAGCGTAGACGTTCACGAATCCCTGGCGACGGAGCATCCCCAACAGCGCGTCATACAACGCTCGGCCGATCCCCCGCCCGCGTGCCGCTGACGCGACGTACGCGGAGATGTCGACCGACCATCGGTAGCCAGCGCGCTCCCGATGCCGGCCGGCGTAGGCGTAGCCCACGACCTCGCCGCCGGCCCCATCCTCGGCGACGAGCCACGGCGTCCACGCCAGCGTGGCCTCCATGCGGCCCCTCATCACGTCGGCGCTCGGCGGCTCCTCCTCGAAGCTCGCGACCGAGGTCTCGACGGCAGGCCGGTAGATGGCGGCGACGGCCTCGGCGTCCCGAGCGGGATCGGCCAGGCGCACGATCATCGGCATCGCCCCAGTGTGCGGCACGCGGACTGCTGGTCGCTGAGGCCATGAGCACGAACGATATCCACGGCATCGAGCGTGGCTGGAAGGTTCAGTCGGCCGACCACGGCGACCTCGGCACGGTCGAGGAGGTCACCGATCGCTACATCCTCGTCAAGTCGGGGCTCGTGAACGCGTCGCACCGGTATCTCCCGGCGGCCACGCTCTCCCACGTGCGCCCGGACCAGAAGGAGATCGAGATCTCCCTGAGGTCCGGGGAGGTCGAGGAGGGCGACTGGAGCGCACCACCCGCCGAGGGACCACGCACCGAGGGTGCACCGCTGAATGTCGACTCGGACGAGGAGGCCGACGAGGCGATGCAGGCCGGCACGTACGAGGGTCCGGAGCACCCGGCGACGTTCTGATCGGCAGGGGCCGGCCGCCGCTCAGCCAGCCGCCTGGCCGATGACGCTTCCATCGGACGCGACGCGCACGACCGTCGGGACGAGCGCCACGCCGTACTTGCGAGCGAGGTCCGGCCGATCGCGGACATCCACGCTGATCCACGGCGCGGTGCCGGCGGCCAGCTCGCCGAGGAGGGTGCGGCAGTCGGTGCACAGAGGATGGCTGAACGCGACGAGCAGCTCACCGGCCCCGTGCGCGAGGCGTATCTCGCCGAGTTCGGCGAGCTCGACGCGGTCGATCTGACGCTGCCGGATGCCCTGGAGCCGAGCGCGGATGCGATACATCTCGCAGCCGGCGCAGATCCCCGTCGCCGCGGCGAGCAGGGCGAGGCCCGCGACGAGCAGGCCGAGCCCGTTCCCGACCGCGGTCAGCCCGACGAGATGGGCCATGCTCGCTGCGCCGAGCACGACGAACCCGATCTGGTTCGCGAACTTCGGCGGTCGCGAGTCCTCGATCGGTCCCTCGCCGAACCTGGGCTGGATGAGCTCGAAATACGTCACGCACGGCAGGCAGTAGCGACGCCCGTAGCGAAGGCCGACGCCCAGCTGGAGGGCGAGGAGCGCCAGCAGCGGCCACCAGCCGGTGATGACGGCCACGAGCGAAACGATGCCGACCGTGGCCTGGTTGAAGCGCGGGGCCCGAGCGTCGATGACGTCGGTGTCGCGATAGGGATGGGCGGTGCGCGGGGTGCGCGTCATGGGGTACGGCTCCGGGTATGGCGCGGCGCGTGCCGCAGCCGGGGGGACGAGAACGGTGGAGGGCGGAAGGAGGGGCCTCAGGGAGCCGGCGGGTCGTGAGAGATTCGCCGATGAGAGACGGGAGCGGAGCTCCTCCCGCCTAGCGACAGATGCAGCAGAACGCGCAGGAGTCGGGGGTGCAACGGCGAACGTCGATCACGATGCGCGCAGCCTACGCTCGACTCGTTGAGAGCGCAAGCGTTCGCCGATTCGCCGGACCGGCTTCCGCGGCGCGATGGAGCCGATCTCTCGGCGGCGAGGCCAGCGGGGCCTGGCAGTGGGGATCCGTCGCCGCATCAGCCGCGACGCTCTCCCGGCATGCCGCTCCATCCACGGTTGCCGATGCTGCTGCCGGGCGCCGACGAGCGCTCCTGGCGTCGAGGCCCGCGGTCGGGACGGCGCCCCGCCCGGCCACGGCCGGCGTTCCGGCCGGCTGAGCCAGCGGGCGCGCCGCGATGCGTAGGAGCCGCGTGACCACGACCATGACCGGCGCTTCCGCCGTTCTGCATGCCTCCGCGCTGACCGGAGCGCAGCTTGATGGGCTGCGGACGGATGGCGCGATTCGGCTCGAAGCCGGGAATCTCGACCTTCTCGATGGGCATCTTCAGCAGGCGCTCGATCTCCCGCAGGAGCGGACCCTCGTCGACGCAGACCAGCGAGACCGCGATGCCCGTGACGCCCGCGCGCCCGGTCCGGCCGATGCGATGCACGTAGTCGGCGGGGACCATCGGCAGCTCGTAGTTCACGACGTGCGGCAGTGCCTCGATGTCGATGCCACGGGCCGCGACCTCGGTCGCAACGAGCAGGAGGATGCGTCCGGCGCGAAGGTCGGCGAGGGCGCGAACGCGCTGCGGCTGCGACTTGTTGCCGTGGATGGCGGCGGCGGCGATGCCGTCCCGGTTCAGCTGCTCGACGAGCTTGTTGGCTCCATGCTTCGTGCGGGTGAATACGAGCGCCTGGTCGATCTGGCGGGTGCGCACGAGATGGGTGAGCAGCTCACGCTTGCGCTCGCGGTCGACCGGATGGACGACCTGCGCCACGAGCTCGACCGCGGTGTTCTCGGGCGTGACCTGGACCGAGGCGGGCCGATCGAGCAGCCCCTCGGCCAGCGAGCGGATCTCCCGCGAGAAGGTGGCGCTGAAGAGCAGGTTCTGCCGGCGGTCCGGGAGGAGGGCCAGCACCTGGCGAATGTCGCGGATGAAGCCCATGTCGAGCATCCGATCGGCCTCGTCGAGAACGAGGATCTCGACCGATCGCAGGTCGATCGTGCCCTGGCGGGCATGGTCGAGCAGGCGCCCGGGGGTGGCGACGACGATCTCGGCGCCGCGGCGCAGCGCGCCGACCTGGCCGCCGAAGCCGACGCCGCCGTAGATGGCGGTCGAGCGGGCCTGGCCGCCGGAGTACACGCGCACCGACTCCTCGACCTGGATGGCGAGCTCACGGGTCGGGGTGAGCACGAGGGCGCGAATGCGACGGTCGCGCGTGGATGAGTCCGCGAGCCGCTGCAGCATGGGCAGCACGAAGGCGGCGGTCTTGCCGGTGCCGGTCTGGGCGCCGGCGAGCAGGTCGCGACCCTCGAGCACGAGCGGAATCGCCTCGCGCTGGACGGGGGTCGGATCGGTGTATCCCTGGCGCGCGACAGCGCGGAGCAGGTCGGGACGAAGCCCGAGGGCAGAGAATGACAAGGGAGAGATGCTCCTGACGTGGCCCTCCCGCAGCGATCATCGCGCGGGGCCCGGTCAGGGCAGTTGAGTAAGCGAGGTCGGACGGGGTTTGACACCGTGGCGCAGACCGGTGCGCCAATCGAACACGTGGTCGAAATGTAGCACATCGGTTCGGTGTACGCTGGTGACCCCACACAAAGGCGGCCATGACCGACTACTGCATCCACGGATTCGACCGGCAGATCTGCGCTTCCTGCCGCCGATGCGCACACGGACTCCTCGAGGCGCGATGCGCCACCTGCAACCCGAAGACCGCGCGCCAGGCCACCCTGATGCTGGCGAGCGAGGCGGACCGACCCTCCGAAGAGCACCGCGGCTACGAGATCTCGTACGTCGCCGGCGAGCGCAGCTGGTACATCCGCGCCGACGCTGACGCTCCCCGCTCTCAGCAGTCCTACCGATCGGCGTTCCGCGCGCGACGCGCCATCGATGAGATGCTGGACGCGCCCGACCCGGTCGTCGGCGGCAAGAAGGGCAAGAAGAAGGCGTAACAGCGCGGCCCCGCCTCAGTGGATGCGGGAGCCGCCTCGGCCCCGCCGCCTCCCTCCGCGAACAAACCGCTCGATATCGGCGATGAGCTCGTCGCGTTCAGGCTGCTCGCTGCCGAAGCGCCATCAGCCGCAGCCTACGCCGCGCCGGGCTCGTGGCCATCGGGGCCGCGTCGCAGCTCGCGCACGGTGACGATGCCGAAGGTGATCACCGTGAGCGGAATGACGAAGAACAGCATCACGGCGCTGAACGGGCCGATCGCCCGGTGCCCGGTCGCGTCGAGCACCAGGTATGCCGTGTACGCGAGCGCATAGCCGATGAAGACGGCTCCCTCCCAGCGCTCGATGCGGTGGCCGCGGAAGAAGATCGGAAGGCATGCGATCGCCACGACGACCATGACGGGCAGATCCAGGCGCAGGATCGCATCGGCGACCGCGATGCCGTCGGGCGCGACGATCATCGTGAAGCCGGCGATGGCCAGGATGTTCATGATGTTGCTGCCGACGATGTTGCCGACCGCGATCTCGCGCTCGCCGCGTATCGCGGCGATGACGGAGGTCGCCAGCTCCGGCATCGAGGTGCCGAGCGCCACGATGGTCAGGCCGATGACCAGGCGATCCACACCCAGCGACTCGGCGATCTCGACCGCGCCGGTCACCAGCCAATCGGCGCCCACGACCAGCATGGCGAGGCCGGCGACCAGCAGGATCACGTTGACCAGCAACGAGCGGCCGCTCAGCCCGCGTCCGTGGTACTCGACGTCGAACTCGTCGGTGTCGCTCCCCTGTCGCCGGCTCCAGAACACGGTCGCCGCCAGGTAGCCCACCAGGGCGAGCATCAAGACGATGCCCTCCACGCGGGTGAGCGTCCCGTCCACGGCGAAGATGAGCAGCGCCAGCGAGGCAGCGATCATGGCTGGCACGTCCCACTGCACGAGCTTTCGCTGGACGACGAGCGGCACGATGAGCGCCGAGATCCCCAGCACGAGCAGCACGTTGTAGATGTTGCTGCCGACGATGTTTCCGGTCACGAAGTCGGGCTCGCCACGCAATGCCGCTCCGATCGCCACAGCGAGCTCCGGGGAGCTGGTGCCGAACGCCACGATCGTGAGCCCGACGACAACCGGGGGCACGCGCGCCCACTCCGCGAGCCGCGACGCGCCGCGAACCACGAGCTCGCCACCGACGACGAGCAGCACGAGACCGAGTCCGATGAGCACGATGGGCATGGGCCGCCCATCCTACCGGTAATCCCGCGCGACGAGGGTTCGCGACGGCCGGGTCGAAGGGCCCGGCCGCTTCGCGTGCCCGGTCAGTGGAGGCGCGAGCCTCCGTCCGGCTCCCCGCCGCCATCGTCATCGTCGCTGGCGCTCCCCTCTCGGAGGAAGCGCTCGATGTCGGCGATGAGCTCATCGCCCTCGGGCAGCCGCGATTCGTCGGCGAGCAGCTCGAGCCGCTCGACGTGCGCCTTCGTGTCCTCGTCCGATGCGGCCGCCGCATCGAGCATCGTGCGCCGCTCGAGGGCCCGACTCGCGAGCGCGCCGACCGGCACCTCGACGCCCATGTGCCGCCCGAGCGCCGCGAGGAGCGCGATCGAGGCCGTCGGGTAGCTCGCGTTCACGTAGTGCGGCACCTGGGCGAAGTAGCCGACGGCCGGGATGCCCGACGCGGCAATGCTGAGCTCGAGCACCGACAGAAGGGCTGCCGGCACCCGGAGCAGGCCGTCCGGGCCCTGGCGGATGCCCTCCGGCAGCAGCCCGGCGGCCGATGCGGTCGCCAGGATGGGGACCGGGCGGGTGTGCGGGACGGCCGCCGGAATCGCCCCGAGGCTGGCCCATGTCGTCACGCCGAGCCGCTTCGCCAGCTCCACGACATCGGTGGCGAGCTCTCGCCAGCGATAGTCGGGCTCCGGCCCCGTGAGCACGAGGACGTCACGGTCGGCCACCCTGGCCGCGCTCAGCCGAAGCTCGGCCCAGGACAGGCTGGTGAGCCGGCCGTCGACGATGTCGAGGACGGGTCGCCGCGATCGGAAGTCATAGATGGCATCGGCGTCGAAGGTCGCGACCAGCGACCCGTCGCCGATGAGCTGCTGAGCGGCCGTCGTTCCCGCGGCGCCCGCGTCGACCCAACCCTCGAGGGCGGCGACGAGGATCGGCGCCTGGAGCTCGGGATCTGACTCGAGCCGGTAGAGCGACATCGGCAAAGGATACGGCTCGCGCGTCAGGCGCGGTCGTAGACGCCGATGTGCCAGAGCGCCCGATGGCCAGTCCGGACCGGTTTGAACCCGGCGGCTGCCAGCCGTCGCTCGATGGCGCGCAGGTCGTGGACGTACCCACGGCAGCCGCCCCGTGCCATGTCCCAGACGCTCTCGGCTGCCCACATCGGACGGTTGAGGAGCCCGCGCCACCCGCGCGATTCGGGCACGGTGAGCGCGATCCGGGCGCGAGCCATCCCGATCGCGGCGTCGAGCATCGCACCGGCCCGCGCGTCGCAGCACAGCACGCGGTCCAGGACGACCCAGTCCACCGCATCGTCGGAGATCGACTGGCCCTCGGCGATCTCGAAGACCGCCTTCTCCTCGAAGCCGGCCGCGGCGGCCCGGCGACGTGCCACCGCCACGCTGCTCGGGGACAGGTCGATGCCACGCACCGACCGGGCGCCCATCTCGAGCAGCGCCACGCTCACGCCGCCCGTCCCGGAGCCGACCTCCAGCACACGGGGCCGGACGAGCGTCGTGTCCTTGAGCCGGTCGAGGAGCGCGGCGGAGACGTCGACGATCTTCGGGAAGCCCTCGTCGTCGTGCCAATCGCTCCACTCGCGGTCGAAGCAGCGCGCGACACGCGGATCCGGCCCCCGGCGGCAGCAGTCGCGTCCCGCATCCTCGGTCATGGGCGGCATCTCCTCCCGAGGATACCGCCCCCGAGCGGCGAGACCGAGCGGGGTACCCTGTCCGCATGGCGAGGACGAAGGCCGCCTCCGGCGCCGACGGCGCGAGCGATCCGGATCGGCTCGAGCGTCAGCAGGCGGGCACCTATCGGACCGCGGACGGCCGATTCGAGGTCAGGGAGGCCGATGCGGGCTGGTTCGTGGTCGACACCGACCGCACGAACGAGTTCGGCCAGGAGCTCATCCACGGCCCCTATGGCACGCTCAAGGCGGCTCGGAACACGCTCAGCGAGCACCGATCCGCGTCGAACGCGCCGAAACGCCCGGCAGCGAAGCGTGCGTCATCGTCCGGCAAGCGGCGGGCGCCTCCGCCGCCACCGCCGCGCACCTGGATCGATGACCTGGATCCGGCCGAGAAGCGCGAGGTGCGACGCCTGATCGCGGCGCTCGAGGCCACCGGCGTCGGCGATGCGGAGGCCGTCGTGCGCCGAGACCGCGACGGGTTGCTCCCCGCCGTTGCCACCCGGCTCATCGAGGACCGGCTGGCGGCCCTGCTCGCCGATCTCGCGCCGAAGGAGCGCGATGCGGCCCGTGACCTCGTGCGCCGGACGGCGGAAATCCTGTCGAGCGGCGGCGCGCCCGGTCGGGGACCGCTGCCCGGCTGGGCCCTCGTGGAGCTGGCTCCCGGGTCCTCGGAGCCGCCGAACCGTCGCGTCGACCTGCGGAGCTGAAGGTGCCGTTCACGGTGCGGCGGGCGACCCGCGGCGAGATCCCGGTCCTCGCCGAAGTCCTGGCGCGGGCATTCGTCCACGACCCGTTCTTCGGCTTCCTCGCCGGTGACGCACCCGAACGCGGACAGCGGATGCGCGAGGGATGGCGCGGCATTCTGCGCCACGGGTCGGCCGGAATGAGGGAGACGTACACGACGGAGGATCACGCCGGCGTCGCGATCTGGCTGCCGCCGGGCGACCGCGGGCCATCGGTGATCGGCTCGTTGCGGATGCTGCCGGCCATGGCGCGCCTCGCAGGGTGGAGACGCCTGCGCATGGTCGCGGCCACCATGGCCGCGCTGGAGGAACGGCATCGTCACCACGCTCCCGACGACCACTTCTACCTGTCCGCGCTCGGCGTCGAGCCGGAGCGGCAGGGCGAGGGCGTCGGCACCGCGCTCATGCAGCCCGTGCTCGAGCGCTGCGACCACGATGGCACCCCCGCCTACCTCGAGACGGCCACGGGACGCAACGTCCTGCTCTACGAGCGGGTGGGATTCGACGTCGTGGAGGAGCTGACGCTTCCCGGCACGGATGTCCATGGCTGGCTCATGCTGCGCCGGCCTCCCGGGCGGAGCTGACCTCTACGTTCGGCGCTCGGCCATGGCATCGATCTCGGCACGCGCCGCGTCGAACGCGCGCTGGCGCTCGGTCGACACCCCATCCGTCTCGGACTGGAGCGCGTCGAGGAGCTCACGGCCCCGGTTGAGGACCTGCGGGACCTGCGCGTCCCCCGGGGGAAGGCTCCGCAGCGCCGCGCGCGTCGATCCGACGATCACCCGAATTCTTAGCTGTACGCCGGCATCGGCCATGGCGGCGGGCAGTGCAAGCAGAAGGCCAAGGAGCCCGCGCGCTCACCCGATCGGCGACCAAGCGTCCCGCCTCCGAGCAGGACCTTCGGACCATCCGGAGAGGGCCACCACCGGTGCTACGGTCCCACGGGGAACTGGAAGTCTCAGTCGCACGGAGCCCATGAAGCGCCTCTCGATCGGCCTCGTCGTCGCCCTGGCGGTGTTGCTGTCGACCACCTCGCCCGCGCTCGCCGCGAGCTGCCAGGGGGCGTCGCACCAGCTCACGCTGTCCGACGGCACGGCGAGCCCGGCCGCGGGTACGACCTCGACGGTCGTGACGTTCACGGTCCGCTACACCGACAACGCGAACTGCGCCCCGACGTCGATCACGCTTCGGATCCCCGGTGTCGGCACGATCGTCATGAGCTCGAACCAGACCTCCTACGCCGCGGGCGTGGTCTTCTCGCGCGCGCTCACGCTGCCGCCCGGAACGCACACCTACTCGTTCGCCGCCACCAGCGGGTCGGGCCGCGGCGAGCAGTCGGCCACCCTCACCAGCGTCTCCCCCGCCTCGGTCATCATCCGGCCGCCGGCACCGCCGCCGACGCCCCAGCCCACACCCACGCCGGCGCCCACTCCGCCACCCACCTCGCCTCCGACAGCCCCACCGGCTGCTTCCTCACCGACCGCGCCCCCGGCGGCACCGCAGCAGCCGCCCGCCGCGCAGCCATCGGCGAACCCTGCCTCGACGGCTCCCCCGGTGCCCGCGTCGGTGGCTCCCTCGGCATCGGCCCCGGCGTCGCCCGCGCCGTCAGCCGGCGCCCCGACGCCGTCAGTCGACCCGAGCGTGAGCCCGGCGGCTGTGCCACCCGCCTCGGGAGCTCCGTCGCCGGGCGCCGCCTCTCCGTCGCCGACACCCGCGCCGATCGCGGCGGCTGCCTTCGAGCCGCCCGAGGGATCGGTGGCGCTCCTCGCGGCGATCGCCGGCGGCCTGTTCACGCTCGTCCTCGTCGGCGCGCGACGGCGCCGCCATCCGGCGCCGGCCAGCCCGGCCATGGCGGCCCCGGTGCTTGCGCCCGGCGATGGCCAGAGCAGCTCCGACGACTATCACGTGACCCCGCTGCCGGCGATGCGGGAGCTCATTCCGCCGATCGACGCGGCGCTCCTCGGCGGTGACGACGAGCGGAGCGAGACGCCACCCGAGGAGGCGGACATCCCGAGGTGGCTGCGTCCGAGCGTCCGGCAGGCCCGCTTCACCGGCGACCGCGACCGGCGGCCCGACTGGCACTGACCCGGGGTCGGCCCGGCGCGAGCTCGGCCGCCTACCAGCTCAGTCCGAGGGCCAGCGGGGCGCGTCGACCGGCAGCGCCGGGAGTTCATCCCAGTCGGTGCGGATCGGGCTGAAGACGTCGATCACCACGGCGCCATCCGGGCCTGCCACGGCGGAGTGCGGCACATCGCCGAGGATCCGCCACGTGCCGCCGGGACCGAGCTCGCGCTCCTCATCGGCGATCCTGAACGTCATCCGGCCGGTCAGGACCATCCCGTTCTGCTCGCTGGCGTGCGTGTGCTCGGGGACGACCGCATCCGGATCGAGCTCGACCACGGCCAGGTCACCTTCTCGCCCTGCACGCGACGGGCGCGAATCCCCTCCCAGACCTGGGTCGGTGGTAGATCGGCGAGATCGGCGAGGTTCGTCATCGGCCCAGTCTAGTAGGGTGACATCGAGCCGAACCCACGGCAGGATGGGGCCGATCGTCACCAGGGGAGCCGATGACCAACCCGCCACCACCCGAGCATCCCCGCACCTGCCGGCGGTGCGGCGCGGACGTGTCACACGGCGCGACGTACTGCCCCGAATGCGGGCTCGTCCAGAACGGTCCCGCGCTCGCCCCCGTGCGGCCGCGGCGCGCGCGACGGCGGGCGCCATGGGTCGTGCCGGCGATCATCGCCGGCGGGCTCGCGTCCGTTGCCGGTGGCGCGCTCCTCTCGATCGCGCTGAACGGCGCACGCGACCCGGTGGCGACCGAGCCCAGCACCTCGCCGAGCCTGCCCGCGTCGGCGGCAGCGACGGCGTCGGTCTCCGAGGAGCCGTCGACCTCCCCCACCCCGAGCCCAACTCCCACCGCGGCGCCGATCGCGAACCGCTCCGTCGCGGAGGTCGCCGTCGAGGCGGTGACGCTCCGTGCGAACGCGAACGACACGTCGGCCGTGCTCGCCGAGCTCGGTGCAGGACGGCGCCTGTTCGTCATCGGCGAGCCGGAGGAGAACGGCGAGCTGCGCTGGTACCGTGTCGGAACCCTCGATGAAGCGGGCTGCAGCGACGACTGTCGCCTCATCGGCTGGGTCTCCACGCCGATCGCCGACGTGGATCCGACGATCGAGCAGGCCGACGTGAGCTGTCCCTCATCCCCGATGACGGCGGACGAGCTCGCAGCCGTCCCCCCGCTCGAGGCCCTCCACTGCTACGGCCGCAGCGAGCTGACGGTCACCGGCACCGTCCAGCGCCGCGAGCCCGACGAAGATCCTCCCATCGTGTTCAGCCCCTCGTGGCTGGCCGATCCGAACCCCGAGCTGTTCCTGGCGACGAACGTCGGCTATCACCCGTTGCCCGAGTCGGACCTCGAGGCACCGGAGGAGGGCGACCGGGTCCGCGTTCGAGGCCACTTCGAGGACCCCGCGGCGACCTCGTGCCGTGCGACGGCCGGCGAGGACGCGGAGTCCCCGACCCTGCCGCAGCCGGCCCGCGTCGTCCTCGACTGCCGGGCGACGTTCGTCTGGATGGAGTACGAAATCCTCGATAACTGATCCACCGCTACCATCGGGTGGTGGACCCCGAGACCATCCTTGCCGCGCTGAACGACGAACAGCGAGCCGCCGCGCAGGCCGTCAGCGGGCCGGTGGCCATTCTCGCCGGCGCGGGCACGGGCAAGACGCGGGTCATCAGCCACCGGGCAGCCTACGCGGCTGCGACCGGCGCGATCGATCCGAAGCGGGCCCTGATCGTGACGTTCACCGAGAAGGCGGCGACCGAGATGCGCCACCGGCTCGCGGCCCTCGGCCTGCCGCAGGTCCAGGCATCGACCTTCCACGCTGCCGCGCGTCGGCAGCTGGCCTACCACTGGCCCCTGCTGCATGGACGCGAGCTGCCGGACGTGCTCGATTCGAAGCTGCGGATCATCGGCCCCATGGCGCGCGCCCTGCCCGGCGGCTACCGCTTCACCCCGGCCAAGGACCTCGCCGACGAGATCGAGTGGGCCAAGGTGCGGCGCATGAACCCGGACACGTACGTGCCCCATGGCGATCCGCCGGTGCCGGTCGACGTGTTCACCGCGCTCTGGCGCCGCTACGAGCAGGGCAAGGCGCGCGCCGGTCGGATCGACTTCGAGGACATGCTCACGCTGGCCGTCGAGCTCTACGAGACCGACGCCGATGCCCGCGCCCTGGTGCATCGGCGATACGCATGGTTCAGCGTGGACGAGTACCAGGACACGAACCGGCTCCAGGAGGATCTGCTCCAGCTGTGGCTCGGTGACCGGCGCGATCTCTGCGTCGTCGGGGACCCGGACCAGACGATCTATAGCTTCACCGGCGCCACGAGCGAATACCTCGAGACGTTCGCGCAGCGCTATGCCGATGCGCGCGTCGTCCGTCTGAGCCGGAACTACCGGAGCTCCCCGCAGGTCCTCGAGCTGGCGAACCGCCTGATCCCCGGCCGCGAGCTGCGCGCCGACGGGGCCACGGAGGGACCGGGGCCCGAGCTGCGATCGCATCCCGACGGCGAGGCCGAGCGCACCGCGATCGTGGCGACCATCCGGACGCTGATCGACGGCGGCGTGCCGGCCACGGAGATCGCGATTCTCGTCCGCACGAACGCGCAGCTCGTCGACTTCGAATCGGCGCTGACGGCCGCCGAGATCCCATTCACCGTGCGCGGCGTCCGCTTCTTCGCGCGCCCCGAGGTGCGGTCCGCGCGATCGGCCCTGCGGACCACCGACGCGTCGGAGCGGCTGACGCGCGCCGTGGCGGCGCGCTGGCGCAGCGAGCTGGGCTTCGACGAGTCCGATCCCCCGGGTCCGGCCTCGGGTGCCGAGGCGCGCGATCGGCACGCCGCCCTCGCCACCCTGCTGGGCATGGCCCGCTCCCTCGAGGCTGAGCGTCCGGATGTGACGGTTGCCGACTTCACCTCCGAGCTCGAGCGCCGGGATGCTGCGGAGGCCGAGGCCGCAGGCGATGGCGTGACGCTCTCCACGCTCCACCGTGCCAAGGGGCTCGAGTGGGACGCCGTCTTCCTGCCCCAGCTCGAGGAGGGCACCCTGCCGATCCGCCAGGCGTCCGACCCGACGGCGCTGGCGGAGGAGCGGCGCCTGCTCTACGTCGGGATCACCCGGGCTCGACGTCACCTCGCGCTGTCGTGGGCACTGTCTCGCTCGGGCTCACGTGGTCCGGCGCGGACCCAGCCGTCGAGGTTCCTCGGTGAGCTGCGCCCGGGTGCGGCGACCCGGGAGGCTCGACCGAAGTTCCGCAAGGAGCCGGTGACGTTCGAGCTGTCGGACGCCGACGAGCCCCTGCTCGAGAAGCTCATCGCCTGGCGGCGGGAGCGTGCCAGGGCAGATGTCGTGCCGGCCTACGTCGTTGCCGACAACAAGACCCTCGCGGCGATCGCGGCGCGACGTCCGACCGACGAGGACGGCCTCCTGGCCGTGCCCGGCATCGGCCAGCGCAAGGTCGCGACGTATGGCCCGGAGATCCTCGAGATCGTCCGCGCGGGTTGAGCGTGGCTGCGGGTCGCGGCCCGAGATGTGCATGGGGTCGGGTGACCACTGCTTCACACGGGGAGAACCGATCCATGACGCACCACGAGAACGAATCGATCATCGACAAGGTCAAGAACGCGCTCGGAATGGGCGGCCACGACGATCACACCGATCACTCGGATCACGCCGATCATTCGGATCACGCCGGGCACGACCACGCGGGAGATGCCCACGAGGAGGTCGTCTCCACGCCTGGCTCCACGATGCGCGACGACGTCGACAATCGGCCGGCCGGGCCCGACTATGCGGCCTCCGACACCGATGCCGATGCCGATGCGGCCCTCGGCCGAGGCTCGGTCGCCGAGCCCGCGACCACCGGCACCGCCACCGCCGACGCCCCGATGACCCGCGGCGACGCCGCATCGGGCCATTCCGGCATGGTCGACGAGGACGGCACGGTCGGGACCGACCGGAACGAGCCCGGCATCTGACCAGCGTCCGACTCTCACGGCGGTCGTCCCCCGGGACGGCCGCCGTTCTTGCTGTCTCTCGCGGGCCGATGCGCTAGTCGAGGGCGGCGGCGATCGTCCGGCGCGCCGCTTCGACGCGCTCGAGGCCGGCGAGGCCATCGGTGACGACCGCCGCCCGCACCGTGTCCGCGGTCCGCTCCTCGATCTCGCGTGCCATCGATCGCCCGACGTACCCGGCGTGCAGCTGGAGCAGCCACGTCAGCAGGGCGCCGAGCAGGAGCCCGCCGACGAGAACGGCCAGCGGCATCGGGATCGGACCGAGGATCGGGACCCCGACCGAGTCGACCGGGATGCTGCCGCCGGCCACGAACAGCGTGACCAGCCAGGCGACGGCGAACAGGACCAGCGCGCCCGCGACGACCTGCGCGGCGCCGAGCACCGGCCAGACCAGCGACTCGGGAGGCTCGAGACCCGATGCCTCGGCCTGGGTGGCCCGATCGAGCACCGCGTCGAGATCGCGCTCCGCGGAGGGGGCGCCGAGCGCATCGAGGATCCGGCCCCGGCTCTCGGCTGGCACGGCGGCCGCGGCCTCCACGAGGGCGGCGCGGACCGGGTTGAGGACGCGTCCCAGCGCGCCGCGCGTACGCCAGGCGAGGAGATACGCCGAGGGATCGGCGTTGCGGCGTTGCCCCCCGATGAGCCGCCAGCCGAGCTGGGTGACCCTCCCCACGAACGAGCCGCCCCCCATGCGCGCGCGATGCAGCACCTGCGCCCGGACCTGACGTCCGACGCCGTCGGGGTCGACGAGCGTCATCGCGCCGGCGATCGCCTCGCGCACGAGCGCCTCGCGACGGTCATGGCGAAGGAGCGGCTGATAGCCGTCCTCGGGCTCGATCCCGACCGACGCGGCGAGCTCCTTCGCCGCCTCGGCGCGGTCGGCCTCGAGCTTGGCCGACACGATGACCTTGGCGTGCGCCGCCTCGGCGAGGTCGGACCGCAGCCGATCGATCCCGTCGCCCCGAATCGCGGACACGACGTGGAGGGCCGGCCGCGGGATGCCATCGGCGACCAGGCGGGCGCGGAGGTCATCGGCGACCAGGTGCGCCTCCTCCTCGGTCAGGCGATCCGACTTGTTGAGGACGAAGCGGAGCCGATCGGCGTGGAGGGCGAGGGTCCGCCAGTAGGCGTGCACGCGCTCGTCGTCGTACTTCTCCGGATCGACGATCCAGGTCACGGCATCGATCCGCGGCAGGAGCGTGTCGACGAGCGCGCGGTGCTCGCCGCGAACCGAGTCGATGTCGGGCAGGTCGAGCACGGCGATGTCCCCGAGATCGGGCCGGTCGTGGGTCACCACCTGCTCGACCTTGAGCCACTCGAGGAGTGGAGCGACCTCGTCACGACGCGTGCCCCCGACCCAGGCCAGCGGCCGATCCGTCGTGGGACGCACGGCACGGACCTCGCTCACCGTCTCTCCCGCGAGGGCGTTGAGCACCGACGACTTTCCGACCCCGGTGCCGCCGGCGAGGGCCATGACGTACAGCTCCCCGCCGAATCCCGCGCGACGGCCGACACGGCGCGTCACCGTTCGGGCGGCGGCCGCCTCCGGCTCGAGGCCGATCGAACGCGCCGCCTCGACCGCGTCCCGCAGCCTGGCGAGGCGCTCGTCGAGCGGGCCTCCCTCGCTCACGATGGCACCATCCGGCTGACGTCTCGCGCCGCCTCGCGCAGCTCCCCGGCGAGGGTGGGGTTGCCGGCGCTGCCGAGCGCCGCCGCGAAGCGACCGAGCTCGCGCGTGTACTCGGCATCGAGCAACGACTCGAGGTCCTTGCGAGCCCGACTGACGAAGGCCGCGACGTTCGCCTCGCCGAAGATCGCCTCGAGCAGCTTCTGGTTCAGCACGGCCGTCGCGGCGGTGATGCCGAGCTCCGTGCCCGTCAGGCCGCCGGTGCTCACGAACACGGCGAGCACGGCGCTCGTTCCGACGGCGTTGACTCCCACGCTCGCGACCTTCGCGAAGCCCTTGCGGCGCGAGCCCATCGTCCGGATGCGCTCCCCGATCATCCGACCCCACGCCTCGAGATCGGCCGAGAGTCGAGCCGACATGTCGGGCGACGCTCGCCACAGCCGCGCGTCCGCCTCGAGGGCCAGCGCTCCGTAACGGTCCTCGGCCCACTGCGCCGCCGTTCGCTGCGCGGCGGTGTCGGCGTGCTGGACCGCCAGCGCGGTGAGGTCGGCGAAGGCCGCCGCACGGACCTCGGTGGCGGGCGCCTCGGGCGTCGGACGGATGAGACTGCTGATCGTGGCGCGCACCTTGCCGATGCCGTCCGCCAGGAACCGCGCGATCTGTCCCGCGCCGATGAAGTCCTGCCACTGCCGCAGCACCTCCGCCCGCAGGAACGTGCCCGCGGCGACGTCCTCGCGGAGGGATCGCCGAGCTTGCGCATACGACTGCTCGGCAGCGCGTCGCAGCGCCACGACCGCCTCCTGCTCCTCGTCGACCTGGGCGGCGATCGCCTCGATCGCGTTCGGGATCCCCTCGAGGGCGTTCGACAGCCCGCGGCGCGCGAGCTCGCGGCGCTCTTCGCGCGAGGCTACCAGCCTGTCGAGCACGTCGCGAACGCCGGCGATCGCATCGGCGCCGAGAGCGTCGTGCTCGGGATGCACCGCTCCCTCCCCGATGGCCACGAGCTCGAGGTTCTCGCCGAGCTTGCCCCGCTCGAGCAGGGCGCGGTAGTCGGCGACGACCGCATCGGCGTCCTCGGCTTCCGGCGGCAGCCGGTTCAGGACCGCCAGCAGCGGCACGCCCCGGGCGCGAGCTCGCGAAAGGACCTCCCACGGGACTTGGTCGGCGTAACGCGTGGCGGTCGTCAGGAAGATCACGAGGTCGGCGATCTCGAGCAGACCGAGGGCACGCTCGCGGTTGTCGGCCTCGATGCTGTCGAAATCGGGGGCGTCGACGATCACCATGCCGCGGCGCGCCTGCGGGTGGATCCGAACCTCCCAGCCCGCCTTGCGAGCGATCGCGCCGATGGCGCCGCGTAGCTCGTCGGGATGCGCGATGGCAATCGGCTGCCGCGTCGTCGGCCGCAGGACCCCGGCCGGGCTGAGACGAGCGCCGGCGAGCGCGTTCAGGAGGCTCGACTTGCCGCTCCCCGTCGAGCCCAGGATCACGACGAGCAGCGGCGCGTCGAGGTTCGCGGCACGGGGCAGGACGTACAGCTCGACGTGACGACGCAGCGCATCGGCACGCGCGGCACGTTCGTCCCCCGGTGCGCTCGCGACGCGGGTGCGCAGGGCATCGGCCAGGCGCTCGACGGGATCGGCGACCTGGTCCGGTGTCTTCTCTTCCTCCACGGCACCCTCACTCTGCACGCTCCGCGCCGAACGTGCTCGGCTTTCGGGCGCGCGATTCCCATTGACGCCGGGGCCGCCACAATCGACGATGCGCGTGCGCCGATGGTGCCAAAGGGAGGGAAGCCGATGCCGAGCGACCGGACCACGCAGGAATCGGGTGGAATTCCACCGCTGGCATGGGGCCTGATCGGACTGGCAGCCGCCCATCTCGTCGTGTACCCGCTGCTGCGGTCGCAGATCGAGCCCGGTGCCTACGCCCCGCAATGGGTCCCCGATGCCCTGCGAACCGTTGCCCTGTTCGGACTCGCGACCGCTCTCGTGCTCGGGGCCGACCGGTGGGCCGCCGGGCGGCACTGGATGCGTCGCGCCGTCGTCCTGCTGGTCGCTGCCGCGCTGCTTCAGGCGTCCTCTCAGTGGTACCTGGCCTGGATGCTCGGCGACACGAGCCGGATCGACGCCGGGCTGAATCCCCTGCTGTTCTCCCGCGCGCTGCTCGAGGCGGGGAGCCTCGCTGCCGGTCTCGCGTGCTTCGGAATGGGCCTGTGGTGCTCGCGCGCCGCTGAGGCCCCACCGGCGGGGAGGTGGACGACGAGTCGTCGGGTTGTCGTGGCGATCGGCGCCCTGGCGTTCGTCTCCGGCGCGGCCGAGGTGGCGTATGCCGTGGCGATCTCGCTGAACACGCTTGACGCGGTGATGGTCGCCGCCGGAGCCGCGTGGTCGATCGCCGCGACCCTGGTGCCGCTGGCACTTGCCTTCGTCGCGTTCGCGGCCCTGGGGTATCGGCCGCTTCGCCTGCACCTCCGCGAGGTGGCCATCGCCGTCGGGGCGGTGCTGATCCTGGTGGCTGACGGCTGGGGGCGGTGGGCCGTCGTGCTGACCTCGATGATCGACCCCTTCGATCCGCGCTGGTCGTGGCTCGCCTTCGACCTTCCCCGGATTCTTGGCATCGTCGGCTGGTTCCTGCTCGTGGGCGCCGTCGCCGTCGGATGGTGGGTCGATCGCCGGGCTGAGCCATCCCCCTCGTCCCTGGCGGTGGACGGGGCCTAGGCACGTCGCGTTGCCGCGCCCCGATCCTGTCACCGGCTCACCCACGGAGCGCTAGCGTCGGTTTCGAGTCGCAAACCGTGTCAGATGCGCGCCTGGTGAGCAGATGATCGACAAGCCACGCTCGGAGCCGTGGCGGCGACGGCGGCGACCACCGTTACCGTTCCCTCGATGATCACCTGATAGGAAAGCGCGCGTCGAAGGTCAGGCGGCATCTCCCAGCGGAGCGAACAGGTCGATCGCATTTCCATCCGGATCGTGGACGGTCGCGTAGCGCTGGCCCCAGGAGGCGTCCCACGGCTCGCGCTGCCCCGTCCCGCCGTTCGCGGTGAGGTCGGCGAAGAGACGGTCGACCTCGGAGGCATCGGCGCACAGGAAGGCCAGGCTGGATCGCGGTCCGCCGGTCGGCGGGGTCCAGTCAGGATCGAAGCCGGCCACGCTCGCCTCGGTGTCCCACATGAGCCGCAGTCCGCCGGGCAGGACGGCCTCGGCGTGGCCCTCGTCATCGGCCTCCGCGGGTACGTCGAGGCCCAGCCGACGGTAGAAGGCAAGCGCCCGGGTCATATCGGCCACGATGATGCCGATGGCGTCCAGTCGTGCGGTCATGGCGCCAGCGTAGGCCCCCGAGCGATGCGCCGGCAGTCCATTCTCCGCAGGCTGGACGGACCGGCTAGGCTGGTTCGCATGGCCCGACGACTCCACCTGACGCGCGCGGCCGGCATCATCGCCGCGCTCCTGCTCATCGGCGCGGCGGCGTCCGTGGCGCTCGCGCAGGACACGGCGCTCGACGGCAAGCTCCGCGTCGGGGAGACCGTGCTGGTGCCCGCTGACGAGACGATCGACGGGGACCTCTACCTCGCCGCCGGGACGGTGACGATGGATGGCACGGTCGACGGCGACCTCACCGCGACCGGCGGGCAGGTGGCCGTGAACGGCACCGTGACCGGGGACGTGCTGGCGGCCGGCGGCATGATCTCGATCGTGGGCAGCGTCGAAGGTGACCTGCGGACGGCGGGCGGCCAGATCAGCATCTCCGGCGACGTGATCGAGGACACCCTGGCGGCCGGTGGCCAGATCACGATCGCCAGCACCGGCACGATCGACGGCGACCTCATCGTCACGGGCGGCGACGTCCGGATGGCCGGGGCCGTGAACGGCAGCATCGAGGCCAGCGGCGGCGCCTACGAGCGCACCGGCACGGTGGGCGGCACCGAGAACGTGTTCATCGGCGAGGCCGATGACGACGACGAGCCCAGCGCCACCGAGCCGCTCGACAACGCCGTCGGCCACTTCGTAACGCTGCTCGTCCTCGGGGGACTGGCGATCTGGCTGATCCCGCGAGCCATCAACGGGGCGGAGTCCGCGCTGCGAACGCGCCCATTCCTCTCCCTCGGCGGCGGCCTCGCGGCGATCGTCGGCTACATCGCCTTCGTCATCGTGGCTGTGCTCGTGATCGTGATCCTCGGAATCGTGTTCGGGGTGCTCAGCCTCGAGTCGATCGCGGCGGTGACGGTCCTCACCGGCATCGTCGTCATCGGCGTCGTGTCGTTCCTCTTCGGCATGGCCGTGGCGTTCGGCGGCGACATCGTCGTGGCGCTGCTCGTCGCGCGGCTCGCCGGCCGCGGTGGCATGGGGACGCGCTGGCGCGAGCTCATCCTGTTCGGCATCGGCGCGGCCGTGGTGGTGATCGCCACGTCACTGCCGGTCATCGGCGGAATCGTGAAGCTCGGCGTGGTGCTCTTCGGCCTCGGCGCGCTGGCCGTGGTCGCCTATCGAGCCTGGCGCGGCCGATCGCGTCCGACGGTTCCGCAGGGTCCGCCGGCTGCGGAGGCCGGGGCCGTCTGACCGAGGTCAGCGCTTGCGGTGGACCGGCCGGTTCGGGTCGAAGTCCATCCGGCGGGGATCGTTCGCCGGGTCGTCACCGAACATCGCGACGCGGTCGGAGATGACCATAGGGCCCGAGCCCAGGCTGATGGCCCGGATGGCGAGGAAGGCCCGCTTCATCGCCCGTCCCAATCCGCCGAGGATTCCTGTGAGACGCGACATGGCTGATTCCTCCCTGCGTGTCGAGAACGTACTTCGTCCGACCGCCGCGGGCAAGGAAAATCGTGGCGGGCTCAGTCCACCCCCTTGAGCTTTCGCCAGCCCCCCGCGCGGTTGTTGGCGATGATCTGGCGGAACATGGCGAGCATCGCGGGGCGGTTGAGTGACTCACCTTCACGGATCGCGATGGTCCGGGCCGTCTGGTTGTCGTGGCCACCCGTGATGATTCCCTCCGGGTCCGGAACCATGGCTCCGTCGTAGAGAAACACGTTGACGTGGCTCTTCGCGGCGAGCAGCGCGGCCACGTTGCCATCGAGCACGAAATACGGTTGCACCCGCCGCTTGATCGTCTCGGTGAGCTCGGGATCCGCCTCGTGGAGGAGGTCGCGAACCGCACGACAGATCTCCTGCTGCCATCCCGGCAGCGCGTCAATGTACTCGTCGACCCTCGGGTCGGTGCGTTCGGTCATGCCTCGTTCTCATGCGACAGATCGGGACGATAACAGCGCCGCAAAGGCAAGCGTCCGATGCCGGCAGCGCATGTCCCGGCCGCCCGGCCGCCAACCGCTCGTCGCTTGCCCGACGGCTCGGCGGGACGGATGGCCGATTTGCTCCACGCCCCCGCCTCGGATGATCCCTCCATCGCGGCCGATCCGAGTGCCGCACGAAGGGGTGGAACCCGAAGGAACATGAACACGAACCGATACCGAATGGCGATCGGCGCCATCGCGATCACGATGATCCTCGCCGCATGCGGCGTTCAGGCGGCGCCGGAGCCGACCTCGCCGGCGTCTCCCACACTGACGGCCGCGCCCTCCGAGGCTCCCTCCGAGGCGCCGTCGGCCGATCCGGACGTCACGCCGGATGTCGACGGCACGATCACCGTTGCGGAAGGCGCCGCGTTCAGCGGTCCGGGCATCAGCGTCAGCGGGGCGCTCGCAAACCCGACCGCCGGCCCGATGCTCGTCAATGGCGCGCTCTGGCTCGCCCCCGACGGCACGCTGTACCTGTCCGAGGCCGTCGACGACGCGAGCGTCCCGACCTTCGCCGGACCGACGCTCGAGGTCCTCAACTTCGCGACGGTCGAGGCGCTGTGGGACCCCGCCAACCCGGATGTCGTCGGGCTTCGTGAGGCCGGCGGGATCCCGTTCTTCGAGTCGTACCAGATCCTGGGCACGATCGAGTCGTGAACGGGACGGCTCGACGAGCCGCGAACGTGCGCCGCATCCGCCACGAGCGGGTGCGGCGCTTCGTCCTGCGCCGAGCCGGGTGGCGTGGTCGCTCGTCCGACGTGCGTGGGGTGCACCGAACTGCGGCTAGCCGCCGGAGAGCGCCTCCCACGGATTGAGCAGGGTCCGCCGTCGCTGCTGATGGCTCGACAGGAGGTCGTGGATGTCGAGGCCGTCGAGGTCGAGGTTCGGTGCCGGCAGGGCGAGGAGGAAGCCCTGACCCCGCGCGATCCCCACCGAGCGGATGACCTCGAGCTGTTCCACCGTCTCGATCCCCTCGGCGATGACGATCGCGTCCGACCGCTCCGCGATCCCCTGGATGGCGCGCAGGACCGCAACGGCGGAGTCGCGCAGCACGCCACCCTGGACGAGTGAGAGGTCGATCTTGACCAGGTCGAAGCTGATCGCACTGAGCAGGCGCAGGCCCGCATTGCCGGCGCCGACGTCATCGGCAGCGATGCGGAAGCCCTCGGCATGGCAGGCGGCGAGATTGTGCTGGAGCACCTCGAGGTCCTCGATGGCCTCCCGCTCGGTGAGCTCGAGAACCATCTGACTCGGTTCGAGGCCGAAGCGCGCCAGCTGCTCCACGAGGTTGGAGACCCGGAACAGGTCGGTCTCGAGCGTCCGCGGCGACAGGTTCACGCTGAGGTACGCGCCGTCGAGCTCCACGTCCAGCCCCGCGGCGATCGTGCTGATCGCGAAGAGGTCGAGCTCGACGGTCCGGTGGGCGACCTCCGCGGCCGCGAACAGCGATCCGGCATCGCGGAACGACGCATCCGCCGTGGGACGAACGAGTCCCTCGAACCCGACGGGACGGCCGGTCTCGAGGTCGAGGATCGGCTGGTAGACGGCCGTCAGCAGGCCTTCGGCGATGACCCGGTCCACCGCCTCCGCCAGCTCCGCGGTCGACCGCCGGTCGTCGGCCACGCCGTGCTTCTCAGGATCGAAGATCTGCACGTCGGTGCGTCCGTGCCGCTTTGCCCAGTACAGGGCAGCGTCCGCGTTGCGGATGAGGAGACGGGCATCCGCGCTGAGCGCCGGATAGTCCGAGATGCCGGCGGAGAAGGAGAACGCACGCTGGAGTGTCGAATCGGCTGAGAGGGCGGACGCCAGGATGCGCCTGACGACGGCGTGCGCATCATCGGCTGCAGCCCTCGGCAGCATCAGGGCGAACTCATCGCCGCCGATCCGGAAGGCACGGTCCCCCGGACGGCTCGAGGTCGACATGAGCCGGCCCATGGCAGCGAGCAGGAGATCGCCGCCGGCATGACCCAGCTCATCGTTGACGCGCTTGAGGTCGTCGAGATCGATCATCACCAGCGCGAGTGGGTGGCCGTGCCGCTTCGCATCCTCGGTCTGGCGATGCAGCTCCTCCTGGAACGCCCGGTGATTGCCCAATCCCGTGATCGGGTCGAGCAGCGCGTCGAGGCGCGCCTGCGAGTAGAGGGTGCGGAGCTGCTGGGTCGTGCGCTCGAGCTCGATGGCCGGGCCGATGATCTCGCGCGCGAGCAGGAACATCGTCGCAGGGAGAGCAACCGCCAGGATGGCGAGACGCAGGAAGAGGTCGCCATCGGCAACTCCGCCCACGGACAGCGCCAGGGTGACCACGGCCATCACCGTGGCGAAGAAGATGGCGATCCCGCGGAGGACCCTGGTTCGGAGCTCTCCGCTGGCGACGTCCTGCGGTCCGGGAGCGGTGCCCGTGACCGTGACGGCCGGTGACATGACAATCCTCGATTCCCGACGGGCTCGGTCCCCCGGTCGGGGTCTGCTCCGCACGGTATCGGTCGCATGGCTTGGTCGGTAGGCGACCGATCGTCCCGGTCGCGCGCAGGACCTTCGTGTCATCGGGTAGGTCGAGGGAGCGGCGTACCGTCGTGCACCCGTACTCCTGAACCTGTCATGAACCGAGCAGTCCGTTCCAGCGCCCTCGCCGCGGCTCTCCTGCTGTCGACGAGCCTGCCGGTGTACGCCGCCTCGTGCAATGGAGCGTCGCATCAGATCGCGCTCAGCGCCGGGAGCGCGACTCCGGGAAGCGGACCGCCGGGCACCGCGGTGGTGTTTCGCGTGACGTATGCCGATAGCGCCGGGTGCGCCCCCTCCTCGGTCGTCGTGACGGTCGCGGGCCTCGGCACCTACGGGATGGGTGCGGGCGGATCCGATTTCCGGGCGGGTGTCACGTTCAGCGTCGCCATCACCCCGCCCCCGGGCACCTATGACTACTCCTTCACGGCCACGAGCGGCTCGGGAGCTGGCGAGAAGTCGGCAAGCCTCACCACGACCTCGCCGGCGAGCGTGGTGATCGGTGCGCCGACGCCGATCCCGACGCAGAAGCCCCCCACCCCGAAGCCGACGCTGCCGCCGACAGCTCCGCCGCCGACGCCTCCGCCACCGCCCGTCACCACCGCGCCACCGGCGACGACCGCGCCGCCAGCCGACAGCACTTCGACCACTTCCCCATCGACACCCTCCGCGACCGCGACACCCGGCCTCAGCCACACCCCGTCGCCCTCGGACGAGGCATCAGCGACGGCCGATGGATCGCCGACGCCGGGCGCCGGCAGCGTGGGCACCCCTTCCGGCTCGCCAGGTGCGCCGAGCCAGACGCCCGGGCACGCCACCGCAAAGCCGCCGCTGACGTGGGATCTGCCTGCCCTGACGCTCGCCATCCCGACGCCGATCATCGCCTACCTCGTCTCGACGCTCGCGGGCCTTGCCTTCTTCTTCGCGATCGTCAAGCGGCGTCGCCTGCCGGGCGACCCGCCGGCGCTCGTTGGCGCCACCTCCTCAGGTGGCGACGATCCGACCCCCTCGCCTCACGTGGAAGACTTCGCGCTGGCGCCGGACCCTCCGACCGACGCGGGGCCCGCTCCGGACGAGGTGGGCGTTCCGCGCTGGCTGCGCAGCAGCCTCCGCGAGGCCCGCGTGGGTCGGAGCCACGACCGATTGCGCGACGGGGACTGACCGCCCTTACGTGGTGACCGGCAGGAACCAGCTCCCGAGCTCGGCGACGAGCCCTGGCGGTCCGAAGATCGCAACGGACCCGTCGGCACGGGCATCGGCCCACGAGCGCAGGCCCCGAGCGACCGGGAAGAGCGAGGACGCATCGGCCTCGACGTAGACGTAGCGCTCCTCGCCGAGCAGCGGATCCTCCAGGCACAGGTTCGGCTCGACGCCGCGGGCGAGCAGGAGCCACGACCGCTCGGCACCGGGGTCGTGCAGCTCGAGCTCGATCGCCACCTGCTGCTCGGGAGCGCGCTCGCGGTCCGCGCGATGCCGGAGCCACCACAGGATGACCGAGGGATCGCGCTCGGCCATGGCCGGATCCTCGGGCACCCAGTGCTCGGCCCAGTCCCACAGCGACTTCAAGGTCGGCACGAGCTGCTCCCCCGCCGGCGTCAGGAGGTACGGCGAGGAGCGACCGGGATCGGCGGGATCGCGCGCCAGCAGGCCGATCTCCTCGAGCTTGCGCAGCTTGGCGGCGAGGACCGACCTCGACACATGGCCCGGCAGGCCGGTCGCCAGCGCATTGAACCCACGCGGGCCGAAGCGAGCGATCTCGCGGACGATGAGCAGGCTCCACCGGTCGCCCAGGTGCTCGACGGCCTTCGTGAACGCGCAGTACTCCGTGTCATTCGTCATCGCCAGGCCCATGGTCATCATTTTCCCCCTCCCGTCGAGCGATGAGCCAGTTCCCGATTCGAACTGGTCCGTTCGTCGAACGTGCCCGAGCCTGAGGTCCGGCACGCAACCGCACGGAGAGTCCCAGCCATGAATCGGAGTTTCGAGACCGTCGTCATCGGCGGCGGACAGACCGGCCTCTCGGCCGGCCACCACCTGGCGAAGCGGGGCGTCGACTTCGTCATCCTCGAGGGACGCCAGCGCATCGGCGACATCTGGCGCTCCCGGTGGGAGTCGCTGAAGCTGTACAGCCCCGCCAGGCACGATGGCCTGCCCGGCATGAAGTTCCCCGGGCGTGGTGGCCATTTCCCGACGGGCGGCGAGATGGCGGACTACCTCGAGTCGTACGCCGATCGCCAGCAGCTGCCGGTTCGCACCGGCGTCCGGGTCACCCGTGTCCACGCCGATGGCGACGGCTTCGCCATCGAGACGAGCGACGGCCGATACGACGCTCGGCAGGTGATCGTGGCCAGCGGCGGCTTCCGCGACCCGTATGTCCCGGCCGCCTCGGCGGAGCTCGCCCCCTCGATCCGGCAGCTCCACTCCAGCGAGTACCTGCGCCCGGACCAGCTGGCCGATGGGCCGGTGCTCGTGGTCGGCCTGAGCCACTCGGGCGCCGACATCGCCCACGAGGCGGCGCAGCATGGTCACCGCACGATCCTGTCGGGCCGGGCGTTCGGACAGCTTCCGTTCTCGATCGAGAGCCGGCGCGGCGCACTCGCCTTGCCGCTCATGCGGTTCCTCGCCTGGAACGTGCTGACGCTGAAGACCCCGATCGGTCGCAAGATGGCGCCGAAGGTGCGGAACGGCGGCGGTCCGCTGCTGCGGTATCGGCGCCAGGATCTGGTGGCGGACGGCGTCGAGCTGCGGGATGCACGCTTCACCGGCGCGCGGGACGGCCTCCCGATGCTCGCCGACGGCTCCGTCCATGACGTGGCCACCGTCGTGTGGTGCACGGGGTTCCGGCCCGACTACTCGTGGGTGGAGCCCGCGACCGTTGGCGAGGACGGATGGCCGATTCAGTTCCGCGGCGTCGCGAGCGACGTCTCCGGGCTCTACTTCCTCGGCATCCCCTTCCAGTACAGCTTCACCTCGATGCTCGTGCTCGGGGCGGGGCGCGATGCCGCGTACGTGGCGGAGCAGGTGGCGCGCCGGGCGGCGGCGCGCGGCGAGTTCCCGACAGCGGCCGTCGCCGGCGCTCGCTGATCCGAAGGGACCGCACCGTCGCTACCGCAGCCGGTACACCTCGATCGGCCGATCCAGGCCCTTCACCTCGCGACGACCGCGTTCCTCGAAGGCGAGGCCGCTGCCATCGGCCAGTCCGACGGCGGTCGACGAGGCGTAGACCGTCGACGGCTCCGCGAGCGCCATGATCCGCGCGGTGGCGTGCACCGCGACCCCGCCGACGTCGCTGCCCATGATCTCCACCTCGCCGGTGTGAACCCCGGCCCGGATCTCGAGTCCCGGCTCTCGGAGTGCCTCCACGATCGCGGCGGCGCATCGCAGCGCGCCCACCGCGTTGCGGAACGTGGCGAGGAACCCGTCCCCGGTGGTGTTTACCTCGGATCCACCGAAGCGGACGAACTGGGCCCGCACGAGCCGATTGTGGTCAGCAAGGAGCTCACGCCAGGCGGCATCGCCGATCCGGCTGGCGGTCGCCGTGGAGTCCACGATGTCGGTCATGAGCAGGGTCGTGACGATCCGCTCGTGCTCGCGGGGCATGCCGATGGCGTCGCTGTGCCCCGCGAAGTCGATGACGTGGACCGCCTCGTCGCCGACCACCCACGCATCGTGGCCGGGTGGAATGTCGCCGATCTCCATCGGGCCGAACTCGACCTCCTCGCCGTCGTCCATCCGCGAGACGAACCGCCCGGTGAGGAAGAGCTGGAGGTGATGGACCGGGCACGAGGGCGTACCGACCGTCGGCCCCATGTCCTTGCTCCACCGGAATCCCGGCTGTACCACGCCATAGCCGATCGTGTGTGAGCCGATGCGGACGACCGAGATCTCCGCGAACGGCAGCTCGTTCCGCCCATCGGGGCTTGTGAAGCTCTTCTTGCGAATGGCTCCCATGGCTTCCATGGTGCCCCTCGGGCGCAACTCCGGGTGGGAGCGCATGGTGCGCCATGTCGCTTCCGCCACCTGCTTGGCTGCGTGCACCGACGCTCGGCATAATGCCCCGATGGCGAAGGACACCGGCACGACCGGCCTGCGGGACCGCAAGAAGCACCGCCAGCGCGAGGCGATCGTCGACGCCGCGATCCAGCTCTTCGAGGAGCGTGGAATCGACGGCACGAGCGTGGAGGACATCGCGGAGGCGGTGGACGTCAGCCGCGCGACGGTCTTCAACTACTTCCCGTACAAGGAGGCGATTCTCGTCGAGATCGGCGCACGCCTCGTCGGCCAGATCGCAGCTCACGCCGCGGAGCATCGGCGCCGGTCGGTCCGCCAGTCCCTCTACGACCTCGCCGATGGCATCGCCGGCATCGCCGAACGTTATCCCGGCGTCGTTCCCTACGTCGCGCGCGAGATGACCCATCCCGACCCGACCCGCCGACGCTATGCGGCCGATCGGATGCAGTACCCCATGCTGTACGAGGCGCTGCTCGACGGGCTCGCCGCGGCCGGCCAGCTTCGTGGGCGGACTCGACGCACCTCGCACGCCCGCCAACTCGTGGACCTCACGACCGGGGCACTCGTCCGCGCGGGCGAGGACTTCCCGATCTCCCAGCTTCGCTCCGAGCTCCGCGCAAACGTCGACCTCTTCGTCGAGGGGGCCATCGCTCCCGCCCCGGCTCCCTCCTCCTGACGCCGCCACGCGGCGGCCGTGAAGTCAGACGAGCTACCGAGGCAAGAACCTCAGCGGGCGAGCGCGCTACGCCGTTCCTCCACGGCCGCCTCGATCAGGGACCGGAGCTCGGGCCGGGCGACGTCCTCGGGCGAACCGAGCTTCAGGCTTCGCATCGACAGCGCACCCGAGACCTGGGTGCCGCCCTCGGACGGCAGCAGGCCGGCGGGGTCGGGCAGCTCACCGCCGCGGTAGAAGCCCAGGGTGACGTGCCCTGCGAACGGCAGGACGTACGCGAACTGCTCGGTGAACTTCTTCGGGCCGATGCCCCATCCCACCGATCGCTGCCGGGCCCAGACCACCTCGACCGAGTCCGGGAACACGTCGTACACGAGCTCACGAATGGCTCGGGCCACTGCCCGGACATCGTCCGAGGAGGCGGACATCGCCTCCTCGAACGCCGTGCTCTCACCGGGTCCCGCCCGGTTCTCGATCCCCGCCATGGCGGGTGGGTCAGCTCGCCTGCATGTCGAGCAGCCCGAACATGGCGCCGTGCGGATCGTTCACGATCGCGAAGCGTCCGCCCGGCATCGGGGAGGGCGCAACGACCTCGGACCCGCCCAGGTCCACCGCCCGCTTGAAGGCGGCATCCACGTCGTCCACGTTGAAGTAGATCATCCAGTAGCTCGGGACCTCGTCCGGTATACCGGGCTGCATCTCCATGGCCCCGGCGACGGAGTCGTCGCCGGCGTGGAACTGCGTGTAGTCGGGCTGTCCCTCGCCCATGGGATTCGTCTCCGCGCGCCAGCCGAAGACCTTCTCGTAGAACGGGATGGCGCGATCCAGTCCCCGCGAGCTGAGCTCGGCCCATCCGTACGCGCCGGTGTCCCCGCTGCGGAACGTCCGGGCTGAGGTCCCCTGCCACGCCGAGATCACGGCGCCGGTCGGATCGGCGAAGACGGCCATGCGACCCATGTCACCCACGTCGAAGGCCGGTGCCATCACGGTCCCGCCGGCCGCCTCGACGGCATCGCACAGCGCCGCGGCGTCATCGGTCTCGATGTAGAGGTTCCAGGCGGTGGGCGCCTCGGGCATCATCTTCGCGGTGATCCCGGCGACGTCGCCCTCCCCCTCGTCCAGGTGCGCCATGGCGTACCCGCCGTACTGCGGGTCATCGGAGACGTCGATCGTCCACCCCAGGAGCTTGCTGTAGAAATCGTGCGCAGCGGCGGGGTCATCCGTCGCGAGCTCGACCCAGGCCGGGCGTGTCGTGGTTGCGGTGGTCATCGGGTGTCTCCTCCGGTTCCGGTGTGTCGGACCATTGTCCACCCGATCCGCCGGCTACTCCAGCCGCGGCGGCCGGGACGCTTCACATCTGGCATCCCGTGTGCTATCACTCCCCCCGAAAAATCCCATCCGGGTTCGACTTCATTGCTCGCTTACCGAGCGGGAGAACGATGATGGTTGAGCGTCATGAGCAGCCGGAGGCGCCGGGGGATCCCTTCCGCGTGCTGCTCGTCGACAACGACCGGGACATCACGGAACTGGTCAGCGCCATGCTGACGGACGAGGGTTACGAGGTCGGGACCCTCGACAAGACGGATCACGACTCGATCGCCGCGGCGGTCGGGCGGCTCGAGCCGGACTGCATCCTGCTGGACGGCGACGGGGGTCACGACTTCGGTGGCGGCTGGAACGAGGCTGCCTACCTGTCACGCCGCTCGCGGGCCGTTCCCACCGTGATGTTCACGGCGCACGCACAGGCGGTGCTCGAGGCCCGCGCCAACGCGAGCCAGCGCGCGCGGGCCGCCGACTTCGCGGCGATCCTGGCCAAGCCGTTCAGTCTCGACGACCTGCTCGACGCGGTGGGCGAGGCGGTGGGCCGGTCGGACCGGTTCGAACGGTCCGAGGAGGCCGATCGCGCCCGCACCCGGACGTTGGTGGACGAGCTCACGCGTGCCGGTGCCACCGACATCCGCACCAGCGACCGCCGCGAGTGGGCCACCTTCATGTCACCCGACGACGAATGCATCTACCAGCTGTACTGGTGGCAGAAGCTCGGGGTCTACATCGTGGGCCGATACGACGACGACGCGCGGCTCGATCGAGTCGGCCAGTTCCTCGAGCGCAGCGCCGCCATTGCCGCCGCGATCGTCCCGAATCAGGAGCGCGTGAGCGCCTGATCGGCTCTCGAGTCGGGGTGATCGCGACAGACTGCTGTCACGAACGCCCGCGACAGTGGGCGCATGACGCAGGCACGCATCACCATCACGGGCGATTCCATCGGCATCGAGGGCCTGACCTTCGCCGATGCGGCCCTCGCCGCCTTCGTGCGCGAGACGCCGGAGCCGGAGCGCGGCCAGCTGCTGGAGCGCGCGCTGCGCATCGGCCTGCTGACGCTCTCGAACGCGGGCGTGAGCATGAGCGCCGATGTCGTGAAGGCCGAGTTCGAGCGCCTCTACGAGCGGATGGAGGGCACCCAGGAGCGGGCGGCGGAGACGCTGGCCGTCACGCTTCGCGAGCACTTCGGTGACCGCGACGGGCGCCTGCCGAAGACGCTCGAGCAGTTCCTGGGCGACGACGGCAAGCTGCGCCGCCTGACCCACGAGCTGTTCGACGAGACGAAGCGCGACAGCGCCATCGGCCGCCTCAATGACCTGCTCGGTCGCTACTTCGACGGCGACGGCTCGCGGCTGGCTCAGCTGCTCGACCCGACGCGCGCCGGCAGCCCGCTCCACCAGTTCCGTGGCGAGGTGACCGACGAGTTCCGCCGGCTCAGCGAGCGCATCACTGCGCTCGAGGAGGCGAAGAAGGCCCGCGCCGAGGAGCGTGCCCGGGGGACGGCCAAGGGAGCCGATTTCGAGGAGGCGCTGGAGGCACGCCTGGGCGCCATGGCCCGCGGCATGGGCGACCTCGTCGAGCTCACCGGCACCGAGGGTGGCGACGGGATGCGCTCGAAGAAGGGGGACCTCGTCATCACCATCGACCCGACCCGGACGCGCGGCACGACCCTGCGCATCGTGGTCGAGGCCAAGGACCGCTCCATGCCCATCAACCGCATGACGCAGGAGCTGGCCGAGGGACGAATGAACCGGTCGGCGGCGGTGGCGCTGGCGGTCTTCACGCCACACACCGCCCCGACCTCGGTCGCACCGCTGGCCATGATCGGGCCCGACGTGTACGCGACCTACGACCCGGAGACCGATGACGCCGTCGCGCTCGAGGCCGCCTACCGCGCGGCGCGCATCCTGGCCCTCCTGACCCTGCGCGATGCCCAGGTCCAGCTGGACACCGAGGCGGTCACGCGCTCGCTCGAGGACCTCACCCGGCAGGTCGACTGCGTCCGTGGCCTGAAGACGAAGCTGACCCACATCGGCTCGACGGCCCGCGAGGTTGCCGATGCCCTCGACCTCCTCCGCGCGGGGGTGCTGCGCAGCGTGAAGGACCTCGAGGCCCAGTTGGCGGTCGTCGAAGACGACGCCTCGGCCACCAGCCTCACCGCCTGACCAGCCGGTCCGCTCGCCCGACGGGGAACGGGGCGGGGGCCCACGTCCACGTCCTCGTCGGCGGCCTACTCAGGGCGGCTCGAACGCAATTCTGGCAGTCCCTTCTGGAGCCGCTGCCGTAGCCCGTCGGCCTGATCGGGCACGCCGGTTGCTCTTGCGCTCCGCGATGGGCGAGACGACCGACACCAGGGCCGTTGCGCGGGGCCTCAACGCCGCGCTCCCGATGCAAGCTCGCGACGCCGTTGCCGCGGCCCTTGCCGCTGGCACGCTTCCCGGCCCCGAGGGACTCGCGCTCCAGGAGCCGATGCGGGCGATCGCGCAGGCGGAGCTGGCCGACGTCGAGCGGCTGGCCGGCCGAATCGCCGCCTTCGGCGCCACGCCCGAGATCGGCGGCGCGGACTCCGTGAAGCTGCCGAAGTCGTGGCGGGCGGCGGTGCGCCGGCTGCTCGAGATGCAGCGCGAGACGCTCGATGCGCTGGTCGAGGCCATCCCTGCCGATGCGGACGACGCCGAGGGCGAGGCCACCGAGCATCTGCTCGAGCACGTCATCGACCGCAAGCGCAACGCGATCGAGCTCCTGGAGCGGGCGCTCCGCACCTCGGGCTGAGCTCCTGGGGCCTCCCAAGGTGGCCCCGGTTGCCACCCACCGGAACTAACGGACAAGTTCGGCCCGATTTCGGCTGCAACTTGGCCGCCCGGTTCGCTCGGCGGTATCAGGCCGGCACGCAGGCGCACCAAGGTGGCCGTTAGCTCCGCTGCACGGCAACCCGGCCGGGTCGGCGACCTAGCCTTCGAGCCACTCCTGGAGAACAGCCCGGAACGCCTCCGGCTGCTCGTACTGCGGAAGGTGTCCGGCGCCGCTGATGAGCTCGAAGCGGGCCCCCCGGATCCCATCGGCGATCGGGCGATTCCAGACCGGGCCACAGATGAAGTCGTGCTCGCCGACGATCACCAGCGTCGGGCACTGGATCCTGCCCAGCTGCGGCCGCAGGTCGATCGGCGGCTCGGGTGCCCAGGCGTTCGCGACGTTCATGTTCCAGCGCAGCTCGCGGCGGATGCGCTCCACGTGCCTCCGCGCCGCCGGGCTCTCCGGCTCGGCGAAGTACAGCGGCCAGGCCGGTGAGAAGCCCTCGATCATCTCCAGCTCGTCGTCGGTCTCGGTTTCGATTGCTCCCAGCGCAGCTCCCAGCCAGGGCCGATCCCGCAGCCGATGGAGTGCCGCGTCCCGCTCGGCCGCCGCCTGCGCCGGATCGACCGAGGCGTCACCGAGATAGCCGTCGATCACGATGAGCCGGCCGACCGATGCCGGATGCGCGATCGCCCAGGCAACGGCTACGAGGCCGCCCCAGGAGTGCCCCATGACCGTCACCGGGCCGAGTCCCAGCGCGGTCCGCGCAGACTCGAAGAACGCCACATGACTGTCCAGGCCGTAGTCACTCGGTGGCTCCGGCGCCGAGGTGCGGCCGATGCCGGGCGCATTGACGAGATGGCATCGGAACAGATCGGCCACGAGCGCGACATCGGGCCGAGCCAGGTGGGCTGGAAACCCGGGACCGCCTTCCACCCAGATGAGTGGCTCGCCCTCGCCTACGGCCTCCCACTCGACCGTGCGGCCTCCAGGGAGCTCGAGGACGTGCTCCAACGGGAACTCGCTCAGCGTCCGGCTTGGGCCCCGGTCCGTCATCGCCACCATCTCCGTTGGCTCGCACCGCAGACGATACGCCCGGCGCGCCACCGATCGTCCTCGCGGCCGTCTCCGGTAGCGGTCAGCGGTTATATCGTTGGTGATATAGCGCCTGACAGGGGACGGATACCGTTCAACCGAGGCGCCACCACTTGAGTGGCCTGAAGCCTGCCCGGGGCAGCAGCCTATTTCGTCGGGTCGTGGCCCCAGTTCATCAGCGAATGGCGCCAGGTCGTGTCGGTCACGTCGCCGCTCGGCCGCTGGGCGAGGTGGCGCGCCACGTAGCCGCTGACCTTTCGCATGTGCGCGAGGTCGTCATCGGTGAAGTCGTCCTGCTTCTTGCCCAGCAGGGTCACGATGCGCCGGCCCGAGCGGTGCCCGGTCGACTCGCCGCCGTCGTCCTTCTGTCCTGCGCTCCGGGACTCGTCGGTGTCCAGCCAGTCCTCGAGCTCCGATGCGGTCATGTTCACCGCCTCACGGAACTCGTCGATGGTTTCCTTGCGATCGTCGCTCATCGTTTTCGCAGCTCCTCCGGCCGATGCGCGGCCTCGGCGCCGGTCGCGTCGCTCTCGACCAGGTACTGCGGGTCGTCCTCGGTCGCCTTCGCCGTGTGGCCCTTCACCTGGGTCTCCGACGTGAGCTTCTTTTTGACCGTCCCCTGGGTGGTTCCCTGCGGGTGATCCCACTCCACCTTGTCGCCCTTGCGCAGGGCGCTGTCGTCATCGGCCATCGGTCGTTCTCTCGTGCGTTGGTAACGGACACCGTCGCACGGCCCGTGCCGGGCGGTCCTCTAGTCCCCAGCGGTGTCCGGCGGAGCGTCCTGATCTGCCTCCACCGCGGCGCGCAGCGCCTCGTGCCCGCGAGCCCGCTCCCCCGCGACCATCCGGCCGACGACCCTGGTGATCAGGCGCTGCCCGAATCCCGGGCCGTGGGCCGTGTACTCGGTCACCCGGGTCCCGCCATCCGCGTCCTCGAGCTCGAAGGTCGCGCGCATCGGCGCAAGGAGCGGCATCTTCACCTCATTCTGGATCGTGAAATAGTCGAACGGGCGCCAATCGAGAATCTCCTCCAGGCTGGCGCCCCTCCCGTGGACGCAATGGTTCTGCGTCCCCAGCCCGCGACGACCGTCGGCCGTGGACTGGTCGATGGTCCTGATCCCCGGCTGCCAGCTGCCTCGGAGTCCGGGATCGGTGAGGTAGCGCCAGGTCACCGACCGCGGCGCGTTCACCACGTACGACATCACGTCGATCGCGTCGTCGCGACTGACCTTGACCCGGCGCCGCTCGCGCTCCTCGGACCACCGCTCGTGGAGGTCCTGGACCCAGCCATCGACCGAGCCGATGCCCTCGACCTCCTCCGCATGGCGGCGCATCCGCAGGAGCTCGGGGTCGACGCCCATGGCGGCGACCACGGCATCGGTGTAGAAGGCGTAGCCGGCGTGGCCGGTGACCTCCACGATGCGATTCTTGAGAAGCCGATGCACCAGGATCACGTCGGATCCGCTCAGGTCCTCGCGGCCGGCCACGTGCTGGCGTCCGTAGGCCCCGTGATGCGCGACGAACTTGAGGTCGAGCCGCGGGATGAGGACGCAGGCGTTGCAGTCGCACTGCGTCGCGCGGTCGATGGCGTCCTGGCGGCGCCGGAACGCGAAGTACGCGGCATCCAGCGTGTCGAGCAGCATCGAGGCGTCGACGCGGCTGCCGGGGACGTAGACGAAGACGGCGTCGCCCTCGAGCTGGCTGAGCTTCATCGGCGGCGAGAGCGCCTTGACCACGGTCTCGGTCAGGTCCTCGAGGACGTCCTGGGCGTGGTCGAGCTCGGAGCCGGCGAGGTACGAGGTGTAGCCGCTGATGTCGGCGATGGCCAGGCACCCGGACTCGGTCCCCCGAAGCGCCGCATGCCTCGGACCGGGCGCGTTCACGCCATCAGCGTACTCCCCCGCTCCCATTTACCGGAGGGCGAGCGGGGGCGGCGCGGCGACTCTGCGACGCTCTCACGCGGCGTTGCGTGCTGGCGCCCGCAGGAAGCCGCCGCTGAACCGGGAAACGACCCTAAGCTCGACCTGCGCGGCCTCTGCCGCGGCGCGCATCGATCCGAGGACGGCCTCGCTGGGCGACCCGTAGATCTCCCACCCGCGCGGCTCCATGAGCTCGTAGGCCGTCCGGGCGCGCTCGGTCGCGCCCTCGAAATGACGGTCCATCGCCTCGGCATCCCCGAAGACATGCACGATCGAGAGGACGGCGTCATCGGCGTCCAGGTAGGCGAGCATCGCGACCGTCTCCGGCTTGCTGTCCTCGAGCCGCTCCATGACCTCGGCGGTGAGCGATCTCAGGTCCTCGAGCCGGCCCTCCTTCACCCCCGAATGGCTGATGAACACGATCGGGCCGGCCATGCTGTGTGCCTCCGCTGCATCCTTCCAGTCTCGCGCCGCGATGCAAGCCATTGAGGCTCGAGATGCAACCCGTCAGGTTCACCGACCGGGGAGGCCAGAGCGTCCTGATCCATGCCCGATGGCGCCGTGAGTGCCTGCACGCGGCGGGACCGACCCATGCATGTGGCGCGCAGCCCGAGTTGCCGTCCAGCGGAACTAATGGCCACGTTCGGCCCGATATCGGCCGCAACTTGGCCGCGCGGTCCGCCTGGGAGTAACAGGCAGCCACGCAGCTGCCCCAACCTGGCCGTTAGCTCCGCTTCGTGGCAACCGCGGGAACCTACGGGAACTGCCCCTAGCCGCCGATGCGCCCCGCGACCGACTCCCCCGCCACGACCACGAGGTGCGAGCGCGCCCGGGTGGCGCCGACGTCGAGGAGCGAGGCGAGATCCGCAGAATCCACCCGCCCGTCGATCTCAGCCAGCACCACGCACGGCGACTCCAACCCCTTGTACCGATGGATCGTCGCCACGCGCACCTGCCCACCCTTTGTGGGCGGCGGCAGCACCGCCCCCTCCGGCCCGTACTCGGGCATGAGCCGGTACGGCCACGCCTCGACGGGCGAGCCATCGGCGGAGAGTAGCCACGACGAACGGGCCGATCGCGGCGTCAGCACCACGCAGTCCGACGGCGCCACGCGCCCCCGATCGACGATCTCGCGCAGCACGGCCCCCACCGCCCGACGGCAGGCATCGGCGTCGTCATCGGCGTAGGTCACGACCTCCACGGGTGACCCGTCGGGCCCGAAGGAGACCGAGGGCGGGGCGGACGCATCGGTCTGGCTGAAGCGCTGGGCGAAGGCGTGGACTGCCTTGGTGGATCGTCGGTTCTCGGTCAGGTAGAACGGGTCGATCCGCTCCGGCATGACGACGCCCAGCTCATCGGGCTCGCGCGCATGGTAGAGGTCCTGGTTCCCGTCGCCGAAGACGTAGACGATCCCCCGCTCGCGGTCCCGCAGCAGGTCGAGCAGCGGCAGTCCGTCCTCGCCGCACTCATTCCGTCACTGCGCAACAGCCGAGGCGGTATTGAAGAAGTCGGACGGCATTGGGTGTTGAAGCCGCCACGTGATCGCGATCGGGCGATCACCCGTGTGGGTAACGTAGCTCGCTGGGCCGAGAAACAGGTACGGAGCCGTCCCGAATTCGTCCGTCTGCTTCTGCCGCACGAAGATCAGGACGGTGCTCGATCCTGAGAGGTACCGCTGCCCCGTCTTCGACGCGACTGACGTCGTCGACTGTGACTCCCAGTGGAACAGCGTTGGGCTGATCGGGTAGTCCGCATACATGGTCGTTGGCGAGTAATCGGCCTCCGACTTCGTCAATGTGACGAAGAAAACGTCGACGTTCCGAGCTGCGGAGTACCAGACGCCCTCGCGGAACGTGTTCGGTTTCTGTGGGAAGTCGAGGGCGGCGAGGATCTCCTCCCGCTGATAACTGGAGTGGACCTTGAGCGGGACGTCCGCGAGCTCACCCGCGAGGCCGATCGGCACGTGGCGAGTCGCGGAGTACGCGATGTCGACAACTTCGGCGATCTCCGACCGCGTCGCCTCTTCACTCCCGAGCGCCTGAAGGCCCTCGCCGTAGGAGGCAAAGCCTCCCCCGTCTGACCACAACGAGTAGAAGAGCATCCGGGCGATGCGCTGCTCATCCGGCGACATGGAGTCATAGTCGATGTCGGGGTCTCGCAACAGGTTCGCGTACGCCGATGCTCGATCGGGATCGTCAACGTGCGCGAAGGATCGCACTCGCTTGAGCAGCTTCTCCTCGAGGGCCGATCCCGGCGGAGTCTGAATGCCTGCATCCCGACGCAACCGGGTCCACGAGTGGCTGCCGCGCCGGAGGACGTCACTCAGCTCAATGCCGGAGTCGTGCAGGAATGACTCTAGAGAGATGTCCTGGTCGGGATGCGCGCGGAGCTCCGCCACGATCTGCTGCCATCGATTCGCAATCTGCGACCGAATGTTTTCGAGGACGAGCTTCTGCGCCTGCCGATCGAGCACGATCTGGCATCCGGATGGGAGGAATGGAAATCCTTCTTCCACCTGGCGCTCGATTGCGCGTCGCGTGTTGCCGGTCATCGCGCGATACCGGTCAGCGAAGTTGAACTCCTTGCGCTGGTAGCCGATGAAGTCCAACACCGTGAGGACGGCTTTCGTTGGCGTGCGCCGGAGACCGCGTCCGAGCTGCTGCAAGAAGATCGTGGCGCTTTCCGTCGGTCGCAGCATGAGGATCGTGTCGACGTCCGGCACGTCGAGCCCCTCGTTCAACACATCAACCGCGAATACCGCGTTAATCGTGCGAGCGCGAAGCGCGGCGAGGGTCTCCTCACGTTCCTTCAGCGGTGTCGCGCCGCTGAGGGCGCGTGCATGGATGCCCGCTTCGACGAATCGACGAGCCATGTACTCGGCATGGGCGACGCTCACGCAGAACCCGATGGCACGCATGGCCGCGACATCGGCCACCTTGTCACGCAGCTCTCGCAGAACGACGCGGACTCGCGCGTCGTTCCCGGTGTAGAGGCCTGAGAGCTCGGCCTCGTCGTAGCGGCCCCGAGACCAAGTGATCGCGGTCAGATCGGTGCCATCCGCGACCGCGAAGTAGTGGAATGGGCATAGCAGGTCCGCACCGAGCGCATCCCAAAGCCGAAGTTCAACCGCCGTTCTGCCATCGAAGAACGACCTAACGTCCGTTCCATCCGTCCGCTCAGGCGTCGCTGTGAGTCCAAGCAACTCGCGCGGCGCTAGGTGGTCAATGACCTTCCGGTACGTCCTCGCCTCGGCGTGGTGGAACTCGTCGATCACAACGATGTCGAAAGCTGCCGGCTCGATGTTCTCGACGCCATAGGCCGTGAGGGACTGCACGCTGGCGAAGACGTGGCGCCATCGCTCCGGCCGGGCCCCGCCAACGTACAGTTCCCCGAAGTTCGGATCACTCAGGACCTCCCGATATGTCCGCAGCGACTGCTCAAGAATCTCCTTGCGATGGGCGACAAACAACAGCGACGGGTGGCCTGCATTTGACGCTCCGCCCATGCGGCGATAGTCCAGCGCCGCCACCACGGTCTTGCCCGTGCCAGTCGCCGCGACTACCAGGTTCCGGTGACGATCGTGGATCAGACGCTCAGCCTCGAGGGCATCTAGCATCTCTTGCTGGTACGGGTACGGCCGCACCTCGAGACCCGACAACGAGACCGTGATTCGGTCACCTGCCTTGCGCCCAGATGCCTCGAGGAGGGCGTCGTCCAGCCGGTCGCGGTCGGAGTCCGGGTCATACGGCTCAAACTCCGTCGAGTTCCAGTAAGCCTCGAACGTAGCCGCGAATTTCTGGAGCAGCGAAGGCGTGCTTTGATTCGACAGGCGGACGTTCCACTCGACGCCGTCGAGAAGGGCGCCAGTCGAGAGATTGGATGACCCGACGTAGGCGGTGTCGAACCCTGTGTCGCGGCGGAACAGCCACGCTTTCGCATGCAGACGAGTCCGAGCTGCGTCGTACTGGATCTTGACCTGAGCGCCGTAGCCACGGACCAGGCGATCCAGCGCTTCGCGCTCCGTCCCCCCGATGTAGGTCGTGGTCACCACGCGGAAGGGCACCCGACTATCGCGAATGCGCTCCAGTGCAGGTGCGAGGAGTCGCACGCCCCGCCACATGACGAAGGCGCACAGCAGGTCGACCGAGTCGGCGGAGTCCAGCTCAGCCTTCAGCTCGGTCGCGAGCGTCGGCTCGCCGTGAGCATTCGTAAGGAGAGCCGGATCCTTCAGCGGCGTCTTGGGGCGAAGCTGATAGCGAGCCGGATTGCCGGGCCCAGGCGGGGTGCGGAGGGCGAGCAACTCCCTGGTCGGCGTATCGACGGCACCGCGATCGGACTCGATGAGCGCGAGAACCGCGTTCGCTACGCGGACCCTTTCGGCGGAGTCCTTGATGCGCCCGAGCCGGTCTTCGATTGCATTCGCGATGTGACGGGCGAGAACGTGCGACTCATCGGCAAGGTCAACCGGCGCAACCTCCGACTCGAGCTCTTCGAGCGCCTCGAGTTCCGCGTTCAGCGCAGCGGTAATGACTGATTCGTAGAGACCGTCACGCACGGGGGCACGTCACCGCGTTCGCTCGACGCCCAGAAGTCACTAGGTCCAGCCCTCTCCCGCCATCGATCTCTCCCTGATCTAAAGCCGCCGTCGCGCAGCGTACGCCACGGGGTGAGAAAGCGTGCGCATCCTCGGCAGGGCTCGCGCCTCAACCCGCTCGCGCCGGCCTTCCTCGCGGCGTCAGGGACCTCGAATCTCAGCTTGCCGTCGTCGAGGCCGATAGCGGCAAGGCGTCAGAGGTCCCGTAGTCGCGCGCGAAAGACGGCCTGGCTGTTCGACATCGGCAACGCCACTGCATCGGCCATCCGGCGCCTGAAGCGCGGCGTGCCCGCCACCAGCGCGGGCGGCCCGCCCGATTCCGACGAGCAGGGCAACGGCAGCCTCATGCGCATCCTGCCGATCGCGCTCATCGACCCGCCCGACGACGACGACGAGCTCGTCGAGCGCGCCCGCCTCGCCAGCCGCGTCACCCACGGCGCGCTCCCCTGCCAGACCGCCTGCGCGCTCTACGTCCTCGTCGTCCGCGAGCTCATCGCGGCACCCGGCGACCCGCCGGAGTCCCTTCTCGCATCGGCGGTTGACCGACTGCGCGCCGCCGATGCCGACCATCCCGACCATGCGATGGAGCTCGAGATGCTGCTCGTGCACCGGTCCAGGGTAAAGAAGCCGGGCGGTGGCTGGGTGCTCGACAGCTTCTGGTCGGCGTGGGAGGCCTTCGCCGCATCGGCTTCCTACCGCGAGACGATCGAGCGCTGCATCCGCCTGGGCCACGACACCGATACGACCGCCGCCATCGCCGGTGGCCTGGCCGGCATCCGCTGGGGCCTCGACGAGTCTTCGGGCGGGATTCCGGCCGAGTGGCTCGAGGCGCTCCGCGGGCGAGAGCTGGTCGACGGCATCCTGGGGCTCGTCCGCGACGACTCGTAGCAGTCGCCGGCGAACCGCCGCCACCTGTCATGCGACTGCGTCGGCTCTCATTCAGCGCTTATATCGTTAGTGATATAGCGGCTGACAGCGGCGCAGAGTGCGAAGCAAGCCCGGCCAGGCCTCCAATTGAACAGTTGGAGCCCGCAGCGCCCCCTACCTCATAGGCCGGCGGATGAACCGCGGCCCCGTGAAGTGAGGTGACGACCCATGCGTCGCATCGTTGGTTCTCTTGGCGTGCTGCCGATCCTCCTCCTCGTCCTCGTCACGCCGGCGCTGGCCGCGCGTCCTTCGACCGCGTTCACCGGCGCGTGGGAAGGCATCGATCCGGGCGACGGCAGCAACGTCGCTGTGTACATCGCGGGTGCGTCGACGACGCAGGTCCTCTACACCGACGACGACGCCACGCGAGCCTGCGAGGGCGCCGCGTCCACCCGGTTCGTGTCGATCCTCGTGGGGAAGGTCCAGGGCTCCGAGATGTACACGGTCATGAAGGCCGCAAAGTGCGGCACCGAGCCTCGCCCCTTCTTCCACGGATTGGGCATCGTGTGGGAGATCGATAACGGCGGCAACGACGACCCGTCCGACGATGTGCTCTCCAACAACTTCGGCGAGGAGTACACCCGGTCGAGCTGACTCCGATCGGCCGATGCGTCAGGAGCTCTCGGGAAACTGCGACGGATCGGCGGAGTAGGCCCACATCGTGACGGGGTTGAGTCGGAAGAAGACGACGTCGCCCCACGTGTAGGGGTCGGACGCGTAGGTATCGGTCCAGACAGCGTGAATGGAGTCATGGTCGGGATGGTCGCGCCCGATCCACTCCACGTGGCCGTTCGCCACGACCGCGATCCGATCGGCGTCCATGTGGACCGCCGAGCAGGCCGAATTGGCGATGAGGTGGCGGATCTTCGTGGCGCCGCGCCCGGTCGACATCGTGAAGCGGCCGTGGATGAAGATCGCGTCGAGGGGCGACGCCCGCGGCTCGTCCTCATCAACCGTGGCGAAGACCACGTGCTTCGTGCCCTGCAGGTACGTCACGACCTGGCGAGCGGTGAGCGTGTGTCGGGGATTGACGATGCTCTTCATGTGCGCATTCGCCGTCCGCAGGGTGCGGTCGAACCGCGACTGGAGCTCGTCGATCTCGGCATCGGTCTCGAACACGCTTCCATCCTACGCTCCCGGTCGCAGGGGCTCGCGCCCGCTGAAATGGCGGAATTTCACCGGGGGCTGGCGGCGCGCTACTCCTGATCGCCCAGGCGCCAGAAGGCGGCCTCCGCACCGCGGCGAAGGAACCCGCCCATGACGATGGTCCCACTGTCGTTGGTGGCGGCCGTCTCGACGAAGGCGTCGTCATCGGTCACCACATCCCACGAGTCGCCGTCGGTCGTGGTCCAGACCCCGAAGGTCCACGGCAGCTGGACGCAGCAATGGTTGTTCGTGAGGGTGAGGAAGGCGTGGGTGCCCGTTGTCACGAGCCTCGCGCCCGTGATGGACTCGTACTCCAAGCCCCGTCCGGTCTTCGGCCCGTCGTCCGGGGTGAGGTCATTCACGTCGAGCACCCGGGTCCAGTCGAGCCCGTTCTCCGATCGCCACACGCCGATGTCTCCCGAATGGCCAAGCGCGTATCCGGTCGCCAGCCAGTCGCGCCCAAGAGGAGCAACCTGGAACTGCACGTCCACGATGACCGGGGACGTGAACCAGGTCTGACCATCGGCCGATGCCATCATCGCCCCCGTGGGTCCATCGCCGCTCACCTGCACGGCCACGAACCCTTCATCGCCGGCGCGCACGCCAACGGCCCCGCGGGTGGTCATCGTCCAGGTCTCACCATCGGCCGAGAACCACAGCTCGTTGCCCGCGGTGAGGGCATAGCCACGGGCACCCTGGTCGATGGAGCTCACCGACGCCTGCATCGGCAGGTCGATTGGCTCCCAGGTGTCGCCATCGGCGGAGGTCCAGGCTGCTGGCGTCGCCTGCGACGGGTCGATCGCTCCCGACTCTGCCGATGCACCGACGACGAGGAGCCGGCCATCGGCCCGGACGACGACGCCTACCAGCGTCGCGTGCTCGACGCCGAGATCGATGGGCCGCGCTGCCCACGACGAGCCATCGGGCGAGATCCATAACCGCGCTTGCGGAATCTCCGCCAGAAACTCCGCGGGCCACCCATGTCCGATGGCCAGGAAGCCCCCGTCCCACGGCACGACGTCGACCACCGCGGCCCGACCGCCCTCCCCGGGGAACGTGGCGGTCATCGTGGTCAGGGTGGGGTCCGAGCTGGGCTCCTCGGACGGGGGCGCGGCGCTGACCGTGGGGTTGGCGGATGGGGATGCGGACGCGGTTTGGGGCGCGACCGACGGGGATGCTCCCGACGCGTCGACGGTCGCGCTCGGAGCCCTCGCGCAGCCGGCGAGGAGCAGGAGACCGACGCAGGCCGCCGTGATCGGCCGGCGAAGATGGCGAGGACGCAACATCGGTCAATCCCCTCGTTCGCGCGTCCGTGCCACCGCGATGGCGCGGGCCGCTCTGCACGGATTATCGGAGCGATGTCCAGCCCGCCGACTACCCGATGTAGCGGTGCTTGATGCGGTCGGCGTCCCCGGCGAACGGTCCCGTGCCGCAGGCGTACAGCTCCACGATGGGAACCATGAGCGCGGGATACTCGCCCATCGCCTCGCGATAGTCGGCGTTCTGAAGTGCCAGCTGGCCTTCGATGGCGCCCCGCAACGCCTCGGCCAGCTCGTCGGTGGGCTCGCCGCGCGCGAGCTGAATCGAGATCAGCGGACGCGTCTCGCCGGGACGCTCCTCGCGGAGCGCAAGCCGGAAGGAAACGACCTGCTCGGCCAGGGCAGGATCGGCGTAGATGCCCGCCTCGATGTCCGCCGGGTAGATGTTCGCGCCCATGACCGAGACAGTGGAGTCCTTCCGCCCAAAGACGTACAGGTACGGCATCCGTACCAGGCGACGAACGCCCGGGACGAGATCATCGAGCCCCACGCCGAAGGCCGCGAGGCGGGCGCGCAGATGATCGTCGCGGATCACGCCGCCCTCGTCGTGCACGTTGTAGCGGACTTTCGGGGCCATCGTCGCGTGGCGCGTCACGGTGAACAGCAGCTCCCCGCGAGCATTCGTCTCGACGTGGTGGAGCAGCGGGTTGTACTGGAAGACCATCGGGCTCCGTCCCGTTTCGCCGAAGAGGGCTTCGCCGATCTCGGGACGCTCGGCGGCCAGGCGGCGGATGGCGATCGAGGCGGGCGTCTCGGCGGCGAGGCCGATCTCGATATCGGTCGCCCCATAGCCGGAGAAGACCGTGCGGAACCGGCGGAGGAGGTAGTCGCGCAGCGCCTCGGAGTTGCCCTCGCCACCCAGCAGCGCGTGCATCTCGAACCTGCTCCAGTCCCAGCCGGTGGTCTCGGCCTCGTCGAGGAGCAGCTTCAGGAAGGGCGGATAGCCGACGATGAGGTACCGGTACCCGGGACCGAGCTCGCGCATGGTGCCCAAAATCTTTTCCATGCTCGGCCCGGTTGCCTTGACGAGACCGTTGGCCTCGAGCGCGATGGCCGTCGTCAACCCGGTGGCCCAGGCGCCCATGCTGAAGGCGTTCAGCACCACCAGCGGGGCATCGCCGAACGTGTAGCGCGCGAAGAAGCCGATCATCCGCCGAACGTGGGCGCGCTCCTCAGCGGATCGGACCCAGTTGTAGGGCGTTCCCGTGCTTCCCGACGACTCGTCGATGGTCGTTCCCCGCAGCGGCATGCGGCCGTCGACGCAGCGCTCGGTCAGCGGCCAGCGGTCGATGTAGCTCGCCTTGTCCGTCTCGGGCAGGTCCGCCAACGAGCGGATGTGACTCGGGTCGATGGCGTGCTCGTGGAGGAGCGCGCGGTAAGCCGGCACGTGGCGGGCCGCATGGCGGGCGGTCACGAGGGCTCGCTCACGCGAGAGCCGATCCGTGACGGCCGGCGGGACGGATTCCAGGGTCCATCGCAGGGCCCCGTAGTGGCGGGAGACGACCTTCAACCCCAGGCCGACGAGCGGAAGGGTCGCCCGGATGGCGAGCGACGAGGCAACGGAGTCGTGCGCGGCAGCTGACGGTGCGGCGGCCGGAGCCGCGGGCTGGGTGGTCATCCCCACCTCCGCCTGAAGGTCGACGGAGGCGATCTTATCTCCGTCGGCTCGTTCTGCCTATATGCCAGATGGCGCGGATTTGGCGGAGACGAGAGCTGCACGGGCATCACCGCAGTGGCAGAACTTCACCCAAGGGGTGGCGCGCGCGTGTCGCATCGGTGAACCCTGTCCGCGGCACTGGTCGGACTCGGACGCTCTGGAGTCTCCTCGCCCGGCATCCCTTGGCACCCGGAGTACGCTTGATGTCCGAGCAACCGAGAGGAGCGTCGACCATGGGAGACCATTCCAACGTCGAGATTGCCAAGGAAGCGTCGAAGCGGATGGAGAGCAGCGGCGACGTGATGTCGCTCGCCGACCTTCTCGCCGATGACGTCGTCTGGCACGAGATCGGCTCCGACGAACCGATCCGCGGCAAGCAGGCCCTGCTGGAGCGCTGGAGCGGCATGCCGGAAGGAGCGAGCATCACCGCCGAGGCCCACGACACGGTGGGCAACGACGAGCACGTCGTGCAGCTCGTGACCGCCACGGCAACGATGGGTGACCAACAGCTCGTGTATCGGACCGCCGAGATCTATCACATGAAGGACGGCAAGGTCACCGAGCGCTGGGCCTTCTCGGACGACACCGACCGCATCAACAAGTTCTTCGGCGGGATGTAGCGCCTCGGCAGGAGCAACATCCGTGGCCGACGAGACCCCGACGCCGACGGCCCCGACACCCGAGGACCCGCAGCGAGATCAAGGCTGGCAGGACGCGTACGCCCGCCTCATGGGCGACAAGCCCTATGTCCGATACGCCCGGCGGTTCTGGCGCATGTTGCCGTCCGCACCCCGCTGCCGCATGTGCAACGGCCCCTTCGGCGGTCCGCTGCAGCCGATCATGCACGCCATCGGCAAGGCCCCGTGGCCGAACAACCCACATTTCTGCAGTGGCTGCTTCCGCGACGTGGTCGCACGTCGAGTCGGAGCGGAGATCGAGTGCAGCCTGCTCTTCGCCGATGTCCGCGGCTCGACGGCGATGGCCGAGAAGCTGCGACCGAGCGAGTTCCGAGCGCAGATGGATCGGTTCTTCAGCGTCGCGGCGGCCCGGCTGATCGACCACGAGGCGATCATCGACAAGTTCGTGGGCGACGAGGTCGTCGCGATCTTCGTCCCGGGGCTGACCGGAGGGAAGCACGCGGCGAAAGCCATCGCCGCCGGCCGCTCACTGCTGCGTGCCACCGCGGCTGATGGCGAAAGCCCCATGCCCATCGGCATCGGCGTCAACACCGGCGTTGCGTACGTCGGCGCGGTGGGCAGTGGTGAGAACGTGACGCTGAGCGCCATGGGCGACGCCGTGAACGTCGCGGCCCGACTGGCGTCGACCGCGGGAGCGGGCGAGCTCCTGGTCTCTGCCGCATCGGCGGTGGCGGGTGCCCTCGACGAGGGCGGGGCGGAGCAGCGGCGCCTGGAGCTCAAGGGCAAGTCGGAGCCGGTCGAGGTCGTCGTCCTCCGCTAGCCAGGCGGGGGGCCTTCCACGAGCCAGTCCGAGGGGGTTGTGCGCGCGCTACTGTTCGGGCGATCAACTCATCGGACACGAGGGGCCGCTGATGAAACCGACGGTGATCCTGGCGGAGGAGTCTTCCCGCCTTGAGCTGTACGACGTGGCCTTCCGCTGGGGCATCGGCGCCGATCAAACCGACGGCGCCCTGTCGCTCCTGGAGGTCACGATCCCGCCGCGCACGCTCATCAAGCCGCACATGCACAGCCGCGAGGATGAGTTCTCGCTGGTGCTGAGCGGCTCGATCGGCGTGCGCACCGGAGACGACACCGTCGAACAGGTTCCGGCCGGCAGTTGGCTCATCAAGCCGCGGAACGTCCCGCACGCCATGTGGAACGTCGCCGATGAGCCCGCCCGCATCCTGGAGGTCGTGACGCCCGGCGGTCTCGAGGGGTACTTCGAGAAGATCGCGCCGATCCTCCGCGAGCACGGACCGGAATGGACGGCCCGCTACCACGAGGCGGCCGAGGAGTACGGCCTCGAGATCCTCAACGAATGGACCGACGAGCTGCAGGAGAAGTACGGGATCACGCTCTGATTCAGCCGGGAACCGCCCGTATGGCGATGTTGACCAGCTCGGGTACCAGGAACGACGCCGGCACGACCAGCGCGAGCGCAACGGCGCGCGTCAGCCGCTCGCGCGGAATCAGGAGCACGGCAACGAGCGCCGTGCCGATCTCGACGGCGGCCTGAACGGGCCGATACGGGAACTCGGGCGGCAGTGGGTCGCCGGTCGCCGCGTACCAGAAGGGCAGGACGTTGCCGTCGAAGAGCGCGACGGCCGCCACCAGCGCCGCCACGATTGCCGGGAGGAGTCCCCGGCGTCCGGCGGCCCACCAGGTCGCGGCGGCCATAATCGGTACCGCGGTAACGGCCAGCCCCGCCCACCGCACCACGAGGCCGGTATCCGGGAAGCCGAGCACGAACGACGAGACGGCGTAGTAGGCCATGCTGAGGCCGATGAAGAACAGCGCCGCCCTGCCGGTCGCGGCCACCAGGGTGGGGGCAGTCCACGCAATCACGATGATCACGAGCACCCAGATCGCCCCGAACGTGCCGAGGTCGCTCAGCCATCCGATCCCCGACTCGTCGGCCAACTTGGCCGCAACGCCGGCGACGATGCCCAGCGCCCCGGCGGCCGCGAGCCGGGTCAGCGGCCGGGGATCAACCTTGGCACGCGTCGTCTCCACGACCCCACTATGGCGGAGTCGTTCGGCCGAGGTTGTCAGCCGCCGTCGACCCTCAGCGTGGCGGAGTCGTTCGGCCGAGGTTGATCAGCCGCCGTCGACCCTCAGCGTGACGACCTCCGTCGCCTGCGCCTTTCCCTTGAGCTCGAGGGGGCGTCGCTCGAGGGCCGCATCCAGACCCGCGGCCGTCGCGGCATCGACGGAGACGAGCAGTTCCCCGGTGCCGGCTTCCGATGCCAGGCGCGCCGTAGTGTTCACCGGGTCGCCGAGCACCGTCAGCTCGACCCGGCCGCCATCACCCACGGCGCCGAACCAGACCCGGCCCGTGTGCACCCCGGCACCGACGGGGATCCACGGGCCGCCGGGATCGGCGTGACCGGTGGCGCGCAGGAGGTCGAGGCCGGCGGCCACGGCACGCGAGGGGTGGTCCAGCCCCAGCATCGGCGAGAAGATCGCGACGACCTCGTCGCCCACGAACTTGTCGACCACGCCGTTGTTCGCGAAGACCGCCTCCGACGCCGCGGAGTAGAAGCGATCCATCCGATCGCGGAACTCCCCCGCCGTCATCGTCTCGGCGAGGCTGGTGGAGCCGCGCACATCGGCGAACAGCATCGACGACGGCACCTCGGCGCCACCACGGTGCTTGAGCATCACGTTCTCGCAGGCATTGCACATCTTCGGATTGACCGAGGACTGCGCCTTGCCGATGAGCTTCATGAGCCCGCCCCCGAACCCGTGGAACGGCGACCCACACAGCTGGCAACGCGGACCGGATGGGATCCGCGACAGGTAGGGCCGCGCCATGGTCTGGGTGCGGTTGAAGTTCTCGAGGTAGTTGCGCCAATAGGCTTCCTTGGCGCGAGCATCGGGGTCGTCCGGGGGAGGAGGCCGCGTCGCCATGGCCACAGCCTACGCCCGGCGGCAACCCCGAGCGGAGGATCGCGCGACCCGGGGGTCGAAGCCCCGGATCGCGTCGCCGGCCATGCAGCCGCTCCTCCGCCCGATCCGCATCACCGCGCCACCCTCCGCAGGACCGATGCGGCCGCGGCGATCGTCTCGTCGACGTCGTCCTCGGTGAAGGCGAGATTGAGCCGCGCGTCGGTGATCACGTACGGCGGCAGCAGGATCCCGGCGTCGAGCATCCCGACCCGGAATGCCTCGCCGAGCTCGAAATCGGCATCGACGGCCTGCCGGAAGGTGACCGGCGGCTCGGGGCGCCAGTTGATGATCCACCCCGAGCCGATGCCGGTGACGTTGGCCGCCACACCGGAATCGTTCAGCTCACGGGTGAGCCCGTCGCGGAGCCGCTCGCCCAGGGACCAGAGGCGCTCGACGCCACCATCGGCCAGGAGGTCGAACGTCGCGATGCTGGCCGCCAGACCATACGGGTTCGCGTAGTAGGTGCCGTCGATCGTGACCTGCGTGCCGAGCAGGTCCATGAGGTCGGCCCGTCCGGCGAGCCCGGCGATCGTGTAGCCGTTGCCCATCGCCTTGCCGATGGCGGTCAGGTCCGGTGTGACACCCGCGATCGCCTGGTAGCCGCCCAGGTGATGCCGGAAGCCGGTCTTCACCTCGTCGAACACGAGCACGACGCCGTGCTGAGTGGTGAGCTCCCGCAGCAGCTCGAGGAAGCCGGGCGCGGGCGGTGCGTTCGTGTACGAGTGGAGGTAGGGCTCGAGGAAGGCGGCGGCGTACTCGTCGCCATGGGCTGCGAACGCAGCGCGGACCGCATCGAAGTCGTTCCAGTCCACGACGTCGACGTCCGACGCGAGCCCGGCCTCGGCGCCACCGGAGTTCGAGGCATCCGGCGGTGGGGCGACGCCCTGCTCGACGTCGAAGCTGGCTCCAACGCCCAGATGGCCGACCCAGCCGTGGTAGTGGCCGTGGAACTTGAACACGCGCTGCCGGCTGGTGGCCGCCCGCGCCACGTGGAGGGCGTGCTGGAGCGCATCGGTGCCGGTGTTCATGAAGACGACCTTCTCGGCCGATGGCATGGCGCCGACGATCCGCTCCGCGAGCTCCACCTCGCCGGCCTGCGGACCTACCCAGTTGAGGTCGACGGTCGCAGCCACCTCGGCCACGGCTGCGTTCACGCGCGGGTCGGCGTGGCCGATGACGATCGGCCCGTACGAGTTCAGATGGTCGATGTAGCGCTTGCCTTCGGCGTTCCACAGGTACGCGCCCTGGGCGCGGGTGATGACGTCGCCGAAGTCGGGGCGGCCGCCGGCCGAGGCGCCGCCGGGGATCACGTGGGCGGCACGCGCCAGCAGGTCGTCGCGGACCGCGGTCGGGGCAGCGAGGGTGGTGTTCATGTCGGGGTGCTCTCCTTCGGGCTCAGGTCGTTGCGTGTGCAACTAGATTGCACCAAGCATCACCTGAGGGAGAGGAGGCGACATGGACCGCTCGGCCGAGGAGCTCATCGGCGCTTCGACGTAGAGCGCCGGTGCCGGATCAGTCTCGGCGGCGCTTTCGGCGTCCCGGCGGGAAGAGCCCGAACTTCCGTGGGGTCGTGCCGTACATGAACATCATCCCGAGCACGAAGCCCATGATCCCCATCCAGATGACCGACTCGAGCGTCTCGCCGCTGAAAAAGGTGAGGGCCATGAGCGTGATGGGGATGCCGAAGCCGATGATCGTGACCACGCGCTCGATCCGCTCGCGGATCGCATCGGTATCGGGCCAGCCGTCGGGTGCTCTCATGCTGCCGGTGATCGTACGGATGCCGTCAACCACGCGTCGCGTAATAAGGGCTCCTGAACGGCCAGGCCTCGCTCAGCCACTCGGTCACCACCGACCAGACCACCGTGTCGAGCTCCGCCCGGCTCTCGATGACCCACGAGCTGACCTCGGCGTCGTGGCCCTCGTGCTCGGGGGGATAGATATACAGGCAGCCGATGACGTCGTCGCCGTCCAGGATCGAGTAGGTGAACCCCCGTCGAGTCTCGAAGTCGCGAGCGTGCCGCTCGAGATCCTCGAGGTTGCGCTCGGGCGGCATCGGCGAGGGCCAGTCGCCATCCGGGAATCCGGGCGTGGACCGGATGTGCTCGATGCTCGACATCCACGCCTCGTGATCCCGTTCGTTGTGCTGCGGTCCCAGGGGCTCCAGCCGGAAACCCGGGCCGTCGAGCGCGCGCGGGGGCTCGAAGCTGTCGGGAACGAACCGATCGGGCATGACCGGCAGTCTATCGATCGTCACCAGACGCAGGTTGGACATGTCCGAGCCGTGCGGTCTCGACCTTGATTACAGTCTATTCTTCGACTATCGTCCAGCCTTCGGGCAGGTCGGGCAGTTGCCCGGTGACATGTTGGTAGAGGAGGTCTAGCGGTGGCGAAGCTCCGCCTGGTGTCCGCAGTCGCGCTCGCGCTCATGCTCGCGTTTCCAACCAGCATCCTGGCGCACGACGATGGAGTCATCAACGGCCTCGAAGAGGGCTCGTACCGGCACCAGCACGGCGAGTCCGATGGCCACCTGCCCCCGGTGCAGCGCAATGTCGAGGTCGTCGGCAAGGTCGACCTGTTCACGCTGCTCGAGCGCCCGGGCCGCGTGTCCGACGTGGCGGCCTTCGGGAACTATGCCTACCTCGGTGCCTTCTACGCTGACGATTGCCTGGAGCCTGGGGGTGTGTTCGTCCTCGACATCTCCGTCCCGAGCGCGCCCCGGCAGGTCTCCTTCATCCCTGCGGACCCCTACACGTACGTTGGTGAGGGCGTCCAGATCCTCGACATGAGGACGAGTGCCTTCACCGGGCAGGTGCTCATCCATAACAACGAGACCTGTGTGCCCGCCGCCGGACCGACGGGAGCGGGAACCGGCGGTGGGACGTCCATGTGGGACGTCACCGATCCGCTCAATCCGAAGCCGTTGGCCCTCCACTTCGGCGAGGGCGTTCCCGGAGTCGCCGCCCATCAGAGCCATAGCGCGTTCGGCTGGCAGCAGGGCGAGCGGGCCTATGTCGTCCAGGTCGACAACGACGAATTCGGCGTCAGCGACATCGACATCTGGGACATCACCAATCCCAGCACGCCTCAGCTCGTCGCAGAGACCGGCCTGGCCGACTTCCCACAGATCCAGGAAACCCCGGCACCGAATGGCAACAGTGCCTTCCTTCACGACATGGTGGTGAAGCAGATCAACGGGCGCTGGATCCTGCTCGGCTCCTACTGGGACGGCGGATATATCCAGCTGGACGTCACCAATCTGCCGGCGAAGCCAACGCTCCTCGGCCACACCGATTTCGGGGCCGTCGAGCCCTTCGCCGCGCAGCTCGGGCTGCCGTCCGACTGGACCCCCGAGGGCAACGCCCACCAGGCCGAGTTCAGCGCCAAGAACGACATCTTCCTGGGAGCCGATGAGGACTTCGGGCCGTACCGGCCCGTTGGCACCATCGCCACCGGCCGGTATGCGGGCGATCGCTTCTCGGCGGTGGACGGCAACGCCGTGCCGCCCATGCCGGAGATGGCCGAGTCGCCGACCCGCTTCGTAGGCTCCGCTTGCGAGCCGATCGCACCCGCACCGTCGCCGAACCACGTGGCCATCGTCGAGCGCGGCGTTTGCACGTTCAGCATCAAGCTTTCGATCGTGTCGGCTGCCGGGTACAAGGCCGGGCTGGTCTTCAACGACCAGGCAACCGACCCCAACTGCGAGTCGACGCTGTTCATGCTCGCCGTCGGCACCATCCCGTTCGCGTTCGTGGCTCGGTCGGCCGGTCTCAAGCTGCTCGGCGTCGAATTCACCGATCCGTGCGCCACCGCGACGCCCGCGGTGAACCCCCTGAACCCACTCGGTGAGAACCTCACCTTCAAGCCGTACTTCGACGGCTGGGGCTACCTGCACGCCTACGACGCGGTGACGATGCAACCGCTTGCGCACTGGGCCCTGCCCGAGTCCCTCGATCCGGCCCGAGCCAGGGGCTCCGGAGACCTGTCCATCCACGAGGTGGCCACCGACCACCGCAAGAACAACCGGGCCTACGTGTCGCACTACTCCGGCGGCTTCCGTGTGCTCCAGTTCGGGCGCAGCGGCATCAAGGAGATCGGCGCGTTCATCCCGGAAGGCGGAACCAACATGTGGGGTGTGGAGGTGCACTACATGCCCGGAAGCGACGAGGCGTTCGTCCTCGCGAGCGATCGTGACGCGGGGCTCTGGATCCTGCGCTACGCCAAGGGAAGAGGTACCCCATAACCACGGGCGGCATCCCGTCGCGGCGAGCGGCGGCGCTGCCGGACCCACAGATCACTCTTGGTAGGAGGTAGTCGTGCGTCGCCTGTCGGTCGTCGTAACCCTCGTGGTCATCCTCGTGATTCCAGCGCTTGCGGTGGCACACGAGGCCCTTCCCGCCGAGCTGGAGCAGCTACTCGAGCCCCTCCCGGACGGGAGCGTTCCACGCCCCATCTCGCATGACCACGACGCGCATTCCGACAACATGTTCCTCGTCGCCAACCACGACGATGGCGGTACGTATCGTCAGGGCTCGGACCTGGCCTTCTGGGGCAACCTGGCCGTGCTCGGGAACTACGACAACCCCGGTGGCTTCCGACTCATGGACATCGGCAACCCGGCCCAGCCGGTCGAGCTCGGCCAGTTCCAGTGCCGCGGTCCTCAGGCGGACGTGAGCATCTGGAAGAATCTGGTCTTCGTCTCCGTCGACACGCCGATGGCCGCGCCCGAATGCGGCGCGGCGCCCGCGGGCACGGCACAGGTCGCGTCCGGCATGGGCTTCGAGGGGATCCGGATCGTGTCGATCGCCGATCGCGCCAATCCGAAGCAGATCGCCTTCGTCGACACCGACTGCGGCTCGCACACGCACACGCTGGTGCCGGACGAGGCAAACAAGCGTCTCCTCATCTACGTGCTGAGCTACCCGCTCGGCGGGCAGGGCGTCGAATGCAACGCCGAGACCCACCGCAAGATCTCCGTCATCGACGTTCCCCTCGCGAACCCCACCGCCGCCCGGGTCGTGGCCACGCCAGATGTCTCTCCCGCCGTCGGCTGCCACGACGTCACGGTGTTCACCGCACTCAATCTCGCGGCAGCGGCCTGCATCACCGAGACCCAGATGTGGGACATCTCTGACCCGGTCAATCCCAGGGTGCTGAGCCACATCGCGAATCCGGCGATCAACATCCATCACTCGACAACCTTCGATTGGGATGGGACCACGCTGGTCATCGGCGACGAGCTGGGCGGCGCGCTTGCCACGCCCGGCTGTGCGGATGGCAACGAGCACCTGCCACTCGGCGCGCTGTGGTTTTACGACGTTTCCGATCCATCTGCGCCGGTCGTCAGGTCGAGCTACTCCATCCCGCATCAGGAGCTGACCGTCTTCTGCACGGCGCATAACTTCAACACGGTCCCGACTCGAAGCGGGCGGGACGTGCTCGTTTCGGCTTGGTACAACGGGGGAACCACGGTGCTCGACTTCACCGATCCCGCGAACGTGCGCCAGCTCGGTTTCTACGTGGCCAAGGAGCCGAAGATCAGCGCCTCCTGGTCCTCGTACTGGTACCGCGGCTACATCTACACCAACAACTTCGACGAGGATGTCAACTCGTTGTCGCCACGCAGCCGTGGGCTCGACATCTTTGCGTTCGCGGATCCGGCCACGAGCAAGGCCTTCAAGGTGAATCGGCTCAATCCTCAGACGATGGAGCCGCCACCGAACCGATGAGCTTCGCCCGGCCATCTGGCCGATGAGCTGAAGGAGTGAAGATGCCCCGATCGTTTCAGGCCCGCGGCCGTTCCGCCGCGCGGATCCTCGCGCTGACGCTCGCCCTCGGCGCGGCCTTCGTCACCGTCCCTCGGCCCAGCACCGCCGGTCACGACCCTCTGCACGCTGCCGAGCACGATCTGGCTCACGCGCTGCACAAGGCCCCCGGCAACCCGATCGCCTATCCGCTCGCGGAGAAGGTGGAGCGTGTGGGCGGCGACAACACCTCGACAGGCGGGCACGTCATGGTCGAGGGAAATCGACTCTACCTGGGCGCCTACGGCCTCGGCTTCCGCATGTTCGATATCTCCGATCCGGAGAAGCCCACCCTGCTGGGTCAGTATCTCCCCGGCAGGCGGGCGGATGCGGTTCCCGATGCCGCGGTCTTCGACGGCCGTCACATCGCCGCCCTGAACGGCACGAATCGGCTCGCCGTGAGCACCAGCAACGAGACCAACCCGAACACGAACAAGACCGAGTTCTTCGACGTGACCGATCCCGCCAGACCGACGCTACTGTGGGAGTTTAACGGCCCCACGCACGGCGAGGCCCACAACGGGGACATCGTGGACGAGCGGCGGCTGTGGCTGCCCTCGGGCGGGTCGGGAACGAACGGCCTGCGCATCTACGACCTGTCGCCACTCCTCCGAACCCCCGTAGCAGCACCCGTCAGCCTTCTGGCCGATGGCACCCTCAACGGCCGAAATCCGACTGAGCTCTGGGCGGCGTCTCCGCACCGCGGCGGCCGGCCGATCGGTGCCCCGTTCACCCACACCCACGACATCAGCGTCTACGTCGATCATCCGGTCCGGCAGGCTGATGGCACCGTGCAGCCGCGCGACATCGTGCTGTTAGCCGAGGGTGGCGCCTACACCAACGACGCCGGTGACACCGGCAGCCTCTTCATCATCGACATCACCGACCCGCGCAAGCCGGTCGTGCTCAACCGATGGCTCCACGAGCGAGGCGCGGATCATCACCCGGTTCGCTACCACCACGAAGCCCAGTTCCTCGACGGAGATCCCACCGTGATCCTCGTGACCGATGAGGATCTCCACAACGGCTGCGGCGACGCGGGCGGCGTCACCGCCATTCGCGTGTCGGAAAGCCTGACCGGCACCCCCGACGAGCTCAGCGAGTGGTTCATACCGGCCGACACGCCGGCCCCGGTGTGCTCGGTGCACGTGTTCTCGTCGGAGGGCAGCCTTGTCTTCCTCGGGTCTTACAACGCCGGGCTGCAGGTCGTCGACTACACGGACCCGCGTCAACCCGTGCAGGTGGGGTATTACATCGCACCGGGGACGACCGCGTGGGGAGCCCTCTATCACGAAGGCTACGTGTACGTAGGCGACATGAGCCGGGGTCTGGATGTCTACCGGCTCGATGATCCCGAGCTCCTGCTGAAGCTGAAGGTCAAGACGAAGAAGCTGCTTCCCTGAGCAACAGGCCACGGGTGGGCATCGCTCGTGCGTACCTGAAAGGTGACGCATCAGAGGACTCACCCATGACCGACCAGAAGCTCACGGACCGCGTGGCGATCATCACCGGCTCCGATTCCGGCATCGGCCAGGCGACCGCCATCGAGTTCGCCCGCGAGGGCGCCGACGTCGTCGTCACCTGGCACGAGGACGAGGAGGGCGCCCGGAAGACCGTGCGCGGCGTGGAGGACGCGGGCCGCCGCGCGCTCCTGCTGCACCTCGACGTCACGGAGGAGGCGGAGATCGAGTCCGCTTTCGACGATGCCCTGGCGGCGTTCGGCAACGTCGACATCCTCATGAACAACGCCTCGATCGACGCGACGGGCAACCAGATCGCCGACATCGCGCTCGATGACTGGGATCGCGCCCTCCGCACCAACCTCACCGGGCCGATGCTCTGCGCTCGTCGCTTCATCAACGAGCGGCGCAAGGCCGGTGGGGGCGGCAAGATCATCAACGTCACGTCCGTCCACGACGAGATCCCGAGGGTCGGTGCGGCCGAGTACTGCGCCTCGAAGGGCGGGCTCCAGAACCTCACCCGCACGCTTGCCCTGGAGCTCGCGCCGGACCGGATCAACGTGAACAACATCGGGCCGGGCATGGTCCTGACACCAATGAACCAGGAGGCGCTCGACGACCCCGACACTCGCGAGGAGCAGGTCCAGTCGATCCCATGGAAGCGGGCCGCGAAGCCCGAGGAGATCGCACGCCTGGCGGTCTTCCTGGCCTCGGCCGATGCGGACTACGTGTCCGGCACGACCTACTACATGGACGGCGCGCTCATGCAGAACCAGGGACAGGGAGCCTAGGGGACTGCCCGCCGATCGGCTGTCAGGAGCAGACCGGCGCCCCGAAGTCGGCGATGATCGTCCGGTCGTCCACGACCAGCATGCGCGAGTCGATCACGCACTCCGTGCCGTCGCCCTGGAGGGTGTCGGCATGTGACCGAAACGAGTAGAACCGGGTGTGTTCCCCCTCGAGAACGTAGCGCGACTCGGTCTGCGACCAGCTCTCGAGGATGAGGACGCCCTCGCGGCTCGTGCGCTGGTGGATCGACATCTCCTCGTGGACCGAGGTGCGGCCATCGGCGAACGTGGCGGTGCGACGCGTGCCCGTCACCCAGGACTCGGTGATCGTGCCGTCCCACTCTTCGTGGACGTTGTGGTCCCGGATCGGGTCCACGACGATCACGGGGCCGTTACCGGCTGCGGCCGTCGGGGCAGGCGACATCCCGGTGGCAAGAAGTGCCACGGCGACGAACGCGAAGATGGGCAACGTGCTGCGGGACATCTAAATCGAAACCTTTCATGTCGAAATGGCCTCCCTCGTCCGGATGGTCGCCGAGGGGCGGTTGCCGCACCTCCGTCAATGGGCCGGCTCGGCGACAGGACATGGAGACGCGGCCGACCGGCCGCGACAGCAGGACGAATGACCGATGCAGGAGGCGGGCGGAAGGCCTCGCCCTACGGTGGTGGGAGCTGGGTCCCGCTCGCGATCACCGTTGCAGCCTTGCGGCTGATCTCGACGACTGCCCAGCTGGAGTTGTTCGTCTCGACCGCCTCGAGGAAGTCCCACGAGCCGCCGCTGAGCTGGATGCGTTGCACGACCGTTCGCTCGGAGGTACCGGTGCCTGCGCTCCCGACGGCATCGAAACGGCCTGGACCAACGTTAACGACAACCGAATCGAAACGCAGCCACCTGCCGCCCTTGGGGCGCGACTGGATGCTGAAGTTCGTCGGCGCCAGCATCCCCAAGTCCGGAAGCACCTGGTCACCGGTCGCGTGTACCTGGGCAACCGGGAGCACCGGCGCGCTGGCGAGGGCGGCCACGAGCACAACGCGGGACCAGGCGGAGGAACGCACCTGCAAAGCCTTCAGAGACCGATCAGCTCACCGGCGAGGTCGATGCTGCTCCCGGTCGGTATCGGCGTTGATCCCCTCGTCGCCCTCCGGTCAGCGCCAGGTGACGAGCTCGGGACGCAGCCGGGTTCCTTCGACCTCCAGGAGCAGCAGGCTGAACGCCGGCTCCCGGCGCTTATCCGTGGGCGACCCGGGGTTTAGCAGCCAGACGCCGTCGCGCCGATCGATGAGCGGCTGGTGCGAATGTCCGAAGGCGATCGCGGCGACCGCGGGCTCGGTCTTTGCGAACGCGCGCCATGCCCGCTCCGGCGTCGTGCGCCCGGGCCCGACGTGGCCATGGGTCATGGCAATTCGAAGCTCCCCGATCTCGACGACGCGGTGAAGCCCCAGCCGTTGCTGCAGCTCGGGCGGGTCGTTGTTGCCGGCGACAGCGGTCGTCGGAGCGACCTCATCGAGCAGGTCGAGGACGAATGCCTCAGTGATGTCGCCGATGTGAAGGATGCGATCGGCACCGCGCAGCTCGTCGACCAGGCGCGGAGGCAGCGCGCGGCCGAACCGAGGGAGGTGCGTGTCGCCGATGAGCACGACGCGGATCGTCATTCGCGCGGCGTGAGCACGAAGATCGGGATCTGGCGGCTCGTGCGACGGCGGTAGGTCTCGTACTGCGGGAAGCGATCGGCGCAGAACGCCCACAGATCGGCGTACTCGTCGGGATCGGTGACCTCGCGGGCCTCCATCTCCTGGGTCTCGAGCTCACGCTTCACGCTCACGACGGGATGCGCGCGAAGGTTGTGGACCCACGCCGGATTCTTCGGCGCGCCGCTGCTCGAACCGACGAGGATGAGGCTGCCGTCATCCCGGTGCGATCGCTCGTGATCGGTCCAGGCATAGAGCGTCACCGGGCGTGGCTCCCCACTGCGGGCACCGGTGGTGGTGAGCTTGACCTGGAGCTTGGCGTTGCGGCGCATCGGCGCAGTATCGGCGAGGTGGGTTCGTGATGCTGCGCGGGCTCAGAGGTCGCGGCGCCGGAGGACCCAGAAGACCACCGCGTAGACGACGGCCAGCATGACGACGAGCCCGAACAGCTCGGCGATGAGCACGCCCTGGCCCGATTCGAACTCGGCGAGCCCCGTGATCGACAGGTTGAGCCCGAGGAGCAGCACCACGACCGCGGCGGTTCCCAGGACGGGAAGAAACGCGGACCACCGGCCGATGACGAGGCGGCTCACCACCGCCGCCGATGCGACCGTGAAGACGGCGGTCATCGGAAGCGCCTGGCCGATGAGCTCGTCGGGCGGGCCGGAGTTCGCCTCGATGAGCTCGCGGACCGTGACGACCGGCTCGAAGACGAGGATCGAAACCACGCTGAGGGTCCCGAGCAGCGCGACCCACACGGCGTTGTAGCCGAACCAGGCCGCCGTCGTGCGGCGGTGCGCGGGCATGAGCCCGAAGGTCGCGGCGAGGACCGCGCCGCACGCCGCTCCGGCGACGAGCATCGGGACGAGCGACCACCAGATGTCGCTGATCACGAAGAAGTGGACGACGGTGAAGACGAGCGCCGAGATCGCGCCGGCGATGGCGCCGCTCACCGGGCGGCCTGGGGGGTATGCCGCGTCGGCGGGACGGCCGAGGGCTTCGGTCGAGGACATCGGGCGTCCATTTTGCCTCGTGAGGCCGTGCGCGCGGGACATTCCGGGGAGTGCCCGACGGCACGGACCCGAGACGGTTTTTTGACTGGAGTACAATTTGCCGCGATCCCGCGACCCCGAGCCACAACTCGAGCGAGACCGAGACCCAAGCCTCGGTCATCAGGTTGCATTGAGGAGTTCACACGAACATGTCGCCTCGTCCTGGAGCGACGAACCTGTCGATGGTCCGGCTGATTGCCGTCCTCGCCGCGCTCGTCCTGCTCGCCTCCGCCCCGGCCGCCCTCTTCGGCCAGGAGGATCCGGCCATCTCCGCGGATCCGGCCCACAACACCCCACTCCCCTGTGAGGCGGTCGCCACGCCGGGGCTCGTGCCGCGCTCGGCACGCAACATCACGCACGTCGCCAACGTGTGCGGCTTTGTCGGCACGGACATCGAGTTCCAGTCCCGCGTCGACGCCAAGGGCAAGACCCGTGACTATGCGTTCCTCGGCACGATGGGCGCCGGCCTCCGCATCTTCGACATCACCGACCCGGCACGTCCGTTCCTCGCCGGCGCGTACACCGATCCCGGCTGGCAGAACGACGTGCAGGTCCGCGGCGACACCGCGGTGGTCGCGTTCGACCCGGTCGTGGTCGGCCCGCACGTCTCGGAGTGCCTGCGTGCGAAGCAGCCAACCGCGATCCAGCAGGGCGGCGTAGACGTCATCCGCCTGACGTACAACCCCACCACGGCGACGTTCACCACGGCGCTGCTCGACTGCTACGTCGTGCAGACCGCCGGCAACGGCGCGCACAACGCGACCCTTCATCCGAGCGGCCAGTGGCTCGCGGTCGACACGACCCGGACCGGCGTGGAGGTCGTGGACCTGCGCAGCACCCCGCTGACGATGGCCCGCAAGATTCCGGGCGGCGTCACCGGCGCGGCACACGACACCTCGTTCTCGGCCGACGGCAACACGATGTACGCGGCCAGCCCCGGGACGGGGACCTACATCGTCGACGTTCGCGACATCTTCAACCGGAACGCCACGACGATCGCTTTCATCCCGCAGAACACGGAGCCCGGCGGAAGCTCCAACATGCGCAACCTCACCACCTCGCACCAGGCCGACGTCAGCTCGGACGGGCGCACCCTCGTCTTCACCGATGAGCGCGGCGGTGGCCTCTCGAACAGCGCCTGCAACACGGATCCGAACGGGATCATCGGCGGCGCGCACTTCTGGTCGGTGACCACGCCGTCGTCGCCCTCACGCCTCGGCAGCTGGTTCTACCCGAACCCGGGCCTCGTCGCCGACGCGCTCGAGCCGGCGCTCGCCGGCATCGGCCGCACCGAGCGTTCCTGCACGATCCACGTGTTCCGCAACGGCGGCAACGGGTCCGTCAGCCCCGGGCCGATCCAGGGCGGCTTCGACGGCGTGTCGTCCCTGCCCACCACCCAGCTCGTGGCCGCCCACTACGGCGCGGGCGTCTGGTGGATCGACTACTCGGCGGCATCGTCGAGCAGCGACGGGATCGCGGAGCACCCGGCCAGCGATTGGGGCAACACCCTGGGCTGGAACGTGATGCCCGGTGCCGAGACGTGGTCGGCCAAGGAGTACAAGGGCAACATCTTCGCCGGCGACATGACGCGCGGCTTCGATGTCTACACCTTCGACTCCTGCACCGATGCCGAGTGCATCTCGGTGCCATCGGCGAATACGCCCGGCTCCGTCAACGGAGGTGGACAGCTCGAAGGTCAGCTCGCCGAGTTCACGATCCTCGAGGGCACCTCCGTCGGTGGTCGCGCGCAGTTCTCGGTGTCGGTCTCGTTCGCCGATGGCGCCGATGCTCCCACCGGCCACGTCCACTTCCGCGACCGGAACACCGGTGACCGGGTCGACGCCACCCAGATCGATTCGCTGACCATCCAGGGCAGGCAGGCCATCATCACCGGCCGCGGGACGGTCAACGGGGTGAGCGGCGTCGCGTTCGTGCTGGAGGTGCAGGACCTGGGCAAGCCACCGGCCAACGCCGATACGTTCCGGATCGTGACCGGCTCCGGCTATGCCGCCTTCGGCGTGGTCGACAAGGGCAACGTCACGGTCTCAGGAGGAGGGCTGCTCGGGAACTGACGCCGCGGCCATGGTCGTGGAATCACGGAGCGGCGGGTGCCTCGACGGGCCCGCCGCTTCTCGTTGCCGGGGAGCCCGGTATGCGGGCTGCATGTGATGGCACATGCCCTCCTCCACCGACGCCACGGTTCCCTATCGGCTCGGCTTCGCCGTCAAGGTCCTCGGCGCCACCGAACCGCTGAAGGAGTCCGACAACCGACGGTGGCAGAGCGGGCCGCATCTCCGCCACTCGATCGAGCTGCTCCACGGCGTGTGGGACCACCTCGAGCGGATCGGCGTGCGGATGTACCGGATGTCGAGCAGCGTGATCCCGTACGGCACCCACCCTGACCTGCCCGAGTTCGACTACCGACGACAGATCGACGACTGCGCCGATGACCTGGCCGAGCTCGGCGCACGGGCCCGGGCCCTCGGGCTGCGCCTGTCGACGCACCCGGGCCAGTACACCGTCATCAACGGCAGCGACGACGGCCTGCGCGACCGCTCGCTCGCCGAGCTCGAGTCCAACGCCCTGCTCTTCGACGCCATGGGCATGGGGCCGGAGTCGACCGTCGTCGTCCACGTCGGCGGCCTGTACGGGGATCGCGCGTCCGCGCTCGACCGCTGGACCGATGCCTGGGGGCGCCTCTCGGACACCGCCCGACGTCGGGTCGGGCTCGAGAACGACGAGCGGCTGTTCCACGCGGGCGACGTGCTGGAGCTCCACCGCCGCACCGGCGTGCGGGTCGTCTACGACTGGCATCACGCGCGGATCCATCCCGCGCCCGGTCTCGCCGATGCCGATGCGCTGGCCGCGGCCATGGCGTCCTGGCCCGACGGCGTACGACCCAAGGTCCACCTGTCGAGCCCGCGCGTGTCGGTGGACCTCGTGAAGCGACCGATTCCCGGCACGCGACGCCGCCGCGATGTCGTCGTGCCGCCGGCGCTCGGTCCGCACGCCGATCTCGTCTCCCCGTGGGACTTCATCGAGCTCATCCGGTCGGCGCGGGGTCCGCTCGATGTCATGCTCGAGGCGAAGGCGAAGGACGTTGCGCTGCTCTGGCTCCGCGGCCGTCTCGCCGTGCTGGCGCCGGAGGTCGCCGCGGCCGAGGAGTGATCGAGGGCTTCAGACGACGCCGCGGGCGGCCCACGCGACGGCGGTGAGCGTGAATGGCTCGGACGGGAAGCGCTTGCGAGACTGCTCGCGCAGCTCGACGAGCCGTTCCGGACCGAGCCCGGCGCAGTACGAACCCGCCGGTCCGACGCCGGCGGTATAGGGCTCCCACCACTCGTCGAACGTGTCGTGCCGGCGCTCGATGGTGAGCTCGGTCTCCGTCACGTCCCGCAGCCCGGCCGCGGTGAACAGCTCGCCGAGGTGGCCTTCCCGCCCGCCGGGTCGGCCCGACTCGTCAGAGACGTTCGGATCGAGCTCGCGCGCCACGCTCCAGAACAGGCTGAGCGGCGCCCGACCGCCGGCCAGGTCCCACACGCATGCGGCTACAACGCCGCCGGGCCGGGTGACACGGGCCATCTCGCGCAGACCGGCGACGGGATCGGCCATGAAATGCACCACGAGCTGGGCGAGCGCCGCATCGAACGCGTCATCGGCGAATGGAAGGGCCTCGGCAGGCGCCTCCTCGACGACCACGCCGGGAAAGCGCTGGCGCGCGGCCTGCACGAACGGCGGCGACGGGTCGGCGGCGTTGACCGACTCCTCCCCCACCCGTGCCACGAGCTCGGCGATGAGCGCACCGGGGCCGCAGCCGACGTCCACCACCCGCTGCCCGGCCGCGACGCCGGCGAGGTCGGCCATCTGCGGGGCGAGCAGCGTGGAGTAGCGACCCATGAAGCGGTCATACGCATCGGCAGCGACATGGAACGTGCTCATCCGGCCACACGCTCAGCAGAAGGCGCGTCAGCGACGGCGGACACCGGGGAGGGATGGCCCGTTCGGGCCAGGATCGCGTCGAGCTGGTCGAGGTACGGGGTCGCGCGCAGGGCGGCAAGGGCCGCACGGGCGCCATCGGCGGCCCGCCGACGCTCCGGACTGTCAACGGGCAGCACCGCGACCATCGAGATCTGACACATTGCGCCCTGGAAGGCGGTGCCCATCGCTTCGTGCTCCTGGAGGAGTGCTGCGAACATCCCGTGCGCCTCGTCCAGGCGCCCCTCGAGAGCCGCAAGCACCGCCTCCATTTCCGACCGCACGGCCCTGAAGAGGCGTCCACCCCCGACCTCGAGGCGTTGGATGGCGTCCGTCACCAATTCACGATCACGCGTCCACGCACCGGCGTGCCCGATCGTCGCTTGCGCCATGGGCGTCACTGCTTCTCCGAACGTGTCGAGCGCGTTGCGCGCTCGTTCAATCGCCTCGGAGTATTGACCCTGCGCAAGAGCGATGGCCGCCCGCGAGCTCTGAACACCGGCACGGCCCTGCGGGTCGTCGTCCAGAGCAGTCGACTCATCAAAGTATGCGTCCGTCGGCTCCCCGCGCGCGGCCGCGATGTCCACGAGCATCGAGCGGATCAGGGCCAGGCTCGCGTGGCTGATGTTCAGCTCCAGGGCAGGCTGCATCACCGCAATGGCTTCGTCCCATCGGCCGAGATGCAGCGCCGCGTCCACGAGATTGCTGGACAGGAACGGCAGGTAGGGCGCCAGTCCCAGATGGAGCGCAAGTTCCATCCCCTGACGTGAGGCGGCGAATCCGATGCGGGGGTCGTCTGGATTCGTGACGAAGCCCAGGTTGATGAGCGTCCGTACCTGTACCTCGCTGAGGCCGTGGTCCTCTGCCACGGCCAGTACGCCGCGCAGGATGGCCACCGCTTCAACCCCGCGACCCTCTGCACCGACCACCGTTCCGCGCGTGACGAGCAGCTCGCACACCAGCGAAGGGGATTCATGCGTGGCGCGCGACGCGAGCCCGCGATCGCACCATGCGAGTGACTCGGCGTGCTTTCCCTGACGCATCATCTGCCGCGCGGTGATCTCGGCGAGATCGAGATGCTCGACAGTCCCCTCGAGATCGGCGTATTCCTCGGCAGCGCGCTGAAGCAGTAGCTCGAGCGGCTCCACCTTGCCGACCACGAGCATGGCACGAGCCGAGCCGACGATAGCCCGGAGCGATGCTCGACGATCACCGATCGCCCGATACAGCTCGAGGGCCTGAGCGAACAGCCCTTCGGCCTCGTCACTCTGCGTCGCCCTCCATGCCGCGTGCCCTGCCAAGTAGGCGAGCTCGGCGCGATCGGCGTCGTCTCGCGCCACGTCGAGCGCCCGCTTCAGGTGTTCCGCCGCCTGGTGATACGAGCCAAGGCTGATCGCGCGGTCGGCTGCTGCGCGCAGCGCGACCCGAGCCTGGGCTGCCACGGCCTCCCCTTCGGGGCCATCCGGTTGTGCACGATACGCATCGAGATAGTGACCGGCCAGCACGCCCGCCAGCTCGTCGTCGCCGAGCACCTCGAAGTGGCGAGCTGCAGCGAGGTGCAGACGGCGTCGATCGCGGCGGGAGAGGGTATTGAGTGCGACCTCGCGGACCAGCGATTGGAGGAACGCGTACTGACCATGCTCGGGCGAGCGCGGGTCATCGTCGACGGTGAGCAGCTCCTTGCGCACCAGCTGCTTCAGGGACATCTCGACCTGCCCCGGATCCTGCTCGACCAGGTCGGCCAGCGCGCTGAGTGAGAAGGACTTGCCGAGGACCGATGCGGCCCCGATCAGCTGGCGCAGCTGCGCGTCGAGCCCGTCAAGCCGCGCCGCTACGAGCGACTGGATCGTCTCCGGAGCAGCCAGAAGGCTGAGATCGCCGACGGGTCGATACACACCTTCTGCGGGCTCGATCAGCCCATCGGCGAGAAGCATGCGCACGGTCTCGACGGCGTAGAAGGGAATGCCCTCGGCGCGCTCCACGATGCGCTCGACTGCCTCGTCGGGCAGCCCGGGGACGAGGCCGGCGAGGAGCTCGCGCATGACGTCGTCCGACAACGGCTCGAGCCCGATCGACGTGGCATTCCGCCATCCGGCGCCCCAGCCCGGACGGCGATCGAGGAGCTCCGGCCGGGTCAGGGACAGCACCAGGATGGGCCGGTTGCGCGCCCATTGATGGAGGTGCTCGATGAAGTCGAGCAGGCCCGCATCGGCCCACTGGAGATCTTCGAAGACCAGGATCGTGGTGCCCTGCTCGCTGATGCGCTCGAACAGCGTCCGCCAGGCCGCGAAGAGCGTCTCGCGTGAATCTGCCCCGCCACCTGGCACGCTCATCCCGAGCAGCTCGCGCATCGGCGGCTCGATCCAGGCGCGCTCGTCCGTCTCCGGCACGAACTGGTCGAGCATGGCCTGCAGCTTGGGCAGTGCGGTGATGTCAGCCTCCCCCTCGCCAATTTCAGCACGGGAGCGGACCATCTCCGCCAGCGCCCAGTAGCTCATCCCCTCGCCGTAGGCGGGACACCGTCCCCGATGCCAGTAGAGGACCTCGGTCACGCCGTCGAGATATTTCGCGAGCTCCCACGCCACGCGGCTCTTGCCGATTCCGCCCTGGCCGATCAGCGTAACGACGCGGGGTCGGCGCTCCTCGCCAGTCGTGTGAACCAGTTCCTTGATGAGGCGGAGCTCCGCCTGACGGCCGACGAACGGAGCCTCCAGCAGCTCGTTTCGGCCCTGCCCCCGGATCCTGCCGAGCACGCGGATCGCACGGTGGGTGGCGACTCCGGTCTCTTTGCCCTTCAGGAGATGCTCCCCGGCCGGCTCGTAGGCGATGGCTGCCTCCGTTGCGCGCCGCGTCGTCTCGGTCACGAGCACCGTCCCTGGGTCCGCGATCGATTGCACTCGCGACGCAGTGTTCACGATGTCGCCGGCGACCATGCCCTGGTCCTTGGCACCGAGGGTCACGGCCACCTCACCGGACACGATCCCTACGCGGGCTCGCAGCGGAGCACCGGCCGCCTCGCCCATGCCGGCCACGGCATCGATGAGCTCGAGCCCGGCGCGCACCGCCCGCTCCGCGTCATCTTCGTGCGCCACGGGTGCGCCCCACACAGCCATCACCGCGTCCCCGATGAACTTCTCGATCGTGCCTCCGTACCGCTCGATGACGGCGCGCGACCGGTCGAAATACGTGCTCAGCAGCTCACGCGTCTCCTCAGCGTCGCGTGACTCGGCCAGTGAGGTGAATCCGACGAGGTCCGCGAAGAGGACGGAGACGAGGCGGCGCTCAGCGATCGGCTGATCGGCGCTCACCCCGGGGGATGCCGCTGCGGAGCCTCGATGGCCGTCTCCCTCGCCGGCGGGCTGGCGTCCTTGGGTCCCGGCACTCAGCGCGGTTCCGCACTCCGCGCAGAACTTGGCGCCTGGCACGTTCGCCCGCCCACAGGAGGCGCAGCTCGCGGTCAGGCGTGCTCCGCACTCGACGCAGAACTTGGCGTCGTCTCCGTTCGCGGTCCCGCACGCTGCGCAGAGCAAGGTGAGGTCCTTCCGGCGTGAATGGGCAAGGAGTATTGCGCCCGGAGCCGAGCACGGTCAATGACGGATGCGCGCGACGGAGAACCGGGTTGACCAACACCCGGCGGGCGTTCAGTGCGTCGGGTGCACCGCCGCGACCATCGATGACAGCCATCGGCTGATCCGCCGCGGAGCGACGCGGACAGGCCCTGCCGAGACCGGTCGATGCGGACTGGCCGGCGCCGGTTCGGTCGCCATCCCAGAGATGGGGTCCAGCGCCACGCGCGGGCCACGCCCCGGTCGCTTCACGCGGGTGTGGCGGAGCGGGCGGTATCGGGCATTCGGTGACCAGGTGGTCCCTGGCTTGATCGTGGAACCGTGCATGTTCGTGCGTCCTCGGGGCGCTGGGGTTGATGCTGCTCACTGTCGGCGCCGGCGAAGCCCCGAGCATCGGCCGAGGGGCGGAGCCGTTCGTGGCAGGACGACGTAGATCGGCGAAGGGTTGCGCCACCGGCCCCGATCGGCGCATGATCCGCGACGTCCAGGCCATCCGCTCACATCAAGGAGGACCCGCCGTGCAGAGCATCGTTGCCGGTCCTCCCGACCGCACGGAGCGCGCCTGACCTCATCGGCTTAGCCTGAGGCGGCCCAAGCGCTCCCCGGTCGGGACGACCACCCACGTTCCAGACCCATTGGGAGTGCTTTTTCGTGTCCTTCACGAAACCGCTGCGTGGGCCGTCCGTGGACTGGCCCGATGGCGAGCCCTACGAGGACGAGCCGCGCGGCACCCTGAAATCCGGCAAGGAGGCGGAGATCTTCCTGCTCGAGCGCCGATTCGCGACGAGCGGACCTCGCCTCCTGGCCCACAAGCGCTATCGCCCGCGATACCCGGGCAAGGACGAGCTGCGCGAGAAGGGATTCTCGAACTCGACCTCCTACCGCGGCGACGCAATCTACAAGGCCGGCTGGAACCTCCGCACGCGCGACCGCCGCGCGATCGAGGCCGGCAATCGAAGTCGATACGGGCACGAGCTGGCTGCCCAGCTGTGGCCGATGCAGGAGTGGACGATGCTGCGCCGTGCCTGGGAGGCCGGCGTGACCGTCCCCTACCCGGTCGAGCGGACCGAGGACGGGTTCCTCATGACGTTCGTCGGCGACGACGAGGCGGCGGCACCGAAGCTCGCCCAGGCGCGCCTGTCACCGGCCGAGCTGGAATCGGCGTGGGAGCAGATGGCCGAGGCGCTGCGAACGCTGACACGGGCCGGGCTCGTGCACGCGGACCTGTCCGCCTACAACCTGCTGTGGTGGGAGGGGCGGCTGGTGGTGATCGACCTGCCGCAGGCGGTGGAGTTCACCACGAACACCGATGCCTTCGAGCTCCTGCACCGGGACGTGGCCAACGTCGGGGAGTGGTTCGCTCGACGGGGCGTGGAGGTGGACGTGGAGGGACTCTATGCCGAGATGGTCAGCGTGGCCTGGCTCGGGTGATCGGGTGCGGATCGGCCAAGCCGACACAGGTGCTGGCGAGTCGTTCGCCGATGGTCAGGAGCGCGGCGCCAGCTCGTCCGCAGTGTCCGGGCTCCGCGGCGCGCTCGTGGCCTCGCTCGGTCGCCGAGGCTCGTCACCGAGAACGGCTTCCAGCCGGCGGAGCGGCGATTCGGCCCCGAGTCGCTCGAAGATGGTCCGTGCGCGGTCGACGTGGACGCGGACGGCGGGCTCGTCCGCGCCGATGACGGCCGCCATGTCGATGCCCAGGATGGCCACGTCGAACACCACGCCGAGCTCGTCGAGCTCGCGAGCGACGGCCTGGTACGTGGCGAGCGCCTCCTCGCGGTTGCCGCGCAGGCCGGCGATGGCGGCCGATTGCGCCCGACGAAGTGCGTCGATGTAGCCGCCGCGGTCGGGAACTGCCTGGAAGCTGGCGTGAATGCGCTCGAGTGACGCCAGGTCCCGCAGCCACGTCGCAGCACGCCCAGCGTCGGCGAGCATGGCGAGGTTGTTCAAAGGATCGAGGGTCGCCTGCGCTTCGGCCAGCTCGAGTGCCCTTGCGAGGTCACCAACCTGGAACTCCTGGTCCGCGCGCATTCCTGCCTCGTACAGCTCGAGCTCGGACGTCGGACCCTCCGAGAGCCAACGGCGCATCTCCGAACGCAGCTCGGTCGTGTCCTCGCCACGCAACGTCCGGTAGGCCAGCATGCTGTACCCGAGCAGGACCCGATCGATCCCTTCCGGATCGGCGTTGAAGCTCGACTCGAGCATGTCCCGCGCCCACTCCCACTCCCCGACGAGTCGCGCCACCTCCCACGCATTGGTCACCAGGATGTGCTCGCGGATGCCCATCCGCTCCGCCAGCTCGAGGGCGGCGCGATTGAGGCGCATCGCGTCCAGGGGCCGCGAGCGGCTGAGGAGAAGAGCGAGATTCACGGAGCCACGCAGCTCTGTGCTCGACAGGCCCTGCTCTCGGGCCAGCTCACGCCCGGCCATGGCGAGTGCCGTGCCCTCTCGCTGCCGGCCAAGGGTCGCCAGGGACGTTCCCTTCGTGATGAGGGTGTCGGCGATCACGTCCTCCAGGCCCTGCCTCTCCGCGGCGGCGAGGACCTTGTCGGCGATCGCGAGGGCGGGCTCGAAGTCGTTCAGCAGTGCATGCGCGCGCGTCAGCTGCCCCTGCAGTGCGGCGGCGCCTGGGCTGTTCAGGACCGGAAACTCCTCTGCGGCACGGACGAGCAGGTCACGACCCCGCTCGAGCTGACGGCCCTCCAGCAGTACCTTGCCGAGACCGGCCAACGCGCCCGGGAGCCCGGCATCGTCCCCGGCCTCCCGTCGAAGCGCAACCGCCCGCTCGAACAGCGAAGCCGCCTCCTCGTGCCGCGTTCCCAGTGATGCGGACCGACCGGCCTGCTCGAGGAGGGCCGCCTGGTCCAGGGGATCCGTCGTGAAGTCGAGCGCCTGTCGAAGAAACACGAGGGCCTGGGCGTGCCCATTCAGGGCCGATGCCCGGTCGGCGGCAGCCTTGAGGGCGATCCGAGCCTGCGCCGCCAGCGTATCGGCCTCCTCTCCGGGGGCAGCATTCTCGTGTGCGGCAACGTAGTGGGCTGCCAGGGCACCGGACACCTCGTCGGTGTCGAGGCTCTCGAAGTGGCGGGCGGCGGCCAGGTGAATCGCCTTGCGGTCTCGTCGCGCCAGCATTCCGTAGGCGACCTCGCGGATGAGGCTCTGCACGAAGGCGTACTGGCCGCGCTCCGGCGATCGCGGATCGAGGTCGTGCACCAGCAGCTCGCGTCGGACGAGATCCTGGGCGCGCGGCTCGACCTCCTCCTCGCTGGACGAGGTGACGGCTGCCATCCCGGCCAGCGTGAAGCTCTGACCGAGGACCGCGGCGTGCGTGACGAGGGTTCGCACCTCGGCCGGGAGCCCATCCAGGCGGGCGGCGATGAGTGCCTGGAGCGTCTCCGGCACCGCGAGGTTGGTGAGATCGCCGGTCGGAACGTAGCGATCGCCCTCGAGGCTGAGCCGATGCTCGGCGATGAGCGTTCGGACCGTCTCCACCGCATAGAGCGGGATGCCGTCGGCGCGCTCCACGATTGCGGTCGCCGACTCCTCGGGGAGACCAGGGACGAGACCGTCCAGCAGCGCGCGCATGGCTTCGTCGGGAAGCGGCTCGAGGTACAGCGACGTGAAGTTGCGCTTGCCCGCCCCCCAGTCCGGCCGTCGGTCCATGAGCTCGGGGCGCGCCAGCGTGACGATGAAGATCGGGCTCGAGCGTGACCATTCCAGCAGGTGGTCGACGAAGTCGAGCGTGCCGGTATCGGCCCAGTGGAGATCCTCGAAGACGAGGGCCAGCGTGCCCGTCTCGGCCATCCGCTCGAAGAACGTGCGCCAGGCGGCGAACAGCTGCTCCGGACCGCTCGAATCGGTCCCGATGCCGAGCAGCGTCAGCAGCGCGGGTTCGATCCAGCGCTGCTCCTCGGCGTCATGGACGTGCTCGCGTACCGTCTCGCCGATGCGGGCGCGGGTCGTGGCGTCGTCGTCATCGGCGGCCAGTCCGGCCCGTCGTCGAACCATCTCGCCCAGCGCCCAGAACGAGATGCCCTCGCCGTAGGACGGCGATCGGCCGATGTGCCACCAGACGGGTTCAGTGACGCCGTCGGCGTACTTGCTGAACTCCCACGACAGGCGGCTCTTTCCGATCCCCGCCGGGCCCATGATGCTGACCAGACGGATGCGTCCCTCGCGGCCGGTGGCGTGGAACAGCTCCTTGAGCAGCCGCAGCTCGTCCTCGCGGCCGACGAACGGAGCCTCGAGCGCGTCACTGCGGCCACGGCCTCCCCGCTCGGCCACGACGCGGATGGCGCGCCAGGCCGGCATCGGCTCGGCCTTGCCCTTCAGCTCGTGGGTTCCGGCTTCCTCGAACGAGATGGCCGCCGAGGCGGCACGCATCGTCGGCTCGCCGACGAGCACGGTGCCGGGTTTCGCCACCGACTGGAGGCGTGCGGCGGTGTTCACGAGGTCGCCGGCGACCATCCCCTGGTTCGTGGCGCCGAGGGTCACCGCCGCCTCGCCGGTCAGGACGCCGCCCCGGGCCTGGATGCCCGGCCCGAGGGCCTTCACCGCGTCGACCAGCTCGAGGGCCGCGCGGACGCTCCGCTCGGCGTCGTCCTCCTGGGTGATCGGTGTGCCCCAGACCGCCATGACGGCATCGCCGATGAACTTCTCCACCGTGCCCCCGTAGCGGCCGATGACGTCCGTCGCGAGGTCGAAGTAGCGGGTCAGCGTCTCGCGAACGTCCTCCGAGTCGCGGCCCTCGGCGAACGTGGTGAATCCCACCAGGTCGGCGAAGAGGACGGAGACCAGGCGACGCTCCGCGACGGGACCGGTCGCCGGGGCCACGCCTGGCTGTGCGACTGACGGTGCGACGTCAGCGGTGCCGAACGGCGTTCCGCATTCCGCGCAGAACTTCGCCGCGCCGATCCGGGCGGCGCCGCACGACGAACACTGCTCTCCCTGGCGTGCCCCGCACTCGAGACAGAACTTGGCACCTGCGGGGTTCTGGGTCCCGCAGCTCGCGCATTGCACCCGTTCAAGGTAGCGCGTCCGACGGTCCGATCGCGAGCGTTGCCGTGCCGTGTGCGTACGCCGCCTGGGCGTCCGCAACTGTGCTGTCGCCCGTGCCAGTGCGTTGGACGAATCACACTGAGAGCGCCATCGGGGTGCCGCCCGGAGAATCAGGCCTCGGGGTCGATCGGCTCGGGGTATGCCTCGACCACGCGGAAGCGCTGGCAGACGATCAGCGTGTCGTCGTCGAGCGACCAGCTCTGATCACCGAGGGCATCCCGAAGCTGGTCGAGGTACGCCCCGAAGTACGTTTCGTGGGCACTGCGCCAGTGCGCGGCATTGGCGAATCCCTCGCCCTCATCCCGTGCGAACTGGTCGTCCACGTCGGCCATGCGGAGCGTGCGGCATTCGGTCGTCTCGATGATGCCGGTGATGCGCCCGTCCGCGTCGATCACCGCCTCGCGCAGCCCCGGATACGGGATCGTCTCGCCGTCGAGCTCGTACTCGACGAGGAGTCCGGCCGTGGCTCGCTTCGTACCGGCCATCACCAGGCGAACGAGCTCACGACGCAGGTCGGATCCCGGCGCGGCAAAGCCGGCGACCTGCATGCCGCGGTGCGACCGAGGATCGATCGGAGCTCCCCCGCGTCCTCCCATGTGCGGCAGTGAGCGCCAACCAGCCCGTTGGCGTCAAGCCACAATCCAGCAATCATGACCCGTGGCGCAGTACGACGTGTAGCAGCGTCGATTGCCATCTGGTGATACTTTCGGGGCCCACTGAGGAGTCGACGCCCGAATGAACTGCCCCTCGTGTGGCACAGAGAACGAAGCCGGCCGCAAGTTCTGCACCGAATGCGGGACGCGCCTCGCCGCTGCGTGCCCGAGCTGCGGCACGGTCAACCCGCCCGACGGCAAGTTCTGCGGCGAGTGCGGGACGGCCCTCGGCGCGTCGGCACGGAGCACGGCCCCGCCGACGGGTGACGAGGCCGGCTCGGCCAAGGATGCACCGGTGGCCGAGCGTCGTCTCGTGAGTGTCCTGTTCGCGGACCTCGTGGGCTTCACCACGATCTCCGAATCGCGCGATGCGGAGGACGTGCGCGAGCTCCTCGACGGCTACTTCGGGACGTGCCGCGAGATCATCGGCCGCTACGGCGGCACGATCGAGAAGTTCATCGGCGACGCGGTCATGGCGGTATGGGGCACGCCGATCGCGCAGGAGGACGACGCCGAGCGCGCGGTCCGCGCCGCGCTCGACCTCGTGGAGGCGGTGCGCCGCATCGGCGAGGGAGCCGAGGTCCCCGGCCTGGCGCTGCGGGCGGGAGTCCTGACCGGCGAAGCCGCGGTGACGATCGGCGCCAGCAACATGGGGATGGTCGCGGGCGACCTCGTCAACTCCGCCTCGCGGCTCCAGTCGGTGGCCGCACCGGGGACCGTGCTGGTCGGCGACTCGACGCGGCGCGGATCAGCCGAGGCGATCGCCTACGAGTCGGCCGGCGACCACGTCGTGAAGGGCAAGGAGCTCCCGATCTCCGCGTGGCGCGCGGTCCGGGTGGTGGCTCAGCGCGGGGGCGTCGGCCGCAGCGAGCAGCTCGAGGCGCCGTTCGTCGGTCGGAGCGCCGAGCTCCAGCTCATCAAGGACTTCTATCACGGGACGGCGCGCGATCGCGGGGTTCGGCTCGTCAGCGTCATCGGCCAGGCGGGCATCGGCAAGAGCCGCCTCGCCTGGGAGTTCCTCAAGTACATCGACGGCGTGACCGAGGACGTGTACTGGCACCAGGGACGCTCGCCGTCGTATGGCGAGGGCATCACGTTCTGGGCGCTCGGTGAGATGGTCCGCATGCGCCTCGGGATCGGGGACGGCACCGACGATGCGACCACGCGGACGAGCCTGACGGCCATCCTCGAGGAGTTCGTCCCCGATGCAGACGAGCGCCGGACCCTCGAGGGACCGCTGCTCCAGCTGCTGGGCATCGAGGATCGGCCCGGGACGGAACGCGGACAGCTGTTCACGGCCTGGCGGACCTTCTTCGAGCGCATCGCCGAACACGGACCGGTGGTGCTCGTGTTCGAGGACCTCCAGTGGGCCGATGAGGGCATGATCGACTTCATCGAGGATCTGCTGGCCTGGTCGCGCGGCCATCCGATCTACGTCATCACGCTCGCCCGTCCCGAGCTGCTCGACCGCCGCCCGACGTGGGGAGCCGGTCACCGGGCGTTCACCTCGATCGGCATCGAGCCGCTCACCGCCGAGGAGATGACGGAGCTGCTGGCGGGCCTCGTCCCCGGCCTTCCCGATGCCGCCGTGCGGACGATCATCGAGCGGGCCGAAGGCATCCCGCTGTACGCCGTCGAGACCGTCCGGATGCTTCTCAACGACGGAAGGCTGCGGCAGAGCGACGGCGCCTACGAGCCCGTGGGCGACCTCAGCGAGCTCGCGGTGCCCGAAACGCTTCACGCACTCATCGCCGCTCGCCTCGACGGCCTGGACTCGTCCGAGCGCAGCCTCCTCCAGGACGCCGCGGTGCTCGGGATCTCGTTCGGCGCCGATGCGCTGGCCGCCCTCTCCGGCGACCCCGTGGCCGAGATCGAGCCGAAGCTTCGCCATCTCGCTCAGCGCGAGCTCATCGTCCTCGACGACGATCCGCGGTCTCCCGAACGCGGCCAGTACCGCTTCGTGCAGGGGCTCATCAGGGAGGTCGCGTACGGAACGTTGGCTCGACGCGATCGACGCGCACGCCACCTGGCGGCCGCGCGCCATTTCGAATCGCTCGGTGATGACGAGTTGGCGGGCGTGCTCGCCGAACACTATCTCGAGGCGCACCGCGCGCAGCCGGATGGCGAGGAGGGAGCCGCCGTGGCGGCACAGGCCCGTGTGGCTCTGCGCGCGGCCGCGTCCCGGTCGCGCGGTCTGGGTTCGCACGTTCGCGCTTTCGGCTATCTCGAACAGGCGATCGAGATCAGCGTTCAGCCGGAGGACGAGCTTGCCCTGCACGTGGAAGCGGCGCTGGCGGCGGCCGATGGCGGCAAGCTCGAGCCCAGCGTCTCCCATGCGGAGCGCGCCATCGAGATCGCGACGGCCATCGGCGACCATGGCACGCGGAGACGGGCGACGGCTCTGCTCGCCAACGTGCTGACGGAGGGCCACCAGGAACGCGGAAACCAGCTGGTCGGGGACGCACTCGCGGAGCCGGGTCTGACTCCGGAGGACGAAGGCTACGTGGACCTGGCCGAGGCGCAGGCCAAGCTGGCGATGCGCATGAGCCGCTACGTCGAGGCCGTCGAGGTCGCCGATCGGGCGCTGCCGCATGCCGATGGGGCCGGGATGCGGCAGCTGACCGTGGAGCTGCTCATCACCCGCGGGGTATCGCTCGCGAACGTGAATCGCCAGATCGAAGCGGTCGCGACGCTGACCGGGGCCATGGCGCTCGCCGAGCGGTTCAACCTGCCCGAATCGGAGCTGAGAGCCGCCATCAACCTCGGCTACGCGCTGGAGCCAGAGGATCCGGCGGCGGCGCAACGCATCTCGCGCGAGGGGATGGAGAAGGCGCGTCGCTGGGGTCACCGTTGGGGCCTCCGGTATCTGCTCGGCAATGCGTGCGACGGCGCCATCCTCATTGGCGATTGGGACTGGGCGCTGACCCAGCTGGCGACCGAGAGCGAAGAGGAGCTCGAGCCGCCCGAACGGTTGTGGCTGGGATCCACCGAAGCCGTGATCCTGGCCCTGCGTGGCGAGGACGTCGATCAGCGTGTCGAGGAGATCAAGGCGCTGGCCGCCCCCTACGACGACGAGCAGTACAGGGGGCTGGCAATCGGCACGGAGTGGGCCGCCATGCTGTCGGCTGGGCGGTACGCCGAGCTCGTGGACAAGCTGGCCGATATCTCGTTCTCGAGTGTCGGATCGGTGGACAACGCCCCCCCGATCATGACGCAGGCCGCGCTGCGGCTCGGCGACGCGAGCTTGGCTCGACGCATGGTGGAGGTGTTCGAGGGAGCGAGGAGAGGCCGGCGGGCGACGGCGCTCCGCACCTGGATGAAGGCCACCCTGGCGGCGCTCGAGGGAAGGCGAGATGAGGCACGCGCCGGCTATCTCGAATCGATGCAGTTGATGCGTGAGCTCGAGCTGTGGTGGCCGCTCGGGCTCGTCGCACTCGACGCTGTCATCGCGGGGGTGCTCGACCCCGGTGAGACTCAGCGCGTGGCCGACGAGGCGCGATCCACGTTCACCCGGCTCGGCGCACGGCCGTACCTCGATCAGCTGGACGAGGCTCTCACGAGCGCCCGGAGCCAGCCCCGGGCGGCGCTCACGGGCGACCCGACGGCGGTTCCGGCCGCGGGCGATCAAGCCAGTCACCCGACGCGATGACGGCCCCGAGCTCAGCCTCCGGCCCCGCGTAGAAGTACACCTCGGCTTCCGGAACCGGCCCGTCCATGACCGGCACGGTCCGTCGCAGGTACTGGGACGAGTCCGGATCGGCCGGGTCGTAGCGCTCGAGCTCGTCGAGCTGGTCGATGAGCGCCGGGTCATCGAGCCGATACAGCTCGACCCGGACGCGGCCGGCGGGTGTCGCTCGCAGGGCGGGATACGCGTACGGCCGGTACGGTGCCGCAGGCACGTCGTACAGCGTCCCGGCAATCTCCCCCACACCGAGGAACTCGGCGCCGCGCAGCAGTCGGTGATTCCGCTCGCCGCGTCGGAGCGTGCCGTACACGGCGACCACGACCGGCGGCGCCACCTCGCGCGAGCTCATGACCCGGAGTATCGGGCACCCGATCACTTGGGGTCCGGGTGTACGGTGAGGACCTCGTACGGAGGCTCACCGACATGGCGAAGTACCTGTTCATCGGCAGCTACACCGCGGAAGGCGCCAAGGGGGTGCTGAAGGATGGCGGCAGCCGCCGCCGTCAGGCAGCAACCGAGGTGGTCGAATCCACGGGCGGGACGCTGCATGACATCTTCTGGGCGTTCGGCTCGGACGACTTCTACGTGATCGCCGAGTTCCCGGACCACGCAGCCGCGGCGGCCGCCAGCCTCAAGGTCGGGTCGAGCGGTGCCATCAGCCTGCGGACGGTGGTCACGATGAGCGCCGAGGACCTGGACGCCGCCGCGAAGCTCTCGCCGACCTATACGCCTCCGGGAGGCTGACACGCGAGTCGCGCCCGGGAACCGCTAGGCTGGTGGCGTGACCTTCACCACGGCGGAGGCTGCGCGGCGTGCGGGCGTTCCCACCGAGTACGTCGATCGGCTCATGGAGCTCGGAATCCTCGTGCCCCAGGCCGACGGGGGCCTCACGCTCGGCGACGTCCGGCGCTGCGCCCTGGTCCGGACGCTGGAGCGAGCCGGGCTCCCGCTCGACGGGATCGGCCAGGCCGTGCGCGACGGCGTCCTGTCGCTCGCCTTCATGGATGCGGGAAGCTACGACCGCTTCAGCACGAACACCGCGTCGACCTTCGAGGACGTCAGCCAGCGGACCGGCATCCCGGTGGAGTTTCTGCTCGTCGTCCGCGAGGCCGGAGGCTTCGCCCAGCCGGCTCCGAGCGACCTCATTCGGGAGAACGAGCTGAAGATCGTGCCTCTCATCGAGATGCAGGTGGCGCACGGCTTTCGGCCGGCGGTGATCGAGCGGTGGCTGCGCGTCTACGGCGAATCGGTGCGGCGAATCGCGGAGACCGAGGCCGATTGGTGGCACACCGAAGTCGAGCTGCAGCTCCTGGAGCAGGGCATGTCGCCCAGCGAGATGATGCAGCATGCCGATGTCGAGATCGCATCGAAGCTCGCACCGCTGCTCGATGACGTCCTCCTGAGCCTGTACCACGCCCACCAGGAGCACACCTGGAACGCGAGCATCATCTTCGGAGTGGAACAGGCCCTCAACGAGGCGGGCGTCTTCAGCCGGCTCGCACAGCCGCCGGCCATCTGCTTCCTCGACCTCACCGGCTACACCCGCCTGACCGAGGAGCGCGGTGATGAGGCCGCGGCGCAGCTCGCCGATCAGCTGCGCACCCTCGTCCGACGCGTGTCCGCCCAGCACGACGGCAAGCCGATCAAGTGGATGGGCGACGGCGTCATGTTCTTCTTCCGCCAGCCGGGACCGGCGGTCCAGGCGGCGCTCGAGATGGTCGACGGAGCACAGCGCGCCGGGCTGCCGCCCGCCCACGTCGGCCTGCACGCGGGCCCCGTCCTCTTCCAGGAGGGCGATTACTACGGCCGGACGGTGAACATCGCCTCCCGCATCGGCGACTACGCTCGTCCGGGCGAGGTCCTGGTCAGCCAGGAGGTCGTCGATGCCAGCCAGGGCACCGAGCTGGCATTCTCCGAGATCGGCCCGGTCGAGCTGAAGGGCATCTCCGGCGCGATCCGGCTCCACGCCGCGCAGCGCGCGTGAGCCTCATGGCCGTCGACATGCACTGGGAGCCAGATGCGGATCGATGACCTCGCCCTGCTCTCCGACCGCCGAACGGCCGCCATGGCCGATCGCGGCGGCTCCATCGTCTGGTTCTCGCCCGGGCGCTTCGACGCGGCATCCGTGTTCGGGAGCCTCCTGGGCGCCGATGCCGGCCACTGGACGATTCGTCCCGTGGCCGATGGCGCTGTCGAGCGCGCGTACCTCGATGGTGGACCGATCCTGCGCACGACGTTCCACGCGCCCCACGGCGACCTTGAGCTGACCGACGCGCTCGCGCTGGGCGCCGGCAGCACCGGTCACAGCATCAGCGGGCTGCCGTCCACCCACCTCGTCCGTCGCGCCGTCTGCACCCGCGGCAAGGTCGACCTGCGCGCGGAGCTCGTCCCGCGTCCCGAATACGGGCTCGTCCACCCGCACCTCGTCGAGACGGCGAACGGCTGGGAGATCACCGGGGGCCCGACGCGCATGCGGCTCGTGACCTCCATCCCCCACCAGGTGGATGGCGGCGGGATCACGGGCCGGATCCGGCTCGCGCAGGGCGAGGAGGCGTCCTGGGTGCTGGCGTGCGGCGAGCCGGACGGCCGCGACGCGGCGACCGCCCTGCGCGAAACCGGCGAGGGATGGCGATCGTGGGCGTCGACCCACGAGCCGCTGGCCGGACCGCACGCCGATGCGATGCAGCGCAGCGCCATGGTCCTCCAGGCGCTCACCTACGCACCGAGCGGGGTCGTCGTCGCGGCGCCCACGACGTCGCTTCCGGAGCGGATCGGCGAGGAATGGAACTGGGATTACCGCTTCGCCTGGCTCCGCGACCTCGCGTTCGTGGTTCGCTCGCTGTGGATCGCCGCCTGCCCCGACGAGCCGGTCCAGTACCTCGACTGGATCGCCCGCGCGCTGGGACGGCTCGACGGCGAGCACGTCCAGATCATGTTCGGCGTGGAGGGCGAGCGCGACCTCACCGAGCACGAGCTCGGCCATCTCGCCGGCTTCCGTGGCTCGCGCCCGGTCCGCATCGGCAACGAGGCCTGGACCCAGACGCAGCTCGACGTCATGGGCGAGGTCCTCGACAGCGCGCACCTCATGCGCGACTACCTCGACGACGAAGTGCGCGGGCCGATTCGCACGACCCTCGTGGGCCTTGCCGAGCGTGCCGCATCGAACTGGCGCGACCCGGACTACGGCATGTGGGAGGCGCGCGACCGTTCGCGCCACTACCTGAGCTCGAAGGTGATGTCGTGGGTCGCGCTGGACCGCGCGGTGAAGCTCGCGCCACGGCTTGCCGCCGAGGACCGGGTCGCCGCCTGGTCCGCGGAACGCGATGCGGCGCGGCGCGCGGTGCTCGAGGAGGGCTGGAACGCCGACGTGCGGGCCTTCACGGGCGCGATCGGATCGGATCGGCTCGACGCATCGGTCCTGCTCATGCCGCTCGTCGGGATCATCGAGGGCGATGATGAGCGGATGGTGGCAACCCTCGAGCGGATCGAGGAGCGCCTCGCCACCGAGCGCGGGGTCCAGCGCTGGGCCGACGAGGGCAGCGCGTTCGTGCTGTGCGGATTCTGGCTGGCGGAGTGCTGGGCACTGGCCGGAGACCGCGAGCGCGCGGAGGCGCGGTTCACCGCGACCGCCGGCTGCGCGAACGACCTGGGGCTCATGGCCGAGGAGGTGGCGCTCGACAGCGGTGAGCCGCTCGGGAACATGCCGCAGGCGCTGAGCCACGTGGGACTCATCAACGCCGCCTGGCGGCTGAGCGACGCGTCCGGTGAGGTCTAGGGCCAAGCCGATCCGACGTGCGCGGCGGCGACTGCGGAGCGGGTGCCCCGTGCTAGTCTCGCCGGCGTGACGCAGATCGAGTTCGGCGCGCTGCTCGACGCCATCCCCGAGGCGGTGATCGTCGCCGATCATACGTCGGAGATCGTGTATGCCAACACGGCCGTCGAAGGGCTGCTCGGCTGGTCGCCATCCGAGCTCGTCGGGAGCTCGCTCCACAGCATCCAGCCGGACCGCATGCACGACGCCCATGACCGCGGGTTCCGACGCTACGTCTCCACGGGCACGAAGACGCTCTTCGACGGCCCGATCCACCTGCCCGCGCGCCGTCGCGACGGAACCGAGCGTGACGTCGAGCTGAGCCTGGCCGAGGTCGCTGACGCGGACGGAACGCCCCTGGTCGTCGGCGTGCTGCGTGGGGCGACCGAGCAGGTCGACCTCGAGCGCCACATCGCCATCCTTCGCTATCTCAAGGCGACCACCGCAGCGCATACCCGGCTGTGGACCAAGGTGGATCCCAGCGTCGTGCTGCAGACGTTGACCGACGTCCTGGTCGACGACTTCGACGCGGCGCTGGCACGTACCTGGATCCACGACCCGGAGACGAACACGCTCCGCCTCCAGACCAGCGGCGGGATCACGACCCGCATCAAGGGCAGCACGCGCGAGGTCATCGACATCGCGACGAGCCCCGCCAAGGTCGCCGTCGTGGCTCGCGAGCGAGAGCCGTTCATCCGCGTCGGTCTGGGTGGCAACCCCGCGTTCGACCAGGAGTTCGTCGCCCGCGAGCGCATCGTCAGCGTCATCGCTCTCCCGCTCGTGGCCGGGGATCAGCTGCTCGGCGCGATGGTCGGCTTCTTCCGCCACGCGATCCCCGACGAAGTGGCCGAGACGATCGGCCATCTCGCCGCCCTGGCCGCGGCCACCATCAACGACGCGCGCCTGGTCGCCCAGGAACGCGAGGCCCGGGAGGAGGCGGACCGCGCCCGCGGCCACTTCGAGCTCCTGGCGAGAGTGAGCGAACGGCTGGTGAGCTCGCTGAGCGCCGAGGTCAGCGCACAGAGCCTGGTCGATACGGTCGTGCCGGACTTCGCCGACTGGTGCATCGTCGACCTCGTCACGGACGGTCCATCGCTGCGCGCGATCGCGTCGCGCCATGCCGATCCTCGGGTCGCCGATCACATCGCCGAGCTCCGGGCCACGTACCCCCCGGCAGAGGACGAGGAGCCGCCACATCCCATCCACCGCGCGATCAGCGAGGGCGAGACGGTGTGGGAGTCGGTCGAGGACGGCGACCTGGCGGCGCGAGCCCGCGATCCCCGGCACCTCGAGCTGCTCCGAGCCGTCGGGATCGGCTCCCACGTCGTGGTCCCGCTCGTCGGACGCGGCGCCGTCATGGGCGCCATCTCGTTCGTACGCTCCGCGAGCCGGCCGCCCTTCGAGACCGACGACGTGGCGACCGCCGAGGACATCACGCGACGGGCGGCGCTCGCGATCGACAACGCCCAGCTCTACCGCTCCGCCGAGCAGGCTGTCGCGTTGCGCGACCGGTTCCTGGCGGTCGCGTCGCACGAGCTGCGGACGCCCCTGTCCGTCGTCCGCGGGCACTGGGAGCTCCTCGGTCGCCGGCTCGCGGCGGAAGGCTCGGACCCCGACACGCAGCGTCAGCAGCTCGAAGCCTCGGTCCGGCGCCTGGGACAGGGCATCGACCAGCTCCAGCGGCTCGTCGAGGATCTGCTCGACGCGGACCGGCTTCGGGGCCAGGCCGTCGACCTCAAGCCCACCGAGCTCGACATGACGATGGTCGTGCGCGAGACGATCGAGGACCTCCACGACCCCGCGATGCGCGACCGCGTGCGGACGATCCTCCCCGACGAGCCGGTCGACGGTGTCTGGGACCGGGCACGGCTGGCGCAGGTCATCGGCAACCTCATCGGCAATGCGCTGAAGTACTCACCCGATGACGGGAACGTGGAGGTCGAGGTGACGACACGCGAGGACGTGGTTCGGATCCGGGTAACGGACTCGGGAATCGGCATCGCAGCGGAGCAGCTCGACGCCATCTTCGAGCCGTTCACCCGCGCGCCGAACGCCGCCGCCCAGCACTACCCCGGGCTCGGCCTGGGGCTTGCCGTGAGTCGGGAGATCGTCATGACCATGGGTGGCCGGATGTGGGCGGAGAGCCCCGGGGAGGGCCGCGGCAGCACGTTCACGATCGAGCTTCCGCGGCGGCCCGCTGCCGCGGCAGAAGCCGAGCGGGCCGCGCCATGATCCTGATCGTGGAGGACGAGCCTGCCATCGTCGAGGTCATTCGATCCGTCCTCGAGGACGAGGGGCATGTCGTGCAGAGCGCGCCGGATGGCGTCGCCGCCCTCGACATGCTGCGGGACGGCATCCGGCCCTGCCTCGCCATCGTGGACCTCATGATGCCGAGGATGGACGGCTGGCAGCTGCGCGAGCACATGCTCGCCGAGCCCGACCTGGCGGACATCCCGGTCGCCGTCGTCTCCGCCTTCGTCGGCGAGATCTCGGACCTCGACGTCTCGGCCATCATCCGCAAGCCGTTCGACCTGGCGGAGATCGTCGAGATCGCCGACCAGCACTGCGGCTCCGGCTGATCAGCAACCAGTACGGCGCCCGTTCGTCAGGCGGGTAGCGGCTCTCCCGCGCGCTGGCGGCGACGGCGCCACCCCAAGGCCACGAGGATCAGCGGAACGGCGAGGACGGTGGTCCGGATCGCGAATGCCGCGGTGCTTCCCTCGAGCGATGCCGCCGCCGACCGGGATCCCGAAGCGACCAGCTCGAAGGCGACGGCTGGCACCGCGACGCCCATCGCCGCCCCGAACTGGCGGAGGCTGTTGAAGAGCGCGGAGCCGGTGCCGGCATCCTCGGGCCGGAACTGGGCCAGGGCGTCCGTCGCGCTGGCCACGAGCGTGACCGCGATCCCGGCGCCGGTGACGAGCCCCGTGCCCACGACCCACCACACGGGCGTGTCGGCGCCCCACGTGAGCATGAAGGCCGATCCAAGCAGCATGAGCGAGACCCCGATGAGGTTCGCCCGATCCACTCCGACCGCCCGCACGAAGCGGCCGCCGAACGGGAAGCCGATGAGCGCCACGAGCGGAGCAGCGAGGAGGATCAGTCCCGCATCGGCCGCCGAGAATTCCCGAGCCAGCTGGAGGTAGAGCGCGGTGTAGATCGTCGCCGACATGATCGCGAACCACGCGCCGGCGCCCGCGACCGTCGCGACGACGAACCGCGCGTTCCCGAAGATGCTCAGCTTCACCGCGGGATCGGGAACGCGACGCTCGATGACGAGGAACGCAACGAGCGCGCCGACCGCGACGAGCGCCGCCACGGCGGCCATGGTCGCGCCACCCGGCTCCGCCAGCTGGAGCATGGCGAACGTGGTGGCGACGACGAGGAGCGAGGCGCTCGCGATTCCGGCGATGTCGAACGGACCGGTCCGCCGGGTGACCCGCGGCAGCAGGACGACCGCACCGAGGGCGACCACGAAGGGCAGCGGCAGCTGGGCGAGGAACACCAGGCGCCAGCCGCCGAGATCGGTGAGGAAACCCCCGACCACCGGTCCGATCACCGCGCCGAGCGCACCGGACGTGAAATAGATGCCGATGGCCGATGCGCGCCGCTCCGGAGGAAACGCCGTCACCGTGATCGCCAGCGACACCGTGTAGAGGATCCCCCCGAAGATGCCCTGCACCACGCGGAGCGCGACGAGCAGCTCGTACGTCGGCGCGAGGCCGCACGCGAGGGTAGCCACGAAGAAGCCGATGGCGCCGCCGGCGAGCACCGGACGCTGGCCGTAGCGATCGCTCAACCTGCCGGCCGCGAGGAGCGTCGCCGCCAGGGCGAGCAGATACCCGGTGGAGACCCAGGCCAGCTGTCCGACCGTGCGGTCGAAATCGTTCGCGATATCGGGGAGGGCCAGGCTGACGATGCTCGAGTCGATGAGCGTGAAGCCGGCGAGCCAGGCGAGGGCGAGGAGCCACCGCGGGTCCATGCCCAGATGATGACACGGGCGGTCACGCGCCCGGCCCCCTTGCGGCCGGCGGGATGATCGGTGCATGGCAGACTCGAGCCGATCACGTGCCGGGCTCGCGATGCTCATCGCGCTCCTGCTCGTGATGGCCGGGTGCGGCGCCGCCGATCCCAGCACCGAGGCACCATCCATGACCGATGCGACGTTGACCCTGACCAGCGATGTCTTCGCGGAGGGCGAGGCCATTCCGCCACGGTTCTCCTGCGATGGAGAGGATCTCTCCCCGCCCCTTGCCTGGGCCGGCGTCCCCGAGGGCACGGCGGGCTACGCCCTGCTCGTCGACGATCCCGACGCCCGCGGCTTCGTCCACTGGGTGGTGGCCGACGTCCCTTCGGACGCGGCAGGGCTGCCCGAAGGGAGCGCGGGCGGCGGCACCGAGGGACGGAACGACTTCGGCCGCTCCGGCTATGGCGGGCCGTGCCCCCCGTCCGGGACGCACCGGTACGCCTTCACGCTCGTGGCGCTTTCGTCACCGACAGGACTGGGGCCCGGGTTCACCGCCGACGAGCTGCGTGACGCGATCGGTGATCGCACGCTGGCGTCCACCACGCTGACCGGCACCTATACGCGGGGCGGCTCGTAGATGTCCACCCGCGTCCTCTTCCTCTGCCCGCACGCCGCCGGCAAGAGCCTGGCCGCCGCCACCTACTTCCGCGCGGCGGCCGAGCGACTGAACCTCGAGACGGTCATCGACGTCGCCGGACCCGAGCCCGACGAGCGGAACATCCCCGCCGTGGTCGCCGCGCTCGAGGCCGACGGCCACCCCATCGCATGGCAGCCTCGCCGCGTCGCGGCGTCCGATGCGGAGCGGGCCGACATCGTCGTGAGCATCGGGTGCGAGCGCGGCTCGATCCCGACGACTCGCGCGATCGTCGAGTGGGATGTCCCGCTCCTCAGCGATGACCTCGACGGATGCCTGAGCGCCATCCGGAACCACGCCGAGGCTCTTGCCGCCCGGCTGGCGCAGTCAGGTGGCCGGAAGGGCTGAGCTCAGCCTTGCGCTGCGTTCGGCATCGGCGCGGCCGAGGATGCGTGGGCGTCGTCCACGCCGCTCGCGGACTCGGCCGGCGGTGAGCCGTGTGAGCGGAGCGTGAGCACCGCGGTGAGCGCCAGGCCGACCGCGATCACCGCGGCGACGGCGCTCGTGAGCTGCATCCCGTGCACGAAGGCATCGCGCGCGACGGTGAGGACCATGGTGGCGATGGCGTCGGGCAGGTAACCGGCTACCGCCACCGCGCCGCCGAGCGTGTCGCGCGCCGCATCGGCAGCGGCAGCGGGAACCGTCGCCGGCAGCTCGCTGCCGACCTCGCCACGGTAGATCGCGACGCCGATGCTCCCCAGGATCGCGATTCCCAGGGCCCCGCCCAGCTCGGCCCCGGTCTCGCTGATCCCGGAGGCGGCCCCCGCGCGCTCCGGCGGCGCGGAACCGACGATGAGCTCGGTCGTGATGCCGAAGACGGGAGCCATTCCCAGCGAGATGACGACCGAGGCGGCGACGAGCATGACCAACCCGTCGGTCGACCCGACGCGGCTCAGCATGAACAGCCCGAGCGCCGCGAGCGCCAAGCCGCCGCCGATGAGGCTGGCGGGCCGCACCCGCTGCACGACCCGCGGCGCGAGCTGCGAGCCGATGATGAACGCGAAGGCCGATGGCAGCGACCAGAGGCCTGCCTCGAGCGGCGAGAGCCCGACGACGAGCTGGAGGTACTGGGCGACGAACAGGAAGTAGCCGACCATCACGAAGATCGACAGGAAGTTCACGGCGAGCGCCGCGTTGAAGGCACGGATCCGGAACAGGCTGACGTCGATCATCGGATCGGTCAGTCGCTGCTGGCGCCACACCCAGGCGACCCCGACCGCGAAGCCGGCCGCGATGGCGACGAGGGGCAGCGGCCCGAACCCGTCCTGCGCGATCTGCTTCAGGCCGAAGATGATGGCGAGCAGCGCGGCGACCGACATCGCGGCGCTCAGGATGTCGAGCCGGCCGGCGTCAGGGTCCCGGTACTCGGGGAGGACGCGTGGGCCGAGGACGAGCAGCGCCGCCATGACCGGCAGGGCCAGCAGGAAGACCGATCCCCACCAGAAGAACTCGAGCATGAGGCCACCGAGCACCGGACCGACGGCGCTGCCGGCGCTGAAGCCGCCGATCCAGACGCCGATGGCGATCGATCGCTCCCGAGAGTCGTTGAACATGTGGAAGATCAGCGACAGGGTCGACGGGGCCAGGGTCGCGCCGGCCAGGCCGAGCAGCGCGCGGCTCAGGATGAGCATCTCGGAGCTCACGGAGAACGCGGCGAGCAGTGAGAAGATCCCGAACACGGCGGCGCCGATCATGAGCAGCCGGCGCCGTCCGATCCGGTCGCCCAGGGTGCCCATCGTGATGAGCGCGCCCGCCACCATGAAGCCGTAGATGTCGATGATCCACAGCAGCTGGGCGCTCGTCGGCTCGAGGTCGGCGCTGAGCGCCGGCACCGCGAGGTGGAGGACGGTGAGGTCCATCACGTACAGCAGCGTGGCCAGGGCGAGGACGGACAGGCCGATCCATTCGCGTCGGGTTGCCTTGGGAGGAGTCGTCGTGGTCATGCGTCACTCGTTCTCAGTCGGGTTGATGTCCATTCGACCGGATCCGTGGCCGAATCTCATCGGCGCAATGGCGTAAGGGCGACTCCAGCGTCTCGCCGACCGATGAGTCGGCGGCCGTGACGGCGTCCTACCCGCGACGACAGCGTGGATTCTTCAGAGGAGCATCGACATGAACCAGAATGCCCCCTCGAGGTCGTGACGGGCGTCGACGGCCGTCGACGGTTCGAGCGCTGGAGCCTCCGGCTCGATCCGGGAGAGCAGCGTCCGACGAGTGCCGCCGAGTGGGCCGGCGCGTTCGTGGTGATCGAACGGGGCGTGCTCCAGGTCGACTGCCTCGCCGGGGGCTCCCGGACGTTCGCGGCCGGCGACCAACTAGCCCTCGGCTGGCTGCCGCTGCGCACGCTCAGGAACGTCGGTGACGGCGAGGTACGGCTATCAGCCGTCCGTCGCGGCCCCACGCCGGACCAGCCGTTCCTTCACCTCACCCGAACTCAGGGGGTAGCATCGAAGCGATGACCGAAACCACGGCACACACCTTCGCCCTGGTCACCAAGCGCGCGAGCCATGCGGAGCTCGAACCGCAGCTCGAGCAGTACCGCGGCGAGCTCACCGGCTACTGCTACCGCATGCTCGGCTCGTCGTTCGAAGCGGAGGACGCGGTCCAGGACACGCTCCTCAAGGCATGGCGCAACCTCGATCGCTTCGAGGGCCGATCGCAGCTGCGCTCGTGGCTGTACCGCATCGCCACGAACGTCTGCCTCGACATGCTCGGGAGCCGGCAGCGCCGCGCGCGGCCGATGGACATGGGTCCGGCACAGTCCGCCGACACTCCCCTGCCGCCGCCGCTGGTCGAGTCGGTCTGGATCGAGCCGATCCCCGATGCCCGCGTCGTGCCATCGGCGGCCGACCCGGCCCAAACGGCGATGGCCCGCGAGTCGATCAAGCTCGCCTTCATGGCGGCGCTCCAGCATCTGCCGCCGAAGCAGCGCGCGGTGCTGATCCTGCGCGAGGTCCTGCGCTGGCGCGCCAGCGAGGTGGCGGAGCTGCTCGAGACGTCGGTCGCATCGGTCAACTCGGCGCTCCAGCGCGCTCGAGCCACGCTGGACGAGATCGGCGTGGATGCCGATACGCCGTCGGCGCCGATCGACGCCGATGCGCAGACGCTCCTGGATCGCTACATCGACGCATTCGAGCGCTACGACATGGAGGCGCTCACCGCGGTCCTGCGCGAGGATGCGGAGTGGAACATGCCGCCGTACGACCTGTGGCTGCAGACCCACGAGGACGTCGTGAAGTGGTGCCTCGGCCCGGGCATCGGCTGCCAGGGCTCGAAGCTCGTGCCGGTCATGGCCAACGGCTCGCCGGCGTTCGCGCAGTACAAGCCGGCCGCCGGGGGCGGCTACGAGCCGTGGTCGCTCCAGGTGCTCGAGCTCGACGGCGACAAGCTCGGCGGCATCACGTTCTTCCTCGACACGGCGCGCTGGTTCCCGCTCTTCGGCCTGCCGGCGCACCTGGATGGCGACGGGGTCGCCGTGGAGCAATGACGTACCCGGAATCCCGCTACTCGGGTGAGGCCGGCGAGACCAGCGCCACGCTCCGCGAGGCCGCGGCTCCGGCGGATCTCGTCTTCCGCAGCAGTGGCAACCAGGTCCACTACCTCGCCACGGGCGGATCGACCGATGGACTCTTCGGGCTCTATCGATGGGAGATGAGCGCCGCCCGAACCGGTGCTGATCCGCACTTCCATCGCACGTTCAGCGAGTCGTTCTACATCCTCTCGGGGACGGTGAAGGTCTACGACGGCCGATCCTGGACCGATGCGCGTCCCGGGGACTTCCTTCACGTGCCACCGGGTGGCATCCATGCATTCCGGAACGAGTCGGACGAGCCGGCGAGCATGCTCATCCTGTTCGCGCCGGGAGCTCCGCGCGAGGCGTACTTCGAGGGGCTGCCGCGCATGGCCAAGGCCACGGCCGAGGAGCGCGAGGCGTTCATCCGCGCGCACGACCAGTTCGTCGTTCCCGACGACGACGGCGCCTGATGGAATGAGGCACGCCAGCTCGACCAGCGCGTCCTGATGCCGGGGGCTGCACGAACCGTCGAGCGCACCTATCTGGCGCTCACCCTGCTCACCACGCTCGCCGCCTCGTTCATCTGGGGCGTCAACACCCTCTTCCTGCTCGATGCGGGACTGAGCAACACCGAGGCGTTCGCTGCCAACGCCTTCTTCGCCGTCGGCCAGGTGATCTTCGAGGTCCCCACCGGCGTGGTGGCCGATACCCGCGGGCGACGCTTCTCCTTCATCCTCGGCGCGGCGACCCTCCTCGCCTCGACGGTGCTCTACCTGCTCATGTGGCAGATCGAGGCGCCGTTCATCGGGTGGGCGGCGGCATCGGCCCTGCTGGGCCTGGGCTTCACGTTCTTCTCGGGCGCGACCGAGGCGTGGCTCGTCGACGCGCTGACCGAGACGAGCTTCGTCGGCGACCTCGAGTCGGTCTTTGGACGTGCCCAGGTCGTCGGCGGCGGCGCGATGCTCGTCGGTTCGGTGGCCGGCGGGTTCGTGGCGCAGCTCACGAGCCTGGGCGTCCCGTACATCATCCGCGCGGCCCTGCTGGGGCTGACCGTGCTCATCGCGCTGCGGTTCATGCGCGACATCGGCTTCACGCCCGATCGCACGGCGTCCCCCGGCGCCGCGGTCCGGACCGTGCTCTCCGGTGCGGTCGAGGGAGGCCTCCGCAACCGCCCGGTGCGCTGGCTCATGCTCGCGGCGCCGTTCACCACGGGCGTCGGCTTCTACGCCTTCTATGCCCTTCAGCCGTACCTCCTCGAGCTCTACGGCGACCCGACCGCGTACGGGATCGCGGGCCTGGCCGCCGCCATCCTGGCGGCCGCCCAGATGCTGGGCGGGATCAGCGTGGCCTACGTGCGACGACTGTTCCGTCGCCGAACCGATGCGATGCTGGTCTCAGCCGTCCTCAGCGTCGTGGCCCTGGTCGCGCTCGGCGTCATGCCGACCTTCATCGTGGCCCTCGGGCTGCTCATCGCCTGGGCGCTCGTCACCGCCCTCGAGGATCCCATTCGCCGCGCATTCCTCAATGGCCTGATTCCGTCACAGCAGCGAGCCACCGTGCTCTCGTTCGACTCGCTCCTCGGCTCGGCGGGCGGCGTGGTCGTTCAGCCGGCCCTCGGACGCGTGGCGGACCTGAACGGGTATGCAGCGTCGTACGTCGTGGCCGGCGGCATTCAGGCCCTCGCGATCCCGTTCGTCCTGCTGGCGCGACGCGAGCGCGCGAGCGCGGATCCGATCACGGCGGCCGGCGCGGAGCCAGCGCCGCCGGAGGATCCGTTGCCGCCGACGGAGCCCGCCTAGCCGCCGATCACGACGCCGGCCCGCCCTCTCGACGGAAGGCGAGCGCGACCGGCGAGCTGTCACGACCACGCGCTACCCTGCCGGTGATGGGGAGAACCACACCGTGCAGCTGATCGACGGGCAGGCCGTGTTCTCGGCCACGGACCTGGTCGGGTACCTGGCCTGCGAGCACCTGACCGCCCTGGAACGCGCGGCGCTGGCCGGCCTCGTGAAGAAGCCGGTGCGCGCCGATCCCGAGCTCGACGTCATCCGCGAGCGCGGCTTCCGGCACGAGAAGCGCTACCTCGACGACCTCGCTGCCGCGGGGCGCACGGTGGTCGAGATCGCCCGCAACGACGAGGAGGATCGCGGCGATCGCATCCGCCGGCAGGCGGACGAGACCGTGGCCGCCATGGCATCGGGCGCCGACGTGATCTTCCAGGCGACGTTCTTCGACGGTCGCTGGCTCGGCTATGCCGACTTCCTCCTGCGGGTGGACTCGCCGGATCGGCCGTCCGCCTGGGGCCCGTACCACTACGAGGTCGCCGACACGAAGCTCGCCCGCCACGTGAAGGCCGGCGCCGTGCTCCAGATCTGCAGCTACGTCGAGCAGCTGACCCGCCTCCAGGGCGTCGAGCCGGAGGAGATGCGCGTCGTGCTGGGCGGGAGCGCGCGCGAGGTGGCGTCCCTGCGCGTCGCCGACTACATGGCCTACTACCGCGCGGCAAAGCGTCGCTTCGAGGAAACCGTGCTCGGCACCGAGTCCGAGCCGGCCGCTGCGCCGAGCTATCCACCCGCCGCCACGTATCCCGAGCCGGTGGACCACTGTGCGGTATGCCGGTGGGCCGAGCTGTGCGTGAAGCGGCGCCGCGACGACGATCATCTCTCGCTCGTCGCCGGCATCAGCGGCCGGCAGCGGAAGTCCCTGGTCGCACGCGAGATCGACACCGTGGAGCGGCTGGCGGCGGCTCCGATCCCGTTCGACCCTCCTCTCGACGGGGGCGGCGCGGCCTCGATGGAGCGGGTGCGCGAGCAGGCGCGCATCCAGGTCGAGGGTCGCGGCCTCCGGAAGCCGATCTACGAGCTCCTCCAGCCGGCACCCGGTGAGCCGATCGAGGCGGAACGCGGCCTGGCCATGCTGCCCGAGCCGAACGAGGGCGACTTGTTCCTCGATCTCGAGGGCGACCCCTATGCCTTCGACGACGGGATCGACTACCTGTTCGGCGTCCTCGACACGGCGGGCGCCTTCACGCCGATCTGGTCGTTCGACCCCGTCGCCAGCGACGAGATCACGCCGGCCGGCGAGAAGGCGGCGTTCGAGAAGCTCATGAACATGCTGATCGAGCGCTTCGAGCGCTACCCGGACATGCACGTCTACCACTACGCCGCCTATGAGCCGACGGCGCTGAAGCGCCTCATGGGGCGCCACGCGACGCGCGAGGAGCAGGTCGACCGGCTGCTGCGCGGCGGGGTGCTCGTCGACCTGTACCGGGCGGTGCGCCAGGGCCTGCGCGCTTCGGTCGAGAGCTACTCGATCAAGAAGCTCGAGCCCCTCTACGGCTTCGAGCGCAGCGAGGGACTGCGCGATGCCGGATCGAGCATCGTGGAGTTCGAGCAGTGGCTCGAGCTGGGGGATGGCGACCGGCCAGCCTCGCCGATCCTCGAGTCCATCGCCGCCTACAACCGCGACGACGTGGTGAGCACGCTCCGCCTCCGCGACTGGCTCGAGGGGCGGCGGCTCGAGCTCGCGAGGCAGACGGGGCTCGAGGTACCGCGTCCGGCTCCGGTCTCCGACGAGGCGCCGGCCAGCCTGTCGGAGTCGGCAGCGGAGGTCCAGGCGGTGGCGGATCGGCTGACCGAGGACGTGCCGGTCGACCGGCACGCGCGCACCGACGAGCAGCATGCGCGCTGGCTGCTGGCCCAGCTGCTGTCGTGGCATCGGCGGGAGATGAAGGTCGCCTACTGGGAGTTCTTCAACCGCATGGGGATGGGCCCGGACGAGCTCGTCGAGGACCGCACGGCGCTCGGCCGGCTGCGCGTGGTCGGATCGGTGGGCCCTCCCTTCAAGCCGACTCCCCGGTCGAAGGAGCGGCAGATCTGGCGCTACGAGATCCCCGACCAGGAGTACGACATCGGCTCGCGCTCCGAGCTCTACGACCCGCGCCTGCAGCAGGAGCAGCCGGACGCGGAGTGGAAGGCGTGGAAGGTGGGGGCGGCGGTGCTCGAGATCGACAATGCCCGTGCCACCGTCGACCTCGTCTGGCCGACCGGCGCCGAGATTCGGCACCCCGAGGCCCTCGTCCCGCTCAACGTCATCGGCGACAGGGACCACCGCGCATCTCTGCTCAGGCTCGGAGAGTGGGTCGCGGAGCACGGTGTCGACGCGCCCGGCGCCTGGCGGGCGGGACGCGATCTCCTCCTCGCGCGTGCCCCGCGGTGCGGCCAGGCCGATGGCGCTCCGCTGCGGATCGACGGCGAGTCGGACCTCGAGGCCGCTGTGCGTCTGGTGAGCTGTCTCGAGGACGGAACGCTCGCCCTCCAGGGACCGCCCGGCTCCGGCAAGACCTACACCGGTGCCCGGATGATCGTGCGGCTGCTCCAGGCCGGGAAGCGCGTCGGGATCAGCGCCACGAGCCACAAGGTCATCGGCAACTTCCTGCGCTCGGTCCTCGAGGCGTCGACGGGCGTCGACGTCGACCTGCGGCCCGCGCAGAAGGTGAGCGACGGCATCACGGGCATCGCGGACGAGCGCGTCCACGTCACCGAGTCGAACTCCGAGATCCGTGACGGTCTGGCCGACGGGCGCTTCAACCTTGCCGCCGGCACGTCGTGGTTCTGGGCATCGGAGAAGAGCGATGGGCTGGTGGACGTCCTGTTCGTGGACGAGGCCGGCCAGATCTCGCTCGCCAACGTGCTCGCCATGGCAGGCTCGACCCGCAGCCTCGTGCTGCTGGGCGACCCCCAGCAGCTGGACCAGCCGATCCAGGGCGCGCACCCGCCCGGTGCGGATCGCTCGGCGCTCGCCCATCTGCTCGGCGACGAGGACACGATGCCCCCGGACCGTGGCCTGTTCCTCGAGCACACCTGGCGCCTCCATCCCCGCATCACGGACTTCACGTCGGATGCCTTCTACGAAGGACGCCTGGAGTCGAAGGAGCACCTGGCGCAGCAAGTCCTCCATGCCACGGCGCCGCTCGGCGGCGTGGGACTGCGGCTCCTGCCGATCGGACATGCCGGGAATGACAACGCCTCGGTCGAGGAGGCACGCGCCGTCGCCGCGCTCGTGCGCACGCTGGTCGAGGGCGGCGCCACGTGGGTCAACCAGGACGGACAGACGTGCCCGCTCGCGTACGCCGATGTCCTCATCGTGGCGCCGTACAACGCGCAGGTGGGCGCGATCCTGCGGGAGCTGCCGGAGGGGCGGGTCGGAACGGTCGACAAGTTCCAGGGCCAGGAGGCGCCGATCAGCATCTACTCGATGGCCTCGAGCTCACCCGAGGATGCGCCGCGTGGCATGAGCTTCCTGTACTCACGCAACCGCCTGAACGTCGCGACCTCGCGGGCGCGGTGCGTCACGGTCGTCGTGGCCGAGCCCTCGCTGCTCCGCGTTCGGGCCCGGACGCCGGAGCAGATGCGCCTCGCCAACGCGTTGTGCCAGTTCGCCGAGCTGGCCGGCACCTGACGCCGATGCGGCCATTTCGGTTCGCCGTCTACACGAACAACGCCGATCAGGCCGACGACTGGTCGGCCTTCGCGCGACGCGTCGAGGAGCTGGGATACGGCGCCCTCTACGTCACCGACCACCTCTCGCGCCAGCTCGCGCCACCCGTGGCGCTGGCGGCGGCGGCCGCGGTCACGACGACGCTGCGCATCGGGCCGTATGTGCTCGCCAACGACTTCCGCCACCCGCTCATCGTGGCGCGCGAGGCGGCAACCCTCGACCGCCTGAGCGGCGGCCGCTACGAGCTCGGGCTCGGGGCGGGCTGGAAGCGGCACGACTACCGGCAGCTCGGGATGCCGTACGACCGGGCCGGCGTGCGCATCGATCGCATGCTCGAGGCGCTCGGTCTCATCAGGAGGCTGCTCTCGGGCGAGACGGTCACGCACGAAGGCCCCCACTACCGACTCGATCGCGCTCGCGTCCAGCCTCGACCGATCCAGCACCCGCACCCGCCGATCATGCTCGGCGCCGGAGGCCCGCGGATGGTGCGCATCGCCGCGCGGGAGGCGCAGATCGTGAGCCTTGTGCCGCAGTTCTCGCCCGCCGGACGGCCGATGATCCGTCACGCCACCGAGGCCGCGCTCGAGAAGCGGGCCGCCATGATCCGGGCCGCGGCCGGGGACCGCTTCAATCAGCTCGAGCTCAATGTCTTCGTCGGCGACGCAGGGATCGTCGCCGGCGGGCGGCACCTGGCGTCCGGCGCCCATGCCCTGCTGCGCTCGGCCGGACCACCGCTCATCGGTGGCTCGCCGTACCTACTGTACGGGACGACCGACGCGCTCCGCGAGCAGATGCTCCGCCGACGCGAGCGCACGGGCGTCAGCTCCTACGGTATCCCGGCCCGCGCGATGGAGGCATTCGCGCCGCTCGTCGCTGAGCTCTCGGGTCGCTGAGGGGGACGGTCAGCGGGCGTAGCGGACGCCGCCGGATCGCCGCTCCTTGTTGAGCCGCCGGTTCAGGTGCAATCCCTCGAGCACGAACTCGACCGCCGATGCGATCCCGGCCGGTGACTCGCCGGCGTCGAGCCGCGCAATGGCGCCGGCGAGCTCGGGTACCGCATCGGCAAGCTCGCCATGGGCGCGCGACGCCACGCTCTCGCCGACCTCCGCCTCCAGCCCCTCCTCCTCGAACCTCTCGAGAAGCGGGACGAGCTCGGAGATCGCGAAGTGGCGGTTGAAGACGTTGACCACGGAGCGCGCGACGAGCTTCTCGACCACGCGGTCCTCGCGCGTCTCGTCACCGAGGGTCTCGAGCTCGATCTTGCCCGCGGTCGAGGCGACGACGCTCGGCAGGTCGCTGATCCGGGGCGCGGCCGACGGCTCGTCGAGCCGGACGGCGCGCTTGAGCGCGGCCGCGCTCAGCGTCTCGTGGTTTGCGATCGTGACGCGCACCGACACGCCGGAGCGCTGGCTGACCTCCGAGGATCGACGCGCGAGCTGCGACAGCTCGGCCACGATCTCCTTCATGAACCCCGGGACCTGGACGGGCACCGAGCCATCATCGGCGCTGCTGTCGGCGTCGAAGGCGAGCGCCTCGTTCTCCATGATCGCGATCTCGGTCGAAACCTCATCCGGATAGTGGGTACGAATCTGCGCGCCGAACCGATCCTTGAGCGGCGTGATGATCCGGCCGCGGCTCGTGTAGTCCTCGGGGTTGGCACTGGCGATCACGAACAGGTCGAGCTCCAGCCGGACGCGGTAGCCGCGCACCTGGACGTCGCGCTCCTCCATCACGTTGAGCAGGCCCACCTGGATTCGCTCGGCGAGGTCCGGCAGCTCGTTGAGGCTGAAGATCCCCCGATGCGTCCGGGGCAGAAGCCCGTAGTGGATCGTCAGCTCATCGGACAGGTAGCGCCCCTCCGCCACCTTGACGGGATCCACCTCGCCGATGAGGTCGGCAATGCTGATGTCGGGCGTGCTGAGCTTCTCGCTGTAGCGATCGGCCGCGGCCCACCAGGCGATGGGGGTGTCGTCCCCCGCCTCGGCCACGATGCTCCGACCCAGCGGCGAGACCGGAGCGAGCGGATCGTCGTGCAGCTCGGTGCCGGCCACGTAGGGCAGCCACGGGTCAAGCAGGCTGACGAGTGAGCGCGCGATGCGCGACTTCGCCTGCCCTCGCTCGCCGAGCAGGATGACGTCCTGGCCGGCGAGGATCGCGTTCTCGAGCTGCGGCAGGACAGTGTCCGCGTAGCCCAGGATGCCCGGGAGGAACGCCTCGCCGCCGCGCAGACGCTCGAGCAGGTTGGATCGGAGCTCTTCCTTCACGGTGCGCGACCGGTAGCCGCTGGCGCGTAGCTGGCCCAGGGTGGTGTCGGCGGGTCGCGGCGGCTCAGGGGTCACCGCAGCAGGCTACCACCTGCACCCGGGCGGGCAAAAAGGGCTGACCGGCGGACAGCCGCCGCCGAAGGCCTCTGCGGCTACTGCGAGCGGTCAAGCCGGCTCAGTAACGCGAGCGCCTCGGCGCGAGAATGCACGCCGAGCTTGTCGTAGGCATGCTCAAGGTGCTTGCCGACGGTACCCGTCGAGATGAGGAGGCGTGCAGCGATCTGGTCATCCGAGTTCCCGCGCGCAGCCCACGTAAGAATCTCGACCTCGCGCCGAGTCAGTGACGGCTCGACCTCGAGCATTGGCGAGTCGCCCGCCAGTGCACGCGCCCGAGCTTCGATGAGGTGCTGCTGGAGGACGCCGAGGAGGTCCATCTCGCGGGTCGTGAACTCCGCGTCAGCTCGCTCGAGCTGGATGCATGCGGCACTGTATGGAGAACTCCACAGCCAGACCTTGAGCATGTCACGGATACGATTCGGCCGCATGTAGCACTGGACGAATTCGAGGCGATCGAGTTCGCGCCGTGGCGCCATCCCCGAGAAGCGCATGGGCCCAGCCGCAGGAGTCCAGCGGCGCCAACCGATCGGATTTTGGTGTCCGTACGTGACCTCCGCGCCCTCGCTGCCCGGTGCCGGCGAATCCACGGGTGTCGTCGCGTATGCCAGCACGTGGCGGTCGGCCCGACGAAACTCGAAGTAGCAGCTCGACTCGGCGCCGATGAGGCTTTCGAGATCGCGAAGCATGTCGACGGAGATTGGCGCAGATGGGGTGCCCTGCGATACCGCGCCCAAGAACCGAAAGACGCCTCGAACGTCGACGCTGCTCATCCGCCCCATGGCGCGAAAATACGCCGCCCGGCGTATGGCGGCAAGGCACTCCGGCGTGGACGATGGGTCCCGGGCACATCACTGCCATGGCCATCGCTGCAGGAAGCCGCCATGCCGGAAGAACGACGCCGGAACCATCATCCACCTGGCTCGCGCCTCGGTTGTTGGGCCGGTGTGATCCTGTTGGCGGCAATCGCGGGCTGCGGCTCTGCGCCGACAACCGAGGATGCGAGCACGCGGACGCCGGCCACGCCGACTCTCGCGGTCTCCGCCCCGAGCCTTCCGCCGTCCCCCACGGACCCGCTGGCTCTCTGCGAGGTCATCGACCCCGAGGAGCCGGTGCTCGAGCTATCAATCGAGGCGCAGAGCTTCGCCTTCGACACCGAGGTCATCGACGGAATCCGACATTGCCAGCCGTTCGCTATCCAGTTCACGAATCTGGATCGTCCCTCCGGCTCGATTACGCACGAGCACAACATCTTCATCAGGCTGGACAACGTCCTCGGGACGCTCGTCTACGAGGGCGAGACGATTGGGACCGGCGACATTCGATACGAGGTGCCAGGACTGCCCGCGGGCACGCATTACTTCTACTGCTCGCTGCACGCGGGGGTGATGAACGGTGACCTCTTGGTCGAGGACGCTTAGCCGAGCCAGCCATGGGGCCCGATAGCGGGTCGCGGTCGCCCGGCGTGACGCCCTCGTGCTCGAGACGTTCAGTCGCTTCGTTCCGTAGACGTGCCGTCGGGCGGCTGTGGTGACGGGTAGGACCGCACCGCGGCGGCCACTGCGGGCGGGTCACAGACACCGAGATCGGCGAGCTGCTCGAGGAAGCCGGCACGGCCGGCGAGCTCGGCCTCGAAGGCATCGGCGCCGGTGCCGAGGCTGGCGGCCAGCACCGCGTAGGCGGCGGGATCGTGCTCGAACGGCCTGGCAGCGCGACCGCCGTCGTCCGGCAGCATCGGCGGGGCCGGCAGCCGCTGGGCGCCGGTCAGGCTCGGGGACCGATCGCCGGCGATGGCGCCCAGGCGGACGGGGGCCAACCCGCCAGCCTCGTCGAGCCGGAGGTGCCAGGCCTCCTCGACCCGCCGGTACATCCCGGCGGGTGTGAGATAGGCCGAGTACTGGAGATAGATGGTGATGCCGGCGAGGTCCTCGTCCGTCGCGCCGAGTTGGCCGCGCAGCGCATCGAGCGCCTCCGGCAATGAGTCGGCGTGCATCGTGGCGCCCATTCCCCATCCCTTGCCGGCCAGCATGAGCGCGCCCCGGGCGGCCCGGCCCCAGACGTAGATCGGCAGGTGGTCGCTCATCTCATTGATGAGCAGGTACCCGGTGCCGGCGGGGATCTCGTCGAGCCAGTCGTACTCCTCCCACCAGCCGCGCACGAAGATGCCGGTCGTGTCATCGGGGAGGAAGTCGACGAGCGCCGACAGGGCGGTGGTCTTCCCGGCCTGTGGCGCCTCCGAGCTGAGCATCACGCTCCGCCGGCGGTTGATCACGGCCCACAGGGTCGCCATGAGGCGGCTGTCGAACGTGGGAGTGCCGATGAGCTGGACGGCGCTCATCGGGGTGGGCGGCGCCCAGTGGTAGCCCCACCATCCTTCGGGGAACCGGGAGAACCATCGGCCGAGGGCACCGGACATCGTGCGGCCACGGTACGCGGCCAGGGCCGCGGGGCGCAAACCGACGGCGGGCTAGCTGCCTCGCAGGATCTGGCGCTGGCGCATGGCGCGCCACACGAACGTCATCCGCATCACGATGCCCGCCACGGCATCGATCACCACGCCGATCGGCCCGTCCGGGCCCACGTGGAAGTCGATGCGATCCTCGATCCACGTCCCGGTCGTCCCGGGCCGGAACGTGTGCGAGTGGTTGAAGCGAGCCACCGGCCCGGACACCGTCTCGTCGACGAACGCCTCGCCCGGCACGCGGTCCAGCAGCCGCACGATCCAGGTCCGCTGGAACGGGCCGATCCCGTAGCGGAACTCGAAGATCGACCCCGGCTGGGGCGGCTCGGGTTCGATCCGCACCAGCTTGATCGCCACCGGCGGTGGCATGAGCCGCCCCAGGTTCGCGGGATCGTCGAAGAACGCGAACACCTCGTCGACCGGCGCGGGAACCCAGCTGCGGCTGCCGACGACGGGCATCAGATGCCGAACGGGTTCACGGTCTTCGGCGACGTGCCCTGGAGGATCGCCTTCGTCTCGGTGTACAGGTCCAGCGCCTCGATCGACTGCTCGCGCCCGTAGCCGGACTCCTTGAAGCCTCCGAACGGCACGCCGGGGAAGGCGACGAACGGGGTGTTGATCCCAACGGCGCCGGAGCGGATGCGCTGGGCGACCCGGTGACCGCGTGCCGCGTCGCCGGTCCAGACGGTCGCCGCCAGGCCGTAGCGCACGTCGTTGGCGATGCCGATCGCCTCCTTCTCATCGGCGAACCGGGTGAGGGTCACGACCGGCCCGAAGACCTCCTCTTGGCAGATCCGCGCGTCATTCGAGACGCCGCCGATGACCGTCGGGGCCACGAACGCATCGGCGTCCAGGCCATCGCCGAGGCTCAGGCCGTCGCCGGCGAGCAGCTCGCCACCGTCCTCCACGCCCATCTTCACGAACCCGCGCACCTTCTCGGCGTGGGCTCGGGAGATGAGCGATCCGACCTTCGTGTCATCGGACAGCGGGTCGCCGATGGTGAGCGCCTTCGCCTTCTCCGCGAAGGCCGATGCGAACGCGTCGTACGCCTCGTCCGCCACGAGGATCCGGGAGCGCGCCTCGCACGACTGGCCGGCCGAGTAGTAGATGGCCCACAGCGAGCCGATGACGGCAGCGTCGAGGTCCGCATCGGCGAAGACGATGTTCGGGCTTTTTCCGCCGAGCTCGAGGGAGACGCGCTTCAGGGTCTTCGCCGCGGTCTCCGCGATGCGCCGGCCCGTGGAGGTCTCGCCGGTGAACGCGATCTTGTCGATGCCCGGATGGGCGGCCATCGCCTCCCCCACCTCGGCCCCGGGTCCGGGGACGACATTGAGGACCCCGGCCGGCACGCCGGCCTCGAGGGCCAGCTCGCCGAGCCGGATGGCCGTCAGCGGCGTCGCGGTTGCGGGCTTGAGCACGAGCGTGTTGCCGGTGGCCAGCGCCGGGGCGACCTTCCAGGCGGCCATCATGAACGGGTAGTTCCACGGGATGATCGCGCCGACCACGCCGACCGGCTCGCGCAGCGTGTACGTGACGACCGCCGGGTTGACCACGTGCGATCGCCCGTAGAGGTGCTGCGCCGCTCCGGCGAACAGCTCCAGCGTGGCGACCGCAACCTTGATCTCCGCCACGCACTGCCACTTCGTCTTGCCGTTGTTGCGGCTCTCGAGCTCCGCAAGCTCGTCGGTGTGCTCGTCGATGAGCTGCGCCAGCCGGTTCAGCATCCGCGAGCGCTTGGCGGGGGCCGTCCTGGCCCATGCGCCGTCGAAGGCCTCGCGCGCCGCGGCCACGGCCACGTCGACATCGGCGGCTCCGGCCTGCGCGACCGAGCCGAGCTCGGCGCCGTGCGCGGGATCGAAGGTGGCGAAGGTGGCGCCGGACTGCGCGTCGCGCAGCTCGCCGCCGATGAGGAGCTGGGTCGGAACGGTGGTCATGTCCGAGATGGTAGCGCCGACGGACCTGCGACGGGACGAACCTCAGGCCCCGGCGCCGAGGAGCTCACGGTCGCCGACCGGCGCCTGGAGGTCGGCCTCGGTGACCATCCGGACCGGCTCGTCCGGGCAGGCCCCGGCCAGCGGATCGTCGACGGCCACGACCCCCACCCGGACGGAGACGGCATCGGCGGACTCGTTGATGTCCAGCAGGCTCAGCTGGTGACACGACGGTCCGGCGGGCGCCTCGAAGCCGATGCGAATCCGCTCCTCGTCGATCTCGCTCATGCATGCGATCGCCACCGGGATCGCCTCCGCCTCCTCGTCCGGGACGAGGATGACGGCGTCGAGCCCCGCCCAGGACTCGTCGCACTCGGGCACGGAGGTGCCCGTCACGCCAGCACAGGCAACGAGGCCGAGCACGAGGATCATGGCGATGAACGCGCTACGCATCGGCGAACCCGTAGTCGTCGACGTCGCACACCGGCTCGTACCCGATGGCCTGGTAGATCTTGTTCGAAGTCGGGTTCGACAGATCGGTGAACAGGAAGGTGAAGCGCCGGCCTCGGTCCAGCTGGTGCTGGCTGGCCGCAGCGGTCAGGGCCGATGCGTACCCGCGACCACGATCCTCGGGCGGCGTGTACACCGGGCCGATCCGCATCCCGTTCGGCGTCGCCCCGGACGATCCGGCGAAGCTGACCACGCGGTCATCGTCCTCCCAGACATAGCCGATGCGACCCTCCTGCGCCACCCAGCGGTCCGCGAGGGCGGGCGGATCGGAGATCGCCGGCGCCTCGGGAGCCGCCTCGTCGCGGAACGCCACCATCCATGCGGCGAGGAGGTCGCGATCTCCGGCGCCGAGGATGCGCCAGGCTCCACTCGGGGGGCGTGCCGGTGGGATCACCCGGGTGAGCCGGAAGATCCGCTCCGCGACTCGGCGACGGGCCGTCGAGCCGCGCTGCGCAGCCCATCGCGTCGCAAATCGGGCGGCGAGGTGCGTCGGGCCGAGCACCCCGGGAAGCTGCTCGGCGGCCAGGGCATCCACGAGCGCGTCGATCGCCTCCGGGGCGTCCGTCCATGCGAGCACCTGGTTGTGCGGCGGGGTCCGCAGCGACGCGCCCCGCACGGCTCCCCTGTCATCCACGACAGTGAGGAACTGCGGTGTCGCATCGGAGTAGAGACCCGGGCTCGCCTCGAGCGAGGAGCAGATGCCGAAAACCAGGTTGTTCTCGGCCTCGTGCTCGGCGAGGAAGCTCCCCGCCTCTTCAAGGAATGCGGGGGCCGATTCGAGGCGATGCACACGCAGCGACATGTGCGCATCATGGCGCCTCAGCGCACGGTGGCGCTCGGGAGCCGGACGAGGAATGTCGTCCCGGACGCGGATGACGATTCGACCTCGATCGAGCCGCCGTTCGCGACGATGAGCTCCCTCGCCACGGTCAACCCGATTCCGCTGCCCGGCATCTTGCCCCGCGAACGATCGGCCCGGTAGAAGCGCTCGAAGATGTAGGGGACGTCGTCGGCACCGATCCCCGGTCCGTGGTCGCCGACCCTCAGCTCGACCGGGTTCGTCTCCCGCAGCTCGACGGCCACACGACCGCCCGCAGGCGAGTGCTGGATCGCGTTCGTGAGCACGTTGCGTAGCGCGCGCTCCACCTGGGCTCGATCGGCGAGGACGGTGCCGCCGGCCCCCGACAACACTCCCTCGACACCACGCTCCCGCAGCATGCCGTGGAGCGCGGCGAGCACCTCGGTCGCGAGGTCGGCGAGGTCGAACGGCTCGACCCGGCGCTGAAGTGGGGCCGCCTCGGCCTGGGTCAGCTCTCCGAGCTGCCCGATGACGCTCGACAGGCTCGTCGCCGCGGCACGGGCCCGCTCGAGCTGGGCAGCATCGGCGGGAACGACGCCGTCGACCATGGCCTGGATCTGCGACTCGAGGACGGTCGCCGGCGTGGCGAGGTCGTGGGCGAGATCACTCGCCGCCCGTCGCCGGAGGATCTCGGAGCGTTCGAGCTGCTCGGCCATCTCGTTGAACGCGTCCGCCAGCTCGGCGGACTCGGCATCGGCGCCACCCCGGGCACGGACCGACAGATCGCCGCTCCCCAGCCGGTGCGCCGCTGCCGCGACGTCGCGCAGCGGCCGGGTCATGCGGCTGGCTCCGATCGCCGCGACGACGAGCAGGGTGGCGACCGCCACGACGCCGGTGATGATGAGGGCGCCGTTGAACGCGCGGACGATGGGTGCCGCCGCGCTCGGCACGTCGATCTCCACCGCGCCGCCCCCGGCCGCCTCGGACAGCGGAGACGTCAACGTCTGGGTCTCGTCGGTCGTCGGTGGGCCGCCCGCCCGCAGGATCACCGCGCCGGACGCATCCACGACACGGACCTGCCCCCGCGTCTCGAGGGCGATGCGCTGGAGCAGGCGCTGCATCCCGCGTAGGTCTGCGCCGCGCTCCAGTCCTTCCTCGATCAACGCCGCCGCCAGGTTCAGCCGTTCCTGGTCGCGCGGCCCCAGCGTCTCCTCCAGCGATCGAGACGCAGCCCGGTTCACGGCGACCCCGGCCGCGACGAGCACGATGACCACGACGACCGCCATGAGCGCCGCGAGGCGAATGCCCAGCGGCGAGCCGCGCATCACGGGCCGGGATCCACGGTAGCCACGAGCCGATACCCCGTGGCGGGAACCGTCTCGATGAGCCACGGGTTGCCGGGATCGTCCCCGACCTTGCGGCGCACGTTCGCCACGTGGACATCCACGACGCGCTCGTACACCTCGTCCGGGCGCCGCGCGACGGCGTCGAGCAGCTGCTGGCGCGCGAGCACCGCTCCGGGATGCGCCGCGAGGGCAACGAGCAGCGCGCTCTCACCGGGCGTGAGACGACCCGTGTCGCCGCCGGTCAGCGTGTAGCGGCGCGATGCCGGGTCGAGCACGAGCCTGCCGCCGTCGAGGCTGAGGATCGGCGGCGGCTCCCCCGCTCCGGTCCCGCGAGAACGCCGAAGGATGGCGGCCACGCGCGCCGTGAGCTCGTGAGGATTGAACGGCTTGGCGAGGTAATCGTCGGCACCGGCGCGGAGGCCCGCGATGCGCTCCGCCTCGCTGCGCTTGGCCGAGGTGATGAGGACGGGGACGTCGCCGGCGTCGCGAAGGGCCTCGAGCACCGTCTCGCCCTGCATGCCGGGGAGCATGAGATCCAGGATGACCAGGTCGGCGCCCTCTGCGTCGAATGCGGCCAGTGCAGCCTGGCCGTCGCCCGCATCGGCGACCGTGTGGCCCTCCCGCTCGAGATACAGCCGCAGGAGCGCTCGCAGCTGCGGCTCGTCCTCCACGACCAGGATTCGTGCTCCCATGGCGCCCATGCTACGTGCCGCCGATTCAGGCGATGTGAAGACCCGGGCCGGTGATCTTGGCGCGTTCTTCATCGGCCGCCGGCACCCTCGAAGCCATACCGCCCTCATCCACCCACAGCACTGTGAGGTACCAACGAATGCGACTTGCCAAGACCTTCGGATTCGCCGGCGCGATGCTCGCCTCGGCACTCCTCGGGGGCACCATCATCGGCTCGACTCTTGCGACCGACGAGCCGACTGATGTCGCGAGCGGCTCGGCCAGCGTTCGCGGTGAGTACTGCGAGACCTTCCTCGATACGTTCGCCAGCGAGCTCGGCACCGATCGTGACGGCCTCGTCGTCGCGGGTCAGGTGGCCGCCAACGCCGCCGTCGATGCGGCCGTGGAGGCCGGCGACCTGACCGAGGAGCGCGCCGCCATGATGCGCGAGCGGATCGCCGCCTACGACGGCTCCGGGTGCGGCCTCGGGTTCGGGTTCGGGTTCGCCAAGGGCTTCCATGCGGGGGCCGAGCGCGGCTTCGCGCGCGGGTTCCTGGGCGGGAACGTCCTCGAGTCGGCCGCCGATGCCCTGGGCATCGAGAGCTCGGCCGTCATCGAGCAGGCACGCGACGCGGGCTCGCTCGAGGCGCTCGCCGAGGCCGAGGGCGTCGTCTACGCCGATGTGAAGGCGTCGGTCATCGCCGCAGTCCAGGCGGACCTCGACGCGGCAGTCGCCGAGGGCATGGCCCAGGAGCGCGCCGATGCGGCCATCGAGCGGGTCACGACGTGGCTCGACGAGGGCGGCTCGTTCGAGGGACGCGCCGGCGGGTTCGGCCCGCGCGGCGGCCACCATGGGCCGTGGGGCGACCGGGGCTCATCCGATTCGAACGGCGAGGAGACCGGCAGCTAGTCCGCTCCCCCTCGCATCTGCCACGGCGCCGGACGCTCGAACGAGCTCCGGCGCCGTTTCGTTGCCCGCGTCGCTCCGTCACGACTGGCGGACCACCGCTACGCTATCGGCATGACGAAGATCGGCTACGCCGCGATGCTCGAGCAATTCCATCCCACCGACCTGCTGGACTGGGCCGAGCAGTCCGAGGCCGCCGGCTTCGAGGCAGGCTTCCAGGTCAGCGAGCACTTCCACCCGTGGACGCCGCAGCAGGGCCAGTCGGCCTTCGCATGGTCGTTCATGGGCGCACTCGGGCAGCGCACATCGCTCCCGTTCGGCACCGCAGTGACCTGTCCGGGCTTCCGGTATCACCCGGCCGTGATCGCGCACGCCGCCGCGACCCTGGGAGCCATGTATCCCGGTCGCTTCTGGCTGGGGCTCGGCGCCGGCGAGGCGCTGAACGAGCACGTCATCGGCGGCGAGTGGCCGGAGATCGGCGAACGCAGCCGGATGATGTTCGAGAGCATCGAGATCATCAGCAAGCTGTTCAGCGGCAAGGTCGTGAAGCATGACGGCGACTACTTCACGCTCGAGTCGGCCCGCCTGTACACGATCCCCGAGCAGCCGGTGCCGATCTACGTGGCGACCGCCGGCCCGGTGAATGCGAAGCGGACCGGGAAGTTCGCGGACGGGATCATCACCGTCGGGGCGGCCGACGAGAAGATCGCCATGCTGTGGGACAAGTTCCGCGAGGGCGCCAAGGAAGCGGGCAAGGACGCATCGGCGATGCGCACGCAGCTCCAGATCCACATCAGCTGGGCTCCGACGCAGGAGGAGGCGGAGGAGAACGCGCTGAAGGAGTGGCCGAACGGCGGCATGCCGTTCCCGAAGCAGGACATCAAGAACCCCGAGGACTTCGCGAACATCGCGAAGCTCGTGCGGATCGAGAACTTCAAGGACCGGATGCTCATCAGCGCCGATCTCGAGGAGCACACGGCACAGATCCAGAAGTTCGTCGACATGGGCTTCGACGAGGTCTACCTCCACAACGTCGGGCGTGACCAGGCCTCGTTCATCTCGACGTTCGGGGAGAAGGTGCTCCCGAACCTGAAGCTGTCCTAGAGGCGGCCGATGGAGGTCGTGGCGGAGACCGAGCGCCTCATCATCCGGCGCATCACCCCGGACGATGCGCCGGCGTTCACGCAGCTCGACAGCGACCCGGAGGTGACCCGGTACGTCACCGGCGGCGTCGCGGAGTTCGACGACGAACGGCTCGGGAGGTGGCTGGCCCAGTACGAGCGATGGCCGGGCTACGGGTTCTTCGCCGCCGTCGAGAAGGAGAGCGGCGAGATCATCGGGTGGTTCCACCTCCGACCCGAGGGCGACGACGACGATCAGCCGGAGCTCGGCTATCGGTTTCGGAAGACGGCCTGGGGCAAGGGCTACGCCACCGAGGGATCACGGGCGCTCGTCGACCGCGCCTTCGCCGTGCTCGGCGTCTCTCGGGTCCATGCCACAGCGCTGGCGATCCACGGCGCGTCGCGCCGCGTGATGGAGAAGTCCGGCCTGCGCTTCATCCGCCTCTTCCACGGCGACTGGCCATACCAGATCCCCGGCGACGAGCACGGCGACGTCGAGTACGCGATCACGCGCGAGGAGTGGGAGGAGGATCGTCGGCGAGCCGAACGCGACGGAACGTGACGTACAGCGCCAGGTCGTAGACGATCTTCAGTCCGCCGGCGACGAGGAACGGGATGCCCGCCGCCATCCCCATCGACGCCGATGCCAGCGCCGGCCCTGCCGGCCGCACCACGTGCCGCGCCGCGTTCGTGTACGCGGCGGCGGCGGTCCGCTCCGCCGGGTCGACGAGCGCCGCGAGATACGCCTGGCGGGCCGGAACGTCCATCTGCGACAGCGCCGATCGGCCCATGAGCAGGAGTGCGGCGACGGCGAACGTCGGCGCGAACGGCACGAGCGCCAGCAGCACGTTGGACGGCAGATGGGTGAAGACCATCGTGTTCAGCAGGCCGATGCGACTCCCGAGCCAGCCGGCCAGCACGGACGAGCCCGCCTGCAGAAGGCCCACCGCGAAGAAGACGAGCCCCATCACCTCGGCCGTCGCCCCGAACTGGCGGCCGAACCAGAACACCATGAAGGTCTGCACGATGAAGCCGCCGGCGAACGCGTCGAGCGCGAAGAGGGCCGACAGCCGCTGCACCGTGCCGCGCGATCGCTGAAGTCCTCGGGCGCCGGGGACGGGCGCCCGCTCGACCTCGACGGTCGACGAGAGCCGCCGCCCGAGCACCACGCAGACCACCGCGCCGATCGGCATGAGCAGCAACCAGCGCTGGTCCGGCGGCAGCCCGGGAAGAATCTCGCGCAGGGCGGTCGGTCCGCCGGCCGCGAGCGCCCCGACGGCGCCGGCCAGGTACGCGACCGCGTTGTATCGGCCATAGACGCGCGCGCGTTCGGCGGTCGGCGTGGTCGAGAGCATCGCCTGCTCGACGCTCGTGATCGGCCCGGACTCGTTCGGATCCGTCGACAGCGTTCCCGTCAGCGCCGCCAGCACGAGGAGCGGAACCGAGCCCGTGAGCGCGAACACCGTGCCCGCGACGCCCATCAGCGCGAGCAGCACGACGTATGTGCGGCGGCGACCGAGACGCTCGCCCCAGCGGCCGACGGCCAGGGCCGAGATCGCCATCCCGAGGAGCATGGCGGTGAAGACGGCGCCGACCGCCGCGGCATCGAGGCCGCCGGCCGCCAGGGATGCGCCGATGAGGATGCTGCTGAAGCCGTAGAGGAAGGCCCGGACCGCCTGGATCGAGAAGATCAGCCGCACGTCAGACATGTCGAGTCAGCGGTCTAGCACTCCGTGCCCATGCGAGGGTCCGCGGAATCGGGCGCTCCCAAGAAGGGGGCATCGAATCCACGGCTGTCCGAATCGAAGTGCATCGGTAGCGTGATCGTGCCCCGGAGTTCGCGGACGCCTCCATCGCGGCTCGATTGGGCCGGGATGTCGTCGATCACCAGACTCCAATGTTCGGCACGCGGCACGGAGACCACGATCCGTGAGCAACCGGGGATTTCGACCGACTGCCGCAGATCGCCGGAGACATAGACGACGTCGACCGGCACGGGCCCGGTGTTCCTGAGATCGAGGTGAAGCTGCGGGCCAATTTGCAGGGCGGAACAAGCGGAGAGCAGAGCCGCGGCAGCAATGGCGCTTGCCGCCTTCACCGACTACTCCGTGGCTTCGAAGACGGCGGCGATGCCCTGGCCGACGCCGATGCACATCGTCGCAAGCCCGTACCGGGCGCCGCGGCGGCGCATCTCGTGGACCAGGGTGGCGGCTAGGCGTGCCCCGGAGGCCCCGAGTGGATGGCCGATGGCGATGGCGCCACCGTTGACGTTCGTCTTCTCCGTATCGAGGCCGAGCTCGCGCATCACCGGGACGGCCTGGGCGGCGAACGCCTCGTTGAGCTCCGCGAGGTCGAGATCGCCGACGGTCAGCCCGGCCCGCTCCAGCGCGATCCGCGACGCCGGGATCGGGCCGAGACCCATCGTTGCGGGGTCGACGCCGGCGACGGCCGATGAGACCAGCCGTGCGAGGGGTCGCAGGCCGGCCTCGCGGGCGCGCGCCTCGCTCATCACGAGCAGCGCGGCGGCGCCGTCGTTGATCCCCGATGAGTTCCCCGCCGTCACCGATCCACTGGCGTCGCGCTTGAAGGCAGGCTTAAGCTTCGCGAGCGACTCGAGCGTGGCGTCGGGCCGGGGGTGCTCGTCGGTGTCGAAGGTGCGGGTTGCCTTGCCATCGGGCACCTCGATCGGAACGATCTCGTCAGCGAAGCGGCCGGCTTCCTGGGCTGCCGCCCAGCGCCCCTGCGAGCTGACCGCGAAGGCATCCTGATCCTCGCGGCTGACCCCGACACGCTCGACCACGTTCTCGGCCGTCTCCCCCATCGAGTACGGGTAGTGGGCATCGGCGAGTCGGGGGTTCGTGAAGCGCCAGCCGAGTGTGGTGTCGAAGAGCTGCTGCTCACCGCGCGGGAACGCCGCGGAGGGCTTGGCCATCACGAACGGCGCGCGGGTCATCGACTCGACACCACCGGCGACGAAGGTCGTGCCGTCCCCATAGGCGATCGCGTGGGCTGCGGTGATGACGGCCTGGAGCCCGGAGCCGCACAGCCGGTTGACGGTCTGCCCGGGGACCTCGACCCGGAGTCCGGCGAGCAGCGCCGCCATGCGTCCGACGTTGCGGTTGTCCTCGCCGGCCTGGTTCGCCGCGCCGAGGATCACGTCGTCGACGCTCGCCGGGTCGACGCCGGTGCGCTCGACCAGGCAGCGGATGACGTGCGCCGCCATGTCGTCGGGCCGGACGTCCTTCAGCGCCCCGCCGTAGCGGCCGAATGGCGTGCGGAGGCCGTCGACGATGACGGGAGTGTAAGCAGCGTCGGTGCGGATCGGCATCGGCGCCGATGCTAGCACCGGACCGCGCCGGGTAGGATCGGCGCGATGGCAACTCCCCCGCTCCCGACGCCCGGCCTCCAGCGCAGCTGGTGGCTGCGCGAGGCCCTGGCGGCCGAAGGCGATCCGACGCCCCTACCAGCACTGACTTCGTCGACGAGCGCGAGCGTGGTCATCGTCGGCGGCGGCTACACGGGCCTCTGGAGCGCGTGGTTCCTGTCCGAGCGCATGGATCCGGAACAGATCGTGATCCTCGAGCAGGACATCTGCGGCGGCGGGCCGTCGGGGCGCAACGGCGGCTTCGTCCACGGCTGGTGGGAGGACCTGCCCGATCTGATCCGCCGGTACGGAGCCGAGGGTGGTCTCGCGATGGCACGCGCCGCCGATGAGCCCGTCGCGGGCATCGGCGCGTGGTGCACCGAGCACGGGGTGGACGCCTGGCACACGCCGAACGGGTATCTGCGGGTCAATGCCTTTCCCGGCCAGGGGCGGGACTGGGACGACACCGTGGCAGCCATGGCCGGCGCCGGCGTTCCGGATGAGCTCCGCACCATGGAGCCACAAGAGGTGCAGGTCATCTGCTCGTCGCCGGCCTTCCGCGACGGCCTCTGGATGCGGAGCGCGGCCTCCATCCAGCCCGCCCGCCTTGCGCGCGGGCTCCGCCGCGTGCTGCTCGAGCGTGGCGTCCGGATCCACGAGGCGACTCGCGTTCAGGAGCTGAAGCGCGCCGGTGCCTCGGTCCGGGCCCTCACCCACGGAGGCGAGGTGACCGCCGACCATGCCATCCTCGGCATCAACGCCTGGGCGTCGGGGTGGCCGGGATTCCGCCACCGCCTCGTCACCTGGGGCAGCTACATGATCCTCACCGAGCCGATCCCCGACCGGCTCGAGGCGCTCGGCTGGACCGGCGGCGAGCTCCTCAGCGACTCGCGCTTCACGATCAGCTACTTCCGGACCACGCGCGACCACCGCATCGCCTTCGGCGCGGGGGTCGGTGCCGCCGGGTTCGGCGGACGGATCGGGCAAACCTTCACGCACGATGCGCGAGCGGTGTCACGGGTTCATGCGAACTTCCGCCACCTCCTTCCGATGCTCGATGACGTCCGCATCGACGACGCCTGGGGCGGACCGATCGACGTCACCGGTCGGCGCTTCCCCGAGATCGGCACCGATGGCGGCGGCCGCATGCACTTCGCCCACGGCTTCGCCGGAAATGGCGCGGGCCCGGCTCGACTCGCCGGCCGCATTCTGGCGTCGCTCGTCGACGGTGCGGAACCGGAGCTCACAGCGCTGTCGTTCGTCGGCCGCCGCCAGCCGCTCGTTCCGCCGGAGCCGATCCGATGGATCGGCGCGCGGGCCGTCCGGGAGGCGCTGATCCGGCAGGATGATGCGCTCGATGCCGGGCGACGACCGAGCTGGCTGGTGCGGTTCGTCGCGCGGCTGCCGCGGCTGCTCGGATACCAGATCGGCCACTGACGACCGGCTGGGTCAGGCGGACCGGGTCAGGCGGATCGCGGTTCCGCGCCGGTCCGGGCCTGGGTGTGGATTCGCTGCAGACGGATGCCGAGCACGACCAGGAAACCACCGAACGCCACGGCGAAGCCGCCGATGAGCCACACCAGGCTGAGCGCCCCGGCGCCGGGGAAGGCCACGAGCACGATCCCGAAGAGCACGGATGCCGCACCGGTCAGCCCGAGCCAGAGCTCGCCGGTGATCCGGTCGCGGAGGCGGATGGCCGTCACGATCTCCAGTGCGCCGGTCACGATCGCCCAGGCAGCGATGAGCAGGACGAGGATCTCGGCCGCGAACACCGGGAACGCGACGGCCAGGACCCCGGCCGTGATGCTCACGAGGCCCTCGACGACCTCGATCCACCAGCTGCGGTCGCGACCCCGGCTGCGGAAGCCGGCCCACAGCCCGGTGATCCCGTCGATGAGGACCCACGCGGCGAACAGCCCGACGAGGACAGCGATCCCGAGCCCCGGCGCGAAGAACGCGACGATCCCGAAGGCGATCGCAAGCACGCCGCGGACGACGAACGTCCACCACCAGCGCGCGAGCTCGAGCGTCGCGGAGATGTCGAACGTCACGCCATCGTCCGCCGCGTCACCGTCTCAGGCGCTGCGTCGCGCCTGGGGATGGGTGGCGGCCACGGCATTCAGGAGCTCCTTCGACGCAGCCGCGACCGCAGTCACCGCCTCGCTGAAGGCCTCCTGGTTCGCCGCCGACGGGGTGCGATAGCCGCTCACCTTGCGCACGTACTGGAGTGCCGCCGCCACGATCTCGTCGTCGCCGGCCGGCACGGGACCGGTTCTCAGGGTCTTGATGCTTCGACACATGGCCGCAGTCTACGCCTCGAGCAGCAGCTCCTCGAGCGAGCCGATGACGCGATCGGCAGCCGATACGTCGGTCTCCGCGAACTGCGGCACGCCGATGCACACGAGGCCCGCCGCCTTCGCCGCCGCGACCCCGGATGCCGAGTCCTCGAGCGCCAGGGTCTCGCTCGGTGCGACGCCGAGCCGCTCGCATGCGAGAAGGTAGATGTCCGGGTCGGGCTTCGCGTGCTCGACGTCGTCCGAGGTGACGATCACGTCGAACGCGTCGCTCATCCGCGCGCTCGCCAGTGCCGAGTCGACGAGGCGCCGCGGCGAGTTCGACGCCAGCCCCAGGCCGACGCCGGGAAGCTCGCGGAGCCGCGCGATGAGCTCGACCGCGCCGGGACGGGCCTCGACCGCCCGCTTCACCCGCTCGTGCATGAGCTCGATCATCTCGTCCACGAGCGCCAGTCCCCGCTCGGGTGTACCGCCCAGGCGTTTCGCGAAGTAGCGCGCGGTGATCGCGCGGTTCGTGCCGATGACGGCCAGCTTGTCGTCCCACGTGAACTCGTCGCCGTGGCGCGCGAAGAGCTCGACCTCGGCCTCGTGCCAGAGAGTCTCGGTGTCGAGCAGCAGGCCGTCCATGTCGAAGACGACCGCGCGATAACGGCCGCTGAGCGGCACTAGGCGTGCCCGGTGAAGAACGAGCCGCCGGCATCCGCCAGCCCGCGCAGCAGCGGCGTCACCCGATAGCGGCCGTCCGGCACCGTGCCGTGGAGCGCATCGAGCGAGCGGACGACCGAGGCCAGGCCGATGCGCTCGCCCCAGGCGAGGGGCCCGTCGGGCCAGTTCGTGGCCAGACGCATGGCGGTGTCGATGGCCTCCGCGGAGGCCACGCCATCGGCGACGGCGGAAGCCGCCTCGTTGACGATCGCGGCGAGAATCCGCGCCTCGATCTGCGCAGGGTCGAGATGCGCGATCCGCGGCCCCGACGCGGGACGGTTCAGCGCCTGCCATGGCTCGCCGCGGGTGCCGTCCTCGCCGTAGTCGTAGTAACCCGCAGATGTCTTGCGCCCCAGCCGGCCGGCATCGGCCACGCGACGCTGGACGAGGCACGGCCGGAAGCGAGGGTCTCCGTAGAAGCCCTCGAAGATCGCCGTACCCGCGGCGAGGTTGACATCGGTCCCCACGACATCGGCCAGCTCGAACGGGCCCAGGCGGAAGCCGATGCCGCGCATGGCGTCATCGATCTCGCTGATCGTCGCGGCACCCGACTCGAGGATGCGGCAGGCCTCCAGGTAGTACGCACGCTGGACCCGGTTGACGATGAACCCGGGGGTATCCGCCGACACGACGGGCGTCTTCCCCAGGAGCCGCGCCAGGTGGGTCACGTCGTCGACGACGCCCGGATTCGTCATCGGCCCGGGAATCACCTCGATGAGTGCCATGAGCGGAACGGGGTTGAAGAAGTGCATGCCGACCACCCGGCCGGGGCGCGCGGTCGCGCTGGCGATCCGCACGACCGGCAGCGAACTCGTGTTCGTCGCCAGGATCGTGGCCTCCGCGGCGGCTGCGTCGAGGCGCCGGAACGCGTCGCGCTTGAGCTCGAGATCCTCTGGGATGGCCTCGACCACGATGTCGGCGGCGGCGATGCCCTCGAGCAGCGCGGTGGGCTGGATGCGCTCCACGGCGGCTGCGCGCGCCTCGTCGGTGAGCTGCCCCTTCTCGACCTTGCGCTTGAGGAAGCCGCCGATGCGATCACGCGCCCGATCGGTCGCCCCGGCGATCGGATCGTGGAGCAGGACCTCGAGGCCGGCCTCGACCGCCACCTGCGCGATCCCGGCGCCCATCGTTCCGGCCCCGAGCACGCCCAGCGTTCGAACCTCGTTCATCGGCCGCCGAACGACGGGTCGCGCTTCTCGGCGAACGCGGCCACGCCCTCCGCGTGATCGGCACTGCGGCCGGCCACTTCCTGGAGGGCGGCCTCCGCTTCCAGGCTCGTGCCCAGGTCGGCGTCCTCGGCCGCGTTGAGCAGGCGCTTCGTCCATCCGATCGTCCGAGTCGGGCCACTCGCGAGACGCTCCGCCAGGGCGTGGGTCGTCGCCGGCAGCTCGTCCGCGGGCACGACGGCGGCCACGAGACCCAGGTCCCGTGCCTCCTCGGCACCCAGCGACCGCTCGCCGAGGAGCACCTCGAAGGCGCGGTGCCGGCCCATGGCCCGGACGAGGGTCCTCGTGAGTCCGGAGTCCGGGACGAGGGCGATGCGGTGGAAGGCCGGCACGAAGCGAGCCTCCGAAGCGGCAACCACGAGGTCCGCGGCGAGCGCGAGGCTCATGCCGGCACCGGCGGCGACGCCGTTGACCGATGCCACGACCGGCTTCGGCATCGAGCGCAGGAGCTCCACGATGGGGTGGTACTCGTCGCGCAGCACGCGACGGAACTCTCGCTCGCCGCTCCCCCCGCGCAGGTCCGCGCCGCTGCAGAATCCGCGGCCGGCCCCGGTCAGGACCACCGCCCGGGTTTCGGGGTCACGCAACGCGGCCCTCAGTGCGGCGAGCAGCTCGCCGCGCATCGTGGCGTTCAGCGCGTTGAGGGCGTCCGGCCGGTTCAGCGTGATCGTCGTGACGCTCGCCTCGGTGGAGACGAGGAGCGTCTCCGGTGTCGGGTCTGGCATCGCGCCGATTGTACCGGCGCGCGCCGCCGGATCAGCGGACGAGCGTGTAGAAGCTCCCGACGTCGCTCATGCCGGCGGCCTCGTACAACCGATGCGCGACGGCCCGCTGGTGCCCCGACTCGAGCGCGGCGGCATACGCGCCGCGGCGGATCGACTCGGCGAGGGCGGCGTCGAGCAGCGCGGCGCCGATGTCCCGGCCACGCGCGGCCTCGGCCACGATGAGGTCCGGGATCCAGGCCTGTGGGGCCAGCGTGTAGAACGGATGGCGCATCTCCAGGCTAACGAAGCCGACCGGCGTCCCCTCGAGGGTCGCCAGGAGCGATCCGGTGTCCTCGCGAGCGACGTGCGCCGCGTACGTGCGCCGCAGCGCAGGCAGTCGCTCCTCGCTCGGTGCGGGCCGCCCGAGCTCGGCGAGCAGCCGCGTGACCGCCTCGAAATCGGCGTCCTCATCGGCGATCGGTCGGATCTCCACGTCCGCGGAGAGCTCGATCCCGCGGCTGCGGATCGGTCCGATCTCGAAGTATTTCCCCTGGTTCACGAACCCGGCCGCCTCGTACAGGCTCCGCGCCGCCGTTCGCTCGTGACCGACCTCGAGCATGACCTGGTGACCGCCGCGCAGGCGCCACTCGGCGATCGCGGCGGCGAGCAGCGCCCGGCCGATCCCCCGTCCGCGGTACGCCTCGGTGACGACGAGGTCGCCGACCCAGCCCTCGAACGTCGCATGGTTGAGCCGGCGCCGGAACGCGAAGCCGATGAACCCGACCGCCCGACCGTCGGCGACGGCCAGGAACGGAGCAGCGTCCACGTCATTCACGAACGCGTCGTACCCGTCGCGGTACGGCGCGGCATCGGCGTCGGGAAGGCCATGGAGCTCGCGGAGCAGCGCCAACGCTTCGGCGAGGTCCTCCCGGCCGAGCGGGCGAATCTCGACGCCGGCCGGACGCGGGACGGCTAGCCCACCCACCGGGTGGTCGGGATTGCCGAGGTTCATGCGGCCCTCCGGGCGGCGAGCCAGGTGTGTCGATCGTCGAGCCATTCGTCGAATGTCAGTCCGGCTGCCTCCAGCGAGGCGGCGAGCCCCGCTTCACCCAGCACCTCTGCCGTGAACGGGCCCTGGGCCCATCGGCGCGAGCCGATCCGGTATTCGATCTCGGCGGTCACCACCGATCCCTCCCAGTCCGCGCGGAGGTATCGGATCTGGAGATCTTCGCCTCCGGCCACGTCACCGGCGACGGGATGCCAGTCCTCGGCGTAGGCCTCGATCACCGCGAGCCCGTCGGGCGCCAGGTGGCGAGCACACACGTCGAGGAGCCTTCGCCGCTCGTCCGAATCGGCGGTGTTGACGAAGTGGCTCGCCAGCAGCACGCAGCCGAACTCACGTTCCAGGTCCAGGTCCTCGATCCGCGCCCGGAGCGTCTCGGCATCCCGCACATGGGCCAGCATCTCCGGGGACTCGTCGACGGCGGTCACCGGATGTCCGAGGCGGACGAGCTCGTGGGTCATCCGCCCGACACCACAGCCCAGCTCGAGGATCGAGGCGCCGGGCCGAATCGCCCCATGGACGATCTCGGGTTCGCCGAACGATGGGAGCCGGAGGTACAGCTCCACCGGGCTGCCGTCCGGCGCAACGGCACCGGCGGGATCGACCACCATCAGCGGCCGGTGAACTCGGGCGTGCGCTTCCCGAGGAAGGCGGCCATGCCCTCCTTCTGGTCGTCCGATGCGAACAGGAGGTAGAAGAGCCGGCGCTCGTGGGCGAGCGCGTCGGTCAGGCTCATCTCGTAGGCGGCGTTCACCGCCTCCTTCGCGACGCGCAGCGCGATCGGCGACTTCGTGGCCATCTTCGCGGCCAGCGCCAGCGCATCCTCGACGACGAGCTCGTCCTGTGTCACGCGGGCCACCAGGCCGGCAGCGAGCGCTTCCGCCGCGGTGATCGGCTCGCCCGTCAGGACCATCTCCATCGCCCGGCTCTTGCCGACCGCCCTCGTCAGGCGCTGGGTTCCGCCGGCGCCGGGGATGACGCCGATGCTGATCTCGGGCTGGCCGAACTTCGCTCCCTCGCCCGCCACGATGAGGTCGAGCGTCATCGCCAGCTCGCACCCGCCGCCCAGGGCCCATCCGTTCACGGCCGCGATCACCGGCTTCGAAATCCTCCGGATCCGATCCCACTGGCCGATGCGGTTCGTGAGCAGCATGTCGATGGGCGTGGCCTCCGCCATCTCGCCGATGTCGGCCCCGGCGGCGAAGGCACGCTCGCTGCCGGTCACCACGATGGCGCGGACCGCGTCATCGCGGTCGAGCTCCTCGAGCGCGGCGACCAGGGCGTCCATGACCTGGCCGTTCAGGGCGTTCAGCTGCTTCGGACGGTTCAGCCGCACCAGCGCCGTACGGGCTTCGGCCTGGCGCTCGACGAGGACGAGCTGTTCCTCGCTCATTCGAGCGTCCACGGATCGGGCAGTTCGACCGCGCACACACCGCAGTAGCGATGAGCGGCCGGGAGCCCGGTCGCGCCACACGATGGGCAGGTCCGACCTTCGCCGGCCTCCAGGCGACGCAGCTCGCGGAAGCGTGGCTTCCGCTTGTCGTGGAAGGCGCTGACCGCCTCCTTCGTCTCGTCGGCGACCGAATGAACGGCCAGCCAGTCCCTGGCGTGCTCGATCGTCTGCGACCAGACGAGGTCGCGCCACCAGTTGAGGTGCGTCTTCGTGTAGCGCATCGCCTCGGGCAGCTTCCGCGCCAGCTTGGCGGTCATGTCCGCCACGGCGGCATCGAGCTCGGCGCGCGGCACGACCCGGGTCACGAGGCCCCAGTCGAGCGCCTGTTCGGGCGCGATCGGCTCGCACAGCATGATGATCTCGCGAGCTCGGCGGTCGCCGACCATGATCGGCAGCCACTGGGTTGCGCCGCCGGCGGGCACGGATCCATGCTCGGGACCCACATGCCGGATGTAGGCGTCGTCAACGATGATCGAGAGGTCGCACGCCATCTGGAGCTCGTTGCCACCGCCGACGGCGACGCCGTTGATCCGCGCGACCGTGGGCTTGCCGATGTGACGCAGCCGATCGTGCATCTCGATGAAGGCGCCCATCCAGCGCCAGTACTGGCCGCTGGTGGCCCCCATGAGCGACTGCTCGTCGAGGTCCGCACCGGTGCAGAACGCACGGTCCCCCGCGCCGGTAACGACCACCACGGCGACGGTGTCGTCCCACGACGCCTGCTCGAAGGCGTGCGAGAGCTCCTTCAGCGTGGGGAGATCGAGCGCGTTGAGCACCTCGGGTCGGTTGACCGTGACCGTGGCCACCGCACGCTCGACGTCGCGCTCGTAGGTGATGCGCTCGTAGCCGAGCGATGCCGGGTCGGACGGGACCGGCGAGCCGGGATCAGGCATCGGCCTCGTCGGGAGCGACGAACATCGTCACACCGGCACCGGCGAAGTTGCGCAGGTCCTTCGCGCTCTCGGCGCCGGCCGGGGACATGAGCGCCTCATCGAGATCGGCGGCGGAGTCGAAGATCATCTCGGCCATGAGGTAATACGCAGCATCGCGTCCGGCGACGCCGCTGAGCTTCGACAGCCGCATGTCACGCAGATGCGGGTAGCGGCTGACGATCGGCGTGTGGACGTCCCGGTAGTGGGCGTCGAATGCCTCCGGATCCTCGGGAGCGTTGTAGAGCACGATCAGGCGCGGCATCGGCTACTGCTTGTAGTAGTCGGCGTTGATCTGGATGTACTGCACCATGTTGTCGGGCACCGCGTCCTCCGCGAAGATCGCGGTCACCGGGCATTCCGGCTCGCAGGCGCCGCAGTCGATGCACTCATCCGGGTCGATGTAGAACTGCGGATCGTCGTCGGTGGCATGGATGCAGTCGACCGGGCAGACGTCGACGCAGCTCGCGTCCTTGGTGCCGATGCAAGGTTCCGTGATGACGTAGGTCATGGTGCGAACGATGCCCTCGTGAAGGGGCTGTATGGGTGATCGGTGTCGAGTCTACACCGATGCGCCGGGCGCTCGGGCGCGCGCCGTCGACGCCGCCGGCCGGTACGATGGCCTCGTGAAGAACCTCACCGACCTGGGCCACCGCCCGCTCATCGTCGCCGCAGTCACGCCCCTGGCCGATGACGGCGCCACCCTCGACACCGATGCGATCGCGCCATACGTGGAGTTCCTCGAGTCCCACGGCGCGGATGGCGTGTTCGCGTGCGGCACCACCGGTGAGGGCGTGCTCCTCACCACCGATGAACGACGGCGCGCCGCATCGGCGTTCCGGAGCGCGCTCTCCGGCTTCCTGGTCGTGCATGCGGGCGCCCAGACGACGGCCGACACCGTCGCCCTCGCGGGTCACGCGGCCGAGGTCGGTGCCGACGCGGTCGCCGTCATTCCCCCGCCGTACTACGGCCTGGACGAGGCATCGCTGGCCGCGCATTTCGTCGCCGCAGCACGTGCCTGCACTCCACTCCCCTTCTTCTGCTACGCCTTCACTGCGCGCTCGGGCTATCCGCTGCCGGTGGACGTCATCCGACGCATCGCGGCCGAGACGGACAACCTCGCCGGGCTGAAGGTCAGCGAGTCGCCGTTCGAACGCGTCGAGCCGTATCTCGAGCTGGGGCTCCCGGTCCTCATCGGCAACGAGCCGCTCATCGCCGCCGGCCTGGCGCGCGGTGCGCTCGGCACGGTGTCGGGGATGTCCGCCGCCTTCCCGGACGTCGTCCGCGCGGCCCTCGACGACGGCAGGGAGCCGGCCATGGAGCGGCTTCGATCGCTGCGCGCCGCCATGGAGTCGAGCGGACAGTTCGTCGCCGCCGCGAAGCACGTGCTCGGGCTGCGTGGCGTCGGGGTCCGCGCCGGGACGCGCCTGCCACTCCGGGGCCTGACCGCCGACGAAGCGTCTCGCCTGGAACGCGAGACGGCCGAGTTCCTCGAGTCTCCCGTCACCCCGGCCTAGGGAGGTGCGCCGCTAGGAGCGTGCTTCGCGCAGCGCGGCAAACCCCGGCTTGATCTGTTCGTTGATGATCCGCAGCCGATCGTCGAACGGCCAGAAGGCGGACTTCATGGCATTGAGCGTCAGCCACTCCATGTCGTCGAGGCCGATGCCGAAGGCCCGATGCAGCGCCGCGAACTCGCTGCTCAGCGTGATGCCGCTCATGAGCCGGTTGTCGGTGTTCACGGTGACGCGGAATCGAAGGCGGCGCAGCAGCTCGATCGGATGCTCCTCGATGCTCGCGGCGGCGCCGGTGTGCACGTTCGAGGTCGGGCACATCTCGAGCGGGACCCGCGTGTCACGGACGTAGCTCGCGAGCCGTCCGAGCTCGGCGCTGCCGTCCGGGCGCAGCGTAATGTCGTCCACGATGCGCACGCCGTGGCCGAGGCGCTCGGCGCCGCACCACTGGAGCGCCTCCCAGATCGACGGCAGGCCGAATCCCTCGCCGGCGTGGATCGTGAGATGGAAGTTCTCGTGGGCGATGAGGTTGAACGCGTCGAGATGCCTGGTCGGCGGGTAGCCCGCTTCCGGTCCGGCGATGTCGAAACCCACGACACCAGCCTCCCGGTGTCGAATCGCAAGCTCGGCGATCTCGACCGACCGCGCCGCCTGCCGCATGGCGGTGGCGATCAGGCCGACGGTCAGGGGCGTCCCCTCGGCACCGCGGCGCAGACCGGTGACCATCGCCGTGACCGCCTCGTCGAGGCTCAGGCCGCCCGCGGTCAGCAGCTCGGGCGCCATCCGGACCTCGGCGTACACGATCCCGTCTGCCGCCAGATCCTGGCTGCACTCCTCGGCGACGCGCTCGATGCCCTCCCGGGTCTGCATCACGGCGACGGTGTGCCGGAAGCCCTCGAGGTAGAGCTCCAGGGACTTTCGATCGGCGCCGAGCGTGAACCACCGGCTCAGCTCGTCGGGGTCGGTCGTCGGCAGCTCTCGGTACCCGGCCTCGGCGGCCAGCTCGATCACGGTCCGAGGACGGAGTCCGCCGTCGAGGTGATCGTGCAGGAGCACCTTCGGTGCCCGGCGGATCGTCTCGAGGTCCAGGGTGGTCGCGGCGGGCTTCTCCATCGGCCGATGGTACCGCGCCGCCGCGAGGCGGCCGCTCCCGGGGTGTCTGGCAACGGTTTTGCGGTAGGAGCGCGCATGGCGAACAGATCGACGTACCGACGACCCTTCCTCCTCGTGCTGCTCGTGACCGTCGCTCTGACGCTCGCCGCCTGCGCGCGAGAGAGCGACGAGAACCTCAACGAGGGCGTGAACCCGAGCCCGGGCGAGGTGGTGGTCGAGGTCAGGTTGACCGACGACAGCATCGAGATGCCGGCCGAGATCCCCGGCGGCGGCGTCCTGTTCGAGGTCACGAACAGCGGGACCGCACCGCACGGCTTCGCGATCGAGGGCGTCGACGAGCGCCTCGACTCGCTGTTCTCCGATGACCTCGAGGAGCTGCGGGTGACACTCGACCCGGGCACGTATCGCGTGTACAGCCCGGTCGAGGGCGACGCCGATGCCGGGCTCGATCTCGAGCTCACGGTCACCGAATCCGAGGACAGCGCTTCCTGACGAAGCCGGTACCATCGGTGCCGATGCGAACCGCCGCCCTTCTCGCCGTCCTCGTTCTGGCCCTCGGCGCCTGCTCCGGCGAACCGGACCCGCCCGCGTCCCCGACCGATCGCCCCGAGCCGACGCCGTCCGCCACGGAGGCATCGACTCCGACCCCGGAGCCGACGCCGACCCCGGTCCCCGAGGTCGAGGTCCCCCTCGCCGTCGTCACCGGCTACACCAGCGCGACGGCCTCGATCACCGCGGCCGAGGTCGCGGACGCGACCGACCTCGTCGTCCCCTGCGAGGTCACCGCGTACCTCGACCGTGAGGTGGCCGAGGGCGACTGCGTCGAGATGCCGGTGCTCCTCGAGCGCCTGGCCGAGAGCCCCGATCAGCTCGCGCTCCTGCCGCCCTCCGCCGTCGTGCCGACCGTCAAGGTCCTACCCGTCGACGGCGCAGACCTGTTCGGCGACGCCGACGCGCGCGCGCTTCCCTATCTCATCCAGGGTCGCGCGGTCGGCGTGGAGCCCCATGATCCGACCGAGATCCGGACACTGATGAGCCTCGGAGACTCCTGCCCGGACCGAGGTGTCGCGTTCGCCGCCATCACCCAGGGGCGCGGCTGGGACTGGGTCTTCGGCGGTGGCACGGCCGAGTACATCGCCGTGTACCCGAATCCCGCCGGTCCCGGGCAGGTCGGCAACGGCTTCAACATCGTCGATGCGGTCCGGACGGGCAACGAGGGCGCTGTCGCCGATCTGGTCAGCGGGGCGGACATCACGCTCGACGACTTCGAGTGCCCGGTCGTCGACAGCTTCACCGTCAACGACGGCGTCATCTTCAGCATCGACCCGGCGGTGCTGCCTCGCCTCCGCGACACGTACGGGGTCGACGTCGCGACGCTCGCCGCGAACCACCTGTTCGACCGCGGGACCGCGGGCTTCCTCGAGACCCTCGGTCAGTTCGAGCTGGCGGGCATCCCCACCACCGGCGCGGGCGCGGACCTGGACGAGGCGCTCGAGCCGGCCTTCGTCGAGGCCAGCGGTCTCACCTTCGGGTTCGTGGCCTTCAACGAGATCCCCGGCTCGCTCGAGGCCGGTCCGGGCCAGCCCGGCGTGCTGTGGCTGCGCGACGAGTACGTGGTCGAGGCCGTCGAGCGGGCCCGTGCTGAGGCCGACGTCATCATCTGTGTCCCGCAGTGGTGGGGCGGCGCGGAGTACCACGCGGCATTCATCGGCGACATGCGTCGCCAGCAGGAGGTCTTCTTCGAGGCCGGCTGTGACCATGTCATCGGCCACGGCACGCACTGGTCAGGCCCGATCGAGGTCACCCCGACCGACGACGGCGGTCACCGCGTCACGATGGTCAGCCACGGAAACTTCTTGTTCGGGCAGGGCTGGAGCCAGCAGACACAGGAGGGCGTGCTCCTCGAGCTCGCGTTCCGCGGCACCGAGCTCGCGCAGGCCCGGATGCACCCCTACATCATGCTCGAGCAGGCGCAGACGAACCTGACCGACCCCGAGACCGATGGGCTCTACGTCCTGAACCGCATCTACGAAGCGTCCGGCCTCCTGCCGTAGATGGGCACACCGTCAGACTGACCGTCAGATTGACCGTCACTTTCGGGGCCGATACGATCCGGCCATGACGATCGGGACCGCGCCACCGCCACGCCTCGTGCGCCTCTTTCCCGCGCGCCTCGTTGCGCGCGCCACGGGAGCGAGCCTGCGAACCGCCGAGCGGTGGCGAACGGGGCAGCGACCCCAGACCCGCTTCCGCAACCGCATCGGCGAGCTCCAGGCCGTGCTCGACGTCCTCGGACGCGGGATGACCGATGCGGCCAAGCGGACATGGCTCGAGGCGCCGAATGCGGCCCTCGCGTGGGAGCGCCCGGTCGATCGGCTGGCATCCGGTGACTTCCCCGCGGTCCTGGGCGCGGCCGAGTCGTACGACGTCGGGGACTACGTCTGAACGCCCTGAGCAGCTTCACCGGCAGGGTGCATCGCCAGACTGGCGTGGATACGCCGGCCTTCCCGCCCGATCGGCCGGCTCCGACCGCCGGCCGCTACCACCGTCCGGGAGCGGGCTGGCCGCTCTACGCGTCGCTCGAGCCGGCCACGGCGTGGGCAGAGTGGAGCGCCGCCACGGGCGGCGCGATCGACCCGCGGGGCGTCACCCGCCGGCTCTGGAGCCTCACGGTCCGTGATCTGCCGGTCCTCGACCTTCGAGCTCCGGAGACGCGTGGTGAGCTCGGCGTCGACGTGGAGGACCTCATCGGCGAGCGGGAGGCTGCGCAGTCTCTCGCCGAGCGCGCCCGCTCGATGGGAGCCCGCGGCATGGTCGTGCCGTCGGCGGCGCGCAGCGGTGCCTGGAACCTGGTGGTCTTCCCCGAAGGCCTGGCGAGCGTCACGGTCGGACGCTCGCGCAGGGTGCACCCGAAGCCGCCTTCGGATCGTTCGATCAGCCGCGAAGGCGCCGGCTGATCTCGTCGGGGTAGTCGCCGAAGAACCGGGCGATGATCGGGAGCTCGAACGCCCGCATGATGCTCTCGCGCGGCTCACGCTCGAGGAGGTACTCGAACGAGGCACGCACGAGCTCCTCGGGCGTCGCGCCGGGCGCGAGGTCGGCCGCCGTGTCGCGCGTGACGTCCACCTGGTGCTCGGTCGCGGCCGGGTCGTCCCCGACGATGACGTAGCAGCGCCACCCGGTCGCGTCGGGCGTGCAGGTGACGCTGAGTGAGGGCATGGACGGGGTCAGACGCCCACCGCGACGCGCGACCGCTGCACCGGGTAGCCGGCGTGCTCCCATGCCTCGAGGCCGCCGTCGAAGTCGGAGACCTCGGTGAAGCCGAGATCGACGAGCTTCTGTGCAAGCGTCGGACTGGCGGTGCAGTTGCGCGACGCGCAGTACACGACGATCGGCTGGTCCTTCGCCAGCACGTCGCCGGCGACCCGCACGGCGGAGGCGACAGGAATCGAGATCGATCCGGGGATGCGCTCGTCTTCGAAGGCCTCGCGAGCCAGCGCGTTCACGAGGACGGGGCGGTCGTCAGAGGCGAGCTGCCGATGCAGCTCATCGGCCTCGATGGTGTGGAACTTCTTCATGAGAGCGTGCTGCGCGCAGGATCGGTGCCACCGTCCGCCGGCTCGAGCGTCGCCGCCTCCGGCGCGGGTCCGCTCTCCTCGACCTGGCGGGGGCGGCCGGAGACCATGGCCACCACGGCGCCGATGATCACGACCGTGGCCGCGATCCGCGGAAGCGTGATCGGCTCGGACAGGAAGACGGCACCCAGGGCGACCGCCACGATCGGGTTCACGTAGGCGTAGGTGCCCACGGTCGACACGGGAACGTGGGCGAGCAGCCACGTGTAGGCGGTGAAGGCGGCGAGCGAGCCGAAGACGATCAGGTAGCCGAGCGCGATCACCGACCGCAGCGAGAACGTGCTCACGTCGGCGCGTCCCAGCTCGCCCATCAGCGTGCCCGCGATGAGGATGACGATGCCGCCTGCCAGCATCTCCATGCCGGTCCCCAGGAGCTGGGAACGTGGCAGCGGCGCGCGGCGGGCATAGAGCGAGCCGATGGCCCAGCTCATCGCCGCCGCGATGACCAGTCCGACGCCGAGCGGGTCGAGTGACTCGATGCCCTCGACCGGCGCCACGAGGATGGCGACGCCGATGATGCCCGCCACGAGGCCCGTGATCACGAGGGCCCCGGGCCGACGTCGCATGAGCAGCGCGTCGAACACGGCCAGCCAGATGGGCACGGTGGCGATGAGCACCGCCGCGGTGCCCGACGGGATGTACTGCTCGGCGAGCACCACGCCGCCGTTGCCGCCGAGCAGGAGGAGGGCGCCGACGATGAAGGCCGAGCGCCAATGGGCGAGCGACGGGCGCTCGAGCACCATGCGCTCATGGCGCACGCGAGCGGCGAGCAGCAGGGCTCCGAGCATGACGGCGCCGGCCACGCTGAACCGCAGGCCGGCGGACAGGAGCGGCGGGAGCGTCTCGATCACCACGGCGATCGCGAAGTAGGTCGATCCCCACACGACGTAGACGACGAGCAGGGCAATCGCGACCGCCGCGGTCGACGGCCGCGACTGGTTCGCGGAGGTCACCCGGGCATTGTGACGCTATCGGCCGAGTTCTGGATCGAAGGGGAACTCGTCTTCCTGGTCGTCCGCCGCGTCGCTTCCGACGCCGGCCTGATCCCCCGCCGCGGCGAGCGAGGTGAACCACGGCTTCGCCTCGTCAGGGCGCAGGTCGTCGGCTCCGGCGCCGGGCACGCGTCGCTCATCGTCGACGACCTCCGCCCCGGGAGGCGCCGACTCCGGCGGCCCGTCGGTCCCGAGCGCAGCCTCGTCCACGCCCTCGATGCCCCCGAGCTTGTCGACCGAACTGTCCCTATCGTTCATGCCCGTGCGCCGTGCACAATCGGTACCGATGTCGATCGGCAGCCACGCCGATCGTCGTCATCGGTGAATCGAACACGCAGAGCTGGAGCACCACCGATGAAGTACATGATGCTGATCGCGGGAAGCGAGGAGGGCTGGGCCGGGGTCACGCCCGAAGAAGGAAAGCGGCTCTACGACGAGGTCAGCCGGTGGTGGGGCGAGCATGCGTCGGCGGGCCGGATCATCGGCGGCCATCAGCTGCAGCCGGTCGCGACGGCGACGACGGTGCGCCGGAGCCTCGACGGCGAAACGACCGTCACCGATGGCCCGTTCGTCGAAGGCAAGGAGGTCATCGGCGGCTACGGCATCCTCGACGTCGCGGACCTCGACGAGGCCATCGCCATCGCCTCGACCTGGCCGATGCCGGACGTGCTCGAGATTCGCCCCGTCGTCGATGGCGACTGACCGCTCGGCGGTCGACGATCGGCTGTCCGCCGTCCTGCGGGACGAGCGCGGCCGCCTCATCGCTGCGCTGGTCCGCATCCTCGGGGACTGGGACGTCGCCGAGGAGCTCGTCCAGGACGCGGCCGTTGCGGCGCTCGAGCACTGGTCGACGGACGGGATCCCGCACAACCCGGGTGCGTGGCTCATGACCGCGGCGAGGCGGAAGGGAGTCGACCGACTTCGCCGGCAGTCGCGCTACCGCGAGCGGATGGTGGAGCTGACCAGGGAGGCCACGGAGATGGATGCCGGGGTCGCGACAGACGGGCCGATGGGAACCGATGACCGCCTGCGATTGCTGTTCACCTGCTGCCATCCGTCCCTGAATCGCGAGGCGCAGATCGCCCTCACGCTGCGCACGATCGGTGGCCTCGAGACGCCCGCGGTGGCGCGGGCCTTCCTGGTGCCGGAGGCGACGGTCGCGCAACGGCTCGTCCGGGCCAAGCGCAAGATCCGTGACGCCGGCATCCCCTACCGGATCCCCGAGCCGGCCGAGCTGCCATCGCGGCTCGACGAGGTCCTGCGGGTCCTCTATCTCATCTTCAACGAGGGATACCTCGCTTCCACCGGTGCCGCCGCCGAGCGGCGGGACCTGGCACGAGACGCGGAATGGCTCACCTCGCTCCTGCTTCGACTCATGCCCGACGAGCCGGAGGTGATCGGCCTGCTGGCCCTCATGCGGCTTCACCTCGCCCGCTGGGAGGCACGCTTCGCTGCCGACGGCTCGCTGGTCCTCATCCCCGACCAGGACCGGACGCTCTGGGATCGCTCGGCGATCGACGATGCGGTCGAGCTTCTCGGGCGTGCCCGCCGGATTCGCCGCCCCGGAACGTTCCAGCTCCAGGCGGCGATCGTGGCCGCGCATGCGGTCGCGCCGTCCTGGCAGGCGACCGATTGGGACGCGATCGTCACGCTCTACGACGAGCTCCATCGCATCGAGCCCACCCCGGTGGTCGCGCTCAACCGGGCGCTGGCACTCGCCGAGCGAGACGGACCGGCCGCGGCGCTCGCCGAGGTCGAACCGCTCGCCGATCGCCTCGGCTCGTACCACCTCTTCCACGCGGCTCGCGCGGAGCTGCTGCGCCGCAGCGGTCGAGGGGAGGATGCCCGCGCCGCCGACGAGCGCGCACTCGAGCTGACCGACAACCCCGCCGAGCGGCAGCTGCTGGAGGCGCGGATCCGTCAGGCCGGGAGCGAGCGCTCTGCCGGTCCCACGTAGCGCACGTCGGGCCGGATCAGCACGTCCACTTCTCCCTGCTCGAGGCAGTGCGCCGTCCACCCGGCGTGGCGTGCCAGGGCGAACGTGGCCGGGAACAGATTCGGCGGCAGACCGACGCCCTGGAGCACCGCCGCTGCGTAGTACTCGACGTTCGTCTTGATCGGGTAGTCCGGCTTGAACTCGGCGAGCACGCGCAACGCGATCTCCTCGACGGCCATCGCCTTCTCGAGCCAATCGGCGGCGTGGGACTGGCTCTCGGCCACGCGCCGAAGCGCCGCGGCTCGCGGGTCGTAGGCGCGGTACACGCGGTGACCGAAGCCCATGAGCCGTTCCCCGCGCGCGAGGGTTCCGCGGATCCAATCCTCGGCCTGATCGATCGACCCCATCTCGTGCAGCTGGTCGACGACCTCGGCCGGCGCTCCTCCGTGCCACGGGCCCTTCAGCGCGCCGATGGCACCGACCACGGCGCTCGCCATGTCCGAGTGCGTCGACACGATGACCCGCGCGGCGAACGTCGACGCGTTGAACCCGTGCTCGGCGCCGACCATGAAGTACGCGTCGAGAGCTCGGGCGGCGGCGGGATCGGGCCGCGCGCCACGGAGCTGCGTCAGGAATCCCTCGGCCAGGCCCAGCGATGGGTCGGGCTCGATCGGCTCGAGCCCCTCGCGAAGGCGCGCGAAGGCCGCAAGCGCCGAGGGAGCAAAGGCGGTGAGCGCCCGGGCCTGCTCGACGGTCGGCGGCCACAGGACCCCGTGGACCGCGCCCCAGGCCGAGACGGCCGTGCGCAGGGCGTCCATGGCGTTCGCATGCGTCGGAATGCGGCGCAGGACGTCGAGCACCTCGGCCGGCACCGGCCCGCATGCCAGCGTCGCCTCCGGATCCCAGGTGTCGGTCCACAGCAGCTCGGCGACCTGGGCATAGGTCCCGTGCTCGACGACCTCGCCGATCGGGTAGCCGCGGTAGAGGAGCCGGCCCGCACCGCCGTCGACCAGGGCCAGCGCCGTCTCGCCGGCGACGACGCCCTTGAGACCGGGCGCGATCGCTTGCTGTGCATCGTTCATCGCGTCGGCAAGTCTAGTCGCGCCGGCACGTAACGATCGCCGGCCGGCCGGCGTCATCGCTCCGACCCCGAGTCGATTCAGCCGCAGGAGACCTCCATGCGCCCACGCCACAGCATCGCGCCAGCCTTCGTCATCGCGCTCGTCCTCGGAGCCTGCTCCGGGACGTCAGGCTCGCCGGCCACCTCCACGCCGGGGCCGTCGAGTGACGGCTCCTCGGCACCGAGTGTCGGCCCTTCGGTGTCGAGCACGGAGCCGATCCCTTCCGACGCGCTCGACGAATTCGTCTGCGAGCTGCCGCTGGTCGAGAACGCGACGACCCCGCGAGCGAACATCAGCGACCTGAGGATGGCCACGCACGATGGGTACGACCGCGTCGTGTTCGAGTTCGCCCAGGGTCTGCCCGAGATCACCCTCGATCGTGCGACGCCTCCCTTCACGCACGACGCCTCGGGGATGCCGATCGAAGTCGACGGCGGTAGCTTCCTGCGCCTCACGATGCGCGGCGGTACGAAGCAGACCGAGGACGGCACGAGCAGCTACGACGGCCCGACGGACATCGCCGGCGGATTCCCCGCGCTCGTCCATCTCGTCGAGGGTGGCGATTTCGAGGCGCAGAGCACCTGGTACTTCGGGCTCACCCACGATGCGTGCGTCCGGATCCTGCAGCTCACCGACGACGGAGCCCCGCGCCTCGTGATCGACATCGAGCAGCCAGGTTCCTAGGTCGCCAGCTCCCCGTCCTGGTAGACCGCCTCGATGCGATCGGCCAGGGTCGCGACGTCGAGCGGGTCGCCGCTGACCACGACGAGGTCGGCCCGCTTGCCGGGCTCCAGCGTGCCGAGCTCGTCCTCGAGCCCCATGAGCTCGGCGGCGGACTGGGTGGCGGCCCGGAGCGCGTCCATCGGCGACATTCCGCCCTCCACCATGAGCGCCAGCTCGTCGAGGTTCCGGCCATGGGGCGTGACCCCCGAGTCGGTTCCCATGGCCACCTTCACCCCTGCGGCAACCGCCGCCCGGAAGGAGGCGGCATGCGAGTCGACGACCTCCCTGGCCTTGGCGACCGACGCGGCCGGGATGGCGGCCCCCGCATCGGCGGCGCGCACGACCCCGCGCGGTGCCACGAGCGTCGGCACGAGCCACGTGCCGTGCTCGAGCATGAGCTCCAGCGCCTCGTCGTCGAGGTAAATGCCGTGATCGATCGAGCGGATGCCGGCCCGAATCCCGTTCTTGATCCCGGGGGCGGCCTGGGCGTGGGCCATGACCCAGATGCCGGCGGCCCGTGCCTCGGCGACGAGGACCTCGAGCTCCTCGAGCGTGAAGTGGGCATGCGCCGGGTTGTCACGGGGCGACAGGACGCCGCCCGATACCGCGACCTTGATGACGTCGGCGCCCATCCGGATCAGCGTGCGGACCACCCGGCGCATCTCGTCGGGGCCGTCGGCGATGGCATCGGGGATGCCCCGATGCGCGTACATCGCGTTGAGGCTCACGCCGGAGGGCATCCACGCATCCCCGTGCCCGCCGGTCTGGCTGATCATCGCCAAGCTGATCTGCATTCGGGGGCCCCGGACGAGCCCGTCGGCGACGGCCTGCTTGATGCCGAGATCGGCGCCGCCGGCGTCGCGGACCGTCGTGATCCCGATGCGGAGCGTCGCCTCGAGATTGCGAGCGGCCTGGAAGAACTGGTAGCTGAACGGAGTCTGGAGCTCCTCGAGCAGGTCGATCGTGCTCACCGCGACGTGCGTGTGGCAGTCGAACATCCCCGGCAACAGCGTTCGGCCCGTGACGTCCACCGACACATCGCCGTCCAACCCCGGGCCGATCTCGACGATCCTCCCGTCCTCGACCACGATGTCGGCTCGCGCTGGTGCCGCCCCGGTCCCATCGATGACGGTTCCGCCGGCGAACAGGGCCCGCGTCATGGGCGGAGGCTACCAGCGGAGGCGAGGTCCGGTAGCATCGATGCGCACACCAACGCAGGAGAACCGATGGCCGACCGACCCAGCCCGCCGACAGGCGCGCTCGACACCTCGAAGCAGTACAGCGCCCGATTCAAGACCGAGAAGGGCGACTTCGTCGTCGATCTCCATGCCGACCGCGCGCCGCTGACCGTCGAGAATTTCGTCAATCTCGCCCGATCGGGCTTCTACGACGGCACCACGTTCCACCGGGTGATCGGGGGGTTCATGGCCCAGGGAGGCGATCCGACCGGCACCGGTACGGGCGGTCCCGGCTACCAGTTCGGCGACGAGTTCCACCCGGAGCTGCGACACGACGGCGCCGGGGTCCTGTCGATGGCCAATGCGGGCCCCGGGACGAACGGCAGCCAGTTCTTCATCACGCATGGCCCCACGCCGCACCTCGACAACCGCCACTCGGTCTTCGGTCACGTCACCGACGGCATGGACGTCGTGATGTCACTGCGCGAGCGCGACCCTCAGCGCGACCGTGAGCCCGGCGATCGGATCGAGACGATCGAGATCAACGAGTCCTGAACCGTCAGGCCTCGGGCGAGGCCTCGAGGATCTCGTCGAGCGGCTCTGACCGGTAGCGCTCGATCCAGCGCAGCACATCGTCCGCGTAGCGGCCCGAGGCGTTGTAGGCGATGAGCGCCCGCCGCAGCTCGGCGCGCGCGCTGTAGTCGCCCGGCTCGCGCAGACAGAGGTGGGCGACCGCGGTCAGGGCGGCGTCATAGAGGTTGTCCGGGTCGGCCGTTCCGTCGTCGTTGCCGTCCCGTCCAAGCTCACGCCACGTGGTCGGAATGAACTGCAGCGGACCCATCGCACGGTCCCAGGCAGGGTCTCCGTCCAGCTCGCCATCGTCGGTATCGACGATCGTCTGCGTCCCTCCCGTGCCGTCGAGCTGCCGTCCGCGAATCGGCGGCTCGACCGTGCCGTCCGCGTCGAGCCGATGGTCCTCGTCGATCCGGCCATGGCGTGACTCGACCTGGGCGATGCCGGCCACGACGGCCCAGTCGACGCTGCACGACTCGGTGATCGTGGGGGCATTGCGCTCGGCCGAGAGGTACGCGTCGTAGGCGACCCGCGGAATGCGACCACCGAAGACCGGCGCCAGGTCGACGGCACCGAACGAGTACGCGGCGATCGCGCCGAGGCCGACCAGCAGCGCGGCCGCCAGCAGCGTCGATCCGATGCGACGCCGGGCCGAGGCGCGCGGAGCGGGTCCCATGCCGCCGAGCCTGCCACATCGGCAGACGGGCTGCAGCGGCGGACGCGTCAGGCGGCCTGCGCGCCCTCGTACAGCAGCTGATACGTGGTCATCGGATCCGGTGCGAACGCCATTCGGGTGTTGCAGGCGCTGCACACGAGCTCGTCGTCGGTCTCGTCGACCGAGAAGACGACCTCGTCGCCGCACCACGCGCAGTCGAGAAGAATGTTCATGCCGGTGAGATTGGGCGCCGATCGCGACAACTCGTGTGTCGCAACCCGGACCCGACCCCGGACGATCCGGTCATGCGCATGCCACTGAGGGATGCCGTATGCTCCTGGAGTCGGATGCCCGGCTGGGACGCCCTGCACCGACGTCGATCAGAACGGGTCTGATCGGAGTACGCGCGCTCCCGGACAAGGCAACTCGACCTCCGTGCGCGCACCTCGAATTTCCCGTCATCCCGCCGTCCTCGACTGGCGATCCTTCGCCGCCCGGCAGTACCGACCGTTTCGCATCCTGGCGATCGCCCAGGGTTTCATCGGCGCGCTGACCGGCCCCGCCATCACGATTCCGCTGCTCCTGGCTCTCGGCGCCCACCCGGCCCTGGCGACGGCGGTCGCCGTCCTGCCGGCCGTGGGGACGATGTCGCAGCGCTGGCTCCCCAGCTGGCTCGATCGGACCGATGGCAACCTTCGCGGGCTCGTCGTGCTGTTCGCCACGATCGGGGAGCCACGTGGCTTCCTGCTCGCCGGCGCCGTGGCGCTCGCCGCGATCGGACTCCTGCCGACCTGGGCGGCGATCGCGCTCATCGGCGTGGTCAGCGGCATCCTCGGCGCGCTGGGCGCGACCGCGTATAGCCTCCAGCAGTCGTGGTACCAGATCATCCTGCCCGACGACGAGCGACGCCTGATCGCTCCTCGCCTCGGGGGCATCGCGCTCGGGATCGGCTCGGTGATCCTGCTGCCCATCGCCTTCACCATCGACGGTCTCGTGGCCGGCATCGGCCTGTGGGCCTACGTCATCCCACTCCTCGTGTCCGGCATCGCCGGACTCGTGCCGCTCGTGATCCTGCGGCGTCTGCCCGCTCCGGGTCGGATTCGGGTGCCCCGTCGGACGGCGTGGAACAGCGACGAGCAGGCCCGGCTGCGCCGGCACGGGAACGTCATGACACTGGCGCTCCTCTCGGCCGGTCTGTCGCCGTTCCTCTCCGTCTACGCCATCGCCGTCCTGAACACGGGCGCCGGCTTCGCGATCGCCCTGTCGGCCATCAGCTCCGGGACCCTGGTTCTCGCATCGCTGTACGTCAGCTCGCACCTTCGCGGAGGTTCCTCGTCTCGCCTCCTGCGAAACTCGTTCCTGCTGCGCGGCGTGGCGCTGACCCTCGGCCTGGCGGCCCACCCGGTGAACCCGCTCGCGCCGCTCGTGCTCGTGCTCGTCACGGTGCTCATGGCAGCCGGCGACACCGCCGGCCAGCTCGCAGCCAACGAGCGGCTCTTCCGCCTCGCGACCGGGCCGGACGTCCTCGCCTTCCAGAGCCACTTCGTCGTGCGCAACGTCGGTGCCTACACGGGCGGCGTGGCGCTGTCGTCGGTGGTGATGCTGCTCGGCGGCTATCCCGCCTTCGCCATCCTGTTCGTCGGTGCGGGCATCGGCCGCTTCACGGCGGCCCGTGTCACCGAGGTGTCGCGACCCGCCCAACTCCCGAGCGAGGCGAGCTCGGCAGCGGCCTGACCGCCGTCCCGGTCACCCGTCGAGGCGCACCCTATCATTGCGTGATTGCGCAACTTGTGAGATAGTATGCGCCATGGAGGCGACATTCACCAGCGAGGATGCACGAAATCGGGCCGCGCTCATCGCGCGTGCCATGGCCGATCCGAAGCGGCTCTGCGTCCTCGAGCAGCTCGCCGGAGGCGAGCGAAGCGTGAGCGACCTGTCGCACGACGTCGGCTGCCAGGTGCCGAACATGAGCCAGCACCTCAGCGTGCTCCGCTCGGCCGGCCTGGTGCGCAGCCGCCGTGACGGGACGACCGTCTTCTACCGACTCGTCGATGACCGAGTCCTCGACGCCTACCGAGCACTTCAGCTCGTCGCCGGCTGACGCCGCGACGCTCAGTCCGACCACGAGAAAGGAATCCCATGTCCGCCAACGTTCGCGAAGTCACCGATGCGACCTTCGAGGCCGATGTCCTCCAGAGCGACAAGCCCGTCGTCGTCGATTTCTGGGCAGAATGGTGCGGTCCGTGCCGCATGGTCGCCCCGGAGATCGAGAAGCTCGCCGCCAAGTACGAGGGCACCGTCGAGGTCCGCAAGCTCGACGTCGACGCCAACCCGCAGACCGCCATGCGCTACGGGATCATGAGCATCCCGACGGTTGCGCTGTTCGCACCGGGTGAGGCCCCCAAGGCCGCGGTCGGGTTCCGTCCCGCCGAGGCGCTCGAGGAGGCGTTCGGCCTTCCTGCGTTGAGCAACGGCGCCACCGCCTGACCGTCGACCCAGCATTCGACGCCCCCGCCCAGCGGCGGGGGCGTCCTGCTGCCCGACCGTGGACCGCCACCCGGCGGCGCGGCATACTGCGCGCTCATGCGCCGCTCGCTCAACGCCGTCCTGGTCGGTACGTTCACCCTCCGCTTCAGCACCGGGCTGACCGGGGGGCTGCTCGTCTTCTACCTGGCCGAGCTGGAGAACTTCGAGGCCGGACGGAACGTCACCGCCTTCGAGGTCGGCCTGCTGACGGCCACGTTCTTCCTGGCCGAGCTCGTCCTCTCCCCCATCTTCGGCGTGCTCTCCGACCGCTTCGGCGCGAGGCGCATCATGCAGATCGGGCCGATCTTCGGAGCGGTCGCGGTCGTCATGACCGCCCTCACCACCGATCTCGTCATCCTGGGCGGCACCCGCTGGCTGGAGGGCGCCGCGGCCGCGGCCAGCATCCCGTCGATCCTCGGTTTCATCGCGCTCGCCACGTCGCATGACGAGGGCCTGCGCGGCCGCACCGTCGCCCAGTTCGAGGCGGCCACCCTCGCCGGCATCGGCGGCGGGCTCGTCGCGGCCGGCGGACTGTGGGCGCTGCTCGATCGCAACGCGTTCTATCTCAACGCGGTGCTGTACGGAGTCAGCTTCCTCATCTACCGCTTCGGCGTTTCGCGCGACGAGGACCAGCGGGGGTCGGAAGCGACCGGGGCGGCGGCGTCCGAGATCCGCGCGGGCGGGGTCGCCGCCACCGCGCGCGGATTCGACTTCGCCCGCTATCGGGCCGTCCTGTCGAGCCGATCGGTGTGGCTGCTGGCCCCGACCTGGATCGCCGTGAACGCGTTCATCGGTGCCTGGACCAGCCAATCCATCTTCCAGCTCGTCGACGAGCCGCGCCCCGGGTTCGAGGACCAGCTCCTGATGGGCGGGTTCGAGCCGACCCAGGTGAGCATCGGCCTCGCGGTGGCGATGCTCGTGTTCTTCGCCGGCCTGTTCTACTGGGGCAACCGCTTCAAGGCCTATCGGCGCACGACGATCATGGCCATCGGCATCATCGGCGGCCTGGTCATGGCCGGAGCGGTGTTCGGGCTCAACCATGCCGCGACGTGGGGCGCACCGCTCCTCATCGGATTGGGTCTCGTGGCGGCGGGCGGCCTGTTCGTGCTCGCCGGGGCGACGCCGGCGGCGCTCGGCATGCTCGCCGACATCAGCGAGGAGCATCCGGTCGATCGCGGGGCGATCATGGGGCTCTATTCCGTCTTCCTGGCGGTCGGGCAGGTCGTCGGCTCGCTGGCGGGCGGTGGCGCGGCCGGCTACCTGGGTGTGGACGGGCTGCTGCTCGTATCGGCCGGCCTGCTCATCGTGGCGCTGCTGCCGCTGCGGTGGCTACGGGCCTCGGAGCATCTCGTCGGCGTCCGACCCGGCCTGGCGCAGCCAGCCTCGAGCTGACGGCGAAGCCGATGGCCTACCCCGACGGCGACGAGCGAGGCTCAGCGTAGCTGCGGGAGCACCTCCGCCCCGATGCGCTCGAGACGGGACGTGTCGGCAACGCCGCGGACGCTGAGGATCGCATGCTGCGCCCCGGCCTCGCCCAGCGCTCCGAGGCGGTCGACGAGCTCCGAGGGTGACTCCGCACCCATGTCGTAGGAGGTGAGGATCGTGCGCTCGATCTCGTCGTAGGGGCGGTCGAGGCGGTCGCAGTGCTCCCGCAGGATCGAGAGCTTGTGGCGCACGAACTCCGGCGAGCGCCCGAAGATGTTGCACGCGTCGGCGTACTGGGCCGCGAGGCGCAGCGTCCTGCGCTCACCGCCGCCGCCGACCAGGATCGGCACGCGCGGACGGCTCAGCGACTGCGGCGAGTTGATGAGGTGCGTCGCCGTCATCGTCGTGCCCTCGAGGGCCTCGCCACTGCCGCTGCCACCGCTCCACATGCCGTGGGCCATCCGCAGCGTGTCCTCGAGCATCGCGAACCGCTCCTTCAGCTCCGGAAAGCCGAAGCCGAGCCCCTTCGACTCGTGGACGTTCCATGCCGCACCGATGCCGAACCAGGCGCGTCCACCGCTCAGGACGTCCAGGGTGGTGGTGGCCTTGATCCACAGCCCGGGGCGGCGGTAGTGGACGCCGCCGACCATGAGCCCGATCCGCGCACGCTCGGTGTGCGCGGCGAGAAAGCCGAGCGCCGTCTGGCCCTCGAGCATCGGCGCCTCCGGTGGCCCGAGGCCGCGGATCTGGAAGAAGTGGTCCATGACCCAGATCGAGTCGAAACCGACGTCGTCGGCGGTGCGGCCGATGCGCGCCAACGTCGGGCCGATGGCCGACGCTCCGCCGGGCCACGTGAACTGGTTGATCTGGAGCCCGACCCGCATCGGTCGATGGTGCCATACGGTGGTACGCGACCTGCTTGTTCCCTCCTCATGCAGGGTGCGGAAGGCCACGGTCGGGAAGGGCTACCTGCCGTCGTGGGCGGGCGGTATCGGATCGGCGAGCTCATCGCGAGGGGCGGGATGGCATCGGTCTTCCGCGGCCATGACGAGCAGCTCGATCGGCCCGTCGCCATCAAGCTCATGCGCCCGGATCTCGCCGAGGACGCTCACTTCACCGCGCGCTTCGCCGCCGAGGCCCGCAGCGCCGCGTCGGTCACCCACCCGAACGTCGTGGCGATCTACGACGTCGGCACCGAGCCCGTGGCCTCGATCGTCATGGAGCTCGTGGACGGCGGCGACCTCTCCGGGCTGCTCAGGCAAGAGGGACAGCTCGACCCGGCTCAGGCGGCCCAGATCGCGGCGGACGTCGCGGCCGCGCTCGAGGCGGCGCACGCCGCCGGAGTCGTCCATCGCGACGTGAAGCCGGGCAACGTCCTTCTGCGGTCGGACGGGCGCGCGGCCGTCGCCGACTTCGGCATTGCCCGCGCGATGGGCGCCGGGACTCTCACGAAGACCGGCGCGCTGCTCGGATCCGTCGACTACATCAGCCCGGAGCAGGCGCGCGGCGATCGAGCCGATGAGCGCAGCGACCTCTATGGGCTCGGCGTGGTGCTCTACGAGATGCTGACCGGGCGGCGGCCATTCGACGGTGACGGACCGTACGCGGTGGCGACCGCGCGGATCGGCCGTCCACCTCCCGATCCACGCATGGTCGCGCCCGCGATCCCGCGCGACCTGGCTTCGATCGTCCAACGGGCGATGGCCGAGTCACCGGCCGACCGCTACGCCAACGCCGAGGCGATGCGCGTCGCCCTCCACGCCTGGATCGAACGTGCGAAGGCGGCACCGCAGCGACCCGGCACCGAGCTCCTGGCGCCGGTCATGGGCCCACGCGTGGCGGCGGCGAAGGACCCGCGGCGTCCGGCCCGACGCGGACCCGTGATCGCATGGGCAGCGTTGCTGCTGCTCCTCCTGGCCGGCGGGGGGTACGGCGTCGGACGGGCGCTCATCGGAGACGACAACCTCGATGTCCCGCTGCCCGAGGCGGTGCTGGGGTCGATCGGCGGACATGCCTTCACCCCGACACCATCACCGACCACCGAGCCATCACCGAGCGACGAGGCATCGGCCGTGAACACTCCATCGGACGCGCCGACCCGGGCACCCGCGACCCGGGCTCCGGTGCCGACGCCGGCCCCGACGGCGGCGAGCGTGGCCTTCGCCGGGCCTGACGACGCCGTGGCCGCGTTCTACGACCACGTCGTGGATGGCCGCTTCGACGACGCGTACGCGCTCTGGAGCCCGAGGATGAAGGCGACCTACGAGCGACAGGGCAACCTGGACGATCGGTTCGCGAACACGGCGGCCATCTCGTTCAGCAGCCTGTACGTCGCCGACCAATCGGCCACCCGGGCGACCGTGCAGGCGAACTTCACCGAGACCTACGACTCGGGCTCGTCACGCGACTTCGTCGGGTACTGGCGCCTCATCAGGTCGGACGGGCGCTGGCTGCTCGACGAGCCGACGTACTAGCTCGCCGCAGCGGACCTCCACGATCGCCTCAGGCGAGTGCGATCTCGTGCCGCTGCATCGCGACCGAAAGCTCGTCCGCGGCGATGCGGTCGCGTCCGGCGCGCTTGGCGAGGTACAACGCGGCATCGGCCCGCCGCAGGAGCGGCTCCGGATCGCGTCCATCCGCCGGGTCGCACAGCGCGACGCCACCGGACACCGTGAACGGAGGCAGGTCCCGCGCCTCGAGCGCGGCCGCGCGAACGCGCTCGGCCACCGCGATCGCACCATTGAGGTCGACGTCCGGCAGGAGCAGCAGGAACTCCTCGCCGCCGTAGCGGAACGCGAGGTCGCTGCCACGGGTCGCCCGACGCAGGATCTCGCCGAGCCGCCCGAGGGCCGCGTCACCGGCCAGGTGGCCGTGCGCGTCGTTGTAGGCCTTGAAGTGGTCGATGTCGAACAGGACCATGGCGAACGGCAGTGGCCGCAGCCGGTCGCCCTGCTCGAGGAGTCGGGAAACGGCCTCGTCGAGCGCCAGCCGGTTGCCGACGCCGGTGAGCGAGTCGCGCCGAGCGACGCGGTTGAGCTCGCGGTTGAGCTCGGTGACATGCGCCTCCTGGCGCTGTGCGTAGCGGCTCAGCCGTCGCAGGGCGAACTGCTGCTCGAGCATGCTCCGCAGGCGTCGCTGCCACAGCTGGTGCCCGAGGCCGCTGGTCAGGGCGGCCATGGCGACGGCCACGACGAGGTTGCCGCGGTCGACGAACGTCATCGTCACCGAGAGGGGGCTGATGACGAATGCCGCCGTCATGCCGAATGCGGCGGCCAGCGCCCCGAGATGCCAGCGCTGGTGCCACGGCAGGAAGAGGCCGGCGCCCAGCAGGATGATCGCGAGCTGCGCGGTTCCCAGCAGCCGTCCGTCGGGCATGACGCCGTGGCCGAGCAGCGCCATGCCGAACACGCCGAGCAGTGCGACGAGGGCCAGGGGCTCCGGCCGCACGCCGCGGTGGGCGAAAAGGCTGGTCGCGATGGCAACGGCCGCCACCGCGAGCGAGATGGGCGCGAGGTCCTCGACGCCTCGTGTGCCGATCGCCGCGGCGGCCGCCAGATCCGCGAGCACGAGGCTGCCCATGAATGCCGAGCTCAACGTCACCGCTCGGCGCAGGGCACGCCGCTCGGCCGCCCGAACGCGCCTCCGGATCTGCGGAGGTACGGCGCGGCGGCCATCGGCAGGGTTCGGCCAGGATGGCGAGAGCACGAACTCATGGTGGCCGAACGCCGCGGGAGCTCAATGCCACGATGGTCCTGCCCGCTCCATCCGGCTGGCACGGGGCATGCGAACCGGCGGATCGACGAAGCCGGCACGAGCCGGCCACACCGAAGATCAGGAGGCGAGCGACCGATGGAGCGAGAGGGTGGCGGCAACGTCGCCGGCGGCGAGACGATGGGCAAGGACCAGGAACCGACACAGGCCGGCGACCAGGACCCGGCGGTCCGCGATCCACGACCGGACGGCCCGATGAACCAGCCGGTGGACGATGACCAGGCCAGCGACGACTTCGGCGCGAGTCCCGACCAGGCGTATGGACAGCGCGAGGGCCAGGCCGATCCAGAGGCGACCGACCGAGGAGCGTGAGCGCCCGGCCTAGAGGATGTCGAGCTCGCGCTCCGCGAACGACCGATCCGGCCGATAGGGGTTCTCGGCCGCATCGGCGCGTCCGGTGACCAGGTCGACCACGAGCCGGCTTCCTCCCGCGCCGGCCATGATCCCGTGGCCCGAGTACCCGGCGTTGAGGTAGAGGCCGTCCGGACCGGCGGCGCCGAGGTACGGGCGCCGATCCGGGGTGTACTCGTACTGTCCCGCCTGCAGAAACCAGTGGACCGTCGGCGCGCCTCCGCCCCAGGCATCGCGCCAGAACGGCGCGACCCGGGCAAGGGCGTGGTCCGAGGTCGGATCGAGCAGCCCGAATGCCCAGTCGTGCTCGATCGGCACGGGGTCCATCGGCTCACCCGCGCCCATCCGAGCGTCGGTGAACAGCGCCAGGCACCCGCGCATCGCGGGACGCCAGTGCGCCGCGGTCTCCTCCTCGATCGTCATCGGAGCATCCGCGGGGACTGACGGCATCTCCGGCACGACGAGCTTCTGACGTCGGGTCGGCGCCATCGCCACCTCGACGCCGGCCATGGCTGCGACGCGGGCGCTGAACGGCCCGGCGGCCACGACGACGACCTCTGCGGCGATCGATCCGCGCGAGGTCCGCACTGCGCTCACCCGATCACCGTCCACCTCGATGCCCATCACGTCGACGCCGGTCACGAAGGTGGCCGACCCTCCGCCGACCGCATCGGGGATCCGCTCGGCGTTCGAGGCGGCGGCTGCGTACCCCGCCGAAAGCCGCTTCACGTCGAGCCAGCCGTCTCCGGCCCGGTAGCGTGCGCCGCGAACGGCGGGCGAGAGCCACGGCCATCGCGCCCTGGCCTCGTCGCCGGTCAGGAGCTCGACGTCCGTCAGACCCCACGCACGCTGCCGCTCGACGAGCGCCCGCGACCGCTGGAGCGTGGCTTCGGTCAGCGAGCAGAACAGGTAGCCGCCGTGCCGCAGGCCAATGTCCCAGCCGCCGAGACCCGTCCGCTCGGCGAACGCGTCGAACAGCTCGACGCCCTCGCGGACCGTGGCGATCTCCTCGGGGTTGTCGAACTGGAGCCGGAACGCGCCGGTCGAGACCGGCGTGGTGAGCGTCGAGATCGCGGCGCGGCGCTCGAGGACGGCGACCTCGAGCCCGGCCCGTGCCGCGAAGAACGCGGTCGCGCAGCCGATGACCCCGCCGCCGATGACGACCATCTGAGCCCGTGGCGGAAGCGCATCGGCGAAGTGCACGGTCGGATCGGACATGCCGGCATGCTAGCCGCTACGATCGGGCCGATGAGCCAGGCCGAGCGAGCCGACGTCGTGATCGTGGGTGGCGCGATCATCGGATCGGCGGTGGCGACATTCCTGGCCATGCGTCCGGACTTCGACGGCCGCATCGTCGTGGTGGAGCGCGACCCGACGTTTCGGACCTCGTCCACCACGCTCTCCGCAGCAAGCATCCGCCTGCAGTTCAGCACGCCGCTCAACATCGAGATCAGCCGCTTCGGGGTCGAGGTCCTTCGCCACCCGGAGCGTTACCTCGCCGTCGACGGCGAGACCCCCGAGGTCGACTTCGTCGAGAACGGCTACCTGTTCCTCGCCACCGAGCGCGGCCTCGGAACGCTCGAGCACAATCACCGCGTCCAGCGCAAGCTCGGCGTCGCGGTCGAGATCCTCGATCCGCGCGAGCTCGCCGCACGGTTTGCCTGGCTCAACGTCGAGGACCTGGCCGCGGGGTCGCTGGGGCGCGCGGACGAGGGCTGGTTCGACGCGTACGCCTGGCTCCAGGGCTTCCGCCGCCGGGCGAGGTCGCTCGGCGTGGTCGAGAAGGTGGGCGCGGTCACGGGCATCGAGCGCGACGCCGACCGGCTCAGGGCAGTGACCCTCGCCGACGGCACGACCATCGAGGCGACGTGGTTCGTCAACGCCACCGGGCCACGAGCGGCGGAGCTGGCGCGGATGGTCGGGATCGAGCTGCCGGTTCACCCGCGGAAGCGCTTCGTCTATCACGTCGCCTCGCCGGCGAGCCTTGGCGCGGCGCCGCTCACCATCGATCCGAGCGGCGTGTACTTCCGGCCCGAGGGACCGGCCTACATCGCCGGCTTCTCACCGCGGGAGGGCGAGCCCGACCCCGACACGCTCGATCTGGCGGCGGACCACGGCCCGTTCGAATCGTTCGTGTGGCCGTCGCTCGCCCATCGCGTGCCCGGGTTCGACCAGCTCCGCCTGCTGGACAGCTGGGCCGGCCACTACGAGGTGAACCCGCTCGACGCCAATGCCATCATCGGCGCGCACCCCGATCTCCCGAACCTCCTGTTCGCGAACGGCTTCTCGGGTCACGGCCTGCAGCAGGCACCGGCGGTCGGCCGTGGTCTGGCCGAGTGGATTGCCACCGGTCGCTACGAGACCCTCGACCTCGCTCCCCTCGGCTTCGAACGAGTCCTGCGCAACGAGCCGATCCGCGAGCTCAACGTCGTCTGAGCGACGGCATCACGCGCAGCCGGTGTCGGGCGCGTGGGGATCGGTGAACGTCAGGATGCCCTCCGGAGCGCCGAACAGGATCTCGCTCGTGTCGATGATCACGAGGTCGCCATCCTCGATCTCGACCGCGAAGCGATCCATCCCTCGTTCGGCGGGTCCGCGCTCGAGCTTCTCGCCCAGGATGTTGTACGTGCTGCCGTGGCACCGGCACTGAAATCGCTTCACCGAATCGCACAGGTCCGGGACCATGCAGCCCAGGTGCGGGCACTTGCGCCACAGCGCGATGAGCTGGTCGGCGCCCGGCGCGGGCACCCGGCGCGGCGACCCCGACGCGAGTGCCGTCGCGGCGGGAACGTTGATCAGGAAGCTGCGCGCGCTCGAGACCGACATCGGGTAGCCGTCGGCGAACGTCGGCTGGGCGGCGACCAGCTCCGGGAGCCGGCCGACGCGGAGCCGAGCTCCGAGGCCCTCGGTGATGTTCGGCCACAGGAACGCGAGCGTTCCGCCCGCGAACTCGAGTGAGAGCAGGCCGACGCCGGCCCCCAGGACCCGGCGCATGAACGATCGACGGCTGAGGGTGCGCTGGTCGAGCATGGCGAGACCTCCCCGGGGCCGACGCCCTCATGAGGCACCTCGCTCGTCGAGCGGGCAAGTGGCGAATGTCCCGCCGCTCGAGGGACTCGAGTCCTCCGGCGGCTACTGGGGCACGGCGACCGGTATCGTCGGCACGGCCTCGTCGGCGTTCGGCGGTGGACGCCTCGCCTGACGGTGCGGGACGCGCACGGCGATGACGACCGCGAAGAGCGCCATCGCCAGCATGATGGCGTCCACGATGCCGATCGCCGTGGGAAGCTCGAGACGGCCGGCATCGGCAAGAGCGACGATCGCACCCCCCGCCCCGGCGCCGAATGCCGTGCCCAGCGTGAACATGAGCTGGAGCCCGGATGAGCTGAATCCCTCCTGACCCGGCTCGGCGGTCTCGAGCACGAGGAGCGCCAGCATCGAGTAGGCGAGGCCCATCCCGAGACCGGCGACGGCCCAGCCCAGCGCCGCGACGGCGATCGGCAGCTCGGGCAGCAGGACGAGTGACGTGACGACGATGCCGAGGCCGATGAGGGCGGCGCCGGTGACGACCAGCGTGCGCCGGATCCCGGCGGACGCGGCCCGAGCCTGGAGCCACGACCCCGTCGACCACGAGACGGCGGCAGCCGAGAGCGCAAGCCCGCCGATCGTCACGCTGGCACCGCGCACCTCGACCATCGCCAGCGGGACGAATGCCTCGGTCCCGAAGAACGCGAAGGCAATCGCGAAGACGCCCGCGAACACCGATGGCCGGCCGCGGCGCAGCTTCAACGTGCCGGACGGCAGGAGGTGGCGCAGTGCCGTGAGCGCCAGGATCAGGCCCGGGCCGAGCAGCGCGACGGCGACCACCATGGTGGGGATGTCGAGCGAACCCAACCGCAGGTCGCCTGCCGACAGCGAGCCCAGGACCAGGGTCGATCCCAACGCCAGCAGCACCGAGTCCAGGCCGCGACGAGCATCGCTGCGCTGCGGGGCATCCGCGGGCCTCGCCGGGCCCAGCCGGGACAGGCGCGGATAGACGGCCAGCCCCATGAGCAGCAGCGGACCGACGATGCCGAGGAAGACCCAGCGCCAGCCGATGGACTCCGCCACCCATCCGGCGAGGGCCGGTCCCACCAGGCCGGGGACGATCCAGGCGCTCGAGATGAGCGCGATCATGCGTGGCGTCGCCGACGGCGGGTAGGCGCGGGCGATCGATGCATAGACCACCGAGCCGATCGCGCCGGATCCGAATCCCTGGATCGCCCGTCCGGCGATCACGATCATCATGTCGGTCGCGATGCCGGAAACCACCATGCCGGCGGCAAAGAGCACCACGCCGGTGCCCAGGGCGCGGCCCGGACCGCGCCGATCGGCGTCGGAGCCGGCGAGCGTGATTCCGATGATGTTCGTCAGCCAGAACGCACTGAACGCCCAGCCGTAGAGATCGAGGCCGCCGAGCTCGCCCACCAGGGCCGGCAGGACAGTCGGAACCGCCATTCCCTCGAAGGCTCCCGCCGTCACCAGGCCGATGAGGCCGACCGTGAGAAGGCGCCGTTCCGGCGCGAAGGGACCTGAACCCCCGGTCACTCGGCGACCGCCGTCCCCAGCAGCAGCGGCGATCCGAGCTTCGCCTCATAGCGCGGACGGAAGCGGGCGGTGTTGTACATGGCCTCGACGTCGATGGTGCGAGCTCCCAGCGATCGCTCCGGGAGCGGCGCGTGGGAGTACTTGCCGTCGCGGATCGCCACCATCCGGCCGAACTGACCGTTCGCCAGCAGGTCGACCGCGACGTTCGCGAACGTGATCGCGACCATCTGGTCCAGGGCATCCGGATCGCCCGAGCGCAGGTCGTAGGTGAGGTCGGAGTGGACCGTCTCGACGCCCGTGCGGCTCTTGAGCTCGTAGGCCAGGGTCTCACCGACATCGGCCTTGTGACGGTGGCCGAACGCATCGGCCTCGCCGACCTCGCGAAGCTCACCGCCCTTCCAGATGGCGCCCTCGCTGGCGATCACGAAGGCGTACTTCGACGGATTGCGGCTGCGGTCGTCCGCGAGGATCTCCGCCAGCGCCTCGAGATCGAACGGGGCCTCGGGGATCACGCATCGCGCGCTCGTCACGTAGGCTGCGTACCAGGCGGTGTACCCGGCGTTGCGTCCGAAGATCCGGAACACGCCGATCCGCTCGTGGCTGCCGAGCGTCGTTCGCTGGCGGTTGATGAGCTCCTTGGCACGCGTCACGGCGGTCGAGAAGCCGATGCAGTATTCGGTGCCGTGCACGTCGTTGTCCATCGTCTTCGGGATGGCGATGACGGGGAAGCCTTCCCGGCCCAGCCGAGCCGCGTAGCTGAGCGTGTCGTCGCCGCCGATCGCCACGAGAGCATCGACGCCGAGGCGACCGAGGTTCTCGAGCACGTGGGGCGTCAGGTCGTACCGGCCGTCCTCCGTCTCGAGCTCGGCGAGCCGCGACTTCATGATCGTGAGCGGGAGAGCGTCCTTCCCCATCGACGACGGGCTCGTGCGTGAGGTGTGCAGGACCGTCCCGCCAGTGCGGTCGATCGCGCGCGTGCTCACCCGGTCGAGCCGGCGAAGGTACCCGCCGCCGTCCTCGCTCCCCGGATCGACGTGCGTCAGGCCCTGCCAGCCACGACGGATGCCGATCGTCTCCCAGCCGACCTCGCTCGACCGGTAGACGACGCTCTTGATGACGGAGTTGAGGCCCGGGACGTCGCCGCCGCCGGTCAGGATTCCAATGCGTTTCATGGGTGCACGGGCCATGCTGCCAGATCGGGGCCGCATTTGTGAAAAGTGCCGAATTCTGGCAGAATTACGTTCCGCAATCGGAGTCCCGCCCTGTGTCCTCGACCCCCACGCGCCAGCGTCGTTATGTGACGTGGCGGCTGCCAGATCGCCACTTCAGCAAGGTTCACCTGGTTGGCGAACCTGGCTCGACCATCTGTGGTCGCGCTCTGCCGCGTGCCGTCGGACAGCCGAAGGCGCCGATCCCCGACTCGGAGATGTGCCCGGACTGCGACGCCCAGGGCTGACCCAGAGTCTCCCGATGAGCATCCCACCGACCGCCGACGACCCCGGCGGTCGGTCCGTTTCCCGGCTCATCGCGCTGCCGTCCGACGCGCTATGCCTCCTCGTCGGCATCTCCGCCAGCGGCAAGACGACGTTCGCCCGCGAGCATTTCGCCGCCACCGAGGTGCTGTCGTCGGACGCGTTGCGCGGCATGATCACCGACGACCCGACCGCGCAGGAAGCGACCGACGACGCGTTCGACCTCCTCCATCGGCTGCTCGCCATGCGCCTCCGGCGCGGCCGTCTGACGGTCGTGGATGCGACGAATGTCGAACCCTGGGCTCGGGAACGGCTCCTGGCCGTGGCTCGCCGCCATCGCCGCCCCGCGATCGCGATCGTGCTCGAGGTTCCGCTGGCCGTTGCGCTCGAGCGCAACGCCACACGATCGGCGCCCCGGCCACCCCCGGCGGCGCTTCGGCGGCAGCACCGTTGGCTGAGCGAATCGCTCGCCGAGCTCGACGGCGAGGGATACGACGCGGTCTTCCGCCTGCAGGGTGCCGACGAGATCTCCTCGGCGCGGGTGGAGCGCCGCTGAGGAGCTGGCGAACACAGTAACGTCCCGAAGGAACAGGCGCCCGACCCCGGCGGCCGAAGCCTCCGTTGCCGGCACCGCATCCCTCGGCCGAAGCCTCCGGATCCGGTATCGCTTGCCCCTTCGGGACGCCGTCAGTATCGGGGCGACGGCCTCGGGACGGCAAGGCCCGTTATCCCCGAATCTCGAGCCTCGTTCGCGACCTGTCCACACCGCATCCACGAACCTCACGTTTCGGGACGCCGCGACGTTTGACCGATGCACGGACCGTCCGCCCATGCGAGGCTCACGACATGACGCACGATCGAACCGCCTACCTCATGCTCACCGGCATGGCCGTGGCCTTCGGTGGGACGTGGGTCGCGGCCGACGTGGCCGTGGCGGCGGCGCCACCGTTCACGATCGCCGCGCTGCGCTTCGGCATCGCCTCGATCCTGCTGTTCGCCTGGGCACGTCTGTCGGGACGCCCGCTGTCCCCCATCCGCCTGGTCGACCTGCCCCTGATCGTCGGGCTGGCTCTCACCGCGGTCGCCGGCTACAACTGGCTGTTCCTCACGGCGCTCACGATGGCCCCGGCCACTGACGGCGCGATCATCGTCCCCGGCCTGGCGCCGCTCTTCACGCTGCTGCTGGCCGGCCTGTTCCTCGGCGAGCGGCTCGGGGCGCGCGGCCTCGTCGGCACGGCGATCGCGGCCGTCGGGCTCCTGCTCGTCGTCACGCCGAGTGGAGAAGCGGATGGTCGCCGCCTGCTCGGAGACCTGCTCTTCATCACCGGGGCGGCATTCTGGGGCATCTACTCCGTCCTCGCCCGCTTCGCCCATCGACGCTTCGACGCGGTCAGCACCACGCTGTACGGCACGGCGCTCGGCACCCTCGTCCTCATCCCGCCGGCGCTGCTCGAGGGCGGGCTCGACACCGTCACGACGGCGCCGCTCGACGCCATCGCCGGCATCGGCTACCTCGCGGTGTTCGGCACCGTCGCCGCGTTCGTCCTCTTCAACCTGGGCGTGGCACGCATCGGCGCGGCACGCGCGAGCGCGTTCGCCTTCCTGGTCCCGATCGTCGGCGTGCTGTCGTCGGTCGCGCTCCTGGGCGAGCGGCTCGGGCCGCTGACGGTCATCGGCGGTGTCATCGTCCTCGTCGGCCTCTGGATCGTGGAGCATCGCGGCTCAAGTGCCCCACGGGCGCGGAGCGCCGCCAGCCCCGACCTCAGCCGCGCCTGAGGAGCCGCCCGCTAGACTGCGCCGATGCGCGCACCCGAGCTCGGCATTCGCATCGGCCGCATGGTGCCGGGCGACCTCGACGCGATCACCGACATCCCCGGCATTCGCGTCGGCCACACGACGCTCGTCTCCGGCGAGGGACCCCTGCGCCGCGGTCATGGCCCGGTGCGCACCGGCGTCACGGTTGTCATCCCGCACGACGGCGACGTCTGGACCGAGCCGGTCTTCGCCGGCGCGCACCGGCTGAACGGCAACGGGGAGCTCACCGGCCTCGAGTGGGTCCGCGAGTCGGGCATGCTGGCCGGTCCGATCGCCATCACGAACACGAGCAGCGTCGGGGTCGTGCGCGACGCCCTGCTCGAGCATGCGGCCGCCACGCATGGACTTCACGAGACGTTCTGGCACCTGCCGGTGGTGGGCGAGACGTACGACGGCGCGCTGAACGACATCAACGGCTTCCACGTCCGTCCCGAGCACGTGGCCGCTGCCCTGGACGCTGCGACCACCGGCCCGGTGGCGGAGGGAAGCGTGGGCGGCGGGACGGGGATGATCTGCCACGAGTTCAAGGGCGGGATCGGCACCGCCTCCCGCCGCGCCGGGACGTGGACCGTCGGCGTGCTGGTCCAGGCGAACTACGGGGCGAGGGAGCTGCTGCGCATCGACGGCGTACCGGTCGGAGCGGCGATCTCGCGACACGACGTTCCGTCTCCCTGGGACCAGGTCGAGGAGGTCTCCGGCCGTCTGGGTCCGGAGGGAGGCTCGATCATCGGCATCGCGGCGACCGACGCGCCGCTGCTCCCCCACCAGTGCACCCGCCTCGCGCAGCGGATCGGCATGGGCGTGGCGCGCATGGGCAGCTACGCGTCGCATGGCTCGGGCGACCTGTTCATCGCCCTCGCCACGGGGAATCGCGGGCTCTCACGCCGCGCCGGCGAGGATGATCCCCGGCCGACGGTCGACCTTCGCATGGTCGTCGACGAGCAGATCAACCCGCTCCTCGAGGCCACCGCCGAGGCGACCGAGGAGGCAATCACAAACGCGCTGCTCGGCGCCGAGACGATGGTCGGACGGGACGGGATCACGGCGCATGCCCTGGATCCCGACCGCGTCATGGCCGCGCTGCGCTCCCACGGCCGCGGCCCGCGCTGATCGCCTCCCCTACGTCACTTGACGTACGCCGGCATGCGGCCATCGTCCCTTTCGTCGATGGTGCGGGCGAGCGACACTCACCTCAGCCCAAACCTCCCTCCAGGCGAACGCCCCGATCGGACCGAGACCGACCGGGGCGTTTGTCGTCCGTTCAGTGCTCGCTCCGCCGCGCGCCGCCACCTGCGTCACCGGGGATGCACAGGGTCAACGGCCTCGGGAAGCCTGACGGGAACGAGTTGCGGCGCGACCCACGCCCCTGGGCCGCGCCGCGGTGTCACGGCGGACGGACGAGGAGGGTTGCGATGGCGTCTTCGGACCTACCCGCCTCGTGCCATGGATACGGTGCGGGTGGGCGAAACGTTCATCCCCGACGGACGGGGCGTCAGGACCCGGCGATCGGGGTGGGACGACCTTGGTCGTCGAGGGCGACGAACACGAAGGATCCCGACGTCGCGAGACGCCGCTCGCCGGTGGCCACGTCCTCGGCATACATGTCGACGCCGACGGTGACCGAGGTGCGTCCGACGGCGCTGACCCGGGCGACGAGCTCCACGAGCTGGCCCGCGCGCACCGGGACCTTGAACTCGACGCGGTCCGAGGCCACCGTCACCATCGTGCGGCGCGCGCATCGAGTTGCGGCCACCCATCCGGCGTGGTCCATCAGGCCGAGCGCATGGCCACCGAACAGCGTTCCATGGTGGTTCGTCCGGTTCGGCATGATGAGCTCCGCCAGCCGGACCTCGGGAATGTCGGACGGATCGGTCGTCATGACCCGATGGTATCGGTCCGCATCGCCCGGAATCTGCGAATCGGGCCATACGGGGAAGCCATGCGACCCCGTAGGATCAGTCCCTGCCCAACCGACGAGGAATGCATGCCCCCCCACGATCGAGCGACACCTGCCCTGGCCCCGTGATCGATTCTGGCGCCCGGGCGAGCCGATGACGCTCGTGGAGAATGGCGAGAGCGTCACGTACCGGGTCCGCGGTGTCATGCGCGACATGAACCCTGCCAGCGAGTTCGCGACGGTGACGCTCGAGCCGATCCGCAGCGTCCCGCTCGAGGACGTGGTCGAGACCAAGCTGGAGCAGGGGTTGTCCAACGCCGGCTGATCCGCGGCTTCGATCCTGCCGTCACGAGATCGTCATGAATCAGGCGTAGACTTCGCGCATGTTCGGATTCGGAAGAGACAAGACCACCATGCCCGCACCCGACGCCGCGCTGCCGGGTCGCGAGGCCGCGCTCCCCACGGCGGAGCGCCACTTCGTCAACGGTTCCTCCATCAAGGGTCCCCACCCCGCCGGCAGCGAGCTCGCCACGTTCGCCATGGGTTGCTTCTGGGGTGCCGAGAAGCTGTTCTGGCAGACTCCGGGGGTCATCAGTACATCGGTCGGCTACGCGGGCGGCATGACGCCGAACCCGACGTACCAAGAGGTGTGCTCGGCCCGCACCGGCCACGCCGAGGTGGTGCAGGTCGTCTTCGACCCCGAGCGCATCACCTACGAGGAGCTTCTCCGCCTCTTCTGGGAGAACCATGACCCGACGCAGGGGATGCGCCAGGGCAACGACGTGGGCACGCAGTATCGATCGGCAATCTACGCGCACTCCGATGCACAGCGAGCCGCCGCAGAAGCATCACGCGACATGTACCAGGCCGAGCTGACGAAGGCCGGCTACGGGCCGATCACGACGGAGATCGCCGACGTGCCGACCTACTACTTCGCCGAGGACTACCACCAGCAGTACCTGGCCAAGAACCCGGCAGGCTACTGCCCGGACCACTCGACCGGCGTGGCCTGCCCGATCGGGCTCGGCGTCAGCGCAACGGCCGCAACGCCGATGCAGCAGGTCTAGCCGGCTTCGGTCTCACGACGGCGGCGCCGCCGGCTCCGCCTCGGGTGCGATCTCACGTCGCCGACGCTCGTGTCCTTCGGGTGATGCACCCCCGACCAGCATCGAGACGACGACGGCCGCAGCCAGGGCCGCGAGCACCACGGGCTGGTGGAGCCACGTGATCACCCGCCCGACACCCGGGAGCGTGATCCACGGGCGGCCGAGGATGTCCGCAGAGCTCGGGTGCCAGGGATCGACCGACTCGTTGTTGTCACCAAGGACCTCGAACCCGCTGGACGACCCACCGACGAGGCGATGCACCACCACGCGACCCTCGCCGATCTCGCCGGCCGGCACGCGATAGGCCACGATGTCGCCGACCGAATAGGCGGATGCCGCATGCATGATCACGAGGTCACCGGTGTCGTAGACCGGCAGCATGGACGAACCCCGGATCACGACCCAGGTGGCCGGTCCGCCCAGGCTCACGGGCCGGAACAGCCCGAACCACACGCCGAACAGGACGACGAGCAGGATCGTGCCGGCGAGGCTCGACAGGCGACGGCTCACGGGACGGCCACGTAGCTGACGATGAGCTGAGGGGCCTGTGCCAGCGTTCCCAGATTCTTCGCCGAGAAGGTCACGGTGCGAGCCGTCGTCGAACCTTCGACGTCATCCCGGATCATCCACCCGAAGTTCGTCGCGCCGCCTGCAACGAAGCTCGCGACGTCGGCGGTCACCGTGGCGCCCGTGATGTACGCACCCACCGTCAGGTTCTCGCACCCGGCCGGTGTGCCGATGTTGAACGAGTCCGTCCGGGACGTGTTCGCGGGGTTGTTGATCGTCGCCCCGAACGGCTGGTTGTTCCACGTGATCCCGGCCTCGGTCCAGGAGGCCGTCGCCCGGAAGACGTCCAGGGTGCGGCAGGCAGCGGGCAGCGCGCTCGCGTACAGCCGCAGCGTCGCCAGTTGGATCGTGGCGGTGGAGGGGATCGCCGGGGAACAGGCCGCGAGGTTGAACATCACGTAGGCCCGTCGGTTGGCGTTCACGCCGGACGACACGACCAGGGTGGTAGCGGTGCCGTAGTTGGTGGTTGCGGTCGCCTGCCGGACCTCCGCGTCGATCACCGACGTGGTGGTCGCCGGGGTGGCGGTGATCACGCACGTTCGCACGGGGGTGAGCGGCTGCGACGCGAGGGTGAGGCTCGCCGCCTGGCCGATGGCGCCCGAGAAACCGATCGCGAGCGCCACCGGAATGGCGACGCGCCGGAGGTGAGAGGCGGGTCGGCTGATCATGGGCCGACGATCACGAGATCTACGCGCACCGAGGTGAGCAGCGACGCCGCCCCCGTGAGGGCCACGCTCACCGTTCCTCCGCCACCCGGGATGACGGCGGTTCCGCTCGCCGCCGATGTGCCGTCATCAGCTGTCACGTTCAGCGTCGCCCCGCCGCACGCGGATGGGACGGCGCCGACCGTGACGCTCGAGATCGTGGTCGCGGTGAGCGCCGGAGTCACGGCCATGGCCGTCGTCGTGCACCGAGGTGTCGCGACGGTGGCAAACCCCAGCGAGCCGGTGGAGAGGGCCAGCGACGCCGCGGCACCGAAGCTCGCGGCGGCGGCAGTGCCGAGCACCGTGGTGACCAGCGCGCGCCACCCGCTCATCGTCATGGCTCTCGCGGCCGATCGCCGGTGGGTCACGTCACAGGGACCCACCGGTCAATCGGATCAGCCGCTGATGACGATCGAGACGCCGGTGATCGAGGTGGCGCTCACCGCCGGCGAGAACGTGGCGGCAAAGCTCGTTCCGGACGCTGGTGTCGTGCCCGTGGCCTCACCCAGGGATGCGTTGCCCGCACCGGTGAGGGTGATCCGGTATGCCTTGCTGTAGCAGGTCGACGCCAGGCCCGTGACGGTCACCGTCGGAACGGTGTAGCCGGGAGTTGAGGCCGAGTAGGACGACGTGTACGTGGCCGTCAGCGTGCCCGCCTGACAGCCGGCCACGACCTGGGTCGCGGCGCCGAGGCCGTCCGACGTCAGGTTCAAGCTGGCCGCGAGGCCATACACGCCGCCGAACGTGAAGAGTCCGGCGAGGGCCACGAAGAGAATCCGCTTCATTGTGTTGCTCCAGAACGGGGATCAGGGAGTGATAAGCATGTGCAATGTGCGCATCACACACGATCGTCCCCCCGGCTACCATCCGTCGATCGGATGGGGCCGGGCGCCGGTGGTCCGTGACCGAGGTCACACGTCCGTGCGGTGAGCCCGAGCGTGGGTCGGATGGAGGTGCTGCAACGGACAGTTCGCACTGGCGCGATCTGGACGGCTCGTTCCTCTCCGGCCTGAGCCGGACCGTCCGGGATCGGCTCGTCCGATCGGCATCCCGCCGCGAGGTTTCAGCGGGCGGGGCGATCTTTCCGCCGATGGCCGGGTGGACGCGGTCGGGCGTCGTCGAATCGGGGGTCGCCCGCGCCTATCTGGCCGCCGGCGGCGGTCGGATGCTCACCATCCGCTACGTGCGTCCGGGTGAGCTGATCGGCAGTCCATTCCCGATCATCGGGAAGCGCGCCCCCTTGGGGATCTCCGCCGTGACGCCGTGCGTCATCCTGGAATTCGACATCGAGGACCTTCGCCAGGTCATCGCGAGCGATGCGACCGCGGCGAATCAGGTCGTCGACGCGTTGAGCCAGCGACTCCAGGACACGTACGCGACGCTCGCCGCGCATGCCTTCGGGACGATGGCGGAGCGGGTCGCGGGACACCTCCTCGATCTGGCCCAGCCGGCGGATGACACGAAGCGGCTCGTGGCGCGCGTCACGCAGCAGGAGCTTGCCGAGGCGGTCGGCACGGCGCGCGAGGTGGTCGCCCGCGTCCTCCAGGAGTTTCGCCACGACGGCGTCGTGGCCACGGCGGCCGGATCGATCGAGATTCTCCAGCCCGAGCAGCTGGCGTCACGCGTCGGACGCTGGCACTTCCCGGAATAGCGTCGTTGCTCAGCGGGGTGATCGGCGCGTGGCCTACAGGATCCACATCGTTCCGGTCACGGCGATCACGAGCAGGATGATGACGAGCAGCTCTCGTCCGACCGCCAGATCCACGCGCAGCACCTCCATGCGGGAAGCTTTCCCCCACTTCCGCCGAAGGGCATAACGGCCCGGCCAGCATACCGCCGGGACGCAACCCCGCCTCGATCGCTCCTCAGCCGGAAGAGGCGCCTCCGCCAAGGTGCTCGCGAAGGAATTCGAGCCGATCGCGGCGCGCCGTCGGGTCTCGCATGGCGTGGTCGGTGTCATACGCGCGCATGTCGGCCTCCTCTCCGGCTGCTCGCCGCAGCTCGAGACCGGTCATGGCCGCGATGTAGAAGTCGTTCCGCGCGAACTGGAGCAGGAGGGGTCGGGGCGCGATGTCCGGGATGCGCGCGATCGGGTCGAGCGGAGCCAGGGCGCGCAGGTAGTCGTGGCGGTCCCCGGCGATCGGCCAGAACGGCAGGAACCAATCTCCCCAGCGCGGGGTGACTGCCTGGAGTGCGAGGCACGCGATCCGGGGGTCGTCCGCCGCCAGGAGCACGCCGTGCATGCCTCCGAAGTCATGCCCCACGAGGCCGATCCGCCCCGCATCGACGTCATGGCGAGCGACGAGAAGGTCGAGCGCGGCCCGATGCGCGGCGACCTCCGACCCGATCCGCTTCCCGTCATCGGACGCCGATGCCGGCGCCGCGGCCCACGGAAACCGGCCCTGCGGGAGCAGCGACACGGCGCCGATCTCGATCGCCAGCTCGGAGGCCTCGTCCAGGAACTGGCTGCGGTTTCCGTCCGGCGCCTCGGTGTCGAACCAGTGGAGGAACAGGACTCCCGGTCCGCGGCCGCCGCCATCCGGTTCGACGACGTAGGCTTCGCCGCCGTCGGGCAGCCGGACGTCCTTCACGCGAACGCTGGCGCGATCGTCCTCGGTTCCCATGGCTGCCTCCGATCATGGATCGTCGCTCTCGAAGAACGTACTCCCCCGGACATGGTTCGGTTCGGTGGTGCCCGCGGTCACAGCCGCACCGCAAGGGGTAGTGCGAGGCATCCGGTGACGGCATACTCCGCTCCATCCGAGCGCCCAGACCGGATAACCAGAGGGAGGATCACATGCGTCGACGTCTCTTCGCACTGGCCAGCGCCGCCCTGCTGGTCATGGCCGCTGCTGCGCCGCTCCAGGCGCGCGAGCCGGCCGCCAACCAGCACGAGCGAATCGTGGCCCACTGGACACCGGCCCGGATGGCGGCCGCCACCCCGCGAGACTTCGTCTACCAGCCCGGACGCGGATTCGAAGTACGCGGCAAGCCGGGAAGTGGGAGCGGCGGGACGACCGGCGCCAGCTGGAACGGAAACGGCGCCATCAAGGAGCGCGCCGGCAAGGTGTACTTCGAGATGGGCGGGAGCGGCTACGTGTGCTCCGGCGCGGTCGCCTCGGACTCGCGTACGGGCTATTCGCTGGTCCTCACGGCCGGGCACTGCGCCTACGACGAGACGGCCGGCGCGTTCGCCGAAAACTGGCTGTTCATCCCCGACTTCGACCAGTCACCGACGTTCACGTGCTCGCAGACGGAGTACGGCTGCTGGACCGCGCAGGCCCTCGTCGTGCACAGCGGCTACGCATCGGCGGGCAGCTTCAACACGCAGGCGACCGTTCACGACTTCGCGTTCGCGGTCGCCGGTCCCGGCGGGCACAGCCGCACGGCGCAGCTGGATGCGACGGTCGGCGCCTTCGGCGTCGCCATCCCCGGATTCACGGCCGCCGGCCAGACCGCGTATGCCTTCGGCTATCCGGCCGCGCAGAAGTACAAGGGGAGGATCTCGTGTACTGCTCGGGGTCGATCTTCGAGGATCCGTACAACGACGAGCTGACGTGGGGATTGCCCTGCAACATGACCGGGGGGTCATCGGGAGGACCCTGGATGTCGAACTTCTCGACGAGCACGGGCTCCGGTTCCTTGAGCTCGGTCAACTCGTACGGCTACAGCGGCGTGACCGCGATGCACGGTCCAAAGTTCAATGCCGACACCGCGGACGTGTACTCGGCGGCGAACCAGGCGACGAGCAACACCATCGTCCCCTAGAGGACCAACCCTCCTCGGCAACACGAGACCGGCTCCACGAGCGTGGGGCCGGTCTCTTTTCTGTCGCTCCTGTTTCGCGGGCGCGCGAAATGTCCCGAAGGAACAGGCGTCCGACCTCGGCGGCCGAAGCCACCGCTGTCGTCAGAACCGCCGGCCGAAGCCTCCGGTTCCGCTGCCGGAACTCATGATCGAAACCTTGTGATCCGGTCGCTTGCCCCTTCGGGACGACATCAGTATCGGGTCATCGCCGTCGCCTCGACAACCCCACTTATCCCCGACTTTTCAAGCCCGATGACGACCTGTCCACACTCCGTCCACGACACGACCCCTGAGCCATGCTAACCATTGCGGTTGACAGAATGATTCATCTCACCATAATCACCACGGTGACCGCTTCCCCGACCGCGCCGGACCTCACTGCCGAGATCGTCGAGGGCTTGGCGCCGCTCCTCGCACGGCACCGACGTGCGTGGGCGGTCCGATGCCACCAGCACGGACTGTCCATGGTCGGTTTCGGGGTCCTGGCCCTGCTCGAGATGAGTGGACCGATGCCCATGAGCCGCATCGCGGAGGATCTCGACGTCGCCCTGCCGAACGCGACCGGCATCATCGGACGGCTCGCCGAGCGCGGAATCGTCCAGCGCACCCACGACACGACCGATCGGCGCATCGTCCTCGTCGGCCTGACCGAAGCGGGCCGCGCACTCATCGCGGAGATGGAGGAGGAGCGACGGCGGCGGGTCGCCCGTCTCCTCGGCGTCATGGAGCCGGCGCAGCAGCAGCGCGTCGCTCGTGCCGTGAAGGACCTGAACCAGGCCGCCGCACGCCTCGCCGCGGAGGACGAAGCGGCCACATGACCCAGGCACCACCGCGCGACGACGCTCCGGTACACGTCGACCAGCGCGCCAGGATGGAGATCCTCGGCGCCATTCTTCTCACGATCTTCCTCTCGGCGCTCGACCAGACCGTGGTGGGCACGGCGTTGCCGAGGATCGTGACCGACCTCAAGGGCAACGAGCTCTACGTGTGGGTGGTCACGATCTACCTGCTGACCGCCACCGTCACCGGACCCATCTACGGGAAGCTCTCCGACCAGTTCGGGCGGCGGCCGCTGCTCATGATCGGCGTGAGCCTCTTCCTGGTCGGCTCGCTCCTTTCGGGCCTGTCGCAGGAGATGTGGCAGCTGATCGCCGCGCGCGGCGTCCAGGGCCTCGGCGCCGGGGCCATCTTCCCGATCGCGTTGGCCGTCATCGGCGACCTCTTCAGCCCCCGCGAGCGGGGCAAGTACCAGGGCCTGTTCGGCGGCGTCTTCGCCCTGGCGTCGATCCTCGGACCCGCCATCGGCGGCTTTCTCACCGACACGATCAGCTGGCACTGGGTCTTCCTCGTGAACCTGCCGCTGGGCCTCGTCGCGCTCGCCGTGCTGTGGCGGCTGCTGCCGACCGTTCGGCATCCCGAGTCCGTGCGATCGATCGACTACCTCGGCGCGGCGGTCTTCACGGCCGCGCTCGTTCCATTCCTCCTCGGCCTGACGAATGCGCAGAGCGGCGCGTGGAGCGACCCGCAGGTGGGCGGGCTCATCGGAACCGGCCTCGCCATCGGCGCCCTCTTCATCTGGGTCGAGTCACGGGCAGTGCAGCCGATCCTCCCACTGTCCCTGTTCCGCAACCGGACGGTGACGGCATCGATCATCGCCACCTTCCTCGTCACGTTCGGCTTCTTCGGCAGCGTGATCTTCATCCCGCGCTGGTTCCAGTTCGTGCTCGGCTCATCGGCGACCGAGTCGGGCTACCAGATGCTGCCGCTGATGATCGGGGTGATGTCCTCGTCGATCATCACCGGGCAGATCGTCGCGCGCACCGGCCGCTACAAGTGGCTCGCCGTCGGTGCCATGTCGCTCGCCGCGCTCGGCCTCTTCCTCATGACGAACCTGCGCGCCGACACCCCGGTCACGACGGTCTGGATCTGGATGGCGATCGCCGGGATCGGCATCGGTCCGTCGTTCTCGATCTTCACGATCGTGGTCCAGAACGCGGTCGACCGCAGCATGCTCGGCGCGGTGTCGAGCGCGCTGACCTTCTTCCGGCAGGTCGGAGGATCGGTGGGGCTCGCCTTCGCCGGCGCCATCTTCGGCAGCTCGCTCACGGCGGAGCTTCCGCGCCAGCTGTCGGCGAACGGAGTTCCGGGGCCCCTGGTCGATGCCTTCACGGCCTCGGGAGCGAGCCTGAACGACGAGCTCGTGGGTGTCGGCGTTGATCTCGAGCAGCAGCTCCTCGCCGCCGCTCCGCCGCAGGCTCGCGACGCGATCGAGCCGTTCCTCGGCCAGATCGCCGATGCGGTGTACGCCGCCTTCTCGATCGCCATCGCGAATGCGCTGTGGCTCGGGCTGGTCGCCGCGGCGGCGGCCGCCGTGATCGTCGCGATCGGCGTGCCCGAGCTCGAGCTGCGCCAGGGACCCGAGCAGCGCCCGGCCACGGATCGCCGCGCTCGAGAGGCATCCGCCGATGGCACGCCCGGCCCGGCCATGCCGGTGGTGGAGTAGCCGATGACCGATGCACTCGGCTTCCTGGCCGCCAGCTGGGGCGTGCTCATGGCCCTCTCTCCCCTGCTCCAGATCCGCCGCATGCTCGGCCGGCGTTCGTCCGCCGACATCTCGATCGCGTACCTCGGCGTTCTCGAGGTGGGCTTCACGCTGTGGATCGCGTACGGGATCTCGCTGGGCAACCTCGCGATCATCGTGCCGAACACGGTGGCGTTCCTCATCGGTGCGGCGACGATCGCGATCGTCATCCGCTTCCGAGGTGAGACTGCCCCCGACTGACCCGAGGGCTACGTCATTCGGCCACGCGACGCGGCCGTCGATCGGCGGATGACGCGGGTCCCCCGCACGTGCATGATGATCGCCCGCCCGGCGTCCGAGCGCCGCGTGCCACGTGCCCGCACCGAGGTTGAGCATGACATCCGCTGCCGACGCGCTCAGCGAGCGCCTCTTCGCGTCCGCGCTGGGGGCCTTCGACCTCGCCGGGGTCTACCTCGGCGATCGGCTAGGGCTGTACCGCAGCCTCGCCGACGACGGTCCGGCGAGTCCCGACGAGCTGGCGTCCCGAGCGGGCATCGACGCCCGCTACGCCCGCGAATGGCTCGAGCAGCAGGCCGCGTCCGGCCTCCTCGACGTGGACGGCAATGACCGCTTCGCCCTGAGCGACGATCATCGGACCGTGCTCGTCGACCCGGAGAGCCTGAACCTCATGGCGCCACTGGCACGGATGATGGTCGGTGCCTACGGGCGGCTGCCCGATCTCGTCGAGGCGTACCGCACGGGTGACGGCGTCGGCTGGGAGCGCTACGGCGCGGACATGCGCGAGGGCCAGGCGGCATTCAACCGGCCCGCGTTCACCCACCTGCTCACCGGCAAGTGGCTGCCAGCCATCCCCGACCTTCACGACCGTCTCTCATCGGCCGATGCCGCCGGCATCCTCGACGTCGGCTGCGGCGAGGGATGGTCGACGATCGCGCTGGCGCGGGCCTACCCCCACGCCCGGATCGTGGGGATCGACCTCGATGAGCCGTCGATCGTGTCGGCGCGCGACCATGCCCAGGCCGCCGGTTTGGCGGACCGACTCGACCTGCGAGCCTCGGACGCAGCCTCGCTGCGCGGCGAGCAGTTCGACGCGGCGATCATCATCGAGGCGGTTCACGACATGGCGAACCCGGTGCCGGTGCTGCGCGCCATCCGCGAGGCGCTGGCGGCGGACGGATCGCTCGTGGTCGTCGATGAGCGCGTTGCGGAGTCCTTCGCCGCCCCGGCCGACGACGTCGAGCGCTTCATGTACGGATGGAGCATCACGACCTGCCTCCCGGATGGGCGGTCCCGGTCTCCGAGCGTTGCCACCGGCACGGTGATGCGTCCCGAGACGCTGCGCGGCTACGCGACGGAGGCAGGATTCAGCCGGTTCGAGGTCCTCGACATCGAGAACGACTTCTTCCGGTTCTATCGGCTCCGCGCCTGAGGTCAGACGAGGGCGGGAACGACGAGGGTCGTGAGCACGACCCCGATGAGGAGAAGAACGGCGGCGATGCCGAGCTCCCAATCGGCGACCGAGGCGCGAGTCGGATGGTGGCGGAGCATTGAAGTGGACTCCGGTGAGGTTGACTGAGCCTCACGCTACGCCCGCCTCGTGAAGAACGGATCAAGCACCCGTCGCGGTCGCGCCTACGTCATTCGGCCTACGCAGTTCTTGTCGAGCAGATTCGCTGATCAGCCGGCCGGCACCGGATCCAGGCCGATGGGCACGGCCTGGAGCTGCGGGCCCTCGGGGATCGCCCATCCGGCGAGCTCGCCCGACGCAACCACGGCGTAGGAGCCGATGCCGATGCGCCGTGACTCCTCGCTGGTGAGCGCGGGGGAGAGCAGATCGGCCACGTCAACGCTCCGACGGGCGGTCACCCGGCCGTCGGCATCGAACCGGAACGCGGTGAAGGAGGCGCCGGACGGCACGAGCCGGACGAGCGCCCCCCGCGGCTCGACGCCGAGCAGGCGGGACGAGCCCGACTCCGTCGAGACGACATCGGGCGCCAGCTCGACCCACCCGCCCCCGTGCTCCGGATCGGCGAGGTGCAGGAACGTCCGGCCATCGACCACGCGGCGGCGGTCCACGACGACCTCGAGCGGACCCGCCACGGCGAGCCGCCGATGCACCTCGGGCCCGTCCGGCCCGAGGGCGTACAGGGGGTGCCGGCCACGCGGCAGCGAGACGCTCGGACGATCGGGAAGAAGCGCTTCATCGACCAGCCCCAGCCCGTGGGCCATCGAGGACTCGGCGATCCACCAGCCGCCGAGCCGCTGATCGTCGTCGGCGATGCGCAGCCAGGACCCGTCGCGACCGACGATGCGCACGCGCCGGTCGGCAAGGAGCCAGCGGCGGTCGCTGACGGTGAGGGTGCGGCGCTCGGTCATCGACCCATCGGGTGCCAGCTTCAGCAGCTCGTGGGTTCCCCCTTCGAGGACGACCGACAGGTCGGCGACGAGCGGGTCTGCGTCGAACCGAGTCGTGAAGGTCCACGTCGTCGCCTTCATGGCCCTGCCCACGGCGTCTCGGATGCCGTCTCCGCCGACGATCGAATACCGGGCGCTCAGCTCGAGGGGCCGTGCAGGCGTGATCGTGGCGACACGCGTCTCCGCGTCCAGGGCCACGGTGGCCTCGACCGGCTCGTTCGACGCGTCCACGAGACGGAGAGAGGTGGCGTCGACGCCGAACACCGCCTCGCTGAACTGCAGCGTCACCGGTGCCACCGGACCGTGATCGGCGGCAGCCGAGGTGAGCGTCGCGGTCGGCGCGGTGCGGTCCCAGGCGAGCTGCGGCGACAGGTCGGGGTTGCCGGCGAAGGCGTACCAGTAGTTCGGCGGCCCGTCGGTGTACTTCGAGCGGTGCAGCCAGATCGTCTGGCCGGCGGCGAACGGGTGGGCCTGCGCGGTGAGCGCGGAGGGGACGAACCGGTGGTCGGAGGCGAACGCGGAGCCGAAGCCGGCCGCGCGGTTGCCGAGCAGGCGGGTCAACAGGTCGGCGGCGCCACGATCGAAGTCCGTCGCGTAGTAGGCGGACCCGCCCATCGCGAAGACCTTCCGCGAGTAATGGGCGACGCGCTGGGCGGCCACGCCGGGGGTTGCCGCCGGGTCGCCGCCCTCCGACGCGCCAGGGGCGTAGCACGTGTTCGAGTAGATCATCACGAACCCGGGCGCGGGACGTGCGTTGGCCACGATCCAGTCCTCGCCGACGTACTCGAGCTCGCCGCCGAGGCTGTCGCCGTGCGTGCCGTGCGCCCGCGGTCCCTGGAGGCCCCATCCGTTCTGTCGGGCCCGATTCAGGCCGCCGTACGGGCTCGGATGGCCGTAGCCGTGCCCGAAATAGACGATGACGTTCGCATCGGCGACGGCGGCGAGGACGTTCGCCTTGGTGGCATGCGGCGACCAGGCGCGCGCGACAATGGCACCCTGCTGCTCCGCCGCGCGGGCGGCGGCATCGGCGAGGGCGAGGTACGTGGGGGTCAGCGATCCGACCGGACCGACGATGATCGCGACCTTGGTGGGCTGAGCGGCGTGGGCTGGGGTGATCGGCAGGCCGAGGGCCGCTGCCAGGCTCAACGCGGCCAGGGCAGCACGGAACAGGCGTGACAAGGGAGGGGCTCCGGGATGTTGGGGGCTCGAGACCGCATCGGGGGGAAAGCGGCCAGGTCCACCGTACCGGCCGGGTCCCCCACCTCCCATAGCCGATGGGACCCCCCGGCACCGGTACTTCCAGGGGCCCCGACTGCGGCGGACGCCCGCTTCTGCCACGATGGGGCCGATGACGACCGCTACCCGCGACGATCTGCGCAACCTCGCGATCATCGCCCACGTCGACCACGGGAAGACGACCCTGGTCGACGGCATGCTGCGCCAGACCGGCACGTTCCGCGCGAACGAGGCCGTGGTCGAGCGCGTGCTCGACTCCGGTGATCTCGAGCGCGAGAAGGGCATCACCATCCTGGCCAAGCAGACGACGGTGGACGTCGACGGCGTGCGCCTCAACATCGTCGACACGCCGGGACACGCCGACTTCGGCGGCGAGGTCGAGCGATCGCTCCTGATGGTCGACGCGGTCCTCCTGCTCGTCGACGCGGCCGAGGGTCCGCTGCCGCAGACCCGCTACGTGCTCCAGAAGGCGATGCAGCGCCACCTGCCGGTCGTCGTGGCCCTCAACAAGATCGATCGCTCCGACGCGCGCCCGGCGCAGGTGCTCGACGAGGTGTACGAGCTGTTCATCGACCTCGGCGCCGACGAGCACCAGATCGAGTTCCCGGTCGTCTACACGAATGCCAAGGCCGGCACCGCCACGACCGACCTGGCCCAGCCCGGCACCGACCTGCGGCCGCTGCTCGACATCCTCGTCGAGGTCACGCCGCCGCCGACCTACACCGACGGTCACCCGCTCCAGCTGCTGGTCACGAACCTGTCGGCGAACGACTACGTCGGTCGCATGGCGGTCGGCCGCATCCGGAACGGGACGATTCGCGTCGGCCAGCGGGTGACGATCGTGCGCGAGGAGCCCGAGGATCCGGACGGCTCCGTCGAGCCGGGACGCTCGATGACGCTGACCGGCTCGGTGACCGCCCTCCAGACGGCGCACGGCATCGACCGCGTCGACATCACCGAGGCCGGGCCGGGCGACATCGTGAGCGTCGCCGGCCTGCCGGAGGTGACGATCGGCGACACGCTGACCGATCCCGCCGACCCGCGACCGCTCCCCCGCCTCGACGTGGATGCGCCCACGCTGCGGATGACCTTCGGCGTCAACTCGTCGCCGATGGCCGGGCGCGACGGGACCTTCCTCACGTCACGGCAGATCCGCGCCCGCCTGGACCGCGAGGTGCTCGGCAACGTCGCGATCGAGGTCCATCCCACCGAGTCGGGCGAGACGTTCGAGGTCCGTGGCCGCGGCGAGCTCCAGCTGGCGGTGCTCATCGAGCAGATGCGGCGCGAGGGCTTCGAGCTGACGATCTCGCGGCCCGAGGTGATCCTGCGCTCCGAGGGCGGCGAGACGCTCGAGCCGTACGAGCGCGCCACGATCGACATTCCGCCGGACTACATCGGCGTCGTCCAGCAGGCGCTCGCCGGTCGGCGTGGCCGCCTCGAGCAGATGAGCACCGATACCGACGGCCGGGTGCGGATGGAGTTCATCGTCCCGACCCGCGGGCTCATCGGCTACCGCGGGCAGCTGTTGTCCGACACCCGTGGAACCGCGCTGCTCCACCAGATCGGGGAGGGGTACGGTCCGTGGGCGGGCGACGTGACGCATCGCACCAGCGGCGTCCTCGTCGCCGACCGCTCAGGCGAGACCCGCGCCTACGCCCTCTCCTCCCTGGTCGAGCGCAGCGAGCTGTTCGTCGCGCCCTCCACCGAGGTGTACGAGGGCATGATCATCGGCGAGAACTCGCGCCCGGGTGACATGGACGTCAACCCGACGAAGGCGAAGGCGCTGTCGAAGATGCGCACCCAGGCGACCGACGGCGACTACCGCATCCACACGCCACCGCGCATCATGACCCTGGAAGCGGCGATCGAGTTCATCGCGGCCGATGAGCTGGTCGAGGTGACCCCGACGGCCATCCGCCTCCGGAAGCGGATCCTGGGCCAGCACGACCGGCGTCGCGCCGCTGGTGCCGCCTTCAAGGCGGGCGTCGGCAGCGCCTGAGGCTCAGGTTCCGCGCGGCATCGGGCGCCAGCCCGCCTCGACCGCGACGAGCGCGATGGCAGCCACGGCGGCGATGAAGATCGTGCCGGTGCCGATCCACGCCATGGACAGCGCGAGGATCGTCGCGACGACGAGGTAGCCGCCGATCGCCAGCAGGCTGGCGGCGAGGAACGCCAGGGTGCGCATGGTCATGCTCCGCTTCGTGAGTTCGTTGCCGCGAGCATCGGCGTCCCGCACCCGGTGACACATCGCGCGATTGCAGCACGCGGCGTACGACATTGCGACGGGGTGACCTAGACTCGAGCGGTGACGCAGCCACGCACGAAGCTCGTCTGCACGATCGGCCCGGCGAGCATCGACCGCGTCGATGAGCTGGTCGCGGCCGGCATGGACGTCGCCCGCATCAACTTCAGCCACGGCACGCCCGACCGCCACGCGCTCAGCGCGGAGCGCGTGCGCGCGGCGGCGACCACCACCGGGCGCAGCGTGGCGCTCATGGCCGACCTGTCCGGCCCGAAGATCCGGATCGGGGGCCTCGCAGACGACGAGATCGATCTCGAGCCCGGCGCGAGGTTCATCCTGCGGGCCGCCGACGGGCCCGGGGACGTCCACGGCGCGACGGTCAGCCAGGGCGGCCTGGCGCACGATCTCGACGTGGGTGATCGGGTCCTTCTCGCCGACGGCGCCGCCGAGCTCCGGGTCGACGCGTTCGACGGCGACGACGTCGTGACCGAGGTCGTGCGGGGCGGACTCGTCCGCTCTCGCGCGGGGGTCAGCGTCCCGTCCGAGCGCCTGTCGAGCCCGTCGCTCACGGACCGGGACCGCGCCGATGCGCCGCGCGCCGTCGGCCTCGGCGTGGACTACGTCGCGCAGTCGTTCGTGCGCCGCGCCTCGGATGTCGCCGAGCTCCGCGCGCTGCTCGGCGAGTCCGGGCCGCCGATCGTCGCGAAGATCGAGACGCGGCCGGCGATCGACGCCTTCGACGACATCTGCGAGGCGGCCGATGCGGTGATGATCGCGAGGGGCGACCTCGGCGTCGAGCTTCCGTACGAGGAGGTTCCGATCCTCCAGAAGCAGCTCGTGCGGCGCGCGCTCGACCGGGGGACGCCGACGATCGTGGCGACCCAGATGCTCGAGTCGATGATCGGCTCGCCCCGCCCCACGCGCGCCGAGGCGAGCGACGTCGCGAATGCGATTTTCGACGGCGCGGACGCGATCATGCTGTCGGGCGAGACCGCCATCGGCGAGCATCCGATTCTCGCCGCCGAGGCCGCGGTCCGCATCAGCCGCCTGTGCGAGGACGCCGGTGCCGAGTACCTCGCCGAGGGCGCGCCGCCCGGAGCCGAGACGGATGCCGACGCGCTCGCGTACGCGGCGGTGGCGCTCGCCGGCGCCGATCGCGATGTCTCCGCCATCGCCTGCTACACGCGCAGCGGTCGCACGGCGCGGATCCTCGCGGCCCTGAGGCCCCGGGTGCCGATCCACGCCTTCTCGCCCGACGCGAGCGTGGTGGCGCGTCTCGCGCTCGTCCACGGTGTGCGTTCCCGGCAGTGCGTCCCGCCCGACGCCAACGCCGAGCGGCTCGGCCTCATGGCGTGGCTCATCGGCGAGGACCGCGCGCTGGCGCCGGGCTCGGCGGTCGTGCTCGTCGCCTCGACGGCCCGGCCGGGGTCCGGCCCGAACCTGCTCGAGGTGCACCGGGTCCCGACCTGATCAGGCGTCGCGCCGGCCGCCCCCGAAGGCCGTGAATCGCTCCGCCAGCTCCGTCACGCCGAGCCCGCTCCCGACCCCGAGGGCGACGAGCACGCGCGACTTCAGGGCGTCGAGCGCTCCGGAGAAGATCACACCGGCCTCCCACCACTCCGAGCTGCCTCCCGGGAACGCGTAGCCGGGCAACGGCCGCCCGGTTCCGACGCGCGTGGACAGCACGACGGGGGTGCCGTCGGCCAGCAGGCGCCGACCCAGCTCGAGGTAGCTGGCGGGCGAGTTGCCGCCGCCCGCCGCGGCCACGACGAGCCCGGCGGGCGCGTCGGGCACGGTCGGATCAGCGTCCAAGACGACGGTGAGCAGTGGCACGGGCAGCGCGGCGTGCTCGGGGATCACCGGCAGGCGGACGGGCGTTCGGCTGCCGAGCCACGTGACGCCGTCATCGGCGACGAGGCCGAGGGGGCCGGCGACGGGACTCTTGAACGTCCCGTACGCGTGCGTGTGGGTCTTGCGCACGAAGTCGGCGCCGTGAATCTCCCCGGCCATCGCCACCAGCACGCCACGACCGGCGGCGCCCGGATCGGCCGCGACTCTCAGCGCGTTCCGAAGGTTCTCCGGCCCGTCATAGCCTTCCTGCGACGCCGATCGCATGGCGCCCACCACCACGATCGGCTTCGGGGGCAGCGGCAGGAGGTCCCAGGCGAACGCGGTCTCGTCGATGACGTCGGTGCCCTGGACGACGACGATCCCGTCGATCTCGGGGCGGCCCAGCCGATCCTCCAGCACGCGGCCGATGTCGAGGACCTGGTCGAACGAGAGATGGGATGCGGGGACCAGGCCCCAATCGATCGGCTCGATGTCCGCCACAGCCTCGAGCCCCGGGACCGACGCGAGGAGCTCTTCACCGCGCAGCGTGGGCACGTTGCCGTCGGCGCCGGCGTCGGACCGCATGGCGATGGTCCCACCGGTGAAGACGACGGCGATGCGCACCATGGGTGCAGTATGCCCCCGCGGCGGGCCGGAGCGTCGAGGGTCAGCGAGGGCTCGTGCGTCGCGCCAGGAGCTGGCTGAGTGCGTCGAGGTCGACCGGCTTGACGAGATGCCCGTCGAACCCCGCGCGCTCGGATCGCGAGCGGTCCTCCGGATGGCTCCATCCCGTCAGCGCGAGGAGCAGGAGGTCGGTCCCCCACGCGCTCGCCCGGATCCGCTCCGCGACCTGGTAGCCGTCAAGACGCGGCAGGCCGATGTCGAGAAGGACGACGCCGGGATGCAGCTCCTCTGCCATCGCCAGCGCCGCCTCGCCGTCGTGCGCGACGTGCACGTCGTTGCCATCCAGCTCGAGGAGAGCGGCGAGCGCATCGGCGGCGTCTCGGTGGTCGTCGACGATGAGGATGCGCTGTGGCGGATATGGCTGCGAATCGACCCCGCCGGGGCTGCCGCCCGGCCCTCCCTCGTCGTGCACGGGGCGTTTCATGGTGTCGCACAATGACCGAACCGCCACGAAAAAGAAAGTCGAGTAGGCTGCCCGCACATGACCCGAGCCATGATCGAGGCCGTCGGCCTCCACAAGTCGTTCGGTGACACTCACGCGCTCGCCGGCCTGGATCTCGACGCGACCGAGGGCACCATCCTCGGCGTGCTGGGTCCGAACGGCGCCGGGAAGACGACCGCCGTCCGTGTCCTCACCACCCTGATCCGGCCGGACGCCGGTCATGCGACCGTTGCCGGGATCGACGTCACGAAGGACCCCGCCGCGGTTCGGTCCAGGATCGGGGTGGCGGGCCAGTACGCAGCGCTCGACGAGCTCCTCACGGGCAGCGAGAACCTCGAGATGGTCGGACGCCTCTATCGCGTGCCGGCGCCGGTGGCCAAGCAGCGGGCGGCGGCGCTCATCGAGCGATTCGAGCTCGGTGACGCAGCCAACCGTCCGGTCAAGACGTACTCCGGGGGCATGCGACGTCGCCTCGACCTCGGCGCGGCGCTGATCGCCGAGCCGCCGGTGATCTTCCTCGACGAGCCGACGACCGGGCTCGACCCGAAGGGGCGGCTGTCGATGTGGGACCTCATCGCAGGCCTCGCGCGGGGCGGCACCACCGTGCTCATGACGACGCAGTATCTCGAGGAGGCCGATCGGCTGGCCGATGACATCGCCGTCATCGACCATGGCCGGGTGATCGCCCGCGGGACGGCGGACGCGCTGAAGCGGCAGGTCGGCGGCGAGCGCCTGGTGGTCACGATCAGCCAAGAGTCGACGCTCGATCCCGCGCGCCGCGTGCTCGAGTCGATCGGCGAGGGCCCCGCCCGGGTCGATGATGCCTCGCGCGCGGTGAGCGTGGCGGTCGAATCGCACGGGGCGGTGCTGACCCGCGCCATCCGAGAGCTGGACGCCGCCGGGGTGCACGTGGACGACATCGGCTTCCGGCGACCGACGCTCGACGAGGTGTTCCTGTCGCTCACCGGCCGGCCGGCCGAGGAGCCAGCGGAGGTGGTGGCATGAACGCTGCCTGGTGGATCCGCGACTCGTGGGAGATGGTCGTCCGCAACCTCATCCACATCAAGCGCACGCCAGAGCTTCTCCTCGACGTGACCCTGAGCCCGATCATGTTCGTGCTCCTGTTCAGCCTCGTCTTCGGGGGATCGATCGTCATCCCGAACGTGGATTACACGAGCTTCCTCATGGCCGGCATCTTCGTCCAGACGATCGCCTTCGCCGGCATCTACACCTCCGTGCTCCTGGCGAACGATCTCCAGAAGGGCATGATCGACCGCTTCCGCTCGCTGCCGATGTCGCAGTCGTCGGTCCTCACCGGCCGCACGATCACCGACCTGTTCCGAGCGCTCCTGGCCGTGAGCATCATGTGGGTGGTCGGCCTGCTCGTCGGCTTCCGTCCCGAGGGCGGCCTGGCGGCGAGCGTTGCCGCCATCGGCCTCATGCTCCTCTTCGGCTTCGCGCTGTCGTGGGTCGGCGTCGCCGCCGGATCGCTCGTACGCACGCCCGAGGCTCTGCAGGGGATCATCTTCGCCGTGGTCTTCCCCCTGACGTTCGTGAGCAGCGCATTCGTCGAGACCCGACGAATGCCGGAGTGGCTCGGATGGTTCGCCGATCGCCAGCCGATGACGCTCGTCATCGATGCGGTCCGCAGTCTCACGCTGTTCGGGGAACCCGGCCCGGCGGCGATCCCGGCGGTGCTGTGGTCGCTCGGCACGCTCGTCGTGGCGTTCCCGCTGGGACTCTGGCTCTACAACCGACGCACGACCCAGTAGCGCGGTGAACGATCGCGCCAACCCGCTCCTGCTCGTCACGATCGGTGCCGGGGCCGGTGTCCTGAGCGGGCTCTTCGGCGTCGGCGGCGGAATCATTCTCGTGCCTGCCCTCGTCCTGCTGGCCGGCATGGTCCAGTCGAGCGCCGCCGCGTCGTCACTGGCCGCCATCGTCCCGATCGCCGTCGTCGGGGCGGTCGTGTTCGGCGGTGCCGACAACGTCGACTTCGTGGCCGCCGTGGTCGTGGCGGTGGGCTCGATCGTCGGCGTTCAGGCCGGTGCGTGGGCCATGCCACGCGTCGGCGATGATCGGCTGCGGGCCGCCTTTGCCGTGCTCATGATCGCGGTCGCCGCCGCGATGCTGCTGTCATGAGTCCCGGCGAGATCGTCCTGCTGCTCGGCATCGGCCTCGGGGCGGGCGTCCTTGCCGGGCTCATGGGCATCGGCGGAGGCGTCGTCATCGTGCCGGCCATGGTCCTGCTCGCAGGCTTCGACCAGCACGTGGCGCAGGGAACTTCGCTCGTGGTGATCATCCCATCGGCACTGTTGGGGTCCGTGACCCACTACCGGCATCGCCGGTTCAAGCTGGCGGACGCCGGCCTGCTGGCGGTCGGGGGCGTGCTCGGAGCGCTGGCCGGCAGCCTGACGGCGCTCTCGCTCGACGACGAGCTGCTGCGGCGGCTGTTCGCCCTCCTGATCCTGGCCGTCGCGGCTCGAATGCTCTTCTCGCTGCGCGGACGCGCCACGAGCTGAGGGGCGCTACTCGTCCGCCTGCTGCTTCTCCTGGCCCGGGGCGGAGTCCCGGCCGTGGCCGTTGCCGTTGCCCATGACCTTGCCGATGCCGGGATGGACGTCGAGCTCCTTCGCGATGCGACCCCATCCCATCGGCGGCTCGGAGTCCGTTCCGTCGCGCATCGTCGTGATCTCGTCGACGCTGAGACCGGTCTCCTCGGCCCAGGCCAGGACGCGAACCGCGCCACCCAGGCCGTAGCGATCCGCGAGGTCGGCGAGCTGCCCGTCCTCGAACGCGATCTCGCTCAGGGTCAGCCGATCGGCAGCGTGCGCGAGATCCTCCGCCGTGACCGGTTCCTTGACCCCTTCACCATCGTCGGGCTCGTGGCTGGATGCGGGCGCCGCGGGCCCGTCATCGGTCACGGGGGCGCGGTTGGCGAGCGCACTGCCAGCGGCCACGAGCAGCAGCGCGGCGGCGCCGATCAGGGCGAAGCGGTTGCGGCGGTTCATTCGGACTCCCTGGAAGGTGGAAGCGCGGGTTCTGGACCGGTGCAGGATACGGCCGTCACCTTGCGTGACAACTGACACAGAAGGACCGCCGGTGCGCCGCCGCACCGGAGGTTCGGCGTGGCTCCGAGCGCGCGCCTACGGGTCGCGGAGCCAGATGCCCGTCTCGAGATCGGCGGCTCGCTCCCCATCGAGGCAGGCATCGACCACCATCACGAATCGCAGGTCTTCCTCGTTTTCGCCGTGGGCGTGGTACGTGCCGCGGGCATCGGGGCATGCCGGATCCCCGTCGAGTACGACGGTCCAGCCACTGCTCTCGAACGTGCCCTGCCAGCGATCGGCGATCCGGTATCGATCGCCGGTGAGGGTCATCGTCTCGGTCGGCTGTCCACCGACGGCCGGACGGGTGTAGGTCCCGACCTCCCAGTGCCGGCCGGTGCCCTCGGCCCACTGCAGCCCCTGCCAGCGCGCGGCAGCGCCGGCCGGGATCGCGAGGACAGCCACGAGCATCGCCAGCCCGAGGAGCCTGCTCGACGGGCGATACGCCGCGCGCACGGCAATGCCGAGCACGAGCGCGAGCCCGAGGGCCAGGGGCAGCAGCCACCAGGCGGTGAGCCGGACCGTCGACGCGTGCCCGTCCTTCACCACCGGCCATGCGCTGGCTGCGATCAGCCCTATGACGAGCGCCGACCCGACCACCGGCGCCCACGCCGGGAGCCGGCGCCGGGCGAGTGCGTCGATCGCTGCGGCCACCCCGACGAGGAGCGCCAGGACGGCGGCGGTCGAGGTGACCGGCATCGCGACCCCGCGCCACGCGCTGAGAAGGACCTGCACCTGGCGATACCCCTCGCCCCGCAGCTCGCGATCGTGGAAGATCCAGCCGTTGACGAACGAGAGGCCGAAGAGCAGCACCCCGGCCACCGCCGCGATGAGCAGCCAGCGACGCCGGGTCATCGGCGACGGACGAGGGTCGTGAAGAGCGCGGGCAGCGAGCTGCCTTCCCGCAGCGGCGTGATGTAGCGCGTGATCTCGACCGACCGGACCATGGCCGGAGTGTAGACAACCCGACGACGGCGCCGGCCGGGGCTCGCTCGGGTTCAGTCGTGCGACACCGGATCGACGGCCGCCAGCCGCTCCACGGTCATCGCCGTCGCCGCGACAACGCGCCGCAGCGTCTCGTAGTCGAGCGTGTCGGGCGTATCGGTCGGACGGTGGTAGTTCGGGTTGCGAAAGTTCGCCGTGTTCGTGACCTGGATCGCGGGCAGGCCGGCCTGCCACAGCCGCACGTGGTCGCTGCGTGAGAAGTGACGGGCGAGCGGCACGGCCATGAGCATCGGCCCGACGACCGGCAGGTCGAGCGGATCGCGCAGGAGGATGATGCGGTCGGGGTCGAGCGTGGCGGCCAGCGACGTGGCCCACGCCCGCGCCACGTCGAGCGATCGACGCCGGTAGATCGCCACGACGGTGTCCCCGCGACGCTCTCGTCGGTCGAGGCGCGCGAGCTGATCGGGATAGAGCATGCCGATGCCGGCCGGCACCTGCTGAGCCCCGGGCCGCGGGTCCATGAAGCCGATCGGGTCGAACACGATCGCGGCACGAACCTGGTACGTGGCGCGCAGCCATCGGGCGAGCGGTCGTGACCCGACGAGACCGATCTCCTCGTAGTCGGGTGCCGCGAGGATCAGGGTCCGACGGTGCCGCTCCCCGCCGAGCTGCTCCGCGAGCTCGAGGAGCACGGCCAGCCCCGCTCCGTTGTCGTCGGCACCCGGCGAACCCGGGACGGTGTCATGGTGGGCGACGACCACGATCGCCTCGTTCGGCGCCTCTCGGCCTTCGCGGACGGCGACGATGTTCAATCCACCAGGCTGCACGCGCTGCCGGCCGATCCGCCACCCCGCCGCACGCCACGACCGCTCCAGCAGGCGATCCGTCGCCCGCATCGCGACCGGTGCATCCGACCGATTCCTCGGACCCGGGAGCGCGGCGACGCGGTCGCGCAGTCGCCCGGGGTCGATGCGCGCCAGCCATCGGACCGCCACATCGAGCATCGCGCGGTCGGGTGGCTCGTATGCCGGCTCCCCCGTTCCGGGGAGGCGCCGCGGAAACGGCACGGCCCGGTCAGTCGCCTTCGACCGGGTCGCCCCAGAGGGTCTCACCGAAGCTCAGCGCAACGTGGGTCATCGACGCCCCGGGGGCCGCGCCGTGCCAATGCTCCTCGTCGGGCGGGGTCTCGACGAGGTCACCCGGGCCGATCTCCTCCGTCGTACCGTCGCGTGTTCCCACCCGACCGGCCCCCTCGACGACGTGGATGAGCTGGCCGCCGGTATGCCGGTGCCAGTGGGTGCGGGCACCGTCGCTGAACGTGACGGCCAACGCCGCTCCCTGCGGCGTGCCGATCGTGCCCAGGTCCCGTCGCCGGACCGTGCCGCTGAACGTGTCGGTCGCCATCGGCTCGAGTGGGGTCTCGGACTGGCGGGCGATTCTCACGGGGTTGCCTCCTGCTGGGTGTCGGCGCTCCTGGATGCGCGGCCGTGTCGCCGGCAGGCCGAGCGCGCGTCGAGCGCGTCGAGCATGGCATCGACGGATGCCTGCGGGGTGTTGGAGCCGGTATCGACATGGATGTCCGCCACCGAGCGGTAGAGCGGCAGGCGCTCGTCGAGAGTGCGGCGCATCCACGTCTCGGCGTCGCCGTCGAGCCACGGCCGGTGCCTGCTGCCGGCAGCGCGACGCGCCAGCGTTGCCGGATCGGCGTCCAGCCACACGACGATGGCCGCATCGCGCATTCGCCGGCGATCCGCTTCGTCGAGCACGGTTCCCGCGGCGACACCCACCACGCACGGCTCATCGGCCTCGAGGCCGATGGCGAGCGCAGCCGACTCCGCCGCCCGAAGGTCTTCCTCGCCGTCTCGGGCCGCGATCTGGCGCGCGGTCGCGCCCTGTGCTCGGCGGACGAGCTCGTCGTTGTCGAGATACGGCCATCCGGTCGCATCGGCGAGCAGTCGTCCGATGGTGGACTTTCCGCTGCCCATCATGCCGATGAGCACGATGCGGCAGGGAGCGCCAGCCAGGTCACGGGCCATGGCACGAAGTCTAGAGTCGGCAGCTCCGCCGCATCGAGTGAGGCTGCGCCACGGCTGCCGCGGTGCCACCGGGCAACTCATCCGTCGCTGACGGGTCTGGACAGGAACAGGTCCGGTGCTGCAGCCTACGGCGCGACCCGTACGAACGTACTGCCCGAATGCCGACACGAACCCACCGTACCTTCGCCATCCTCACCGCGGCGCTCCTGCTCACCTCGCTGCCGATCCCGGTGTCCGCGGCACGCCCCGCTCCGTCCGGCCCGACCACGATCGAATGGTCCGGGTTCACCTGGCAGGTGAAGGAGCACAACCGCAAGATCGGCCCGGGTCCCAACTTCTTCAGCGCGTCGAACGTATCGGTCGACGTCGCGAACGATGACCTGCGCATGTCGATCAGTCGGTCCGGGAAGAAGTGGACGGTTGCCGAGGTCATCGCCGACGCGAGCCTCGCGTACGGCACCTACACGTGGACCATTCGCTCGGCACCGGACGTCGACCCGAACGTGGTGATCGGCATGTTCACCTGGAACGACGACCCGGCGTACGCCCATCGCGAGATCGACATCGAGTTCGCCCGCTGGGGCAACGCCGCCGATCCGACGAACGCGCAGTACGTGGTTCAGCCGTGGGACGCACCGGACCACGACCATCGCTGGGCCCAGCCGGCCGGTCTCACGAACACCGTCCACTCGTTCACCTGGGCACCGGGGCGGGTCGACTTCATCAGCCGGCGTGCCGACGGGACCGTCCTCGCGTCGTACACCTACACCGGGACCGACGTGCCGATTCCCGGCGGCGAGCAGCCCCGCATCAACCTGTGGCTCTTCCGGGGCGCAGCGCCGACCGATGGCCGGCCGGTGGAGATCGTCTTCGACGCATTCACGTTCGCGGCTCCCTGACGAGGCTGCGTCCGCGGCTCGCGCGCTAGAGTGCGCATCGCACGCCCGCGATTCCTCGTGGTGTGACCTGCCATGAACGAGGTTGCTGCCGAATGTCGCGACAGATCCGGCCTGCCCACGTCTCGAGCTCGGAGCTCGAGCTGCTCGACATCGAGGTGACCCGCGCGGGTGGCGGGGTCCGCTACCTGGAGGGCGAGCGCCACGGCCTCCGGACCTCGGCGTACCACTCGCAGGTCCCGCCGGGTGCCGGTCCGCCGCCGCACCGCCACCCCTATGCCGAGTACTTCGTGCTCCACGACGGCCAGGGGACGTACCTCGTCGACGACGAGTCGTTCGCCGCGGTCGCCGGGGACGTCGTCATCGTGCCGCCGAACGCCTGGCACTCCTTCACGAGCACCGGGGACGGACCGCTGCGCCAGACCGCGGTCCACGAGGCACCGCGCCACGCCATGGAGCGCCGAAGCGAGGTCGAGGGCTAGCTGCGCGCGCCGCCGGTGAACGAGATCGTCTCGCCGCTGACGTAGCGGTTCGCGTCAGAGCCGAGCCACACGACGAGCGGCGCGACGTCGTCCGGCGTCGCCAGCCGCCGCAGCGGGATCGACTTCGCCATCTTCTCGGCGCGCTCGTCGGGGATCGATGGCTCGCCGCCCCGGGTCGTGAGGATCTGCGTCGGAGCGATCGCATTCACGAGGATGCCATCGGGACCGAGCTCCTTGGCCAGTGCCGCGGTGAGGCCGATGACGCCCGCCTTGGCCGCCGCATAGTGGCTCGCCTTTCCGACACCGGCGATCCCGGAACGAGATGCGAAGCTGACGATTCGGCCCCAACCTGCCTCGCGCATCCCCGGCGCCACGGCGCGGCTGACGCGGAACGTCGCGCCCAGCATGTCGCCAATCATGCCGTCCCAGCTGTCATCGTCGATGTCGGCGATTGCCTCGGTGCGGAACGCGGACGTCGCGTTGACGAGAACGGCGACCGAGCCCAGCTGGCGCCCGATGTCGCCGACCATGGCATCGACCTCGTCCGTCGAGCGGAGGTCCGCACCGACGACCGCGGCCCGGCCGCCGCTCGCGGCGATCGCATCGGCGATCTCGTGGGCGCGACCCTTCGCGGTCGCGTCGCGCACGTGGAGCGCCACGCTTGCGCCCTCGGCACCGAAGGCTTCGGCGAGCGTCGGCCCGATGCCACCACCCGCCCCAGTGATGAGCACGACGCGGTAGCGGAGGCCGAGATCCATGGATCCGAGGATAGCGCTCCGTGGCGTCGGCGGCCCGTCAGCCGACCGGCAGCTCCAGCGTGAAGAGCGAGCCTTCGCCGAGCGTGCTCTCGACCGTGATGTCGCCACCCATCGACCGCGCGAGGTCGCGGCTGATCGCCAGTCCGAGGCCGAGGCCCTTGGCGCTGGCCGCCGCCGAGGAATCGACGCGGACGAATGGCTCGAAGATCCGATCGAGCTGGTCGTCCGGAATCCCGGTCCCGGTATCCCTGACGCCGATCCTCACGACCTCGCCGCTCACATCGGACGTCAGCAGCACCTCCGCGTCGGGCGGGCTGAACTTGATCGCGTTCGTGCCGAGGTTGAGGAGGATCTGCTGGATGGCCCTCGGATCCCCGCGCAGGGTCCCGGACGCCGACCGTGGCTCGCGGCGAAGCGCACGCTGCTCCTCGCCAGCACGCACGGCGAGGAGCGTTTCCGCACGCTCCATCACGTCCTCGAGCTCGAGCGTTTCGATCTCGAGCGTTCGCCGCTGCCCGTGCTGGCCGGCGTAGTCGAGGATGTCCTCGATCAGCGAGGCCTGGTACACCGTCGCGTTCAGGATCCGCTGAACGTACTGACGCTGGCCATCGGTCAGCGTCCCGTTCCGCTCACGAAGCAGGAGCTCGGCATAGCCACGGGCGGCGCCGAGCGGCGTGCGGAGCTCGTGCGACACGATCGACAGGAATCGGTCCTTGGCCGCAGCAGCCTGCTGCGCCACCTCTCGGGCGGCGATGAGCTCGCTCTCCAGCTCGTTCCGCTGACGCACGGGCACGACGATGAGATCGTGCAGCGTGCCTTCGTCCGCCGCGCGGGCCACGCCGTTGACGAGGACGGGAATCTCCTCGTCGCTGGCATTGCGGAGCGGCAGGTACACCTCCTCCGCTCGCCGGTGAAGCCGGAGAAGCGGGAAGAGATGCGTGGTGTAGAAGATCCTGCCCGCCGGTGACAGGAGGGTGTCGATGTGATGCTGCTCGATCTGGGCGCGCGGTCGGCCGATGAGCTCGGCGAGGGTCGTGTTCGCCGCGCGGACCGTGCCCGTCTCGTCGATCGACAGGTAGCCGCAGGCGGCCCCGTCGAGGATCGGGTCGAGCGGGGCCAGCCGTGGCATGGATTCAGGCAGCCTTGACTCCCGCCAGGTGCTCGCGGATCGCGGCGATCGTCTCCTCGGGGTGGCTCATGTGCGGGCAGTGGCCGATGGCGCCCAGCTGCCGGAACGTCGCATTCGGAACGCGGTCCGCGACGTACTCACCGACTCCCTGCGGCGCGATCGCGTCCTCCGTGCACTGGAGGACCAGGGCCGGGACCGTGAGGCGCGGCAGATCGCTGCGATTGTCCGAGAGGAACGTGACCTCCGCGAACTGCCGCGCGATGACCGGGTCCGTCGAGCAGAAGCTCTCGTGGAGCTCGCGCGTGAGCTCGGGCCGATCCTCGTTCTTCATGATCACCGGGGTCAGGAAGTTGGCCCAGCCGATGTAGTTCTTGTCCATGAGGTCGAGGAGCCCCTCGATGTCGGCCCGCTCGAATCCTCCCCGGTAGTCGGCATCGTTGAGGTAGCTCGGCGATGGCCCGATGAGGATCAGCTGCGCGAACCGATCCGGCTCCTGGATGGCGGCCAGGATCCCGATCATGCTGCTCACCGAGTGCGCGACGAGAATGACGTCGCGAAGATCGAGCTCGCGGACGATGTCGACGATGTCTTGCGCATAACCGTCGAGGCTGGCGTAGCGCCGGCGATCGTAGGCCGACAGGTCGGACTTGCCGCTGCCCACGTAGTCGAACAGCACGATCTGGTAGTCGTCCTCGAACGCCGGCGTCATCCAGCGCCACATGTTCTGGTCGCAGCCGAACCCATGCGCGAACAGCATCGGCTGGGTGCCCTTGCCCCCAACGCGCACGTTGTTGCGCTGCCGTACGTCGGTGGCCAAGACTCGTCTCCTTCATCGGGGTGCCCGACGCTGCCGATGACGGTCGCGGGCGCGGATGCTCGTGCGCCCATACTACGGGGCGTGCGCGCAGCCCGCCACATGCCGGCTCGGTGCGCTGAGGACTGCCGTGGCATCGCCCGACCCCGGTAGCCTGTGGGCATGACTGTCGACGCCCAGCCCACATCATCGACCGCGCGAGCCGCGACGACCACGTTCGCCGCAGCGGTGACGCTCCTGCTCTCGGGGATCGCCCTCGCGCTGTTCTTCGGACCACTCGGAGGCATCTTCGGACCGATCAACGACATCCTGCTCGGCCTGACGTTCATCCTGCTGATCCCCGCGGTGCTCGAGGTTCGCCGGCGAGCCGCGTCGGTTGCCGGAGCCTGGTTCTCCTGGCTGGCACTGCTCGCCATCGGCGGGATCGCGGTCCTCGTCGTCGGCCAGGTGCTGCTCGTGACCGGCCTCATTCCGCTCGGCGTCTCATTCGCGACGCTCGGGTTCGGCGTGCTGCCCTTCATGCTGTGGGCCGCCGCGCTCGCCGTTCTGTCCCTTCGCGGACGATTGCTCGAGCCGCCGGTCGGCTGGTGGGGTGTCGCGTTCGCCGCGGCCCTGGCGCTGGCGGCGGCGACCTGGCCGCTGCTGCCGATCGGGGTCTGGTCCGTCTTCGGCGTCGCGCTGCTCGGGTCCTTCCTCGGCTGGATCGTCGCGCTCGGCCGCGCGCTGGCCTAGAAGACCCGCTCGCCCTCCACCCACGTCCCCCGAACGGTCGCCTCGCCGATCGGTCCCGCGTCGGCCTCGCGAAGATCGCGGTCGAGGATGACGAGGTCGGCGAGCTTGCCGACCTCGATGCTGCCCGTGTCGCGGTCGAGATGGTTCACCCACGCACTGCCGATGGTGAAGGCCGCGAGAGCCTCGTCGAGGCTGAGGCACTCATCGGGGAGGAAGGGCGCGGCGTCGCGGTCGTCGGGCGGCACGCGGTGGACGGCCACCTCGATCTCCAGCAGCGGGTTCGCGGTCGTGACCGTCCAGTCGCTGCCGGCCGCGAGCCGGGCACCGGATCGCGCCAGGCTGCCGAACGAGAACTGCCAGCCAGCCCGATCCGGCCCCAGCGACGGGATGCGAAGCTCCTGCATCTGATCGTCATCGACCGCCCAGAAGGGCTGGATGTTGGCGACCGCGTCGAGTGCCGCGAAGCGCGGGATGTCGTCCGGATGGATCAGCTCGAGATGGCTGATGTGATGACGGCGGTCGCCCGGGCCGTTCCTCGTTCGTGCCGACTCGATGGCGTCGAGCGCCAGCCGGATGGCACCATCGCCGATGGCGTGGAAATGGGCCTGGAAGCCCCGGCGATCCAGCTCGACCACTGCCCGATGCAGGAGATCGGGGTCGATGAACGGGACGCCGGCGTCACCGGTGCCGGTGTAGGGATCGTTCAGGAACGCGGTTCGGGACTCCAGGATGCCGTCGAGCATGAGCTTCACGCTGTCGGCCCGCAGCCGGCCCACCGCGCCCTCCGATCGCTGCTCCTCGAACTCCTCAATCTGCTCGAGCCCACGCTCGCGGTCCCACCAGAGGGCGGCAACCACCCGCGCGGTCAGCCAGCCGGATGACGCCGCCTCGCGGTACACGGCCAGGTTGGCCGGCTCGACGTGGGCGTCCTGCCATGCCGTGATGCCGAGCGCGTGGAGCTGCTGCTGCGCGGCCCGAAGGCCCCCGAGCAGGTCCTTGTGGGTCGGCGGGGGCAGGTGGCGGGCGACCAGGTCGATCGCGCCGTCGACGAGCGTGCCGGTCGGCGCGCCGTGTTCGTCGCGCGCGATTCGTCCGTCGGCCGGCTCAGCGGTGGAAGCCGTCACCCCGGCGAGCTCGAGAGCTCGCGTGTTCACCCAGGCGACGTGCCCGTCATTGCTCTCGAGCATCGCGGGTCGATCCGGAACGATTCGGTCGAGCAGCTCGCGCCCCGGCTCGCCGCGCGGAAACGCCGAGAGGGACCATCCGCTGCCCTCGACCCATGGACGCTCGGGATGCGCGGCGGCGTATCGCTCGACCGCCGCCAGGTACGCAGTCGCGTCGGCGAGCGGATGGAGGTCGCAGCGATCGGCGAGCAGGCCGCCCTCGATCGGGTGGATGTGCGCGTCCTGGAATCCGGGCAGCAGCGTCTCGCCGGACAGCTCGATGACCTCGGTCGCCGGGCCGATGAGCTCCCGCACGTCACGGACCGCCCCGACCGCGATGATCTGACCGCCCCGAACCGCGACCGCGTCAGCAGGTGGGGCACCCGGGTGCATGGCCTCGACGCGTGCGCCGAGAAAGGCCAGGTCGGCGTGGGTCACCTGCTTCATCGGCGCAGATGCTAGCGCTCGAAGCGACAGGTCACCGTCGTCCCACGCCCCGGCTCCGATCGCAGATCGACCGTTCCGCCGTGCGCCGTCACGAGGTCGCGGACGATGGCAAGGCCCAATCCAGCGCCCGACGAGTCGGCCGTGCGCCAGAAGCGCTCGAAGGCCCGCGTCGCCGTCTCGGCGTCCATCCCGACACCGGTGTCGCTCACCGAAAGCAGCTGGCCATCCGCGTCGGCACGGACCTGGGCGATGACTCGGCCGCCCCGCGCCGTGTGGCGCAGCGCGTTCATGACGAGGTTCGTGACGACCTGGCGGATCCGGAGCGGGTCGACGTCGATCGTCGGCAGGTCGACGTCGGCGTCGACGGCCATCGTCACTCCGGCGGCGTCGGCCTGCGGTTCGAGCGCCGAGACCGCATCGGCCGTCAGAACGGCGAGATCGGTCGGCTCACGCTGAAGACCCAGTGCGCCGGCATCGGCGAGCGAGAGCGTGCGCAGGTCGTCGATCAGACGCTCGAGCTGGCGAGTCTCCGCGAGGATCCGTTCGAGATGCTCGACGTCCGCCGGATAGAGCCCGTCGATCATCCCCTCGACGTCGCCCTGGATCACGGTCAGCGGCGTCCGCAGCTCGTGGCTGACATCGGCGATCAGGCGTCGTCGCTCGTTCTCGTTCGCAGCCAGTCGTGCGCTCATCGCGTTGAACGCGCGAGCGAGGGTGCGAACCTCGCGCGGACCGCGCTCGGGGACCACCGTGCCGAGCTCCCCTGCTTCGACCCGCGCCGATGCCTCGATCAGGTCGCCCATGGGCGCGACGGTGAGCCGGACGGAGCGAACGACCTGTCGAATGACGGCGGCGGCGACCAGGAGGACGAAGACGAGGAGGACGACCGAGACCCACCCACCGCCGAACAGCGTCGTCAGCAGCCACGACACGGCGGCAGTCAGGACCACCAGGAACAGCACGACCAGGCCGACGAAGCCCGCCGCCCGACGGGCGAACCGGCCACGCATGGTCCGCCAGGCGTCCGCACCTTCCGGCGGAAATGCCTCGCCTTCCGGCCACCACGGTGGACGTCCGCCACCGTGCCGCCAGCGGCCGGGACCCCACGCAGGGCGTCGGCGCTCACTCGGCAAGGCGGTACCCCACGCCGTACACGGTGACGAGGTGGCGGGGCGACCGAGGGTCGCGCTCGAGCTTGCGCCGGATGTTCTTGATGTGCGCGTCGATCGCGCGCTCGTAGGACTCGAAGGCGACCCCGTGGATCGCGTCCAGCAGCTGCGAGCGCGTGAAGACACGCCCGGGCTGCCGGGCCATGTGGGCGAGCAGCGAGAATTCGGTGGCGGTGAGGTCCACCGGCTCGCCGTCGCGGGTCACCCGCATCCGTGGCACGTCCAGGACGAGGTCGCCGGCGCGCAGCGTCTCGGGATCCCCGGCGCCCGCGTGGCGGCGCAGCACGGCACGGATGCGAGCCACGAGCTCACGCGGGCTGAACGGCTTGGTGACGTAGTCGTCTGCCCCAAGCTCGAGGCCGATGAGCTTGTCCGTCTCGTCGTCACGGGCGGTGAGCATGATGATCGGGAGGTCACCGGCGCGCCGGATCGCGCGGGTGACGTCCAGCCCATCGAGACCGGGCAGTCCGAGGTCCAGCACGACGAGGTCCGGTGGATCGGTCCTGACGCGCATGAGCGCCTCCTCGCCCGAGGAAGCGCTCGCCACGTCGAAGCCCGAGGCTTCGAGGAAGTCGTGGACGAGCCGAAGGATCTTCGGCTCGTCGTCCACGATCAGGATCTGCGGCATCGTGTGGCCATGGTAGGCCGCGTCATCCGCCGGAGGTGCTCGGCTGGCTGTCGCTGCCATCCCTTCGATGCAGCTCGCGATGCCATGCCTCGATCCCTTCACGGCGGCCGGGGCCGCCGCCCGGGCCACCCCATCGGCCGCGTCCGAAGGCGCCGCGCACGAGGCCGATGATGAGGAAGATCCCCAGGATCCAGAAGATGATCCCGAAGAACCCGAACCCGAAGAATCCCGGGCCGTACGGACCCCAGCCGTAGTAGCCGCCCGGGACGACCGGCACGGGATCCCCGTTCGCTGCGGCCTGCCGCGCCGCCTCCGCCAGGCCGGCCGTCACGCCGGCGTTGTACACGGCCGTCCCGATGCCGACGGCGACGACGAGCGCCAGCACGAAGGCCAGAACTCGAAAGACGTTCATGTCGATGCACTCCTCATGCAATTCACTGGTCGCTGTCCGACCACTGCCATGCAGAGTGGCGTGGAATTGCGCAGGAACTGTGAACGTCGTGTGGGATCGGCGCGGATGCCGCGGGCTCAAGCGGGGGCGAGGACCGGACCCTGAGGCCGGCCTGAGAGGAGGCTGTGCGCCCGCTGAGACCCGAGGCCGTCGCTACACTGCGCCGATATCTCCCGCACAAGGTCCGGCATGAACGCCCCGACGGTGACCCAGCGCATCCGGCGCCTCATCTTCGAGCACTTCGATCGGCATGGCGTCCCGCCCGTGGTCGAGCAGCTCATGGTCGAGTTCTCGCTCGCCCGCGACGATGCGGCCGAGATCCTCCGGGAGCTGGACGCCGCGCGGCACATCGCGCTGGTCCGCGGCACCGCACGCATCCTGATGGCCTTTCCCTACTCCGCCATCGCGACGCCGTTCCGGGTCACGACGAAGGAGCGCACCTATTTCGCGAACTGCGCGTGGGACGCGGTCGCCTTCCACGCCATGCTCGACGAGGCCGACGTGACGGTCGACTCGGCGTGCCATCACTGCGCCGAGCCGATCCACATCGAGATGCGCGGGGGGAGCGCCAGCGTGGTCGAGCCCGCGGACGCGATCGTCTACCTGGCCCTGAAGCCAACCCAGTGGTGGGAGGACATCGTCACCACCTGCTCGAACACGATGGTCTTCTTCTCGTCCGAGGCGCATCGCGACGCATCCGACCTGTGCGCACCACCTGAGCAGGCAGCCTCGCTCACGCCGGACCAGGTCCACGCGTTGAGCGGCCCGATCTACCGGACGAAGTTCGCGGTCGACTATGCGCGTCCGGGCAAGGACGAGCTGTTGGCTCACTTCGCGGCGCTCGGCCTCACGGGCGAGTACTGGAAGCTCTGATGCCGCCCGAGACGCGGCCATTTCGATTCGGCCTCGTCCTGGACGCCCACGACGGCCATCCGGCCCGGATCGCGGAGACGGCGAGACGCGCCGAGGCGGCCGGCATCTCGATCCTGCTGGCCACGGATCACCTGGGAAGCCTGGCAGCCCTGCCGTTGCTCCAGGCCGCCGCCGCCGTGACGAGCCTGCGCATCGGCCCATTCGTGCTGAACAACGACCTGCGACACCCCGCGGTGCTCGCGCAGGAGCTGACGACGATCGATGCCGTGACCGACGGGCGCCTGGAGATCGGCATCGGCGCCGGGTGGAATCATCTCGAGTACGAGGCCGCCGGCCTGCCGTTCGACCCACCGGCGGACCGGCTGCGGCGCATGCGCGCCACCGTCGGCATGCTCAAGCAGGCGATGCGCGATGGGCGAATCGACCACGACGCCGATGTGGCCTACCCCGACATCCATCAGCGCGACCTGCCGGCCTCGGTCCAGCGGCCCCACCCACCGATCTTCATCGGCGGCGGCGGACCGAAGCTGCTGGCGTTCGCCGCACGTGAGGCGAACATCGTGGGATTCGACCCGCGATCGCTTCCCCGGGGCGGAGGCGACCCGACCGACATCACCGAGGCCGCGATCGATCGAAAGGTGGCCTGGGTGCGCGAGGCCGCCGGTGAACGGTGGGCCGAGATCGAGATCAACATCTCGCTGTTCGAGGTCGACCCCGACTTCCATCGGCGGACCGGTCCCCCACCTCCGCGGTCCCGGGGAATCGGCGAGGACGAGCTCGCACGAAGCCCCCACTACCTGGTCGGCGATACCGAGGAGATCGTCGATACGCTCCTGGCGCGGCGTGAGCGCTGGGGCGTCACCTACCTGGCGGTGACGCCGACGCAGCTCCCGCTCATGGAGCCCGTGATCCGCCGCCTGTCGGATTGACCCTGCCGTCACCGGTCGACGGAGAGCGGACGGCCGGTCCAGAATCGGCGTTCAGCAGCAACGAGGAGCCGCGTCCATGGCCGTTCACGAATCCCCCGGAGCGAAGCTGAAGGTCGTCCGGCCCGACCAGGGCGAGGTCGGCGACCTGGGCGACGGCATCGGCGTGGCGTTCAAGATCGACGGGCGCGACACGGGCGGCGTGCTGTCGATCGTCGAGCACCCCTTCGAGGTCGGGGCGCTCGTCCCGCCGCACGTGCATCAGCTCGAGGACGAGATCTCGATCGTGCTCGAGGGCGAGATCGGCTTCCGATCGGAGGACCAGGAGGTCGTGCTGGCCCGGGGTGGCTACATCATCAAGCCTCGCTCCCAGGTGCATGCCATGTGGAACGCCGGTTCGACTCCCGCCCGCATGATCGAGATCATCACCCCGGCGGGGTTCGAGGAGTTCTTCCGGAGCCTGGCGCGGATGACCGCCCACGGGCCCGTCGACCTCGACGCGGTCGTTCGCGAGGCCGAGCGCTACCAGCTGCCGTTCGTTGAGCCCGATTGGCTGCCCGACGTCATCGCCCGATACGACCTCACTCCGCCTACCTGATCGGATGCGGCGATGGCAGCCCGAGCTGCGTGAGCGCCTGCCGCAGCTCGGCGTCAAGCTCGGCGTCCGGGCGGGCGTCGTGGAATCGACGTCGAACCTCGGGGACCGATACGACGTCGTCCATGGGGCGAGCCTCCATCGACTCGAGCACCTGGCGAAGGTGGGCGAGTGCCCGCTGCGCGCCACCGCGACCCGGCGAGGCACCCATCATGAGGACGGGCTTGCCGACGAACGGAGAGCGCATCGCCGGCCGCGAAGCCCAGTCGATCGCGTTCTTCAGCACGCCGGGAATCGAGTGGTTGTACTCGGGCGTCGCGATGACGATCGCATCGGCGTCGCCGATCTGGTCCTTGAGCTGCACGACCGCCGGTGGAAGGCCGCGAGCCTCGATGTCGGCGTCGTAGGCGGGAATGCCACGCAGCCGGGCGATCGCCCAGTCGGCATGGGGAAGGGCGTCGGTCGCCGCCTCGAGCAGCCGGCGGTTGTGGGAGTCGACCCGAAGGCTGCCGCAGATGCCGAGGACGCGTGGTGTGCTCATGCTCATCCCGAAGCACGTCTCATGCCCGCGCCGCGGCGGGAACAACTATCAGTTGGCATCGGCCCTGTATCATCGACGACCGTGAAGACCACCCGGGCTCGGCGGCGGGTGACCGTCGTCGACAACTCGCACGTCGCGCGACGCATCGGCGATCGGATCCGGGAAGCGCGGACGCGCGCAGAGCTGACCCAGGCCGATGTCGCTCGCGGTCGCTACACGGCCGCGTACATCAGCGCGCTCGAGCGCGGGCTCGCCAAGCCGTCGATGGCCGCCCTCACCTTCCTCAGCGAACGGCTCGGGGTCGCCATCACCGACCTCGTGGCCGAGGAGCCGCCCGCCGCGGCCCGACTCGAGGCCGATCTCCTCCTCGCTGCCGGCGATGCCCAGCGAGCGCTCGACGCCTACGAGACCCTCCTGGATCGGGCGGGCAGCGACCGTCGTCAGCGCGCGGAGCTGCTGCGCGGCCGAGCCGAGGCCCTCTGCCGTCTCGGAAAGGGCCGGGAGGCGATTCGTCCGGCGTCGGAGGCGGCCGAGCTGTTCTCCGGCCTCGGGCACCCAGCCGATGCGGCGATGGCTCGCTACTGGCTGGCGTACGCCCAGTACCAGGACGACAACCCTGCCGAGGCCCGCGGAATCCTGGTCGAGCTGCTCGCCGACGATCGCCGCGGCATCGCCGTCGCGCCCGATTTCCGATTTCGACTCCTCGCGGCGCTCGGAAACGTGGAGGCGTGGGACGGGCAGCCCGATCGTGCCATCGCCTACATGGAGGAGGCGCGGGCACTGACCGGGAGCGCGTCGGTGCGACAGCGTGCCGCCTTCCTCTCCGGGCTCGCGCTCCAGTACCGGCGCGTCGGCGATCTCGAGGCCTCCCTGCGAGCGGGCCAGGAAGCGTTGGGCCTGTACGGTGCATCCGACACCGAGCGCGACGAGGCGTCGCTGGAGATCAACCTCGGCCTCGTCTTCCTCCAGATGGGAAACCTCGATCGGTCGCAGGCCCACCTCGATCGTGCTCGCGCCCTCGCCGAAGCGTGTGGGGACGAGCGGCTCGCGGCCGACGTCATCGAAGCCGACGCGCAGCTTGCATTGGCACGTGGCGACGAGGAGCGGGCCCATCGCCTTGCGTCGAGCACCCTGGATCGCCTCGCGACCGGTGCTTCGTTCCTCGCTGGCGTCGGCGCGCACCTGACCCTGGCCCGCGTCGCACGACGCCGCGGCCTGCGCTCGGCCGCCGAGGACTCGTATCGGTCGGCGGCTGACCTCCTCGAAGCGCATCACGCCGTGAGCCGGCGGCGGGACGTGCTGGGCGAGTGGGCCGGGATGTTGACGGAGCTGGGCGATCTCGCGGCAGCCAATGCCCTCTACGCCGAGGCACTCGGTCGGGGGACCGGGGTCCGCAGCGCGGAGCGCTAGGTCGAGCCTGGGGGGCGGGCGCGGCCGGCGGGCACTTGTTTCGTCTCTACCGGGCCGTCAGATCAGCGCGGGAACGGAGGCTGGCCCTCTGCCAGGACGGCTGCAGCCGTGAGAAGCGTGAGAAGCGCGGACAGTGCGACCGAGAACAGGTACGAGCGGATACGACGCATGGGTGATTCCCTTTCCGCCCGCCAGCCGCTCGACCCACCCAGAGGCCGCCGTTAGTACCCGCGACGGCGGGCACTAACAACTATTATTCATCTCACGACCCAACACTTCTGTCATAGGAGAGCCCGGTGACCGATCGCGGCGCTTGGGCTGCGCCCGGGGGAGCCAGCCGCCGGCTTGGTGATGCCCTGGTGTCGCCGCACGGCATCGCGGCGCTCACGTTCGTGACGCTCCTGGCGTGGATGCTCCTCAGCGACCGGGCGGTGAACGCGATCCCCGATCCGGGAATCGCCGCGGGTGTCCGGCCGATCAAGGACATCGTGTTTGCGGGCGCTGCGTCCCTGCTGCTGGTCGTCCTCATCCGACAGGACCGCCGAGGGATCTCGGGCGAGCTTCGCGCGCGTGAGCTCGTACGACAGCGCACCCGACATCTCTCCGGGATCATTCGCGAGCGCGCGTTCGAGATCGTCTTCCAGCCCATCGTGGAGCTGGAGACGGGTCGTCCCGTCGGGTACGAGGCCCTCACCCGGTTCGATGACGGCATCGCCCCGTCGGTACGTTTCGCCGATGCCGTCGAGCTCGAGCTCGGCGTCGAGCTCGAGGCCGCGTGCATCGAGGCGGCGATGCGCGCCTCGGATCGTCTGCCCGCCGAAGCATGGCTGAGCCTCAATGCGTCAGCGAGCATGCTCACGAGTCCACGGCTCGCACGGCTGCTGCGTCGGGTCGAGCGCCGGCCGGTCGTGCTCGAGCTGACCGAGCACGAGCCCGTGGCCGATTACTGCGCGATGCGATCCGTGCTCGAGAGCTTCGGTGACGCGGTGCGTCTGGCGGTGGATGACACGGGAGCCGGCTTCGCCAGCCTCCGCCACCTCGCCGAGCTCCGCCCGGCGATCGTGAAGCTCGACCGGGACCTGATTCATGGCCTGGAGAACGACCCGACCCGGCAGGCGATCGTCGCCGGCCTCCAGCGCTACGCGGAGGGATCGGCGTCGGTGCTCATCGCCGAGGGGGTGGAGACGGTCGCCGAGCGGGACGTCCTCCTTCGCATCGGCCTGACCCTCGGGCAGGGCTACCTGCTCGGCCGGCCGGAGCCGATCGAGGCACGCTCGACCTGACCGACGGGCGCAATGGCGTGACGAGGCGGGGCCGTTCGGCCCTCCCCAACCCCGAGACTGGTCCCTAGCCTCGTTGCCATGACGGACGTGCAGCCCATCGATATCCGCGCGCGCCGCCCGGCCTCGGGACTCGCGGTCGAGACGCGCGAGCTCACGAAGTGGTACGGCCGCAATCGCGGCATTCTCGATGTCAGCCTCGAAGTGCCGCGCGGCGAGATCTTCGGGTTTCTCGGGCCGAATGGATCGGGGAAGTCCACGACCATCCGCCTGCTCCTCGACCTCATCCGTCCCAGCGCGGGGACGGCGCGCGTGCTGGACCTCGATGTCGCGACCGAGTCGCTCGAGATCCGCCACCGAACCGGATACGTTCCGGGCGAGCTGGCCCTCTATGGGAGCCAATCGGGCACAGCCGCCATCCGCTACTTCGCCGGTCTCCGAGGCGGAATCGACACGACCTACGCCTTCGAGCTGGCGGAGCGCTTCCGGGCAGATCTGGACCGCCCGATCGGCAAGCTGTCGACGGGCAACAAGCACAAGGTGGCGATCGTGCTGGCCCTCATGCACAAGCCGGAGCTCCTCGTGCTGGATGAGCCGAGCACCGGTCTCGACCCCCTGGTCCAGCAGGAGTTCCAGGCTGTGCTGCGCGAGACGCGGGACGAGGGTCGCACCGTCTTCCTCAGCTCGCACACCCTGGCCGAGGTCGAGAGGGTCACGGATCGCGTCGGGATCATCCGCGAGGGGCGCCTCGTCGTGGTCGAGCGCCTGAGCGATCTCAAGGCCAAGGCTGTCCGTCACCTGGAGTTCGAGTTCGACCGGCCCGTCCCGGCCGGGCTGTTCGACGGCGTCGAGGGCGTCCGCGACATCCGGATCGAGGGCCGCGTGGCGAACATCTCCGTCGAGGGGATGGTCGACCCGGCCGTCCGTGCGGCATCGGCGCTCACGATCGTCAACATCAGCTCGGTCGAGGCCGACCTGGACGAGATTTTCCTCGCCTACTACCGCGGCGAGACCGACGCGGCGACCCCGTCGCCGGCTCGGGAGGTCACCCATGTCGGTTGACATCTTCCGCAAGTCGCTCGTCGACCGTATGCGGCTGATCGGCATCGTTGCCGGCAGCCTGGCCGCCATGAACGTGCTCGTGCTCCTGCTGTTCGGATCCCTGGGCGAGCAGTACGCCGACATCCTCGAGGTGATGCCGCCCGAGATCCTGGCCGCGCTCGGAGCGAACGACCTCGGAACGCCGGCCGGCTGGCTGAACGCCGAGATGTTCTCGCTTGTGATTCCCATCGCGCTCGTGGGGGTGGGCATCGTCATCGGGGTCGGGGCGATCGCCGGTGAGGAGGACCGGATGACCCTCAATGTGCTCCTCGCGGCACCGGTCGAGCGAATGCGGGTGGCAGCCTCGAAGGCCGCAGCACTCGTGCTGCTCCTGGCAATCCTGGGAGCTGTCAGCTGGGCCTCGCTGGTCCTCGGTGCGGCACTGGGCAACGTCGAGATCGGGGCGGACATGCTGCTGGCCGGAACCGTCATGAGCGTCCTCTTCGGCGCGTTCTTCGCGTGCCTCGCCTTCGGCATCGGTGCAGCAACCGGGCGACCCGGGCTCGCTGCCGCGGTGAGCGCCGGGCTCGCCGTGCTCGCGTTCGTCGCCAATGCGTTCCTGCCGCTCGTCGAAGGTTGGGAGCGCGCGCAGGAGCTCTCCCCGTTCTACTGGTACCTGGGCACGAACCCGCTGGTGGATGGGGTCGATCTCGGTGCGGCCCTTCTGCTCGGTGGCTTCGCCGCCGTCTTCGTGGCCGCCGGCACGATCGTCTTCAACCGCCGGGACATCGGCGTCTAGCCCGCGCCACGAGCCAGGCGAGGCTCCAAGCCCGGGGCGATCAGGCGCGGGACGTCACGTGCGGGACGTCACGTGCGGCAGCACCTCGCTCGCGAGCAGGCGCCGCGACGCCGCCGCGATCTCCGGATCCAGGCCGGGGAAGTGGGCGCGGGCCACGTAGAGGCCATCGTCACCGAGGACATTGGCGTAGGCACGCAGCTGGGCCACGACCTCTTCCGGGGTGCCGAAGGTCGTCTGCCGGCGCAGGCGCTCCTCGTCCTCGGCCGGCATCGGGGGAGGACGCTCCCCCGCCTGCTTGCCCCGCGCCGTCTCCATGTCACCGTACTTCCAGTCCATGTACCAGGCGGCATCGCGGACCGTGTTCCACGCATCGCCGTCGCGCCAGACGAAGGTCGGCCGATACAGGCCGATGCGAGCGGCGTCGGGATCTCGCCCCGCGGCCTCGGCCGCCTCGCGCACCCAGCCCCGGCGACGAGCCATCCCCTCCGGCGACGCCGGGCCCGCCAAGTACCCATCGGCGAGACGACCGGCACGGCGCACCGCGGCCTCGGCGCCGGCTCCCAGCCAGATCGGCGGCCCGTCCGGCTGCGCCGGCTTCGGCGTGACCCGAAGGCCGGGATACGCGAAGTGCCGGCCGTCTCCGGTCACGGTCCCGTCGGACCATGCCTGGCGCAGCACCGCGAGGTGACCCTCGAGCCGCGAGCCGCGCTCGCGCATCGAGATTCCGAAGCCGTCGAACTCCTCCTCCCGCCAGCCGATACCCAGGCCGAGGTCGAGCCGGCCGCCCGAGATGAGGTCCACGACGACGGCATCCTCCGCAAGCCGCAGCGGGTCGAACATCGGTGCGAGGAGGACGCCCGTGCCGAGCCGAATCCGTTCCGTCCTGGCCGCCATCGCCGCGAGGAGCGGCAGCTGTGCGGGAAGATAGCCGTCGTCCACGAAGTGGTGCTCGCTCGTCCAGATCGAGTCGAAGCCGGCCGACTCGAGCTCCACGGCGATCTCGATCGCCTCGCGGTACAGCTCGACGTCGGTCCGCGGATCGTCGGGATGGTGCTGAACGGTGACGAGGCCGAATCCGAGTCGCACGGGCCAACTCTACGCCACGCCGCATATTGGCCGATGGCTTCGTTCCACCTTATCCAGCGACTCGACGAGCGCAGCTCCTGAAGCGCGCGAACCGTGGCGAATTTGCCGCCCAGGTCAGGGGCCAGTGGCGTAGGCTTTCGCGATCGTTCCGCCGCGGCCCCGAGCCGTGCACCGCAGGAGGGTCCGATCCCATGATCTCCGCTCGCATCCGAACGTTCAGCGACGCCCGGCGGCTCAGTCCGCCCCTGGCCGTCGCCATCAGCGCGCTGCTCCTGCTGAGCGCCTGCGGCGGCGCCGCGGCCCCGACCGGAGGCGGGGGCGACGGAGATGCCTTGAAGGTCTTCGGCGCGTACGCCACGCAGATCGAGGAGCCGTGGGACGGCGTGATCCACAGCGCCCTCCAGGCCGAGGCCGATGCCGGCCGCATCACCTACACCTTCACCGATGACATCGGCTACGCGGGCGACATGGAGCGCGTCCTGCGCGAGACCGCCGAGCAGGATCAGCCGGACATCATCTTCGGCGACGCCTTCGGCAACGAGGAGGCCACCCGCGCGGTCGCCGCCGACTATCCCGAGATCGCCTTCGTCTTCGGGTCCGGTGGTGGACCCGCCGAGCCGAACTTCTCCGTGTTCGACAACTGGATCCACGAGCCCGCGTACCTGGCGGGCATGATCGCCGGCGGCGTCACCGAGTCGAACGTCATCGGCGTGGTGGGCGGCAACCCGGTTCCCGAGGTGAACCGGATCGTCAACGCCTTCATTGCCGGAGCCCAGGAGACGAACCCCGACGTCGAGGTCAAGGTCACCTTCATCAACAGCTGGTTCGACCCCGCCGCCGCCAAGGAGGCCGCGCTTGCCCAGGTCGGCGCGGGCGCCGATGTCCTCTACGCCGAGCGCTTCGGCGTGATCGAGGCGGCGCAGGAGAACGACCTGGTGGTCATCGGCAACATGAGCGACCAGAAGGACCTCGCCCCGGAGCACGTGGCGACGAGCGTCACCTGGAACATGACGCCGACGGTGGAGTACGTGATCGACCAGGTGATCGCCGGGTCGTACACCGCTCAGGACCTGAAGGACTTCTCGATGGTCGGCAAGGGCGGCGCGGCACTCGCCGAGATCAACAGCGACGTCCCCGGCGGCATCCCGGAAGATCTCGCGGCCGCGGTCGCGGAGAAGGAGGCGGCCATCAAGGCCGGCACCTTCCGGGTGGACATCAACGAGGCCACGCCTCCGGGCTCGACCTTCCCCGACGCGTAACGGGCCGCGCCCGTGACCGCCACCTCCCCGGCTCTGGAGCTGCGCGGGATCACCAAGCGGTTCGGTGACCTCGTCGCCAACGACGGCGTGGACTTCGACGTCCGCGGCGGCGAGGTCCATGCGCTCCTCGGCGAGAACGGCGCCGGCAAGACGACCGTCATGCGGATCGCCTACGGCCTGACGCAGGCCGATGCGGGTGAGGTGCTCGTCCACGGCCAACGGATCGACCTGCGGTCGCCGCGCGACGCGATCGCGGCCGGGATCGGGATGGTGACCCAGCACTTCGCGCTCGTCGCACCGATGACGGTCGCGGAGAACCTTGCGCTCGGCCGAGCAACAGGTCTTCGGCTCGACCTCGACGACGCCCGACGACGAGTCGCCGACGCGGCGGACCGCTTCGGGATGCGGGTCGACCCCGCGGCCCGGGTCGAGAATCTGTCGGTCGGCCAGCAGCAGCGCGTCGAGATCCTCAAGGCGCTCTCGCGGGACTGCCGGGTTCTCATCCTGGACGAGCCGACGGCTGTCCTCGTCCCCGGGGAGGTGGACGCGCTCTTCGCCACGCTGCGTTCGCTCGTCGCCGACGGTCTCGCCGTGGTCTTCATCAGCCACAAGCTCGCCGAGGTGCGCGCGATCAGCGACCGGGTCAGCGTCCTCCGCCGCGGACGCCTCGTCGCCACCGTCGACGGCGACACGAACGAGCGCGAGCTCGCGAGCATGATGGTCGGACGTCCGAGCTTCGGCGTCGAAAGGCCATCGGACGCCGGACCCGAGCTGCGGGAGCCCGTCCTTCGCATCAGCGACCTCCACGCGGCGGGATCGCACGGCCTCGAGGCGCTCGCGAGCGTGACCCTGGACGTGGGTGCCGGCGAGATCGTGGGCGTGGCCGGCGTTTCGGGCAATGGGCAGACGGAGCTGGTCGACGTCCTGTCCGGCATGCGCGCTCCCTCGTCCGGCTCGATCGTCGTCGGCGACACCGACCTGACCGGTGCCGACCCGACCCGGATGATGGCCGCCGGGATCGGGCGGATTCCGGAGGATCGCCATGCCAGCCTGGTCGGCGACCTGTCGGTCGCCTACAACCTGGTCCTCGAGCGGCTCGACGACTTCCGCGCCGGCGGACGGATCGACGGGCGGCGGATCCGGGAGCACGCCGTGGCGCTCATCGAGCGCTTCGACATCCGGGCGGGGCCCGACGATCCGGTCGCATCGCTGTCGGGAGGCAACATCCAGAAGGTGCTCCTGGCGCGCGTCCTCTCCCGCGACCCACGCGTCGTCGTCGTGTCGCAGCCGACGCGCGGCCTGGACATCGGCGCGACGGAGTACGTCCGCTCGCAGCTGCTCGAACGTCGAGCGGCGGGGGCCGCCATCCTGCTCGTCTCCGAGGACCTCGACGAGCTCCTCGCGTTGGCCGATCGACTGGTCGTGCTCTACGAGGGCCGGATCGTCGGCGAGATGCCGACCACCGGCGTCGACGTCGACCGCCTCGGGATGCTCATGGCCGGACGAGGAGAGGCGGCATGAGACGGATCACCGTCCGCTCCACGCCGGTCCTCGTGATCCTCGCTGTCCTGCTGACCTTCCTGATCACCGCGGGCCCGATCATCCTGGCGGGCGCGAACCCGATCGCGGCATACGCCGCCTACCTGGTGGTCCCGCTGACCTCGCAGTTCACGCTGCTCGAGGTCCTCGTCAGCGCGACCCCGATCCTGCTCACCGGGGCTGCCGTGGCGATCGCCTTCCGGGCCGGGTACTGGAACATCGGCGCGGAGGGCCAGCTCCTGCTCGGCGCGATCGCCGCCGCCGGCATCGGCACCATGGTCGGTGACCTGCCACCGGTCCTCGCGCTTCCGGTCATGGTCGTCGGCGGGGCGCTGGCCGGCGCGGCGTGGGCCCTGGTTCCGGCTCTGCTGCGGGTGCGGTTCGGGATCGACGAGGTGGTGACCACCCTCCTGCTCAACCCCGTGGCGCTGCTGCTCGTGAACGGCCTGCTCCACGGCCCGTGGCGCGATCCGGAGACCGGCTTCCCGGAGTCCGCGCGGATCGCGGCGTCGGCCGAGTTCCCCACTCTCATCGAGCGCTCGCGGCTCCATATCGGGTTCCTCATCGCGATCGCCGTGATCGGCGTGGCCTGGTACGTCCTGGTTCGCACCCCGACCGGGCTCCGGCTGCGCGCCGCCGGTCTCAGCCCGCACGGCGCGCGGTTCGCCGGCATCAACGTCTCGCGCACCCTGCTCGGGGCCGCGCTCATGAGCGGGGCGATCGCCGGGCTCGCCGGGGTCGGCGAGGTCGCGGGGATCCAGAACCGCCTGACCTCGGGAATCTCACCCGGCTACGGCTACACGGGCATCGTGGTAGCCACCCTCGGGACCCTGACGATGCCCGGCGTCGCGCTGGCCGGGCTGTTCCTCGGCGACCTCACCGTCGGCGCCAGCTCGGCGGCTCGCTCGCTCGGGATCCCGTCGCAGCTCGGGGCGGTCGTGCAGGGCGTCCTGCTGCTGACCACGATCGCGCTCCTGACGCAGCGCCGCTACCGGGCGCGGGCCGCTGCGCCGCCGGCCGCGCCCCCGGCCGCGGAGGTGGCGTCCGGATGATCTTCTTCGTCGACCTGATCGCCGCCACCCTGCGCAACGCGACGCCGCTGGTCTACGGCACGGTGGGTGAGACGTACTCCGAGCGCAGCGGGGTCCTCAACCTGGGCATCGAGGGAACGATGTACGCGGGTGCCTTCGCCGGGTTCGCCGCCGCCTGGGCGACCGGCTCGCCGCTCGTCGGGCTGGCCACGGCCATCGTGGTCGGCCTGGCGGCCGGGGCGATCATGGCGCTCCTGACCGTGACGCTCGGAGCCAACCAGCACGTCTCGGGCATCGGCCTGACCATCGGCCTCATCGGGCTGTCCGAGTTCGTGAACCGGCTGATCTTCCAGGGCGGCGACCTCCAGCGCATCGAGCCGATGTCGACCCTGAACCCGTTTGGCGGCCTGGGCGAGATCGGCGCGCTGTTCGACCAGTACGCGCTCACCTGGATCGCCTTCCTGCTGGTGGTCCCGGTGGCCTGGTGGATCCTCCAGCGCTCCAGCTTCGGCCTCGAGATTCGTGCGGTCGGCGAGAACCCGGAGGCGGCCGACGCGGCGGGCGTCAACGTGACGCGCACACGCTACCTGGCGCTCATGATCGGCGGCTCGCTGATGGCCGTCGGTGGCGCGTTCATCACCCTGGCGCTGCTCGGCAGCTTCACCCTGGACATCATCGCGGGACGCGGCTGGGTGTGCGTCGCGCTCGTGATCTTCGGACGCTGGCGTATCGGCCGGGGCGTCATCGGCGCGCTGCTCTTCTCGCTCATCTTCTCGCTGCAGTTCCGGCTGCGTATCCTGCCCGAGTTCAGCGCGCTCCCCTTCGAGCTGCTGCTGGCGCTCCCCTATCTCGTGGTGATCGCCGCCCTCGCGCTCTCGGGACGCAACGTCGCGTATCCCGGCGCCTACCTCAAGCCCTACCGTCGCAGCTGACGCAATCCCAGGAGGACCGATGGAGACCCTTGATCGAGATCACGCCGGCCTGCAGCACGCCATCGAGCAGGCGAAGGTCGGGCGCGCGGAGGGCGGCGTCCCGATCGGAGGCGCCCTCATCGCCGATGACGGCACCGTCCTCGCGGTCGGCCACAACCGCCGCGTGCAGCAGAACAGCGCGATCCGCCACGGCGAGACCGATGCCCTCGAGAACGCCGGCCGGCTGCCGGCGTCGGTCTATCGCCGATCGACGATGTACACGACCCTGTCGCCCTGCGACATGTGCACCGGTGCGATCCTGCTCTACGGCATCCCGCGCGTGGTCATGGGCGAGAACCGCACGTTCGTCGGCGGCGAGGACTACCTGCGGTCGCGCGGCGTCGAGGTGATCAACCTCGACTCCCAGGAGTGCGTGGACCTGATGAACGAGTTCATCGAGGCGCATCCGGAGATCTGGAACGAGGACATCGGCGAGGAGTAGCCGCGGTTACGGCTCGGCGAATCCCCGAGGCATGGCCGTATCGGGAAGCAGCATGCCGCCGGTCGGCGGCGCCGGCTGTGGCACTTTCGCGGCCGGTGGTGCCGCCGCTGGCAGCGGGCCGGTTGCCAGCACGCAGGCAAACCAGTGCGTGTCGCCGGTCACCGCCTCGGCGCAGCCGATGCGCCCGTACGTAGTCTTGGAGAGGATGGCGTGATGCCCGCTGCTGGATTGCCAGTTAGCAACGACCGCGCTCACGGGATCTGACATTCCCCGGTTCCACGCTAGGACCTCAGCCGTCCCATCGCGTCGTCCGTCGTGGCTCAGGCACTGGCACGCCGCAATCTCCGCGACGCGCTCGTGGGCGATCGCATGGAGGCCGGAGTCGGCGTTGCGGGGGAAGTAGGCCGCGGCGACCGTGTTCGTCAGACCGGTGTCGGCACGGACGGGGGCGACGGCGGCAAGAAGGAGCGCGAGCCCCAGGAAAAGGTATCGAGCAGGCACGCGGGACAGCATGACGGGCATCCGTGCAGGAGTCCAATACGCTCCCGATGGACAGCGATGCCACCATCCGTGTGACGCCGGACGCTTCAACTCGGACGCTCAGGATGTCGATCCCGCGGCGCCTCGTTCGGCCGTCGGCATGCCGCTCGAGGTGCGGCCCTTCGACTCGAAGAGCTCCTGGCGCCCTACCCCAACCGGCGCTCGAGCCCCTCCAGGATGAGGTCCAACCCGAAGACGAAATCGCCCTCGTCGTCGGGATCGCGCGGCCTCAGGTGCTGCTCGACGTGCTCCGCCAGGTGCGGGAGCTCCTCTCGGGGAAGATCGGCGAGGAAGCTGCTCGCCATCTCCTCGAGATCGGCCTCGTCCAGGTTCATGCCCACCACCCACAGCGTGAAACCCATCACGTGGCTGTCGAGCGCGTGATAGGCATGATCCGTCATCTCGGCCGAGAATCCGGCGCCTCGCAGGGTCCCGAGCAGCGCATCCATGTAGCGCAGGCGCGCCTGGCTGACGCGGCTCGGCGAGAGGAGCAGGGCGGCGGCCCATGGATGGGCCTGCAGCACCTCGTGCGCCGAGATCGCGGTGTGGCGGACGGCTGCCTTCCACTCCATGTCCGCGGGTGGGAGCTCCATCTCGCCGACCACCATGTCGACGATCCCGTCCAGGATCTCGTCCTTGTTGGCGACGTAGTAGTAGAGCGTCATCGCCTCCACGCCGAGCTCCTGCGCCAGCTTTCGCATGCTCAGCGAGGCGATCCCGCCACGATCGGCGAGTCCGATGGCCGCCTCGAGCACGCGCTGACGGCTCATCGGCTCCCGGGAGGTGACGTTGGCGGCGCTCTGGCTCATGGTTGACAATCTTACACCGTACGACTAGCGTCTTACAGTGTACGAACGAACCACCGAGGAGCCGATGACCCGAGACACGATGCGGGCGATGGTCTACCGCCGCTACGGATCTCCCGACGAGCTTCGCCTGGAGCAGGTGCCGATGCCGGTCATCGGAGACGACGGCGTCCTCGTGCGCGTGCGAGCGGTCTCGCTCAACGCGCTCGACTGGCATCTCCTGCGCGGGGCCCCCTACATCGCTCGGGCGACAGCGGGCCTCCGCCGGCCCAAGCGCACCGTGCCCGGGGTCGATGTCGCCGGCGTGGTCGAGGCCGTGGGCTCCCGGGTCACGGCGCTCAGGCCGGGCGACGAGGTGTGGGGCGAGAAGAGCCGCGCCTGCGCCGAGTACGTGGGCGGCCCGGAGCGGCTGTGGGTCGCAAAGCCATCATCGCTGTCGTTCGAGCAGGCAGCCGCGTTGCCCGCGGCCGGCGTCACCGCCCTGCAGGCGCTGCGGGACAAGGGTGGCGTGCGACCGGGCACGAGGGTCCTGGTCCACGGCGCCGGCGGTGGCGTCGGGACGTTCGCGGTCCAGATCGCGAAGGCCGATGGCGCCATCGTGACCGCGACGACGAGCACCGCGAAGGTCGACCTCGTGAGCTCGCTGGGCGCCGATCGAGTCATCGACTACACCCGCGACGATGTCACCGCCGGCTCCGATGAGTTCGACCTGATCCTCGACATCGGCGCAGATCGGCCCCTGCGGACAATGCGCCGCGTGCTTGCCGACGAGGGCACGCTCGTCGTGGTCGGCGCCCCGGAGGGTCGCTGGATCGCGCCGATCGTGCGGCTGGTAGCCGCGCGGCTGCTCAGCCGGGGCGGCCAGAGGCTGATCGGCCACCTGACCGAGACGAGGCGCGAGGACCTCCTGGCCATGAACGAGCTCGTGGAGTCGGGCAAGGTCAGACCGGTCATCGACCGCTGCTACCCACTAGCCGAGACGCCCGACGCCCTTCGCTACCTGGAGACGCTCCAGGCCGCGGGCAAGGTCGTCATCACCATCCCTTGACGTAACGGCGCACGATACGGTTGGCAGGCCGACGCATGGGCGCCGACCCCGCGACAGCGGAGGACATTGCGCGATGGGCGACAAGGGACCCGGCTCCAAGAGCAAGGGCAAGAAGCAGAAGCAGAAGAAGGGCGCCGCGACGAAGTAGAGCGGTGGCGATCGGCGCGGTCCGTCGCGAGCCGTGACCATCAAGCTCAACCACACGATCGTGCATGCCCGCAGCAAGCGGGCGTCATCAGCGTTCCTGACCGAGCTCTTCGGGCTCCCGCCCGCGGTGGCCTGGGGTCCGTTCATGGCCGTGGAGCTCGCGAACGAGGTCACGCTCGACTACCGCGACGCCGCCGATCCCACGCCCCAGCACTACTGCTTCCTCGTCTCCGAAGCTGAGTTCGACGAGATCTTCGGACGAATCCAGGAACGGGAGATCCCCTACTGGGCCGATCCCGGGCACCGTCTGGCCGGCGAGATCAACACGAACGACGGTGGCCGCGGCGTGTACTTCGACGACCCGGACGGCCACATCCTCGAGATCATCACGCGACCCTACGGGAGCGGACCATGAGCGGTGGCCGGGGAACGGCTCGCCAGGTCGTCGAGCGGTTCTATGCGGCCATGGACGCCGATGACGTCGATGCCATGGTGGCCCTCTGTGCCGATGACGTCGTCGTCCGCTATCCGGCCGCCGACCTGCTCGACTACGGCGGCGAGTGGCACGGGCGCGAGGCTCTGACCGTGTTCCTCGACACGCACGAGGAGGCAGAGGAGATCCTCGACTTCACGCCGACGTCGATGGTCTCGGAGGGCGACGTGGTCGTCGTGCTGGGTGACTTTCGCGGGCGCGCGCGTGCCACCGGGCGGGAGTGGTCGACGCGTTTCGTGCACGTCATGACCGTCGGCAACTCGAAGATTCAACGCTGGGAATCGTTCTTCGACACGGCGGCGGCACTCGAGGCGCGCTGATCGCGACCCCCGAGCTGTCACGATCCGAGCGGAGGATCGTCGCATGCAACCTCAGCCGCGCCTCGTCAGCGTCAACGCCCGCATCGGGTCGGCCGACCTCGGAATCGAGGTCGGCATCCGGCTCCGCCAGCTCGATGGCCGCTGGCTGGCCGTCGCCGAGTTCGCCGATGAGCCCGAGGTCGGCATCGGCGCCACGCCGCGCGCCGCCCTGGCGGCCGCGCTCGGAACACTCGGCACACGCGCCGCATCGGCGCTCATGGCCGATCCGCGGCTGCTCGGAGTCAGTGCCGAGATCATGCGCTCCGCCTGATCGCGACATGCATCCACGGACCGCCGGTTCCGTGCTGCCATCCGTGGAATCACGGATGTCACATCGCCGCACCACACCGTACCGTTCGATCTCTCGCGAGGATCCGCTGCCCGGTTGCCTCCGCGGACGATCCAACGCCGAAGGACACGGGCATGACCGAACGGGATGCATATGAGGTGCTCCAGGTGCAGCCGGATGCGCACGCCCTGGTGATCCAGGCAGCGTACCGAGCTCTCGCCTCGCTCTACCATCCCGATCGAGATCCGTCGCCGGTCGCCACCCACCGTATGGCCGAGCTCAACATCGCGTTCGCACGTGTCCGCACACCTGAACTCCGTGACCTGTACGACCGGGCACGCGGACAGGTCGCTCGGCACGCGACCGTGGTCGCCGTGCGGGTCGAGCCCGAAGCACCGGCACCCGCCCGTCCGGACCTCATCACCTTCGGGCGCTACAGCGGTTGGACCATCGGCGAGCTCGCACGCCACGACCCTGACTATCTGCGCTGGCTGAGCCGCCACTCGTCAGGCATTCGATATCGCTCTCGAATCGAAGCGGTGCTCGCGCCGAACGGGCGCCCGCATCCCGCGACGAGAACGCCCCCGCGCTAGCTGCTCCATGCGGTTTCACGTTGGCACCGAACGTCCGAGCCGGTGCGGCCACAAGGCCGTGCTGCCCGCGCACGCCGCGGTGTCTACTCGTGACGCAGCGAGGTCGGCCGCGTCATGCGCTCGAGCGGGGGCAGCGTCATCGCAACCACCGCCATCGCGACGGCGATGCTCAGGCCGATGACGATGACGACGGTGGCGTCCGGCAGCACGAGAACACCACTCGTGACGAACAGGATGCCCGAGCCGACGAGGGCGCCCAGCAGCGCGCTCGCGATCGCGACCGCAGCCAGCGGCACGCCGGCCTGGAGGAGGATCATCGACCGCAGCGTGCCGACCGCCATGCCGGCACTTCGGAGCAGCACGAACTGTCGTCGGCGCTCGAGCGTGGCCGTCGTAACGGCGACGGCGAGACTGCAGCCGGCAAGCGTCAGGGTGCCGATCAGGCCGAGGCCCACGATCCGGCCGATCTCGGCGAACTGCGAGTCTGCGGCGACGCGCTCGGATTCGAGTCGAACGGTGGCATCGGGAGCCGCCGCCACGACCGCGGTGCGAACTCGCTCACCGACCGCGGCGGATCCGTCGGTTCCGACGTACAGCACGTCGGCCGGCAGACGCTCCACGCCGGCCGGCTCGGCGAACGCGGAGGGATCGAGGAGGAACGCCGGGACATACGCCCTCGTGTCCGCGGGAAGCTCGAGCAGCGCACGGCTCGGGTCCGGTCGAATCTCGACCCCGAGCCGGGGTGCGGTCCCCGCGCTGGGCGCCGTGGCCGGGATCACATCGTAGGTTCCACCGAGATCGGCCGAGCCGAGGAGGTTGACGCCGTCAGCAGCGCAGGACGCGCCCACAAGACCGAGCACCTCGACGAGGTCCGGACAGGACGCGACCCAGCCGTAGTCCGTCGCGAACTCGCCATCTTCCAGAAGCGCCACGCTGCGCACTTCGACGGCCATGATCACGCCGTCCAGCTCACCGACGGTCTCGGCGATCCCTGACGGGAGCGATGAGCCGCCCGTCGGGTACGCCATGATCCCGCCCTCCCGCAGGAGCGGGTCGACGTCGCTCCCCGCCTGGAGGCGTGCGAACGCCGTGAACGTGAAGAACGCGCTCGCAACGAAGACCGCCATGATCACCCCCGCGATCGCGCCGAACGAGCCGCGCGGCTCGTCCGATAGCCGCCGGGCCGCCAACAGCGCTGCCGCACCGCGCGCAACCCGATGGAGCACCGATCCCACGACGACCGTGAGCCACGGCCCGGCGAATGCGATCGCGCCGATCACGGCGGCAAACGCCCCGCCGATCATCCCCACCCGTTCCACCTCGGACAGTCCGGGATCGCGGAACAGGGCCACGGATGCGGCAAGCGCCGCCAGCGAGAGACCGAGGGGAATGATCCGCCATGCCGCGGGCCGCGAGGGGGCGGCGCGCCGCTGAACGCCGAGCGGCGTGATGACCAGGCGGCGCATCGAGGCCAGTGCCGCGATCGCGCCGACCACCTGTACGGCCAGCAGCATCACGACCGCAGCAGCCATCGGCGGCGAGATCGACGAGATCCACCAGGTCGTTGCGTCGAGCGGGATCCTGGCCACCAACGGGCGGCTGACGAGGAACAGGACGATGCCGGCGAGCGAACCGATCGATGTGACGACCAGCGCCTCGACGACGGCCAGCCGGGCGATCTGCCCGGGTGTCGCCCCGACGAGGCGCAGGGCCGCGAGCCGCATCTCCCGCCGCGCCGCGGAGAGGCGCGTGGCCGTGGCGACGAACACGGCGACCGGCGCGAGCGCGCCGATGGCCGCCAGGGCCAGGATCAGCACGCCGATGAGCGGCAGTTCAAGCGCGAGCGCATCGGTCTCGAATGCCGTCACCGCGTATGGCTCGCGCGCCCGAAGCACCTCGGGCTCCGTACCGATGACCGCGACGAGCTCGTCGGGAGAAGCCAGGTATGCATCCGGGACCGACCCGGCCACGCGCCCGATTCGATCGGCGAGCTGGTCGCTCGGGAGGTCGCCCATGAGGCGCGCGAGGGCCGGCGACACGTACGCCTCCCCCACCTCCGGCAGGGACGGCAGGCCCGCGGGGACCGGTGCAGCGGCCGGATCTCCGTCGGGTGCCACGTGGATGCGGGTGAGGAGCTGGTCATCGACGCGGTCCTCGATCCGCAGCACGAGCGTTGCGTCGACCGCATCGGTGGTCGGACGGAGGTTGTCGCGCCACGCGGTCCGGGCGTCGCGATCGGCCAGGGCCGGTGCGAACGAGAGGGCGAAGAGGAGCACCGCGGTGCCGATCGCGACGGCGAGCGACGTCAGCCCCAGTCCGACGATCGCGCCGCGACCACCGGACAGTGCCAGGCGAATCCCGAGGCCGATCACGCCGCCACCACGCCGCTGATGCGGCCGTCGCGGACGACGATCTCGCGATGGGCGTAGGCAGCGACCCGCGCCTCGTGCGTGACGACGACCACGGTCGTTTCGGAGCTGGCGACTGCCGCCGAGAGCAGCTCCATCACCTGCTCACCGGCGAGCGAGTCGAGCGAGCCGGTGGGCTCGTCGGCGAAGACGACGGTCGGGCCGGTCACGAGCGCCCGCGCCACCGCCACGCGCTGCGACTGTCCCCCGGACATGTCCCCGGGGCGCCGGTGCTCCAACCCCTCGATGCCCAGCGACGGGAACCAGTCTGCCGCGCGCGCCTCCGCATCGGATCGGCTCACCCCGTCGAGAAGGAGGGGAAGCGCGACATTCTCGAGGGCGGTGAGCTCCGGGACGAGCTGGCCGAACTGGAAGACGAAACCGAACGACGACCTCCGCAGCTTGCTGCGCTCCGTCTCGCCGAGCGTGTCGATCCTCCGCCCCTCGAGCTCCACCGTTCCCGCGTCGGGCCGCAGGATGCCGGCGAGGCAGTGGAGCAGGGTCGACTTGCCCGATCCGCTGGGACCCATGACGGCCACGATCTCGCCGCGGCCGATCGTCACGTCGATTCCGCGCAGCGCCTCCGTGCGTCCGAATCTCTTCTTCAGGTCGGTGGCGACGAGGATCGGCGCCGGTGCAGCCCGCTCCACGGGGGTGGGTGCGGCCGCGAGATAGGTGGTCATGGATGGTCCTCGGTGGAGAGCTTGAGGTTCGTTCGCAGGTCGTCGACACGCGCGGCCGTCAGCTCCAGCCAGCGCAGATCGGCCTCGAGATGAAACAGGGCGTAGTCGGCGAGCAGGCCGATCGGCACCGGGGCCGATCGCCGGAGAGCAGTCAGCTCACGCATGCGCGCCAGGTGCGCATGGCGCTCCGAGTCCACGATCGCCGTGACATCGCGACCTGACAGGATTGCCAGCACCACCTTGGTGAACAGGGCGGCCTGGAGGTGCGGTTCCGGTGCGAGCGGCTCGTCCAGCCATCGAACGAGCTCGTGGCGGCCGTCCTCGGTGATCGCGTAGCGTCGCCGATCTGGCCCCTCGGCCCGTTCGACCGCGTCGAGCGCCACGCGCCCCCGCGACTCGAGCCGGGCGAGCGTCGCGTAGATCTGCGCGAACGCCACCGGCCGGTCCGGGGCGAAATACCGATCCACCAGATGCTTGAGATCGTAGCCGTGCCTGGGTCCCTCCTGGAGGAGGCCCAGAACGGCGTGCTGAATGCTCATCGGCGCGACTATAAACTGAGTTCATAGTGAACGTCAAGGGGTCTGAGGGAGGAATCGGGGGAGGCCCCAGCGTCGCGGCGGAACGGGAGGGCGGCTGACGGGAGCGGGTGGTGGCCGAGGGTCAGCGTCGGCGGCGGGGCACGACCATCGTGAACGTGGCCAGGCCATTGTCGTCCAGGCGAGGCGTCAACATCGGCTGCGCATCGGCAGGCGCATCGGCGACATCGGGCAGCGGACCCGCGACACCCCTCGGCCGTCCGCGCCCGCGCCGGATCCGCCGCCACCCCATGATTGCCAGGGCCAGCACCAGGAACGGAAGCCAGCCGTCGGCGAGATTCATGGCCCCTGTGTCCTGCCCAGCTACGAGTCATGGCAGTCTCGTCCGTTCAGGGCGGATGGGCAAGGGGTGCCCTGGCGGCCGTCGCACTTGCTTCGAGCCGTCTCGCGCGGTTTGCTACCGTCGGACGATGGACGCCCACCCCATGCCCGAGAACGCACTGGACCAGGCCGGCGAAGCACGGCTGTTCGAGGCCCTGCGCCATTTCTGGCATCCGGTGCTGTGGGCCGATGAGCTGGCGGATGGACCCGTGGGCGCGACGCTCCTCGACGAGCCGATCGTCGTCGTGCGACTTGGCGACGGCGTCGCCGCATTCCGCGACCTGTGCGTGCACCGTGGGACCGCGCTGTCGCTCGGTTGGGTCGTCGACGAGCAGCTCGTCTGCGCGTACCACGGCTGGACCTACGACCGCGACGGCATCTGCACCCGGATTCCGGCGACGCACGGTGACAACATCCCGCGCAAGGCGCGGCTCGTCAGGTACCGCGCGGCGGAGCGGCACGGGCTGATCTGGGTCTGCCTGTCCGAGGGCGAGCCGGCGATGCCGATCCCCGAGTTCCCGGAGTACGAGGATGGGGCGTACCGGCTCATCAAGATCCCCAGCTACGACTGGGCATGCAGCGCCGCCCGACGGATCGAGAACTTCGTCGATTTCAGCCACTTTCCGTGGGTTCACGAGGGCATCCTGGGCGACCGGTCGCGACCCGAGATCCCCGATCACGAGGTGACACGCAACGCGACGACCCTGCGTTTCGAGCTCGGCGTCGAGGAGCCGGCGAATCCGCTCAAGGCCGATGTCGCCGATGGAAAGGTCCAGCGCCAGCCATCGGTGTACACGCTCTCGATGCCCTTCAGCGTCCACCTCGACCAGCCGCTCCCCGATGGGCGCCACTTCGTCCTGTTCCTCGCCACGTCCCCCGTCGGCGCCAAGCGAACACGCTCGTTCACCTGGAACGCGCGCAACTACCAGCTCGATCCTTCCGAGGACCAGGGCTTCGTGGACTTCCAGCAGGCGATCCTCGAGCAGGACCGCGTGGTCGTCGAGTCGCAGCGCCCCGAGGAGCTGCCGATCGACCTAACCCAGGAGCTCCACATCCGTGGCGTCGATCGCGTCTCGATCGACTATCGCCGATGGCTCGCGGAAATCGCGCGAGGGGCCTGATCCTGCGGCCGGCATCGGTCAAACGTCGCGACACCGACCGGTCACACCGACCTCGCGATGAGGTCGAGCCCGGGCGTAGGCTCACCCGGTGACCACGAACGAAGCACCGCGCCTGCGCGCGTCCGTCTACATCGCCACGAGCCTCGACGGCTTCATCGCGCGGGAGAACGGGGACATCGACTGGCTCGACGCCGGTGACGCATCGGCAAAGGACCCGTCGGAGGATTACGGCTACGCGGCCTTCTTCAGGACGGTGGACGTGCTGGTGATGGGCCGCGGCACCTATGAGAAGGTGCTGACCTTCGGCGGTTGGCCGTATGGCTCGACGCCGGCCATCGTCCTCAGCTCGCGCCCGCTCGCGATCCCCGAGCACCTGGCCCCGAGCGTGGAGGCCAGCACCGCATCGCCTGCCGACCTCGTCGAGCAGCTAACTGCGCGCGGGTTCCGGCATGCCTACGTCGACGGCGGTCAGACGATCCAGCGGTTCCTGGCGGCCGGCCTGATCGAGCGCCTGATCGTCACCCGCATCCCGATCCTCCTCGGTGCGGGGAAGCCGCTCTTCGGCGAGCTGCCATCCGACATTCGCCTGCGGCACGTACGTACGGACGCCTTTCCGTCCGGCCTGGTCCAGAGCGAGTACGAGGTTCTCGGCCGCTCCTGACGGCCACCGGCCGTACGCGACGAGACCCCGGCCGGCGGTTGCCGGACCGGGGTCCTCGGTTCGATGGGTCAGCGGGCCTTGCCGCCGAGTGCTCATCGGCGAGCTCCGAGACGAGGTCGATCAGCCCCGCGAACGGCAGGCGAACCTCCGCCTGGGTGGGCCGGGTGCTGACCACGCGGAAGCCCTGCCTCCGCGCCTCCTCGATCGCCGACATCCAAAGCGTGCTCTTGCCGATGCCGGCCTCGCCATGGAGGTGAAGGGCACGTGAACGCTCGCCGCCCTTCGTGAGGAAGCGGCGAATCAGGCTCAGCTCACGCTCACGACCGACGATCGGCGCCACCGCGAAACCCCTTGCTCGGTGGTCCGGATCATAGGCCGGCAAGGAGGGATGGAGCCCGCGACGGATGTCGTACGGCTCAGCCGGTCGAACGAATCAGGCGCACGAGCTCGTCGAGCGCACCCTCGGGGTCGTCGGCCACGGCCTCCCTCGAGTCGCCGGTGCCATGGACCGCGAAGGCCCGCCACCGCTCCCCCCGCTCCCCCGGCGCGAGCCCGGTCGACGTGCAGCGGATCCCGTCGAGACGCCACCCGGTCGGAAGTCGGGCCGACGCGTCCTGCCAGGCCCGGACGAGGGCCTCGCTGTCCGCTCCCCCGGACGTCACGCCGCCCTCCGGGCGCTTGCGGGCACGTCCTCGGCGGGCAGCCAGGCCGAGTACCGGGCGACGCCGATGCGCTCGTCGAACTCACCCTGCCAGACGGCCATCGCCCGATTGAGCCAGCGGTAGCGCGCGTCATCGGTGTCGAACACGAGCGCCGAGGCCATCCGCCATCGATGCGGTCGCGACGGATCGGCGGCGCGAAGGCCAAAGCCCTTCGCGTCCCAGCGGATGAGCGCGCCGTCGTCGGTGCGGATCTCGCCGCCCGGATGCGTGCGGCAGAGCTCGTCGACCGGGTGCTCGAAGCCCGCTTTAACCGCGAGATATGCGCAATCGGCCGCGTAGAACGACCAGCGGAGCTCGCCCGACAGCAGCGCGCCGGTCACCCGGCCTCTGCCATTTCCGATCAGATCACCCTCTCGCCCGTCCGGGGGCACCACGGGGGTCGTGTCATCGGTGTAGCGAAGCTCGGCATCGAACAGGTGCATCGTGTCCATGGGCAGACCCTAAACCTTCGAGTGCGCTCCAATGTCAAGCGGCGTATCGTGGGCCGATGCGAATCGGTGAGCTTTCGCAGCGGAGTGGCGTCGCACCCACTGCCCTGCGCTACTACGAGCAGCTCGGCCTCCTCCATCCCGACGGACGGACCGACGCTGGATACCGCACCTACGCCGAGGACGCCCTCGACCGGCTGGCATTCATCCGCGCCGCGCAGGCGGTGGGGCTGACCCTGGCCGAGGTCGGCGTCGTCATCGGCGTTCGGGAGGCCGGGGACGCTCCGTGCCGGGTCGTGACCGACCTCATCGCACACCGGCATGCCGACGTGAAGGCCCGGATCTCCGAGCTCCGACGGCTCGAGCGCGACCTGGCCGCACTGTCACGCCGGGCAGCGACCCTCGAGGCGCGGGACTGCGATCCGTCGGGCGTCTGCCACGTGATCCCGCGGATCGCCCCGATGCCCGCCGGCTAGCCCCCGAGCCGGATGTCGACGTTGAACCCGAGCAGCGGGAGGACGACGAGCCACGCGACGGCCGGCACGAGGAACAGGACGATGCGCGCCACGCCTCGGTCCACCGGCGAGGCAAGGGCGGCCGCCCGCTCGGAGAACGAGGCCAGGACGACCACGAGAATCGCGATGATCCCGCCGATGAGCGCACCGAAGAAGAGCATCGCCAGCACGCCGATGGCGGCAAGCACCCCCGTTGCCACGTCGTCACCGAGGCTCGATGGCTCGTCGCGCAGGCGGCTCGCCTGGGAGGACCCGAGCAGCATCCCGACGCCGATGGCGAACGGCCACGCGAGCGCGGTGAGCGGGCTCACCACGGCGATGGCCAGGGCGATGAGAAGGTGGACGCCGATCCGGAGCGAGGCGAACGCGCCAGCCGGCCCCGATGTCGTTGAAGGGGAGGTCGCGGTCATGCCGCGACTGTGCGCCCAATCGCAGCTCCGGGCGACGGACAAACGTCGCGGTCCGGGGCGGCCGATCGGCCGCCGCCCGGTCAGGCGGTCCTAGTAGGTGACCACCGAATCGGCGGCTGCGATGAGCTCGACGAGCTTATCCGGCGGAGCGAGCTCGACCGACTTGTCACCCATTGCCGCGGCGTCGATCGCACGGGCCTTGCTCGACATGCCCGAGGCGTAGACGGCCACGCCGGCCTCGACGATCGCGGTCCAGTGCTCACGGACGCTCCCGGTGCCGATTCCCTGCGCCGCATCCATCGTCGCATCGCGGAGGTAGCCGACGCCGTCCCCCGCGAGGAACATCGTGACGTCATGGCCGCCTGCGGCCGCGGTCCGAGCCACCAGGAACGCCAGGGCGCCCCGGGTCGGGTTCTCCGGTCCGGTCACCAGGTGAACGAGGATCCTGCTCACGTCCTTGGTCTCCCTCATGTAGCCGATTCAGCGTCGCTATTCTCAACGACGATGGGCAGCAAGCGTGAGGATGAGTCGCGCGAGGGCGTGCCGCTGACGAACCTCGACCAGCCCCTGTTCGAGGGATCGGGCGCGACGAAACGGGACCTCGTCGACTACCTCGACGCGGTCGGTGATCGAATCCTCCCGGTGCTCGAGGACCGACCGCTGTCGGTCATCCGCGTGCATCGGGGCCAGGAAGCGTTCATGCAGAAGAACGTCCCGAAGTACACGCCCGACTGGGTGCGCACGGTGAAATGGTGGGCGGAGTCCTCGAAGCGGGACGTCTCGTATGCGCTGTGCAACGACCGGCGCACGCTGCTGTGGTTCGCGAACCAGCGCGCGATCGAGTACCACCCGGCCCTCGTCCGCGCCGATCGCCCCGACCGCGTCACCCACCTGGTCCTCGACCTCGACCCACCCGAGGCCGATGCGTTCCCGATGGCGGTCCGCGCCGCCCACGCCGTTCGCCAGGCTCTCGCCGATGTGGGACTTTCCGGCGCGGTGAAGACGAGCGGAGCCAAGGGCGTTCACGTCTTCGTGCCGATCGACGATGCCGCGACGATGGAGGATGCCGCCGCCGCGACTCGGGCCATCGCGGCGCGTGCCGAGCAGCTGGATCCGGAGATCGCCACGACCGCCTTCGTGAAGACCGATCGCGGCGGCAAGGTCTTCGTGGACGCCACGCGGGTCGGCGGCGCCACCGTCATCTGCGCCTACAGCCCGCGCGTCCGCCCCGGCGTCCCGGTTTCCTTCCCGGTCGCGTGGGACGACCTCGACGACATCTCCCCCGGCGACTTCACGATCCACACCGCGCTCGGACAGCTCGGCGAGCGGGATCCGTGGAGCGAGGCGATGCCCGAGCCCCAGCCGCTCTCGCCGGAGCTCGTGGCGGAGGGCAATGCCATCCCGGTCGCGCGGGTCCGGGCGATGCACGAGGGCAAGCGTCGGGCACGCGCCCGCCGCGACGCTCAGTAGACGCCCGGGATGAACCGACGCGTGCGTCGTCGGTATGCCTCGTATTCCGGGTAGCGGCCGCGCAGCCACGCCTCCTCGCGTCGTGACTTGAGGTCGAGCCAGACCGCGAGGGCCGCCGTCGCCACGGCCGCGAGCACGCTGGTGGTGACGAGCACCCAGCCGAGCGCAACGGCGATCAGCGCCGCGTACATCGGGTGGCGAATGAGCCGGTAGATCCCGGCCTCGACGAACTGCGCGTCGTCGCGGGGATGCGGCATCGCCGTCAGGTTGGCACCGAGGTCGCGGACGGCTCGGACCCCGATGAGCAGCCCGACGCTCATCACGACCAGCCCCAGCGCAAGGGTTGTCCATCCGGCGGTCGTCAGAGGCGGCAGATCACCCAGGCCGGGAAGACCCAGTGCGGCAACCGCGACGAGCAGGAGGCCCTGCCCGACCACCCATCCCTGTCCGCGAGACCCCAGGGACGGCAGCCTGGTCTCGCTCATGCGGGGCGCCCGCCGAGCCGCGCCCGCAGCCCCTCGACCAGCGAGTAGGCCGCCGGCACGACGATCAGCGTGAGGAACGTCGAGCTCAAGAGCCCGCCGATCACCACGGTGCCGAGCTCGGCCGCGATGATCGAGCCCTCGTTGAGGCCCGCCGCCAGCGGCACGAGTGCGAGGATCGTGGCCAGGGCCGTCATGAGGATGGGCCGCACGCGGGTGTGGCCACCCCGGATGAGCGCCTCCTTGAGCGGCACGCCCTGCCCGCGCAGACGCTCCACGAGGTCGAGCAGCACGATCGCGTTGGTGACGACGATCCCGATGAGCATGAGGAAGCCGATGAGGGCGCTGATCCCGATCGGCCGCCCGGTGATGAGCAGCGCGGGGAAGGCGCCGATCGTCGCCAGCGGAAGGCTGAAGAGCAGCACGAACGGCGTGATCAGCGAGTTGAAGGCGAGGACGAGCATGAGGTAGACGAGCGCCACGGCGACGCCCATCGCGACGAAGAGCCCGCCGAATGCTTCCGACTGCTGCTGGCTGACGCCACCGACCGAGACCGATACGCCCGCCGGCAGCAGACCGTCCTCCTCGAGCCGATCGAGCTCGGCCTGCACCGCCGCCGAGATGGCGCCCGTGTTCTCGCCGACGATCTCGCCGCTCACCGTGGACGACGGTGTGCCACCGACGCGGCTGATCGTGGCGCGGACCTCCTGCTCCTCGATGCTCGCGACATCGGCCAGGGTCACGCCGGGAGCGACGGGCAGCCGGCCGAGTGCCTCGACCGAGTCGACCGCCGCGGGATCGAGCTGAAGGATGACCGGGACCCGGGCGTCACCGTCGGTCTCGGGTCGGATGGTCGTGACGGGCGTCGGCGACAGGGCGCCGCGCACGACGCCGCCGACCTGCGCGGCGCTCACGCCCGTGGCCGCGGCCCGGGCGGTGTCGACCCGGACCTCGACCTGCGGCGCCGCCGCGACGAGGTCGCTGGTTACCGTGCCCAGGCCATCGAGCCCGTCGATGGCGTCGATGACCGTGGCCGTCCCGGTCTCGACCGCGTCGAGATCGGGCCCGCTCACCACGAGGGCGAGGTTGCTCGTTCCGCCGGGACCGGATGCCTGCTGGACGGTTCCGTCCCAGCCATCGGTCTCGATCGGGCCGAGCACGTCCTCGAGCCGGAGTGCGGCCTCTTCGAGATCGGCGTCGGAGTCCAGGCGAACGAACATCGTCGCCGAGTTCGCGGCGCGACCCGCCTGCGCGGACACGAGCGTCCGGAAACCGGTGTCTCCCTCCGGCGGCACGGTCGTCTGGATGAGCTCGACCTCGTCATCGGCCAGGAGGAGGTCCTCCGCTTCGGCGGACCGGTCGCGCACGGCGAGCGAGCTCGCCCCGGCCGGCGGCGCGATGTTCACGACCAGGATCTTCTCCGAGCCGGAGTTGAGGAACGTCGTGGGCAGCAGGGGCACGACGGCGAGAGAGGCGACGAACAGGAGCAGCGCCCCGAAGACGGCACCCAGCCGGGTCCACCGGTTTCGCAGCGTCGCGCGGATCGTCGGGTCGTAGAGGCGCACCCAGATGGATCGCCGCGGCTCACCGGACTCGTCCACCGCTCCCGACGGCGCGCCGACCAGGAAGAACGCCAGCACCGGGATCACGGTCAGCGCCACGAGCAGCGAGCCGAGCAGGGCGAACGACGTCGTCACGGCGAATGGCAGGAAGAACTGGCTGATCAGCCCGCCGGCGAACCCGAGCGGGAGGAACACCGCGACCGTGGTCAGCGTGCTCCAGGTGATCGCGCCGGCGACCTCCGCCGGGCCACGCAGGGAGGCGGTCAGGCGGTCCTCGCCCATGGCGCGATGCCGGTAGATGTTCTCGAGCACCACGATCGAGTCGTCGACCACGCGACCGACGGCGACCGCCAGACCTCCGAGGGTCATGATGTTCATCGTGATCCCCGACAGCTGCATCGCCACCACGGCGATGAGCAGCGAGAGCGGGATGCTGAGCGCGGCCACGAACGTCGAGCGCAGGCTGAACAGGAAGGCGAAGATCGTCAGGATGGCGAAGATGGCGCCGAGGCCGCCCTCGTTGAGCAGGCCGTCGCGCGACTCGATGATGAAGTCCGCCTGGTCCGACACGATCTCGATCTCGAGGTCCTCGCCGCTCCCGGCCACGATCTCGTCGAGCGCCTCGCTCACCGCCTCCGACACGTCCACCGTGTTGGCCGATGAGGTCTTGCTCACCGACAGTCCCAGCGCCTCGGAGCCGTTGATACGGGCGTAGCCCGTTGTGGCCACCTCGTCCGTTGCCACGTCGGCGACGTCCGCCAGGGTGACCGGCGTCGGCGGCGTGGTGGACGGATTCGCGCCGATGACCACCGACTCGAGCTCCTCGACGGAGCCGATCGCGCCGATGGTCGTAACGGGGATCGACTCGTCCTCGGATGGCAGCTCGCCGGACGGTATCGTCACGTTGGCGGCGCCCAGCGCGCCCTGGATCTGACCGACCCCGATGCCGCTCGCGGCCAGCCGCTGCGGGTCGAGCGTGATCGTCACCCGCTCCTCCAGTCCGCCGTTGATCTCGACATCGGCGACGCCGGAGATCCCCTCGAGCTCGGGGACGATGAGATCCGACGCGATCCCGCCCAGCTCGGTCAGCGATGCCGATCCGGACGAGATGGCGGCCACGATCACCGGCGAGGCATTGATGTTGAGCGCGGACACCACCGGATCGACGCTGTCGGGCAGGCTCAGAGCGGCAATCGACTCCTCCATAACGGTCGTCGCCTGGTCGATGTCCGTGCCGTACTCGAACTGCACGGTGACGAAGCCGATCGAGTTCGCCGACGTCGACCGGATCTGATCCACGCCGCCGAGGGACTGCACCGCGCGCTCGATCGGCGCGATGACCTGCGATGCGACGTCATCGGCGCCGGCGGTCGGGAACGGCGCGATGACGGTCGCCACCGGGAAGGCGACATCGGGCAGCAGCTCCTGCTTGAGGCTGCCCCACGACAAGATGCCGGCCACGAAGAGGCCAGCCGCCAGCAGCAGAGTGACGCTCCGCCGTCCCACGGCGGTACGGGTGATCCAGTTCATGGTCGCTCGGGGTCCCTTTCGGCGTCGAGGGCGGCATCAGCGAGCAGATCGATCGCTCGTTCGATCACTACGAGATCGTCCGGCGATTGCACGTGCGCCAGCAGCTCGAATCCGACGGTGACCGAGCTCGGAGAAGTCCTCGTGCGCGTCATCATCGGGATCGGCGCACAGAGTAGGGCGACGGCTCAGTCGGTCGTGCCCGGCTGCGGAGATGCGGAATGGCGCATGTATCGGCGGCTGGCAGGCTGCGCGATGCGCGGGCGAGCTTGTATCGGCCATGTGGCGCCTGGTGCCTGTCGCCCCAATGCGCAACGACGCATCATCCGAGCACCACTGCGCCGATAGATGCGCAATGGCGCATCGCTACCGGCCGGACACCGATGGGGGTGTCGGTCGTCAGGCGGTACGGGGCGGCGCCGGGACAGGCCGCCGAGCGCCCCGAGCACCTCAGTGGCTGTCGTGCGCTCCGGCCATCACCTGCTGGATCTGCTCGTCGGTCAGCTCGGGATGCGCCTCGGCAGCGTGCGCCCTCACCTTCTCGAGCAGCTGTTCGTCGTCATCGGCCTCGAGGTGGCCGTCGCCCATCGGGCAGTGAATCTCGCGTGACATGCGCCGCTCCTTCTCTCCGGTCGGCCGCTCCTCGGCCGCAGACCGATAGCCTACCCCGTGGACCTCGAGGGCCCGCGAATGCGGTTGCACGCGGGCCCGGCCGAGTCGCCGCGCCGCGTTCAGCGAATTTATCGTTGGTGACATAACGGCTGACAGCGGCGCCCACCGGAAACGAAGAGCCGCCGGATGTCCGGCGGCTCGTTCGCGTTCCGGCGATCAGACCGGTGGCTCCTCGAACGGGGGCTCCAGGCACTGCTTGACGAACTTGTTCCACAGGCCGAGGTTCGGGATCTCCTCGCCGAAGAGCTCCTCGACGAGGTCACGCCGCTCGACGGGCGTCAGACCGTGGCCCCCATGCACCTTGCTGTGGCTCGCGCCATGGCTGACGCGCTGTCCGTGGCAGTTCGGCTCTGACGCATGTCCGACGGGATGTGCTGCCACCGGCAAGGCAAAGGCGAGCATCAGCGTGGCCGCGCCGAAGGCGGCAGCCAGGCGGGTCCGTACACGTGGGAGTCTCATGGTGGTGGTTCCTCCTGTGGGTGCGGACCCCTACCCTACCGCGCCCCTGCAGCGCGGTTCCAGTTCTCGCGGCCGGCGACCGGGGGCTCAGTCGGCGCGGCTCAAACGCCAACTCGACCTCGACGGGTCAGGAGGTCGGACGCGGTCCGCACGCTCATGAGCTGGTCACCCGCCCGCGGTGATGGCGCACTCCTCCACCAGGCGCGCGAGGATGGCGATGGTCCCCTCCTGCGCGTCGAACCAGCCATGGATGGCCATCTCCGCGGCCGCAAGCCGGGCCTCGTCTGCGTGAATCGCCTGAAGAGTTGTCCCGAGCTCTTCGAGGCGAAGCATCTCCTCACGGCGCGCGTCCCACGCCGCCAGCGAGCATGAAGCCGGCGGATGAGCGCCCATCCACGCCAGCTCGGCCCGCGCGCGATTGACCATCTCTGTTCCGGAGACCTGGAGCTCGGGAAGGGTGTCGGACGGATCGAGCAGCGCGGCGATGCGGTCGCGCATTGCGCGGTCTCGGGCGAGCAGCTCGATCCCCCGCGCCCGCTCCGACCGGGGCTCGGACGCCGTGCCTGAGCCACCCTGGGGCGCTGTCGCGGCGCCACGAACGAGCGGAGAGGCCGCGCTCGACACGCCGATGAGCAGCGCCAGGACGAGGACTCCAGCGGCCGAGCTAAATGCAAGATGGCGCCGCGCGGGCGGCGATCCAGCCGGCATCCTCGCCGAGGCATCTGCCCGACTCCGGGCTGACACCACGCCCGCGACGAGCCACGCGGCGAATGGTGGCGCGAAGAGGACGAATGCCACGAGCGCAGCATCGTCGTCCGGCGTGGTGAATCCCGCTCCCAGCCCGACGAACAGCAGTGTGAGCGCCCCGGCACGCAGCCCGACGGCATGGAGGACGCGCGTCGGCCGATTCGGCGCCGGTTCATTCAGGTCCTGCGAGTCGAGACCGAGCTCGTACAGGAGCGGGAAGACGAGGGCGACGTAGAACAGGGTCAGGCTCCAGCCGGGCATGATCAGCGTCGAGCCGCGCGTCATCAACGTGACGACCACGAGCACGAGAGCCAGCACCCACGGATCGGCCCGCGGTCGGCGGCCCATCCACCAGCCCCAGGCGAGAACGCCGACCATGAGCGTGATCGCCGCGTCCAGAGTGGCCAGCTCCACCGACCCGAGCGCATCCGTGCCGGCCGGGGCGTCCCCGAAGACGAAGAAGCGCACCGCGTTGAGCGCCCGGGGCAACGACCACGCGCCAACCGCCACCAGGAAGTATCCGATCGGTACCGCGCGCCGTCGCCGAATCAGCGCGATGCCGAGGGCGATCGCGACGAGCACGGTGCCGATCTGCGACAGGACCAGCCAATCGGCCAGGGCCAGCTGAAGGCACAGCAGGACGAATGCGGGACCACCGCCTGCCCCGGCGTCTCCGCATTGGTCGAGACCCGGCATCACGGCAGGCAACGGGAGGGCCGTGGCCACCGGCACGAGAAGGCCGAGCGCGCCCAGCGCCAGCGACCCGCTGGCGAAGCCGAGGGCCAGCCAAAGTGCCGCCAGGCGAATGCCCGCGCGCGAGATGCGCCGACGACGCGGGTGAGACAACCACCAGCCAGCGGCGCCAGCCACCGCCAGGGCCAGCGCCCAGCCGATCGGCCCGTCCTCGAGGCTCTCGCGCCACTCCGCGCTCCAGCCACCGAGCGCAGCGGGAAGAACCCCAAGGTAACCCGCGACCAACCAGCCCAGCTTCGCCGTGAGCAGCGCCCAGAGGCCCCACGGCCGATCGGCCACGCGGTCGGCCACGCGTTGGCCGACGGGTCCTCCGCTCGCCCGAGCCCAGGTGGCGGCCTGCCAGATGACGAACGGCGCGAGCAGCAAGGAGGCGCTCTGGCCGATGGAACGCAGGGAGGACGCAAGTCCGGCCTGAGCCGAGATGACGGCAGGGAAATCGGGCGCGCTGATGGCCGAGTCCAGACTCAGCGTTGCCGAGGTCGCGCCCAGGGCCAGGTAGACGCCACCGACCAGAACCGGTGGAATCGCTGCGAGGACGCCCATCAATCGTGGGCGCCGTTGCACCAGGCCGAGCGGGACGACCGCGATCATGACCGAGATCGCCAGGCCTGCCGCCCCGGCGATACCGGCGGCAAGGGAGCCCAGGTGCGATTGTCCGACAGCCGCCTCGATCACGCGGATTTGCCCCACGCTCGACACGGTCGCGCCGGCGAGGGCGGCGTCGATCAGCGCCACGACTCCCAGCGTGAGACGCGGGGCCCGCGCACCGCGCAACCCCGCTGACCAGGCCAGCGCCGAGGCAGCCACGGACAACCCCAGGACCAGGAGCACGAACAGCGCCTGCGGCAGAGCCCGCGGGTCTTCGGCGCCGAGGAACCGGCCGGGGACGTCCACGACGCCCCCCGGCAGAGAGAGTCCGATCCCGAGGGCCACGATCAGCGCGGCGGCAACGAGCCCCACACCCACCGAGAGCAGGGCCGCCACGCGAATGTCGCGGGGCAGCCCCCGGGTCGAAAAGCGGCCCTCGCGCCACCCGCCCCGCAGCCAACGGCCGCTATGGCTCAGCGGCGTCAGCGTCCAGCGCAGCTGCCGGGAGCGGCTCGACGCGCTCGCAGACCGATCGGGTTGCGGTGCGGGCTCAGCTGTCGCCAAGGGCGAGGCACAGGGCGCCGGCACCGTCGGGCGGGCACAGGCTGAACGCCGTGACGAAGAGGTAGTTCGCGAGAGGATCCCAGGCCGGATTCGCCAGGTCCATCGCCGGCGGGGCGCCCGGCTCGGTGACGCTGATAATCGCCGCCTCTCCCGTGCTCGCGACGTGCACGAAAAGGAGGCCGTGCTGTGGCGCTCCAGCGGTGTCGGCGAACTGGTAGCCCTGGGCTGCGCCGGTCCCGCCGAGGATGCCGCTGGTGCCATTCCCCGTTTCGATCTCGATCGGCGTTCCCACCGGCGTGAAGTCCGGCCCGAGCCAACCGTCGAAGACGGTGGGGAGATAGGCAAGGGCGGTCGTGCCCGCAGATGGCGAGGCATACGGAGCGAGGTATGCCGTCCGGTCGCGGAGGGTCGCGACGAGGACGCCGTTGTCGGCCTCCCTGACGTCGATCGCCGGTCCGGGCAGCCATCGATAGGTGCCGAGCGCGAACGTTCCCCGCTCGGTCCACTCCTCGTAGTCGCGGCAGTAGGTGCCGTCGCCCAGCATTCCGTCCAGGAAGGCCTTCGACCGCCACGACGGCGCGCCGTGGACGTCGGGCTCGAACCACTCGGTCGCGCGGTACTCGTCGTCGCCGAGCCAGAAGATCGTGGCGCCTGCATAGCGGAGATCAGCCTCGCCGGCCGGTGGCTGCATCGCTGTCCCGAAGAACATCCCGGCCAGGCAGTCGGCCTGGAGCTCGGCCTGCACGCTGAACTGCGGGAGTCCGACGATCGATTGGATGTGGTGGCCATACTCGTGCGCCATCAGGACCGTCGGCCCGGCGATCCCGGTCGAGCGATACATCGCGCGCAGGAGGTTGTCGTCGTAGTAGATGCGATGGTCGGCCGAGCAGTACCAGGCATTCTCCGTCGAGAGCGGTCCGCATCCGGACGGCTGCGGCGCGCCCTCGTACGACGACACGCCGGCGACCGGCTCATACAGCAAGCCGATAGCGACCGAGGAGAGCGCGTGCGGCCAGAAGTTGCCCAGTCGACCGGAAACCCCATCGGGGCCGACGAGATCGGTCATCAGCGCGTCGTACCCGGCCTGCTCCTGGACCGTCAGCTCGGTGAGCGGCACGTTCGGGTACGAGCTGCCACCGGTCGTGGGATCGGCACTGCTACCCGTGTCGCCCATCTCGTCGCAAGCAGCAACGAGCAGCATGAGCAGCGGCAGGATGACGAGCTCGCGCCGCATCGTGAGTCGACGAGGACGGGACGGCACGCCGGAAAAGCGGTGCGTCAGGCTGCCTGGTCGGATCGGGAGCGATCCGCCACATATCCCCCGGCGACGGCACCGACGATCGCAGCCACCAGGCCAGCGATGCCGACCGTCTCGACGAACGCGTCGAGCACGGGTCCCGGACCCGAGGCGCTCGTCACGCCGAACAGAAGGAATCCGCCGATTCCGACGACCGCGATGGGCGCAAACGGATTCTGGGTGGCGACCCAGGCGTAGCCCGCCCCGAACCCGATGACGGCGCTCAGCGCTAGAACGACGAGATCCATCGGCCCCTTCCCTCCAGGTGGTGGATTCGATCGCCGTCGTGGCCGTGCCCGGGCGCGTGTCGGCTTCGGCAGAGACTACCGAACCTGTCAAGTTTCGAGGACGTCATCCAGACTGCGGCCGCCCGATGCGGCCATCGCAGCGCTGACGCCGTACGACTCATGGCACGGCTGGCTAGAGCTCGACGGGGCGGACCCGGCGACGGTCGAAGCGCTCTACGCGCCCGCTGGACACGCCCGCTACGCTTGCGGTCCAGTCGGCCGGCGGAGGGGACAGGGTTGAATCACGTGGATCCCGGGCGTGAATATCGCCCGATGACGGGACAGCCTGCGCGAGGGCGCCGATGACCGATCGGCCAAGTCCGGCCTTCGTCCTCCTTCCGGGGCAGGGGCGAGACATCGAACTGGGCAACTTCAGGATGTCGTTGAAAGCATCGGGCGATGACACCGGTGGTGCATTCAGCCTTCTCGAGGCGGAGGAGCCCCCGCACTTCGGTCCGCCGATGCACATCCACCACGATGCCGCCGAGGCGTTCTATGTCGTCAGTGGCGAGTACGTCATCTTCATCGGCGACGAGGAGCACGTCTGCCCTGCCGGATCGTTCGTCTACATCCCGGCCGGCGCTCCCCACGGCTTTCGGGTCGGCGCCGTCCCGAGTCGCAAGCTGAACATCTACACGCCCGCCGCGATGGTCGGCTACTTCGACGAGCTGGCCGCCGCGATCGCCCGCAACGAGATGGACGACGAGACCCTCGGCGAGATCGCCGCTCGTCACGGCATGGAGGTCATCGGCCCGGTGCCCGAGGGCTACGCCTGAGGCCGCTCAGTGAATGGCCGGACGCTGGTCGCGCGGCTGGGCACCGGCCTCGGCATCGGCCTGGTCGATCGCCGCAGTGAGCCGCTCCATCGCCAGGTCCAGCTGGTCGTGCGCGGCATCGAGATCCTCGACGATGCCCTGCAATGCCGCCGAGGTCTCCACCTCGTCGCGGATACTGAGCAGAAGCCGATGCGCGACGTTGACGAGGACCGAGACCTCGTTGAGATCGTCCGCGGCTACCGACGGTTCCATGTGGCTCGTTCCTCCGTGACGAATGCGACGATTCACGTCGCGGATATCGGGATCGAGGCCATCGCATCGATCTCGAGCAGCAGGTCCGGCCTGACGAGGGCCTGGACCACGAGGAGCGTGTTCGGGGGATACATCCCCGATGGGTAGATGCGGGCGTAGAGCTCGTTGCGCGCTTCGCGAAAGGCTTCGATGGTGGATTCGCCCACGAGGTACGTGGTGAGCTTCATGACGCTGTCGAAGCCGCCGCCGGCCGATTCGAGCGCAGTGCCCAGGTTCTCGAAGGCCTGGAACAGCTGCGACCGCAGATCGTCACCGGCGAGCGACCCATTCGGGCGAACCCCGACCTGGCCGGCGACGAGCACCAGGTCTCCGGCACGGCTGAGGTGCGAGTACTTCCCCAGCGGCGGGCCGAGCTCCGGCGGATTTTCGTAGACGACGCTCATTCAGTTCCTCCCTTGTCGGTGACGCGGCCCAGCCAGTCGCGCGTGGCCCTGGGCGACCGCAGCCGCACCACTGCGAGGTGCTGATTCGCCGGCTCGGCAAACAGTCTTGCGTACTCGCGGCGCTGGCCGGCATGCGATCGCAGCGCGGTGAGCACCCCCCTCGCAGCGGCGAGCAGCTGTCGGGGGAGCCCGGATCGCCGACCGGTCCTTGCGGCCTCGGCGGTGAGCTGGGCAGTGCGGGATCGGGCTCGCCGGACGAGCCTCCAGAGACTCACGCCGAGCGAGTAGTCCAGCCAGACGATCGTGTCGGCCCGGGGCCAGATCAGGTCGCGCACAGCCCGCTTGTTTCCGTCGGTCACCCACCGGTCGCCGGCGAGCGCCGCGGTCGTCCGCTCACGCAGGACCTCCAGGGGCGCGGTGCTGAACTCGGGACCGAAGTACAGCGAGTCAAGCTCGACGTGCGGCACCCCACGTGACTCGGCCAGCTTACGAGCCAGCGTCGTCTTGCCCGATCCGGTCCTGCCGACGATCACGATCCTCTCGCAGCCTTCGAGCGACCACATCGGATCCCGCTGGCCCGCCGCCAGCGACAAATCAGCCATCGTCGTTGCCATCGGACCCCGCCAGCATGCAGCACGTCATGAGCGGAGCGTAACGGAGCAGGGATGGGCTTGCGGTCTACGGCGCGCGTACCTCTGAGCGCGAAGGCATGGCGATCCGCCAGCGAACGAGTGGTCCCGGCTCGCCGGCCAGCGGTGGACGCGGGGCTCGACGGCGATCCGCCGATGGCTCATCATGCGGCCGGCTGCCTGATCAGATCGCGCAGGACGCGGGGAGATGTCCGAGACGACGACGCAGCGGACCGTCACGTTCTTCTTCAGCGACATCGAAGGGTCGACGCGCCTCGCCGAGCGCCTGGGGCCAGGGTGGGAAGCCGTCCTCGGGCAGCATCGCGCGATCGTCCGTGAGATCGCGCAGGTCGCGGGCGGCGTCGAAATGGGCACCGGCGGCGACTCCTTCTTCCTGACCTTCGACAGCGCGGTCCGCGGCGTCGAGGCGGCGGTCCGCGTGCAGCGGGCGCTGATGAGCCACGCATGGCCGCCCGATGCGGAGGTGCGGGTGCGCATCGGCCTGCACACCGGCGAGGCGACCGCGGTCGGTGACGATCTCGTGGGCGTCGAGATCCACCGGGCCGCGCGCATCGCCGATGCGGCTCACGGCGGCCAGATCGTCGTATCGGCGACGACATGGTCGATCGTGAGCGGGGGCCTGCCGGAGATCGAGTTTCGCGACCTGGGAGAGCATCGGCTCAAGGACCTGGCGCGCCCGGAGCGGGTGCTGCAGGTCATCGCCGCGGGGCTGCCCAGCGACTTTCCGCCCCTTCGGACCCTGGACGCCATACCGAACAACCTCCCGACCCAGCTCACGAGCTTCGTCGGCCGAAGGGCACTCGTCGACGAGGCGCGTCGGCTGTTGGCCGGCACGCGGGCGCTCACCCTCACAGGGCCCGGGGGAACGGGCAAGACGCGGCTCTCGCTGCAGCTGGCGGCCGACGTGCTGCCGGACTTCAGCGGCGGAGCGTACTTCGTGGCCCTCGCGCCGATCAACGATCCAAGCCTGGTGGCGCCCACGATCGCCAAGACGCTCGGGCTGCAGCAGTCGTCGGACGCGCCGATCGTCGACACGCTCATCGACCACCTGCGCGACAAGAGCACGCTGCTCGTCCTGGACAACTTCGAGCAGGTGCTGCCCGCCGCCCCGGTGCTGACCTCGCTGCTCAGAGCCAGCCCCGGCCTCAAGGTCATCGTCACCAGCCGGTCGGTGCTCCATATCAGCGGCGAGCAGGAGCTCCACGTCCCGTCGCTCGGCCTGCCGCCGGCGGATCGCCGTGGCCGAATGACCGCCGAGTCACTCACGCAGTACGAGGCCGTCGCCCTCTTCATCGAGCGCGCGATCGCGGTCAAGCCCGACTTTCGCGTCACGAACGAGAACGCCCCGGCCATCGCGGCGATCTGTGTCCGCCTGGATGGCCTGCCGCTGGCCATCGAGCTGGCGGCGGCACGGATCAAGCTGCTCCCCCCGGCCGCCATGCTCGCGCGCCTCGAGCACAGCCTCGGCGTCCTCATCTCGAAGGCAGCCGATCTGCCCGATCGGCAGCGAACGCTGCGCGACACGATCGCGTGGAGCCACGACCTGCTCGATGCCGACGAGCGACGGCTGTTCGCCCAGTTCGGCGTCTTCGTCGGCGGAGCACGCCTCGAGGAGGCGGAGCGGGTCTGCGAGATCGGTACCGACGGCCGGGAAGCCGAAGCGCTGGACGGCCTCGCGCGACTCGTCGATCAGAGCCTCCTGCGCCAGACGGAGGAGACGGACGAGCCCCGGTTCGCCATGCTCGAAACGATCCGCGAGTTCGCCCTGGAGCAGCTCGAAGCGAGCGGCGAGCAAGAGACGGTCCGCGAGCGGCATGCCCGTGCGTACCTGGAGCTGGCCGAGCGCGCCGAGCCGGAGCTCATGGGTGCCGATCAGCGCATGTGGCTCGACCGCCTGGAGCGAGAGCACGGCAACCTGCGGGCGGCCATCGAGTGGGCGGTGAGCCGCGACGAAGCCGAGGTTGCCCTCCGCGTCGCATCGGCGCTCTGGCGCTTCTGGCAGATGCGGGGCTACCTGACCGAGGCTCGCGAGCGACTCGCCACCGTGCTCGCCATGCACGACGTCGAACGCCACGCGGACTTCCTGGCGAAGGCCCACGAGGCCGCGGGTGGGGTCGCGTACTGGCAGGGCAACCTACCGAGCGCCCTCGAGCACTACGAAGGCTCCCTCGCCATTCACCGCGACATGGGCGACGAACGCGCCGTGGCAAATGACCTCTACAACCTCGTCTTCACGCGGGTGATTGCGCTGTTCGAGCGGGCCGGCACGGAGGAGGGGCGCCGGGATGCCGAATGGGCGCGCGGCATTCTCGCCGAGAGCCGGGAGATCTACGAGCGACTCGGCGACGAGCATGGCCTGGCAAAGGTGCAGTGGGGCCTCGGGGCGGTAGAAGGCGCCCTCGACCCGGAGGCCGGCCGGGAGGCCTACACGGAGAGCCTGCGGCTGTATCGCAAGGTCGGCGATGTGTTCGGCATCGGCTGGTCGCTCCGGGAGCTCGGGACAATCGAGGAGAGGCTCGTCCATCTGGCCGAGGCTCAGCGATATCTGCGAGAGGCGCTGAGCGTCTTCGTGGATGCCCAGGACGTGTCGGGGATCACGCTCCTCCTCAACGACCTGTCGCGCATCGAGCTCGCGCGCGGCCGGCTCCAGTGCGGTGCCCGGCTGGGCGGGGCCGCCGCCGCGCTGCAATCCTCCTCGGGAACCGATCTCGCGACGATCATCAACCAGGCCCTGGGCCAGGCGAATGTCGCCGACGTGGACGAGGCGACGCTGCGAGCCGAGTGGGAGATTGGCCAGGGCCTCTCAATCGAGGAGGCCGTCGCGCTGGCCCTGGAGGATCCCGAACCGGATCCAGCGCCGATGCGCAGAGCTCGATACCCCGGATAGGGGTTCAGCCCAGGATGCACGCACACGCAGGTTCGGCCTGCATGCCGAGCGCCGGCAGCCGCGTGGCCGCCGGCGCCCGATGGGTTGCGCTCCCGATTCAGCGCCCCGCGGAGGTGACGCTGATGATGCCCGTGTACTCCTGCGGGTCCGTGACCAGCCAGCCACGCACCTCGATCGTCCACGTGCCGGCGATGAACTTGCCGGGCGCCATCGGATCCGAGCTCTGGGCATGGGCTTCCTCCCACGGCCCGTGCGAGTTGTCCGTGGCCCCGGAGCCGACCCGCTTGCCAGTGGCGTCGTAGATGTACAGGTCGATGTCCTGACTGCTATCCGCCCAATCGATGCGAGCCGATACGGCCGTTGTGCCTTCCGGCACCTCGAACTCGTGAATGGTCACGTGGTTGGCCGGGTCGACCGAGAGATCGACCACGCCCGAGACGGCCTCGGTCGTCGTGGTGCTGCCGCTCACCGGCTTCGTCTTCGCCTCGCGGTAGAGGCCGTAGAAGCCGCGGTAGTCGGTCACCGTGTTGACGCGCCCGACGACCTGGAGGGTCCACGTCCCGGGCTCCGGGTGGGTGGTGGCCACGGTGCGGGTGCGCACGCCGTTGAAGTCGAGGTCGAGATCGGTCAGGCCGGCCGACGACTCAACTTCTCGACCCTGCGGGTCGAGGAGGTAGAGGTAGACATTCTCCGCCTCGGCGGTCCACTCGATGTCGGCGTAGATGGCATCCACGTCGGAGCCGACCTCGATCTCGATCTCGTCGGCCAGCACGTTGCTCGTCCCCTGGAGCGCGTAGCCGGCGGGGAGCACCGTGCCCTCCCACTTGTCGCTGACCATCAGCTGGTACGCGGGCGTCTTGCCCTTGGTCGACGGCGGGAACTGGACGCGGCCCTTCTCCGCAGCCCTGACCGCGGCATGGGCGTCGGCGAAGCCGGCGCCGACCTCCCACTGCTCGTAGGCGGGCATGGGCACGGCCGTGCCCTCCAGGATGTCGATGACCTGCTGGGCCGACAGCGCGGGCTGTGCCTCGAGCATCAGCGCCACGATGCCGGACACGTGCGGCGCCGACATGCTCGTGCCGCTCGCGTAGGTGTAGAGCGGGTACTCCGGGTCGATGCCCGACGCCATGACCGCACCCATCGACGAGCGGGCGGCGCTGATGTCGACGCCCGGCGCCGTGATCGTCGGGCGGTAGAGCCCATTCTCGTCACGGATCATGTCGCCGCCGGGGCGACCGGTGGAAGAGAACGACGCCTTGGTGAAGTCCTTGTTCGCCGCCGCGACGCTCACCACGTACGGCGACACGGCGTTGCGACCGATGGTGTTCGGGCCGCCGCCGTTGCCCGCCGAGAAGACGGTCACGATGTCGTTGTCGTAGGCGACCTTGGAGAGGACGTTGATCGGGTCGTCCGGGTTGTAGTCGGAGCCGCCGCCGCCGCCCCAGCTGTTGGAGATCACGCGGATGTTGTGCGCGTCGCTGTTCGTGATGACCCAGTCGAAGGCGCGTGCCGCCCACCACTGGAAGACCGATGCGCCCGCTCCGACCTTGAACACGTAGAGGTCGGCGCCCGGCGCCACGCCCTTGTACCGGCCGCCGCTCGCGGCGCCCGTCCCGGCGATCGTGCTGGAGACGTGGGTGCCATGACCATGCTCGGTATCGGTCTGCGGCGAGCCCTCGACATACTCCTGCGGCTCGCCTCCGGCCGTCGGATCGGCGGCGATGTAGAAGCTCTTCTTGACCTTGGTGCCATACGGCAGGTCGGGGTGGAGCGTATCGACGCCGGTGTCCAGCACCGCCACGCCGACGCCGGTCCCGAGGTACGGGCTGCTGAGCCGCTCGCCCGCCCAGACGCGATCGGCCTTGACCATCCGCGTGCCTTCGTCGAGATGCAGCTCGAGCTCGTCGTTGGTCCAGACGGAGCGCGTCTCCGGCCAGGAAGCGACTTCGCTGATCTCGGCCGATGTGAGCGTCGCCAGCGTCATCGGGACGCTCTGCAGCCGCTCGACGGGACCGGCCAGGGCTTCGAGCCTTCCGACGCCCGATGCGTCGTGGAAGGTCACGATGACCTCCAGCTCGTCCTCGGCGGCGCTCCCTGCCAGCCAGTCGCTGACGGTGCCCGCCAGCGTCGCGGACCCGCCCTGGTTGGCGGCCGACGCCGGGGCAAGGGTTACCAACATGACCGCGGCGACGAGCATGGCCGTCAGCCGTGGCGCGATCGAGTGCATCGGTGGGCTCTCCCTACTGCCTGGTCGCTCGGGGGAGCGGTATTGTAGCCGCTTTATTGGACCTGCGTCCAAATATCGATCCGTCGACGTCAGCGGATGACGATCACCTCGGGTCCGTCTTCGACGCCCGCCCAGGCGGTATCCGCGGTGATGACGGGCAGGTCCGCCCGCAGGCCGAGCGCCAGGCACAGCCGATCCGCCAGCGAGAGAGGGGTCCCGCGCTGCCAGAGATCGGCCGCGATCTCGGCGTCGGCGCGCGTGACGTCGACGACCGTGAGCCCGAACGATGCAAGCAGCCGCGCCACCACGCCCGCCGGCGCCCCGCTCTGCCGTACCTTCTGGAGCACCTCGGACCAGTTCGCCGCGCCGATGAAGCCCTCCATCAGCCACGGCTCGGCATCGTCAGCCCCCGGCTCGTCCTGGAGCCAGGCGAGCACGACCGAGGCGTCGACGACGCCGGTCACGCCCCGGCGTCCGCGTCGCTCGCCGCCTCCGCCCGCCGCTCGGCGATCAGCTCATCACGCATGCTCGATGTGGTCTCGGCGAACATCGATCGCAACCGCGTCCTGATCGCCGATCGCGGCACGAGGACCACCGCCTCGCCTTCCACGAGCGCCACGAGCTCACTCCCCTCCTCGATCCCGAGCTCCCGACGGATGCCCGCCGGGATGACCACTCGCCCCTTTGGTCCCACCGCTACGATGCCAGTGTCACTCATGTACGGATAGTGTCACTTCGGCGGGAGCCCGTCAACGGATGCCGTCCGGCCCGAGCACACCGCCCCCGGATCGCTTGACCCGCTGCATCCGCTCGTCCGCCTCCCGTTTCAGCTCGTCAAGGCGGGGCACGATGGGTGGTTGTACGACTGCCACTCCGATCGAAGCGCCGACCGAGACTACGAGCGATTCCCCCCGGACGCGAAGCGGGCGAATGATCGAAGCATGGATTCTCGAGGCCAGGTGGAGCGCCATCTCCTGATCGCGGATGTCGCGCAACAGGATGAGGAACTCGTCCCCAGCTCTGTTCTGCCGCCCCACCGTGTCCGAGCTACGGACAGCCGCCAGGAGCCGCAGCGCTACGGCCCGAATCACATCGTCGCCGATATCGGCCCCATGCTCCTTGTTGATCTTGCCGAAGCGGTCGAGATCGATGAACAGGATCGCGTGGCGTCGGCCGCGCTGGCGTGCCTCCACCATGGCCGCGTCCAACAGGGGCTGGACGCCGGCGTCATTGAGCAGCCCCGTCAGGGGATCGCGGTGGAGCGCTTCGCGTCGATCGTGCGCATCCCACACCGCGAGGATGGCAAGAACGCAGATGAACGGAGTCCACCAGGCGACGAAGAGATATGTGGCCGCCATCAACCATCCCAGCGTGAGCTCGGCGACCATGGTGGCGCGGAGGGTGGCCACTGCCCGCCGCGCAATGGTGCCGAACTCGGCACCCGTCCGGAGCACGATGACGGGCACGACGAGGAGCACGTTCGTGACGACAAAGACCACCGCTACGGCGAAGCCCGTAGCGAGAACGCGGATCGGCTCGGCACCCGGGAGGACCGGAGCGATGAGATTGCCGACCATTTCCCCGGCAAGTCCAGCGGCGGCGGCGGCGAGCACACACACGGCGTGGTTCGCCAGGATCCCGTACCACGGAGCACGGCGGAGCTCACGAAGCTCCGTGAGCGAGACAAGGCCCATCAGCGCTCCGACCAATGGCCCACCGAGGATCGTCCCGCCGATGACGAACGGCATGTGGAACGTGATGACTGCTCCTCCGCCGATCCCACGGGGCTTCACGGAACCCATGAAGCCGAAGAGCACCCAAAACGTCACGCCGAAGACGACCGCCAGCGCGGTCCCGGAGGCTCCGCCATCGATCGCGATCCAGGGCAGCACCGGAGCCCTCGACGCAAGGATTGCGAACGCCACCACGGCCCCGACGATCAGGATCAATGCGTAGACAACGATCGTTGCCGGCGTCGCTGCCCCGATTCCCTCCTCGACCAGGGGGCCACGCCCGATCCCGTATACGGGGCGCGTTGCCGGCACTGGCGCCGTCACGGACGAAAGGTCGGGAACGCTCCTTCGATCAGTCCCCCACACTGTCGTTCCCACCCATGCCGGCCGCGTCGAGCGTGCGGTTGGCGGCCCTCGATACCGCATCGATGATCGGGGCGAGATGCCCAACGAGCCCGGCGTCATCGCCATACACCGACAAATTGGCCCCGCGAAGGATGTCGGAGGCGGCTTCCACGATCCGAGGCGCCTGCTCCAGGGGCAGGATCTCTCGACGAAGTTCCTGCTCGACACGCGATCGATTCAGGTCGTGCTCCACTCGAAGAGCCCGCACCTGGTTGCGCAATTGCTGAACGTCGAGCTCCTGCTGCAACAGCTCTAGCTCCTGCCGCAACCGCAGCTGGCGGACGGGCGCTTCGGCCCGGATGCGGGCCTGCCGGGCGGTCATCTCCACGGCGAAGAGCTCCTCGGACCTGCGCAGCGCTTCGCGGTCGGAAGCGAGCTGCTGGTCCGCCAGCCGATCGCGGGACGTGGCCTCTGCCAGGCGAATCTGCTCGTCGGTACGGACGTCGGACTGACCGCTCCGCAGACGAATCTCGTTGCGGACCTCGGCTTCGAGCTGATGCCGAAGCTCGGCGTCCACGATGAAGACCTGCGCCACCTGCGCGACTTCGATCGTGAGTCCCCAATCGCCGCTTTTCTCCCCCGGATGGACTGCCGCCTCCAGGGCATCGGTGATGACGGTGGTGAGCGTGGTTTTGCGACCCTCGATGCATTCCGTCATCGTCATGTGCGACACCGCGTGCCGGAGCTCACCAAGGCAGATGTGTGTGAGGAGCGCGTTGATCTGGGCCGTCTCGGCTCCCGTCCTCAGCTCGAAGACGCGCGCGGCCGCAACCGGATCCGTGATCCGGTACATCACGATCCCCTTGAAGCGCAGCGGGATCCCGTCGCGCGTCTCCTGGGTGAACTCGAATGCCGCTTCCTGTTTGGTGCTCGGCACGAGGACATAGACAGTCCCCGGTCTGAGGAAAACGTGTACCGCTGAGCCGCGGTTCTCCAGTCGCCCGCCTCGTCCAGCGAGCAGGTACTGGTTGGGCAGGGCCCGAACAAAGGGCATCGCGCGTGACCTCCGGTTCGGCAACCCGGGTGAGGAAGAGCCGACCTCTCCCCCCGAGCAGGTCACCCCCCAAGCATCTCCAGCCGGGTACCGCCCGTCACTAGCCCATTGGTACTAATCGGTGCTCGCGCGCATAGCCATCTAGCCGTTCATCAACGGCCGGCGCTCGCCGTCTGACGGTGGAGTTGATCGCGGGCAGCACGCCCAGCCTGCCGAACAAAGCCGTGCCGCAACTCTCAGTCGATATATCACTATTGATATAACCGCTGAAATGGTCCACGCCTCGCGACGAGGGCGGGGGACGCGCGCATGGCGTAGTCAGTGGCGACCCCGCTGAAACCTTCCGGGGAGTGGATGCCTCGTACCGGGTGATGCCGCTCGAGCTGCGAGTCCACGCAGTCGACCGCGCACCTCACGGGAGCTCAGACGGTGAACCTGCATTCCATCGCACGCGGCGGCGTCCTCGCCGCAGCCGGACTCGTGGTCGTTGCTGGAGGGGCCATGGCCATCGGCGAGAACCCGACGAACGCGTCGCCCGGCGCCAGTGCATCGTCGACCGCAATTCCCTCATCGACGCCGGCTTCGTCCGATGCGGCCACCTTCGGCGCCAGCATCGAGGCCACCGCGAGCGCAAGCCCATCGGCGACGAGCGCGGCGACCGCATCTCCCTCGGCGACCGCACGCGACGCGTCACGCTCGGCCGAGCCCACCGCATCGGCAAGCCCGACCAGCGGCGACGATTCGGCCCGGGGCGCCACCCTCGAACCATCCCCGTCGGCCGATGACGACGACCGAGACGATGACGACGACCGCTCTGGCCCTGGTGGCGGCCACGATGACGATGAGGACGATGACGACCGGGAGGATCGCTCCGGCCCGGGTGGCGGGAACTGAGCGCTGACAGCCGTTTCCACGAATGGAGGCCATGGCATGGCACGATGCGAGCGTGGACGACCGCGCGCTTGCCGATGCCATCCGTCGCGGCGATGAGCACGCCTTCGATGCCCTGGTCGATCTCGAGACCCGCGCCGTGTATCGCAGCTGCCTGCGCATCCTGGGCCGGCGCCAGGACGCCGAGGACGTCACCCAGGAGGCGTTCGTGACGGCGTTCCGCTCGATCCACACGTATCGCGGCGAGGGACCGCTGCGGGCGTGGCTGCTCCGCATCGCCACGCGCCAGGCCCTGCGACGGCTCGCGCAGCGCCGTCCGACGCTGGAACTGGACGCGGTTCCCGAGCCCTGGTTGGCCGATCGCACCGCCGATCCGACGCGTGTGGCGGAAGCCGGAGAGCATCGCGACGAGGTTCGGCGTGCCGTCTCCGCACTGCCGGAGCCATACCGAGAGGTGGTGGTTCTCCGCTTCTTCGCGGAGCTTTCGCTGGCCGAGGTGGCCGATACCACCGGTCGACCCATCAACACCGTGAAGACCCATCTCCGGCGCGGGCTCGAGCGACTTCGACCGCTCGTGGGGCGCGAGGACGCGGACCGATGACACGTCACCCGTTCGACCCGGGCGAGCTCGGCGTCGACGATCCCGCGCTGGATGATGTTGGCGCGCGTCTCGAACGCTACGCGGCCACGGCGGACGAGCCGCCGGACGATCTCGCCGATCGGGTTCGGAGCGCGATCGCGGCCGAGCGCGCCGCGGCCATCCCCGCCATCGGCCGCTGGCAGCGACCCGCCCGCATGCTGGCCGCCGCGGTCGTGGTCGGCCTTGCGGTCGTCAGCGCCGCCACGCTCGGCGGAATCCTGGATCGCGGTGCGCCCGACACGGGAGCGACCCCGAGCCCGACCGTGACCGACTCGCCGACACCGTCCCCGACACTCTCCCCCACCCCGTCGCCGACACCGTCTCCCACGCCGTCCCCAACGCCATCGCCGAGTCCGACTGTCGTGCCGACCCCGGTCCCGACCGCGCCACCGACTCCAGCGGGCAGTCCGGCGGATACGCCGCGGCCGACGGGGACGGACGACTCGGACGCCCGCACGCCACGTCCGTCGGAGAGCGACAACAGCGGTCCCGGCGGCGGAGGCGGCTCCGGCAGCGGCAGCTCCGGATCCGGGGACGACGGTTCGGGCTGATCACCTCGCCGTGGCGCGAGGTTCAGTGACGGCCCGTGCGAGCTGATCGTCCCGTGCGGTCAAGCAGACCGGCGAGGGGCCCCGGCCTTCTGCTGCCGGGTCAGCCGCTCTGGTAGCTGTTCTTCCGCGGCCTCGTCCTCAACGCGTGGCTTCGCGAGTATGGGCACTGGGTGGCGCTCATCGGCTCGGCAGCGCTCTTCGGGCTGGTCCACTTCGGGCTGAACCCGCTCGACGTTCTCCTGGGGGAGATGCCGTGGCTCGCCTTGCCCGCTGAATCCGGCCTCGTGTTCGGGTTCCTCGTACTTCGTACCGGCAGCCTGGTCGCCCCATCGTCGTCCACGCCACGGCGAATCTCGTGACTTGCACTCGCCGTGTGACGAGGTCGGCCGAAGGCGCTAAGAGACAGTCAGCAGATATATCACTACTGATATAACCGATGAACGGACCCTCCCTCGCGGCCGCGTCGGGTGGCGCGAGCACATCGTCGTCTGTTGGCGGAGGCCGTCGCGGATGCCGGGTGTAGCCTGACGTCATGGCCGATGAACCACGGCGGCCCAACGACGGCCAGGGGCTGAACGTCGCCGTCTTCGTGGCGATCGCTCTGATCGGCGGCGGCAACGCGGTGGGCGTGGCGATCGCTGTGCAGGAGCTCGATCCCCTGTGGGCCGCCGGCACCCGGTTCCTGGCAGCCGGCGCCATCTTCGCGGTCCTGATGGCCATCCTGCGCGTGCCGATCCCATCTGGCGGTGCCCTCATCGGCGCCCTGATCTACGGCGCCTTCGCCTTCGTCGGGGCGTTCGCCCTGCTCTTCTGGGGCCTAATCGAGACGCCGCCGGGCACGGCCCAGATCATCATCGCGCTCGTCCCGCTGCTGACTTTGATCCTCGCCGCGGCCCACCGGCTCGAGCGGCTCACCCTGCGGGCCATCGGCGGCTCGCTCATCGCCCTGGCAGGTCTCGCATTCCTGGTCGGCGATCGCGTATCGGCCGACGTGCCGCTGCCCTCGCTCCTCGCCGTGGTCGGCGGGGCCGTCTTCCTGGCCGAGTCGGGCGTGGTCGTGAAGCTGACACCGCGGGCCCACCCGGTGGCCAGCAACGCGGTCGGGATGCTCGGCGGCGGTGCGGCGCTGCTCGTCCTGTCACTCCTCGTCGGCGACGCGTGGGTCGCGCCGACCGAGACCGACACCTGGGCGGCGATGGTCTTCCTGGTCCTGGGTGGCTCGGTCGCCGTCTTCGGCCTCTACCTCTTCCTGCTCGGCCGGTGGGCGGCATCGGCGACCTCGTACACGCTCCTGCTCATGCCGATCGCCACCGTCGTGTACTCCGCCCTCCTGCTCGACGAGCCGCTCACGCCGACACTGCTCCTGGGAGGGGCGGTGATCATCGCCGGCGTCTGGATCGGCGCCTTCGCCCGGACGACGCTTCCACGTCCGGCGGTCGAGGCCGGAACTTAAATTTCCCTCCCTAGCGCTCGAACGGCCGCTCATGCTGCCCGGCACGGCGTCCGGTCCAGCCACGCGTTCGTCTACCTCGCGTTGATCGCCGACAGGACATTCGACCTGCCGCGCAGCTCGATGTCACTCCTGTCAGCCGGTATATCACTACTGATATAACCGCTGAACGACTCACCCCTCCCCGAGCGTCAAGACTCGCGGCCGATGAGTAGTCGACCTAGCCCGCGCGGGCGGCTCGCATGAACGCATCGACGGCTTCGGGGTCCAGCGGCTGATCGGTGCGTGCTGACTGCCTCAGGCATGTGCCCACGATCACCCCATCGGCGCTGTCGAGCGCCTCGCGGATGTTGTCCGCGTTGGTCCGGCCGCCGATGAGCACCGGGAGCGCTGAGGCCGTGCGCACCTGACCGACCGCCACCCGACTCGCCTCGACGGTGGGATCGGTCACGATGAGGCGATCGGCCTCTCCGAACCGCGTGGTGAGGTCGGCGAGGTTCTCGAGCGACGTCGCGGCAAGTGGCCAGCTGGTCAACTCATAGAGGTCCGCCCAGATCTCGACGTCGGAGGCGTACTCGCGACGCACGTCGAGGGCACGCTCCGCACTGCCCTGCACGATGCCCTCGGGCCCCACCACGGCACCCACGAGCACCTTGATCCGCACGAAGGACGCCGCACAGCTGACGGCCACGGCAAGGGCGGCCTCCGCGTCGTTCTTGTGCCCGTTGACTCCGACCTCGAACGACACCGCATCCCGGACGGAGGTGGTCACCGCGGCCAGCGCGGCGGTGCTTCCCACCGGCAGGCTCACCCGGGCGGGCCGGTCGTGCGTGTTCTGGATCATGACGCCGTCGAAGCCGGCGCCCTCGAGCAGGCGCGCCTCATCGGCGGCCACGCGCGCGATCTCGCGGACCGGCCGTCCGTCGTAGTTGGCCGCCCCGGGCAGCGGCGGCAGATGAATCATCGCCACCAGCGGCTTGTCGATCCCGTCGAACGCCGTCATGTCAGGCCCGCTTCGGCTGGGCGAGGTAGATGTCCTCGTCCACGGTCCGCATGCGACCGGGAAGGTCGATCCCGAATGGGTGCCTGCCGGCGAGGCGCGCGTACGCGAGCGCCGTCATCGTCACCGGAGCCCAGGCGACGAGCGGGGCTAGCCTCTCGTCGACGCGGGGAAGCGCCCAGTACTGCTCATCGGCCACGCCCAGCGGCTCATGGACGATCGAGACGAGCCGGCCCCCGACCTTGACCGCGGAACCGGAGACTCTCCGCGCACGCTCCCGCACTGCCTCGGTCGTGGCGTGGACGAAGACGGTCGTGCCCGGACGCGTCGTGAAGAACTGCTCGTGGGCCCACTCCTCGAGGTCCTGGGCCACGCCCACGGTGGCGGCCGCCTCGATGAACTTCGCGACGCCGAACCAGGCAGTCCCGAAGTCCGGACCGCTGCCGATCGAGAAGAACGGAGGCTCCATGACCGCCGCCTCTGCGCGAGCCCGGTCGTGTCCAGTGGCAACCACTTCGTTGAGCGCGTTGAGCGCCGTGACGACGGCCGAATCCGACACCGGGGATGTGCCTCGGCGCGCACCCAGCTCCGCCGCAACGGCGACGAGGCCGAGCATGCTGCCAAGGAAGTTGGCCGTGCCCGGGACCGGGCCTGGCGTCCCTCGGAAGCCCGTCGCAATGGCCGCGTCAGCCGCCTGGCCGAGGTCACTGTCGCCGTGTGCGCTGATCGAGATCGTGGCTCCGCCCCGTCGACGGTGATCCGTGACCGCCTCGATCGTTCGTTCGACCTTGCCGGAGACCGAGATGCCGACCACGAGAGCTCGAGGAGTCGCAAGGGCGCTGGGGAATGCGGTCGCCTCCATTGCGGGGACGGCGAGCACCGGCACTGCGGACGCTTCCTCCACGAGACCCCGGAGGGCAACCGCGGCGTAGTAGCTGTCCCCACAGCCGGTGAGGATGACCGCGTCGAGCTCGCCGGTCGGGATGTCGCGCGCCGCCTCTCGCACGCTCGGCCACGCCTCCACTCCCGCGCTCGCCGCGCCGTTCAGCTCGATCTCCATCCGGGAGAGGATGGCGTCCGGAGCGTGCTCCACGCTCTCGGCATTGACCCCGTTCGTGCTCATGTTCCTCACGCTATCGATCTCGTGGCTGCGGCCGATCCCACCTGCCTGGCGCGTTCCGCGGCAAGGGCTCGGCCGGCCGCCGTGAGCCCAGCTGACGCTCCATGTCCCTCGATGATCACCGATGCGGCGCCGGCGCCCCAGGACATGGCCGCGCGCAGCGAGTCGCCCATGGCGAGCCTGGCGCAGACGGCGCCGCAGTATGCGTCGCCCGCTCCGATCGGATCCACCACGCGCGCGGGTGCGGCGGCGACCCGGATCGTCTCGGATCCGTCCCGCCCGATCGAGCCCTCCGCCCCCAGCTTGGCCACCACGCGCGCGAACAACCGGCGTCGGCGAGCACCCGAAAGGCTTCCTCCACCGCGCCGGGCCAGTGATGCGCGACCTCGTCCCGACTCGGCATGAAGACCGATACGCGACGGGCAAGGTCGATGAGCTCCGCCGTCGACGGCTCGATCTCGCCGCGGATGACGACGCTGTCGAGCGTCACCACCGCCGGCCGGTCGCCGATCGCCTCGATCAGCGCTCGCTGGCTCGCCGTCGGAATCGCGCACAGGTGGACGCCGTCATCGGCCCGCAGGTCGGGCAGCTGGGATGGCAGCGGATCGAGCCGGTCGTTGTGACCGGACCCGGGCAGGTAGCTGATGGTCCGATGCGGGCCGGACTCGTCGAGCAGCACGCGGAAGGACGGGCCCGGAGACGACCTGACGCCCGAGACGCCGATGCCGACGGCGGAGAGCTGCGCGAGCAGGTCGGCGGGGTAGTCGTCGCCGATGACCGCCACGACCTCCGCATCCGCTCCCGCCAGCCATGCCCCGGCCGCCGCATATGCGGCGTTGCCGCCCAGCGATGGCCCGAATCTCCCGACGGGAGTCTGGAGCCAGTCGATGGTCAGACCGCCGCACGCGATCACGCGCGTCATGAGAGGGTCCCGTATCCCATCAGCCGCACGGTCGTCGCCACCGCGACGACGGAGCCGATGACGAACAACGCGATCCAGTCCGCACGGTCGTAGACCAGCAGCTTGTAGAACGTGCGCTTGCGGTCGATGCTGAATGCCTTGGCCTCGACGGCCAGCACGAGCTGCTGCGCGATTCGGATCGAGGTGATCATGAGCGGCCCCACGATTCGTCCGTAGCTCTTCATGCGGCGCACGGGCGAGCCGCGGCTCGGGTCCAGGCCGCGAGCTCGCTGCGCCTCGACGATCGACTGGCCGACGCCCACGACCGTGGGCAGGAAGCGGAACGCCGTGGCCAGTGCGAACGAGGCCTTGTACGGCAGCCCCAGCCGCCGCAGGCCGGCGATGAAGTCCGGCTGCGTCGTCGTGAGGAACAGCGCGATCGGTGCGATGACCATGTCGAGGATCCGGAACGCCATCCCGAAGCCGAAGGCGATGCCGCCCTCGGTGATGTTGAACCCGAGGACGCGGAACAGCACCGGGCCCTGCTGGTAGATCAGCGGCCAGAGGATCAGCGAGATGATCACGAGGATCGAGAGGGATCGGAGCAGGAGCACCACGCGGCGCAGCGGGACGCGGCCGATGATGATGAGCGCGAGGATCGTGAAGAACACCGGCGCCAGGTAGCGCGGGTCGTTGAAGAGGATGCTGAGGTAGAAGACCGCGAGGACGGCGAGCAGCTTGACCCGCGGATCGAGGCGATAGAGGAAGGTCGACCCGTCCTCGTAGAGGCGGAACTGCTGCGTCATGCCTCACCCCCGGCCGCGACGCCCACGGACACGGGCCGAAGCGCATCGGTCGCCTGGGTCACGGTGAGCGAGCTAGCGAAGAGGTCGGGGCGTTCCCGAGCGATGCGGAATGCCTGCGGCGGGCGGAGAAACGCCTCCCGCAGGGCCGACTCCTGGACGAAGACGTCGGCCGGCTCGCCATCGGCGACGATGCGGCCGTTGGCCATGACCACGACCCGCTCGGCGTACTCGGCCACGATGTTCATGTCGTGGGTGATGATCACGACGGTCCGGCCGTCCCGATGGAGCTCGGCCATGACCTCCATCATCGCCTGGCCGCCCTGCCAATCGAGACCGGTGGTCGGCTCATCGACGATGACGATCCGCGGCTCCATGGCCAGCACCGACGCGACGGCCAGCTTCTGACGTTGGCCGCGCCCCAGGCTGAACGGGTATCGATCGGCTTCACCTCGCAGACGCACGAGGTCGAGCAGGCGGCCGGTCCGGCGGACCACCTCATCCTCCGTGACGCCGAGGTTGCGCGGGCCGAACTCGATCTCCTCGAACACGGTGGCCGCGAAGATCTGGTGGTCGGGGTTCTGGTAGCAGTAGCCGATGGTCGACGCCAGGTCGGCCGTGGCACGGCCGTCGATGTCGGTCCCGCTGACCTCCACGCGGCCACGCTCGGGGCGCAGGAGCCCGTTGAAGTGCTTCGCCAGCGTGGTCTTGCCCGACCCGTTCTGCCCGACGAGCGCCAGGAACTGGCCCTCGGGGATCTCCAGGCTGACATCGGCCAGCGCGGGCGCGCTGCCCGGATATCGAAACCAGAGGTTCTCGGCGACGATCGCGCTCGTCATCGGGCCAGCGCCGCGAGCAGCGCAGCGTCGTCGAGGAATGCGATCGGCGATGGGGGCAGGAGCCCGGCGCGCTCGGCGGCGATGCCGATCACGCTCGCGTCCGGCGGTCGCACGCCGATCTCAACCAGGCGATCGACATCTCGCAGCACTTCCGCCGGCGGCGCGTCGAAGCGGACCTTGCCGCTCTCGAGAATGACCAGCCGATCGACGGCGGCAGCCAGGTCGTCGAGCGCGTGCTCCACGACGAGCACGGCGTACTCGCCGCTGGCTGCCAGCCGGCCGATGAGCTCGAAGATTTCGGCCCTCCCCTGGGGATCGAGCTCCGATGTCGGCTCGTCGAGGATGAGGAGCCGTGGCCGCATGACGATCGCCGCCGCGATCGCGACGCGCTGCTTCTGGCCGCCCGACAGCGAGTACGGGAACGACTCCCGGAACCCGTCCAGGCGGACGAAGGCGAGCGCCTCGTCGATGCGGCGGTTGATCTCCTCCCGGGGCACGCCGAGGTTCTCCGCGCCGAAGGCGAGGTCCTCCTCGACCGTCATGCCCACGATCTGTGATTCGGGATCCTGGAACGTGACCGCCACGAGCGCACGGTCGGCGTCGAGCGGCGACAGCAGCTCGCCCAGCGGGGTGTCGCGGGATTCCCTCCCGCCGAGCTTCACGCTTCCGGAGAGTGTTCCGCCGGTGCTGTGCGGGACCAGGCCCGTCAGCGCCATGCAGAGGGTGGTCTTGCCGGCCCCCGTCGGACCGGCAAGACCGACGACCTCACCGTCGGAGATCGTCAAGGAGACACCGTCGAGTGCGGGCGCGGAGGTCCCTGGGTAGCGGAACTCCACGTCCCGCATCTCGACGAGGTTCAAGACTCTGCGTACTGGCTGCGGACCTTCGGGGTGTCCTCCAGGTCGTCGTCCCGGAGATCGGGATCGGCGTTCTCAGAGTCGGCCCAGTACATGTTCCACCGCTTCACGTACGGGTACAGCACCTTCAGCAGGATGAAGCCGAGCACCCACGGCGTGAACAGCCCGTTGAGCCAGATGTTGCCGAAGACGCCGGTCCAGGCGACGACGGCCGGGATGATCCCGAGGACCGCGAGCCACCACGGGATGTAGAACGCGATCACGAACGCGCCGGCCACCACGGCCCACGCGTAACGAGCCACGTCACCGATCGAGCTGAGGTCGGCGTGCCGCGCCTTGTAGACGATTCGGTACGGCACATAGGCGCTCATGAAGTTGCCGATGAAGCCGGCGACGGAGCCCAGCGTGAGCGTGCCGGCGAAGATGTCGCCGATGAAGTTGCCGACGGCAGAGCCGAGGGCTCCCGGCAGTCCGAACAGGATGCCGAAGACGGTGGTGAACGCCTGCGCCGGCCGCAGATAGGCGATGCCCGGAACGAATACGACGCCGGCGAAGATCGCGAGACCACCTCCGAAGAGGGCGGCCACGATCGCCACCTTGATGAGCGCCATCGCGTCCCACTTCGTGCCGTGGCGCCGAATGAATGGCGCCGACAGATGCGGCCGATAGCCCGCGATCTCCATGATGAAAACGATCGTGGCGAGGATGAACACCACCGCCCCGATCACGTTCATCATCTCGAGACCAATGGCCTCGACGATCGCGTTTACCTGATCCATGAACACGTCAGTGATCCTCCGTTATTGCGCGCTGGTCAGCGGTTCGACAGCCGCCGTCCCGCGGCGACGAGCAGGACGATTCCCCCGACGATGATCAACAGGCCAACGAGGTTGGCGATGCCGAGGTTGAACTCCACTTCTCTCCTCCAGTGCCCCCTCCGGGCTAGATCTCCTGGCGCAACGTGACGCGGTCGCCCCGGAAAGCGACCTTCACCACCTCGAGTGGTCGGCCGTCGGCGCTCGACAGCCGGATGTTCAGGAGCAGCATCGGCGCGCCCGGTTGCACGCCAAGAACCAGGGCCTCGTATTCGGTCGCGAGCGCCGACTCGAGTGTCTCCTGGGCGTGGTCGACCTTGAGCCGGTACCGGCGGGCAAGCACCTCGTAGAGCGACCGCGTCTCCAGGTCCTCCTGCTGGAGATCGGGTGCCAGGTGCATGGGTACGTAGCTCTGATGCAGCGCCACCGGCGCTTCATCCACGGTCCTCAGTCGCTCGATCATGTAGACGAGCTGGGATGTCGGCACATCGAGGCGGGAGGCCACCTGGGCAGATGGGACCACTCGCTCGAATCGAAGCAGCCGGCTGGCCGGCGAGGCGCCAGCCTCCAGTGCCTGCGCGCTGAAACCGCGGAGCGTCAGCGCCTCGAAGACGGTCTTCGGCTCGGCGACGAAGGTGCCACGCCGAGGCTCCTTGCGGAGCACGCCCTCCGCCACCAGGCGATCGAGCGCCTTCCGGGTCGTCGCACGGCTCAATCCGAACTCCGCACTGAGCTCTCGCTCAGATGGAATCAGCGTTCCGGCCGGCCACTCCCCCGCCTCGATGCGCTCACGAACGAGCTCCTCGAACCGCGAATACAGTGGCTGGCCCGGTGCCCCCTCGAGCGCAGGATGACCCATGGCCGGGAAGTATCTGGTACGTACCAGATAACTGTCAAGGTCTGATCCAAGAGCGGACCACCATTTTGAAGTGCGGGTCTCTGGGCGGCGGGCGCCTAACCTCCCGATTCGAAGTCGAAGTCGGCGACAATCGCGTCCAGCTCGTCGAGCTCCACCCCGCCTGGGACATCGGTCACTTCGATGGCGACGACTCGCCCGTTCTGCCCGGTGAGCAGGTACAGACGGGTGGTGCTCGGGCCCAGGACGACGTGATGGACGTCGGACGGCGCAACGCCGATGAGCATGGGCACCATCGGGATGCCCTCGTATCCTTCGTAGGGGCATCCGGACGCGTAGCCCTCCGCGAGCCGCAGGTCGAGGACGACGCCGTCGAGCCCGCCGACCGTCACCGCGACGGGCTCGGTCGTGTCGAGACCCTCGTGCGCCACGAACCACGACGCCACCGCCACGGGCGTGCGCTCGACGTCAGCCTCCGTGCCTCGCAGTCGCCACTCGCCGCGGCAACCCCGTCATACACGCCGATGTAGTCGGCCGTGCCGGCATCGACCTCCTCCGCCGCGGCGGTCGGCGGAATGACGAGGAAGTTGCCCGGCAGGTCCTCCTGGTTGTTCCACCCATCCGGGACCGTGTACGTCAGCTCGGTCCCGAAGGCGACCGTCGTGTACGTCCCCGCGTCCAACGGGCCGAGGCATACGCCACCGTGCGGGTTCGGGCACGTCGCTTCGGGCGTCTCTTCGGAGTGCGTGACACTCGGGCTCGCCGAGACGGATGGCGACGCATCGGGGATGGACGCCGCCGCCGATGGCCCCTGGCTGTCCGACCGTCCGCTCTCCGCTGCCGAACACGCGGGGGCCAGCAGAAGGACCGATAGCACGCAAGCTCGACCGAGGACCCGAGTCATGTGAGCCTCCGACGGTTTTTTTTGCACTATACGCACAGGACCCCCTTTTTGACTGGCGCAGCTGGCTCACATGCTGGACAACTATTGCTAACCTAGCCGGCAAGCTGCCCATGTAGAGGGGACAGGGGGTTATCCACGCGCATCCCGAGCGCGCGTCACGCCGCAGACAGGCAGCGCCACCGCATGTCCCGCGACGTCCTCGCGTGGGTCGGATGACGCGATGAGCACGACCGCTGTCTTTGCCGAGATCCTCGCCACCGGGGTCCAGTCGACCGTGCTGGTGTTCCTCGCCATCGCCGCCATCGTGGATGTCGGACCCGTGATCGCGAGCGCCCAGGGATGGGAGACGGCGATCACGATTGTCCTGCTGGCGTCCGCCTACATCCTCGGCGTTGTCACGGACCGGGTTGCAGACTCTCTGGTCACGCCACTTCGCAACAGGGTCTCGGAGCACGACACGGGCGAACGCGCCGCCATGCGACGCCGGGTGCTCCAAACCGCATCGCCGCTGTCGAACTTTCTTGAATAGCAGCGCAGTCGCATGCGCCTCATGCGGGGCGCCATCCTGAACCTGCTTCTGGCGGTCCCGGTCACAACGCTGCTCCTGCTGAGCCGCGGTCCGGAGGAGCCGATGGGCGCGGTAATCGCAGCCACCGCCGTGTTCCTCGCGCTCGCTGCCGCCTGCCTCTACTCATTCCTCGAGATCGTGAAGGCGCAGGACAAGTGGCTGCACATCATCGCCAACCCGGAACCAGCAGCGACGAGGGTTGCATAGCGTGAAGCTGTACGCCGGGACGACCGAGCAGTTTCGGACCGATGCCCACCTGCATCGGATCGCGGACGAGCTGCGCACCGAGTACGTCACCCAGGTCGGCCACAGGCCCGGACCCGCCGAGGTGGCGGCCTGGCAGAACAGCTTCATGGCGCTCTCGATGCTCCTCGCCAGGCCGAGCTGAACGACCACGGCATCATCCTCGAGCAGCCGGCTGACTCCGCCGTTCAGCTAAGCGACTCCTGAGCCGATCAGGCTGGGGCATTCCCTCTCGTGCGCCACGGCTCTCGGTCGAAATCGATGCGGCGTGAACCGCAGTCGTAAGTGCCTCCTGAAGTGGCCTTCCGGACGCGAGCTCGGCCGCGAGCACACCATTCAGGGTGTCTCCCGCGCCGGTAGCATCGACGGGATCGACGACAGGGGCGGCCACGCGGTTTACGACCCCATTCGACGCGAGTTCCGCACCCCGGTCGCCGCGAGTGACGACCAAATCCCAGGCCGTCGCTGCGGCGAGATCCTGAAATGTTCGCCCCCGACCGACGACTGCGGCCTCCGCTTCGTTGGGGGTCACAATGATCGGAAGCTCGTGCCATTCGATGCCGAGCGGAAGAGCAGGCGCAGGGTTGAGGATCGCCCGCCACCCGCGCGCGATGGCGAGGCGAACGGCCATCAACGCCTGATCAGGGAGAACCTCGAAGCAAGTAATCAGGACCCCGCGAGGGCCCGCCAATGCCGTATCGAGCGACGCCACATCGGCCAGGTGATTAGCTCCCGGCGCGACCGCAATCTGGTTCTCTCCAACTCTGTCCACGAGGATCACAGCGGTTCCCGTGGATCCCGAGTGCCTCGTCACGTGCCCGGTATCGACGCCCTCCGCTCGGAGGGCTTCGACCGCGGGCTCGGCCCACTCATCGTCACCGACGGCACCCACCATGGACACCGATGCGCCGAATCTGGCGGCAGCAACCGCCTGGTTCGCTCCTTTCCCGCCCCACGCGCGATAGACCGATCCCCCAACGACCGTCTCTCCCGGCTTCGGCAAGTGATCCACCGCCATGCTGAGGTCCACGTTGATGGACCCGAACACGATGACTCGTCCCATCGTATGGATCGCCCCCGGTTTATTCCCCGCAGACGCGGGCAGTGAAGAGGTCTGTGAATCGATCGGCCTCGACGGTGACAGCGACGTCCATGTTCGGCTCATCCTTCCTCGGAATCGTCCGCAGGACGTCGTTCCGGACGATGAGGTCGCGCTCGATGGGCGTCGGCGCGAATTCGGCGGCAACATGGAGCCGCGTCGTCTCGCAGAAAGTCTTGTCAAAGACCAACGCCACCGTCAGTGGATCGTGCAGCCACAAGCCTGTGTGCTCGGTCGGGATACCGACCGAGAGGTAAATGGTTCGCTCCTGCGGGGGCCACACCTTGAGGATGCCGCTGACAAGCTTCCCGACCGGGTCGTTCGAGGCGTGGATCTTTTGGGTCTGGTCGTCGCGCAGGGGAACCTGCAGGGTGACATCAATGGGCACGAGGACGATCGGCATGTCCGAGTTGAACACGATCTGAGCCGCCATCGGATCGTTGTTGAGGTTGTACTCCTCGACCGGCGAGCGTCGAATCCCCTTCTGGTCGACGATCGGGACAATCACGCCACCCATGATCACGAGCTCTTTCATGTTCTGGGCGATCGCCGGCTCCTTGACGTATGCCATCGCCAAGTTGCTCACGGCGCCCAGCGTGACCACCGACACCTCGCCCGGGTTATCCATGATCGTTCGGACGATGAAGTCGACGGCATGCTCATCTTCGGGCCTGAGATCCTCGTCCCCTGGATCGAGGATGTTCTCCCCTTCGAAGCCGAACATGAGCGACTTCCCTTGGAGCGGGCGCCCGATGCCCGAGAAGACCGGGACATCCTCACGTCCCGCGACGTTGAGCACTTTGCGGGCGATCTTGGAGCGAAGCGCCACGTCGCCATACACCGTCGTCACGCCAAGGAGATCCACCTCAGGGCTTCGGCATGCGAGCAGGACTGCGAATGCGTCGTCGTAATACGTGCCGATGTCTGTGTCGATAATCATCTTGTGGGCCACAGGGGGTCTCCTCTCTACACGAGCCGGATGGCTTTCCCGGTCTCGGGGTCGAACAGGTGGATGCGATCTGCTCGCGGCGCCACGCGGACGCGCTCACCTTCTCGCAAGTTGGTCCCCGCCGGGAGTTCCAGCCGGAGCCGGCCTGCGGGACTGTCGAGGGTGGCCAACACCCGGTCGATGAGGGCCTCGGCGACCCGCACCTCGGCCGGCATGCTGGCATCGGATGCTGATGCGTTGAGCACGAAATCCTTGGGGCGGACCCCGACACGGATGGCTCCGCCGTCTGCTAGAGCCCCGGCCCGGAGGCGGTCGTCAAGGACGAGCAGCTCGTGCTCTCCGATCAGGACTGGGCTCCGGCCATCGTCGGACGCACCCACGTGAGCAGTGAATAGATTCATCGGTGGTTCGCCGATAAACGACGCGACGAACTCGTTCGCAGGTGCGTTGAAGATTTCGAGGGGCGTGCCGACCTGTTGAAGCACGCCATGATCCATGACGGCGATTCGGTCAGCCATCGACATGGCCTCGAGCTGGTCGTGCGTGACGTAGATCGTGGTTGCGCCGTTGTCCTTTTGGAGCCGCTTGAGCTCGCCGCGCATGACCGACCGAAGGTCGGCGTCAAGATGCGAGATCGGCTCGTCCATCAGAAAGACGCTCGGCTCTCGCACGAGTGCGCGGGCCAGCGAGACTCGCTGCTGGAAGCCTCCGCTCAACTCGGCTGGTTTGCGATCGAGGACGTCATCGATATGGAGCATGGCGGCGACCCGCAGGACGTTGTCCTCGATGTCGCGTCGAGATCGGCGCCGGACGACAAGTGGATACGCGATGTTTCCAAAGACGGTCTTGTGCGGATAGAGTCCGTAGTTCTCGAATGCCATCGCGACGTTGCGCTCGGCCGACGAGAGGTTGTTCGTGATCGTGTCGTCGACGAGGATCTCCCCTTCGGAGATGTCCTCCAACCCGGCGATCATTCTCATCGTGGAGGTCTTCCCGCAACCCGACGGGCCGAGCAGGGCAAGGAACTCGCCGTCGGCCACCGACAGCGAGATGTTGTCGACGGCAAGGACCGCACCACCGTACCGCTTGGTGACGTTGCGTAGCGTGACGCTGGCCATCAGAGGGCACCTCCGCCGATTCGGGCTCCGTCACCGCCGAAGTAGTGAGCACGCTCCCAGGCCGGATGGACATTGATTGGCTCGCCCGGCCGATAGGTCTGCGAGCTCGACGTCTTGATCTGCATTCGGCCGCCGGGCACGTCCACGCGAACAATTGCGTCCTCACCAAGAGGTTCGACCACATAGACCGTCCCGGGGATTCCACCCTGGGTGCGGTCGAGCTTGGCATCCGTCGGCCAGATGCCGACCGTGGCTGCGGCCGGATGCGCGCCATGCTGCCGGGCCTGGCGGGCCAGTTCTCCGCTGCTATCGAGCCCGAGCAGGTTCATCTTCGGGTCGCCGATCATGCCTGCGACGTCGGTGTCGGCCGGGTGGGTCTGGATCTCGAGCGGCGTTCCCACCTGGCGCACGCGCCCGTCGATGAGAACCATGAGACGGTCGGCCACCGCGAATGCCTCGACATAATCCGGCGAGGCGTAAACGGTCGTGGTGTCGGCTTTCTGCTGGTAGTGGCGAAGCTCACCGCGAAGCCAGTGGCGGAGCCGGGCATCGAGATGCGCGATGGGTTCGTCGAGCAATGTCACCGACACACCTGTCCCCGAACGGACCAAAGCACGCCCCAGCGAGACACGCTGGCGTTGACCGCCGCTCAGCTGGCTTGGCCTCCGATTGAGGAGCGGCGTGATCTCCAACAGCTCCGCAACCTCGCTGATACGCCGCTGCCGCTCATCGATACCAATGCTGCGCCCAGGCGCCTTGAGCGGGAACTCAAGGTTGGCAGCGACGCTGATATGCGGGTAGAGGGCGTAGGACTCGAATGCCATCGCCACGTTCCGCCGCTGTGGCGGAATCCCATTCATCGGCTGGTCGCCGAAGACGACCTGGCCGTCGGTTGGGTCTTCGATCCCCGCGATCACCTTGAGTGTCGTGCTCTTGCCAGCTCCCGGCCGACCGAAGATGACGAAGAACTCTCCGTCGCGGATTGAAACTTCGACGTTATCGAGAGCCGGCTGTCGGCCATAGTGCTTTGTGAGCGAGCGCAGCTCGACCTGGCTCATCGGATGCCTCCCCGGAGCACTTGTCGCTCCATAAACCGGTCGAGGACGATCGCAGCCAGCGCGGGCGGGATGATTGCCAGCAGGCCGATAGCAGAGATAAGCCACCAGCGCGGCTCCATCTGGGCGCTCAGCGCAGTGATCACGATTGGCAGCGTCTGGGCGTCGCGGAATGTAAGCATCAGTGCGAGAAGGAAGTCGTTCCAGACGAAGAAGAACGAGAGCAGATAGGCGGCCGCCATGCCCGGCATTGCCAGCGGCAGCATCACCTTCCGGATCTGATCGAATTTGCCATAACCGTCGATGGCCGCCGCGTGCTCAATCTCGACCGGGATGCGGCTCATGAAGTCCGTGAGGATGAAGACGGTCAGGGGAAGATTGAACCACGTGTAGACGAGGATCATCCCGAAATGGGTATCCAGCAGCCCAACGAAGCGGAACATTGCAAAGAGGGCGATGACGGCGACGATCGGCGGCATGATTCGCTGGGATACGATTAGGAAGCTGAGGTCGCTGTTCGTGAACGGGCCGAACCTGTACTTGTATCGGGCTAGCCCGTAGGCGGCGAACGCACCGATGACGACCGCCAGGAATGAGCTCACAGCGGCGAACAGTACGCTGTTGCCGAACCCCAGCAGGATCTGGTCGCGGCCCGTCCCGGCGATGTACTCCCACGACTGCAGAGTCGGCTGGAAATCGACCCCTGGGACCACAAAGGGACCTTGGTAGATGTCCCGCTGCTCCTTGAACGCAGTAATCGCCATCCAGTACACGGGAAAGATCGCGAAGAGTCCCCAGACCCCCAGAAGAGCGAGTCGACGGATCCTATCCATGCTCGACCTCTCTGGTTCTCGACTGCCGGCGGGCAAATGCCTGTTCGCCGGACAGATCCGGCCGAGACAGAGCTCGCTGGAGGATGAGCAAAGACGTCAGGGCGATCGCGATCACGGTCAGCAGGAGCACAACGGTCATCGCAGCCCCGTAACCCATGTTTCCGGAGCGCAGAGCGGTGAAGTAGCCGAGGAGCGAGACAGTTCCAGTCGCGCCACCGGGGCCGCCGCCCGTGATATAGAAGACGATGTCGAACAGTTTGAAAGCTTCGATCGCCCGCAGCAGGATCGCGGCGATGCTCGCCGGAATGAGCATGGGGAACGTGATGTCCGCGAACGTCCGCCAGCCGGAGGCGCCGTCAACGCGGGCTGCCTCGAATGGCTCTGTTGGAAGGGTTCGAAGGCCTGCGTAAAGAACCAGGAAGACGAACGGCGTCCATTGCCATGCGTCGACGATCAAGATCGAGATGAACGCGAACGACGAGTCGGTCAGCCACGCCACAGGATCGATCCCGACTGCGCGCAGCAAGCCATTCACGGGTCCGTACCGCGAGTCGAGAAGGGTCTGCCAGATGAAGCCTACAATCAGCGGAGCGATCATCAGCGGCAGCAGGATTGCCAGCCGTACGAGCCGCTGACCACGCGTCAGGGAATGAACCGCGAGAGCTAGCGCCAAGCCAAGCACATACTGCGCTGCAACGCCGATGACAACGAACAGGACCGTGTTCCCATACGCCTGGCGGAAGAACGTGTCAGCGAGCAGGCGCGCGTAGTTGTCGAACCCGACCCAACCGCCTCCACCAGCGATATTCGTGCTGGTGAGACTCAGCCATACCGTGTAGACGAGCGGGATCAGGCTGATCGCAAAGAAAAATGCCAGGGGTGGAGCGATGAGCAGGTACTTCATGACGATATCTCGGGGTGGGCAGGGACAGCCCGGAGGCCAGCCCTGCCCACGCTTCCGAACTCAGTCATCCAGACCGTATAGGCCGCGGTAGAGCTGCCGCTGCTGATCGCGCCCGGCCTCGTCCGTGATGCGATCCCATTCGTCTGCAACCTGTGCGAGCGCATCCTCCGCGCTCAAGTTGCCCGCGAGAGCCTCTTGAACGTACTGGTCGAGGGCATCGAAATATTGGCCCGCGCGCGGGATACGCAGGTCGAACTGCGCGTTCGGGTGATCCATCGAATCTAGCTGCGCCTCGAGATACGGGCCGGGATCTTGGTACGCCACCGGCGCGTCCTCCCATGCCTGCGCATCCTCAAAGTGCTCGACGCGGTAGGGGTTGCGCGCTGTTCCCGGCGTCGTCACCGCTTGGAACGCGTTCTCGGTTGAGTCGATGAAGTTCAGGAAATCGAAGGCCGCATCGGGGACGTCGCTGTTTGCAGCAACGGACCCGTGCCAACCGCCCCAGCCGAGATACGGTGCCTGCTGCGAATCGTCAAATTCGTCCCAGGCGCCGCTCTCGATGTTCCAGACCTCGTTCGATCCCGGGAGCACGAAGTACCCCAACTTGCCCTTAACGATGGAACTGCCATCGTCCTGGGCGATGATGCCGACGTCGGCCCAATCGATACCCAGCGCGTAGTCACCGGCCACAAAGTTGCCACGCATATCCCCACCACCGTACGTGGACATCTCTGGCGGACCAAAGTCCTTGATAGCGATCCAGTCCTCGAGGGCCTGGACCCAGCCGGGGTTGTCGACACTCGGGTCCATGGTTTCCGGATCAAAGAAGAGCGATCCTGGAACTTCGGGGTTGGCTGCATACGCTGCCGCGCGCGACGTGAAGATGAACGGACCAACGTCGCGGGGGCCTTGTGCCTCAAGCACGCCGTAGCCATCCCGACCTGATTCGGCCCAGTCCCAACCCGTGAAGAACTCGGCAATGTCCCGGTACTCAGCCCACGTCGCAGGAGCAGCGAGCGCGTACCCGTATTCGTCCTCGAAGCGTTGCTGGTACTCCGGATTCTCGAGCGCGTCGGTGCGGTAGTAGCCGATGATCACGTCACCGTCCATTGGCACGGAGTAGCGCTCTCCGTCGACGTACATGATCTGCTGCGTCTTCGGTAGGACGTCGTCCCAGTTTTCCTTTTGGTCGTAGTAAGGCTCAAGAGAAAGAATGTGATCTGCGAGGGCAAACTCAGGAATCCAGTTCGCGGCATAGACAGCCACGTCGAACTGGCCGGCGCCCGTGTTGAACGAAGCGAAGAGTCGCTGGTAGAGATCGCCGAACGGAATCTCTACTACCTCGAGCGTGGCCCCCGTGCGCTCCTCCCACGCGTCTTGGAACATCGTCACGCCTGAGCTCATGAAGCTACCGACCGCGACCGTCACGGTCTGCCCTTCAAAAGGCCGCCCGCCTGCAGCGGACGCGGACGGATTCTGGGATGTAGCGGTCCCACCGCACGCCGAAAGGACGAACAGGGCGGCCGTCACAGCCGCAAGCCAGACTGGCCGTCGCCTACGCGATTGCATGTCTCTCCTCCTTGGATTTGGTTGGCCGCGTTCGGCGGCGTGAGCGTGACGTGCCCGCTGACGGCAGCCCGGTACCGGGTTTAGCGGTCGATTCGCGCACGGTGAGTGAAACGGGAAGGACAACGCGCCGCCTCCGGTGGGCGCCCCCGCGTGGCTTCAGAACAAGATCGACTGCCCTGGACCCGATAGCTGAGATTGACTGGGTCACCGTCGTCAGGCGGGGCGTGACAAGCGATGCCACTGGGATGTCGTCGAATCCAACGATCGATACATCGGCGGGCACTGCGACACCCGCGTCGATACATGCCCTGAGCGCCCCGATCGCCTGCTGGTCGGAGCTCGCGAGGATCGCCGTGGGAGCGAGCCCAGCCTGGATGAATTGGGCGACGCCTTCCTCGCCGGACGAATAATCGAATGATCCGGCGTACATGAGCGGCTCCGGGACGCGAATCTTGGCGGCTGACAGCCCATCTACAAACCCTGCGAGCCGATCGCGAGCCACCGACAGGTGAGGCGGGCCAGTGATGATTGCGAACAGCCGGTGCCCGAGCTGGACGAGGTGCTCCGCGGCGGCGCGTCCTCCAGCTCGATTGTCACTCGACACGACATCTGCCCTATCTCCGATCAGCGAGCGGTCGACCACCACACAAGGAATCGTCACTGGCATCGGCATGTGCTCGGTGACCACGGTTGGCGCCAGGATCATTCCATCGACCTGATAGTCGAGCAGCGCTCCGAGGTGCATGCCTTCCGTCTCGGCCGAGTCCATGGAATTGGCGACGATCAACCTGTAGCCAGCGTCGAGCGCGGCAGATTCAACCGCACCAACCAGCTCGGCGAAGTACGGGTTGGTGATATCCGGAATGACCAAGCCCAGCGTAAGACTCCGGCGAAGGCGGAGCGTCCGGGCAACGGCGTTCGGCCGATAGGCGAGCTCGTCGATAGCTTTACGAACACGCGACTCGAGCTGTGGGTCGACGTTCGGCAACCCATTCACCACCCGGGAGACGGTCCCAACCGAGACGCCTGCTCTCGTTGCGACGTCCTTCATGCTGGTCAGCGAAGTGCCCTCTGATGAAACGATTCATGAAACGTTACACCATCACCCCCCTCGGTTGTCAAGACACAAAACTAGGAGGGGAGCTAGCTGCGCTGTGCGGTCACAGACGCTTGGTCACTCCGGCTGCCGTCCGCTGTGGCGCGAGTCGCGATGTTCGAAGCCCCGGGATAGCGGCGCCTAACCCGTACCCCCGGGCGACAGATACGGATCCTCGGCAGGGCACCCCCGACCGGCTGGACAAGTATTGCTAACCTAGCCGGCAAGCTGCCCACGTAGAGGGGACAGGGGGTTGATCCACGCGCATCCCGAGCGCGCGTCACGCCGAACCACGGCATTGGTCCGCGGTGGGCGGCGCCGATGAAGCTCTACGCCGGCACGACCGAGCAGTTTCGGACCGATGCCCAGCTGCATCGGATCGCGGACAAGCTGCGCACCGAGTACGTCACCCAGGTCGGCTACAAGCCCGGACCCGCCGAAATGGCGTCCTGGCAGAACAGCTTCATGGCGCTCTCGATGCTGCTCGACCAGGCCGAGCTGAACGACCACGGCGTCATCCTCGAGTACCAGCTCGGCAACACCAGCCGCCGCCTCGACGCCATGCTCACCGGCCACTCCCCCACCAGCGCCGAAAACGCCGTCGTCGTCGAGCTCAAGCAGTGGAGCGGCGAGATCGGGCCGTCACCGGCGGACCACTGCGTCGAGACCTTCGTGGGCAGGGCCGTGCGACGCTTGCTCCACCCATCGGTCCAGGTCGGCGGCTACCAGCAGTGGCTGCTCGACAACCACGAGGTCTTCTACGACGCCGACGCGGTCGGCCTCACCGCCGTCAGCTACCTCCACAACCTCATGTTCGACCCGACCGGCGAGCTGTGGTCCGATCGCCACACCGAGTCGATCGCCGCCAATCCCCTCTTCACTGGCGATCAGTCGATCCAGCTGGCCGAGTACCTCAACCTCCACCTGGGCGCCGGCGACGGCTCGCCGATCATGGCCCGCGTCCTCGAGTCGAAGTACCGCCCCAGCCGCAAGCTCCTCGAGCACACCGCGGCGATGATCAAGTCCCAGAGCGACTTCGTGCTCCTCGACGAGCAGCGCGTCGCCTTCGAATCCGTCCTGGCTGAGGCGCGCGACGGCTTCCACGACGCGAAGAAGTCGGTCGTCCTCGTCCAGGGCGGACCGGGCACCGGCAAGAGCATCATCGCGCTCCATCTCGTGGGCGAGCTCGCGAAGCGCGGCTACAACGCCATGCACGCCACTGGCAGCAAGGCGTTCACCGAGAACATGCGCCGCGTCGTCGGCAGCCGCGCCGGCCAGTCACAGTTCAAGTACTTCAACCAGTTCGGCAACGCCGATGCAAACGAGATCGACGTCCTCATCCTCGACGAGGCGCATCGGCTGCGCGAGACGAGCGCCAGCCGATTCACGCCGAAATCGAAGCGCACCGACCTCCCGCAGGTCGACGAGCTCATCAAGTCCGCCAAGACAACCGTCTTCTTCATCGACGACCACCAAGTCGTCCGCCCGAACGAGACCGGCAGGACCCAGCTCATTCTCGAGGCCGCCGACCGCAACGGCGCCGATGTCACCGCGTTCGAGCTCCAGACACAGTTCCGTCTCTCCGGCTCGAAGGCCTTCCTCACCTGGGTCGACGGCATGCTCGGCCTCACGCCCGAATCGGCCAACCCGACCTGGGATCCCGACAAGGAAACGTTCGACTTCCGTATCGTCGACTCGGTCGAGCAGCTCGACGCGCTCATTCGCACCAGGGCCGATGAGGGCCACTCCGCCCGCCTGACCGCGGGCTTCTGCTGGCCCTGGAGCAACCCCGAAGCCGATGGAACGCTCGTCAACGACGTCAAGGTCGGCAACTGGCAGATGCCCTGGAACGCCAAGCCCGATGCCGGCCGCCTCGCCACCGGCATCCCGCCATCCAATTTCTGGGCCTCAGACCCGAACGGCCTCGACCAGGTCGGCTGCGTCTACACCGCCCAGGGCTTCGAGTTCGACTACGTCGGTGTCATCTGGGGCCGCGACCTGCGCTGGGACCCCGCCACCAACGACTGGATCGGCGACCCGAGCCACTCCTACGACGCCATCGTCAAACGCTCCGGCGACCGCTTCACCGATCTGGTGAAACGCACCTACCGCGTCCTCCTCACCCGCGGCCTCAAGGGCTGCCACGTTTACATCGAGGACCAAGCGACGCTGAGTCGCGTCCTCTCCTTGTTGGAGATGGAGCGCAGCCCTAAACCAGCCCGTTCCGAGAGCGAGAGGCATGCCTAGAAAACGAACGGCTCCGAAGACGGATCGGGCACGACGAACCGCCCATAGCGCTGCAGCAGGGCTCGCCGCGATTAGCAGGGCCGGCGAGCAAATCGCGTCGATCCCGGTCAGCATCAGCTACCGCATCATCGAGCTCTTCTCCGCGGGACTCTATTCAAGTCCAAACAAGGCTGTTGAAGAGCTCGTCTCGAATTCGTATGACGCGTCCGCTACCCAGGCCCAGCTGTTCCTACCCTCGAACATCGACGCCGCTGACGCATCAATCTGGGTAGTCGACAACGGCACCTCGATGGATCTTGAGGGCCTTTTCGACTTGTGGCGCATTGCCAGCTCGCGCAAACGGGAGCTGGCTGGCGACCGCCTTCCGATCGGCAAGTTTGGGATCGGCAAGCTGGCTACTTACGTGCTAGCTCGCGAACTGACGTACGTGTGCAAGACGGCGGACGGCCCGCTTGCCGTAACGATGGATTACGACCGGATAGATCCATCCGAGACGGCGAGCACTGAGCTTTCCCTGGCGGTGCGATCACTTTCGACTGCGGAGCTACAGAGCGTCCTGCGGCCGCTTCTCGCATTCGAGGGCGGGGCAGCCGCCGTAGATTCACTGCTGAGTGACTCAGGCCCCACCACATGGACGGCGGCAATTCTCACTGACCTTCGGCCCGCGGCGCGACAGCTGCAGATCGGCCGAATACGCTGGCTCCTGCGGACGGCCCTGCCTCTGAGCCCGGCCTTTCACGCGGAACTCAATGGACAACGGGTCGAGTCGGAGGTCGGGAAGGGTGAGCTACTCACTTCATGGCGGCTCGGTGAGCGAGCTGTGGACTTAGCCGGAATAGGCCAAGCGCAGGACGGCCTTGGACCATACGTCACGGTGGACGGGCTCAAGGGAACGGTCCGCGGCACAGTCGAAATCTACGAGAACCCGCTTACGACGGGGAAGGCCGCACAGTGGGGACGAAGCCACGGCTTCTTCGTGATGGTTCGCGGTCGGCTAGTCAACCTTGACGATGCGCTGTTCGGCCTTCCGGCACTCTCGTTCGCGACGTTCAACCGGTTAAGAATCGTCGTCAGTGCTAACGGTCTCGACGACTTCTTGACGTCGACGCGCGAGGCCGTCATGGACGCGCCGCCTGTCGAGCTATTCCGCGCGTACCTGCGAGCAGAGTTCAACGAAGCTCGAACATGGTTCGACACCTTCGAGGTCGAGAAGCAAGAGCAGGATCGCATTCCGTCACGCCTGGGCCGAGCGGCATCGAGTGTCGCAGCCCGCCCCCTTGTCGCCGCAGTGCGAATGCTTATTGAGGACGGGATCCCCGACCTCGCGTTGATCCGCCGCCCAGTCGGTCTCAACAGCGCGGAGGCTACCTCCCTTGTCGAAGGCCTTGAGGCGGCGGTAGACGCGGGCCAGAATCCCATAGAGAGCGTTGAGCTCAGGCCAATTGCAATCGACGACTTCCTCACCTATTACGAGCCCCAGTTTCGGCGGGTTGTCGTCAATACGCTGCATCCGTTCTTTGCGAACTTCATCGAGGGGTCGAACAGTGCGCATCCCTTCGAGATGATCGCCGTAGCGGAGGTCCTCACCGAGGCATACCTGCTCGAGGAGCACGGCAACGCCGATATTGCGCGTCGCATCATCCAAAGACGCGACCAGTTCTTGAGGGAGCTTGTCGCTGCACGCCGGGAGGGACCGGCCGTCATAGCACAGAACCTCCGTGACAAGTCATCCCATTCATCGGGGTTGGAGGAAGCCGTCGCGGATGCACTGCGTAGTCTGGGATTCGAAGTGGTGCAGATCGGAGGTAGCGGCAAACCCGATGGCTTGGCGAAGGCGGTCCTTGGAGTTCCGTCCGATGGGGTGGCCGATCGCGACGACTACACCCTCACCTTCGACGCTAAGAGCACAGCCCGTCGAAGACGAAGCGCGCATGGCATCGGCGTCAGCGGGCCCGCCAGGCATCGCAGCGACTACGACGCGCAGCACGCACTGGTGGTGGCGCCCGCGTTCGAGGGAGGAGCCGAGGGGTCGGCACTCGCAAAGGAACTGCGCAGTAATGACGTCACTGCAATTACGGTTGATGATCTTGCGCTGCTCGTCCTAGTCGCTGCCAAACAACAACTGGGATTCAGGCGCTTGCGCGATTGGCTTCGAACATGTCGCACGCCGGCGGAGAGTGCACAGTGGGTTCGCGCGCAGCTCGACACTCCGATAGACCGGCCACCCTTGGAGGAAGTGCTAAGCGCGATAGCCAAGCTGCAGGCCGAAGGGACGGACGCGGTGGAAATCGCGGCGGTCGTGGTGGTGTTGCGAGATCAATTTGGTCTGACACTTACGAAATCACGCGTGTCGGAACTGATTACCGGCCTTCGCAGTCTCGCGCCCGGCTACGTTACTTACGCTGGCAACTTCGTGACACTCGAGATGTCGGTGGAGCGAGTCAAGGCAGAGATAGCCAGGCACTATCGCCAGTTTCCTGAAAGCGTGGTGGACGCGAGTTACATCGAACCCCTTCTTGACGCTGACTAAGCGCCATTGTCGGAGCGTCGGAAGGCGAGAACGTACTCCCGGTCGATCGACGCACCGTTGTGCCGGCTATACGACATGTAGCGGTTCTTGACCGGATACCAGTAGAGTTCTGCTAGTTCGAAATAAGGCGCTGCCAACTCCGCGAAGAGCGCTGTCGTGGGTATGCGCGCCCCGTTCCACCGGCTATGCCCTACCACGAACACGGCCGGAGAACCGGCTCTCAAGATGAACGCGAGCTGTCGGAAGACTCTGGTCATCGCCGCGTGGTAATGACGAAAGTCGGTTGCCCGTTGGGTGGAGGACTTGGCGATCCTACGTTCCCATTGGCGCGCGTACGGGTCCGCGATCTGATAGTCGGCCAGCAGGCGATGGCCCTGAGGAATGCGCGGGCGACCAATGTAATCCGGCAGGAGCGCCAGTCTCTCGGTGTGCGAGGTCGTCAATCCTAGCCAGTACATCTCCAACTGATGCCGTCGGTAGTAGTCAACGGCGTTGTTGTACGGCGGGGATGTGATCACCGCATCGACCGGACGCCTGATCCATCGGCGCATCTGCGTGGCGTCACCTCTGAACGAGGCCACCCATGATCCAGGACTTCGCCTCTGGGAGAAGTCGCGTACTGCGGCAATCGCACGGTCGGTCGACCGTTGGAAGAGTGCAAAGGAATCAATGCGCCGACCGGAGGCATCGAGTCGCTTCATATGGGCCGTAACCTCCAATCCCGACACTGGGACTGGGTCGGCATTCGACGCCGAGCGGATAATTGAACTCAGGGCCACGCGAAGTAGTTGACGATCCGACTCGGAACAGTCCACGGTTTCCACCACTCGCCGTATCCGCGCCAGATCGACAGTCACGTAACGCTTGAACCAGTGGTGGAGATTCGGGACCGCAGGAACCCAATGCTCCATGCCACGAAGCTGGCTCTGATACTCCGACTCGCTCAAGTCTGTTCGCATCAGGAACTCGTACTCATCGCTCGGTCGCGCGTCGGACGACAGCGCAGCGATTGCTCGATCCCTCGTCCTGTGTAGGGAATCGAGTTGGTACGGCGCTGCCTTCGCACGACTAAGGAAAGCGGCGAGCGGGTCCGCATCCAGCCCAAGGCCGTTTCGTCCCATCGTTGAGGCCTCGAGCAGCAGCGTGCCGCTGCCGCAGAACGGATCGAGGATGGTGTCGCCCGGAGTAGAAAACATGTCGACCAACCGCCTTACGGCTGGCGCATGAAAACGAGCGGGATACCGAACGAGGCGATGTAAACCCTTCAGCAAATCATCGCCGTCAATCGCGAGCTGCGAGACGCGACGGGGGACGGGCGGACGGTTGGCTCTTTGTTGTGTCATCACAGCGCTTGGAGCTAGGCCCCCAGCTCCGTCGGAGCGGAGCTCTTCGCGAACTGTGCCGTCGCCTCTGGCGATATCTGCCAGGCAACGATAGGAGTCAGCTGCCCCTTCACGTAATCGGCCGGAATGTCTATCCGCGACGGGTGCAGCGAGCGCACAAGGCCGGGATTGGCGTGACGCACTGAGTTGTACGTTCGATTGTCGATAAGTACACCGTCGACCGCACATAGAGTTTGCAGTCTGGCGGCTAGGTTCAGGCCATTGCCAATGAAGGCCGGCTCGATGCCGTATTCAGCGGAGTTGAGTGCCCAGATATCGTCGGTCGTGATCCCTACCCGCGTACCCGTGTCAATGTCCTCATTCATCCGCTCGGTAAGGCCTGAGAGAATTTCGTCCCCGAGGAGCCGTAACTCGGCGGCAGCACGAATTGCGCTCTGTGCGGCTTCTGGGGAGGCCCGTGGGTATCCGAATAGAGCCACGAGACCGTCGCCCGTGAACTGATGAAGGAAGCCGCCGTGCCGCTGCACTATGTCCCGTGAACGCCTGTAGTAACGAGCCATGGCGTCCGTGACGTCCTCCGGCCGCGCGACCCGCACGACTGTTGAGAAGTTCTGCAGGTCGGACATGAGAGTGACGACTCCCTCAGTCTTCGCACCGAGCCTTAGGTACTCCGCGGCGCTGCCCGCGTCAGGCAAGTCATCGAGGGCATTGCGACCGAGCCGGGACTCGAGCGTCATGAGAACGGCGAGATCCTGGGAGCTTCCCGCTGCCTGGAGCATGTACGCCCAGGGCCGGCTCGAGTCCGCCGGAGGGAGATTGAGCGAGTGCTGATGCTTGACCGGCAGCCGACGCACAGCGGCGGCAGCCCCCAATGCCGCGAACGCCTCTTCTGAATTCAACGGCAACGGTTCCAGCCCGAGGCGACGCTGGAAGCCGGTTGAGCCAAGCCACTCAACAGCTAGGGGATGGTCGCGAAACGCCTTGCGAAATTGAAAGAGCCGACCCTGAGACGGCTCGTCCGGGGTGACCAGCCAAAGCGCGTGCACCTTTCCGCTGACACGCCAACTCTTAGCCGCAAGGCGACCGAAGTACGCGGGCGACGTCGACCCCGTCCGGACCTCAACCGCGGTCCGTCGGCCTTGAACGTCTTCAAACGCGAAATCGAACGGGTCATCGGCGCTTGTCGGAACCAGTTGCCGGCTCGAGACTGCGAGAAGGTTGGCGACGGCTTGCTCGAAGAGGGCCCCTTCAGTCTTCGCTGTTCCCATCACTGTCCCTCCTTAGCCGACTATTCACGACAGTACAGGAGCGACCCCTTGGTCAATCGGCTCCGCACGTACAACCAGGGACTCCGGGGTTACGGCGGCGGAACCCCGGACGTCCCTGGGCGGTGATGGGCTTACTTGAGTCGCGCGTGGTCGGTCAACGGGCAGGCCAGTCAGGCGCGATGCAGATGTACGTGTCCGCGCTCGCCTGCCGGTCCAATCGATGCCTCAGCTGCAGCCGCTGGTCGCGCCGCAGTTGATGCACTTGTAGCAGGACCCGTTTCGGACCATGATCGAGCCGCAGTCGGTGCAGGCCGGCGAGTCCGCGGTGTCGAACACCACCGGTGCCTGGCCCGCCGCGAGCCGATCCGCCCGATCCTTCGCCTCCACCCCCTGCGCCACGATCTTCAACCCATCCAACAGCCCATTGGCCACGGTCTCTTCCTTGGCCGAGACGACCTCGCCTCCAGCCTCGGAACCGGTGTCCAACGTCTGTGCCTCAGCCTGACCTGACGCCGTGGAACCCTCAACCTTCTCCGCAGACCCTGCCGGAGCTGCCTCGTCCGTGGTTGAGCCGGCGTGCGACGCAGGGGTCCCGGAGGGACCCGTCGCGTCGGTAGCCGGCGCGCCAACGGCTGGTGCATCCGACAGTGTCAGCTGCCGATTGATGATCCCAACGTTGTCCTTATCGGCCTGCGACATGAACTTCGTCGCCATGTACCGGAAGATGTAGTCGACCAGCGACTTGGCCATCGGAATATCCCGGTTGGTCGTGAACCCAGCCGGCTCGAACCGCAGATGGCTGAACTTGTTGACCAGGTCCTTCAAGGGGACTCCGTACTGGAGCGCCAGGGAGACGGCGGTCGCGAAGCTGTCCATGAGGCCGGAGATCGTCGAGCCCTCCTTCGCCATGCGCAGGAAGATCTCGCCGGGAGTGCCGTCCTCGTAGAGGCCGATCGTCAGGTAGCCCTCGTGGCCACCGACGTTGAACTTGTGCGTGATGCTGGCGCGCTCATCGGGCAGGCGACGTCGCAGCGGCTTGTACACCGTCTGGACCTCGGGGCTGGCCGCGGCGGCATCCTTCGCAGCGTCCGTTCCGCCTTCCTTCTTCATGTTCAGCGGCTGGGAGCGCTTGCTGTTGTCGCGATAGACGGCGATCGCCTTGAGACCCAGCTTCCAACCGTCGATGTAGACCTGGGCGATCTCCTCGGCGGTCGATGCCTCCGGCATGTTCACCGTCTTGCTGATGGCACCGGAGATGAAGGGCTGGACCGCGGCCATCATCTTGAGGTGGCCGTTGTAGTGGATCGACCGCGTGCCGTTGGCCGGCTTGAAGGCGCAGTCGAAGACCTCGAGGTGCTCGTCCTTGAGGTGCGGGGCTCCCTCGATCGTCTCGTGCTCGTCGATCCAGGCGACGATCTCCTCAGCCTGCTTGGCCTCGTAGCCGAGCTTCTTGAGGGCCGCCGGGACGCCCTGGTTCACGATCTTCAGGTAGCCGCCGCCGACGAGGCGCTTGTACTTGATGAGCGCGATGTCCGGCTCTACACCGGTGGTGTCGCAGTCCATCATGAAGGCGATGGTGCCCGTCGGCGCCAGGACCGATAGCTGGCCGTTGCGGAAGCCCGACTTCTCGCCGAGTGCCACGACCTCGTCCCAGCCGACGAGGGCCGCGTCGAGCAGGTCCTCGGGAACGAGTGAGCTGTCGATCCGCTGCGCCGCCTCGCGGTGCTGGTTCATGACCTTGAGGTACGGCTCGCGGTTCACCTTGTAGCCGGCGAACGGGCCACCCTGGTCGCGGGCGATGCGGGCCGACTGCAGGGCCGCCTCCGACTGCATGAGCGCGGTGATCGCCGCCGCGTAGGCTCGGCCGCCCTCGGAGTCGTAGGCGTTGCCGCGGTTCATGAGCAGCGCGCCGAGGTTCGCGTAGCCGAGGCCGATGGGCCGGAAGTCGCGCGAGTTCTCGCCGATCTTCGGGGTCGGGTAGCTCGCGTTGTCGACGATGATCTCCTGCGCGGTGAACACGATGCGCACCGCGTGCTTGAAGTCCTCGACCGCGAACTCGCCGTCGTCCTTCATGAAGGTCATGAGGTTGAGGCTGGCGAGGTTGCAGGCCGAGTCGTCGAGGTACATGTACTCGGAGCACGGGTTGCTGGCGTTGATCGGCGCCGTGTTGGCGCTCGTGTGCCAGCGGTTGATGTTGTCGTGGTACTGGATCCCCGGGTCACCGCAGACCCAGGCCGCCTCCGCCATCTTGTTCATGAGGTAGCGGGCCTTGAGGGTCTCGACCGGCTCGCCGGTGGTGATGGCGTGCGTCGTCCAGTCTGCGTCCTTCTCGACGGCCTCCATGAAGTCGTCGGTCACGCGGACGGAGTTGTTCGAGTTCTGGAAGAAGACCGATGCGTACGCCTCGCCGCCGTTGAAGTTCCCGTCGTACCCGGCGTCGATCAGCGCCCAGGCCTTCTTCTCCTCGGTCAGCTTGCAGTCGATGAACTCCTCGACATCGGGATGGCCGACGTTGAGGATCACCATCTTCGCGGCTCGTCGGGTCTTGCCACCGGACTTGATCACGCCGGCGAAGGCGTCGAAGCCCTTCATGAAGCTCACCGGGCCGCTGGCCTCCCCGCCGCCGCGGAGGGTCTCCTTGGAGGAGCGGATGGTCGAGAGGTTGGAGCCGGCGCCCGAGCCGAACTTGAAGAGCATGCCCTCGGTCTTGGCCAGGGTCAGGATGCTCTCCATCGTGTCGTCGACCGAGTTGATGAAGCAGGCCGAGCACTGGGGATGCGCGTCGATGCCCACGTTGAACCAGACGGGGCTGTTGAAGCTGGCGCGCTGCTTGAGGAGGATGTCCTTCAGCTCGTTGCGGAAGGCCTCGGCGTCCTCATCGGTCGCGAAGTAGGCGTCCTTGATCCCCCAGTCGGCGATCGTGTCCGCCACGCGGTCGATCATCTGCTTGACCGAGCGCTCGCGCTCCGGGGTGCCGAGGTGGCCGCGGAAGTACTTGCTGGCCACGACGTTCGTGGCGAGGGCCGACCAGGACTTCGGGAACTCGAGGTCCTTCTGCTCGAAGACCGTCTTGCCGTGCTCGTTCGTGATGGCGGCCTCGCGGAGGTCCCACTCGACGGTGTCGTACGGGTGGACGTCCGGCCGGGTGAACCGACGCTCGATCGTCAGGCCCTTCCAGGTCGGCTTCTGGCCCGGGGTCAGCTGGACGTAGCCGCTCCCCTTTTCCTTCTTCGTCGCGTGGCCGGAGCCGTTGCCGTTGCCGTTGGTTCCGTGGCCGTTGCCGTTGCCGTTGGTGGTCGTGGCATGGCCGTTGGCGGCGGGCTTCGTGGGGGCGGAGGATCGAGCCATGATTGCGGGCGTCCCTCTGTGTGCTTCGGCCGATGAAGGGACGCGCGGTCGGTCGTTTCCGCGGTGTCGCTCGGGTCCCTCCGGCGGTCCGGCGCCTTGCTGTGCGCCGTGTTCTTCGAGAGGTTGACTGTATTACGCGGGCATGGGTGAGTCAAGCCCCAAACCACAACATCTGGTGGTAGTTTCGGCGGCCCCACCACAAGATGATGTGGCTACCTGTCGTACGCGTGTGACACGTGTGGACGGATTGTGGGGAAGTGCGGCGGTGCTGTGGAAGCGGTGTGGAGGGGTCGCGCGGTGGTGGCGCTTCGCCGATGCGGGGAAACGCATGTAACGGGCAGTTTGTGGCTGTCGCATGTCGGATTCCGCATCTGGTGGGGAGGATCGGCGGCTTGGGTGGCGGCGGCATGCGGACCAGCGCATCGGTGAGGTGGTCATCCGCCGATACATGCGGAATCGCGCATCGACCCGGGTTGGGGGCCGGGATCACGGCGCGAACAGGACGAGTGCGTCGCGGGGAGGGATTCGGCCGGCAGCGAGATCGGCCAGGACGCGCCGGGCGTCGAGGTCGAAGGCGGCAAGCAGAGCGGGGCGAGCCTCGGCGACCGCGCGGCGGTTGGCGTGCGTCGCGGCGACGATCAGCACGGTACGCGTGGCCCCGATGTCGCGGGCTTTCTGCTCGGCCGCCCGAAGCTGGGCCTGGAGATCGGCGAGGCGCGTGATCACCTCGACCGCGATCCGACCGTCCGCCGAGGACAGCAGGACGTCGACCGCTCGAAGGTCACCGGGTGTCGGGATCGGCGCCTCCAGCCGCACCTTCCATGGCCGCCCGATACGAGCCACGAATGCGGCGATGTAGCGTGCCTGCGCCGCGTCGCGGAGGGCGCCGCCGACCGGCCAGAGGCGGACCGAGACGCGCAGTCCGAGGGCAGCACCGTGGAGCACGAGACGCTCGAGGCCGATGCCGGGGCTGCGCCCGCGCTCGCGGCGTGATACCTCGGCCTGAGAGCTGCCGATGGCGGCCGCGACTCGCCGCTGCGTGACGCCGGCGAGGTGGCGAGCCGCCCTCAGCTCGTCCCCAAGATCGTGGGCTAGCCGGCGGGCGCGGTTCCGGGCATCGTCGTTGCGGCGGGTGCGGATCGGCATGTGGTCAGGGTCGCGGGCGGTCCTTATCGCCGTCGTATCGGCGCCTTATTCGGGTGGTCGCGTGTATCGGCCCATGAGTGCCCGGGTGATGCGCCATCCCGCATTGGGTGGGGGCGCACGGCCTTGGACCCGGCTGCTTGACGCCGGATCGCGCATCACATCGCCAATGATGGGCCGCTACATGCTTAATCGCGCATGGGCGGGTGGCTGACCCGGGCGGCGCGCATGAATTCGCAGCGATACCCGTAGTTCCTCGTGGGATGATTTGCACCATGAGCGCTGCAACCGGGGCCGAAGCCACGGCACGTGACTACATCGAGGGGTGGCTGAGCGGGGACGCCGACCGCATTCGAGGCGCGATGCATCCACGCCTGGCCAAGCGTCGGGTGGTGGATCCATCTGGCGGCTCCCTCGAGCTCGCGGACGTCTCGTACGACGAGATGGTCGCCGATGCGGCGAGCGGGCGCGGTCGATCGGTGAGCCGCGAGGTCGAGATCCGCGTGCTCGAGACGACCGAGACGACCGCCAGCGTCCGCGTCACCTCGGCACCGTTCGTCGACCATCTGCAGCTCGGTCGCTTCGGCGATCGGTGGCTGATCGTCAACTGCCTCTACGAGCGGCGCTGAGACCCGATTCGTATCGGGCCGCTTATCCGGCCGTGCGCATGTACCGGCCCGTGAATGCCCGAATCATGCCGAATTCCGCATCGGATGAAGGCGTCCGGCCTTGGGCGCGGCGGCTTGACGCCGGATCGGGCATCCCACGGCTACTTATTGGCCGGTATACGCGCATTCGCGCATCTCCACGGAGCGGGGCGGTCGAGGACGCGCCCTTGCACCCGAGTGCGACGAGGTTCGCCGTCAGGACTCGGTGTGCTCGACGATCTCGAATCCTGTGTCACCGCCGACGTGGTGCTCCTTCACGAGGCCGATCCCTCGCGCGTAGTACTTGCGCTCGGTGATGCCGGGGCTCAACGGGGTCCAGTCCTCCGTGACGAGCACGTCGTCCCAGGATCCCAGCGGCGTGGTGACCGATGCGCCGAGCTCCACGACCTTCCCCATGTCCTCGGCCTCACCGGCGTAATACTCCTGGCGATAGGCAGCGCCGATCGTCGGGTCCCCCGGCATGAGGATACCGGGCTGCGCCCCGTCCACGCCCGCCTCCCAAGCCCCCGCGGTGCTGACGACCTCGCCGTCCGCGTATTCGCCCGTATCCTCGCCGAAGTACCACACGTTGCCGTCCACGTCCTGGGCAAACCAGTCATCGGTGATCTCGATCGGCTGGCCGTCGCGCGTGACGATGTCGCGCACCACGACGCACTCGACGCCCATGACGGTGCGCGTCTCGTCGAGGACTTCGAGGACCGTCACCTCGTTCGACGTGCCGCCCGTGCCATTCAGCACCCACCGCGTGCCCGGAACGAGGGGGAAGTAGGGGTTGTCGATGGTGGTCGTGAAGTTGGCGGGATCGATGTCCGGGGCGTACGGCGCGTCCGAGGCGACGGCCGCGGGATGTGATCCGGCAGGCTCGATCGACGGGCCGGAGCAGGCGACGACGGTGAGCATGAGCAGCAGGCCGAAGACCACGAGAGCCGCCGGCAGCGGGACGGGACGTGAGACGCCGGATGTCGCCATCGCGCGGATCATGCGACGGCCCTCTCCACCGGTCAACGGGTCGGTCAGGCGCCGGGAACGCTGCCTGGTACCGCGACCGAGCAAGCCACTGGTCGCCACGGGGGTGAATCGGGCCATGACGGTCGGGAGGGGCCCAGAAGGTACGGGGGTCGTACGGGATTGCCATGCCCGCGCCGGGGTGCCCATTGTGGCCGGGCTGCCGAGCGATCAACGCCGACCCGACGCACCGTGAGGAACCCTATTGATGAAGCATCTCCGCTACTTCAGCGCCGTCGCCGTGACCGGACTGATCCTTGCCCTCTTCGTGGTGAGCGCCGTCGTCGCCGGCGGCCCCCAGGGCAAGTCGACGATCTGCCATTCCGCGGGCGGCCACAAGTGGGTGCAGATCACCGTGAGCAACAACGCGGTCCCCGCCCACATGCGTCACGGCGACACGATGCCGGACGAATACGGCGACTGCCTCTGATCCAGCGCGGCTCACGGCCGCCGGTGCGTTTCGGTGCTCGTGCACCCGATGCACCCGGATCCACCCGATGACGATGGCGCCCCGCACCAGGGCGCCATCGCCGTCCCCCGGTCATTGAGGAGGATGACGTGACCGTCGATTCGACCGCTGCTGCCCCACTCGGCGCGGCCATCCCCGTTGAACAGGCCCATCCATCGGTGTCGATCGTGATGCCGTGTCTCGACGAGGAGGAGACCGTCGGGATCTGCGTCGAGAAGGCCATGGGCTGGCTGGCCCGCCGCAACATCCCCGGCGAGGTGCTGGTCGTCGACAACGGTTCGACCGACCGGTCGGTCGAGATCGCGACCGCGGCCGGCGCGCGGGTCGTCAACGAACGACGCCGCGGCTACGGCCAGGCCTACCTTCGCGGCTTCTCCGAGGCCCGCGGCGACTACATCGTCATGGGCGACTCGGACGACACGTACGACTTCTCGGACCTCGACGCCATGATTGCCCCGCTGAACGGCGGGGCGGACATGGTGGTCGGCAACCGGTTCGCCGGCGGCATCGCCAACGGGGCAATGCCCTGGGCGCACCGCTACATCGGCAGCCCCATCATCAACGCGGTCATCAAGCTGTTCTTCGGCACGAACATCGGCGACAGTCAGAGCGGACTGCGGGCCTTCCGCAACGGCGTGACCGAGCGTCTCGGGCTGCGGTCGAGCGGCATGGAGCTGGCGTCGGAGATAATTGTCAGCGCCGCCCGCTCCGGCATGACGATCGCCGAGGTCCCGGCGCCGTACGCGATCCGCCGCGGCGAGAGCAAGCTCAACACCCTGCGCGACGGCTGGCGGCATCTCCGCTACCTGCTCCTCGCCGCCCCCGACTTCCTGTTCACGCTGCCCGGCGTCGCCATGGTGCTGCTCGGCATCGTCGCCACGACCATCTCCCTGGTCTCCGCCGATGGGATCGCCATCGGACCCGTGGTCTGGCGCCCGGTCTTCGCCGGCACGATCCTGCTGGCCATCGGCGTGAACGCGATGCTCTTCGGGGTCGTGGCCAAGCTCTACGGAGTGCGCCGCGGGCTCCTGCGCGAGGACCGCTGGTCCCGGGTGTGTCGGCGGCTCTTCCGTCTCGAGGCGATCCTGGGACTCGCCGCGATCCTGTTCATGGCGGGCGTGGTCGTGGAGCTGCTCCTCTTCGGGGCGTGGACCACGAGCGCGGTGGCCGTCCAGGGCCTGTCGCTGGCGGCCCTGGCCCAGACGCTGATGATCGTGGGGGCCGAGCTCGGGCTTGCCGGCTTCCTGGTCGTCACCGTGGACTCGCCGTAGGGCCGCGGAGCCGCCGATGCGCATCGCCTTCGTCTACGACGCCCTCTACCCGTGGGTCCGAGGCGGCGCCGAGCGCCGCTTCCACGAGCTGGGGCAGCGACTCGCGAGCCAGCATGACGTTCATTACGTGAGCTGGCAGTGGTGGGACGGGCCGAGCACGATCCGGCGCGACGGTGTGACGCTGCACGGGGTCGGACCGGCGCCGGCGCTGTACGGAGCCGATGGCAAGCGCACCGTGCGCGAGGCGGTCGGCTTCAGCCTGCGAGTGCTGCCGGCAGTGCTCCGCGGCCGATTCGACGTCATCGACTGCTCGGCCACACCGTACCTGCCCCTTTACCCGACCTGGGTCGGGGCGCGGCTCAGCGGGGCGCGGCTCGTCGCCACGTGGCACGAGTTCTGGGGAGACCACTGGGACGAGTACCTCCCGGATCGGCCGATGGTGGCCGGCGTGGCGAAGGCCCTCGAGCGTGCGGGCCGTGGCCTCGGCGACCGGGTGGTGGCCGTCTCCCCCTTCACGGCCCGCGCGATGGGGATGAGTGACGACCCACGCGTCAGCGTGGTCGAGAACGGGGTCGACGCCCGCGGCCTCGCCTCCGCCAAACCCGCAGACTCCCCCGTGGACGCGCTGTTCGTCGGGCGCCTCATCGACGAGAAGCGGGTCGATCTCCTGATCGATGCCATCGCTCTCCTGGCGCCGCGCTTCCCCGAGGTCAGCTGCGCCATCGTCGGAACGGGTCCGGAACGGGAGCGCCTCGCGCGGCGGGCCACCGAGCGCGGCGTCGCGGAGCGAGTCAACTTCCTGGGCGAAGTCTCGACGCCGGACCTGCGCCGCCAGCTGCGCGCGGCACGCATGCTCGTGCTGCCCTCCGTCCGCGAGGGCTACGGGATGGCCGTCGCCGAGGCACAGGCCGCGGGAACCGTGCCGATCGTCGTCCGCAGCCCGTACAGCGGCGCCGCGGACCTCGTCCGCGACGGGATCGACGGGATCCTCGTCGACGCCAGCGCGCATTCGGTGGCGGATGCCATCGGCGCACTGCTCGCCGACGACCCGCGTCGCGTCCGCCTGTCCGAGGCGGCACGCGAGTCCGGCGCGCACCGAGACTGGGACGAGATCGCGCGACGGATGGAGGACGTCTACGCCGCGCGATCGGCGGAGGCCAGCACCGTCGCCGGGAGCATGCCGTGGTCGTGACCGATCCGCCCCAGGGCGAGACGATGGCCGCGCTGCCGGCGACGCGGCGAGCCTGGGTCAACGCGGCGTGGCTCGAGGACGTGCTGCCCGTCGCGATCGCGGCGAGCGTCATCGGCGGCTTCGCCCTGGTGCTGGCCCTCACGCCGATCGGCAGCGGCGACTTCGGTCAGTGGCTCATGACCTCGCGACATTTCTCCGGCGATACGGTGCCCGCCTACCGCGAGCTGACGGCCGTGCCGCCCGTGGTGCCGGCGCTGCTCGCCGCGATCCGCTCGGTGATTCCCGATCCCGTGGCGGCACTCCACGTCATCTCCATGCTCCTTCTCGTCGGGCTCGGGGCCAGCCTTTACGTGCTGGGGACGGTGGCAAGTGGAAGTCGGTGGATCGGAACTCTGAGCGTGGCAATCGGCCTCCTGCTGACCGACCGCTTCACCGAGCTCTTCGCCTTCGGCGGCCTGCTCCAGGCCGGCGCCCTGGCCCTCGGTACGTTGAGCGTGGCTGCCTTCATCCGGGCGACGAACGCCTCCTCAACCGACCGCCGAATGTGGTGGGTGGGCGTCGTGAGCCTCGCGCTGGCGGCCCTCACACACGTGGGCACCTCCACGATCCTGGTGCCGATCGGCGCGGCGGCGGCGGTCGTCGCTTTGCTGGCGCGCGGACCGCGCCGTCTGCGCACCACCGCGCACGAGCTCGAGGCACCCCTCGTGGTTCTGGCCGTGATCGGCGTCTACTGGCTGCTCTTCCTGCGCGGTGCAAGCGGAGGCTTCGTCGACAACCCCGCGAGCCTGGCGTACCGCGGCCCGGATCGCCTCCTCGAGCTGCTCTTCAGTCGATGGCCAACCGCGCTGGTGGTCATCGTGGGCGGCACGGCGATCGTCCTGGGGGCGGTCCGGTCCCTCGTCCGGCGTCGCGGCGACGGGTATCTGGTCCTGGCCGCGTGGGCGTTCGCGGCGTGGAGCGTGTTCGGCATCGCGACGCTGGCAGGGTCAGCCACCGACTATCCGCGCTTTGCCACGCCGATGCTGCTGCCGCTGGTCGTTGGATCGGCGGCCGCCTGTCTCTGGCTGGTTCGAGCACTCGCTGGCTACCTGGTCGAGCTCGGGCTCCGATCGGCGGCACGGACCACTGTGCCCATCGTGGTGCTCGGCGCGGTCCTCGTGGCGACACCGCTCGCGATCCAGCGCCACGACACGCAGGCGGCGTTCTACGAGCTCCGGGATCGCTCCTCGTTGGCGTCGGCCGCCGCATGGCTCGACGACCATCTCGTCGAAGGTCAGGCGGTGCTGGCCGACACGCGCGACGCCAAGTGGATCGAGGGCCTGACCGGCCGCGCCGCCCTCTTCAGCCAGTCCGTACGCTATGCCTTCCGGCCGATGGAGTGGCAGCGCAGCGCCGATGCCGATGCCCTCCTCCGCTCCACCGACACCCTCACGAGCGGGTTCATTGCCGCGCAGTTCACCGACTCGCTTCGGCTCGGCTCAGAGACAGTGCCGTCCGGGCTTATCGTCGAGGCCAACCACGGCGGGGAGATGCTGAGCATGCTCCGGCTGGCACCGACAGCGACGTCGCTGATCGCCGGAGAGTCGTCGACCACGACCGCCGAGCTATCGCCGGTGCGGGTAACGCGCCAGTCGCTGGAGACGCAGGCGAGGGTTGTCACGGTGTGGGCCGCAACGGGTGCTGATGCCGTGGACTACACCCAGGCCGTCACGGCGTGGCGCGATGGCACCTCGCTCGAAATCGAGCAGCGGGCGCCGGGGCATCGGATGGCAAGCGTCTTCAGCGTGGCGCCGGGCCGATCGGTGAGCTCGGTCGAGATCGACGGGATCGATCGATCGGCGATCGTGTGCTTCGCGGTGGTCGGCGCGTCGGAGCCGTGCCTCCGCATCAGCGCCAGCCAGACCGACGCGCGGCTGAGCGAGGCTCCCGGCGGCGGGATCCGAGTCGCGACGGCCACCTCCGACCAGCTCGATGTGCTCATCACCGCTCTGACCGCCGGCGAGGCCGCGGTCGGGCTTCAGCTCATCCATCCGCCGGACGTGGCCGATCGCTACCAGGTCGGCGGCGCCGTGCTGTACGCCAGCGATCCCGCCTATGCCGCCAGGCTGCGCCGGCTCGAGGCCATCGGCTTCCGCGAGACGCGCACGTTCGGCGCCTATCGCGTGCTCACGCGCTCCCCGGGCGGCGGGCCGTGACGGCAGAGCGGCCGGTCCTCGTCGTCGGCGGCTACGGCTATGGCAACGTCGGCGACGAGGCGATCCTGGCGGGACTCCTGACACGGCTCGGGACCGACGGCGTCGCCGTGGTTTCTCGCGACCCGAACCAGACCCGACGAATGCACCGGGTCGCCGCGGTGACCGCGCGCGACGCGGTCGGTGCGCTGCGTCGGCACCGATCTGTCCTTATCGGCGGCGGCGGCCTGTTCGGGCCGGACATGGGCCGACTCGGGCGGCTGCTGCCCCTCTTCGGCATCGGCGCAACCGCGCTTGGACGGAAGGTGACGGTCGAGGGCGTCGACGTGGAGGCGCAGCTGGGTCTGGCAGCGCGACCGGTCGTCCAGGCGTTGATCCGCCGCGCATCGCGGGTCACGGTACGCGACGAAGGATCGCGTGCCGTAGTCCGGGCGATGGGTGCGAGTGCCGAGGTCGTGCCTGACCTGTCCAGCCTCATGGCGCCAGCGTCAGCGGCGATTGGACGCGAGTGGCTCTCCACCTCCGGGTTGACGTTCGAGCGCCCGGTCGTGGGGCTGGCGCTCACCGGTGTGCGTCGGGAGCTCGTCCCGGCGGTCGTCGCGTCCTGCGCCGAGACGATGGACGCCTTCCTCGACGTCGAGTTCTGCTTCCTGCCCATGAGCCGCCACCCGACGGTCGCCGATCACGACGACCTGCGCCTCGGCCGGGTCCTGCACAGCCTGCGTCCACGGCTGCGGATCGTCGAGGAGCGCGCTCACCCCGCCACCGTGCTCGCCGCGTTCGGGGAGCTGAGCGCAGTCGTGGCAATGCGGTACCACGCCATGTTGTTCGCCGATCGCGCGGGCGTTCCACTGCTGCCGATCGCCTACGCGCCGAAGAACGAGCGCTGGCTTGCTGAGCACGGTCGGATCGCGCTGCCCCCGTCGGCCGGGGAGCTGACCGCAGCGATGCAACGCGCACTGGAACGCAAGCGACTCCCCCGCCTGGCAGCGGTGGCGTCATGAGCCGGCGATGGACCGGGGCGCTGCGCGTCGCACTCGGGATCGGCGTGCTGGGGCTGGTGCTCCTGACCATCGATCTCGTGGCGACAGCCGGGATGCTGGCGCGCGCCGATGTCGCCCTCGCGCTTGCGGGCGTCGCCGGCCTGACCACCGTGCACCTCGTGCCGGCCGCGGCATGGCGGTTGATGCTCGCGATCATGGCCGGGTACCGCCTGCCGTGGTGGCGTGGCGTTGCCGCGTTCTACGCGGCGCAGGCGATCGGCGGCGTGACTCCGGCGAACGTCGGGGGTGACGTGCATCGCGCCGTGGCGCTGCGCGCGAGTGGTCTGGGCTGGAGTGCGGCGGTTGCCCCGGTGATCGTGCAGCGAGCGACGAGCTACGCTGCGCTCGCGGTCCTGGCGTGTCTCGCCGTACTGGTCCTTGCGCCGATCACGGACCTCGCGGGTCCGCTGGTGACAATTGGAGTCAGTGCCGCAGCGCTCGTGGCGTTCGCTTCGTGGCTGGCCCTGGCCCCGCCGTCGCGGCTGGCCGGCGCGGGCGCCTGGGTCGTCAGGCGTCTCGGCGCGGACGAGGTCCAGCTGGAGCCCGCGGGCGGGCTGCGGCCGGCTGTCACGCTGGGGATCGCGAGCGGGCTGATCTTCCACGCGGCCAGCATCGGGTTCACCCTCCTGCTCGTTCTCGCGCTCGACCCCGCGGTGCCGGCCGTGCCGGCCCTGGCCGCGATTGCCGTCGCGCGGCTCAGCTTGGCCGTGCCGATCACACCGAGCGGGATCGGCGTGCAGGAGGGCGTGCTGGCAGTGCTCTTCGGGTCGATCGGGCTGGCACCGCAGACGGCGGTCGCCGGCCTGCTCTTGGGAAGGTTGGCGCTGGTCCTCACGACGGCGATCGGCGCCATGATCATCGTCCGCGGCCATCGGCGGGTGGAGGCGGACGCACGGCCGAAGGCGCATCCAGCGGTCCGCTGACGAGCCCCGGTCTCAGTCGCTTCGGCGCCAATGGCCCCGCGTACGAGCTCCAGGGCCTCCTCGTCGCGGCGCTCTGCGCACCACGCGCTGGTTGCACCCGCGTCCCATAGCATCCGCCGCGCCGCGCCTATCCCCGTGTCCGCGGCGACCCTAAGCGTTTCGAGGTGGCTCTACGTCGTTGCTTCATGAGGCCGCCTGGCCTGTGACAACGGGAGAACGAGAGATGACCCGCCCGACACTTCCTGCCAGCCTTGCGCTCTTGACGGTCCTGGCCGTCACGGCGTGCACCGCAACCGCCGCCTCCCCTGCCCCGCGGAGCTCGGCGACGTCGGTGCCGTCGGCACCGAGCGAGCCGATGCCGGAGCCGGTCAACGCCTGGACACTCCGCGGGACGGGCCGGGCCGCCGCGGGGAACGCCGACCTCACGCTCGAGGGCGGGCACGAGCCCTCCACCGAGTCCGTGGCCTTCGACGGGGTGAGCGGCTGGGGCGGCACCAGCGACCCCGGACCCGTGAACACGATGGCGAGCTTCTCGGTGGCTGCCTGGGTCAGCCTCGCGGAGCAGCGCGACTTCGCCGTGGCAATCAGCCAGCAGGGCGACGTCGCTGGAGCGTTCTTCCTGGGCGTGGCCGAGGGCAAGTGGGACTTCACGATGAAGGACGCCGACTCGAACGAGCCCGGCCACTCGATCCGGGCGGCCGCGGCCGTGGCGCAACCCGGCCCCGAATGGGTGCACCTGGCCGGCGTCTACGACGACGCCGAAGGCGAGATCCGGCTGTACGTGAACGGAGAGCCCGCGGCCTCGGTGCCGTTTGCCGCAACGTGGCAGGCCGAGGGGCCGCTGACGGTCGCCGTCGCCCAGGCTCACTCGGTCCAGGCCGACTTCTGGCCGGGAGCGATCTCGGACGTCCGCGTCTACGACGTGGCGCTGACCGACGGGGCGGCGGCGGCCGTCTTCGCCGATGACGGGCCGACGTCCTCGCCGCCTCCCCTGCCGGCGCCTCCGACCGACGAGGTCTCGATCTTCCGGGCACTGCGCAACGAGATCTGCACCGCCGGCAGTGCCGACGTCGCCGCCGTCAACGCGACGATGGAGACCGGTCCGGTCGACGCGACCCCCGCCGGGCTGCGGCAGGTCGCTGAGCTGATCCTCCGCGCGCAGGCGCAGCTCGATCAGCTGGCCGTTCCGGCCGCGCTCGCCGAGTTCGTCGCGGCCGACAACGCGTATCGGGCTGACCGCATCCGCCTGGTCAACGAGCTGGCAGATGCGCTTGAGCGCAACGACGTGGATGCGGCGGACGCGATCGACCGTGAGCTGACCACCAACAACATCGATACGGAGGCTGAGGAGGTGGCGAGACGCCTGGTGGAGTGCCCATGAGAACACCTGAGAGCCGGATGCGGGTGATCCTCGGGTGCGGGTGCATACTGCGCATCGACGAGTGGCGTAGGTGCTGATGTGGTTGCGACCACCTGGGGCCTGTCGCGATGGTGGAACCGCCTCAGCCTGCCCGGCGGCGAGACCCGTGACTCGGCCCACCCCGACAGCGCGGTGGTCGAGCTCCAGGCGCTGGAGGCCCAGGCGCTCTTCGGGTTCGTGCGTCGGCTCGGGTTGAGCGACGCCGACGCGGACGAGGCGGTCCAGGAAGTCCTGGTCCGCCTCCTCGATGCCCTGCGGAACGGCACGGCGGTCGACAACCCGCGGGCGTGGGCCTATCGATCGATCTATCGGCTGGCCATGGACGAGCACCGGTTGCGGCGCCGTGTCATCGGCCTGATGGGCCGGCTCAGGCAGCAGCCCGCGTCGAACGCTCCCGAGATCGCGGACCGAATCGCCGTGTGGACCGAGGTCGATCGACTGCCGGAGCGGCAGCGGCAGGTCCTCTACCTGCGATATCGATCCGACCTTGCCTACGAGGATATCGGCCATGCGCTCGGGATCACCGCCGGTGCGGCTCGAAGCCACGCCACGCAGGCGATGGCCACGCTGCGCACCCGGCTCGCGGCCGAAATCGAGGAGTTCTGATGCGCGAGGATCGGATCGAGACCGCCCTCCGCGAGGGGCCCCCCGACGAGCCGGAGTACGTTCCCGGCAGGTTCAGGCGGGCGGGCGCTCCTCGGTGGTGGCTGGCTGCCGCGGGAGCCACGGCGGTGGCGGCCATGGTCGTCGGCGTCGTGGTCGGGATCGGCCTGAACGTCATTCGCGCGCCCAACCAGGGCGGACCCGTGGACGTCCCCGCGCTCGAGGTCGAGCTCGTCGGGACCTGGGAGTCGGACGGCGTCACGCAGGATCAGTGGTTGAGCCGGATGGTGGCCCTGGGCTTCGACATCAACGACCTGGAGGCGTTCCTCGTCCATAACCCGGTCGGCGACCGCATCCAGCATCGCCTCACGTTCGACGGCAGCGAGATGATCATCTGGTCGTCGACGGACGGTGCTCCATTCGTCGGCAACACCATCGCCGACTACCGGCTGCTGGAGGATGGCGCCCTCTTCTTCGCGGACATCCCGCCGGGCGGCGGGCTCGGGACCGATTGCGAGGTGACGGCGTCCTTCATGATCGCCGGCGACCGCCTCGTCTTCGAGCCGGTGGCCACCGCCGGATGCGGTCTCGACGAGCGGATTGCGCAATCCGCCTTCTTCAACCTGGCGGGGTACTCGCGTGCATCGCCCGGGAGCTCGAGCGCATCCCCCTGATCCGCCGCCGCGAGGCCTGGTCGATGGCGCCCCGGTGTCGTGCCGACTACTCGTCGAGGGCCAGGGAGATCGCCTGCTCGGTGGTCATGGATCGACCCTCCGACAGGGCGGCGCCGGCATCGGCGGCGGAGAGCTGCTCGCCGAGGAGCTCCTCGATGCGCGCCACGCGCTCAGCAGCATGGCCGGGAAGGAGAACCCCGAGCTCATCCCACGTCGCGGTCGACCTGCCGTGGAGGCGCGCCGCGTCCGCCGCCCGACCCTGCATCGCGTAGATGAGCGCGATCCGGCCGAGCGAGCTCGGGATCGTCGCGGTCTCGCCGACGTCCGCGAAGATCCGCAGGGCGCTCCGGTGGTTCTCCAGGGCCGCCGGCAGGTCGCCGAAACGCTCCCGCTGGCGCCACGCCAGGCTGTCGAGGGTGATCGCCTCGGTCCGGACGTTGCCGGCCGCCCGCGCCGCCTCGAGGTTCTCGGCGTCGAGCGCCTGGGCCCGAGCGAAGTCCCCCACCTCGTCCGCCGCCCAGCCGAGGTGGAACCGAGAAAGCATCGCGTAGTGGTCGTCGCCCAGCTCGTTGAACAGCGCCAGGGCCTCCTCGAGGTGCGGCACGGCGTCCCCGAAGCGACCGCCCTCGTTCGCGTTGTTGCCGAGCATGAACCGGGCGTTGGCGATCGCGGACCGATCATCCAGCGCGCGGGCGATCTCGAGCGCCTCGGTGCCGAGCGCGAGCCCCCGGTCCGGGTCCTCGTTCGCGACCATCCCGCTCAGGCCGATGAGGGCCTGCACGCGCTCGGCGGATCGAGTCCCGTCGGCCCCGAGCGCATGCTCCAGCCGGCGGATGCCCTCCTGCACGTAGGCCCGCATGTTCCAGAACTTCCAGAGCGCTCCCGCCACCCTCAGCTCCGACGCCCCGTCGCCGCTCGCGGCCAGGTGGTCGAGCGCCGCGCGCAGGTTGTCATGCTCGAGCTCGAGACGGTCGAGGGCCTCCTTGGGATCGCCACGCAGCGAGGGATAGAGCTCCTCGGCCAGCGCGGCGAAGTGCTCGGCATGTCGGGCGCGGAGCGCATCGGCCTCCCCGAGCGCCTCCAGGCGCTCGACGGCGTACTCCCGGATCGTCTCGAGCATCCAGAACCGGTCGTCGCGGACCCGGACGAGGCTCTTGTCGACGAGGGAGCCGACCGTGTCGAGATCGGCGTCGACCACGGCCTCGGCAGCCTCGAGCGTGCAGCCTCCGCGGAAGACGGCCAGGCGGGCGAACAGGGCCTGCTCGTCATCGCTCAGCAGCTCGTGGCTCCACTCGATGGTCGCCCGCAGCGTGCGCTGGCGCTCAGGCAGGTCGCGCGCACCGCCGGAAAGCAGGGGCAGCCGGTGCTCGAGCCGCTCGAGCAGCTGCTGCGGCGAGAGGAGCTTCACGCGGGCCGCCGCCAGCTCGATGGCCAGCGGCAGGTGATCGAGCCGCGCGCAGATCCGGGCCACCTCGCCGTTCGCGATGAAGTCGCGCTTCACGGCCAGGGCCCGGGTCGTGAACAGCTCGACCGCCTGTGCCGGGTCGAGCGGATCCACGGCGTATTCATGCTCGCCGCCGATGCGAAGCGGCTCGCGGCTCGTGACGAGGACGGTGAGGTTCGGGCAGCGGATCAGCAGGTCCCCCACCAGCTGCGCGGCGTCCATGAGCTGCTCGAAGTTGTCGTAAAAGAGGAGGAGACGGCGGGCGCCGATGACCTCCGCCGGGTCGCCGGCGCCGTCCAGGGCGCGCGTGGTCTCGACCGCGACGAGGGACGGATCACGAAGCGGCGCCAGCGGGATCCACCACACGCCGTCAGGGAAGTGGTCGGAGGCGGCCGCGGCCGCGTGCAGGCCCAGCCGCGTCTTGCCGGAGCCACCGGGTCCGGTGAGCGTGACGAGCCGATTGGCCGGGTCCGCCAGCAGCTGGCCCAGGTCGGCGAGCTCCTTCGCGCGCCCGACGAACGGGGTGACGGGGATCGGCAGGTTCGTCTGGTGCAGCGTCTTGAGCCGCGGATGATCCTCGTCGCCGACCTGGAAGACCCGCTCGGGCGCGGTGAGGTCCTTGAAGCGGTGGAGGCCGAGATCGCGCAGCGGGGCATCGGCCAGGAGCATCGCCGTATCGGCGGAGACGAGGATCTGGCCGCCGTGCCCGGCCGCGGCGATGCGCGCGCCCTTGTGGACGTCCAGCCCGACGTAGCCCTCGGCGGTCAGCAGCGGCGTGCCGGTGTGCAGGCCCATCCGTACCCTGATTGGGCCGTGGTGCAGAGCCTCGGTCGCGGTGGTTGCCGCCTCCAGTGCGCCGGCGGCGGTCGGGAAGGCGATGAAGAAGGCGTCCCCCTGGGTGTCCACCTCCACGCCGCCGAGTGCCGTGAACGCGTCACGCAGGATCCGGCGATGGTCGGCCAGGGCGCCGGCGTACGCCTCCGCGCCGAGCTCGTGGAGCAGCTTCGTCGAGCCCTCCACGTCGGTGAAGAGGAACGTCACGGTTCCGGAGGGGAGGTCGGTGCGCGGCATGAATCGGATCATGCCGCATCGAGAGCGGGTTGCGGCCCGGATGCCGGCCGGGCGGGTGCAACCGTCAGTCCAGGGTGCCGCTCCAGATCATGGCCCGACCGGTGATCCCCGTCTCGAGCGACCCCTCCTGCGTGCCGCCGACGAGCAACACGAGGCCGCCATCGGTGACGTGCGCGGCATTGAGGTACGCGTTCGGGATCGGGTCGCCGAGCGGCTGCCACGACGCGCCGCCGTCCACGGAGATCCAGGTCACCGCGTCCATCTCCCGGGAGCCGACCGCCACGATCCCCTGCGGGCTCCACGCGAGGCTCCGGGCCGCGCCGCCCTCGGGGTCGAAGTCGGCGGGCTCCCATGCCACGCCGTCGGTCGAGGTCCAGATGCGGCCCCCGCTGCCGTCGAAGGCGCTGCCGGCCATGACCAGCGTTCCGTCCGGCGTGGCGATGACATCGGTCGCCTCGAAGCCTTCGAAGCCCTCCGGATCGGGCGACAGCGTCCAGTCCGTGCCGTCGGTCGAAGTCCAGACGGCGAGGTCCGGCTCGGGGTTGCGACGCCAGCCGACCGCCACCAGGCCGGGCCCGCCCTCGGCGATCGACCACAGGAACGCGTGCTCGAGGTCGGCACCCGCCCGCTCCCAGGTCTCGCCATCGGCCGAGCGCCAGACGCCGGCGGAGTCGCCCGTCGGCACACCGCCAACGGCGTAGAGCCCATCGGCGGTCGCGACCACGTCGATGAGCTGCCCGTCGACCCGCATCGTCGAGCGCCGCCAGGTCAGGCCATCGTCGCTGAGGTACACCGCGGCGAGGTTGGCATCGACGTTGATCGTGTCACCGCGCCCGACGGCCACGACCAGGTCGCCGAGCCGCGTGACGCCGGCGAGCCCCGCACTGACGAAGTCGTCCGGCGTGACGTCGGCCCAGGTCTGCGCGTCCTCGCTCGACCACAGGATGGAGCCGAAGCCGCCGTCGAAGCCGATGGCGACCACGCGCCCATCCAGGCCGCTGACGACCGCGGTGATCGAGCTGACCTCGGGCGCCTCGGGAGCATCGGCGGGACGCCACACCACGGTCGGGATCGGCGCCGGCGAGCTCGTTGGTGTCGGCTCGAGCGACGGCTCGGCCGATGGCGAAGCCGAAGGCGTGGGCGTCGCCGTGGGTGCCGCCTGGGCGCTGCAGCCGGCGACGACGAGCGCGAGCAGCAGGACGGCGAGCCCGCCGCGGCGCCAGGAAGCATGCGTGTTCATGATCGGAGCATCCGAGGCGCGCGAGCATGGCGCATCGGCGCTGAAGCTCGACCGGCGACCGACATGTGTCGTACTAGGATCGCGCCACCGAAAACCGATCAGGCCCATCGCGGTGTCTGTGAGGTGAAGGGAGTGCGAGCCACGGACACCGACATTCGACTGGCCCAGCGAGGAGACGCCGCCGCGTTCGAGCGATTGGCGGGCCGGCAGCTGACCGGTCTGTACCGGATCGCGGGCGCGATGGTCGGCGAGGAGGATGGGCGCGATGTCGTCCAGGAGACCCTCGTGACCGCCTGGCGCGAGCTGCCCAGGCTGAGAAGGGTCGATCGGTTCGAGTCATGGCTCCGAAGCATCTGCATGAACCGCTGTCGCAACCTGCTCCGCACCCGAAGCCGACGTCCGTCGGTCCTGGCCGGGCTCGATCTGTCGAGTCTCCCCGGCCTTCGCGCGGACGACCCGATGGCCCGCCTGCACAGCGACTGGGCGACCGACGACATGCTCGAGGTGCTCCGTCCGGACGAGCGCGCGGTGTTCGTCCTGCACTACGTCGACGACCGAAGTCTTCGCGAGATCGCGGGGATCCTGGACATGAAGCCGGGAACGGTGAAGACGAAGCTTCACGCGGGCCTTCGACGGCTGCGCGACGCCGTCGCCTCGGAGGGAGCGGCATGACGGGCAATCGCCAGGTGATCGAGATGCCACCGCCGGCACCGGTTCGCCGTCACGTCGATGCTCTGCGGCGCGCCGAGCCACCGACGGACCTGCTCGACAGCGTGATGGCCGAGGTCGAGCGCACCAGGCAGGTCGGTCAGCTGCGCATGATGCCCATCGTGGTCGGTGGCTCGCTGGCGGCGGTCGCCGCGGCCGCCATTGGGATCGCGGTCCTCTTCTCGTCGCCGGACCGCGTCGGTGGGCCCGATGCGACGCGCACGCCGCTGCCGTCGCCGGCGAGCCAGCCAGCGCCGATACGCGACCTGCCGGCGGCCGGATCGGTCGAGGCGACCGCGCCGATTGGTCCCGGTCAGATTCTCACCACCAGTGCGTTCGACGCACCATGGTTCGCCGATCCGGCCGCCGGAACGATTCAGCGACTCGATCCTGGTTCGATGACCTTCGACGCGCCGATCGAGATCCGGCCCCGCGGCGGCCCGCCGCGGCTGTGGCTTGCGAGTGACGGGGAGCTGCTGTGGGCCGGGACCGGCGTCCCGGGCCGCACGCTCGTGGCCGTGGATCCCGAACTCGGCGACGTCGTCCGCGAGGTCGACCTCGGACTGGCGCCGTTCTGGGTCGCCGCCGGTAACGGCATGGTGTGGGTCACCGACCGTGAACGCGACCTCCTCGTCGGGATCGACGCATCGACCGGAGCGGAGCTCCATCGCGTGTCGATCGCCGAGCCGACCGGGGTTCACGTCGGCGAGACCATCTGGGTCGCCTCAGCCGGGGATGACGAGGTCATGGAAGTGGACCCGCGCAGCGGGCGGGTGCTGCGGGCGATCGGCGTCCCGGCGGATCCGGTGCAGGTCGTCCGAAGTGCCGAGGCGCTCTACGTGATGGGCGGTGACGCACGGATCGTCGCCATCGACCTGGCGAGCGGAGTCACGCGCGAAGGCCCGCGCACGCTCGTCGCGCTCGCCGTGCTGGCCGGTGAGCCCTGGGCCCTGAGCGCCGTGTTCGACGTCGGATTGCTGGACCCCGCGAGCCTCGATTTCAGCGCGGCCCTGAAGATCGGTCCCGGCGGAGGTGAGGGTCTCGTTGCCGCCGCGGGATCGCTCTGGACGATCGACCGCGACACCCTCTACCGCATCCGGCCCGCTCCCCCGTAGGAGTCGGCCGCCACCGACCGCGAGCGCTCCATCGGCCCACCGCCAGCCTCGCGGTGCCCATCGACAACCACCTTTGCTCTCACCCATTCAGGTCACCCGATGAAAGGAAGGAATCCCATGCGCCTCCATCGCCTCATTCGCGCCACGGCAGTTGCCCTGGCCCTCACCGGTCTCCTGGCCGGGCAGACGCTGGCAGCCAAGCCAGACGTCGTCGAGAAGCACCGCGCATTCACCCGGTCCTTCGAGGTCGCAGACTGCGGAGCGTTCACCCTGACCGGCACGTTCGACATCGTGCGGACGGTCACCCATCGCTACGACCGCGATGGAAACCTGGTGCGCACGACCTATCTGATTCGCTACGACGGGCTCGTGTACAACACCGCCGACCCGTCGAAGGCGGTCCGGGACGATGGTCATCGGACGGTCATCGACGATCACGTCCGCGGCGTGACCCGGGACGGCGGTGGCGCGCACCACGTAACGCTACCCGGCGAGGGACTCGTCTTCGGACAGGCCGGGATGATCGTCTGGCACTGGAATGGGACGCCGGACGACTCCGACGACTATCCATTCAAGTTCGCCGGGCACACCGACGAGCACTGGGCGCTCTGCGACTACCTCGGCTGACGGTGATGGCGCGCGTCGGAGCTGCCCGGCGCGCGCCACTTCATGGAGCGGACCAAGGGGCCTTCAGAGGTCATTGGGATGGCCTCGAGCGCGACCGGCATGCGCGGCGGCCTCGATCTCGAGGTGCAGCGTCACCTCACCTGCTAGGCAAGCCCGGCTCGCACCCACTCCATGCTGCGCACGAGCAGCAGATAGCCGCCGATGACGACCACCGGACCGACCACGGCGCCTGCCACGATCGTGCCCGCACCGCCAGCGCGGTCACGGAGCTGGCCGATCGCCAGCTGAACGTCCATGCCGGCCACGAAGCCGAGCACTCCGGCGACGCCGATGGCGATCCAGCCGCCCGCCGAGATCCCGCGGTCCGTCCCGGTGTCGAGCCCGCTGAGCGCGAATGCGAGCATCGCGGCCAGGCCGGTCACGATGAGCCCCGACGCTGCGGCGCCGATCCACCATCGTTGCGGGAGGTCGGCCCGGGCCGCGACGAGCAACGCGATGCTTGCCGCCACGAAGGCGGCGAGGAACAGGATCCCGGCGTTGTCGGCGTAGAGGCGGGCGAGATCGTCCATCGGCTCAGACCCGCTCGGACGGGACCTGGGCGTCGCTCGCGGGTCGGGTGTCAGCGCTGACGGGCTCCGTACCGAGGAGCTCCTCGAGTCGTTCGAGCATGGGCCGCGCGCGCAGCCGCTCGAGCATCGGCCGGATCTCGGCACCCCAGGCCCTGACCTCGGGCTCCTCGGGAAGCAGATGGAGCGCGGAGACGACGAGCGATGCGGCATCGAACTCCTGGCCCAGCGAGCGGAGTCGTTCTCGTGCGTCGCGGAAGCCGGCGACGGCGTCGGCATGATGGCCATCGACGGCCCGAACGGCTGCCTCGGCCCACGTGCGTGACGCCGCGCTCAGGGCACCGGCGAACGGCACGGCGATGAGACGCGCCGCGGCGGCGCGAACCGCGTCGGGGTCACGCGTCCAGGTCGCCGCGGTGAGGGCCAGGGAGGCCGGAATCTCGGGGGCCTGCGTGTCGAGCTCCAGTGCGCTGATGGCATGGCGATACGCATCCTCGGGACGGTGCGAGGCGAGCGCCACCATCCCTTCGCTCATGTGCACGTTGAACGCCTGCTCCGGGTGCTTCTCGTCGCTGATCAGGGCGCGGACCTCCGGCACGATCTCGTCGAGGAACTCGCCGCGGTGGGACTGGATGAGCCCGAGCATCAAGCGAGTCCGCATCCGGTCTCCGCGCAGCGTCGCCTGCTCGAGCACCTCCTCGAGCTGTTCCGCGTGCCGGTCCCAGTTGCCCCCTTGGCTCACGGCAGCGGCCGCCGCGTTCCCCGCCAGCCACGTGTACATGGCGCGATCGCCGACCTGGCGGGCAAGCGCGAGCGCCTCCTCCGTCGCCTGGTTCGCCCCGAGCGGATCGTCGTCCGAGATCGCCGACATCAAGTTGTTGCGAATGCGAATCTCCGAGCTGCGATCGCCGACCTTCTGGATCAGCTCGAGTGCCACCCGATGGAGACCGACGGCCTCCCGGCGGCGGCCGAGCATGCTGAGCGCGGCCCCCTTGTTGACGAGCGCCTCGGCGACCACGGCCTCGAGGTTGAGGCGCTCGGCGATGAGGAGGGCCCGGTCTGCGGCTTCGATCGCCCGCTCGGCCTGGCTGCCGCGGAAGTAGGCGCGCGCCAGGTTCGCGAGCACCGCGGCCAGTGCCGCCGGCTCGTCGATGCCCTCCGCCTCATCCAGCGCGGCCTCGAGCACCTCGGTGGCCCGGCCGATCTCGCTGGCGTCGAGGAGGTTGCGTCCGAAGCGGGTCCGTGCCCTGTTCGCCGCGGCCGCATCTCCGAGCTGGACGTAGGCCTCGATCGCCGCGGTCGCGAAGGGCGTCGCATCGCGGGCAGCGGCGGACGCGGCCGTGGCTGCGCGATCGAGCAGCGGCGCACGATCCCCCGCGCCGCTCGTGATCTCGAGCGCCTGCTCGAGATAGCTCAGCGCCTGCTCCGGCGAGCCGAGGGCTGCTGCACGCTCCGCGGCGCCGCGGAGCGCCAGGCGCGCCTGGGCGGTCAGCGCATCGGCCTCGGGACCGGGCTCCGAGGCGGCGCGGGCGGACAGGTAGTGGCTCGCCAGGACGCCGGCGAGCTCGTCGTCGTCGACCATCTCGAAGTGCCGCGCCACGACGAGGTGGCGCTCCCGGCGCTCGCGGCGGCCGAGCGTGCCGTAGGCGACCTCCCGGATCAGCGACTGCACGAAGCGGTACTTGCCGTGCTCGGGCGACGCCGGGTCGCGCTCGAAGTCGAAGAGCTCGCGGCGCACCAGGGACCGGAGCCTCGGTTCCAGCTCCTCGACACTCGTGCCGTGGACGGCGGCGAGCGCCTCCGCGGCGAACACGTGCCCGAGGACGGCGGCATCCTGGACCAGGGCGCGGTCCGGCGCGTCGAGCGCATCCAGTCGGGAGGCGATCAGCGAGCGGAGTGAGTCGGGCACGTGCAGCGTGCCAAGATCTCCCGTGGGGGCGTAGGCGTCGCCGCGACGCTCGATCAGCCCGTCGGCGAGCAGGCCGCGAACCATCTCCACGGCGTAGAGCGGCATCCCCTCGGCGCGCCCGACGATCGCCGCCAGCGCATCGGGCGGCAGTCCCGGCACGAGCCCGTCGAGCAGCTTCCGCATGTCGTCGTCGTGAAGTGGCTCGAGCGCGAGCGCCGTCATGTGGCGTCGTCCGGATCCCCAATCGGGTCGTCGGTCGAAGAGCTCGGGGCGCGCGAGCGTGACGACCATGATCGGGAGGCCGCGCGACCAGTCGAGCACATGGTCGATGAAGTCGAGCAGTCCGCCATCGGCCCAGTGAAGGTCCTCGAACGCCAGCACCGTGGTGCCGCGCGCGGCGATGCGCTCGAAGAACAGGCGCCAGGCGGGGAACAGGGCGTCGCGGCCGGCGGCGGGTGCGGCGCCCACCCCGAGCACGGACAGCAGCGCGGGCTCGATCTGCTCGCGCTCACGCTCGTCGGGCACGAACTCGGTGAGCGTCGCCGCGATGCGCTCGCGTGTCGCCTCGTCGTCGTCGGATTCCGTGAGCCCGGCACGGCGCCGAATCATCTCGCCGAGTGCCCAGAACGTGACGCCGTCGCCGTAGCTCGGAGAGCGGCCGCGATGCCAGTAGATCGACTCCTCGACGCCGTCGATGTACTTCAGGAGCTCCCACAGCAGCCGCGACTTGCCGATGCCACCGACACCGGTGATGGACACGAGCCGTGGCCGCTGCTCACGACCGACCGCATGCAGCGCGTCCTTCAGTTGGCGCAGCTCCTCGTCGCGGCCGACGAACGGCGCCTCGAGAGCATCTCCCCGTCCCTGGCCGCCACGCTGGGCCACGACGCGGACGGCGCGCCAGGCCGGCACCGGGGCCGTCTTGCCCTTCAGCGAGTGCTCGCCGATCGGCTCGAAGACGATCGATCGCTCGGTGGCGCGCATCGTGGCCTCGCCGACGAGCACGGTACCCGGCTCGGCCACGCCCTGCAGCCGCGCCGCCGTGTTCACGAGGTCGCCGGCCACCATCCCCTGGTTCTGCGCGTTGAGCGTGACCGCCGCCTCGCCGGAAAGGACCCCGGCGCGTGCCTGGAGGTCGGGCTGGAGCCCCCTCACGGCGTCCACCACCTCGATCGCGGCACGGACCGCCCGCTCCGCGTCGTCCTCGTGCGCGACCGGGGTGCCCCACACCGCCATCACCGCATCGCCGATGAACTTCTCGACCGTCCCGCCGTGGCGCGTGACGATCGCCGTGGTCTCGTCGAAGTAGCGCGTCAGGAGCTCGCGGACCGCCTCCGGATCGCGATCCTCCGCGAAGGTGGTGAAGCCCACGAGGTCGCAGAAGAGGACGGACACGAGCTTCCGCTCGGCGGCAGGTGACGCCGAAGCGCCCGTCGCGGCCGTGGTTGCAACGGGGCCTGCTCCCGCGAGGGCGGTGCCGCACTCCGAGCAGAAGCGGGCATCGGCGCGGTTCGCCTGGCCGCACTGCGGGCAGGGCGACTCCTGCGGTGCCCCGCACTGATCGCAGAATCGGCTTCCGGGACGGTTCTCGGTGCCACACGCCGGACACGCCATTCGTAGTTCTCCCTCAACCTCACCGCGGAGCGTAGCCCATGCGGGCAACGGGTCGGCTGACGTTGCCTCTCTAGGTGCTGCGGTGCGCGCGCTCGACCCACCACCCGGCGCCGATGCGCTCCGCGTGAGTGACGGCGGCTGCCGCCGAGGCCGCGGATCGGGCTCGGTCCCCGGCGGCAGCGGCGATCCACGCATCGACCAGGAATCGGGAAGCGAGCATCAGCGGTGTCCAATCGGGCTCGGGCTCGGGGACGCCGATCGCCGCTGCGCGGGCAAGGTTGCCGTGCTCGATGAAGCCCGCGGCGATGACCTCGCGGGCAAGGAGGAAGTGCGGGTTGCTCATCGGCGGAACCTTGGCCGGAAGCTCCGGGTCTGCGGGCGGTACTTCGCCGCGCATCCGCGCCACCCAGGCGGCCGACGCGGCCATCAGAACTCGTCCGTACGGGGACGGCGACGGCGGGAAGTGCTCCCGAGCCGTCGCCCACCATCGCTCGTGGCGCTCCAGCCACGACGGATCTCCGCGATCCGCGAGAATCGGGAACGCCACCATCCACGAGCGAAACGCCAGCCGGTGGTAGGCGTAGCGCTCGCCGAGGGCGATGGCCCGATCCGCGGCGGCAAGTGCCAGATCGCCATCGTTGACGACGAGAAGCGTCTCGGCCCTGGCGAGGTCGACCCACCCCGCACCCTCGGTGAGGGCGTGCGCCTGCGCGAGGTCGCCGGCGACGTCCAGGACGCGCAATGCAGCTTCCGGGTCTTCTCCGGCAAGCAGGTGAGCCCGGACCCGAGCGGCGTTCACCGCCGTGCGCCAGCGCCCGATCGAGCCGGCGCGCTCCTCGAGATCCCGCCAGGTGTCGGGTCCGGCGACCCCCTGCTCGTCGGCGACGGCCGCCCAGAGCTCCAGGAGGTCGACGCCGAGCGCGGCATCGCTGAACGTCTCGCCGATCCGTCGAGCCTCGCGGGCCTCCGCCACCGCACCGTCGTCACGCCCGGTGACCGCGACGGACCAGGCATGCAGGGCCATGAGCCGGGCGACGCCCGGCGATCTGGCGGGACCGAGGAGATCGAGCGCCTGCCGGGTCACCGCGGAGGCTTCGTCGAACCGAATCTGCTGCATGTAGGCGTGACCGAGCCGGTATGCCGCTTCGGCGAACAGCTCCGGCTCGTCGGGCAGCATCTCCTCCAGGGCTTCGCGTGAGGCCGCAAGGTCCTCGACGGCCGCGTCGAGCTCGGCGGAGTCAGCGAGCACCGTGCCTCGGCGCAGCCGGCGCCGCGCGAGGTCCGTCGCACCCTCGGTCAGCTCCACCGACCGGGTGAGGAGTCGAATCGTGGTGTCGGGCGCCGCCATCTCGAGGGCGCCCTCCGCCGCACGCTCGAACCAATCGGCCGCGGAGCGCTCGAGACTGGCCCGGGAGTCACCACCATCCGCGAGCGCGGACACGCTCGATGCCGCATCGGCGTAGTGCTCCGCCACCAGCTGGGCGACGCCGGTGCTGCGGTCCCCCGCGGCCTCTTCCAGCCAGCGAGCGAGCGCGACGTGCAGGCGGGCACGCTCGGCCCTCGCCAGAGACGCGTAGCCCGCGTCCCGGAGCAGGGCGTGGCGAAAGACGTACACATCGCCCGAGACCGGATCCGGCTGCGGCCCGGCGATGAAGGCACGGCGGCGGAGCACGTCGAGGCCCGGGCGCCGATCCTCGAGCTCGAGCGGGCCGAGGGCGCGGTCGGCGAATCGTCGGCCGGCGACGGATGCCCGGCGCGCGACGGTGCGTGCGTCGAGGGGAAGATCGTCGAGCTGTGCCGCGTAGATCGCCTGGACGGTGGTCGGCAGGACGACCGCGGCCGGCTCAACGGTCAAACGCCAGGCGTCCCCCTCCTTCACCAGGATGCCGGCCCCGATCCAGCTTCGCAGCAGCTCCTCGATGAACAGCGGATTGCCGTCGGACTGTCGCGCGACCATCTCGATGACCTTCTCGGGCAGCGCGTCGCCGACGAGCGCCGAGACGAGCTCGGTCGCGTGCCCCGTGGCAAGCGTCGAGAGCTCGATCACCGCCACTGCCTCGACCCATGCCGGGAACATCTCGAGGATGGATGGTCGGGCGGTCGCGACGACGATTCGCCCGTCCACGGCCAGGCGGTCCATGAACGCCAGGAGGTCGCCGGTCGCCCAATGGACATCCTCGGCCACGATCGTCAGTGCGCGTCCCGCCGTCAGCGCGCCGAGCGCCTCGATCCACGCGCTGAAGCGCCGATCGCGGTCCGCCCCGAGGTCGCCTGACGAGGCGCTGGACTCGAGCGTGGGGTCGAGAAGGCGAGCCACCTCCCTCCGCACCTGGTCCGCCCGCGCAGGATCGGGTCCGGCAGGCAGCTCGACGGGATCGCGCGCGCCCGCCTCCACCAGCAGCTGCGCGACCGGTTCATACGGAGTGGCCGCCTGCGGTCGGACGCGGCACCGGAGGACGGTGCGGCCCTCCGTCTCGGCACGCGTCGCGAGCTCGGACACGAGGCGACTCTTCCCGACGCCGGGCGGTGCGACGATCGTCACCCGCCCCTCGCTCACCCTCGCGAGTTGCGCAAGCTCGTCGTCGCGCCCCAGGAGCGGCGCGCGGAGCGCGCCCAGGGCGGCATCGCGTGAGGGCGTGGAGCGAATGCCGCGCACCTGGGCAGCACCGACCGGCTCCGCCTTGCCCTTCAGCGTCAGCGGCTCGGGATCGGACAGATCGATCGCCTCGCCCACCGCGAGCGCCGTCAGCTCGCCGACGAGGACTGCGTTCGGTGGAGCGGCCGTCTGGAGGCGTGCCGCGGTGTTCACCGTGTCGCCGGTCACCCTCCCGGCGTCGGGTCCGGCCGCGGCGTGGACCACCTCGCCGGTGTTGATGCCGACGCGCAGCGCGAGCACCCCCGCGTCGAGCCCGAGCCGCGCGCCGAGCTGCTCGACGGCACCGATCAGGGCCAGCCCGGCACGTACCGCCCGCTCCCCGTCGTCGTCGCGGGTGCGTGGGATGCCGAACACCGCCATCGCGGCGTCTCCGATGAACTTCTCGAGCACGCCGCCGTGTCGAGCGATCGTCTCGCGAACCGCCGCGAAGTACGCGTCCTGGATCGTCGCCATGTCCTCGGCGTCCAGCCGCTCGGACAGGGTCGTGAAGCCGACGAGATCGGCGAAGAGCACGCTGACGATGCGACGCTCGACGGGCGACGCATCGGTCGGTGATGGCTCGCGCACCGGCAAACTCTACGGCCGGCGTCCATCGCCGCCTACCCGACCGGCTGCTGAAGCTCCGTCACGAAGTCGGCGGCCCGCTGAACGACGTACCCCCGCGGAACGCGAAGCTCGGGCTCGGCGCCGAACTGGAGGTAGATCGTCCGCATCGGCGCACTGGGAACGAGGCCGGCCGAGTTGACCCAGCGCAGCAGGGCGCGTCGCGCGTCCGGTACGCCGTCGTAGTCACCGCGATGGATGACCGACGCGACACGGACCGCAGGAAGGCGTCGATACGAGATTCGCTCGGTCGTGGGCACCGGTCCGGTGACCGGCACGAAGATCTCGCGCTCGGACGGGATGGCCCCTGGCGGCCGTGAGGCTCGGCGGCCCGTGTCGCGGACGTGCTCCTCGAGCTCGTAGAAGGCGGTGTCGACGGCGTCGGCCACGCGCATGACGGCAACCGGCTCGGCCGCCACCGGGCGCATCACGACGTCGGGCCCCCGTTCATCGGCGATCGAGATGTCGAGCGCACGAAGGCGGCTCTCGGCCCGCCGTCGCTCGGCCTCGAGCTCGCCACGCCGCCGCTCCAGGGCCTGGCGCAGGTCGCCACCGGCGGCCAGCCGGCCGATCTCGTCGAGTGGCATGCCCAGGTCGCGGAGCGCCAGGATGCGCCGCAGCTCGGGGAGCTGGGCCGGCACGTAGTAGCGATAGCCGTTCTCGGGGTCGACCCACACCGGCCGGAAGAGGCCGAGCTCGTCGTACGCACGCAGTTGCTTCGCGGAGACGCCGCCGATCCGCGCGAAGGAGCCGATCCGAAACACCGCTTGACCTTCCTGTAGCGGGAAGGTTCAGGATACGCCGATGACACCATCACGACCACCCCATCGGCCGATCAGGGTCGCGGCGCAGCTCCATCCGCAGCAGGGCACCTGGGACGGGCTGCGCCGGGCGGCGATCGCGACCGATGCGCTCGGCTACGACCTCCTCTTCACGTGGGACCACTTCTCCCCGCTCTACGGCGACCCCGACGGCCCGCACTTCGAGTGCTGGTCGCTGCTGGCAGCGTGGGCAGCACTCACGTCGCGCGTCGAGCTTGGGCCGCTCGTCGCCTGCAACGCGTATCGCAACCCCGGGCTGCACGCCGACATCGCCCGGACCGTGGACCACGTGAGCGGCGGCCGCGTCGTCATGGGCCTCGGCGCGGGGTGGTTCCGTCGCGACTTCGACCGCTACGGCTACGACCTCCGCACGATGGGCGCGCGGATCGAGCAGCTGGGCGGGGCAACGCCGGAGATCATCGAGCGGCTGGCCGCCGGCAATCCCCCGCCGAAACGCCGCATGCCGATCCTGATCGCCGGGACCGGGATGCGCCGCACCCTGCCGGTCGTGGCGCGCCACGCCGACATCTGGCACGCGCACTTCCCGGATCGGCCCTCCGAGCTCGAGCCCGTCGTGGCGAAGCTGCGCGCCGACTGTGAGTCCATCGGGCGCGACCCCGCCGAGATCGAGTGGAGCGTGGGCCTCGAGCCGGACGATCTCGAGCGCTTCCTGGCCGAGGATGTCGATGCCTACGTGCGGATGGGATTCACCCAGTTCACGCTCGGGTTCAACGGTCCGGACTGGGACGTGGAGCGCGGCCGCCCATGGCTGGAGTGGCGCGATCGGATGAACGCGGCGGCGGTCGCGTAGTCGGTCGAGGGCCGGAGCGACGGTTGCCGCCCCGGCCCTTGGGGTCTAGGCGGTCGTCGGCCCCTCGGGGTCGGCGGGCGGACGCGGCTGCGGGCTGGCGGGGGCATCGGCTGCCGGTGCCGACGACGCATCGGGAGCCTGCTGCTCCTCCGCGTAGTGGGCGATCTTCTGCGACGCCTCCTGTCCCTTCGTGTACCAGCGCTGGGTCATCTGGGCCGCCACGTTCTGGCCACCCAGGCCGAAGGCGAGACCGAACGCCAGGGCGACGGCGCCGACGGTCATCACGAACAGGGTGTTGACCACGGTCTCGGCAATGCCCAGCTGGTCCACCGCGGCGACCACGGCGAACACGATGATCGCGTAGCGCGCGATTCCGGCCAGCAGGTTGGGATTCCCGAGGCCCATCTCACTCGTCGACGCGCGGACGATCCCAGACACGAAGTTCGCGATGAGCGCGCCGATGACGATGATCGCCAGGGCGACCACGAGGTTCGGCAGCCACAGCAGGATCGCGGTGATGATCTCGCTGATGCGCTCCATGCCGAGGATCTGGGCGGCGGCCTGGATCGCCACGAGGCGAATGAACCACTTGACGATCTCGGCGACGATGCGGCTGGCCGACCATTCCGATCCACCACGCTTGATGAAATCGTTGATGCCGGTCGAGTTGGCCGCGTGCTCGAAGCCGAGCGTCTTGAGCACCCGCTCGATGAGCCCGGCCAGCAGGCCGGAGATGATCCAGCCGAGGACGAGGACGAGGATCGCGCCGACGAGGGCCGGCAGGAATCCGAGGAAGTTCTGAAGGGCTTCCGTGACGGACAGCATCACGGCGTCGCCCCAGGTGGTGACGGTTTCGTTCATGTGGTTTCCCTCTCTCCATTGCGGTGGGCCGCTGCCTTGCGAACCCGTTACCGAACGAGTCGGCAAGGCCCATGCCCGATGCGTCAAGCGTGGCGGGTGCCGTCAACCCCCGAGCGGGTCGGAGCCCTCCTCCTCGATCTCGTCGAGGCGCCCGCTGAGCACCGCGACGACCGTCGCACCGAACAGCACGGCCACACCGACCACGAGAGCCCACGTGGCCATGAGCGCGACTCCGGCGAGATCGCCGTACGGGTTGTCGAAGGTTCCCGCCTTCGCCATGAACCCCATGACCGCCTGCGCCACCCGCACCCCGATCGTTGCCAGGACCGCGCCGATGGCCGCGTGAGTGGACGACACCTCGTCCTGCGGGAGGAATCGATACGCACCGAACAGGAGCGCGCCGAGCAGGAGGGTCGGCAGCAGCTGCCACTCGAGGAGCCAGCTCTGGCCGGAGTCCCCGCCGAACAACGCGCCGATGGCCAGCTCACCGAGCCCCGAGACGGCGAGCAGGACGAGCGAGAAGCCGAGCATCGCGATCCGGAGTCCCTGCCGCTGCCAGAACGAGACCTTGTCCGACTGCCGCCACATCACGTTGATGCCGCTGGTCAGGGCCGCGAAGGCACGGGAGCCCGACACGAGCAGGAAGCCGAGCGAGACGAGACCGGCGATCGTCGATCCACCCGGGTCGAGCGAGAAGACGCCGGAGAGCAGCTCCTCGCGTGCCGGGACGAACTTCGCGGCCTGCTGGAGCACGAAGGCCTCGGCGTCCTGCTCGAGCACGAACTGGTCGGCCACGAGCGCCGATGCCACCATCAAGGGCGGCACCGACAGGAACAGGTAGAGGCCCACGGCGCCGGCCCACGACAGACCCTGGGCGCGCGAGAAGAGGCGCAGCGAGTCCCAGGCGATCCGTCCGACCTCCAGCGCGCGGTCGGTGAGGTTCATGGGCGGGTCCAGCGCAGGGACCATGCCAGCAGCCTGCGCCACGGTCGAGGGTTGCCGTCCAGAGGAACCAACGGCCAACGTGCCGCACCAACCTGGCTGGGCGGGCCGCTGGGGGGCATCTCGCGGCCAAGAAGGCGGCGATTCCGGTGGCTGATTGGCCGTTGGCTTCGCTTGAGAGCAACTGGCTGCGCGACCAGGGAGCCGAAGGGGTGGCCCCGCCGACCAACCGACTAGGGAACGAGCGGAACGCGAGGATCCGGCGCCATGGCCTCCCATGCGTCGCGCACCTGGTCGAGCGCGGGGTCATAGGAGCACGCCATGGTGCGGATGTCGCCGGCCAGCGCGTTGAGGTAGTAGGCGTCGTCGCCGTGCGTGGCCACGAACGGGTGGTAGCCATCGGTGACGATCACCGTCTCGCCGTCGCGCACCGACCAGAGCAGGTCCCGCGAGCCATCGGCGCGGTACAGCCGCTGGACGCCCCACGCCTCGGGGCGACGGAAGCGGTACGAGTAGACCTCCTCGAGCACGGCCTCGCGCGGCATGTCGTCGGTGTCGTGCTTGTGCGGCGGCCAGCTGGACCAGTTCCCGGACGGCGTGTAGACCTCCACGACCTCGAGCCGATCGGCCGGGAAGTCCGGCGTGATGATGTGGTTGATCTGGCGGGTCGCGTTGCCGGCACCGCGCACCTCGGTGGTCACATCCTCCGGCCCGATCCGCACCGGAGCCGATGCGGTCTCCCGGCCCGATGCCGGCGCCGTGGCCACCGCGACGGTGACCGAGGCGCCCGTCGGCACCACCGATGCGGTCGCCCCGGGCGGAAGGTACGCCGCCGATGCCCTGGCCTCCCACACCGACGCGCGGCCGGGCAGGTCCAGCGCCCCGACGCGTGCCCCACCACCGCCCAGGATCACGACCGCGGTCTCGAAGCCCTCGCCACCGACCTCCATCGGCGAGGTCAGCTCATGGACGGCAAACGACAGGTAGCGCCAGCCGGCGACCTCGGGCGTGACCGGCTGCCCGGGAGGCAGCCGCAGGTCGGAAGCCGTCATGCGTCCGGATTCGGGAGGATGGCGTCGGACACGAGGTGAAGCAGCTCGTGGTACGAGGCCACGAAGGCACGGAGCGTCCGCACCGACGGGGCCCAGGTGTCGAAGTCGTCGATCGACAGGCCGTCCGGCTCGTGGGCGCGGACGAAGTCGGGGAGGGCCGCCGAAAGCTCGTCGACGAACGGCACCGGATCGTCCATCCGCGGCTTCACCTCGATCGAGGAGGCGTTGAACCGCTTCTGCCATGACGACGGCATGGTGATGACGACGTCCCCGCCGATGAGCTCCGACCAGTGGAGATGGTTGCGGATCGCGGCTCCCAGCAGCCGGGCGCGGAAGCCGCGCGACTGCCACTCGGAGTAGGCGCGCTTGAAGACGGCCACGCCCGACCACGCGAGCGCGGCCGGATCCAGGACGAGGCCCTCGCGATCGGCGACGACCTTCAGCCAGTCCTCGATGCGGCCCATCATGATCGTGATCACCGGGCCCATGTCGTCGGTCGGCAGTCCCTCGGCCTCGCGACGCTCGATCCCGCGCTGGACCGCCTCGGCCGCCGCGACCGCCTGCGCCACGCTGAAGCTCACCGTCGCGTTGACGCTGATGCCGCGATACGAGGCCTCCTCCATGGCCGCCACGCCGGCGATCGTCGTCGGGAACTTCACGATGATGTTCGGCGCCAGCTGCGTGAAGCCGTAGGCCTGGGTCACCATCCCGGCGGGGTCGCGGAACAGGGTCGGGTCGGTCTGGACGGACAGCCGGCCGGCGCGACCGCCCGATGCCTCGAAGGCGGGCATGAGCAGCGGCGCGGCGCGAACGCTCATCTCGGCCACGATCCCCCACGCGAGCTCGCGCTCCGACCAGGTCGGCTGCTCCGCCGCCAGCTCGCGAACGCGAGAGGCCCAGCGGGACGGATCCTTCTTCCAGTTGTCGACCACGATCGTGGGATTCGCCGTCGCCCCCACCGCGCCGTACGAGACGGCGTACTCGAGCTCGTCGACGGCACAGCTGTCGTTCCAGATGTCGGTCGGCGTGGTCGCGATCGTGCGCCCGAGCGGGCTGTCCGTGAGCGTCGTCATACGTCCTCGAGAGCTGGCGGAAAGGTTGACATCGGCCTTTCGGGGGCTGCTATTGTCTGCCGATGTAATCGTTTACATGGTAGAGGATTGACGCAACCGAGCACCGACGTCCAGCGCCTGACCGGCGCCGAGATCATCGCCGAATACCTCGTCCGCAGCGGCGTGACGCACGCCGCCGGCATCCCCGGCCACGGCGTGTGGACGCTGACGGATGTCCTGCTGGATCGACCGGAGATCCAGACCGTGCAGGTCATGCACGAGCAGTCGGCGGTCCACCTGGCGGACGGCTTCTACCGTGCCTCCGGCCGGCCGATGCTGGCGTTCACCTCGATCGGCCCGGGAGCAACGAACACGGTCATCGGCATGGCCACCGCCTACGTGGACTCCACGGCCGTGGCGCTCTTCACCGGCTCGACCCACACCTACATGCGGGGCCACGGCGTGCTCCAGGAGCTCGAGCGGCGCCACCACGCCGACAATCCGCGGATCTTCGAGCCGGTCGTCAAGGAGTGGTGGCAGCCGAGCCGCGTCGACGACCTGCCCTTCATGCTCCACCGCGCCTGGAACGCGATGACCTCCGGCCGGCCCGGCCCGATCCTCATGGACGTGCCGATGGACGTCCAGGCGGCCGTCGCCGACGTCCGCATCCCCGATCCCGAGCAGCGCGAGGCACGGGGCCGACCGCGTCCCGACGCCACCGACGTGGAGCGCGCCGCGCGCCTGCTGGCGGGGGCGAAGCGCCCCGTCATCGTCGCCGGTGGTGGCGTCATCTCCGCCGAGGCGACCGCCGAGCTGCGCGCGCTGGCCGAGCGGCTCGGAGCGCCGGTCGTCACGACCTGGAACGGCAAGGGCGCCATCGACGAGACCCACCCGCTCGCCGGCCAGACGATCGGCGACACCGGCTCGACCATCGGCAACGAGCTTGCCGCGAATGCGGACGTGCTCCTGAGCGTCGGCAACCGCTTCGTCGACTGGTCCGCGTCGTCCTGGCGGAAGGGCGTCACGTTCGCCATCCCGCCCACGAAGCTCATCCAGCTCGAGATCGACGAGCGCGAGATCGGCAAGAACTACGACGTCGCGGTGCCCCTGGTCGGGGACGCGCGCGCCGGCCTGGCAGATCTGCTCGAGGCGCTCGGCCGCGGCGAGCCTTCGACGAGCTACGGCGACGAGATCGCTCGCCTGCGTGCCAGCTGGGAGGAGCAGATCGAGGTCAAGTCGGGCTCCGACGCCTCGCCGATGACGATGGCCCGCGCCGTCCGCGAGATCCAGGCCGCGACGCGGCCCGACGCCGTGGTGGTCACCGGTGCCGGTCTGCCGCAGGGCATGGTGAAGCAGCGCTGGGTGACCCGCGAGCCGCGCACCCACATCACCTCGGGCGGGTTCAGCACCATGGGCTTCACGCTGCCTGCGGCGATGGGGGCGCAGCTGGCGAAGCCCGAGGCCCAGGTGCTCGCCATCTGCGGCGACGGCGACTTCCTCCAGACCATGCAGGAGCTGAGCGCCGCGGCGATGCTCGGGTCTCGCGTCTGCACCGTGGTGCTCGACAACCAGGGCTGGATCAGCATCAAGGGCGGCCAGCAGCACCACTTCGGGCGCACCGCGCTCACCGACTTCACGCGCAATGGCGCGCCGTACTCTCCCGACTTCGCGGCGATCGCCCGCGCCTTCGACATCCACGCCGAGTTCGCCGATGCGCCGGCCGACGTGCGGCCGGCGGTGGAGCGCGCACTCGCGTCGGGCGGGCCGTCGCTCGTGCACGTCAAGGTCGACCGCGACCTGGCGGTGGCCGGACCCGACAAGACCGGCTGGTGGGACGTGCCGGTGCCCGAGGGACGTCCGGTGTACGACGAGCAGCTCGTCGGTCGCGCCGAGGAGCAGCACCGATGAGCCTGCGCGAGGCGCCGGTCGGCTACGTGCCGATCGTCTGGAACAACGCCGACATCCTGGACCTGGCGCCGGAGACGGCCGCGAACCTCGTCCTCGACGAGATGGCGCGGCTTGGGTACGACGGCACGCAGTTCGGCCGCGGCTTCCCCGAGGGCGACGAGCTGCGTCGCACGCTTGCCGATCACGAACTCCGGTATGCCGAGCTCTACTCGGCCCTCGCCGCGGGTCCCGACGGCCTGGCGCCGGATGCCGGCGACGTCGCGCATCGTGACCTCGACCGGCTCGTGGCCGCAGGCGGCGAGGTGCTCGTCGTGGCGATCGACGGCGGCGGGGAGCGCGACCCATGGAGCGGTCGGGTGACGGAGGGCGCGCCTCGCTGGGGGACCCAGGCGTTCGACGGCCTCGCGGCGCTGCTCGCCGGCCTGGTCGAGCGCGCGCCCGACGGCGTGACGATGGCGTTCCACCCGCACACCGCCACCTGGATCGAGGCGCCCGACGAGGTCGACGAGCTGGCGCGCCGGCTGCCGGACACCGGCGCCGGACTGTGCCTGGACGTCGGTCACTACCTGGTCGGCGGCGGCGACCCGGTCGACGCCATCGGGCGCCACGCGGCGCTCATCCGCCACGTCCACGTCAAGGATGTCGACCCGAACGTCCTGGCCCGCCTCCGCGCACGCGAGATCGACGGCTTCGGCAACGCGGTCCGCGAGCGCATCTTCACCGAGCTCGGCAACGGCGCCCTCGACCTGCGTGGCGTGCTCGCCGAGCTCGAGCGCATCGGCTTCGACGGCTGGCTCATGGTCGAGCAGGACTCGTCCTGGCTCCACCCCGCCGAGGCAGCAGCGGTCGGCCGGCGCGTCCTCGCGTTCGCGCTCCGCGAGCTGGACCGATGAAGGTCGCCGTCATCGGCGCCGGCAGCATGGGCGGGATGCACGCCGACCTGCTCGGCCGCATGGACGAGGTCGAAGCGCTCTTCGTGGTGGACGCCGATGGAGGGCGGGCGACGACCGTGGCCGAACGCATCGGCGGTCGTGCCGTGTCGTTCGAGGATGCCCTGCGCGAAGCCGATGCGATGGTCATCGCCACGCCGCCGCAGCTCCATCGCGAGGCCGTCGACGCCGCGCTCGACGCCGGCCTCCATGTCCTGTGCGAGAAGCCGCTCACCGACTCGCTGGAGTCCACGATCCAGCTCACCCGGCGGGTCGAGGAGAGCGGGGCGCACCTCGAGCTCGGGTTCCAGCGACGGCACGACGCCGGGTTCATCGCCGCGCGCGAGGGCATCGGCGGGCGGCTCCACACCCTGCGGCTGACCGCCCACGACCCGCTGATCACGCCGCATCCCGCGCCGACCGGCCCGGCGCCGGAGGTCGCGCCGATCTTCCGAGACTCGTCGATCCACGACTTCGACGTCGTGCGCTGGATCTCCGGCCAGGAGGTCGTCGAGGTCACGGCCGAGGCCGGCCGGCGCGACGGCACACGACCGGTCGACCCGCGCCAGATCGAGAGCGCCATCGTCACGATGCGCCTCTCGGATGGCACGCTGGCCGTGCTCGAGGCGAGCTGGCTGCATCCGGCCGGCTACGACATCCGGATCGAGGCGGTGTCCGATGCGGCGGCCATCACCGGCGGCCTCTCGGTCCGCACGCCGGCCGGGCATGCTGACTGGAGCGCGCCGACGAACCCGTGGCGCGGCTACCTGGACCGATTCGAGGACGCGTATCGCTCGGAGCTCACCGCGTTCCTCGCGTGCTGCCGCGGCGTCCGCCCGCCGACGAGCAGCGCCCGGGACGGCCTCGAGGCAATGCGCATCGCGGTCGCCGCGACCCGTTCCCACGTCGAGAGGCGCCGGATCAGCCTGGACGAGGTCCCCGGGCTGGCGCCCACGGTGCTGGCCTGATGGGCGCCGCGCCCGCGTAGGGGCGAGATGAGCGGCAGGGCCACGATCGAGGACGTGGCGGCGCGGTCCGGCGTGTCGACCGCAACGGTCAGCCGGGTCCTCTCCGGCAGCGTGCCCGCGCGTCCCGAGACTCGCGACCGCGTGCTCGCCGCGGCCCGCGATCTCGACTACCACCCATCGAGCGTCGCGCGCGCCCTGAAGCGGCGCGAGACCCGAACGATGGGACTCGTGGTCACCGACATCACGAACCCGTTCTACTCACAGCTCGCCCGCGCCGTCGAGTCCGTGGCACACGAGCATGGCTACGGCATGGTCCTCGCCAACGGCGGCGACGATGCGGCGCGGGAGCTCGAGCACCTCGACCTGCTCCTCGAGCGTCGAGTCGACGGGATCGTCATCGTCTCCTCGCGTCTGACGCGGCGCGACGCCCATCGGCTGCGTGCCATCCCCGTGCCGGTCGTCCTCGTCAACGACACCGTGACGGGATCCGGCATCCTGACCGTGACCACGGCCCACCGTCACGGGGCGCGGATGGCAACCGACCACCTCATCTTGCTGGGGCATCGGCGGATCGGGCACATCGGAGCACCCGCCGATCAGGCTGCGTCATCGCAGCGACGCCAGGGCGTCCGCGACGCCGTGCGCGGCGCCGGACTCGAAGACCCGGTCGTGGCCCTCGGCGACGGCGGGGTGGCCGGCGGTGCCAGCGCGACCGGGGCACTCATCGACGCGGGGGTCACCGGGATCGTCGCCTACAACGACCTATCCGCGATCGGCGCGCTTCGGGCGCTCCACCGCGAGGGGGTCCGGGTCCCGGACGACGTCTCCGTGGTCGGGTTCGATGACATCGACCTGGCGGCGTGGACGGACCCGCCGCTGACGACCGTCCGACAGCCGACCGACGATCTCGGCCGCTGGGCCGTCGAGCACCTCGTCGACCGTCTCGGCGGCGCCACCGATCCGGCCGGCCGGCCCGTCAGCCTCGAGCCGCGGCTCGTGGTGCGTGGCTCGACCGGCCCGGCTCAGGGGGCGGTGTAGGTCACCGTCTCCGTCCGCGCCACCACGAACCCGCCAAGGGTGGTGGTCCGCGCCGCCTCGACCCGGATGGAGTACGTCTCGCCCGAGTGCAGCCCACCGGTCACCAGCTCGGTGGTGCCCTGATCGGAGATGGCCGTAAGGACGGTCGACGGCGCTCCCCCGCCAGTCCCGACGAGCACCCGGTACGAGCTGAAGCAGCGGCTCAGGCCGCCGAAGAGGCGCCAGTCGAGGTGCGTGGTCCCTTCCTCAGGCCCCGGTGTGATCTCGAGCACCCCCAGCTCGACGACGTCGTCCAGCCGCGCGTGGCGGACGGGCGATGCCGCCACCGGGCGATTCGACGCGTCGTAGGCCATGACCCGGTAGTTCCAGATCGTCTCGGTCGGAACGATCGAGGCGTCGACGGCCGACGTGATGAAGCGGTCCGTGACGTACGTGTCCCCCCAGTCCACCGCGGGGGCGATCGGCGGCCAGGCAGGGTCGATCTCGCGCTCCGGGCCGCGAAGCGCGGTGTAGTGGTGGAACTCCGCATCGACGCTGGCCGACCACTCGAGCACGACCCCACCCGGGCAGCCCGTGACGCGCAGGTCCATCGGCTCGAGCCCACCGACCGGCGTGGACGTCGGGGTCGGGCTGGCGGTCGGCGCGGGCGTTGACGCCGGCGTGGGGGTCGGCCTCGGCGATGCGGTCGCGGCCGTCGTCGTCGGCAGGAAGCTCGGCGACGGCGCGGTCGGTGCGGGTGCGCACGCGGCCGTCACGAGGAGGACGGCCACGAGCAGCGCAACGCGGCGATCGGACATCGCCTGCGACCCTAGCACGGCGCGCCGCCGGCGGGTGATCGGTCGGTCGGTGACCGGGCACGGGCCGGTGCCGTGTCACCGCCCTCCGGCAAGCCCTCCGAATACGAGCCAACCGGCGGGGGCTTCGGCGAGGAGTGCACGCGCCAGCTCGGGATCGGCGGTGAGCCGCCAGTCGACGACGCCGCCGATCTCCGGCTCGTGCTTGCGCCACTCGAACCAGTTCACCATCGCCAGCCGCGGGAAGTCGGCCACGACGGCCGGATCGGTGACCTGCGCCCACCAGGCGGACGTCAGCTCGGCCGCCTCCGGACCGGGCGCCTCGGGGTTGTAGAGCGCGGCCGTCTCGAAGATCCCCATCGGCTTGTCGTGGCCATCGGCGTAGCGCTCATAGAAGTTCGGGACCTCGGACTGGCCGGCATGCGCGCCGGTATCGGCCCCGGTCAGGAGGCCGGTGAAGGTGCCTTCGGCGGGAAGCTCATTCTCGCCCCACGGATAGGCGAGGCCCCAGTGGTACAGGCTCATCCCCACCCAGTCGACGGCCGCGTCGCCGGGCCAGTACGGCTCATACGGGTCGTCCGCGTTCGTGATGTCGCCGTCGCCATTCGTGTCGAGCGCCGGGTCGTCGGATGCGAACTGGCCACCGGTGAACGGGTAGCCGGAGCCCTCGTTCGGCGCCCAGGCCATGGCCGATGCCGGCGCGAGGTCGTGGACCGCGCCGGCAACCGTGCGGAAGGCCTCGACGTAGGCGGCGGGCTGCTGGCCCCACGGGTACCAGCTGCCGTTCATCTCGTGCGCGAACCGGACGATCGAGGGGACCCCGCTCGCCTGCCAGTACCCGTCGAGGAGCGACGCCATCTCCGCGGCAGCCTCGGGAGTCACCGCATCGAGGCCATCGTGCGGCTCGAGCGTCACGAGGGCGATTCCCTCGACGGCCGCCACCTGCTCGACGAAGGCCTCGAGGTTGGCACGTCCCCCTTCGTCGATCGGGAAACGGACGAACTGCACCCACACCGACGGTGATGCCCCCAGCCGCTCGCTCACGGCGGCAACCGAGTCGTTGGCCCAGTCGAGGTTCATCCCGAACCACGCCGTCCCCGACGGGGGCACGAGGTCCGGCAGCGGAAGGTCCGAGGGCTCCGGCGTCGTCGACGGGTCGGGCTGCAGGCTCGGTCCGGATTGCGTCACGGTCGTGCCCGCGCCGCAGCCGGCGGCACCGAACACGAGCGCGAGCACGAGGAGGCGAAGGGTGGGATGGCGCATCGCCGGCATGGTGCACGCCCGGTGCGAGGGCGCACCAGTGGGCCGATGGTCCGGGGTAGACTCGGCCGATGCTCCAGCTGGCACCGCTCGACGTCATTCTGGTTCGCCATGCGGAAGCCGTGCCCGTCGGCACCGACGGCCTCGAGGATGCCACACGTCCGCTGACCGAGGCCGGTCGCGCGGCCGCCGAACAGCTCGCCGAGGAGCTGGACGACTACGGGCTTACGGCCATCTACAGCTCGCCCTACGTCCGCGCCGTCGAGACCGTTCGCTCGATCGGACTGCGTCGCGGGCTCGAGGTCCAGGTGCTGGACGACCTTCGCGAGCGGACGCTGGGCCTGGAATCGGGAGAGGACTGGCACGAGACGCTCGAGCGCGCCTGGGGCGATCCCGACTTCTCCGTCCCGGGCGGGGAGAGCGGCCGGGATGCCCAGCGACGGGCGGTCGGCACGCTCGATCTGCTGCGCTCCCGCCACCCCGACGGCGGACGGCTCGTCCTGGGCAGCCACGGAAATCTCATCAGCCTCATCCTCCAGGCGCTCGACTCGCAGGTCGGCTTCGCCTTCCACATGGCGATGCCCAACCCCGCGCTGTATCGGCTCACGCACGATGGCTCGCGCTGGAAGATCACCGGCGGCCACGGCTTTGCCCCGGTGGCTGACTGAGGAACAGGCGCCATCCTCAACCGCGGGGGCGCGGCTAGCCTTCCGTCAGATCCCGGGCCGTCAGGTCCTCCAGGGTCTCGCGACGGCGGCTGAGCCGAACCTCGCCGCCCTCGATGACCGCCTGCGCCGGACGCAGCCGTCCGTTGTAGTTCGACGCCATCGCGGCGCCGTACGCCCCCGCCTGCCCGATCGCCAGCAGCGCGCCCTCACCGGCGGTGGGACCGAGATCGAGATTCCGGGCGAGGATGTCCCCCGCCTCGCAGATCGGACCCGAGAGGGTCCATGCCTCGCCGCGGGGCAGTCCGGCGCCCGGCTCCAGGAGCTCCACCGGGTGGGTCGCGCCGTAGAGCATCGGCCGAACGAGCTCGGTCATGCCCGCATCGGCGATGAGGTGGCCGCGGGCCTGGACGCGGACGACACGGGTGAGGAGCCACCCGGCATCGGCGACGATGCTGCGTCCCGGCTCGACCACGAGGCGCTCCGTCTCCGGGATGTGCGGCGCCACCGCATCCACCCAGGCGTCGAGCGGACCCGCGTAGCCGCCGCCGAGATCGATCTGCGCCACGTCCGATTTCGCCGCCAGGCCTGCCAGCAGCTCGGCCAGCCCGCCGAACGGGCCGGCGTCGTGGATGTCCGAGCCGATGTGGGCGCCGAGGGACGCCGGAGCGCGTCCGGCCCGGGCGAGCCGGTGCACCGCTTCCGGCAGCTCGTCGAGCGCGATCCCGAACTTCGAGGCCGCGGCGCCCGTCGCCAGGTGCGGGTGCGTCGCCGCGGCGATCGACGGATTCAGGCGCAGGCCGATCCGCCCCTTCCCTGCCAGAAGGAGGGCGTCGAGCGCGCTCAGCGACTCCGCGTTGACGAGCGCCCCGCCCGCGAGCGCATCGGCGAGGTGGGCGTCACCGGCCCCGACCCCGTTGACGACGATCCGGTCCGACGTGGCCCCGGCACGTCGGGCCAGCGAGAGCTCGACCGGGCCCACGACCTCGAACCCGAAGCCCTCATCGGCGAGACGACGGAGCAGGGCCGGGTCGGGATTCGCCTTGACGGCGTACGCGACGAGCGCCCCCGGCAGCGCATCCCGCCACGCCTGCGCATTCGCCACGGCGGCATCGAGGTCGGTGACGTAGAGCGGGGTTCCCCACCGGCCTGCCGCCTCGATCAGCGTCGCGCGCCGCGATTCATCCATCCGCGCAGCCTAGCGATCCCTTGCGCATCGGGCCCGGGTGGGGAACCATCGGCCACATGACTGATCCGAACCCGATGCCGGCGCGGGGCGCCATCCAGATGCGCCTCGTGGTCGAGGCTCCGGACTACGAGGAGGCGGTGCGCTTCTTCCGCGATGTGCTCGGCTTGCGCCAGGAAGGTGCCTTCGAGGCGGGTGACGGCGCCCACGTCACGATCCTCGACGCCGGGCGCGCGACGCTCGAGCTCGCCAACCCGGCGCAGAAGACGTACATCGACGAGGTCGAGGTCGGCCGCCAGGTCGCCGGCAAGTATCGCGTCGCGTTCGAGGTCGCCGATGCCGCCGCCGCCACCGCGACCCTCGTGGCGGGAGGTGCCGAGCTCGTCGCACCGCCGACCGAGACGCCGTGGCGATCCCTCAACGCGCGCCTCGAGGCGCCGGCCGGGCTCCAGATCACCCTGTTCCAGGAGCTGGATGCCCCGGAGGGCTAGCCTGTCGCAGCGGATCCGGCGGGAACCCAGTGCATCGGCTCCTCGAGCTTGTCGCCCGCACAGCTGACGGCTCGCTCCGGTGAGCGTCGCTCGGCCAGCAGCTCCACCTCGTGCTGCGCGCCGTCGGTCCCTTCCAGGACGACCCGTGCCGTCCCGTCGCCCTCGTCGACCGACACGAGCCGCAGGTCGGCGAGACCCGCCATTCGCGAGCCCGAGCGAACGAGGCGCTCTGCCACCTGGGCGGGCGCCGGCCACGGGGAGCGACCGCGCAGCAGATCGGCGTCCACCCGGCCGTCGAGGTAGGCATCGGCCAGGCGCGTCCCATCCGCCGGGGTCACCCGCCCGTAGACGATGCCGGCGGGCAGGCAGACGAGGTTGCCGGCGAATCGATGCCCACCGATATGCGTGCACTCCCAGGTGCGGTTCGGATGGGCGCTCGCCAGTGCCGACATCAGCGGCCGGCCACGCAGCGCGCAGCACGCATCTCGCTTGCCGTTCGTGCAGACCAGGAAGATCGGCTCCGTGCTCACCTCGCCGAAGCGCTCGATGGGCGCGTCGAGGTCGGAGGCCGACAGGTCATCGAGGTTGCCGAGCACCCGGCTCGCGTGGCGCCCCGACTCCGAGTCGACGAGGATGGCGCGCCGGACCGCATCGGCGGCGGGGTCAGCCTCGCGTCGGCGAATGAGGAGCAGGCCCACGTGGCGTGCCTTCGCCGCGGCGGCCAGCTCGGCGCCCAGGACGGCCTTCACGGCATCGCGGCCCCAGGCGCTGTGGTCCTCGACGAGCAGCCAGCGCACGCGCTGCTCCACGCTGCCGATCATCGGCTCGCCGAGCTCATCGGCCAGGGCAGAGCAGCGGATCGGCGCCGAAAGCGTCACGAGGACTCCGCGTCCGGGATGGACTGGAGGCTGCGCACCGGCGACAGCAGCACCGGCAGGAAGCCGATGAACGAGCCGATCGCGCCGAGCCAGATCGTCGCCTGCAGGCCGATGAGCCCGCCGAGCACGCCACCGAGGATCGACCCGACCGGGATCGTGCCCCACACGATGAAGCGCATCGTGGCGTTCATGCGACCCAGCATGCGCTCCGGCGTGATCGCCTGCCGAAGGCTGACCTGGTTGATGTTGTAGATCACGGCGGTTGCCGCGCCGATGATGCCGCCGGCCACGAGGAACGGGATCGCCGCGCCGCGCGGCGCAAGCGCCACGAGGACGAGCATGAACGGCGAGAGCGCGGCGCTCACCACGATCGTCGGCCCAAGGCCGAACCAGCCCGCCAGGCGCTCGGCGCTCAGCGCCCCGAGCAGCACGCCGACGTTGGCAACTGCGAAGACGAGTCCGAGCGTTCCGGGGTTGATGCCGAGCTCGCGCACGATGTAGAGCACCATGATCACGCCGCCGATGTTGCCGAACAGGTTCAGCGTGCCGGTGCACGCGGCGATGTACCGCAGATGGCGGTGCCCGAGCACGTAGCGCAGGCCCTCCGAGGCCTCCTGGCGCATCGAGGGCCGCGGGCCGGTGGCCGGATCGTGGGGTGTGGGCGCCGGCTCCGGGCTGCGGATGAAGAGCAGCATCACGGCCGACCCCACGTAGGAGAGGGCGTCGAAGAGGATCGCGAACGGCGCCCGCACGAGCTCCACCAGGAAGCCCGCCACGCCCGGCCCGATCACCGTCGAGGCGGAGTTCGACAGCTCGAGCTTCGCGTTGCCCTCGACGAGCTGGTCACGCTCCACGACCGCCGGCAGATAGGACTGGTAGGCGACGTCGAAGAACACCTCGAGACAGCCGACCGCGAACGCCACGAGATAGAGCTGCGGCATGCCGAGCCAGCCGCCGACGAATGCGACCGGGATCGACACGAGGAGCACGGCCCGGCCGAGATCGGCCGCGATGAGGATCGGCCGGCGGCGCATCCGGTCGACCCACACGCCGGCCGGAATGGTCAGCAGAATGAATGGCAGGAACTGGAACGTCCCGAGCAGACCGATCTGGAACGGCGTGGCCTGCAACGTGATGATCGCCACGAGCGGCAGCGCGAGCTGGGTGATCTCGTCGCCGAACTGGGTGATCGTCTGGGCCGACCACAGCTTCAGGAAGTTGCGGTGCCGCCACAGCGTCGGCCGGCGCGCGCCGGTGGCGGCGATCTCGGCGCGGGACGGCTCCCCCGGCGTCGGCGTCTCGAGCGACAAGGGCGGTCAGCGCACCCGCGCGACCGTCAGCCCGTCGGCCAGCGGCAGCAGCACATGGTCGACGCGCTCGTCGACGGCGATCTTCTCGTTCAGCGCGCGAATGGCCCGGACGCTCTCGCTCTCGGAGTCCGCGTCGACGACGCGGCCGCCCTGGAGGACGTTGTCGATGAGGATCAGCCCGCCGGGTCGAACGACCCGAACACAGCCCTCGTAGTACGCGTCGTAGCTCGGCTTGTCGGCGTCGATGAAGGCGAGGTCGAAGCCATCGGCCCCCAGGGTGGCGAGCGTGTCGGTGGCCGGTGCGATGCGCAGCTCGATCAAGGGCGCCACCCCGGCAGCCTCCCACGTGCGACGGGCGATGGCGGTCCACTCGTCGCTCACGTCGCAGCACAGCATCGTGCCATCCGGCGGCAGCGCGAGCGCCATGGCCGTCGAGCTGTACCCGGTGAACGTGCCGATCTCCAGGATGCTGCGTGCGCCGATCGCCCGGACGAGGAGCGCCATGAATGCGCCCTGCTCCGGCGCGATCTGCATCTCGTGCTCCGGCAACGCCCTGGTCTCCTCGCGCACCGCCGCGAGGGCCGGGTGCTCGCGCACGCCGAGCCGCTGGACGTAGTCGACGAGGTCGTCGGTCAGGGTGAGCGTGCGGTTCGCCATGTGGCTGCGATGGTAGCGCTCAGTCGCCGAGGAGCGATGTCTCGCGATGCGTCGCGTCAACGTCGCTGCCGTCGAGCCAGCGGAGGACGAACGACTCCGTGTCGATCGCGCCATCGGCGAGGTCCTCCGGCAGGTCGAGGAGCCAGCCGAGATCCTGGCGCTGGGTCTTGTGACAGTCCATGCTGCCGCGCTTCTGTGCCAGGTAGGCGGACACGTCGATCCGGGTCGTCACCTCCGCGTCCGCGCGCCCGAAGTCGAGCGCATCGCCCTCGTCGGCCTCGATCGCGTCCCCGACCTGGGACAGCGCCGCCGCGTTCGTCGGATTCAGCTCATCGGCGCCCGGCGTCGGGACCCGGTCATCGAGGTCCCACGGCAGGGCGATGCCGCGGGACTTCATGGCGCCCATGAGCTCGAACCACCGCTCGCGCACGAACGCGATCTCGTAGAAGCGGGAGACGGCCCAGTCCTCGCCGCGGGACGCCTGGTAGGCCTGGCGCGCGATCTTCGCCGCGTTGATGTGGTCGGGGTGACCGTAGTTCCCGTTCTCGTCGTACGTGACGATGGCCACCGGCCGAGCCTCGCGCACGATCTCCACGAGGCGGCGCGTTGCGTCCTCGAGGTCGGCCTGCCAGAAGCAGTCGGGGTGCTCGTTCGCCGGCGTGCCGATCATCCCGGAGTCGCGATACCCGAGCTTGTGGTGGTGGATCGCGCCTCCGCCGAGCGCCGCGATCGAGCAGTCGAGCTCCGCCGAGCGAATATCGACGAGGCGCGGTCGTGCTTCCTCCGGGTCGAGCGTCGGATCATGGATCTCGCCCTCCGCCCCGTCGGTGCACGTCACGAGGTCGACCCGTACGCCCTCCGCCACGAGGCGCGCCATGACGCCGCCGGTCGCCATCGATTCGTCGTCGGGGTGGGCGTGGACGAACAGGACGCCCCCGGTGTCAGCCTGCATCGCTCGCGGTCCTCGTGCTCCGTGCGCCGATGGTAGCGAGTGCCTCCAGCGTATCGCGCTCCCCGATGGCGATCGCCTCGGCGACGCGGCCGAACTGGAGCGCGTTCATCCGGCCAAGCCGCGGGACGACGAGGAGGTCGGGCGGCTCGCGGACGACCGGATCGGCCCATCGCGATGTGAGGAGCGCGAGATAGCGGCGAGCGGTGAGACGATCCCCGGCGGCGCCGGCTCCGCCAAGGCGACGGGATGCCGCGCGCAGGAAGGCCGCGCCCGGGCGGCTCGCCAGGAACGCCGGCTTCGGGATGTCCGCCAACACGCCGATCACCGGGGCGTCGGGAGCCCATCGGCGCGCCAGCGTCACGGGGACGCCCTCCCACGGCCCCGCGTCGCACCACACCCCCTCGGCGTCCGGCCGCGGCGGGAAGAAGAACGGAACGGCGATGCTCTTCTCGAGGGCATCGACCAGGCGGCCCCGCGTGATGAGCCGGGGCGCCCCCGCCACGAGGTCGTAGGCCGTGATGCCGAGCGGTGTCGGCAGATCCTCGATTCGGGGGTCGCCGAGCTCATCGGCCAGGTGCTCGAGGATGCCCCGCGGATCGAACAGTGCGAACCGGCCGCGACGCCTGGTGAGCCGATGGAACGGCGCGCGCAGCGCACCGTCCTCGATCTCCTCCGGGGCTCGGCCGGCGGCAAGGGTAGCGCCGACGATGGCGCCCATGCTGGTGCCGACGATGCGTCTCGGCCGTAGCCGATGCTCGCGCAGGGCGCGGGCAACGCCCACATGGGCCCAGCCACGGGCACCGCCTCCCCCGAGCGCCAGCGTGAATTCATCGCCGAAGGGACGGTGCATCGGATCAGGTGCCGGCGGCGGCATGCTCCGGACACTCGCAGGAACCGCGCAGCTTGCTGTAGGTGAACAGGCCGGTGTCGTGTCCGTCGGCCCAGATCGGCGCCAGCGCGTAGCGACCGATCCACCGGATCTCGTTCAAGGTCGTCTGCTGCTCGTCGAAGTGCGTCTCGAGCGTGACGATGCCCGGGAGGTTCCCCTCTCCAGCGCACAGGGCGCATGGGCAGGCGCGTCGCAGCGCCAACCATCCCCACTCGCCGAGATGCCCGTCGTCCCAGCGGATCCGCATCCGTCGCGCGGTTTCGTCGAGCTCGACGCCGATGGGGTTGACGATGTCCGGCATCAGTCCCTCCAGAGCGGCTGGGTTCCCAGCCACTCCGCGCCGAATGCGGCGCCGGTCGCGGTGAGCTGCATCGGTGCGTCCTCGTTGAGATCCCACAGGAAGAGGTCCTGGAGCACTCCCCCGCCCGAGTTCGACCGGCCGAGGGTGAAGACGACCCGCTCCCCGTCCGGCGCCCAGCGGATGTGGCTGACACGTCCCTCGACGCTGATCGAGAGCAGCTCCGCGTCATCCTCGTCCAACAGCCTGATCGTGCTCGAGCCATCGGCGAACGAGGTCCGGATGTAGCGGTCCGCGTCGGGTGACCACAGCGTCGGTCGATCGTCGGCCTCCAGCGGCGTCACCGTCCCGTCCGACGGATCGATCTGCCAGGTCCCCGCGCCGAGCGCCCAGAAGCGCAGCGTCGCGCGATCGACCCAGTAGAGACGAATCGGCCCGCCCTCGTCGGTGAACTGCGCCTCGGCCAGGGACTCCTCGTCTGCGAGGCTCGGGCGGGCGTAGCTGATCGCCGCGAGCTCGGTCGTGTCACCGCTCGCGAAGTCGATCGCCATCACCGAGGCAACGTCGTTCGCGCCGTCCTGGGTCACGCGCGCCGCGTACACCGTCGACGCGTCGTTCCCGAAGGTGATCGTGTTGATGCCATCGGCGAGACGCCGCTTTTCCTTGCCCGGCTCGATCGAGACGAGGACATCAGCGAGGAGGCCGGCGCCGATCGTTCCGTCCCGCGCCCAGGCGAAACGACGCACGTCGAGTGTCGGGTCCTGCGCCATCACCTCCTGGGTATCGACCTCCTTCGTGAAGTCGCGACGGAGCAGGTAGATCGGCGCCAGGGCAGCACTGCGGCCCTGGTAGACCATCTCGAGCGCGCCGTACTCGGGCACCGGTGCAAGGGTCGGGGTCGGCGTCGGCGTGGCCGAGGCCACCCCACCCGACGCGCGTGGCGTCGGCGTGGGCGTCGGGGCCGCCTCCGAGGCGCTGGCACTGGGCACGATGGCGACGTCACTGCCGGAAGGCACCGCACCGCCGCTCGCGAGCGATGCGTCGCCCGCGAAGATGAGTGCCAGCAGCACGATCACCATTCCGGCCAGGAGCAGGATGATGCCGATGAGCCACGGCACCGCCTGCTCGGCAGTCGTCGGCTCGTCCTCCGTTTCCTCGTCCACGGCCGGCGCGGCGGGATCGGCGACAGAGACCTTGATCCGTCCGACCATCGGCTTGAGCCCGGATCCCGCGTCGCTGGGCGTGGGCTCGGGCGGAACCCAGCTCGACGGCAGTACCTGGGTCGAGTCACCGCTCTCCGGCCACGAGGGCGTCGCTCCCCAGTCCGGTTCTGGCGACGGTTGCGGCTCGGGCTCCGGTCCCGGCTCGGGTTCCGGTTGCGGCTCGGGCTCAGGTTCCGGTTCCGGTTCAGGCTCGGGCTCAGGTTCCGGTTCAGGCTCGGGCTCAGGTTCCGGCTCCGGCTCAGGTTCGGGCTCCGGCTCAGGTTCGGGCTCCGGCTCGGGTTCGGGCTCCGGCTCCGGCTCGGGCTCGGGTTCGGGCTCCGGCTCCGGTTCGGGTTCGGGCTCGGGCTCCGGCTCGGGCTCAGGTTCGGGCTCCGGCTCCGGTTCGGGTTCGGGCTCGGGTTCGGGCTCCGGCTCGGGTTCGGGATCGGGCTCGGGTTCGGGCTCCGGCTCGGGATCGGGCTCCGGCTCCGGCTCGGGGTCGGGCGCCGGCTCCGGCTCGGGCTCCGGCTCCGGCTCGGGGTCGCGCGCGGGCTCCGGCTCGAGGAACGGAGCAAACGGCGATCGCGTGACCCACGACGGACGAGCGTCGTCGGGCTCGAAGATGGGCGGCCGCGTTACGTCGGGCGTTGGCCACGCGGCCTGGTCGGCGGCCGCCGTGGGCTCCTCGGACTCCGGCGCGGCCGGCTCCGGCTCACGGAACGGCGCCCATGGCGAGGGGGCAGGCCGCGCGATATCGAAGTCCGGCACCGGCTCGGCCACATCGGCGAGGCCGGGCTCGTCGAGGGGCCACTCAGGCTCGTCCTCGGGTTCGGGCCGCGGCTCCGGTGTCGGCTCAGGTTCGGGCTCGGGTTCCGGCTCGGGCTCGGGTTCCGGCTCGGGCTCGGAAAGCGTCGGGGCTTGCGGCTCGGTCGGAACCCGGTCCGCCGGTGGTGACCAGTCGGACGAAGGGGGCAGATCCACCGCGGCGTCGAGCGACCACGGATCCTCCGAGGGCATCCAGGGCTCTGCGCGGGCAGGCTCGCGCGAGATCCAGGGTTCCGGCTCACGACGCTCGGGCGCGGGCTCCCCCGCCGGCTCCTCGTCGTCGGTCCAGGTTTCCGCCCATGGATCGGCGACCGGGAGCTCCGCGTCGTCGGGCAGCGCCTCGCCCGGCGGCGGAGGCGGAGGCCATGCACCCCAACCCGAGGCACTGTCGTCGCTGCTCCACGGATCGTCGGAGGGCCATCCTTCACGCGCAGGCGAGCTCGAGGCGTCCCCTCGCAAGTCCTCGTTCGGCCAGCTGTCGTCCGGGTCGGATGGCCTCCGGTCCCACGGTCCACTCACCGGCGCGCTCCGTCGGGTACGCGGCTCACGGTCGGATCATAGCGAAGGGTCACGACGGCGATGCCCGCGAGCACCAGCAGCGTGCCGGCTGCCAGGCGGACGTCCATCCGCTCACCGAGGAGCGTCACGCCGATCCCGACCCCGACGACGGGGAAGATGTAGGTGACCATCGAGGCGATCGTGGCCCCGAGGTGCTCGATGAGGAAGAAGAACAGGAGGTACGCCACGAACGATCCGAGCAGGCCGAGCCAGGCGACCGCAAGCAGCGTGTCGACCTGGTTCGGGACGACCACGGTTCCGTCGGCCACGACCGCGAGCGCCAGGCTGTAGATCGCGGCGAACACGAGCGTCCCACCGGCGACGACGTAGCGGTGCGTCGACCGGATGCGGTGGCGGGCATAGGAGGCACCGACGGCGTAGGACAGCGCGGCCAGCACGACCGCCCCGGCGCCGATGAGACCCGATGCATCGGCGCGCAAGTCGAACTCGCGACTGGCAAGCAGGCCGGCGCCGGCGAAGCCCAGGACCAGGCCCGAGACCCGAAGGACGGTGACCGGCTCGACGCGGAGGGCGACGCCGGCGATGAGGAGGCTGAAGATCGGCGCGAGCGAGTTCAGCACGGCGGCCGTCCCGGAGTCGACGAACTGCTCGCCCCAGCTGATGAGGTAGATCGGGACCGACGCGTTGACCGCGCCGAGGAACGCCAGGGGCAGCCAGGCACGCAGCCCGCGTGGCAGCGGCGCACGGATGACGAGGAGCAGGCCGAGCATGCCGGCGGCCCCCAGCGCCATGCGCCAGGCCACCAGGCTCGCGGGCGGAATCTCGTCGACTGCGATCTTGATCCAGGCGAAGGATGAGCCCCAGATCAGGCCGAGCAGCACGAAAGCTGCCGGCAGCAGCCAGCGTGGACGTTCGGACATCCGGCCAAGGCTAGCGCAAGCGTGCGGCGACCGCTGTTCGCCGGCCGGTCAGTCGGAGGCGGCCCACATGATGAGGCCGACGGTGAACACGCCGAACACCAGGCCGACGAAGGCGGCCGTGCCCTCGGGTCCCTCACCACCGACGGTGGGGGCCAACGTGTCGATGACGGCGAGACCGACGGCCATGTAGCCCAGCCAGAGAACCAGGGCCACGGCCGCGATGATCCCGCGTCTGCTGCGATCGCGAACCATGCTGACGCGGATGCTAGCAGACCCGATCAGCGCGTCGCGGCGAGCCGGGCACGCTCCGGGACGCGATGGAAGAGACCCTGATCGGCGCGCCCTTCCAGCATCCGCAGCTTTGCCGCGGCGACGAGCCCGATCGTGACCTCGTGGCCGTCGTCGGCCCCGCCGGCGACGCGTCGCAGCGTCATAGTTCCGATGTGCTCGGCGACCTCGACCACCTCGAAGACATGCCCGGGCCGGACACCGTTCTCCTGGAGGAAGGTGAGCAACCGAGCGTCCTCCTCCGCTTCCTCGGTGACCCGCAGGATCGTGACGTCCGAGCCGGCTGCCGCATCCGACAAGCGCAGGCCGGCGGGGCGCTCCGGGGTCTTCCCATTCCGTGGGATCGGGTTGCCGTGCGGGCAGGTCGGGGGCTCGCCGAGCAGCTCGTCGATCTTGTCCGTGACGCGGTCGCTGAACGCGTGCTGGAGGTGGTGCGCCTCTTCATCGGCCTCCGCCCAGCCCAGGCCGATGACCTCGGTCAGGAGCCATTCCGAGAGCGCGTGCCGACGAAACGTGCGTTCGGCGGCCTCGCGGCCGTCGTCGGTCAGCTGCAGCTGCCGGGTGTCGCCGTCGACGTCGACCAGGCCCTCGCGCACCAGCCGGGTCACCATCTCGCTGACGGTCGCGGCACTCACACCGAGGCGCTCGGCGAGCCGGGCGGCGATCACCGGTTGACCCTCACCGTGCATGTAGCGAATCGTCATGAGGTACTCGGCAGCAGCCTCGGTCGGCTCTCCGCCATGCGCGGTCTGGGACATGGGCCGATTCTACCCGCCGCACCTCGAGCGACGGGGCCGGCCTCAGGGGCGCGAGACCGTCACCTGCTGCGGGTCGCCCGGCCGTGGCTCGTACACAAGCCCAGGACCGCTCACGCCGGTGACCACGAAGGTGACCGATGCGGTCTTCTTGTTCACATTGGAGCTCGTGGTGCAGGAGCCGCTCGCCGTCGTCGTGCAGGAGCCGGTGCCGCCGCTGGACCACGTTCCCGTCACCGTTGCGTCCGAAACGGGACCGCCCGCACCGGCAACCGAGACACTAACGGTCGCCGTCCAGTTCCCCTTGCTCGCCGTGGCGGATCCACCCAGGCTCGTGATCCAGACGGGAGCGTCCGAGGTCGGCACCGTGACGTTCACGGTCTGGAGAGCAGATCCCGTGGCGCGGTCGTCGTCCTCGACCGTGAGCACCACCGTGTACGTCCCGGCCGTCGCGTACTCGTGGCTCGGATTTCGAGATGTGTCGATCGCGCCGTCGCCGAACGCCCACGACCACGCGACGACGGTGCCGTCGACATCCGTGGACGTGTCGACGAAAGCGCAGGTGAGCCCGGTGCAGCTCGCGGTGAACCCTGCCGTGGGCGGCTGGTTGACCGGGGTGGTCGTCCAGGTGAAGCCGGCGTCCCAGCTCGTCTGGGCCAGCCGTGCCTGCCCGCTGAGCGAGGGATGGAAGTAATCGCCGGACACGTCGCTCCGAGTCAGCTGCGTGTTGAACACCGCGTTCCCGTCGAATCGGCACCGCGAGGCATGGGCCGCGCAGACCTCGGCCAATTGGGTGTTGAAGGCGATGTTGCGCTGGCGGACCTGTTCTCGACGCTGAACGTCAGCCTGGCTGGTGGAGCCGGGGTTGGCGAGCAGTGATTGACAGATTCCGGCCGATGACCACACCAACCGTGCCCAGAAATTGTTCCGGAACAGGCTCCACAGTTGGTAGACGTCGGGGATGCTGACCACGTAGACGTACGTGCTCGGCGAGCCGCTCGCGATCGTCGACATCGCGGACGCGAAGCTCGATCGGAAATCGGTCACGCTGGTCATCTGCGCCACGGTGTCGGTGCAGAGGTCGTTGCCGCCGATGAGCACTGTCAGATACGCGGGCTGCAGCGGGACCACGGTGGACATCTGGCCGGGGAGGTCGGCCACCTTCGCGCCGCTCACCGACCGGTTGTAGGTGGTCTGAGCGATCGGCGCCCCGAGGGTCTGCAGGCGAAGTGCGTGGCTGTTGACCGTCGCGTTCGTTCCGGTCGCCCATGAGTTCTGCGGATAGTCCGCACCGAGTGAGCCGCCGGTGCTCGCCGCCTGGGTGATCGAGTCTCCCACCGCGGCCATCGACGCCGGCAATGGCGCCGTGTCGGCAGCGGCCGAGCGAGGCACGGCCGTCAAGAGCAGGACGAGCGCAGAGATGACGGCGATGGAGGCGCGGGACACGGCACGAACCTCGGACGTAGGCCGGCAGCGCGATCACGATACACCCGAGATCAAGGCCCTTGACGCGACCGCACGCCCGGCGCACCGTTGCTGGTCCGGCGATGGCGGCGCTGGACCACCGGGGGCGTCGACCGGCAACGGAGGACGACGACATGCGACCCACCCGAGCGCTCGTGTCCCTCTCCCTCGTGCTGCTCCTCGCGGGCTGTGGCGGCTCGGCTCCCGCCGACGACGGGGGCGGCGACCTCCCGGCGAGCGAGGGAGCCGCTCCCGCCCAGCCGGGCGAGACGGGCGGCGGAGGAGGTGGTGGGGAAGCCGGCTCGTCGGACGACCTCGAGGCGATGGCAGAGCGGTTCACGCCGGCTGACACAACCGAGACATCGCGAACGACCGCCGGCGGGGTCATCTTCCTGACGTTCGAGTCGAGCCAGTCGCCGGAATCGCTCGAAGGCTTCTACGAGAGCGCGATCGGCAACGAGGGCTTCGAGATCCTGAATCGCTCGAGCGCCCAGGGCTCCTTCTCGTGGATCTTCATGGATCCGGACAACGACGGCTTCGGTGGCGTGGTGAGCGTCACGCCACGCGCGGATGGCGGCGGTACGATCGTGGGAGTTCAGCTGGGCTCGTCGGAGTAGCCGATCAGTCCTCGCCCTTGCCGGACTGGTCGCGGATGGCGCTGACGACGTTCGCGTCGGCGAGCGTGGTGACGTCCCCGAGGTCGCGCTGCTCGGCGATGTCGCGCAGCAGGCGCCGCATGATCTTGCCGGAGCGCGTCTTCGGCAGGTCCGGCGTGAACAGGATCTGCTTCGGGCGAGCGAACTTGCCGATCATGTCTGCGACGTGCGTGCGCAGCTCCTTCCCGAGCTCGTCGGACGCCTCGTGGCCCGACCGCAGGATGACGTAGCAGAAGATCGCCTGGCCCGTGATGGGGTCCGTTCGGCCCACCACGGCGGCCTCGGCCACCGACGGGTGGGAGACGAGGGCCGATTCGACCTCGGTCGTGCTGATGCGGTGGCCCGAGACGTTCATCACGTCGTCGATCCGGCCCAGCAGCCAGTAGTAGCCCTCCTCGTCGCGCTTGCAGCCGTCACCCGCGAAGTAGCGCCCCGGGTAGCGGCTCCAGTATGTCTGCTCGTAGCGCTCCGGATCGCCGTAGATGCCGCGCAGCATCGCTGGCCACGGACGCTCGAGGACGAGGTAGCCGCCACCGCCGAGCGGCACGGACCGACCGCCCTCGTCCACGACGTCGGCGACGACGCCGGGGAACGGGAAGGTGGCACTGCCCGGCTTGAGGGTCGTGATGCCCGGCAGCGGCGCGATCATGACCATGCCGGTCTCGGTCTGCCACCACGTGTCGACGACCGGGCAGCGGCCGCCGCCGATCTCCTTCCAGTACCAGGCCCATGCCTCGGGGTTGATCGGCTCACCGACGCTGCCGAGCAGCCGGAGCGAGGAGAGGTCGTCATCGGCGAACGCATCGGCGCCGTACTTCATGAGGGCGCGGATGGCGGTCGGGGCGGTGTAGAGGATCGTGGCGCGATACTTCGCCGCGATCTGAGCCCATCGGTCCTTCTCGGGGTAGTCGATCGCCCCCTCGTAGATGATCCCGGTCGTCGCGTTCGCCAGCGGTCCGTAGACGATGTAGCTGTGCCCGGTCACCCAGCCGATGTCGGCCATGCACCAGTAGATGTCGGTCTCGGGGTGGATGTCGAAGATGAGCCGATGGGTGGCGCTGACCCCGGCGAGGTAGCCGCCGGTCGTGTGCATGATCCCCTTCGGCTTGGCCGTGGTGCCCGAGGTGTAGAGCAGGTAGAGCAGGTCCTCGGAGTCCATCGGCTCGGGATCGGCCTTCGACGACTGGCCGTCCACGAGGTCGTGGTACCAGTGGTCGCGTGACTCGTCCCAGGCGACATCGTCGCCGGTGCGCTTGACCACGACGCAGTGCTCGACCGACGACGTCCGCGCGATCGCATCGTCCGCCGCCTTCTTCAGGGCCACCGTGGCGCCCTTGCGGTAGCCGCCGTCGGCGGTGATGACGACCGAGCAGCTGGCGTCGTCGATTCGGTCGGCCAGCGCATCGGCGCTGAAGCCGCCGAAGACCACCGAGTGCGCCGCGCCGATTCGGGTGCAGGCCAGCATGGCGACCGGCAGCTCGGGAATCATCGGCATGTAGATCGCGACGCGGTCGCCCTTCTTCACGCCGAGCCCGCGCAGCGCGTTCGTGAAGCGGCACACCTCGTCGAGCAGGTCGGCGTAGGTGATCGTGCGGGTGTCGCCCGGCTCACCCTCCCAGAAGTAGGCGACGCGGTCGCCGAGCCCGTTCGCGACATGGCGATCCAGGCAGTTGACGCTCACGTTCAGCTTGCCGCCGATGAACCACTTCGCGTAGGGCGCTTCCCACGTGTAGAGGTCTTCCCACGGCTCCATCCAGTCGAGCCGCTTCGCCTCGTCGGTCCAGAAGGCGCGGAAGCCGTCCTCGGATGCCGCTCGCTCGTAGATCGACGGGTCCCGGACGAGCGCATCGGCGACGAACTCGTCGGATGGCGCGAAGGTCCGCTCCTCCCGCAGCAGGTTCTCGATGGCGTCGGAGTCGGGGCGCGGCTCGGTGGTCATCCGGCGAACGATGCCTCCAGTGTGCAGGGCGAGTGATCGATTCTAGACCCGGGGGGCGGGCCGGTCAGGCGAGGAAGCGCGGCTCCTTGGGCCGATCGGGCCCCAGCTCCTCGAGCGTGCGGAGGAAGTCCGCCACGACGGGCAACGGGTCGCCGATGTCGCGCCGTCGGACGACCACGATCTGGCGACGGATGACCGGCATGTCGGTGACGCGGATCGGCACGAGGCGACCGGTCCCGATCTCGGCCCGCACCGACGTGTGGGGCAGGAGGGCGATGCCCAGCCGCTGCTCGACCATGCGCTTGGCGGCGTCGATGTTGTCGACCTCGATGGTCCCGCGAGGATCGATCCCCGCCTGTCGCAGGATCGAGCTCGTCAGCTCGTGGTACGAGCTCGTCCGATCGAACAGGATCAGGTGCTCCGAGCCCATCTCCGGCATCCGAATCTGCCCCCTGCCGGCGAAGGCATGCGCCCTCGGCACGACGAGCACGAGCGGGTCCTCGTACAGCGGCCGGCTCTCGACGTCGGGGTGCGGGATCGGTCGCATGAGTCCGAGCTCGACCTCCTCGCGGAGGACCATGGCCAGGACCTCCTCGGAGTGCCCGCTGCGGACCGAGAGCTGGACCTGCGGGTGTTCGTCCTGGAACCGATGGAGCATCGCGGGCAGCACGTACGTGCTGACGGCCGGCGCCGCGCCGATCGTGAGGCGTCCGCCCGTGCCGCTCACGACGTCGCTGACCGCAAGACGGCCGGCCCGGACGGCAGCCAGGGCGCGCTCGACGTGCGGAAGGAACGCGCGGCCCGTCCCGGTCAGGCGGGTACCGCTCCGCGAGCGCACGAACAGCTGCGTATCGAGCTGACGCTCGAGCGCCTGGAGGCGAGCGGTGACGGCCGGCTGGCTGACGACGAGCTCCTCGGCGGCGGCGCTGATCGAACCGAGGCGCGCCACCGTGACGAGGGCCTCGAGCTGCGCGAGCTGGATCGGATCGGGCATGGGCACATGATATCAGTTTGGTTTATGGATCATATAGGTGAAATCGTCTTGACTGATATCAGGCCTGGGCCGACCATGAAGACATGATTCCGATGACACCCACACCGACGCCGGCGGCCATCACATCGCCGCAGGGCGCGCCGACCGCGGATCGGGCCCGCCTCAACCCGTGGCTGCTCTGGCGCCCCGAGCAGCCGGCGCAGCCGAACGTCCTGAGCGTCGCCGAGCTGGCCGAGTGCCACTGCCCGGACCTCTGCGATCGCGACCACGCGAACGAGTAGCGAAACCGACATGACGACCCTGATCCGGCCGCCCGAGGCGGCCCCGGACCATGCCCCGGATGCAGTCCCCGACCCCGAGTCGGCGACGCGTGCTGCCGAGATCGCGGCAACCGAGGACTGGATGACCGGAGAGCGGTTCGGCGAGATCACGCGCCTCCACGTGGCGCGCCATGTCGTGGACCAGCGCGGCACGATCGCCGTCGACTACCCCGTCGCCCGCGAGGCTGCGGATCGCCTGCATGAGCTCCTCCGGCGTCGCTTCGCCGAGCGCCGATCGATCACGAGCTTCGGGCCCTACTCGCCCGGGCAGGGCGTGACGATGAAGCGCATGGGGATCGAGGCGATCTACCTCGGCGGCTGGGCGACATCGGCCAAGGGATCCGCCGATGAAGACCCCGGCCCGGATCTCGCGAGCTACCCGCTGAGCCAGGTCCCCGAGGAGGCGGCCGGGCTCGTCCGCGGGCTCCTCACCGCCGATCGGAACCAGCGCTTCGCGCGAGCCCGGATGACCGACGCCGAGCGTGCCTCGACCCCCGAGGTCGACTACACGCCGCTGATCATCGCGGATGCCGACACCGGGCACGGCGGCGACGGTCACGTCCGCAACCTCATCCGCCGGTTCGTCGAGGCGGGGGTCCCCGGCTATCACATCGAGGACCAGAAGCCGGGCGCCAAGAAGTGCGGACACCAGGGTGGCAAGGTGCTCGTCCCCAGCGACGAGCAGATCAAGCGCCTGAACGCGGCCCGGCTCCAGCTCGACATCATGGGCGTGGCCGGCATCGTCGTCGCCCGCACCGATGCCGAGGCCGCGAACCTGCTCGACGGCAACGGCGACGAGCGGGACCAGCCATTCATCCTGGGCGTCACGAATCCCGACGTTCCGTCGTACCGGGTCGGGTTCCTGGCGGTCATCCGCCGGCTCCATCGGGCCGGCCTGTCCGAGCTGAAGGGCCACCTCCTCTACGCCGTGGACGACGACGAGTACGCGGCCGCCGAGTCGTGGCTCGAGCGCCAGGGGCTGTGCACCGTCATCGACGAGGCGGCCCACGAGGGACGCCATGACCCCGACGCGACGCTCGACGTCGTCGCCGATCGCTTCCTCGATGCGTGGCAGTCGGACGCGGGGCTCATGACCTACGGCCAGGCCGTCGCCGAGGCGCTCGCGGCGCGCGCCGAGGAGGGCGCGGAGCCGGCCATGCGCATCGACGAGTGGAACGACTTCGCGAGCCGTGCGTCGTGGGCCGCGGCGAGATCGCGAGGTCGCGAGCTCGGGGTCGATCCCTTCTGGAATGCTGAGATGGCCCGCACGCCCGAGGGCTACCACCAGGTCGCCGGCAGCATCGACTACGCGATCGCCAAGTCGCTGGCCGCGGCGCCGTTCGCCGATCTGCTGTGGATGGAGACGAAGACCGCGAACCTCGACGACGCGCGTCGCTTTGCCGATGCGATCCACGCCGTGTACCCCGACAAGATGCTGGCCTACAACCTCTCCCCGTCCTTCAACTGGGACACGACCGGCATGACCGACGAGGAGATGCGCCGCTTCCCCGAGGAGCTGGGTCGCATGGGATTCGTCTTCAACTTCATCACCTATGGCGGCCACCAGATCGACGGCCTCGCTGCCGAGGAGTTCGCCACCGCGCTGCGCGACGACGGGATGCTGGCCCTCGCCCGGCTCCAGCGGAAGCTGCGGCTCCTCGAGTCGCCATACCGAACGCCACAGACCCTGGTCGGGGGTCCGCGGGCCGACGCCGCCCTGCTCGCGGCCACCGGCCAGACCGCCACGACGAAGGCCATGGGAGCGGGCTCCACGCAGTCGCAGCACCTCGTGCAGACGGAGGTTCCGACCCGCGTCCTGGCCGGCTGGCTCGGCGTCTGGGCGCGCCATCACGGGGTCGAGGGCGACCCGCGCGTCACCCTGCGGCCGCACACCGCCGGCTCCGACGTGCTGGAGCTGAGCGCCGACACGACCGATGGAACGCGCCTGGCGAGCATCGTCTTCGAGCCGATCGTCGACCGTCGCGGCCGCACGATCCTTTCCGTTCGCGACCAGCGGATCTCGGATCCGCATCGGCGCAAGCGGCTCATGACGCTCATGCATGTCTTCCTCGTCCATCGCTATCGCGCCGCGTCGGTTCACTACGTGACGCCGACCGACGACAACCGGCGCCAGGCCGAGCGGATGAACGAGATCGGCATCTTCAGCTCGGTGAACGACGAGATCGGCGACATCATCGTGGCCGATGTGAATGCCGATGCCATCCGCGCCCTCACCGCCTCGAGCGAAGCCGAGCTCGAGCGGCTGATCGTCAAGGGCTGAGCCGTCGGCGCGCGGCGCGGTCCCGCTCTTGCTGAGGGAGCGGGCATGCGATCTGCCGCCACGCCCGTCCTCGTCATCCTGGGGCTCGCGAGCCTCGTCCTGCTTCTGCTCGTCCTGCTCTGGACGATCGGGCTGCGCGGCGACCTCGAGTCGGCGCGCGGGGAGGTCGCCGACCTGCGGGCCCAGGTCGAGACGATGGAGCGCGGCGTGCCGATGAGCGCGCTGTCGATGCGCCTGGCGGAGCTCGAGAACGACATCGAGGAGTGGGTCGTCGCCTTCAGCTCCGATGTCCCCTCCAACGGTGGCACCGGTGGCGGAACGGCCGACACCCAGCTCATCCTCGACCAACTCGACCGGGTCCTCGATCGGATCGAGGCGCTCGACAACCGCGTCGACGAGATCTGCGAGAGCGTGCCCGTCTGCTGACCCTTCACCGCTAGGATCGGCCGATGCTCCCGTTCCTCGGTGCAGCCGGCATCGCCTTCGGCGCGATCTTCGTCGCCGAGTTCGGTGACAAAAGCCAGCTCCTCATCCTCGCCTTCGCCACCCGCTATCCCGCCATGCCGGTCGTGACTGGGCTGGTACTGGCGGCCGCCCTCATCCAGGGGCTGAGCGTGGCGGTCGGTGCGCTGGTCGGTACGGCCATGCCGGAGTCGCTCGTCGGGATCGTGGCGGGTGTCGCGTTCCTGGTCGTGGCCGCCTGGACCCTGGGCGGTGACGACGACGAGGAGGAGGTTGAGCAGGCAACCGCGCGGTCCGGCCGCCGGCGCCTGGCGGGCGCGGCCCTGGTCCTCACCGTGGCCGGCACCTTCATCCTGGGCGAGCTGGGCGACAAGACGATGCTCGCCACGTTCGCGCTCGCCGCGAGCAACGGCGCCCTCCCGACGTGGATCGGCTCGACCGCCGGGGAGATCGCCGCCAACCTCGTGGCCGTGGTGGTCGGCCGGCAGGTGGGAACGCGCCTTCCCGCGCGCTTCATCCGCGTCGGATCCGCGGCCCTCTTCGCCATCGCCGGTGCCGTCGTCCTTGCCGGCGCCATCGTCGGCGCGGCGGACTAGGCCGGCTCCGGCTCGGGTCCGCGGCCTCGCACGGCAAACAGGAGCCCGGCGGCCACGAGGTACGAGGCGGCCATGATCGTGAACGCTGCCGGATAGCCGATCCCGCCGGCCACCGCGCCGATGACGAACGCCCATGCCGCGCCGATTCCGAAGGCGAACGTGAAGTAGACCGCGAACGCGACGTCGCGCATCGGCCCCGTCGCCCGGTCGGCGAGGAAGGCCTGGAGCACCGGCGACTCGCTGAAGACCGCGGTGCCGAACGGCAGCAGAACGGGAACCAGGAAGAAGAGGTTCGCGCCGGCCGCGAGGAACGCCAGGATCCCCACGGCCGATGCGAGGTAGTACGCCACGAGGGTGCGTCGCCGGCCGAAGCGGTCGGACAGGATGCCGGCCAGGATCGGCCCGCCCACCGCGCCGACGAGCAGGATGGCGTAGAGGATGGCGACCGTCCGCTCGTCGAATCCCAGCGGGCCGGACAGGTAGAGCACCATGAACGGCGCCACGATGTCGAGGCCCCGGCCGCCGGCCGCCACCAGCGACGCTCCCAGGATGAGCCGCAGGTCGCCACGCCCGATCACCTGGCCCAGGTGCTGACGCACCGAGCCCGAGGCGCGGGCGCGCCGCCGGTAGTCGGCGTGGTCCTCGCGCACGAAGACGGCGATGAGCACCCCGATGATGAGCGGCGGGATCCCGAACAGCATGAGCGTCGCCTGCCAGCCGAACGCGAGCAGCAGAGCGGCGCCGATGAACGGCACGAGGATGGTGCCGATGTTCCCGCCGCTGATGTGGGCGCTGATCGCGAAGCCACGGCGCTGCGCGGGATAGACGTCGGAGATGAGGGCGTTCCCGACCGGGTGCTGCGGGCTGGCTCCGATGCGGCTGACGCTGATCGCGGCGAGCAGCTGCACGATCGACTGCGAGAGTCCGCCGACCAGGAGGCTTGCCCCGAAGAGCAGCTGACCGCCGGCCAGCAGGGCGGGGCGGGCGACGTAGCGCGTCAGGAAGCCGTACGCCAGCTGCATCGTGCCGCCGACGGCGGTGGTGATGCCGATGAAGATGCCGATGTCGGCCACGTTGAGCCCGTACTCGACGACGACGATCGGGTAGACGAGCGGCATGAGGGCCGACAGGGCGTGGATCGCCGCGTGCGCCACCGCCAGCAGGACGAGCGTCAGCCCCGCTCGGCTCGGGCTGCTACGATCCATCGCCATGGCCCCCAACGCCCCGGCCGCTCGCCCGCGCCGAACGCGGAGCTCCAGCCCGGCGCCCGGCGAGGCGCCGAGCCTCGAGGCAAGCCTCATCGGCACAGTTGCGCCCGTGATGCGGCATCTCGTGGCGCACGCCCGCCGCCGGCAGACGTGGGGCGACCTCACCTACCAGCAGTACAACGTGCTGCGAATCGTCGACACGCTCGGACCGCAGCCGCAGGCCGAGGTGGCGCGCCGGCTCATGGTCACCGCGCCGGTCGTCACGCGGCTGGCGAGCAGCCTCGCCGATGCCGACCTCGTCGAGCGACGCACCGACCCGAACGACAAGCGGGCCGTCCTGCTCGCGCCCACCCCGAAGGGACGACGCCAGGCGCGGGCCATGCGCAAGGACCTGCTCGCCGCGGCCCGCGAGCTGCTCGAGCCGTTGCCCGAGGACCGGCGCGCCGGGGTCGCCGCCGCCCTGGAGGAGCTCCAGGTCCTGCTGCCCGATCACTCAGCGCGCCGCTGAGGGTCGCGCCGCCCTGGCGCCGGGCTCCTGATCGGCCGACGCGTCGGACGGCGCGTCGAGCGTGGTGACGCCCAGCGCATCGGCGCGGTCCGCGGCCCGGAATCCGAGAGCCACGATGCCGACGGTGATCGCCGAGAGCGCCGCCCCGGCAAGGAAGGCAGCCGGCGTGCCCCAGGTCTCGGCCACGAATCCGGCGAAGAGGCCGCCGAGCGGCGCCGATCCCGCGAAGACCGCGGTGTAGAAACTCATCACCCGGCCGCGGAGCGCATCGGCCACGTTGGCCTGGACCGTGGCGTTGATCGAGTTGATCATCAGCATGCTGAAGAACCCGGCCAGCAGGATGAGTGCGGCTGCCAGCCAGACCACCGTCGATGCGGCGATCCCCACCAGCAGCCCGGCGAAGACGAGTCCCCCGCCGAGCATCAGGGGGATCGCGCGCCGGCGGCGCATGATGGCAAGGGTCAGTGATCCGGCGAGCGATCCCACACCCATGGCCGCGTACAGCGCCCCGTATCCGTCGGCGTCGAGGTTCAGGATCTCGGTGGCGAAGAGGGGCAGCAGGATCTGGAAGTTGAACCCGAAGGCGGCGATGCCGCCGAGCAGGACCAGCGACCACAGGACGATGGGCGTCCGGACGGCGTGGTGGAATCCCTCCCGCAGGCTGTCGAGCACCGGCGGATGTCGCTCCGGCCGCTCGTTGCGTCGAATGGCGGTGGCGTCCATGCGGAGGAGACCGGTCAGCACGCCGGCGTACGTCACGGTGTTCAGCAGCAGGTTGATCGCGACGCCCGCCAGGGCCGACCCCGTCACGCCGGTCACCGCGGCGATGATGACGCCCGCCAGCGCCGGCCCGACGACACGCGCCGAGTTGAAGGCCATCGAGTTGAGCGCGATCGCGTTCGGCAGCAGATTGCGCGGCACGAGGTCGGCGGCGAGCGACTGCCGCACGGGCATGTCCACGGCATTGATGAGGCCGAGCACGAACGCCATGCCCAGCACCATCGGGATCTCGACGATGCCGGTGGCCACGAGGACGAAGAGGATGAAGGCCTGGCCGCTGGCCGCGATCTGCGTCGCGACGAGGGCGAGCCGCTTGTCGACGCGGTCGGCGATGACCCCGCCGAACGGTGCCAGGAACATGGCCGGACCGAACTGGAGGACGGCCACGAAGCCGAGCTGGATCGGTGTGCCGCCGAGCGCCAGGACGAGCCACGGAAGGCTCACCTGCTGCATCCAGGTGCCGATGAGGCTCACGACCTGGCCGGACCAGTAGAGGCGGTAGTTGCGCACCGACAGCGACGCGAAGCCGCGACGCAGGCCACCGCCCGTCGCCCGAAGCGGCATGGAGCGAGGCTGGTCGGGTCGTCCTGCGGAACTGGATGGGGCCAACGTCAGATCTCCGGGAAGTTGCTCATGCTAACCACCGGCCGACGGGGCGTCACGCGGCCCGGCGATCGAGCTCCCGGTCGCGCTGCGGCGGTTCGATGGCCGGGGAGGTGCCGGCGGCGCGTCGGGGCATCGCGACCGATCGCAGGTGCCATGCCACGAGCACGAGCACGCCAACCGCCATCACGGCGCCGAGGCTGATGGCCGCCGGCGCCCCGAACGCCTCGGCCAGCGCGCCCGACAGCAGGCCACCGAGGGGCGCGGTGCCGGCGAACACCGTGACGTAGAGGGACATCACCCGACCTCGGAGCACGTCGGGCACGCTGTTCTGGATCGTCACGTTGATCGTGTTCACCATGAGCATCGACGCCATGCCGATGCCGGCCACGAGCGCGAACGCGGCCAGCGGCAGGCGCACGAATCCGAGGACCAGCTCGAGCGCCAGGAAGGCTGCTCCGCCGCCGATGATCATGCCCAGCATCGGCCGCTGGCTGGTCGTGAAGGCCAGCATCAGCGAGCCGACCAGCGAGCCGGCGCCCATGGCGGCGAACAGGGCCCCGTAGCCCCCGGAGTCGAGGCCGAGCGCGTCCCGCGAGAAGATCGGCAGGAGCGTCTGGAAGTTCATGGCCAGGGCCGCCATGCCGCCCAGCAGCACGAGCGGCCACAGGACCGTCGGGGTGGCCACGGCGTAGCGCACGCCCTCGGCCAGGCTCGAGCGGATCGAGGGGAATCGATCGGGCCGCTCGATCTGTCGGAACGTGCTTCCGTCGAGCATCCACAGGCCGATGAGCACCGACAGGTAGCTCACCGCGTTGATGCCGAAGTTGATGGCCACGCCGAACGCGGCGATCGTCACGCCCGCGATGGCCGGGCCGATCACGCGCGACAGGTTGAAGCTCGTCGAGTTGAGGGCGATGGCGTTCACGAGATCGTCCGGTGGCACGAGATCGGCGGCGAAGGCCTGGCGGACCGGCATCTCGATGGCGTTCACGAACCCGGCAAGGAGCGCGAGGACGAACACGTGCCAGATCTCGACGACGCCGCTCGCCGCGAGCCCGAACAGGATCGCCGCCTGGAGCATGGCGACTCCGTTCACGATCATGAGGACGCGGCGCTTGTCGACCCGGTCGGCGATCACCCCGCCCAGCGGGGCGAGGACCATCGACGGAGCGAACATGAGGGCCAGCACCGCGCCGAGCTGAAGCGGCGAGCCACCGAGCTCGAGCACCAGCCACGGCAGCGCCACCGACTGCATCCAGGCACCGACGAGCGATCCCGCCTGCCCGAACCAGTAGATCCGGTAGTTGCGATGACGCATGGCGCTGAAGCCACGGGCCATCGCCGCACCGCGGGCGCGCGGCATGGACGCCGCCCGATCGGGGCGGCGTCCAGGACGCGGGAAGAGTCGGGGGATCGTCACTAGTTAGCAATGCTAACAAAAACCCGCCGAGCGTTCAAGTGCCGGAAACGCTTGAGACGGCGCCCGCACATCGGCGATGATGCGCATGCAGCGAGGACATCGATGCAGCAGGCCCGAGCAATTCGCACGCGACGGGGGCGACGCAGGTTGCGGCTCCCCGGGCTTCGCGCGCCATTCGTCGGTCTCCTCCTCTCACTGCTCGCATTCCTGTCGCCCGACCTCACGTTGGCCCCGCTCAACGCCGGCGAGCCGCACCGTGCGCGCCCGATGCCCATCGACCTGCTCGAGGTGGCCCCCTCCCCGTCGCGGGTGCAGCCGATCGACGCGGATCCACTCCCCGCGCCGACCTCGACGCCGACCGCGCCCCCGGACACGGGCGCTGACTACGCCGCCGCCATCGAGGCCGCGCGGACCACGGCCGGCGCGCGTGGAATCACGTTTGCGGCGGTCCGCGATGGACAGCTGCTGTGGAGCGGCGCCGCGGGCCGGGACCGAGAGGGCGACGCGCGACTGGCCGCTGACGACCCGCTCGTCATCGGCTCGGTCACGAAGACGTTCGTGGCCGCCACGGTCCTCCAGATGGTCGAGGAGGGACGGCTGGACCTCGACGACCGGCTGCGCGAGCACCTGCCCGACCTGCGACGGTTCGCGGGCGACGTGTCGATCCGGCAGCTGCTCGACCACACGAGCGGTCTGGCGGACGTGTTCAACGACACGACGAGACGCGGGCTCGAGGAGCACCCGGAGCACCCGTGGACGAGCGCCGAGATCCTCGCCAGCGTGCATGCGCCCTGGTACGAGCCGGGCAAGGGCTGGGCCTACGCGAACACGAACTACTACCTTCTCGGACTGCTCGTCGAGCGCATCGGCGGTGCCACCCTGGCCGACGAGATCGGCACGCGGTTCCTGGAGCCCCTGGGACTGAGCCACACCAGGGTCCTTACCGGCACCGAGGAGGGCGGCCCCCTGTCCCCCGCGTGGGCCACGATCTTCTGGGGCTCGGGAGCGATGAGCGCATCGGCCGCCGACCTGGCGCGATGGGGCGACGCGCTCTACGGGAGCGACCTCCTGACCGAGGCCTCACTCGAGGCGATGAGCGAGCTCAACGACCACGACTACGGGCTCGGCGTCCAGCGGATCGAGCTGCCGAACGCGGTCGGCTACGGACACACCGGCCTCCTCAACACGTACACGACGCTGCTCGTGCACCTCCCCGAGGCCGATGTGACGCTGGCGCTGCTCGTGAACCGCAGCCACGTGGACCTCGGCGCGATGCTCGCGGCCGAAGCCGGCGACGGACCGTCGCTCCTGGAGCTGGCGACCGGTTCCTAGTCCCCGTACAGGATGTCGCGGATGACCGGCATCGGCGGTGTCCCGTGGCTGATCACGGACTCCAGGAACGGCCGCCACGTGAAGTCGCGACCCGCGATCTCGGCTCGACGGCGCGCCTCGCGCTCGAGCTCAGTCATCTCGACCGACCCGAGGTAGTACTCGCACAGCTGAGTCGATGACAACCGGGCGCGCGCCCACTTCTCGGTGGCCTCGGAGCGCTCCTGGAAGCCGCCCTCGACCATCATCGTCATCGCCTCGTCCTCCGACATCGTGCCGGTGTGGATGCGGATGTCCATGAGGGTGTTCGTGAGCGCGCGCAGGAAGTACTTCCAGTGCGAGAGCATCAGCGCCGGATCGTCGGCGCCGTAGCCAGAATCCATCATCACCTGGGTCACGTAGACCGCCCAGCCCTCGGCGAACACGCCCGAGCCGAACACGGCGCGAGGCAGCGAGTCGCAGCGGTTCGACCACGCGAGCTGGAGGTAGTGGCCGGGCACCGCCTCGTGGATCGTGAGGATTCGCAGGGATCGGCTGTTGTTCTCCCGCAGCATCGACTCGACCTGCTCGTCGCTCCACTCGGGATTCGGCGGCGTGATGGCGAAAAAGCTGTCGAGACCCTTGTCGAGCGGCCCCGGCGGGATGAGCATCGCGCCACCGAAGGCGCGCAGGAACGGCGGGGTCCAGATGATCTGCAGCGGATCATCGGCCAGGCCGATGAGATCCCGCTCGCGGATGAACGCTTCGATTCGCTCATGCTCGGCACGGCAGTAGTCCAGCAGGTCCTCGGCCCGTGGATGATCCTGCGCGATGTCGTCGAGGACGCGCCGGGTGAGCTGGTCCGGGTCGTCCGGCATCGGCTCGTCGCCGATCCGCGAGGGCCAGAGCTCGGCGGCGATGCGGGCCATCTCGGCGCGCACCTCGTCGTAGGCGGCGGCTGCGCGGGCCTCGAGCTCCGCGGGCGTGATCGTCGCCTTCAGCGCGTGGTGGAACTTGCGCTCGTAGAGATCCCGCCCCAGGCGGAAGTCGCCATCGGCCGTGGGGAGCAGCTCGTCGCGCAGCCACGTCACGAAGGCGTGGACCGCGGCGATCGCGGGATCGGCGGCGGCGGTCACGCGACGGCGAAGCGCTTCATCGACATCGGCGGCCATCTCGACCGCCGTACGGCACAGGTCGGCGACGCCGGGCATGGTGACGATCGCCTTCTCCACGTGGAACCCACTGACCGCGCGGCCGCGGCCGGACGTCAGGTTCTCGCGTGCCGCATCAAGGAGCGCGGGGAGGGTCTCCATGCGGCCGGCGACGCTCTCCAGACGCGCATCCAGCGGAGCGAACTCGCGGGAGAGGAGTGAGAACAGCCCGCCGCCGAGCAGGTACGAGTACACGATCGGGCTCCACGATGGCTCGTCGAGATCCTCCTCCTCGAAGCGCAGGGCGTCGATCTCGCGAAGCAGGACCTGGCGGTCGATCTCCTCCTCGCGGGTCAGGTCATCGGCCCCCTCGAGCGTCGCTCGCACCTCGGCCAGCCAGGCCAGTCGTTCGGCCGTGCCGCTTTCGCCGACGTCGGGCCAGGCGTGGTCGTGCTCGTGGTTGCCCGCCTGAGTGGCGTGGACCGGGTAGAGGCGGAAGAAGTCGGCGAAGAAGCCGTCGACGGCATCGGCGAAGCTCATGCGCGCATGGTGCCATGCGCCGCCGTCCGGGCCGATGCGATCATTGCGTCAGAGCAGGAGCGGGAACAGCCGATGGAGACCTGGGAGGCGATCAACACGCTGCGCGTCGTGCGGGAGTTCTCCGAGCGTGCGATCGAGTCACCGGAGCTCGAGCGCATCCTCAACGCCGGACGTCGCACCGGCAGCTCGAAGAACGACCAGCACTGGGCGTTCATCGTGGTGCGCGACCGCGACCACCTTCGAGAGCTGGCGGTGGTCGGCCACTATGCCGGCCACCTGGCCGGTGCGACGCTGGCCATCGCCCTCGTGACGCCCGACGCATCGGGCCACCGCAACAATTCGGTGATGTGGGACTGCGGTCGGGCGGCGCAGAGCATGGTGCTCGCCGCCTGGGAGCTCGGGATCGGCAGCGTGCCGGCCACCGTGTACGACCACGATCTTGCACATCAGCTGCTGGGATTGCCCGACGACCGCCGCTGTGACTTCCTCCTCTCATTCGGCTACCCGGCCGATGCCTCCGTCCTGACCCGGCCGAACCGCGCCGGCGGCCGCGTGTCGCTGGACGAGCTGGTCCACGAAGAGCGCTGGTGACGGAACGCGGGCGGCCCCGCCTGGGACCGCCCGCGCATCGGCTGCGGGACGAGGGTCAGGGGACCTCGAACGTGGCAGATTCGACCAGCGCCTTCGCCTCGTCGATGAGCTCGGCTGGCGTGGCGGGGCCATAGGCCACGTCCAGGATCACCGTCCTCCCGTCCACGTCCAGGATCCAGAGCTCGTCGATCTGGCCCGGGCCCTGGGCGTTGCGCTCAGGCTCGGTCCCGCCTTCGATGCCGTAGAACGCATAGATGCTCTCGTCGCAGGCGGAGAACTCCTCCTCCCGCGTCGCGCCGGGCACCTCGTAGGCCAGTGGCACTTGGAGGCCCAGACGTACGCCGTCGATGCCGTGGGCAAAGGGAGGTGGCCCACCGCCTCCCAGAATCTCGGTTTCCGCCTGTGCCTCGAACCCTGCCAGGATCTCGCGCCACGTGGTGGCCGGCGTCTCAGGGATCGTCGACGACCACTGGCACGGGTGGCCATAGACGTGGAATCCGGTGCCCGCCGGCCACGACCACGCCAGCACGGCGATGCCTTCCGTGTCGGGCGGGTCGAGACCGTCGTCGTTCTTGGTCAGGCCTCCGAGGCCCGGCAGATCCATCCAGCCGGGTGAGGTGACGGTGAATGAGACCTGCACGGGATCATCCGGCTCACTGACGACGACCTGGTACGGCTCGATCGCCTCGGGGGTGGCGGATCGCTCCACCGACGGCTCCGGTGAGGCCGACGCTGCCGGCGTGGCGGAGGAATCCGGCGGCCCCCCGAAGCCGCCGGTGGGGGTCCCGAACAGCTGGGCGCCGGCGAAGAGGGCGAAGACCACGGCGGCAACGCCGAGCCCGATGGGAACGATCTTGCTCATGGTGGGCGTTCTCCACGGGCCGAACCCGGCCCGTTGTGATGTCTGGTCAATCTCGGCACGGACGGCGTCGTACACCGAGTCCGTCAGCACGTCCTCACCCTCCAACAGGAAGGCGCGGATCAGCCGATCGGGGTCGCGACGAGTCGTCATGCCATTCGCTCCTGGGTGTGCGCGGAGGCTCGGGCATCGGCGTCGAGGCTGGCCCGCAGCGCGCGCGTTGCGTGGTGAAGGCGGGACTTCACAGTCCCGACGGGGATTCCGGTTCGTGTCGCCACCTCGGAGATAGAGAGCCCGAGGTAGTGATGGAAGACGAGGACGGCTCGCTGCTGGATGGTGAGCCTGCGGAAGGCCCGCTCCAGCAGGTCGCGATCATCGACGGTCAGGTACTCGTCGGGGCCGTACGCGCCCTCGACGGGAAGGATCCTGGGGCCCTCATACCAGCGGGTGCGGCGCCTGGCCTCGGCGAAGCACGCGCGGCTGAGGATGCGGTGGAGCCACGGCTCGAATCGGGACGGGTCGCGCAGGGCTCGGAGCTCGGTCCAGGCCGTGATCAGGGCGGCCTGGACGGCGTCCTCCGCCAGGTCGACGTCGCGGAGGATCCGCACCGCGATCGCCAGGCATCGGTCGCCCACCTGGCGCGCCAGGGCGTCGAACGCTTCCGCGTCGCCCCGTTGCGCCTGACGGACCAGTTCTTCCTGCACGCTTCCCTCTCATGCGTGGCGTCGGTCCTCAGCGGACCGATCATGTAGGAGAGGAGACGACCGCCGTCAACAGTTCAATCTTGGGCGGACGGACGTGCGGAACGGCGGAGCGGAGGCCGCCGCTCGGCGAACGCGATCGGGGAAGTGGTTCAGTCCAGGGTCGCGAGGAACCTCGGGCGGGCAGGCGACTCAGGTCCGGTTGAACTCCTGCTGTCAGGTGCCCGCCGGCCGCTCACGGCGCGGGGTCGAATCGAACGGAATCCACCATGCGCCGCAGGGCCGCGGCCTGGTCGGGAGGGGCTTCTGGGTCGTACTGTGCGCTGAACACGATGCGTTCCCCGCGCACGTCCACGATGTACACGTCGACGACCGCACCCGGCACCCGGACACAGTACGACCGTCCGTCGGCTGCATCCTTCCACAGTGCGAAGCTCTCGCAGACGGGGATCTCCGGCTCGGGCGGGATCGTGATGCGCACCAGGAGACCCTCCCGGCCGTCAATCACAACCCGTCGAGGGGGCTCGGCGACCCACCCCGGGTGATCCGCGAGAGCCTGTGCGAAGTCCTCGACGCTCGCGCCGACGGGGGGGTCCCTCGGCTCCCGGGTGGATGAGCGCGGATCCTCGTACAGGTTCGCCGGGTTCCAGAACGCAAGGCCCATCGAACCGGGCGAGGCACCCGGTAGGTTGATCGCCCAGCGCTCGTAGCTTTCCCAGCCGCCGGGCACCTCCAGCGTCACGCTGACCAGCGCTCGCGGCCACAACCGGTAGGTGCCACCATCGAGATTGCCGCCTGGGAGGTCCGGAATGTCGCTCGTGGCAGCCGATGGCACCGGGGGCGCCGGTTGCGGCGAGTCTCCGACACTCGAGGTGACGAACCCGATACCGAGCGCGACCACCACTGCGGCCGCGGCTCCGGCAACCACGAACAGCACCGAGCGCCGGTCCGGACCGCGCAGCCATCCAAACGGTCTGGCCCTGCGTTGCTGCACCTGCGGCAGCTGCGCGAGAACCGCATCCAGGACCCGATCCGACAGCTGGGTCGATCCACCCTCGAGCCAGGTGCGCATGAGCCGATCGAAGTCGCGGTCCTCGTTCATCGCACCATCACCTCCACGGCGGTCCGGGCATCGGCGTCGAGAGCCGCGCGCAGCGCGCGGACCGCGTAGTGCAGGCGTGACCTGGCAGTGCCGACCGGGATCCCGAGCGTCTCCGCGACCCCCGCCAGGGGAAGGTCGAGGTAGTAGTGCAACACGATCACGGCACGATGCTCGAGGGAGAGGCGACGAAACCCGCGCTCGATCTGGTCACGCGCGACGATCGACTGCGACGCATCGGCGCCATGTGGGTCGAGCGCGGGCAGCAGGCGCAGGTTCGGGCTCCAGGCCCGCTCCCGACGCCGCTCGGCATAGCACGCCCGCACCAGGATGCGGTACGCCCAGCCCTCGAATCGCGCTGGGTCTCGGAGCTGGGGCAGGTCGCGCCAGATTGCGAGAAGAGCCTGCTGCGTCGCATCATCGGCGAGATCGAGGTCCCGCAGGATGCGATGCGCAACGGCGTGGAGCCGATCGCCCGCGGCCACGGCGAGGCTCGCGAAGGCCTCCTCGTCGCCGCGTTGTGCTCGAGTCACGAGATCGGTATCCATGCCTCACGTGCTCCGGCCGGTCATGAGAACCGGCTTCACCACGTATGGGCAGCGGACACGGGAGTCGGACTCAATCTTCCTCGGCCGCGCAACCACCACCGCATCCCCGCGCGAGATGGGGCCCGGCGACCCTCGGAGGACCCGCACCGCGATCGCCAGGCATCGGTCGCCCACCGTTCGCGCCAGGGCGTCGAACGCTTTCGCGTCGCCCGTTGCGGTGACGCCCTCGGCCGGCAGGACGGCGAATTCACGGGGTCGCGAAGAGCCGCGCCACAGCTCGGCTGAACGTGCGACGCGCGGTGGGCATGCGTCGCACCGAGAGGCGGCCGTCGGTCCAGCCGACGGCCGCCTCAGAGGATGGAACGAGGTTGGGCACTAGAACCCGGTGCAGGTCCCGGGGTTGGCGGCAGGAATACCCGGGCCGGCTCCGGGTGGAACGTCGAAGTACGTGGCGTAGAGCACCACCCCGGTGCTTCCCTCGTTCCGCGCGTTGTGCGCATTGCCCTGTCCGGGATCGACGAACACCTGACCTGCAGAGTAGGTCTCGCCGGTGCAGCTTGGATCATCCGACTGGTAGAGGGTCATCGTTCCCTCAGCGACCACAACGACGACCGGACCGTGGTGCGAGTGCCAGCCGGTCATGGCTCCCGGGCCGATGGTGACCTGCTGCACGATCGCGTCGGCCGAGTTCTTCACGTTCATGACGCGGAACTGGCCGCCGAGCGTGGACTTGATCTTCACGTCGGTGGGGGCGGCGAACGCACCTCGGGCGAGGATCGTGCCGTGCGGCAGGCCGTGCTCGGCGTGTACGAGCGAGGGCGAGACGATCATCCAGGTCGCGCCGGCGATCGCGGCCGCCACCGCCAGCGCGGTGAGCAGCGCAGACAGACGACGGGTGCTGGGTCCAAGAACGGATCGCGAGATCATGGGGAATCCTCCCGTGAGGTGCGCGCGGTGGCCTGGCGGCTCGATTCGTCGCGCACCTACCCTGAATGAGAAACGCGACGGCGGCGAACGTTCAATCTTCGTTCGTCCGCCGGCGCGACCGACCGTGCGTTAGCCTTGGGGCGTGAGCGAGAACCTGTGCTACACCGATGCCTACGCCCGCCAGACCGAGGCCGTGGTCGTCGAGGTCGACCCCGAGGCGCATGCCGTCCTCCTCGACAGGACGGTCTTCTATCCCGGCGGGGGCGGCCAGCCCGCCGACACGGGCCAGCTCGTCGGCGACGCCGGAGGCTCTTGGCGAGTGACGGGGGCGAAGAAGCGCGGCGACGACGTCTGGCACACCGTCGCGGAGGACGAGGAGCTCCCCACCGTCGACACCCGGGTGATGGCCGAGCTCGACTGGGAGCGGCGCCATCGGCTCATGCGCACCCATTCCGCGCTGCACGTCCTGTGCGGCGTCGTGTGGCGCGACCACCAGTCCTCCGTCACCGGCGGCAACATGGAGCCGCTCTCGGGACGTATGGACTTCGAGTTCGAGACGATGTCCGGCGAACTCGTCGGCGAGATCGAGCGGCGGGTCAACGAGGAGATCGCGGCCGATCGGGAGATTCGCGTCAAGGTCCTGCCGCGCGACGAGGCGTTCGCGATCCCCGACCTCGTCCGCACGAAGATCAACCTGCTGCCCGAGGGAATCACCGAGGTCCGCACCATCGAGATCGTGGGCCTCGACCTCCAGGCCGATGGAGGAACGCACGTGGCGCACACCGGTGAGATCGGACGCGTGCGGGTGACCGGCTACGAGAGCAAAGGCCGAGTCAATAAGCGGATCCGGATCGAGGTCGCGGACTAGCCGGTCTTCCGGAGATCGGCGCGCGGAGCTGCCGTTTCTCAACTGAGCCGACGGCGGATGGCGCGCCGGACGATCGGCCGATCGGCACGCGCGTTGCTCGCCCGCCGGCGGTCCACGACCGTGAAGCCCGCTCGCTCGAACATCCCGAGCGTGCCCTTGAAGGCGGTCGCCGCAGGGACGCGTGCATCCGACGTGTCGACCGGGTAGGCCTCGAGGAGCGTGGCGCCGTGGTCGCGCGCATAGTCGATGGCGGCTGACAGGAGGGCCGTCGCGACCCCCTCGCCGCGGGAGCGGCGGGCGACGACGAAGCACACGATCGACCACACCGGGCGCTCGTCCACGCGTCCGAGCACCCTCGAGTGCTCCAGACGCTCGTAGTCCTCGCGCGGACCGACACTGACCCAGCCGATCGGCTCACCTGAGCGATACGCAATGAGCCCCGGTGCGCGACCATGCTCCATCACGGCACGGGCGGACGACTCCATGAGACGGCGATTGTCGGCGGCGGTGGCCGTCCGGAAGTCAATGCTCCGGGCGCGGTACCAGGCGCACCAGCACCACTTCGGATCGCCGCCCTGGTCGAACAGACGCGCGAGGTCCGGAAGCCGGTCCGGGGTCAGCGGCTCGACGACGAGCTCGTCGCCCAGGTGCTTGTCCCTCTTCGTGGCCATTCGCTCATTCTGGCAATGTCAGCCGCCCAGGGCTGGCCTCCCGGGGAGCGAGCGAGCGTGGGGTATGCTGGGTGCCGGCCAGGGCAGGTGGCGGAGCCGCCGGGGGACGAGCACGGAGGTCCCGATGACCCGGATCGGCGATCCAGCAGCGCGTCTTGACAACCCGAACCGCTTCCCGGATGAGAACCCGAATCCGGTGATGCGGATCACGGCGGACGGCGAGCTGATCTACGCGAACCCCGCCAGCGATCCGATCGTGACCTACCTCGAGGTCACGCCCGGCGATCACCTGCCCCACGAGGTTGCCGCCGACCTCCAGCGAGCTGCGGCCGAGGGCAGGCCGGTCGAGCTCGCCTGCGGCCACCGCACGTTCTCGCTCCTGCCCATTCGGGCCGAGGACCTGGGGTACACCACGATCTACGGCACCGACATCAGCGCCCGCAAGGCCGTGGACCTGTTCCCCGATCGCAACCCCTACCCGGTCATGCGCATGACGGTCGATGGCGTCCTCACCTACGCGAACCCCGCGAGTCGACCGATCGCCGATGCCATGGGCTTCGTCATCGGCCAGCGCCTTCCCGCCGATCTGCTCGAGAGCCTGCGGATCTCGTTCGAAGCCGGCGAGGGCGAGCCGGTCGAGGTCACCGGAGCCGGGCGCGTCTTCGCCCTCCATTGCGTGCCGATCCCGGAGCTCGGGTTCACGAACGTCTACGGCGCCGATGTCACCGCGGCCCGGGCCATCACGAAGTTCCCCGACCAGAATCCGCACCCGGTCGTTCGCATCGATCCCAGCGGCACCATCCTCTATGCCAACCCTGCCAGCGCACCCGTCCTGCGCTCGCTGCGGGTGTCCGTCGGTGAGCGGATCGGCCGCGACCTTGCCGACCGCATCGATGAGATGACCCGCGCCGGTACGCAGGAAACGCTCGAGTGTGAATGGGAGGGCCGCATCTACTCGCTCATGGCGGTGGCGGTCTACGAATACGGGTTCACGAACCTCTACGGCACGGACATCACGGCCACGAGGCAGCTGGAGCAGGCGCACGCCGAGAACGAGCGGCTTCTCCTCAACATCCTGCCGGCCAGCATCGCGGAGCGGCTGCGCCACGGGGAGATGCTCATCGCCGACCGGGTGGACGAGATGACCGTCCTCTTCGCCGATATCGTCGCCTTCAGCCAGCTCAGCATGAAGCTCGGGCCGGCGGAGCTCGTCCAGATGCTCAACGGCATCTTCTCCACGTTCGACGACCTGACGGAGGAGCATGGACTGGAGAAGATCAAGACGATCGGCGACGCCTACATGGTGGTCGGCGGCCTGGCGCCGAACCCGGAGAACCACTGCGGCCGGGTGGCCGAGGTCGGCCTGGAGATGATCGCTGCCACCGAGCGCTACCGCGCCGAGACCGGCACGGATCTCCACATCCGGGTCGGGATGCACGTAGGTCCGGCGGTGGCCGGCGTCGTCGGGCTCAAGAAGTTCATCTACGACGTATGGGGCGAGACGGTGAACACTGCCAGTCGCATGGAGTCGCACGGGACGCCGGACCGCATCCAGGTCACGGAGTCGACGTACGAGCGTCTCCGGGGCCGGTACCGCTTCGAGCCACGCGGGTCGATCGAGGTGCGAGGGCGTGGCCCGATGAACACCTACTACCTCGTGGGCCCGGGTGTGGCCTAGCCCTCCGCGGGTACGGGCTCGATTTCGTCGATGAGGTCGGCGACCGACGCCACGATCCGGGTCGGCAGGTAGCTGAAGCGCTGCGCGTGCTCCTCGCCCTCGGTGATACCGGTCAGCACGAGGATGGTCTCGAGTCCCGCCTCGAGACCGGTGACGATGTCGGTGTCCATGCGGTCGCCGATCATCACGGTGCTCTCGGAGTGGGCTCCGATCTGCCGCAGCGCGGAGCGGATCATCAGCGGGTTCGGCTTGCCGATGTAGTACGGCTGCACCCCGGTGGCGGCCGAGATGAGCGCGGCGACCGACCCAGTCGCCGGAATCGGACCGGCCGGGCTCGGTCCGGTGGGATCGGGGTTCGTGGCGATGAAGCGCGCGCCGCGGCTGATGAGCTGGATGCCCTTCGCGATGCGCTCGAAGCTGTAGGTCCTCGTCTCACCCAGCACGACGTAGTCGGGGTCCGTCTCGACCAGCGTGTAGCCGGCCTCGTAGAGCGCCGTCGTGAGGCCCGCCTCGCCGATGACGAACGCGCTGCCGTCCGGCCGCTGATCGTCGAGGAACTTCGCGGTGGCGAGGGCCGACGTCCAGATGCGGTCGGGACTGACCATGAGCCCGAGACGGCCGAGCCTCGCCGCCAGGTCGCGTGTCGTGAACATCGAGTTGTTCGTGAGGATCAGGAACGGATGGCCCGTCTCCGCCAGGCGTGCCACGAACCGGTCCGCGCCGGGCACGAGCTGCTCCTCGCGCACGATGACGCCGTCCATGTCCATGAGCCAGCTGTGCCGTTCCCGGGTCATGTGCGCGATCCTACGGGCTGGTCGTCGGCCCTGTCGACGCGCGTTGCTGTGCAGGTCGCCCAACGACGCATCAACGTCGAGCGAGCAGGAACAGCGTGCGCGGCGAATCGTCGATGGGCGCCTCGCGGACGATGCGATGGGTCGTCTCGAACGCGGATCGGAACCCATCGAGGGTGTACCCGCCGAAGATGTCGGGACGCGCGGCCAGCAGCCGGCGCGTCATCGGATCCTCCTTGGGCACGAACTCGACGATGGCCTGCGGTGCGAGCCGGCCGAACAGCGACGCCACCCGGTCGAGTGGCACGTTGTTGCCGATGGCGAGGTGATGGACGAGGGCGAGCGCGAGGATGACGTCCGGCTCGTCGCGATCCAGGAACGAGGATCGCTCCTCGAGCGCCCAGCCGAGGGCCGGCGACGGGTTGGACAGGTCGCCGACGAGCGGCAGGATGGCTGGACTCGCGCCATCGCGGACGCGAAGCCAGTGAGCCTCGACACTGGCGGCGTCCTGGTCCCAGGCCACGACGCGGTAGCCGGCATCGGCGGCCATGGCGCTGTACACGCCCGTGTTGGCTCCGAGGTCCCAGGCGCGCCTTCCCGCCACCGCGTCGAGCATCTCGCGAACGATGCGACCCTTGCTCGCGGTCGCCGCCTCCGAGTACGAGGTGCTCGTCGCGTAGCCGGACCAGTGGCTGTCCGGCTTCCAGCGCAAGCCGGCCACGGTGCGCCGCAACGAGTCGAGCAGGGCACGCTGGCCCGTCTCACTGACGCGCCGGACCGGTGGTGGCGCGCCGTCGGTGGGCGGCGGGTCGTTCGCGGATCGGCGCTGCGCCCTGGCGTGGAGGTGGAGGTGCGCCAGCAGCCCCATGTTCAGTCGCGTCCGCCCCGGAAGGAGTCGGGCCGCCAGCTCGAGCGGGATGCCGTCGATGAAGTCACGGAGCATGAGGCCGCAGCGAGCGTCGCGGTGCGCGATGAGGGCCAGGGGAGCCAGGAAATGCTCGCAGAACTGGCGGTAGGCCGGCCACGGCTCGGTGGCGGGAGCCGCCTCGAAGCTCAGCGTGTCGATCAGGATCGGACGGCCGGCGTCGAACTGGATGTTGTAGGCGCTGGCGTCCTTCAGGCGCATCCCGGTGTCGAGCGCTCTCGACTGGAGCTCGAGGGTCAGGAGCGCCGCGTCACGCAGCTGGGAGAACGACCACTCGTACGGGTAGCTGATCGGATCGATGCGTCGTGGCCGAATGACGGCGACCGCGCCGGGGAGGAGCGCCTCTTCGATCGAGGCGTCTTCGTGCTCCACGATGAGCCGGTCCGCCACGAGCTTCGCGTGCAGCCCGGAGTCGAGATAGGCCTTCCAGTCGGCGGCGCCCGCCTGCTGGATCTGCCGATAGAGGACCTCGCCGCGCCGGTAGACGAGGCCGGATGGATCCCGGAACGATCCGGGATCCACCGTCGACGTCTCAGCGATCGGTGCTGGCGTCCTCGCCGCCCTCGACCTGCGCCGGCTCGTCGCGCGAACCGCGCAGCCGATGCCAGCCATCGCTGATCACGCGACGGAAGAAGAACGGGATGGCCAGCGCGCCGGCCAGCAGGACCTGGAGCAGCATGCTGCCGGAACCGGGATCGATGTAGGCCAGGAACGGCATCACGTGTGGGCCTCAGGTAGTGTTAGCCGGATGTTACCCGCACAGCGGCGTCGGGGCCACCGTGAGCGGATCGACTGGGGCGCGACTCCGATCCATCCACTGCTGATCGCCGCCTACCCGGTGATCTTCCTGTTCGCGAACAATGCCGCGGAGCAGGTCAGCCTCGAGCCGCTGTGGCTTCCGCTCGGGGTGGCGGTCGGAGCCGCATTGGCCGAGATGCTCATCCTCTACCTCGCTCTCGGAAGCTGGCGGCTGGCGGCGATGCTGACCAGCGTCCTCGTGATCGGGTTCTTCGGGTACGGACACGCGTGGAACGCAGTCGGGGGGCTCTTCGACAGCCAATGGCCGCTCATCGCGGCGTGGGCGGCGCTTGTGCTGATCGGCCTCGGCCTGGCCTGGCGCTTCGGACGAAACTCCCGGATGGCCACGCGTGTCCTTAACGTCGTGGCCGGGATCGCCCTGCTCCTCAATGTCTGGGGCGTGGCCGGCACGATGGTCGCTCTCGGTTCCGTGGAGCCGCCCCAGGCCGATCTCACACCGATCGAGCTGGATCCGCCGCCGAATGAGCGACTGCCTGACGTCTACTACATCATCCTCGACCGGTATGCGAGCCCGACGGCGCTCGCGGAGACGTACGACTTCGACAACGAGCCCTTCCTGACCGCGCTCGAGGCGCGCGGATTTCGGATTGCGCGCCACGCTCACAGCAACTACATCAAGACGCCGCTGTCACTCGCCAGCTCGCTGAACGTCGAGTTCGTGGATGCCGAGGCCCTCCGAGGGGAGGCTTCAAGCGGCAAGGACCGTGAGCCGATTCACCGAGCGCTGCGGGAGCATCTGGCTGTCCCATCCGCTCTCAAGGAGCTCGGCTACCGGTACCTCCACGTCTCGAACTGGTGGCCTCCCTCGGTGACCAACGTGGGCGCCGATCGGACGTTCCACTACGAGGGGCAGGACGAGTTCAGCTCGGCGCTTGCTCAGACCACGATCCTGCGTGCGGTGTCTGAACCCGGCGTTGCGCCCACCGACCCGTGGGATTGGCAGGTACTTCGCAGCCACACCGAATATGCTCTCGAACGCCTCGACGAGATCCCCGCTACGGCCTCACCGAAATACGTCTTCGCTCATCTGCTCATCCCGCACGATCCGTACGTCTTCGACAGCGACGGCTCGTTCATGAATCGCGAGCAAGTCGCCCAGCAGGGCCAGCTCGAGAGCTATCGCCGGCAGCTCAGCTTCGCAAACAGCAGGATGCTCGACCTCGTCGATCGCATACTCGCCGAGTCGGGCCCCGACTCCATCATCATGCTGCAGTCCGACGAGGGGCCGTTTCCCGCACGCTACCGCGCCGACGAATGGGGATTCTCCTGGCACGAGGCAACGGACGCCGAGCTGGAGGAGAAGTTCGGAATTCTCTTCGCGATGCGGGTGCCCAACGCCGACCTCGACGCCGAGGGCTTCCACGATCGACTCACGCCGGTCAATGCATTCCGCATCATCTTCAACGCGCGCTTCGGGACCGATTTCACACTCCTGCCGGATCGGACGTGGGCTCACGTGGATCTCGATCACTTCTATGACTTCTTCGAGATCACCGACCGTCTTCGCCGGTGAAGCTCCAGGTGCTGCGGGTTCTCATTGATGCCGACGGTCGATTCGGAAATACGCTCGGCGTCTTTCTGGATGCCGCACGCGTTAATCCTGCCCTGCAGCCTAGATGACGTGCGGGACCACCGACTCCCCGACTGACGCCCGGGTCAGGCGAGCGCCATCACTGCCCGCTCGGCGAGGGCGATCGGCAGACCGCCGGAGGAGGTGATGCCGTCGTGGAAGGCGCGCAGCGCATCCGTGTCCGATGAGCCGCGCTTCGCGAAGAAGGCCTCGCGGATTCTGGCGATCTCCAGGCTGCCGGTGAGATAGGAGCTGGCCTGGGTCGGCCATGCGCAGTAGCGGGTGACCTCGGCGCGGGCAGTCGGCTCGGTGAGCCCGGTCCTCGTGGTCATGAACTCGACGGCCTCGTCCCATGTCATCTCGCCCATGTGGAGGCTCGTGTCGACCACGATCCTCGCGGCGCGGAAGATCGTCGCCTCGTACTGGTTCATCTCGTGACGCAGATCGGTGAAGAATCCCTGCTCGCGCATCATCCGCTCGGCGTAGAGCGCCCAGCCCTCGCTGAAGTACGGGGTGCGGAATGCCTGCCGCAGCCGGCTGGGATTCGACTTGCTCATCACGAGGTGCCAGTGGTGGCCCGGGTAGGCCTCGTGGACGGCGGTCGTCGGGATGCCCGGGTACGAGTTCGATGCCAGCCGCTTCTGAATCTCGTCCTCCGAGGCGCCGTCCGGCGGGAACGGCACGAAGAAGTGGCCGAGCATCTTGTCGCTGAACGGCGGCGGGCTCATGTACGAGGCGACGGCGAGCACCGGACGCTGGAAGGGCGGCGATGGAACGACGGCGCATTCCTCCCCCTCCGGGAAGCTGACGAGACCGTGCTCGCGCAGGAAGGCGCGTGAGCGCTCCGTCCACTCCTCGTAGCCGATGCGCATCTCCTCCGGCGTGCGCGGATGGTCCTCGTTGAGCTCGTCGAGCACCTGCTTCCAGTCGTCGGTGCCGCGCAGCTCACGGGCGCAGCGCGTCAGCTCCTGCGCCAGCTCGTCGTACGCGGCGCGCCCGCGCTCCCGAAGCTCGCGCGCATCGAAGCCGAGCAGCTCCTTCTCGCGCAGCAGCGCGGAGTACCGCTGCTCGCCGAGCGCCCATTCGCCGGTCGCGTCGGGGCGCATCTCCTCGAGAAAGACCACGAACGCGTCGTAGGCCGACCCGGCTGCCTCCCCCGCCTCGGCCAGCCGATGTCGCAGGGGGCCATCGTCGACCTGCGCCGGCAGGATCTCGCGCAGGTAGCGGGCACCGGCACGCGCCTGGTTCGCGGCCCGGTCGAGGAAGATCGACGGCACGAGATCGGCCTGGAGGTTGCGCATGCCGTCCTCGAGGTTGCCCGGGATGAGGCGCATGCGGGCGACCGCCGCGTCGACGAGCTCATCGATCGGCCGCAACCGATGGAGGAAGAGCGTGAAGATCCCGGTCATGCCGGGGTTGAGATACGTGTCGGGCTGTCGGCGCCAGGCCTCGAAGTCCTCGACGATCTGCCGGCCGCGCAGGATGCTCACGACGAGGTCGCGGTCGATCTGCTCATCGAACCCCAGCTCGGCATCCGGGACGGCGCGGAATCGCTCGAGCCAGGCGGCGTCGCTCGCTCGCCTGCGGCCGAATGCCGCCTCCGACAGGTCGTCGAGCCGCTCGTCGTACTCGGTCAGGCCCAGGCTGCTGGCCTTGACCGGCGAATCGGCGAACTCGGCGTCGAGGAATTCGGTGGTCAGCTCGGCGAACGACGGCATGCGGCGATGGCTCCTGCGATTCGGGCCGCCAGTCTAGCCGATCATTAGCCTGGACAACGATCTCTCACGCCGGGCCGATGATCTCCATCACCGTCCCGTCCGGCGCTCGAAAGTGGCACCAGCCGGCATCGTCGGTCCGCTCGATCTCCGTCAGCATCTCGAGCCCATCGGCCTCGAGCGCCGTGCGGGTCGCGTCCACGTCCGCGACCCGCAGGCCGACGACCGGGCCCGTGGTGAAGAACGCGTGATCGGCATCGGTGTCGGCGTAGACATGGAGCTCCGCATCGTCACCCAGGCGGAACCAGGTTGCACCCGGTGCCTCGCGGATGACCGCGAGGCCGATGCGGTCGCGGAACAGCGCCACCATGTCGTCGAAGCGGTCGGTCCGGAAGCCGATGAACCCGATCCCCTGCCCGCGCATCAGCGCGGTGGCGGAAGGAGCTTGCCGAATCGATCGGGATCGGCGGCGGCGGCGCACTGGATCGCGTTCAGCGCCGCCCCCTTGCGGAGGTTGTCACTGCTCACCCAGAGCGCGAAGCCGCGATCGCGGCCGGGAATCGCACGGAGGCGCCCCACGAGCACCGGGTCCCGGCCCTCGACGTCGAGCGGCATGGGATGGCGCTCGGAGCCATCGGCCGGCCGGTACTCCAGCCCGGGAGCCGCGCGGAGCGCGGCCTCGAGCTCGTCGACGGACGTCTCGCGCTCCGTTCGGATGTGCAGCGCCGCCGAGTGGCCGGTGTGCACGGGAACGCGGACGGTCGTGGCGGCCACGTCGAGCTCGGGAAGCTCCAGGATCTTGCGGATCTCGGCGTGGATCTTCTTCTCCTCGCCGGTCCAGCCCGTCTCGTCGAGGACGTCGATCTGCGGGACGACGCTGTCGGCGATGCGACCGTGGAACGGTGACTCGGCGGCGCGCTCCCGGTGATCCGTGCCGCGCTCGGCCGCGAAGGCATCGAGGCCCTTGCGACCGGCCCCGCTCACCGCCTGGTACGAGGCCAGGTCGACCGATGCCAGTCCCGCGGCGTCGCGGATGGCGACCAGCGGGACGACGACCGCGGCCGTCGTGCAGTTCGGGTTGGCGATGAGGTTGCCGGTCCGTCCCCGTGCGGCGTGGGCGTTCGCCTCCGGCACCACGAGCGGCACGTCATCAGCGAGGCGGAAGGCGCTCGAGTTGTCGACCACGAGGGCCGCCGATGCTCCGGCGCCGGCCATGATCTCGCGGCTCTGGGGTCCGTCCACGGCCAGGAACAGGACGTCGAGCTCCGCGGCTCGGGCGTCGTCCAGGATCTCGACCGGCAACGTCGTTCCGCGGTAGGCGAGAGTGGAACCCTCACGATGCCCGAACGGCCGCAGGCAGTCGGCCGGCAGGCCGGCATCGGCCAGGATCGAGCAGAACATGCCTCCGACCACGCCGCGCGCGCCGGCGACGCCGACGGTCGGCCACCCGTTTCCGCTCATGACGGCGACCCGAACAGGACCGGGCGCTCGCCAGCGGCGAGCCGCGCGAGATCGCCGTAGACCGCGCCCGCCGTGACCCGGCCGCCGGCTCCGGGACCGGAGACGCGGTACACGCCGGCGTCGGCGACCGTGATCTCGAGCACGTTCTCGATGCCCGCGGCGCGGGCCATGGGGTCGGTGGGATCGATCGGCATCGGCTTCACGGACAGGGAACCCTTCGTTGCTTCGGCCACGAGCCGGATCGTCTCGCCCGCGGCAACCTCGTGACCGACGATACCGGTCGTGTCCACGTCCTGCTCCGGTCGCCATCGGCCCCAGGCCACCGACGCCAGGATGGCGAGCTTCTGGGCGGCGTCGCGCCCGTCGACGTCGAAGCTCGGATCGGCCTCCGCATAGCCGGCATCCTGCGCCTCGCGCAGCGCCTCGTCGTAGGACCGCCCCTCTCCCATGGCGCTGAGGATGTAGGTCGTCGTGGCGTTGAGGATCCCGCGGATGCGCTCGATCGCGCCCGTCGCCGCGAGGTGCTGGGTCGCCTCGATCATCGGCGTCCCGCCGCCGACGCTGGCGCTGCCGAGGAGGGCCGCGACGCGCCGGTCGGCGATCTCGGCCAGCTCGCGCCCGTGCGTCGCCAGCAGCGCCTTGTTGGCGGTCACGTACGGCTTCCCGCGGTCGAGCGCCTGTCGGGCCCACGCCAGCGGCCCGTCGAGACCGCCGGCCAGCTCGACGACGACGTCCGCCTGGAGCGCGAGGTCCGCACCCCCGACCTGGACTCCCTTGGGGAGCCCGGGCCGCTCGCGGTCGCGGACGGCAATCGCCGCCAGGGTCATGGGCAGCGGACCGGTGCGCACGAGCTCGCCGAGCGCCGATCCGACGGTTCCCCAGCCGATGAGGCCGATCTGAAGTCGATCCATCCGGCCAGTCTAGACACCCCGCGCCGGGTGCAGCGCCGCGCGCCGATGCCGGGCGAGATCGTGGTCGGGCCCATCGGCGCTAGACTGCCCCACATGGGAGCCACCGAAACCGTCGACCTCTTCATCGAGCTGATCAACGACGACCGCCGCGACAAGGCGGTCGAGCTGTTCGCCGAGAACGCCGTGCTGGGCATCAGCGTGCCCGGTTCCGACGAGCGCACGAACCTGCGCGGTCGCGACAAGGTCGGTGGATGGTTCCTGCGCGCCGGTGACGGGTTCCGGATGTTCACGAACGACAGCCGCAACATGGGCCAGAGCTACGTCGCCGACGTCACCGTCATGCGGCCGGGCGCGCCGCCGCTGAACGTCGAGGCGAACTTCCGCGTCGAGGGCGGCGAGATCGTTGCCCTCTTCCTCCAGCCCAACTGACCCCGGCGCCGGCCGACGCCGGCCTCAATCGTCGTTCCCGTTGCCGTTGCGGTTCCCGTTGCCATTGCCGCGTCCGTTGCCGCGCTCCTGCTCCGTGCAGGCATCCACGATCTCCTCGGCACGATCCTTCGCCTCGTCCTCCGGGAGCGCGGCGAGATCCGCCGATGCGGACGCGGCCGCATCGGCGCCGCAGGCCTTCTCGACGTCCTTGACCAGCTTCGCGAGCCACGGCGGGTCCGATGGAGCCGGGGCGGTGGGCGTTGCTGACGCCGGGGCAGACTCCGTGCTGGCGGGAAGATCGGTCGCGCCCCAGGGACCGAAGCCGAGGACCAGGCCGAGCACGCTGATGAGGACGAGCCCCGCTGCGGCGGCCACGCCGATCGGAAGTCCCCGGCGGGGACCGCGGCCCACGGGTCGGGTGGCCCCCGCGACGGGAGCGCCATCGGGCTTCGCCGGCGACCCCACCACCGGGACGGCCTGAGTCACGGCGCCGGTGTCCACGACCGCCGGCGGTCCCATCGCCGCCGCCGCCGAGGGATCGCCGGCCAGCCACGCACGGAGCGCAGCCGCCAGGGCGCCGGCATGGAGCGGCCGATCCGCGGGATCGTGGGCGAGGCACGCACTGACGACCGACGCGAGTGCCGGATCGACGTCCTCGATCGGAGGTGGCCCCATCCGCTGTCGTTCCGCGAGCGCGACCGGCGGCATCGGCGGGTAGGGGGGCCTCCCGGTCAGCGCCTCGTGGAGCACGACGCCAAGGCCGTAGAGGTCGGTTCGCGGCGTGATCGGCCCGTCGGTGAGCTGCTCGGGCGCCATGGCCGGCAGCGTGCCGACGACGGTGCCGGCCATCGTCAGCCGGTCGGCCGCGCCGGCGAGGCTGTGCGCGATCCCGAAATCCACGAGACGGGTCCGGCCATCCGATGCCACGAGCACGTTGCCGGGCTTCACGTCACGGTGGATCACCCCGCGCTGGTGCGCCTCGTAGAGTGCCTCGGCGACGTCGGCGGCGATTGCCGCCGCGCGACGATCGGGCAGCGGCCCTTCCCGCTCGATGAGCGCCGCCAGCGACTCGCCGTCGACGAGCTCCATGACGAGCGCGGGGGCCTCGCCCGTCGGGTCGACGTCGTAGACGTCGACGATCACCGGGTGGGTCAGGCTCGCGGCCGCACGCGCCTCGGCCGCGAGGCGCCGCCGGGACGACTCGTCCGGGAGAAGATGAGGATGCAGCCGCTTGACGGCCACGGGTCGGTCGAGCTGCATGTCATGGGCGCGCCAGACCTCGGCGCTCCCGCCGACGGCGAGGCGCTCGACAAGCCGATAGCGATCGAGGACCAGCTGTTCGTCCATGGCATGCCCGCTCGGCGGGCGAGAGGTTGCGATGCAGGATCCGCGCCGAAACCGCTAGGGAAAGAGGTCCTTGTCGACCGGCATGACGAGGTCGGCGGCGGTCGAATCCGACGGACGCCACGCGTAGCCGCGCACGACGACGACCGGCCGCTGATCCGCCTTGCCCCCGGCGAGATCGGCCGCCGACGCGAGCTCGTCCGCGGCGGCGATGACCGTCGCCTGCATCGGCCGGCCGGCGGCATCGGGCTGGCCGCGGAGGTCCACGAGACCCTCGATCCCCGCCGTTCCGATTGCGACGTTGACGATCCCGTTGCGCCACGGCCGTCCGAACGAGTCGCTGATGATCACCGCCGGCGCCGATCCGGTGCGTTCGCGCACCACGCCGCGGATCCGGGCGGCCGATGCGTCCGGGTCGAGCGGCAGCAGTGCGGCGACCGCACCCCCGCCGACGTTGCTCACGTCGACGCCCGCGTTCGCACACACGAGGCCGGTCCGGGTGCGGCTGATGATGAGCCCGCCGGGGGCCATGCGGACGATCGACGCCGACTCGCGCAGCACGAGCTCGACCTGCCGTGCATCGCGATTCCACCGTTCGGCCCAACTCCGCGCCAGGTGGCTCGGCTCGACGGTGTCGAGCGCGACGAGCCGGTCCTCCGCCTTGGAGACGATCTTCTGGGTCACCACGAGGACGTCGGTGTCGACGATCTCGAGGTCGCTCGCCGCGGCCGCCGTGGCGATCAGCTCACCGACGTCGTCGCCCGGCTGGACCTCGCCGATGCCGTCGAGGCCGATGAGCTCGATCCGGGAGGTCACGCCGCGTCGCCGAGCTCGAGCCAGCGGGCGAGGTCCTCCGGCGTGTCGAGATCGAATGCCAGCCCCGCCCGGTTCACGGCGACCAGTGGCACACCGGCGCGCTCGACCTCCTGGAGATGAGCGGCGAAGCTGCCGCGGCCGAAGCGGAATCGAATGACGCCCGGCGGCCGGAGCGCGAGCCCGTTCGTGCCGGTCCCCGCCCGATCCGGCGCGATCGCCACGCCCGGCGAGCCATCAAACGGCAACGACGCAGACAGCGTCTCCACGTCGTGAGCCTGGAGGTTCGGGAGGTCTCCATGGAGCACGATGAGGGTCCCGACGTCGTCTACGAGCGCCTCGAAGCGGGCCTGCTCGAGACCTTCGTTCAGTCCCATCCCGCGCTGGACGATGAGCCGGGCTCCCGAGGGTTCGACGATCTCGGCCAGACCGCGCGCCGGCGAGATCACGACGACGTCGTCACACGCCTCGCGGGTCACCCTGAGGACGCGCTGGAGGAGCTGGCTGGCGAGCATGATCCGCTCCTCGGGCGAGAGGCTCGGAGCGAGCCGCGTCTTGGCCGCCTCGAGCCCGCGATGCGGGATGATGATCCGCGTCGTTGTCACCCGCAGAGGATATCGCGATCCCCGGCTCGCGCCGAATCAGGCCCCGGTTGCCGGCTCCACGACGGCCGCGGCCAAGGCACGCGCCTGCTCGTCGCCCGACATGATCGTCGGCAGGACGTCGACCGCCAGGCCCAGGGCCTCGATCGAGGGAGCGGCATCCGCGTCGGCGAGGTCGATGACGAACCGCTCGACGAGTCCCGCATAGATTCGCGCCACTCCACGCGCCGAGACCTCGTGCCCCAGCGAGGCGAGCATGCGCGCCGCCGGTCCCTTGAGGGCCGCCCCCGCGACGATCGGGCTGACCGCCACGCGCGAACCGCGGGCTGCCTCGATCGCCGAGCGCACGCCGGGGAGGGCGACGATCGGCGCGATGCTGACGAGAGGGTTGGACGGGCCGATGACGACGAGGTCGGCGCCGGCGATCGCCTCGAGCATCTCGTTCGTCGGCCTGGCGGTGTCGGCTCCGTCGAAGGTGAGCTCGCGCACCTCGGGCTCCTGGCGGAGGCGGACGAAGTAGTCCTGGAACTCGAGCGGGCCGGCGTCGGTCACCACCACCGTGCGGTACCGGTCGTCGGTCGCGGGAAGCACCCGCGCGCCGATCCGTAGCGCGGACGCCATCGCGGTGACCACCTCCGTCAGCCGCTGACCGTCGCGGAGCCGCCGCGTGCGCTCGATGCTCGTCGCGAGGTCCGCGTCGCCGATCGTGAACCACGCCGGCGCGCCGAGCCGCTCGAGCATGGCGTGCGCCGATCGGGTGTCGCCGGCGATCCCCCAGCCGCGCTCGGTATCGGCGATGCCGGCGAGGTGGTAGCAGATGGCATCGATGTCCGGGCTGACGTGCAGCCCGTGCATCTCGGTGTCGTCGGCGACGTTCGCGATGACGGTGAGATCCACCGCGTCGCCGAGCAGGGCCAGGCCGCGCGCGAGCTTCGCGCCGCCGGTGCCGCCGGCGAGCAGCGTGACCCTGGTCCTGCGGGCCACCGTGGCGTCAGGCGCCTGCCAGCGCTGGCTTTACCTCGGTGATCAGCCGCTCCATCGACTCGGCGTCGTACGGCGAGGGGAACCCGACGATGAAGTGCCGGAAGCCGATGGACAGGTAGGGTCGTAGGCGCTCGACGATCTGATCGGGCGTTCCGACCATCTGGTCCTTCCACGGCTCCGCCTGGCCGTTGCGCTCGAACATCGCCTCGAAGACCCGCCGCGCCTCGGCCGGGTCGTCGCGGATGATGCAGGTGCCGACGCCGGTCGTCCGCTCGATCTCCGACTCGTCGCGGCCGACCTCCTGGCAGTGCCCGCGAAGGATCTCGTCCTTGCGCCGCACGTTGTCGAAGCCGCCGCCGACGTTCATGGCATCCGCGTAGCGGGCGACGATGCGCAGCGTCTTCTTCTCGCCACCGCCGCCGATGAGGAGCGGCAGGTGCTTCTGGACCGGAGGCGGGTCGAGCCGAACCTCGTGGGTGTCGTAGAAGTCGTTTCCTGACGGCCGCTCGCCGTGGAGCATGCCGCGCATGATGCGGGCCGCCTCCTCGAGCCACTTCAGGCGCTCCCCGGGAGATCCACCGAACTCGATGCCGTAGGCGCGATGCTCGGTCTCGAACCACGCGCCGCCGATGCCGAGCACGGCTCGGCCGCCGCTGATGTGGTCGAGGGTCGACGCCATCTTCGCGACGATCGCCGGATGACGGAACGTATTGGCGCCGACCATGAGGCCGACGGTCACACGCTCCGTCCGCTCGGCCCATGCGGCGAGGGTGAGCCAGCCCTCGAAGATCGGTCCCTCGTGTGACCCGACGATGGGATAGAGATGGTCCCAGGTCCAGAGCGAGTCGAACCCGAGCGCGTCGGCCCGGATGCCGGCCTCGCGCAGCGCGGACCATTCGCTGTACTGGTTCCAGCAGTTGGCCCCGAACTTCACGTCATGCTTCATGGCAGGACGAGCGTAGCAGGACTCCTGCCGTGGGCCTCGACGTGGGGTCGGCTCAGGAGGCCGGAGCCTCGGCCGGGCCGACGCGCACGGTCTGGATGTTCGTGAACTCCCAGATTCCGTGCCGACCGAGCTCGCGTCCGTAACCGCTCCGCTTCACGCCGCCCATCGGCATCCGAGGATCGGAGGCAACGAGGCCGTTGACGAAGACGGAACCTGCCTGGATGCGGCGGGCGATCTGCTTCGCGGCGTCGAGGTCCCGTGTCCAGACCGCGGCGCCCAGGCCGTACTCGGTATCGTTGGCCAGCGAGATGGCGTGCTCGACGTCGCGGGCGCGGATGATCGCGGCAACCGGCCCGAACGTCTCCTCCCGGAACGCGGGCATCGCATCGGTGACGCCGTCGAGGATCGTCGGGGCGTAGAAGAACCCTCGACCGTTCACGCGCTCGCCGCCGACGACGGGCTCGGCGCCCATCGAGCGCGACTCGTCGACCTGGCGCTCGAGCGTGTCACGCAGGTCGCCACGGGCCAGGGGCCCCACGTTCGTGTCGCGCGATGCCGGATCGCCGACGTGGAGGGCCCGGACCGCATCGGCGAAGCGCTGGGCGAATTCGTCGGCGACCCGCTCCTCCACGATGAACCGCTTGGCGGCGATGCAGCTCTGGCCGTTGTTCTGGTTGCGTGCCCGGGCCGCGATCCTGGCGGCGTAGTCGAGGTCCGCATCGGCGAGGACGATGAACGGATCCGATCCACCGAGCTCGAGGACCTGCTTCTTCAGGCGTGCCGCCGCCAGCGAGGCGATCCGCGCGCCGACGTCCGACGACCCGGTCAGCGTGACCGCGGCGATCCGGTCGTCGTCGATGAGCCGCTCCGTGTCGGATCCCTCGACGAGCACCGTGCGCAGCAGTCCCGGCGGGAACCCGGCATCGCGGATGACCTCCTCGCAGGCGAGGGCCGACTGCGGCACGTTCGACGCGTGCTTGAGCACCATCCCGTTGCCCGCCATGAGCGTCGGGGCGCCGGCACGGAAGACCTGCCAGAACGGGAAGTTCCAGGGCATGATCGCCAGGATCGTGCCGAGGGGCTCGTAGGCCACGTAGCTCTCGAGCGACTCGGTGGCGACCGGTGCATCGGCGAGATACTCGGCCGCGTGATCGGCGTAGTGCTCGCAGGCGAGAGCACACTTGTTGACCTCCGCCTCGGCCTCGATGATCGGCTTGCCCATTTCGGATGTGATGAGGGCTCCATAGCGGCCGGCGCGCTCGCGCAGGAGCTCCGCCGCCCGACGCATCGGCGCCGCGCGCTGCTCCACGGTCATGGCGCGCCACGCTCGCTGCGCTGAGCCGACCTCGTCGATGGCCGCGTCGACCTGGGAGTCCGACCACGCGTCGAACTCGGCAAGCACCTCTTCCGAGGCCGGGTTGATGGAGGCGATCATTCGTCGGATTGTATGGCCGAGGCCGGCAGGTCGTGGACCACGACCTTCTCGACCCGCATGCGGATGATCACTCGCTCCTGACCGTCGTACCGCTCGGGCTTGGCGTGGTAGCGACGGGCCAGGGCCTTGATGTGGTCCAGGGCTGGCTGGAACTCGGCGTCGAGCTCGACGGTGCCACGCAGCGAGACCCAGAACAGCCCGTCCTCGAAGATCAGGTTGACGCGCGGATCCGCCTTGAGCTGCCGGTACTTCAGGCGGCGCACCATCGTGTTCATGAGGACGACATCGGGGTCATCGGGGTCGAGGTCGAACCAGAGCACCGACTGGCTCGGTGCCCCGTCGCCCGAGTTCACGGCCAGCACCGGGTACCGCAGCTCCCGCAGCATCCATTCATGCAGGTCGGGAGTGAGCACGTTGCCGATGGACAGGTCGGGGTCTCTCATATGTCTCCTGGTGGGGTGGTGCCGCTGTCGACCGCCAGCTGATGCGTCGCGTTCCGGCAGGATCCAAGTCTAGCCCTACACTCACCGCTCATGACCAGGGTCGAGCTGCTGTCGATCGGTGCCGAGCTGCTGTTGGGCGAGACCGTCGACACGAACACCGCGTTCCTCGGAGCCGAGCTGGCTGCCATCGGGCTGCCGCCCGGCCATGCCCGGATGCTGCCGGACGATCGTGCGCTGATCCGCGACGCGTTCAGCGAGGCGCGCTCACGGTCCACGGTCGTGCTCGCCACCGGCGGTCTGGGGCCGACACACGACGACCTGACCCGCGAAGGCCTCGCCGATGCGCTCGGCGAGGACCTCGCCGAGGATCCCGAGCTGCTCACGGTGCTCGAGGAGCGGTACCGGAGCTACGGGCCGATGCCGTCGAGCAACCGGCGGCAGGCGATGCTCGTGCCATCGGCGCAGGCCCTGCCGAATCCGATCGGCTCGGCACCGGGCTGGTGGGTCGAGCGCGACGACCGGATCGTCGCGCTCATGCCCGGCGTGCCGTCCGAGATGCGACGCATGTGGAGCGAGCAGGTCCGACCACGGCTCGTCGAGCGCTTCGGCCTGACGCCGCTCGCCATCCGCAGCGTGAAGGCGTTCGGCATCGGCGAGTCCGCGATGGCCGAGCGGCTCGGGAGCCTGCTCACCGAGCCGCCCGAGGCGGTGACGGCGGGGATCTACGCCCGCGACGACGGTGTCCACGCCCGCTTCACGACGCAGGGCGATCCATCGGCGCTCGACCGTTGCGTGAACGAGGCGCTGGCGCTGCTCGGGGAGGCGGCCTACGGAAGCGACGAGGACGATCTCGCCACGGCCGCCCTCTCACGGCTGGGAGCGATGGGTGCCGGCACCGTCGCCAGCTGGGAGTCCGACACGAATGCCGCCCTGCTCGCGATCCTGAGCGCCGCGGTGCCGGCGGACGGTGCGGCGCGCTACGTCGGGGGCGTCCTGGACATGGGCACACCGACCGGGCCTCCCATGGCGGACGCCGTGATCCAGCTCTCGCTCCTGCCGCAGGACACCGGCGGAAGGAGCCGCGTGCGCGTGGCCGTGAGCGGGCACGTCTCGATGCCACAGGTCGAGCTGCGCATCCACGGATCGGGACCCCAGCGCCTGAGGCGAGCCGCGTTCGCGGCGCTCGATGCCGTCCGGAGGCTCAGCCCCAGCGGCCGATGAGCCTCACGGCGCGCGGACGGATCTCGAACGTCCACCGGGCCTGTGCGCCGAGCGCATCTCCGTCGGCCTGGACGGGAATGGCGGCACCGTCGAGCGACGTCACCGCGATCCGTTCGGCGTCGATGCGCTCCGCCCGCGGCGCGACGCGAAGCGCCCACCGCGCGGCCTCGGCCGCCAGGTGCCGGGCCGGTCCCGGGTAGACGCGGAGGGCGAGGCGTCCCGCATCCGGCTGGGCCCCGGGATTCACCTTCAAGCCGCGACCGTAGAACGGGGTCGTGCCGACGACGAGGAGCTCCATCGGGCCACGATGGACGACCCAGCCGTCGGCGCGGACCTCGACGGGGATGCGCCGCCAGAGGTCGGGCAGGGAGCGGGTCACGGCGGCGGCCCAGCCGCGAAGGCGCCGCGCACCGGCATCGGCGTAGCGGGCGGCAACCAGCGCGTCCCAGCCCGCTCCGGCGAAGAGCGCCAGCCGTCCGTCGATCGCCACGAGGTCGACCGGCCGTGCGTCACCGGCCTCAAGCACCGCGACCAGCTCCTCGGGCGTGCCCGGCAGCTTGAGCAGGTGCCGGGTGGCGTTGCCGAACCCGGCCGGGAGGTAGCCGAGGGTCAGGTCGGGACGCCCGGCGGCCACGTTGTAGGCGACCCCGAGCGAGCCATCACCGCCGGCGATGACCGCCGTCTCGTACTCGCCGATGCGGTCCGTCAGCCACGCGCTGAGCTCGGCCACGTCACGCGTGGCGATCACGTGGAGATCGGCGTCGAGCGTCCGCCGCGCCAGGTCGACGGCCCGTCGCACGGGCTCGGTCCGAGCGCTGCCGGCCCCCTCGTTGAGGAAGACGGCAGCGCGTTGTCCCATTACGGCAGCGCGGAAAGGATCTCCTCCGCCTGCTCCTCGGTCCCGGTGAGGAAGTAGACGGTGTCGTCCTTCACGTAGAGGTAGATCGATGCGGACGTCTCGCCCGTCGCATCAGCAGCGACCCAGACGTCCTTGCCGCCGACGTTCGCGCGCTGCGCCCCCTCGATGTCGCCGTTGTCCTCGCTCGCCGACAGGAACTCCCGCTCGAGCCGGTCCTCGGCAACGCCGAGAACGCGGAAGGCGGCAACGTTCAGCGTGCCGTCCTGCGAGCCGCCGAAGGCGACCGACACGTCCTCGAGATCGGCATCGGTCGCCTCGAGGAACTCCTGGAAGGACGGATCGATGTCTCCGCCCGACCCCAGGACGTCGCCGCGGAAGCTGATGACCTGGATCGCCTCTCCGCCGACGGTGTCGGGGAAGCGTGAGGCCAGCTCCGGATCCCCGTTGATGTCGAACGACGGGATCGCGCCGAGGCTCTCGCCGGGATCCTCGCTCGGCTCGTCCGACGGCTCCTGGGTCGGCTCGGCCGAGGCGCTGAAGAACGGCTCGCTGGCCGAGGGGCTGGAGCTCTCGCTGCTCGCGCAGGCGCTGACGACGAGCGCCAGCAGCGCGACGAGCAGGATGGACATGCGATTCAAGGTGATCTCCTGTGGGTGATGCGCCGATGCAGGATAGTCGGCCCGGCGCGATTCGCCCAATCAGGTCCGGCTCAGGAGATCTCCCGTCGGCGCCCGCTTCAGGAAACGGCCGTCGCCCGCGGCGCCGAGCCACTCGTCGCCGTCGACGATGACCTTGCCCCGCGAAAGGACGATGTCGGCCCGGCCGGTCACCTCGCGACCCTCGTAGCACGAGTAGTCGACGTCCATGTGGTGCGACTTCGCGCTGATCGTGTGCTTCGCCGTCGGGTCGTACACGACCAGGTCCGCATCGGCGCCGATACCGACGACGCCCTTGCGCCCTTCCAGCCCGAACATGCGCGCCGGAGCCGCGCTGATGACCTCGACCCACCGATTCGGGGTGAGATAGCCGTCAACCACGCCGCCGGAGTGGAGCAGGTTGACCCGATCCTCGACCCCCGGGAGCCCGTTCGGCACCTTGCGGAAGTCGCCCTTGCCGAGCTCCTTCTGCCCGTGGAAGTCGAACGGGCAGTGGTCGGTCGAGACGACCTGGAGGTCGTCCTTGGCGAGGCCTTTCCACAGCTCCCCGGCATGCTCAGCCGGACGCAGCGGCGGCGAGCAGACGAACTTCGCACCCTCGAACCCGTTGCCCATGTCCTCGAGCGTGAGGAACAGGTACTGCGGGCACGTCTCGGCGTAGGCTGGCAGCCCCTCGTCGCGGGCACGCCGGACCTCGTTCAGCGCATCGATCGCCGACAGGTGGACGATGTAGACCGGCACGCCGGCCACCTGCGCCAGGCGGATGACGCGGTTCGTGGCCTCGCCCTCCATGACCGGCGAGCGAGACGTGCCGTGGTAGTACGGATCGGTGTTGCCGGCGTCGACGTTCTGGGCCGCCACGACATCGATCGCCATGCCGTTCTCGGCGTGCATGAGGATCAGGCCACCGTTCCGCGCGGTCTGCTGCATGGCCCGGAAGATGGCGCCGTCATCGGAGTAGAAGACGCCCGGGTAGGCGGTGAACAGCTTGAAGTCCGTCACGCCCTCGTCGACGAGCGTGTCCATCTCGGCGAGGGTGTCGTCGGTGACGTCGCTCATGATCATGTGGAAGCCGTAGTCGACGCAGGCCTTGCCCTCGGCCTTCGCGTGCCACGCGTCGAGTCCCTCGCGAAGCGACTGGCCCTTCGCCTGGACGGCGAAGTCGATGATCGTCGTGGTGCCGCCGAAGGCCGCCGCGCGAGTGCCGGTCTCGAACGTGTCCTTGGCGAACGTGCCGCCGAACGGCAGCTCCATGTGGGTGTGGACGTCGATGGCGCCAGGGATCACCCACTTGCCGGACGCGTCGATCGTCCGGTCGGCCTCGACGTCGAGGTCGGAGCCGATGAGCGCGATGCGCTCTCCGTCCACGAGCACATCCGCTGACGTCGTGGCGTCGGCGTTGACAATGGTTCCACCCTTGATCAGCGTGCGCATCCGCTCCTCCGTAGTCGGTCCGGGCCGAGACGCCCATGCTACCGCGCGGTCAAGGTCCGGGAACCCCCACGCCGATAGGAGGAACCATGAACCAGATCGACATCGACCATGCGGCACGGACGAACGATGCCTTCCGACGCGAGCTCCTGACCGGCGAGCACGCCCAGGTCGTCGTGATGACCATCCCCGCGGGAGGCGAGATCGGCGAGGAGGTGCACGACGACGTCGACCAGGTCCTGCTGTTCATCGAGGGCACCGGGGAGGCCATTCTCGACGGGGAGTCGTCGGCCGTCGGCCCGCACCAGCTCGTGCTCGTCCGAGCGGGCACGCGTCACAACTTCGTGAACACCGGCGATGCGCCGTTGCGCCTCGTCACGGTCTACGCACCGCCGGAGCATGAGCCCGGCACGGTGCATGGGACGAAGGCGGAAGCCGACGCCGCCGAGCACCACTGACCCGCGACGCTCGACGGCGGGCGTAGCATGCGTCCATGACCACCGTGCAGGGCTCCGACCGGCTTCACTTCACCGGCGACGAATCGGCCGATCGGCTCCTCGTCGACGACCCGATGGCGCTGCTCATCGGCTTCGCGCTCGACCAGCAGGTGTCCGTCCAGAAGGCGTTCTCCGGCCCGAAGGTGCTGCTCGAGCGACTGGGAACGCTGGACGCTCGAACGATCGCCGACCTGCCGGAGGATGAGCTCCTCGCGGCGGCGAAGGGACCGCCGGCCATCCACCGTTTCCCGGCGGCGATGGCGCGTCGCGTTCGGGAGCTCGCGATCTTCATCCGCGACACGCACGACGGAGACGCCGCTCGGGTCTGGTCGTGGGCCAAGGACGGTCGCGATCTCCAGCGTCGAATCGGCGCGCTGCCCGGCTTCGGCGACATGAAGGTCCGATCGCTGACCGCGGTCCTTGCCAAGCAGATGGAGATCCGCCCGCCGGGCATCGAGGAGGTCCTGCCGGAGCATCCGACGCTCGGGGACGTCGATTCACCGGAGGCGCTGGCGGACTACCAGGCCAAGAAGCGCGCCCACAAGGCGGCGATGCGGGCTGGCGAAGGCGGGTCCTGACCGGCACACAAGCCGGGAACGAGCTTCGCGCGAAGCGGCGCGATCCCCTGGTCTGCTAGCGCACGAGCCCGTAGTGGGTCGGCCGTGCGAAGTCGGCGTCGCGGAAGTAGAAGGTGAAGCTCGAGTTGCCACGGAACTCGAGGTTCCACGAGATGAACTGGAGCGTCAGGTTCGTGGCCGAGCCGCCGCCGCCACCGGCCCCACCGCCCATGCTCACCTTTGCCGACGGGGCGTAGACCGTGCCGCGGATGTCGACCGTTCCGCCACCGTTCAACGCGACCTCAGGCTGCGCGTAGCTGCTGGTCTGGACCGGGCTCCCCGCCTGCCAGATGAGCAGGTTTCGATAGTCGGTCACGCCTCCGGCCTGCGCCGTGGGATCGTAGGCCCGCAGACGGAGCGTGGCCCCGGCGCCGACGGTGATCTGCCCCATAGTCGAGGTGGTGCCGGTGTTGTAGATGAGGACGCCACACGAGCCCACGGCACAAGCGGTGGACCATGTCGGAGGCGGAACGCTCACACCGTCTGCGACCGACATCACCGATGCCTGCGCGCCGATGTCCAGACCGCCGCCGTTCATGACATAGATCCCGGGCCGGAGCAGCGCGATCGAGCTGTTCCTGAGTTGTATGCCGCCGGTGTAGATACCTGGATCGAGCGCCATCGTCTGATTGTTGAGCACCAGGCGGGACGTGCTGCGGACCGTCATTCCGCTCGTGTCCATGGGCGGCAGTCCGGACAGGGGGTCGGCGATCGGATCCACACCGGTGATCGGAGCAGGCGAGATCGTGAGTGCCCCCGGCGAGTAGCCGCCGACTAGCCGGATCCTCGAGCCGTTCGTCATCGTCAGGTTCGAGGCATTGCCGTTCGTTGAGAGTGCACCGCCTGAACCGGCAGGGCACGCCGAGTTGACCTGGACCGAGCCTTCGAGCGTGACCGTGGGACCGCCGGAGAGGAGCATCGATGGGCAGCCCCGCCGGCCGTTCGGCCACGAAGGATTGTGCGGATCGAGCAGCACGATCGAGTAGAGCGTGCCGGTGATCTGCCCATTTACCGCTGCGCTTCGCGTGGCAACGTTGATGTCGCCGCCCATGACACCGCCGAAGAAGCGAGCGCTGGTCGTCGCCAGCTCGACGGCGACCGCCTGGTTGTCATACCCGGCGGGGCATGTGATCACAGCCGTCGACGCGTCGAACCATGAGAGGTTCGTGGCAAGGCTGTTGCGAGCGGCCTGGGCGACGGTTGCACGCGGCGCGGTACCACCACTGGTGGCGCTGCACCCGCGCGGGGTACCGACCTGCAGCACGTTCGCAGCGGCCAGAGCAGCCGCATCGCCTGCATCCTGCATCTGGCGCCGCGTGCTCATCCCATGCGCGCCGTCGAACAGCAGGGCGAGGAACAGGATCAAGACCGTGAATGCCACGGCCACGATCACCATGACCTGACCGCGCGGCTCAATATCGGGGCGGCGGAACATCAGCTGTTCACCAGCATGGTCGATGTACTCGACACGTTGAATGCGCCGATGCCGATGAAGTTCCCCGCCACCACGGAGACCGTGGCCCGCACCGTGACGGTCACCGGATTGCCGCGGGCATTCGTGCCCGACGCGCCAGACGTGTGCGTGTCGCCCGTGCAATTCGTTCCGTAGCAGACTTCCACGACGACGGACGTCCCACCGGCCGCCGCGAAGTCACGTGCCACCTGCTTGATGGACTCGGTTGACGGCGACGGGAAGGGGCAGGAGCCAGAGGCCGGCGGCACGATCGCCTCTGGTCCGGCCGGCCCGGTGGGGCACGAATTGAACTTTGAGCCCCCATGGACGACCGCGTATCGGGCCGCCTCGCGGGCGGCGTTCGCGACGAGGTCGTTGGCCAGGACGACGCGTCCGAGGTCGAAGGCCCCGATCAGCATGCCGACGAGAATCGGCAAGACGAGCGCGAATTCGACGAGCGTCTGACCGCGAGAGGATCGACGTGCGACAGAGGTGGTCATCGGTTCTGAATCACGCTGTACGACTGGGTGGTGGAGAGGGTCCACGCTCCACCCGGGAGCCACGGCCAGGGGATGACGGTTCGGAACTCGAGCTGGGATCTGACGGTGGCGGTGGCCAGCGGATAGGTGCTGCTCGCTCCGGCCGCGGTCGTGCTCAGGCTGAAGGCGGTCACCGTGACGACCGGCGAGGTGCAGTTCGGGACGCTGCCGCCGCTCCCGGCCACGAAGCCGGGAACGGTCTGGGCCTCGGCACACACGACCCGTCGCGCCTCGGTCTGTGCCTGGCTCTGCGTGGTCGTCTTGCTCGCGGCGTACTCGGCCGCGTTGCGGGTGGCGCCCTGGAGCGTGATCGAAGCCTGGTAGACGCGTGCGAAGTCCATCGCTCCACCGGTCAGTGCGACGAGGAGCGGCAGGATCAGGGCGAACTCGGCAAGGGCCTGACCGCGAGGCACGCGGCGCCGGCCACGGCTCGCGCTGTCATCCGCGCCAGGTCGATCGATACGGGCGTCCATGGCGGAAACCGTACGGTTCCGCGGCGTTCACTCCAAGATGACCATCGGGTGGGGGGTACCACCGGCGTCTCGCCGCCGAACCGGCGGCTTGGTCGCTGGGCGTGAGCGCGGCAGTACCCCCAGGACTTTCGTCCTGTCCCCACTGTGTCTGACCCTGGCGCCTCAGGCTCCGGTGGCCGCGAAGCTCCCCACGATCTCGCGGCCGTAGGCGTCGACGCAGTCCTCCTCCTCACCGTTCATGAGGTAGATGTTGAACTGCGTGACCCCTGCTGCCCGAAGCTCCTCCAGCCGATTTCGATGTGCGGCGATGTCGCCGACGACCGCGAAGCGGTCCGTGATCTCGTCCGACACGAACCGGGCGTTGTCGCTGCCGACCTCGGCGTGGTGAAGGTAGTTGTAGCCCTCGCGGTTCTCGACGTACTTCCAGAGCGCCTCGGGAAGCTCGTCCTTCGGATACTTGTTGATGAGATCAACGACGTGGTTCGAGACGAGCGCCGGGAACCAGCGCACCTTGTCGCGCGCCATGGCGACGTCGTCGGAGACGTAGGCCGGCGCGGCGGCCATGACCTCGATCGCATCGGGATCGCGACCGGCCTCTTCGGCAGCGGCCCGCACGAAGCCCATGCACCAGCGAATGATGTCCGGGTCGGCGAGCTGGAGGATGATCCCGTCGGCGACCCGACCCGCCGCTCCGAGCGCCTTCGGTCCGTAGCCCGCCACCCAAATCGGCACCGGCCCGTTCGTTGCCCACGGCAGCTGGATCTCCGTGCCGTCGAGCTCGATCTTCTCGCCGCCCGTCAACGAGCGCACGACCCGGCAGCACTCCTCCATGTAGGCAACCGTCGTCGGCTTCTTGCCCATCACGCGCCGCGCGGAGTCGCCCCGGCCGATGCCCAGGACCATCCGGCCGCCGGTGATCTCGTTGAGGGTGGCGAGGGCCGAAGCCGTCACGGTGATGTCGCGCGTCGCCGGGTTCGTGACGCACGTTCCGAACCGCATCTGCTCGGTCGCCACGCCCATGAGCGTCAGGAGCGGATAGGGCTCGCGCCACAGGACGTGAGAGTCGAACATCCAGCCGTAGGTGAAGCCATTGGCCTCGGCCCGTTTGGCCAGGTCAACGCTCCGGTCGAACCGGTGGTCTGGCTTGAGGGTGATGCCGAAATCCATGGACTGGTCGCCTCAGCTGTGGGATCTCGTCGCTCGTTCGCCCCGACCCATCAGGGCCGAACGAGATCGTCGTAGGCGTCCGGGCGGCGGTCACGGTAGAACTGCCAGAGCTGCCTGACCTCGGTCACCTTGTCGAGGTCCAGGTCACGGACGATCAGCTCCTCCTCGTGCGCGTCTCCGACGTCACCGACGAACTGGCCGCGAGGATCGGCGAAGTACGACTGGCCGTAGAAATCGTTGTCGCCGAGGGGCTCGATGCCGACCCGGTTGATCGTGCCGACGTAGTACCCGTTCGCCACCGCATGCGAGACCTGCTCGATGCGCCACAGGTACTCGCTCAGCCCGCGGGACGTCGCGGACGGGATGAAGACCATCTCGGCGCCGTTCAGGCCGAGCGCCCGCGCGCCCTCGGGGAAGTGGCGGTCGTAGCAGATGTAGACGCCGACCTTGCCGACGGCGGTGTCGAACACCGGGTAGCCGGTGTTGCCCGGGCGGAAGTAGAACTTCTCCCAGAAGCCCTTGACCTGCGGGATGTGGGTCTTGCGGTACTTGCCGAGGTACGTGCCGTCGGCGTCGATCACGGCCGCGGTGTTGTAGTAGATCCCCTGGGCGTGCTCGTCCTCCTCGTACATCGGCACGATGAGGACCATCCCGGTCTCCTTGGCCAGCTCCTGCATCCGCTTCGTGGTCGGACCGTCGGGGATGTGCTCGGTGTAGCTGAAGTACTGGGGATCCTGCACCTGGCAGAAGTAGGGACCGTAGAAGAGCTCCTGGAAGCACATCACCTTGGCGCCCTGCTTGGCCGCCTCCCGGGCGTACTTCTCGTGCTTCTCGATCATCGACTCTTTGTCGCCGGTCCACTCCGCCTGGAGCAGTGCCGCTCGGACAGTTCGCGCCATGGAGATTCGGCCCTCCGCAGAACCTGATCGGCTCTCAGTTGCGTCTGGTTGGAAGCCGATATGCTACACCGCCGATTCGGGCTGCCGGCCGGGCACGAGCACCTGGCGGGAAGATTTCGCCGATGCCCGCTAGGCTGTGCGGCCGATGAACCTGATCGACGTCGCCGTGCTCGTGCTGCTCCTGCTCGGACTGCTGTCCGGGGCGCGCGCAGGGTTCCCGGGACCCGTGCTCGGCCTGGTCGGCGCCGTGATCGGCTTCGGGCTGGCCCTCCTCCTGGCCACGCTCTTCCGCGACCAGCTCGCGGAGATCGAGCAGCCGCTGCGCGCCATCGTGACCCTCGTCGCGCTCGCCGCGTTCGTGCTCGTGGGTGAGGCGAGTGGGGCCGCCGCCGGCGCGAGCATGAGCCTCGGCCTTCGCCGCGCCGGCCTGCGCCCGATCGACGCGTTCGGTGGCGCGGTCGTCGGCGCGGCGCACGTGATCCTGCTCGTCTGGATCCTGAGCGGCATGCTCGCCGTGGGCATGGCGCCCACGATCGCCGCCGTCGCACGGGACTCAGTGACGGTGCGGCTCGTGACCGATCGGCTCCCGCCACCGACCATCGTCGCCGGGCGCCTCCTGGCGCTGCTCGACACGACCGACCTGCCGACCCTCTTCGGCGGCCTCGAGCCGCCACCTGCGGCGCCCGTCGACCTCCCCGCCGATGCGGAGGCGGCCGCGCTGGCGCAGTCGGCGCTGGCCAGCACCGCGCGCATCTCGAGCAGCGGCTGCGGCAACGGGCTGTCCGTCGGCAGCGGGTTCTTCGTCTCCCCCACCTCGGTGGTGACGAACGCGCACGTCGTCGCCGGCGCCGCGGACACGACGATCACCGTCGGCGGCTCCGTCTTCGAGGCCACCGTGGTCGCCTTCGACCCCGACGCGGACCTCGCGCTCCTCGACGTCCCGGGTGCCGACGGACCGGCGCTCCGGCTGCTCGAGGCGGCGCCGGGACGCGGGTCGACGGGCGTCGCGCTGGGGTACCCGGGCGGCGGCAGCCTGGCGGTGACGCCCGCCGCGGTGACCTCGAGCTACCGCATCGGCGGACCGGACATCTACGGCCAGGGGCTGAACGACCGAAGCGTCGTGGAGCTGACGAGCCAGATTCGGCGAGGCAACAGCGGCGGGCCCCTGGTCGTCGAGCCGGGCGTCGTCGGCGCCGTGATCTTCGGCGCGTCCCGCGTGTCGCCCGACGTGGGATACGCCATCGGATCGGACCAGGCCCTCGAGGTCATCGGCCCGTCCATCGGCGCGACGGCGGCCGTCGACACCGGGCCCTGCCTGTAGGCTTCACCCATGCCCTGGGCCCGCCCCGCCAAGATCGCGTTCATCGGCTCACACTCGGTCCGCAAGTCGAACGCCGTGCATGCCTTCGCGTCGACCGTGGGCCGGGCGGGTCGCTCCGTCGAGGTGGGGCGCGAGGTCGTCCGCTTCAATCCGCTGGGCCTGAACGAGGGAGCGACGCCCGAGGCGCAGCTGTGGGTGCTCATGGCGCAGGTCCAGCAGGAGCTCGAGCTGGCTCGCCGCGCCGAGATCCTCGTCACGGACCGGTCGGTGGTCGACAACTTCGCCTACTACCTGCGCGTCACCGGCGGCGAGGATCCCTTCGGCGTCGAGCCGCTCATCCGCCGATGGGCGCGGAGCTACGACCTCTCGGTGCGTCTCCTGCCGGACGTCGACCTCCAGGCCGATGGGGTGCGCTCGACCTCGGATGCGTTCCGGGACGAGATCGAGGCCATCCTCGACCGCATCCTGCCCGTCTACCTGGCGCCGGAGCGCTCGATGAGCATCGCCGCGAGCGAGGTCACCGCCGAGTTCGACTGGTGGGCGATCGGTGAGCGGCTGGCGGGGATCGTCGGAGAGCCTCTGGTCGAGGGCCAGCTGAGCGCACCCCTGCGCTAGGTACCCTGTGGCTCCGCTTCCGCCGGCTCGTCCCGGTATCGGAACCAGGCCCAGAAGGCCACCGACACCAGGCTGAAGCCGATGAGCAGCCCGAGCACCGTGAGCAACGGCGTGCGGCTCGTATCGGAAAGGTAGCCGGACGCCGGGTTGATGAGGATGTGGAAGAAGGCGAAGGCACCGATGGCCAGCAGCGCCCCCCAGGCGATCCGGTTCCAGGCGTAGAGCGACTCGCCGGGAAGGAAGCGCATCGGCAGCAGGCCGAACACCACGCCCTCGAGGCCGGCGACCATCAGGGCCGCCAGGGCGGTGCGCGCGACCACCAGGCCGAAGGCCTCGCTCTCGGGCAGCGCCCCCAGCGCCAGCCAGCTGACGAAGGCCACGGCAAGCATGGCCGCGGCGCCGAGGGCGGTGGCGCGACCCTCGTCGGCGGCACTGAGCTCGCGAGCGAAGGCGAGGCCGATGAGCAGGCCGTACAGATAGCCCGGCTGGAAGTCGGTGAGCCGGCTCAGCAGGACGCAGGCGACGCCGATGAGCAGGCTTGCCGGCACGACCTTGAGCGTCCAACCGGAGGCGATGCGCCGATGCGCCAGCACCGCCGGCACCGCGAAGGCGGCGGTGACCAGCGCGATGCCGAGCAGCATCCCCACGAAGGTGGCCAGCGAGCCGAGGCTGATGCCGAAGCCGGGGTCCAGGAAGCCGTAGAGCAGCGCAGCCAGCAGCGTGAATACGCCGACGCCCGGCCAGCTCGCCCAGAAGGCGCCGATCCCGGAGCCGAGCCTGCCGACACGATCGAGCCGGAACCAGCGCCGCACCTCGTCCTCGTGGGTCTCCAGGGTCGAGTTGAACAGCTGGCTCGGGAAGGGCATGAGGAACACGAGCAGCGCGGCGAGGAGGGCGCTCTGGAGCAGCACGATCGGCTCGGTGCTGACCTCGGTCAGCGCGGGGACGGACTCGGCGAACGAACGACGCGGCCCGGGGCCGCTCGGGATGAGCGGTTCTGCGTCCGGCCCCGGGCTGGCGGATGGGGACGGCACCGCCGGCACGGCGTCCGGCGAGGCCGGTGCGGACGGTCCCTGCGCCTCGCGGACGAGGCTGAGCGACCACGCCAGCCCGGCCGCATCCGACTGCTCGAACCAGTCTGCGGACCACTCCCCGGATCGGAACCGCTCAGCCTGCGAATTTCCCGGCATGTCGTCCAGCCAGGCGAGCAGACCGGCGGTGTCGCTCACCGGAGATTCCTCGACGACCCCGCGGAGGAACGCCATCGCATCCGGTGGCAGCTCCGGCTCGCTGGATGAGACGTTGGCGCTGATCCAGCGCAGCTCGCCCTCGTCGTCATGTTCCAGCGTCATCGAGTAGACGATGCCCGTCGCCCCCTCCAGTTCCTGCCTCCGACACTGCGTGCCCACATCGGTGCTGGAGCACGCCAGTCCGTACGACTCGGCGTGGGAGATCAGTGCGCCATCGGCTCCCCCCGGCGACGTCGTCGGCGACTCCGAGACGAACTGCGAGAGGCCCAGGTGCACGGACGTCGTCAACCCCTCGGTGACGTCCCACTCCTCGGACAGCCACTCCAGCCGCCAGTCGCCCACCGTGAGCTCACCGGACATCTCGGGGCGGGCGTTCATCTCCGCCAGCCACGCGAGCCCTCGAGCCTCGGCATCGTCGGCCAGCGCCAGCCGCACGTACTCGACCATCAGCGCGTACACGTCCGGCTCGGCGACCTGGTGGCCGCCGCTGAACGCGTTGCGGGTCACGGTCAGGGTCGTCCCACGATCGAACGGGGCGATGGTGGCGCCGACGTATCGTTCGCTGCTCTCCTCGAAGCTTGCACACAGGTAGCCGGATCCTCCGCTCCCGGAGTCATACGCCTCGCACCCCAGCCCGGCATCGCCTGCCGCCTCGACGAATGGCTCGGGAGGGGCTGGTTCGGCGGCCCTGACCGCGGAGCCATGCGCGAGGAGCGGCACGACAAGGACGGCCGCGACGAGGGCGGCGAGGAGCGACCGTGGCACCAGAAGTCCCCCGTGCGGCGGTTCGGATGGGCGCGCGCATGATGCCCGATGGCCGAACGAACTGACAAGGGTTTGCGGCGGCCGGCGTTGACCGCGGGCATCGACCCGCCCGTGCGGTCAGGCCGGGACGAGTGTCCCCGCGAACACCTGCCAGGCCAGCGCCGACTTCGCCGTGAGGCTCAGGAGCACATAGACCCGCTCGCCGAACAGGTAGTCGCGCCACGGTCCGACCTGGCGGTACTGCAGCACCATGTTGAGCGCGAACGAGTTGAAGAACACGAACAGCGAGACGAAGATCCCGTACACGAAGGCGGGCGGCTCGGCGGCGGAGCCGGGGCTCCACAGGTAGATGCCGATGGCGATCCACGGCACGATCCCGGCGAACGACCCGAAGATGAACGGAAGCCATCCCGGCCGACCCGGCCGCTCGTAGCGCTCCTGGAGCCAGCCGAACATGATCATCGAGGCGTTCACGCCGAACAGGCCGACCAGCGCGGCGATGTCGGCGATGCCGGTCAGCATGGCGATCAGCACGATCATTAGGGACGAGCTGACCGAATACTCGATCCAGCGGGCGTAGTTGACGCTCTCGGCGAGCATTCGGCGGTACCAGCCCCAGGCGGAGCCGGCAAGGAGGAAGTGCGCTAGCGCCGAGAGGAAGAGGAATGCGGCGACGGCGGGACCGATAGGCAGATCGAAGAGCTCGGTCGTGGAGGTCGGGCTGCCGGGCGGACCCTCCATGAACGCCGCCGTGACCGGCAGCGCGAATTCGGTGGAGAGCAGGACGACGGCGATCCCCTGGACCGCGTGCAGGACGCCCATCACCGCGTTGTAGAGGCGCAGTCGCCCCATGCTCGGCTCGGTCATCGGTTACTCCGCGTGTGTCACATCAGGGTACCGCCCTCGCTCGGCACGAAGAGAGCCGGGAGTCGGGGCCGTTCGGCCCGTGCGGACTCGGCGATGACCCCTCGCACGCGGGGTGCGGCCGGGCGGGCAGCCCGGCCCCGCTCCCCGACGGGTCGCCGAGATTCGCGGAGAGCTCAGCCGCCGATCACGAGCCCAGCTCGATGAGGGTTCGAGCGCATTCCGACATGACGCTCGCTTCGAGGGTCGGATCGATCTCGTCATCCGGCACGAGGACCCAACACTGGACTCCGGCCACGCCGAAGACGCCAGCCAGCATCACGCGGCTCCAATCGTCGATCGCGCTGGGACACACCAGTGCGCCGATGGCGTCTGCCCCAATGGCGGACGGCGGCTCAAGCTTCCGACACGTATCGGCGCTGTCGTAGAACTCGTTCCAGGCCTCGACCCTCATCTCCTCGCCGGCCATGGTGAGGGCGAATTCACGCTCGAGACCGTCCGACCCGGACTGGCCTTCGTAGGCGCAGCCGAATGTCGTGGCCTCCACGTCCAGGCCGTACGGCTTCTCCCCGGGCACCCACTCGGTTTCCGCAACTGGCTCCTCGCCGAGGAGCGCCTCCACCGCGGACATGTCTATCGCATGGCAGGGGGGCTCGAGCGGAATGTCGAGCGCCATTGCTGCGGCCTCGGTCGGCGACGCGTCCGCCGATGCCGAGGGCGAGTCCGCCCGGGCCGGTGATGGCGAAGCCTCTGTCGCCTCGGGCTCCGCCGTCTGAGCCGGAAAGCCGGACGTCCCAGACGAGCACGCAGCCACCACCACCACCACCATCGCCAGGGCGAACGTCCAATGTTTCCCGTGTAAGGTTCTCACCGTCGCACCCCTCGAATTCGCGGCCGACGTCAGGCGCCGATGTCGGCGCAGGCCAACATCAGGTCTCCCGGTCCGTTGGTGATGAGGATCGAATGCGGGGAGGCCAGGATCTCGCCGAGCTGCTCCGTGCTGACGAGCAATTCGGCGTTCTCGCCTTGGTCGAACGTAACGACGTCGATCGCCCCCTCGAAGTCTGGCTCGGTCTGCTCGGCGCACGTCCCCTCCAGGAGGAGGGCGGCGAAGCCGAGCGGGTTGTCGTAGTCACTCTCGACATTCCGGATGGAAATCGCGACACCATCCTCCGCCGATCCATCGAACGATGCGACGGCGGTGATTGTCGAGTTCTCTGTCGACTCGAAGCTGACGTCATCGGGGAGCGACAGCTCGGCCTCCGTCGGCTCGGGTGTGGCGTCAGCGGTTTCGGACGCCTCCGGTTCGCTCGTCGTCGCGTCGGGCGTTGCTTCGGGAGTTGCGTCGAGAGTGTTCGCCGGGGCGGCGCCGCACGCCGCGGTGAGCAACGCGATCAATGCCAGGACGGTCGCGGTCCGGGCGCGGGACGGCCAAAGGTTCATTGCATTCCCCTCCATGGTCGATGATCAGGTCCTGGACAGGTCACCACTCAGCTGCCGCAGTCCACCTGGGGTCGTCATGGTTCGCGATCTATGCCTGCGCATCGCGCTGCTCGCCCCGGAATCGGAACCAGGCCCAGAAGGCCACCGAGACGAGGCTGAAGCCGAGGAGCAGGCCGAGCACGGTGAATAGCGGTGTGCGGCTCGTGTCGGACAGGTAGCCCGAGGCCGGGTTGATGAGGATGTGGAAGAAGGCGAAGGCGCCAAGAGCCAGCAGGACGCCCCACGCGATGCGGTTCCACGCATAGAGCGACTCGCCGGGCAGGAAGCGCATCGGCAGCAGGCCGAACACCACGCCCTCGAGCCCGGCCACCATCAGCGCCGCCAGGCTCGTGCGCGCCACCACCAGGCCGAAGCCGTCGCCGTCGGGCAGGGCACCCAGCGCCAGCCAGCTGACCAGCGCCACCCCGAGCATGGCCACGGCGCCGATGGCGGTCGCCCGCCCCTCCTCCGCGGCCGACAGCTCACGGGCGAAGGCCAGGCCGATCAGCAGCCCGTACAGGTAGCCGGGCTGGAAGCCGGTCAGCCGGCTGAGCAGCACGCAGGCCACGCCGATGAGCAGGCTGAGCGGCACCACCTTGAGCGTCCAGCCGGAGCCGATGCGCCGATGGGCGAGCACGACCGGCACCGAGAACGCCGCGGTCACCAGCACGATGCCGAGCAGCATGCCCACAAAGGTCGCCAGCGAGCCGAGGCCCATGCCGAAGCCTGGGTCCAGGAAGCCGTAGAGCAGGGCGGCCAGCAGGGTGAAGATCGCGACGCCGGGCCACGACGCCCAGAAGGCGCCGATGCCGCCGGCCACGACGCCGAGCCGGTCGAGGCGGAACCAGCGGCGCACCTCGTCCTCGTGGGTCTCGAGGGTCGAGTTGAACAGCTGACTGGGGAATGGCATGAGGAAGACGAGCAGGGCCGCCAGCAGCGCGCTCTGGAGCAGGACGATCGGGTCGGTGCTGATCTCGCTCACCGCCGGCACTGCGTCGGCGAACGGCCGCGCCGCTGGCTCGCCGACGTTCCCGACCGGCGCCGCGTCCGGATCCTGTGCGGAGGGCGGCTCGCTACCGCCGACCTCGACGTCGACCTCCGGGCCCTGGTAGGCGGTCAGGACGCCCTCGAAGACCCAGGTGGCATCGAGTGCCGCCCAGGATGCGCCGTCGACCTCACACCGCCCCGGTGTGGTTCGTTCGTCGACCGTGATGGTGGCGCCGGCGGCGTCGTACGCGACGTCCAATTCCGTCGTCCGCACTGCGGTGTCGACCGGGCACGCCTCCATGGAGATGCTGGTCTCCGTCTCCTGGGTCCCGGTCAAAGTGCCCTCGCCGAGCACCTCGGCATCGAAGATCCCATCCGGGGTCGGCCCGACATCGCAGCGCCCGACCTCACCGCGGCAATCGACGACGAGCTCACCGGGGGCCGACTCGCCAACCGCTTCGGCGTCCGGGAGCAGCTCGCCATCGATCGAGACCGCCGTCTTGGTCCAGACGCCGCTGTACGTGCTGCGTCCACCGGTCGACCAATCGTCCGGTGGAGCGATGGCCGTCGGCATGGGCACGGCGGAGCTGCTCGGTTGCTCGTCGCTCGGTTGCTCGTTGTAGTTCAGAACCAGGAAGTTCTTCGGGAAGGCGTTGTCGGGGCTCGCCTCCTGGTCGGCGTACCAGGTCAGCGTCCATTGACCCCGCTCCAGCGTGGCCGTCGCTTCCTGAGCGGCATGCACGTCGCGAAGCCACTGCCGCGCGGCGCCATCCTCGCCGAGCGCGAGGACGATGAAGCGATCCATGAGCGCGACCACGTCGGGCTCGGCGGCACGGGGCTCGTTCCAGTACCGATGGACGTCGACGCTGAAGTTGAGGGGCCGCTCGTCACTGATCGTGGCGAAGTAGCCCTCGTGGGCTGTTGGCGGACCCTCGCACACCCAGTAGTTGTCGCCCGCGACCTCGCATGGCAGGCCTGCGTCCTCGGCGGCCGCAATGAAGTGGCTCGCATCAGGCTCGGCTGCTGCCACGGGCGGCGCTGTGCGAATAAAGAGGATGGAGGTAATTGCGAGGGCTGAGATGAGCGCCAAGGCAAGCCGCGCAGAAGCGACCGGGAGGGCACGCGACCGTTGCACCAACTGTCCCCCGTGCGACGATGGGCACTGACCGGATCGTCCCGATCGCGCGGATCATGCATTCGGCGCGACAATTTGACAATCCCCATTTTCATGCAGTTCGTTCGGTCGGCGTCGTTCGCTAGGCAGGGCTGCCGCAGGGTGGCAGAATGCCGTCGCCGCGACCATCTCGAACTGGTCGACGCTGCCTACCGGAGGGACGTGGTTGACGAACCCGCTGAGGTCGCTCTTCGCCGCGCCGCTGCTGCGGCGGATCGGCTTCCATGCGCGGCGCATCGGCGGCCAGCTGGACCGCCATTTCTTCGCCTCGCTGATGACGGCTGTCATCGCCTTCGTGCTCGTGGCCGCCGCTGCTGTGACCGTCCTCGAACCCGAGAAGCTGACGCTGGCAGGGTTCGGGAGCAGCTTCTACTGGGCCATCACCACCGTCATCGGCTCCGGAGATGCGAGCTACGTGAGCTCGCCGGGGGGCTTCGTGGTCGGATGGCTGCTCGCATTCTTCGGCGTCGCCATCGTGGCCGCCATGACCGGCGCCGTCGTCGGGTTCGTCATCGATTTCCTGCTCAAGGAGGGCCAGGGTATGGGCGCTGCGGGCTACCGCGATCACATCGTCGTGTGCGGCTGGAACACCACCGCCCGCGACCTCATCGAGGAGCTCCGCGGCGACGAGTTCACGACGAAGGTCGTGCTGCTCCACGACAGCGAGCGGAATCCGGCCGGCGAGGGCGTGTACTTCGTGCGGGGCGACATCACGAGCACGGACGACCTCGAGCGCTGCGGGATCCGCGAGGCGGCGTCGGCCATCGTCTTCCCGGCCGATCCGAGCAACGAGGCCGACATGCGCTCGATCCTGGCGGTCATGGCCATCGAATCGATCGCCCCGAGCGTCCGCACCGTGGTCGAGGCGAACAACCCGATGCACGTCGACCACTTCCGGCGCGCCGATGCCGATGAGATCCTCGTGACCTCGCGCCTCGCCTCGCGCCTGCTGGCGCGATCGGCGCTCTATCCCGGCCTCTCCGAGCTGGTGACCGATATCGTCTCGGGTGGTGAGGGGTCGGAGCTCTACCGCGTGGCCCTGCCCGACACGTACGTCGGCCTCTCGATCGACGAGCTCTCGACGAAGCTCCGGGGCGATCATCGGGCCACACTGCTGGCCGTGACCCGCGACGGGCATTCGATGACGAACCCGCCGACCGACTTCCGGCTCCAGGCCGGCGACGACGCCGTGGTGGTGGCCGAGAGCCTGGGGGAGCTCAGGCCGCTGGAGCTGCAGCATGACTGAACGCGCGGAACGGAAGGCAGATTGATGGACCTCGGGTTGGCTGGTCGTCGGGCGGTGGTCGGGGGCGCCACGTCCGGCCTGGGACGGGCGTCGGCCGAGGCGCTGGCCGCGGAGGGCTGCGGCCTCGTCCTGTGGTCGCGCACCGCCCGTGCGCTCGAGGCGACCGCCGCGGAGCTGCACGAGGCGCACGGCATCGAGGTCGCGACCGTCGTCGCCGACGCCGCCGACCCTGACGCCGCGCACGTCGTGACCGAGGCGGCGCTGGCCGTTGGGCCGATCGACATCCTTGTCTCGAATGCCGGCGGTCCGCCGACGGTCGACCCGACCGCCACCGACCGGGAGGCGTGGCAGCGTGCGTTCCAGCTGTTGGCGACAACGCCCATCGACCTCGCCACGCGACTCCTGCCCGGCATGCGCGAGCGGGGCTGGGGGCGGATCGTGGCCATCCTGTCGAGTGGCGTCCGCCAGCCGATCCCGGAGCTCGTCTACTCGAACGCGGGACGTTCGGCGCTTGCGGCGTGGCTGAAGACGACCTCGCGCGCCGTCGCGCCCGACGCGGTGACGGTCAACGGTGTCATGCCCGGACGCATCGCGACGCCGCGCATCCACGAGCTCGACTCCGGACGCGCAGAGCGCGAGGGCACGACCGAGGACGAGATTCGCGAGATGCAGATCCGCGGGATCCCGGCGGGTCGCTACGGCCAGCCAGAGGAGCTCGGGACGCTCGTCGCATTCCTGTCGTCCGCCCGGGCGTCGTACGTGACGGGTCAGCTCATCGCCGTGGACGGAGGGCTCATCGCGGGGCTGTAGGATCCGTGCATGAGTGCAGAATTGCTCCGGCGAACCGCCGAGCTGGCCATCGAGTATCTCGAGTCGCTTCCGGACCGACCGGTCATGCCTCCGCACGACGTCCACGCGATGCGCCGGGAGCTTGTCATCGACTTCCCCGAGGTCGGCGAGGACCCGGGCGAGGTCATCGAGCACCTTGCCGAGGTTGGCGGACGGGCCGCGGTGGCCATGGCCGGACCGCGCTACTTCGGGTTCGTGATCGGCGGCGCATTGCCGGAAACCGTGGCGGCCGACTGGCTGACCTCGACCTGGGACCAGAATGCCGGGCTGTACGTCGCCGGCCCGGCGGCGTCGGTGGTGGAGGAGGCGGTCGGCGCCTGGCTCATCGACCTGTTCGGCCTCCCGCCGCGGAGCGGCTTCGGATTGGTGACGGGATGCCAGATGGCGCACTTCACCTGCCTCGCGGCGGCACGGCAGTCCGTGCTGGATCGCGTCGGCTGGGACGTGACGACTCGGGGGCTGTTCGGTGCTCCGGAGATCCAGGTGGTCGTCGGCGCCGAGGCGCACAGCACGCTGCACACCGCGCTCCAGTACCTGGGGCTCGGGCGAGACCGGGTTCACAAGGTTCCCACCGACGAGCAGGGCCGGATGATCCTCGACGGGTTGGAGGCGACGCTCGGCGCGATCCCGGATGACGCGCCGCTCATCCTGGCCCTCCAGGCCGGCAACGTGAACACCGGCTCCTTCGACCCGCTCCGTGGCGCGGTGGAGCTGGCCCGGCGCCGAGACGGGGCATGGGTCCACGTCGACGCGGCCTTCGGCCTGTGGGCTGCCGCTTCACCCGAGCTCGCCGCGCTCGTGGACGGCGTCGGCATGGCCGACTCGTGGGCAACCGATGCGCACAAGTGGCTGAACGTGCCGTATGACTCCGGCCTCGCCTTCGTGGCCGATCCCGACGCTCATGTCCGGGCCATGGCCCCGCCGCAGGCCGCGTACCTCGAGTACGGACCGGAGCAGGAGCGCGACGAGGTCTCCTGGGTGCCGGAGTTCTCTCGACGGGCGCGGGGATTCACCGTCTACACGGCCCTCCGCGTGCTGGGTCGGAGCGGGGTCCGTGACCTCGTCGAGCGCACCTGCGCGCTTGCCCGACGCACGGCTGCCGGCCTCGCGGAGGCGGACGGTGTCGAGATCCTCAACGATGTCGTCCTGAACCAGGTGCTCGTGCGCTTCACCCCGCCGGATGGGGGCGACGCGGACGCCTTCACCCGTGAGGTGATCCGTCGCGTCCAGGAGGACGGCACCTTGTGGCTGTCCGGGACCACCTGGCACGACATGGCGGCCATGCGCATCAGCGTCAGCAACTGGTCCACCACCGAGGCCGATGCCGACGCGTCGGTCCGGGCGATCCTCCGCTGCGCCCGCGCGTGAGCCGAGGATCGGCGCCGTTGCGGCGTGTGGTGTAATCGGCCTTCGCCTGACCACCAGCGGAGGACATCGGAGAACAGATGGCGATCGAGACCGAGCGGGGATCCATGACCGGCGACGAGATCGTCGCCCTCACCAAGCGCCACACGCTGTTCGAGTGGTCGGCCCAGAGCAAGGTCGACCCGATCCCGGTGGCCGGCGCCAAGGGCGTGTACTTCTGGACGCCCGAGGGGAAGCGCTTCCTTGACTTCAACAGCCAGCTGATGTGCACGAACATCGGCCACGGCCATCCGCACGTGGTCGATGCGATCAAGCGGCAGGCGGAGACGCTCGCCTACGCCAACCCGTTCATGGCGACCGAGCCCCGAGCGCGGCTGGGGCAGAAGCTGGCCGAGCTGACGCCCGGCGACATCGACACGTTCTTCTTCACGAACGGCGGCGCCGAGGCGAACGAGAACGCCATCAAGCTCGCCCGGCTCGTGACCGGCCGCCACAAGATCCTGGCGCGCTATCGCAGCTACCACGGTGGCACCGCCGGCGCCATGACGCTGACCGGCGATCCGCGCCGCTGGGCCAACGAGCCGGGCATCCCGGGCGTCGTCCGGGTCATGGATCCGTACCACGGCATCCAGCGCGGCTGGGACACCGCCGACGAGGCGCTGGCTCACCTGGAGGAGACGATCCAGCTCGAGGGTCCGGGCACGATCGCGGCATTCATCCTCGAGACGGTGACCGGCACGAACGGCATCCTCGTCCCGCCGGACGGGTACATCGCCGGGGTGCGCGAGATCTGCGACCGCTACGGGATCCTCATGATCGCCGACGAGGTGATGGCCGGCTTCGGCCGCACCGGGAAATGGTTCGCCATCGACCACTGGGACGTGGTGCCCGACCTCATCACCATGGCCAAGGGCCTGACGAGCGCCTACGTGCAGCTCGGGGCGCTGGGGATGCGGCGCAAGTACGCCGAGCACTTCGACGCGAACGTCTTCTACGGCGGCCTCACGTACAACTCCCATCCGCTGGCCTGCGCCACCGCGCTGGCCACGATCGAGGTCTACGAGAACGAGAACCTCATCGAGCGTGCCGCCCAGATGGGCGCCTCGCTCGAGCGGCACCACGCGGAGCTGGCGGCGAAGCACCCGAGCGTGGGGGCGACGCGCAGCATCGGGCTGTTCGGGATCGTGGAGCTCGTCCGCAACCGCGAGACGATGGAGCCGATGGCCCCGTTCAACGGCACGTCCGACGAGATGGCTGCCCTCGGCAAGCGCTTCCGCGAGGAGGGGCTCTACACGTTCGTCCGCTGGAACTCGTTCTTCACGAACCCACCGCTGACCATCAGCGAGGAGGAGCTGGCCGAAGGGTTCGCGATCATCGATCGCGCGCTCGAGATCACCGATGCCGCGGTCGCCTGAGCGCGGCTGGACCCGGCGCATCGGCGTCTTCGTCGCGTTCGTCGCCCTCGTCTTCATCGCCTGGGAGGGTGTGAAGTTCATCGGCGGCGACCCGTGGCGGACCGAGACCTGGGTCTGGGAGCCACCGCTCGAGATCTGGTTCGCGTCGGACCTCCTGCTGCCGCACGTGTGGGACATCGCGGGGGCGCTGTCGGCGCCGGTCCAGCGCGGCTCGGATGCCTCGCTGGCGCAGTTCCTGTTCGGGGCGGCGATGTACACCTGGCGCGAGGCGGCGATCGGCTTCGTGCTGGGCGCGATCATCGGCATCGGCCTCGCCGCGGCCTTCGTGCACTCGAAGCTGCTCGAGCGGGCGTTCGTGCCCTACGTCATCGCCAGCCAGACCATTCCGATCGTGGCGCTGGCGCCGATGATCGTCTTCGCCTTCGGCCCCGATGTGCTGAGCGTGGTGATCATCGCGACCTACCTCACCTTCTTCCCGGTCACGATCGCGATGATCCGCGGCCTGCGCTCGCCGGACCCGCGCGCCCTCGAGCTCATGCGCTCGTATGCCGCGAGCCGCCGCAGCATCTTCTGGAAGCTCCGCATGCCGGCGTCGCTGCCGTACCTGTTCACCGCGCTCAAGGTGAGCGCGACGGCCAGCATCGTCGGCGCCATCGTCGGGGAGGGGCCGGGACAGATCCGGGACGGGCTCGGCCGGGCCATCATCAACTTCAACAACCAGTACATCAGCGGACCGGAGAAGCTGTGGGCGACGATCCTCGCCTGCGCCCTGCTGGGGATCGTCTTCTTCGGACTGATCCGCGTCGCCGAGCTCCTCGCCCTGCGCGGGCGCGGCAGCCTGCCCGATGCCGCATGAGGAGCGACCGATGACCGAACGTGGCGCACCCGTGGTTCGCGTGAGCGGCCTCGACAAGCAGTTCAGCGCCGGGGGCCAGGTCGTCACGACCGCGCTCTCCGGGATCGATCTGTCGATCGAGCGCGGCGAGTTCGTGAGCCTGATCGGCCCCTCCGGCTGCGGCAAGAGCACGCTCCTGCGGCTCATCGGCGACCTCACCTCACCGACCGCGGGGTCGGTCGAGGTCAACGGCAAGCCGTCCCACGATGCGCGCCTCGGCCGCGAGTACGGGATGGTCTTCCAAGCCCCGGTCCTCTTCGAATGGCGCAGCGTCGAGGACAACGTGAAGCTGCCGCTCGAGCTGCTCGGCATGTCGCGCGCCGAGCGCGATGAGCGCGCGCGCCAGATGCTCGATCTCGTCGAGCTGGGCGACTTCGCGCGCCATCACCCGTACCAGCTGTCCGGCGGCATGCAGCAGCGCGTGGCCATCGCCCGCGCGCTCGCCCTCCAGCCGGCGATCCTGCTCATGGACGAGCCGTTCGGCGCGCTCGACGAGATGACGCGTGAGCGGATGAACTCCGAGGTGCTCCGCATCTGGCAGCAGACCGGCACGACGATCGTGTTCGTCACCCACTCGATCCCTGAGGCGGTCTTCCTCTCGACGCGGGTCGTCGTCATGAGCGCGCGGCCGGGGCGCATCACGCGGATCGTGGACGTGCCGCTCCCCCATCCCCGGAACGAGGAGACGCGGGAGGACCCGCGCTACTTCCAGGTCGTCACCGAGGTGCGCGAGGCGCTGCGTGCCGGGGAGGGAACCTCGAGCGCCTCCGAGGCGCGCCTCGCGGCCGAGGGCGGCATCGGGTGACCACCGCGGCCCCGTCGGTCGGCGTCCCCCTTCCGCCGCGTCCCGGCCGGATGGCCCGGATCGGCGGCGCGTTCCGGCAGAACCTCCCGGCTGTCGTGGTCTTCTTCGGCGCCATCGGCCTGTGGGAGCTCCTGGTGTCGGCGTCGAATGTCCGGGCCTTCATCCTCCCGCCACCATCGGCGATCGGCGCCGCCCTCGTCGACAACTGGGGTGCCGGGCGATGGCCCCTGTTCGACGCGGCCATCGCCACGCTGACCGAGGCGGTCGGCGGCCTGGTCATCGGCACCGTGGTCGGCGTCGTCGTCGCGTTCGGCGTGGCCCGCTGGGCGAACGCCCGGGACGCCGTGCTCCCGTTCGCGGTCGCGGCCAACGCCATCCCGATCATCGCCGTGGCGCCGATCTTCAATGCCTGGTTCGGTGTCACGAACCCGGTCTCGAAGATGATGATCGCGGCGCTTCTCGTCTTCTTCCCGGTCATGATCAACGTGACGCGCGGCCTGACCGCGGTCGAGCCGGCGGCCCTCGAGCTCATGCGCTCGTACGCGGCCTCGGAGTGGACGATCCTGCGCAAGGTCCGCCTGCCCAACGCCCTGCCCTTCTTCCTCACCGCGCTCAAGGTGGCGACGACCCTCAGCCTCATCGGCGCGATCGTCGGCGAGTACTTCGGCGGCTCGTCCACCGTCATCGGGCGCGTCGTGGTGCAGTCGGCATCGGCCCTTCGCTTCGATGTCACGTGGGCCGCGATCCTCCTGGCCGCCGTCACCGGCATCGCGTTCTACCTGGCGATCGTGGCGCTCGAGCGCGTCCTGATCCCGTGGCATGCATCGGTGCGCAGCGAGGAGCCCGGCTGAGGCTGGCACGCGGGCATGCGACCATGCGTGTCACACGATCGTCACACCCGGTTCATAGGCTCCTTCCATGCATCGACTCCGCTTCCCCACCGGCATCGCCGCGCTGCTCGTGACGCTGGCGGCCTGCAGCTCACCGACGGCCACGCAGCCCGCAACGGATGAGCCATCCGCCTCCGCCTCGTCCGCGCCGACCGCCTCGGCACGGCCTTCGGCCGACCCGAGCGTGGCCTCGCCGACTGATGCGCCCACGGCGGAGCCGAGCGTGGCCGCGCCGCCGACCGACGCCCTTCTCGCCGTTGCCCTGACCGACGTGCGCAGTGGCGAGTCGTTCACGCTGGCCGAGCTGGCCGCCGAGGGCGAGCCGGTGCTGCTCGAGCCGATGGCGGTGTGGTGCTCGAGCTGCCGCTCCCAGCAGCGGGAGCTCATCGCGGCGCACGACCTCGCCGAGTTCCGCTCCGTCTCCCTCGACGTCGACCTCTCCGAGTCGCCCCAGGACCTCGCCGCCTACGCCGACCGGGAGGGCTTCGACTGGGCCTTCGCCATGGCCGATGCGGACCTCTACCGCCTTCTCCAGGACCGCTTCGGGATCGCCGCCACGAATCCGCCGTCCACCCCGCTCATCGTGATCGAGCCGGATCTCACGGTCCGGGCCCTCGACTTCGGCACCGGCGTGCGCAGCGCCGAGCAGGTCGTCGCCGAGCTCGGCGCCGGCTGAGCCGATGGGCGACCTGCTCATCGCGGTCAGCGCGGGCATCGGTGCCACAGTCACGCCCTGTGTGCTGCCGCTCTACCCCGGCTTCCTGGCGTACCTGACGGCGTCGGAGCCGGCGACCGCGGGAGCTGCGGCCGGCGGCGCCGCCGCCACTCCGCGGCGTCCTCCCCCGGCCGTCGCCGCCGTCCTCGTCTGGCTGGGGGTCGTGGTCGGCATGGTCGCCATCGGCGGGCTTCTGGCCCTCCTGTCGGTCAGCCTCGGCAGCGTCCTGCGCATCGCGCTGCCGATCATCGACCTCGTCCTCATCGGCCTCGGCGTGCTGTTGCTCGCGGGCAGGAACCCGTTCGCGCGGCTGCCACAGGCCACGCCGCGCGGGCTCGGATCGGCCGGACCGATGGCCGGCTCGTTCACCTACGGCCTGCTCTTCGCGCCGATCGCCCTGCCGTGCTCGGGCCCGTTCCTCATCGGCATCTTCGTGGCGTCACTCACGATCGGGGACGCCGCCCGGCAGCTCGCGTTCTTCGCGGCGTTCGGTGTCGGCTTCGGTCTCCCGCTCCTCGCCCTGGGCCTCGTCGGACAGGCGCGTGCCCGCGAGCTGGCGAGCGCGGTGATCCGCTGGGAGCGGCCGCTCCAGCTGGTCATGGGCGTCGCGCTCGTCGTCATCGGCGCCTGGGACCTGTGGGTCAACCTGCCGCAGGTGCTCGGATGATCCCGCGCTCGACGGTCGGCGGATCCGCGCCGATCGGGATTCGGAGGCCTCCCGCCGCGACGGTGCTCGTGGTCGACGACGATCCGCGCATTCGCGACCTCCTGCGCCTCTACCTGACCCGCGACGGCTATCGCGTCACCGAGGCGGAGGACGGCCACGCCGCGCTCGAGGCGGCACGCAGCGGACCCTGCGACCTCGTCCTGCTGGACGTGATGCTGCCCGGGATCGACGGGCTGGAGGTCTGCCGCCGCCTCCGGGACGAGACGGACACTCCAATCGTGCTCCTCACCGCGCGCAGCGGCGACTCCGACAAGGTGGTCGGGCTCGATCTCGGCGCGGACGACTACATCGTCAAGCCGTTCAGCCCGCGCGAGCTCATGGCCCGCGTCCGCGCGCAGCTGCGCCGTCATCGGCGCGGCCCGGAGCGCGAGCCGGCACTGACCGCCGAGGATCTGACCGTCGACCCCGACGCGATGTCCGTCGTCCACGCCGGGAGCGAGGTGCCGGTGACGGCCTCGGAGTTCCGGCTGCTCTATGCCCTCATGTCGCGGCCGATGCGCGTCTTCACCCGCGACGAGCTCATCTCCGCCATGCACGGCGACGACGACCCCGGGATCATCGATCGCACCATCGACGTCCACATGGGGCGCCTGCGCCACAAGCTCGGCGACCGGGCCGGGCGGCCGCGTTACATCGGGACCGTGCGATCGGTCGGCTACCGCTTCCTGCTGCCCGTCTCGAAGCCGGGCGACGCCCCATGAGCACGCTTCGCGTCCGGCTCGTCGTGGCAATGCTCGCCACCTCGCTCATCGCGGTGGCTGTCATCCTCGCCGCGGTGCGGTGGTTCAGCACCGAGCAGATCATGCACCTGCTCATGGAGGGCGCCACGACCGAGGCGCAGGCACGGGCCATGGTCGACGAGAACCTCGCGCGGGTCGTCGCCATCGGCGCCGTGGCGGGCGTCGTGCTCGGCGGCATCTCCGCCTGGTGGCTCGCGCGGCGCGTGCTGCGGCCCGTTGCCGGCCTGACCGACGCCACGCGCCAGGTCGCCGCCGGTGACCTCGCGGCCCGCGTGCCGGAGCCGTCGGATCGGGAGCTGGCCGAGCTGGCGCGCTCGTTCAACCAGATGGCCGCGACCCTCGAGCGCGTCGAGGAGCTGCGCACGGCGCTCGTCGAGGACGTGGCCCACGAGCTGCGCACCCCGCTCACCGTCCTGCGCGGCTACACGGAGGCCCTGGCCGACGGGGTCATCGAGCCATCGGAGGAGATGCTCCGCACGGTGCACGCCGAGATCGAGCGGCTCACCCGCCTCGTGGAGGCCCTCGACCTCCTCGCCCGCAACGAGCAGCAGGCCCGGGACCGGGCGCGGATGGAGGTCGACCTCGCCGACGTCGTGCGGCGAGCGCTCGCACTCGCCGCTCCCGAGCTCACGCTGCGATCAATCCGGGTCCGTGTCGACGCCAGCCCCGACCTGCCGCGCCTGATCGCCGATCCCGACGGGATCGGCCAGGTGGTCACCAACCTCGTCCAGAACGCCGCTCGCTACACCGGCGACGGAGGCGACATCGCGGTCCTCGTTCGAGCCGATGGTGACGGCGTCCGCTGCGCCATCACGAACAGCGGCGACGAGATCCCCGCGGCCGAGCTGCCGCTCATCTGGGAGCGGCTGCACCGCGTCGACCGATCGCGCGCCCGGGCCACCGGCGGAGCCGGCATCGGCCTGGCCATCGTCCGCCAGATCGTGGAGGCGCACGGCGGGCAGGTCGGCGCCGAGTCGGGCGATGGACGCACCGAGATCTGGTTCCGCCTCCCGCTGACGACCTGAGCGACCCGGGACGCCCTCGCGAATCGGCGATGGCTGTGGATAAACCACTGGCAGGCGGCCAGCGAGGTCCGTAGAATCCGCCAATCCGACTCCGGACCATCCCGACGCACCGACACTGAGGAGCCCGAGCGCATGAAGCGATCTCGAATCTGGTTGAGCCTCGCGACGACCGCGACACTCTTCCTGGCGGCCTGCGGGACGCAGACCGGCGGCAGCGACGCCGCGACCGACGGAGGTGACCCGAGCAGCGGCGCGGAGCGTGCTTCCGTCCAGCTGCAGCTGCAGTGGGCGCCGCAGGCCCAGTTCGCCGGCTACTTCGCCGCAGTCGAGCAGGGCTACTACGACGACGAGAACCTCGACGTCGAGATCCTCGACGGCGGCCCGGACGTCATTCCGCAGCAGGTGGGCTCGGCGCCGGACGGCCCGGAGTTCACGATCAGCTGGGTGCCGAAGGTGCTCGAGGCGCGCGCATCCGGCTCGGATCTGGTGAACATCGCCCAGATCTTCCAGCGCTCCGGCACGCTCTCCGTCGCCTGGGCCGACTCGGGCATCGAGTCGCCCGATGACTTCGAGGGCAAGAACGTCGGCGTCTGGGACTTCGGCAACGAGTTCGAGGTCACCGCGGCGGCTCGTGCTGCCGGCCTCGAGGAGGGCGTGGACTACGAGAAGGTCATCCAGGCCTTCGACATGCTCGCCTTCCTGGCGGGTGACATCGACGTCGCCGAGGCGATGATCTACAACGAGTACGCCCAGGTTCTCGAGACCGAGAATCCCGATACCGGCGAGCTCTACCAGCCCGAGGACCTCAACGTCATCGACTACAACGAGGTCGGCACGGCCATGCTGCAGGACGCGATCTTCGCCCGAGCCAGCTGGCTCGCCGAGGAGGGCAACGAGGACATCGCCGAGCGATTCCTGCGTGCCAGCTTCCGCGGCTGGATCTACTGCCGTGACAATCCCGAGGACTGCATCGAGTACACCGTCGCCGCCGGCTCGACACTCGGTGCCGGCCACCAGGCGTGGATGATGAACGAGATCAACCCGTTGATCTGGCCGTCCCCGAACGGGATCGGCATGCTCGATTCGGCGCTGTGGGATCAGACGGTCGAGATCAGCCTCGACTCCGGGATCATCGCCGAGGAACCTGCCGAGGACGCGTTCCGCACCGACCTTGCGGAGGCAGCCCTCGCCGGCATCGAGGAAGAGACGACCGGCGACGGCTTCACGAAGGGAACGGTCGAGGTCACGCCGGGAGGCGAGTAGACCTCGGCCGATCTCTTGATCCGCTCTACGGCCCCGCTCCGATCCGTCGGAGCGGGGCCTCTTCATGCGGCGTGGTCGCGTGCGAGGGCGGGGCGGGTCAGCTCGGTCCGGACTCCGGCTCGTCGTCGACGTTGCGCACTCCGTCGTCGTCGTCCTCGACGCCAGGGGTCGGACCGGCGGCCGCCGCCTCCTCCATCTCGCTGTTCGTCGTCGCGCGGCGCACGAGGGCGGGCAGGAACGGCGGGACGATGAGCGTCGTGATGATCGCCATGCCGACCACGACCGAGTAGATCTCGCCCTCGATGGCGCCGGTGGACAGGCCCAGGCCGGCGACCACGATCCCGACCTCGCCGCGCGGCACCATGCCCCATCCGACGAGTGCTGCGCGGGCGCGGCCCTGTCCGATGGCACCGATGAAGGCGCCGACGAACTTCGTGGCGACCGCGAGCGCCGTGATGCCGATCAGGAGCATCAGCGCGTCGAAGTTCGCGAGCCCGGCGATGTCCACCTGTGCGCCGATGAACCCGAAGAAGAACGGCGTGAAGAACGCGGCGACCGGAGCGACCTCGGACTCGAGGGCGTGCCGCTCGCTCGACTCCCCGACCACCATGCCGGCGAGGAACGCACCGATGATGGCGGCGAGGCCGATGAGCGACGCGAGCGCGGCCAGTCCCAGCATCACGATCATGCCCGGCAGGAACGGCGTCTCCGCGAACTCGGGGTCGGTGAGGATCGAGCGGCGGCGGCGCAGGATCCTCGTGCCGCCGATCACGACCACGCCGATGAAGAGAATGGCGACGACGAGGAGCGACAGGATGTTGACGACCTCGAAGCTGCCGGCGGCAACGCCCGAGGCCACGGACAGGATCATGATCGCGAGCACGTCGTCGATGACCGCCGCGCCGAGGATGATCCGGCCTCCGCGGCTGGTGAGCGCCCCGAGGTCCCGCAGCACGTTCGAGGTGATGCCGACGCTCGTCGCCGTCAGCGCCGCCGCCAGGAAGATGGCGAGCGTCAGGTCACCGCCCGCGAGCTCCGCGGCCGCGAAGCCGCCGGCGAACGGAAGCGCCACGCCCAGGATGCCGACCATCAGGGCCGTGCGTCCCACGCGCAGCAGCTCGTGGAGCCGCGTCTCGAGCCCGACCTGGAACAGGAGCAGGACGACGCCGATCTCGGCGAACAGCTCGGTCTCGGCGTTGACCTCGTACACGCCGAAGACGGCCGGTCCGGCGATGACGCCACCCAGGATCTCGCCCACCACCGTGGGCTGACCCAGGCGCCGGAAGATCTCGTTGCCGATCTTCGCGGCCACGAGGATCGCGAAGAGCTGGATCAGGATTTCGGTGATGTGGTCCATGGGCGGTCGAAGGCGCTCCGGTCGCTGCGTCACGCGGTGGCGCGAGTGGGCCACGCCGGTCCAGTCTAGCCGACGGTCACGATCGGACCGGTATCATCGCCCCATGCCGCCGACGACGCCCCGCGCCGCCGACTGCCGGTACCCGTCATGACCGGACTCGGGCTGACCCTGCTGCTGGCACTGGCGGTCGCGCTCGTGCTGGGGGCGATCGCGCATCGGCTGCGACTCCCGCCGATGATCGGCTACATCGGAGCGGGCCTGGTCGTCGGCCCGGCGACTCCCGGATTCGTCGCCGATCGCGAGGAGATGCTCGCGCTGGCCGACATCGGCGTCGCGCTGCTGATGTTCAGCATCGGCCTCCAGTTCAGCATCGGGGAGCTGCGCTCGGTCGGCTCCCGCGTCCTGGCGGGCACGCCGATCCAGGTGGCGATCACCCTCGGCATCGGCACCGGGACGGGGCTGCTCCTCGGATGGTCGCTCATCGAGGCGCTGTTCATCGGCGGCGCGGTGTCGGTGTGCTCGACCGTCGTGCTGGTCAAGGTGGCGGGCGAGGGAACGCTGCACACGACCTCTTACGGGCGGACGGCGCTCGGCGTGTCGATCGTGCAGGACCTCGTGACGGTCGTCCTCGTCGTCGCGCTGACCGCGCTCGGAGGCGAGGAGGAACGGACCCTCGTCGATCTGCTGGCGACGGCAGGGGTGGCGCTCGGGTTCGTGGCGCTCGTCGTGATCCTCGGCTCACGGGTGCTTCCGCGACTGCTCGGGGCCGTCGCGGGACTGCGTTCGCGTGAGCTGTTCGTGATCAGCGTCGCCGTCATCTCGATCGGGACGGCGTTCGCCGCCGCCGAGCTGGGGGTGAGCGTTGCCCTCGGCGCCTTCGTGGCCGGCCTCGCCCTTTCGGACTCGGACCTCACCGCCAGCGTGCTCGGTGAGATCGTCCCCCTGCGCGAGCTCTTCAGCGTCTTCTTCTTCGTGTCGATCGGCATCCTGCTCCAGCCGGTCGCGATCATCGGCGCTTGGCCGGTCGTGCTCGCCCTGCTCCTGATCATCACGCTGGGCAAGGCGCTGCCGGTCGCGGCGCTGGCCCGGCTCGATGGCCAGCGGCCCTCGTCCGCGGTCCGGGCGGGTGCCCTCATCGGCCAGAGTGGCGAATTCAGCTTTGTGCTTGCGTCCGCCGGCCTGTCGGTCGGTGCGGTCAGCAGCGATACCTTCAGCCTGGCGATGGGCGCGGTCGTGATCTCGGTCCTCACCGCGGAGCCACTGCTCGCCGGCGCACGGCGCCTGGGCGCGTGGCTGGACTCGGAGCAGCACCGGCCGGGGCCGGCCGAGGAGCACCCTGCTGCCGACCTCCACCGCCACGCCGTGATCCTGGGCTACGGCCGCGTCGGCCGCTCGGTGGCGCGGGTGCTCGAGTCCCGAGGCTTCGCGTGGGTCGCGATCGACGGGGACTACGGCATCGCGCGGGAGGGTCGCGCGGCCGGCGGCACGATCATCTACGGCGAGGCCGGGGCCCCGTCCGTGCTCGACCAGGCAAACATCGCCCATTGCCACGCGCTCATTGCCGCCATCCCCGACGCGCTCGCGACGCGCCAGGCCGTCCTCTACGCGCGCAGCCGCAACCCGAAGGTCGAGATCGTGGCCCGCGCCCATTCGGAGGCGGAGGAGACCGAGCTTCGACGCCTCGGCGCGATCCGGGTGGTCGTCGCCGAGCGGGAGGTCGGCAACGAGATCCTGCGCCACGCGCTCCGCCGGTTCGGCGTCAGCGACCGCGAGGCGACCGCCTTCCTCGAGGCTCGCCGGCGCAGCTGAGCTCAGTCCGGGCGGGGCCAGACTTCGCCGATGCGCTCGACGAGCTCGTCGAGCGAGTCGACCACGAGTGCGGGATCGGTCCCCGGCAGGAGCTCCTGGATGACTCCCCACGGCCCGCGACGGATCCAGATGGCGCGCATCCCCGCCACGATGGCCGGCACGACGTCGTTGTCGACCCGGTCCCCGACGTAGGCAACCTGCGCCGGCTCCGCTCCCGTGAGATCGAGGACGCGCTCGAAGAACGCGGGGTCCGGCTTCGCGACGCCGAGGGCGTCGGACATGCCCATGACTTCGGCTAGCACGCCCAGCGCCTCGAGCTGTGCGTGGCGCATCGCCGGCTGGTTCGCCACGATCGCGATCCGGTAGCCCGCGGCGCGGAGCCCGTCGAGGGCGCGCAGCGCGTCGGGGTAGAGGTCCTGGGGCTGGAACCCGCCATGTCGCGCCTCGACATCGGGCGCGTGCTGGTTCCACTCGGCCGCGCCGAACAGGGCGAACACATCGCGGTAGTCACCGCCGCGTGCCAGCGTGGCGCCGAGCCCCGCCAGGAACGTCAGCCTCGGGATCCCGAGCGCGTCGGCCCAGGCGGACCAGATGCGCGTCTCGTCGATCAGGGTCTCGCCGACGTCCAGGACGACCCAGCGGTCAGCCACGCGCCATCGCCTCTCGGACCTGGTCGATGACGGCATCCAGTCGCTCGCCGGGAATCTCCGGGTGATCCCGGCTGGTGATCCGGCCCGCACCGCTGGGGAGCTGCTCGACCTCGACGTCCCCGGAGATGAGTGCCGTGCTCAGCACGCCCTCCGGGACGTTCGGCGCCAGATGCACGTGGAGATGCGCCACTCCTCCCCCGAACACGTAGGCGTGGACGAGCCGCGCGCCGGTCACCTCCCGCAGGACCCGGCTGGCGCGGGCGATCGCCGGCCCGAAGGTCGCCGACTCGTCGCCGTCGAGATCGGCGAGGAAGGGGATGTGGCGGATCGGCTCGAGGTAGCTGAAGCCGAGCGTCCAGCCGCGCCGCGCCATCGACAGGCGCCAGTGATCGTCGCGCCAGACCTCCGTGCGGCCCAACTCCTCGTCGACGTGGGAGCTGCAGAGGGGGCAGGCGGCCTCGGTCATGGACCGATGCTACCCCGCCCCTCGTCCGCCTATGCCTGCTTGACGCCCTGGACGAGTGCCTCGATCGAGGGCTTCGCGTCGCCGAACAGCATTGCCGTCTTCTCGTTGCTGAACAGCGGGTTCGGGATGCCGGCGAAGCCGGTGCCCCGTCCGCGCTTCAGGACCACGATGTTCTGCGCCGCGTCGACGTTGAGGATCGGCATGCCGGAGATCGGCGAGCCTTCCTCGCGGGCCGACGGGTTCACGACGTCATTCGCGCCGATGACGAGCGCGACGTCGGTATCGGCGAAGTCGTCGTTGATCTCGTCCATCTCCTTGAGGCGGTCGTACGGGACGTTCGCCTCCGCCAGGAGCACGTTCATGTGCCCGGGCATGCGACCCGCGACGGGGTGGATGGCGAACTGCACGTCGACGCCCTTGGCGACCAGGAGGTCCATGAGCTCGCGCACGGGGCCCTGCGCCTGTGCGACCGCCATGCCGTAGCCCGGCACGATGATCACGCGCTTGCCGTAGGCCATGAGCACGGCGACATCCTCGGCGTTCGTCTCGCGAAGCTGCTCCTCGCCCTCCTCGCCGGCCGCCGCTGCGCCGCCCGCCGTGCCGAAGCCGGCGAACAGGACGTTGAAGAGCGATCGGTTCATCGCCTTCGTCATGAGCTGCGTGAGGATCGCGCCCGAGGCGCCGACCAGCGTTCCCGCGATCAGCAACGCGTAGTTGCTCAGCACGAATCCGGACGCCGCGACGGCGATGCCGGTGTAGCTGTTGAGCAGGGAGACCACGACCGGCATGTCCGCGCCGCCGATCGGCATGGTCAGGACCACGCCGGCGACCAGGGCAATGGCGCAGAAGACGAGGAACAACGGGATGCTGTTCTCGAATCCGGCCACGTAGACGCCGATGAGCAGCATCGTCAGGAACAGCGCGCCGGTGATGAGCTGCTGCCCTGGCAGCATGTACGGCCGCGCGGTGACGATCCCCTGCAGCTTGCCGAACGCGACCACCGAGCCGGTCAGCGCCACGCCGCCGATCACCGCGCCGAGCAGGCTGGCGATGACGAACGGGAGCGGCAGGAGGCCTTCGCCATGGTCGGCGAACTCGAGGAACTCGGCGATGGCCACGACCGCAGCCGCGCCGCCACCGGCCCCGTTGAAGATGGCCACCATCTGCGGCATCGCCGTCATCGGGACCCGGCGCGCGCCGAGGGTGCCGGCAACGGCGCCGATGACGCCGCCGACCAGGATGATCCACCAGTTGGAGAGCATCCCCGGCTCCGACTCCGGCGACGCGAGGTCGTAGGTCAGGAACGTCCAGGCGATGACGACGGCCATGCCTCCGGCACCGAGGAGGTTGCCGGTTCGTGCGGTCTTCGGGCTGGCCAGGAACTTCAGCGCCAGGATGAAGGTGACGCTGCCGACGAGCCAGACGAAGAAGGTGGCGATCTGCCAGATGTTGAGCTCGTCCACCTATCGCTCCCCCGGCCGCTTCTTGAACATCTCGAGCATGCGGTCGGTGACCACGAACCCACCGACGACGTTGATGGTGCCCAGGATGACGCCGATCAGCGCCAGGGCGATGCGAACCGGGCCCTCGCTGGTGGCGGCGACGAGCATGGCTCCCACGACGATCACGCCGTGGACGGCGTTCGCGCCGCTCATGAGGGGAGTGTGGAGCATGGTCGGCACCTTCGAGACGACCTCGTAGCCGACGAACGCGGCCAACACGAGGATGAAGAGCGCCGAGAGCAGCTCGAATGCGGTGAGCTCCATCTGGCTATGCGTCCTTCTTCTCGCCCGCGGAGGCGGGCGCATCGGGCTGTGGCTGGGCTGGGGTGTCGGTCGTCTCCCCGGGGGTCGCGGCGGCCGGAGCGGCGGCAGGTGCCGGCTCGGAGACCTCGATCCCGAGGGCCTTGGCGGTCGCCTCGTGGACGACCTTCCCGTCGTGGGTGATCGTGGCGCCGCGCGTGATCTCGTCGCTGAAGTCGAGCTCGAGCTTCCCGTCGCTGACGAGATGCTTGATCAGGGTCTGGATGTTCTTGGCGTACATCTGCGTCGCGCTGCCCGGCATCGTGGCCGGCAGGTTCGTGATGCCGATGATCTTCACACCGTGCTTCACGATCTCCTCGTTCGGCACCGTGCCCTCGACGTTGCCGCCCATCTCGGCCGCCATGTCCACGATCACGCTGCCGGGCTTCATGCTCTTCACCATCTCGTCGGTGACGAGCTTCGGTGCCGGGCGTCCCGGGATGAGAGCGGTGGTGATGACGAAGTCCGCCTCCTTCACCCGCTCCGCGATGAGCTCGGCCTGGCGACGCTTGTAGTCGTCGCTCATCTCGGTCGCGTATCCGCCGGCGGTCTCCGCCTTGGCCTTCTCCTCCTCGGTCATCTCGACCTCGATGAAGGTGCCGCCGAGGCTCTGGACCTGCTCCTTCACGACGGGGCGGACGTCGGTCGCCTCGACCACGGCACCCAGGCGCCGGGCGGTGCCGATGGCCATGAGCCCCGCGACGCCGGCGCCCATGACGATCCCCTTGGCGGGGCGCACGGTTCCGGCGGCGGTGGTGAGGAGCGGCATGAACTTCGGCAGCCGCTCGGCCGCGATGAGCACCGCCTTGTAGCCGCCGACGGTGGCCTGCGAGCTGAGCGTGTCCATGCTCTGGGCGCGGGTGATGCGCGGGATGGCGTCCATGCTGATGGCGGTGACACCGGCCTTGGCCAGCTTCTCGGCGAGCTCTGGCTTCGCGAGCGTGCCCAGCGTGCCGATGAGCACGGAGCCCGACCGCAGCATCTGGACCTCCTCGTCGGACGGCCGCCCGACGCGAAGGACGACGTCCGCCTGGCCATAGAGAGCCGGGGCGTCGGGAACGATGGTGGCGCCGGCTTCGCGGTACGCCTCGTCGGTGTTCGACGAGGCTTCGCCGGCGCCGGCCTGGACGAGGACCTCGATCCCATCGGCGACCAGCTGGCCGGCGATCTGGGGCGTCAACGCGACGCGGGTCTCGCCGTCGGCGGTCTCGCGTGGGACAGCAATCTTCATGAGGGCAGATCTCTTCGGGGAGGGTGCAGATCGAACCGCCGCAGCTCATTCCGGTGGCGCGTGGCGGTTCGGATTTCGGAGTGTAGCAGAGCACGGATTGCGCGTGGCGTTGCGGCTCTCCGGCAATCGACTAGGCTTTGGACCTGAGCATATCTACGGAAAGCTGCCACCCGTGTCCCTGATCGTCGACGCCATCTCGAAGCGCTTCGGCGACGTCGTCGCCCTCGATGGCGTCTCGTTCAGCGTGGAGCCCGGCCGCATCTTCGGCCTGCTCGGCGCCAACGGCGCGGGCAAGACGACGAGCATGCGGATCGTGCTCGACATCCTGCGCGCGGACGCCGGGACCGTGACCTGGCAGGGCACGCCGAACACGGAGCTGCCGCGTCGCACGTGGGGCTACCTCCCGGAGGAGCGCGGCCTCTATCCGCGGATGCTCGTCGGCGAGCAGCTTCGCTTCTTCGCCTCGCTGTACGGCATCCCCGATGACCGGGCGCGGAGCGAGATCGACGACTGGCTCGAACGGTTCCGAATCCCCGAGCACCGCGAGCGGAAGGTCGAGCAGCTGTCGAAGGGCAACCAGCAGAAGATCCAGTTCATCGCGTCCATCCTTCACGACCCCGACGTCCTGATCATGGACGAGCCGTTCAGCGGCCTCGATCCGGTGAACGTGCGCCTCCTCAAGGAGGCGTTCCTGGAGATGAAGCAGCGCGGCAAGACGCTCATCTTCAGCACCCACCAGATGGAGCAGGTCGAGGAGCTGTGCGAGTCGATCGCCATCGTCGACCGCGGCCGGGTCATCGTCAGTGGCGCGCTTCGTGACGTGAAGCGTGACATGGGCCGGCAGGTCGTTCGGCTGGCGACCGATGGCGACGGACGCGGCGTCGAGTGGCTGGAGCAGATCCCGGGCATCGAGCTCACGGCCCGCCGGGAAGACTACGTGGAGCTCCATGTCCCCGCCGATCGCGACCCCGACACCATCCTCCGCGCGGCGCTCGAGCGCGGTGACCGCGTCACCCGCTTCGAGATCGCCGACCCGAGCCTCGAGGAGATCTTCGTCGAGCACGTTGGCAGGCGGGCGGTGGACGAGTCCGAGGAGCATCTCGCCGCGTCGCGTCGCGAGGGATCGGCCTGATGTCGCTCCTTCCGAACGCCCTCCACGTCGCCCGACGCGAGTACCTGTTCCGCGTCCGCGGCCGCGCCTTCCTCATCACGACAGCGCTCCTCGCCGTGGCGATCGTGGCGGTGACGATGGTTCCCACGATCCTCGGTGCCATCGGGATCGCCGATCCGCCACACGTCGCGGTCGACGTGCAGGCCGACGACATCTCGACTGACCCGGTGCTGACGATCCAGACCGCCCTGATCATCGGCGCCGACCCGACCGCCGATCCCAGCGCCCCGCCCGCCGATGACGAGCGCGCGCGCGTCACGCGCACCGATGACCCCGAGGCGGCGGACGCGTCGGTTCGAGACGGCGAGCTCGACGGCCTGCTGACGATCTCGCGCGACGCCGACGAGGATCTCGTCTTCGAGTACCTCGGCAGTGCGAGCCCGACGAACCGGACGCGCCTCCTCGTGACGCAGGCAGCATCGGCCATTGCCATCGCCGATCGGATGGAGCGTGCCGGCGTCGACCCGCGCGACAGCGCCGAGATCTTCCAGCCGCCGAACTTCACGGCGGTCCCGGTCGACCCCGACGACCCACGCGACGAGGAGGACTTCGGCGGGGCCTTCATCCTCGCGTACGCGGTCGTGATCCTGACCTTCATGGCCATCCTGACCTACGGGAACTGGGTGGCACAGAGCGTCGCGGAGGAGAAGTCGGGTCGCGTCATGGAGCTCCTCATCACGGCGGCCACCCCGCGCCAGCTCCTCACCGGGAAGGTCCTCGGAACCGGGGCAGCGGGGTTGACACAGTACGTGGCCATCGTCGTCGCGGCGGTGGTCGGCCTCCTCGTCAACGGCCCGGTGTCCGAGGCCCTCGGCGTCGCCGGCGAGCTGCCGTTCAGCCTGCCGGCCGTGCCGCCGCTCGACCTGCTGGCATTCGGCGTCTTCTTCCTCCTGGGCTTCATCCTGTACTCGACGCTCTACGCGGCCGCCGGATCGATGGTCAGCCGCATCGAGGACGTGCAGCAGGCCGTGGGGCCGCTGATCTTCCTGGCCATGGCCGGCTACTTCGCCTCGTTCACCGCCCTCAACGACCCCGACGCGGGCTGGGTGGGGGTCCTGTCGCTCGTGCCGTTCTTCAGCCCGTACCTCATGCCGGCACGCATGCTCCTGACGAACGTCTCGGCCGGTGAGGTCCTCCTGGCGATCGTCCTGCTGCTCGTCACGCTCGTCGCCGCGATCTGGCTCGCGTCACGGGTCTACAGCGCCGGCGTGCTGCTGTACGGCCAGCGGGCCGGCATCCGCACGATCTGGCGCGCCACGCGCGTCGCCCGCTGACCCCGGTGGACAGCGTCGAGATTCGCAGGCGGCGGATCGAGCTCACCCGCGGGGACATCACGACCCAGGCCGTGGATGCGATCGCCAACGCCGCGAACGAGGCGCTGCGGGGCGGCGGCGGCGTCGACGGGGCCATCCACCGGGCCGCCGGACCGGGACTGCTGGACGAGCTGCGCGATCGCTACCCGGCCGGGACTCCGACCGGTACCGCGGTGGCGACCGCCGCTCATCGGCTTCCGTCGCGTTGGGTGCTCCATGCCGTCGGACCGGTCTGGCGCGGCGGCGGCCACGGCGAGGCGGAGCTGCTCGATGGCGCGTACCGGTCCTGCCTCCGCCTGGCCGACGAGCTTCGGGCGCGCACGCTGGCATTCCCCGCCATCAGCATGGGGATCTACGGCTACCCGTCGGACGAGGGCGCCCGCATCGGCGTCGAGGCGGTCGCGCGGCATCTCGGCGGCGAAGGCACCTCCCTCGAGGTCGTGCGCTTCGTCCTCTTCAGCGACGAGACCTACGACCACTTCGCGGTCGCGCTGCGCGAGACGGACGTCAGCGACTGAGGCGGTCGCCGCCGGTTCGCATGCCGATCCCGGCCGACCGCGGCCGGAGCGCGAAGCGGTCATCGGGCGGGGCGAGATCGCCCGGGTCGTCACCGAGCACGAGCGCCGACGCATACTCCCCGACCGCCGGACCGTGCTTGAACCCGTGGCCCGATCCTCCCCCGACGATCCAGGTCGAGGGCAGCCCGGGGTGGCGGTCGATCACGAAGTGGGTGTCTGCGGTCACCTCGTACTGGCAGACCCGACCCTCGCTCACCGGCTGGCCGGCGAGAGCCGGGAACCGCTCGCGGAGGTACGCCCGGGCCGCGTCGACGCGTTCGTCGGTGAGCCGCCGCTCGTGCCGGTCCGGATCGACCATCGGGCCTGGCCAGTCGGGAGCGACCTTGAAGCCGCGTCCCTCGATCGAGGGCATCCCGTAGAAGCCGGCGTCGTAGTCGACCCAGGTCGGCATCCTATCGGCGTCGAAGCGGCCGTCGCCCGGCGGGGTGGCGAAGAAGACGATCTCCTGCTGCGGCACCGCGATCTCGAGGTCCGCCACCGGCCCGAGCAGCTTCGGCAGCCACGGCCCGGCGGCCACCACCACGGCGTCGGCCTCCACCGGGCGGCCGTCGATCAGCACGCCCTCGTCCGTGACGGCAGCCACGCCGATGCGGACCTCACCACCCTCGGCGGCCACGGCATCGGCCGCGGCCGAGACCGCGCGGCGAGCGAGCAGGACGCCGGCCTCGGGCTCGTGGAGCGCGAACGTCAGACCATCGGACGCGATCTGCGGCCAGCGCGCCCGCAGATCTTCGACGGTGAGGCGCTCGGCGGGGATTCCGAGCGCGTCGAGCGTGTCGACGGAGTGGGCCTCGAAACCATCCTCGCGCCGCGCGAGCCACAGGACCCCGGTGCGCAGGAACAGGCGCGGGTCGAGCTCCAGCCATTCCTCGAGGGATCGACGCTGCCAGGTAGGGTAGAAGCGGTCCGGGCCATGCGCCGACCGCGTGGCGCGCGACTCGCCGCCGGAGCTCGAGAGCGCGTTGCCGGCGCCGTACTGGTCGACCAGCGTGACCGACGCGCCCCGTCGCAGGAGCCATCGTGCGGTCCAGGTTCCGAAGGCTCCCGCGCCGATGACGGTGACGTGCATCGGCGGATGCTAGCGCGGTACGATCATTCCGATGGAGGGCATGCCCGCGGACGCGATCATCAGCACCCGAGCGCTCACGAAGCATTACGGCTCCGTCCCCGCGCTCACCGATCTCACGCTCGACGTCACCCGCGGCGAGATCTTCGGCTTCCTGGGTCCGAACGGCGCCGGGAAGTCGACGATGATCCGGACGCTCCTCGGCTTCCTCCATCCGACGCGCGGCAGCGCATCGGTGCTCGGCCTCGACGTGGTGACCAGCTCCGTCGAGATCCGCCGGCTGACCGGCTACCTCCCCGGCGGGATCGCCCTCTACGACGCGCTCACCGGGGAAGAGGTGCTCGACTACCTCGTCGACATGCAGGGCCGGAAGGCGTACCGGCGTGCCGAGCTGTGTGACCGGCTCGAGCTCTCCGGACCGGTGCTGCGGCGCCGGGTGCGCGACTACTCACGCGGCATGCGCCAGAAGATCGGCGTCGTCCAGGCGCTCCAGCACGATCCGGAGCTCGCGATCCTGGACGAGCCGACCGAGGGTCTCGATCCGCTCATGCAGCAGGCCTTCTACGCCATCCTCGACGACCTTCGCCGCGAGGGCAGAACGGTCTTCTTCAGCTCCCACGTCCTGCCGGAGGTCGAGCGGCTGTGCGACCGCGTGGCCATCATCCGCGGCGGCACGCTCATGGCCGTCCACGAGGTCGGCGAGCTCCTTGCCCGCCGGCGCCGACGGGTGACGCTGCGCTGGAACGGGGCCGCGCCGGACCCGAGCACGCTGCCCGGCCTCGAGGACGTCCAGGTCGACGGCAACCGCCTCATGGGCACGCTCAGCGGCGAGGTCGCGGGCTTCATCCGCTCGATCGCCTCGCCGAACCTCGAGGACCTGACCATCGAGCCGGCCAGCCTGGAGGAGGCGTTCCTCGAGTACTACGCGGGCGACCCGGCGGCGGACATCCCGCAGCGGGACGGACGATGAGCGGCCGATTGCTCCTCCAGACGTTGCGCTGGTACCGCGTCCGCCTGCTCATCGCGGTCGTCGCCGGGATCGCGTGGGGCGCCATCATCCCGGTGATCTTCGACGCGTTCAGCGACGCGATCCGCGACCTCGCGAACTCCGGCGCCTTTCCCGAGGAGATGCTGAACATCGGCTCCGGGTCGCTGTTCACGCTTCCGGGCTCGATCACGCTCGGGCTCCAGCATCCGATCGCTCTGTCGCTCATCGGCATCTTCGCCGTCGGCGCGTCGGCGACCGCCATCGCCGGGGAGCGTGCGCGGGGGACGCTCGAGGTGCTGCTGGCGCGGCCGATCTCACGGACCGAGCTGTATGTCAGCGTGCTCGTCGCGCTGCTGCTGACCTCCACGGTCGTGCTCGTCGCGATCCTCGGCGGGATGGTGGGCAGCGCCGCGGTCATCGGCCTGGCCGGTGAGCTCGACATGGCGCAGACGCCGCTCGTCCTTCTCAACGGCTTCGGCCTGTGGGCGGCCTTCGTCACCTTCGGCCTTGCCGCTTCCGTGACGTTCGACTGGCCCGGCCCCGCCATCGGCCTGTCGGTCGGGTGGATCCTGCTCCACTACTTCCTGGAGATTCTCGGTTCGCTCTGGGCCGATGCCGCATGGACTCAGGAGTACTCGCTCCTCCATCACTTCAATCCCGGCGAGATCCTGCGCGGCAGCCTCGATCCGATCGACTTCGTGATCGTGTTCGGCGCGGCGATCGTCCCGCTCGTCTACGCCCTGGTCATCTTCCCCCGGCGCGACCTGGCGGCACCCGCCTAGCGGGAGCCGGCGCCCTCGCCGGCAGGGATCGGATACGACTCCAGCCCCAGCTCGATCGCCGCCTCGAGCGGCATGCGCCGGCCCTCCTCGTAGGCGGGCCCCAGCTCCGGGTCCTTCACCAGCTCCTCGGGGAAGAAGTCGGACCACTCGCGGTTCAGGCGCCCCAGCTGCGCGCCCCCCTGCGTCTGGATGGCGTTCGCCGCGCCGGCCAGCCGCATCGAGCGCACGCGGTCCCCCGCGCGGAAGGCGGTGACCGCCAGACCGTCCAGCACGAGGGCGTAGCCCGACAGGTCGCCGGTCTCGCGGAACAGCTCCAGCGCGGCCACATTGTGGGCGTGGGCCTCGGTCGGCCGGCCACGGAGGTTCTCCCCGATCCCGAGCATGTATCTCGTCCACGCGAGCATGAAGCGGTCGTCCGCTGCGGTGAAGATCTCGAGGCTCTGGCTGCCGAGCTCGGCGATCCGCTCCCAGTCGCCGGTCCGGGTCAGGATCTCGTAGTTCATCATCGACCAGAGGACCCTGCCCTCACCCAATCGATCACCGATACGGCGATAGATGGCGAGCGCCTCCTCCGAGTCGATCATCGCCTGCTCTGCGACGATCGGCCCCCCGCCCGGCGACTGGCTCTCGATGACGAAGCTCATGATGCGGTTGTAGAGGGCGTTGGCGACCTCCACGTCGGAGGAAAGCTGGCGATGGACCTCCAACTGGACCCCGTAGTGCTCGCGCGCTGCGGCGAAGTCGCCCTGCCAATAGGCGATGCCACCGGCCGCCTCCTGGGCGCGCGCCAGGCACAGCGGGTCGGCGTCGGTGCCGGGGAGCGCCAGGATGCGCCGGGCTCGCTCGCGACCCTCGACGAGGTAGCCGCGCATCTGCCAGAACCGCCACATCGCGGCGAGGGCGCGCAGCGCCATGGTGGTCTCGCCAAGGTCGATGCTCGAGGCGATGGCGGCCCGCAGGTTGTCCCGCTCGCGGTCGAGGCGGTCGAGCAGCTCCTTCTGGCGCGGGCCCATGATCTCGGCGGCGAGCCGCTCGGCCATGTCGATGTAGTGCTCGGCGTGACGGCGGCGCATCTCGTCGGCGGCACCGCGCTCGACGAGGCGCTCGTAGGCGTACTCCCGGATCGTCTCGAGCATGCGGAAGCGCGCGTCGGTCTCGCTCTCCCCCTGGCGGAGAAGGCTCTTGTCCAGCAGCGAGCCGATGGCGTCGAGTGCGTCGTCCGTGCCGATGACCGCGTCGATCGACTCGAGATCGGCTCCGCCGACGAACACCGCCAGCGAGCTGAAGAACGCGCGGTCGCGCTCGTCCAGCAGATCGTGGCTCCATGCGATCGCTCCGCGAAGCGTCTGCTGCCGTTCCGGCAGGTCGCGCGCGCCGCCCGCACCGAGCTCGAGCGTGCTGCTGATCCGCGCCAGCATCGCCTCCGGCGAGAGGATCCTGATGCGGGCCGCGGCGAGCTCGATCGCGAGCGGCAGTCCCTCGAGGCGGCGGCAGATCTCGGCGACGGCGGCGGCGTTCTCCTCGGTGATCCCGAATCCCGGACGGACGGCGCGCGCGCGCTCGACGAAGAGGAGGACGGCGGGTGACTCGGCGATGCTGCCCACCGAACCCGCGGCGGCGCCGGTCTCCGGCACGGGAAGGGGAGGCACGGGGAACTCCTGCTCGCCGTAGATGCGGAGAGCGCTTCGGCTCGTGACGATGAGACGCAGCTCGGTGGTGCGCCGCAGCAGCTCGGCGAGATCCGGCGCCGCATCGACGACCTGCTCGAGGTTGTCGAGCACGAGCAGGCAGCGACGGGCGCCGATGTGCTCCGGGAGGCGCTCGAGCGGCTCGCGGCCCGGATCGGCGAGGCCTAGGACCTGGCCGATCGCCGGCAGGACGAGCTCGACCTCGTGGACGCCGTCCAGGGGCACGAAGTGCGTGCCATCCGGGAAGCGGTCCGCGATCTCGGATGCGACGCGCAGGCTGAGCCGCGTCTTCCCCGTCCCGCCCGGACCGGTCAGGGTGACCAGGCGGTGGGACTCGAGGAGCGCGGCGATCTCGCGGATCTCGTCGTCGCGACCCACGAAGCTCGTCGGTGGCGTCGGAAGGGTGTTCGGGACGACGTCCACGGCACGCAGCGGCGGGAACTCGTCCGGGATGCCCGGCGCGCGGACCGAGAAGATCTGCTCGGTAGCCGCCAGATCCTTGAGACGGTGTACGCCGAGGTCCGACAGCGTGGCGTCCTCCGGCAGCGACCCCCGGACGAGCGACTCGGTCGTGGCCGAAACGAGCACCTGGCCGCCGTGACCGGCACTCATGATCCGCGCCGCGCGATGGACGTCCAATCCGACGTACGTGTCGCCGGACAGCTGGCCGTCGCCGGTGTGAATCCCCATGCGCACCTGGATGCGCCCGTCGGCCGGCCACGACTCGTCGGCCAGCGAACGCTGCGCGTCGATCGCGGCGCGCAGCGCATCGGCGGGGCTGCTGAAGACCACGAAGAAGGAATCGCCCTCGGTTCCGACCACGATCCCGCGATGCTCGCGGAACGCGCTTCCGAGAAGCTCCTGGTGCCGTCGAAGCAGCGGGGGCCAACGATCGCCGCAGGTCTGCAGCAGCCGGGTGGAGCCCTCGATATCGCTGAACAGGAACGTGACGGTCCCGGTCGGAAGCTCGGACATCTCACCGAAAGTGTGCGACCCCCGTGGCTCCGGCACAAGACCCGGACGCTCGGCTAGGCTTCGCCGGTGCGCGCACTGCTCCATCTCCTGGGCGAGAGACCGATCCTCACCGCCGTCCTCGGCGCCCTCACGATCGCCGGATCGGCGGTCTTGGTTCGCCTTGCCGATGTCGAGCCGTCGACCGCCGCCTTCTTCCGCTGTGCCTACGCGCTGCCGCCGCTCGCGCTCCTGGCGTGGCTCGAGCGCCGGCGCTACGGGCCGCGCGCGCCGGGCCAGGCGCGGCTGGCATGGATCGCCGGCGCCTTCTTCGCCGTGGATCTCGTCCTGTGGCACCACGCCATCGCCCAGGTCGGTGCGGGACTGGCGACCGTGCTCGGCAACACGCAGGTCATCGTCGTGCCGCTCGCGGCGTGGGCCTTCCTCCACGAACGGCCGTCCACGCGCGTGGCGTTCTCGGTGCCGGTCGTGCTGACCGGCGTGGTGCTCATCTCGGGCGTCATCGGCGCGGGAGCGTATGGCGCCAACCCCGCCCTGGGAGTCATCTTCGGGCTCGGGACCGGGCTCGCCTACGGCGGCTTCATCCTGATCCAGCGTGGGGCCAACGCCGATGTGCGGCGGCCCGCCGGCCCGCTGTTCGACGCGACGCTGTCGGCGGCGCTGGTGACCCTCGTCATCGGGTTTCCGCTCGGCGAGATCGACCTCATTCCGAGCCTTCCGTCCCACGGGTGGCTCATCCTGCTGGCACTCGGCGTTCACGTCGTCGGCTGGCTGCTCATCAGCCTGAGCCTGCCGCGCCTCCCCGCAGCGCTGACGTCGGTGGTCCTGACGATCCAGCCTGTCGGCTCGGTGCTGCTCGGCATCTGGGTCCTGTCCGAAGCGCCGTCCGCGCTTCAGCTCGTGGGCGTGGCGCTCATCCTTGCCGGCCTGTTGATGGCGACCCTCCGCATCCGGACCCGTCGGGCGAGCCGCGCGCGGCTCGGGGCGGCCTGACCGCGCGTCGGACGGGCCGGCGCGAGGTCAGGGAGCGGCCAGCGGCAGGATGACGGCGAAGCAGGTGGTCCCGTCCTCGCTCGAGACCTCGATGCTTCCGCCGTGTCGCAGGACGACGTTGTGCGAGATATGGAGCCCCAGCCCGGTGCCCTTGCCCGGCGGCTTCGTCGTGTAGAACGGCTCGAACAGGCGCTGCCGCACCTCGTCCGGGATCGGCGGACCGGGGTTGCAGATCGTCACCCGGACCCCGGCCGCCTCGCGTTCGGCGCGGATCGTCAGCGTCCCGGGACCGTCCATGGCGTCGATGGCGTTGTCCACGAGGTTCGTCCACACCTGGTTCAGCTCGGAGCCGAAGGCCTCGATCTCCGGCAGGTCATCGGCGATCTCGAGGACGACCTCCACGCCGGCGTCGCGCAGCCGATGACGGAGGATCACGAGGGTCTGCTCGATGCCGATGCGCACCTCGATCCGCTGGCGCGGGGCCTGGTCGAGGTATGCGTAGCCCTTGACCGCCGAGACGATCTCGCTGATCCGGTTGACCGCCATCGCTACTTCGTCGAGCAGCTGATGAACCGATGCATCGGCGGCCAGCCACGGGAGCACCTCGGGCGGCTGCTCGCGGAGAAGCTCGGCCGTCCATCCGGCATCCACCAGGGCGCTCGCGGCTTCCGCGCTGCCCGCGAGCGCCGCGACCTCGTCGATCCGGTCCGCGCGATCGAGCGCCGATGTCGGGGGCGCCGAACCCTCGGGCGGCCGGGGCGGTGGGGACGGCCGCGGCAGCGACTCGGCGCTCCGCACGGCATCACTGAGCGCACGGGCCGAGCGTGACGCGGCGGCGGCCGGGTTGTTGAGCTCGTGCGCGAGCCCCGCGGCCAGCGTGCCGAGACCGGCCAGCTTCTCGCGCTCGCGAAGCGAGCCCTCCATCGACCGCAGCCGGCCGACCGCGGTGCGGATGACGCTGAGCGCCACATCGGGACCGGCCGCCAGCAGCTCTCGCATGGCATCGACCGGGACGCGCAGCGCCTCTGCCTCGGTGACGGCCCGGACCGTGGCGAGCCGCCGCCCGCCCTCCAGTGCGGCGATCTCCCCCTGCAGCGACCCGGGCCCGACCCTCGCCAGGGGCACGTCGGCCGCGCCGCTGCGCTTCGTGACGTCGAGCTCACCCTCGAGGACCACGAACAGGGCGGTCGCCACCTCTCCCTCCGTGATGAGCGCCTCACCGGGAGCGAGGTCGATGATCTCGCCCATCTCGATCAGCCGCGCCAGCTGGGCATCGTCGAGGCCGCCGAAGAGCGCGGTGCCGCGCAGGCGCTCGGCGATCTCGGACGCGGGCAGGTGCTCGTGGCTCACAGCGAACCCAGGTAGTCATGGATGAGGCTGACGGCCATCGCTCCCTCTCCGACCGCACTGGCGATGCGCTTGATCGAGCGGTGGCGCACGTCGCCGGCCGCGAACACGCCGGGAAGGCTGGATTCGAGGTGGGCGGGCATGCGACCGCCGGTGCGCGTGACGATGTCGGGGCCGGTGAGGATGAACCCGCGCTCGTCGCGCTCCACCACGCCGTCGAGCCAGGCGGTCCGCGGCTGCTGGCCGATGAACACGAACACGGCGGACAGCGGCAGCTCGAGCGTCCCCTCGCCGGAGTCGAACGTCGCGCTCTCGAGGTGCGACGAGCCGCGCAGCTCCCGGGTCGAGGCGCCGGTGTGCAGCTCGACGTTGTCGAGGGCCGCGATCTGGTCGACGAGGTAGGCGCTCATCGTCGCCTCGATCCCGTCACCGCGCACGAGGAGATGGACCCGTGATGCAAAGCGGGCGAGATGGACCGCCGCCTGCCCGGCCGAGTTTCCGGACCCGACCACCCCGACCTCGGCCCCGCGGTACAGGACCGCCTCGGTCGTGGCCGCTCCGTAGTACACGCCTGCACCGATGAGCTCCGCCGCCCCCGGGACGTCGAGGACGCGATAGCTCACCCCGGTCGCCACCACGATCGCCTGGCACGACAGCTCGCTCCCGTCGTCGAGGACGAGGGTGCGGTACGGGTCGGAACGACGGATGCCGGCCGCTTCCTGCGACGAGAGGATTTCCGCACCAAGGCGGCGAGCTTGAGCGAGCGCGCGACGGGCGAGATCGGCACCGGTCAGCCCGGAGGGGAAGCCCAGGTAGTTCTCGATTCGGCTCGTCGTCCCCGCCTGCCCGCCGGGTGCCTCGCGCTCGACGAGGAGCGTCTTGAGCCCCTCGCTCGCGCCGTACACGGCGGCTGCCAGGCCGGCGGGACCGGCACCCACGATCACGAGGTCGTAGAACGGCAGAGCCGCGGTGGTGGACAGGCCGATCGCGTCCGCGACCTCGCGCAGGGCCGGGCCACGCATGACGCGGCCGTCACCGAAGACGACGACCGGCTCGGCCGGATCCACTGCCTTGTCGAGCGTCTCGGCGATGCGGCGACCCTCGTCCTCCCCGGGGTCGAGCCACGTGTACGGGACCTGGTTGCGCGTGAGGAAGTCGCGGATCTCGTGCCCGCGCGGCGCCCAGCGCCCGGCGAGCAGCCGGAGCCCCTCGAACGGCGGGCGGAACGTCGCGGTCCAGTCGGCGAGGAGGTCGTCGACGACCGGGTAGAGGCGATCCTCCGGCGGGTCCCAAGGCTTGAGCAGGTACTGGTCGAGCCGGATCTCGTTGATGGCGCGGATGGCAACGTCGGTATCGGCGTAAGCGGTCAGCAGCACGCGCTTCGCATCCGGCTGAAGGCTGAGAGTCTCGCGCAGCAGCTCGATGCCGGTCATGACCGGCATGCGCTGGTCGACGAGGAACAGCGCGACCGCGTCCCCTCGTCGGGTGAGCTCACGCACGAGCTCGAGCGCCTCCGCCCCGGACCCGGCGGCCAGCACGCGGTACTCCTCCCCGTAGCGCGCGCGGATGTCGCGTTCGACGGCCCGCAGGACCGGGGCGTCGTCATCGACCGCGAGAATTGCAGGCTTGGCGGCCATCGAACCGAGTGTACCGGTCGCCCGAAGCGTTACGCTCCGCGCATGTTGTGGTTCATCGTCGCCCTGCTCATCGGCCTCTGGCTGCTCGGGCTGCTGCTCAAGCTGTTCGGTGGCCTCATCCACCTGCTGCTCATCGTGGCGCTGGTGGTGATCATCTACCGGCTCATCACACGCCGCCGCGTGTTCTAGGCCGGCCGTGCTCCTGACCGGCACCGGCCGCCTTGCGCCCGCCGGGCTGTCGCCGTGGGCGCTCGTGGTGCGCGACGGCCGGATCGGGTGGATCGGCGCGCCCCGTGACGCGCCGGCCGACGACGAGCGGGTCGACCTCGGCGGCGCGCTCGTCACACCAGGGCTCGTGGACAGCCACACGCACCCGGTGTTCGCCGGCGATCGATCCGACGAGGCGGCCTCGAGGCTGGAGGGTCAGCCCTACACCGATGGCGGGATCCTCCGGACCGTCCGGGCCACGCGCGCGGCCGACGACGCGTCGCTCGAGGCCCTCCTCGAGGCGCGCCTTCGCTCCGCCCTGGCCGCCGGCACCACGACGGTCGAGTGCAAGTCGGGCTACGGGCTCTCCCTGGACGAGGAGCTCCGTCACCTGCGGATCATCGAGCGCGTGGCCGAGCGACTCCCCCTTCGCATCATCCCGACGTTCCTCGGTGCGCACGCCGTCCCACCCGAGCACGCCGGCATGGCGGAGTACGCGGCGCACGTCGCCGACGACATGATCCCCGCGGTGGCATCGGCGGGGCTCGCGTCCTTCGTTGACGTCTTCGCCGATGCCGGGTTCTTCGACGCCGGGGCCACCGAGCGCATCGGCCGCGCCGCGACCGCCGCCGGGCTCGGCCTCCGCCTCCATGCCGACCAGCTCGAGCTGACGGGCGCCGCCCAGCTGGGCGTGGGTCTCGGTGCCGCGTCGGTGGACCACCTGGAACAGCTCGATGCCGAGGGCGTCGCCGCGCTGGCCGGCTCGTCGACGGTCGCCACGCTGTTGCCCGGTCCGGCGACCGTCCTCCGAGACCGCATGCCGCCGGCGCGCGCATTGCTCGACGCCGGGGCGACGGTCGCCCTGGCCAGCGACGCCAACGCGGGGACGTTCGGCGCGTTCGGCGCCATGCCCCTGGTCATCGGGCTCGGCGCAACGCGCCTCGGGATGACCGTGACCGAAGCACTCGTCGCCGCGGCGCGGGGCGGTGCCCGCGCTCTCCGCCGGCCGGACCTCGGGGTGCTCGAGGTCGGCGGTGCCGCCGACCTCGTCGCCTGGGACGCCGATCACGAAGGTGCGTTCGCGCTGCGTCTCGGCAACGTTCGCCCGCTCCGGACCTGGATCGGCGGCGTGGAGATCGACGCCTCGGGACGTACGATGGACGCATGAGCTTCCTGGACGAGACGGTCGACCTTCTCCGGCGCACGCCCGAGCTGCTGCGCACCCTGCTCCTCGGCCTCCCGGATGCCTGGACCGATACGACCGATGCCCCCGACGGCTGGCGACCCCGCGACGTCGTCGGCCACCTCGTGACCGGCGAGCTCACCGACTGGATCGAACGCACCCAGCGCATCCTCGAGCACGGCACCGGCCTGCCATTCGAGAAGTTCGACCGATTCGCTCACGAGTCACGTGACGCTGACGCGTCCCTCGACGAGCTGGTGGAACGCTTCGCGGCGCTGCGGGCCGAGAACCTCGCGCGCCTCTCCGAGCTGGTCTCGGAGGAGGACCTCGACCGCCGTGGCCTGCACCCGTCGCTCGGCGAGGTGACGCTCCGCGAGCTGCTGGCGACCTGGGCGGTGCACGACCTCGACCACGTCGCACAGATCTTCGCCGGCATGGCGGGATCCCACGATGCCGAGGTTGGGCCGTGGAAGGCATACCTCGGCATCCTGCTTCGTCGCGAGGATCCGTCCGCCACGCCCGGCTGAGCGCGTCACCGAACCGTCACGCGCCCGCCATCTCCTCGTCACGGTCGCTCCCCACGATGGCCCGAGGCCGCCCGCACCACGGCGGCGACTCGCATCGAGAGGACCGATCATGCACCGACCCACCCGACGACTCGCAGGCCCCCTCCTCGGGGCCGCCCTCCTGGCCATCATGGCCGTCACACCCGCGCTCGCCGCGCACCAGCAGCGAACCTACGAGGTGACGATCACCAACCTGACCAGCGGCCAGGCGCTGACGCCGCCGCTCATCGCCACGCACCGTGGCTCGGCGCACCTGTTCCAGGTCGGACGTGCCGCCAACTTCGGGACGCAGCAGATCGCCGAGAACGGCAACCTCGCACCCTTCCTAAGCTCGCTGGGTTCTGATCCGGCGATCTCCGACTTCACCGCCGCGGACGCGCCGCTCGTGCCCGCCGGCTCCCCGCTGTACGGCATGTTCAGCGACACGGTGACGCTCACGATCACCGCCGGACCAGGGGCGCAGTTCCTGTCCTACGAGTCGATGTTGATCTGCACGAACGACGGCTTCACCGGCGTGGACGGGCTCAAGCTCCCGAACCAGGTCGGCGCCGCCGTGACGGTCACCGGCGCGGCGTACGACGCGGGGACCGAGATCAATACCGAGGACTTCGCCGATATCGTGCCCCCCTGCCAGGCGCTGATCGGCGTCGGCTCCGACGATGCCGGCACCGGCGCGTCGAACCCGGACCTGGCCGAGGGCGGCGTGATCCGGCACCACCCCGGCATCGTCGGTGGCGACGACCTGCAGCCGGGCGTCCATGGCTGGACCAACCCGGTCGTCGAGATCACCGTCGCGCGCGTCAGCTGACGCCGACCCTCCTCCCGACGGGTGCGCTCACGGCGGGCGCACCCGTTCAACATGACCTCCACTTCCGCACCCCGCGGATTGCGGGCATGATTGGCCGATGCTGAAGCGTTTCCTCGATCGGCAGGCCGGACCTGCGATGGAGCCGCCGACCGGCCCGCCGCTGACCGAGGACGACCTGAAGGCCGGCCTGCTGCGCGAGGTCGACCTGTTCGCCGGATTGACGCCGGCGCAGCTCAAGGAGGTCAGCCAATCCCTGCCGATGCAGACGTGCGTCGTCGGCGGCCTGGTGACGTCGCCCGACGATGACGACGAACGCCTCTACATCGTGAAGCGCGGTCGCGTTCGCCTCTATCGGCTCACGCCGGACGGCAAGCAGCTGACGCTGGAGATCCTCGACAAGGGCCGCATCGTCGGGCGCATGTCGTGGCTCGGCCAGGAGCTCAGCGACGTCTACGCCGAAGCCGTCGAGGAAGCCCTCATCTGCAGCTTCACCCCGGACGAGCTGCGTCGTCTCATCGATCGCTTCCCGGCCGTCGGCGTGAACATCATCCGCTACCTGTCCGATCGGCTCGCCAGCTCGGAGCGCGAGCGGGAGATCATGGCGTTCCGCTCGGTCGAGCAGCGGCTCGCGGCCCGTCTGCTCGACCTCCTCCGGCGATTCGGCCGCGACGACGTCGACGGAGCGATCGACGCGCGCCTGACCCAGCAGGAGCTCGCCGACATGATCGGAACGTCCCGGGAGACGCTCGCCACGACGATCTCCTCGTTGCGTGAGCGTGGCATCGTCGAGATGGCCCGCCAGCGGGTGGTGGTCCTCGACCAGGACCGGCTCGAGGCGCTGGCCGAAGGCTGAGCGGCGGTGTGGGTTCGCTTACAGCCGGCGCGGCGGCGACGGCGCAGGCTGACGGCATGGTCTCGCCCAACATGACCCCCGCGAGCTGGCACCTTCCCGATCTCCCATTCCCGTCGAGCGGTGAGGTGCCGTCGGTCGACGGCCAACTCATGGTGGAGGCCGACCGCATCGCCACCGACCGCATCGGCTTCAGCCTGCTCCAGATGATGGAGAACGCCGGCCACCAGCTCGCCGAGCTCACGCGGCTCACGCTCGGCTCGGCGGTTGCCGGTCGCAGCATCGTCGTCCTGGCCGGCACCGGCAACAACGCCGGCGGTGGGCTCGTGGCGGCGCGACGGCTGGCGGGCTGGGGCGCCGACGTCTGCGTTGCCTTCGCCCACCCGATCCTCCGGCTGCGTCCGGCCCCGTGTGCGCAGGTCGAGCCCCTGCTCGCCGCAGGCGTCCGCGCGGCGGTGGCCGGCCATGACCGGTCGCACGGCGAGCTCCGCGGTGAGATCGAGCGCGCGGACGTCGTCATCGACGCGCTCATCGGCTACAGCCTGCGGGGTGCGCCGGACGATGTGCTTCGTCCGCTCATCGAGATGGCGGGTGCCGGTGCCGGCGCCGTGCTGAGCCTCGACATCCCGTCGGGCATCGACGCGACGAGCGGCGCACGTCCCGGGTCGGCCGTCACGGCCGACGCGACGCTCGCCCTGGCGCTTCCAAAGCGCGGCATGTCGATCGGCGACGGCGTGCACCATGCCGGCGTGAGGTACGTGGCCGACATCGGGATCCCGGCATCCGTCTTCACAGGACTCGGGGTTGCCGTCGACGGCCTGTTCGACGCCGGACCGCTCCTGCGGATCGGCTGACCGCGACGTCCGCGTCCTCGTCGACGCGCTCATGGCGATGGCCCGGCCGTCGCAGGTCCTGCTCATCGCCGTCGTCTACCTCGCCGGCGTCGCCGCCGCGCGCTCTCCGCACTCAAGGCCGCGGCCGAGCGGCGCGCCCTTCGCTCGCACCGTTATCCCCGGCCAGCGGCCGGCTGATCGCCCAGGGTTCAGGCTGTCTGCGTCGGCGACCACGTCCCGGATGACATGCGCGCCCGGCGCTCGATCACGTCGATGACCAGGGCCGCGCTCCAGGCAAAGCCATCGCTGCCGTGGCCCTCGCCCGTGAACGGGTTGAAGTACTCGCGGAACCCGGACCGCTTCGCGAGAGAGAGCATGCTGTCCGTGACGTGATCGGCAAGCCGGTGCTGTCCGTGCTGGAGCAGTCCGCGCCACACGAGCCAGTCGGTGTTGAGCCATACGGGACCGCGCCAGTAGCGACGCGGATCGAAGAGCTCACCGGTCAGGTCGTAGCTGGGGATCAGGTAGTGCTCCTCGGTCTCTGGCGGGTGAAAGCATGGCGCCGAGAGGTCCCGGACGATGGCGTCACGTCCCTCCACCGGAAGCTCGGGATCGAGGAGCGGCAGGAAGCTCAGGATCGATGGGTCGCGCAGGAACTGATCGGTCCGCAGGTTGCGGCTGTAGTAGCGGGCATCTCCCGGGTGCCACAGTGTCGATTGGATCCCTGCGCGAACCCTCGCGGCCCCCAGGAGGTGCGGCTCCGGATCATCGCCGACGAGGCGCGCGATGCGCGCCAGAGCAAGGCTCGACCAGATGAGAATGGAGTTGAGCAGCGGACCCGCGACGACAAACGGGCTTGAGCGGCAGAGGCGCTCATCGTCGTACCCCACCTCCCGGTAGGCGGCGGCCAGGTGAACGAAGCGCCGGTAGGCGTCATCGGTCGGGCGGTCCTCTGCTTCGGCGGCGACGAGGTCCCGCCGCTCATAAGCCGGCAGAAGGTCGTCCCGAACCACGAGATCGTCCAGTGCCTCATCCCATGCCGGCGAGTTGTCCAGGCCGGACTCCCACGGGTGAAGGATGGCAGCCAGCCCGATGCCGTCGGGATCGCGGTGTCGCGCCAGGTAGGCGTGCCACGAGACGAGCCGGGCATAGACGCGCTCGAGAAAGGCCCGGGCCTCTCGCGGGTCCTGGGCGTTGTCATGGATCTCGAGCGCGGCAGCCGCATGCAGCGGAGGCTGGATGATTCCCGACGTCTCGACGTCACGCGGGGCCCGGGGCGTCTGGCTGCTCATCCAGAACGATGGGCCCGGAAAGTAGGCCCCGTCTGGCACGCTGGGATTGAAGACGATGTGCGGGATTCGTCCATCGGACCACTGACCGCGAAAGAGCTCCTCGAGCTCGGCCTGAGCACGACCTTGGTCATACCACGAGCGGCCGATGGTGATGAACGCCGAATCCCAGCTCCACTGGTGCGGATAGAGGCCCGAGGCAGGCACCGTCGACGATCCCACCCAGCTGGCCTCGAGCACCTCTTTCGCCGCGTCAAGCAGCCGACGATCCGCCACCCGCGAAGGATGCGCCCGGGAGAGCACATCTGTCGAAATCACGCGCCCCGCTGCCCGATCGCAGTCTCCTGGGGATACGGATAGAAGAGGGACCGATCGCCCTCGTCCCAGGCCTCCCGCACTCCGGAGGCACCGAGGTCCCAATCGGGCCGAACCTTCATGAACACCTCCCGGAGATCGCGACGCAGGTCGTCGACCGACGGTCGACCCCAGTACCAGTAGCCGTTGTAGATCCGGTGAATGACGAGGCCCGGCTCGAGAACCAGGGTGTGCGGGATCATCGGATCATGGGCGGGGTCCGTGTACTCCGCGATGTCGAGGTCCTTCTGGATGGTCCGGCGAGCATCCGACAGGAACGTCCACTGGGCGCCGACGGACTGACGGAACTCGTTGAGCTCGACCAGGCTGTCGGTCGTGATCGTCACGATCTTCGTGTACCCGACCGCGATCTTCGGGAAGAAGGACGCCAGCTCGAGGTGCTGCTGATGGTCCTTGGGACAGAAGTGTCCGCGGGATAGGACCACGATCATCGGATCGGCCCCCTGGATCTCACTCAGCTTCCGACGCTGGCGGGTGTGATCGGTCAGTTCATAGTCCGGAAGCCGGGCTCCGGGGACGATATCGGCTCGCATGGGAGTCTCCTTGGGTGACTCCGGCATCGTCGCTGCCACATGCGCTGGATGCTGTGGCGTGGGTCACAGGTCACGCGCGCCTCAGGCGAGGATCTGCGGCAGGTTGACCGAGAGGTCCCAGATTCCGACGGCGACGAGGATCACCCCCAGGACGAGCTGCAGCGGACGCTCGTAGCGCACCAGCGCCCGCGCGAGCTGCGCTCCGCGCGCCTGACCCACCGTTCCCAGCAGGAAGAGCGGGAGCCCGAAGCCGACGCCGAAGATCCCGAAGAACAGGATTCGACCCAACGCGTCGCCGATCGTGAGGCTGAAGGCGAAGATGCCGACCAGGAACGGGCCGCTGCACGGGATGGCGATCGGCGCGAACAGGAGCCCGTAGAGAAAGGCGCCGGCTTCGGGCCCGCGCCCACCGAGCGCCGAAGCCGATGGCTGCGGCAGCTTCGCGAACGGGTTGATCCCCGCCAGCAGCAGGATGCCGAGGCCGATGAGGAGCGCGTCGGCGATCGGCAGCACGATCCGGTTGAAGTCGCCGAGCGGCACCGCGATCGTCGCGATCAGCGCGCCGATGGCGAGCATCCCGGTCACCACGCCGGCCCACACGATGAGAGCGGCAAGCGCCGGGGGCAGCGCGGGGCTGGGCGGCGGCCCGCCCGCGGGAACCGTGGCCGCGCGGGCACCGCCCGTCGTCACGTAGGCCAGAAACGCCGGGTACAACGGCAGGATGCAGGGCGTGATCGTCGCGCCGATGCCGGCGAGCAGAGCCCCGACGTAGACCTCCATCGCGTGCGGCGCTCAGCCGGCGCCGAGCTCGGCGACCAGCTCCTCGGCGCTGCGAACGCGGCCGAACTCGAGCGCACGGACCTGCCCATCCGAGATCACGAAGGTCGGCGTCGACGGCGGATTCGTCACACCGAAGCCGTAGCGATCGGTGAGCAGCTTCACGAGCTCTGCGTCGGCCTTCACGAATCGCCAATCGAAGCCCTGGCGCTCGGCGTAGTCGGCGAGATCAGCGGCTACCTCGTTGGGATCGACGTTGATGCCGACGGAGTGGAAGTCCGCCAGCTCGTGGGCCTTCACGACCTCCCGCTGCTGGCTGAGGCAGGTCGTGCACCAGATGGCCATCGTCTCGACGATGACCGGCTGGTCGGCGGAGAGCTCCGCGAGGGTGAAGGTCTCGCCACTGCGGACGTCGGTGAGCTCGTACGCGAGCAACGGCCCGGCGTCGGGCGCGTCACCCCCGTCGGACGGCGTACCCGTCGAGGGCGTGCAGGCGGCGAGCAGGAATGCCAGCGCGAGGCCGGCCGCGGCAAGTCGAGGCATGGACCGAGCATGGCGCGCCGCCGCTGCGCGCGCTGTAAGGCCGATCACGCCTCCCTGGACTCGTGCTCGTGCTCGTGCTGGTGCTCGTGCTCGTGGCCGGAGCGCGACGCGGAGATCTGCCGGGCAACCGTGGCGAAGGCTCCCTGCAGCACCTCGGGCAGGGCCGGGTGGATGTAGATCGACTGGGCGAGCACATCGATCGGCAGCCGGAAGCGCATGACGTTGACTGCTTCCTGGACCAGGATGGACGCCTCGTGACCGATGACGTGGCACCCGAGGATCTCACCCGACGCGGGATCGGCCAGGACCTTGACGAAGCCGTCCCGATCCTCGATCGACGAGCCGTAGGCCGTCCGGTCGTACGGGTAGCTGGCGACGGCGTACGCGATGCCCTGCTCCTCGGCCTCGTTCTCGGTCAATCCCACGCCGCCGATCTGGGGTGACCCGAAGATGGCCCACGGCATGGCGTGGTAGTCCACCTCGGCGGGCTGCTCGGGATTGAGGATGTTGTTCGCCACGTGGGCCGCCTCGAGGTTCGCGCTGTGCTTCAGGTGCCATCGGCCGACGATGTCGCCGAGCGCCCAGATCCCGGGAACGCTCGTCTCCAGCCGGCCATCGGTCCGGACGTAGCCGCGGTCGTCGGTCTCGACGCCCGTGGCCTCGACCGCGAGCCGATCGGTGTTCGGGATCCGGCCGGTGGCGACGAGCAGCGTGTCGCACTCCACCGTCCGCGCCTCGCCTCCACGATCGGCGGCCGGCCCGACCTCGAGGCGGATCAAATCGCCGTCCCTCGAGGCCGCCGTCAGGGTCGACTCGAGGAGGAGGTCGAAGCGACGCCGATACGCCTTCGTCATCGCCTCGGCAATGTCGCGGTCCTCGTTCGACAGCATGGTCTTCCCGCGGGAGATGATCGTGACCTCGGTGCCGAGGCTCCGGAAGACATAGCCCAGCTCTGCGGCGACGAATCCCCCGCCCAGGATGGCGAGCCGCCGCGGCAGCTCGCCGATGCGCATGATCGTGTCGGTGGTCTCGTACCCGACCTCGTCCAGTCCCGGCACGTTCGGTGCGGTCGGACGGGTGCCGGCCGCGATCACGATCGTCTCCGCGCCGATCTCCTCGTCGTTCACCGACAGGCGCTTCGGCCCCGTGAACGTCGCCTCACCCTGGAAGACCGTGATGTTCTCGGCCGATCGATTGCCCTCCAGGATGTTCGCGCTGTCCTCGTCGATCTCGTGGAACGTGCGCTCGACGATGAACGGCCAGTCGATCCGGTCGACCGAGGCATGGATGCCGAACTTCTCGGACTCGGCGATGGTCTGGGCGACGTCGGCGACGTGAACGAGCATCTTCGACGGAATGCAGCCGCGGTTCAGGCACGTCCCGCCGAATGGTCCGGACTCCACGACCGCAACGTTCAGACCTCGCTCGGCGGCGGCGGCTGACACCTCGAGGCCGGATCCGCTGCCGATGACGATCAGGTCGAAGCTCTTCACCCCCGCAGGATACCGATGGGGGCCCGAGCGGATGTCAGCGCGCTCACGTGGTTCAGCGATCGGGACGTCCGCCGGGTACGTTCTTCAGGGCGAGTGCCATCAGCCACGATTCGAGGTCGCCGCGGGCGGCGTCGAACCGGTTGATCCCGCACCACGCCGCCAGGAAGGCGTCGTGCACCGCCTCCTCCGCCGACTCACGGTCCGGCGCAAGCCCAACGATCGCGCCAAGGATGCGCGCCGAGTAGCGATCGTAGAGCTCGGCGAGCGCCGTCTGGTCTCCCGAACGGATGCGGCGCGCCAGGACCGCGTGCTCAGGGGGGACCCGAGCGGCGGCCGCACGGCTTCGTGCGGTGGGCGTGCTCATGTCACGACTCATCCGCGGGGGGCGTCGACACGCGGATGCCGTTTCGCCGTCGCCACGCCATGTCCCACTGATCGGCCATGGCGGTCCGGCAGGCATCGCAATCGGTGCCTTCGGTGAGGACCACCGAGGTGCAGCGGGGATTCCGGCACGACGGCAGCTTGTCGGTCGCCGGCCACGGGTTGTCCATCGGGAGACCACGTTGCGGACGTCCTACGGGTGAACGTCGCCTTCGACTATGGAGTCGAGTCCCGGTTCGGTCATGACGCTTTCGTCATGACCGTCAGTTCGACGGACCGGCCTCCCTGCCACTTGGTCCGTCCCAGCCCGCGTTCGAGAAGGTGGGGATGAACTGGTAGCCCTTGCCGGGCACGGTGGCGATGAACCTCGGGTGCCGGTAGTCGTTCATGAGCTTCACCCGGAGGCCACGGATGTGGCGATCCACGATGTTGCTCTCGGCCACGAAGTCCGTCCCCCACACTCCGTCGAGGATCTCCTCCCGGGTGACGACCCTCCCGCTGTGGCTCGCCAGCAGGTACAGGATGCTCTGCTCGATGCCGCTCAGGTGGACGACCGATGACCCGGCCGTCACCTGCCGGTTGACGATGTCGATCTCCATCTCGCCGAGCCGAATGGTCGGCACGATCGGTCGGTCGATACCCGAGGACCGGCGAGTGATGACGATCGAGCGGGCAAGCAGCTCCTCGGGCGAGAACGGCATCGCGAGGATGTCGTCCACCCCGAGGTCGAACGCCCTGAGCTTCGTGGCCAGGTCGCCGCGCCGTGCCAGGCCGAGCACGGGCGTGGCGCTGCGGCGGAGCGAATTCGACGCCCCGAGCACCCGCAGCACGTCGGTGCTCTCGTCGTGGTCCATGTCGACGACCGCGAGGTGCGGCTTCCATTCGTCCGCGACGTTCTTCGCGTCGGCCGCCGTCGCCACGGCGCGCACGAGGAACAGGCCATGGTTGAGCGTCAGCTCGATGAGGTTGACGACGAGCGGGCGATCGTGGAGCACCAGCGCGCGACGGGCGTCGCCTGGGTCGGGATCGGAGCGTGCCATGTGTCGGTCCGAGCGTGCGGTGATGAGCACGATATCTCGGCCGGTCGGTGAGCTTCAAGGATATCCGCCAAGGACCTCCGCTCGAACCCGTGTGAGTGCGCTTACAGGCGGCGGCCCGCTGTTGGCACCACACTGCTCTCGGCATGGCACCTGGATTGCGCCTATGGCATATCGGCGCACAATCGGGTCGCGCCGCTGGCAAGCCGCACCGGCTTTGGCCGCACCTTCGTACCTCGGGAGACATGGATGGAACGCTTCGACATCGTGGTCATCGGCGGCGGGAGCGCCGGCGAGGCTGCCGTACACCTGGCGACGGGCCGCGGCGCCTCGGTCGCCGTCATCGATAAGGAGCTCTTCGGCGGCTCGTGCCCGTTCTGGGCCTGCATGCCGTCGAAGGCATTGCTCCATGCGGCGAGAGTGCACCACGCCGGCGGCGACTACGACTGGTCGAAGGCAAGCGACTTCCGCGACTACATGATCGTCCGCGAGGGCACCGACTTCCCCGATGACAACGGGCACGTGAAGTCGCTGGAGGGGGCGGGTGCGACCGTCATCCGCGGCGCGGCTCGGTTCGATGGGCCCGGCCGCGTCATCGTCACCTCGGACGATGCTGCCGACCGCGAGCTCGAGGCCGGGGCGGTGATCGTGGCCGTCGGGACGCAGCCGAAGCTCATCGAGCTGCCGGGTTTGGACGAGATCGAGCCCTGGACGAATCGTCACGGCACCTCCACGCGGGAGCTCCCGCGCAGCCTCGTGATCCTGGGGGCCGGTCCGACGGGGGTCGAGCTCTCGCAGGTGTACGCCCGCTACGGCGTTCCGGTGACCATCGTCCACCCGGCGGAGCACATCAACGACAAGGATCACCCCAAGAGCAGCGACCTCGTCGCCGAGGCGTTGCAGAGCGAAGGCGTCACCCTGCGCCTCGGCGTCCGTGCCGAACGCGTCGAGTCCGGCGGTGGATCGGACGGCGCTCACCTGGTCACGCTGTCGGACGGATCGTCGGTCGAGGGCCACGAGATCATGCTCGCGGTCGGTCGCGAGGTGCCGCTCGACGCGCTCAACCTGGGCTCCATCGGCGTGACGCCGGAGGAGGGCCACGTGACGCCCGACGAGAAGCTACGGATCGCCGAGAACGTCTACGTGATCGGCGATGCGGGCGGCCCGGAGATGCACACCCACCTCGCTCACTACCAGGGCGAGATTGCCGCGCGGCTGGCGCTGGGCGACGACGTGACGCCGGACCACACCGCGATCCCGCGTGCCATCTACACCGAACCCGAGGCGGCGTCGGTCGGCCTGAAGGTCGACGAGGCGAAGGAGCGCGGGATCGACGCGGTCGAGTTCAGCGTCGATCTCGGACCCACCGCCAAGGGCTACACGGCCGAGGCGACGGGCCACTGCACGATCGTGGTCGATCGGCGGGCGAAGGTGCTGGTCGGCGCCTTCCTGGCCGGACCCGGCGTGAGCGAAACGATCCACGAAGCCGTCCTCGCGGTGAAGCTCCGGACACCCCTGGCCGTGCTCGCGGACACCATTCATGCCTTTCCGACCGTGGCGCGCGTGCTCGGCACCGCCTTCATGAACGCGCATCGTGAGCTCGAGGGTGGCTCGTCGTGAACGACTGCGCCCGGGCTGTGCGGGAGCGGTGATCTGCTAGAGGTAGCGGTTGTCCGGGTAGCACCAGACGAAGCCACCGCCCTTCGGGGTGCCGTAGATGACCGGGTGCCCGGTCTCGCTCGCATGGGTCCGCGCGTGCCCGGCCTGCGAGTCGCAGCAGCCGACGTGGCCGCACGTCGCGCACAGCCTGATGTTGAATCCACTGCCGCACTCCTGGCAGGCGTTCGCCTGCGCGGCGGGAACCGTCGGCGGGAGATGCTCGCACGAGCCCGTGGCTCCGAGGAGCTCCTTGATGGTCTGCATGTCGCGAGCATGCGGAGACTCGGCCCGATCGGCTGTGACGAGGCTTACGGCACGGCGGGGCCATCACGCGCATGCTCTTCGCCATGAGAAGCCGAATCCTGTCGACGGCGGGGGTCGCCCTGGCGGGCGCGCTGGTCATGGGTGCCTGCACCGCTGGCGGCGGGATCGGCGCGGGAGAGACATCGCCCGGGGCGGATCCGAGCATCGGGTCGTCGACGCCCCCGAGCGCCGAGCCGACCTCGGATCCTCTCGCGGAGCTCAGCGTCCGCGCCGACGGATGGTCGACCGACTTCACGCGGCACGAGGTGCCGCTCGACGAGTTCCTGAGCGGCGGGCCGGGGAAGGATGGAATTCCGGCCATCGACGACCCGAAGTTCGCGGAGATCGGGGCCATCGACTGGCTCGAGGACCAGGAGCCCGTGATCATGGTCGGCGTCGAGGACGAGTGGCGGGCGTATCCGATCCAGATCCTCATGTGGCACGAGATCGTGAACGACACGATCGCCGGCGTCCCGGTCGCCGTGACCTTCTGCCCCCTGTGCCACACCGCCATCGCCTTCGACCGCACGGTCGACGGGACCGTCCTCGACTTCGGCGTGAGCGGCAACCTCCGGCACTCCGACCTCGTCATGTACGACCGCCAGACCGAGTCGTGGTGGCAGCAGGCGACCGGGCGCGGCATCGTGGGCGAGTACAGCGGGACGGCGCTCGAGTTCCTCCCCTCACAGCTCGTGAGCTGGGCGCAGTTCAAGGAGCTGCACCCCGACGGGATGGTCCTGACCCGGGACACCGGCCACGGCCGCGACTACGGCGCGAACCCGTACGGCGGCTACGACCGCGCGGCGAGCAGGCCGTTCCTCCTGGGCGACCAGACGCTGCTCGACGGACGGCTCAACCCCAAGGTCCGGATCGTCGGCATCATCATCGACGATGAGTCGGTCGCGTTCCCGCTTCCCGATGTCGCCGAGGAGGGCGTCGTGAACAGCGAGGTCGCGGGCGAGCCGATCGTCCTCCTCTGGAGCCCGGGCACGTCATCGGCGCTCGGGGCACCGACGATCGCCGGGGGCGACAACGTCGGATCCGTCGTCGTGTACGGACGCACCGGTCCGGACGGCGAGGTCCTCGAGTTCGAGCCGGCGAGCGACGGGCGCATGACCGATACCCAGACCGGGTCGACCTGGAACACCGGCGGGGTCGCGATCGACGGTCCCCTGGCCGGGACCGAGCTCGAGCCGGTCGTGAACGACCAGCCCTTCTGGTTCGCGTGGGCCATCTTCCGTCCGGACACCGTGATCTGGGAGCCCTGACCAGCCCCTAGCATGGGCTCATGGAGCCCGATGCGCTGCTGCTCGCAGCGCTCTTCTTCGCCGCGGCACTGCTCTACTCCAGCGTGGGGCACGCCGGCGCATCGGCGTACCTCGCCGCGATGGCGCTCGTGGGGGTCGTGCCCGAGACGATGCGCCCCGTGGCGCTGGTCCTCAACCTGTTCGTCGCGACCATCGTCATCGTCCGCTTCGGACGGGCCGGCCATCTTCCGATCCGGCATCTCGTTCCGCTCGCCATCGGCTCGGTGCCGATGGCGTTCATCGGCGGGTCGATCGCGCTCCCGGGCGAGATCTACCGGCCGCTCGTGGCGCTCGTGCTCCTCGCCGGGGCCGCGCGTCTGGCCACCGCAACGGCAACCGACGACGAGGTTGAGCCGCACGGCGTGCCGCTGCTGCCGGGCGTCGCGAGCGGCGCGGGGATCGGCCTGCTCGCGGGCCTGACCGGCACCGGCGGCGGGATCTTCCTCACCCCGCTCCTCGTCCTCGCAGGCTGGACGGGCACGCGTGCCGCGGCCGGTCTGTCGGGGGCCTTCATCCTCGTGAACTCGATCGCCGGGCTCGGCGGACTCGTGCGCGGAGGCCTGGCGCTGCCGCCCGAGCTCCCGGTCTGGGTCGGCGCCGTGGTGGGCGGCGGGCTGTTCGGATCCTGGCTCGGAGCCGCGCGATTCAGCATCCTCAACCTGCGCCGCGCACTCGCGCTGGTGCTCGTGCTGGCGGCTGCCAAACTGGTCTTCCTGCCCTGAGGTCGGGGTAGGATGGAGCCGATGACGGCCACCCGAGAGCCATCGATCCACGGCAGCGACCTCCTGCGCCTCGTCGGAGCTGACACGAAGGTTCCGCTCGTCACCGGGGGCACGCGGCGCTACGTCAACCTCGACTACGCCGCGTCGGCTCCTGCGCTCGAGGCAGTGCACGATGCGGTCGAGGAGCTCCTCGGCTGGTACTCGAGCGTCCACCGCGGCGCCGGATTCAAGTCCCGCGCCTCGACCGCGGCGTACGAGGGCGCTCGGGAGGCGATCCATCGTTTCGTGAATGCGCGAGACGACGATGCGGTGATCATCACCCGCAACACGACCGACTCGATCAACCTAATGGCGGGGGTCCTTCCCGAGGGTACGCACGTCATCTGCTTCGCCGGCGAGCACCACGCGAACCTCCTTCCGTGGAAGCGGATCGGGGTCCGCTATCTCCCGATCCCGGAAACGCCCGAAGAGATGCTCGACGTGCTGGAGACGACCCTGCGCGACCTCCCGCACTGCCCGGATCCCCATCTCGTCGCCCTGACGGGGGCGTCGAACGTGACCGGCGAGATGTGGCCCCTGGCCGACATCGCGCGCGTGGCCCACGCGAACGGCGCGCGGCTCCTCGTCGACGCGGCCCAGCTCGCACCCCATGCGCCGATCGACATGGCGCGCGACGGGATCGACTACCTGGCGCTCTCCGGCCACAAGCTCTACGCGCCCTATGGCGCCGGTGCGCTCATCGGCGAGCGGGACTGGCTCAACGCGGGAGACCCGTTCCTGCGCGGCGGGGGCGCCGTGAAACTGGTCACCGTCGACGAGACCCTGTGGGCTGAGCTGCCGGACCGCCAGGAAGCCGGGTCGCCGAACGTCATCGGCGCCGTGGCGCTCGGCGTGGCCTGCGACACGCTGCGCGAGGCGGGCATGGAGCGAGTCCACGCCGAGGAGGCGGCCCTCCTGACCTACGCCCGCGAGCGGCTGGCTGCCGTCGAGGGATTCGAGCACTACCGGATCTGGCCGGCGGAGCATCCCCGCGTCGGGCTGCTGACCTTCAACCTGCGCGGCATCCAGTACGACCTCCTGGCGGCCGTGCTGTCGGCCGAGTACGGCATCGGCATTCGTCACGGGTGCTTCTGCGCCCATCCGCTGATGATGCGGCTGCTGCGCGTGAGCGACGAGGAGGCGACCCGGCTGCTCGACGAGACGCGGGCCGGCCACCACGAGCGCCTTCCGGGCGCCGCCCGCATGAGCCTCGGTCTCGGGTCCTCCAGGGCCGACGTGGACGCCCTTGCCGATGCGCTGACGGCGATCGCCGAGCACGGACCGCGCTGGACCTACGCGGTCGCGGACGAGACGGACGAGTACGAGCCCAATCCAGACCCACGGCCGCTTCCCGCGCTCCGCATGCGCATGGTCGAGCACCCGCACGGACACGGCGAATCGGCCTGAACCCGGCAGCGAGGCGTACGCGGTGTGCCGTTGACCGTATGAGCAGCATGAACTTCGCCGAGCGACTGACCCGCGTCCCGCCGCGGCTCGCATTCTGGGCGCTGGCAGGTCTCGCGCTCGTCCTCGGTCACGACACGATCTTTCTGGTCCAGGCGGGGCCTGGCGAGGCGCTGACCAGGGCGCTGCGCGACGCCGGCCACGGCTACTGGGCCGTTGCCAGCACCGTCGTCGCGCTCGCCGCCGTGCTGGCCGCCGTCGCCACCGTGGTGCGCCTGGTCCTGCTCCGCCGGCGCGCTCGACGCCTGGGGGCGCAACCGGTGGGCGGCCGGATCACGCGCCTGCTCGGCACGTGGGGGCGGCTGTTCGCGGTGGTCGCAGTCGGCTTCGCCCTTCAGGAGAACATCGAGCATGCGGTCACCCATGGACACGTCCCGGGGCTCGGTGCGCTCGTCGGAGTCGAGTATCCCCTCGCCCTGCCGGTCCTCGCCTTCCTCACGGCGGTCGCCGCGCTCGTCGCGGCCTCACTGCGGGCCGCCGAGCGCGGCCTCGTCGCCGCCATCGCCGCCGCGCTTGCGCGGGTCAGCCATCGCCCAGCGCGCGAGCTGCCGCGTCCTGTGCGACGAGAGCGCGTTGCCGATCGACCGATGGCGCGCAACATCGCGGGCCGCGCTCCGCCCCCTCGCCGGTTCGCTCCAGCCACCTGATCCGCGAACCCACTGCGGGCGCATCGGCGACCCGCGAGGAGATACGAAATGATTCGACGCCTGGGACGGGCTGCCGTCCTCGGGGCGATGCTGACGATGGTCGCCAGCATCGGCTCCACGCTGGCTCACGAGAGCCGGGATATCGATGACATCACGATGATCGTCGGCTTTGCCGACGAGCCGGTCTTCACCGGACAGAAGAGCGGGCTCGACCTGCGGGTGACCCATGACGGGGAGCCGGTCGAGGGCCTCGAGGAGACGCTGTCAGCCGAGGTGATCTTCGGCGACCAGACACGGGACCTCGAGATCTCGCCTCGCTTCGGCGAGCCCGGCGCGTACCGATCGGTGTTCTTCCCGACAGCTGCCGGTCCGTACACCTTCCACATCTTCGGCGAGATCGACGGTGAGCCGATCGACGAGCGGTTCACATCCGGGGCCGACACGTTCAGCGAGGTGCAGGACGCGACGACCGGCCAGTTCCCGGTCGTCCTGCCGGCGGCCGGCGACACCGCCCGGGATGCCGAGGCGGGTGCCGCGGCGTCGGGAACCGCGACGATCGCCCTCGTCGTCGGTGGTGCCGGACTCGTGGCCGGGCTCGTCGCCCTCGGGCTGGCGCTGTCGCGACGCCGCGCCTGATGCGTCGGGTGGGGGCGTGGCGCCGCGCCGGCGCCATCGCCCTGCTCGCGCTCCTGGTCGGCCCGGCCCTGCCGGACGCGGCCGGGGGGCGCGTGCTCGCGCATGCGCAGCTCGTCACGAGCTCGCCCGCCCCGGGCTCCACGCTGCCCGAGCCGCCGACGGAGATCAGGCTCGTCTTCAGCGAGCCCCTGGAGACGCAGTTCACGTCCCTCGATCTCGTCACCGACGACGGCACAGCGGTGCTCGAACGCGGCGGATTGATCGATCCGGCCGACCCGTTCGCGCTCGTGGCCACGCCTCCCGAGCTCGAACCGGGCGTCTACACCGTTCGCTGGCGCACGCTGTCGGCCGCGGACGGCCACACCGCCGAGGGCTTCCTGGCCTTCGGCGTCGGCGACGTGTCCGGCGAGGAGATCGGGGCGGGCGGCGAGGCAGCACACGAGGCGGCCGACCCGTCGGCCGTCATCGGCCGCTGGCTGACGTACATCGGCCTGCTGCTGGCGCTGGGCCTCGCCGTGTTCCACCGCGTCGTCGTCCGCGACGGGGCGATGCCTCGCCTCCTGACGAGGGGCCTGGCCGCGGCGCTCCTCATCTCGGGCGTCGCCACGCTCGGTGCCGCGGCCGTCTCGGGGCTGGAGTCCGGGGACGTCGGCGGTTACCTCGTCGACAGCCGGAATGGCGCGCTCCAGCTCGGCCGCGCGGCGGTGGCCGTCATCGGCGGGGTCGGTCTCGCGCTCGTCCCGCTGCGGTGGGCGGGAACCCTTGCCGGTGGCACGGGCATCGTCGGCATCGTCCTCCTCGTGCTCGCGGGGCATGCATCCGGCATCCCGGGGCCCGCGGCGATCGCGAGCCAACTCGTCCACGTGAGCGGCGCGGCCGTCTGGATCGGCGGGATCGTCGGCCTCGTGGCCGTGACGCGCCGCCCATCCCTCGTCTCGGTCCGGCCGCTCCCGTCCATGCGAACGCTCGTGCCACGGTTCTCGGCCCTGGCACTCGTCTCGATCGGCCTCGTGGTGCTCACCGGCGTGCACAGCGCGTACGTCCAGACCGGCGTGCTGCTCGATCTCGAGACCGAGTACGGGCACACGCTGCTCATGAAGTCCGGGTTTGCCATCGGCGCCCTGGCGCTCGGCGCGCTGAACTTCCTCGACGGCGGCCGGATGATGACGTGGCTCGACAGCATGCGAAGCCGCCTGACGATCGAGCTCATGCTGGCGACGACCGTCCTCGTCATGACGGCCGCGCTGGCGAGCACGCCACCGGTCGACGAGCCGCTCGGGGTGGCGATCGAGCCGATCCCCGATGCGTTCGGAGTCACGGCGCCCGGCATGACGATGGACGTCGTTCCCGGCCGTCCCGGCCTCAACCGGGTCATCGTCACCACGACCGATGCGCTCGCCGCGTCGACGCTCGAGCTCGGCCTGGACCGACGTGACGATGGCACCACGACCCGCGTCCCGCTGCTCCTCGAGGGTGGCGGTACCGGACACGGCGCGGGCGCGGACCATGGGGCCGACACGACACACGGGAGCGCCTCCGGGACGGCGACATGGACGGCCGATGCCCTCGTCCTCCCCGCCGGCAGCCAATGGGACGCCAGCGTCCGCATCGTCTCCTCGTCCTCGGGCGCGGAGCTCGCGCGGCAGCGATTCGCCTTCGGGCTGTCCGATGCCGCGATCGACAGCGGCCGGGTCACCACGCTCGTCGACCCGGTATCGCTCATCGGCGTGGCGCTGCTGCTGGGCGGCGCGCTCGGTGTCGGGCTGGGCCTCGGAGGCGCCAGCCTGCCGCGCTGCGAACCGGCGGCCTCGCGTGTCGCCCTGCTCGTCGGGGGCGCAACGGCAACGGCTCTCGGCACGATCATCGGCGCCGCCCGACTGGTTGCCTGACGCCCGCTGGCGCCGGGTCGAGCTGGCTGCCACCATGGCGCGGACATGCCCGAGCCGCTGACCGTCCTCGATACCCTCCGCCGTCCGATGCGCGACCTGCGCGTCAGCGTGACCGACCGCTGCAACTTCCGATGCGTGTACTGCATGCCGAAGGAGGTCTTCGGACGGGACCACGCGTTCCTGCCGCGCGCCGAGATCCTTGACTTCGAGGAGATCGAGCGCGTCGTGCGCGCCTCGGTGGCGCTCGGCGTCCGCAAGGTGCGCCTGACCGGTGGGGAGCCACTCGTCCGACGTGGGATCGAGAAGCTGGTCGCGATGCTGCGGTCGGTCGACGGGATCGAGGACCTGACGCTCACGACCAACGCGTCGCTCCTTGCGGATCGCGCCCAGGTGCTGGCCGATGCCGGCCTCGACCGGGTCACCGTCAGTCTCGACGCCGTGGACGACGCGACCTTCCAGTCGATGAACGACGTGGGGTTCCCGGTGGCGCGCGTCCTGGACGGGATCGCGGCAGCCGATGCGGCGGGCCTCGGACCGGTGAAAGTCAACGCCGTCATCCGGCGCGGCCTGAACGAGCACGCCATCGTCGATCTTGCCGAGCACTTCCGCGGCAGCGGGACCACCGTCCGCTTCATCGAGTACATGGACGTCGGGCATTCCAACGGCTGGCGCCTCGACGACGTGGTGCCCGCGGCCGAGATCGCCGCAGCGATCGACGCGCGCTGGCCGATCGAGGCCGTCGACCCCTCCTACCGCGGCGAGGTGGCACGCCGTTACCGCTACCGCGACGGGGCAGGGGAGATCGGGGTGATCAGCAGCGTGACGCAGCCGTTCTGCGGCGACTGCACGCGGGCGCGGCTGAGTGCCGACGGGCAGGTCTACACGTGCCTCTTCGCCACCGGCGGACACGATCTCCGGGCCGTGCTCCGATCCGGGGCCACGGACGCCGAGCTCGTCGAGGCCATGCGGGTCGTGTGGAGCGGGCGCGATGACCGCTACTCGGAGCTGCGGACCCTCGAGACGGTGAATCTCCCGAAGGTCGAGATGAGCTTCATCGGCGGCTGACGCCGTCGCGTCAGGGGTGAATCGGCCCCGGTCGCTCGCGCAGCGGGACGCCACTGCCCCCGCGGAGCACGGCAAGGATCTCGGCGGTGATGGCGGTGGCCACCTCCTCGGCGCCGTCCGCGCCGATGTCGAGACCGGCCGGCGCATGCAGCGCCGTGGTGATCGACTCACCGGAGGCACCCGACTCGGCGAGCAGCCGCTCGGTCCGGTCGCGCGGACCGAGGACGCCGAGGTAGCCGACGCGTCTGCCCGTGAGGCCGCTCAGGAACGCGGCGTCGCGCACGTAGTCGTGGCTCATGACGACGACCGCCGTCCACTCGTCCGCGTCCACCGTTGCTGCCGCATCGGCCGGTTCCACATCGAGGAGCTCGACGCCGGGGAAGCGCTCCGCCCGCAGCAGCGTGCGCCGCGGGTCGACGACGGTGACCCGCCAGCCGAGCCGCTTGCCCGCGGCTGCCAGTGGCGGCGCATCCGGGCCCGCGCCGCAGATGACGAGACGCAGTGGCGGAAGGATCGGGTCGAGGACGGCCTCGCCGATGCGGACCGGCTGTCCGCGACGAACCGCCGCGGAGGCTCGCTCCCCGAGCGCGATCGCCTCCGATTCGGTCAGCTCTCGGCGGTCGCCCCCGAGCTCGGTGACGAGGTAGCTCGGAACGCCATCCCGCGCCGCGCGGAGCGCGGACAGGGTGCCGGCCGCCATCGACGGCGGCTCGGCCAGGAGCTCCACGACGCCGCGGCAGCCGAGCCCAATCCCCCACAGCTCGTCGCCTTCGGCGGAGTGGTCGATGGTCACGATGATCGGCTCGTCCAGCCGGATCGCCTCCCGCGCGAGACGGGCCGCCTCCTCCTCCAGGCAGCCACCCGAGATGAGGCCGATCGGCCGGCCCTCGGCGGGCACCAGCAGCCGCGCCCCGGGACGCCGGTACGACGATCCCCGCACGGCCACCACCGTCGCCAGGGCCACGGGCTCGCCGCGCGCGTCGGCGGCATCGGCTGCCGAGAGGATGTCGTCGAGCTCGCTCACGACGGAGATGCTACCGGTCCGAGACTCCGTCGAGGAACGTGCGCAGGACCCGGTTGAAGCGCTCGGGCTCCTCGAGGTTCACCATGTGCGCGGTGTCGAACTCCTCGAGCCGGGCGCCGGGGACCGCGGAGGCCAGGTGCCGCATGGCGTCGGTGGTACCGGGGTCGTCGAGCCTCCCGAGCATGACGAGCAGCGGCACGCGCAGCTCGTCGAGCCGGCCGGCCGCCGGCGGGTCGAGCGGCTGGGGATCGCCCTCCTCCTTCTCCGCCTGGTAGGTCGTCAGGACCCACTCGTGGACGCGCCGCCGGACGTCGGGCACGCGGTCCTGTGGCTGCCCGTATCCGTCAGCCCAGAACGCGGTCTCCCACTCGGCCAGCGCCTCCCAGTCCTTCGCTGCCTCCATCGCCTCCGCCGGCTCGAAGACCGCGTCGGGGAGCTCCGCCGACGACTCAAAGCCCGAGACTCCGCCGGCCACGACCGTGAGCGAGCGGACCCGGTCGGGATACTCGATCGCGGTGTCGAGGGCGATCGTGCCGCCCCGTGACAGGCCCACCAGGTGGGCTCGCTCCACGCCGAGCTCGTCGAGGAGCGCGATCGCATCGGCCCGATTCGAGAACGGCACCGCATCGGTCTCGGTCTCGCCGAAGCCGCGCGTGTCGTGGCGGATGACGCGGTAGGCGTCGCTCAGCGCCGCCACCTGGTCATCCCACATGCTGCGGTTCGCCACGCCGGCGTGGATGAGGAGGACAGCGTCGCCATCGCCCGTCACGTCGTAGGCGATGCGGCCGCCGTTCGTCTCGAGGATCTCGGTCATCGGCCGATCCTAGCCGGGAACGGACCGGCCGATGGTCGGATCAGCCGTCGGCGCGGAAGATCACACCCGGATTGAGGATTCCCGATGGGTCCCAGGCCGCCTTGATGGCCCGCATCGCGGCGACCGTCTCGGGGCCCCGATCGCGCTCGAGCCAGTCCACCTTCGCCACGCCGATGCCATGCTCCGCGCTGACGCTGCCCTCGAGCGAGACGACGAGCTCCAGCACCGCGTCGTCCACGTCCGTCGCGTCGGGGGCGGGGCCGAGGATGTTGACGTGGAGGTTGCCGTCACCGATGTGCCCGTACGCGATCGTGCGTGCCGTCGGATCGACCTCGGTGACGGCCTCCGGCGCGCGCTCGACCAGCTCCGCGTACCGCGCCATCGGCACCGACACGTCAAGCTTGTGCGGAATCGCTTCCGCATTCATCACCTCCGTGTGGCGCTCGCGAAGTTGCCAGAGCCGATGCCGGCCGGCCTCGTCGCTCGCCACGGCGGCGGCCTCCTCGTGCAGGCCGAGGGCCTCGAAGGCCGCGAGCAGGCCGTCCGCCGGGTCCGCGTCGTCGGTGGCGGCCTCCACGAGCAGGTAGACCGCGGTCCGCGGGGTGAAGGGCGCGGCAAGCGAGGTGTGCCGCAGGACGAGCTCGAGGCCGGCGTCGGTGAACAGCTCGAGCGCCATGACCGACCCGAGCCGCTGGCGCAGCTCGGCCGCAGCCTCCACTGCGTCGGCGGCACGCTCGAAGCCGAGAACGCAGACGGCTCGCCGGCGGAGCGTCGGCACCAGCCGCAGGCGGACGCGCGTGATCACCGCCAGGGTGCCCTCCGAACCGGCGAGCAGCCCGCCGATGTCGTAGCCGGTGTTGTCCTTCGGCATTCCCGGCAGGCGCCGCAGGACGGTTCCGTCGGCGAGGACCGCCTCGAAGCCCTGCAGCTGGGCCCGCATGGCGCCGTGGCGGACGACGTTCACGCCGCCGGCGTTCGTCGCCACCAGCCCGCCGATCGTGGCCGAGTCGCGCGCTCCGAGATCGACGCCGACGTCCCAGCCTGCGCTCCGGGCAGCCCGCTGCACATCGGCCAGGACGGCACCCGCTCCGACGGTGACCTCACCCGCCCGCGCGTCGACCGGCTCGATCTCGCTCAGACGCCGGAGGCTGAGCACCACCTCGCCGTCCCGCGGCACCGATCCGCCGACCAGGCCGGTGTTGCCACCCTGCGGCACGACCCCCACGCCGGCATCGCGGCAGGCGACGAGCACGGCGGCGACCTCCTCGGTGGAGCCTGGGCGCACGACGGCCAGCGCAGCGCCACCGAAGCGTCGGGTCCAGTCGGTCTCGTACGACGCACGCAGCGCCGGGTCGACGAGGCAATGGCGCTCCCCGACCGCGCCGCGCAGCCTGGCGATCAGGGCATCGGTGGTCACGCCCCCATGCTACCGGGACGCGGGACGGCACTCGGTCCGCTGTCTCGCCGGTTGCCCTGGTGAGGAACTAACGGCCAAGGAGGCGCCGATTCCGAGGTCTGGCGGGCCGCCAGGTACCTCCACGCGGTCCGCGCGGCCACGACGAAGGCCCAACGTGGCCGTTAGTTCCGCTGGGTGGCAACTCTCACCGGAGGCACCGGCGCCCGGAACAGCACGCCGAATCCCTACCGGTCCGATGAAGGCCGCGTTGCACCTCGCACGCCTCCGGTGACACCGCCCCCTCCGAAGCCCCTCCATCGGGGAGACGGTCGCCAGGCTGGGCACTCTGCACAACGGGATGCGCGACGGCCGCCGGATCGAGGGCGGCGGACATGGACACGCGGTGCGATGCTTGGGTGCCAACCCACGGAAGCGCGTCATGACCTCGACCCCTCTTTCCGAACCGATGAGCGCCGATGCCAACGAGATCGCCGCCCTGCGCGAGATCGCCCAGCTGGCCGCGGGCGCGTCGACGTGGGACGAGCTCATGCAGCTCATCGTCGACCGCAGCACGGAGGCGATGGGCACCGAGGTCTGCTCGCTCTACCTCGTCGATCGTGACCGCGCGGGCATGACGCTGGCCGCCACGAACGGCGTCGATCGCGAGCACGTCGGCGTGGCGAGACTCGACGTGGGCGAGGGCATCACCGGCCTCGCCGCGAGCACGGCGCAGCCCGTGGTGAGCAGCGATCTCGCCAACGATCCGCGCTGCGCGTGGATCCGCGGCGTCGACCACGAGCGCTTCACGTCGATCCTGGCCGTCCCCCTCGTCGTCGCCGACCACGTCGTGGGGGTGCTGAACGTGAAGACAGCGGCGCGCCGCGAGTTCACGGAGGCGCAGCAGCGACGGCTGGCAACGATCGCGACGCTGCTGGCCGGGGTCGTCGAGCGCCGTCGCATGCATCTCGAGACCGAGGCGCAGCTCGACAGCCTGCGGAGCGTCGACCAGGCGCGGGCGGAGCTCATCGCCGTCGTCACACACCAGCTGCGGACCCCGCTGGCCGTCGTGCGCGCCTACCTCGACCTGCTCGGAGAGGCGGCCGAGCGCGCCGGAACGCCCGACGCCGCCATGTGGCACGAGGCGGCCACCGGGCAGGTGCTGCGCCTCAACGACCTCGTCGACACCATCCTCGAGACCGTCCGCGCCGATCGGCTCCTGACCGTGGAGATCGTGCCGTTCGAGATCGGGCCCGTGATCGACGAGGTGCTCACCCGGCTCGCCCCGCTCCTGCGTCGCCATCGGCTGGCGCGGTTCGCGACCGGAACCCGGACCGCCCTCGGCGATCCGGCACGCCTGGCTCAGGTCCTCGAGCTGCTGCTCGAGAACTCGGCGAAGTACGCGCCCGAGGGCGCCGAGATCGTCGTCGCGGACTGGTCGGCATCGGGCGAGGTTCGCGTGGCGGTGGGCGACGACGGACCGGGCGTCCCGTCCGAGATGCGCGAGAGCGTGTTCGAGCCGTTCGTTCGACTGGACCAGACCGGGGCTCCGGGCAGCGGCGTCGGGCTCTTTGCCGCACGCCGCCTCGTCGCGGCGATGGGCGGGCGGCTGTGGATCGAGGACAAGATCCCCGCCGGCACCCAGTTCGTCACCGCGCTCCCGGAGGCGGCTTCGTGAACGCCGAGCGACCGCTCCGCATCCTCGTCATCGACGACGAGCCGGCGATGATTGGTGCCGTTGCCGCGCTCGTCGGATCGGCCGGCCACCGGGTGAGCGCCGCGTACGACGGCCACGAGGCGATCCGAAGATTCGACACGGACCGCCCGGACCTCGTGATCCTCGACCTCGCCATGCCGGGCCTGGATGGTCTCGCCGTCTGCCAGGAGATCCGGCGCCGGGGCGAGACGCCGATCATCGTGCTGTCCGGCGAGGGCCAGGAGGCGGCCAAGGTCGAGGCGCTCGACGCCGGGGCCGACGACTACGTCACCAAGCCGTTCGGCAAGGACGAGCTGCTGGCTCGCATCCGGGCCGTGAGCCGGCGGCGCGGTTCGGCAATCGCATCCTCGACCGACAGCGGGTCGCTCCGCATCGATCGCCAGCGGCACGAGGCGTGGGCCGGGGAGCGGCTCCTGCCCCTCACGCCCATCGAGTTCTCGCTGCTCGACGTCCTGCTGCGCGCCGGCGGCGACCTCGTCACGCACGAGGAGCTGCTCCAGGCGGGATGGCGGGGCGAGCCGGACCCCGACCCGCTGTGGATCAAGCCACACCTCGCCCGCCTGCGGGCGAAGCTGCGCCAGGCCGGGGCACCGCTGCCGACGCCGGTCCGGTCGCTCGGCTACCGCCTCATCGAGCCAGCGCCAGCGACCCCGGCTCGCTGACCTCGAGCGCCATCGCCTCCGTGGCCGGCTCGACGACGACGAACCGGTGGTGCCAGACGGCCACCCCCACTCCCTCCGTCGCCAGGAGCTCGGCTGCCCGCCGGCTGCCCACTGCTGCGTGCGCGACGAGCAGCTCCCGGAGCGGCACCACGTCGGACGCTTCCACGGGCCGGGATCGCACGCTCTCGCTGAGCGCGCCCTCGGGGACGACGTCGGCGGCCAGGTAGGCGCGGCCGCCGGTCATGCCGGCACCGAAGTTCGCACCGACCGACCCGAGCACGACGATCGTCCCGCCGGTCATGTACTCGCAGCCGTGCGCGCCGATCCCCTCGACCACGGCACGGGCACCGGAGTTTCGGACCGCGAAGCGCATCCCGGCCCGTCCGACCACGTGCAGCGATCCGCCGGTGGCGCCGAACAGGCACACGTTGCCGGCCCGCGCGTGGTGCTGCGGATCGCCTTCGGCCGGCCTGACGACGATGGTGCCGCCCGACAGGCCCTTGCCGACGTAGTCGTTCGCCTCTCCGGCCAGCTCGATGCGGACCCCGGCGACCGCGAAGGCGCCCAGGCTCTGGCCCGCTGAGCCGGTGAGCTCGTATCGGACGTGCGCGAGGCGACGTGGCTCGGTCCGGAGCGAGAGCGCGCCCGACACGCGAGCGCCGATGCTCCGGTCTCGTGGCCGAACCTCGGCGCGGACGACGACATCCCCGTCGCCGAGGCGCGACATGACGCCGTCGAGCTCGACGGCCTCGAAGCATTCGTCCGCGGGGCGGCCCGGCCACCGCGGCCGGTCCATCGGCGCATCCATGGCCGGTGGCGACCAGCTCGGACCCACCACGAGGCGCCGCAGGTCGAGTGCCGAGGCGCCGGCCACGTCGAGCAGCTCCGATCGGCCGATCGCCTCGTGGATGGACCGCAGGCCGACCGCCGCGAGCTCGCGGCGCACGTCCTCGGCGATGGCGGTGAAGAAGGCGACGACCTGCTCGGGCGTGCCGGTGAACTTCGCGCGCAGGTCCTCGCGCTGGGTGGCGATCCCGGTCGGGCAGGTGTCCAGGTGGCATTGGCGCGCCATGTCGCAGCCGATGGCGACGAGGGCGGCGGTGCCGAAGCCGTACTCCTCAGCGCCGAGCATCGCGGCGACGAGCACGTCGCGGCCGGTCTGCAGCCCGCCGTCGGTGCGCAGCGCGACGCGGTCACGGAGACGGTTCCGGACCAGCACCTGGTGCGTCTCGGCGAGACCCAGCTCCCACGGCAGCCCGGCGTGCTTGATCGAGGTGAGCGGCGAGGCGCCGGTGCCCCCGGAGTGGCCGCTGACCATGATGTAGTCGGCCTGCGCCTTCGCCACGCCCGCGGCGATGGTGCCGATGCCGGCGCCGGCCACGAGCTTCACCCCGATGCGGGCCCGCGGGTTCACGGCTCGCAGGTCGGCGATGAGCTGGGCGAGATCCTCGATCGAGTAGATGTCGTGGTGCGGCGGGGGGCTGATCATCGTCGTGCCGGGCTGGCCGCGGCGCAGTCCGGCGATGAGCGCCGTCGCCTTCCTCCCGGGCAGCTGCCCGCCCTCCCCCGGCTTCGAGCCCTGCGCGATCTTGATCTCGAGCTGATCGGCGCGCGACAGGTACTCGGCCGTCACGCCGAACCGCGCCGAGGCCACCTGCTTGATCGCGGCGTCCCGCCGGTCTCCGCCATCATCGGCGTACCACGCGGGGTCCTCGCCTCCCTCGCCGGAGTTCGCGCTGGCACCCAGCCGCGCCATGCCGATGCTGATCGCCTGGTGCGCCTCCGGGGAGAGCGCGCCGAGGCTCATGGCGGAGCTCACGAATCGCCGAACGATGGCCGATGCCGGCTCCACCTCGTCGATCGGCAGCGGCGGTCCGGCCGGTCGGAGGGCGAGAACGTCGCGCGGCTGCCTCGGCCCCTGGTCCGCCAGCAGCTGCCGGACCTCCTCGAGCCCGGATCCGTCGTCCACGGCTCGTTGCAGCGCCTTGACGATCTTCGGGGCGTGCGCATGTGCCTCGCCCGTCCCGCGGAAGCGGACGAAGCCCGGGTCATCGAGCGAGGGCTCTGCCACGCCATGGGCGCGCCGGTGACGCTCGACGAGCTGCGTCCCGAGCGCATCGGCGGTGACGGAGCCGGGCCAGTGGCTCGCGGCCGGGAAGCAGCGCTGAACGAGCGCGGCATCGAGCCCCAGCACGTCGAAGATCTGCCCACCGCGGTACGAGCGCAGCGTGCTGATCCCCATCCGCGCCAACACCTTGCGCAGCCCCTGCTCGAGCGCCGTGACGACGTTGCGGCGAGCGAGGTCCGGCGAGAGATCCTCCACGCCGCGCTCGGACGCCTGCTCGGCACCGACCTCGAGAAGGAGCCACGGGTACACGGCCGATGCGCCCGCGGCGAGGAGCATCGCGACGTCGTGCACGTCGAACGCGTCACCCGCCTCGACGATGACATCGGTCCGTGAGCGGCGCCCGAGCTCGACGAGCTCCTGGTGCACGCGCCCGACCGCGAGCAGAGTCGGTACCGCGATCCGATGACGGTCCACGGCCCGGTCGGTCACGACGACGGCCACCGCGCCCCGGCGGGCAGCCGCGCGTGCCTGCCGCCCCAGCCGGGCGAGCGCGAAGGCCAGTCCCCCCCGGCCGCGCGACGCCGGCCACGTGGCATCCAGGACGACGGTCCGCTCGAGGGTTTCACGAAGCGACGCCAGAGCCGAGCCGGACTCGATGATCGGCGACTCCAGCGCGACGCAGTCGGGCGCACTCGTCGGACCGAGCATGAGCGGCTGCCGTCCGGCAACCATCTCGAGGGACATCACGGCGCGCTCACGTTCCGGGTCGATCGCGGGATTCGTGACCTGCGCGAACGACTGGCGCAGGAACGCGGAGACCCGCCGGGGTCGTCGTGCGAGCGGCGCGATCGGCGTGTCGTCGCCCATGCTCCAGATCGCCTCGTGGCCGTCGGTGGCCATCGGGCGAATCGCCTGGCGAACGACCTCGGCATCGAGACCGAGGGCGATGCGAAGCCGTCCGTCGCTCGCGGCAGCGTCGACGGCCCTCACGATTCCGCGGGACAGCGGCCGCGCTGCCTGCCCCGGCGTTGTTCGCCCGCTCGTCGGCCCGCGCCAGCTCCCGGTCCGTGTGTCGACCACGACGAGGTCTCCCGGACCGAGCCGTTGACGATCGCTGATCCCGCGCGCCTCGAGGTCGATGCTCCCCGCCTCCGAGGAGACGACGACGAGCCCGTCGTCGGTCGCGGTCAGCGCCAGCGGCCGCAGGCCGTTGCGGTCGAGCAGCGCGCCGACGCGGTGACCGTCGGCGAAGGCCAGCGCCGCCGGTCCATCCCAGGGCTCGCTGGCGCTCGGGGTGACCGTCCGAGCCCCGGCGCCCAGGCCATCGGCCGGGGGCACCAGGCTGCCGATGGCCTCATCGATCCGCGCGCCGCCCATGAGCAGGAGCTCGACGGCATCGTCCAGCGACTGCGAGTCGGATCCGGCCTCGGTCACGAGCGGGCCGATCGAGGCCAGATCCCGGGCCCAGCGACCGCCGCCGAGCGCGTGGCGGCGGCCGCGCATCGCCTCGCGATTCGATCGGATCGTGTTGATCTCGCCGTTGTGAGCGAGGTAGCCGAAGGGCTGGGCCAGGCGCCACGAGGGGAACGTGTTCGTCGAGTACCGCTGGTGGAAGACGGCGTACCGCGCTTCGAGGTCGCCCGCGCGGAGATCGGCGTAGAAGCGGCCCAGCTCGTCTCCCACGAAGAGCCCCTTGTAGACGACCTGTGACGGACTGATCGAGACGATGGCGACCGAGGGCGCATCGCGCTCGACCACTCGCCGCAGCATCGCCAGCCGCCGCATCGTTCCGAGCGGCGTCGTGCGACGGCCGGCGGCGACGATCGCCTGCCAGATCGCCGGCGTCTCCCCGACGCTTCGACCGGCGACCAGGCCGCGGTCGACGGGCACCTCGCGCCAGCCGGCGATCATCATGCCCAACGCCCGGGCGCGATCCTCGATCAAACCTTTCGCGTCGTCGACGTCGTCGGTGGGCAGGAAGCACATCGCGACGGCCGGCCGGCGGCCGAGACGAGCGGTGACTCCCGCCTCAGCGAGCAGGCGCGCCTGGAACCGCGGCGAGATCGGAATCGAGATGCCGGATCCGTCGCCGGTCAGGTCGTCGGCGGCGCGGGCGCCGCGATGCGCGAGGGCGGCGAGGGCCTCGAGCGCCATCGGCACGATCCGGGAGGCGTGGCGTCCGTCCACATCGGCGACGAAGCCGACGCCGCAGGCATCGTGCTCGGTCCGTGGATCGTAGAGGGGGGCCTCGATCGGCTGGAGGGGCTCGACGGTCATGACGGCGTCTCGCAGGTGCGGGTGCCCTCCAACCTACGGAGCGCGTGCCGCGTCGTCGGCGACGGCACGGTTGAGATGCGGCGACGCTGCGGACGCAATCGGGCGCAACCGAATCGCAATCGTTGACAGCGCTGCTACGGTCCTAGGCAATGTTCCCCGATCACCACGTCCCGCACTACACGACCATGTGCATGCCCTGGCGGCCCCGCCGCCTGGAGGAATCCGCCTGAGCCGCTCGTGAATCTCACACGGCCCAGGACCTGATCGGGGCCGCACTTTCTCGCACGCGAGATCGAGGTGCGGTCTTTTTTCATCCCTTCCAGCGACGCGGATCAGCCGCAGACCCCCATCACCTCGGGGCCGCGTCGCATCGACCACCACACGCTGGCTCCGCTCACCCTCGCGTGGTCGAACCGAAGGACCCATTCCCCCCATGAGCGACACGAACGGCAACGGCAACGGCGCGGCACCGGAGCGCGCGCACCTCACGGAGACCCTGGCCCTCCATGCCGGCCAGCAGCCCGACCCGACGACCGGCTCACGAGCCGTCCCGATCTACGCCACGAGCTCCTACAACTTCCAGAACGCGGGGCACGCAGCCCGACTCTTCGCGCTCCAGGAGTTCGGGAACATCTACACCCGGATCATGAACCCGACGACCGATGTCTTCGAGCAGCGCATCGCCGCGATCGAGGGCGGGGCCGCGGCGCTCGGCCTGGCCTCGGGCCAGGCGGCGGAGACGCTGACGATCCTCAACCTCGCGCGCGCCGGCGACAACTTCGTGGCCAGCACGAGCCTCTACGGCGGCACCTACAACCTCTTCGCCTACACGCTGCCGCGCTTCGGCATCGAGGTGCGATGGGTCGAGGGCAACGACCCGGCCGACTTCGTCGCGCTCACCGACGAGCGCACGAAGGCCTACTACATCGAGACGATCGGCAACCCGCGGCTCGACGTGCCCGACATCGGCGCCATCGCCGATGCGGCCCACGCGCAGCAGCTGCCGCTCGTCATCGACAACACGTTCGCCCCGATCCTGGCCAGGCCGATCCAGCACGGCGCCGACATCGTCATCCACTCCGCCACGAAGTGGATCGGCGGACACGGCACCAGCATCGGCGGCGTGGTGGTCGATGGCGGCACCTTCGACTGGGCGGCCAGCCCGCGGTTCCGTGACTTCGTGGACCCGGATCCGTCGTATCACGGGGTGAGCTACACCGGCGCCTTCGGCAACCTGGCGTTCATCGTCAAGCTGCGCGTGCAGCTGCTGCGCGACATCGGACCCGCGCTCAGCCCGTTCAACTCCTGGCTCTTCATCCAGGGGCTCGAGACGCTGCCGCTGCGCATCGAGCGCCATTCGGCGAATGCGCTGGCGGTGGCGAAGTGGCTCGAGGCCGATGACCGCGTCGCGTGGGTCAGCTACCCGGGGCTCCCGTCCCACCCGACGTACGCCAACGCCCAGCGCTACCTGGGCGGCGGCTCGGGCGGCATCGTCACGTTCGGCGTCCGCGGCGGCGTGGAGGCGGGACGGCGGCTCATCGACGCCGTGAAGCTCTTCAGCCTGCTCGCCAACGTCGGTGACGCGAAGTCGCTGATCATCCATCCGTCCTCGACGACGCACCAGCAGCTCGACGAGGAGGGTCAGCGGGCGACGGGCGTGACCCCCGATCTCGTCCGGCTCTCGGTCGGGATCGAGGCGCTCGACGACATCATCGCCGACCTCGACCAGGCCCTGGCCGTCGCCGTTCGGGAGGAGGTCGGCGCATGACCCTCCTCCCCCTGAGTCCGCGGGAGCCACCGCTGCGCCTCGGTCCGTTTCGGACCGAGGCCGGCGTCACGCTCCCGGACCTGCGCGTCGCATATCGCCGGGACGGGCCCGCCTCGTCATCGGCGGTGCTCGTCGTGCATGCCCTCACCGGCTCGGCCGATGCGGCCGGCGACTGGTGGGCGCCCCTCATCGGCGCCGGACGGGCCCTCGACACCGATGCGCGCCACGTGGTCTGCCTCAACCTGCTCGGCTCGTGCTATGGCACGACCGGTCCGGCCGACGTCGACGACTTCCCGCCGATCACGCCGCGCGACATGGCGCGAGCCCAGTGGGCCGCGCTCGACGCGCTCGGGATCGAGCGGCTCGAGCTGGTGGCCGGCGGCTCGCTGGGCGGCATGGTGGCACTCGAGGTGGCGCTCGAGCGGCCATCGGCGGTGGCCACGGTCATGCCGATCGCGGCACCGGCCGTCATCGGCAACCTGGCGGCCGGCTGGAACCACATCCAGCTCGAGATGCTGGCTCTTGACCGCCAGCGCGGGCTCGAGCTGGCGCGGCAGCTGGCGATGACGACGTACCGCTCGGAGGTCGACTTCGACACGCGACGCGGGATCGCCTCGTACCTCGAGCACCAGGGCGTGAAGCTGCGCCATCGGTTCGACTCCGGCTCGTACGCGGCGCTCGTGGGCGCCATGAATGCCCACGACGCGGGACGGGATCGTGGCGGGCTCGTCGCCGCGTTCCGTGCCCTGGCCGCCCAGGACACGTCGGTGATCGGCGTGGGGATCGAGGGCGACATCCTCTACGGTCCGCGCCAGGTCCGGGCGCTCGTCGATGCGGCGCGCGCCGCCGGCGTCGGTGCCTCCTACCGCGAGATCCGATCCGACAAGGGACACGATGCCTTCCTCGTCGAGTGGGACCAGCTCGCGGCGATCATCGAGGCGGCGCTCGAACCCAGCGCGGAGGAGGTGGTCGCGGCCAGCGCCTAGGCTGTGCCGTTACGTCTCCGCCGTCTCCGGCTCATCGGCGGGTGCCAGGGTCCGGGCGTCATGTCCACCGGGGACGGACGCGCGGGCGGGGACGCCCTAGGATGGACCGATGGTCAGCCCGTCGGAGCGCGTCGTCGTCGGCATCGACAACGGCGCGACGAAGAACAACGCGACGGTGCTCGACGCCGCGGGCCGGTTCCTCGTCGACCGCATGTACGAGATCCCGAGCCGCGTCGCCGAGGGGCCGGCATCGGCCATCGATTCCATGGCGGAGACGATGGAGCTCGTCCTGCGCGACATCGGCGTCGAGCGCGAGCGGGTGGTGGCCGTCGGGCTCGACACGCCCGGACCGGCAAGCGCGGACGGCGTGATCAGCGTGAAGGGGGCGACGAACTTCGCGCAGCCGGGGTGGTGGGGATTCGACGTGCGCGCCGGGCTCGAGGAGCGGATCGGCCTCCCGGTCGTCTACAACAACGACGGCAATGCCGCGGCCCTCTATGCGCACCACGTGCTCCTGGGGGCGGACGCCATGACGAGCTCGTCCGTGTCGGCCATCGTGGGCACCGGGCTCGGCGGAGGGGTGATCGAGTCCGGCCAGGTCGTCCGCGGGGCGACCGGGATGGCCGGGGAGCTCGGGCACGTCCGCATCGCGACCGACGGCATCCTGGCCGATGACCAGCCGATGCCGATCTGCGGCTGCGGCAATGCCGGTGACGTCGAGAGCATTGCCTCCCTCACCGGCATCGTTCGCAACCTCCTCCCCTACTGGCTCGGGCGCTACCCCGAGCACCCGCTGGCCGCGCTCCCGCTCGCCGATGCGGCCAAGGCCGTCCGTGGCTATGGCGTCGACGGCGACGAGATGGCGCTGGCGCTGTTCGACCAGCAGGCCGCGGCACTCGGGCGCCTGTTCACGATCGCGGCGAACTACAGCGATCCGGCCGTGTACTTCGTCGGCGGGGGCGTCGTGGAGGCGGCGTCACACTTCGGCGAGTGGTTCCTCGAGCGGGTCCGCGTGCACACGCAGCTGCGCGAGGAGCAGGCGGCCATCGCGCGCTTCGTCCTCGTTCCCGACCGCGACATGGCCGGCGCGCGCGGATCGGCGCTGGCCGCGGCCGCGGCCCTCACGCGCTGAGCGCCGATGCTAGGCTGCGCGCCATGACAGCACAGGCAGTTGCCCGACCCCGCGTCCTGGCCGATCTCATTCCCGGCGAGCTCGCTCGCGACGTGGCGCTCGTCGTCGGCGCGGCGGCGCTCACCGGCCTCGCGGCGCAGGTCGCCGTCCCGTTGCCGTTCACGCCCGTCCCCCTCAGCCTCCAGACCCTGACCGTCCTCCTGGCCGGCGCGGCGCTGGGGCCGATGCGCGGCGGCGCGGCGATGGGCCTCTACCTCGTGGCCGGCACGCTCGGCGTTCCCTGGTTCAGCGAGCAGCGTTCCGGCTGGGAGTTCGCCTCGTTCGGCTACATCGTCGGCTTCGTGCTCGCGGCGATCGTGGTCGGCGCGCTGGCCCGTCGGGGTGCCGATCGAACCGTGCCCGGCACCGCCGGCCTCATGGTCCTCGGCAACCTGCTCATCTACGTGCTCGGCGTGTCGTGGCTGGCGGTCTCGCTGGACGCCGACCTGCCGACGGCCATCGGGCTCGGGGCGACGCCATTCCTCCTCGGCGATGCGCTGAAGATCGCCGTCGCCGCCGCGCTGCTGCCCGCCGCGTGGCGCCTCGCCGGAGCGGCGCGCCGGGACTGAGCCTCAGGCGAGGCCGAGCGTCGGAGCGGTCTCGACCGGGCGCAGGAGATCCGGCCCGTCGGACGCGACCCGGTTGACGGCCGTGCTCACCGGCCACATGCGCACCTGGTCGGCCGGCGCGGGCCGCATGAGCGCCGCGACGAGGCCGAGATCGGCATCGGGATCCAGCCACGCCTCCCAGCCGTCGGCGTCGAGGATCACCGGCATGCGGTCGTGGATCGGCGCCAGCAGCTCGTTCGGTGCGGTGGTCAGGATCGCGGCCGTCAGGCCCTCGTCATGGAGCGGCGTCCAGATGCCGGCCAGGGCCAGCATCCCGCCCTCGGCGGCGGGGCCGATCGCGTACGGCTGGCGCGGCGACGTCGTGCGGTCCCACTCGTAGAAGGCGTCCGCCGGCACGATGCATCGGCGACCGCGGAGCGAGCGCCCGAAGACCGATGAGTCCCACGCCGTCTCGGAGCGCGCGTTGATCCACGACTTCGCCCCGGGACGCCGGTCGCCGGCGGCCCAGAACGGGCGGAATCCCCACTGCGCGGCGACGAGGCGACGCTCGTCCTCCCGCTGCACGACCATGCGGATCGTCTCGGTCGGCGGGACGTTGTAGAGCCCGTCGGGCAGATCGTCATCGGGGTAGGCGCCGAAATAGTCGCTGATCCGATGCGACGGCTCGCCCTGGCTGAATCGACCACACATGGTTCGCCGATGGTAGCGGTCGGCCTGCCTCAGTAGCGGCGGCCGCGCTGGCGGGCGAGGTCGAACTGGGCGGTATCGGCGATGGCCATGACCGCCATGGTCCCGGCCTGCACCGGGTCGGAGACGACGAGATCGGCGGCGCCGGCAGCCGAGCCGGCCATGTTCAGCGCGATGACGGGCACCCCGTGCTCCCGCAGCTCGCGCACGGCCTCGGTGATCTGTCCGCCCATGATCGATCCGGCGAGGACGAGGCAGCGGGCTCGCGGCAGGTCGGCCACGGCACGAACGGCGGCCGCGATCGGCTCCTCCCCGACCAGCGCGATCGTGTCGACGCTGATCCGCTCGCCGCGCAGGTTGTGACGGTCAGCCTCGGACACGGCACCCAGAGCGACCTGGGCGACCTGCGCGCCACCGCCGACGACGATGACCCGCTTGCCGAAGACGCGATCGAGGATGCGGGTCGGCTCGTGGGACTCGACCGCGTCGATGCCGGTGAGCACGGCCGCCAGGGCCGTCTCGTCCAGGCCCAGAACCTCGAGCTCGGCCTCCGCCACCCCACCGGCGACGCGTGGCGTCGACAGGGTCCGCAGCCGCCCGCCGGCCGCGGCGATCGCCCCGACGATCTCGGCCAGGGCGTCGGGCGCGTCGGCGAAGCGAAGGCGGATCGCGCTCGAGGCGCGCTCGGGATCCGGCACGTCAGCGCGCCGGCACGGCGGCGGCGCGGCGCAGGAAGCTCGCCACCAGCGCCTCGCCGTCGGGCGTGAGGATCGACTCGGGGTGGAACTGGACGCCCTCGACCGGGTGCGAGCGGTGCCGCATGCCCATGACCACGCCGTCATCGGACCAGGCCGTGACCTCCAGCTCCTCGGGCAGGCCCTCACGGGCCACGGCGAGCGAGTGGTAACGCGCCGCGTCGAACGGGGACGGCAGGCCTTCGAACGAGGCGGTCCCGTCGTGGTGAACCGGCCACGCCTTGCCATGCACCGGCGGGACGCGGATCACGCTCGCGCCGTAGGCGACGCCGATGGCCTGGTGCCCCAGGCAGACGCCGAGGGTCGGGACCGACGGTCCCAGCTGCCGCACGAGCTCGACGCTGACGCCCGCCCGCTCCGGCAGCGATGGGCCCGGCGAGATGACGATCGCCTCGGGAGTCATCTCCTCGATCTCGGCCACGGTCACCTGGTCGTTCCGCGCCACGGTGACATCGGCGCCGATGCGTCCGAGCAGCTGGACGATGTTGTACGTGAACGAGTCGTAGTTATCGAGCAGGAAGACCTTCACGACGGGCCTCCGATGGCGGCGAGCATCGACGCCGCCTTGGCCGCGACCTCGGCCGCCTCTCGGTCGGGAATCGAGTCGGCCACGATCCCCGCGCCGGCATGGACCGTGGCGACGCCGTCGCGGATGAGGGCGCTGCGGATCGTGATCGCGCACTCGACGTCGGTCGGGCTGAAGTAGCCGACGGCACCGCCGTACGGGCCGCGCCGCTCGTCCTCGAGCTCGGCGATGGCCTGCATGGCACGCACCTTCGGCGCACCGCTGACCGTCCCGGCCGGGAAGACGGCGCGCACCGCGTCGAAGGCGTCGAGGTCGGTCGCGAGCCTGCCGCGCACCTCCGACACGAGATGCATGACGTGCCGGTAGCGCTCGACGTCGCGCAGGGTCGTGACCTCGACGCTCCCGGCGGACGCGACACGTCCCACGTCGTTGCGCGCCAGGTCGACGAGCATCGCGTGCTCCGCGAGCTCCTTGGGGTCGGCGCGCAGCTCCGCCTCGAGCGCCGCGTCGACGACCGGGTCCTCGTCTCGGCGCCGGGTGCCGGCGATCGGGCGCGTGACGACCTCGCCGTCACGAACGCGGACGAGCAGCTCCGGGGACGCGCCGACGACCGCGGTGCCCGGGCCGACGACCGCGAGGTCCAGGTAGTAGAGGAACGGGGACGGGTTCACGCGTCGCAGGGAGCGGTAGATCTCGAGCGCGCTGCGCTCGGTCGGCACCGAGAAGCGGCGCGCGAGGACGGTCTGGAGCATCTCACCGGCATGGATCTCCTCGACCAGGCGGGCGACGCCGCGCTCGTAGGCCGCGCGCGCCGCGGGATCGATCTCGGCTGGAACGACAGCGTCGGGGAAGGGCGCGGGAACCTCGGCCGCGACAGGCGTGCCGAGCGCCGCGGCCACGTCGGCGAGCCGCTCATCGGCTCCGGGCCCGTCCAGCGTGGCGATGCGCGCGACCTGCGCCAGGTGGTCGAACACGATGACCGCCGACGGCAGGTGGAACACGGCGTCCGGCATGCCCAGCGGGTCGCGCGCGACGGGCGGGACGCGCTCCCAGTGCGCCGTCGCCTCGTAGGCCAGGTAGCCGACGCCCGATGCGAGCGGGAACGCCGGGTCGTTCGCGGACGGGGCCGTGGACGGCAGCTCGGCGCGGAGGATCTCGAGCGGGTCACCGTCGCCCGGCCGGATGACGATCGAGCGGCCATGGATCCCGGCGATCGAGTAGCGACCGTAGCGAGCGCCGCCCTCCACGCTCTCGAGCAGGAACGCGCAGCGCGGACCCAGGCGCAGCGCGGCTGCCACGGGGGTCAGCGTGTCGGCGGCGAGCTCGATGCTCGTGACGCGTGCCGGGGTCGCAATGGTCATCGGGGTTCCTGCTGTGGCGTACAACGAAGCCTCCATCCGGTCAGGGACGGAGGCTCTCTTCCGCGGTGCCACCCTTGGTTCGGACCACGCCGGTCCGCGCTCGTTCGAGGCCGAGGTATCGGGGGCCTTCCCGTCGCCGCCTAGCGTCCCGCGCGGGACCTCGGGGCGAGGCTCACGGGTCCATTCACGGTCGTCGTGCCATGCCGGCTTCCACCATCCCGGTTCGCTCTGCTGGCCGTGCGTCCGGTACTCGTCCCGGTCGTCGCCGTCTGAAGTTGGAGCCGAATCCTAGGCCGCACCGCCCGGTGGGTCAAGGCAAGGCCGGCGATCGCAACCGGCCCGCAACCCAAGCATCACCGAGGCGTCGCCGACATCGGCGGCACGCGGTCCTACGCTCACTCCATGGAACTCCCCGAGCCGATTTCGATTGAGCGTGATCTCACGGCCTTCTCGGTCCGCGACGGGCGCCTCGCGCCGATCACCTGCGTCGTCTGCGGATGCCGCCTCGAGCGCCACGACGACGGCGCCTGGTGGCACTTCTCCGGCCGCGAGGAACGGGACGCACGAGGCTGTATCGTTGCCTGCGCCGAGCAGCCGCACTACGCACCCGGAGGGGTCGTCGCCGCCCTCGGCTGAGCCTGAGGAGCGCGTGCCCCGATCGACCGCCGCCGAGACCGCCCGCCGAGCCGAGCCGAAGGGCATCGGCAGTGCCCACGCCCGTGACCCGCTGTCGCGCGAGGTCAAGCTGGTCGGAGCGCTGCTCGGGCAGGTCATCGTCGAGCAGGAGGGCGATGCCCGCTTCGAGCTGGTGGAGCAGCTCCGTCGCGCGGCGATCCGCCGCCGGTCCGCCACCGTCGACACCGCGGAGCACGCCGATGATCTTCGCGCGCTGGTCCGCGGCCACCGGCTCGACGACCTGCTGGCCGTCGCCCGCGCCTTCACGGCCTACTTCCTCCTCATCAACCTCGCCGAGGAGAAGCACCGGGTCCGCTCCCTCCGGCAGCGAGAGCGATCGAGCTCACGCGACGGCCTGCCGGAGAGCGTCGCCGATGCCGTGTCACGCCTGGCCCGGAGCGACACGACGACTGCCGAGATGCGATCCCTCCTCGATCGGCTGCTCCTGCGGCCGGTGCTCACCGCCCATCCGACGGAGGCACGCCGCCGGACCGTGCTCGTGGCCCAGCGACGCATCTACTCGCTGCTCGACCGCTTCGACGACCCGCGACTGACGCGGAGCGAGGACCGCGACCTGCGCCGCCGGCTGCGCGAGGAGATCAGCATCCTGTGGCAGACGAGCCACGCGCGGACGGAGCGACCGACGCCGCTCGACGAGGTGCGGGCGGCGATGGTCTTCTTCGACCAGACGCTCTTCACCACGGCCCCGCGGCTGTACCGCGCGCTCGACGTCGCGCTCGTGGAGCGGGGCCGAGCGACCGCCTCGAGCGGCGCCCGACCGCCGGCGGCCCCGGCCTACGTGCGGTGGGGCTCGTGGATCGGCGGCGACCGCGACGGACATCCCGGCGTCACCGCCGACACGACGCGCGCCACGCTCCGGATCCAGGCCGATCACGTGCTCCACGGGTATCGGAACGTGGGGCAGCGGCTCCAGCAGACGATCGCCATCGGCGACGACCGCGCCGGCCTGCCCGATGCGTACGCGGCGCGCATCGCGAGCGATCTCCGCGCCCTGCCCGAGCTGCGGGCCAGCCTGGGCCGGCGGTTCCCGCGCCAGCCGTACCGGCAGGCGTTCGGGATCATGGCCGAGCGGATCGAGCGCACCCGGACGCGGCTGACCGGCCGTCGCGGCTCGCACCGTCATGCGTATTCCGAGCCGTCGGAGCTGCTCGACGACCTGCACGCGATGCAGGCGTCGCTCGTCAGCCACGGAGCAGGGCGCGTGGCGTGGGGCGAGGTGCAGGATCTCGTCTGGCAGGTGGAGACCTTCGGGTTCCACCTCGCGGCGCTCGAGGTCCGCCAGCACGCCGATGTCCACGCCGCGGCGCTGGAGCGGATCCGCGAGGGAGGTGACCTCGACGAGCCGTTGTCGGGAAGCGGGCCCGGAGCGGCCGAGGTGCTCGACACGCTGCGGGCCGTGCGCGAGGCGCACGCCACGTTCGGCGCGGCCGCACTGCCGCGGTACGTCATCAGCTTCACGCGATCGGCGACCGACGTCCTCAACGTGCTCGAGCTCGACGCCCTTGCCTCCCCGAACGCGGACCCGCTCGAGATGGATCTCGTCCCGCTGCTCGAGTCGCGCGACGCGCTGACCGGTGCGCGAACTCTGCTGACGGCACTGCTCCGCGACCCGGCGTACCGGCGCCACCTCGAGCGCCGGGGGATGCGGCAGGAGGTCATGCTCGGCTATTCCGATTCGAACAAGGAGAGCGGCTACCTCGCCGCGGCGTGGAGCCTGTACCGCGCCCAGGCGGAGCTCGTCGCGGTCGCGCGCGAGGAGGGCGTCGAGCTGACCCTGTTCCACGGCCGGGGCGGCACGATCGGCCGCGGCGGCGGGCCGGCGAACCGCGCGGTGCTGGCGCAGGCCGGCGGGTCGGTCGATGGCCGCCTGGCCCTCACCGAGCAGGGCGAGGTCATCGCCGAACGGTATCCGAGCCCGGTCATCGCCCAGCGGCATCTCGAGCAGCTCACGAACGCCGTGCTCCGCGCCAGCCGAGCTGAGCACGCCGCGGAGACCGCCGCCCGGGCCGAGCGCTGGCGGGACCTGATGGACGAGCTGTCGGATCTCGCCGAGGCGTCGTATCGGCGGCTCGTGTGGGAGGATCCCGACTTCGCGACGTACTTCCACCGGGCGACCCCGATCGACGAGATCAGCCGCATGGAGCTCGGTTCGCGGCCGGCCCGTCGCGGCTCGCCGGGAGCTGCCCCGAGCCTCGAGCAGCTGCGCGCCATCCCCTGGGTCTTCTCCTGGTCACAGAGCCGCACGAACCTGCCCGCCTGGTTCGGCGTCGGCGCCGCGCTGGCCGAGTTCGCCGATCGGCACGCCGACGGGCGCGCGCTCCTCGTCGAGGCGTACCGCGACTGGGCCTTCTTCCGATCGGTGATCGACAACGTCGAGCTCGGTCTCGCCCTCGCCGACCCGATCCTGGCCGGGCGCTACGCCACCCTGGCCGGTGAGGAGCCGCCGATGCGCCGCATCGCCGATGCCATCGAGGACGAGCGTCGCCGCACCCAGGCGGAGCTCCTGGCGATCACCGGCAGCCACGATCTGCTCGAGCGCTCACCGCGCTTCCGTCGCAGCGTCGAGCTCCGCACGCCATATGTCGACGTGCTGAGCGAGCTCCAGGTCCTCGCCCTCGAGCAGCTCCGCGGCGGGTCGCTCACGGCGGACGAGCGGGGGGCTGCGGAGCGCCTGCTCCAGCTGACCGTCGGCGGGATCGCGGCCGGACTCCAGCACACCGGTTGACCCGATCCGTCACGATGTCGCGGCCATGACCGATGCCACCCGCACCGCGATCGTCACCGGCGCCGCTGCCGGCATCGGCCGCGCCACCGCCGAGCTCCTGTCCGCCGATGGCTGGCGGGTGGTTGGCGTGGATCGCGCGTCCGCCAGCGAGGGCGTGGACCTCATCGTGGGCGACGCCGGCGATCCGGCTGTCCTGGCCGATGCCGTCGCCCGGTGCGACGGCTCGCTGGACGCCCTCGTCTGCTCGGCCGGCATCCCGCCGTCCGGGCCGTGGGACAGCCGCGAGCACTGGGACGAAGTGCTGCGCGTCGATCTCTCCGCACCCTACGAGGCGCTGCGCGCCTTCTGGCCCGCCCTCGTGGCGGCACGTGGTTCGGCGGTGCTGGTGGGCAGCATCGTCGGGGCGGTCGAGGGCTCGCTCCGCTCACCCGCCTATGCCGCCGCCAAGGCCGGGATCGAGGGGCTGGCACGCTCGTTCGCCGTCATCGGCGCGCCGGATGGCGTTCGGGTCAACGTCGTCGCACCCGGCGCCATCGCTACCGACTTCGATGAGCGGCTCCTGCCCGCCGACCACCGCACCGACGTGCCGCTGGGACGGATGGGGACCGCCGAGGAGGTGGCGGACGTCATCGGCTTCCTGGTCGGGCCCTCGGCAAGCTACGTGACCGGCGCGGTCTGGACCGTGGACGGGGGGCGGACCGCCCTCTCCACCGCCGATGCGGACCGCCTCGGCCGCTGAACGCTGCGGGCGGGTGAAGTTTGTCCACTGCAGTGACAGCAGCGCCGGGACTGACGCCCGAGTGGTTGACACCGCGAGCACATCGGCCGTAGAGTCCGCGGACCAATGAACACCAAGTGGTTTTATGGCTAGCGGGTACGAGGCAGGCGAGTAGATCTCGCCGGCAGAGGCACTCGTGCCCGCAGACGCAGGAAGCGAAAGCTCCTGCGTTTTTTGTTTCCCCGATGCGGGCCGGGGCACCAACTGGAGAGGCGGCAATCGAATGATCGTGGTGATGCGTCCGACAGCGACGCGGGAAGAGATCGACGGCGTCAGACGCGCCGTGGAGGACAACGGGCTCGAGGCCTTCCTGAGCGAGGGCGAGGAGCGGACCGTCATCGGCGTGGTGGGCGACGTCGAGCGGGTCAACCACCTGGGCACGCTTCCAGGCGTCGACCAGGTGATCCGTGTGAGCTCGCCGTACAAGCTCGCGAGCATCCAGGAACCCGGTGAACGGACCAGGGTGCGGGCCAACGGGACCGAGATCGGGTTGGGGCAGGAGCTGGTCGTCATGGCCGGCCCGTGCGCCGTCGAGTCGCGGGAGCAGCTGCTCGAGACGGCCCGATGCGTCGCCCGGGAAGGTGCCCGCGTGCTGCGCGGCGGCGCCTTCAAGCCGCGCACCTCGCCGTACTCGTTCCAGGGCCTCGGCCTCCCGGCCCTCAAGCTGCTCGCCGAGGCGCACGAGGTCACCGGCCTGCCGGTCATCAGCGAGGTCGTCGACCCCGCCGACGTGCCGATCTTCGAGGAGCACGTCGACATCCTCCAGGTCGGCGCTCGCAACATGCACAACTTCGTGCTGCTCAAGGCGGTCGGGCAGAGCCGCCGCCCCGTCCTCCTCAAGCGCGGCCTCAGCGCGACGATCGAGGAGTGGCTGCTCGCCGCCGAGTACATCCTCTCCGCCGGCAACCCGAACGTGATCCTCTGTGAGCGTGGCATCCGGACCTTCGAGACCGCCACCCGCAACACGCTCGACCTGTCGGCCGTGCCCGTCCTCCGCGAGCTGACCCACCTGCCGATCATCGTGGACCCGAGCCACGGCACCGGTCACCGGGCACTGGTCGGGCCGATGGCCCTGGCAGGCGCGGCCGTCGGCGCCGATGGGCTGATCATCGAGGTCCATCCCGATCCGGCCAACGCGCGGTCGGATGGCGACCAGAGCCTGAGCTTCGACGAGTTCGGCGGCCTCATGGACGAGCTCCGCCGCCTGCAGTTCGTCCGGGCTCCCGACAGCCAGCCGGCCGCCTCCCCCGCCGCGGCGGCGGCCGACAACATCGAGGAGGTCCGCGACCGGATCGACGACCTCGACGCGCGGCTCGCGGAGCTCGTGCAGGAGCGTGCCGCGCTGGCACTCGAGGTTCAGCGTCGCCGCGCGCCCAACGCCCACGGCCACGATGTTCGGCGCGAGCGCGCGCTCCTCGAGCGAGCGGCCAGCGGGACGTCGGGGCCGATGACCCCCGTCGAGCTGACGCTCGTCTTCGACGCGCTGCTGCGGGCATCGCGATCGGTGCAGCGGCGGCATGCCCAATCGGTCACCGAGGCCGAGGCGGCGACCGCCGGAAGCGGCCGGTGACGCCGGCGTCCATCGCACCGACGATCCGACCCGCGGCTCACCTCCGGGGGAGCCTCACCCTGCCACCCGACAAGTCGATCGCCCACCGCGCATTCATGTTCGCGGCCCTCGCCTCGGGCCCGTCGGCGATCACCATGGGCGAGCCCGGCCACGACGTGCTGAGCACGATCCGATGCCTGCGTGAGCTCGGTGTCGAGATCGAGGAGACAGAGCCCGGACGCTGGTCCGTCTCCGGCAGCCCGATGCGGCACGCGACGCTCGACTGCGGCAACTCGGGCACGACGATGCGGCTGCTGGCGGGCATGCTGGCCGGGCTGCCGCTCCGCGTCACGCTCGACGGCGACGACTCCCTCCGGGCGCGTCCGATGGAGCGCGTCGCCGAGCTGCTGCGAACGACCGGCGCCGAGGTGACCACGACCGACGGCCACGCCCCCATCACCGTGGTGGGCCGCGCCTCCCCGGCCGCCACGTCCCATGAGCTCGCCGTTCCCAGCGCTCAGCTGCTCGGGGCGTGCGTGCTCGCCGGCCTCGGGGCGAAGGGCGAGACGCAGATCTCCGTCCCGGGACCGACGCGCGACCACACGGAGCGCATGCTCACCTGGCTCGGCGTGCCGATCCGCCGCGCGGGATCGATCACGACACTCACCGGTCCCGCCCGGCCGCGGGGTTTCGAGCTCGAGGTCCCCGGTGATCCGTCGGCCGCGTCGGCGTGGCTCGTCGCCGCGGCCCTCCATCCCGATGCCGAGATCCGCATGGAGCGCGTGGGACTGAATCCGACCCGCCTGGCGCTCGTCGGGCTGCTCCAGCGCATGGGCGTGGACGTCGAGATGACGGTCACCGAGGTCTCCGGGCCGGAGCCGGTCGGCGAGATCCGGGTCCGTGGCGGACGGCCGCTCCACGCGGTGTCCATCGGCGGTGCAGAGGTGGCCGAGCTCATCGATGAGCTGCCGCTCGTCGCCATCGCCATGGCATCGGTCGAGGAACCCTCGGAGGTCCGTGATGCCGGCGAGCTCCGCATCAAGGAGACCGATCGGATCAGTGCCGTGGCGGAGGGCCTTCAACGCATCGGCGCGACCGTGGAGGAGCTGGAGGACGGCTGGCGAGTCAGCCGCGGGACGCCGGCATCGGCCCTCATTCGCACGCACGGGGACCACCGCATCGCCATCGCCTTCGCCATCGCCGCGACGGCGGGCGTCGCAGCTTCCGTTGAGCTCGACGACGCCGAGTGCGCCGCCGTCTCCTACCCGACGTTCTGGCGTGACCTCGCCGCGGTGACCGCCTGATGCGTCGGCTGCGCCTGCTGACCAGCGGCGAATCGCACGGGCCGGGGCTGTCGGGGATCCTCGAGGGCCTGCCCGCCGGCATGCGGGTCAGCACCCGGATCGTGGATCGCGACCTCCAGCGGCGGCAGCACGGCTACGGCAGCGGGCGGCGGATGCAGATCGAGCGCGACCGCGTGGAGTGGACCGCCGGCATCCGCTACGGGCGGACGCTTGGCTCGCCGATCGGCTTTAGCATCGAGAACCGCGACTGGGCGAACTGGACCGACCGCATGTCGGTCGAGCCGATCCCGGCCGATCGGCGTCCGAAGCCGATCACCCGCGCGCGCCCCGGGCACATCGACCTGGCCGGCGCCCTGAAGTACGACACCGACGACGTGCGCAACGTGCTCGAGCGTGCCTCGGCGCGCTCGACGACGCCACGGGTGGTGGCCGGCAGCCTGGCCCGGCAGCTCCTCGCGACGTGCGGGGTTCGAATCTGGAGCTTCGTCGACCAGCTCGGCCCGATCCGCGCCTTCGCCGATGCTGACGACGTCCTCGCGGCGATTCCCGAGGGCTGGGCCGAGCGCGACCTGGCCGACCCGTCCCCACTGCGATGCCCCGATCCCGACGCTGAGCGGGCGATGCTCGCCGAGGTGGACGCCGCGAAGGAGGCGGGCGACTCGATCGGCGGCTCGTTCGTGGTCGTGGTCGAGGGCACGCCGATCGGCCTCGGTTCGTCGTCCGAATGGGACACGCGCCTCGACGGGCAGCTGGCGGGCGCGACGATGGCGATCCCGGGGGTGAAGGGCGTCGAGATCGGCCTCGGGTTCGGGACGGCCGAGCGGCGCGGCAGCACCGTGCACGACGTCGTGGATGCCCAGGCCGGCGGCTGGACCCGCGCGACGAACCGGGCCGGGGGCATCGAGGGCGGGATCAGCAATGGCGAGCCGATCGTCGTGCGGGCGGCGCAAAAGCCGGTCTCCACGCTGCGCAGCCCGCTGCCGTCGCTCGACATGACGACCGGGGAGACCGGCCGCGCGCACATCGAGCGCAGCGACGTCACGGTCCTGGCGCGCGCGGCGATCGTCGGCGAGGCCATGGTGGCGCTGGTCCTCGCCGATGAGCTGCTCTACTCGTTCGGCGGCGACTCGATCGGCGACCTGCGTGCCGCCGTGGCTCGGCGGCGTCGGCGGACCCGTGGCCCGGGAGGGGCCGGGTGACCGCGCTGGCCGTGCTGCTCGGCCGCCACATCGGCTACTCCGCGTCGCCGGCCATGCACAACGCCGCCTTCGAGGCGCTCGAGGCCGACGCTCGCTACGAGCTGCGCGACGTGGAGCCCGAGGACCTGGCCGCCGAGGTCCAGGCGCTGCGCGGCAGCGACCGCATCGGCGCCAACGTCACGAAGCCGTACAAGATGGCGGTCTGCGATCTCGTCGACGAGCTCGGGCCGGAGGTCGAACGGCTCGGCGCGGCGAACACGATCGTCCGCTACGGCGATCGGCTGGTGGCACACAACACCGACCTCGCCGCCCTCCGCGACGAGCTGCCGCCCGGCATCCGCCGCGCCGTGGTGCTCGGGGCCGGGGGCGCGTCGCGTGCCGCGTTCGATGCCCTCACGGCGGCGGGCTGCCAGGGCATCGTCGTCATCGATCGCGCTCGGTGGGCGAACCTCGCCGGAGCCCTCGTGACCGCGGATCTCCTCGTCAACGCGACGCCGATCGGCACCGACTCCGACGAGACCCCGGTGCCGGCGTCGTTCCTCCGCCGCGAGCTGGCGGTGCTCGACCTCGTTTACCGACCGAGCCCGTCCCGCCTGGTCCGGGAGGCTCGTGCAGCCGGGGCGCGCGCGCGGGGCGGCGCCGGCATGCTGCTCCGCCAGGCCGCACTGAGCTTCTCGATCTGGGCGGATCGCAACGCGCCGATCGAGGTCATGCGCGAGGCGCTACGGCGCGAGCTGGGACCCGGGGCCGATGTCTGAGCGCGGCAGCGGGATCGTGCTCGTCGGCATGCCGGCCAGCGGCAAGTCGACCGTCGGGCGGCTGCTCGCCGAACGGCTCGGGCTTCCGCACCTCGACACCGACGACCTCGCCGCCCGCCGTATCGGCATGCCGGTGCCGGACTACATCAACCGACACGGCGAGGCTGCCTACCGCGCGGAGGAGTCGGCCGCCGTCGGGGAAGCGTGCGCGGTACCCGGCGCGATCATCTCGACCGGTGGCGGCGCGGCCCTCGACCCGCTGAATCGCTGGGCGCTGTGGCACCACGGCACCGTCGCGTGGCTCGACCCGGAGGCCCACCACCTCCTCGAACGCCTCAAGGCCGATGGCGTCGACCGGCCGACGCTCCAGCCCTACGCCCCGGACCGCCTGACCGCGGTCATGGCCGAGCGAGCGCCGGTGTACCGCGCGGCGGACGTGCGGGTGGACGCGAGCATGGCGCCGGAGACGATCGCGAACGAGGTCATCGCCACGCTCCAGCCGCCGGCGGGACGGCGGCTGTTCGACGCCGACGTGCCGCGCGCGCACCCGATGGGACCCGAGTACGCCCGCATCGTGCTCGGCGTGGACCTGGACGATGCCCCGGGCGGCGTCGCCGTCGTGGATCGGCGCCTGCTCGACGTCGCGCCGGAGATCGTCCAGCGCCGCGGAGCCCGGGCCACCCTGCCGCTGCGCGGTGGCGAGCGCACGAAGCGGCTGAGCTCGCTGGAGCGGGTGCTCGAGTGGCTGGCCGCGCATCGCGTGGAGCGCTCGACGCCGCTCGTGGCGGTCGGTGGCGGAACGATCGGCGATGTCGCCGGCACTGCGGCCGCCCTCTACGCCCGCGGCATCCCGCTGGTCCAGGTACCGACCACCTGGCTGGCACAGGCCGACAGCGCCATCGGCGGCAAGGTGGCCGTCGACCTCGGCGAGGCGAAGAATGCGGTCGGGGCGTTCTGGCCGCCCGTCTCCGTCATCTCGGACGTCGGCGCGCTCCGGCCCCTACCGCTCGGCCTGCGCCGTGACGGTATGGCGGAGTCGATCAAGTCGGCGATGATCGGCGACCCGGCGCTCTGGACGCTCATCGAGCAGCGGGGACCGGCCGCGCTGCGCACCGACGAGGCGGCGCGCTACGCGATCATCGAGCGCAGCGCCCGGCTCAAGATCGGCGTCTGCGAGCGCGACCCCTACGAGGCCGGCGAGCGACGAACGCTGAACCTCGGGCACACCGTCGGGCATGCCGTGGAGATCGAGTCGGGCTACGGGCTGTCCCACGGCGCGGCGGTCGCGCTCGGGCTCCGGGCCGCGACGACGATCGCCATCGGCCGCGGCGCGGAGCCGGACCTCGGGGAGCGGCTCGACACCGCCCTCGACGCGGCGGGATTCCAACTGCGACGGGCCTTCGATCCTGACGCCGTCCGCACGGCGATGCTCGGCGACAAGAAGCGGCACGCGGGCCGGCAGCGCTGGATCCTGCCGATGGCGATCGGCCGTGTCGTCGAGGTGGACGACGTGACGGACGAGGAGCTCGAATCGGCCCTCGCGGTCATCGCGGCATGACGCGCGTCGCGTACCAGGGCGAGCCAGGAGCCTACGGTGAGGAGGCGGTCGTCGGCTGGTTCGGCGAGGACGTCGAGCCGTTCGGGGTGGCCACGTTTCCGGCCGTGTGCGCGGCGATCGACGACGGAACCGCGGACGCGGGCGTCCTGCCGCTCGAGAACTCGCTGGCCGGGACGGTGGGTGACGCGCTCGACGCGCTGGCCGGTGGCGAGCTGCGGGTCGTCGGCGAGCTGCTCCTGCCGATCCGCCACCAGCTCCTCGTCCTTCCCGGAGCACCGATCGAGGAGATCGAGCGGGTGAGCAGCCACTGGCAGGCCCTCGCCCAGTGCGAGCGCTACCTGTCCGGCCAGGATTGGGAGGTGATTCCCGCAGCCGACACCGCGGGGGCCGCGCGCGAGCTGGCGGCGGGCGGCGACCGGCACGCGGCGGCCATCGCCTCCACCCGGGCGGCGGATCGCTACGGCCTCGAAATCGCGGCGGCGGACATCCAGGACGCGGCCCACAACATGACCCGCTTCGCCGTCCTCCGGCGCGACGGCGATCCCCCGCTCGCCGCATCCGGCTCGCTGGCGCCGCCAGCCGACGCACCGCGCGAGACGCTCATCACGTTCGAGACCGGCCACCATCCCGGCGACCTCTACCGCGCGCTCGGCTCGCTCGCCGATGCCGGCGTCAACCTGAGCCGGATCGAGTCGCGCCCGTCCGGTAGCGGCCCATGGCGCTACCGCTTCCTGGTCCAGGTTTCCGGCGACGCGGACGCCGTTCCGCTCGCCACCGCCCTCCCCGGCCTCCGCCGGCACACGAGCTCGATGCGGATCCTCGGTTCCTTCGGCGTTGATGCACCATGAGCCGATGAAGATCCTCGTCCTGAACGGACCGAACCTCGGCACGCTCGGTCGTCGCGAGCCCGAGATCTACGGCACGACCACGCTCGACGAGATCACCGAGTCGGCGCGCGCCCATGCGCTGGAGCGCGGCTCACTGCTCGAGGCCTTCCAGTCGAACCACGAGGGGGCGCTCATCGATCGGATCGAGCAGCTCGACTACGACGCGCTCATCTGCAACTTCGGGGCGCTGTCGCACACCTCGTACGCGCTGCACGACGCGCTTCGTGCCTGCGGCCGCCCGGCGGTGGAGGTCCACATCAGCGACATCAACGCCCGGGAGCCCTGGCGCCGTGTCTCGGTCACGGCTCCGGCCACCGCGCACCAGGTCATCGGCCGCGGCTGGCGCGGTTACCTCGAAGCCATCGACTGGCTGCTGGACGGGTGAACCGATGTGGTCGGAGCTGCTGGAATGGCTCGGCGGGCTGGGTCGCGAATACGGCGTTGATCCTCTCGTCTACGCGATCCTGTATGTCGGGTCGGCGCCGCTCTTCTTCGGCTCCCTGGCCTGGCTGATCCGTCGAGCGCGCCGGCGCCAGCACATGCTGCTGCCGGGCGCCAGTGCCGCGCTCTTCTTCAGCCTTCCGACGCTGTACGTGATCGTCGCCGGTCGCGGGCTGCCCTGGTTGGTGTACGCGATCCTCGCCGCTTTCGCGGCGGTGGGGGCCGTGCCGGCGATCAGGCGCGTTCGCGACGCCGTGCGCTTGCGGCGCTGAGCGAGATCAGCCAGGCCGGTCGGCGGCCCGAGCGGCGAACCGGCCGTCGCGTCGCTCGATCGCCAGCGGCGTCGCGAAACAGGCGCTCATCGCCTCGTCCGTCAACACCTCGTCGATCGGGCCCGCAGCGACCATGCGCGCGTCGCGCATGAGCAGCGCGTGCGTGAAGCCGGGCGGGATGTCCTCGACCCGGTGGAGCACGACGACGACGGCCCCGATAGAGCCCGATGCGACGCGCGACAGGGTTGCCACCAGCGCCTCGCGCCCGCCGATGTCGAGCGAGGCCATCGGCTCATCCAGGAGGAGGAGCGCCGGTTCGGTGACGAGGGCACGGGCCAGCTGGACGCGCAGCTGCTCCCCGGACGAGAAGGTCTCGAACGGCGCGTCTCGCGCATCGGCCATGCCGGCATCGGCCAGTGCGCGAGTCGTGAGGTCGCGGTCGATGCGGCCCGGATCGACGTACCACGGCAGCACCGCACCGGCCTGCGCCGCATCGACGATCTGGCGTGGCGTCAGCTCCGGCGGGACCATGGTCGCCAACGAAGGGCTGAGGTAGCCGATCCGGGGTCGCAGGGTTGCCACGTCGGTGCGGCCGATGCGCCGGCCGAGCACCTCGACCGTCCCCGACGACGGCATGAGGTAGGTGCTGACGATGCGCACGAGGGTCGTCTTGCCCGCCCCGTTCGGCCCCAGGACGACCCAGCGCTCCCCGTCCCCGATGGTCCAGCTCACGTGCGAGACGATCTCGCGTCGCTGACGCCGAACCGTGACGTCGCGCAGCTCGGCAACCGGGCTCATCGGACAGCCTTGGGCTCGCAGGCGTGCCGTGTCAGCGGATACATCACTACCGATATAACGCCTGACAGCGCCGGCACCCTCGTCGGACGGAGCGTGGCGGCTACTCGGCGGCCAGGGTCGAGACGCGCGGTGGATGCGCGCGCTCGTACGCCTCGAGCGCCGGCTCCTGGGCCAGGAGGTACCCGAGCTCATCGGTCCCGTCCAGGATCATGCGACGCGCGAACGAGTCCACCGTGAAACCGATGCTCCCGCCGTCCGGCAGCCGCACCTCCTGCGCCTCGAGGTCGACCGTGATCTCCGCATCCGGATCGTCACGCACGATGGCCACGATGCGCTCGAGCTCCTCCGGCGAGACGGCGATGGGCAGGAGCCCGTTCTTCAGCGCGTTGTTGCGGAAGATGTCGGCGAAGCTGCTGCTGATCACCGCGCGGATGCCCCACGCGGCGAGCGCCCAGGGAGCGTGCTCTCGGGACGAGCCGCAGCCGAAGTTGTCGCCCACGACCAGCACGGACCGCCCGGCCATCTCGGGCCGGTTGATCACGAACTCGGGGTTCGGCGAGCCATCGGCGAGATAGCGCCAGTCGTGGAACAGCTGCTCCCCGAGGCCCGCGCGGTTGATCGTCTTCAAAAAGCGCGCCGGGATGATCTGGTCGGTGTCGATGTCGTTGCGCGGCAGCGGCACGACAGCCGAGGTGACCTCGCGGAACGGCTCGCGGACGGCGGTGCTCACAACAGCGCCCTCGGATCCGACAGGCGACCGGTCACGGCCGATGCGACGGCGGTCAGCGGCGACGCCAGGAACGTGCGACCGCCCTTGCCCTGCCGCCCCTCGAAGTTCCGGTTGCTGGTGCTGACGCTGTACTGGCCGGGGCTAAGCTGGTCGCCGTTCATCGCGATGCACATGCTGCATCCCGCCTCGCGCCACTCGGCGCCGGCATCGGTGAAGATGCTGGACAGCCCCTCGCTCTCGGCCTGGCGCTTCACCTCGGTCGAGCCGGGGACGACCATCATCCGCACGCCGTCGGCGACGCGGCGTCCGCGGAGCATGCGGGCCGCCTCGCGCAGGTCGCTGATCCGCGAGTTCGTGCACGAGCCAACGAAGACGACGTCGATCGGCTTGCCCAGGATCGGCTCGCCGGGGGTCAGTGCCATGTAGTCGAGCGCGTGCTGGAGGGAGCTGCGCTGGTTCGCATCGGCGAGGCTGGCCGGGTCCGGGATGCGGTCGGTGATCGGGAAGCCCATGCCGGGGTTCGTGCCGTAGGTCACCATCGGCGTGAGCTCGCCGGCGTCGAAGGCGATGCTGCGGTCGAACGTCGCGCCCTCGTCGGTCGGCAGCCGGCGCCAGGCCTCGACCGCGGCGTCCCAGGCCTCGCCCTGCGGAGCGTGCGGACGGCCGTGGACGTACTCGAAGGTGGTCTCGTCCGGGGCGATCAGGCCGGCGCGGGCGCCGCCCTCGATGCTCATGTTGCAGATCGTCATGCGACCCTCCATGCCGAGCCCCCGGATCGCGGATCCGCGGTACTCGAACACGTGGCCGGTTCCCCCACCCACGCCGATGCGCGACAGCAGCGACAGGATGATGTCCTTGGCCGTGACGCCGGGATGGAGCGCGCCGTCGACCCGCACCTCGAACGTCTTCGGTCGGCGCTGGAGGAGCGTCTGGGTGGCGAGCACGTGCTCGACCTCGGTGGTGCCGATCCCGAACGCCAGCGCGCCGAACGCCCCGTGGGTGGCCGTATGCGAGTCGCCGCACACGATCGTCATGCCCGGCTGCGTCAGCCCCAGCTCAGGGCCGATGACGTGCACGATCCCCTGGTGCGGCGAGCCGATGCCGTGGAGCGGCACGCCGAACTCGCGGCAGTTGTCCTCGAGGCGCTTCACCTGGGTGGCGGCGATCTCATCGGCGATCGGGAGGCTGCGGTCGGTGGTCGGGATCGAGTGGTCGGCCGTGGCGACGGTCTGGCCGGGACGCCGCACGCGGAGGCCACGCTCGCGGAGGCCGTCGAAGGCCTGCGGGCTCGTCACCTCGTGCACGAGGTGGAGGTCGACGCCGAGGACGTCGGGTGCGCCGTCGGTGCCGGGCGCGACGACATGGTCGTCCCAGATCTTCTCGACGATCGTTCGCGGGCGTGCTGAATTCGGGGTCGGATCACTCATCGGTCAGCCGACCGTAGCCGATTCGTCAAGCGTTCGCTCTGGACGGTTCGGATAGAGTGGCGCCATGGCCGACGATCAGCGTGAATCCTCCCGCGACTGGGAGATGATCCTGACCGGCGAGCACCCCGACCTCGTGCGCCAGCGCCGCATCTTCCGCCACCTTCCGTCGGACCCGCGCTGCAAGATGTGCCTCGCCCCCCAGGGAGGTCTCGGTGGACCGGTGATGCGCGCCCTGGGCTTCGGGCGATATCCGCCCAATCCGCAGCTGTGCAACAGCTGCTTCCGCCAGGCGGAGAAGCACCCGGGCGGCGCGGAGCTCGAGATCACCGCGCTCTTCGCCGACATCCGCGGCTCGACCGGCCTCGCCGAGACGATGTCCCCGGGCGAATACTCCGCGGCCGTGAACGAGTACGTCCGCGTGGCGAGCCGCGCCATCCGCGAGCCCAACGGGATCGTCGACAAGCTGCTCGGCGACGGGATCATGGCCCTCTTCATCCCCGGCTTCGTCGGCGAGCGCGGGCACGCGGAGGCGGGGATCGAGGCCGCCCGCGCGATCCTGCGGGACGTGACGCTCCCCGTCGGGGTCGGCGTGCACAGCGGCACAGCGTGGGTCGGTTTCGTCGGCGGCACGGACGAGGTCCGCGACTTCACCGCGCTCGGCGATGCGGTCAACGTCGCCAGCCGGCTGGGATCGGAGGCCGGCGCCGGCGAGATCCTCATCAGCGCCGGGGCCGCCACCTCGGCGCACCTAAACACCTCGGGTCTGGAGTCGCGGCGCCTCGAGCTTCGCGGCCGGACCGAGCCGCTCGATGCGTGGTCGGAGCGGAGCGAACCCGAGCCGGCGGCCGTCGCGTGAGCATCGGACCGACGATCGAGACGGAACGGCTCGTCCTGCGACCGCCGGCGGCAGAGGACTTCGAACCATGGGTCGCGTTCGCGGCCGATCCCGAAGTGGCGTCGTTCATCGGTGGAGTGCAGCCACGTGCCATGGCATGGCGCCAGATCTGCCAGGTCGCCGGGAGCTGGACGATCAACGGGTTCGGGATGTTCAGCGTGATCGAAAGGGCGTCCGGGCGGTGGATCGGGCGGCTCGGCCCGTGGCAACCCGACGGATGGCCCGGCAGGGAGGTCGGCTGGGCGCTCGCGCGTGAGGCGTGGGGCAAGGGCTACGCGCTGGAGGGGTCGACGGCGGCCATGGACTGGGCATTCGATGAACTCGGCTGGACCGAGGTGATCCACGCCATCGACCCGGCGAACGTCCGATCCCAGGCAGTGGCGCAGCGTCTCGGCTCGGAGATCCTGCGGCACGAGGTCCTCCCCCCGCCGCTCGACGTCCCGGTCGAGATCTGGGGGCAGACGCGCGAGGCGTGGCGCGCCCGGCGCGGCTGACGCGGACCGCCGGAGAAGCCTCGACACGTCGGCTATCGTGCGGCGCATGACCGATCCGAGCGCCGCCCCCTACGACCCGCGCGAGCACTCGCGCATCCTCCTCGACGGCCCCGACCGCGCGGCGGCCCGCGCGATGCTCAAGGCCATCGGCTTCACCGACGAGGATCTCTCGAAGCCGATCATCGGCGTCGGCACGACCTGGATCGAGACGATGCCGTGCAACTACAACCAGCGCGAGCTGGCGGAGCACGTGAAGGCCGGCGTCCGGGCGGCCGGCGGCACGCCGATGGAGTTCAACACGATCGCCGTCTCCGACGGCGTCTCGATGGGCACCGAGGGAATGAAGTCGTCCCTCGTGAGTCGCGAGGTGATCGCCGATTCGATCGAGCTCGTGGCACGCGGCCACCTGTTCGACGGGCTCGTCTGCATCGTCGGGTGCGACAAGACGCTGCCGGGCGCGGCCATGGCGCTGGCACGGCTCGACCTGCCGGGGCTCGCCCTGTACAGCGGCACGATCAACCCCGGCGTCGTCCGCGGCAAGCGCGACGCGACGGTGGTCACCGTCTTCGAGGCGATCGGCGCCTATCGGGTCGGGAAGATCTCGCTCGAGGAGCTGCGCGAGATCGAGGATGCGTCGTGCCCCGGACCGGGCGCGTGCGGCGGTCAGTTCACGGCGAACACGATGAGCACGGCCCTCGAGTTCATGGGCATCAGCCCGGGCGGCCTGAACGGGATTCCGGCGACCGATCCGGCGAAGCTCCAGGCGGCCCACCGGTCCGGCGAGCTCGTGATGGAGCTCGTGAACGGCGGGGTTCGGCCCTCGGCGATCATGACCCGGGCAGCGATCGACAACGCGATCGCCTCGGTCGCCGCGACCGGCGGCTCGACGAACGGGGTGCTCCATCTGCTGGGGATCGCGCACGAGCTCGGCATCCCGCTGGAGATCGACGACTTCGACCGCATCGCCGAGCGGACGCCGATCGTCGCCTCGCTCATGCCCGGCGGTCGGTTCACCGCGGTGGACATCCACGAAGCCGGGGGGATCGGGCTCGTCGCGCGTGAGCTGATCCGCGGCGGCGTGGTGGACGGTTCCACCCGCAACATCGACGGTCGGACGCTGGCCGAAGTGGCCGACGCCGCGGTGGAGACACCCGCGCAGGAGGTCGTCGTCTCGTTCGAGCATCCGATCAAGCCGACCGGCGGGCTCGCCATCCTCCGCGGGTCGCTGGCACCGGACGGCTGCGTCATCAAGCTCGCCGGCCACGAGCGTCGCTCGTTCCGCGGACCGGCACGCGTCTTCGACTCCGAGGCGGCCTGCTACGACGCGGTGCGCGCGCAGCGCATCGGCGAGGGCGACGTCGTGGTCATCCGCTACGAGGGCCCGGTCGGCGGACCCGGCATGCAGGAGATGCTCTCGGTCACGGCGGCGCTCGTCGGCGAGGGGCTGGGCGGCGACGTGGCGCTCCTCACCGACGGCCGGTTTTCCGGCGGCACCCACGGGCTGATGATCGGCCACGTGGCGCCGGAAGCGGCACTCGGCGGGCCGATCGCGCTCGTGAAGGAGGGCGACGAGATCGTTATCGACGTCGACGCGCGCCGGCTGGATCTCTTGGTGGACGATGCCGAGCTGGCGCGGCGGCGGACCGAGTGGAGCGCGCCGGCCCCGCGCTACACCGGCGGCGTGCTGGCCAAGTACGCGGCGCTGGTGTCATCGGCCTCGGAGGGCGCTGTGACGACCGGCGCCCGCCTGGCAGCGAACCTCCCGGGCCGTGTCGACAGCTGAGCAGCCTCCCGATCCACCGGACCGGGGCCTGGGAACCCCTTCCTCCGACGCTGCGCGCGCGCTCGGGCGGGCACTCGAGCGCGAAGCGGCTGTCGCCGGCGTGCTGCGGACCCTGGCGACCTCGAGCTTCGAGCTGCGACCGGTCCTCCAGGAGATCATCGAGCAGGCGGTTCGCCTGTGCGATGCGGACCTGGGCAACATCGCGCGCCGGGAGGGAGAGACCTACCATGTAGCCGCTTTCACCGGATTCCCCGAGGAGTACGAGCAGCTGACCAGCGCTCGCCCCTACCGCGCCGAACGCGGATCCGTTCTCGGACGGGCGCTCCTCGACCGACGCGCGGCGCGCATCGACGACGTGCTGGAGGATCCGGAGTACGAGCTATGGGAGGCGCAGCGCCTCGGGGAGTACCGCTCGATCATGGCTGTGCCGCTTGTCCGCGACGACGAGGCAGTGGGCGTGATGGGCGTGGGCCGGATGGACCTACGGCCCTTCTCCGATGAGGACGAGGCCGTCCTCCAGACCTTCGCAGACCACGCGAGCGTCGCGCTCGAATTGCATCGACTCTTGGCGGCGGAGCACGAGGCGGCCGCCCGAGAACGCGCCGTGAGCGCCGTGCTGCAGGAGATGGCGCGCTCGAGCTTCGACCTCCAGGGCATCCTGCAGACGGTCGTCGACAGCGCCGTCGAGCTGGCTTCCGCGGACGTCGGCAACATTCTCCGCTACGACGAGCCCAGCGGCTTGTACCAGGCGGCGGCCTATACAGGCGACGTGTCGGCCGAGTTCCTGGAGCTGGTGACCCACAGGCCGGTCCACCCCGACCGCGGAACGTTGGTCGGGCGCACGCTCGTCGAGCAGCGACCCGTCCACATCGTGGATGTCCTGGACGACCCCGAATATCGCTTCCCCGAGGCCCAGCAGGCCGGTGGCTTTCGCACCATCCTCGGCGTGCCGATGCTGCGCAACGGGTTCGTCATCGGCGTGTTCGTCGTGTGGCGCACGGAGGTAAATCCCTTCAGCGACCGGGAGATCGCCCTGCTCTCGACGTTCGCCGACCAGGCAACCCTGGCGATCGAGAACGTCCGGCTCTTCCAGGCGGTCGAGCGGCAGCTGGACGAGCTGAGCCGATTCGCGCCACAGGTCGCTGCGCTGCTGGCCAGCGACGAGGGTCAGAGCCTGCTGGCCGGACACCGGCGGGAGATCACCGCGCTCTTCGCCGATCTTCGCGGGTTCACCGCCTTCGCCGAGACCGCCGAACCAGAGGAGGTTCTCAGCGTCCTGCGCGAGTACCACGCGACGGTCGGCGAGCTGGCGACGCGCCACAGCGGAACGCTCGAGCACTTTGCGGGCGACGGGCTGATGGTGTTCTTCAACGACCCGGTGCTCATCCCCGATCACCAGCTCGCCGCGGTCCGCACCGCGCTCGCCATGCGCGACCGGTTCGAGGACCTCGCGGCCGGCTGGCGCAAACGCGGTTACGAGCTCGGACTCGGGATCGGGCTGGCGTCCGGCTACGCGACGCTCGGACGGATCGGTTTCCCGGGCCGATACGACTACGGCGCCGTTGGCAACGCCGTAATCCTTGCCTCTCGCCTCAGCGACGCCGCCGGGCCGGGTGAGGTGCTCGCGTCGCAGCGGCTCCATGCCGCCGTCGAGGACCGGGTCGAAGCAGAGACCGTCGGCGAGCTCGACCTGAAGGGCCTGAGCCGCCCGGTCACCGCGTTCCGGGTGAGATCGACCCTGAACGGCGACGTTGCCGAGCCTCGGGGTTGACAGCGCTGCTACGGTTCAGCCCATGTCACAGGAGCGCGGCATGACCGCCGCCAGCACGAGCCTGCGTCCGGCACCTGCCGGCGTGCTCGGCCTGCTCCTCGTACTCGCGATTCTTCGGCTCGTCATCCTTCTTGGATGGCGGGATGGAGGACGCTCGACCGAGTAGCCGGACAGGCAACCCGAACAGCGCAACCGCCACCCCGCCAGGCCGAGAGCCAGGCGGGGTTCTTGTTTCCCTCAGAGGACCCCGAACGCCATGACAGCCCTCACCCACCCGTCAGCCCCGCAACCTCAGCGACAGGTCGCGCCGCGCATCGGCGCGCGAGCCGTGTGCGAGGCGCTCGTCCGCGAGGGCGTCACGACGATCTTCGGCTACCCCGGCGGCACCGTCCTGCCGATCTACGACGTGCTCCGCGAGTTCCCGCTCCGTCACATCCTCGTCCGCCACGAGCAGGGCGGCGCGCACGCCGCGGACGGGTTCAGCCGCGCGACCGGCGGCGTCGGCGTGGCGATCGCCACGAGCGGTCCGGGTGCCATCAACCTCGTCACGGGGCTGGCGACGGCGATGATGGACTCCGTCCCGATGGTCGCCATCACCGGCAACGTTCCGCGCGCGCTGCTCGGCAAGGACGCGTTCCAGGAGACCGACATCGTCGGGATCGCGCTGCCGGTCACGAAGTTCGCGACCGTCGTCATGGACCCCGACGAGGTGCCGTTCGCCGTCGCCGAGGCGTTCGAGATCGCGCGCAGCGGCCGGCCCGGGCCGGTCCTCCTCGACTTCCCGAAGGACGTCCTCCAGGAGGAGACGAGCGTTCCGTACCCCGAACCGTACGAGCTGCGCCTGCCGGGCCTGCTGCGCCCGGTGCGCGGCGATGTCCCCGAGGCCGACGAGCTGGCCGAGATGATCGCCGCCGCTGAGCGGCCGCTCATCCTCAGCGGACACGGAGTCCAGATCGCCGATGCCACCGACCTGCTGCGCAAGGTCGCGGAGCGATCCGAGATCCCGGTGGCGCACACGCTCCTGGGGATCGGCAACATCGACGAGACGCATCGGCTCAGCGCCGGCTACGCCGGCATGCACGGCTGGATGCACGTCAACAAGATGATCCAGCAGTGCGACCTGCTCATCGGCATCGGCTGCCGCTACGACGACCGGATCACCGGCAAGACGAGCACGTTCGCGCCGAACGCGAAGATCGTGCACGTCGACGTCGATCGCAGTGAGATCGGCAAGAACGTGCGGACGGACCTCGGCATCGTCGCCGATGCGGGCGACCTGCTCGCCGCGCTGCTGCGCCGTCTGCCGCAGTCCGACCCGCGGACCGAGTGGATGGATCAGCTGGCCGCCTGGCGCGAGGTCAGCGAGGCCCGCTCCTGGCACGGTTCCGGGGCCTGGCGCGAGGGCCGGCTGTCGGCGGACTACGTGGTCGACCAGATCGGCGAGGCCACGAACCACGAGGCGACGCTGGTCAGCGACGTGGGCCAGAACCAGATGTGGGCCGCACGCTACTTCGGCTTCCGGAAGCCCTTCCACCACCTGTCGAGCGGCGGCCTGGGCACCATGGGATACAGCGTGCCGGCGGCGATGGGTGCCGCGCTCGGGGCGCCGGAGCGCGAGACCTGGGCGATCGTCGGCGACGGCGGCTTCCAGATGACGATGCAGGAGCTCGCGACGCTCGTGCAGGACCAGATCCCGGTGCGGATCGCGGTCCTCAACAACCATCGGCTCGGGATGATCCGGCAGTGGCAGGAGATCATCTACGACGAGAACTACCACTCCGCCGAGCTGCTCGGTCCCGATCTCGTCCGCCTGTGCGAGGCGTACGGCATCCCGGCCTGGCGCGCGACGCGGCCCGACGAGGTGGCGGGCGTCATCGCCGAGGCGCGGAAGGCCCCGGGACCGGCGCTCATCGACTTCCACCTCGACGAGGCGCAGAACGTCTACCCGATGATGCTCCCGGGCAAGGGCCTCTCCGACATGGTCGAAGGTGCCTCCGAGTGAGCGCGATGGCAGCCGCGCGTCGAACCATTCCCGCGGGCGACCCCGATGCCGAGCATCGGCGGCACGTGGTGAGCGCCCTGGTCGTCGACCGACCCGGGACGCTGAACCGCGTGTCGGGGCTGCTCCGGGCGCGGAGCTTCAACATCGAGTCGCTCACCGTCGGCACCACCCACGAGCCGGGTCGCTCGCGGATGACGATCGCGGTCCGCGGGGACGACGGCCACCTGCGCCAGGTCCTCGCCCAGCTCGAGCGGCTCATCGAGGTCCTCGACGTAACCGACCTCACGAGCGCCCCGCACCTCGAGCTGGAGCTCGTCCTCGTCGAGCTGGCCGTGCCGGCCTCGGCGGACGAGGAGCAGGCGGTCCTGGATCTCCTCGCATCGGCCGGCGGCGAGACCGTAGAGCGTGACGCGGACGTCTGGCGCGCGCGGCTCACGGCGTCACCCGAGGTCATCGACCGCGCGCTCGACGCGCTGCGCGGCCACGGGCTGCGCAGCCTCGTGCGTGCCGGCGCGGTCGCGATGGCCGCACATCCCCACCACGACACCACCACCAACGAGAACGGAGCACCCGGAGCATGACGAAGCTCATCTACGACGCCGATATCGACGCGTCGGCACTCGAGGGCCAGACCGTGGCCGTCATCGGCTATGGAAGCCAGGGCGAGGCGCACGCGCGGAACCTTGCCGAGTCGGGCATCGCGGTCGTCGTCGGGCTGCGTCCCGACTCGAGCTCCGCGGAGCGCGCCCGCGAGGCCGGCCTGGAGGTCACCGACGCGGCATCGGCGACGGCGCGCGCGAACGTGGTGATGGTGCTCGTGCCCGACACCGCGGCTCCCGCCGTGTACCACGGGGAGATCGAGCCGAACCTGCAGGACGGCACGCTCCTGATGTTCGCGCACGGCTTCAACATCCACTTCGGCGAGATCGATCCGCCCGGTGGCATCGACGTCGGCATGGTCGCGCCGAAGGGTCCCGGCCACCTCGTGCGCCGGCTGTACGAAGGCGGCGGCGGCGTGCCCGCGCTCTTCGCCGTGCACCGCGAGGCCACCGGAACGGCGCGGCTCCGCACCCTCGCCTACGCGCGGGGCATCGGCGCTGGTCGGGCCGGCATCCTGGAGACGACGTTCGCCGAGGAGACCGAGACCGACCTCTTCGGCGAGCAGGCTGTTCTGTGCGGCGGCGTGACGTCGCTGGTCCAGGCCGGGTTCGAGACGCTGGTCGACGCCGGCTACCAGCCGGAACTCGCCTACTTCGAGACGATGCACGAGCTCAAGCTCATCGTGGATCTCATGTACCAGGGCGGCATGCAGTACATGCGCTACTCGATCAGCGACACGGCCGAGTACGGCGACTACGTGTCGGGCCCGCGCATCGTCAACGCGGAGACCCGCGCCGAGATGAAGCGGATCCTGACCGAGATCCAGGACGGAACGTTCGCGAAGCGCTGGATCGAGGAGGGTCGCAAGGGCGCGCCGGAGTTCAAGCGCCTCCGCGCCGAGAACGCGGGCTCGCGACTCGAGGATGTCGGCGCCGAGCTGCGCTCCCACATGGCCTTCATCGGCCCGAAGCAGGCACCCGACGGCTGGGCCGGCGACCCGCAGGCGGCCGCCAACTCCGGCGCCAGCGAGGATCGCGCCTGATGCCGCCCCGGATCCGCATCTTCGACACGACCCTGCGCGACGGGGAGCAGACGCCCGGAGCCTCGCTCACCGTCGACGAGAAGGTCTCGGTCGCCCGGCAGCTGGCGCGCACCCGCGTCGACGTCATCGAGGCGGGCTTCCCGGCCGCCTCCCCCGGCGAGGCCGAGGCCGTGCGCCGCATCTCGCAGGAGGTCGGTGCCGGCGAGGATGCTCCGGCGATCGCCGCCCTGGCCCGCTGCGTCCCGGCCGATGTGACGGTCGCCGCGGCGGCGCTCGAGCCGGCACGCCGGCGGCAGCTTCACGTGTTCATCGCCACCAGCGACATCCACATCACCCACAAGCTGCGCACGAACCGCGAGGACGTGCTCGAGCGCATCCGGACCTGCGTGGCGCAGGCACGGCGCATGGTCGGCCCCGACCACGACGTCGAGTTCAGTGCCGAGGACGCCTCGCGCTCGGAGCTGCCGTTCCTGCTCGCGGCCTACGAGGCCGCGGTGCAGGCGGGCGCATCGGTCATCAACGTTCCCGACACCGTCGGCTACGCCGAGCCGAAGGAGTTCGCCGCGGTCGTGAAGCAGGTCGTGAAGCTCGTCGGCAAGCGGGCGATCGTGAGCACGCATTGCCACAACGACCTGGGCCTGGCCACGGCGAACACGCTGGCCGGCATCCAGGCCGGAGCGCGGCAGGTGGAGGTCACCGTCAACGGCCTCGGTGAGCGCGCCGGCAATGCCGCGCTCGAGGAAGTCGTCATGGCTCTCCGCACGCGGCCGGCCCAGTTCCGGGCGGCGACCACGAACGTCGCCACCGAGCAGCTGACCGCCACGAGCCGGCTGGTGAGCTACCTCACCGGCATCGTGGTGCAGCCGAACAAGAGCGTGGTGGGCGCCAATGCCTTCGCGCACGAGTCGGGCATCCACCAGGACGGGTTCCTCAAGAACCCGCTGACCTACGAGATCATGACGCCCGAGTCGGTGGGCCTGTCGGGCTCGACCCTGACCCTGGGCAAGCTCTCCGGGCGCGCCGGCTTCGACGAGCGGCTGCGACGCCTGGGGATCCACGTCGAGCCGGAGACCCTCGACACGCTGTACGCCGAGGCGATCACCCTGGGCGACCAGAAGAAGCAGGTGACCGATGCGGACCTGCTGGCGCTGGCCGAGCAGCACGCCGACCCGGTCCCGCAGCTCGTCGGGCTCGAGCACTGGGCGGCGGCCAGCCGCCAGGGCGAGTCGAGCTCCGGCAACGTCTCGCTGTTCTACGAGGGCAAGACGTTCCGCGCCTTCGCGGGCGGCAATGGCCCGGTCGACGCGCTGCTGTCCGCCGTGGACAACGCGCTCGAGCAGATCATCGGGGGGCGGCCGCAGCTCGTGGACTATCAGCTCCGATCGATCGGCCAGGGCGAGGATGCCCAGGGCGAGGCGACCGTCAAGATCTCCGCGCCGGCCGGTGACGGCGACGTGCCGCAGATCTTCACCGGGCATGGCCTCTCCACGAACGTCGTCGAGGCGTCCCTGCGCGCCTACATCGCGGCGGTGAACAAGCTCATCGCCGAGCACCCGGTGGCCGCCGATGCGGTCGCGGCCGCGCGACAGCGCCGCGAGGGCGGCAATCCCGTCCCGACACCCGCCGGGAGCCATCCGTGAGGCAGCACACCGTTGCGTACCTGCCCGGCGACGGCATCGGTCCCGAGGTGTGCGACGTCGCACGCCGATGCGTCGATGCCGCAGGAGTGAGGTTCGGCTTCGAAGTGGGCTGGGACGAGCAGACGGTTGGCGGGGCGGCGATCGACGCCACCGGCGCGGCCCTGCCGCCCGAGACGCTCGCGGCGTGCCGTGCCGGTGACGCCGTCCTGCTCGGCGCCGTGGGCGGCCCGCGCTGGGACGATCCGACGGCTGCCGCACGCCCCGAGGACGCGCTGCTCGCCCTCCGCTCGGAACTTGAGCTGTTCGCGAACCTCCGGCCGGTCACCGCGCATCCCGCGCTGGCGGCGGCATCTCCGCTGCGGCCCGAGGTCCGTGACGGTGCCGACATCCTGATCCTGCGCGAGCTGACCGGTGGCCTCTACTTCGGTCGGCCGCAGGGTCTCGAGGAGCACGACGGCGTGGAGTCGGTCGTCGACACCCTGCGCTACACCCGCGCGGAGATCGAGCGCATCGTCGAGCTCGCCTTCGAGCTGGCGGAGGGCCGGCGCGGACGGCTGACGAGCGTCGACAAGGCGAACGTGCTGGCGTCGAGCCGACTCTGGCGCGAGGTCGTGAACGAGGTCGCCACGCGCCATCCATCGGTCACCGTCGAGCACGCGCTCGTCGACTCGACCGCCTACCTGATCCTGACCCAGCCGACCGCCTACGACGTCATCGTCACCGAGAACCTGTTCGGCGACATCCTGTCGGACGAGGCGGCGGCGATCGCCGGTTCGCTCGGGCTCATGGCATCGGCCAGCCTCGGCACCCGCGTGACCGAGCAGGGCCGCTTCGGCATGTACGAGCCGGTCCACGGCAGCGCGCCGGGGATCGCCGGACAGGGCGCGGCCAACCCGCTGGCCACGGTTGCCAGCGCGGCCATGATGCTGCGCCTGAGCCTGGGCGAGGCCGATGCGGCCGATGCCCTCGAGGCCGCCGTCGACGAGGCCGTGGCGAGCGGGCCCCGCACCGCCGATCTCGGTGGCAGCGACGGCACCGCCGCCGTGGCCGACTTCCTCCTGACCCGGGTCGCCGATCCGGCGGGGGTGACGGCATGAGCGACACGATCCTCCTCTACGACACGACGCTCCGCGACGGAACGCAGCGCGAGGGCCTCGTCCTCTCGCTGGCCGACAAGCTGAAGATCGCGCGACGGCTGGACGATGCCGGATTCCCGTACATCGAGGGCGGCTGGCCCGGCTCGAACCCGAAGGACGAGGAGTTCTTCGCCGCGGCCCGGGGGATGACGTTCCGGAACGGCAAGCTCGCCGCGTTCGGATCGACGCGCCACCGCTCGAACCGCGCCGAGGACGACCCGAACCTCCGGGCGCTCATCGAGGCGCACACGCCGGTGACGACGATCTTCGGCAAGAGCTGGCTGCTCCATGTCACCGACGTCCTCGGCGCGACCGCCGAGGAGAACCTCGCGATGATCGGCGAGTCGGTCGCCCACCTGCGCGCCGCCGGGCGCGAGGTCGTCTACGACGCCGAGCACTTCTTCGACGGATACAAGGCCGATGCGGCCTACGCCCTGGCCACCCTGCGCGCGGCCGTCGACGCCGGCGCCACGACGGTGGTCCTGTGCGATACCAACGGCGGCTGCCTCACCGACGAGGTGGCCGCCCTGACGCGGAGCGTGGGTGACGAGCTGGGCACGGGCGTGACCCTCGGCATCCACGTTCACGACGACGCCGGCCTGGCGGTGGCTAACTCCCTCGCCGCCGTCCAGGCCGGTGCTCGTCACGTCCAGGGCACGATCAACGGATATGGCGAGCGCTGCGGGAACGCCAACCTCGTCACGATCTGGGCCAACCTGGCCCTGAAGCTCAAGGCAGCGACGGTTCCGGCCGGCGACGACCTGACCCACCTCCCCGAGCTGTCGCGCTTCGTGGCCGAGGTCGTGAACATCGCGCCCGACGCGCACGCGCCATACGTCGGCACGAGCGCGTTCGCGCACAAGGGTGGCGTGCACGGCGCGGCGACGGTCCGCGTCGAGCAGGCGTACCAGCATGTCGACCCGGCGGTCGTGGGCGGGACCTCGCGCCTCGTGGTGAGCGAGCTCGGCGGCAAGGCGAACACCGCCTGGCGCGTCCGGCAGCTGGGCCAGCTGGCCTCCGAGGGCCTCGACCCGGCCGAGCTCTCGCGCCTGGTGAAGCAGCTCGAGTCCGAGGGAGCCAGCTTCGAGGGCGCCGATGCGTCGTTCGACCTCCTCGTTCGACGGCGGCGCAGCGACTACGTGGCGCCGTTCCGGATCGTGGACTTCACCGTCATCGTCGAGCGTCGCAACGGCGCGTCGCCCCGGGCCGAGGCCAGCGTCAAGGTCGAGGTCGACGGCGAGGTGCTCCACACCGCGGCCGACGGCAACGGCCCCGTGAACGCCCTCGATCTCGCCCTGCGCAAGGCGCTGGGCGCGTTCTACCCCGCGCTCGACGAGGTGCATCTCGTCGACTACAAGGTGCGGATCATCGATGGCGAGGCGGCCACCAAGGCCCGCACCCGCGTGATCATCGAGACGGGGCACGAATCCGGAACCTGGATCACCGCCGGCGCGGAGGCGAACATCATCGCCGCCAGCCTGGCCGCCCTCCACGACTCGCTCGAGTACGCGATCTGGCGCCTCGACGCGCGTCCGCATCGGCGGGACGAGCGGACGAGCTCGCACGCGGCGCTGCGTCGGGATCGGCTGGCTGCCGGGGAGCCGTCGTGACGGCGACCGAGCCACGACCCACCGCTGCGCCGAGCGGCATCGGCGCATGGGCGTACTTCGAGGGTGCCGTGGTGCCCATCGGCGAGGCCAACGTCAGCATCGCGACCCATACGTTCAACTACGGCACGGCCGTCTTCGAGGGGATTCGCGCCTACCGTCAGGAGGACGGCAGCTCGGCGGTGCTGTTCGCCCGCGAGCATTACGAGCGGCTGCTGCGCAATGCGCGCCTCATCCGGGCCTCGATCCCCGAGTCGGCCGACGACCTCGTCGAGATCACGCTCGACCTCCTCCGCCGCAACGCCCATGACGGCGACGCGTACATCCGGCCGCTCGTGTACAAGTCGGCGCACTCGATCCGTGTCCAGCTCGGCGGCCTGGAGGATCGGATCGGCATCTTCACGATCCCGCTTGGCGACTACCTGCCCACCGGCGGCATCCGGGTCACGGTGTCGGGCTGGCAGCGGGTGAGCGACAACGCGATTCCGGCGCGCGGGAAGATCAGCGGCTCGTACGTGAACGCCGCCTTCGCAGCCGAGGACGCGCATGCCGGCGGCTACGACGACGCGATCCTGCTGACCGGCGACGGGCACGTGGCCGAGGCATCCGCCGCCAACCTGTTCGTCGTGCGTGGCAACGAATGTGCGACGCCACCGCTCACCGATGACGTCCTGGCAGGCATCACCCGCGCAGCCATCCTCCGCATCGCCGCCGATGCGGGCCTTGACGTCGTCGAGCGACGCATCGATCGCTCGGAGCTCTACCTCGCCGACGAGATCTTCCTCACCGGCACCGGGGTCCAGGTCGCGCCGATCTCGTCGGTCGACGATCGCCCGGTGGGCACCGGCGAGTTCCCCGTTTCCCTCGACATCCAGCGACGCTACTTCGCGGCCGTCCGCGGCACCGACGAGCGCTACGCATCCTGGCTGACCCCGATCTGACCGCTGCGGCGGACGACCCCACGCAAGGAGACCCATCCCGATGACCCTTCCCGAGTCCGACGAGACCCCCGCCGCCGCGCAGCAGGGGCTGAGCATCGAGCGCTGGTCGGCAACGAGCGGCAGCGACCGCGGCAGCCGCGCCTCGCTCGTGCTCCACGGCGGCGGCCACCGCTGGCGCGCCCATGCCGATGGCAACGGCGCGGTGGATGCGCTCATGCGCGCCGTGGACGACGCGCTGGCACCGCTCCTCGGGGAGGGCGTCGCGCTCGTGTCGTACGACGTCCACGCCCAGGGACCGGGACACGAAACGAAGGGCTCGGTCACCGTCTCGGTTCGCGCGCGGGGCGACGAGAGCGCCCCGACGTATCCCGGACGCTTCGTGAGCGAGAACATCCTCGAGGCATCGGTCGGCGCCTACGTCGACGCCGTGAACGCGCTCCTGGCCGAGGCGGGCGTCGACATCGCCGCCGCCGTCCCCGAGCCGGGCAGCACGGATACCCACGAGACCGATCCCGAGCACCGGACCGGTGCCAAGGACCGGATCATGTCCGCCTACAACAACTAGCGTCCTCGCCCGCGTCGCAGCACCAGGTTCGGCGCGCGCCTTGCATTGCCGGGGCACACCAACGCAGGAGGCGAACCGACATGCCGGACGACACGGAGCGACGCGAGGGCGGCGCCTGGATCGGGCAGCACCCCGACGAGAACACCGAGAAGGTCCGCGACGGGCTCGATGAGGGCGCCGATCGCGTCGCCGTCACGAACAACGAGGCCGGACCCGCACCGCGCGAGGGCGCCTGGCCCGAGGGCCACCGAGAGGGCGACGCCGCGGGCGACGACGACGTGCGACGAGCAGGAGACTCCCGATGACCGATCACGAGAGCGACGCGCGGAGCGTCGAGAAGCCCAAGGACGGAGCACCCGACCAGGGACAGGCCTACGACCCGGAGATGACTGACGTCGACGAGGCGAACATCCCGCCGGAGTCGGACGCCGATCCGGACAGCGACGACGAGACGCACGAGGGCTGATCGCCCGGGCCGGCACGGCGCCGCTACCATGCTCGGGGGTCCAGCGCCGCACTGACGGAGGGGTCGAACGTGCCCGAGCTCGAGGTGATGACCGTGTCCGGCCGTGTGCCGGCGTCCTCGCTCGGCGTGGTCGACGCCCACGATCACCTGTTCCTCCGCACGCCCGCCCTCCCCGGCGACGAGTTCGAGGATCTCGAGCGGTCCACCGCGGAGGCGGAGACGGGTCGTGCCAGCGGCCTCGGCACGATCGTCGACGTCACGCCGATCGGACTCGGACGGCGGCCGGCCGACCTTCGAGCGGTGGCCGCGCGAACCGGCCTGCACATCGTCGGCGCGACCGGCTACCACCGCGACGCGCACTACCCCGCCGGCCACTGGGTGCACGACGCGACCGTCGACTTGCTGGCCGAGCGCGTCGTCGCGGACCTCGTCGACGGCATGCACCCGGCCGACTGGCTCGACCCGACGGCGACGCCCGATCAGGCGCGCGCGGGCGTGATCAAGGTCGGCGCGTCGTACCACCGTGCCAGCGACGGCGAGCGCCGGCGGCTCGAGGCCGCGGCCATCGGCAGCCTGCGGAGCGGCGTCGCGATCCTCGTCCACACGGAGATCGGCACGTTCGCGCACGAGATCATCGACATCCTGGGCGGGCACGGCGTCGAGCCGGACCGGATCATCCTCGGCCACATGGACCGCAACCCCGACGCGGAGCTCCACGCCGAGGTCGCCGCGCGCGGCGCGTGGCTCGAGTACGACACGATCGGTCGCACGAAGTACCGGCCCGACAGCGAGATCCTGGACCTCATCGAGGCGGTGGCCGGCGCGGGACATCTCGATCGGCTCATGCTCGGCCTGGACATGGGGCGCCGATCGATGCTCCGGGCGTACGGCGGAGGTCCAGGAATCGGGTACCTCATGGACCGGTTCGTGCCCCGACTCCAGCGACGCATCGGCGACGACGCGGTGAACAAGATCCTGGTGGCCAACCCGGCGCGAGCCTTCGCCCTGGCGGAGCGAGCCTCGTGAGGGATCGCTACGACGTCATCGTCGTCGGCGCCGGATCCGCCGGCTCGTCGGCGGCCATCGCCGCGGCCCGCGGCGGCGCGTCGACCCTGCTCGTCGATCGGCTCGCCTTCATGGGCGGCACGTCCACCGCGGTCCTCGACACGTTCTACGCGTTCTACACCCCGGGCGAGGAGCCGCGTCGGGTCGTCGGCGGCATCGGCTGGGAGGTCGTCGAGCGCCTGACCGCGGATGGCGTGGCATTCGAGCGGCCGAACACCTACGGCGCCGGCACGGGCGTGACGTACGACCAGGAAACGCTGAAGCTGCTCTGGGAGGACCTGGCGGAGCGGGCCGGTGTCGAGCTGCTGCTCCACACCTGGGTCACCGGCGTCAGCCTGGACGGCGATCGGGTGACGGGCATCCGGATCTGGAACAAGGGCGGCGAGCGCTCCATCGGCGCCGATGCGGTGGTCGACGCATCCGGAGATGCCGATGTCTGCGCCATGGCCGGCGTCCCCTACGAGAACGCCCAGGAGTCGGGGCGCGTCCAGTCCCTCTCCACGCTGTTCAAGCTGGCGAACGTAGACGTGGAACGGGCCTCGGCGGTCCCGAAGGCCGAGCTGTGGGAGCGGATGCGCCAGGCCGCCGAGTCGGGCGACTACCGGCTGCCGCGGATCGAGGGCTCCTGGCATCGGACGCCGTTCGCCGGGGTCGTGCTCATCCACATGACCCGCATCCCGAACGTGGACGCCACCGACCCCGAGCAGCTGACCCGCGCCGAGGTCGAGGGGAGGCGCCAGGTGCGCGAGTACGCCCGCTTCCTGCGCGACCGCGTTCCCGGCTTCGAGGAGTCGGTGGTCGTCGCCACCAGCCCCTCGATCGGCATCCGGGAGAGCCGGCGCGTGCACGGCGACCACCGGCTCAGCCGCGAGGACGTGCTCCAGGCGCGGCGCTTCGACGACGAGATCGCCCTGTGCGGCGCGCCGATCGAGGATCACCATGCAGGCGGCGACACGGAATGGCGCTACGTCGGCGCATCCGGCGTGTACAGCATTCCCTACCGATCCCTGCTCCCGAAGGGCGCCGAGGGGCTGCTCGTCGCCGGTCGCTGCTTCTCCTCGACCCACGACGCCCACGCCTCCGCCCGCTCGATGGCGACCTGCATGGCCATGGGCCAGGCGGCCGGCACGGCGGCGGCCATGGCGGTCTCCGGCGGGATCACGCCACGGGCGGTCGACGCCGACGCGCTTCGCCAGCGCCTGCTCGCGGACGGAGCCCTGCTCGAGCCGCTCGAGGCGGCGGTGCACCGATGAGCGCCGACGAGCTTCGCCGCGGGCCGGTTGCCGACGAGATCCGCCGTCACCGCCTGGTGGTGGTTCTGCGTCGGGTCGAGCCGCGGTCGGCGCTCCTGTCGCTCGCTGCCGAGCTGGCCGATGCTGGCGGACGCATCTTCGAGATCACGCTGGATGGCCGCTCGGCAGCCGACGACCTCGCGGCGCTCCGTTCCGACCTCGCGGCACGCGATGATGGCCCGCATCTCGTGGGCGCAGGAACGGTGATGACGGCGACACAGGTCGATGCGGCACTCGACGCCGGGGCGGACTTCGGTGTGGCCCCCATCCTGGACGCGGGCGTCCTTCGCACCGCGATCGACGCCGGCCTGCCGTTCATCCCCGGGGCACTGACGCCGACCGAGATCGCCGGGGCCTGGTCCGCCGGGGCGACGTTCGTGAAGCTCTTCCCCGCCTCGGCGGTCGGACCTTCCGCCATCAGAGAGCTGCGTGGACCGCTGCCGGAGATCGAGCTGATCCCGACCGGAGGCATCGACCGCTCCAACGCGGCGAGCTTCCTGGATGCGGGGGCCGCCGCGGTCGGCATCGGCGGCGCCATCACGCGCGCCGACCCCGGCCACCGCCGCGAGCTCGTCCGCGCGATCGCGAACCTGTGAGCGGCGCGGGCCGGTTCGCCGGAAGGACCACCCTCATCACCGGATCGACCGGGATGGCCGCATCGGCGGCGCGTGCCATCGGCGCAGAGGGAGGGCGCGTCTTCGTCATCTCGCGAACCGAGGGGCACGCGCGCGCGCTCGCCGACGAAGCCGCGACCGCCGGACATGAGCTCGCGTTCTCGGTTGCGGACCTCACCCACGAAGCCGACGTGGAGCGGGCCATGGCATCGGCGGTCGCCACGTACGGCCGCATCGACGCCGCCTACAACGTCGCCGGCATCAGCGGCCGGCGGCTCGGCGACGGTCCGGTCCACGCGGCCACCCTGGACGGCTGGGAGGCCGTGCTCCGTGGCAACCTCACGAGCCTCTTCCTCGTCTGCCGCGCGGTGGTCGGGCGGATGCGGGAGCAGGATCTCGACGGGCTCGGCATGCGTGGCACGATCCTTAACATGTCGAGCGTGCTCGCCCGGCACCCATCGGCCGAGCACTTCGGCACGCATGCCTATGCCGCGAGCAAGGGGGCCATCGAGGCTCTCACGCGGGCGATGGCCTCCACCTACGCCCCCGACGGCATCCGGGTCAATGCCATCGCCCCGTCGCTCGTCGCCACGCCGATGAGCCGGCGGGCCCAGGACGACCCCGACGTCCGGGAGTTCCTTCGCGCCAAGCAGCCACTGACCGGGGGGCCGATCGATGCCGACGACGTGACCCCGACGGCGCTCCACCTCCTCGGCCCGGGAGCCCGGATGATCACCGGCCAGGTGATCGACGTCGACGCAGGATGGGCCGTGAGCGAGGGCGGCTAGCCTCCGGACTCGTCGACGTCGAACCAGACGTCGAGCGCGTATCGGTCCGCCGGATAGCGCGACTCGGTGGACTCGAGAGGGCGGCCCGCGTCGTCGAGGATGACGCGGCGCTCCACGAGCATCGGCGCGCCCGGCGCAGCTCCGAGCAGCCGTGCATCGGCGTCGCTCGCGGATGCCGCGCTGATGGTCGCGCGACCGCGCCGCAGAACGTGGCCCGCCGCCACGAGGGCCGCGTGGAGCGAACCCTCCGCCAGATCGGCGGCCATCACGGCCGCTGCCGTCCGTCGCTCGAGCACGGCCGTCTCGAGCGCCACCGGCAGCCCGTCGGCGCAGCGGACGCGCTGGAGGAGCACGACCGGATCCCCCTCCCGCACGTCGAGCGCGGCGGCATCGGCGGCATTCGCCGGCCGGATCTCGCGCGTGACGATGCGCGACGTGGGCACTCGGCCCTGGCGCCGCATCTCCCGGGAGAAGCTGAGCAGCCGATCGGCGCGGCGATGGGTCGACGGCTCCGCCACGAAGCTCCCGCGCCCGGGAATGCGCGTGACGAGCCCCTCGTCCGCGAGGCGTTGCATGGCCCCGCGCGCGGTCATGCGGCTGACGCCGAACTCGGCGCACAGCTCCGCGTCGGAGGGCAGCAGATCGCCCGGTCGGAGCGTCGAGATCCGCTCACGGAGCGACTGCTCGATGGTGCGGTAGCGCGGCACGTACGAGGTGGTCACCGAGCGCCCTCCCCGGCGACGCCGACAGGCCGGGCGGCTGCGGCACGCTCGGCACCGTGCACCGCGGCACCGATCGAACCTGCCCACGTGCCGAGCTCGGCCGCCACGATCGAGACCTGCTCGAGGTCGGTGACCTTGACGCGCCGCCTCACCTCGTCGCGAATCGGCTCGAGCAGCAGCTCACCGGCCGCGGCCACCCCTCCGCCGACCACGACGCGGTCCGGAGTCAGCACCACGATCAGATTGGCGATGCCGATCCCCAGCAGATGGCCGATCTCGCGCATCCCGGCCACGGCTCGCGCGTCCCCGGCGCGCGCCGCGTCGACGGCCTTCGCCGCGCTGGGGGTGCCGCACGCCGCAGCGATCCGGTCCGCCTTCGTCAGCGCCTCGAGACAGCCGCGGTTCCCGCACGTGCATGGCGGCCCATCGGCCTGGATCGTCTGGTGGCCGACCTCCCCGCCGGTTCCGTCATGGCCGAAGTGGACGCCACCGTCGACGACCACGACTCCGCCGACTCCACTGCCCAGGGTCAGCCCGACCATGGTGGAGGCGCCGCGTCCGGCACCCAGCCGCAGCTCGGCAAGCCCGAAGGCGCGGGCGTCGTTGATGAGCACCGCCGGCAGGCCGATGCGCTCGGACACCGGTCCGGCCACCGGTCGGCCGCTCCACTCTCCGGCCAGGTTGGGCAGAAAGCGGGCCGTGCCGGCATCGGCGTCGTAGAGGCCCGGTACCCCGATGCCGACCGTCTCGAGGTCCGGCCAGCGCGCCCGTGCCTCGATCGCGACCCTCGCGAGCCGGCCGATGACGGCATCCGGGCCCTCGGCGGACCTGGTCGGCATCTGCCCCCGGTCGACGGTCTCCCAGGAATCGGCGTGCCGCTCGACAACGGTCCACTTGATGTTCGTCGCGCCGAGGTCGAGCCCGAGATGCCGCGAAGACCCGGCCATCGGCTCAGGATCCCTCGGTGATGCGCGTGTACGTGGCCGCGACCGCCAGGATGATGGCCCCGAACAGGATCTGGCGCACCGCCTCCGGCGCCTGCATCACGTTGAGAAAGGTGACGAGGACGGTGAGAATGAGGGCCCCGACGATGCTGCCGGCATACCCGCCGCGCCCACCGAAGATGGACGTGCCGCCGATGACCGCCGCCGCCACCGACGGCAGCAGGAACGGATCGACGAGGCGGCCGGTGGCGCTGCCGATCACGCCGGCGTAGATCAGCCCGGCGAATCCGGCCAGCAGCCCGGAGATCAGGTAGAGCACCACGAGCACGCGTCCGACTCGCACCCCCGCGAGGCGCGATGCGACCTCGTTGTCGCCGACCGCGTAGAGCAGGCGGCCGTATCCGGAGCGCCGCAGCGCCACGAGGATGAGCGCCGCCAACGGGATGAAGACGATGAGGCTGTTCGGGAGGAAACCGAGCAACGACTGGCCACCCAAGTCCGTGATCTCGGACGGGACGCGCGTGCCGCCGGTGATGTTCGAGCGCGCGTACACGTTCACGGCACCGGACACCACGAGACTCATGCTGATCGTCATGATCAGCGGGTGGACGCGGAACAGACCCACGCCGATGCCGTTCACGAGGCCGACCACCCCGGCCGGAACCAGCGCCACCAGGGAGGCGGCGAGCCAGCCGATGTCGCTCTGGGTCGTCGCCATGACGTACGCCGACATCGAGGCCACCACGGCCACCGACAGGTCGATGCCACCGGTGAGCATCGTCATCGTCTGGCACGCGGCCAGGATCGCGAGCGGGATGGCGAATCGCATCGTGCTGGCCACCCAGTTCACGCTCACGATGCCGGGCTGGACGACCTCGAGGAGCGCGACGAGGCCGGCGAGCAGGAGCAGCAACGGCACGAGCGGCCGATCGCGCAGCCACACGCGCGCGACGACCAGCGGACCGCCGCGAGGTTCCACGGCCGTGGCGCTCCCCGTCATGCCTCTCTCCTCCGGAGGGTGAGGTAGGCGCCGACCATGACGACGATCACCATGATCACGCCCTGGATCACCGTCGAGAACGCCGGCTCCATGCCCATGAACGTCAGGTCCGCCCGGATGATGCCGAGGATGTAGATGCCGACGATCGGGCCCAGCAGGCCGCCGCGGCCGCCGGCCAGGCTCACGCCGCCGAGGACGATGGCCGCCACGCTGAGGAGGAGGTAGGGACCCGGAATCGGCGTGCCGATCCCGGTGCTGGCGGTGAGCGCCAGGCCCCCGAGCGAGGCGAAGAACCCGGTCAACGCGTAGGCCGCGATCTTCGTGCCCTCCACGTGCACCCCGCTGCGGAAGGCTCCCAGCCGGTTGCTGCCGATGGCGTAGATCGACAGTCCCAGCCGCGATCGCCGCAGCGGAATCCAGACCAGCCCGACCACGACCAGCAGGACCACGAGCGCCCGCGGAACGAGCTCGATGCCGAGCGTGCCGGTCGTGATCTCGCGCAGCCATGGCGTGGAGGAGCCGCCCGGTGTGCCGAGGACGAGCAGTGCAGCGCCGGCCCATACGAAAAGCATCGCGAGCGTCACGACGATGTCGGGAACGCGGCTGATCACGACGAGGACGCCGTTCACGGTTCCCACCAGTGCCCCGATGAGCATGACCAGGATGACGACCGGGACGGACAGCTCCGGATAGGTGGCCAGCAGGCTGGCCGCGATGACATTGGTCAGCGCCATCACCGACCCGATCGACAGGTCGATGCCTCCCGAGATGACCACGATCGCCTGTCCCGCCGCGGCGAACGCCACGGGCAACGACGCGATGGCCAGCGCGTCCAGCCCGTACGTCGAGCGCAGCGCCTTGGTGAAGATGAACAGGAGCACGAAGATCACGATCAGACCGACCGTCCACGTGTCACCCCGCGCCCAGCGGGCAACGAAGCTTCGCGCGCCGGCCAGGCCGTTCACGAGGCCGTCCCCGACGTGTCGCCCGCCGTCGCCGACTGGAGGCCGTGCGCCGCGCGCAGCAGCGCCGGCTCGTCGGCGACACCCGCGGCCATCTCGTCGACCACGCGCCCGCCGAAGATGACGATCGCCCGGTCGCACACCCGCTGGATCTCCTCCAGCTCCGACGTGAGCAGCAGAACGGCGGCGCCGGCAGCGGCGAGCTCGCGCACGAGGTCGTAGATCTCTGCCTTCGTTCGGATGTCGATGCCGCGCGTCGGGTCGTAGAAGAGGAAGGTCCGCACCCCTGAACCGAGCCAGCGGGCGATCGTGACCTTCTGCTGATTGCCACCCGAGAGGCGTTGCACCTCCGCCTGCGCGCGGGTGTCGATCTGGAGGCGGTCGATGGCTGAGCCGACGCGCTCCCGCTCCTCGCCCATGTCGATGAGCCCCCATCGCCGGAACGCCGCGAGCCGCGGCAGGGCCACGTTCTCGCGCACGGGTCGCTGCATGAGCAGCGCGGACGAGCGATCGGCCGGCACGAGGACGATGCCGGCGTGGATCGCGTCCGAGGGGTGTCCGAAGCGAACCGGGCTCCCGTCGACGAGCATCTCGCCGGAGCCGGGGCGTGTCTGTCCCGAGAGGACGTCGAAGAGCTCGTCCTGGCCCTGGCCCTCCAGGGCGACCAGGCCGAGCACCTCGCCGGCATGGAGGTCGAAGGAGACGTCGGCAAGGTTGCGCCCGGCGGCGAGGTTCCGCGCCGACAGGCGGGGCGTCGCGTCCGACGCCGCGGTGGCCGTAGGCCCGGATGTCGCATCCGGGGCACGCCGCTTCTCGCCGTCGGCAGAAGGGCCGAGCATCAGGTCCACGATCTCCTGCTCGGCACCCGGCGCGACGTCGACGACACCGACGGTGGACCCGTCGCGAAGGACGGTTGCCCGGTCACAGAGGCCGGCGACCTCGAGCATGCGATGCGAGATGAAGATCACGGAGCCGGCCGTGCCGCGCTGCGCAGCGACGGCCTCCAGGACACCCGCCGTGAGGTCCGCCGGCAGGGCAGCGGTCATCTCGTCCAGGAGAAGGACATCAGGCTCGATGGCCATGGCGCGTGCGAGGTCGATGATGCGGAGCGTTGCGAGAGGAAGGGTGCGCGCATGGGCGCGCAGGTCGAGATTCCTGATGCCGAGCCCTTCGAGGTGGGTGCGGAACGCGTCCACCGGCGTCTCGGTGAGGACCAGGTTCTCGAGGACGGTGAGGTCGGGGAGGATGGCCGGCTCCTGGTAGACCGATACCATGCCGGACCTGCGGGCCTCAGCCGGCGAGTGAGCCTCGCGCCGCTGCCCGCGCAGGAGGATCGTGCCGGCGTCCGGGCGCACCGCGCCGGTGAGCACCTTCACGAACGTGCTCTTCCCGGCGCCGTTCGCGCCCATCAGGGCGTGGATCTCGCCGGGTCGGATCGAGAGCGAGGCATCGCGCAGGGCCGTCACCGACCCGTAGCGCTTCACCACGCCGCTCGCCTCGAGCAGCGGCTCGGTCATGTCAGGGGCGCATCCATGGTGGGGATGATGGTGAGCGGGGTGCCGGCGCGGACGCCGGCACCCCTTCAGTGGCTCGCTGCTACCAGATTACGGTCCTTCGCAGGCGAGGATCTGGTCCTTGGTGTACGTGGTCCAGTCGGGGATGCTGATCCCGAGCGGCCACGTCGGATCGATGTCGGGATCGTTGGCCTCCTCGAGAGAAGCCATTCCCTCATCGGTGTTGTTCGCCCACAGCTGCGGCTCCATGAGCACCGCCTTCTCGGCCGGTGTCTCACCGTTGAGCAGCTGGATCGCGAGCGTCACGCCAGCCCCGCCGACGGAGGCGGGATTCGTGACTGCCGCACCGACCAGGCCCTCGACTTCGAGCAGCTGCTGGACGAAGCCGGCGTTGTCCGCCCCGACGATCGGGACGAGCTCCGCATCGGCCTCGATGAGCGCGTCGACGATCACGTTGTCGATGCCCGAGGTCCAGATGCCGTCGTAGTTGGTGCCGGTGGCGAGGAAGTCATTGATCTGCTGAACGCCGGTCGCCTGGTCCCACCCGGTGTGGACCTCGTGGACGACATTGATGTCCGGATACTCCTCGAGGGCGCGCTGCCAGCCCACGTGGCGATCGTCGTCGGCGGGATGGCCGGCGAAGCCGCGCATGTAGACCACGTCACCCTCGCCCCCGAGCGTCTCGAACAGCCAGCTGGCGCCCAGGTAGGCGTACTCCTCCTGGTCGTTGCTGATCAGGTACGCATCCGGGTCGGTCACGGCCTGGTCGACCGAGATGACCGGGATGTCGGCCGCGGCAGCCTCGGCGAGCGCCGCGTTGACGGCATCCGGGCTGACGGGGTTGACGATGATCGCGTCGACCTCGGCAGCGATGAGGTTCCGCAGATCCTCGAGCTGGCCCGCGGCATCGGTGTCGCGATGGTTGACGGTCAGCTGGCCGACTTCGCCGGAAACGGCGGCCTGGGCGTTGATCGAGCAGATCATCTCCTCGCGCCAGCCGTTGTTGGTCAGCGTGTTCGACACCCCGATGTGGAAGTCGCCGCCCCCGTCCCCACCCTCGCTCGCTGACGGGGTGCCGGCACCGCCGCACGCGGCGAGCGCGAGCACCGCGGCGAGCGCGATGGCCGGGGTTCGGCCCTTCTGGAACAGATTCATCGAGTTGAACTCCTTGTGCATCGATTGCCGGCTCCGATCGGGAGGCCGGACACTGGCCCTGGCGGCGCTACCGCCTCGGTCGTACGCTCGTCATCCACCTCCTGATCGTTGGTCGATCGCACGGGCGATTCGCCGGGCATGCTCTCGGTAGGCCTGGTCGAAGAGCGTTCGGGATCGTTCCTCGCCGACGACCGATGGCCGGGTGAGGACCGGGGGCATCGCGTTCCGCTCGACGAGGAGCTCCGCGACCCGAACCTTGATGGCGTTGACGATGGCCACGGCCGCGACGGTGGAGCCCGGGCCTACGGGGGTCTCCAGGCCGTCGACTGCGCACAGCGCATCGGCGTGGGGAGTGCACAGGTCGATCACGAGGTCGGCGTCGTCGAGCAGACGACCTCCGATCTCGTCGGAGGGCTCGGAGGCCATCGACTGGGCGACGCTCGTGACCGCGATGACGCGGAGGCCGCGCGCGTGAGCGCCGCGCGCCATCTCGATCGGCACGGCGGACAGCCCGCTGGCCGAGAAGATGACGAGCACGTCGCGCTCGCCGAAGGTGAAGTTGCTGAGGATCACCTCGGCCAGGCCCGGCGTGCGCTCGATGAACATGGCCTGCCGCTGACCGTTCGCGCCGACGACCTGGGTGTGGAACGTCATCGACAGCTCGACCATCGGGTTGAACCCGGGGTACGACCCGTAGCGCGGAAACATCTCCTCGACCGGGATCCGCGAGTGGCCGGTGCCGAAGAGGTGGACGAGGCCGTCGGACGCGATCGCATCGGCGCACCACTGGCTGGCCCGCTCGATCGGCTCGGCCTGGGTCTGTGCCAGGCGGTCGAGGAGTGCCATGGCCTCGCCGATCCACGGCATCGTTCGCGCCGTCGTGCCTGCGGTCGCCATGCTCAGTACCCGCCCTCGTCGGCGTCGACGCCGGCAGCGACCGTCGAGCCCGATCGCCGGGCGCGGTACTCGTCGAGGATCGGCTTGGTCTGGGTGGCGCCGATGCGCGTCACGCCGAGCGCCATGACCGCCAGCAGATCGTCGAGGGTGCGAACGCCCCCGGCGGCCTTGACCTGGACGTGCGGCGACGTGTTGGCGCGCATCAGGCGCAGGTCGTCGTGGGTGGCGCCGCTCGGGGCAAACCCGGTCGAGGTCTTCACGAACTCGGCGCCGGCCGCCTCGGTCAGGCGGCATGCCCGGATCTTTTCGTCGTCGGTCAGGTAGGCGTTCTCGAAAATGACCTTGACGATCGCGCCGCGCGCGTGGGCCACGTCGACGACCGCGGCGATGTCGGCCTGCACCTCGGCGTCACGTCCGGCCTTGAGGGCGCCGATCTTCAGCACCATGTCGAGCTCGGTGGCCCCGTCCGCCAGCGCGCGCTCGGCCTCGAACACCTTCGTCTCGGTCCGGTGGTTGCCGTGCGGGAAGCCGATCGTCGTCCCGACGGCGACGTCGGTCCCGGCCAGGATCTCGTGCGCCCTGGCGACGTCGGTCGGGCGAACGCAGACCGAGGCCACGTCGTACTCCGCGGCCAGGCGGCAGCCCTCCTCGACGAACGCGTCGTCGAGCTCGGGCCGCAGGAGCGAGTGGTCGATGGTCTTCGCGAGCTGGCGCTCGGTGACGTCGTCGATGGACAGGGTCATCGGGTCCTCTACTTGATCCAGGGGCGCAGGACGTCCCGCGCGATGAGGAAGCCGCGCTTGACGAGGTCGTCGGTGCCCTCGAAGTCGCGGTCCTCGTGCTCGATGATGATGTCGCCGTCGTAGCCGGCTCGGTAGAGCGCGGCGAAGATCACGGACCAAGCCGCCTCTCCCAGGCCGGGAAGCCGAGGGATCTGCCAGCCGATGCCGCCGGACAGCGTGCCGCGCTCGTAGAGGCCGTCGCGGTCGATCTGGACGTCCTTGGCCTGCACGTGGAGGATGTGCGGCCCGAACTCGCGGATGAAGCGGGCCTGGTCGATCATCAGCCACACGAGGTGCGACGGGTCGTAGTTCAGCCCGACCGTGCCACCCCACTGCTCGATGATGCGGCGCCAGATGTACGGCGACCACGCGATGTTGTTGCCGGCGGGCCATTCGTCGCGGCTGAAGATCATCGGGCAGTTCTCGATCGTGATCTTCACGCCGTGCTCACGGGCGTGGTCGACGATGCCCGGCCAGATCTCGAGCGCCGTCTCCCAGTTCTCGTCCTGGCTCTTCCGCGGGTCGCCGCCCATGAAGGTGTTGAAGAACGGAACGCCCATCTTCGAGGCGGCCTCGATGACCAGCTTCATATGGGCGATCGCCGAATCGCGGACCTCGTCATCGGGATGGAGCGGGTTCGGATAGAAGCCGAGGCCGGAGATCGCGAGGCCCATGCCGCCCACCTCGTCGACGATCTCGGTCGCGCGCTCCGCGGAGAGGTCGGTGACGTCGATGTGCGACGTCCCGGCGTATTTGCGCGACGCGCCGCTCGACGGCGGCCAGCACGCGATCTCCAGGCTCTCGAAGCCGTTCGCGGATGCCCACTGGGCAACGTCGCTCAACGACGTGTCGGGGAAGGGGGCGGTCAGGAAGCCGAGCCTCATCGAGGATCCTCCGGGTGCGTGATCGGGTTCATGCGCTGCGCTCCACGTCGACCCATCGGCCCTCGCGGGCGCTGCGCGCGACGGCGTCGCCGACGAGCATCTCGTCGTGGCCGTCAGCGAAGGTCGGGTAGGCGGGATCGGCGGCGGGGGCGCCCTCCGCGACATCGGCGTAGATGGCCCGGAACAGCGAGCGGAACGTGTCCGCGAAGCCCTCGACGTGGCCGGCAGGAAGGGCGGCGGCCGCGGCGGCGGCGGGGCCCATGAGCGCCGGGTTTCGAATCAGGATCTCGTTGGGACGATCGCGATGCCCGATCCACAGCTGGTCGGGCTGTTCCGAGTCCCAGGCCGTGGCGGCCTCGGATCCGTCGACCTCGTACTGGAGCGAGTTCTTGCGCCCGGGGCTGAGCTGGCTGATGGCCACCGAGCCGCGGGCGCCGCCCTCGAAGCGCAGGAGGATGGTCGCGGTGTCCTCCGTCTCGATGGCACGCTCGACCGTCTCCCCGGCGCGCTCGGTCGAGAAGGTCTCCACGGGGCCGGACGGCTGCCGGCGGGTGGAAATGAAGGTCGCGAGGTCGGCCATGACCGAGGTGACGCGCCTGCCGGTGATGAAGGTCATCAGGTCCAGCCAGTGCGAGCCGATGTCGCCGACCGCTCGCAGCGCGCCGCCCCGATCCGGCTCCAGGCGCCAGTTCCAGTCGGTCTCGTGGAGCAGCCAATCCTGGAAGTAGCGTCCGGTGACGAGCCGAACATCGCCGAGCGAGCCAGCCGCGACGAGCTCGCGCGCGTGCTGGTTGAGCGGGTAGAAGCGGATGTTGAAGTTCAGGGCGGCGATGCGGCCGCTGTCGCTTGCCAGGCGCACGAGATCCGCCGACTCCTCCGAGGTCATGGCCAGCGGCTTCTCGCAGATCACGTGGCGACCGGCGGCGAGGACGTCCCGCACCTGGTCGTGGTGGAGGTGGTTCGGGGAGGTGACGTGGACGATCTCGACGCGATCATCGGCGAGCAGCTCCGACAGGCTTGCGTAGCCCCGCGGCACCCCGAGCTGCTCGGCCCGGGCCGCGGCGCGCTCGGGGCTCGATCCCAGCAGGCCATGCACCTGCACGCCGAGGCGGCGGAGCGCCTCGATGTGCACGGTGCCGATGAATCCGCTGCCGATCACGGCCGCCCCGACCTGGCTGGGGTTTCTCACCGACGCACTCGGGTATCTAGCCGTCTAGATGACCTGGGCGCACGGAGCAGCCGACGAAAGCCCGGGAATTGCACGTGACGATCGTACTTCTGCCTGTCAAGTGCAAAAGTTCGCCGATTCCGCTCGATCGGCCTATGATCAGACCCGAGATGGACGAACGCCTCGCGCCCCAAGCACCCCTCGAGGAGTCACTCGACACCCTGTCGGCCGTGCTCGATGAGATCCGATCAGCACGCGCGCGCTCGCGCGCCGAGATCGGTGCGCGGACCGGACTGAGCCGCGGGGTCGTCGCCCAACGTGTCAACGAGCTGATCCATGCCGGCCTGGTGGTCGAGGGCGAGGTGGGCCCGAGCACCGGGGGACGTCCACCGCGACAGATCAGCTTCCGCGCGGACGCCGGCCACGTCCTGGTGGCGGATCTCGGGGCGACGAGCATCGACGTGGCGGTGACCGACCTCGACGGTCGAATTCTCGGACACCGTGATGAGCCGTCGGACATCGCCGCCGGCCCGGAACGCTGCCTGGACCGCGTCGACGAGCTGTTCGCGGAGCTGACCGCCGCGACGCGCGACCTGCCGGGGAGGCTGTGGGGCGTCGGCATCGGTGTGCCCGGCCCGGTCGAGTTCCGCAGCGGACGCCCCGTCTCGCCGCCGATCATGCCGGGCTGGGACGGCTACCCCGTGCGCGAGCGGTTCGCGGCAGCCCACGGTGCACCCGTCTGGGTCGACAACGACGTGAACCTCCTCGCCCTCGGCGAGTGGCGCTCCGGCATCGCGGTCGGCCACGACAACGTCGTGGTGGTGAAGATCGGCACCGGCATCGGCGCCGGCATCATCTCGAACGGACGCATCCACCGGGGGGCCCAGGGCGCGGCCGGCGACGTCGGCCACATCCAGGTGGTGGACGACGCCTCCGTCACCTGCCGCTGCGGCAACATCGGCTGCCTCGAGGCCCTCGCCGGTGGCTCGGCCCTTGCGCGGCAGGGCGAGGCTCTTGCGCTCGACGGTCACAGCGACCGGCTGCGGGCCGCTCTCGATCAGCACGGCAGCGTATCGGCGGAAGACGTGGCGCGTGCAGCCTCGTTCGGAGACACGGCCGCCGTCGCCCTGCTCCACGACGCCGGCCATCGTGTCGGGCTCACGCTGGCAAGCCTCGCGAACTTCTTCAACCCGTCGCTCATCGTCATCGGCGGCGGGGTGGCGCAGAGCGGCGACCAGCTGCTGGCCGCCATCCGGGAGACCGTCTACCGCCGAAGCCTGCCCCTGGCAACGCGCGATCTCCTCGTCAAGCGGTCGTCGCTCGGGGCACTGGCCGGGGTCATCGGCGCGTCATCGATGGTCGTCGAGCAGCTCTTCGCCCGCGATGCGATCGCGCGCTGGCTCCACGCGGGTGAGCCGGCCGGCATGCCGGACGACCTCCTCGTGGCGGGGGCCTGACCCCCTAGCCGGCCACCACCACGTCGGCGAAGTCGCCCGACTTCGGATCCTTGAGGATCATCTTCACCCGACCATCGGGGAGCGTCTCCCGCTTGATCACGACCTTGCCCTCGTGGAGCTCCGGCTCGCGGCCGATGCGCTCGGTCTCGCCGCCGCGCCACTCGAACAGATCCACCGGCTCCCAGGCACGGCTCTTGGCCGACCGGTAGCAGGCGTCCATGATCGCGTTCACGACATAGCCGTCGTAGATGGTCTCCCGGGGCTGACCGCCCGAGTCGATGGCGTCGAACATGTCGCTGAACATGTCGACGTAGCCGAGCTCGCTGACCTCGTCGCCCACCGGGAAGAGCCAGCCCGCGCTCGATTCGGCCTTCTCGGCAACGTACCCACCCGACCCACCGGTCGTGAACATCTCGAAGCCGGTGCGCAGGAAGTGGTTGAGCCAGATCGTGCCCTCGGTGCCGGCCACCTCGTCGCGCAGGTCCATCCCGCCGCGGAAGGTCCACGACACCTCGAACTGCCCGATCGCGCCGGACTCGAAGCGGATGAGCGCGATCGCGTTGTCCTCGTCCTCGATCGGATGGACCAGGGTATCGGTGTGGCACATCACCTCGACCGGGCGGTTCCCCTTCCCGACGAAGTTGCGGATGATCTCGATGCAGTGGCAGCCGAGGTCGATGATCGCGCCGCCACCGGTGAGCCGCCCGTCCCAGAACCAGGCCGAATGCGGTCCGGGGTGCGTCTCTCGTGAACGGACCCACGTGATGTCGCCGAGCGCGCCATCCTCCACGGACTTGATCGCCTTGAGCGACTTCGGGGTGTAGCACAGGTCTTCGAGATAGCCACCGAAGACGCCGGCTCCCTCGACCGTCTCGAGAATCTGCTGGGCCTCCGCCGCGTTTCGTCCGAGCGGCTTGGTGCAGAGGACCGCCTTCCCCGCCGCCGCCGCGGCCGCGACCGCTTCGACATGGAGGTGATTCGGGAGCCCAACGATGACGATGTCGGTGTCCGGATGATTGACCGCGGCCTGGAGATCCGTGGTGTGCTCGGGGATGCCCCACCGCTCGCTGAAGGCTCGCCCCCGCTCCTCCGTCCGTGAATAGACGACCTGGACGCGATCGCGCCCGCGCTGCCCGTGGAGGGTCGCGGTGTAGAAGTCGCCGATCAGGCCGGTGCCGAGCATCGTGATCTTGTGGGCACGCATGGGCGGGCGGGTTCCTCCGTTCGTGGCGTTCGTGGGACCCCCGATTCTAGCCATGCGTCCGACCGGCCCGCGGCGGCGGGTCAGCCGCCGGTGACCGTGAGCGTGCCGCTCATCCCGAGGCTCTCGTGCCCGGGAAGGGAGCAGAAGACCGTGTACGTGCCCGGCTCGAGCTCGCCGCTGATCGTCTCGGTGCCGTCGACGCTGAGGTCCTCGGTCGCCATCAGCACCTCGCCGGCATCGTCGCGCACGGTGAAGTTGTGAGGGGTCGGGCCGTCGTTCGTGACGTCGAACGTGACGGTCGGTCCGGCCACCTCGATGTCCGACGGGTCGAGCATGAAGTCGAGGACGCTGACCTCGATCGCATCGGCCGCCGGATCGGCGGAAGAAGCCGCCGATGCCGAGGCCTCGGGAGCGGCGGTGCCCGGCTCGTCGCTCGAGGCGGGGGCGCTGCACGCGGCCACGACGAGTGCAAGCGCGGGAATCAGGAGTCGCAGTCGCATGGTGTGATCTCTCTTCTGAAAAGGGATTGGGCGGCCCGGACGTTCCGGACCGCCCCCACTGGAGGGAGGAGCTACTCGAACGCCTCCGGCTGGGCCTCCACGATCGCCGGGGCGAGCGCGTCGCCGATCATGCGCATGTGCATGGCGGCGGTTCGATCGGCATCGGCGGCCGCGGCAGCGTCACCGGACGCCTGGGCGTCGACGACGGCCTTGGTCTGGAGGACGTGATCAGTCACCAGCTCGGCGACCGCGTCTTCCGGCAGGCCGGTGGCACCGGCCAGGAAGGCGCTGAACTCGGGCACGTAGATCGTCGTGAGATCCTCGACGGCCTTGTCCTGCACGGCCTGGTCGTCGGTGGCCACACCGGTGGTGTAGTCGACGAAGAAGCCGTTGTGGGCGCTCCAGATGCGGTTCCACTCGTCCTCGGCCTCCTGGCCGTAGATCGAGCCGACGGCGGCGCCGAGCTCGGTGCCGTTCGTGTTCAGCGCGGCACCGGCCGCGGCGAACTCGTCGTTCCGGCCACCCAGGGCGGCATCGGTGGCGAAGCTCGCCAGGAACAGGTGCTCCTGGAGCAGCTGGTTCAGCGCGACCCGGAAGTCGACGGCGGCCGTGGTGGCAACGCCATCGATGTCATTCGTCTCGGCAATCGCCGGGGCGAGGGCATCGCCGATCATCTGCATGTGGGCGTAGGCGGCGCGGATCGCGTCGTAGGCGGCTTCCGAGTCACCCGACGCCTGGGCATCCACGACGGCAGCGGTCTGCACGACGTGATCGGTCACGAGCGACGCGATCGCGTCTTCCGGCAGGCCGGTGGCACCGGCCAGGAAGGCGCTGAACTCGGGCACGTAGATCGTCGTGAGATCCTCGACGGCCTTGTCCTGCACGGCCTGGTCGTCGGTGGCCACACCGGTGGTGTAGTCGACGAAGAAGCCGTTGTGGGCGCTCCAGATGCGGTTCCACTCGTCCTCGGCCTCCTGGCCGTAGATCGAGCCGACGGCGGCGCCGAGCTCGGTGCCGTTCGTGTTCAGCAGGTCACCATAGGCGGCGAACTGCTCGTTGCGCGCGTCGAGCGCCGCTCCGGTGGCCTTGGCCGCCAGGATCAGGTGCTCGCCGAGCAGGTAGTTGAGGTCGGTGCGCAGGTTGGCGGCATCACTGGTGATGTCGTCCCCCATGCCACCCATGTCATGGGACTCCTCGGGAGCCATCGACTCCGGGGCCATTGATTCGGGCGCCGTCGATTCCGCCGCGGTCGCGGTCGGTTCGGCGGAGTCGCCCGGGCTGGACGTGCAGGCGGCGAGGGCCATGATGCCCGCGAGCGCCAGCGACGTCGGCTTCCAGGTTCGCACGTGGTTTTCTCCTTGGATATCGAAGCGATCGCGACCTGCGATCCCATCCGATACGCCGGAGCCACGGATTCCTATCATCGGGCCGTCGACGCCGATGGTCCGGCGGGGCCGGAGGACCCGGGAATGGCACGTCGTCTGCATCCGGATCCTGAGGTCCGAGCAAGGCGCGCAGGGGGACATGACGTGCTGATGGATTCGACCACGGCCGCGCGCGATGACGTGCGGCCATCGGCGCCCGACACCCGGTCAACGGACGATGCCGATCCGGACCTTCCCGATGACCGGCTCGAGGCGCCCTGGACCACCGACTGGGACGAATGGCCGCCGCATTTCGGCGCGGCACGCCTCGGGATCCCGTGAGGATGGCTGGGGAGGAAGGATTCGAACCTTCGATCTCCTGATCCAGAGTCAGGCGCCTTACCGCTTGGCCACTCCCCAGTGCGCGAGGCCGACCGATGATAGCAAAGGCCGCCCGATACCTCAGTTCCGGGCCTGGTCCTCGCGACGGTTCGGCTTCGGTCGTCGTTTCGCCTCGGCCTCGCCCGGCTGCTGGTGCTCCGCGGGCCGCGGCTCGCGGTCGGGCGAGTTCATCACCGCCACGAGGTGCGCGGCGAGCAGGATCACCGCCGATGCGACGAGCGCCCAGGTGAGCACGGCGGCAAGGCCGGCGATCGGCCCATAGGCGGAGTCGAACCCGCCGAACGTGCGGACGTAGGTCGTAAACCCGACCTGCGCCACCCGGAGAGCGATCGCCCCGACCGCGGCGCCGATGAGCGCCGTCTGCCACGTCGCCGCACGTCGCGGGATGAGATAGAAGAGCAGGAAGAGCGCGGTGCCGATGAAGAGCACCGGCACCACCTGGCTCTGCGCCAGCACCCTGACCGAGGCCGGCAGGTTGAGGAGCTCGCCGGCGAACGCGAAGACGATGTCGGCGACTCCCGCCAGCGCGAGGAGCGCGCCGATCGTGAAGACCATGACGATGCGCTCGACCTGGCGCTTCCAGAACCCGGGCGGCTCGATCTCGTGCCACATGAGGTTGATGGCGGTGATGAGGCTGGCGAAGACCCGGCTGCCCGAGAAGAGCAGGAAGCCGATGGCGGCAGCCACGGCTGCGCCGCTGGCATCGACCGTCTCGCGGACGATCTCCTCGATGATCCCCTGCTGACCGGGAAGGAACCGCGCGACCTGGTCGACCAGGAAGCTGCGCGCCGTCTCGGGGCCCACGACCACCACGCCGACCGAGACCGCGGCGATCAGCAGCGGCGGCACCGACAGGACGAGGTAGAACGCCACGGCGCCCGACCACTGGAGGCCCTGCTCATCGACGTAGTTCATGACGGTACGCCGGACGACGCGCCAGGCGGGTCGGATGCGCTTCGGGACGTAGCGGTCGATGGCCGGTCTGATCGGGATGGCTCCCGCCGCGCGTGCGATGCGCGGCACTGCGTGGGGTTGGGTGGCGGTCCAGTGAGGATACGACGCTCGCCATTGGTCCGGCCGTCGGTAGCCATACCGGCATCTGGCGACGAGATCGGCGCGCCGATACGGTTCGTGGCCGGAGGGGATCACACCGAGCAGCGAAGGAACGTCGATGCAGCAGGTTCAGCCGGGCGAGTGGCGCAGGTTCGGGTTCGGGGGACCGCCGGAGCCGTGGGATCACGACGCCCAGCGCGATCTCGATCGGCTCGCGACCTCGTACTACGTCGAGATCCTGGCCTGCCGCCGGGCGATCCTGGCGGCAAACCACGACCCGGCGCTGCGAGATCGCGTCGAGGAGCTCTTCGCCACGGCCGAGCGCCACAAGCACGAGGTCGACTTCACCCTGCGCCACTGGGCCACCCCGGTCGAGCGCGCGCGCGTCGAGGACCGCCTCGGATCGCTCATGCGCATCGGCATTCGGCTGCGCGAGATGCGTGACGCCGACTCGGCCCCGGACCCTGCCCCGGCGCCCATGCCCGCCGCGTAGCAACCCCCGGCGCGGCCCGCCGCTGCCGGCCGATCCTTCCCCGAGCTGGGGACCTGCGGCGGCCCGTAGACTGGCCGCATGCCGCGCATGCCGACCCTCGCCGATGTCAATGCCGCTCGCGTGCGGCTTCATGGCATCGCGCTCCACACCCCGCTCGAGCCGAATCGCGAGCTGGCGGAGGCCACCGGAGCCGCCGCCGTCCGGCTGAAGCGCGAGGAGACGCAGCCGACCGGCGCCTTCAAGACCCGCGGCGCCCACAACAAGGTGGGGATCATCGCCGAGGAGCGGCCCGAGGCGGCACTCGTGACGGCGAGCAGCGGCAACCACGGCATCGCCACCGCGACCGCCGCCACGCGGCACGATATGCGCCTCACCGTCCTCGTCGGGCGGTCCGTGTCCCCGGCCAAGCTCGAGCGGCTTCGAGCTCTCGAGACGAGCCGCATCACCGTCGAGCTCACGGGCAACGACACCGATGACGCCGAGATCGAGGCGAGGCGGCGGGACGACGCCGGCCACGCGATCTACGTCGCCCCGTACAACGACCCCGACGTCATCGCCGGGCAGGCGACGGTGGCCGTCGAGATCCTCGAGGACTGGCCCGAGGTCGACACGATCGTCGTGCCGATCGGGGGCGGTGGCCTGATATCCGGCATCGGCCTGTGGGCCAAGGCGCTGAAGCCGGGCCTGCGGCTGATCGGCGTGCAGCCGTCCGCCTCGCCGCCGATGTTCGCGCACCTTGAGACGGGCTCGACCGACCCGATGCCGATTGCGCCGACCCTGGCGGACGGAGTTGCGGGCAACATCGAGAAGACGAGCATCACCTGGAAGCTCTGCCGGCAGCTGGTGGACGAGGTCGTGCTCGTCGAGGAGGAGGAGATCGCCGCGGCCATGCGCTGGGCGATCGACGTGCCGCACATCCTGCTCGAGGGCAGCGCCGTGCTGGGGATCGCCGCCCTTCAGCCTGGAAAGCTCGACGTGACCGGCCGCAACGTGGCGGTGGTCACCACGGGGCGCAACGTGAGCGCGGACGTGGTTCGGTCGATTCTCGGCTGATGTTGCAGGCCTAGCCCGGACCCTCCGGGCGCTTGCCGAAGAGCAGGGCGGCCAGGACGCCGGCCACGTAGCCGAGCAGGACGAGCCCGCCGAACATGATGAGCAGGGCTACGATCCGGCCGCCGAGCGTCACCGGCTCGGACGATGCGCCGACCGTGGTGAGCGTCGCCGAGGCCCACCACAGTGCCTCGGCGTAGTCGGTGATCTGCGATCCGGGTGCATCGGCCTCGAACATCAGCAGGATGGCCGAGCCCAGGAAGGCGGCGGTGAGCGCCAGTCCTCCCGCGTAGCCCGCCCGTGACCAGGCGAGCACCCCGCGGAGGCTGCGAGCGGTCCGGTTGAACCCGGCGAGGACGCGCAGCGAGTTCGTGGCACGGAGCACGCGGATCGCGCGCAGCACGCGAAACGCCCGCAGGAACGGGACGAGCAGCGAGATGGCCGTGAGCCAGTTGCGCCGCAGATACAGGCCGCGATCGGGGCTGATGGTGATGCCGAGCAGGAAGTGGACGACGAACACGGCCCAGATGCCGAGCTGGATCCATCCCAGCACCGCGGGAACCGGGCTGTTCTGCGCGGTGAGGACGATCTCGGCGATGAGGAGCGCGGCGAAGAGGAGGGCCAGGTAGGTCGTCGGGCCGTCGAGCACGGCCTCGATCTCGGCGACCAGGCGGTAGCGTTCGGCCCGGGTCTCCTCGGCCCCGTCAAGCGGCTGTTCCGCGCTGGGTTCGACGTCATCGGTCATGGGAATCGAGGCTAGCAGGCCGGGTGGTATCGGTCTTGCGGCCCCCGGGATTCGTAGGAACATCCCAAGGAGAAGCAGTGCTTCAGATCACCCCCGACGCAGCGACCTTCCTTTCCGAGCTCCGCCGCGGGCAGGACGTGCCCGAAACGTTCGGCCTGCGCGTCTTTCCCGAGTCGACCGAGCCCGGCGAGATCACCATCGGCCTGGGCTTCACCGAGGAGCCGGCCGACGGCGACCAGGTGACCGAGCAGGACGGCCTGCGTGTGTTCGTGGCCCCCGAGCTGGCGACCCCGCTCGAGAGCGCGACGATCGACGTCACCGAGGAGGCCGGCGCCGAGCGCCTGGTCTTCCGCCCGCAGAGCGAGCTCCAGAACTAGCTCACTCGCCGTCGACGGCCGGGGTCTACTCGAGGGCCCCGGCCCATCTGCCCTCATCGGTCGGGTCCGGCGACGCGACCTCCTCGAGGGCCTCGAGCCGCCGCTCTATCTCGGCCCACGATTCCAGCGCTACCTCACGGGTGACCTCGGTGAATCGCACCCGGCCGCCGGGCCGCAGCTGGGCCATGTGGCCGATGTCCGCCCGGATCACGCACGCCGGCACCGGGTAGCCGCCCGTGACAGGGCGTTCGCCGAGCATCACGATCGGGCGCCCATCGGGCGGGATTTGGATGGCGCCGAGGGGAAGCCCCATCGACACCACCTCGGGCGGCTGAAGTCGGATCCGTGGCCCGTCGAGCCGGACTCCGGTCCGGTCCGCCTGCCCGCTCACCGTCCACTCGTCCTCCAGCAGCTCGGACAGGCCGGCACCGTCCAGCGCAGGGACGACGCGCACCGCACCTCCCGGCCATTCCGCGGCCCATCGGTACAGCGACCCACCCGGCCGGCCGATCTCCAGCCGATCTCCCGCGCGCAGCGCCCGGCCGGCGTGCCCGCCGAAGCCGCTCCGCAGGTTGGTCGCGCGTGACCCGAGAACCGTCGGGACCTCGATGCCGCCGGCCACCGCGACGTACGCCCGCGCTCCGCTGCCGCGCCCCATCCGCAGCACCGATCCGGCACGGACCGGACGGCCGGCGCCCCGGGGGATGGGCACGCCGTCGAGCGAGGCACCGAAGCGCGAGCCCGTGACAGCCACGGCCGACGGCGCGCCGAAGCGCAGGGTCGGCCCCGTCACGGTGACCTCGAGGAGCGCATCGTCGTCCCGGTTGCCCACGAGGCGGTTGGCGAGGCGAGCGCTCCACGGGTCGGCCGCGCCGCCCACGCCGATCCCGAGGTGGCGCCAGCCCGGCCGGCCGCCGGGAGTCTGGACGCTCGTCAGCGCCCCGGGCTCCACGACCTCGATCATGCGCGAGTGAACCGCACGACGTCTCCCGGCACGAGCAGCGTCGGCGGATCCGTCTGCGGGTCGAACATGGCAACGTCGGTGTGGCCGATGACCCTCCACCCGCCGGGCAGGTCGGACGGATAGACGCCACTCATAGAACCGGCGATCGCGACGGAGCCGGCCGGCGTCGACGTGCGGGGCGTCGCGAGCCGTTCGACCCGAAGCTCGTCCGGCAGGTCTCCGAGGTAGGCGAAGCCGGGGGCGAACCCGCAGAAGAGGACACGCAGCTCGGCCGATGTGTGCAGGGCGACCACCTCGTCGACCGAACGACCCGTCAGGCGCGCGACCTCGTCGAGGTCCGGACCTTCGTAGACCACCGGAATCTCGTGCCGTCGACCGGCCGGCAGCTCGGTCCCCAGGCCGTTGATCCGCTCCTCGAGGACCGCGGCCAGCTCGCTCGCCGCGGGATGCATCGGATCGAGCTCGACCAGCACCGAGCCCAGGCCGGGCACCGCCTCGACCAGCGCGGCGGGCGGGTCGCTGCGGAGGGCGGCGGCGAGGAGCTGTGCGCTGCCCGCCGACCCGACCTCGACGAGCAACGCGGACTCGCCGAAGGAGCGGATCACGAATCCCGGACGGCGGCCACGCTCACGCCGCCCTCCTCCAGGGCGCGGCGGACGGCGGTGGCGATCTCCACGGCCCCCGGGGTGTCCCCGTGGCAGCAGATGCTCTCGGCGGCGACGGCAATGGACGCCCCGTCGGAGGCGGTCACGCGACCTTCCAGGGCGATCGACCGAGCCTGCGCCGCGGCCGCATCACTGTCCGAGATGACCGAGCCCGGCTCCGCGCGCGGCTGGAGCGACCCGTCGGCCAGATAGCGGCGGTCCGCGAAGGCCTCGGGAACGAACCGAAGGCCGGCATCGGCCGCCGCATTGCCCATCGCCGCGGACGAGGCAAGGCCGAAGAGCGCCAGGTCCGTGCTGAAGCCAGCCGTGGCGCGGGCGATCGCCGTGGCGAGCACCGGGTCGCCGGCGGCCGAGTTGTAGAGGGCGCCATGCGGCTTCACGTGCTGCATCTCGATCCGATGCGCCCGGCAGAACGCCTCGAGGGCGCCGATCTGGTAGCGAACCAGCGACTCGACCTCCTCGGCGGAGAACGGGATGGGCCGTCGTCCGAATCCGGCGAGGTCCGGGTAGCCGGGCTGCGCGCCGACCGCGACCCCGGCGTCGCGGCACAGCGCGACCGTCCTCTCCATCACGTCGGGGTCACCGGCGTGAAATCCGCAGGCGACGTTGGCGCTGGTGATCTGCGCGACGAGGCGCTCATCGTCGCCGAGCGTCCAGCGCCCGAAGCTCTCGCCGAGGTCAGCGTTGAGGTCCATCTCGCTCACATGCTAGCCCCGGCTCACCGCCCGGCGGTACCATCGACGCATGAGTGGCGACCCCGACGGTCGGGCGCCCGCCCGACCTGACGAGCGCAGTCCCTCGACGATGGCGATCGGCCTCGTCCTGGTGCTGGTCGGCGCCGCGCTGCTGGCGGGGCAGCTGCTCGGGCTCAGCATCGAGGACATCGGCTGGCCGTTCTTCGTCATCGCGGTCGGCGCCGTGCTGCTGCTGGCGGGCCTCATCGTGATGGACGAGCAGGGCGTCGTCATCGCCGGCACCATCACCACGACCGTGGGCCTGGTGCTGCTGTTCCAGGATCAGACGGGGCGATGGGAGAGCTGGGCATACGCGTGGGCGCTGGTCGGGCCGACCGCCAGCGGATTGGGCCTGGCCCTGTGGGGCGTCCGCAGCGGGAACATGACGGACGTCCGCAACGGGACGTGGGGGATGCTCGGGGGACTCGCGCTCTTCGCCGTCGGCTTCCTGTTCTTCGAGGGCGTCGTGGGCATCGGCGGTGAGCGACTGGCACTTCCCGGCTGGCTCCTGCCGGCGGTGATCATGGCGTTCGGCGGCGTGCTCCTGCTCCGGGGGCTGATCCAGCGCCGTCCCTCCTGATTCGCGACGAACGGGCATCCGGCGGCGAGGCGCCGTATCCTTGAGGGCGACATGTCCGACGCCGACTCGCCATCGCGCACTGAGCCGCTCGACGAGCTGAACCTCGTCAACGCCGGCTACGTGGCCGATCTCTACGAGCGGTACCGCAACGACCCCGACAGCGTGGACGATCCGTGGCGCAAGCTGTTCGACTCCGGGGCGAACGGATTCGAGCCGGTCGCCGCGACGCGATCGGAGCCGACGAATGGAGAGCGCCAGCCGTCCTCGACCGACGAGCCGGCTTCAGCCACGAAGAGCCCGGACGCCGAGCCGGCGCCATCCCCGGTCCCTGACGGCGCGACCCCGATCAAGGGGCCCGCGGCGCGCCTGGCGCAGAACATGGCGGCCAGCCTCTCGGTGCCGACCGCGACGAGCTTCCGGGAGATCGACGTCGCCACGCTCGAGGCGCGGCGCAGGGAGCTGAACGGCCAGATCGCTCCGCGCAAGGTGAGCTTCACCCACCTCATCGGCTGGGCGATCGTGCAGGCGGCGGCCGAGATGCGCTCGATGAGCCACTACTACACCGAGATCGACGACCAGGCCTACCGGGTCGACCCGGGAGCTATCAACCTCGGCCTGGCCGTGGACGTGGAGCGACGCGACGGATCGCGCTTCCTCGTCGTGCCAGTGATCAAGGGCGCGGACGGGATGGACTTCGCCGCGTTCCACGCGCGGTACGAGGAGATCGTCGAGAAGGCACGGACCAACAAGCTGTCGCCGGACGACTTCGCCGGAGCGACGATCACGCTCACGAACCCGGGAACCCTGGGGACGACCGCGAGCGTGCCACGGCTGATGCCGAACCAGGGCACGATCATCGCCACCGGGACGATCACGTCGGTCGGCGGCGATCGGCGCATGACGATCACCTCGACCTACGACCACCGCATCATCCAGGGCGCCGAGTCAGGCATGTTCCTGCGGCGCATGGACGGTCTGCTCGCCGGGGAAGACGGCTTCTACGCCGATGTGTTCGACGCCATGGGCGCCCGGTCGGCGGACGTGACCACCGAGCAGCCGATGCCGCCCGCGGCCGAGGCGGCCGGTGCCCCGGTCGTGACCTCCCCGCCGGTCCCTCACGAGGGGGATGCGTACGAGCATCTCAAGGCGGTCGCCGCCGGGATGGCACTCGTGAAGGCGTACCGGCACTTCGGCCACATGGCCGCCCGCCTCGACCCGCTGGGTGCCGAGCCGACGGGCGATCCCGCGCTCGACCCCACGCCGCTCGGGTTGACCGAGGAGAGCATGAAGGCCGTCCCCGCCGAGCTCATGCGCATCTACGTCCCGGGCGAGACGCTCGCCGACGCCCTGCCGCACCTCAAGGAGACGTACACCGGCACGATCGCGTACGAGGTCGAGCACATCGGCTCGCACGAGGAGCGCGTCTGGCTGCGCCACGTCATCGAGTCGGGAGAGCATCGGCTGCCGATGGAGGCCGAGGACCAGGTGGCGCTCCTGGAACGGCTGATCAGCGTCGAGACGCTCGAGCGCTTCCTCCACAAGGCGTACCTGGGCCAGAAGCGCTTCAGCATCGAGGGCCTCGACTCCATGGTGCCGATGCTCGACGTGATCCTTGGTGACGCGGCGGACCAGGGGGCTCGGAAGGTGATGATCGGCATGGCGCACCGCGGCCGCCTCAACGTCCTGGCCCACGTCGTCGGCGTCAGCTACGAGGCGATCCTCACCGAGTTCGAGGCCGGACGCACCGGTGGCAACGCGGCGATCGCGCCGAAGGGTGGTCTGGACGACGTGAAGTACCACCTCGGCGCGGAGGGTGGCTACCTCACCGCCGATGACGAGGAGGTTCGCGTCGTGCTGTCGCCGAATCCGAGCCACCTCGAGGCCGTCGACCCCGTGATCGAGGGTCGGACGCGCGCGGAGCAGACGGATCGGTCCGGACCCGTCGCCACCACCGACCACGCCGTGACCCTGCCGCTGCTCATCCACGGCGACGCCGCCTTCGCGGCCCAGGGCGTCGTGGCGGAGACCTTCAACATGGCGCGCCTCGACGGCTACGCCACGGGCGGCACGATCCACATCATCGCCAACAACCAGGTGGGCTTCACCACCGGGCCGCGCGAGGCGCGGTCCACCGACTACAGCTCGGACCTGGCGAAGGGCTTCGACGCGCCGATCGTCCACGTCAACGCCGACGACCCCGAGGCGTGCCTGGCCGCGGCCCGGCTGGCGATGATGTACCGCCAGGCGTTCGGCCACGACGTGGTCATCGACCTCGTCGGGTATCGGCGCTACGGCCACAACGAGGGCGACGAGCCGGCCTACTCGCAGCCGGCGATGTACGCCGAGATTGCCGACCATCCGTCGGTCCGCGAGCGCTACCAGACCCAGCTCATCGAGGCGGGGGCGATCAGCGCCGCCGATGCCGAGGCGAAGATCAAGGAGGCGCAGCGGGATCTCGCCGCGCGCCAGGCCACGGTCCGTGACAGCTCCGACGAGACCGAGACGGAGGGCGCGCTCGACCGAGGATCGGAGGCGATTCCGCAGCGCAAGGAGACGGAGCCGAAGACGGCAGTCAGCCTCACGCGCCTCAAGGAGCTCAACGCGTCGCTGTCGGCGGTGCCGGACGGATTCACCCTGCATCCCAAGCTGGCGAAGCCGCTCCAGCGCCGGGCGGTTGCCCTGGACGAGGACGAGCCGAAGATCGACTGGGCGCATGCCGAGCTCCTCGCCTTCGCCTCGCTGCTGGCCGACGGCACGCCGATCCGCCTCACCGGGCAGGACACCGTGCGCGGCACGTTCAGCCAGCGGCACGCCGGACTGTGGGACGCCTCGACCGGCGAGCGGCACGTCCCGCTCCAGCACCTGCCGCAGTCGAAGGCGGCCTTCGAGCTCCACAACTCGCCGCTCAGCGAGTACGCGGCCCTCGGCTTCGAGTACGGCTACGCGGTCACCGCCCCCGACGCGCTGGTCCTGTGGGAGGCGCAGTACGGCGACTTCGTGAACGGCGCCGAGATCATCCTGGACCAGTTCCTCGTCTCGGGCCTCGCGAAGTGGCGCCTCACCTCGCGGCTCACGCTGCTCCTGCCGCACGGCTACGAGGGCTCGGGACCGGAGCACTCGTCGGCCCGCCTCGAGCGGTTCCTGGCCCTCGGCGCGGAGGGCAACATCCGGGTCGTCTACCCGACCACGCCCGCCCAGTACTTCCACCTGCTCCGTCGTCAGGCGCGCCACCGCGACGCTCGCCCCCTCGTCGTCATGACCCCGAAATCGCTCCTCCGCCTTCCGCAGGCCGCATCACGCCCGACGGAGCTCTCGACGGGGTCGTTCGCCGCCGTCCTGGACGACGCCCGATTCGCGGAGGCGAAGGCCGCCGAAGAGGTGCGCCGCGTGCTCCTGTGCAGCGGGAAGATCTACTACGACATCACCGGTGCGCCCGAGATGGAGCGCGCCAGCGACGTGGCGATCGTGCGCGTCGAGCGTCTCTACCCGTTCCCCGCCGACGAGCTCCAGGCCGTGCTCGACCGCTACCCGAACATCGAGTCGTTCGCCTGGGTCCAGGAGGAGCCGCGGAACATGGGTGCACGCAAGTTCGTGCTGCCGAAGATCCGGCATCTCGTGCCGTACCGCATCCCCCTCGGCGACATCAGCCGCCCGGAGCGATCCCGCCCGGCCGAGGGCTACCCCGCCGAGCACCATGCCGAGCAGGAGCGCATCGTCCGCGAGGCCCTGACCGAGCACTGAGACGGGTCCGGCCGCCGCCGACCCTATACTCCGCCCCGTGACCGACGCTCCCCGCCCCCTCCTCGAACGCTACCGCGCGCTGCTGGCACGCGACGGTGAGTCGTTCCCGATCACGCTCGGCGAGGGCATGACGCCGCTCGTCCACGCGCGCCGCCTCGGGGACGAGCTCGGACTGGACCAGCTCCACCTGAAGTTCGAGGGCACGAACCCGACCGGCTCGTTCAAGGACCGGGGCATGGTCCTCGCGGTGAACCGGGCGGTGGCGGCGGGTGCGAGAGCCGTCGTGTGCGCCTCGACCGGCAACACCAGCGCGTCCGCCGCCGCGTATGCCGCCGCTGCCGGCCTCCCGTGCCACGTCATCCTGCCGGTCGGAAAGGTGGCGCGCGGCAAGCTCGCCCAGGCCCTGGCGGCCGGCGCCCGGCTCATCATGATCGACGGCAACTTCGACGAGGCGCTCACCGCGGTCCGGCGCCTCGGCGAGGAGGGGCTGGCGGTGGTGGTCAACTCGGTGAACCCCGACCGGCTCGATGGCCAGCAGACGGGCGCATTCGAGGTCGTGGATGCGCTCGGCCGCGCGCCTGACGCGCTTGCCCTGCCGGTGGGCAATGCCGGCAATATCAGCGCCTACTGGCGGGGGTTCACCACCTACGCCGATGCCGGCCGCATGTCCGCGGACGCCATGCCACGGATGCTCGGCTTCCAGGCAGAAGGCGCAGCCCCCATCGTCCGGGGCGAGCCGATCGAGAAGCCGGAGACGGTGGCCACCGCCATCCGCATCGGCAACCCGGCGTCGTGGGAGCTCGCGGTCGAGGCGCGCGACCGGTCGGGCGGCGTGATCGAGGCGGTGAGCGACGACGAGATCCTCGACGCGCAGCGCATGATCGTTCGGCTCGAGGGTGTCTTCTGCGAGCCTGCGTCGGCCGCCGGCGTGGCGGGCGTTCGTCGCCTCGCGGCCGAGGGCCGCCTGGATCGCGACACCGTCGTCGTCTGTGTCCTGACCGGGCACGGCCTCAAGGATCCGGACGCCGTGCAGGCGGAGGAGGGTTCGCTCACCCCGATTGCGCCGGAGCTCGACGCGATCCGCCGGGAGATGGACCTCTAGCCCCCTAACAGCAGGCGTCGAGGATCGCGCTGATGAACTCCTCGGGCGAGCCCGCCTTGCTGACGTAGCAGCATGGCTCGTCCTCGGTGGTGACATGGCCCTCGACGTCGGACCACCCGGTGCGCACGATGCGGATCGTCGGCCAGGCGCGGTTCATGCCGGTGATGAACGCCTCGCCGGCGGCGATGTCCGGCAGCCGGGCGTCCACGAGGACGGCATCGGGACGCTCCCGCTCGATGATCTCGAGGGCTGCTCGCACGTCTCCCGCGGTGCCCACCACCTGCACGCGGTCGGTGATCGAGAGCAGGTCGGACAGGCTCGCCTGCACGCGTCGATCCGCGTCGACGATGACGACGCGCGGCGCGGTGGCGACTCCCTGTCCAGGCTCCATGAGCCGACCTTACGACGGCGGCGGCGCGAGGGGTAGAGGCCGTGTGCCGCGCGCGGCCTACGTCATTTGACGCATGCCGGGCGGCGAGGTCGGGACGCTGGCCTCGATGGTGGTCCCCTCCCCCGGCCGGCTCTCGACACGCAGGTCCCCGCCGACGAGATCGACCCGCTGGCGCATGCCGATGAGCCCGAGATGGCCGCGTGGCACCTCGTCGGGGTCGAAACCCGTCCCGTCATCCACGACGCAGAGGCGCACCTGTCCGGCGTCACCGGAGATCTGGATCGTCACCGAGGACGCGTTCGCATGCTTGACGACGTTGTGCAGCGCCTCCTGCCCGATCCGGTAGAGCGCCTCCTCGGCGGGCAGCGCCAGGCGCTCGATCGGCTCCGCGTCGACGACCACGGTCAGGCCGGTCCGCCGCTGGACCGCCGTGGCATGGGTCCGGAGCGCCTGGACCAGCCCGTCGTTCTCGAGGCTCGACGGACGAAGCTCGAAGATCAGGGTGCGCATCTCGGCCAGGGCGTCCTTCTGGAGCTCTCGCAGCTCGGCCACCTTGGCGCGGGCCGCGTCCGGATCGGAGTCGAGGAGGAGCTCCATGGTGCGCAGGGTCAGGCCCATGCTGAAGAGGGCCTGCGTCACCGAGTCGTGGAGCTCGCGCGCGAGATGCGCCCGCTCCTGGCTGGCGGCGAGCTCGGCTGCCTGCCGTCGCAGGTCGCCCTCCAGCCGCTCGCGCTCGCTGATGTCGCGCACCGAGCCGTGGGCGCCGGCGAACCGGCCGTCGACGATCGTGCCGGTCATGGCCACCTCGGCCTGGCTCATGCGGCCGTCCGGGAGGGGCAGCAGCAGGCGGACACGCTGCTCGCTCTCGGGATCCTGGCGGAGCGACTCCCAGGCCGCGACCGCCGTATCGAGCGTCTCCTCCCCGGCGATCGAGGTGAACGGGCGGCCCAGGAGCTGCTCGGGCTTCCAGCCGGTGCGCGCCTCGAGCGAGTCGCTGAAGAACGTGAAGTTGCCCCCCTCGTCGACGCTCCACACGATGTCCGGAGAGTTGTCGACGAGATGCCGATAGCGGCGCTCGGACTCCTCGACCTCCGCATAGAGACGCGCATTGGTGAGGGCGATCGCGGCCTGGTCTGCGAGCACCGACAGCAGCTCGGCGTGCTCGGCACCGAACGCATTGGCGGTGGTCGACTGCACGGTGATCGTGCCGATGAGCCGATCCGGTCCGAGCAGCGGCGCCGCCATCATCGAGCGCACCCGTTGCCGCTCGATGCGGACGTCGCCCTCGTCGTGCGGGAACGTCCGGTCGTCGAGGTAGTCACCGGTCCAGCGGACGCGCCGCTCCGCCGCCGCGACGCCCGCCACCCCCGAGCCGATCGGGACGATCACGTCGTCGGGCGACGGGGGCTGCGGCGCGGCCGCGATCGGCGGATCGAGGTGCTCGCCGCCGTCGGCCACCAGGTTGACCTGGGCCCGGTCGGCTCGCAGCAGGCGGGCCGCATCGGCGACGGCGCGCTGGATGACGCGCTGCGGGTCGTGGAGCGAGGTGATCTGTGCCGCGATCTCGGCGAGGGTCCGCTGAGCATCGGATCGCTCGCGGAGCTCCTCGTACAGGCGCGCGTTCGTGATCGCCACCGCGGCCTGTCCGGCGAAGAGCTGGACCAGCTCGAAGTCCGCGTCCGTGAATGCGACCTCCGGCCCGCCGGTGCGGCTGATGTTCATGGCGCCGATGACGTCGTCGCCGCTGATGAGCGGGACGATGATGATGGCCTCCTCCTCGGGAGGCGTGTTCGGGATCTGGATCAGTCGCGGATCGCCGAACGCGTCGTTGAGCAGCACCGGCTCGCGGTGCTCGACCGTCCACCACGTCAGGCCCCGGCCGCGCGGCACGGAGAACTGCATGACGGCGTCCGCGTTCCGGTCGCGCGCGAACATCGGCTCCAGCATGTCCTCGGCGACGCGGTAGACGCCCATGTTGTCGTACCAGACCACGCTCTTCAGCCCGTCGGCGATGAGCTCGAGCACGTTTCCCGGATCGAGCGTCGAGAGCAGCCGCTGGTTGATCTGGAGGAGCCGACGCTGCGAGTCGGTCTGGCGCTCCAGGGCGGCCGACTCCTCTCCCAGCTGCTCGTAGAGCCGAGCATTGGTGACCGCGATGGCCGCCTGGCTGGCGAGGACCTCGAGAAGGTCCGCATCCGCCGTCTCGAAGGCGTCGCGGCTCTGCGAGTGGATCGTCAACGAGCCGATGGCGCCCTCCTCGCCGATGAGCGGTGCACTCATCACCGATCGGATGCCGTGCTGCCGGATGTAGGTGTCCGACGACTCGACGTGGGTGAACGCCGAGTCGGCGAGGTAGTCGCCGGTCATGACCACGCGGCGCTCGATGACGGCGCGTCCCGACACCCCCTCGTCGGCGAGCACGGGATGGAGCTCCTCGTCGCGCTCGATCGGCAGGTCGATGGCCGAGTGCCCGAGCGCCCAGTGGAGCCCGCCGTTCTCGGCGACGAGCTCGATCCGGCCACCATCGGCATCGAGCAGCCGCACCGCCTCGTCCAGCGTGCGCTGGAGCACGTCGCCCGGCTCGCGGATGGCCGTGATGCGGGCCGCGATCTCGCCGAGCGTGCGCTGCGCCTCCACGCGGTGCTCGAGCTCCTCGTAGAGGCGCGCGTTGCCGAGCACGATGGCCGCGTGGCTGGCTAAGGCCCCGAGCAGCTCGGCGTCATCGGCATCGAAGGCGTTTCCGCGGGTCGAGTAGGCGCTGATGGCGCCCAGCGGGCCCGACTCGCCGATGAGCGGCGCGCTCAGCTGGCTCCGGTAGCCATAGCGCTCGATCCACTCGTCGGCACGCGGGGTATGGACGAAGGAGTCGTCGGAGAGGTAGTCACCGGTCCATGTCACCGCCCGCCCGGAGACCGCCCGTCCCGCGATGCCCTGCCCGATCTGCACCGTCGAGTCATCAAGTGGTGCCAGTCGAGAGGGCGATCCCAGCGCCTCGCGGAAGTCCGCGAGCTCGTGCGAGCCGGTGCGGATCTGGTGGATGACCACGTGCTCCGCGTCGAGGAGCCGCTTCGCCTCGGCCACGGCGCGGCTGAGCACGGCCGAGGGGTCACGGATGGACGTGATCGAGGCGGCGATCTCGCCGAGCGTCCGCTGCGCCTCGACGCGGCGCGCCAGCTTCTCCGCGCTGATCTCCGCCTCGGCGTTCAGCCGCGCGTTGCTCAGGACGATGGCCGCCTGGTCCGCCAGGAGCCCCAGGATCTCGGCGTCGTCCTGGTCGAAGGAGCCGGGGCGCTCGGTGTAGACGCCGATCACCCCGGCCGGTCCGTGCTCGCCGACGAGCGGCGATGCGATGACCGACCGAATCCGGAGGGCCCGGACGTCCCGGTCCGAGAGGGCCTCGTGCGAGAAGGTCTGGTCGGCGAGGTAGTCATCCGTCCAGACCGTCCGGCCGAGCTTGAGCGCCTTGCCGGAGACGCCATCCTCGGCGCGGGTGTGGTCGCGCTCGGTGAATGGCGAAAGCGTGTCGTGGACCAGCGAATGCCCGTCGCCCCACCGCAGGATCCCATCGTCGTCGGTCTCCACCATGCCGATCTGACCGCCGTCGCCCTTGAGCAGCCGGACGGCGGCGCGCAGGGTCTGCACCTGGACCGCCGATGGATCACGCAGCGAGGTCAGCTGCGCGGCCATCTCGGCGAGGGTGCGCTGAGCGTCCACGCGGTGCGCGAGCTCCTCGGCCTGCTCCCGCAGATCACGCTCGAGACGTGCGATCTCGGTGATGTCGCGGTTGGTCCCATGGGCGCCGATGAGCGTCCCGTGCTCGTCGACGATCCCGGTGGCCCGGATCTCGACCGGGAGCATCGTGCCGTCCTTGCGAGGCTCCTCGATGCGGATCCTGTACACCCGGTTCGGATGCCGGCGCATCTCCGCGAAGGTGCGCGCGACGACATCCATCGACTCGGGGGCGGTGGCTTTCGACACGTGCTGGCCGATCAGCTCCGCCGGAGTGAACCCGGTCATGCGCTCGACGCTGTCGCTGATGAACGTGAAGCGCATCTCGGCATCGATCGACCACATGATGTCGACCGACTCGTCGACGAGGTAGCGGTACTGCTCGCGCGAGCGCTCGAGCTCCTCGGTGAGGCGCGAGTTCGAGATGGCGATGGCGCCCTGGTCGGCGAGGCCCTGGAGCAGTGCGAGCTCATCGGGGTCGAAGCGATGCGGCGTCTCGAACGAGACCGCCAGGGTGCCGATCACCTCGCCCCCGGGGGCCCGCAGCGGGGCTGCGGCCATGCCGCGCAGCTCCAGCAGCTCGGCGACCTGCTGGTCATCTTCTCCGTGCGGGATCCGCGGATCGACGAGGTAGTCCTCCGTCGCGATCACCTCGCCGCGGCCGGCGGCGAGCCCGTTGATCCCTCCGTCCACCGGGAACTCCAGCTGCGAGAGCCACTCCTCGCTCCATGCCGGATTCCCCCCGGCGACCACCGTCGGCACCAGCGCCCTGCCGCCGGGCTGCATGAGGGTCAGATGCGCACCATCCGAGCCGATGAGGCGGCGCGCGGAATCGACCACGAGGTCGAGGATCTCGCGCGGCTGCCGGATGACGGCGATGCGCGCCGTGATCGCGGCCAGGGTTCGCTGAGCCTCGACCCGTCGCGCCAGCTCCTCCTGCGAGCGCGCCAGCTGCTCGATGAGCCGCTGGTTGGCGATCGCCGCGGCCGCATGGTCGGCGAGCGAGCGCAGCAGGGCCACCTCGGCCTCGTCGAAGTCGTCGATGCGCGACGAGTACGCACCCAGGGCGCCGAGCACCTCGCCGTCCGCGACGAGCGGGGCTGCTGCCATCGATCGCATGTTCGCGGTCGTGACGATCCGGTCCGCGACGGGCGAGTGCTCGAACCGCTCGTCGCGCCGATAGTCGGCCGACACGACCACCTCCCCGGTGGCGATGGCATGGCCGAAGAGGCCGACTCCGACCGGCAGCGACAGCGTTCGGATGAGCTCGCGAGCCTCCCGATTCCGGATGCCGGCATCACAGGCGTAGCGGAGCCGGCTCTCCTCGGGATCGACGAGGTAGACCATGGCGCCGTCAGCGTGGAGCAGGCGCGCGGCCTCCTCCACGGCACGCGCCAGCAGCGCGTTGCCGGCGCCCGGATCGGTGGGTGCCGGTTGCGCCGGGAGATCCGAGGCGGCCGCCTTCGCCGAGGAGGCCTTCGACGAACGGTCGCGCGCGCGTGCACGGGTCATGGGCGCCGATGAGGATACGCCATCGATTCGTTCCCGCCATCGGGGCGTCCAGCCGGGGACATCTACGTCATCTCGCCCATGGAACCATCGCCGGATGTCCTCTGCGGCGGTGATCCCTCCGTCGGATTCGTCGGCGCTCCCCGTCCCCGAGACTCACCGCCATCGACATCAGCGCGCCGGCCAACGGCGGCATCGATGAATGGGAGGAACTCACCCGTGACCAAGCTACTCGGCAGCCGTGCCGCCGGCGCCGTGCTCGCCACAGCGATCGTCGGACTGACCCTCGCGACCGCATACATCCACCTGGGCCTGGGCGGCCTGCTGTTCACCCTCAACGGCCTCGGCTATGCCGGCCTCGCCGCACTGTTCGTCATCGGCATCGTCTCGCCGGTCGAGATCGTGCGGCGGTTCAGCTGGTTCCCGCGGTTCGCGCTCATCGGCTACACCGCCATGACGATCGCCGGATACCTGGTGATGGGCCCGTACTTCACGCTCGGCTTCATCGCCAAGGGCATCGAGGTCGCGCTGATCGCCGCTCTCGTGCTCGACATCGTTCGCGTCTACGGAAGCCCCATGGCGTTCGTACGCACGGCGCTCGGATCGATCGCGCCGATTCTGCCGGGTCGCTTCCGCCAGACCGCCGCCTGACCACAGACCCCGGCGGCGAGCCGTGTCACGCGCTCGCCGCCACCGTTCGAGGAGCTCAACCGTGAATCGACTGCAGCGATCGGCCATCGCCATCGCCCTCGTCTCCGTCCTGGCCGCCTGCGGGAGCGGTGCGGCCGGCGAGCCGGGCGCGGATCCGTCGAGCGCCGATGTGACCGTGACGAGCGTCGACATGGCGTTCGACGCGTCGACCCTGACGGCGCCGGCGGGCGAGACCTTCACCCTCGCGCTCGTCAACGAGGACTCGATGCCGCACAACGTCGCGATCTACACCGACGAGACGAAGTCGGAGAAGCTGTTCGAGGGCGAGCTCGTCACCGACGCCACGATCGTGTACGAGATCCCGGCGCTCGACGCCGGCGAGTACTTCTTCGAATGCTCGCTTCACCCCGAGATGACCGGGGCCCTCGTCGTCGAGGGCTGACGGTATTGACGAAGCGCCCCGTCCGGTCCGGGACGGGGCGCTTCCCAGCGTCCGGGGCGTTCGACCGCAGGGCGCAGGGACGAACGTGATCTCGCCGCAGGGATGGAACCAGTCGTTCGGCGAGTCGAAACCGCCCCCGGCCGACATCGAGTCGCCCACCCGCGCCACGACCTGTCCGCCATCGTCGAGGAGCATTCGCGCCCCGTCGACGTCGGCCGCCATCCAGCCGTGCGGCCATACGACGACGGAGGGTTCGAAGAGCGGGTCACCCTGCACCGCGAGCCCCGCTGCCGGATGTTCCACGAGGGTTCCCTCGAGCAGGGCGCCGGGACAGGCCTGCTCGCCGATGCCGATTCGCGGCTCCTGCGTTGGGACCGGCACGAGGAAGCCGGTGCTCGACGCGGGCGGCGAGCCACAGGCGACGAGCATCGTGGCGAGGCCGATGGCCTGGATCGAGCGCATGGTCACCCGGACGCGCGGCGGCGCCCGATGGTTCATCGGCCTAGACGAGCTTGTGCTCCACCGCGTAGAGGGCTGCCTGGGTGCGTGACGCGAGGGCGAGCTTGCCGAGGATGTTCGAGACGTGGGTGCGGGCCGTACGCTCGGTGATCCCGAGCTCGTAGGCGATCTCCTTGTTCGAGGCGCCCTTGGCCAGCTGGCCCAGGACCTCCTTCTCCCGGCCGGTGAGCGGCTCGATCGGCTCGGCGTCCTTACGCTGTCGCAGGCGCTGCGCAAGGAGACGCGACACGGCCGGATCGAGGTGCACCTCGCCGTTGTATGCGGCGCGGATCGCCTGGGCGACCTCCTCCGCCTCAGCATCCTTGAGGAGATACCCGGAGGCGCCGGCCTCGAGGGCCGACGTGACCTTCTCCTCTTCGATGAACGAGGTGACCGCCACGATCTCGATCTCGGGATGCGCCGCCTTGATGGCAGCGATCGCCTCGAGGCCGCCCATCTCCGGCATGAGCAGGTCCATGAGGACGACGTCCGGCGCCAGGCGGTCCGCGGCGGCGACACCCTCGCGGCCGTTTTCGGCCTCCCCCACCACGTCGAAGTCCTTGATCAGCTCGAGGAAGCCACGCAGTCCGCGACGCACCACGGCATGGTCGTCGACGAGCAGTACGCGAATCGGTCCGTCTTCGTCACTCACCGTCTCGTTCCCCTGTCCTCCAGCAGTCTCCGGCGCGGCTTCGGCGCGCGCGCGCGAAGTATGCACCAGGGCGAACACCCGTTCGGGGCTGGGAACGTCGCGCAACCGGTGCTCGCCGAGGTCACGCAGGGTCGTCCCGGCCGGGAACGACCCATCCACCTCGTCGACCGTGCTGCCGGCGAGGAGCGTCTCCCCGCCGCCTGCGAGGTCCTGCAGCCGTGCCGCCCGGAAGAGGGCCGGGCCGTAGTAGCGGTCACCTCGCTGCTCGACCTCGCCGCTGCTCAGCGCGATCCGGATCCGGAGGCGGCCGATGTCGCCCCAATCCTGCGCTGCGACGTTCTGCTGCAGCTCGTCAGCCGCGAGCACGGCACTGATGGCATCGGTGAAACACGCGTACGCGCCGTCGCCGATGCGCTCGAAGATGCGGCCACCGCGGGCCTCACACGTCGATGCCACCAGCTCGTGGTAGCGAGCCAGGGCGGCTCCCGCCGCGGCACCGTGCTGCTCGGCCATGCGCGTGCTGCCCTCGACGTCCGCGAACAGGAACGTGAGGTGCTTCTCGGGGGGCGCCATGAGCACAAGGATAGGCGCTCCCGGGATGGGTGCCGCGGACGAATGACGTAGCCGTGCTTCGGCGCAAGATCGTGCGGCGAGCGCGACCGCTGACCGTCGATCACAGCCCTGCGCAGGCCCATGCTGATGCGGTCCACGACTCACGATCAGCAGTCGATCAGCAACGAAAGGAGGCCGGCGATGCATCCCATCACCGCACTCATGCTCTCGGAGAGCATCGAGCAGGAGCGCCGCCTCGAGGTCGAGCGCCGTCGCCGTCGCCTGATCCAGGCGGAGCCGATGCGCCCGAATGACCGGCGCAAGCTCAAGGGGCTCTTCCGCATCCCGCGGCTGGCGACAGGCTCCCTGGCCTGAAGCCACCGTAGAGGTACCGACGCCCGGGCATCATGCCCGGGCGTCGCCGCGTCCGGCCGCCTCGCGACTATGCTCAGCTCGTGACGCGACCAACCCTGACCGGTACCCCCGATGCCGTCCCGACCGTCGAGCTCGACGAGCTCCTCGACGGTGGCGACCTCGAGCTCATCGACCGCTGGCTGGCGCAGGCCGACGTCGTCCAGATCGCGGACGAGCTTTCCCGGCTGCCTCGGGATCGGCGCGCGGTGCCCTTCCGGCTCCTCGGCAAGGATCGGGCGCTCGAGACGTTCGAGCTCCTCGACCCGTCGCTCCAGCAGGAGCTGCTCGAGGGGCTGCGCGAGGCCAACGTGGGGCAGCTGTTCGAGGGGCTGGACCCCGATGACCGGGCCCGGCTCACCGAGGAGATGCCCGCCAAGGTTGCCCGCAGGCTCCTCGCGGGACTCCCGCCGAACGAGCGCCGACTGACATCCACCCTGCTCGGGTACGCCGAGGACTCCGCCGGCCGCCTCATGTCACCGGAGGTCGCCAGCCTGCGGGCGGGGATGACGGTCGCGCAGGCCCTCGACCGCCTGCGAACCGTCGGGCGCCGCGCGGAGACGATCTACGCACTGCCGGTGACCGATGACCGGCGGCGCCTGGTCGGCGCGCTCGGCCTGCGGGACCTGGTTCTCGCCGATCCGGCGACCCTGGTCGGTGACCTCATGGACACCGAGGTCTACTCGGCGCGCGTCGACACGGACCAGGAGGAGGTCTCCCGGCTCATTCGCGAGGCCGACCTCCTCGCCCTGCCGATCGTCGATACCGAGGACCGACTCGTCGGCATCGTCACCGTCGACGACGCGATGGAAGTGCTCGAGGAAGAGGAGACCGAGGACGTCGCTCGGGCCGGCGGAGCCGAGCCGCTTCGGCGTCCGTACCTCGCGACGTCGATCCTCCAGCTCGCCCGCAGCCGCGTGATCTGGCTGCTCGTGTTCATCGGCGCCGGTGCGGTGACCGTCAACGTGCTCGCCGCATTCGAGTCGACGCTCCAGGCCGTGGTCACCCTCACGTTCTTCGTGCCGCTGGTGATCGGCACGGCGGGCAACACCGGCGCGCAGACCGCGACCACCGTCACGCGCGCCGTTGCCCTCGGCGAGGTGCGACTCGATGACCTGCTCCCCGTGGTTATGCGCGAGGCGGCCACCGGGTTCCTCCTCGGGGCGGTGCTCGCGGCGCTCACCTTCGGGCCGATCGCCTTCCTGGTCGACGCGCCAATCGCGACCGTCGTGTCACTCACGCTGCTGATCGCGTGCACCTTCTCGGCGCTGATGGGATCGGCGCTGCCGCTGCTCGCCAAGCGCATCGGCCTCGATCCGGCCGTCATGAGCGTGCCACTGATCACCGCCATCATCGACGCGTCCGGGCTGGTTACCTACTTCCTCATCGCCATCGCCGTCCTCAGTCCCTGAGGCTCCGCACCGTGGGATCGCTTGCTTGCTTGGCACGCCACGTGCTGCTGGGTTTCAGACTCGTGCACGTGCCGTCATGTCCGCCCTCGAGCTGATCACCCTCGTCAACCAGGCTCTCTTCGTCGGGCTCTTCCTCGTCGTGCTCGCGCACGCCGTGCGTCGGCCCAGCCGCGCCACGGTCGACACGGCGCTGCTGTTCGGCTCGATTGCCGCGGCCGTGGCCGTCTCGGTAGGGGCAACCGCCGTCGGCCTTTCGGATGCGGCGCCGAGGACGCCGATCGTGCTCCTTCTCTTCAACCTCGCACCCTACGCGATGATCCGGCTCGTCGACGACTTCAGCGGGACGCCGCGGTTCATGCTCCACCTGGGCGCCGTGGCCTACGTCGTGATTGCCGCGCTGGGCTTCGCGTTCACCGTGCAGCGCGAGCTCGTCCAGCTCGCGATCATCGCCTGGTTCCTCGCCGTCGGCGGGTACGCGGCGTTCGCGTTCGCGTGGGAGAGCCGCCGAACCCGGGGCATCACCCGCCGCCGCATGCGCGCCGTGGCGACCGGGGCAGTCGCGTTCATCACCGCGGTGGTCCTGCTCTTCCTCAACGGCATGTTCAGCATGGACGGCGTGATCCTCGACATCGCGGCCCAGCTGACCGCGCTGACCGCGGTCGTTGCCTTCTTCGTGGGATTCGCCCCGCCGGAGTGGGTGCGGCGCGCGTGGCGCGAACCGGACCTCCGCCGTTTCCTCGAGCAGTCGACGCGCCTCGTCAGCGTCGCCGACGAGACCGCCGCCATGGCCGAGCTCCAGCGAGCCGCCGCGGCGGCCGCCGGCGCCGATGGCGCCTCGATCGGGGTGGCAGATCCCCGGCGGGGCGTCCTGGCCTACATCTCTCGCGATGGCGAGCGGGTCGAATACCCGGACGACCAGTTCATCGCGGGGCGGGCATTCCAGGAGCAGCGGCGCATCGTGGCGATCGACGCGACCGCGCTGGATCCTGCCAATGCGGCGCGCTACGAGCAGAGCCGTGCACGGACCGTCATCGCCGCCCCGATCACGCGCGGCGATCGACGCATCGGCGTCCTGGCGGTCTATGCCGACCGAGCCCCGATCTTCGTCGAGGACGATCTCTGGCTCATCGAGCTCCTGGCGGACCACACGTCGATTCTGCTCGAGGCACGCGATCTCGCCCGCCAGACCGGGCTGCTGGAGGCCCGCGAGGAGGCCGCGCGCCTCAAGGAGGAGTTCCTGTCGGCAGCGGCCCACGACCTCCGCACCCCGCTCACCGTCGTGCTCGGCCAGGCGGAGCTCCTGGAACGACGGACGGCGCGGAATCCCGCTGCCCCGGTCGATGCGGCCGGGGTCTCGCGCCTGACGAAGGAGGCGCGCCGCCTTCGCGACCTCATCTCGGAGATGCTCGACGCGCAGCGTCTCGAGCAGGGCGTGACGATGGATCGCCGCACCACGGACCTGCGTTCGATCGTGACCACCGTGCTGGAGCGCCACGCCGAGGAGATGTCCGCGGTGGCGGTTCATCTCCCCGACGAGGTGCTGAGCGCGACGGTCGACGGCCCGCGCATGCAGCAGGTCATCGAGAACCTGCTCGACAACGCTCGCAAGTACAGTCCCGACACGGCGACCGAGATCCGTCTCTGGCGCGAGGGTGACGAGGCCAGGATCGCCGTGGTCGATCGCGGCGTCGGCGTCCCGGATGCCGAGCGGGAGCGGATCTTCGAGCGCTTCTACCGTGCCTCGAACGCCCGTGACATCACCGACACCGGGATGGGTCTGGGGCTCTACATCTGCCGTCGCATCGTCGAGGAGCACGGCGGCCTGATCTGGGCGGAGCCGACGCCCGGTGGTGGCACGACGTTCGTCGTCGCGCTGGCCGGCTCGACTCCGCCGGCCTCACTCCCCGAGCAGGCCGAGCCCGCGCATTGGGCGCCCGCCGGCGACGGGACGGAGGCGGTCGCCGATGCCTGACGTGCGGGTGCTCATCGTCGATGACGAGCCCGACATCCGGGCCACGGTCTCGGCGATGCTCGAGATCGAGGGCTACCGGGTCGACGAGGCGGTCAACGGCGCCGATGCCCTCCGGGTTCTCGAGGACCATGCCCCCGATCTCATCCTGCTCGACATGCGCATGCCGGTCCTCGACGGCTGGGGCTTCGCCCGGGAGCTGCGGCAGCGGGGCCACCGGACCCCGATCGTCGTGATGACCGCGGCTCGCGATGCGGCGCGATGGGCATCGGAGATCGCCGCCGCGGAGTTCGTCGCGAAGCCATTCGGGATGGACGACCTCATCCGCGCCGTGGAGCGCGCCCGCCCCGCGACCTGAGGTCGCCTCCCTCAGGTCGCCGACGAGGGGGTGGTGCCGCCCGGCGCCCCGCCGTAACCCAGGAAACGCTTCGGACGGATGACGATGGGCTGCGAGTAGATCTCGGCGAAGCGCTGCAGCGTCATGCCGGCGCGGCGCAGCAGCTCGCGGTACTTGTCCGCGAACGAGTCGGGCATGAGCGCGGTCGACGGCGCATCGGGAAGCTCCGCATCGGCCTCGATGAGCTCGACCGCGAACTCCGGGCCGGGCGTGCCGACTGCGAGCATGACGCCCGGGTTGTCCCGGAGGTTGGCGATCTTGCGGGCGTGCGGCTTGCTGAACGCCACGATCCGCTCCCCGTCCCAGGCGAACCAGACCGGGACGAGATGCGGCCGTCCGTCGTTCCGCACCGAGCTCAGCCAGACGACCGGATCGCGGCACAGCGCTTGCTCGATCTCCGGGCGGCAGCCAGGGCGTTCGGGAGCGGGCTGGGTGGTGGCCTCGACCGTCATGTGCCCGAGTCTGCGGGCCAGGGCCGCGCGAACCCAGCGCCCAACGTCGTGTCACCGCGCGGCCATTGGCCCGGCGACCGAGCGGACGGATGACGTAACCCGGCTCCGTATACTCGCCCTCGCATGCCGCCCATCGCCAGTGTCGACGTCCCGGCTTCGAGTGCCAATCTCGGCAGCGGCTTCGACTGCTTCGCGGTCGCGCTCTCGCTGAAGCTGCGAGCCGAGCTGCGACACGGCGACGAGCCCGGAATCGTGCTCGACGCTCGCGGCGAGGGTGCACCCGCCAACGACGAGAAGGCGGACGACAACCTCCTGATCCGAGGGTTTCGCGACGGTCTCCGCGCGTCGGCCGCGACCGGCAGCGGCTCCTGGCGCATCGAGGTCTCGAGCATGATCCCCGCGGCGCGCGGTCTCGGAAGCAGCGCCGCGGCCATCGTCGCCGGCGTGGTCCTGGGTGCGGCCGTCGGGCGTCGGGCCGTCGAGGCCGATGAGCTCCTCGAGATCGCGTCGGCCCTGGAGGGTCACCCCGACAACGTGGCGGCTGCCCTGTACGGCGGATTCACGGTGGCGGTCGCCGACGACGCCCGCGTGACGCTGCGCCGCTTCCGCACTCCCGAGTCGTGGATCCCGGTGGCCTTCATCCCGCAGCGCGAGAGCCGGACCCACGAGATGCGGGCCGCCCTGCCGTCGACGGTCGAGCATGCCGCGGCGACACGCCAGGCCGGCCGCAGCGCGCTCCTCGCCACGGCGATCATGACCGGTGACGCAGCCCTCCTGCGAACGGCGATGGAGGACGAGCTCCACCAGCCATATCGCCTGCCGCATCTCCCGGGCAGCCGTGAGCTCATCGAGCTTGCCTACGAACGAGGTGCCGCGGGCGCGTGCCTGTCGGGTGCCGGGCCCACCGTGCTGGCCATCTGCGACGCTCCCGCCACCGCCCACGCGGTCGAGAAGGCGTGGAACGCGGCCGGGGTGGCCGGCATGGCGACGCGGCTGCGCTTTGACACGGCCGGAGCACGGCTCATCGCCGACTAGCGGGTCGTCCGTCCGCCCCGTGGCGGCGTTTCGCATCGGCCACTACCATTCGAGCGCCCCATGAGCCTCGTGACCATGGCCGGCGTGTCGAAGAGCCACGCGGCCCAGCATCTCTTCAGCGGCGTCGGCCTGATGATCAGCGCCGGGCGACGCATTGCGATCGTCGGGCCCAACGGTGCGGGCAAGACGACGCTTCTCGAGCTCATCACCGGCGACCAGGAGCCGGACGCCGGGACGATCACGCGCGCCCGCGACACCGTCATCGGCTACCTGCGCCAGGAGGTGGCGGAGACGCGCGGGCGGACCGTGCTGGCCGAGGTGATGGGCGGCGCCGGCGAGGTCAGCGGCATCGAGCGGCGCATGCGACACATCGAGCTCGAGCTCAGCGACAGCGACGACGAGGACGAGCTCGCCGAGCTGATGGACGAGTACGGCCGGCTCCAGCATCGGTTCGAGGCCATGGGCGGCTACGGGCTCGAGGCCGAGGCTCGACGCATCCTCGCCGGGCTCGGCTTCGCGGACGCGGACGTCGAGCGCGACATGGGCGAGTTCAGCGGCGGGTGGATGATGCGCGTGGCGCTCGCCCGGCTCCTGCTCCAGAACCCGGACGTCCTGCTCCTCGACGAGCCGACCAACCACCTCGACCTGGCATCGGTCGAGTGGCTCCAGGGATTCCTGGCCGTGTACGCCGGAGCGATCGTCCTGGTCAGCCACGACCGCGACTTCATCAACGAGGTCGCGAATCGCGTCCTCGAGCTCCACGATGGCCAGGCCACCGAGTACGTCGGTGACTACGCCGAGTTCGTCGAGCAGCGGAGCGAGCGGATGGCGCAGCTCGAGGCGGCGGCGAAGAACCAGCAGCGCAAGATCGCCCACACCCAGGCGTTCATCGACCGCTTCCGCTACAAGGCATCCAAGGCCCGCCAGGTCCAGTCGCGCGTGAAGGCGCTCGAGAAGCTGGATCGCGTCGCCTCACCCGGCGCGCGCAGCCGATCGGTGAAGTTCCGCTTCCCGGAGCCGCCTCGCAGCGGCCGGACGGTGATCACCCTGGACCGGATCGAGAAGCGCTACGGCGACAACGTCGTCTACGCCGGCGACCTCGACCTGCAGCTCGAACGAGGGCAGAAGGTGGCCCTCATCGGGCCGAACGGCGCCGGAAAGTCGACGCTCCTGAAGATCCTGGCCGGGGTCCTCCCGTTCGAGGGCGGCACCCGGGAGCTCGGCTCGAACGTGCGCGTCGCGTACTTCGCCCAGCATCAGATCGAGGCGCTGAACCCGGAGAACACGGTCTTCAACGAGCTGAACGACGCGGCGCCGATGATGTCCACCACCGACATGCGCAAGCTGCTGGGTGCGTTCCTGTTCAGCGGCCCCGCGGTCGACAAGCAGGTCGGCGTCCTGTCCGGCGGGGAGCAGACCCGGCTCGCCCTGGCCAAGCTGCTCGCCGATCCGGCGAACCTGCTCTGCCTCGACGAGCCCACGAACCATCTCGACATCCAGTCGCGGGACGTGCTCGAGGACGCGCTCAATGCGTTCAGCGGCACGATCGTGCTCATCACGCACGACCGGTACCTCATCCGGTCGGTGGCGGACACGATCATCGAGGTCAATGACGGCAAGGCGGTCGTGTACCCCGGCGACTTCGAGTACTACGCGGCGAAGCGCGGCGTCGACATCGAGACGCGGGGTGCCGTCGAGGGCACGCGCTCCACGCCCCGCGGGGTCGTCGCCGATGCGCCGAAGCCACGGGAATCCGCGGCGGCAGCCGCCGAGCGGCGGCGGCGCGAGGCCGAGGAGCGCAATCGGCGCCACCGCCAGACCCGCGACCTGCGTGCCGGCCTCGCGCGACTCGAGGCCGAGGCGACCGCCGTCGACGCGGAGCTGTCGGAGATCACCGAGCGCCTCGCCGATCCCTCCATCTACGCCGATGCGTCACTCGTGAAGCGCCTCGTCGAGCGTCACAACCAGCTTCGCGACCGGGCCGAGTCGATCGGCCCGGAGCTGGAGCGATTGCGCGGCGAGCTCGAGGCGGCGGACGCGCCCCAGCTGGTCGCGACCGAGTGACCGACCGCTCCCGCGACGGCAGCTCCGGCCTCGCCGGGGCGGGCCTCGTCGTCCTGGCCGCCGTCTGCTTCGGAACCCTCGGCCCGGTCACGCGCTTCGCGGACGACGCGGGCGTCGGATCGCTCGCGATCGTGGCGTGGCGCGCGGCGATCGGCGCGTCGGTCATGCTCCTGCTCCTGCTTTCGCTGCGGCAGATCGCCGGGCGGCGGCCGCTGGGCATCCGCGCGATCCAGACGCGCGACCGGTGGTTCATCGGCACCGCATCGATGGCGAACCTGGTCCTCAACCTGGCGATGTTCATCGCCTTCGTGCGCATCGAGATCGGTCTCGCGCTGCTCGTCTTCTACAGCTACCCGGCCTTCGTGGCCATCGCGTCGGTGCTCTGGTTCGGCGATCGTCTCGACCCGGTCCGCTGGGGGGCGCTGGGCCTTGCGATGTTCGGTCTCGTGCTCACGCTCACCGGATCGGGCGATCTCGGACAGCTCGACGCGCTCGGGATCGGGCTCTCATTCCTCGCGGCCCTGACCCAGGCGTTCTACGTGCTGGCCGCCCGGCACGGGTTCGCTCGCATCCCGCCGATCGAGTCCGCCGCGCTCACCATGGGCGGCGCGGCCCTCGGCTACGTCGTCATCGCCACCGCCACCGGGCAGCTGTCGTCCCTCGCCGCCCCGGTCGAGTCGATCGGCGCGCTCTGGCCGGTGCTGGTCGCTGGCTTCGTCGGCGCCGCGATCCCGACGCTGGCGTTCATCACCGGGATCCGCATGCTCGGTGCACCCCGGGCGGCCATCCTCGCCACCCTCGAGCCGGTCGTCGGTGTGGCCCTCGCCGCGTGGCTGCTCGGCGAGCAGCCGGGTGCGACCCAGCTCATCGGAGGAGCGCTCATCCTCGTCGCCGCCGTCGTGCTCCAGCTGGGCGGCCAGCGCCCGTCGGTGGCCGAGCACGAGGCCGTGGCCACCTGACGTGGGCCTCGGCGGCCCTGGCCGGGATACGCCCGGGGCGATCTATGATGCGGGTCTCATGGTCGTGCGGGCGAACCCCGACTTCGGCGAACCCCTGAGGCGCACGTGGGTGCGCACGGTCGGCATCGCCGCGATCGCACTGGTCATCCTGGGCGGCGTCACGCTGTTGATCCGGGGAGCGTCGATCGATGAGGGCCTGGGAGATCGCATCGAAGCGGCGGCTCGCGAGGCGCCGGGCGAACCGGTGCTCCTGGCGGAGTTCACGGACTTCGCGTGGTCCCAGGCCTGCCTCTTCCCGCCGAGCGCGACGCCCAACGCGGTCCAGGCGCGCTTCGGCTACGCATGGACCCATGGCCTGTCGGCCGACGCCGTCACGCTCGTCTTCGCGAGCGGCCGAACCATCGAGCGCCAGACCCACCTCGCGCCAGAGCTCGACGAGATGCCGCCGCCGCGTGGCATCTGCCAGCCGGCGGCCGAGGCAGAGGTGACGTTCAGGGCGCCGTAGGGTCCCGGTACATGAACGACGCGTGCACCGACCGGGCGGCCGATGTCGCCGAGGCCAGTGGCACCTCCGCCCACACGACGCGCATCCCGCCTTCGTCGAACGCGCCTTCGCCGTGAGCCGGCAGCGGCAGGACCTCGGGCAGCATCGATGGCGGCCCTACGAGGCTGATGCGGGCCACGCGGTCCTTGCGGTCGACGGCCAGCATGAGGACTCCATCGTCGTCGCGCGTCGGTCGGACGATCGTCTGGGGTGCGTCATCGTCGAGCGCCCGCACCACGAGGCGCAGCCGCCCGCGCCGTGCGCGACGCACCGCAACCGGGTGCACGACTTCCGCACCGAGCTCCGCGAGCAGCTCGAGCTGGAGCGCGTCGACGACCGGCAGGAAGCGCGCGCCGGGAACGAGGTGCGGATCCGCCTCGAGCACGCCGCCGACGTCCTTGAACAGCTCGCAGCGGTCGGCGCGCAGCGCGACGGCCAGGGCGACGGCCGAGAGGTCGGTGCCCCCGCGACCGAGCGTCGTCAGCTCCCCGTGCGTGCCGATCCCCTGGAACCCGGCGACCACCGGCACCAGCCCGTCGGCGAGTGCGCTGCGCAGGGGGCGTGACAGGACGCGCCGCACCTCGGCTCCCAGGTGCGCGGCGGCGGTGCGGATCCCCGCCTCGGCACCCGAGAACGAACGAGCCGGGATTCCGCGGACCTGGAGCCCCAGTGCGAAGAGGGCGGCGGAGAGGGCCTCACCGGTGGCCAGCGCACGATCCGTCTCGCGGGCCAGCCCGGAGTCGGGGGCCTGGGCCGGCTCCCGCAGCGATTCACCGCGGTCCGGCATGAGCACGCGAGCCGCTCCAAGGATCGTGTCGGTGACGCCCTCGAACGCACTCACCACGACCACCGGGCGCATGCCCGCCTCGCGCTGCCGGACGACCACGTCCACCGCCGCGGCGATGTCCTCCGGCCGGCGAAGGACCGATCCACCGAACTTGTCGATCACCACGTTCGAGCGCGGCGCCGTTGACCTCGTCACGCTCGGCCTCAGCCGATCGCCGAGGAGTCGGCGGTGGCCACCTCGCCACGCGGCAGCGATTCCCCGGAGCGCACGATCTCGGGCAGCTCATCGAGCGAGCGCACCACGCGGACGTCCGCCGGGGAGGGCTCGTCGTCGGGCGTGATCCGTACCCCCTCGGAGCGGTCGAGCCAGACGGCATGCATTCCGGCGCTCCACGCGCCCAGGACATCGGCCCGGTACGAGTCGCCGACCATGAGCGCCTCCTCGGGACCGACGCCCGCATGCTCGAGCGCCACCCGGAAGAATGCCGGATTCGGCTTCGCGAGGCCCACGGCACCCGACGGGAGCACGAAATCGAGGAGGTCGTCCAGGCCGAGCTCACGCGTGATCCCTCGCAGGTTCGAGCCCCAGTCGCTCACGATCCCGACCGTGATGCCCAGCTCGCGCACTCGTCGCAGCATCGGCTCGACATCCGGATAGAGCTCCCACGCGCCCGTGGCGAACTGGCTGGCCAGGATCCGATCCAGGAGCTCGCGCTGGGCCTCGACCCCGAGGCGCTCGAGCATGGCGCCGTGGTAGCGACGCCAGTAGTCGTCGATGCGACCGTCATCGGTCCACGTGTCGTTGCCCGGCCGGTGATACTCGTCCCAGAAGAACCGGTCGGACTGCTCCCAGGCCGCGCGCATCTCGTCCTCGGTGACGGCGTGGCCGTCACGCGCCAGCACACCGGACAGGGCATCGGCCAGTGTCCGGCGCGGCGAGAGCAGGGTGAAGCCCGCATCGAGGCAGAGCAGCCGGTAGCTCATGGCTCGCAACGGTAGCGCACCATGGCGCCGATGCGTCGGAGGCGATCCGCTACGATCGCGGCCCGTGACCGCACCGCCCGCTCCCGCGTCCCTTCGAAGGGTCAGGGACGCCCTGCTCGGCTGGTACGCCGTGGCGCACCGCGACTTCCCGTGGCGTGCCACCCGCGACCCGTACGCGGTGCTCGTGAGCGAGGTGATGCTCCAGCAGACCCAGGCGTCACGCGTGGTCGAGCGTTTCCCGCGGTTCATGGCCCGCTTCCCGAGCGCCGCGGCACTCGCAGCGGCGTCGTCTGCGGAGGTCCTGGCCGAATGGAGCGGCCTCGGCTACAACCGTCGAGCGCTGTCACTCCAGCGCGCGGCATCGGCCGTCACGCGTGACGGGTGGCCGCGTGACGTGGTCGGCCTCCGGACGCTGCCGGGCGTCGGTCCGTACACCGCCCGCGCGGTCGCGTCGCTGGCGTTCGGCATCCCGGCCGGCGTCGTCGATACGAACGTGCGACGCTGGCTCCTGCGCCGCTTCGCGGTCGACGACCGCCCCGCCAGCCTCCAGACCCTCGCCGATGCGCTGGCGGCTCCCGGCGACGGCGGCGAGGCCGCCACGTGGACCCACGCGAGCATGGAGTTCGGCGCGCGGATCTGTCGCGCTCGTTCCCCCGAGTGCGAGATCTGCCCGATCGCCGTCAGTTGCCCATCCCGCGGCGCGGCCCCCCACGTCGCCGTCCCGCGCCAGGCGCCTCTGCGGGGCAGCAGCCGCGCGTACCGCGGTGCCGTCCTGAACCGCCTGGCGACCGCACCCGCTCACGAGCTGGCCGAGGCGGCTCTGCTGGCCGCCATCGCCGGCGATCGCGCGCGCGTCGGGCCAGGTCTCGCACCGACGGGGTGGGAGCGCATCCTGGGCGGGCTCGAACGCGACGGACTGGTTCATCGGCGGGACGGAATGGTCCGGCTGGGCGCGGCTACAATCCGGGCATGAGTCTGAAGCTGGCGGTCGGCGATCCGCTCCCCTCGGTCGGCCTGCGCGCGACCGATGGATATCTCCTCAACCTGCGCAGCCACGTCACCAAGCAGCCGTCGCTGCTCCTCTTCTTCGGCGCACCGACCCTGAAGGGCGCCGATCGGCGCCGCGGCCTGAAGGCGATCGAGGCGATCGCCGCGGGGCACGATCGGCTGCACCAGGCCGGCATCGCCGTCGCCGCGATCAGCTGCGATTCCGAGGAGCAGCAGACGGCGTTCGCGAAGGACAAGGACCTCCCCTTCCTCCTGCTCAGTGACGAGCGACGCAGCGCGGTCCAGGTGCTCGGCGTCGAGACGGTCGCGGACGGTCCCAACGTCAACGTCGCGCGACCGGTCGCCCTGGCCGTCGACCGTGAGGGCTTCGTGCGCGGCGTGCTCGACGCAACCTCGCCGGACGGGCTCGTCGACCAGGCCATCCACGCGCTCTCCGAGCCGATCCCGGCCGCGGCCGAGGACGCCTCGACCGGATCCTAGGTCGCGGATCGGGCGTGCTCGCCGTCCGCGCCCACGAGCCGGGCACGCCGCCCCGTCTCGAGGAGGTACCGAGGCCCGAGCCGTCGGGTTCGGAGGTCCTGGTCCGCGTCGGTGGCTGCGGCGTCTGCCACACCGACCTGCACATCGTCGACGGCACGCAGGACCGGGTGGCCCTGCCGGTGACCCTCGGCCACGAGGTCGCCGGGTGGGTCGAGGCGGCAGGTCCGGGCGCGACGGACGCCCCGGGGCCGGGGACGCCGGTCGTCGTGTTCGGCGGGTGGGGCTGCGGATCCTGCCGCGAATGCGCGGCGGGCGCCGAGCAGCGCTGCGCCGCCTCATCGGCGCCGGGCTTCCAGGCTGACGGGGGCTATGCCGAATGGATGCTCGTCCCCCACGCGCGCCACCTCGTCCCGCTCACGCGTCTCGAGCCTGCGAGAGCCGCCCCACTCGCCGATGCCGGCGTGACCCCGTATCGGGCCGTCCGCCGTGCCGAGCCGTGGCTGATGGATGGAGCGCGGGTCCTCGTCATCGGGGCGGGCGCGCTCGGCCAGTTCGCGATCCAGTACCTGCGGACGGTCCCCGACGCGGGCTCGGGGCTGACCGTCGCGGCGGTCGATCTCGCGCCGGGGCCGCTGACGCGGGCACGCGAGCTCGGTGCCGATCACACGCTGATGGCGCCGGACGCGGAAGGCGTGCGGGCGGAGCTCGGAGGACCCGCCGACGTCGTGCTCGACCTCGTGGGCGCCGACGAGACGCTGGCCCTGGCGTCGGGCGCTGTCGCGTCCGACGGCCTCGTCCTTCTCGTCGGTGAGGCGGGAGGCTCACTGCGCTTCGGATTCGACGGCCCGCCGGTCGAGGCATGGTTCAGCACCGTGGCCTGGGGCTCGGCGAGCGACCTGCGTGATGTGGTCCGGCTCGCTGAAACGGACGCCATCCAATGGCGGACGGAAACGATGCCTCTCGAGGGCGCCCTGGATGCCCACGCTCGGCTGCGAGCCGGGTCGATCGACGGGCGCCTCGTCCTCGTCCCGGGGGGCTAGCCGCCGAGGAGACGTGACAGGAGCGACTTGTGCTCGTCGTGCCGGACGTAGAACGGCGCGGCGGTCGCGTCGTACATGTCGCGGAGCGCCGGTGCCCGGAGGTCGGTCACGGCCAGCAGCCTGCGCGAGCCGAGGTGCTCGGTCGCCACGGCGTGGAGCCGGTTGCGGACGGCATCGAAGTCGGCGAGCAGGGCGTCCGGACGGAGCTGGATGCCCGCGGTCCAGGCCGTGCCGGCCCTGAGCAGCCACGCGCGCTCGACCTGCGGCAGCTCACCGAACGCGGCGAGCAGCTCCCGGCCAAAAGGCTCGGGGATCTGCTCGGGAACCTCGAGCGAGGGCAGGTCGCCCAGGGGCCGGCGGGCGCGCAGCGCATCCGGACGGTTCGGGTCGATCCCGGCCGCGAGGAACGGCAGGACGCCGACGGCCACCTCGACCTGGGTCGGAGCCCCCGGATCGACCACGACACGCTCCTGCGCGGCATCGGCACGCTCGAACAGGAGACGTGCGGGGATGCGAATCGAGTCGCTCCCGGGCGGACCGAGCTCGGCCATCGTTCCGGGCGAGGTGAAGGCGGCGATGAACCGCTCGCCGGCATCATCGGTCCCGTGACGGAAGGCCGACGCATCGAGCGTCGCGTGGTCCGGGGTCGCGCCGGTCGACGACCGGATGGGGACCACCAGGTCCGCGTCGATGAGCGCATCGAGGCCGGGAGCGTCCTCCGTCGGTCGCGGCTCGTCAGCGCTCATGCGGCCACCTCCGCGAGCTTCTCGATGGCGTCGGCGACACGGGCCAGCGACCGGTCGCGGCCGAGCATCTCGAGTGACGCAAAGAGCGGCGGCGATACGGTGCGTCCGGTGATCGCCACGCGGATCGGCGTGAAGAAGTCGCCGGCCTTCATCGCCAGGTCATCGGCGGCCTCACGGCAGCGCTGCTCGAGCACGTCGGCCGAGAAGTCGGCATCGTCGAGCTCACCGAGCACGCGAAGCGCTCCCTCGAGTGCGGCGCGCGCCTCGGGCGGACCGCCCTTTTTCGGATGGAGCAGCTCGGGGCTGTACCACGAGGCCACGACCTCGTCGGGCTCCCAGACGAAGCCGATGAGCGACGGCGCGTCGCCGAGCTTCACGAGCCGCTCCTTGATGAGCGGAACGAGGTGGAGGAGATCGTCGTCGCGGACCGCGTCCGGGACCCACCCGCGAAGCCGCAGCGCCAGCTGCTCGTCGGACAGCGCCCGGATGTAGACGCCGTTCAGGTGGTCCAGGCGATCGCGGTCGAAGATGGCACCGCCCTTGTGGACCTTCGACAGCTCGAATCGGTCTTCCAGCTCGTCGAGCGTGAAGACCTCCTCCTCGGTTCCCGGCGACCAGCCCAGGAAGGCGAGGAAGTTGACCATCGCCTCCGGCAGGTAGCCCTCCTCGCGATAGGCGGTCATCGACGTCTGCGACTTGCGCTTGCTCATCTTCGATCGATCGGCGTTGAGGATGAGCGGGATGTGCCCGAAGCGGGGCTCGTGGTAGCCCAGCGCGCGGATGAGGGCGATGTGCTTCGGCGTGTTCGAGAGGTGGTCCTCTCCGCGGATGACGTGGGTGATCTCCATCGCCTCGTCGTCGACCACCACGACGAAGTGGTAGAGCGGCATGCCGTCGTTGCGGACGATGACGAAGTCACCGAGCAGCGCGTTGTCGAACTCGACCTCACCGCGGACGAGGTCGTCGAAGCGAATCGGCTCGGCCTCGACACGGAACCGGATGACCGACGGCCGTCCCTCGGCCGCGAAGGCGGCGCGCTCTTCATCGGAGAGGTTGAGGCAGCGGCGGTTGTAGCGCGGCGCCTCCTTTCGAGCCTCCTGCTCCTTCCTCACCGCCTCGAGCTCCTCCGGGGTGCACCAGCAGTGGTAGGCGGCGCCTGACTCGAGCAGGCGGGCCGACTCCTCGCGGTAGCGCTCGAGCCGCTGGCTCTGCCGGTAGGGGCCGTGGGCACCGACGTCGTCGCCGCCCGCGACCTGGGGACCCTCGTCCCAGCTGATGCCGAGCCAGTGGAGGTTGTCGATGATGTCGCGCTCGAAGTCGACGGTGCTGCGCGCCGTGTCCGTGTCCTCGATGCGCAGCACATAGGTCCCACCTTCATGGCGGGCCGTCAGGTAGTTGTAGAGGCTCGTGCGCGCCGTGCCGATGTGCAGGGGGCCCGTCGGGCTCGGCGCCATCCGCACGCGCATGGGTCGATCGGTGGTCGTCATCCGTCCGGAAGGGTAGCAGGGGACGTGCCGAGCGCTTCCTCGACGACCGGTGCGATGACCTCGACCCAGCGCGCGTACTGCGCACCGGACGGGTGCAGCCCGTCATCGGCAACCAGGGATGGATCGTCCACGGCCTCGCGGCTGATCTCGAAGATCTCGGGCACGAAGGGGATGCCGCGCGACGCGCATGCCTCACCCAGCACCTCGTTGACGCGCCGGATCGCGGCACGCTGCTGCTCCGGATCGCCGTACGCGGCGCCCTGCGGGGTGACCGTGTAGTCGGGCGTCGCCACGCACACGATCCGCTCTGCCGGCAGGAGGGTGAGCAGCTCCGCCAGGATCAGCGTCACGTTGGCGGCGTACTGTCGCTCGGGCACGCCCTGGACGACATCGTTCACGCCGACGAGCAGCGTCACGAGCTCGGGACGCATGGCCGCGAGCACGGGCAGCTCCTCTTCGATCAGATCCCGCGACGTGTACCCGTTCACGGCCGGGTTGCCGACCAGCTCCAGGTCCGCGATGCGCGCAGCGAGCTGGTTCGGGAACCGATCGGCCTCGGCCACCGACGTGCCGATCGTGTACGAGTCACCGAGTGCCACGTAGCGCACCGCATCCTCCTGGAGGGGGGTCGGCATGCGCGCCGCTCCGCATCCGACCGCTGAGATCGCGATCGCGAGAAGGCTGACCCGGACGCCACGCTGCATGCTCGCCCGTAGGCTACACGCTGCGGCCGATTACCCTGTCCGCGATGTTCCTGACGGGCACCCTGCTCAACGTCGCGACCGTGCTCATCGGCACGACGATCGGCCTCCTCATCGGCGCCCGGATGCCGCCCCGGATGCAGGGGAGCCTGACCACGGGTCTCGCGTTCTTCACGATCGCCATCGGCCTGTCGATGGCGATCGCGATCTTCAACGACCCGGCGGCGCAACCGGGTGACGACCTCGCCGTCCTCGGAGCCATCCTGGCCGGCGTCGTCATCGGCGAGCTGCTCCGGCTGCACGACGGGCTCGAGCGGCTCGGTGGCTGGTTCCAGCGTCGCCTGTCGCGAGGCGAGCGGCCGAGCCGCATCGCCGAAGGCTTCGTCACGGCCAGCATCGTGTTCTGCGTCGGCCCGCTGACGATCCTGGGATCCATCGAGAACGGGTTGACCGGCGACATCCAGCTCCTGTCCATCAAGTCGCTGCTCGACGGCGTCGCGTCGATCGCCTTCGCGGCGGCCCTGGGTGCGGGCGTCTATCTCTCGGCGCTCGTCGTGCTCGTCGTGCAGGGGAGCATCGCGGGCGGCGCGGCTCTCTTCCAGGGCGTGATGGATGACCGGGCGATCCTGGGCGTGACCGCGGCCGGCGGACTCATCCTGCTCGGCGTCGCACTCCGCCTGCTCGACCTCAAACCGGTGCGGGTCGCCAGCTTCCTGCCGGCGATCGTCCTCGCGCCGATCTTCATGGGTCTCGCCGAGCTGGTGCGGGGCGCCCTGGCCTGATCGTCAGGCGAGCCTGAAGGCTGCCCGAACGTTCCCGGACGGCGCACCATCCGGGTCGACGATCACCGGGTGGGCGTACTCGTCAAGTGAGGCGACCTGCGCCCCGTCGAGGACGCCTGCCTGCTCCAGCGCCGCACAGGTGGCCACGTTCACGGCCCGGGGCGCGGCGCCACCGTCCTCGATGGTCAGAGCGATGCCCGCGGGCGACCACCTCCCAGGGGCGTGGCGCAGGATGCCCATGGCGCCGACGCCTTCGGCGCCGCCCTTCGCGACGACCGTCCCGTTGGAGGCCCGCATGACGGCGGTGTCGACCCGCCGCCGCGTACCGGCGACGAGCTCGGGGTGCGCGATCATCGCGTCGCGGATCCGCGTCAGGGCACCGCGCAGCGGCGGGTCGGCGATGGCCGCCGGATCGGCGAATCGGGCGAAGGCCAGGGCCAGCCCGCGCAGTGGCATGCCGAACGTGACGGCGCCGCAGCCGTCGGTGGCGGTGATGATCTCCTCGACCGGCACGTCCGTGAGCGCCGAGACCGCCTCGAGTGCCATGCGCTGGACGGGGTGCCCGGGTTCGAGGTACGTGTCGATTGGCCAGCCGGATGCCTTGGCAAACAGGACCATGGCGGCATGCTTGCCGGAGCAGTTGCCGCGGAGCGCCGTCGGCGCCTCGCCGTCTCGGACGAGCCGATTGGCCGTCTCGCGGTCGAACGGAGCGTGGACCTGGTTGCGCAGCACGCTGCTCGTCAGGCCGGCGCGGCGGAGGATCTCCTGGACCAGCCGCACGTGCCGGTCCTCGCCACTGTGGCTGGCGGCCATGACGGCCAGCGCCTCGTCGGTGAGCTGGTACTCGTCAAACCGCCCGGACGCCACGAACGGCGCCAGCTGGAACGGCTTGGCGCTCGAGCGAAGGAAGATGAACTGCTCGGGATCACCGACCGAAGCGAGGAGTGATCCGTCGGGCGCGGAGACGCAGATCGACCCGCGATGCGCGGACTCCACGCGGTCTCCGCGCGTCACCTCGACCAGGACCGGCGGCGCGCTCGGCGCTGTCCGTCTGGTCGGGCTCACGCGCGGTTCGGGAGCGACGCGGAGGCGGGGCTACTGCCCGCCGCCACCCTGCCCGGCCGGCTGTCCCTCGCGCTGCTCGGACTTCTCGCCGTCGCGCTCGCCCTTGCTGAAGATGCTGCTGCCGCCCTGTCGGTTCGCCGGCGCCGGGCCACTCTGCCCGGGCTGGCCCGGCGTCGGCGCGGGACGCGCGCCGGGCTCGCGGGTCATCGTGACACCGCCCTCCCAGTGGGCACCCTCCTTGACCACCAGGACCTGCGTCTTGATGTTGCCCTTCACCCGGCCGGTGGAGCCGATCTCGAATCGGCCGCCGCAGTCGACGTCGCCCTCGTAGTCGCCGTTGACGACGACGTTGTGCGCCTTGATTGCGCTGCGAACGCGGGCCTGGGGGCTGATGATCAGCGTGCCCTGGCACTCGATCTCGCCCTGCGCCTCGCCCTCGATCCGCAGGTCGCGGTCGCTGACGTACTTCCCGTTGAACCGGGCATGGGGATCGATGACGCTCTCATTGCCGCGATCATCGCGACGGGGGAATTCGCTGGGTGACTGTGCCACGTCGACCTCACTCGTCAAGTTATCCGGATACAGGTTCCCGACCACGTCCTCGCGCGAGAGGCTGTCCGGCTTGGTATCACGCTTTGATCCGAAGACCATGCTCTCCTAACCTCCTCAGGTGGCGGATCCGAGCGACGGGCGGGCACACGGTCCATGCGCGAAATGGGTCACACACGAACCGATAGCCTAGCAGCAAGCCGCCAGCCGAGGTAGATCCGGCTCGGACACGCCCGCAGGACCCATACCACCCTCACCGAACCGGCCGGTCACCCGCGAACCAGGCGCGTGCGTGACAGGACGACGACCAGCGCGGCTGCGACCGGAATGACCGCCAGCCCGGCGCGCAGCCCGGCCGCCTCGCCGATGATTCCGACGGCCGACGGACCCAGGAGGAAGCCGGCGTAGCCGAGGGACAGCACGTACGAGGCGGCGCGGCCCGCGTGGCGGCCCGCCCGCTGCCCGGCCAGGCTGATGACGACCGGCACCATGAACGCGGCGCCCAGGGCCGCCGCGAACATCGAGGCGATGGCGAGCGGGACCGACGTGACCGTCAGCGCGACCACCATGCCGGCCACGATCATCGAGCCCGATGCGAGCAGGGTCGCGCCGGCGCCCAGCGAGCCGGCTACCCCGGCCCCGATCAGCCGCCCGACGAGCATCGCGGCGTGGAAGGCGCCCGGGCCGAGCGCGCCGACGAAGGCGGCGGCCCCGAGCGCGTCGCGCAGGTAGATCGCCGACCACGTCTCGAGCGACCCCTCGGCCAGGAAGGCCAGGCCGGCCAGGACCGCGAGCGGCAGCAGCGCGAGGGCCAGGGCCCGCGGCACGGCTCCCTCGCGCACGACCGGCCGCCGGTGCCCGGTCAACGACATGACGGCAGAGCCGATCAGGACGACCGCGAGCACGGGGTAGACGACCTGAAACGCGATGCCGGCGCCGATCACCGCGCCCGCCGAGACCGCGCCGATGAGGCCGCCACCGCTGAAGGCGGCATGGAGCAGGGTGAGCCGCGCCGGGCGTCCCCACGTCTCGTCGCCCATCGCCGCGCCGTTGATCGCGACGTCGAAGGCCCCGCTCCCTGCGGCCAGCAGGATCACACCGCCCACGAGCGCCGGCAGCGGGCCGAGCATCGCCACGGTCGCCAGTCCCGCGCCCAGCATCAGCGACGTGAGCGCGATCCCGACCTGCGACCCGACGCGATCGATCAGCCGCCCCGCTCCGATCATGACCGGCAGCGAGACGGCGAAACCGGCGGTCAGCATGAGCCCCAGCGGCCCGCTGCTCAGCTCGTAGTGCGCGGCCAGGTCGGGGAGCACCGCCTGCCAGGCCCCCCACACGCAGCCGAAGGCACCGAATGCCAGCAGGAGCGGGTGGGGCAGGAGTCGCATCGGCGCATTGTGCGCGGGATGGTCGGTCTAGAATCGAGCCGATGCCAACTGCGTCCAATTCCGAGTCGATCCACGTCAGCAGCCACCCGCTGGTGGCGCACAAGCTGGCGATCCTGCGAGACAAGACGACCGAGCCGAAGAAGTTCCGGGAGCTCGTTCGCGAGCTGACCTGGCTGCTCGGCTACGAGGCGATGGCCGATCTCGGGACCCGGCCCCAGCCGATCGAGACACCGCTCGAGCCGATGACCGCGGCCACGCTCGAGCCGCGGGTCGGCCTCATCCCGATCCTCCGCGCCGGCCTCGGGATGGTCGACGCGATGCTCGAGCTGCTCCCGACGGCCGAGGTGTGGCACATCGGCCTGTACCGGGACGAGCGCACGCTCAAGCCGGTCGAGTACTACAACAAGCTTCCGGACGCCGCGACCGTCCAGGCTTGCCTCATCCTGGACCCGATGCTGGCCACCGGCGGCTCGGCCGCGGCGACCGTCGACATCCTCAAGGAGTGGGGTGCCGCGCGGATCAAGCAGGTCAGCCTCATCGCGGCCCCCGAGGGCGTCGCCACGCTGTCCGGCGCCCACCCCGACGTCGACATTCATATCGCGGCCCTCGACTCGCACCTCAACGAGCGCGGGTACATCGTGCCCGGGCTTGGCGACGCGGGTGACCGCCAGTTCGGGACGTTCGCCGGCCCCGCCTCCGAGCCCGGCCACGGCCCGGATGACGAGACGGCGGAGGTGGTGCGCCGTCTTCAGCGAGACGTCGGCGAGGGCTAAGCCGCGGCGCAACGAAATGTCCCGAAGGAACCGCCGTCGGACCGTTGATGCAATCGCTGGTGCCGTTGGCTGCCCCTTCGGGACGACCACAGACTATCGGCCGTCGAGGTCGCCCCGCAATCCCCCTTCTCCACCATCTTCGAGGGCCGGGCCCGACTTATCCACATGTTGTCCCCATCGGTGGACAGCGGCGCAGTCCGGAGACGAACTCGTCGACCGGGCTTACGATGACCTCCATGACGACCACGACGAGGTCACGCGAGCGCGTCATCTTCCTGTGCACGCACAACAGCGCCCGCAGCCAGATGGCGGAGGGCCTGCTGCGCTCGGTCGCGGGCGACCGATTCGAGGTCGTAAGCGCCGGGACGGTGGCCACCACCGTCCGACCCGAGGCAGTGGCCGTGATGAGGGAGATCGGCGTCGACATCGGCTCGCAGACGAGCAAGACCCTGGAGCCTTTCATCGGCGAGCCGTTCGATTGGCTCATCACCGTCTGCGACCAGGCCCGGGAGGCGTGCCCGACCATGCCGGGCGTCGAGCGGCAGCTGCACTGGAGCGTGGACGACCCATCGGCGGTCGACGGTGACGATGAAGCCAGGCTCGAGGCATTCCGATCGGCGCGCGATGAGCTCGGCGGACGGGTCGCCGCATTCCTCGCCGACGATGCGGCCGCGCCCTGAGCTCCCGCACTCCCCTGCTACGCTCGCCGCGTGAGCCGATCCGTCGCGGCCTGTCCGCACTGCGCCACTGCCGACGAGCAGCCGCTCGTCTGCGATCGGTGCGGATGGCGCTGGTACGCGAACCCCAAACCTGCTGCCGCGGTGCTCCTCGAGCGTGGTGATGGCGACGATGTCCGCATCCTCCTTCTCCGGCGCGCCGTCGAGCCGGGGGCCGGGGCGTGGGATCTGCCCGCCGGCTACCTGGATCCCGGCGAGTCGTTCGAGGTCGCGGCCCGCCGGGAGACGCGGGAGGAGGCCGGCATCGAGGTCGAGCTGACCGGGCTCGCCGGCGTCTACCACTCGCCGCCGGCCAACGCGGTCACGGCCGTCTACCGTGCGCGCGCCGTCGATCCGTCGGCGGAGGTCGTCATCGACTTCGAGTCGAGCGACCACGCCTGGGTCGGCCGCTCGGAGGCGGGCGCGTGGCTGCCGCGGATCGCGTTCGCGTCGATGGCGACGGCCGTCGCCGACTGGGCCGCGGGACGCCGGGGCGAGCCGCAGCCGGACGCTCCGTGAGCCTGCGCTACACTCAGAACGACCCAGATTCGACAGGAGACTGATGCCCGACTCCCCCGTCACGGTGGCCGTCACCGGTGCCGCCGGCCAGATCGGCTACGCACTCCTCTTCCGCATCGCATCCGGCCAGGTCTTCGGGCCGGATACGCGCGTGAGCCTGCGGCTGCTCGAGCTCGAGGCGGCGCTGCCCGCGCTCGACGGCGTTCGGATGGAGCTCGACGACTGCGCCTTCGGGCTTCTCGACAGCGTGGTCTGCACCTCGGACACCGACGAGGCGTTCCGCGGTGCGAACTGGGCGCTCCTCGTCGGCGCCGTCCCCCGCCGCGAGGGCATGGAGCGCAAGGACCTGCTGAGCATCAACGGCGGGATCTTCACCGGACAGGGCGAGGCCATCGCCAGGAACGCCGCCGATGACTGCCGCGTGCTGGTCGTGGGGAACCCGTGCAACACGAACGCACTCATCGGGTCGACCGCGGCGGCTCGCCACGGGATGGCCGCCGACCGCTGGTTCGCGATGACGATGCTCGACGAGAACCGCGGCCGCTCCCAGCTCGCGAGCCGGGCGGGTGTCGCCGTGGACCAGGTCCGCGACCTCGCGATCTGGGGCAACCACTCGTCCACCCAGTTCCCCGACGCGTGGCACGCCACGATCGGCGGGCGTCCGGCCCCCGACGTGATCGACGACGAGACATGGTTGCGCGGCGAGTTCATCACCAACGTCCAGCAGCGGGGCGCGGCGATCATCAAGGCCCGCGGGCAGTCGAGCGCCGCGAGCGCCGCGAACGCCGTCATCGACACGGTGCGCAGCATCGCCCGACCCGACGGCGAGCAGTTCAGCGCCGCCATTCCGGCTCCTGCCGACGGCGGGTACGGAGTGCCGCAGGGACTGGTGTTCGGGTTCCCGCTCAGGGCGGACGGCACGGGCGTGAGCATCGTCCAGGGCATCGAGCACGGCGAGTTCGCCCGGGAGAAGATCAAGGCCACGACCGAGGAGCTCCTCGAGGAGCGTGGCGCCGTGGAGGAGCTGCTGGCATGAGCCCCACCGACGCCGTCACGCGCGCCGCGGCCACGCTCCGCATCGGCGATCGCGAGCTCGAGCTCCCGGTCGTGCACGGCACCGAGGGCGACGACGCGATCGACATCGCCAGCCTCCGCGGCGAGACGGGGATGATCACGATCGACCCCGGCTACGGAAACACCGGTGCCTGCACGAGCGCGATCACCTACCTCGACGGCGAGGAGGGCGTGCTCCGGTACCGCGGCTACCCCATCGAGCAACTGGCCGAGCAGTCGAGCTTCCTCGAGGTCGCCTACCTGCTCATCTGGGGCGAGCTGCCGACGAAGGAGGAGCTCGATCGCTTCGTGGGCGAGGTGACGCACCACACGCTCATCCGCGAGGAGATGCGCCACTTCTTCGACTCGTTCCCCGCCGATGCCCACCCCATGGCGGTCCTCGCCTCGGGCACGGTCGGCATGAGCACCTTCTACCCCGACAGCCAGAACATCTTCGACCCCGACGCGGTCGAGATCACGATCAACCGGCTGATCGCCAAGCTGCCGACGCTCGCGGCATGGTCCTTCAAGAAGGCGATCGGCCAGCCGTACGTGTACCCGCGCAACGACCTCGGCTACTCGTCGAACCTGCTCCACATGATGTTCGCGGTGCCCACCGAGGACTATCGCGTCGACCCGACGGTGGCCGAGGCGCTCGACCTGCTCCTCATCCTCCACGCCGATCACGAGCAGAACGCCTCGACGTCGACGGTTCGGCTCGTCGGCAGCACCCACGCCAACCTCTATGCGTCGATCAGCGCCGGCATCTCCGCCCTGTGGGGGCCACTGCACGGCGGCGCCAACGAGGCGGTGATCGAGACGCTCGAGGCGATCGTCGAGGACGGCGGTGACGTTCAGAAGTGGGTCGACAAGGCGAAGGACCCGAACGACTCGTTCCGGCTGTCCGGGTTCGGGCACCGCGTCTACAAGAATTTCGATCCCCGCGCGAAGATCATCAAGCGCGCCGCGGAGCGGGTCCTGAACGCCACCGGGGCCGACGACGCGCTCTTCGAGGTTGCCCAGAAGCTCGAGGAGGTCGCCCTCCGGGACGAGTACTTCATCGGCCGAAAGCTGTACCCCAACGTCGACTTCTACTCGGGGCTCATCTACCGGGCCATCGGGTTCCCGACCAACATGTTCACGAACAGCTTCGCGATCGGGCGCCTGCCGGGCTGGATCGCGCAGTGGCGGGAGATGATGAACGCGAAGGAGTCACGCCTCGGCCGTCCGAGGCAGGTCTACGTCGGTCCGGGGGCTCGCGACTACGTATCGATCGAGCAGCGCTAGATGAATGACGTGCCCGCGGTGGAGCGGGACGCCCGGCTCAGCGCTGACGAGGTCAACGCGGCGTACGCGTGGGTCGAGTGGCCGCAGCGCGAGCCCTGGCGGCTCGAGGCGATCGCCCGCAGCTGCACCTGGTTCGCCGCACGCGCCGTGGAGCGAGAGCTCGTCGGCGTGGCCCGGGTCCTCGACGACGGAGGGCTGCACGCCAGCCTGTGGGATGTCATCGTGCGCCCGGATCACCAGCGTCGCGGTATCGGCACCGCGCTGGCCAGGGCGGCGCTCGACGCGTGCTCCGACCGGCGGATCGTGGCGATCGTCAGCACCCCCGCGGCCACCGACTTCTTCGCCTCGCTCGGATTCGTCGCCGAATCCCATGGACACGCCGCCATGTACCTGCGGCCCCACGCACAAGGACAGCACTGACCGATGCGCCTCACCGTTCTCGGGCGATCGCCCGCGCGCCCGAACCCCGGCGAGGCCTGTGCCGGCTATCTCATCGAGGGCGCCGGGTCACGCGTGCTCGTGGACATCGGGCCGGGGATCGTGGCGCAGCTGCTGCGCCGGCACCATCCCGACGAGCTCGACGCGGTCCTCGTGAGCCACATGCACGCGGACCACATGCTCGACCTCGTCACCCTGCGCTACGTGTACCCGTGGCGGCGGCTCGCGGCCGATGAGCGGTTGCGCGTGATCATGCCGCCCGGCTCTGCCGACCAGCTGCTCGACCTCGCCCGTGGAGTGGGCGGCGCCCGTCACTTCGAGGATGCATTCCAGCTCAGCGAGCACGACGGCAGCGGAACGTTCGAGATCGGCAAGCTCCGGGTTTCACCCCGCGAGACCCAGCACTACATCCCGTGCTGGGGCTTCCGCTTCGAGGACGGCGACCGCAGGCTGTCCTATACCGCCGACACCGCGCCGTGCGACGCCCTGGCCGACCTTGCCGATGACGCCAACCTCCTGCTCAGCGAGGCCACGCTGCGGTCACTCGCCGAAGATGCGCAGCCGCCAGAGCCGAGGGGCCACCTCATGCCCTCGGAGGCCGGCGACGTGGCGCGCGAGGGCGGCGTCGAGCACCTGGTGCTGACCCACCTGCCGGTCAACGGCGACGAGGCCGCGAGCTTCGCCGAGCAGGCGCGGGCGGTCTTCGACGGAGAGGTCCACGTCGCGGAGCCGGGTCGCACCTACGAGGTCTGATCGCCCTCGACGGTCCGGGCGCGCGCGATCCACCGATCGGCGCCCCAGGTGGCCAGGGCCCAGATCACGGCTAGCAGCGTCGACGCCACGACCATGAGGGCCGCGGCGGCCACCGCGCCGACGCCCGGCAGTGCGCCCGCCAGCACGAGCACGGCGAGCAGGATGACGATGAGGACGATCGCCACCATCACGAGCGCGATCTTCACCGCGGTGCCCACGAACCACCCGAGCGAGTGGCCCTGGGCGCGACCGGCCAGCCACAGGACGCAGGGCCCGGCGGCCCCGGCGAGCGCGGTGTAGAAGCCGAAGCCGCTGAACAGGGCACCGATGCCCAGCCGCTCGCCGGTCACGAGCCAGAAGAAGAGCCATGCAGCGAGGAGCGTCGAAAGACCGCCGACGCCGATGAGCCAGACGAGCAGGATCGTCGCGGTGCCACCCGACAGGCGCTCGACGAGCTCGCCATCGGCGCCCTCGACCAGCTCGGTCGGACCGTCGTGCCGGTCGGTCTCGTCCATCAGCCCGCCGATGCGCTCAGCGCCGCCTCGAGGTCGGCCCGCAGGTCGTCGACGGACTCGATGCCGACGCTCAGCCGGACGAGCCCGGCAGGGACGGCCAGGCTCGAGCCGGCCACCGACGCGTGGGTCATCGGCGCGGGCAGCTCGATGAGGGACTCGACGGCGCCGAGGGACTCGGCGAGCGTGAAGAGACGGGTCGCCGCGGCGAGCCGGCGCGCGGCGCCCTCGCCCGCATGGAGCTCGAAGCTGAGCATGGCGCCCGGAAGCCGCATCTGTCGCTCGACCACGTCGCGCGCTGGGTGGTCCGGCATGCCCGGGTAGTGGACGGAGTCGACCTCCGCTCGATCGGCGAGCCATGACGCCAGCGTGCCCGCGTTCGCCGACGCGCGCTCCATCCGCACCGCCAGCGTCCGGATGCCGCGCATGACGAGGAAGCAGTCGAAGGGGCTGGGAACGGCGCCGGCGGCGTTCTGGTGAAAGCGCAGCCGCTCGGCGAGCTCGTCGGAGCTCGTCACGACCAGGCCGCCGATGACGTCGGAGTGGCCACCGAGGTACTTCGTGGCCGAGTGTAGGACGAGATCGGCGCCGTGCTCGAGCGGCCGCTGCAGGTACGGCGTGGCGAACGTGTTGTCGACGACCGTCAGCGCGCCGGCGGCTGCGGCGAGCCGTGCCACGCCGGCGATGTCGATCACCTTGAGCAGCGGGTTGGACGGCGTCTCGACCCACACCATGCGCGGCGTCTTGCCGGCGCCGATGGCTGCCTCCACCGCCGACAGGTCACGCAGGTCGACGGTATCGGTCTCGATGCCGTATCGGCGCCAGACCTTGTCCGCCAGCCGCCACGTCCCGCCGTAGACGTCGTCGCTCATCAGGAGACGATCGCCCGGCGACAGGAGGTAGAGGATGTTCTGCGTGGCCGCCAGGCCCGACGCGTAGGCGAAGCCGTGCGCGGCGCCCTCGAGGGCCGCAATCGTCTCCTCGAGCGCGTCGCGCGTCGGGTTGCCGCTGCGACCGTACTCGTAGCCGCCGCGCAGGCCGCCCACACCGTCCTGCTTGAACGTGGTGCTGAGCTGGATCGGCGGCACCACGGCGCCGGTGTGCGGATCGGGCTCGGCGCCGGCGTGGACGGCGAGCGTCTCAATCTTGTCGGTCATGCAGCGCACATTGTCGCAGGGACTCGCTTCGCGGACCTCGGCGGCTGAGCCGCTACCGCGTTCGCGGGAAGCCGAGGTCGACGCTGCTCGTCCCGGGATCGGGCCAGCGTGCAGTGACGACCTTGCCGCGGGTGTAGAACTGGATTCCCTCCGGGCCGTACATGTGAAGGTCGCCGAAGAGCGACGCCTTCCAGCCGCCGAAGCTGTAGTACGCGACCGGCACCGGGATCGGCACATTGATGCCGACCATCCCGACGTTGACGTCGAACTGGTACTGGCGCGCCGCACCGCCGTCGCGGGTGAAGATCGCCGTGCCGTTCCCGTACTGGTTCTCGTTGACGATCCCCAGGGCTTCGGGGTAGTCGTGCGCGCGAACGACCTCGAGCACGGGCCCGAAGATCTCGTTGCGGTAGCACTCCATCTCGGGCGTCACGTTGTCGAGCAACGAGACGCCGAGGAAGAAGCCCTCGGACTCGTTGTAGAGCACGTGCTGGCGGCCATCGGCCCGCAGGGTCGCGCCCTGGGAGACGCCGCTGTCCAGGTACGAGGCGACCTTGTCGCGGTGCTCCTTCGTGATGAGCGGGCCCATCTCGGAGCCTTCTTCGTGGCCCGGACCGATCTTGATCTTCGGCAGACGCTCCTCGATGGCGTCGACGAGCGGGTCCGCGACGTCACCGACCGCGACGACCACGCTGATGGCCATGCAGCGCTCGCCCGCCGAGCCGTAGGCGGCGGAGACGGCGGCATCGGCGGCCATCTCGATGTCCGCGTCGGGGAGCACGATCATGTGGTTCTTCGCGCCGCCCAGGGCCTGGACGCGCTTGCCGTGCTTCGTGCCGGTCTCGCTGATGTAGCGGGCGATCGGCGTCGAGCCGACGAAGCTGACGGCGGCGACGTCGGGGTGCTCGAGGATGCGGTCGACCGCGACCTTGTCCCCGTGGACGACGTTGAACACGCCGTCCGGGAGACCGGCCTCCTTCAGCAGCTCGGCGATGTAGACCGATGCCGACGGATCCTTCTCGGAGGGCTTGAGGACGAACGTGTTTCCGCAGGCGATCGCGTTGGCGAACATCCACATCGGCACCATGGCCGGGAAGTTGAAGGGCGTGATTCCGGCCACGACGCCCAGGGGCTGGCGGATCTGGTACACGTCGATCCCGGTCGAGACCTGCTCGCTGAACCCGCCCTTGAGCAGGTGCGGGATGCCGGTCGCGAACTCGAGGTTCTCGAGGCCACGGGCCACCTCGCCGAGCGCGTCACTGCGGACCTTCCCGTGCTCTCGGGTCAGGTGCGCCGCGATCTCCTCGCGATGCTGGTCCGCGAGGTTGCGGATGCGGAACATGATCTCGGTGCGCTTGCTGATGCTCGTCTCGCGCCAGCCGGGGAAGGCGGCCTTCGCGGCGGCGACGGCGGCGTCGACCTCCTCGACCGAGGCGAAGTCGACGTGTCGCGCGATCGCACCCGTGGCGGGGTTGTAGACCGGGCCCTGTCGGCCGCTCGTCCCGGCCACCCGGGCGCCGTTGATCCAGTGGTTGACCTGCTCCTGCTCGGTCCGTTCCCCACCCCCGGCGACCGGCGGCTCTGCGACATGCGTCATGAAGTCTCGAGGCTCCCAACTGTTCTGTGGTGATCCTCAACGATACTCCCCGCGCTCGTGGACGTCAGCAGCCGGTTCGGTCTGGCATGCTGCCGCGGTGAGCGAGCCGGCCATCGAGATCCACGTCCTGCTGCCGCGTCCAGACGATGGGTCGTGCGTGCTGATCGACACGACGAGAGGCGGGCAGCTGCCGATCATCCGACCCGAGCTCCGGGAGGACGACACGCTCGTGATGGCGATCAGCCGGCACCTGGGACCGGAACTGGGGCTCGAGGACGCGACCATTCTCGAGACGTACCTGGCCCCCGCCGGCGGCGAGGTGCGAGCGGCCCTCGCGGCGTTCGAAGCGCCTTCCGTGGGCTGGCAGCCGCCGGATCGGTACACCTGGGGCCCGCCACCGGATCCGGTCGTTGCCCCCCTGCGTGATCGCGCCGGCACGTGGCTGGCCGAGTTGCGCGGGGCGCGTCCGGTTCCCGATCTCCGGGCGCGATGGTCACGAGCGGGCTGGCAGGCAAAGGCCCTTGGCTGGATCGACGAGACACTGGCGGCGACGGGGCGCAGGCGCGCCGGACCGATCGAGGTGCGGCGCATCTGGACGATCACGGCCCTCATGCGTGTCCCAACCGACGGCGGAGATGCCTGGTTCAAGGGGGTCTTCCCGCTCTTCGATCGTGAGCCGATCGTGACCCGGATCCTCGGCGAGGCGATGCCGCACGCCCTGCCCCGGGTGCTCGGGCTCGACGAGGCCCAGGGGTGGCTCCTGCTCGACGACGTGCCTGGACCACAGGTCGGCATGTCCGGGGATCCCGAGGTCATCCGTGCCGCCGTGTCCGTCCTCGTCGACGTGCAGCGCGCATCGATCGACCGGCGGGAGGAGCTGACCGGGCTGGGCGTCGCCCACCGGCCGCTGAGCGCGCTCGCGGCTCAGCTCGAGTCGGCCATCGCGTCAACGGCGGAGCTCGGCGGGCCCGAGATCGATCCCCCGCGCGCCGCACAGGTCGTCGACTGGGTCGCCGAGCGGGCGTCGTGGCTCGACGGGCTCGGGTTTCCGGAGGTGGTCGTCCACGGCGACTTCAACCGGGCCAACGTCCTCGTCACCCCAGAAGGACCGGTGATCATCGACTGGTCCGACGCGGCCATCGGACACCCCCTTCTGGACGTGGCCGTATGGATGGTGCATCCCGGCGGTCGATTCGGGCCCGAGGATCCCTCGTGGGACGCGTGGCTCGGTGCGCTCGCGTCGATCGGCGACGTCGGCCCCCTTCGCGACCACCGTGACGACGTCTTCGCCCTCGGCGCGGCGTACCAGGTCGTCAGCTACACCGAGATCCTGGGCGGCATCGAGCCGGCCATGCGGTATCAGCTCAGCGATGGCCTCGGCGACTTCTGGGAGCTCCTCGAGGGGCAGGTTCCCCGAGACTGAGCCGATCCCCTCAGGGGCCGGTGGGAATGTCCGCGCCGCGAAGGACCACGTCGGCCGCGGTCGTGCGCCAGTCGTAGTCCGACGGCGATTCGTCGGCCCCGAGCAGGCCCTGCTCGCGCAGCCAGTCGTCGTTGTAGAGCTTGCCGACGTAGTTGCGTCCGCCGTCGGGCAGGAGAACGACGAACAGCGCATTCGGATCGGCGACGTCTCGGGCCATCTGGAGCGCGGCCCACAGCGCCGTGCCGCATGACTCGCCCATGAGGATTCCCTCGCGCGCCGTGGCGAGCCGCGCCGTCAGCAGCGAGTCGCGATCGCTCACGCGGACCACGGTGTCGCACACGCGGGGGTCGTACGAGCTCGGCCAGAAGTCCTCGCCGATGCCCTCGGTCACGTACGGGTGCGGAGTGTCCCCGGAGTACACCGACCCTGCGGGATCGGCACCAACAATCTCGATCGACGGGTTCTGCTCCTTCAGGAAGCGGCCGGTGCCCGAGACCGTGCCGCCCGTCCCCAGCGCGACCACGAGGTGCGTGACGCGGCCCTCGGTCGCCTCCCAGATCTCGGGACCCGTCGTCGCGTGGTGGGCGGCCGGGTTCGCGTCGTTGTGATACTGGTCCGGCTTCCACGCCCCGGGGATCTCGCGGGCGAGCCGGTCGGACACGCGGTAGTAGGAACGCTCGTCGTCGGGGTCCACGTCGGTCGGGCACACGATCACCTCGGCGCCGTAGGCGCGGAGCAGAGCGCGCTTCTCCTCGGACTGCTTGTCGGCCATCACGAAGATGCAGCGATAGCCCTTCACGGCGGCCGCCTGGGCCAATCCCACGCCGGTGTTGCCGCTCGTCGGCTCGATGATGACACCGCCCGGCTTGAGGAGCCCGGCCGCCTCCGCCGCCCCGATCATCGGCACGGCGATCCGGTCCTTCACCGAGCCGCCGGGGTTCATGTGCTCGAGCTTGCCGACGAGGCGGGGTGCGAGCCCCTCGGCCAGTCGGTCGAGCGCAACCAGGGGCGTCCCGCCGATCGCGGCCGTCACATCGGGCAGGATCTCGCCCGCTCGCTCAGCCAGCGGTCGCCTCGGGCTGCGGCTTGGCCGCCGGGGTGGCGACGTCTGCGTCGGCCGCCGGCCGCAACATCGGCGAACCCCATCCCCGGCGATGTCGGATCAGGAGCCAGGCTCCCGCGAGCACGAAGCCGATGATCCCGACCCACATGGCCGTCGGCAGGCCGAGGATCGTCCAGTTCCCGACCCGATACGTCTCGAGCAGCGTGCGGACGGCGCCGTACCACATGATGTACATCAGGGCCGCGTCGCCGGCGAAGAGCCTCGGCCCGAATCGGCGGATGACCCACAGGATGACGAGCATGCCGATGAGGTTCAGCACCATCTCGTAGGCGAAGAGCGGCACGAAGCTCGTCGTCTCGACCGGTAATGCGGCAGCACCCCACGGCGTTCCCTCGCGGTGCGCTGCGTCGATCGGGATGCCGAACGGCAGGCACGGCGGGAACTCGACACCGCACAGGGAGGTCGGCGGACCGTACAGCTCCTGGTTCACGAAGTTCCCGAGCCGGCCGATCACCTGGCCCAGCAGGAGTGCCGGCGCGAAGACATCGAGCCATCGCGCGGTGTTCAGGCCCTTGGACCGTGTCAAGAAGAAGATGGCGATCGCGCCGCCGACGACGGCGCCGGGTATGCCGATGCCACCGTTCCAGATCTGCGGGATGAGCACGGGATTCTCGCGGTAGAAGTCCCACAGGTGGATCACGTGGTAGATCCGCGCCCCGATGACCGCGGCGATGACCACGGGCAGCAGCATGGCCCACCCGTCGTCGGGGTCCTCGCCGAGCCATCGCGCCACCCGGGTGCCCAGCACCCCACCGATGAGGACGGCGGAGGCGATGATGATGCCGTACCAGTGCAGCTGGAACGGGCCGATCTCGACGGCGACTGGATCGATCACCCGGGGATTCTAGGCGGCCGGCAGCAACCCGTCATGTGGCCCAGGTCACAGCCCCGTCATGTTCCCGAGGTCGATGACCACGTATCGGCCGCTCAGCGGCGTGGACTGCTGCCCACCAAGACTTGCGGAGCCGCGCTGGCACGAGTGGCACAGGAATCCCTCCTCGCCGGTCGCGGTGGCACGAGATGCATGGCTCAGGCATGGCGGCATCCCTCCCGCGGCAGCATACGCGGCCGGCTTCGGGGAGGTCCATCCTCCTATCGGCGCGGTTCGCCCTCACCGGTCGTCGCGGGGAATCGGTCGAGACGGGCGAGCATCGGGAAGAGCCGGGTCCATGCGGCCGCCACGCCGACCGTGGCGAGGCCGCCGATGACGACGGCCGGGATCACGCCCCACCATGCCGCGGTCACCCCGGACTCGAACTCTCCGAGCTCGTTCGACGCCCCGATGAAGACCGAGTTCACGGCACTGACCCGCCCGCGGATGGCGTCGGGGGTCTCGAGCTGCACGAGCAGGTGGCGGATGTACACGCTGACCATGTCGGCCGCGCCCATCACCGCCAGCGCCGCCAGGCTGATCCACAGCTCGGTGGAGAGGCCGAAGACGACGGTGGCGATGCCGAACGCCGCGACGCCCCCGAACATCCAGCGACCGACGCCGCGCTCGATGGGACGGATCGCAACGAGCGCGGCGAGCACCGCAGCGCCGACGGCCGGTGTCGCGCGCATGACCCCGAGGCCGACCGGACCCACGTCGAGGATCTCGCCCGCGTAGATCGGAAGGAGGGCCGTCGCACCGCCGAAGAGGACGGCGAACAGGTCGAGCGAGATCGATCCGAGCACCACTGGCTGAGAGCGCACGAATCGCACTCCGGAGAGCAGCGCATTCCACGAAACGGGCTCGCGAACACGGTCGGTAGACCCGCCCCCGCGCAGGCCGGATACGAGCAGCGTGCCGATGACGATGAGGACGAACGACCCCGCGTACGCCGCGTCGACGCCGACCACGATGAGGAGACCACCCAGCGCGGGCCCGGCGATGGTGGCGATCTGCCCGAGCGACGAGTGCACGGCCACGGCGCTCGGGAAGAGCCCGATCGGCGCCAGGTTCGGCAGGAGGGCCTGGCCGGTCGGCTGGTTGAAGGCGCGCGCGACACCGAACAGGACCATCACCCCGAGCACGGGCGCGATTTCCTCGCTGCCGGCCACGGCCAGGCCGAGCAGGGCCGCCGAGCAGATCCCGAGGAGCACGAAGGTCAGCAGCTGCACGCGCCGGCGGTCGAAGTGATCGGCGACGTGGCCGGCCGGGAGGATGAGGACGACGAACGGCAGGAACTGCGAGAGCGCCACGAGCCCGAGGTCGAACGGGTCGCCGGACACACTGAACACCTGCCAGCCGACGGCGACCGTCTGCACCTGCGTGGCCATGCCGATGACGAACCGCGCCGAGAGGTACCGGCGCAGGTCGGGATGCCGCAGGACGACGAAGCGGCCGCCCGCCGGATCGATGGACATGGAGGCGCGAGCGTAGCGCTCCGTCAGCCGCAGCGCGCGACGCACAAGGGGTCTCGTCAGCGGGCGCCCGGCGCGCGTAGAGTCACGCCAAACCCCCAGCGGTGGCTCAGCCGTGGAATCCGCCCAGCGCATCCGGTTGCCGATGTCGCAGCTCGTCACGCTGTCGATCTACTGGTTCGGCATCCAGACCATCTGGGGCGGCCTGAACATCACGATCCTCCCGGGCCGCCTCGACGACGTGAGCCGCGACACGCAGGGAACGATGCTCGCAGTGATCATGGTCGTGGGAGCCGTGGCCCCGATCCTGGTCCAGCCGACGGTCGGCGTGATCAGCGACTACACGGTGAGCCGCTGGGGCCGGCGCAAGCCGTACATCGTGATCGGCACCCTGCTCGACATCGTCTTCCTCGCCGGGCTCGCGCTGAACAGCGACTTTCTGGCCATGGTGGCCTTCTACTTCCTGCTCCAGGTGAGCTCGAACTTCGCCCAGGGGCCGTTCCAGGGGTACGTTCCCGACCTCGTGCCCGCCCGGCAGGTGGGTGTGGCCAGCGGCCTCATGGGCCTCATGCTGACGCTCGGGACGATCGCGGGGGTGGGCATCGCCACCCTCGGCGGGATCGTCGACAACCTCGTGCTCGCCACCCTGGCGCTCGGGGTCGTCGAGCTCGTCACGATGGTCGTCCTCGTGGCGACCGTGGACGAGGGCCGCGCCGCGCCACCGCGCACCCGGAGCTGGCCGCAGATCGCCCGCTCGGCCTGGGGACGCGACATCCTTCGCGAGCGTGACGTGCTGTGGCTGCTCGTCGTCCGCCTGATGTTCCTCGGGGCGTACAACGCCACCCTGATCGCCATCGGCTACTTCCGGCGCTCCCACGGGCTGTCCGACGCCGATGCCGACGCCACCGTCTTCCTGACCACAGCCATCGTCGGTGCCTCGACCGCACTGGCAGCCGTTCCCGGGGGACGGCTCTCGGATCGGCTCGGCCGTCGGCCCGTCATCTGGGGGGCTGCCGCCGTCGCCGGGCTCGGCCTGCTCGGTGTCGCCGTCGCCCCGAGCCCGGCCGTGGCCGTTGCCGCCTGGGTGCCGTTCGGCATCGGCATGGGCGTCTTCCTCTCCGCGGACTGGGCGCTCATGGCCGATGTCATCCCGAAGGCGACCGCCGGCCGCTACATGGGGATCCTCAACGCCGGGACGGCGATGGCGGGACCGGTATTCATCATCGTCGCCGGACCGGTCCAGGACCTCGTGGCGGGGGCCGTCGCCGATCCGGCCGGTCCCCGGGCCGCCATGGGGGTGGCGGCGCTGTTCGTGCTGCTCAGCGCGGCGGCGTTGACGCGCGTCGATCCACGGCGTCGCGAGGACCCGGCGATGGCGGCCGCGTGAGCGCTGAGCGCGATCGGGCGCGGTCGACCGGGCCGCGGGAGCTGAGCGTCGCCGTGACACGGCGCTATCGCGTCATGTGGTTCGCCAACCGGCTCGTCATCCGTGCGCTGCTCGATGTGCGGGCTGTCGGCCGCGACCGCTGGCCGGAACCCCCGTTTCTCCTGGCGAGCAACCATCACAACGGCGCGGATCCGCTCATCGTGATGGCCGCGCTGCCGCTCGAGCCACGCATCACGTGGTTCGGCCCCCGCGAGGCGGACTTCAGCCGCGGCTTCAAGAACCGGGTGATGGCGTTCTTCGGGGGCGTCATCCCTTACCACCCGCAGGGAACCACCCTGACCTCGGCGATCCGCGCGGTCCGCCGGGTGTTCGCGGCGGGCGGCGTGCTCGGCATCTTCGCGGAGGGCCGGATCGGCTTTCGCGAGAGCGAGCTGCTCGACCTCGAGGAGGGCGCCGCGGGATTCGCGATCGCATCCCGGGTGCCGATCGTGCCCTGCGCCATCGTCGGCAGCACACGGCTCTGGTTCCGGCGCCGGGTCGAGGTGCGCTTCGGGCCACCGCTCGTCCTTGACGGGTCGCGTGGTCGTGCCGAACGCGACGCCACCGAGGCTCGGCTGCGCGAAGCGATGAGAGCGCTCCTCCCGATCGACGAGCCCGCGCTGCCGAAACGCCGGCCGCTCGAATGGCTGACAGATCTGCTGAATGGCCGCGACGACATTGATCGGCGCGAGCACGCCGAGAGAACGTAACCTCTCGCCATGGGGCCCATCCGTGACGTCCTGCGGCTGCCGAACTGCCGGCGAATCGAGGTCGGGTGGCTCGCAACGTTGGCCGGCGAGATGGCCGGGACGATCGCGCTCCTGGTCTACGCCCATGCAGAGGGTGGCGCCGCACTCGTCGCCGCCTACGGCGTCGCGCGCACGCTGCCGGCCATGGTCGTCACCCCCGCCGTCGTCGGTGCCACGGATCGCATCGCGCCCGACCGCGTTCTGCGCCTGACCGTCGCCGCCCGCGCGTTCCTCCTCGCCGCAGCGGCCGTGACCGCCTTCGTCGAGGGTCCCGCCGTCGTCGTGATCGGCGCGGCCGTCGTCGGCTCCTGGTTCTCGGGAACCTACCGGCCGATCCAGGCCAGCGTCCTGCCGTGGCTGGCGAGGACACCGGCAGAGCTCACGGCGGCGAACGTCGTGGCGGCGCTGGCCGAGAACGCCGGTGGACTGGCGGGTCCCGTCGTGGCGGGCGTCGCCCTCGCGCTGTTCGGGATTCCGACGGCCATTGCCGTGGCGGCCGCGTTCGTCATGATCGGGCTGCTGTCCCTCGTGCGCCTGGAGGTCCCGGACCGTGGCCACGCAGAGCGTGGCGCGGGGGAGACGCCCATTGCGGCCGTGGCGGCCGGAGCCGCGGATCTCGCGCGGCTGGCGCCGCCGGCCGGCGTGACGATCCTCGTCTTCGGCCAGACCTTCGTCCGCGGCGCACTCACGGTGCTGACCGTCGTGATCGCCATCGATGTGCTCGTGATGGGCGAGGCCGCCGTCGGCTGGTTGACCGCCGCGACCGGTGTCGGCGGGCTCGTCGGCGGCGTCGCTGCGGCCGGCCTCCTGTCGGCCGATCGCCTGGCGCGCGGGTTCATCGCCGGACTTCTCTTCTGGTCGCTCCCGCTCGTCGCCCTTGCGCTCGTTCCCCACCCGGTGACCGCGTACGCCGCGATGGGCGTCGTCGGCATCGGCAACGCCCTCGAGGACGTCTCGCTCTTCACGCTGATGCCGCGCGCCTTCCGACCGCGGTTCGTGGGCCGTGCGCTCGGCGCCCTCGAGCTGACCGTCTTCGCCGGGATCGGGTTGGGGTCGCTGGCCGCGCCGCTGCTCGTCGACACCCTCGGCGCGCTCGGTGCCCTCGGCCTGCTCGGAGGCGGGCTCGCGGCGCTGGCGGTGCTGTACAGCGTCCGCTTCGCCCGGCTCGACGCGACCCTCCCCAAACCCGGGCCGAACGCTCCGATCCTTCGGCTCGACCCGATCTTCTCGACGCTGCCGATGGCCACAGTCGAGCTGCTCGCCTCGAGGGTGTCGGAGCACGAGTTCGAGCCGGGCGCCGTGGTCATGCGACAGGGTGATCCGGGCGATCGGTACCACGTCGTGACCGATGGCCGGGCGACCGTCACCGTGGACGGCGAAGCCCGCAACGAGCTGTCCGCGGGCCATGGCTTCGGGGAGATCGCTCTCATCCGAGATGTGCCGCGCACGGCGACCGTCACCGCGACGACGCCACTCCGGACGATCTCCCTTCCGCGCGACGAGTTCCTGGCGGCGATCGGCAGCAGCCGCCTCGCCAGCGCCACCGCAGAGTCGACCGCCGAGGAGCGACTGGGGGCCGACGTCGGAACCGACGACTGACACGGGACGGGCGCGCGACGTGCGTCGACGCTAGGATCGGCAGCGCATGCTGCTTCCGTTGATCTGGACCCTGTTCGCCGTCCTCGCCGTGGGCGGCTTCCTCATGATCGCGGCCTACTGGCTCGACGTGCAGGAGCGGCCGGACCTCAGTCTGCGGGCTCGCATCGGCTGGTCAGCCGCGGTGCTGGCGTTTCCGATCGCGATCCCTGCCTATGCGCTGACCGCGGACCCGGGCTGGCCGATGTTCCTCCGTGTGGCGAGCCTCGTCCCGGCGGCCGCCGTGCTCCTGTTCGCCGGCTTCGTCACCGGAGCGTTCACCTAGCCCCGGTACGCCGGAAGGCGAGCCACGAGGCAACGAGGACGAAGGCGCCCGTAGCGAGCACGACGACAAGGGGGATCGGGATCTGCGCATCCGCCTCCTCGGTCGCGGCCGCGGGCTCGACCAGCTCGAGCGGAGCAGCCTGCCCCGGCTCCAGCACGATGCTGCCGGAGCAGAGGCCGCTGTGCAGGACACCCTCGTCGAGGCTGGCGAACACGAGCCAGCGCTGCTCACGTCCGAACGCCATGCCGCACATCGCGCCGTCCCCTCCGGCCACGACGTCGATGCGCGCTCCGACGTTGCCCTTGGCAACACCCTCCACGGCGAACGTGTAGACGGTGTCTCCATGGAATGCGTCCGCCGCGATCCGTCGCTCGCCGACGACGTGACCGGCGAACACGGCGTCGGACCACTCGGCCGCCTCGGCGGGCCCGGTCATCGCGCAGCTGCAGGCCACGGCACGAGACGTCGGGATGATGAGCACGCCGATGGCGAGCGCGACGACGAGCAGAAGTCTCATGCCCGCAGGACGCCGCGGCGCGCGACCGGGTTGCACGCGGCGCTTCCGCCTATGATCGGCACATGACCAGCATCCCCAAACCGTCGGAGGCCACCGGCGCCGTCGAGACGGCCGTGACCTACCTCCGTGAGCATGACTCCGAGCACCTCGCCCAGCTCGACGACTTCCTGCGACTCGAGAGCGTCTCGGCCGACGCCGCATGCGCCGACGAGGTCCGGCGCACCGCGCAGTGGATCGTCGACGAGATGGGGCGGATCGGCATCGAGCGCGCGACCCTGCACGAGACCTCGCACCACCCGATCGTCACCGGCGAATGGATGCACGCCGGGCCGGAGGCCCCCACCGTGCTCGTGTACTGCCACTACGACGTGCAGCCCGCAGATCCGCTCGAGGAGTGGGTGCGCCCTCCGTTCGAGCCGCGCCACGAGGATGGGCGGGTCTACGCTCGCGGATCGGGCGACGACAAGGGCCAGCTGTTCATGCACCTGAAGGCGGTCGAGGCGTGGATGAAGACCCATGGCTCGCTGCCGGTCAACCTGCGCTTCTTCTTCGAGGGTGACGAGGAAGTGGGCTCCGAGCCGATCGAGCGGTTCATCGACGAGCATGCCGATCTGCTCCGCGCCGATGTCTGTGTCGTGAGCGACGGCGACACCTTCGACGACGACGGCACACCGGCCATCGGCTACGGCCTGCGCGGCATCGCCTACTGGGAGCTGCGCGTGCACGGCCCCCGGCAGGACGTTCATTCCGGCCAGTACGGCGGCGGCGTCCACAATCCGGCCAACGCGCTGGTGGAGATGCTGTCGCAGCTCGTCGACGACGATGGCCGGTTCACCGTGCCCGGCTTCTACGACGACGTCCGCGAGCTCACCGAGGAGGAGCGCGCCGCGTACGCTGCGCTGCCCTTCGACGAGGATGCCTGGGCCGACGAGACCGGGGTCCCACAGCCGATGCGCGGGGAGCAGGGCCACACGCTTCTCGAGCGGCTGTCGGCGCGCCCGACCTTCGACATCAACGGAATCTGGGGCGGCTACACCGGCGCCGGCGCCAAGACGATCATTCCGGCCTGGGCCGCGGCCAAGATCTCGACCCGCCTCGTCCCTGACCAGGACTTCCGGAAGATCGAGAAGCTGGTGAAGGATCACCTCGAATCGCTGGCACCGCCGACCGTGCGCGCCGAGGTCAACGTCATCCACGGCGGCGCCCCGGCCGTCACGCCGCTCGATCACCCGGGCGTCGCGCCCGCGTCGCGGGCGCTCGAGGCCGGCTTCGGGAAGGCACCCCTCTTCCAGCGCTCGGGCGGATCCGTGCCGGTGGTGGCCGCGCTGGATGCACATCTCGGCATCAAGACCCTAATGCTCGGCTTCGCGAACCCCACCGGGAACTTCCACGCGCCGAACGAGTGGATGAGCCTGCGCAACATCCGCGATGGGATGGTGTCCATCGTCCACCTGTGGCACGAGCTGGGAGCGATGCGCGCCACGGACCTCCGGTCCGGCGAGGACGACTGAGGTGCTCCGGGCTTGACGCCCCGGTCATCCATGCCTACGGTAGCTCGCGACATAGATTTACCGAGGTTTTGACGCGTGCCGTCGCCGTCGCCAAGCCACGACCCTGACGACCCCTGGCTCCCGCTGGGCGCCGCATCACGCCTGGTGGGGGTCGGTCCGGACACGCTCCGGCGCTGGGCCGACACCGGCAAGGTGCAGAGCTACCAGACGCCGGGCGGGCATCGGCGCTTCCTGCGCTCCAGTCTCGAGGCCATGATCAACGCACCCCGCCGTCACCGGTACGGCATGGAGCGGCTCCCGGACTCGAGCCGCACGATGGCCGGCGAGCTTCATCGCCGCATGCAGCGCACCGGCTACTCCGGGCAGCCATGGCAGGCGCGGCTGTCCGCCGAGCAGCGGGACGAGTTCCGGCGCTGGGGCCAGCGGACGTTTCAGCTGGTCATCGAGTACGTCGCAGCCTCGAAGAAGGCGGAGCGCCAGATCCTGCTCGAGGAGGCCGAGAAGATGGGGGGGCTCTACGGCGGCGAGGCGTCACGCGCGGGGCTGTCGCTGGCCGAGACCGTCGAAGCCTTCCTCTTCTTCCGATCGCCCGTGCTCGACGCGATCACCGGCCACCTCCGCCGGCGGTCGGCCGACGTCGCCGACCTGACGGCCGCATTCCACGAGGCGAACGAGGCGATCGACCAGGTGCTCGTGGCGCTCGTCGCCTCACATCGCGAGGGACGCTGAGGGGCGCTCCCTCAGCCGACGATGAGGAGCTCGGTCGAGGTCGTGTTGAGACGCTCGCCGCCGTCCTCGGTGCACACGACGATGTCCTCGATCCGCGCGCCCCAGCGGCCGGCGACGTAGATCCCCGGTTCCACGCTGAACGCGTGACCCGGCTGCAGGGGCTCGTCGTTCGACGCGACGATGTACGGCTCCTCGTGCGTCTCGAGACCGATTCCGTGGCCCGTCCGATGGATGAACGCCTCGCCATAGCCGGCCTCGTCGATGATGCGGCGCGCGGTCGCGTCGATCTCCGAGCACGCCACACCCGGTTTGACCGCCTCGCACGCGGCGGCCTGCGCGACACGCAGGACCGTGTACAGCGCGACGAACTCGGGATCGGGATCGCCGACGAATGCCGTCCGGCTCGTGTCGCTGGCGTATCCGGCCCGGCTTCCGCCGATGTCGAGCACGATCGCGTCCCCGCGCTCGATGAGCCGATCTCCCGGCTCATGATGCGGACTGGCCGAGTTCGGACCCGACGCGACGATCGCGAAGCCCGCCACGTCGTGGCCCGCATCGAGGAGGAGCTCGCGGATGCGCTTCGCCACGTCCAGCTCGGTGCGACCCGACAGCCGTTCGGCGCCGATGGCGGCCATCGCCTCGTCGGCTGCCGAGGCCGCGGAGCGCAGGCGGTCGACCTCCTCCGGGGTCTTGATGCGCCGCAGTGCGCTCATCGCCGGTCCGGCTGCCACGAGCTCGACCGGATCGAGTGCCGCCCGCAGGCGGAGCACGAAACGAGCCCACATCTGGTCCTGCACGCCGACCCGGCGCGCGCCGTCGACGATCGTCCGCACCAGCGCGATCGGATCGTCGGTCTCTTCCCAGGCGACGATCGAGATCTCGTTGGCGAGCTCGCCGAGCGCGTGCCGCGCCAGCGGCTCCTCGAGGCGCGGCAGGACGAGCGCCGGTGGCGCATCGGCCGCGACGATCAGGCAGGTGAGCCGTTCGAGGGCCGGAGCCGCGTACCCCAGCAGGTAGGCGTAGTCCGGTGACGGCGTGATGAGCAGCGCATCGAGGTCGCGCGACGCGGCCTCAGCGGATGCCCTCTCGAGGCGGTCGCGGTGGATCGCCGGTCCAAAGCTTGCGTCATTTGTCACGGCGGAAGCCTACCGAATCAGGCCATTGCGGGGGCGCTTGCCGGCGCGCACGCTGCCTTCAGTGCCGTGCGACACTGTCATACGCTGTCATACGACTCAGGAGACCCGATGCAACCGATCGACGAGCCGCGCAGGCGCGTCGCCCGACTGGCCCTCGCCGGCCTGCTCGTCGCGGGGTCGTTCGCCGCCCCGCAGGACGTGACGCGCGCCGCGGATCCCGTCGCCCAGGGTCGACAGCACCTCGCCGAGACCGTCGGTGGAGCACCGGGCGACTACGAGCTCGTGTACGAGCGCACCGGCACCGTCGGTGACGACGCGGTGGCGCTGTGGGCCGCCAAGTACGTCGACCACAGGACCGGCGAGCTCCACGTCGTGTACCGCGACCAGAGGGCGGGCAAGGTCGCGGGCCTCGCACTCGGCGAGCAGAAGGTCGCGGAGGACCTCGCCTCGAAGAGCACCTTCGAGCGCAAGGCCGATGACGAGCTGATCGCCGCCGTCGCAGCAGCGCCCGTGGGGGCCACGCCGAGGGTCCCGGTCGGGGTGTGGCTGGAGGTCGACGCATCGGCCGCCGAGCAGGCGGTGATCGACCGCCACCCGGAGCTGGTCTGGGACGGCGGCCGACCCATCGTCGACGACCTCGAGACCGCCCGCGCGATCCGCGCCGAGCTTGCCGAGGCACGCGCCGGGGCGGTGAGCGCGGCACTCGAGGAGCTGCGCGCCGACGTCGAAGCGCTCGGTGGCAGCGTGGGGTATGCCTCCACGACCGCGCCCCTTGCCTACATCGACATGCCCGCCGATCGGCTTGACGAGGTCGCCTCGCTCGCGGACGTCTCCAGCATCGGTCTCGAGCGGACGTGGACCACCGCGATGTCGAGCGCCGGACCGGCAGTCCAGGCCAACTGGTCGTCGGGCAGCGAGGACCAGGGCGCGGGCGTCCGGGTTGCCGTCGTCGAGTACCACAACGTCCGCAACTCCGGCGACCTGGCGGGCCGCGTCGTCGCGTCGCGCAGCACGAGCGGCTCCCTCGCCTACACCGGGTCGGGCACGTTCGACCATCCCACGTGGGTCGCTGGCGCCATCGCCGGGCGGAGCAGCTCGTACCCCGGCGTCGCCCCCGGGGCCGTCATCGTGAGCTCATCGACCGGTGGTGGCGCGGCCTCCCTCACGCGCGACCGGCAGATCATCGCCGCGGCCGACTGGGCGGCCAGCGCCGGCGGTGGCGACGCCGATATCGTCAACGCCAGCATCGGCCAGGACACGGCGACGGGCTCGGAGGAGGCTCGGCGCTACTTCGACTCGATGGTGCAGGACGACGGTCGGTTGGCGGTCGCCGCGTCTGGCAACTACGTGACCTTCGGCCACTGGGACATCCTCTCACCGGGCACGGCCTACAACGTCCTCACCGTGGGCGGCATCGACGACCGTGGGACGGCCGGGCGCAACGACGATCGCATCTGGTACTACCCGGGGTCGAACGGCTCGAACTATCGCGATCGCTCGGGGACTGCGTGGAACTCGCACGGCGACTTCAACAAGCCGAACGTGTCCGCGCCCGCCCCTTCGGTGCGGACTGCGAATGGGCTCGGCGCCAGCGGGACCAGCATCGCCAGCCCGATCGTCGCGGGTATCGCGGCCCAGGTCATCGCCCGACTCCCCAGCCTGGCGCTGCGACCGGAGGCGACGCGCGCCATCATCATGGCCGGTGCCATCAACCGCTCGCCGATGCCGGACGGCTCCATCAACGCTGATCACGAGGGTACCGGGACCGCATCGGCGCTGTGGGCGAACCGCCTGCTGACGAACGGCGACGGGACGTATGGCGGTCATCGGATGGGCAGCCTGACGGCCGGCCAGGCACTGAGCCAGAACATCTCCGTCCTGGCCGGTCAGAAGGTGAAGGTCGTCCTCTCCTGGAACAGCAAGACGTCGGGGACCTCCATCTCGAACCGCACGGATCGGCTGGCCGCCGACCTCGACCTGCGGATCACCCAGCCGAACGGGTCGGTGCTCGGCTCGTACACCTTCGACAACAACTACGAGTGGGTCGAGTTCACGGCCAGCAGCACCGGGACGGTGCGGATCGAGGTGCGACAGTCTCGCTTCGAGAGCAGCTCGGAGCGATACGGACTGGCGTGGGCGAAGTGGAACATCGGGACGCCGATTCGCCTCGCGGGCAGCGATCGCTACGGGACGGCGGCCGCCGTCAGCCGCAGCCACTTCGGTCCCGGGACCCCCGTCGCGTACGTGGCGACCGGCCGCAACTTCCCCGACGCGCTGGCCGCCGGCCCGGTCGCGGCACGCAACGACGGCCCCGTCCTGCTGACCGAGCCGAACTACCTGCCGCAGGCGACGAGGGACGAGCTGGCCCGGCTGAGGCCCGGTCGGATCGTCGTGCTGGGCGGCACGGCGGTCATCAGCAACTCGGTCGCCAGTGCGCTGGATGCGTACACGACCGGGTCGGTCACGCGTATCGCGGGCAGCGACCGCTACGCGACGGCGGCCGCGGTCAGTCAGTCGACGTTCGGCGCCGGCGTGCCGGCGGCCTTCGTGGCCACCGGTGAAGGCTTCCCCGACGCGCTCACGGCCGGGCCTGCGGCCGTGAAGCTGGGAGGGCCGGTCCTTCTGGCCGAGCGGACGTCGGTACCCCAGGCCCTGCGCGACGAGCTGTCGCGCCTCAGGCCGCAGCGCATCTACGTGCTGGGCGGCACCAGCGCCGTGAGCGACTCGGTGAAGAATGCGCTCCAGGCCTACACCGCGAATCCGGTCGTGCGCATCGCCGGCGCCGATCGGTTCGCGACGGCGGCCGAGGTCTCGGAGGCCTTCTTCGGCAGGCCCTCCGACGCGTATCTCGCCACCGGCATGAACTTCCCCGACGCGCTCGCGGCCGTGCCTGCGGCCGGGAGCAACGGCGCGCCGCTGCTCCTCGTGGGCCCCGAAACCGTCCCGTCTCCGGCACGCAGCGAGCTCCTCCGGCTCTTCCCGCCGCGAACGTGGTTGATCGGTGGCACCTCGGTCATCGGCAACGCGGTGGTGTCACAGCTTCGGGCGCTCCTCGGGAAGCCGTGATGCGGTCCGGCGTCGCCTCCCTCCTGCTGGGGATGGTTCTCGCCGCCTGCACGGCGTCCTCACCCCTCCCCTCTCCCACGCTGACGACGACCCCGGCCGCCTCGCCGTCGCCCACGGAGCGGCCGACCGCGAGTCCGACGATCAGCGAGGCGCCCGGATTCGAGATCACGCCGGACACGCCATTCACCGCGGATGAGATCCTCGACGCGATGCGAGAGTCGCGACGCCCCGGCGGCGTTCCGGACGCCCTCGAGACCCAGGCGGTCGCCTCTGCGCTGGCCGACGCCATCTGGACCTTCGACGGCGAGCCGTGGACGACGATCGTCGCCGGCGGCTCATGCGGGGCTGCCTCCTGCACGCTGGAAATCGCCGGAGCTCCGGAGGGATCCGAGGGCGAGGACCTGTGGGTGTTCGCCGTCGATCCGGTATCCGGCGACGTCCGGGTCGCCGATTCGACCCTGCGCGGGCTCGACCCGACGGTGACGGCCGTCGCGGCCGAGATCGTCGCCGAGTCGACGAGCGACCTCGCCCCGGAGGCATTCCTGAGCTCGGCCCGATGGCTCCCGCCACCGGACGAGGGGCTGGTCGTCCTCAGCTACCGCACCGGCGCCGAGACCGGGGCCTGCGGGGTCGACCTGACGGTGGATCTCCGCGACCGGATCGTCGTCGATCGGGCATCCATCGCCTGCTGACCCGCCCTATTCGAGCGCCAGCGGGACCTCGGTGCTCGCTCCGTCGCTGATGCGCCACGCGCGCAGCGCGGTCTCGGGTGACGCGTCGGCATCGGCCAACGTGGCCAGCACGTAGAACGCCTCCGGGTACTGCGCCGTGCGCCGGTCGGTGGCCGAGGGCACGGCCGGGGAGGCGGAGTGCGAGTGGAAGATCGCGACGAGATCCTCGCCGGCATCCTCGATCCCGAAGATGATCCGCACCAGGTCGTCGGGGTGGACGTTGTAGCGCAGCGGGCTGGCCTCGGCATTACGCGCGGGATGGAACGACGCCGCCCTCCCCGCTCCCAGGTCACCACCGAGCAGGCCGCAGGCCTCGTTCGGGAGCTCGCCGCGCGCGTGCTCGAGCATCCGTGACGCGATCTCACGCGGGATGGTGAGACCCTCGGCGGTCACCATAGCAGCGAGCCCTCCAGCTCGTCCTCGAGGTCGTCGAGCTCGCGACTCCACAAGTCGGCCGAGAGGTACTTCCAGCCACCATCGGCGAGGAGAACCACGACCGTGCCGCGCTCCATGTCACGTGCCACGCGCACCGCAACCGCGATCGCTGCGCCACACGACAAACCGGCGAAGACGCCCTCCTCGGCGAGGAGCCGCCGGAGGCCGACGACCGCGTCCCGGTTGCTGACGAGGTACTTGTCGTCGAGGACCGACTCGTCGAGGACCGGGGGAACGAACCCCTCTTCGAGCGATCGCAGGCCCTGGACACCCTCCCCGGGGAGCGGCTCGGCAGCGACGATCCTCACGCCCGGTCGCTCGCGCTTGAGGAACCGGCCGACGCCGGTCAGCGTGCCCCCGGTGCCGAGGCCGGCCACGAAGACGTCGACGTCGGGCACCTGCGCCAGGATCTCGGGGCCGGTGGTGGTTTCGTGCGCGCCGGGGTTCGACGCATTGCCGTACTGGTACGGCATGAAGAGCTCGGGATCGGCGGCGGCCAGGGACTGGGCCAACCGGATGGCACCGTTCGAGCCTTCCGCACCGGGCGAGAAGACGATCTCGGCGCCGAACATGCGCAGGAGCTGCTCGCGTTCACGGGTCGTGTTGTCGGGCATCACGATGCGAACCGGATGCCCGAGCCGAGACCCGATCATGGCCAGGCTGATCCCGGTGTTGCCGCTCGACGGTTCGAGGATCGTCTGGCCGGGCCGAAGCGAACCATCGGCGAGCGCCGACTCGATCATGGCCCGGGCCACGCGGTCCTTCACCGAGCCGGTCGGGTTGTTGCCCTCGAGCTTGGCGAAGAGGCGGACGCCGGCATGTGGCGCGAGCCGCCGCAGCTCGACCATCGGCGTGTTGCCGATGGCCGCGACGAGGTCCGGCGCCGCACCGACGGTGGTCGGCATCGGCCTAGCGGGATCCTCCAGCCATCGCGGGCAGCAGGATGATCGTGTCGCCGTCGGCGATGGGCGTGTCGAGCCCGTCCCGGTAGCGCACGTCGCGATCGTTCACGTAGACGTTGATGAACCGGCTCAGCTCGCCGTCCTCGGTCACACGATCGCGCAGCGCCGGATGCTTGCCGAAGAGGTCGGTCAGCGCCTCGGCGACGGTCGCGCCGGTGACGTCGACCGTGCGGCTGCCCCCGGTGTTCTCGCGCAGGACGGGCGGAATGCGAATGGTGCTCACGGGACTCCTCAGACCGACACCGGCTGTGCCGGCTCCTGGGTGGGTGTGGCCGCGGCCGCGTCGCCGCAGGCAGGGCAGGCCGGGTCGCGCCAGATCCGCACCTCGTCGAACGCGGTACCCATGGCGTCGAACATCAGCAGCCTGCCGGACAGCGTCTCGCCGACACCGAGGACCAGCTTGAAGACCTCGTTCGACTGCAGCATGCCGATGACGCCGGGTAGCACTCCGAGCACGCCCGCGACGCTGCACGCAGGCGCGAGCTCCTCCGGTGGCTGGACCGGGTACATGCAGCGGTAGCACGGTCCCTCGAACGGAACGAACGTCGTGATCTGGCCATCCCAGCGATAGATCGAGCCGTGGACGACGGGCTTGCGCAGCTTCACGGCCGCGTCGTTCAGGACGTAGCGAGTGTCGAAGTTGTCGGTGCCGTCGACGATCACGTCGTAGTCCGCGATCAGCCGCTCCACGTTGTCGGCGTTCAGGCGCTCGGCGTGCTTGACGACCACGGTCTCGGGATTCAGAGCACGGATCGTCTGCTCACCGGAATCGACCTTGCGCATGCCGAGCCGATCGACGCCGTGGAGCACCTGGCGCTGGAGGTTCGACTCCTCCACCAGATCGTCGTCGACGAGGCCGATCGTGCCGATGCCGGAGGCGGACAGGTAGAGCGCCGATGGGGATCCGAGCGCGCCGGCGCCGATGAGCAGCACCTTCGCGTCGAGCAGCCTGCGCTGGCCCTCTTGCCCGATCTCGGGGATGAGCGTCTGCCGGGCGTAGCGACGCTGTTGCGCCGGGCTCAGCAGCTGGCGCGGCTCCTCCCACTCGCCGCCCTGCTCGGGCCAGCGGCCGATCGAGTCCTTCATGCTGACGACGTTCGTGTATCCCATCTCGGTCAGCCATCCGGCCGCCCGACCGGACCGGCCACCGACGGCGCAGTGAAGCAGGAGAGGGGCGTCGAGGTCGGGAGCCACCTCGCGAATGCGCTCACGCATCTCGGCGAGGGGCAGGAGCGTGGCCCCGGCAACGTGGCCGGCGTTCCACTCGCTCTGCTCGCGGACGTCGATCACGTGGTAGCCATCGCGAGCGAGCGCGACCGCATCGGCAGCGCTCACCTCGCGGAACGGTCGGTGGTCGGAGTTGGTCATCGGGGGGTCGCTTTCCTTGGGTTGCGTACGGGTGGAATGAGGCTCAGGGGGCCGAGCCACCGGCGAGCACGTCGGCCTCGTCCGGCCAGCGTGCCTCGGCGCCGATCACGGCGCCCTGGAGGACCTTGTAGCTCAGCAGTGCGCACTTCAGCCGCGCCGGGCCGATCGGGACGCCGAGGTTCTCGACGACGTCGCCGGGGTCCATGGCGCGGAGCTCGTCCAGGCTCATGCCGCGCAGCTCGTCGGTGAGGATCGAGGCGGACGCCTGGCTGATCGCGCAGCCGCGACCATCGAACGCCACGTCCACGACGCGCTGCTTCGCGTCGTCCAGCTGGAGCGTCATCGACATCTCGTCGCCGCAGGTCGGGTTCGAATCGGCGAAGTGGAGGTCGTGCGGCTCGAGGACGCCCTTGTTGTGCGGCTCGCGGTAGTGCTCGAGGATGAAGTCGCGGTACAGGTTGTCCATGTCAGGCCGTCCCGAACAGGGTCTGCGTGGCCCGGATGGCGGACACGAGGCGCTCGACGTCATCGAGGTCGTTGTAGACGTACAGCGAGGCACGCGTCGTGGCCGGCAGGTCGTAGCGCGCCATCACCGGTTGTGCGCAGTGGTGACCGGCGCGGACCGCCACGCCGTGATGGTCGAACACGGTCGCCACGTCGTGGGGATGCACCCCGTCGATGACGAAGCTGAGAACCGCCGCGTGCTCATCCGCGGACTCGGGACCGAGGAGGCGCACCCCGGGCAGCGCGGCGAGGGCGTCGCGGGCCTGCTCGAACAGGAATCGCTCGTGGGCTCGCACGGCGTCCATGCCGATCCCCTCGAGGTAGTCGATGGCCGCGTGAAGGCCGGCGGCTTCCGCGATGGCCGGTGTCCCGGCCTCGAACTTCAGCGGCACCTCGGCCCACGTCGTGCCCTCGAGCGTCACCTTGCTGATCATGCTCCCGCCGGTCATGAAGGGCGGCATCGCCTCGAGCAGCTCACGACGGCCCCACAGCGCGCCAATCCCGGATGGACCGAGCATCTTGTGACCCGAGAGCGCCAGGAAGTCGACACCGAGCCGGGTCACGTCGACCGGCATGTGCGGCACGCTCTGCGCCGCGTCGAGGACGACGAGTGCACCGGCGTCGTGCGCCAGGCGGCTGACCTCCTCGATCGGGTTGATCGTCCCGAGCGCGTTGCTGACGTGACCGACCGCCAGCAGCTTCGGCCGCTGTGCCAGGCGAGCCCGGAGGTCGTCGAGGTCGAGACGGCCGTCGTCGGTGATGGCGACGTACTCGAGCCGTGCCCCGGTCTCGGTGGCGAGCTGCTGCCACGGCACGAGGTTGGCGTGGTGCTCCATCTGGGTCGAGAGGATCAGGTCGCCGGCGCCGACGTTCGTGCGTCCCCAGCTGAAGGCGACGAGATTGATCGCCTCGGTGGCGTTTCGCACGAAGACGATCTCGCGGTCACTCGGAGCGCCGATGAAGCGGGCCACCGCCCGCCGGGCACCCTCGAATCGCGCCGTCGCGTCCTCGCTCAGCTCGTAGATCCCGCGATGGACGTTCGCGTAGTGGTGGCCGTAGGCATCGGCCACCGCCTCGATCACCGAGCGCGGCTTCGGCGCCGACGCGGCCGAATCGAGGAACGCGAGCGGGAGCCCGGAGCGGTGCGGGCGGTCGAAGACCGGGAAGTCGGCCCGCAGCGCCGAACCGTCGAAGACGTCACGTCGCAGCTGCTCGACGGCCATCCGGCAAATCCTCCGCGTCCTAGTGCTGCGCGACCGGCTCGGGTGCCGACGCCTCGTCCCCCACGCCGGCAGGCAGCCCGACCTGGTCTCGCACCCAGTCGTAGCCGTTCGCCTCGAGCTGGTGGCTCAGCTCCTCGCCGCCGGACATCACGACGCGACCATCGAGGAGGACGTGCACGAACTGCGGCTTCACGTAGTTCAGCATCCGCTGGTAGTGCGTGATGAGCAGCACACCCATGTCGGGCGACAGGCTCGCGTTGATGCCCTCGGCGACGTTCTTCAGCGCGTCGATGTCGAGGCCCGAGTCGGTCTCGTCGAGCACCGCCATGGACGGCGAGAGGATCGCCATCTGGAGCATCTCGAGCCGCTTCTTCTCGCCGCCCGAGAAACCCTCGTTGACGTAGCGCGTCGCGAACGCCGGGTCCATGCGGAGAAGCGCCATCTTCTCCTCCATCAGCTTGCGGAACTTCGCGAGCGGGATGCCGGTGTACTTGATCGACGTCTCACCGGACGCATCGGGCTGCTTCGGGTGATGGATCGCGTTGTAGATGTTGCGCAGGAAGCTCGCGACGGTCACGCCCGGGATGGCGCTCGGGTACTGGAAGGCGAGGAACACGCCCATCTGTGCCCGCTTGTCGGGCGTCAGGCCGAGGAGGTCCTGGCCGCGCCACGACACCGTGCCGGCGTCGACCGTGTAGTCGGGGTGTCCCATGAGCGTGTAGGCCAGGCTCGTCTTGCCGGATCCGTTCGGACCCATGAGCGCGTGGACCTCGCCCTGCCTCACGGTCAGGTCGAGCCCCTTGAGGATCTTCTTGCTCCCGATGCTCACTTCGAGCCCGGAGATCACGAGTTCGTCGGTCATGCGTTCCTTGCTTCCTGCGGGGGGATGGTGGTGGCCGCGGCGCGGCGGCGGCGGACCTGCATGGGGTATGGCGGGCCGCCCGCGACGGCGGCCACGTCGGCCAGATTCGTCGCGCCGAGCGACGTGGAGAGCGATTCGTAGACGCGCTGGAAGACCTCGTGCACGCTGCACGGCTCGGGACGGTTGCAGTGCTCCAGATCCTCGGCGCCTGCGCACGGCATCTCGAGCAGCGGGCCCTCGAGGGCGCGGACGGCGTCGGTCATGGCGATCTCTGCGGCGGGTCGAGCGAGTCGATACCCTCCGCTCTGGCCGCGCGTCGCGGACACGAGACCAGCCCGGCGGAGGTCGCCGACGAGCTGCTCGAGGTAGGCATGCGGCAGCTTCTCGCGCTTGGCGATCTCGGTCAGCGAGATGCACGCCGCGTCATCGACGCGGGCGAGCGTGACGAGAACGCGGATGCCGTACTCGGTGCGCGTGCTGATCTTCATCGGCTCAGATCCGGACCCGGACCTCGTCGCCCTCGACGACGGTCTGGTAGGCCGTCACGGGCCGAACCGGCGGCAGCGCGAGCACGCGGCCGGTGAACAGGTCGAAGCGGCCGCCGTGACGCGGGCACTCGACGCCGCTGTCATCGAGCTCGCCCTCACCGAGCGTGCCTCCGTCATGGGTGCAGATGTTGTCGATCGCACCCCACTCGCCATCCTCGGTCAGGCCGATGCACAGCGAACGGCCCTCGATCTCGACGACCCTCACCGTCCCCGGCTCGACCTCGGAGGCGCGAGCGACGGTCACGAATCCGCTGGCGGTCTGCTCGAGCGCGCTCACGCCGCCACCTCGTCGGAGCTGTCGGTGCCGATGCGAACCGCGAGCGCATCGATGATGCGGCTGCGGATCGTCTCGTCCGAGATCTGCGCCACGACCTGCTCGAAGAAGCCACGGACGATCATCCGCTCCGCCTCGTCGGCCGAGAGGCCGCGGGTCTGGGCGTAGAAGAGCGTGGTCGGGTCGATCGCGCCGGCGGTGGCACCGTGACCGCAGCGCAGGATGTCATTGGCCTCGATCTCGAGCACCGGGATCGGCTCCGCGCCGGCCTGCGGACTGAGGAGGAGGTTGCGGCACTCCTGGTAGCTGCTCGTCTGCCGCGTCCCGTGTCGCACGTTCGTGATGCCGTAGAACGAGGCGTGGGCACGGTCATAGAGCGCCGACAGGTAGAGAAGGTCGCTGGTCGTGTGGTCGGCGGCGAGGTCCTGGACGGTGTTGATGTCGATCTGCTGATCGTCGCCCGCAGCGAGCAGTCCGAGCACCTTCGAGGTGCCGCCCTTGCCGTCCATGACGACGTCGAGGCCGAGCTTCGTCACCGCCGAGCCGATCTCGGCATTGAGCGTGGTGACCGTGGCGTCGGGTCCGACGACCACGCGCTCAGCGCCGATGCGCCAGGCCGCGTCACCGAGCTGCTGGAGCGTCGCGTACCGGACGCGTGCGTCGCGACCGGCGCGAACATCGGAAATGCCCCCGAACCATCCGGCGCTTCCGCCGTCGGGCGAGACGATCTCCTCGAGGAGCGTCACGCTGCTCCCCTCCTCGGCGATGACGAGCGACACCGGGTGGTAGGCGACGTCCGACCGGGGAATGACGTGACGCGCAACGAGCGTTCCGTCGACGCTGACGCCGCGCGGGACGTGGCAGAACAGCCCGCCGGTCCACGCCGCATGGGCAAGCGCCCAGAAGTGGCCGTGAGAGGCAGGACCGTCGGACACGCCGAGGTGCTTCGCCACGAGCTCGGGGTGCTCGCGGACGGCGGTGCGCAGGTCGGTCAGGATCACGCCAGCCTCGGCGGCATCCGCCGGCAGGTGCGTCTCGAGCAGCGGCGCGTCGGTCAGCAGCGAGGCGTCGCGGGGCAGCGCATCGAGCGACGTGCGGCGCCACTCCTCCTCCTGGCCGGTCGGTGGCGGGGTCTGCGTGGCACGCTCCCACCATCGCTGGCGCAGGTTGCACAGCCAGTCCGGCTCGTCGGAGAGCTCGCCGATGCGCGCGATGGTCTCGGCGTCGAGCGCCGTCGAAGGCTGGGTCAGGGTCATCGGATCAGCCGACCGCGCCTTCCATCTGGAGCTGGATGAGGCGGTTCATCTCGACCGCGTACTCCATCGGCAGCTCCTTGACGATCGGCTCGATGAAGCCGTTGACGATCATGGCGGACGCCTCGGCCTCGGACAGGCCGCGGCTCATCAGGTAGAAGAGCTGCTCGCTGCCGACCTTGGAGACCGTTGCCTCGTGGCCGATCGTCACGTCGTCCTCGTCGATCTCCATGTAGGGATAGGTGTCCGATCGTGCGTCGTCGTCGAGGATGAGCGCGTCGCACCGCACCGTGGACTTCGACTTCTCGCATCCCGGGTAGACCTTCACCAGGCCGCGGTACGAGGTGCGGCCGGTGCCCTTGGAGATGGACTTCGACGTGATGAGCGAGGTCGTGTTCGGCGCCGCGTGGATGATCTTGCCGCCGGCGTCCTGGTGCTGGCCGTCACCGGCAAAGGCGATCGAGAGGACCTCGCCGTGCGCGCGCTCGCCCAGGAGGTAGATGGACGGGTACTTCATGGTGAGCTTCGAGCCGAGGTTGCCGTCGACCCATTCCATGACCGCGTCCTCGTGGGCCACGGCGCGCTTGGTGACCAGGTTGTAGACGTTCGAGCTCCAGTTCTGGATCGTCGTGTATCGGACTCGAGCGCCCTTCTTCACGATGATCTCGACCACGGCGCTGTGCAGGCTGGCGGTCGAGTACGTCGGAGCGGTGCAGCCCTCGACGTAGTGCACGCTCGAACCCTCGTCGGCGATGATCAGCGTGCGCTCGAACTGGCCCATGTTCTGGGTGTTGATGCGGAAGTAGGCCTGGAGCGGCAGCTCCACGTGAACGCCCTTCGGCACGTAGATGAACGAACCACCCGACCAGACCGCGGTGTTGAGCGCGGCGAGCTTGTTGTCATTGGCGGGGATCACCGTCCCGAAATGCTCGCGGAAGAGCTCGGGGTGCTCCTTGAGCGCCTGGTCGGTGCCCAGGAAGATGACGCCCTGCTTCTCGAGATCCTCGCGAATGTTGTGGTAGACGACCTCGGAGTCGTACTGACCACCGACCCCGGCGAGGTACTTCTTCTCCGCCTCGGGGATCCCGAGCTTGTCGTACGTTCGCCGGATGTATTCGGGGACGTCGTCCCAGCTCTGCACGGCCTTGTCGGTGCCGGTGACGTAGTAGTAGATGTCCTGGAAGTCGATCTCGGACAGGTCACCGCCCCACGTCGGCATCGGCCGGGCCTCGAAATGCCGATACGCCTTGAGGCGGAGATCGGTCATCCACTTCGGCTCGTCCTTGACGGCGCTGATCTTGGCGACGATCTCGGCATTGAGCCCCTTCTGGAAGATCTGGAGGGGCTTCTCCTCGTCGTGCCAGCCGTACTTGTAGCCGCCGGGGATTTCGTTCAGGGCGGGATTCGGAAGGGCCATGCGCTCCTCGTGGGCTCGCGCCGGGTTCGCCTCGCCGAGCGAATCCCGACTGATTTGGTCGGTGTTAGGTCTGCATTGTCCCGCAGGCACGGGGCATGGTCAACCAGCGGGAGTCCCGGCCGACGGTAAGGCCAGCGCGCCCCACGTGATCCAGGATCAGGGACCGGACGAGCCCGATGTCACGGAGCCGGCCGACCGCACTCCATGAGCGTCACCAACGAGGACCTCGACGGACAGCGAAGAGCGGAACCGCTCGATCGAGTTGCCCCGCACACGATCGAGGAGCGACGGATTGCTGAGCGACGACGGCAGGACCACCGCGTCGGCACCGAAGGTGCTCACCGCTTCGGCCATCGCGGCCGGTCCCGGCCTGGGCGGCAGCCAGGCTCCGATCTCGACGTCGGCCATCGCGGCCTCCCGCAGCTGCTCGGCGAGGTAGTGGCGCCCAAGCATCTCGAGCTCGTCGGCGGTCGCCAGCCGGGTCCGATCGGGCCCGCCCTCGACATCGGCGGTCCAGCTGCCGCTCGGGTAGGGATCGATGAAGTAGGACTCGGCGGACCGGTCGTAGAGCACGACGCTCGCTCCCCGATCACGCGCCCATGCCAGCGCCGCGCCACGCATGGCGGCGTAGGCGGGATCCCTGCCGTCGTCGGTGGTGATCACGACGGTGCCGCTCATCGATCCGATCCCTCGGCGGCGACCGCATCGAGGTGCGTCACCAGCATGTCGATGACGCGTCGGTCGGCGGTGACGAAGCCCACGAAGCGCTTGTCGGGCGCGCTGATCCCACCCTCCCCGAACCGAGCCGGATCGGAGATCTCCCAGCTCACGAAGGCGATCGGCTCAGGGGCGGTCGTTGCCAGGAACCACTGGTTCTCGACCAGGCTCGTCGAAGGTTCGAGCTTCACCCAACGCACCGCGACGGACTCGTCAGCGGGCTCGCCGGTGCCGAAGGCGACGATCTCGGCGCCACCCTCGGCCAGACGCCGGTAGCGCTCGGTCTCGTGGTCGAACTTGTCGGCCTTCTGGAACCCGACCCAGAGCCGGCCTCCGGTGGCGACCGATGCCTCGATGTCGCGGGTCGCCCGCAGCATCTCCCGGGCGTCGTAGGTGAATCGCGTGCCGCTCAGCTGCGGGTCATCGGTCTCGGCGACGATCCGCTCCGCGATCTCGGCGATGCCCTGGGCGCGACGGGCGGGGTCGGTGTCGGGGTATTTCCAGTCCATGCCCCCTGGTACGGAGGGTCCATTCGTCCGCATCAGGCCCGGGACGCGAAGGGTCAGCCGCGCGGGAAGAGCTCTCGGTGCGCCTGCGTCAGGGTTGCCCTCGATTCGACGAGGCCACGCGCCCGCTCGACGTCGACGGCGCCATCGGTCGCCGCCATCTGGACAACGCGGTCGCCGCCGCCGACCCAGGCGACGACCCCTGGGCCACGCTCCGGGTCGGAGAGGACCTCCCTGCGCTCGTCGCCCACCGATTGCCCGACCACGTCCAGGTGACGCTCGCCGAAGTCGCTGAAGATCCACGGGGCTCGACGGTCGGCGACCCGTTCCCCCAGCATCGCCGCTGCCGCGCGCTCGCCCCCTTCTCGCGCCGCATGCCAGTGCTCGACCCGGAGCCCCGCGACCATCGCCACGTCTCCTGCCGCGAAGATGCGCTCGTCGATGGTGCGGTGCGCCGCATCGGTAACGATGCCGTCGTCGCATGAAAGCCCCGCCCCGCGCGCCAGCTCGTCACGCGGCATCACGCCGACGGCGAGGAGCACGACGTCCGCCTGAATGATCTCGGGCCCGATTGCCACCGTGCCCTCGCCGATCCGCGTCACGGCGGCCCCGAGGGAGAGGGTCACCCCCGCGGCGACCAGCGAGCGTGCGGCCCAGGCCGAGAGCTCAGGACCAAGGCTGCCGCCCCACAGACGGTCGGCGAGCTCCACGACGCTGACCTCGGCGCCGATGGCGGCCAGCGAGGCGGCAACTTCCACGCCGATGAATCCGCCACCCACGATGACAACCCGACTTCCCGGTCGAACCGCCGCGCGCAGGGCCAGCGCGTCCTCGACGGTCCGCAGCGTCAGCGCCCGCTCAACTCCGTCGATGGGCGGGATCCGTGGCGCCGCGCCGGTGGCGAGCAGGAGCTGGTCGAAGCGGATCGTCGTCCCGTCGACCAGCTCCACAGCGCGCGCGGTCCGGTCGACTGAGGTGGCCGGAGTCCCGACCCGCAACTCGATCCCGCGCCGCTCGTACCAGGCCGCTCCCTCCGCGTCGAGCAGGTCGAGCGACACGTCGTCGCGCAGGACCTCCTTCGAGAGCGGAGGCCGGTTGTACGGCAGGTGCGGCTCGTCCGCGATCAGCACGATCGACCCCGTGTGGCCGAGGCGACGCAGCGTTCGCGCGCAGCGCACCGACGTGACCCCTCCGCCCACGAGGAGGACGCCGGCCCGCGAGTCAGCCACCGCTGCTCTCGGCCCGCAGGTCGGAGGGCGTGAGCCGCTCGGTCAGCAGCCGCGCCAGCCCGACCGTCTGCCCGACTCGGACCAGCCAGCCACGCACCAGCGGGGGCCCCGCCGCCCGCGCGGCAGCCTCGACGCGTGCCAGCGGATCCGTCCACCGCGCCAGGAGCCGCGCCGCGTCGTCGTCCGAGGCCCCCAGCCCTCGGAGCGCGGCGACATCCTGCGGCCCCGCGAGCGCCACGGCGGCATACGCCGCAGCCAGGTCGTCGCGGGCGCGACCCACGGCGACGATGCGCTCGCCGGACCAGCGCAATCCCACGGTCCGGCCGATCCGACCGATCTCATGGGCGAGCTCATGGTCACCCAACAGCACCTCCGGTCCGACCGTCCACATCCCGTGGTCGACCGTGCTCTGTGGGCCGGGCCACCATGACGAGCCGGGCGGTCGCAGCCGGCTGGCGAGGTAGCCCCCCGGAATGGCAGCCTCGCGGAGGACACGAAGCAGCTTGCCGATGGCCCACGGCCGATGCACCGCGAGGACGACGCGGTCGCCGACCAGCCCGGACGGCTGCGAAGCGGTCGCGATCTCGATGGTCGGCGGGCCGACCCCGACCGCCAGATCCAGGTCCTCGGCGGCCCGGGCGTGGAGCAGCGCCACGATGCGCTCCGCGACCGCGGCCAACGACTCCGGCGGCACGATCGACGACACGTCGTGCGCCGCCAGGCGATCGGCAAGCGTGCCCCCGCCGGGCAGCAGCTCCTCCAGACGTTCCACCACGCCCGGATCCGCCGGCGGTGGCGTCGCGTCGATGATCCGCAGGACATCGAGGTCGCCGCCTCCCGCGACCCGCGCCGCGGCGGCGAGACCGGTGGCCATGACCCGGTACCAGCCGTCGGGTGCGTCGGCGGCCAGGGACGCGGCCTCGTCGGTGATCCATGCGAGCGTCGTTCCATCCCGGCGGCCGGCGTTCCAGGTCGCCACGAGACGCTCGTAGCGGTCGGGGAGATCATCCACCGCTCCATGCTACCGGCGCGGCTAGACTCGGGCCGATGCCACGCCCGGACGGTCCCACGCTGCTCCCGGGCCTCGTGCTGCGCGCCCGGTCCGGCTTCTACACCATCAGGACCGATGACGGCGAGCTCGTGGAGTCGCGGCTCCGGGGCCGGATGAAGAAGGAGCGCCAGGCGTCCGACCTCGCGGTCATCGGCGACCGCGTCTCGGTCGAGCTGCTGCCGGACGGAACGGGCGCGATCGCCGCCGTCGAGCCACGAACGCGCCGCTTCAGCCGGCGCCAGCCCGGACCGCGTGGGTCGTGGCGCGAGGACGTCATGGTGGCCAACCCGGACCTCGTGGCCATCGTCTTCTCGTGCGATCACCCGCCGCCGAACCCGCGGCTCATCGATCGGTTTCTCGTCGTCGCCGAGTACAGCGAAGTTCCGCCGCTGCTCGTCGCCAACAAGGTCGATCTCGTGACGCCGGACGCGGCGGCGGCCATCTTCGCGATCTACCGCGAGATCGGCTATGACGTGATCTTCGTGAGCGCGGTGACCGGCACGGGCATCGAGGAGCTGCGGGCGCGGCTCGCCGGCCGGCTCTCGATCGTCACCGGCCCATCGGGCGTCGGGAAGTCGACGCTCCTCAACGCGCTCCAGCCCGGGCTTCAGCTTGCCACGGCCGAGGTCTCATCGGCACTGCACAAGGGCCGGCACACGACCACGCACGCCGAGCTCCTGCCCATCGAGGGCGCCACGGGGGGCTACGTCGCCGACACGCCCGGCATCCGGGAGCTGGGCCTGTGGCAGATCCCGCCAACCGAGCTCGCCTGGTGCTTCCCCGAGTTCCGGCCACACCTGGGTGCCTGCGCGTTCAACGATTGCACCCACCTCCACGAGCCCCGCTGCGGCCTGCGAGCCGCGGTCGAGGACGCCGCGGTTTCCGCCGAGCGGTACGACTCCTACCGTCGCATGCTGACCGGCGACCTCGCCGGCTGAGACCGGCTCAGCGCGCGAGCGCTCCCCGGTACAGGTCGAGCAGCCGGGTGCTCAGGCCGGGGCCGGCCCCCACCAGCTCCCGGAAGACGCCTGCCTCGAGCGCGAGGAGCTGGCCGTCCGTCGCGGCGGTCACCGTCGCGGTCCGCGGTGATCGGCGCAGCAGCCCGATCTCCCCGAACACGTCGCCGGGACCGAGATCCCGGAGGTGGACGTCGTCGCCCGTCCCGTCGGGCGCCTGGCTGACGCTCACCGAACCCTCCCCGATGAGGTAGAAGCGATCGGCCGCGTCGCCCTGGCGGATGATGACCTGGCCGGCGGTCATCGGCAGCTCGACGAGCTGGCGCGCCGCCGACTCGAGACGGCTCGGCGGCAGGCCCGCGAAGATCGAATGTTCGAGCAGGCGCGCACGTGCGGGATCGAGGCTGACCCTGTCCCGGTCGGCCGGTGACAGGATGAAGGCCAGGATGACTCCGACCGCCGTGATGACCACGGCGCCGATGAGGACGGGCGCGATGCCGACGATGCTCGTCAGCAGCGGCATGACCAGCGACCCGAGCGCGTAGAGGACGGCCGACGTCGTCTGAAGCACACCCATCGCGCGGCCGCGCAGCTCGTCGGGGACGATGCGCTGGATCAGGGTCGTGTTCACCACGTCGAGGAGGAGCAGGCCGGCGACCGCGATGCCGATGGCGATCATGGCCGTGAGGAGGTCTCCTGCCAGCGCGAGCCACGCGAGGCCGACGCCGCCCGCCACACCGCCGATCGCCAGCGGGACTCCGAGGCGTCGAGCGAGGAGGGCTCCGCCGGCGATCCCCGCCGCCACCCCGCCGACGCCCGTCGCCGCGTTGAGGTAGCCGGTCCCGGCCTCTCCCGCGTTGAGGATGTCGACGGCGATGACCACCGTCATGACCCCGATGCCTCCGCCGACGAAGCTCGTCGCGGAGTCGAGGATGAACGGCCCGGCCAGAGGACGGCTGAGCTGCCGCCATCCAGCCTTCGCCTCCTCCGGCTCCGCCTCGTCGTCCGCGTCCAGCACCCTGCCCCGCTTCGGGACGGGCAGCCTCCAGAGGACGACAGCGACGATCGCGAACGAGACCGCATTGAGCAGGAAGGCGAACTCCAGCCCGCCGCCCGCCAGGAGAATGCCCGCGAGGGCGGGGCCGACGATGAAGGCGACGTTGTCGAGCGTGGCCCACGCGCTGTTCGCGGGGCCGAGATCGTTCTCCTCGACCAGCATCGGGAGGAGGGCGGCGATGGCGGGACCGAAGAACGTCGAGAAGCAGGCGGCGAGGATGGCCAGCCCGATGATGACGAGCGTCGGGGCGCCCACGATCACGCTGCCGGCGAGGACCAGCATCAGGACGCCGCGCGCCACGTCGGTGACGAGCAGCACCATGCGCCGATCGAACCGGTCCGCCACCATGCCCGCGGGAACCGACAGCAGGACGTACGGCAGGATTCGCGCGGCGCCGACGATCCCCAGCAGCACCGGCGAGTTGCTCTCCGCGTAGACGACGACGAGGATCGCGACCAGGTAGAGCCAATCGCCGATCCCCGAGATGAACTCCCCGGCCAGGAGGCGCGCCAGCGCCGGGTTGCGACGGAACAGCTGGACGTAGGTGCCGATGAGGTTCACGAGCGACCTCGGTGCCGTCGGGACGCCCGGCGCCCGGGGTTGTCCGCCACCGATGCCAGGATCGCCTTCACCTCGAACGGGCTGAGACCCGGGTGCTTGGACAGGATGAGGGCCACGATCCCGGCAACGTGCGGCGCCGCGAAGCTGTTCCCGGTCGCGACGGTGCTGCCCCCGTCCTTCCACGCGATCGGCACGTCCACGCCCCAGGCTCCGAACTCGACCGGCGGCTGCGGGTTGTAGTAGAGCCGCTGCGGATCCGGCTCCGCGTGCGCCGCAACCGAGAAGACCGACGAGAAGAGCGACGGGTAGCTCGGGGCCGGAACGTTGTTCGCGGCGCTGACGAGCGCGGTGTTCCGGAAGTACGCGCGGTCGGCGAGGTCATGGAAGATCGGGTAGAGCGACTCGCTCTTCGACGAGAGGCTCAGGTTGCACACCTCGAGCCCCTCTTCGATCGCCCACTCCAGGCCGGCGGCGAACGCTGCTCCCTTCCCGCGCAGATCGGCGCCGAGTACCCGGATCGAGACGAGCTCGACGTCCGGCGCCAGGCCGACGATGATCCCGCCGCAGGCGGTTCCGTGACCGAACATGTCCTCCGCACCGTCGTCGACGACCTCTGGCTCATCGCCGGAGATGTCCACCGTCACGTTGCGGACCACGCGACCGCGGAGCGCGGGGTGAGCGTTCTCCAGGCCGGAGTCGATGATGCCGACCCGAACGCCCTTGCCGGTCGCGCCGCCCCATGCCCACTCTCGCGTCAGGCCGCGCAGCCGGAGCGTTCGTCGGAGGGCTCGTTTCGGATCGGCGAATGGCTCGGACCACGCCGGGAGCTGCTCGGTCACCGCCCGGGCCGCGACCGACGGGCGCGCGACGCGTGCTGGGCCACCACGTCGAGAACATCCGTGACCAGTGCGATCTCGCGATCGGAGAGCGCGCGCAGCCGTGCGACCTGGTCCACCAGGCGCCAGAACGGCGCCTCGTCGTCGACGTCGAGATCGGCAGTTGCCGTGGCGACGATGCGCTCGACGTCGTCATCCGCGAGGTCGGGACCGATCTGGGTGAGGGCCGTGCGAAGCAGCCGCTCGGTGCCTCGCTGCACGCGTGCGGCCGCGATCGCGACCGTCGCCTGGCCGGCGAAGACGCCGAGCAGCTCCATGTCCTGCAGGGAGAACGTGGGGGACCCACGCTTGTCCAGGACCTGGAGCACGCCCTCGGTGCCCTCCTCGGAGAGCAGTGGAGCCGCGGCGATCGACCGCGGCACGTATCCAGTCTGCTCCGCCGCTCCGCGGTTGAAGCGCGGGTCGTTCGCCACATCCGAGAGGGAGAGCGCCTGGCCGGTGGAGTACACGAAGCCCACGATTCCCTGCGTGGGGGGAACCGTCAGGCCGATGGCGCCAGCGCCCTGCTCCCCGGCGGCGACGCGAAACTCGAGACGATCGGGATCCTGCTCGAACAGAGCGATCGACGCCGCCTCCGCATCGAAGAGACGGACGGTAGCGTCGACGATGCTCTGGAGCAGCCGTGTCTCGATGTCGCCCTGGAGGCGGCGCCCGACGCCAGAACGCCGCGCCGCCGCAACGAGTGCGGCGAGCGCGGCTTCTGTTTCCTTGTCCACAGGTAGCGTCCCGCTACCGGAGGTTCATCACGTGGCCTTCGGTGTCGTCGTCGTCGGTCAGGCCCTTGCGGACGCCGTGACCCTCGACATCGTCGTCGTCACTGATGCCCCTGCGGAACCCGTGACCCTCGACATCGTCGTCGGTCAGGCCCTTGCGGACGCCGTGACCCTCGACATCGTCGTCGTCACTGATGCCCTTGCGGAACCCGTGACCCTCGACATCGTCGTCGTCGGTCAGGCCCTTGCGGACGCCGTGACCCTCGACATCGTCGTCCAGGTTGCTCCGGAAGTCGCTGCCGCCGGGCTCGTCCGAGAGGCCTCTGCGGACCCCGTGGCCCTCGACATCGGCCTCTTCGTTGCTCCTGAAGTCGCTGCGGGTCTCGTCGCGCTGGTCAGTCATCGTGTTGCATCCCTCATCTTCGTTGTGCTCGAATGGCTCGCCGCCGACCGGGTCGGCCGGGAGGAAGCTCTCATCGGCGGATCTCGCCGGTGGTTGTCCATACACCCGTCCTCTCGTCTGCGGCGGCGGCTCGTACCGCGATGTAGCCATCCTATGCGCGGGTCACAAGCCCACGAAGCGCCGGGGCGACACCTGGAGTGTCGAACTGGCGACACCTCATCGTGCGCTCCGAGCCTCCAGTGCCGCCAGATCACCGATCACGAGCGTCTCGCGATCGATCTCGATGAGCCCCTCGTCGACGAGCCCGCTGAGCAGCTTGTTCACGCTCTGCCTCGTGCCGCCGATCATGGCGGCGAGGTCCGACTGTGTATACGGCCAGTCCAGCTCCACACGTCCCTCGGCGGCCGGATCACTGGCGCGCGCGAGGCGCGCGAGCCGCATCGAGAGGCGGCCGGCGAGATCCAGGAAGTGCAGCTCCTCGACGTGACCGGTGAGGCGCCGCAGCTCGCCGGCCAACGCCTTGAGCAGGGCGGTGACGAGCTGGGGATCATCGGGAAGCAGGGCCAGGAACTGGTCTCGGGGCAGCGCAAGCGTCTCGGTCGCCTCGAGGGCGGTGGCCGTCGTGGATCGCGGGGACCCGTCGAGCAAGGCGAGCTCACCGAAGAAGTCGCCGGGCTTCAGGCTGGCGATGATGGCCTCGTCGCCCTCGGCGGATGGGAGGACGATCTTCACCGCACCCTCGACCAGGATGTGGAGGGCGTCGCCGACATCGTCCTGGTGAAAGATCACCTCGTTCCGCCGGAAGCGCCGCGGGCGCGTCAGTCCGACGAGCGTGCGAAGGGCGTCATCGGCGACATGCGAGAACAGCGCACAGCGGCGCAGGCTTGCGATGGCGAGTTCGTGATCGGGCACTGGGCATCCCCTCGGGCTGTTGGGCGACCCGATGGTCGGCTTCAACTCTCGTGCCCATCACGATAACCGTCAAGCCCGCGCCGGTGTCGGCCATCCGACGCCCGGATGGCGTGCTGAGCGACCCTTGATGCATCGGGAGATCGACTCGGAACCGGTCGCCCGCTTGATCGCCGATCCGCCCTCGGCGGACGAGGATGGTGTCAACACATTTACCAATCGCTCAACCACATCGCCGAGACGCTCGACGAACGCCAGTCCCGAGGAGGCAGCCCCGATGTTCGCTCCCAATATCACGACCCACCAGCTCGCCGACCAGGTCCATCACGAGCGGCAGCACCACGCATCGCTCCTGCACAAGATCAGCCGTGACCGCTCCGAGGGAATCCTCCGGGTCGACCGCCAGGCACTGCGACGCACGACCTCGCGCCGGCTGGCCGCCACGATCGCGGGTGCGGTCCTCAGCCTCAGCATCGCCGCCATCGCGGCGGCCCAGGGAACCGACGCCCCGGCGCCGGCCCATCCGATCGGTGGAGGAGTCACGCTCCTTCGCTGAACCCTCCAGGCGCAGCGACGCCGGGCCCTCGGCCCGGCGTCGTTTCGTGTCCGCGGCCAGTTGGCTGGCCAAAATCCATCGGGTAGAATCGCGGCCCTGGCCGGCGGGAGTAGCTCAGCTGGCAGAGCGCCACCTTCCCAAGGTGGATGTCGCGAGTTCGAATCTCGTCTCCCGCTCCACACGCATCCCCGGGCGCCACGTCGTCGGGTGTGCGGCTAACCGGCTGACTCCTCCAGCGTGCTCAGCAGCACGATCCAGAGCAGCACGGCGACGATGAGTGAGGAGAGTTCTACAGCGCCCATGCGCCATTGACGCTCCGGGCCCACGTTTGGATGCATCGGCGTCCAGGCTCAGACGCGGCGTATCCTCAGCGCATGCGCGGTCCGGCTCTCCTCCTCTCGGTGGCTGCAATCCTGGCAGGCTGCGCCGCGCCGACGAGCAGTTCCTCGGCTGCCGGTGGGACCAGCCCGTCCCCCACGGCCTCGGCCACGGTCTCGATCTCGGCATCTCCCTCCGGCCCGGAGCCCACTCCGACGGCGCTGGCAAGCGCAGCCGAGCCAACGAGCTGGGAGCGCGTCGAAACGTCCGGCCCGAGCGCCCGCGAGGACCACAGCTGGACGCTCGCCGGCTCGACGAATGTCGCCTATCTCTTCGGTGGCCGGGATGGGGCAACCGTGCACGCAGACACCTGGGCATTCGACCTAGACACCGGCACGTGGGCGCAACTCGCCGCCACGGCGTCTCCTGCCGGCCGATTCGGCCACGAGGCGACATGGGTCGAGGGGGTCGGCGTGGTGGTGTTCGGCGGCCAGGGCGGCCCGACGACGTTCTTCAACGATCTGTGGGTGCTCGATCCGGCAGCGGCCACGTGGCGGCAGCTGCCGTCGGACGGATCCGTCCCTACCCCCCGCTATGGCTCCTGCCTCGCGCTCGGCCCCGACGGCATGCTCTGGATGAGCCATGGCTTCACCCAGGAAGGCTCCCGGTTCTCCGACACGAGGGCCTACGACCTCGAGCTCGGACGGTGGGAGGACATCACGCCGGACGGTCGGCGACCCGTCGAGCGGTGCCTCCACGGCTGTTGGTGGACCGACGATGGCGAGCTCGTCCTGTATGCCGGACAGACGACGGGCGCCACGGCCCTCGACGACCTGTGGACGTTGGTCGATGGGGCGTGGGAGCGGAGCGAGCTGCAGCTCCCGCCGGGCCGTAACCTCTACGCCCGCGGGCGGATCGAGGCGGGCACGCTCGTCTTCGGCGGCCAGGCCGTGGACGGCACGTACCTCGGCGACCTCTGGCTCCTTCCCGACGGCGACGTCGCCGCACCCGTCGCCGTCGAGGGCCGGGAGACCCCCGCGGCGCGTGCGGGAGCCGAGCTCATCGTGGACCGGGCCAGCTCGCGCGCGTTTCTGTTCGGCGGAAGGACGGCGGACTCGGCGCTCGACGACACGTGGATGCTGCGGAACCCATGAGCAAACGGGGCTGGGCACCCTCCCAGCGGCGCAGCTGGGAGTACGGCTGACGAGCATCTTCGACCTTCCGGACCGCATCGCAGCGCTGACCGGGCCGATGCAGGAGCGCGCCGCGCGCCTCGTGGAGGCCCGACTCGTGCGTGGACGGACGGACCCACCGCCCGAGCTCCACGGCTGGCTGCGCGAGCGGTTCGGGTCGGTCGAGGCCGTTCGGGAGCAGTCGATGATCCACGCCACGAACCTCGCCATCGGCGAGTCGACGATCTTCTCGCCGTTGCGCGCCCGGCGACCGATCGATCGCGGCCGCAGCGCTCCCGACCTGCGGGCGGAGCTGGCCGAGCACGAGGGCGATCCGTTCTGCGAGCCGACCACGGGCACCCCGGCCGACTCGTTCGGGCGCGTCTCCGGAGACCACGTGATCACCGGCGCCAATGCCGCCCTCGCCGATGCGCATCACGCCGTGCTGGTTTTCGATCGGCACGATCCGCTCGTCTTCGACCGCGGGCTTGTTGCCGACGTGCTGCGGACGGGGCGCGCGTGGGCCGAGCGCGCGCGGGAGGCGGACGCGACTGCCGTCAACTACCTCCTCATCTGGAACTGCCTGTGGCGCGCGGGCGGATCGATCGTGCACGGCCATGCCCAGGCCCTCCTCGGCTCCGGGTCGCACTATCAGCACCTCGAGCGCTTCCGCCGGGACGTGGCCGCGTATTCCGCGGCGCACGGCGGAGACCTCGTCGAGGAGCTGGTGGCCGTGCATCGGAGCCTCGGCCTGGCGATCGACGTCGCCGATGGCGTGACGCTCCTCGCCAGTGTTACCCCCCGCAAGGAACGCGAGGTCTGGCTCGTCGCCGAGGCGGGCACCGAGGAGACCGACCCTGCCTTCGCCGATGCGCTCGGACGCACGCTCGAGGCGTATCGCGACCGGGTCGGGGTCCAGTCCTTCAACCTCGCCGTGTGGCGCCCCCCGCTTGGCGAGGCCGATGGGTGGGACAGCGTCCCGCCGATCGTCCGGATCGTCGACCGGGGCGACCTCGCTTCGCGACCGTCGGACATCGGCGCGATGGAGCTCTTCGGCACGCCGATCGTGAGCTCGGACCCCTTCGAGCTGATCGAGCAGCTGCGCTGACCGGCGTCGGGCATCGAGTACGATGCCGCCGTGTTCGAGCTGCGACGGGACCCGGTCACCGGCTGGTGGTCGGCCATCGTCGCCGACCGCGCCTTCGATCGCGATGCATTCGCCGTCGAGGCACAGCCGGTCGAGGGCACGCACTGCCGCCACTGCGACGACGCGCCCGATGACGCCGCCCCGCATCTCGTGCGCAGAGTCCCGCTGCGGTCGGACGCGTTCCACCGCATCGACTCCTCGAAGGAGCAGGCCGCACAGCTCAGCCTGAGCGAGGTGGAGCGCGCGACCGGCTCCTGGGAGATCCTCGTCGGGCCGCGCGACCATCACGAGCGCATGGCCGACGCGGCGCCGCAGCTCGCCGGCGCGCTGGTCCGCGCCGCGCGCGACGCGATGCGGGCCTTGGGCGAAGAGCCGCGCGAGGCCAACGCCGAAGGACGACCCGAACCCCTCTACATCCAGGTCGTGCAGAGCCACGGACGGCAGGCAGGGTCACGCTCGTCGCACCTCAACGTCGAGCTCTACGCGATCCCCCAGGTCCCCCATTGGGTGGCCGAGGAGATCGGGGGCGGCGCCCGCCAGATGATCAAGTCACGGCGCTGCGTCTGGTGCGCGCTGTCGGAATCCGAGGAGGAACGCGGTGAGCGCCTCGTCTTCGCCGATCACCACGCGATCGTCTTCGCGCCGGCTGCGAGCCGCTCCGCATTCGAGATGATGGTCGTGCCACGGGCCCACGCCGCCGATTTCACGACGCTCGACGACGAGGCGATCGCCGCCACGACGGCCACGCTGCAGCGGGCGCTCCACGCGCTCGACGCGTTGGGCGACCCGCCCTACAACCTGTTCCTGCACACGGCCCCGTCCGGGGAGCGGCTGGACCAGACCTTTCACTGGCACTGGGAGATCCATCCACGCCTGCGGGTCATCGCGGGGCTCGAGCGCGCTACGGCGCTCGCCGTGAATCCGGTCGCGCCGGAGTACGCGGCCGAGGTGCTCCGGCAGCACCTCGCCGGGTAACACTTGTCACCGGTCATTCGTCAGGGTCGGAACGGGGAGGGGGCGCACGTGCGGAGGATGAGGTGCAGTCGGTGGCGGTTCGTGGCCGGATCACGTGGGATGCCCCCACGGTGAGCCCGCGCGCCGAGAGCCACGACCACGCCGAGTTCGACCGCCTCTTCGAGGAGTACTCCTCGCCGATCTTCAACTACGTGCTGCGCATGGTCGGGGATGCGGACCGCGCCGCCGATATCACCCAGGACACGTTCATCAAGGCCTACCGAAAGCTGGACACGATCACCGAGGCAGCCTCCACCCGATCGTGGCTGTACCGGATCGCGACGAACACCGCGATCGACGACATGCGTCGCCGAAAGATGGTCACGCCGATGGGCGACGACAGCCCGATCTACGCGAACCGCCCCGACCAGCGCCCGGGACCCGAGGCGCAGGTCATGGCCGCCACGCTCGACGAGCGCGTCCAGCGCGCTCTGCTGACGCTCCGCCCGAACCACCGGCAATGCCTCCTGCTCAGCGACCTCGATGACATGAGCGCGCACCAGATCGGCGACGTCATGGGGCTTTCGTACGCGGCGGTGCGGACGCTGCTGTGTCGGGCCCGGGGCGAGATGCGACGGGCACTGGCCGCCGAGGGATTCGTCCGATGACGTTCGATCGCCGACGCCACGAGGCGTGGGAGGAGCTCATCAGCGCGTCGCTGCACGACGATCTCTCCGAGGAGGAGCGGCGCCGCCTGGACGCCCACCTGGAGACGTGCGCCCAGTGCCGAGCGACTGCCACCGCCTTTGCCGACAGCCGGCGCATCGTGGCCGGACTCCGCCACGTCCCGCCGCCGCGCGACCTCGGGGCCCGCGTCCGAACCGGCGTCGCATCCCGCTCGGGTGGCGGACAGGCATGGTGGCGACGACCACCCGCCATCCTCGCCGGCCTTGGTGGTGGCCTGGCAGTCATCACCGGCGCACTCCTGGCCGTCGTGCTGCTCGGGGCACCCGAGAGTGAGGCGCCCGTCGGCGCGGCGAGCCCGACTCCGTCGGCGGAGCTGTTCAGTTCGGAGCCGAGTGCCGCCCTTCCGACGCTTCCACCGGTCCAGACTCCTGCCCCCTCCGCGTCCGCCGACGTGCCGTCCAGCTCGGCGGCGCCATCCCCGACGGCCACGCCGATCCCCGCGTCGCCGGAACCGGACGTGGTCCTCGCCCTGACCGGGCCCTTCGACAACCTGGCGCTGACGGTCCGGGATGGCATGACGGGCGAACTCATCCAGGAGGCGGACACGCCGGCCGGAGCCCCGGTGGCCGCCGAGCTGTCGCCGGATGGGCAATGGTTGGCCTACATCACCGAACTGGGACTCAGCGGGATGAATGAGGTCCGCGCGACCCGCATCTCCGAGGGCTTGGCGCTCCGGCCGGATGAACCTCCCCTGAGCTCGGACGTGTCCGTCGGCGACACCGTGCGCCTCGCCACGTCGGCGGCGGGCAGCCCGTTCCTCGAGCTGCTCGCCTGGTCGCCCGACGCACGCCACCTGGCGTTCACCGTCGCCACCCCCGGCGAGGGGACGGAGGCGTGGCTGTTCGAGGCGTCGACCGGCAACGCGAGCGCGCTGACGGACGTCGGCAACGCCTACGCCGCGACGTGGGCGCCGAGTGACGACCCGGATACCGCATACCTGTGGGTGAGCCTGGCCGGCGACACGCCGCGAAGTCACTTGCTGACGGTCCACGCCGAAGGGCCCGCCATCGAGGCCGGCGATCCGTCGGCCAGTGCCTTCCCCGCGGCCGAGAATGTGTTCCAGCCCCTCGTCAGCTCGAACGGCGGACTGGTCATCTACTGGATCGGGCGCATGTCAGCATCCGGCGACGAGTACCTGTTCACCGAGGGCGGCGCTCCCTGGCTTGCCGAGAACCGGGCCGACGGCCGGGGCGGCTTCCGCTTCGAGAGCTCGCGCCCACTCTTCAGCGACGTGACGATCGATCGCGACGCTTTCGCGTCGGCGGCCATCTCGTGGGGGCCGGACAGCAATGCCTACGCCGTGTGGGACGCGGCTTGGACGGGGATATCACAGGGCGCGCGCACCTATCCGGATCGCGCGCGCGTCTACCTCGGCCGCGCGAACGACCCGGCCGGCCTGACTTCGCGGAACGCCCTGGACGCCGCCGACGTTCCCGAGGGGTCACCCGTGGTCGACGTCAAGGTCGCCCCGACCGGTCGCCATCTCCTCGTCACCGCCAGGCGGATGCTCGCTGGCGACCTGTCGGCACCCTCGGCCGACCTGCTCTTGGTGACGCGGAACCTCGGCGACGAACCGGACGAGGTCGAGGTCGTCGGCAGCGGTGACGATGGTTGGTTCGGACCGGCGGCATTCCGCTTCGGCGTGGAGGGCGATGCGCCGTAGGGGGCCTCGCTATACTCAGCGGCAAGCCCTTTAACGCGGTCCCGCGAGGCCGCCAAGGAGACGCATGACCGAACGCCGCATCCTCGACGCCGATGACGTGCGTCGCGCGATGACCCGGATCGCGCACGAGATCGTCGAGCGCAACGCGGGAATCGAGGATCTCGTCCTCGTCGGCATCCGGAGCCGCGGCGTTCCGATCGCCCGCCGCCTGGCCGGCCTCATCGAGCAGCACGAGGGCGGCTCCGTCCCAGTCGGTTCGCTCGACATCACGTACTACCGCGACGACCTGACACGGCTGGCCCACGCCCCGATCGTCAAGCGCTCGGACCTCGAGGCCGAGGTGAGCGGCCACACCGTGGTGCTCGTCGATGACGTCCTCTACACCGGCCGTACCGTGCGCGCCGCACTCGACGCCCTCACCGACCACGGACGCCCGCGTGCCGTCAGGCTGGCCGCGCTCGTGGATCGCGGCCACCGAGAGCTCCCGATCCGTCCCGACTTCGTGGGGAAGAACCTCCCCACCTCCGCCGAGGAGATCGTCCACGTCCGGCTGGTCGAGACCGATGACGCCGACGAGGTCGTCATCGAGCAGCCGGGAGACGAGTCATGATCGCGGACGCCCCTCGTCAGGCCCCGGCACGGCGCCATCTCCTCGACACCGAAGGCCTTGCCCGGGCCGAGCTGGAGCGATTGCTGGACCTCGCGGTCGAAATGCGCGCTGCCCGAGATACCCGGACCCATCGATCGCTGCTCGAGCGGGAGACGCTCGGACTCGCGTTCTACGAGGCATCCACCCGCACCCGCGTCAGCTTCGAGCTCGCGGGCCGCGCGCTCGGCGCCACCGTCGTCGACCTGTCGGTCGCGGGAAGCAGCGCCGGGAAGGGAGAGTCGCTGGTCGACACGCTCCGGACGCTCGAACGGACCGGGGTCTCCGTCCTAGTCCTCCGGCATGCCGGGTCCGGTGCCGCGCACCTCGCCGCCCGAACCACCGGGATGCATGTCGTGAATGCCGGCGACGGCCTCCACGGCCATCCGACCCAGGCTCTCCTCGATGCGCTGACGCTCCGCGAGCAGCTGGATGGCCTCGAGGGTCGAGTCATCGCGATCGTCGGCGACGTCGCGCACTCGAGGGTGGCGCGTTCGAACATCCATGCCCTGCTCGCGCTCGGAGCCACCGTCCGGCTCGGCGGTCCGCGACCCTGGATCGCGGGCTTCGACGGTCGCACTGGCATCGAGATCGCCGGGACGATCGAGGACGCGCTCGACGGGGTCGACGCGGTCATGACGCTGCGCGTGCAGCTCGAGCGCTCCGCGGGAGCCGGCATTCCTTCGCTCGGCGAGTACACGCGCAGCTGGCGCCTCGACGAGGAGCGCATGCGCCATGCCGCTCCCGATGCACCCGTCCTTCATCCTGGCCCGACGAACGAGGGGATCGAGATCACCGCGGAGTTGGCCAACGGGCCGCGCAGCCTCATCGGCCGGCAGGTCGAGAACGGCGTGCCGGTCCGGATGGCGGTCCTGGCCGCGGTCACCGGAGCGGCGTGAATCCAGCACGCTTCGGGCAGGCGGGCGATCCTCCAACGTCGTTCGTCGTGCGCCGCGTGCGCGTGATCGACCCGAACGATGGCACCGACGCCGTGCGCGACCTCGCCGTGCTCGATGGCCATATCGCCGACCCGGCCCGCACGCGCGGCTCGGAGGAGGAGATCGACGGGGACGGCCTGGTCGTCGCCCCCGGCTTCTGTGATCTGCACGTCCACCTGCGCGAGCCCGGTGACGGCGGCGCAGAGACGATCGCCAGCGGTGCACGAGCCGCGGCGCGCGGAGGCTTCACGACGATCTGCGCCATGCCGAACACCACCCCGCCGCTCGACGAGCCGGCGCGGATCCGCTGGGTTCTCGAGCGCGCGCGGGGCGCTTCGTGCCGGGTGCGAGTCATCGGCTCGGTCACGGTCGGCCGAGCTGGGGAGCAGCTGGCCGAGCTGGCCTCGATGGCCGATGCCGGAGCCGTCGCGTTCTCCGATGACGGGGCCTCGATCCCCGATGCCCGGCTCACCCGCGCCGCGCTGGCGTACCTTCGCGGTGTCGGGCGACCGCTCGTCGAGCATGCGGAGGAGCCGTCGCTGGCCGCGGGCAGCGTGATGCGGGCGGGGCCGACGGCCGCGCGGCTGGGTCTCCGCGGCTGGCCTGTCAGCGCCGAGCTCACGGTGATCGAGCGCGACATTGCGCTGGTCGCCGAGACGGGCGCCGCCCTCCACGTGACCCACCTGTCCACGGCGGCGGGCCTCGATGCCATCCGACGTGCCCGTGCCCGTGGCCTGCCGGTGACCTGCGACGTCACGCCGCACCACCTGGCGCTCAGCGACGAGTGGGTCGGAGGTTCGCGGCGCTTCAGCTGGGAGGAGCCCACCGGCGAAGCGGCGCCCGATCCCGATACGGCGTACGACGGCTCGTGCCGCGTGAATCCGCCACTCGCATCGCGCGCCGACGCGCTCGCGTTGCTCGACGGCCTCCGCGACGGGGTGATCGACGCCATCGCGACCGACCACGCTCCGCATCCGCCCGAGCGGAAGCTCGTCCCGTTCGACGACGCTGCTCCGGGCATGATCGGGCTCGAGACGGCGCTGAGCCTCGGTTTGGCGGCCGTCGAGACAGGACGGCTCGAGCTCCTGCGCCTCGTCGCTGCGCTCTCGATCAGGCCGGCGGAGATCATCGGCGAGCGACGCAGCCTCGCGATCGGCGAACCGGCCGATCTCGTGATGTTCGATCCAGCCGCGCGCTGGACCGTCGACCGCGACGAGCTTGCCTCGGACGCGTCGAACACCCCGCTCGCCGGCATGGAGCTTCCGGGCGTCGTGCATCTGACCGTGGCGGACGGCCGCATCACCTATCGGCGCTGAGGCGCCGGCGGGCGGAGGGTTCGCGGATGTGGGACCATGCGGCTCGCCACTCGCCCGAGCACCACAGACGAGGAACGGCTTGTCGATCCGGTACAACGAGGATCTCGATCCGAACGAGGGCCCAGGCTTCGGATGCTTCGTGACGCAGGCGATCCTGTTCGCCGCCATCCTGCTCCTCATCCCCGTCGGCCTCTTCGCGTTCGGCTGGCCCGTGTGGCTGCTCGCCGCGCTCCTGTTCGTCGACCTCGTCCTGCTGTTCTTCGTGAGCATGACGAGCGTCTTCCTGCTGCGCGTCTTCTTCGCCGATCGGCGGCGGGTGCGCGGCCGGGGCCGCCAGGTGGGCGTAGTCCGGCCGGGCCGGACGATCGACACGAGCGCGACGGCGGACGCCGAGGACGCAATGACACCCGAGACACCTGCCGTGGCTGAGCCGGACGAGCGCAACGAAGGGAGACGGAACGACTAGATGCCCCTCATGGTCACCTTCTTCAACGTCCGCAAGGGACGCGACACGATCTTCAAGCGCGGCATGCGCCACATCTTCCCGCGCACTGCGCGGCAGACCGAGGCGAAGTACGGCGTCCGGTTCGTCGGCTGGTTCAACGTGACCGAGGGATCGACGTGGAACAACGTCCTGATCCTCGATCTGCCGAACTACGCGGTGCTCGACGAGCTCTACGCCGATCCGGGCATGCGCGGCTTCGGCCATCGCGTGGCCGAGTCGGTCTTCGACTCGAAGCACACGATCTTCCTCCGCGAGCGGATGGGCCCGGACTTCGTGTACAAGCCGTGAGCGCACCGTCGCCTCGCCTCGTCGCGCTCCGCGAGCTCGCCGCCGAGGCCGAGCTCGAACGCCGCGACTTCCTGTACGAGGCCACCGAGCAGCTGCGCCGGTTCCTGGATCAGAACCGCAACCGGCTGCGAGAGATCGGGCCGATCAAGCTCGTCGACAACGAGCAGGACTACCTCCTCTATCACCCGGTCGACGAGACCTGGACGACCCGCCTCACCTACCAGGATCCCGCGGACAGCGAGTGGTACGACGAGGAGCAGCTGGTCGACACGATCAGCGAGCTCATCGAGCTCTACAACCCGGCGGACATCCTGTCGTGGTTCATCGAGGCGGCTCGGGACGCGCCGAGCCACCTCGTCTCGGCCGACGAGCTGGCGCGCGAGGAGGAGCTGGTCGAAGGGGGCGACGATTGGCAGAGCGAGCTGCCGCCGCCTCAGCAGGAGACGCTCGCGGCGCAGCGGCTCTGGCAGCTGGCCGACGCCTATCGCGCACAGCTCGGTGGAACCCAGGCCCAGCTGCTCCGGGAGTTCACGGCCAACGCCGAGGAGGTCCTGCGACGGACCGGCGACCTCCCGCTCCTCGACGAGCCGGACGACATGCTCATCCTGCGCGCCGATGGCCGGTTCGAGACGAGCCTGGACCTCTCGGATCGCCCGCAGGACGTGGTGGCCAGCGCCGAGGCACGACGGCCCGGCCTGTCGGTCACCGAGGCGAAGACGATCGCCGCCTTCTACGACCCCGCCGACGTCCTCCACTGGGTCACCGAGGCACTCGCCGACCGCTATCCCGCGGTGGACTTTACGGCCGTCTACGAATGACCGATGCGTCCCTTCGCGCGGCCAGCGTCGAATCGCTGTTCGCCGATGCGGGCGCGCTCCTGGAGGGTCACTTCCTCCTGAAGTCCGGCCGCCATGCCGGCCGCTACCTCGAGAAGTTCCTCGTCCTCCAGCACCCGCGCTACGGCGTCGAGCTGTGCCGCCGCATGGCCGAGGCGCTCGCTCCTTCGGCCCCAACGCTCGTGGTCGGTCCCACGACGGGCGGCGTGCTGCTCGCGTTCGAGACGGCTCGCCAGCTGGGCGGTGACGTGCGTGCCGCCTTCGCCGAGCCGGTCGACGGCGGGCGCGCCCTGCGCCGGGGGTGGCCGATCGGGCCCGGCGAGCGCGTGGCGATCGTCGACGACATCCTGACGACCGGCGCGTCGCTGCTCGAGACGATCGAGGCGGTGCGAGCCGCGGGCGTCGAGCCGGTGGCGGCGACGGTCATCGCCGACCGGTCGGTCGATGCCCTCGACCTCGGCCTGCCGGTGCATGCCCTGGGACGCATCGAGATCTCCTCGTTCGAGCCCGAAGCGTGCGACTTGTGCCGGCGAGACGTGCCCCTCGAGAAGCGCGGAACGAGCGAACCGGGCACACCTGCCGCGGGCTGAGGCTCAGTCGGTGCGGCCCGGTCCGGCCGCGATGCCGCCGCCCGGGCGATGGGCCGCATCGGCGCGCTCGATCGGCTCCTGCCAGTTCACCTCGGTGATCCGGCCCGGCGGGTACTCGCCGTCGGGCGGAACGATGTCGCCCTCGGCCTCGAGTGGGATCCCGATCGGCGCCACGAGGTAGCGCCCGGCCAGGCGGCGTGCATCGCGGTCGAGGGCGAAGCCCGCCTTGGCACGATGGAACGTCACGGTCAGATCGGCGGTCACCACCGGCGTCGAGCGGGACCCGCCGGTCAGGTCGATCCGGGTCGGCGTGTCGACGGCCAAGACGCTGAACGGACGGCCCGCCGCGTCCGCGTGCGAGCGGGTCGCGTTGACGAGGTCGACCGCAGTCGAGATCGGCTCGCGAAGCGGACCCGATGCACCAGACCCGAGGAGCGCGTCGACGACCAGTGTCGCCTCGGCGATCTGCTCGCGGAGCCGGAGCAGGAGCTCGGGCGTGGGGGCCACGAACAGGTCCAGCGAACCGGCTGACGCCATCGCCTGGAGCACGTTCCAGTTGTGGCCGGCCGCATGCCCGCCGACCTTCGAGGCGTCGCCGACGAGGACGGTGAGCACCCGGCGTCCGGCCGCGGCCAGGCGCCGCGCGGCGACGAACCCGTCACCCCCGTTGTTGCCGGGACCGCACAGCACGACCACGAGCGGGGGCCTCACGAGCGGCCCGCCGGGGCCCCGGATGCGCTCGGCGAGCCTGACGAGCTCCGCCTGGGCAACCTCCGCGACCGCGGCGCCCGCGGACTCCATGAGGGCGTCCTCGGTCAGTCCCAGGCGCTGCGCGGCCTCGTCGATGCGCGCCATCTCGTCGGCGCCGATGAGGACCGGAACGCCGCGCTCAGCGCGCGCGGCTGGATCGACCACCGACTACGGCAGCGTCTGCAGGTAGGCGACGATGGCGTCGATCTGCTCGGGGCTGAACTGCTCGCCGAACGCCGGCATGCCGAAGCGATTCAGCCCCTCGGTCTCCGGCGTGGTCCCGTCGATCCACAGCGCGACCCAGTCCTCGGGGTGGTCGGCGGCCAGCTGCTGCAGGTTCTCGCTGACCGGCCCGTCGTCGATCCCGAGCAGGCTCGGGAAGCTTGCTTGGCCGCCGAGGTCCGCCCCGTGGCACGAGGCGCAGCTCGGCTGGGCCTGCTCGGTCAGCGCCTGCCCGACGGCCGGGTCCGGCGCCCCACCCGAAGGGGCCGGAGCGCTGGCACCCGGGATGGCGAACGGTGGATTCTCGCCGACGAGGTTCGACGCGAAGTAGACGCCTCCGACGAGGAAGACGAAGACGGTGAGCCCGAGTGCCCAGGGGGGCACGCCGCGGGAGCTCGATTCGATCGGCGTGTGCACAGTCATCGGTCAGTGTCCTGCGGCGGTGGCGGTGGTCGCTCCCGGCACGGCGTAGTTCGCCGGTCGGGCGCTCGTGTACATGAGGAACAGGTTGATGACGAGCGCCACCCCGGCGAGCGCCAGCATGCCGATGCCGCCGAGCGCGACGGCGCGGTATGGCAGGAGCTCCGCCGCGAGCTGGTCCGGGGGTGTCCCCTGCGCAAGCAGCGATCCCTCGGCGAGGCCGCCGCCCATGAGCGCCAGGCCGGCGATCGTCACGCCGCCGAACGCGAGCCACAGCTGCGCGCCGGACAGGAAGCCGCCGCCCCACGCGCGACGCATGATCCGCGGAACCGCGTGCTCGGCCATGGCGAAGGCCGCGAACGTGAACGTCCCGTACGAGGCCCACAGAAACACGCCTGTGACCCAGTCGGTCCGCCCCAGGAAGGCGTCGACGGCGCGCAGCGCGCCGATCGATTCCAGCAGCGTGGCCGAGAACAGGAACGCGAGGCCAACCACGGCGAACGCGGCGGCCCCCGCACCGAACACCAGGGTCCAGCGGCCGCGCATGCTCTGCGCCAGGTTGACGAGTGCCAGCGAGGCCGGCACGAGGAGCAGGATCGTGGCGACGACGCCGGCGCTCGTGACGAAGAACGGGATGACCGGATCGACGAGCACCGCGACGGCAGCGATCGGCGCCAGGGCGAGCCAGGTGAGGAAGGTCAGCAGCGCCGTTCCGGCCGAGTGGAGCGGCTGGGTCGCCGCGCGCGGCACGACGTAGTGGAGCGTGGCGTACGCCATTCCGAGCAGCCACAGCACGATGAGACCGCGGTCGACGAAGGCGGAGGCCAGGGCGACCAGCAACTCGTCGAGGCCGATGAACCAGTCGAGGAGGCCGACCAGCGCGTTCAGGCCAACGAGCCCCATCAGGCCCAGGAGTGCCACACCGGCGAACCAGATGCTGATGTACGCGCTGCGCAGGGCCGGGGCGACGGTGGCGAAGAAGCCGGCGGTGACGAGCAGCGCACCGGTCGCGAGGCCACCGTCCATAAGCCACGGCAGCGCGGCGAGCGGGGCGCTCGGCCCCAGGTCGAAGACGTAGAGGGCGGCAAGGCCCCCGGCCAGGCTCATGTTCCAGATGGCGAGCCCGCCGAAGAAGGCCGGGCCCATGGCCAGCGGGCGGCCCAGCAGGCGGGGCGTCATGAAGGCGATGGCCGCGAAGCCGGCGTTCGAGAGCCAGCCGTACACGGTGGCCGCCATGAACGCGGCGTCGACGCGTCGCTCGTCGACGGTGAAGCTCAGATCGAAGACGCCGAGCGGGAACGAGAAGCCGAAGTCGACGAGGCGCAGGCCGATCGCCAGGGCGCCGATGCCGGTCGCCACGGCCAGCCACAGCGCGGCCACGACGAAGAACCCGGCGGCGGCGCTGTCCGGCGCATCGGGGATCAGCCGTCGGCGGCGCTTGGGCGGTGCGTCGTACGGACGCATCTTCTTCGGATTGGCTTGAACCGTCATCGGGCGCGTGCACCCTCCTGCGGGCTCGCTCGGGGCGGACTAGGCCGCCGCATTGTACCGAACCGGCGGCAACGCAAGAGCCCCGCCGAAGCGGGGCTCGATTGCGCGCGGTGCTGTTGGTTGCGGGGGACGGATTCGAACCGCCGACCTTCGGGTTATGAGCCCGACGAGCTACCACTGCTCCACCCCGCGACCGCCCATGCTAGTGGCGGGGTGGACATCGGTCAAACGTGGTCAGGCGCGGCGCCGGAGCACCGAGCGCAGGACGAGCAATGCCACGATCGCCACGACCTGCCCGCCGAGAACGATCCGGTTCACGTCGATCGCGGGACGCCAGACCGTATCGCCGTCGCGAATGACGTAGGTCAGGTGGGGCGGTGCGCGCCCGGCTCCATCTCGGTGACCGCGTGGTGGATCCCGTGGCGGTCGAGCAGCGCGAGATACGGGTCGGGATCGAACGCCTCGGGGCCCAGGACGCCGGCGCCGGTCCAGGCGCCCTCGGCCAGCAACTCCATGGCGATGACTGGATTGAAGCCGGTCTGCCATCCGACCACCTGGAGTCGGTGCTTTGCCCAGATCTCCTCCGCGTCGGCCATCTGGTAGGCGAAGGTCTCCCGCGGCTTGCCGTCCTTCGAGCCGATGACCCAGGTGCCGACGACGGCGCGTCCACGGAACTTGTCGCCGAGGCTGATCGGGTCGGGGGTGATGGCAGCCAGGACGTCGCGCGGCGCGACCTCTACGCCCTTGACGGTCACTCGATCCGTGCGGTCCATGCCCAGCGCATGGATCGTCTTCAGCTTGTCGATGAAGTCGTCGCCGAGCGCGTACTTGAAGGTCGCCTTTCGCGTCTCGATCCAGCGCGGGATGAGAAGGACCTCCTCGTGCTCGACGTTGACGCACTCGACCGGGCCGATGCCCTCGGGGAAGGGGAAGGACTCGGGACCACTGAACGGCTCGGTGGTGTGCCAGTCGCCATCGGCCCAGATGACCGGCGGGTTGAGGCACTCCTCGATCGTCGTCCAGATGCTGAAGACGGGGGCGAAGGCGAAGCCCGGGATCTCGAGGTCGCCGCCGTCGCGAACGTGCACCTCCTGCACCTCGTCGAAGTCGTGCTTTGCGGCGTGCGCGGCGAACACGTCGGTCAGTCCCGGGTCCATCCCCATTCCGACCAGCGCGAGCTTGCCCCGGGACTCCCACTCGCCGGCCCTCGCGAACTGCTCGTCGCCGAGCTTGACGCCCGGCACCTCATACGGGCGATCCGGATGCGGCTTCGACAGGCTGACGGCCATGTCCATGTAGTTGACGCCGGCGTCGAGGGCGCCGTTGAAGATCGGCATGACGAACTGGGGATCGACGGCATTCATGACGAGATCGACGTCGTGGGCGCGAGCGAGCTCGGCGACGGCCGATGCATCGCGGGCGTCGATCTGGGCGGCAACGAATCCGGGAGCGCCACCGAGGGAGTCGGCGAGGGTGCGGGCGCGTCGCTCGTCGTAGTCGGCGAGGATCATCACCTCGCGCCAATCGCGGTCGGCCGACAGGCGGGCAATCGCCTCACCCACGGTTCCGGTACCGATGAGCAGGACCTTCACGGGTTCACCAGCGTGCGTGTTCCGATGCTGGCACGCGTCTGCGCAACAGGATCTCGAGTGCCGGGTTTTGCCGATTCCGTGCCTCAGACAGCCGTGGGCTGCGGGCTCGGTGACGGCTGGGCCATGATAGCACCGAATCCGGCACCGTCCGCCGTGAGAGCCGGGTCGAACCCTTCCGCTGCCAGGTAGGCGCGCATGCGGCGCAGGCCCAGGCGCACGCGGCCGTGAACGGTTCCGAGCGGGACGCCAAGGTCGCGCGCGATCTCGGCGTGGGTCCGTCCCTCGAGGAACGCGATCGTCACGGCGACACGCTGGTCCTCGGGGAGGGCGTTGATCGCGGCGCGTACCCGCTCGGCCTCGAGACGCGCGTCGACCTCCTCGGCCACGCCCGGGCCATCGGCCGGCGTCACCGCGAGCACGGCCTCATCATCGGCGACGGGGTCCTTCAGGGACCGGAGCGTGTCGATGGCTCGGTTGCGAACGATCCCCATCAGCCACGACTTCGGCGCGCCTCGCCCGGGCTTGTACGACGCGGCCTTGCGCCACGCGGACAGGAACGACTCCTGGAGGACATCCTCGGCACGGCCACGGTCACGCACGACGCGCATCGCGACACGGAAGGCGACGAGATGATGGCGATCGTAGAAGACCGCCAGCGAGGCCTCGTCTCCCGATCGGATGCGCTCCATCAGCTCGTAGTCCGTTGGGCTCGTGTCCAAGGTTTGTTGATTCATGACGAGCACTGTAGCGGTGCAGGCTCTTGCATGTCAAGTCTTTGTCCATGGTATGCTTCGACATAGCATGTACACCATCAAACAAGCCGCCCAGCGCACGGGGATCGGCGTTCCCCTGCTTCGTGCCTGGGAACGCCGCTATGGGATCGTCACCCCCACCCGGACCGAGTCGGGCTACCGTCTCTACGACGACGAGGCCATCGACCGGCTGCGGAAGATGCGATTCCTGGTCGACGGGGGCTGGTCCCCCCGCCAGGCGGCCGACCGCGTCCTTGCCGGCGGCACGATCCCCGGCCCGGCTGAGCCTGCCGCTGCGACCACGGCCGTCGATCTCGTGACGGCCGCCAGCCACGTGGACGGGGCCGCCATCGAGCGAGCCCTCGACGACATGTTCGCCACCGGGTCGTTCGAGCGGATCGTCGAGGAACGCCTCTATCCGGCGCTGCACGCGCTCGGTGATGCCTGGGAGCGCGGCGAGGTGGACGTGGCCGGCGAGCACGCGGCGTCCGCGGCCGCCCTCCGTCGCCTGGGTGCCGCGTTCGAGGCCGCGGGCCGCGGCGCGGACGGTCCTCCCGTCCTCGTCGGGCTGCCGCGCGGGGCGCGGCACGAGCTGCCGGCCCTCGCATTCGCGACCGCACTTCGGCGGGCGGGAGTTCGCACGACGTACCTCGGCGCCGACGTCCCACTCGAATCGTGGCTCGCCGCGGTCCGTCAGACCTCGGCACGATGCGTGGTGATCGGCGCGCCGACGCCTGCGGACGCGGCCACGGCGAGCGAAGCCGTCGAGGCGCTTCGCGCGGCTCATCCCGGGTTGATCGTCGCGGTCGGAGGCAAGGCGGCCTCCCAGCTCCCGGCCGGACTCGCTGAGCGGCTCCCTGCCGACCTCGCGTCTGCGGTCGACGCTCTGGGCCGCCTCCTTCAGGCTTCCTAGCGCGCCCCCCGCGCGCCCGTCACCGCGCGGCGCCACAGCAGCCAGGGAACGCCGGCCTCCGTGAGGCCGTGGCGATCGTGAGCTGGGCGCCGGTCTGCGGGGGCATCGCCGTCGCAGCGACAATGGTGTCCGTGTTCATCTTCGTCGGATTCCTGCTCTTCGTCTTCTTCCTGCCCGCGCCGTGGGGGATCCTTGCCCTGGCGACCGGGATCCTCCTCGAGGTCGGCGAGACGATCGTGGCCATCCGGCTCCTGCGACGACGTGCGCCGTCGGCCGGTTCGGAAGCACTCATCGGCGCGATCGGACGGACACTCGGGCCGTGCCGGCCGGACGGCGAGGTGCGCGTCCGGGGCGAGGTGTGGCGCGCCCGGTGCACGGCGGGCGCGGAGACCGATTCGCGGATCCGGGTCGTGGCGCGCGATGGGGCAACCCTCGTGGTCGAGCACGAGCCTGAGCCGTATCCTGAACCCGCGGGCCGTTAGCTCAGCGGTTAGAGCAGGGGACTTTTAATCCTCGTGTCGTGGGTTCGAATCCCACACGGCCCTCCACACCGCAGCAGAGAGGGGACCCGACGGATGACCGTGGTCGATTGGCTGCTCGATTCCGATCCGGCGCTGCGCTGGCAGGTGCTGCGCGACCTCGCTGATGCGCCGCCCGAACAGGTCGCCGCCGAGCGCGCGAAGGTCGTGGACGAGGGCTGGGGTGCCGAGCTGCTTGCCACGCAGGACCCGGACGGACGCTGGGGCGGCGGCACCTTCTTTCCGCGCGGCACCGGAACGTTCGACTCGCTCCACCTGCTCCATCTGCTCGGGCCCGAGCCGCACGGCGCCGAGGTCCAGCGGGCGATCGCGCCGGTCCACGAGGTCGCGCGATGGGACTACGACGACACCTTCCGGTTCTTCGACGGTGAGGTGGAGCCCTGCATCAACGGCCGCGTCGTCGCGATCGGCTCCTTCTTCGGAAAGGACGTGCGTGCGATCGTCGACCGCCTGCTGGCAGAGCAGATGGCCGATGGAGGGTGGAACTGCGAGCAGGAGAGTGGCTCGACGCGCGGATCGTTCGACACGACGCTGAACGTCCTCGAGGGGTTGCTCGAGTACGAGCGGTACAACGGTGGAGCCCATGAGGTCACCGCGGCCCGCGGACGCGGCGAGGAGTACCTGCTCGACCGGCGTCTGCTGCGGCGTGCCTCCGACGGTGCGATCGGCCAGACGCGGTGGCTCCAGATCGGCTTCCCTTACTCGTGGGAGTACGACGTCCTGCGCGTGCTCGACTATCTGCGGGCGGCGCGCGCCGAGCCCGACGTGCGGATGACCGAAGCGCTGGACGTCCTCGAGTCGAAGCGCGACGCCGATGGCCGCTGGCCGCTCGAGACGTCCTACCACGAGGCGTCGCATCTCGACCTCGGCGAGACGGTGGGCAGCCCGAGCCGATGGCTCACGCATCGCGCCCTGCGCGTCCTCCGGTGGGCCGGCCGCGAAGGCTGAGCTCTGCCGAGTCCCGGGCATGAAGAGAGCCGCCCGGCGGACCGGACGGCTCTCCCTGTCAGAGGTGTGACGCGTCAGCCGATCAGCTGCCCGGCACCCGCATCAGCAGCAGCTGTCCGTCCTCGCGCTTCACGAGCGGAAGCTCTCCGGGTCCACTGAACACCTGCTGGTCGCTGCCGTGCGCCTGGACGTCGAGGACCCACCAGCCCGGCCCGAGCCAGGCGGAGGCGTCCACGATCCCGCTCGACTCGCCCTCCGGGTCGTTCACCGTGGCGACGACGGACCAGGTGCCCTTGCGGAGGTCGTAGCGCCAGATCTTGGCGCCGTCGTTGTCCTCCTGGACCATGAGGCTCCGGGCACTCGTGTCGATGTTGTCCGGCTTCGCGAACCCGACATCGGCGGCGTCAGCGAGCACGCTGAACTCGTCGACCACGGTCGGGTTGGACGCGTTCATCACGAGCTTGAAGATTCGACCGTTGGACGCGGAGGCATTGGCGTTCCGCGGATCGCTCGAGCCGAGACGCCACAGCCGACCAGTGGTCTCGCTCTCGAAGAGGCGCGAGTTGCCGGTGTCGGCAACGTAGACCACGCGCGGGTTGTTGAGGTCGTAGGCGATGTCCTCGACGCGGATGAACTGGAACACGTTGTTCTCGTTCGACCAGTCTTCGAGGGCGTCCTGCGGCTTCTTGTCGGTCAGTCCGCGCGCCACGTCATCGGGGATCGGAATGAACCGCCCGCTCCACGTGTCGCCCGGCTGGATCTCGAAGTAGTCGTTCGCGTCGTTGAACGGATCGTCCGGGTCCACGACGCCGGGGGTGCCGGTGACCTGGAAGCCGTACAGCGTCGAGTCATCGTTCAAGAACGCGTCGGCGTCGTCGCTCAGGCTCATGTAGAGCTGGCTGAGGTTCGGCCGAGCCTCGGTGGACGGGAAGGTGAACGTGTCGTCGCCGCTCAGCGAGACGAGGTCGCTCCACCCACCGGGCACGATGACCGTGTTCTCGTGGTTGTGGCGGCCGAGGCTGGCCAGCGCATCGAACTCACCGGTCTCCGTGTCGAGGTACACCGCGTACCCGGCCTGTCGATTCGGCGCCACCGACGGATCCGACCCGTACACCGCTCCGGCGGGAACGGGGATGACGTCGTTCGACTCCTCGTTCAGCAGGAACGTGTAGTTGTCGAAGCCGTGCTGGGGCCCGGCCATGAAGGCCGAGCAGAAGCGAATGAATCCCTCCTCCGGTCCCAGCGGGACGGAGGCGTCCACGATGACGGGATGGTTGGGCTTGCTGAAATCGACGCGGAGGCGGGATACCGAGGCGTCCTCATGGTCTCGTTCGTTCCGGAACGGGACGGTCGACTGCTCATGCGCGACGAACACGTCCATCTGGCTGCGCTGGCCATCCACGGGCGCGATGCCGATCCCGTCCGGGATTCCCTCGAACGTGAACCCGTCGACGCCGGCGTTCTCTCCCACCGTGATGAGGGGGATCACCTTGGTGTTCGGCGATGTCGGGGTGATGTATGCGCCTTCAGCGGTTCTGAAGCCGCTGGGCGCCTTGCCGAGTGACGCGGCGGGGAGCGCCAGTGCCAAGGCGAGGGCGACGACGAAGGCTGTCATCGAGCTCCTGCGCCGGCGGGGAGTGCGAGAGTCCATCCGAGAGATCTCCTTCTGGGTCCGAGAAGGGTTCGCATCGACGGACACGGCAGAGGCGGTCCGGTGCGAACGTGGTGTGGTCACCAGTGTGCACCGATCGCCACCGAAGTGCCACTCGACGCCGGAGCGACCGGTGCGCGAGGGCACCGCTTCCGGCGGTTCACTCGATGGGCGGCGCGTACTTGGAGCCGGTCCCGGTGTTGAACAGCACGATCTGCTCGCCGCCGCCCAGGAAGCCGGAGTCGCGCAGATGGCCCAGGGCCGCGAACGTGGCCGCGCCCTCGGGCGCGGCCCAGATCCCGGACGTCCTGGCGAGCTGACGCTGCGCCTCGCTGATCTCGCCGTCGCTGACCGCCACGGCGGTTCCGCCGCTCTCGTGGACGGCGCGCAGGATGAGGTAGTCGCCGATGGCCGCCGGAACCCGCATGCCCGAGGCGATGGTCCGGCCGCCCTCCCACGGCTCCGCCCGGTCGGCGCCGGCGTCGAACGCGCGCACGATCGGAGCGCAGCCGTCCGCCTGGACGACGACCATCCGCGGGCGACGCGATCCGATCCAGCCCAGCTCCTCGAGCTCGGCCCACGCCTTCCACATCCCGACGATGCCGGTCCCGCCGCCGGTGGGATAGACCACGACATCGGGACACCACGCGTCGCCCCAGCCGCCATCCTCGGCCAGCTCGATGCCCATCGTCTTCTTGCCCTCGGCCCGGTAGGGCTCCTTCAGGGTGGACAGGTCGAACCAGCCCTCATCGGCGGCCCGTTCGCGAATGAGCCGGCCGGCGGCGTCGATCAGCCCATCGACGAGGATCAGCTCGGCCCCGTAGAGGGCGACCTCCTGCTGGTTGATGATCGGGGCGTCGCGAGGCATCGCGACGTGGCAGGCGATCCCGTGCATGGCGGCATAGGCGGCCGCGGCGCCGCCCGCATTCCCGGCGGACGGCAGGGCAACGTGGCGGACCCCGAGCTCCGCGGCTCGAGCGACGGCGACCGCCAGGCCGCGAGCCTTGAACGAGCCGGTCGGGTTTAGACCCTCCTCCTTGACCAGCAGTTCGACGCCGTCCAACCCGGCGGCCCGCCGGCTCCGCGCGCCGAGGGCGATCAGGGGCGTCCGGCCCTCGCCGAGGGTCAGCGCGAACCGCTCGTCACGGATCGGGAGGAGCTCCCGGTAGCGCCACAGGGTCTGCGGGCGACCGGCGAAGTCCGGCACCGGCATCTCGCTTCGGAGCGAGGGGAGGTCGTACCGCGAGAACAGCACCTTGCCGCATGCCGGGCACGTTCCGGCCACCTCATCGGCAGGAACCGTGGCGCCGCAGGCGCTGCACTCGAGATGCGAGAGGTGCGACCGGCCGCTCACCCGTGATGCCATTCGGCCGCGTCGCTGTCCGCCGGAGAGAGGCCCAGGACGTCGCCATCGGTGGTGACGCCCAACCCCTGGACGGTCCGGTTGGCATACGCGAAGTAGGCGACGACCTGGTTGACCTCGAGGATCTCGCCGTCGTCGAGCCCCGCCGCTCGCAGGCGATCGAGGTCGGTGGCCTCCACGGCAGCGGGCTCGAGCGTCAGCCGTCGGGAGTACGCGAGCATCGCGAACTGGCGAGGATCGAACGCGTCGAGCGCACCCGATCGCAATGACGCCAGGATGGCATCGGAGCGGTAGTCGTCGGCGAGCAGGCGTCGCATGCCGGCGGCATGGTGGTCGACGCAGTAGTCGCATCGGTTGAGCAGGCTGACGTACACGCCGATGACTTCCAGCCACCAGGTCGGCAGCTGGTTGGCGGTGTGGTGGAGCACGTTTTTGTAGAGGGCCATGTGCCCCTCGAGGGTGTGCGGTCGCAGGCTGTGGACGCTCAGGATGTTGTCGATCTCGCCGTGCGGTCCGCGGATCCGGTCATAGATCGTGCGCAGCCGGCCCGTCGCGGCCTCGTACCCGATGCGCTCGATCCAGCTCACCCGGCCGATGCTAGCCGATGCGGCGGCTCCGGCCGCCGGGCGCGCGCCTGCCGCCGCGAGGGCGCATGCTGTGCCGATGGAGATCGGCATCTACACGTTCGGCGAGGTGACCGAGGACGCCCGCCATGGCGGCACCATCAGCGTCGAGCAGCGGCTCCACGATCTGATCGAGGAGATCGAGCTGGCCGACGAGGTCGGGCTCGACGTCTTCGGCGTCGGCGAGCATCACCGGCCCGACTTCGTCATTTCGTCGCCGGCCGTCGTCCTGGCCGCGGCGGCCGCGCGCACGAAGCGCATCCGGCTCACGAGCGCGGTCAACGTGCTCAGCTCCGACGATCCGGTCCGCGTGTTCCAGCAGTTCGCGACGCTCGACCTCATCTCGGGCGGGCGCGCCGAGATCATGGCCGGGCGCGGCTCGTTCATCGAGTCGTTTCCTCTCTTCGGCCACGACCTGCGCGACTACGACTCCCTCTTCGCCGAGAAGCTCGATCTGCTGCTCGAGGTTCGGCGAACTGAGCGCGTGAGCTGGTCCGGCGCGCATCGACCGCCGATCGAGGACCGCGGGGTGTACCCGCGCCCGAAGCAGGATCCGCTGCCGGTCTGGATCGCCGTGGGCGGCACCCCCGAGTCGGCAGTACGAGCCGGGACGCTGGGGCTGCCGATGGCGCTGGCGATCATCGGCGGCGAGCCGGCCCGCTTCGCGCCCTTCGCTCAGATCTTCCGGCGCGCGGCCGCCGAGGCCGGTCACGACCCCATCCCGCCGCTCAGCATCAACTCGCACGGCTTCGTCGCCGACACCGCCGAGGAGGCCGCGGAGATCGCGTACCCGCCGACGAAGCTGATGATGGATCGCATCGGCCGAGAGCGCGGTTGGCCGCCCCTGACCCGTGCGCAGTTCGACGCGTCTCGTGAGCTGAGCGGCGCGACCTTCATCGGCGATCCGGCCCAGGTGGCCGAGAAGATCCTGTGGCAGCACGAGATCTTCGGCCATGACCGGTTCCTGGTGCAGTTCACGATCGGCTCGATTCCCCACGAGCAGGTCATGCGCTCGATCGAGCTCTTCGGGCGGGAGGTCGCCCCGGTCGTGCGCGCCGAGGTCGAGCGTCGAAGGGCCGCCGGCTAGCGCTCCGACACGGCCCGGTCGCGGCTCCACGGCCACCGGCCGTTCAGCTCGACCTCCAGCGAGAAGCTCAGGAAGGTCCGAACGGCGACGATGATCGCGAGCACACCGACGCTCGTGAACGTCGGCTCGATGGCGACGGTGCGGATGATGTCGCCGGCGACGAGCAGCTCGAGCCCCAGCAGGATCCCCTTGCCGATCGACTGGCGCAGGGTGCGGATGGCGGGGTCCACGCCCACGCCACCGGCGACGCGGCGGGCAAATCCGATCCCGGCCAGGACGACGGCCCCCAGGATCACCAGTACGCCGGCCACGTCGATGGCCAGGCCGATGGCGCCGATCACCTCGTTGATCTCCACCGCGATTCCTCCTCGTGTCCGGACCTGGTCCCTCGGCTAGCCTACGCTCGCATCATGCCGCCCATGAGCCGATGACGGCTTCCGTTCCCGATCGCACCGAGCTCCGACGCGGGGCCGTCACCGCCCTGCCGCTGGCGGTCGCGGTTGCGCTCTTCGGGGTCTCGTTCGGCGTCCTCGCCTCGGCATCCGGCGGTCTCGGCGCGGTGCCCGCGGTCGTGATGAGCATGACGACCTTCGCGGGCTCGGCCCAGTTCGCCGCCGCGTCGATCCTCGGGGCCGGCGGCCAGCCGGCGGCGGCGATCCTGGCGGCCCTCCTGCTGAACGCCCGCTACCTTCCGATCGGGGTCAGCGTCGCCCGGTTCCTCCATGGAGGGCCGATCCAGCGGTTCCTCCAGGGACAGCTCGTCGTCGACGAGTCGTGGGCCATCGCCGCGTCCGGTGGCGGTCGATTCGACGGGCAACGACTCATCGGCGCGGGTGTCGTGCTGTGGCTGGCCTGGGTCGGCGGGACGCTCGTGGGGGTCGTGGGCGGCGATGCCCTCGGTGACCCGGCGGCGCTCGGGCTGGACGCGGCGTTCCCGGCGCTCTTCCTGGCCCTCCTCGTGCCGCAGCTGACGCGTGGCCGCGCGGTCGCCGCCGCCCTGCTCGGCGCGACGATCGCGCTGGCCCTCGTTCCCGTCACGCCGGCCGGAGTCCCGATCATCGCCGCCGCCGGCGCGGCCCTCATCGGTCTCCGACGCCGATGAGCACGGCATGGGTGGTGGTGCTCGCGGTCGGCGTCGGCACCATCGGCATCAAGGCGGCGGGCCCGGTGCTGCTCGGCGGCCGAGCCCTCCCGGCGCGCGTCCAGGGTGTCGTGACGCTGCTCGCACCGGCACTGCTCGCCGCGCTGGTGGCAACGGCGGCGGTCGGCACCGGGCAGCAGCTCGTGCTCGACGCCCGGATCATCGGACTCGGCGTGGCGGGATTCGCCATCTGGCTGCGTGCGCCGATCCTCCTCGTCGTAGTGCTCGCCGCCGCCGCGGCCGCGCTGGCCCGCGTGGCCGGCATCCCCTAGCTCGCAGCGGTCTCTGGGAGCGCCGGGCTGGCGCCCTGGCCCGGCTCATCGCGCGGAACCAGGAACGCGGCGGCAAGGACCGATGCCAGCGCGCCGCCCACGCCGAGCACGACGATCGAGAGCTCGATCGAGCGCTCCGCCAGGAGACCGGCCACGCCCGCTCCGATCGGCACGCCGAGGTAGTTGAAGGCCATCGAGACGGAGAACGCACGGCCCATCCAGGCGCGCTCGGTGCGCCGCTGGCGGACGGTGAACAGGGCGATGTCCATCGGCCCGATCAGGAACCCGACGAGCAGCATCTCGGCCACGACGAGCCCGAGTCCGACCGGGATGGCGGGCTGCCCGGCCGCGATGAGCAGGAGGCCAACTGTGGGGACGAGGGCGACCATGGGCCACACGAGCATCGACCACTCGCGTCCGCGGGTGTCCATCCGCCCGAAGAGGAAGGCCGACGTCATGCCGGAGATGCCGGACACGGCGAACACGATGCCGACGACGGCCTCGCTCATGCCGAACCGCTGGAGGATGATGAGCGGCAGCACGATCGTGGTCATGCCGTGCGCCAGGTTGCCGAACGTGACCGCGAAACCGAGCCCGCGCAGCGTCCGGTTGCGCCAGGTGTAGGCCATGCCCGCCCATGCGTCGGCGAGGATCCGGCCGGTCGACACGATCGTCGAGGCGGGGTCCGGGACGCCGACGAGCGCCGCCGCGGCGATCCCGAAGGCGAGCCCGATGATCATGAGCGCCAGTGGCCCCCCGAGGAGCACGACCATCGCCGCCGCCAGCGGCGGGCCGATGATGGTGGCGGCGACGTAGCCATTCGAGTCGACCGCGTTCACGCGCTCCCACAGCGGCTCGGGGACCATGATCGGAAAGAGCGAGCGCAGCCCGACGTGGCTGAGGATCGAGGTCAGCGACGAGACGATGGCGATGAGCACGAGCAGCGGCCCCGGCAGCAGGTTCGTCAGGGCCAGCACGCCGATCAGGATCATCGCGGCCAGCGCCACGACGTAGTCGAGCAGGACGAGCCGCAGCCGGCCGTGCCGGTCGAGGAGCGCCCCCGCGATCGGGCTCACCAGCAGCCCGGGGAAGATGCTCGCGAACGTCACGAGCCCGGCGAAGGCGGCCGAGCCGTATCGGTCGAGCGTGAACAGCACGATGGCGACGCCGACCATCGACTGCGCGACGCGCGCGATCTGCATCGACAGGAGCACGCGTCCGAGGTTCGGGACGCGCAGCAGCGCACGGTACGAGCGATGGGAGGAGTCGGTCACGGGAGCGCGATTCTACGCGGATCTCAGGAGATCGGGACGAGGCCAGCCAGGCTGGCGCCGATGGCCGACCAGCGCCGGCCGAACTCCGGCGAGAGCGAGTAGATGACGTTCGTCCCCTGGCGCACGCTGGTGACCACCCCGGCCTCGCGGAGGACCTTCAGGTGATGGCTGATGGTCGGCTGGCTGACCGAGCAGCACTCGCTGAAGTCGCAGGCGCAGATGCCGTCGCTCTCCGCCAGCTGGCGCACGAACGAGAGCCGCACCGGATCGGCGAGCGCGGAGAGGAGGATGACGTCGGGGTCGATCTGCTTCATGCGGACTCCACTATATCGAACGTCGCAAATATTGACAATAATCAATATACTGAGCACATCTTCAGCCGAAAGGAGGTGATCGAGATGACGAGGAACGACGGCTGCTGCGGCGGCGGAGGCTGCTGCGAGGGCTGCTGCTGAGTGAGCAACGCGGGCCGGTCGGGCCCTCGTTGGTGCGGCCGGCCCGCCATGAGCACACGATCGGTCGCAGCGGACCTGGGTGCTCATCCCGCTCCTTCGTCGATCACCATCGCGCGCCATTCGTTAACGTGCTGTTGACGTGATCCTGAGGCTCGCTTAAGCGCAGCCGAGCAGTCTCGAAGGCGCCAAAGCTGCGTCCGCGCCGATGCGGAACGTTGGAGCACGAAGGAGATTCTTTGAACGTTTCGGGATGGTCGCCTCGAGGAGTCCTGTCACTCGCGTTGATCGGCACGCTCGTGCTCTCCGGCTGCGTGACGACGCCGCGCGCATCCGGCGCCGGCCAAGGCGGCACGGTCATCGCCTCCGGATCGTCGACGGTCGAGCCCATCACCTCGCTCGTGGCGGAGGACTTCGCCGCGATCACCGACGGGTTCGACTACCAGGTCGACGGGCCGGGCACCGGCGACGGCTTCGCTCTCTTCTGCGATGGCGCCACCGACATCAGCGACGCCTCGCGGCCGATCAAGGAGGAAGAGGCGGCGGCCTGCGAGGAGAATGGCATCAACTACGTCGAGCTCAAGATCGCCGTCGACGGGATCAGCGTGATCACGTCCACCGCCAACGACGCCGTGGACTGCCTCTCCTTCCTCGACCTCTATGCGCTCCTCGGCCCCGAGTCCCAGGGCCTGGACAACTGGAGCGCCGCCGATGACCTGGCCGGCGAGCTCGCGGCGGAGCTGGGCGACGAGTATGGCGCGGCCCACACGCCCTATCCCGATGCCGCGCTCGAGGTGACGGCTCCGGGCGAGGAGTCCGGCACCTATGACAGCTTCATCGAGCTCGTGATCGAGGACATTGCCGACACGCGTGGAGAGGACGCGGTGGCGCGCGCCGACTACACCGCATCAGCTGACGACAACGTGATCGTCGAGGGCATCAGCGGGAGCGGCACATCGCTCGGCTGGGTGGGATTCGCCTTCTACGACGAGAACTCGGACGTGCTCCGATCGATCGAGGTCGACGGCGGAGATGGGTGTGTCGCCCCCACGGCCGAGACGATCGCCAGCAACGAGTACCCGATTGCCCGCGATCTCTTCATCTACGTGAACACCGACCGGGCGGCCGACAACCAGGCGCTGGCCGACTTCATCGACTACTACCTGTCTGACGAGGGCATTGCCCTGGTCGAAGAGGCGGACTACGTGTCCCTGACGCCCGAGGCGCTCGAGGAGACGCGCGCCGTCTGGGAAGGCCGCTGACATCGGCCCAACCATCACGGAGCCGGCCGGCGCAGGAGCCCGGCTCCGCCTACCATGAGCCACCGATGACGGCACGATCCGCCTCACCATCCGCACCCCTCTCCCCGTCCGACCTCCAGATCGGTGCGGGGCGACAGCGACGCGAGCGCGCGATCCGTGGACTGTTTCTCGCGGCAGCCGCTTCCTCGATCGTCATCAGTGCGGCGATCATCCTGACGCTGGCCGGAAACGCGCTGAACTTCGTGGTGCAGGTCGACCCGGGCCAGCTCGTGACCGATGGCTGGTTCCCGCGGCGCGGTCTCTACGACCTCGCCACGCCGATCGCCGGCACGCTCGTCATCTCCGGCATCGCGATGCTCGTGGCCACGCCGCTCGGCATCGGCGCCGGGATCTACCTGTCCGAGTACGCCGGACGCCGCTCGCGGAAGATCCTCAAGCCGATCATCGAGCTCCTGGCGTCGATCCCATCGGTCGTGCTCGGGTTCTTCGCCCTGGCATGGATCAGCCCGAACATCGTGCAGACGCTCTTCGGCGCACCGCTCTTCAACATGCTCGCCGCCGGCATCGCCGTCGGCATTCTCATCACACCGCTCGTGGCATCCGTCGCCGAGGACGCGATGCATGCCGTTCCCGGCTATCTGCGCGAGGCCAGCTACGGACTCGGCGCGCGCAGGCGCACGACGAGCATCCAGGTCGTGGTGCCGGCTGCCGTGTCGGGCATCGTCGCAGCGCTGATCCTCGGGGTCTCGCGCGCCATCGGCGAGACGATGATCGTGTCGATGGTCGCCGGAGCCACCGGCGGATCCCTCTTCAACCTCAACCCGCTCGACCAGGGACAGACGATGACTGCCGCCATGACCGCGCTGGCCATCGGCTCCGACCAGGTTCGTGGGGCGGCGCTGACGTTCGAAAGCCTCTACTTCCTGGGCTTCCTGCTCTTCGTCATGACCTTCGGCCTGAACCTCCTGTCCGACGCCTTCGTGCGCCGCGTGCGGAGGAAATACTGATGGCGGCCCGATCAGAGACCCTCACGGCGCGTGATGCCGTCGCTCGGCGCCTCAGGGCCGGAGGCACCGACTGGCGCAGCTGGCTCCTGGAAGGCGCGCTGCTCCTCTCGCTCCTCGTGGCGCTCGGGATCCTGTTCGTTCTCGTGGGCGACGTTCTCATCAAGGCGTTTCCGCTCCTGGCCGAGCGTCCCCTCGACTTCCTGACCTCGACGGTCTCGGCGCGGGCCGAGCGAGCCGGGATCATTCAAGCCATCATCGGCTCGATCACGATCACCCTCATCGTGGCCGTCCTGGCCATTCCGATCGGCGTCGGCGCCGCCATCTATCTCGAGGAGTACGCGCGGGACACGAGACTGGCGCGCTTCATCCGCACGAACATCCGCAACCTCGCAGGCGTTCCGGCCATCGTCTACGGCCTCCTCGGCCTCGCGGTCTTCAGCACGGCGCTCGGCCTCGGCTCGGTCCTCCTGGCCGGCGGTCTCACGCTGGCGGTGCTCGTGCTCCCGATCGTCGTGATCACGACGTCGGAGGCGCTCACCGCCGTCCCGGACGCCATCCGCGAGGCCGCATTCGGTGTCGGCGCCACACGGTGGGAGACGATCCGCAGCCACGTGCTCCCGTACGCGGCGCCGGGCATCTTCACCGGCACCATCCTGTCGCTGGGCCGCGCGTTCGGCGAGACCGCGCCGCTCCTCATGGTCGGCGCCATCGCCGGGACGTTCAGCTTCGTCGGAGCGCCGTGGGAGCAGCTGGGCGAGGGGTACACCACCCTCCCGACGATCGTCTACCACTGGGCCGGCTATCCGCAGGCGGAGTTCCGCGCGCTCGGCGCCGCCGCGATCGTCGTCCTTCTCGGCGTGATCCTGCTGGTCAACGCCACCGCCATCGTGCTCAGGAACCGATATGACCGAAAGTGGTGATCCAATGGCCGTCAAGATCCGACCCGGCGCGGCGGACGACCCCGAGCAGAAAGGGCCGCCAGCGCCGACAATGGACAACGTGAGCACGACCGACGAGGCCGAGCAGATCGCCCCGGCCGCCACCCTCAGCGGTGCGCCGATGACGTTCGCGGACGACGAGGTCGTCTTCGAGCTCGACGATCTCTCGTGCTACTACGGTGACTTCCGCGCCGTGCGCGACATCAGCCTGCAGGTGCCGAAGAACAAGATCACGGCGCTCATCGGCCCGTCCGGGTGCGGGAAGAGCACGCTGCTGCGCAGCTTCAACCGCATGAACGACCTCGTCGACACGGCGCACATCACCGGATCCATCCGGTATCACGGGGTCGATCTGTACGGGGACGGGGTCGATCCCGTGGAGGTGCGGCGGCGTATCGGCATGGTCTTCCAGAAACCGAACCCGTTCCCGAAGAGCATCTACGACAACGTCGCGTTCGGACCGCGCATCGCCGGCCACCGCGGAGACATGGACGAGCTCGTGGAGCAGTCGCTGCGCCGGGCTGCGATCTGGGACGAGGTCAAGGACAAGCTCAAGTCACCCGGCACGGCGCTGTCGGGCGGTCAGCAGCAGCGGCTGTGCATCGCTCGGGCCATCGCCGTCGAGCCGGACGTGATCCTCATGGACGAGCCGTGCTCGGCACTCGACCCCATCGCAACACTGAAGATCGAGGAGCTCATGAGGGAGCTCCGCCAGAACTACACGATCGTGATCGTGACGCACAACATGCAGCAGGCGGCACGTGCCAGCGACTACACCGCCTTCCTCACCATGGGCGATGACCGCGCCGGCTACCTGGTCGAGATGGCGCCCACCGAAGAACTGTTCACCCGGCCCGCCAACCGCGTGACCGAGGACTACATCACCGGCCGATTCGGCTGAGGGGGAAGGGAGATACCACCATGGAGCGTGCACTCGACGACGACGCGCAGCGACCCCTCGGACCACGGGCCACCTTCGACCGGGCCCTCGACCGCGTCAAGGACGACGTGCTGCGCCTCGGCGCCCTGGTCGAGGAGGCGCTCGAACGGGCCGGGCGAGCACTGACCGGGCGCGATCCCGACCTGGCGGACAAGGTCCGCTGGGAAGACAGGCAGGTCAACGACCTGCAGCGCGACATCAACACCGAGATCACGACGCTCATCGCGACCCAGGCGCCCGTCGCACGCGACATCCGGGAGCTCTTGGCCCTCTATCACGCATCGGCGGAGCTGGAGCGCATGGGTGACTACGCGGTGAACATCGCGAAGCTCAGCCAGCAGCTCGCCTCGGAGCCGGAGATCCCGATCCTCGGGCAGATTCCTCAGATGGAGCGCATCTGCCGCGAGCAGCTGCATGCGGCCATGCGGGCCCTGGTCGACATGAGCGAGGACGGGGCGCGCGCCGTCTGTGCCCGCGACGACGAGATCGACCACCTCTACAACAGCGTGTACGAGGATGCCCTCGCGATGATGGCGGCAAAGCCGGAGCGGGCCCGGCAGGCGACCCACATGCTGTTCGCGGCTCACCACCTCGAGCGGCTCGGGGACCGGGTGACGAACATCGGCGAGGACGTCGTCTACCTGGCGACCGGCCAGGTCGAGGACCTCAACCCGTAGCCAGAACGATGCGGCGGCGGCTCCTGCTGGTCGAGGACGACCCCACCCTCCGCCAGGCGCTCGCGTTCAACCTGGCTCGAGAGGGCTACGAGGTCACGTCGGCCGCCGACGGCGAAGCCGCCCTGGACGTGGCGCGCGGCGGTCGGCTCGACCTCATCCTGCTCGACGTGATGCTGCCCGGCATGAGCGGCATCGAGGTGCTCCGCGTCCTGCGGCGCGAAGGGGTGACGACCCCGGTCATCGTGCTGTCGGCGAAGGGCGACGAGATCGATCGGGTGGTGGGCCTGAAGATCGGCGCCGACGACTACGTGGCCAAGCCGTTCAGCCGGCCCGAGCTGCTCGCGCGGATCGAGGCGGTCCTCCGGCGCCAGCGGCGCGAGCCCGACGCACCGAGCGCCGAGGATCGCGAGGAGCTCGCCTTCGGTGACGTGCGCATCGATGTCGCACGACGAGAGGTGACGGTGGGCGATGAGCCGATCCACCTTACGACGAAGGAGTTCGACCTCCTCGCCCACATGGCTGCGTCGCCGGGGCGAATCTTCACCCGCGACCAGCTGCTCGCCCGTGTCTGGGGCTACGACTACGTCGGCGACGGACGCACGGTGGACGTCCACGTCAGCTGGCTGCGGGGCAAGCTCCGCGGCAGTGACGGACACAACTACTTCCGGACCGTGCGCGGCGTCGGGTACGCGTTCGCACCGCGGGCGACATGACCGTCCCGGGGTCGGCCGACGCCTTCGAGGCGCTGCTGGCGCGCCGAGGGCCAGATCTTCTGGTGCTGGTCGATGACGCGCTCCGGATCGTGCGCGCGGGCCGGGAGGCTGCGCTGCTGGCCGAGCGCCCCGAGGAGCGGCTCATCGGGATGAGCCTCATCGCCGCCTTCGGGTCCGCGCCACTCGATGCGGTGGCGTGGAGAGCCCTGAGCAGCGGTGCCGCGCAGGACGGAGAGGCGGAGCTCGGGCCTCGCGCACCACGGACGTTCACGGTGGACGCCGTCCCGCTCCCCCGCGGCGGCCTCGTCCTCGCCCTCCACGATGTCACCGCCGTCCGGCGCGGCGAACGTGTGCGGCGCGACTTCGTCGCGAACATCAGCCACGAGCTGCGGACCCCGCTGACCTCGGTGAAGCTGCTGGCCGAGACCATCGCCTCCGGCTCCGTGGACGACGCGGCCACGACGCGGGAGTTCGCGATGCAGATCGAGCGCGAGGTCGACCACCTGGCGCAGCTCGTCGACGAGCTGCTCGACCTCTCGACCATCGAGTCGGGCGACACGCAGCTGACGACCGAGCCGCTCGACCCCGAGGCGGTGATCACGACCTGCGTCGAGCGCATCCGGGCTGTCGCCGATCGGCGCGAGATCGACGTGACCGCGCTTCCCGGACCGCCCGACGGCGCCGGCGTCCGAGCCCTCGCCGATCCCGGCCGGCTCGGCCAGGCGCTACTCAACTTCGCCCACAACGCGGTGAAGTTCAGCCATCCGGGCGGCAGCGTGCGACTGGGCTGGATCGCCGATGACCGACACGTGCGCTTCACGGTGGCCGACGATGGCGTCGGCATCGCGCCGGCGCACCAGGGCCGGATCTTCGAGCGGTTCTACAAGGTCGACCGATCGCGGGCACGCGCCGGCGACGAGGACGAGGGAGGCGGGAGCGCCGGCCTGGGGCTGGCGATCGTGCGCCACATCGCGGAGGCCCACGGCGGGCGAGCGGGGGTCGTCTCGCAAGCCGCCGCGGGCTCGACGTTCTGGATCGAGGTCCCGAAGGCCACCTGAGCGGGTCAGCCGCCGAGGAGCGCGAGCTCCAGGAAGGCCAGGACGTCCGAGCGCTCCTCGACGAGCTTGCTCACCGGCTTCCCGGCCCCGTGCCCGGCGTCGGTATCGATGCGGGCGATCACCGGGCCATCGCCCGCCTGGGCGGCCTGGAGCGCCGCGGCGAACTTGAAGGAATGCCCCGGGACGACGCGATCATCGTGGTCGCCGGTCGTGACGAGCGTCGGCGGGTAGATTCCACCCTCGCGAATCTGGTGGAGCGGGGAATAGCCTGCCAGCGTCCGGAACTGGTCGGGATCGTCGGCCGATCCGTAGTCGCTGGCCCAGGCCCAGCCGATCGTGAAGCGATGGAATCGGAGCATGTCCATGACGCCGACCTCGGCCACCGCTGCCCCGAAGAGCTCCGGGTGCTGGGTGATGCTGGCGCCGACCAGGAGGCCGCCATTCGAGCGCCCGCTGATGCCGATGCGCTCCGATCGCGTCCACCCCGAGGTGGCGAGCCAGCGGGCGGCCGCCGCGAAGTCGTCGAACACGTTCTGCTTGTTGTCGAGGCGGCCGGCAGCGTGCCATTCGCGCCCGTACTCGAGGCCACCTCGCAGAGACGCGACCGCGAGCAGGCCACCGCGCTCCATCCACGCCAGCCACTCCACCTTGAACGTCGGCCCGACGGAGACGCCGAAGCCCCCGTATCCATAGAGAAGCGTGGGGACCTCGCCGTTCGGCTCCACGTCCCGCCGACGGCTGAGGAACATCGGGACCATCGTGCCGTCGTCCGACCGCACGAAGGTCTGCTCCGTCTCGTAGTCGCCCGGTTCCCACGGGAGGCGCTCGTCTGCGACGGCGTGGACCGAGCCGTCCGCCATCGAGACGGCGAGCACGCTCGACGGCGTCGCGAACGTCATGAAGGTGAGGTAGAGGTCAGGGTCCGCCGGACGGCCGGCGAGCGAGCCGATCGTGCCCGCACCGGGCAGCTCCACGTCGGCGACGGCGGTCCCCTCGAGATCGAACAGGCTGAGGCGGTGATGCGCGTCGTGGAGCGAGACGAGCGCCAGCCGCCCGCCGACCAACCGGGCGGTCTCGAGCGTGTCGGCTCCCTCCGGAACGATCTCGCGCAGGTCGCCGTGGCCATCAGCCCGGGTCGCCACGATGCGGCCGCGGGGCGCGTCGAGATCGGTGAGGAGGTAGAGCGTTCCGTCGGCAGCGCCCACGAGCTCGTAGCGAGCGTCGTCGACGTCGATCAGCGGACGCGGCGCCGCGGAGTCGACGCCGGCGCTGAGGTCTGCCACGTACAGCCGATTCGTGGGCTCGCTCCCTCGCCAGATCGTCACGATCAGCCACCGGCCGCCGTCGACGACCTCGGGCTCGTACGCCCACTCGGGGATGTCGGGCCGGGAATAGACCACGCGATCGTCGGACGGTTCGGCACCCAGGCGGTGGTAGCACAGCTCCATGCCCTGGGTGGGTGCCTCGTAGGTCACATCGGTGGGCGGTTCGGCGTAGCGCCCGTAGAAGAACCCGGCATCGTCGGCCGTCCAGGCAGCCGATGCGAACTTGCTCCAGGGGAGACGGTCCGGAAGATCCTCCCCGGTCGAGACTCGCCGGACCGACCACGTGCGCCAGTCGGATCCCGCCTCGCTGACCGCGTAGGCCAGCAGGTCGCCGTTGTCGGAGACTTCGGCGGCGGCGAGCGCCGCGGTGCCACCTTCCCGCAGGCCGTTCGGGTCCAGCAGCACCGTGCCGGCGGCGTCCGGCGCATCCGACGTCCACAGGACGTCCTGGTCCTGGACCCCGGCATTGCGCATCTGGAACCAGCGATCTCCCCGACGCCAGGGCGCACCCGACCGCGGGTGATCCCACAGCTCGGCGACGCGGTCGCGAATGGCGCGGCGGTTGGGTGACGCGGAGAGCACCCGCTCGGTCAGCTCGTTCTGGGCGGCAATCCACGCACGCGTGGCCGGCGAATCGGTGTCCTCGAGCGGGCGATACGGGTCGGCGATCAGGGTGCCGTGGTAGTCGTCGACCTGGTCCGAGGTCGGCGCGATCGGGTACTCGAGCGTTGGCATCGGCGCATCCTACCCGGCCCTCGGTGGGGGTGCCGGATCGCCGCCCGTGCCGATCAGGCGACCTGCGACCGCTCCTCGACGGCCGAGACGGCCGCGATCTCGATCTCCACGAGGATCTCCTTGCCGACGAGCCAGCCGCCCTGCTCCAGCGCCATGTTCCAGGTCAGTCCGAAGTCGTCGCGGTTGATCTTCGTCCGCGCCGCGAACGCGATCCGATCCCCGCCCTGGAGGTTCGGGACTCTGCCGGCGTATTCGGTCTCGAGCACCACCGGCCTCGTCGTTCCACGAATCGTGAGATCCCCGAAGATTCGGCCCGTGGTGCCCATGCCCTCGGCACGGGTGCTCGCGAACTCGATGATCGGATACTCCTCGACGGCAAGGAAGTCGGGGGACCGCAGGTGCTCGTCCCGGGCGGCCTGCCCGGTGTCGATGGAGGCCGCGTCGAGGGTGACTCTCACCCCACTGTCCTCGACCCGGTCCGGATCGAATCGCAGGTCGAAGTCACGGATCTGCAACGTGCCCCGCACGGTGGTGATCATCATGTGCTTGGTGCTGAAGGTGACGGCAGAATGTGCCGGATCGAGTTTCCAGGTCATGTTGGGACGCTCCGGGTCGCAGGTACGGGTTGGTTGCTGACGCAACTATATCGTGGATTGATTGCCTGTGCAACAATAGGTGCGCATGACGGACACCATCACTCGCCATGACCCGCGGCTCGGCGCCTGGCGCAGCTTCCTGACCGCCCACGCCCGGGTGACCCGCGAGCTCGAGCGCGAGCTTCAGGCCGAGCATGGCATGGCCCTCACCGACTACGACGTCCTCGTCCAGCTCGCCCAGGCCGAGGACCGTCGGCTGCGCATGAGCGAGCTGGCCGACCGGCTCGTGCTGTCGCGCTCCGGCGCGACCCGCCTGGTCGATCGCCTGTGCGCCGATGGCCTGGTCGAGCGCGTGACCTGCGAGAGCGACCGACGCGGACAGTGGGCCGCACTCACCGATGCCGGCGTGGAGCGGCTGCGTCGCACCTCGCCGACCCACCTGCGCGGCGTCGAGCAGCACTTCCTCGGCCGGCTCTCCCGAGAGGACCTCGAGTCGCTGCGGCGCATGCTCGACGAGGTGGTCGCCGGCTGATCGAGGGGCTCACCCCTCCGTCGCGACATCCTCCAGCAGCGCGCGGATCATCCCCGCCCGGGGATCGTCCGGCGCCGCCTCGAGGAATCGCTCGAAGGCGGCCCGCGCCCGATCGGGATCGCCCTCTCCCCGCAGCGCGATGAGGCCGTCGAAGAAGGCCTCCTCGACCGGATCGGCCGATGGCAGCGCCGCGTACGAGGCATGCGCGGACCGTGCGTTCGCCGCGTCGCCGGCGCGCAGGTAGGCGGACATGATTCGCTCGTAGGCGTCGGCCCGCTCCGGCTCGAGGCCGATGAGGAGCTGGAGACTGGCCGCTGCCCGCACGAGGTCTTCGCGGCTCGATCCGGCGAGGTAGGCATCGGCGAGGTCGGAGACGACGGCCGGATCGGGCGACTGCGGGTCGAGCTCGCCGAGCAGGCGGGTGATCTCGGCCTGTCGCTCTCGCTCGACCGCCTGAACGTCGGCGAGCGCCTGGTTCGTCTCCGTTCGGTTCCCGATCCCGGTGGCCGGTACCGCGGCGCCCACGATGAGGACGGCGGCGACCACCACCGCCGCGATGACGGCCGTGCGACGCGGGTCGTGGCGCGCCGCCGCGACCTCGGTGGTCCCGTCGACCGGCACGGCAGCGAGGGCGGCCTTCGTCCGTGCCGCCCGCTCCTCCGCCTCGGCGAGCTGGACCGCGTAGGCGGCGTCGTCGAGTGATCCGGCGCGTCGATCGGTCTCGACGTCGCGCAGCGCCTCGAGCGCCACGCGGTGGCGGATCACGGCGGCGGCCGCATCGTCCGCGGCATCCTCCCCACGGGGCCGGCGCAACGGCGCCAGGACGACGGCGCCGGCCACGAGCGCACCCACGAGCAGCAGAAGCGGCTCAGCCATCCAGCGCCTCCGCCTCCTCGTGCAGCCGGCGCCGCTCGTCCGCGCTGACGCCGCCGACGGGTGCAGCAGCCCCGACGTTGCGACGCGATCGCCACAACCATGCGCCCAGCCCGAGCCCTGCGCTCACGACCACGGCGAACGGGGCGATCCAGGCGAGCGGTGAGGTCGGAGCAAGGAGAATCCATTCGCCGTAGCGAGCGACGAAGTGCGCTCGCACCTCGTCGTCGCTCAGGCCGTCTGCGACGAGATCGTCGATCTGGCGTCGGATCTCCCGGGCCGACTCGGTCGGCGAGTCCGCCACGGACAGTCCCTGGCAGTCCGGGCAGCGGAGCTCGCGCGCCAGGGCATCGGCGCGTCCAGCCGCGTCACCCGACCCGTCGCGCGCGACCAGGCCGACCGCGACGAGCGCCGCGAGCGCCAGCGCACCCCCGAGCGCGATCGGCAGCAGCCAGCGTGTCATCGGCGCGCCGCCGGGAGAATCGAGGCCAGCCGAGTCTCCATGAGCTCGGCGCTCAGCGGACCGAACTGCTTGGCCCGCACGATCCCATCGGCGTCCACGAAGAAGGTCTCCGGCGGACCGGTCACCCCGAACTCGATCGCCAGGCGGCCGCCCGGATCGGTGACGTGCGAGTAGCCGGCGTCGCCGTAGCGATCCAGGAATGCCGACGCGGAGGTGGGGTCGTCCTGGTAGAGCACGCCCACGATCGTCAGCCCATCGCCGTGTCGGTCATGGGCATCGGCGAGGACGGGATGCTCGTCGACGCATGCCGGGATGCACCAGCTGGCCCAGAAGTTCACCACGTACGGAGTCCCGGCGAGGTCATCGCTGGTCAGCGTCCCTCCATCCAGGGTCGTGAGCGACCACTCGGGCGCCGCACGTCCGATGAGTGGTGAAGCCACGGCGCGTGGGTCGCGGCCGAAGCCCGACACGAACAGCCACAGCAGCGGCAGCACGACGACCGGCACGATGAGCCAGCGAAGACGGCTCACGTGCTCAGAGACCCTCGACCGGCGCCGCTGCCGGCCGGGCTGCCCGCTCGGTGATGGGCGCCGCGCGCGCCCGTCGCTCCGGCCACGCGGCAAAGCCGGCTCCGATGCCGACGATGGCGCCGCCGATCCAGATCCAGACCACCAGCGGGTTCACGAACAGATGGAGGGTCACCTCGCCGCTGGCCTGGTCGAAGGCGAGCAGCGTCACGTAGAGGTCCTCGCCGAGCGAGGTCCGGACCGCCGGCGTGGCGATGGCCGCCTGGGAGTTCGGGTAGTCGCGCAGCGCCGTTCCGAGCGTGCCGCTCTGGGCGCCGCGGTAGGTCACCTCGGCCCGCGACTCGATGACGCGCGGGTCGCTCGCCAGGCGCTCGACGACGAGCCGGTCGTGGGTGACCTCGTAGCCCCCGATCTCCGCGCTCTCGCCGGGTGACAGGGTGACCGTTCGGTCGACCGCCAGTCCGGAGGAGACGGCCACGGCGACGGCCATCACGAGCACGCCGAGATGCACGGTGTAGCCCCCGTACCGTCGCCGGTTCCGCGTCGCCAGCCGCCACGCGGCGGTCGGAGGCGCCTCGTCCGTCGCGCCGGCCCGGGCTCGTGCTCCACGGACGACCTCGTCGAGCATCACGCCGCCGACGAAGATCGCCAGGCCCAGCGTCCCCAGCGAGATCGGCTCGCGCAGCCCGAGGAGCAGCGCAGCCAGCGCGACGATCACCGCGGCGAACAGGGGAACCGTGAAGCGACGGCTGACCGTGCTCCACGAGGCGGCGCCCCACGGCAGCGCCGGCCCGATGCCCATGAGAAACAGGAGCGCGACGAAGATCGGCACCGTGACGGTGTTGAACCACGGGGCGCCGACGCTGATCGTGTCGCCGCTGGTGGAGGCGACCAGGAGCGGGAGGAGCGTCCCGAACAGGACCGCGAAGGTCAGCCCCAGGAACAGGACGTTGTTGAACAGGAAGGCCGACTCGCGGCTCACCGTGGCGGACGGACGGCCACCTCCCACGAGGACGGGCAGGCGCCATACGAGCAGCGACAGGGCGCCGCCGAGGGCGAGGACGATCGCGGCGAGGAACCAGGGGCCGATCGCCGACTGGGTGAACGAATGGACGCTCGCCACGATCCCGGATCGAGTGAGGAACGTGCCGACCAGGGTCAGCACGAACGTCGCGATGACGAGCGCCGCCGTCCAGATCTTCAGGCCGCCACGCCGCTCGGCGACCATCGCGGAGTGGACGAAGCCGGTGGCCGTCAGCCAGGGGAGGAGGGCCGCGTTCTCGACCGGGTCCCAGGCCCAGTAACCCCCCCACCCGAGCACCTCGTAGCTCCACCACGCCCCGGCCACGATGCCCAGCGTCAGGAAGATCCATGGCACGAGCGTCCAGCGGCGCACGGTGCGGAGCCACTCCTCGTCGAAACGCCGCGTGACGAGCGCCGCGACGCCGAACGCGAACGGAATGGCGAGCCCGGTGTAGCCCAGGTAGAGGAGCGGCGGATGGAGCGCCATGAACGGGTGGTTCTGGAGCAGGGCGTTGGGGCCGGAACCCTCCGAGGCCACCGGTGCGGTCAGCGCGAACGGATTGCCGGGCCAGATCATGACCGCGAAGAAGAAGAGGTTGATCGCGGCGAGCGTCGCGCCCGCCCACGGGATGAGCGCGCGATGTCGGTCGCGGTCGCGCCACAGCACGAGCGACGCCCAGCCCGTGGCCAGCAGCGCCCAGAACAGGATGGAGCCCTCGAGCGCGGCCCACAGGCTGATCACGCTGATGAACGGCGGCGTGGTCGTCGCGTTGTTCTCGGCGACGTACAGCACGCTGAAGTCGTGGGTGAGCAGCGAGATCATCATCGCCGCGCAGCCGATGGCGGCCGCAGCGAAGGAACCGTAGACGGCTCGGCGCGCGCTCACGAGGAGCCGATCGTCACGCGCTCGAGCCGACAGCACGAAGGCGACGACCGCGTACGCCGTGAGCCCGAGCCCGAGGAGGACGGACGCGTGCCCGATGGTCGGGATCATTCGCCCGGCAGGTACGAGTTGTCCGACGGAACGGTCCCGGAGGCCGGGACCTCGTAGTTCTCGTCGTGCTTCACGATGACCTGCGTCGCCCGGAAGACGCCCTGCTCGTCGAGCGAACCCTCGACGACGGCACCCGTCCCTTCCCGGAACGACGCCGTCGGCGCGGACGTGGTGACGACCGGGATCGACGCCTCGCTGTCGGTGATGACGAAGCTCAGCTCATAGTCCTCGCTGTCACGCTGCTCGACCGATCCCTGCTCGACGAGGCCTCCGAGCCGCACCGTCTCGCCGACGGCCGCGTTACCCCGCTCGAGCAGCTCGCTCGGCGTGACGTAGTACACCAGCGCGCTGCCGATACTGCTGAACGCGAGGAAGCCGATGACCACGATGACCACGGCCACGAGGACCACGATCCCCCACGGCCGCCGGCGCGGCGGCAGGATCGGCTCGGGCGGGGCTGCGACGGTCATCGCGCCTCGTCGTCCGGGCCGCGGACCGCGCGCAGCCGGCGCCACAGGGCGAGCGTGTAGACCCCCAGCCCGCCGACGATGACGGCGTAAGCCGCGATCACGAATCCCGCATCGCTCATCGGGCCGCCTCCACGGTGCGCGCGGTCATGATGCGGTCCATGCGACGAGCCTCCTCGCGGGCTGCCTCGGCGCGCGCCAGCTGGTAGCGGCGAATCATGAGGTACAGCCACGCCAGGGTGAACGCCCCGAGCATCCCCAGCAGTGAGCCGACGAATACCATCGGCGCCGCGGGGTTGAGCACCCGATCGGGCGAGCCGATCGTCGCCGTCTGGTGGAGGCCGCGCCACCACTCGACGCTGAAGTGGACGATCGGAATGTCGACCGCGGCAATGACCCCGACGATCGCCGCGCGGGTCGCCCGCCGCTCCGGGTCATCGGACAGGCGCCGCAGCAGCAGATACCCCACGTAGAGGGCGAGGAGGAGGGCGGTGGTCGTGAGCCGCGGATCCTCCCACTGCCAGAACACGCCCCACACTGGCCGGCCCCACATCATCCCGCCCCAGATCGCGAAGGCCGTGAACATGACGCCGATCTCGGCCGCGCTGTGCGCGACGGCGTCGAGCCGCAGGTCCCGCTTCCACAGCCAGCCGATGCCGGCCAGCGCCGTGACGCCGAACGACAGGTACGCCAGCCAGGCCGATGCGACGTGCGGGTACATGATGCGCTGCGCGTCGCCCTGGTTCTGGTCGGGTGGCACCACGAACAGCGCCACCGCCGTCGCCGCGATGACCGCGGCCAGCGCCACGAGACCGAGGATCCGGGTCTTCATCCATCCTCCAGGAGATAGCCGTAGGTCGCCGCACCGGCGACGATCATGATGACGTCGAATGCGACGAGCAGCTGGAGCCACGCCCCGAGCTCGCCGAACGGGTCGCCGGCCAGGGCAGCCGCCGTCGCCTTCACCGCGCCCAGGAGGAGCGGCGCGAGGACCGGAAGCATCAGGAGCGGCAGCATGACCTCCCGGGCGCGGAGCCGAACCGTGATGCCCGCGTAGAACGTGCCGACCGCCGCCACGCCGGCAGCGCCGAGCACGGCGGTCGCCAGCAGCGCCGGCCATGCGCCCAGCACGTCGACGGCAAAGAGAATCCCGACCGCCACGAGCACGAGGACCGCGATGAGCAACATGACGGCAAACCCGCCGATCGCCTTCCCGGCGTAGATGGCCTGGCGCGATACCGGGTACAGGGCGAGGTGCTCCAGCGCTCCGTCGTCCGTCTCGAGGAGATGGAGACGGCTCACGGCCAGGATGCCGGCGAAGACGACCGCCAGCCAGAGGAGCCCCGGAGCCGCGGCTGCGAGGCGGTCGGCATCGGGGCCCAGCGCGAACCCGAACAGCAGGAGCACGATTCCCGCGAAGAAGAGCGTGCTGACGGTCGCGTGGCGGCCGCGCAGCTCGGCGATCGCGTCCTTGCGCGCCACGGCCAGCGCGACCGATGCGTCGCGGCGCAGCGCGTTCATCGGGCAGCACCGGCCACGGCGGGTCGGACCGCCGCGGGTGGAGCCGGCGGCACGTGCTTCACGCCCTCGCCGTGCACGTCGACCACCAGACCTCGCTCGAGGACGACTCGCCCGTCGAGCAAGGGCTCGAGGCGTCCGACCGCGTGTGATGCGACGAGCACGGTGACGCCGACCTCGCGCCAGGCGGCGAGCAGGTCGTCGACGAGCGTCATGCCGTCGACGTCGAGCGCCGCGTAGGGCTCGTCGAGCAGGACGAGTGACGGTGAGCCGAGAAGGATCCGGCCGAGGGCCAGCCGCTTGCGCATGCCCGCCGAGAAGGTCCCGACCCGGTCCTCCGCCCTGGCCTCGAGGCCGACATCGGCGAGCGCGCGGGCAACGCGCGATGCGGCGTCAGGCGTGCCGATCATCGTCGCGGCGAAGGCGAGGTTCTCACGAGCGCTGAGATCGTCGTACAGCCCGGTCGCGTGCGACAGATACGCGACACGCTCGCGAATCGCGGCGGCGTCGCGGTTGAGGTGGAGGCCGTCGACCTCGACCGAGCCGTAGGAGGGCCGGATGGCGGTCGAGACGATCCGCAGAAGGGTCGTCTTGCCGGCCCCGTTCGGCCCGAGCAGCGCGATGGCACGGCCACCCTGGATCGTCATCGTCACTCCGGCCAGCGCGGGGCTGCCCGCGAAGAGGCGGGCGAGTTCCGCGGTGGCGACCGCCGGCGGGCGGCGGTCGGGTGCCCCGAGGGAGCGGGGCGACACGTAGATCGTGGTCTGCGGCATGCTCGACGCGCGGGGCGGAAGATGGGCCACCGCACTATGCGGTCCGGGCCGATCAGCGTCAAATCCGCGAGGCGTAACGTGGTGCGTATCGACTGACGATCCACCAGCCCGACAGGAGCACGCGCACGATGAACCGATCCCGAAGTCTGCCGGCCGTCGCCGCGCTCTTCACGACCCTCACGCTCGCCGCTTGCGGAAGTGCCCCCGCCGACGATCCGAGCGCCTCGGAGACCGCCAGCGCCACCGCCGAGCCCAGCGAGGCGCCGCCCGCGTCCTCGGAGCCCTCGGACGCAGGGCCGGAGCAGGCGACCGTGCGACTCGACGGCTTCGCCTTCGACACCGACGAGCTGACGATCGCCGCGGGGACCGAGGTCCGCTTCGTGAACGCCGATGGAGCGGCGCACACGGTGACCGAGGGGACCAATGGCGCGGCGGCCGCCGACCCGATCCTCGACGAGGAGCTCCAGGCGAACGGTGTGACGACGTTCGCGTTCGACGAACCCGGCATGTACCAGATCACGTGCCTCTTCCACCCGTCGATGAACATGACCGTCGTCGTCGAGTGAGCGCGCTCGGTTGATCGTCCGCAGGGGCCGGTGCTAGGGTTCGCGTCCTGATGGACGCCGGCATCCCCGCATCGCCCTCCGCACTCCCCCGCTCGCGTGCTCTCCGCCGGGCGGAGGCGCAGCGCGCCGAGTGCGCGGCCACGGCGGCCCTCAACGTCATCGGGCAGAAGTGGGTTCTCCGCATCATCCGTTCGCTCGGTGAGCGCACGCAGCGCTTCTGCGAGCTCCAGGACGCCCTCGGCGGCGCGAACTCGGCGACGCTCTCGCAGCGGCTCAAGCTGCTGGAGGACGAGGGCATCGTCGAGCGACGCGCGATCAGCGAGGTCCCGCCGTGGGTCGAGTACTCGCTCACGAGCAAGGGCAGCGACCTGCGCTCCGTCATCGGCGGCATCGACCGGTGGGCCGAGCGATGGGCGGCGCAGCAGTGAGCCACCGCGTCCTCGAGGAGCGGCCCGCCGCGCATGGCGACGCGCTCAACCTCGTTCGCGTCGCGATCGCGGAGGCCGCCGGCCCCGAGGCAGCGGCCCAGCGCGTCGTCGACGTGCTCCACGACCGCTTTCCCGCGTACGACTGGATCGGCGTCTACTGGGTCGAGGGCGACGACCTCGTGCTCGGGCCATGGACCGGGCCGGAGGCGACCGAGCACACGCGAATCCCCATCGGCACCGGGGTGTGCGGCGCAGCGGCCGCGAGCGGCATGACCGAGATCGTTCCCGACGTGAACGCCGACCCGCGTTACCTCTCGTGCTTCGCCTCGACGCAGAGCGAGATCGTCGTGCCGATCTTCGACGGCGAACGCGTGGTCGGCGAGATCGACGTCGATGGCTCCGATCTCGACGCCTTCGACCAGGCCGATGCGCGCTTCCTCGAAGAGGTCGCCGCCCTCCTGGCTCCGCTCCGACCCCGCGCGTAACCGGCGGCGTATCGCATCGGTGAGATGCCAGCCGCCCCCGGACCGTTCGAGCAGGTGTACACGACGCACGTGGTCGGGATCTATCGCTTCGTCTACGCCCGAGTCGGCAACCGACCCGACGCCGAGGACCTGACGGCCCAGGTGTTCATCCGGGCCGTCGAGCAGCTCGACACGTCGCGCGAGCCCCGGCAGATCGCAGCGTGGCTGTACCGGGTGGCGCAGAACGCGGTCGCGGACCACTGGCGCGCGTTCTATCGCCTGCCGGTCGTCGGGATCGACCATGTCGCGCCGGGGTGGGAACCGGCCGAGGAGCCCCCCGACGCGCCGGCCGCGCGCGACGGGGCGACGAGCGACCGGCTGCGGCACCTGCTCGACACGCTCCCCGACCGATACCGGCGTGTCCTCGAGCTGCGCTTCCTCGAGCGCCTGACCGTGGCGGAGACGGCGTCGGCGATGGGCATCAGCCACGGCAACGCCAAGGTCCTCCAGTATCGCGCGCTGCGCCGTGCTGCCCTCCTCGGGGAGGCAGGCGATGGCTGACGAGCGCGACCCGCGAGCGGAGCGCTTCGCCCGGTACCTCGATGCCCTCACCGAGGGCGGCCGCCCGTCCCCGGGGGACGTGGCCGGGGACGGCGAGGCCGAGATGGCGCAGCTCGCCGCCGAAATGGCCGCCGCCGCGAGCCAGGCCGGCGACCCGGATCCGGCGTTCGTGGAGCAGCTGCGCCGCCGGATGCGCGCCGCCGATGATGGCGTCGCCGCGGTCCAGGTGCCGCCCCCCATCCGCGATGCTCGGGCCGTCCCGGGCGGTCGCGCGCGATGGCGGCTGACGCGCCGGCAGCTCCTCCAGAGCGGGATCGGCGCGGCGGCCGGGGTGGCGGCCGGCGTGATCGGCGTCACGCTGGCCCAGCGTCCGGCGGCACGCCCCACGCTGGGGGGTGACGGCGAGCTCGTCGCCGGCGAGGGGTTCTGGGCCGAGGTCGCCCTGCTCGACGAGCTCCCCGACGGCTCGGCCCTGCGATTCACGACACCGGCCTTCGACGGCTTCGTCGTCAACGACGGAGGAGAGGTGCGGGCGCTCTCGTCGGTGTGCACGCACATGGGCTGCACCTTGAGCTACCGGCCGGACTGGCGCGACCTGCGATGCCCGTGCCACGGGGCGAGCTTCGACCTCGAGGGACGGCTGGCGAACGGACGGCGCACGTGGCGCGACAACCCGTACCGAGGCGACGCCCGCGCCTACCCGATCGAGCTGCCCGACCTCGTCCGGCCCCGGGTCAAGGTCGAGGACGGTCGCATCATGGTCTGGACGGCCCAGGCCTAGAAGAGCACCTCGAACAGATACCCGACGAGGTACGGAATGGCGAGGATGAGCATGATCACGAGCAGGACGACGCCCGCGTAGAGGAACAGCGAGAGGTCGGGGGGCTCGTCACGCTTCGGCGGCGGTGTCAGCCGCCTCGGAAGATGGCTCGGGCGCCTCGGCCGCCGGTGCTCGTACGGATGCGGCTGGGACAGGTCCGGCAGCTTGAACCTGGAGTCAGGCACGCTCGTCGTAGACCTCGGGGTTGATCGGGGTCGGCAGGCGCTCGCCGCGCACGCCGGCAAGCAGGTTGTCGGCGGCCATCCGGGCCATCTTGTCACGGGTGACCCGCGACGCGGACGCGATGTGCGGCACGACGACGCAGTTCGGCAGGCCAACGAGCGGATGGTCCGCGGGAAGCGGCTCGGGCTCCGTGACGTCGAGCCCGGCGGCGAAGATCTCGCCGTCGCGCAGCGCGACCTCGAGGGCGGCGGGATCGACCACGGGGCCGCGCGAGGTGTTGACCAGGACCGCCGTCGGCTTCATCGCGCGCAGCGCATCGGCGTCGATCAGGTGATGGGTCTCGTCGGTCAGGTTCACGTGCAGGCTGACGAAATCCGATGCGCGAAGCAGCTCGTCGAGCTCGACCCGGGTGGCGCCCAGCTCGGCCTCGTCCTCGGGCGTCGCCGGGTGCACGTCGTGGTAGAGGATGCGCATCCCGAACCCGCGCCCGCGCCGCGCCATCTCGCGTCCGATCCGGCCGAACCCGACGATGCCGAGCGTTGCGCCGTGGATGTCGACGCCCATGAGCAGCATCGGCCCCCACGTCTTCCAGTGGCCGTCGCGCACGTAGTCGACCGACTCGGGAATGCGGCGGGCGGCCGCCATGAGCAGCGTGAACGCCAGGTCGGCCGTCGTCTCGGTGAGCACGCCGGGCGTGTTGCCGCCCGGAATGCCCCGACGCGTCAACGCCGGCACGTCGATGTTGTCGAACCCGACCGCGAAGTTCGAGACCACCCGGAGCTGTGGCCCGGCGGCGTCGAGCAGCTCGTCGTCGACACGGTCGGTGAGCAGGGACAGGAGGCCGTCGACGCCGGCCACGCGGCGCAGCAGCTCCTCCCTCGGCGGCGGCAGCTCGTCGGTCCAGAGATCCACGTCGCAGGCCTCACGGACCGGGTCGAGTCCGGCATCGGGGATCACGCGCGTCACGAGGACGCGAGGCTTCGTCACGTGCCCGCTCCAACCAGCTGGCCGGTTCGCTCGAGCTTCGCGAGCGACTCGGCGACCCGCTCGAGGGCCGCCGTCAGGTTCTCCCGCGAGTTCGCGTAGCTGAAGCGAAGGTACCCCTCGCCGTGCTTCCCGAAGGCGGTGCCGGCCAGGCCGCACACCCCCGCGTCGTAGAGGAGATGATCGGCGATCTCGGCGCTCGTCCGGCCGAACGAGGTGACGTTCGGGAACGTGTAGAACGCGCCATGCGGCATGACGCAGCTCACCCCGTCGATCGCGTTCAGCCCGTCGACCATGAGCTGCCGGCGGGCGATGAACTCGGCGCGCATCGCATCGGCATCGTCCTGCGGCCCGGTCAGCGCCTGGACGGCACCGGCCTGGGCGAAGGCGTTCGTGCAGGAGACCGAGTTGATGACGAGCCGGCTGAACGACGGTGCCAGCCACTCCGGGATGATCCCGTAGCCCAGGCGCCAGCCGGTCATCGCGAACGTCTTGCTGAACCCGTCGAGGGTGATGGTCCGCTCGGCCATGCCCGGCAGCGTCGCGATCGAGAGGGGCGAACCCTCGTACTGGAGGCGACCGTAGATCTCGTCGGCGAGGACGACGAGGTCGTGCTCCACGGCGAGCTCCGCCAGGCGCCGGATGTCGTCCTCGGTCAGGATCGAGCCGGTCGGGTTGTGCGGCGAGTTGAAGACGAGCATGCGCGTGCGTGGCGTGATGAGCGATGCGACCTCGTCGACGTCCATGCGGAAGTCGTTCGCCTCGCGCAGCGGCGCCGCGACCGGCGTGCCGCCCACGTAGCGCGCCATGGACTCGTAGATCGGGAAGCCGGGGTTCGGATAGATGACCTCGTCCCCGTCGTCGACGAGGGCCAGCATGGCGTAGAACATGATCGGCTTCGCGCCCGGCGTGACGACCACCTGGTCCGGGGTCGTCTCGATCCCCTTCCAGCGCTTCACGTCGTCGACGATCGCCTCGCGCAGCGGGGCGATGCCGGTGGCCGCGGTGTAGTGCGTCTCACCGTCGTCGAGCAGCGCCCGCGACGCCGCCTCGGACACGTGGCGCGGCGTGTCGAAGTCGGGCTCGCCGATCTCGAGGTGGATCACGTCGCGGCCGGTGGCCTCCAGGGCTCGCGCGCGCGCCGCCGCTTCGAAAGCGGTCTCGGTCCCGATCCGCTCCATGCGGCTCGCAAGTCTCACGGTTCGTCAGTCCTCGTGCGGGTGCCTCGCCGGGCTCGGGGAGGCCCTAGTGTACCGAGCGCGATGGCAGATGGGCCTCTTGCGGCACGTTCATCGGCGCTTGGTATACTTTCCAGAGCGAAATCCGACACCGACGCGCGCATGGGCGCTGATCAGGGAGACCGATACGAATGACTCTGTCCGAGACTCCACGCGAGCCGATCTCGATGACCGGCGGCGCACCGAGTGGTGAGCTGCTCGTGTCCGTCACCGAGGCCGCCGGCCGCAAGGTGCTCGAGCTTCGCGAGCGCGAGGGCAAGACGGACGCCCGCCTCCGCCTCTTCGTGAAGAGCGGTGGCTGCTCCGGCTTCAGCTACGGCCTCGCGTTCGACGACAAGGTGAACGAGGGCGACAAGGTCGAGGACCACGGCGGCGTGCCGGTCGTCATCGACCAGTTCAGCCAGCAGCACGTCACCGGGGCGGAGATCGACTATGTCGACTCGCTCATGGGCTCAGGGTTCGCCATCAACAATCCGAACGCCGTGAGCAGCTGCGCCTGTGGATCGTCGTTCAACACCGATGGCTCCCCTGCTCGCGCGGGTGGCTGCGCCCACTGACCCAGGACGACACCGCGACCCGAAGCCCCGGCCCGACCGCCGGGGCTTCATCGTGCCCGGCGGCGCGCGGTAACATGCTCCAGTGAGTAGCACGTTTGAGTCGCCGACAGCACCGGCACCGTCCGCCGCCGAGTCGCTGCGACGGTCGTTTGCCACGGCGTGGGGCGGGGTCGGCGCCACGTGGGGTATCGCGCCATCCACGGCCGCGGTGCAGGGCTACCTCCTCGTTGCCGACGGTCCCCAGTCGGAGCCCGAGGTCCGCCGCGCCCTCGGCATGAGCCACCGCGCCACGAGCCTGGCGCTGGCCCAGTGCGAGGAGTGGGGCCTCATCCAGCGGGCACCCGCGCCACGCCGGTCCGGGCAGCGCGGTCCAGCGGCAGCCGCGTGGACCGTGGTCGACGACGACTGGGAATGGTTCCGTCGCGTGGCCGCCGCACGCAAGCAGCGCGAGACGGACCCCGTGCTGCCGGTCATCGCGCGCTGCGCGGACGAGGCACGCGCAGCGTCCGGCCGTCCGGCGGACGGCGTCGACGAGATGGCGCGCCTCGGGGACCGCCTCGACTCGCTGCTCAGCTTCGTGCGCCGCTTCGATCGGGCGGTCGAGCTGTTCGTCCGGGGAGATGCCCGCTCGATCGAACGCCTCTTCGGCACGCTCGAACGGCTCGAGCCGGCGACGGTGGACCGGCTGTGGGCGCTCATCGACGAGCTGGAAAGTGATGATCTCGGGCGAGTCCTCGAAGCCCTGGCACGCATCCCGCCGTCGAGCGCGCGTCGACTCGTCCGCCTGGTCGACCAGCCGATGCTTCAGCGCATCATCGGCGCGCGCTGAGCTCCGGCCGCTACTCGCCGGAGCCGTCGTCCTCGAACACGGCTGCCCCGGCGACCACGGCCGCGCCGCCCGAACCGCCGAGCGACGGCGGCAGCGGTCGCGAGACCGGGACGACTGAGACGAACCGCTCGACGACGTCGCGGGTGCCCGCGATCTTCAGCTCGTCGAAGAGCAGGCCGAACTTCGCGCGCAGGTTGCTGGCGATCGTCGCCGCGGCCTCATCGGGCAGCGTCCAGAGCTGGCGCTTGAACGGCCCGATGGCCTTCTTCCGCGTCTTGTAGAGGAACTGCTCGTCGGTCTCGCCGTCCTTGCGCTCGCCGGCGCAGTTCGCCTGGCACCACGCCATCATCTCGGCGCGCAGGTCGTCCGGGAGACCGCCGCCGTCGTAGAGGATGTTCTGGAACCCGGTGGCGAGATGGATCTCCGCCGTCCCGTGCGCCGGGAACTGGTCGAACGCCTCGTCGGGCAACGTGGAGGCGCCGTGCTGCACGCAGCCCGCCATCCCGTACTCCTCGCGCGCAACCGCCGACAGCCGCTGGAGCGTGTCGAAGTCGATGCTCACCGCCGCGATGGAGCCATCGGGCATCGGCACACCGCCATGGCTCGTGCCGGTCTGGATGCTCACCTTGCTGATCGGCTCGATATTTTCGCCGCCGAGGGCCTCGTGGAATCCGTCGAGGTAGGCACGCAGCTCCTCTTCCGTCGAGTTCGACTTCCCCACCTCGCCGATCTCGCCGCCGATGCTGATCGTCACGCCGTCGGGCTCCAGGCTGCGCACCAGGCGCGTCAGCTCGGCCGTGTTCTCGGCGTTCACGCGCTGCTGCTCGGGCACCGTCGCCAGTGACAGGTCGACGAGCGTGGAGCTGTCGATGTCGATGTTCAGGAAGCCGGCCCCGACGGCCTCCCGCGTCAGGTCGCGCAGCCCCTCCATCTCGGCATCGGGATCGGCTGCCCATTTCGTGGCGTTGAACTGGAAGTGATCGCCCTGCAGGAAGACGGGAGTCGACCAGCCCTCCCGCATGGCGGCGGCGAGGATGACGGCGGTGTACTCGGCCGGACGCTGCTCCGTGTAGGCCATCTCGCTCTTGGCGATCTCGAAGATCACGGTGGCCGCGTCGCGCTCGAGTGCCGCCGCGAATGCCTGGCGGGCGGTCAGATAGGTGGAAGCCCGGACGTTGATGGCGGGAACCGTGAAGGCCGTGGCGTCGATCTCGCCGCGGCCGCGCGCCCGGTACAGCTCGTGGATCGAGGCGGAGCCGCAGCCGAGCGCCTGCGAGGCGCTCCAGATCACCCATCGCGACGCCTCGCGCAGGTCCTCGTCTCCGAAGACCGCGGCGAACGCGAGATCGTCGACGAGCTCCTCCCGCAGTCGCCTCGGATCGATGACGTCGAGGCCGGACTCGCCGATGGTGGCGACGCCCTCGAGGCGCGCGCGAAGGTCGTCGATGGTGGTGATCTGCATGTCGCCCATCCTACCGAAGGCCCGAAACGAGCGTGAAGGCCAGCAACGGGGCGACGATGAGCCCGATGCCGGCGGCCAGCAGATACCAGTCGCGGGCCGCGCCATGGTCGGCGACGCCGCGCGCCCGGAGTCCGACCGTCCACCAGCGAACGGCGGTCAGCCCGGCGACGTAGAGCCCCGCCGCGAGGGCGACGACGGCGATGGCGAACGGACGAACCTCGTCACAGTCACCGAACGCGAGGGGGCCGCCGGGCGGGCAGGCCGTACCGAGCTCGAGCACGACGACGCCCGCGGCGACAATGAGGATCAACCCCGACCAGGCGAGATGAGCGGTGAGCCCTCGGCTCAGCGGCGTGCGAGCTCCGCGCTGTGGAGCGCAGCCTGGTCGGCCTCACGCCGCGTGATGCGCCGGTACTCGAACGCGAGATACACGCAGGCGGCCGCACCGAGCCCGGCCACCATCATGCCGAAGGCGACCGACTGGAGGGTGATCCGGATCGGCCAGAACGAGCCGCCGGCGAGGTTGAACGCCAGCAGCGGGACGAGGAGCAGAACCGTGAACAGGTAGTTGAGCAGAACGAAGATCCTGATCAGCGACCAGCCGAAGCCCTGGCGGCCGCGGGAGGCCTGGATGCCGATCGCCAGGACGATGAGCAGCGCGAAGTTTCCGCCGGCCACGCCGTTCGCGATGAGGAAGCCGACATCGTCGCTGAAGCGGAGGAACGGCAGCTCGACGGTGGTGAGGTAGTACGCGTAGTTCGGGACGTAGGTGAGCATGAAGTACACGAACAGGAAGAGAGGCACGCCCTTGAGCACCGCCACGAGCCAGGTCTCGTACCCGTGGAGGAACCAGCTCATGAAGTCGTCCGCGGTGCCGAACAGGCGGTTGACGCCGCTGCGCGGTCGGTAGCCGGGGTACGTGCTCATGCGGGCGCTCTCCTACTCACCGGTCTGCGCCAGCAGGAACGTGATGAGAGCCTGGAGCGCGCTCTCGCTCACCGCTCCCTCGGAATGCGGCGGCATCCCGGTCGGGGCGCCGTCGTTGTAGTTCGCGGCTGAGTCACGAATCCACTTCTCGAGGAAGAGGCGCGGGTCCTCCTCGTAGTCGGCGACCATCTGGTCGACGCCGGAGGGGGTCGGGAAGTTCTCGAACTCGGTGATGACGTCCGAGCCGATCGTCTGGATGTTCGGTCCGGCCGCTCCGCCCTCGAGCTCGGCACCGTGGCATGCGACGCAGCCCGCTGCCGTGTAGACCTCGGCCCCGGCCTCCTCTGTGTTCGGCACGTCCTCGATCGGCTCCTGCTCCGCCTCCTCGGCCCACGAGGTGACGAGCGCCACGACCGCCTCGATCTGCTGCTCGTTCAGCGGGCCGCCGACCTCGTAGCTCCAGGCCGGCATCGCCGAGTTCACGTTCCCCGACACCACGACGCCGCCGTAGCTCACGGCGAGGTGCACGTAGTTGCTGTTCACCTTGAGCTTCTCGGCCAGGCTGCGGGTGTGCAGGTTCGGGCCGATGATTGCCGCGTCCTCCTCGCCGCCGAAGCCCTCGGGCCCATGGCACGTGGCGCAGCCGGCCGCTGCCGGCTCGGCCGGATCGGCGCTGAAGATCACTTCGCCGTACTCGAGGAGCTCCTCCTCGTGCGCGACGGCGATCTCGTCACGCCGCGGGTTGTCCGTCAGCCAGTAGAGCAGGGTGAAGGCGGATAGCGCGGTGACGAGCACGACGCCAAGGGTCTTCAGTCGCATCGCTCAGCCCGTGCAGTGCGGCATGTCGGTCGGGGCGCGCTGGTCGAACGTGACGGTGCCCGGGGGCGGGCCGTTCACGATCTGACTGGTGTCGACCACGTACACACCGTCGACCGAGAGGACAGGGAAGCCGTCCATTCCGCGAGGCGCGGGACCGTCGCGCTTCTCGCCGAGCACGGTGTACTTCGATCCGTGGCACAGGCACTCGAACCACTGGCTCTGGTCGCAGAGCTGCGGGACCTGGCAGCCGAGGTGCGGGCACTTCCGCCACAGCGCGAGCACCGAGCGGTCGGCGAGCGGGAGGTCTTCGTCGAGGTCCGTGCCGGGGTCCTCGATCGGCGAGCTGACGCTGCCGTCGCCCTCGACGCGGGCCTTGGCCGCCGGCACGTTGACGATGAAGAGGTTCGCGGGACCGTAGATGTACGGCAGGCCGTTCTTCCACTCCGGCTGGGCATTGTTGATGTCGGTCGCGCTGCCGATCGTGATCTCGGCCCCGAGGCCCTCGGTGAGGTTCGGCCACAGGAAGGCCAGCGTGCCGCCCAGGAACTCGAGCGAGAGGATGCCGACGCCCACGCCGAGCATGCGGCGCATGAAACCGCGTCGGCTGATCTCACCGGCGCGAGGCCCGTGGACCTCGCCGTACGAAGCGTGCTGTGTCATAGGTTGAAGAAGAGTCCTTCCCAGGGCCAGACCCAGTTCCATCCCGGGCCTCGGAAGAATGAGCCGATGAGGGTCACGAGCAGTCCGCCCAGCATGAGGCAGAGGAAGAAGACCCACATCAGCTTGCGGTCGCGCGCCGCCTTGAACGGCGTGCGGTCGATGAACGGGATCGCCGCCAGGCCGAGCAGGTAGAAGGTCGGGACGATGACGCCCGCGACCGTGGCGTTGAAGTAGCTCAGGATCTCCTGCAGGCCCAGGAAGTACCAGGGCGCCTTCGCGACGTGCGGCGTCACGGCAGGATTCGCCATCTCCTCGAGCGGCGCCTGGATCCAGAGCGAGGTCACCACGAGCAGTCCGCTGATGAGCATCGCCATGAGGAACTCGGCGCGCAGGAGATGTGGCCAGGTCAGCAACGTCTCGTCGGGGCGCTTGTCGACGCGGACCATCGACTCCTGCTTGACGTAGGCGAGGAGCCGGAACCGCTCCGTCCCGGGCACCCCGGGCGGCCCCGGAAGCTTCGGGCCGGTGCCCGGCGACACCATCGGCGCGCGGTCGGGCGCCTGGGTCGGGGCGTTCTTGTCCGCCGTGGCGTTCGGTCGCTTCTCGATCGTCATCGGTTCATCCCTAGCCTACACCGGCCCGCTGATGCCGCCGTCCTTCCGGATCCGCCAGAAGTGGACGATCATGAAGATGGCGGCGATGAGCGGGAACGCGATCACGTGGAGCACGTAGAAGCGGAGCAGCGTCTCCTGCCCGACCTGGATGCCGCCGAGCAGGAAGAAGCTCGACTCCTGCCCGAGCAGCGGCGCGTAGAGCGCCATCTGCGTGCCGACCGTGATGGCCCAGAACGCGATCTGGTCCCAGGGCAGCAGGTAGCCGGTGAAGCTGAGCATCAGGGTCAAGAAGAGCAGGATCACGCCGACGACCCAGTTGAACTCGCGCGGCGGCTTGTAGGCGCCGTGGTAGAAGACGCGGATCATGTGCAGGAACACGGTCAGCACCATGAGGTGCGCCGCCCAGCGATGCATGTTGCGGACGAGCGTGCCGAACGCGACCGAGGCCTCGATGGCCTGGATGTCCTGGTAGGCACGGCTCACCGACGGGACGTAGAAGAACATGAGGTAGAGCCCGGTCACGGTCAGCGCGAGGAACAGGAAGAAACTGATTCCGCCCAGGCAGAACGTGTACGTGTAGCGCACCGCGTGGCGCTTGACCCGCACCGGGTGCAGGTGCAGGAACACGTTGTTCATGACCGCCAGCGCGCGGGTGCGGCTGGTGTTCGGGTAGGGCTGGCGGAAGAGGCTGCGCCAGAGCGCCGACTCCTTGATGAAGCGCATCACGGCGTTCATCGGTCCACCGTCGCGCCGGCTTGCTGGCCGACCTGTCCGAGCACGTTGTCCTTGTAGCTCTCCAACAGAACCTTCCCGTCAGGCGTGAACCGCTCGAGCTCGAGACGGTCCATGGTGATGCAGTTGGTCGGGCACCGTTCGACGCAGAGGTTGCACCTGATGCAGCGCTCCTCGTCGATGATCATGGCAATGCCGCGCGGCCACGACTGGAAGAATCCCTGCTCCGGGTCGTCGCCGCCTACCTGCGCCTTGTCGATCATGTAGATCACGCCCTCGGGGCAGACGTCGGCGCAGAGCCCGCACAGAATACAGCGCGGGCCGTCGATGTTGATGTTGTGGTTGCACTGCAGGCAGCGGGTCCCCTCGTCGATCGCGCCACGCGTGTCGTAGCCGACTTCCACGAGCGACGTGAAGTCGCGCCGCAGCTCAGGCGGCGCCATCGGGATCTCCTGGCGCGGCGTGCCCTCGTAGAAGCGCGGCATGTCGTGCTCGAGGCTCTGGGTGATCACCGCACGGTTGATGACCGGCAGCTCCTCCAGCTCCTCCCCGCGCAGGCCGGCCAGCCAGCGGTCGACGGATCGCGCGGCGCGGCGTCCGAGCCCGGCGGCCTCGATGATCGTGGCCGGACCGGTGACGAAGTCGCCGACCGCGAAGATGCCATCGACGTTCGTGCCGAACGTGTCGGCGTTGATCGCGACATTGCCGCGGTTGAACTCGAAGCTCAGGTCGTTGAGCGAGTTGCCGTGCGCGTCCTTCGGCGTCGTGCCGTTGAGCGGGGCGGTGCGCCACGAGGAGAGCGATCCGCCCTCGACGACGGTGCGGGTATCGGTCACGCCCACGTGACGGTTCAGCTTGGCGCCGTACTCACCGAGCACGTTGTTGTCGGACGCCTGGCTGGTGCACGGAATGACCATGTCGCAGGGGATGACGAACTCGCTGTTCGGGATCGGCTCGGCGCTGCGGCGTCCGGTCGCGTCCGGCGGCCCGAGTCGGGTGCGGACGAACTTCATGCCGTTGACCTTGCCGTCCGGCCCGGCGAGGACCTCGACGGGAGAGCTGAAGTACTCGAACTGCACGCCCTCGAAGCGGGTCTCGTGCTGCTCCTCCTCGTCGACGACCATCTCGTCCGGGCCGCGGCGGTAGACGATGGTCGACGTCTTGGCACCCAGGCGCAGGGCGGTGCGCGACGAGTCCATGGCGGTGTAGCCGCCGCCGATGATGACGACGTGCTCGCCGACCCACTGCGGCTGGCCCAGGTTGGCGCGCTTGAGGAAGTCGACACCGTAGATCACACCGTCGAGCTCCTCGCCCGGGGTGTTCATGGCGACCGGGTACATGCAGCCGGTGGCGACGACGACCGCATCGTGTCGCTCGCGCAGCTGCTCGAGCGTGATGTCGCGTCCGATCTCGACGTTGTAGTGGAACTGGACCCCGTGCTTGGCGACCCAGTTCACGTCGAGCTCGATCACGTCGCGGGGCAGCCGGAACGCCGGAACGCCGATGAGGGTCGTGCCACCGCCCGAGGGAAGCGCCTCGTAGACGTGGACCTCGTGACCCCAGCTGCCGAGCTCCTTGGCAGCGGCCAGGCCCGCGGGGCCGGCGCCGACGATGGCGACGCTCCGCCCGGTCGGTGCCTGGACCACGACGTTGTCGGGCATGTTGTTGCCGTAGTGCCAGTCGACGAGGAACCGCTTCATGGCCCGGATGGCGAGCGGCTTGTCGATGTCGGCGCGGCGGCAGGCCTTCTCGCAGGGCGCGCTGCACACGTAGCCGCAGATCGCAGCGACCGGGTTCGGGTCGCGGGCCAGGATGTATCCCTCTTCGAACCGCCCCTCCGCGGCCAGCATGAGGTAGCCACGGCAGTTCGTGTTGACCGGGCAGCCTTCCTGGCACTCGATGTTGCACTGAAGCCAGTCCACGCCGACCTCGGCAGTCTGGAACCTCAGCGGAATCGCGGTATCTGAGATCACGGCGTCGTGGTCGCTCTCCGGGCGGCGTTAGACCATGAGGCGTAAAGGAGCGGCAGGACCGATGCTACCCGCTCAGGCTCGTGGGGCGCAAGGCGAGCCGCGCGACGGTCAGTTCGCAAAGTGCGCGGCCATCACGCGTCGGACGAGGGGGGCGGCGTCCGAGCCACCCGTTCCGAGAGGAATGTTCGGCAGCACCGTCGCCACGCTCACGGTCGGTGAGCCGGCCGGCGCGAAGGCGGGGAACCAGGCGTGCGGGTCCGGGGTCCCGGTCTCGGCGGTCCCCGACTTGCCCGCGACCGGGACGCCGAACCCGCTGAACGCGGCCGTGCCGGTCCCGTAGGAAAGGGTGGTGACGGCCACCAGCGTGTCGGTCACGTAGGCCAGGTCGGCCGCCGACACGGAGACCTGGCGGATCGGCGTGGGGTCCACCTCGAGGACCGTCTCGCCGTCCGGCAGGACGGCGACCGTCACGATCCGGGGTGTCCACAGCGTCCCGCCGTTGCCGATGGCGCTGTAGGCGTTCGCGAGCTGGAGGGCCGTCCCGAGGAATGCCCCCTGCCCGATCGAGAGCTGGATCTGCTCGAAACCCGAGTAGCCGCCGCGGCCGTTCGCGGACAGCCAGGCATCGTCCGGAACGATTCCCGTCTCCTCGACGAGATAGGTGATTCCGGTGGCGGCACCGAAGCCGAACTCGAAGAGCAGGTCGGTGAGGGCCGTCTCGTCCTGCTCGTAGACCCTCAGCGACAGCGGCATGTAGGTCGTGTTGCAGCTGAAGGCCATCGCTTCGGCGAGCGTCACCTGGCCCGGCAGGGTGTGGTCCTCGTAGTTTCGGAACGTGAAGCTGCCGTACGGCCAGGTCGGAGGGCAGGTCACCAGGCTGGAGGGCGTGACGACCCCGGTCTTCAGCGCGGCGGCGAGCGTGAACGGCTTGAAGGACGACCCTGCCGGATAGGCGGCGAGCACCGCCTTGTTGAAGATCTGCGCCGGCCCGGCCGGCGAGAGCGGCACGCCGCCCAGCGTCGTGCCGAGCGTCATCGCGTTGGGATTGAACGCCGGCTGGCTCGCGAGCGCCCACACGTCGCCACTCGTCGGATCGAGCGCCACCGTCGCTCCGGAGACGTAGGGGCCGAGGGCCGCCTCCGCCGTGGCCTGGATGGCCGGGCGGATCGTGATTCGGATGTCGGCCCCGGGCACCATGGCGGTCTCGTACAGGACCTCGTCCGGCCGGTCGGGCCGCGTGGCCACCAGCGCCCAGCCGGGGCTGCCGCGCAGGAGCGCCTCCGCGCCGGCCTCGAGACCGCTCCGCCCGATGACGTCGCCCGCCCGGTAGTCGGTGTCCCCGAGCCGCGCGAGATCCTCGGCGGTGACCTCGCCGACGTAGCCGATCGTCTGCCCGGCCAGCGACTCCTGCGGGTAGACCCGGACGCCATCCTCGCGCGTCTGCGCCCAGATCGTGTCGTCAGCGCCGATGATGCGGCCGCGGGGTCCGAGGGCCCGGTCGAGGCGGAGCGCGCCCTCGGTCCCGAGCTCCGGGACCACGGTGGCCGGTGACCAGCGAACGAGCCACCCGTCGCGCCCCTGCACCATCGTCAGCTCAGGCTCGAGGTCGAGCTCACCGAACCGGGCCGACTCGGCCGAGAGCGTCATCGGAACGGCCAGTCCGGGCACCGGGCCGGGAAGCGGCTCACCCGGATCGAAGCTCGGAGGAGCCGGCTCCTCCGAGGGCGCGGCGCCCCCCGACGGACCGGCCGACGGGAACGGCGTGGGGGTCGGCGCCGGGAACTCCGATGGACGCGGCTCGGACGGCAGGCCGACGACCCGCGGGTCACCGGTGGAGCCGTGCAGGCCCTCGATCCGCGCCATGGTGCGCAGCGCCTCGTGGACCTCGGTGAACTCCTCGAGCGGGTAGCGCTGGCGGACGACCGGGTCGAGCGTCGCATGCATCGCGGGGTAATCCCCGGCCGCCCAGGCGTCGAGGTACGCCGCCGCGAGGGCCACGGCCTCGTCGGCGGGAGCCACGGGGAACGTGGTCGGGGTCGGAATCGGGTCGCCTTCCGGCCCGCCACAGGCCGCGAGGAGCACCGCGAGCGGCACGATCCACCGCATCGAGCCGAGCCGGCGGATCATCGGGCCAGGGTCACGCGTCGAAATCCCTCGGCGGCCCGGTAGCCGGCCCGTTCTCCCAGCTCCTCACTCCTCCTGCGTACCCAGCGAGCGATCTCGTCGAAGTTGCGGAACTGGCTCGCGTGGCGCGCGAGCGCGGCGATCTTGCGGTCGACCGTGGCGCCGATATCGACGAGCCGGTTCGCCTCGTTCGTGCTCCACAGGTAGAGCTCGGCCACCTTCCACGCCTCGAGGCCCTCGTCGAGGTGCTCCCGGAAGTTGAGCGGGTCGCGCGCGGTGGGAAACACCGCGTCGACGGTCGCCTGGCCGACCGCCCGGTGATCGGGATGGTTCACCCACTCGTTGTTCACGAACAGCACCGTCGGGTCGTGCGTCATGACGATCTCGGGCCGATAGGCGCGGATGGCCCGCGTGAAGAGCTCGCGCAGCCGGAGCGACGGCTCGACCTGTCCATCCGGCTCATCGAGGAAGTCGACGCCCTCCACGCCGAGTTCATCGGCGGCGCTGCGCTGCTCGGCCTCGCGGAGCGCGGCGAGCTCCGCCAGGTCGGCGCCGGGATCGTCGCTGCCCTTGTCGCCGCGAGTGGCGAGCAGGTAGCGAACGCTCGTGCCCTCGCCGATCCAGCGCGCGACCGTGCCGGCGGCGCCGAACTCGATGTCATCCGGGTGCGCCGCGACGACGAGCACGCGTTCAGGGGTGGGCAGCTTGTCGTCAGGCATCGGGTCGCCCGTGATCGTATCAGTCAGGCGAGCGCCAGCGTCCGACCACCATCCGGGTCGAGAAGCTCAGCCGTCCAGGGATGGCACGTGAAGTAGAGAACCTGGTGACGCGTGGCCAGGTCGCGGATGGCCGCCGCGGCGCGCCCGGCGCGTTCGGCATCGAAGTTCACCAGGATGTCGTCCATGACCACGGGCAGCGGCTCGGCGTGGCGGGCGAACTCCTCGATGAGGCCGAATCGCAGGGCGAGGTACAGCTGCTCGGCCGTGCCGCGCGAGAGCTCGTCGGTGACCTTCGCCTCACCCCCCTCGGTCTCGACCCGAACACTCGCGTCCCCCGGCGGCGCGACGATCCGCGTGTAGCGTCCCCCGGTGAATCGGGCGAAATGCGACTCCGCGGCACGCACCACGTCGGGCTGCCGCTCGCGCTCGTACCGCTGCCGCGTCTCCTCGAGGAGGCGCAGCGTCACCGCGCGGACGGACCACTCGCGCGCCATCGCCTCCGCCGTCGCCTGGGCGACCGCGAGGTCCTGCCGCCGCGCACCGAGCTCCTCGGCCGCCTCGAGCTGTTCGATGCGCGCCGACAGTGCGCCGATTCGGGCGTGGGTCTCCGCCTCCTCCGACTCGAGCAGCGCGAGCTGCGATCCGACGTCGAGAAGCTCCGCCTCGACGGCCGCCGCGTCGACGGTATCCGCGTCGGCCGCCAGGCCCCTGACCGCCTCGGTGCTGCCGGCGATTCCCGCCAGGTTCGAGCGGAGCTCACGCGCACGGTCGTAGAGGCGTCGACGCGTCGCGGCCGCGGCCGCGGCCGTGCGGAGCGCATCGGGCGTCGCGGCCCCATGGGTGGCGAGGAGGGCGGCGAGCTCACGGACCTGCCGTGCCGCTGCCTCGGCGGCTGGTCGGCGGCGCTCCTCGAGACGGGCGACCGTCGCGTCCAGCTCGGCGGCACGTCGCTCCGCTTCCCGGGCGCGGTCGAGCCGCTCGCCGAGCACGACGACGGCCGTCGCGCGGCGATCGGGATCCATCGGTATCGGTACCTCGAACCGCGTCAGCAGGTCGTCGATGCGGGCGGTTCGGTCGGCGATCTCGTCGTCCAACGCCTCGAGCTCCGCCCGGAGACGGTCCCGTTCGGCTGCCGCGGCCCGGGCCGTCGACGCTGCTGCGAGCATCTCTCGCGCGGCCGCTGGCGCGAGTCCGGCCGGCAGCTGCCGCTCGGCCAGCCATGCCGCGTACTCGGCCTCCACGGCCGCACGATGGGCCCCGGCCGTCTCGCTCAGCGCGCCCAGGCGCGCCGCCTCCCGCCGCCTCTGGTCGAGGGAGGTCGCCTGCTCACGTGCCAGCATCTTCCGCGCGGCCGACGTCGCCAGGAGATCGGCGAGGTGGGCGACATCGGCGTCGCTCGCATCCCCGGGCAGCCCGGCACGCGTCAGCAGCGCCCGGCGGCGGCCGTCGGGCGTCCCGGCCGCCGGCGAATCGAGGCGGCCACGGACGAGCAGGGCGAGACCCCCGACGGCGATGCCGGCGAGCACCCCGATGAAGCCGTTCGCCGTGAGATAGCCGACCAGCACCGACCCCGCGAGCGCCACGGCCACGACGAGCGCGGCGCTGCCCGCGGCGCCCGCATGGGGCGCGTCCCCGCGCATCCCCTGGAGCTCCTTGACGGCGAGGCGGCGGTCGTCCTCCGCAGGGTCGTCCTCGGTCGGCCCGACCTCTCGCTCGCGGTGGTCGAGCTCGTCCCGCGCCGCGGCATGCCGGCTCTCCGCGGCGGCCGCCTCGGCACGTGCGGACGCGAGGCGCTCCTCCGCGTCGCGGGTCGCCTGGACGGCCGGGATCGAATCGTCCAGCGCGAGGAGCCGCCGCTCGGTCCAGCCGCCGGCCCGGGCGAGCTGCTCCTCCACCGTGGCGCCGCGCGCGGCGATGGCCGCGACCATGTCCGAGCGCCGGAGACGCATGGCATCGATCCCGACGATCGCCTCACGTGCGGCGAGGATCGACTCCGCGCAGGACAGGACCGCGGTATCCGATCGGACGGCTTCGCGCGCCTGCCGCGCCTCGGCGAGCTCTTCGTCGATCGCGATCAGGGCAAGGTCGGCGGCCTCGGCGCGGGTCACGATCCGGTCCAGATCGGCGATCACGTCCGGCGGGAGGGCGTCGTGATCGGCGTTGCCGTTCGCCAGCTCTCGCTCGATCTCGGCGAGCTCGGCCAGCACCGGCGCGGCGCGGCGAACGTTGCGGAGCCGTGATTGGCGCTCGTGCAGGGCCCTGCCGCGGGTTCGGTGCTCGGCGGCTCGGCTCTCGAGGGCCGCGCGCTCTCGGTGCGCCGCCGCGTGCTCCTCGGGCTGCGCCTCGAGGGCCGCGATCTCGGCACGCAGCGACTCGATCCGGGCGAGCAGCTCGTTGAGCGGGGGCTTGCTCCCGGTCGGGACGAACCGATCGCGCAGCCCGGCGCGCAGCGCCTTCTCGATGTCGACGGCGCTCGCGCCGCCAAGGCCCGAGCCCGCGCCATAGATGCGGCCACGGACGGCCGCCGTCGAGAGCGTGTGGAGGTCCTGGAGCTCACCGAGACCGAAGGCGAAGACGTTCGCGAACAGGTCGCGATCGGCACCATGGAGAAGCCGGTCCAGGGTCTCCTGTCCTCCCTGGTTGCCGTTCGGTGCTCGCACGGCGAGCGCCCCGGTGCCCCCGCGCTCGCCATGGCGCTCGACGACCCAGCGCTCGTCCTCGTCCGTCAGCAGCACGAGCCGTCCGCCGCGGCGGCCGCCGGCCGTGGCCGGGTACCACGTCCTCCCGTCGCGGGTCGCGTCGAACCCGAACAGGAGCGCGCGGATCGCATTCAGGAACGTCGTCTTGCCCGCCTCGTTCGCCCCGAGGACGACGCCGAGGCCCGGATGGAGGTCCCAGGCCGCGTCGTGGAACCGCCCGAACCCGTCGATCTCGACGCGGTCGATCCGCATCAGACCCCGTCCTCGACCGCCAGGAGGAGGTCGAGCCCGAGCGACTCCGCGTCGTCGAGGATCTCGCCGACGAGCTCGTCGGCGGTGGGCGACGCGGTCGACAGGTAGCGCCGGCCGCGCGCCGACTCCTCGAACAGGGGCGCCAGCGACGAGCGGAGGAGCTCCTGCCAGCGCGCGTGCTCGTCGGGGTCGGTGCTCCGCGCGCTGCGTCGGGCAGCGGCGACGGTTCGCAGGAAGTCCCCGACGAAGTCGGGCGTCTCGCGGCGCGCGTCGACATCGAGCTCCGGGCGCGTGGCGTCGCGTACCGACTCGAGCCAGGCGAAGGGACGGCTGCCGGCGAGCTCCTCGTTCACGAGGAGCTTGAGATGATCGAGGTAGCCGGGCCGGACGAGACTGGCGTGGAGCGGGCCGCGGCCGACGAGCCGTAGCCGAACGACGAGCGACCGGCCGTCGGCCTCCTCGAGCGCCGAGCCGATCGTCGATCGGATCCGCCTCAGCAGCGATTCGTCGTCGGTCTGACCGGCGATCGACAGCTCCACCGGATGCCAGCGCACGACGTCGGTCGCGACGAACCTGGCGGTCACCCGCCGCGCCGCATCCACCTCGACCAGGTAGCACCCGCGTGCCCCCAGCTCCCCAGGGTCGCGGCCCTGCGGAATGCCGCAGTAGAACGCCGGCGGGTCGGCCAGGACCTGGCCCGGCTGATGGACGTGACCGAGGGCCCAGTACCCCATGCCCGAGGCCCGCAGGTCGTCGGTCGAGCACGGCGCGTAGTTCGCGTGCCCCGGGCGGTCACCGACGTTGGCATGAAGCAGGCCGATGGAGAACGGATCGTCCGGTGCCGCCCGCATTCCCGCGGCGTAGTTCTCGGTGACCGCGGGCCGGGGGTACGAGCGCCCGTGGATGCGCGCGATCACGCGGTCATCCCGGAGCACATCGACCGACTCGCCCGCTGCCGTCCCGAATCGATGGGCGAGGGCGGGAAACTCCAGGGACGGAGTCCAGCTGCGGCCGTCGGCGGGATCGTGGTTGCCGTGGACGATGTAGCTGGCGATGCCCGCATCGGCGAGGCGAGCGAGCCCGTCACGGAATCGCGTCTGGCCGAGCAGCGTCGGGCTGGAGACCTCGAAGACGTCGCCAGCGACGAGGACGAAGTCGACGCGCTCGCGGATCGCAAGCTCGACGATGTTGGTCCACGCGGCGGTCGTGGCTCCCCGCAGGACGGCGAGCACATCGGACGGTGCCCCGGCGCTCAGGCCCTCGAGCGGGCTGTCGAGATGAAGGTCACCGGTGTGCAGGAATCGAACGGAATCGAGAGACGACACGGCCCGCCCAGCGTAGCCGATGAAGCCGACAGCTCATCGGTCGCGAGGCGGGCCGTTTGGGCGATTGTCCGCGCCGGCCGCTCCCCCCGGTCGACCCGCGATGGGTCGCGCCGGCCGGCATCGGTTCTTGGGTCAGACGCCTCCGCGACGTCCGCTCAGAAGCTGGAACAGCAGCACGATGGCTGCGATCACCAGCAGGATGTAGATAAGGTTGCCGCCAATGCCGCCGATCAGGCCCAAGAGCCAGAGGACCAGCAGGATGACGATGATCGTCCAGAGCATCGAGTTCTCCTCACTCCTACGTGTACCCGCGGGTCGCCGCGGGGCGACCTCGATGAGGAGGGTATCGCAGGAAGCGTGCCAGCCGGGCGGGCAGGCGCTCACTCGCTCCGCGAGCGACGCTCCTCGATGACGAGCACGACGAGGAGAACCGCCGCCAGCAGCAGGAGCAGGTTCACCCATTGACCGAGCTGCAGGAGCACGCCGACGAGCCAGGCGACGAGCGCGAGAGCGATGACGACCCAGATCATCGGATGGGGCTCATGAGGGCCGCGAGGAGCAGGACCCCGACGATGACGGCGACCATGGCCAGGGCGACCACGATGCTCAGCACCCAGACCGTGCGCTCTCCGTTCATGCCAGAGCCTCGATCAACAGCCCCGCATGGTCTGCCGGCTTCACGCGTGCCAACACCGCCTGCACGGTCGCATCGGAACCGACGACGAACGTCGTCCGCTCGTTGCCGAAGGTGACACGGTCGCCGGCCTGCTTCTCGACCCACACGCCGTACGCGTCGGCCAGGACATGCCCCTCGTCGACGAGGAGGGGATACGGCAGGCCGTGCTTCGCCCGGAATTGCGCATGGCGCTCGCGGCTGTCCGGCGACACGCCGTAGATCGGGACGCCGGATCCGACCAGCTCCTCCCATGCGTCGCGGAGGGCACAGGCCTGCGCCGTGCAGCCGGCCGAGTCGTCCTCGGGGTAGAAGACCAGGACATACCGGCGCCCGGCAAGCGCGTCACTGGACACCGTGCTGCCGTCGTCCGCGGTGAGCTCGAAGGATGGTGCCGGATCGCCGGCGGTGAGTCGCGTCATCGCGGGAGAGTCTAGCCGCCCGTGTCAGCGCATCTCCTCGATGGCGAGCAGGACCGGTGGCAGGTCTCGCGGCTGGATGCGCTCGACGAGCGCGTCGGCGAAGGCGCGTACGGAGGCATCGGCGCCGTAGAGGTCGTGGCCGGCCGCGTCGGCGACCTGCACGATCGGCTCGTTGCCCGCCTCGGTGAGCACCCTGGCCAGGATCCGCGTCTCGTCGGCGTCGGACCACGCGTCATCGGCGCCGTGGAGCAGGACGACCGATCGATGCAGCATCGTCGCCAGCGCGAGGGAGGGAGTATGGAAGGCCTGCTCCCATCCCGCCAGGGCAAGGCCGATCGTCTCGCCCGGCAGCTCGATCGTCATGAGCGACTCCCCCCGGTCCACGCGCTCGATGAGCTCCTCGACGCTGCGGTCGAGCGCGGCGACGATCGGATGCTCGCGGTCGACTCCGGTCCGGTCCCGTTCCGCCACACCGCGCCGCAGTCCGTCGCGCCACGAGCGCGCGCCGGCCCCGACCAAGCCTATGGCGCCGACCGCCGGATCGCCGATGGCCACGCTCAGGGCGATGGCGGCGCCCTCGCCGTGACCGACCAGCGCGGTCCGGCGCAGGTCGAGCTCGGGACGCGAGCGCATGGCGCCCACCGCGTCACGTGCATCGTCGATCCGCGTGAAGAGATCCGTCTCGGCCCACGAGCCGGGGGACGCGCCGCAGCCGCGCGGGTCGTACCGCAGGCTGGCAACCCCGCGGTCCACCAGGAAGTCGGAGAGCCGCTGGAGGATCCCCGGTTCGGAGGTGGTCGTCGCGTCGAACCAGGTGGGGTGCCCGCCGCGGTCGAACGCCCCGTCGCGCCGGCGCGGCAGCCAGCTCGGGACGAGCACGGCCCACGGGTGCCGGCCCTCGCCGTCAGGCAGGGTCAGCGTGCCCGCGAGCTCCACGTCGCCGGCGCGGAAGCTGATCTCCTCGTTGCGTGGCATCCGCCGATGGTACGCGCGCGCTAGCCGAACAGCGGCGTCCACGTTCCCGCCGCGACGCTGATGCCGATCGCGGCGGCCGCCAGTCCCGCGGCCGCGCCGATCCAACCCCAGTCGCCCCGACGCATGGCCTGCGGGCGGGCCGCGGTCCGGCAGTCACGCGCGCCGAAGCCGCGCGCCTCCATCGCCATCGCCATGCGCGACCCTCGTCGGATGGCGCCCACGAGCAGCGCCAGGAGCTGGCCGGCGAAGAGGCGCATCGCCGCCACGGGCGAGCGGCCGGCTCCGACGCCGCGCGCGCGGCGAGCCATGGCGATCGACTGCCACTCGTTGGCGAACAGCGGCAGGAGGCGGACGGCCGCAAGGGCCCCGATCGCGAAGCGCGGCGAGAAGCCCAGCTGCTGGACCAACGCATCGGCGAGATCGGAAGGCTCCGTGGTCGCGGTTGCCAGCAGACCCGCCAGCACGATGGCGAGGAGACGAACGGCGAGACCGATGCCGGTGACGAGGGTCTCAGACCCGACGCTCAGCGGCCCGACGGTGAGGAGGGTCGGTCCGAGCTGCTCGGCCGCGAACAGCACGTTGAACGCGCCGATCGAGATGGCAACCAGGCCGATGAGCCACGCGCGACCGAGAAGGTCCCCCGGCCGAATGCCGGTGAAGGGCAGGGCGGCTCCGAGGCCCACGAGGACGACGCCGGCGGTCACGACGTCGATCGAGGCGAACAGCACGACGAGCAGGACCGCCGCGGCGACGAGCTTCGCGACGGGGTTCGCTCGCCCGAGCGGAGCGCGGCGGTCGGGCACGATGGGCGTGACGAGGCGCATCAGCCGCGAGCCTCGGGCAGCGGGAACGTCCGGTCCGCCAGCGCATGGGCGAAGGGGCGATCGTGCGTCACGAAGCAGATCCCGCGGCCCTCGTCCCGCAGGCCGGCCAGGAGGTGGAGCAGCTCGGTCCACGTGCGCCGGTCCTGGCCGTAGGTCGGCTCGTCGAGCACGAGGAGGTCGGGCGCGGTGGCGAGTGCCGTGGCGACCGACAGGCGACGCTTCTCGCCGCCGGACAGCGTGAACGGGTTGGCCGCGGACAGGGCTCCGAGGTGCAGACGCTCGAGAAGCTCATCGACCCGGGCGCGGGCTTCACGCTGAGGCACTCCGGCGCGACGCGGACCCAGGAGGAGCTCGTCGCGGACGGTCGAAGCCAGGAACTGGTGCTCGGGATCCTGGAAGACGGTCCCGACATGCCTGACCAGCACGTCAGCCGGCCACGACGCGAGCGCCTCGAGCCCGTGGCCCGGGCGCAGGGCTTCGGTCGCCACGACGCGACCGGCGTCCACGTCGAGCAGCCCCGCCAGGAGGAGGGCCAGCGTCGACTTGCCGCTGCCATTCGGCCCGACGATCGCGAGCGCCTCCGATGACTTCAGCTGGAGGTCGATCCCGGAGATCGCCGGAGCCATGGCGCCGGGATACCGGAAGCCGGCGTGCTCGGCAAGGACGAGGGGGCGCGCCGCCGGCCGATCGCGGCGCACCGGCGCGGCGGGTGGGTGATCCGGGACCCAGATCCCGGCCTCCGCCAGCGCCGCGCCGTGCTCCCGGAAGACGTCTGCCGGCCGGCCATCGGCCATGACGGCGCCGTCGGCGTCGAGCGCGAGCACGCGATCGACGAGCGGAATGGCCTCGTCCACGCGGTGCTCGACGAGGACGACGGTCGCTCCCGAGCCGTTCACCGCGCGGCCGAGCGCGGCGCGGACGGCGTCCGCGCCATCGGGGTCGAGGTTGGCGGTCGGCTCGTCCAGGAGCAGGAGGCTCGGCGCGAGCGCGATCGTGCCGGCGAGCGCCAGCCGCTGGAGCTCACCCCCGGACAGGGCGTGGGTCGGTCGGTCCCGGCCATAGGGAAACTCGACGGCTCGCAGCGCGTCGTCGACCAGTGGCCAGATCTCGTCGGCCGGCACGCAGCGGTTCTCCAGGCCGAACGCGACGTCGTCCCCGGCGCGCCCCAGGATGATCTGGGACTCGGGATCCTGGAAGAGAAGCCCGGTCCGGTCGCGTGCCGCACGGGGATCGAGGCCGTCGACGAGGAGCTGGCCCTCCTGCTCGCCACCGCCGCGCGAATCGAGGAGCCCGCCGAGTGCCAGCAGGAGTGTCGACTTCCCCGCACCGGATGGCCCGACCAGCAGCACTCGCTCGCCGGGCTCGACCACGAGGTCCAGGCCGCGCACCGCCCATGAGCGACGACCCGCGTGACGGAATCCCCAACCCCGGGCCTCGATGCGGCTCGGCGGTCGCTGGGCACCGGCGGCGCGGGGCGGCTCGCTCATCCGCGGGGATTGTGCCCCGTCAGACTTCGGACTGGTCGCGTCCCACCTCGAACTGACCCAGAACGCCGGTCGCCACCAGGGCGCGGAGGAGCAGCCAGGCGCCGATCCCGGCGAGGACGGCGCCGCTGAAGACCGTGGCGATGCCGTACACGACCCAAACGTCGATCCCGGTCCCCGCGAAGTAGATCGGGATGTCGTGGACGACGGCGGCCACCCCCGCCAGCGCCCCGGCCAGCATCGCCGTGGCGAGGTCCCAGCGACGATAGAGAGCGATCGCGAAGGCGATCTCCGCGCCGCCACCCTGGAGTGCCCCGGAGAGGAGCGCATCGGCGCCATACGGCGACCCGAGGATGACCGAGAAGGCCGCGGCGACGAAGCCGCCGAAGAACGCCGCTCCGGGACGTCGGACGATGAGCGCGACGAGCACGGCGGGCAGCAGCCAGACGCCGTAGAGGACCGCCTGCGCCGGTGGCAGCGCGACGAACAACGGCGTCGTGAACGCGTAGAAGGCGTTCCACGCCAGGAAGACGATGCCGAAGGCCGCCGCGATGACGGCGGCGACGACGATGTCGACGAGCCGCCATCCGCGGTCGGGGTGTTGCGTGGTGGTCACGATGGTTCCTCCTCGTTGGGGGTCTCGATGGCCAGAAGCGTCCCGTCACGCACGGTGACCGCGGCGGGCCGGTTGGTGATCTGATTCGACAGGCCGCGTGAGCGACCGAGGCGCAGCACGGCATCCTCGAGCGGCCACCGCAGGCCCTGCGTCGACACGCCGGCGGCGTCGCCGCCGACCGGCAGCAGCGTCACGATCGAGCCGATCGCGCCGTCGAGCTCGAGACGGCGGCCCGCGCCGACCGCGCGCACGGTGGTCGCGCCCCGAACGGCACGCAGGTCGCGCGCGGCATGATCGGGATCGGCGAGGAGGAGCAGGTTCGCCAGCTCGTGGTCGAGGCGTCGGCCCCCGATCGCGCCGAGCAGCACGACCGACGTCGCGCCGGCCCGGTACGCCTCGTCGATCGCGAGCTCCGTATCCGACGCATCCTTGTCGGCGGGATGGCGCTCGATGCGCGACCCGGACGCCGCGAGCCGTTCCAGGAGCTCGGGGGCGACCGAGTCCATGTCGCCGACGAGGACGTCGGGCCGGCGGCCCAGCCGATCGAGCGTCTCCGCACCGCGGTCGGCCGCGATGACGTGATCCGCCCGCTCGAGCCACGCGGCATCGCCGTCGACGACATCGCCTGATGCGACGATCACGCTCAGCATCCCTGCCCTCGCTTCTCCGAATGACGGTGAGACGACGAGCGGCGCGACCCGGAAGTCGGGTCCCGCCGCGGCAGGTGCTTCATCGACTTCCTTCGCCGGCATGACCCGGATCAGGTTCGAGGGTCTGCGTCCGCATCGGCGTCCGCACTCTCAGCGCTGTCGCGCTCCCCTGTCGTCTCTTGAACTGTCCGATCAGCCTAGCACGGCCCCTATGATCGGTCGATGCACGCCAACATCAGCCGGGTCGTCGCGGCGGCGGCGGAGGCCGGGCTCGAGATCGACGTTCGCCGCTATCCGGAGGGCACCCGCACGGCCGAGGACGCGGCGCGCGCGATCGGGTCGACGGTCGGCCAGATCGTGAAGTCGCTCGTCTTCGTCGTCGATGATGACCCGGTGGTGGCGCTCGTGTCGGGAACGAACCGTGTCGACATGGAGAAGCTGGCCGCTGCGAGCGGCGGGACGCGGGCGTTTCGCGCCAACGGCGACGAGGCTCGAGCGGCGACCGGCTATGCCATCGGCGGGGTGCCCCCGTTCGGCCACGCGACCGCGGTGGCCGTCCTCGTCGACCCCGATCTCCTGGCGCACGATGAGCTGTGGGCGGCAGCGGGCCTTCCGGATGCGGTGTTCCGGATCACGCCGGATGACCTCCTTCGCGTCTCGGGAGGGACCATCGCCGACCTCGCCGAGCGACCGGCGGGCTGAGGCCGATGCCGATCGGGTTCGCCTTCGCCGTGATGGTCGGCGCGGGCGTCGTCCTGGCGATCGTCTCGCTGCTCGTGCTGCGGGCAGCCGGTGTCCGAGCGACCGTCGCACGACGGCTCGCCGGACCGCCGGAGTGGAAGGTTGGCCGGTTGCTCGGCGACGAGCGTCTTCCCGATCGGCCGGTGCGGGTCGCCGGAAGGATCCGCTGCCGCGATCCCCTCGAGATGGGCGGTGGGGAGCGGCTCGTCGCATTTCATCGTGACGTGGATGTGCTCGTCGGCGGGACGTGGCGAAGCGTCGAGCGGATGCGCGAGACCCGGTCATTCGACCTGTGGGACCACGACGGCTCGGTGACCCTCGATCCGGCCCGAGCCGCGGAGCCGCTCGTCGTCATCCCCAAGGTCTGGCGCGGGAGCCCCGACGAGCTCGAGGACCCGCACGCCGGCGCAGTGGCGCGCCTCACCGAGCGCCACGGTCCGGCCACCGAGGCCCGGGCGATCACGCGCACGCTCAACGTCACCGATCGGCTCCTCGTCCTGGCACGAGCGACGCGCGACGACAGCGGACGACCGCGCCTCGAGGAGCCCGACGGCGGATTCGTCATCACCAACCTCGCCCTCGACGACGCGATGCGCCTCCTTGGCGGCCGGAACCGCCGCCTCGTGTCCGGCGGCGTCATCGGGCTGGGCCTGTCGATCGCGCTCCTCGCGATCGGGGGTGTCGGTGCGTTCCTGAGCGCGATGCTGGCCGGCTGAGCGGAGCCTCGACGGGCCAGTACGGGCCTCATCGGTACGGGCCTGTCCCGGTACGAACGAGGCATCGTCGGAACGACCTGCCGTTTCTAGCATCCGGTACACGGGACCTCCCGAAAGCTCCATTCGGACCGATGGAGCACGCGGGGGTCGCCGAACAGGAGCGCGGATGGCGCAGGACAGCGGCACGGCACTGCTCAGCGTTGCCCAGGCGGCAACGCTGCTGGGCGTGCACCCGAACACGATCCGCGCCTGGACCGATGCCGGTCGACTGACGGCCTATCGGATCAACACCCGCGGGGATCGCCGCTTCCGACGTGATGACGTGCAGCGGCTCCTCGTCGAGGATGCGCCGGCCGCGGATCCGATCCCGAGCGACTCGGCGCGACATCGACGCGATCCGCAGCTGAGCGTGGTCGAGCGCATCGCCGCCGCGCTGGCGGCATCGCCCTCCCCGGGATCCGTCGCGCGAGCCGTGGTCGAGGCCCTGCGCACCGAGATCCACGTCACGCGAGCCGCCGTGTACCTCGTGGGTGACGAGGTCTACGAGCTCGTGGCTCATGCAGGGTTCCCGACGCCCCCGCCGCCCGTCATCGAACGGGCGAGTGAAGGCAGCGAGCACCGCATGATCGAGCTGCGCTCGCGGCAGGGCACGATCGGCCTGCTCGTCGTCGACCCCGCATCCGCGGACGCCATGGCCGGGTCGTTCACCGAGACCCTCGCCACCCTGGCCGGCACCGCGCTCGCCAGCTCGCGGCTCATCGTCCACGCCCGCCGCGAGCTGCGCCGCGCCCGCGCCCTGCGATCGGTGACCAAGGAGCTCACCGGCACCCTCGACCTCAACGCGGTGCTCGGAGAGGTCGTCGAGCTCACGCGCACGCTGTTCGAGGCGGACAAGGCCGGCCTCTGGATCCTGGACGACTCGGCCCACCCGTACCAGCTCGCCGCGCAGTACAACCTCGGCGAGCAGTTCCTCGCACAGGTGCGCGCGCTCTCCACGGAGTCTGAGACGATCGGCACCCGGGCCGTCCGCGATCGCCGCTCGCGATGGCTGCGAAACGCCGACACCGACGAGAGTGCGGGCCTGATGCGCGCCACGTATGCCGCCGAGGGGATCCGCACGGCCTGCCTCGTCCCCCTCGTCGGCGGAGACCAGACGTTGGGCCTGCTCGGCCTCTACCACCGCACCGACCGACCATGGCCGGACGAGGAGGTCGCATTGCTCCAGGCGTTCGCCGACCAGGCGGCCGTGGCGATTCAGAATGCGCGCCTGTACCGATCCGTCGCCGATCAGGCCGCGCGGATGAAGTCGATCCAGGACCTGTCCGCGCGCCTCAACCGACTCACCGACGTGCGGGCCATCGCCGAGGCCATCGTCGCCGAGGCGACCTCGCTGGCCGTCTACCACGACATCCGCGTCTACCAGGTCGACTGGGATCGTCGGATGTGCGACCCGATCGCCTTCACGCGGGAGATGCTCGACGGCGATCCCGAGAACGCGGAGGACCTCCTCCGTGTCGCGGTGGGCGAGGGCTTCACCGGCTGGGTTGCCGAGCACGGCGAGCCCCTCCTCATCAACGACGCGATCGACGACGAGCGCGGCATGACGATCGAGGGCACCGACGACGTCCCCGAGTCCATGCTCGTCGTGCCGATGACGTACGAGGGCCGGACGATCGGCGTCATCGTCCTCAGCCAGCTCGGCTACAACCGATTCAGCAACGACGACCTGCAGACGATGCGCATCTTCGCCGGCTACGCGGCGCAGGCGGTGGCGAACGCGACGACCTACGGTCAGCTGGTCGCGCAGTCCACCGAGCTCGCGCGCCGATCGGAGTCACAGCGCCACCTGCTCGAGACGAACGCGCGACTGCTCGGCAGCCTCGAGCAGGCAGACGTGCTCGAGACGATCGCCGACGGTCTCCGCGACGTGGTGGCCTACGACAACCTGTCGATCTACCGCACCGACCCGGTGCGCAGGGTGATGATGCCGGTGCTCACGCGCGAACGGCACGCCGATGAGGTGAGCCGCTACGTCATCCCGTTCGGACACGGCCTCATGGGGTGGGCCGTCGAGCAGGCCCAGCCGCTGCTCGCCAACGACGCCCTCAACGATCCCCGCGCCATCCAGATCCCCGGCACGCCCGATGATCCCGAGGCCATCGTGGTCGTCCCGCTCATCGCCGATGGCGAGGTCCTCGGCGCGCTGAACGCGTCGCGCATCGGCGGCGAGGAGGTCTACTTCACCGAGAGCGACTTCGAGCTGATCCAGCTGTTCGCCGCGCAGGCCTCGATCGCCCTGCGCAACGCCGACCGCCATCACGCCGTGAGCCTGCGCGCGGAGACGGATGCGCTGACCGGGCTCGGCAACCACGGTGCCTTCCAGCGAGAGCTCGGTCGCATGGTCGATGCCGCGACGGCCGCGGCGAGCGAGGCCGATCGACGGCTCGCCGTCCTCATGATGGATCTCGACGCCTTCAAGGGGTACAACGACCGGCACGGGCATCCGGCCGGCGACGCGCTCCTCTACGAGGTCGCGACCGCCATCTACGGAGCGGCGCGCACCGACGACCGTGTGTTCCGCTACGGCGGCGACGAGTTCGCGCTCATCCTGCCGGGAGCAACGGTCGTCGAGGCCGAGCGCGTCGGCGAGCGCATCTGCGCGGCCGTATCGGCGCTGACCGCGGACAGCTCGACACCGGTGACGATCACCGTCGGCGTGGCCGGCATGCCGGACAGTGCCAACGACCGCGCGGGGCTCGTGGAGGCCGCCGACGTGGCGCTCTTCTTCGGAAAGCGGGCCGGCGAGAATCGGGTGATCCGCAGCGATCAGCTGCCGCGCGACGTCGTCGACCTGCGCGGCACCCTCGACGAGCTGGCCTCGGCCGCCCTTCGCGACGGCGAGGACCCGCACGCCGTGGAGCACCTCATGGAGCGTGCGACCCAGCTGTCCGGGGCGTATCACGAGGAAGCTGACGCCGTCCGCGCCGCAGTGCTGACGGTGACGCGTTCGCTCGGCGCGTCGTCCTCCGAGCCGGACCAGCCCGGCCGGGGTGAGCGGGTCGGAGTGCTCGCCGGACGTGTCGCCGAGCGAGTCGGCCTGGCCTCACTGATGCCGCATGACGTCGAGCTCGCGGCTCGACTCTCGATCCTCGACGACCGGTCCCTGGCCGAGCTCAGTGCCATCCCGTCGCTCCACGCCGTCGCCACGCTGATCGCCGGCTACCGCAGCCTCATGGCCGATGGGGTCCGCCGGTCGCGGCGAGCCGTCCGCGCGCGTGGGCCCGTCGGTCCACACGTGATCGCCGCCGCGAGTGCCTACGACGAGCTCGTCGCTGGCGGGTCCATGGGCCGCAGTGACGCCATGCAGCGCCTCCGCGAGCATCCCGCCACGTTCCGCTCCGACGTGCTCGCGGCGCTGGCCGCGACCGTCGACGACCACGCCGATGCGGGGCGCCGACGACGATCGGGCGACCGCCCGGACGAGGCACGCGGCGCCGCCTGAGACCCTTCCCGGTCGGGTATCATGCCGGCCCGATGACGTTCTCCCGCCTCGCCTCGCTGCGCCTGCGCGGGGCGGTGAGCAGCCTGCTCGTGACCGCCCTGGCGTTGGGCGCGTGCTCGACCGCTGAAACGCCATCCTCCTCCGACGAACCCCCGGCGAGCGCATCCCCGAGCACGAGCCCGGCGCCCACGCCAACCCCGACGCCGACCCCGACGCCGGCACCGACGCCGCGCTTCACGAACGAGCCGGACCAGGAGCTGGCGGGCCTGATCCCAGCCTCGGTCGGCGGCGTCCCGGTCGTCGTCGCGCCGTTCGACGAGTTCGCGCTGACCCCCGGCGATATCGGGAGCGTTTACGGGGAGATCGGCAACCGGTTCGCGTCGCTCGCCCTGGCGTACATCGAGCAGCCGCGCCTGACCCTGTACGCCATGCGCGTCGATGGCGACCCGGTGGCCACCGAGGATCTCGAGCCGCACCTTGCGACCGCGGGTCGCTACGTCGGCATTGCCGGGCTCGACCCCGACCCGTGGGAGGCCGACGAGGTGGCCGGCAACGTGGTCTGGGTTCGACCGGAGGACAACGCCACGGCGGCCGGGACGCATATCTACACCTGGTCGAGTGGCGAGTACGTCTTCCTGCTCATCGGCGTCGACGACGCGCTGAACCGGGCACTCATCGCCGAGCTGCCTGGCGAGCCGGCACCCGCTCCGACCCCGGCGCCGAGCGGAAGCGCACCGTCAGCTGACGCGTCGGCGACGCCGGAGGCGAGCCCCGCGGGAGGCTGATCGGGACCCGTCGGCCGGGCGGCTGGCCGCGATTGTGCGTATCGTGTCTCATGCCTCTGCGCAAGTACTGGGCGACCGTCCGCGACAGCCTGTGGTTCATCCCGTCCATCTGGGTCGTGGTGAGCGCGGGGCTCGCCTTCGGCATGATCACGGTCGACCGTCGCACGCCGGAGTTCGCGGCGGACTTCCCGCTCGTGTTCGGCGGTGGCGCGGAAGGAGCGCGAGGCCTGCTCTCCTCGATCGCCGGGTCGATGATCACGGTGGCCGGCGTGACGTTCTCGATCACCATCGTCGCCCTCCAGCTGGCGTCATCGCAGTTCTCGCCGCGGGTCCTCCGCAACTTCATGAGCGATCGCAGCAGCCAGGTCGTGCTCGGCGCGTTCATCGGCGCGTTCACCTACGCGATCCTCGTGCTGCGGTCGATCCGAGCCGACGCCGATGGCATCTCCGCCTTCGTTCCATCGCTGTCGGTGAGCGCGGGAATCCTCTACGCGCTGCTCGCGCTGGGGATGTTCGTGTACTTCATCCACCACATCGCCAGTCGCATCCAGCTGTCGGCGATCGTCGGCAAGATCGCCGACGAGACGACCGGCCAGGTCCAAGCCGAATGGACGGCGAGCGACGAGAACGGGAGCGGCTGGACGCCCCCGGACGACCCTCCGGGAACCGTCTCGGCGGGCGGGAGCGGCTACCTTCAGCTCATCGACCTCGAGGAGCTTCGGGAGATCGCCGAGCGACACCTGATCCTCATCCGGCTCGAGGTCAGGCCCGGCTCGTGGGTTCAGGAGGACGCTCCGCTCTTCTCGGTGTGGCCCGCCTCCGCGGCCACGGAGGACCTCGCCCGGACGCTTCGCGCGCAGGTCTCGCTGGGAGCGCAGCGCTCCATCGAGCAGGACGCGGCATTCGGCATCCGCCAGCTCGTCGACGTGGCGCTCAAGGCGATCTCGCCGGGCATCAACGACCCCACCTCGGCCACCGACTGCATCGTCCGGCTCGGCCAGATCCTCGTCGCGTCGGGCAGGCGGCACCACCCGCAGCGTGCGTTCCGAGACGAGGTTGGCGAGCTGCGCCTCGTGGTCCCGTACCACGACTGGCCGGAGCTCGTCGGTCTCGCCTTCGACCAGCTGCGGCAGTACGGTGGGGGGAGTCCCGACATCCTTCTCGCGATGGTCGGGACGATGCGGACGATCGCAACCGCGGTGCCGCAGCGGCGGCACGATGCACTGGCGCGGCAGGTGGAACTCATCGGAGAATCGGCGTCCGAGCTGACGCTGGCGCATGACCGGCAACAGGTGAGCGCGGCCGTGGAACGCGCGCTGTCCGAGATACGCGGATAACGGGAGGATCGATGTTCGGGAAGATCGCCTACGCGGTGTCGATCGGCGGCACCATCGCCACGGTCGCCCTCCGCGTGCTCGGCGCCGACGACACGCTGACGTTCGGCGTCAGCGCTCTGACGATCCTCGGCCTGGCCTACACGCTGGGCCATGCGACCGAGCAGCTCGGCATCGCGGCCGGTCCGCGCATCGGCGGGATCATGAACGCGACGGTGGGCAACGTCGGCGAGATCATCATCGCCGCCTTCCTGATCATGGACGGCAAGATCGAGATCGTCCACGCGTCGCTCACGGGATCGATCGTCGGCAACCTGCTCCTCGTCCTCGGCGCATCGCTGCTCTTCGGCGGACTGAAGAACGGAATCCAGTCGTACGACGCGCAGGCGACCGGCATGAACGCCGCCTCGCTCATCCTCGCCACGATCGGGCTCGTGGTGCCCGCCACGTTCGCCTTCCTCATCGGCGGCGGCGAGGGCACCGGCCCCGGCGACCCCCAGTTCTTCCAGATCGAGGCCCTCACGATCGGCGTGGCGATCTTGCTCATGATCACGTACGCCGCCCAGACCTGGTTCTTCCTCCGCTCGCCCGAATCCCCGACCGGTGCGGGCCACGGGGAGGATGAAGTCGCCGAGTGGAGCTGGAAGATGGCGCTCGGGGTGCTCCTCGCATCGGCGGCGGCGCTCACGTTCGCCTCCGAAGTGCTCGTCCACACCCTCGAGCCGGCAGTCGAGTCGCTGGGCATCAGCGAGTTCTTCATCGGCATCATCGTCATCCCGGTCATCGGCAACCTGGCCGAGCACGTCGTCGGGATCACGCTGGCCTACAAGAACAAGATGAACTTCAGCCTGATCACCTCGATCGGGTCGGCGACGCAGATCGCGCTGTTCGCCGCGCCGGTGCTTGTCTTCTTCGGCCTGATCGTGGGCAATCCACTGACGCTGGTGTTCACGCCGCTCGAGGTCGTGGCGGTGGCCGTGAGCGTGCTCATTGCCGCCTACATCGCGCTCGACGGCAAGTCGAACTGGGTCGAGGGCCTCCAGCTGGTGAGCGTCTACGTGATCCTCGCCATCGCGTTCTTCTTCCTGACCTAGCGGTCCGCTCGCGACGGCGCATCTCCGAGGAGCGGCCGCGCAGAAGAAGGATGGGGTTCGAACCGCCGATCCGATGGACCGGCGACGGGAGGGGCACCTTCCCGCCGCCGGCCAGTCGAGGAGTGCTCGATTCGACGAACTCCATCGATGGTTGCGATACGCCACGGCCGCTCGCGTGCATCACCCGTGTGCCCGGCTACCATGCGCGTGTGCTGAACCTGCCAGGTCCGCTCGTCAGCGTGGATTGGCTCGCCCGCCACCGCGACGACGCCGGCCTTCGCATCGCTGACGTCAGATGGTCGCTCGCCGATCCAGCCGGCCGCGAGCGCTACGATGCCGGCCACATCCCGGGCGCCGTCTTCCTCGACGCCGATCGCGGACTGAGCTCTCCCGGCGAGGGACCAGGACGCCACCCCATTCCGTCCTCCGACAAGCTGGCGCGCGTCCTGGGAGACGCCGGGATCGGCGACGAGCACGTGGTGGTCGCCTACGACGACGCCGGTGGAAGCAGCGCCGCCCGCCTGTGGTGGCTCTACCGACACTTCGGACACGACGGCGCATGCGCCGTGCTCGACGGAGGGATCGACGCCTGGACCGGGGCCGGCCTAGCGCTCGAGACCGATGCTCCCGAGTACCCCGCTGCGACCTGGACGCCGCGGACACCCCGGGAAGACACGCTGGACGCCGATGCCGTGGCCGCCCTCCTCGCGACCGATGCGGTCGTGCTCGACGCGCGGGCGGGAGAGCGATACCGAGGGGAGACCGAGCCGATCGACGCGCGTCCCGGGCACATTCCCGGCGCACTCAGCGCGCCGTGGACCGATAACCTCGGATCCGACGGCCGGTTCCTGCCTCCCTTGGCGCTGCGGGAGCGCTACGCGAAGCTCGGCGCGGACGAGCGGACCACCGTCGCCTACTGCGGATCCGGGCTGACGGCGACGCACGACCTGCTGGCCATGGAGCTCGCCGGCCTCCCGCCGGGTCGCCTGTACGAGGGGTCGTGGAGCGACTGGTCATCGCAGCCGGCGCGGCCGGCGGCGACGGGGGAGCAGCTGTGAGCGATCCGGACGCCTGGGATGGCTGGGACGAGGGTGGGGACGACCGGATCGGTCGCAAGCGTGATCGGCTGGCCCGACTTCTGAGCGTGGTCTCGATCCTGTACTCGAAGGGCAGTGGCGAGAACGGGGTTGCCGTTTCCGAGATCGCGAGGCTGACCGGGATGACGACGCGGACCGTGTACCGCGACATCAACGCCCTGGACGAGGAGCTGGGGGTCCCGGTCTTCCAGGCCGGCCGCGGTCGCTACGGGATCGACCGCAAGTTCTTCCTGCCGCCGCTGCGGCTGTCCGTGCCCGAGGCGATCGTCCTGTTCCTCGCATCCCGGCTCATCGCTCGCTGGTCCGACCAGTACGACGCCGCGGTCGTCAGCGCCTTCACGAAGCTCTCGGACGCGCTTCCCCAGCCGATCGCCCGCCACGTCACCGCCACGATGCTGGCGGTCGGCGAGCACGATCCGAACGAGCCCTTCAGTCGCAGCTTCGCGGCCGTGGCCCGCGGCTGGGCGGAGGGCCGCGTCGTCGAGTTCGTCTACGACCCCGGCACCGGGCAGGAGAAGCGAACCCGCGTCCACCCGTACTTCCTCGAGCCCGATGCGGCGCTGCGCAGCGTCTATCTCATCGGCTTCGACGAGCCGGCCGACGCGATGCGCACCTACAAGGTCGAGCGCATCCGGTCCGCGACGCTCACGACCGATCGCTACGAGATCCCCGAGGACTTCGATCCCGACGCATGGCTCGCGAACTCGTGGGGCATCTGGTCGTCGGACTCGACGCCGACCGAGCGGGTCCGGCTGCGCTTCGAACCGTCGATCGCCCACCGCGTGCGCGAGGCGGTGTGGCATCGGTCGCAGGAGCTGACGGAGCTGGACGGCGGCGGGCTCGAGCTCGTGGTGACGGTCGCCGGCACGGTGGAGATCCGACCGTGGATCCTGTCATGGGGCGACGGGGTCGAGGTGCTCGAGCCGCCTGAGCTGCGCGCCGCCGTCGCCGAGGCGGTGCGGCTCGCCGCGTCGCGCTATGAAGACTGAGATCGAGGCCAGGTTCAGCTCCGGCGACGCCGCGCCGCTGGACCTCCTCACCGAACGCCCGACCCTCGGCGAGGCGTCGCTCGGTCCCCCGTCGACCTTCGCGGAGGTCGACCGTTACCTCGACACCGCGGATCGCCGCCTGGCAGCAGCGCGATGGGCGTGCCGGCTCCGGACGCGGGGCGACGACACCCGCCTCTCCCTCAAGGGTCCGCCGATCGAGACGGCCCCGGACGCACCCGGCGACCCGGCCGGGGGTTGGCGGCATCGCCGTCCCGAGATCGAGGGTCCGGCAACCCCGGCCATCGCCCCCGAGGCGTGGCCCTCGAGCCCCGCGCTCGACCTCCTCGATCAGCTGCGTGACGGGGGGCAGCTTCGCGAGCACCTCCGATTCGACCAGGAGCGGACCGAGCGCGCCGTCGTCCTCGGGACGCAGGGGCACATCGGCACGCTGACGCTGGACCGCGTGGCGATGTCGGCAGGGCACCGCGATCTCGGGCCGCTCCACGTCGTCGAGCTGGAGCTCGACGAGCCATCCGACGATCGCCTTGCCGCGCTCGACGCCCTGGCCGGTGCGCTGGCAGACGTGCCGGGGCTGATTCCCGAGCCGCGCTCGAAGCTCGAGCGCGCCCTCGAGCGGATGGCCGCGCATCGATGACCGCGCTTCGGGGGTGGACCGCCGGGGTCTCGCCCGGCGAGTGGCTCGCGCTCGTCGTGGCCGTCGCGGTCTTCGCGTACGTCGGCTGGGACGGGGCGCTGTGGGATGCGCGGCTCCAGCTCCTGCTCCACCTGTTCGCCATCGGGGCGGTCGCCGGCGTCGTCCTGCTGGTCGTGCGTGGGCACCCGATCCCCCGGAGTCCGATCGAGCTGCCGATCCTCGGACTCCTCGCCGCCCTGGCGCTCGCGACGATGGGAGCGCTCAACGTCGGGATGAGCCTCCGCGCGATGGCGGCCATCGTCGCCTTCGCCGCCATGCTCCCGGCCGCCCTCATCGCCATCCGCCATCGGCCGAGCTGGGTCGGCCTCGTGACCAGCGTTCCGGTGCTCCTGCTGTCGATCCCGACGCTGGCGGTGCTCCTCGCTCGCCGCATCGAGTGGGTCCTCGTGGGCGCGCCGGGCATCCCGCCGCTGCGTCTGCCCTCGGAGGGGACGCCGTTCGGATCGGTCGCCGTGCCTCCGTTCGTCCTCGTCCCGGCGTGGATCCTGGCCGGGCTCATCGAGCACGACGGCCTGCGTCGGGCGGTGCGCACCGGGCTCGTCGCGGTCGGGATTCCTCTGGTCATCCTGTCGGGCTCTCGATCGGCGTGGCTGGCGCTCACGGTCGGCGGTGCCGTGACCGTCGTTCCGTGGGCGTGGCGCCGGAGGCATCGGCTGAGGCTTCCCCGGCGCCTGACGTTGCGCGGCGCGGCCGTCGGGATCGCCGCGCTGATCGTGCTGGCCGTCGGGGCGATGGTTGTGCTCCCGCGACTGACCGCCGTCACCTCGCTCCTCTACCGCGGCGCCCTGTGGCGGGACACGCTGACGGCGTGGGGCAGCGATCCGCTGCTCGGCGTCGGCCCCGGCTTCATGCCCTACGCCCGCCAGGCGGCGGCGGCCGATTTCAGCTTCCCGGTGCGCCAGCCGCACTCGCACAACCTGCTGCTCGGGGTCCTCGGCGACGCCGGCCTCGTCGGACTGGCCGCGGCGCTGATCCTCGTCGGGACGCTGGTCGTCGTCGCCGGGCCGTGGCGCAGCCGCACGTCACTGGGCCGCCACGCCGCCATCGGGCTCATCGGTCTGGGGATCGGCGGGCTGTTCGAGGACCTGACCTTCCTGCCCGGCTTCAACCTGCTCGCCATCGGCATTGTGGCGGTGGCGCTGACCGACGCCGGGGCGGTCGCCTGGCGTCCGGTCCGCCTCGTCGATGGCGCGCGACGCGTCGCCCTCCTCACCGGCGCCGGAGCCATCTCGGTCGTCCTGCTCGCCGCCATGATCACCGCCGATGCGGGGGCCATTGCCTACCGCATGGGCACCGATCGGGCCCGGTTCGGAGACTGGGGTGGGGCGACAACCTGGCTGGCGCGCTCGGCCGAGATCGACCCGTGGCATCCCGCCAACCCTCGGGCCCTCGCCGTCGCCGCCGCCGCGGCCGGCCGGCAGGACCAGGCCCTCGAGGCGGCGCGGACCGCGACCGATCGCAACCCCGGCGACGCGACAGCCTGGGTCAACCGGGCGCTGCTGTGCGAGGCGGCAGGCGACACCGCGTGTGCGGCACAGGCGGCGGAGCGTGCGGCGGCCACCGGCCGGTACCTGGCGCCCGACCTTCTGAATGCGGCGCTCATCCTGGATCGCGTCGGCCGCACGAACGCGGCGGACGAGGCCTACCGGCTCAGCCTGTTGTCGCAGCCCACGACGTCGTTCGTGACCGACTGGCCGCGGCCGATCGAGATCGGCGATGGGACGATCCCGGAGATCACCGACCCGACCTGGCAGCTCAACCTGCTCATCGCACGGCACGCGTCCGGCGAGCCGATCGTCCCCGACGATTACGCGGATCCCGCGGTGCGGGCCCTGGCCCACGCATCGCTCGGCGACCGTGCCGAGGCGGACCGGTGGCTCGACCGCGCACTCGATCAGCGCCCCGAGGACGTTCGCACACAGGACATCAATATCGTGCTCCGGGACGCGTGGGGAGAGCCGATCGACGACGCGGTGCGCGTCGCGGAAGCGGTCCGCGGCCGCGCGTTCCCCGACCGCGACCTGGAGGTCGGCGTGCCGCGCACGGTGCTGGACATCGGCAGCTTCCGTGCGTACCCGCTCGACGGGTTCGTGCCGTCCGCCATTCGACTCGCCACCCGGCCCCCGTTCCCGTGGCCGCTCGAGGAGCTCCTGCCCTAGGGCTCGTCCGGGAAGGGCAGGCGCTGGATGAGCGCGAGCCGGGGTCGCTCCGTGACGGGCTCAGGCGCGATCGGAAGGCGAAGCCAGGCATCCCCCGCGGATCCGGTGCGGTACCGCGCGTCGAGACGGCGCGCGCTGATCGCGTTCAGTCCGAATCGAGCCAGCGCCTCGGCCAGGAGCGTCCCCTCGCCGTGAAGCGCATGCGACACGACGCACCGGTCGCCATCGCGCAGGACGGATTCGAGCCGCGTGCGACGCGATGCGAATGCGCGGCGCTGCCAGTCGGTGCCGCCGGACCACAGCAGGTCCGACGCGACGAACGCCGGACGACCGGCATGCCGATCGCCCGCCAGGCGACGCCGCAGGAGGTCGGTATCGAGCCAGCCGCCCTCGTCCAGCGCCAGGAGCCACCCGTCCAGGATGATGCCGTCGTCGTCGAGCTGACCGGGAAGCTCCTCGGTGAGCTCGACGAAGCTGCTCAGCGGATCGGCCAGGCCCTCGGCACGCATGCGCACCAGCCGGCCGCCCTCGACCCAGGCCTGGGCGCGGATGCCCGGCCACCATGCCTCGAACAGGTAGCCCGGGTCATCGAACGGCACCGGCCCGGGCGTCGGCTGCATCGGAGAGACGCGCGCCGGCAGCGCGCCGGCAGAGACCCCCGCGGGGATCGACAGGTCGAGCTGGTCGCCCGGCACGGACCGCCGGATCAGGCCGTCTTGCGGCGCCGCTGTCGCGGAGCCTCGGCCTCATCGGCCGCGACCTTGGCGGCCACCTTCGACTTCGCCTTGGCCTTGGCCTTCGTGGACCGCACGGCCTTTGGCTTCGAGGTGGCCGCGGCGCGCGGACCGGACCCGGCGGCCGGCTCGGCCGTGCGGTCCTGGCGTGCGGCGGCCACGGAGGCCTCAAGCGCGGCCATGAGGTCGGTGATGTTCGTCGGCTCGGTCTTGGCCGCGGGCTGAGGCTTCTCGCCGGCGACCTTGCGCTCGATCACGGCCATGAGCGCCTGGCGGTAGTCGTCCTGGTAGTCATCGGCGCTGAAGTCGCCGGTCATGCTGGCCACGAGCTGCTCGGCCATCTTCTTCTCGCTCGCCTTGAGCTCGATCTGGTCCTCGGGCAGGTTCAGCTCGTCCATGGCCCGGACCTCGTCCGGCCAGTGGAGGGTGGTGAGGAGCATCGTGCTGCTGAAGGGGTTGAGCGCCGCGAGCTGCTCGCGATCCTTGAGCACGATCTTGCAGATGGCACTCTTGCCCTGCTCGGCGAGGACCGACTTCAGAAGGTAGAACGCCTTGGCGCCGATCTGCTCGGGCTCGAGGTAATAGGCCTGCTTCACGAACTGCGTGCCCTGGCTGTCCCGCGAGGCGGGAATGAACATTTCGATCTCGATGGCGCGCATCGTCTTGAGCGGAACCGAGTCGATGTCCTCCTCGGTGACGACCACGTACTGGCCCTTGCTCCACTCGTAGCCGCGAACGGTCTCCGAACGCGGGATGACCTCGTCGTGGTACGGGCAGTACACCTTCATCTGGATGCGGTTCAGGCAGCTGGCGTGCAGCAGGTTGAAGCCGATGCTTCCCTGCTCGGTGGCCAGGTAGAGCTTGACCGGGATCGTCACCAGACCGAACTGGATCGCCCCCCGCCACATGGATCGCGCCATACCGTCTCGTGCTCCTGTGCTTGCGCCGCGGCCCGCCGTGCCCAGCGTGCCCCGACGCGGGCGCTGATGGTACACCGGGCCTGCAAATGGGCCGGTACCCCATGGGTACCATGCGGAAGGTCCACTGGACCTGCGTTTCGACGTCGTTGAGACTGGTCGCGATGAACGAACTCACCGGTCCTCTGCGCGCCTACGTCCTCGAGGACGATCCGGACATCGCGGCGCTCGAGGCCGATCTCCTCCGCGAGATGGGCTTCGGGGTCGTGACCTGCGCGCGGATCGTCGAGCTCGGCGATCTCATGGACCTCGCGCTGCCGCATCTCCTCGTGGTTGACGTCATGCTGCCGGACGGGGACGGCGGCGACATCACGGAGCTCCTCCGCAGCGCATGGCCGGGAATCCCCGCCATCATCGTCTCGGCGGCAAGCCGCGAGCGCCTCGCCGAGCTGGGTCCGCTGGGGCCAGTCGTGCCCAAGCCATTCGATCTCGACACGTTCCGCGCCGCCGTCGAGCGTGCCCTCGAGCGCGGGCAGGAGCTTCGCAGCGCGTCGTGATCCGGCGCGTGGCGAGCCTACAGAACCCGCGCGCCGTCCGGACCGGTGACGGCGACGAGCGCCGTGTGCTCGGCTCCCTCCGCATCGACGAGCTGGTACCGATGCTCGATCGTCACCCGTGCCGAGAGCATGGCGTTGACCGGGCAGTAGCGCGTCGCCGACAGCTCGATCGATCGCCTCAGCGCCTCGGCGGTCACCTCGCCACCGACCCGATGCTCGACACGGATGTCGGTGAAGACGCGGGGATGCTCGGAGGCCGACTCGGCCTCGATCGCAATCTCATAGGTCGCCACCGCCTGCCGCTTCTTGCGGAGGATGCTCGCAACGTCCATGCCGGTGCAGCCCGCGAGCGAGGCCAGCAACGCCTCCTTCGGTGCCGGCGACTCGTCGTCGTCCGGCGCGTCGGCGTCCATCGTGAACGCGACGCCGCGCGGCGTCGTCGCCTCGACGCGGCCGCTCTCCGGGTCGACCGACGCCTTGATGCTGATCGTCATGCACCAAGCGTAGAGCAGGAAGGGATCGCCCGATGCGTGTGATCCGGCCCGCCGCCGACGGGCGCCGTCGCCGGCGAGCCATCGCCGTGGCCGCCGCGATGGCGGTCACCGGTGCGCTCGCCGCGGCGCTCGCGCTGGTTGCTGGGAGTGCCTCGCCGGCGGTCGTCGGCACCCTGGCGATGGTGGCGGCCATCGGCCTGGGCGTCGGCGGCGCCTGGCTGCTGAGGATCGTGGCTCCGGGGCGCTCACGGTCGGCCGGGGCGCTGCTCGAGCGGCTGCTCGGCCCCACGTTCGACGATTCCTACGCCCTCGTCATCGGGCCGCGGCTCCCGATCCGCGACGGAGCCCGTCTCGACGGGCTGCTCATCGGCCCGGCCGGGGCTCGGGCGCTCACCGTTCGCGACTGGGAGGGGAGCTACCGCGTCCGCGGCCGGCGCTGGGAGTTCGACGCCGGTGGGCGACGCGGCTGGATCCGCTGCCGCACGAACCCCGGCTGGGATGCATCCGGTCTCGCGGTCGGCGTCGCGCGCTGGGCCGCGCAGACCGGGCTCGGCAACGTGCCCGTTCGCGGGGTAGCGGTCTTCCCGCTGAGCCGGACGCGCATCACGCTCGAGGAGCCCGAGGACGAGATCGTGACCTCCGACAACGCCCCGTGGTGGGCCAATGCCATTGGCCGTGCCCGGCATCTCGACCCGGTCACGGCGGCGACGATGCTCACCGCCGTCCTCGACGCGTCCGAGGCCCTCAGCCGGCCCGTGGACGATCACGGAGCGGAGCCACGGCCGGCCTGAGACGCTAGCCCTGGGCGTCCTCGTCGGAGCGCAGCCAGACCTCGGCGGTCCGCTGGTCCAGCACGTCGGCGAGCAGCTCGTCCGGATTCTCGTCGTCCATGACGAGCAGCAGCTGCGCGCGTGACCGGGCGATCGCCACGACCTCAGCCGTCCGCGCCAGCTGCGGGAAGGCTCCGCTCTCGATCGTCACCTCGGTCATCGGCAGAAAGCGATCGGTGACGTTGAGCAGCCCGTCGAGCGGGCGGCTGCCCTGGGCGATGTGAACCTTGCCGGTGCAGCGCAGGGGCGGGATGGCCAGCTGCGCGCGGACGGCGCGCTTCGGAATCCGCATCTCGGCGCTCGCGCCGCCGCTCAGGTCCGGCGCAGCGAGGACGAGGATGGCCGCCGTATCGACCGAGACGCTTGGCGCAGACGTCGTGGCGCTGGGATCGGCGTGCTCGCTGATGGTGGCCTGGGACACGGTCAGGTGCGAGCCGCTCAGCTGGTTGAGGATGTCCGTGATGCGCTGGAAGCGCGTCATGACCACTCCGGTCACCCGGTACGCGTCGGTGAGCAGGTCGACCTGGGTTGGCCGGGGCTCTCGAATGCCGCCGAAGGAATCCACGCGCCGATGCTACTCGACCGCCGGCAGCTTCCGGGCCCGCCAGATCTCCTCCGACGGCCACTTGCGTGACCATTCGAGATCCCAGAACTCGCCCGACGCCGTGGCTCCGGATGGCGGCCGTACCTCGATGAGGTCGAGGACCTCGAAGCCGCTGCGGCGGAGCAGCCGGATCATGTCCCCGTACCCGAGATGGAACTCGACGGCCGGGTCGTCGGGCCACTCGAAGCGGTGCATGCCGAAGTACGGACGGATGAGCCGATCCGTGGTCGGTCCCTCCCCCTCGTTGTCGGGGACGGTGAGCATCCAGAGGACGCCGTTGCCCAGGAGCACCAGCTCCCCGCCGGGACGGAGCAGCCGAGCCGCCTCCGGGATCCAACGGTACGGATCGGCCCAGATGGCGGCGCCGTACTCGCTGATCGCGATGTCGAAGCTCCCGTCCGGGTACGGGACGCTCTCCGCGTTGCCGAGCAGAAGCGGGAACTCGATGCCGTGCTCGGCCTGGAGACGGCGCGCCGTCTCCAGCTGCCTCGGCGAGTTGTCGATCCCGACCGGCCGCGCTCCGCGCCGAGCCAGCCACGCGGAGATGTATGCCGTGCCGCAGCCGAGCTCGATGACGTCCTTTCCGTCGATCTCCTCGGGCAGCGCGTGCAGCTCGGCTTCGGGAACGCTCCACACGCCCCAGGTGAACTCGTCCGTCGCCCAGCTCCGCTCGCCGTTGGCGACGTAGCTCGCCGCCATCTCGTCCCAGGCCGCGCGGTTCCGGGCGACATGCTCGGGCAGCTCCTCGATCTCGCTCATGCGCGGATGCTAGGTCTCGCCCGCCTCGCCCGTTGCGGTGATTCGCTCGGTCTCGCCACGGGCACCGGTCGCCAGGAGGATGCGCCCCGATGCCTGCTCGCCGAACAGCGCCTCGACGGTGGCCAGCGTGTCGATCTCGGCGGGTGCCTTGTCGTCGCGGATGCGGACGATGCGCGGGAAGCGCATCGCGAACCCCGATCGGTGGCGGGCGGAGCGCATGATCCGGTCGAAGGCGATCTCGACCACGACCTCCGGCACGACCGTCCGGTAGCGCCCGAAGTCGCGCAGCGTGATCGACCGGAAGTGCTCGGTCATCGTCGCGATCTCGGCATCGGTGAGCCCGGTGTACGCCTTGCCGATGGTGAGCAGGGTCGCATCCGGCTCGTCGCGCTCCCGGATCGCGAACGTGTAGTCACTGAGGACGTCCTTGCGCTTGCCGTGGCCCCACTCGACTCCGACGACGACGCAGTCGAGCGTGGCGAGCGCCTTCTTGAGCTTCATCCAGCCCAGCCCGCGCCGTCCCGGCTGGTAGGTCGAGGCCGGATCCTTGACCATCAGGCCCTCGTTGCGCCGATCGCGCGCGTCGTCGAAGTGCCGATCCACCTCCTCCACCGACGACGCCCGCGCCAGGTGCGCGAGGAGCAGCCGCTCGCCGGTGACCTCGGGGAGCGCCAGCGCTTCGAGCGCGGTGCGCCGCTCCCGGAGGGCGACCTCGATGAGGTCGCGTCCGCCGTGGTGGAGCAGATCGAACGCGACGAGGACGACCGGGACCTCGGCCAGCAGCTCGGCCGACGGGCGCACGCGCCCGAGCCGGGTCTGGAGCGATGCGAAATCCAGGACCGATCCTTCGCGCCACGGCACGAGCTCGCCGTCGATGACGATGGGCGCCTCCGGCCGGAGCGCCGCAGCCGCCTCGACGATCTCCGGGAAGGAGCGGGTGACGTCGTTGAGGTCGCGACTGAAGAGCTGGATGGTTCCGTCGGCGTGGACGTGGAGCTGGGCACGGATCCCGTCGTACTTGTCCTCGATCCACGCCTCGTCTCCCACGCGCCGCATGACCTCGGCCGAGTCCGCGAGCGGGGAGGCGAGCATGAATCGAATGGGCCGGCCGACGTGGAGGGAAGCCTCTCCCAACCGGCCGTCCCGCGCCAGGAGCGCGGTCTCGCCGATCTCGCCGGTCAGCATGTGCGCGCGACGGACGGCCGGCAGCTCGGCCTCGAACGCGGCCGCGACGGCCTCCTCGAGCAACCCCTCACGCAGGCCGATGCGCGTCTCACGCGACACGATGCGCCCGATGAAGCGTCCGGCCTCCGGACCCGCGCGCTGGAACAGCTCCGCGAGCAGGCCGATGCGCTCCTCCCCGCGACCCGCGGCCGCGATCGCATCGAAGGTCGACGCGACGTCGGCGATCGTGGGCGGCGGCTCGGCCGGTGCCATCCCGGCGAGGAGCTCGCCGGCCGCGTCACCGAAGTCCGAGTGGCGCAGGTACGCATCGCGTGCCGCCGTCTCGTCCGCCCCCGCGGCCCGAGTCAGCGCCGATCCCTGCTGGACCCATCCCATGCCGAGCTTCGCGGTCGGGTCGACGAGCGGCCGGCCGTTGAAGAAGGCACATGCAGCCGGCAGATCGCCCGGCGCAAGCTCCCTGAGGAAGGCGGCCAGGAGGTCGCGCTTCGCGTTCTTGCTGCGGGTCGCACCGACTGCGGCCGCCACGGCGGCGAGATCGGCGAACGGACGGGACGGATCGGTCACGGGAATGGAGTCTAGGTGGCGCGCCGCGCGCGGCGTAGAATCGCCGCGAGGGAGGGAACACCATGCGCGCATTCATCGGCCAGTTCGATCGTGTCTCGCTGGCGATCGCGGCGCTTGGCATCGGGGTGGGGATCATCTGGCTCGTCGCCGTCGACCTCGGCGTGGCGCTGGCCGGTGTGGTGCTCGCCGTCGCTGCGATCGCGCTCATCGCCCATCACCGCTGGATCGAGATCGCCATTCTCATGGTCTCGCTCGGCGCCACCGTCGACATCGGCTACCGCCTGCTGGGCCCGCCGGTGCCCCCGCCCGAACCGGAAGGATTCGTCCCGCCCGCCGAGGTCTACGCGCCGGGCCTGGCCCCCATGCTGTGGGTCGGTGGCGCGCTGTTCGGCACCGTCGTCGGGGTGTGGGACGTGCGGGAAGGACGCCGTCGCGAGCGGCTCGAAGCCCGTCATCGGCAGCGACGAGGCATGAGCGTCGAGCAGCCCTGATCGGGTCTTGACCCGAGGCGGCCGAAACCGCACGCTGCGCGCATGGTCTTCCCGTGGCAGAAGCGTGACGTTCCGCCGGAGCTCGCCGAGCGCATCCCGCCCGGCCAGGTGCTGACGGAGAAGTTCCCGGTCCTCCATTTCGGGCGTGTCCCCGAGTACGGTGATCTGTCGGGCTGGGACTTCCGCGTGTGGGGCGAGGTCGAGGAGCCGTTCACCCTGCGCTGGGCCGAGTTCCGCGCGTTGCCGACGACGGAGGAGACGCACGACATCCACTGCGTGACCCGCTGGTCGAAGCTCGACACGCGCTGGGAGGGCGTGCCGTTCACGCACATTGCCGAGGTCGCCCGGCCAACCGAAGCGGCGAAGTTCGTGATCTTCCACGCCGCGGGCGGGTACACCTCGAACGTGCCGCTGGCCACGGCGATGCAGCCCGGCTGCCTCCTGGCCTGGCATTACGACGGCGAACCCCTATCGGCAGACCACGGCTATCCGCTGCGCGCGCTGGTGCCGGGGCCCTACTTCTGGAAGAGCGCGAAGTGGCTGCGCGGAGTCGAGTTCACGGCCGAGGACCACCCGGGCTTCTGGGAGCGCAACGGCTATCACAACGACGCCGATCCCTGGAAGGAGCAGCGTTACTCCGCCGGCTGATCGGGATCCATGCGCTTGGCCCTGGCGATGAGCTCGGCGACGCGACGTCCGCCCTTACGCCCGATCTCCCGGAAATGCTCGTTCGAGTAGCGCTCGCTGACGGTCTTGCCGCCCTTCGAGCCGATCTCCTGGAAGAACTCGGCGCCGTACCGCGCTCGCGTCGTCTTGCCCCCCTTGCGTCCCGCCTCGCGGACGCTCATGTTGCCGTCATCGGCGGTGCCGTTCTGGTCGGTGCCGCGGCCCTCGGCCATCTGGCGCCTCCTTCGTGGGTCTTCGTGATCGGGATCTGGACCATTCGATAAGCAAGTTGCGTACCCACGGTCGCGCCGCGGCCCGTCGCCGGCGACCGGCTAGAATGGCCCGCCGATGCACCCCCTGCTGCGCAACGCCGTGATCGGACTGGTGGGCCTGATCATCGCCGGCGCCCTCACCGCCCTCGCCGTGGCGACCCGCGACTCGGATCTCGCCGTGCTCGCCCTGCTGGCGGCCGGCATCCTCGGCGCCCTCGTCGGCCTCTTCCTCTTCGGCCAGGGCTGGATCTGGGGCAGCCGCGCCGCGCGCCGCCGCGAGCACGGCCAGGCCGTCGTCATCGCCATCGGCGGCGGGCTGATGGCGCTCGTGGCCGCCGTCGCCATCGCCGGCCTGCTCATCCTGGTGCTGCTCTTCTTCCTCGGCTGAGCGTTCGTCGTCGTCATCGGGTGCAGATGGCGTGGCGGAGACCCAGGAGCAGGCCCGCTGGTAGGATGCGCGGAGCGCTTCGGCCCGATGCCCCCATCGTCTAGAGGCCTAGGACGCCACCCTTTCAAGGTGGAGATCAGGGGTTCGAATCCCCTTGGGGGCACCAACCCGCCCAGCCAGGCAGGGCCGGCCCGAGGATCGGCGCGCGCGGTCACGCACACCCATCGGCCCAGACCCGATCAGATGTGGTTGATCTCGACGCGGTCCCCGCAGTTCGGGCAGTAGAGCAGGAGGAGCTTCGGGTCCTCCGGCATCGGACGCCAGGAGTGGACGTCCTCCTCGCTGATCTGCTCCCCGCATCGCGGACACTCGTGGCCGAGCTCGAGCCACTGGTCGCGCGGGACGTTCTGGCGGCCCATCAGCGTCGCTCGAGCGGAGGCGGTGGCTGCCATCCGGGCTTCGGGCCCGACGGCTCCCGACCCTCGCCGTCGCCATCGGTGGCGTCGGCGGCCACGATGGCCGCGCGAGTCTCCTCGGCCTTGGCCGAAGGCGCCAAGAGCGGATAGGAGAGCGCGTCGTAGCCGGGCCAGCTCCCGACACCACCGTCGCGGATCATGACCTGCACCTTCGAGAACGCACCGGTGACGTCGCGGACCGTGCGGTCCAGCACCTGGAGATCCCGACCGGTCACCTGCTTCAGGGCCGGGGGCAGCGTCTCGACGAGGTAGGCCGGATTCGGGTCCGCGGCGAGCGCGATCTCGAGCGCGGCGACGACATCCTCGTCACGCAGATCGCGCGGCATCGGACGGCTGATGTACGTCATGCGCGGGTCCCGGCTGGGACCGCGGAACGTGCGAATGAGCGACTTCATCATGGGCGGCGCGATTGTACCGTCCCGAACCCGGATGGGGGTCCGAGCAACGCCGATTGCTATACTGGCGTCCCCTAGAGAGACCGATCCCGCCGCCGCGCGCGTCCGCACTGACGAGCGATCGACGCAGCAGCGCCGGCCAAAGGCGACCCGTAGCAGGAGAACCTCAGATCACCGTGCGCGTCCGAAAAGCCGTTCTGCCCGCCGCGGGCTTCGGCACCCGATTCCTCCCGGCCACGAAGGCGATCCCGAAGGAGATCATGCCGCTCGTCGATCGGCCGATCATCCAGTACGCGGTCGAGGAGGCCGCGGCCTCGGGGATCGAGCAGATCATCATCGTGATCGCCACCGGCCGGAGCGCGATCGAGGATCACTTCGACTCGAGCCCATCGCTGGAGCGCTGGCTCGAGGAGCGCGGCGACATCGAGATGCTGCGCACCATCCGGCGCATCAGCGAGTTCGGGACCGTTGCGTTCGTGCACCAGCGCGAGCAGCTCGGGCTCGGGCACGCGGTCCTCATGGCGAAGGATCTCGTCGGCGAGGAGCCGTTCGCCGTCCTCCTCAGCGACGACGTCATGCTCAATCCGACGGGCGAGCCGGTCACGAAGCAGCTCATCGACGCCCACAACGCGCACCGCGGGTCGGTCATCGCCGTGCAGCGCGTCGATCGCGAGGACGTCAGCCGCTACGGAATCCTCGAGCCGCTCCACGAGGAGGGCCGGGTGGTCGAGATCCGCAACCTCGTCGAGAAGCCCTCGGTCGAGGACGCGCCGTCCGACCTCGCCGTGCTCGGCCGCTACGTCCTCACGCCGAAGATCTTCGACGTGCTCGAGCAGACGAGCCGCGGGGCCGGGGGCGAGATTCAGCTGACCGACGCGATCCGCGGACTCATCCAGGAGCAGCCGGTCTTCGGCTACCAGTTCGAGGGCGTCCGTCACGACGCCGGGACCCGGCTCGGGTGGCTGAAGGCGAACGTCGCCGTCGGCCTCGAGTCGGACGACGCGGACGAATTCCGGTCCTACATTCGCGGCCTCGACCTGCGAGACTGACGCCGACGTGGAGATGATCGGCAGGCTCATCAGCGGTCGCTACCGGCTCATCGCCCCGCTCGGCGAGGGCGGAATGGCCACGATCTGGCGCGCCGTCGACGAGCAGCTCGACCGCGAGGTCGCCGTGAAGCTCCTCCGCCCGCAGTTCGGCTCGGACCCCGGGTTCGCCGCCCGCTTCAAGCAGGAGGCTCGGTCCGCGGGCAGCCTGTCGCACCCGAACATCGTCTCCGTCTACGACTACGGCACCGACGGCGCCGATGGCGAGCAGTACATCGTCATGGAGCTCATCGAGGGCCGGGACCTGTCGACCGTCCTCCGCGACCGGGGAACCCTCTCCACGGATGACGCGGTCCGCGTCGCCATCGGAGTGGCCGGCGCGCTCGAGGTGGCGCACCGCAAGGGCATCGTCCACCGGGACGTGAAGCCCGGCAACATCCTCATCACCGATGGCGGGGACGTGAAGGTCACCGACTTCGGGATCGCGCGCGCCGTGGCCGAGGCCTCGATGACGGTGACCGGCACCACGCTCGGCTCGGTCCACTACTTCAGCCCCGAGCAGGCTCGCGGCGACGAGGTGACCGGCGCGTCGGACGTGTACGCGTTGGCCATCGTCCTGTACGAGATGCTCACCGGGCGGCGGCCGTTCGAGGGCGACTCCGCCGCGGCCGTCGCGCTCAAGCGACTGAACGAGGACGCGCCCGCACCCAGCTCGCTCGGCCACGCCATGCCGCCGGGCCTCGAGGGGATCCTCATGCGCGCCCTGGCGCGCGACCAGGCCGACCGCTACCCCGACGCCGGGGCGTTCGCCGAGGCGCTCCGCGTCTGGCGTCGCGACCCCGATGCGGCCGGGTCGATGGCGGCCGGCGCCGCCGCCGTGCCGCCGGCCAGGACGCCACCGGCCGGCGAGCCGACGGTCTACGTCCCGCCGCGGGTGACCCGCCCCGCCGATCGTGTGGCGATGGCCCCTCCGCCACGTCGGGTCGACGTCTACGAGCGCGAGGACGATGGTCAGCCGTGGTGGATCTGGATTTTCGCCGTGCTCGCCGTTCTGCTCCTCGGCGCCATCGGCTTCCTCGCTGCACAGCTGCTCGTCGGGTCGGGAGATCCGTCGGCGACGCCCTCGCCGAGCGCCGCCGTGGTGACGGTTCCGGACTGCGAGAACATCCGGCTCGCCACGCTCCGCACGCAGCTCCGCGACCTCGACGTGGTGGTCGACGAGCGGGAGGAGGCATCGTCGGACGTGGACGAGGGCAACGTCATCCGCTGCGAGCCGGCGAGCGGCGCGGAGATCCGGGAGGGCGAGACGCTAACGGTCTTCGTTTCGACGGGCGAGGAGGAGGTCCGGGTGCCAAGCCTCCAGGGCCAGACGCGGTCCGAGGCCGAGGCCACCCTGCGCGACTTCGACCTGCGCATCGGCACCGTCACCTTCGAGCCCGACCCGTCGATTCCCGACGGCTCGGTCATTCGCAGCGACCCGCCGGCCGGCAACACGGTCCCCGCCGGAAGCCAGGTTGCGCTCGTCATCAGCAGCGGCCCGACGCCGTCGCCGACACCGTCGCCGACGCCCGAGCCGACCCCCGAGCCGACGCCCGAGCCGACGCCCGTGCCGACCCTGCCGCCCACCCCGACCCCCGAGCCGACCCCCGCGCCGTAAGCGACGCCGCCTCGCCCCACCCGGCATGGCCGGTGCTACGATGACCGCGATCCCGTTTCCACGCTTGGGAGGCATTTCGCTCAACCATGGCAACCACAGCCCCGATCGCGGTCGACGAATCGACCTTCGAATCGGAGGTCCTCAACGCAGACAAGCCCGTCCTCGTCGACTTCTGGGCGCCGTGGTGCGGCCCCTGCCGGCTCGTCTCACCGGTCGTCGAGAGCATCGGCGACAAGCACGGCGAGAAGATGTCCGTTGCGAAGGTCAACACCGACGAGAACCAGCAGCTGGCGATGCGGTACAGCATCTTCAGCATCCCCACCCTCATCGTCTTCCAGAACGGCCGCGAGGCCGCGCGCCTCGTCGGCTACATGCCGCAGGAGGTCATGGAGGAGCGCCTCAGCCAGTTCCTGACCTGAGGTCACGGGCGCACGCCCGCTCGGGCAGCCGCTACACTCCCGACCAGGAGGGCTGCCCGAGCACCGATGATCATCAAGACCGAACGCCGATCCGGCGGCGACCGTCGCGAGGCGAACGACCCGTTCGCCCCCGACCGTCGGGGGGACGACCGCCGGACGATGTGCTGGGAGGTCGAGAACTGCGACCTCACCATCCGCTACCGATGCCCCGCCTTCATCCTGCGCCGCCCGTGCTGGGAGCTGTGGGCGGTGGAGGGCATCGGACCCGCCCGCGCCTGCTGCCACGAGGACAAGGAGTGCGAGCCCGGCCGCTGCGTGATCGCGGAGAAGCGCTTCGCCGGATCGGCGGAGCCGATGGCCGTGCATGTCGGACGGCGTGGAGTCCCGCTCGGCTACTCGAAGCCGCGGCGCCACCATTGCCCGCACTTCTATCTGACCCAGGGTGCGAAGGGCCGCGTGCCGATCCAGGCACCCCAGCTCATGCGCACGCTGGCCAAGCAGGAGGGCACGGTGAGCCGATGCGAGCTGCGCGGCGGCGTGCATCTCGACTCCGGCTACGTGAACGACCTGTGCCTCACCGGTCAGTTCAACGACTGCGTCTTCTACGAGGACGCCGCGGACTGACGCGCCGATGACCGGCGCCCGATCCCTCGCCTACGCCGACGCCGTCGCCGCACTGACCGAGCGCGGCCGCTTCGGCATCAGCCTGGGCCTCGAGCGCGTCGAGCGCCTCATGCGAGAGCTCGACCGGCCGGACCGCGGGCTGCGCGGCGCCCTCGTGGGCGGCACGAACGGCAAGGGCTCCGTCGTGGCCATGGCCCGGTCCGTCCTCGTCGAGGCCGGGTATCGCGTCGGCACCATGCCGAAGCCGCACCTCGTCAGCTATCGCGAGCGCATCGCGCTGGACGGAGTGCCGCTCGGTGCGGCGGAGTTCGCCGCCGCGGTGGAGCGAGTCCTCCCGGCGATCGACCGCGTCGCCGCCGATGTCGGCCCGCCGACCGAGTTCGAGGCGCTCACCGCCGCGGCGATCACCGAGCTGGCACGGCGGCAGGTCGATCTGGCGATCATCGAGGTCGGCATGGGTGGACGGCTCGACGCCACGAACGTGCTCGACCTCGGGGTCGCCGCGATCACCAACGTCCAGCGCGACCACGAGGCGTACCTGGGCTCGACGCTGACGGCGATCGGGAGGGAGAAGGCGGCAATCATCAAGGCGGGGAACCTCGCCGTCACCGGCGCCACCGGCCGCGGCGTGCGCCCGATCCTCGACCGCTGCGCGATGCTCGACGTTCCGCTGCGGCGTACCGGCGGTCCCGGAGGGTATCGGGTGACCCTTCGGGACATGAGCTGGGATGGAATCGTCGTCGAAGCGCGGACACCCACCGGCGACCTCCACGACCTGGGGATCGGCCTGCTCGGCGAGCACCAGGCAACGAACGCGGCGATCGTACTGGCGCTGCTCGATGCGCTCGTCGAACGCCACGGCATCGGCGTGGGCGAGCGGGAGATCCGCGACGGGCTGGCCGCCACGAGGTGGCCGGGACGGCTCGAGCTGCTGGACGGTGATGCACTCGGCGTTCGGCGCGTGCTCCTCGACGGGGCACACAACCCGGCGGGCGCGCAAGCCCTGGCGGTGGCGCTTCGGGACCTCGGCCTTCGGCGCCCCGTCATCGTGTTCGGCGCCATGCGCGGCAAGCGCGTCGCCGATGTCCTGCGCGCCCTGGCGCCGCTCGACCCGCAATTCATCTTCACCCGCGTGGACGATCCGCAGGCCCACGAGCCTGACGAGCTGGCGCGAACGTGGCGCCGCGTTGGTGGCCGTCGGGCAATCACCGACCCGGACCCGCGATCGGCGGTTGGGCGGATCGACGGCGATCCGGTCGTCGTGGCGGGCTCGCTCTATCTCGTCGGCGCCGTCCGGAGCATGATCGCCCCGGACACGGAGGACAGGTGATGGCACCGCCACTGCGCTGGGGCGCGAAGACGTACGTCATGGGAATCATCAACGTCACGCCCGACTCGTTCTCCGGCGACGGCCTCGTCTCCCCGGACCGCGACATCGAGCGGGTCGTCGATGCCGCCCTTGCGCAGGGCCGCGCGATGGTGGCGGAGGGAGCCGACATCCTGGACGTCGGCGCCGAGTCGACGCGGCCGCGGCAGGCGTACGGCGACCATCCACCGGTCGATGCCGAGACCGAGGCGGCGCTGGCCGTCCCGGTCGTGCGGGCCCTGGCGGCGTCGCTCGGCGACCGCGTCCACGTGAGCATCGACACGAGCAAGGGGTCCGTGGCGGCCGCCGCGCTCGAGGCCGGGGCCACCATCGTCAACGACGTGTGGGCCGCGCGGCGCGACCCGGGAACGGCGGAGGCCGCGGCCGCGCACGGCGCGCATCTCGTCGTCATGCACAACAAGGAGGAGGCGGTCTATCCCGACGGCGTGTTCGAGACCGTCGTCGCCTGGCTCGCGGAGTCGGTGGAGGCCGCCGTCGGGCACGGCGTCGCACGGGATCGGATCATCGTCGACCCGGGCATCGGCTTCGGGAAGGGGACCGAGGAGAACCTCGAGGTCCTCCATCGGCTGGCCGAGATGCGCGTCCGGCTCGGTGACCTGCCGGTCCTCGTCGGATCGAGCCGCAAGCGGTTTCTCGGCGAGCTGCTCGGCGGCGCGCCGGCCGGTGACCGCCTGGAGGGCACGGCCGCCACGGTGGCGCTGGCCATCGCGGCCGGTGCCGACATCGTGCGGGTGCACGACGTCGCCCACATGGCACGAACGCGCACGGTGGCGGACGCCATCATTCGCCGATGAGCAGCCATCCCGACCGCATCAGCCTCATCGGCATGCGCTTCGAGGCGCGTCACGGCGTCCACGCGGAAGAGAAGCGCGTCCCGCAGCCCTTCGAGGTGGACGTCGTCGTGCATGCCGACCTCGCTGAGGCCGTCGACCGGGACGACCTCGCCGCGACGGTCGACTACGGCGCGCTCCACGAGCTCGTGTCGGCGATCGTCACCGGGCCGTCGTTCGACCTCATCGAGGCGCTGGCCGGCGCGATCGCGCGCGCGGTGCTCGCAGCGACCGATGCGGCGCAGGTCGGATCCGTCGAGGTCCGTGTCCGCAAGCCGAAGGCGCCGCTGGACGGCGCCTTCGAGACGGTCGAGGCGGCGGTCGTGCGCCACCGGCCCGACGGCGGGTAGGTCTCGGCTCAGCTCCCGGCGGGCAGCTCTCCGAGCGTCACGTCGATCTCGCTCACCGTGTTGTCGCGAAGGACGCGCAGCGTGATCGTGTCACCCGGCGCATGCGGGAGGATGAGCGTCGAAAGGTCGGCATCGGCGGTGACCTGCGTCCCGTTGACGGCCACGATGATGTCGCCGGCGCGCAGACCCGCCTCCTCGGCCGGGCTGCCCGGGAAGATCGCCTGGCCGCTGCCGGCGCTCGAGCCGATGAGGGCGCCGTACTCGACTGGCAGATCCTGCTCGGCCGCGAGGGCCGGCGAGACCGGGCTGTAGTACACGCCGATCCACGGTCGCACCAGCTCCTCGCCGGCGAGGGCTTGCTCGAGGATCGGCTTGGCGACGTCGATCGGGATGGCGAAGCCGACGCCCTGGGCGTTCTGGTTCACCGCGGTGTTCACGCCGATGACCTGGCCCGCGCTGTTGACGAGCGGCCCGCCCGAGTTGCCCGGGTTGATGGCGGCATCGGTCTGAATGAGGTTGCGCAGCGTCTCCGCGCTCGTCTGCTGAGCATCCGACGCCGTGATGTTGCGGCCGAGTCCGGACACGACCCCGGTGGTGACGGTGTTCTCGTAGCCGAACGGGTTGCCGATGGCGATCGCCACCTGGCCCGGCTCGAGATGCGCCGAGCTGCCGAGCGGCGCCACCGGCAGGTCGCCCGCCTCGATCTTCACGATGGCGAGGTCGGTGAGGGTGTCGACGCCATAGGTCTCGCCGCTGAACTGGCGGCCGTCGTTGAGGATGATGGTGAGGGAGGTCGCGTCCTCCACCACGTGCCGGTTGGTGAGGATCCAGCCGTCGGCGTCGTAGATGAAGCCGGAGCCGGTGCCCTGCCCCGTCCCGAGCAACCCGCCGCCGGTGGCCTGGATCGTGACGACGGCCGGCGACACCTTGTTCACCGCGTCGATGACGGCGCTCGACTCGTCGATCGGGACGTTGTTCACGACGTTCGCGTCCGGCGACGACGCCACCTCTCCGGCGGTTCCCGCCGGCTCGCGGATCGTGTTCGAGACCGCGACGGCCGAGAGGGCGCCGGACACGACGCCGGCCACGACCGCAATGGCGATGATCGGCAGTGCGCCCAGCCCGCGCCGCGGCGGCGGCGCCTCGGACCGATGGGCGGGGCGCGTGGACCATGCCGGGCTCGCTCGATGCACGTCGGACCACGAATCGCGCTGCGGCTGCGGACCGTAGCGCTGCACCTCGACACGCTCGGTCGGGTCGCGGTCGGTGGAACGGTTGGGGTCGTTCGGGTTCGTGGTCATGATGTCCTGCCTGTAAGGGTGCCACGCCGGGCGGGCATCGTCAGGATGGGGACTCCTGGTTGCGCACAGGCTGCGCCTCACGTGAAGTTTCGTTGACCTTCCCGGCCTCGCGCGGAAGCGTGATCGTGAACTCGGTTCCCTGGCCCACGACGCTCTCGAGGTCGATCTCGCCGCCGTGCATCTCGACGATCGACCGCACGATCGCCAGGCCCAGCCCGCTGCCGGACGCGCGCGCGTCCCCCGTGTTCGTCCCGCGGTAGAAGCGCTCGAAGACGCGCGGCAGCTCGTCCTCGGGAATCCCCGCCCCGGTGTCGCGGACCTCGACGCGGACCGCATCGCCCTCGTCGGACAGGCGGACCGATACGGCGCCGCCTCGCGCCGTGAACTTCAGCGCGTTGCCGATGAGGTTCGTCATGAGCTGGACCACGCGCTCCCGGTCGAAGCGCAGCTCGACCGGATCGGCGGGGACGGCGCTGTCGAGACCGATCCCCCGCGAGACCGCGACCTCGGACAGCGCCTGGACGACGGCCTGTACCGGGTCGCGCAGGTCGCCCTCGCGCATGTCGAGCGGGAAGATCCCGGCGTCGATCCGCGAGAGGTCGAGGAGGTTCGTGCTCAGCCACTCGAGCCGGCCGATCTGCTCCGTCGAGCGTTCGAGGAACTCGGCGCGGGTCGGGTCGTCGACGGCGCCATCGCGCTGCAGCTCATTGTACATGCGCAGGGCCGCGATCGGCGTCCGCAGCTCATGACTGACATCGGCGACGAACTCGCGCAGCCGATCGCGATCCGCCTCGAGCATGCGGAGTGAGCCGAGAAGCCGGTCCGCCATGACATTGAACTGCGCCGACAGCTCGTCGACCTCCAGCACGCCCGAGGCCGTCGCCCGCTCCTCGAGGTCGCCCTGGGCGACGCGGGCGGCGACCCGCCGGAGCCGATGGATCGGTGCCGTCACCCGGCGCGCCGCCACCGCGCCGAAGATGACCGCAGCCACGAGGGCGAGCAGTCCGGCACCGAAGATCGCCGAGCGGATGCGGTCGAGGGTGGCCTCGCGCGAGGTGAATGGCTGCGAGACGTCGATCACGTACTCGGCCACCTCGCCGTTGGGCAGAGGCATCCTCACCTGCTGTCGCGCGGGTCGGACCGGATCGGCCCGGAGCCCACGCGCCCGGAGCTCGGCGAGGTTGTCCGGGGTGCTGAGCGCGACCCGGCGGCCCTCCTGATCGTAGACGGCGTAGGTCGCCGGGAGGATGAAGAGCGAGGTGAGCTCGATCGCCGGCGCGATGATGAACTGCGCACGCAGCTCGGCCGCCTGGACGACACCGTCGTTCGCCTCCGACGCGCCCTGAAGCATGATCGTCTCGGCCGAGATCGCGGCCGCGTTCAGGCGCTCGGAGGTCTGCTCGCTGAAGTAGCCGGGCAGGATCTGGTTGATGGCCAGGGCGGAGACGATGAGTCCGACGAGCGCGACCGACGCGATGGCCAGCACCAGCCGGGTGTTCAGGCGCTGGAAGAACGCGGCCCAACCGCGCGGGAGGTGGAGCCGGCTCGAGGACTCGGCCGCCTCGGCCCGCTCGCCCTCAGTCTTCGGCGAATGCGTAGCCAACGCCCCTCACCGTGCGGATGTAGCGCGGCAGCGCGGGGTCGGGCTCGATCTTGTCGCGGATGTGGCTGATGTGGACGTTGATCGTGCGCTCGTCCTGCTCCAGCGCGTCGTCGTAGTCGCGCACGAGCTCGAGGAGCTGGCTCCGGGTGTAGACCCGTCCCGGTCTGGCGGCGAGGTGACGCAGGAGGTCGAACTCGGTCGTGGTCAGCCCGATGCGCTCGCCGTCGCGGGTCACCCGGCGACGCTCGAGGTCGATGACGAGGTTCTTGCGCCGCAACGTCCGACCGGTCTCGGTGTCAGCGAGCTCGCCGTAGGCGCGACGGAGCAGCGCCTTGATCCGGCTCACGAGCTCGCGCACGCTGAACGGCTTGACGAGGTAGTCATCGGCGCCCATCTCGAGCCCGACCACCTTGTCGACCTCGTCCGAGCGCGCGGTCAGGAACAGGACCGGGGCGCGGGTCTCGCGGCGCAGCTGGCGAAGGACCTCGAATCCGTCGATGCCAGGCAGTCGGACATCGAGCACCACGAGGTCGGGTGCCGTATCGGCGAAGTTGGCGATCGCGTCCTCGCCCGACGGCTGCACGCTGACGGCGTAGCCCTCGCGCTCGAGCGCGACCTGGACTCCGCGTGCGACCGCCGGCTCGTCCTCCACGATCATGATCGTTCCGGCCATCGCGCCAAAGTATAGGAAGCAGCGGCCGTCGTCTCGTGTGCGGCCGCTTAAGAATCGTGAACGCGGGTGGCGCTCGCTTGCCCGTTGTTCGAGGTCGCGGTACCATTCCGCCTCGCACCCATCTGAGCGCATTCGAACGTTCGGCGCTGCCCGCCGCCCTCAACCGGGCGACCGAGGCGCCCGCACACCAGAGAGGATCACGACCACCGATGGACCTGGAGCTCACCCTCGACCCGCGCGAGGCGCAGGGCAAGGCGAACAAGCGCCTTCGCCGCGATGGCCTCGTGCCGGGCGTCGTCTACGGCAAGGGCGAGGAGTCCACGAACGTCCAGGTCGAGGCGAAGACCTTCGAGACCCTCTACCGCGCCGCGGGCAAGACCTCCGTCGTCAAGTTCCGCCTTCCCGGCTCCAGCCGCGCGACCAGCGGGTTCATCAAGAGCGTCCAGCGCCATCCGCTGAGCGGCCAGGCGATCCACGTCGACTATCTCCTCGTCAACCTCAAGCAGGAGATGGAGGTCGACGTCCCGCTCGTCTTCACCGGCGATTCGCCCGCGGTCGAGGAGACCGGAGGCACGTTGCTCCACAACCTGTCGAGCATCCACGTCAAGGCGCTGCCGACCGACATCCCGCACGAGGTCACCGTCGACGTATCGGTGCTGAAGAGCCTCGACGTCGCGATCCACGTGCGCGACCTCAGCCTCAACCGTGATCTCGTTCACGTGCTCACCGACGGCGACACGCTCGTCGCGACCGTGGTTCCGCCGCGGGTCGAGGAGGAGCCGGAGCCGGTCGTCGCCGAGGGCGAGGAGCTCGAGGGTGCCGAGGGCGAGGGCGCCGAGGGCGAGGGTGCTGCCGAGGGCGCCGAGGGCGAGGGTGCCGCCGAGGGCGGCGCCGGTGCCGGCGGCGAGGGATCCGGAGACAGCTCCGAGTCCTGATCCGACGGAACTCCCCCGGGCGGGTCAGCGTCCCCGTGGCGTTACGATTCGCCTGAAGGTTCCGGGCCACTGTCGCGCCGCCAGCCGCGCGGCGATGGGCTTGGACGTGGAGGGGGGTGCAACGCGTGATCCGCTGCATCGCGATCGCCGCGCTCACCGTGACGGCGTGTGCGGGTCCTGCGCCGACGCCGTCCGACCCATTCGCCGGTGCCGCGTCCACCGCCGATCTGCTCGCCTGCGACGGTCCGATCTCGGACCTCGGCGGTCGGAGCGAGAGCGGATTCGGTGACAGCGCCGGCGCCGCCAGCGCCGACGAGGCATTTCGGGCCTGGTTGCCCACGAGCGCGTTCGCCATTCCCCGGTCCGGCTACCGCAAGCTCGGATCGGACGCCAACCGCCATGTGTACGTGTTCGAGGCTGCCGGCCGCGCGAAGGTGGTCGTCCTGTTCGAGCCTGTCCTCGACGAGGTCAATGGCGGTATGCCGTTCATCCTGACGGAGCTGCGCGCGTGTGCGCCGTCGGAGTGGGGCGCGGATGCGGACCTCGGGCAGGGCGTCGTAATCTGGGAGCACGAGGAAACCGGACGTGTTCTCTTCGACCGTGCCGGATCGGAGCACTGCGACTGGGAATCGGTCCGCATCCTCCACGTCGATCGGCCGGACGGGACGCTGGGAGCGCAGTACGTGCGCGACCCACAGCGAGTCCTGCGCGGCGCTGGCCTGCTCGACTCGTATGCCGACGACGTCGAGCTGCCCGATGGCGCCGAGTTCAGCGGCTATCGCTCCACGGACGGCATGGAGCTGTGGTTCACCCCCGAGAACCGAGCGGCGTTCGTCGTCACCCCGGACGGGGTCGAACGCTGGCCCCGCGTCCGCGACGGCATCGGCTGCGCCTGAGGTGGTGACGTGCGTGGCCTGATCACAGCGATCCTGACCCTGGTCTGGCTGCTGGCGGCCTGCGGCACTGGGGTCGATTCCTCACCGACCGACGCACCGATTCCGTCCTCCCTCGCGGACGCGGGCGATCCCTCCGACCTGCTTGAATGCGATGGGCCTCTATCACCGATGGGCACCCAGTCCGACGGTGAGCTCGGGGGGACCGCGGAGAGTGACCCCGAGGCCGCGATCGATGCGTGGCTGGCGGGACACGGGCGGGGCGTGCCGATGGACGGCTATCGGAACCTGGGCGCCATCGGCAACCAGCACGTCCACGTCTACGAGAACGTCGGTCAGGTCAAGGTCGTGCTCGTCGTCGCGCGGCGGAGCGGCGAAGACGGGACGGCGCAGTTCGTGGTTGACCAGCTGCGGGCGTGCCAGTTGAGCGAGTGGGGAGGTGACGTCGATCTCGGACCTGAGATCGTGGTCTGGAGCCATGACACGAGGGACCTCATCGTCGCCGACCATGCCGGTCCAGAGCATTGCCGTTGGGACTCCGCGCGCTTCCTGAATTTGGAGCGGCCGGTGCGAGAACCGGCCGCCGGGTACGTGCGCGACCCGCTGCACGTCCTGCCGGCGAACGCTCTCTTCGGCTCCTACGCCGAGGGGGTCGAACTGCCAGCCGATGCGACATTCAGCGGCTACCGCTCCGCCAAAGGGGAGGAGCTGTGGTTCGTACCCGAAGATCGCGCGGCCTACGTCGTCTCGCCCAATGGTGTCGAACGCTGGCCTCGCGTGAAGCAGGCGCTGGCCTGCATGTGACGCCTACTCGCCGATACGGTCGCCGACCTCATCCCGGATCGCGTCGAAGTCGGCCTCGAGAACGTAGCCCCGTCCGTCGTTCCGGTCGCCCTCGAACGTGATGAGTGGGGGCCGGATGACGATCGTCTCGAGATCCGCATCGCGCGCCCGGCTCGCCAGCTCGAGGAGCGTCGGCAGATCATCGAGGGGCAGATCCGTCTCGAGGGAGTCGAGCGAGTCGAGCACCTGCCGGAGGTCGAGCTCCGTCTCAGGGTCGACGAGCTTCTCGACCAGGGCGACGAGCACCTCCTGCTGACGGCCCATCCGCCCGTAGTCCTGGTCGACCCGCGTCCGCACGTAGCCGAGCGTCTCGGGGCCGGTGAGCTCCTGCGGGCCGGCCTCGAGATCGAGGTTCACGATCGGGTCCTCGATCGGCTCCGGCGGTGAGACCTCGATCCCGTCGACCGCGTCGACGAGGCGCGAGAAGTCGTCCATGTCGAGCAGGACATGGGCATCGATCTCCACGCCGAACGTCGCCTCCATCGCGCCGACGAGCGTGTCCATGCCCTCCTCGCGGTAGATGCTGTTGACCTTGCCATCCCACGTCCCGCCGTCGGGCAGCGGAATGTCGACGGTGTCGCGCGGGAGCGAGACCAGCGTCAGCCGCGATTGGTCCGCGGAGAGACTGACGAGCATCACGGCGTCGGTGTTGACCGGTTCGTCGTTCGCCGCTCGGTGCTCGTTGAGGTCGGTGCCGACGTAGAGGACGTTCCATCGGCGGTTGAGAAGGTCCTCGTTGAGCGACACCCCCTCGGATGCCGACGGCTCGGCGGAGGCCGATGCGGAGGGAGACGGCGACGGCGTCGGCTCCGGTTCGCTCCCGCCCGACAGGAGAAGGAAGGCGACGATGCCGATGACGGCCACGGCGATGACGCCGATGAGGATGGGTGCGGTTCGCTGCATGATCGCCATTGTGCCGATTCGGCGGTGGCATCATCGGAGCCCGATGACACCGCCCAAGCCGATCACCCTCGCCGACCTGGAGCCGCTCGCGCGCGCCGCGATGGAGCCGGCCGCCTGGGACTACTACGCCGGTGGCGCCGGCGACGAGCTGACGATCGCCGGCAACCGGGCTGCCTGGGATCGGCTCCGTCTGCGCCCCCGCGTCCTCGTCGACGTGTCCTCGGTGGACATGGCCACCAGCGCCTTCGGCGTGGCCCTCCCCCATCCCCTGGTCGTAGCGCCGACGGCCTCGCACGACCTCGCCCATCCCGACGGGGAGCTGGCGACGGCGCGTGGCTCCGCCGCTGCCGGCGCACTCATGACGCTGTCGACGATCTCGTCCCGACCCATGGAGGAGGTCGCGGCCGCGGCACCAGGGTCCCCGCGCTGGTTCCAGCTCTATCCGCCGTCGGAGCGCGACGCCGCGGCGGATCTCGTGCGGCGAGCCGCCGATGCCGGATACGGGGCGATCGCGGTGACCGTCGACCTGCCGCTGCCCGGCAATCGCGAGCGCGACCTGCGCAGCGGATTCGCCGTCCGGATGGGCGTCCACCTCCCCGCCGACCAGGCCGTGGATCCCCGAACCGGACTCGTCGTCCTGCCGACGATGACGTGGGACGACCTCGCCTGGCTGCGCTCGGTCAGCCCCATCCCGGTCGTCGCCAAGGGGATCCTCCGAGCCGATGACGCCCAGCGCGCCATCGAGACCGGCTGCGACGGCATCTGGGTCAGCAACCACGGCGGCCGGCAGCTCGACGGCTCGATCGCCACCGCGGACGCGCTTCCGGAGATCGTGGAGGCCGTCGATGGCCGGGCGTTGATCCTCGTCGACGGTGGGGTCCGGCGCGGCATCGACGCACTCCGGGCCCTGTCCCTCGGGGCGAACCTCGTGGCCGTCGGACGGCCGGTGCTGTGGGGACTCGCCTCGGGTGGCGCCGACGGCGTGGAGCGCGCGCTCGGCGTGCTCCGATCGGAGCTCGAGCTGGCGATGGCCCTGGCCGGATGCCCGACCCTCACCGAGGTCACGCGCGACCTGGTGGTGTGAGGCTGGAGCCGAAGGTGGGATTCGAACCCACGACCGTCGGTTTACGAAACCGATGCTCTACCCCTGAGCTACTTCGGCGCGTGCACGAGGGCCGATTCTAGCCGATCACTCCTCCGGTGGCATCCAGCCGTGGATGAGCTCGTCGTGGTAGCGAGGCGGGCCGTCGGCCGGCGCGGACTTCGGGATCGGAGCCATCGGCGCGCGGCCGCGCGCCGCATCGGCGTAGTAGGGGCAGACGTCCGTCAGCGGGCACCATCCGCAGATCGGGCGCGGCGCCCGGCAGGTGTCGCGGCCGTGGCGGATGAGCTCGACGTGGAACGGGTACATCTCGTCGGGCTCGAGCGCCTCCTCGAGGAGATCGTGCGCACGCTCGAGCGGGGTGCGCGGCGGCAGCATGCCGAGCCGGGTGGCGACCCGGTGGACGTGGGTGTCGACCGGGAGCTGCGGCCGTCCGAAGTTGAAGAGCAGGATGATCGCGGCCGTCTTGCGGCCGATGCCGGGCAGCGACGTCAACCACTCGCGCGCCTCGAGCAGCGGCCGCTCGCCGAGGAAGCCCAGGTCCCACGTTCCATTCGTCTCCTCGTGGACTTCGGCGAGAACGTGCTGGATGCGGCGCGACTTCGTGGGTGCCAGTCCGCCGGGCCGGATCACGTCCTCGAGCTCGTCGGTCGGCGCCGCGAGCACCTCGTCCCAGGTCGCGTAACGCTCCCGCAGCGCGGTGAAGGCACGGAACGAGTTCGTGTCGGCGGTGTTCTGGGATAGGATCGTGAGGATCAGCTCGCTCACGGTGTCGACGCGCGGGCCGGCCCAGCTCGGGTGCTCGTACCGCTCTCCCAGCCGTTCGAGGACGATGTCGGCGACCTTCCGGCGCTTGCGCCGATCCGCCGCGCGCTTCTGCGGGCTCGGACCGCGGGGCATGCGCACGCCGCTGCCGCTACGGCCGGGCGAGATCGAGGCCGATGCCGATCGACCGCGCCAGGCGTTCGGCACCGGCCCGGAGCAGGCGGTCCGTGTCCGCCATCGCGTCGGCCAGTTCCATCGGCCGATCGATGACCGGCTGCACCACGGCGAGCGTCGTCGCGGCGTCGAGCGCCTCGGCGTTCTGCCCGAGCGCGCCGCACAGGAGCACCACGGGAGTGGCCCGCGGGCGAGCCAGGGTGGCGACGCCCATCGCGGTCTTGCCCTGGAGCGTCTGCTCGTCGGCGCGGCCCTCGCCGGTGATGACGAGATCGGCCGTTTCGAGCGCCTCCGCCAGCCCGACGAGCTCGGCCACGACCTCCACGCCACGCCGGACCCGGGCGTGGGCGAGGCCGATGAGCCCGGCGGTCGTCCCGCCCGCGGCGCCGGCACCCGGCAGGTCGGCGACGAGCTTTCCGGTCGCGGCCTCGATCCCGCGGCCCCAGACGGCGAGTGCGGCGTCGAGCTCGGCAACCGCTTCTTCATCGGCGCCCTTCTGGGGGCCATACGTCGCCGCCGCCCCGCGCGGTCCGCACAGCGGGTTCGTCACGTCGCTGGCCACGATGAGTGTCACCTCGGCCAGACGCGGGTCCAGACCGTCCACCTCCACGCGGTCGAGGCGCGCCAGGGCTGCGCCACCCTCCTCGAGCTCGGCACCGCTGCGATCGAGGAGTCGCGCTCCGAGCGCCCGAAGCAGGCCGCTGCCTCCGTCCGTCGTGGCCGAGCCGCCCAGGCCGATGGTGATCTGGCGCGCGCCCGCATCCAGCGCGGCGCGGATGAGGTCGCCCGTCCCGCGGCTCGAGGCGAGTCGCGCGTTGGCCGACGTGCGCTCGCCGGGATCGAGCCGGGCCAGGCCGGATGCCGCCGCCATCTCGACGAACGCTGCGCCGTCCTCGAGCAGGAGCCACTCGGCGGTGATCGGTCTCCCGAGGGGGTCGGTCGTCTCCACCTCGCGACGCTCGGCAGCGTCGCCGAGCGCATCGGCGACGGCCGCCAGGGTGCCCTCACCGCCGTCGGCCATCGGTCGGCGCAGGATCTCGTCATTGGGGCGGACGCGTGACCAGCCGGCGGCGATCGCCGAGGTCACGGCAACGGAGTCCAGCGCACCGCCGAACGAGTCTGGGGCGATGAGCACCGTCAGCGTTCGGCTCATCGGCTCTTCAGCTCCTTGCGTCGCTCGACGTAGGCGGGCACCGAGATGATCGGGGCGCGGATCTCGTCGCCGATCTCGCGCACCTCGAGGTTGAACTGGTCCTTACCGGTGTTGATGAGCTTCATCCCGCGCCCGACCTCGGTCAGCAGCTCGAGCCGGTGCCGCTCCTCGAGCTTGCGGATGGCGCCCTGGAGGATGACGTAGGCCATCTGCGACAGGTTCGGGAGCGGCTGGTTGCGGTGAATGCGGCGCTCGAGGTCGACCTGTCCGACGGCGGAGAGCCCCGCCTGGTCGAGGATGTCGATGAGCAGGCCGATCTCGACGGCGTACCCGGTGAAGAACGGCAGCTGCTCGAGCAGCTCGCGGCGCCCGGCGTACTCGCCCGAGAGCGGCTGGATCATTCCCGACAGCTCGGGGAAGAACAGGTTGATGAGTGGTCGCGCCATGAGCTCCGTCACGCGACCGCCACCCTCGGCCTGGAGGGTGTCGCCCTGCTTGATCGGCCGCTGGTAGAAGCCCTTCACGTACTGGATCTTCGGCTCGGCGAGCAGCGGCCCGAGGAGGCCGTACACGAAGCGCGGCTGGATGTTGCTGATGTCGGTGTCGATCCAGGCGACGATGTCACCGTCGAGCACGTGGAGGCTCTTCCACAGCGCCTCGCCCTTCCCGCGATGCGTGCCGGTCTCCGGCAGGATCTTCGGGTGGGCGTGGACCGGGACTCCGAGCTCCGTCGCGATCTCGACGGTCCGATCGTCGCTGTCGGAGTCGATGACGACGATCTGGTCGATGAGCGGGACGCGGTCCATGAGCGCGCCCTTCACGCGCTTGATGACCGTGCCGATCGTCTTCTCTTCGTTGAGCGTCGGAAGGCCGACGCTGATCGTGACGCCGAGCCGCTCCTTGTGGGCGAGGAGCTTGCGGATGTCGGCGAACTCGTGCGCGTGGAACGTGTTCTCGGCGAACCACTTGTCGACGACGACCGGCAGGGAACGGCTCCGCTCGACGAACGCATCGGCGTGGGCCAGCGTGCCCTCGCTGGCGCGCAGCTCCTCGAACGTCGCAAGCCCCACCGACTGCTTCGTCTTCACCACGATGACCGTCGGCTTCGCCTTGCTGGCGACCGACTCGGCGAGCGTGCCGAACAGGTATCGCCCGTCCGGGCTGGCATTCGTCGGATGCGCCGATGCTCCCATCACCACCAGCTGGTGGTTGGCCGCCTCCTTGATGATCGCCTGCCGCACGGACGCCGCCTCCCGGATGAGCCCGCTGGCGCGGCGGGTGCCCGCGTGCTCGCGCACGAACGCGTCGACGGCAACCTGCTCGCGCTCGATCGCGCGTTCGCCGATGCCCTTCGGGACGACGTGAAGCACCACGACCTTCGCCCCAAAGCGCTTCGCGAGATCGCGGCTGATGCGCATCGCCAGCTCGGCGTGCGGCCCGCCGCGCACCGGGACGAGGATGGACTCGACGTTCTCGATGCCGCGCTGCTTCACGACCGCGATGTCGCACGGCGACTCGCGAACGACCGCGTCGATCGTGGGCGAGAAGACCGGGCGCGGCTGGGCCCGCTGGCCGGCCAGGGCCATCTCGGTCTCCTCGGCGTCGGCGCGTGCGACCTGGGCGTGGGTCGGAGGCCCGCCCCAGCCGAAGATCACGAGGTCCGAGCCCTCCTCGCCGACCGCCTCGATGACACCGTCGGCGGCGTGACGACCGATGCGGACCATCGTCCGCAGCTCGACGCCTTCCTCGTCACCGACGTCGAGCACGCGCTGAAGAAGGCGGCGAGACGTGCGGGCCTGCGTCGCCCCCTCGCTGAGCGATACGCCCTCGGGCACCTCGACGATGCCGAGCGCCGTGATCTCGGTCGGGCGGCCATTCGCGACGCCCGCGCCGATGCGAACGAGGTCGCGCGCGGTCCTCGGGTTGGCGAGCGGAAGAAGGATGCGGTACGGCGTCTTTCGACGGGCGGCGGCCATCAGCCCGCCTCGCCGGATGCCGTGCGCATCTCGCGCCAGCGGCCCACGAGGTAGGGCTTGAGCTCCTCGAACTGGCGGGCCTGGTCGTCGATCACCCGCTCCGCCTGGTCGGTCGTGAGCTCCATCGTCTGGCTGATGAACCCGGCGGTTCGGCCGAAGTAGAGCGGCGTGAGCGCGGCGAGCAGCTGCTCACGGTCCACGCCCGGCCGATGGAAGGCGACCAGGGCGTCGTACAGGCAGCGGATCCAGAGCTCGGCGGTGAAGTGGAAGCTCGCCGGATCGGACGGCAGCTCCAGTGCCATGACCCGTTCGAGCTGCTCCTCGCTCAGCATCTCGGCCCACACGTCGCGCTGGGTGAGACGCGCCTGGTCGAAGTTGTCGATGAGCTTCGCGTGGTTGACGCTGATCTCCTCCGGCGCCACGACGCGCTCGAAGCCGTACTCCGGGATCTGGTGCGAGCCGCGAACCCGGAGCCAGCGGTCCTCGTAGTGGCCGGCCAGCCGGAACAGCGTCCCGACCACCTGCCGGAACATCGGGCCCAGATCGCTGGCGGGGTCCTTCGCGTCGTGGATCTTGGCTCCCAGGCGTGCCTGGCACACGGCGAAGCCCTCGTTGATGGCCGAGTGCGTCATCCAGATGTCGATCCCGAACCGCGCGGTCAGCTCGTCGAACGTGTCGAGCTCGAGGTAGCGGCTGACGAGGTCGCCGGAGACGGCGAAGTCGCCGCCGATCGGCTGCCGGATGCGGGCCCCGTAGAGCGCGCGCGTCAGGGGATAGGAGATGTTGTTCGTGATCGTCCCGTCGTACTTGTAGCGGGCGTACATCGGCGCGACGAAGTCGTAGCCGCCCTTGAGGATCGGCCCGGCCAGGAGCTCGACCCATTCCGGCACGATCGAGCGCAGGTCGGAGTCGACCATGACCATGGCCTTGACCTTGAGCTCGCGCGCGACCTCGAAGAGGGCCCGCACCGCGGTGCCCTTCCCGCTCGTGCCCTGGTACGTGAAGCTGATGCGCTGGAGCTTGTGCTTCGGGCTGACGAGGATGACCTTCTCGAGGTAGTCCGGGCTCTCAGTGCTGACCGCCACACGTGGCGTGTCGTCGGGCGAGCCGCCGTCGCTGTTGACGAGGACCGGCTTCATCTCGGGGAAGTACTGGACCATCCCGGCCGTCGTGGCGCGCACCACGTAGCCGATGGTCTCGGCGTTGCCGAAGGATGGGATTCCGACCATGAGATCGGCCGAGCCGATGCGCCGGACCTCGGCGAGGCCATCGGCCTCGAGTGCGGACGGGGGTACGGCGGCGGGCTTGGCTGTCAGGACGGGGCCTCCTCGATGGTGCGTCGCGGCGACGTTGCTCGGGGGCCTCGATGGTAGCACGCGGGGACCGGCGGCTCCCTCGGGAGGGCCCCGGTGGGAGGCTGCGCGCCGGTCGAACGCTAGTCCTCGACCCGGCGGACGCGGTCCCCTCGGCCACCGAGCATGCGGCCCATGAAGCTGCGTGGCGCCTCGGCCCGAAGCGAGAGCTTGAGCCAGTCCTCGGTGCGCTCGCCGGGCCGGTAGTGCGAGTTCATGTGCTTGGCGACGTAGTGCGTGAAGCCGTTGGCTCGCCAGCCGACGAGCCACCCGGCGAGCGGCTGCTTCACGACCGGGCTGAGGCGAACGCGCACGCCCTCGTCGATCACCGACTCGAGCACCCGGCGGCGCTCCTGGAACGGGATGCCATGGAGCGGCTGCCCATCGATCTCCACGAGGTCGACGGCGACGAACGCGCGGCGGCGCTCGTTCTCGAGGGGATCGGGGATCTCCGCCGCGAGACCCTCAGCCTCGAGCGTCTCGGCCCAGGCTCGCGCCGGGCTGCCGTCGCCGACGAACGGCTGCGCGGTCCAGATGCCGTCGACGACGGCCTCGTCGGCGAGGATCGCCGCGGCCAGCACCTCGGGGGCGTCGGCCAGGCCGTCGTCGGTGCCGGGATCCTCGCCGTGCTCGTCGCTCAGACGGACCCGCCCGCCGCTGGCGCGGGCGAGCAGCCGGACCCCGGGCCAGAGGGGCTCGAACAGCCATTCGACGCTGAGGACCTCGGCGTTGGCGGCGATCGGCTGCTGGGGGAGGAGCGGCTCAGCCATCACGACAAGCCTACCGCGGTCGGGTGGCCCGGGTCAGTCCGCGCCAGCGTCGTAGAGCTGGAGCTGGCCTTCCTCGACCGAGGCACCGACCTCGGATCGGATCGCCTCCCACGCGTCGAGGTCCCACTCCCCGACGAACGTGATGGCGGTCCCTTCCTTGCCGGCACGGCCGGTGCGGCCGATGCGATGGACGTAGGTATCGGCGTCCTCGGGGATGTCGTAGCTCACGACGTACGGCAGGTCGGTGATGTCGAGCCCGCGGCTCGCGACGTTCGTGGCGATGAGGAACTGGATCTTTCCGGCCTTGAACGCGGCGAGCGTGCGGTCGCGCTCGCGCTGCGAGAGACCGCCATGGAGGCCGGCGACGTTCTTACCCCGTCTCTGCAGCGTGGCAGCCAGCCGGTCGACGCCGATCTGGGTGTGACGGAAGACGAGGAGCCGGTCGAAGCCGAACTGGTCGGTGAGCTCGAGAAGGGCGGCAACCTTGTCCTGCTCGGCCACGAAGTAGACGAGCTGACGCACCGTCTCCACCGTCCGCAGGTCGGGGCGGACCGTGACGTGCGCCGGGTCCTTCTTCATGAAGCGGTCGCAGATGCGCAGGATCGCGTAGGGCATCGTGGCGCTGAACAGCGCCGTCTGCCGCTGCCGCGGGCTTCGCGCCAGGATGGTCTCGACGTCGACGATGAAGCCCATGTCGAGCATCCGGTCCGCCTCGTCCAGGATCACGGTGTGGACGCGGTCGAGCCGCAGCTCCCCTCGGCGGATGAGGTCGAGCACCCGTCCCGGCGTGCCGACGACCACCTGCGCTCCCCGCTTGAGCCCCTCGATCTGGCGATCCATCGACGAGCCGCCATAGATCGCCACCGTGCGCACGTTGCGGAACCGGCCGATGCGCGCGATCTCCTCGGTGACCTGGACGCACAGCTCGCGCGTCGGGGTGAGGACGAGCGCCTGGACGTGGCCGCCCGCCGGATCGATCTTCTCGACGATCGGAATGCCGAACGCCGCCGTCTTGCCGGTGCCGGTCTGGGCCTGGCCGATGAGATCCTCGCCGCGGCGCAGCGGCGGGATCGAGCGGGCCTGGACCTCGGTCGGCGAGGTGAAGCCCATCGACTCGATCGCACGCGCGATCGTGGCGGGCACCTCGATCTCGCCGAATCGGTAGGAGCGTGATGCCGCCAGGATCGCCGCCTCGAACTCCGAGGCGGCCGGCTCGTCGTCCCCCACCTCGATCGCGACGGGCTCGCTCGCTTCCGCCGCGGGACGGCGTCGCGTGGTGGAGGTGCGCGGGGACTCGGTGTCGGTGTCGGAATCGGGCAAGCAGGGGCTCCACGCATGGGGTCGGTTGGCCGCGGCGCATCGCGCAGACGCACTGGCGAACTGAGCGCTCAGGCGCGGCAGCGTCGTCGCAGGCGCGATCGTACCACGCACCCCCCCGGCCATCCGGGTGCGGGGTTGACGTCCACGCCCCTCCTAACTGATACTCAGTCTCGTTATGACGCTCACTGCTCTGCTCGTCTCCGCGAGCGCCTTCGTCTCCGCGCTGGCGGGCGGCATGCTCGCGCTGCGCGCGGTCGCCCATGTCGGGTTGATCATCGCGGTCGGTGCCGGGATCCGGATCGGCGCGGCCTACTTCGACCTCATCCCGGAAAGCGTCGAGCACCTGGGCGGATCGCTCGACCTCGCCATGCTCTTCACGGCGGTCGGGTTCCTCGCCTTCTACGCGATCGAGAAGCTCACCGCGCTCCACGTCGGCCACGAGACGGCCACCGAGCTGGATCACGGCGAGGCGTCGCACCGCCACATCGGCTTCATGGGCGGCGTGGGAATGAGCTTCCACAGCCTCCTCGACGGCGTGGCGCTCGCCGCCGGCCTCTCCATCGGCGGCGGCCTCGGGCTCGTCATCGCCGCCGTCGTGATCATGCACCGCTTCAGCGACGGGATCGGCATCGTGAGCCTGCTCCTCGCCAGCCGCACACCGACCCGCGAGATCTACCGGTGGGTGGCCCTCGTGGCGGTGGCCCCGGTCGTCGGCGTCATCATCGGCCTCCTCCTGCCCATCCCCGATGGCGTGCTCGGCGGCATGCTGGCCGTCTTCGCCGGCTTCTTCCTGTACATCGGTGCCGCCGAGCTCCTGCCCGAGGCGCACCGCAGCGACCGGTCGCGCTGGGTCGTGGTGGCGACGCTCGTCGGCGTCGTCGCGATCTACGCGTTCAGCGCGTTCGCCGGCGTCGTGGGCGCGCATTGAGCTCGCGCAGCGTCACGGACCGGCTGCGCGCCGCGGGAGAGCGGGTCACCGCGCAGCGAATCCAGATCGCCGAGGCGCTCGCGGCCAGTGGACGGCAGATCAGCGCGCAGGATCTCTACGCGCAGCTGCGTCGGGAGCGGCCAGGGATCGGGCGCGCCACCGTGTACCGGACCCTGGAGGCGCTCGTCTCGGCCGGCGTCGCCCGGCGCCTCGAGCTCGATGGACATGTCTCGGCCTACGTGGCCTGCCGTCCACAGCATCATCACCATCTGTCGTGCGACCGATGCGGCCGGGTCGAGGAGATCGGAGAGGACGTGATCGCCCCGGTCGCTGCCCGGGTGGCGGACGACCTCGGCTTCCAGATCGACGACGCGCGGATCGACTTCTACGGCCTCTGCGCGAGCTGCGCCGCGGGCTGATCGGGGCGCGCGTCAGCCCGCCGAAGCCACCGCCTGCTCACGTTCGGGGGCGGCGGAACCGGAGTCCTCGTACCCGTCGGGATGCGCCTCGCGCCAGGCCCAGGCGTCGGCCAGCATCTGCTCGAGGGTCGAGTGCGCGGGCTGCCAGCCGAGCTCGCGACGCGCGCGCCGTGACGATGCGACGAGGACCGGTGGATCGCCGGAGCGTCGCTTCACCGGGCGTGCAGGAATCGCGCGTCCCGTCACCCGCCGCGCGGCCTCCACCACCTCGCGGACGCTGAAGCCGGCCGCCGAGCCGAGGTTGTAGATCTCGAACGACGGGTCGCCCTCGCCGGTCGCCTCGAGCGCCAGCAGGTGCGCGTTCGCGATGTCGCGCACGTGGAGGAAGTCGCGGATGCACGTGCCGTCCGGGGTCGGGTAGTCCTGGCCGTGGATCTGGACGTGGGTCGCCTCGCCCGCCGCGACCCGCAGGACGAGCGGCATGAGATGCGTCTCCGGATCGTGGTCCTCGCCGTTGAGCTCGGTCGCGCCGGCGACGTTGAAGTAGCGCAGGCTGATGGCCCGGAAATCGTGGGCGGCGGCAAACCAGCGCATCGCGCCCTCGAAGGCCAGCTTCGTCTCGCCGTATGGATTGATCGGCTGCGTGCGGTCGGCCTCGGCGATCGGGACGCGCCTCGGCTCGCCGTACACCGCCGCGCTCGAGCTGAACACCAGGCGCGTCACGCCGGAGCGATGCATGGCGTCGAGGAGCGCGACCCCGCCGCCGACATTGGTGCGGTAGTAGATCCCCGGGTCGATCATCGACTCGCCGACGAGCGAGCGCGCCGCGCAGTGGAGGACGGCGTCCACGCCGTCCGACAGGAGCGACTCGAGGCGCAGGTCGTCGCCGATGTCGCCCACCTCCAGCCGGGCCCCCTGGGGCACCGCCTGGGCGTGACCGCTCGACAGGTTGTCGTAGACGATCACCTCGTGACCGGCGTCGAGCAGGCGCTCGACGCTCGTGGAGCCGACGTAGCCGGCACCGCCGACGACCAGCAGCTTCAATCCACCCTCCTGCGATCGATCATCGGGCGGCTCCGACCGGCGCCCGGGCCTCGACGAGCTGGCGCGCCAGGGCCGCCGTCAGCGCGGCGGACACGCGGGTCGCGCCGGCCTCGCCGGCGGCCTCGACCTGGTCCGCACTGCGGAACCGGCCGCAGGCCTTGACGCCGATCCTCGGCCCGACGCTGTCCCGCAGCAGCTTCGTGCGGGCCACCGTGCCGCGGACCGTGGCGCTGCCGGGGCTGGTCACGACATGGTCGGCGCCTGCGCGCTCAGCCAGGCGGCAGGCGCGGCGGAGGTGCTCCTCGCTCATCGGCTGGGCCTCGATGATGACGCCGACCGAGGCGAGCGCCGAGTGCGCCATGTCGATGACCGCCAGCATGTCGTTGAAGACCGTCTCATCGTCGCCCGAGGCGAGCGCGCCGCCATTGAGGACGAAATCGATCTGGGTGGCGCCCTGCTCGAGCGCCTTCGACGCCTCGAATGCCTTGACGCTCAGGACCTGGCTGCCGTGCGGATAGCCGACGACGGTGCCGAGCGTGACGCGGGAGCGCCCGAGGCGGCGCTTGGCGATCTTCACCAGCCAGGGGTTGACGGTGAGCGCGGCCAGGTCGTGCTCGACCGCGAGCGTCACGGCAGCTTCGAGGTCTGCGAGGGACGCATTCGGTTGCGTCAGCCGGTGCTCGAGTCGGACAGCCCGACGCACGGTGGCGTTCATCGGTGCACGGTCCCTCCGCTCGGGGATGAGCAGGCTTCGATGAGGCACGACCCAGGCCCGGGGGCCCGGACGACGGATTGTAGCAGCGTCACTCGCGCTGTCAGCCGTCGGCTCCCGGGGCGGTGCCATCGGTCACCGCCTCCGGGTCGAGCTCACGCGCCAGGCGCAGCAGCTCGTCGCGGCGGTTGCGCGAGGGATCGTCGAGCACCGCTTCGGTGAGCGCCTCCATCACGGATCCGATCCTGGGCCCGGGCACCATCCCCAGCTCACGCTGAAGGTCGTCGCCGTCGATGGCCAGTCGCCGATGGCGGAGCACGTCGCCGGAGCTCGCGAGCTCGGCGGCGATGCGTCGCTCGAGCTCGGCCTGAACCTCGCCAGCCTCGTCGGCGGCCCCGGAGGCGGCATCGTCCGCACGCCGCAGCCCGAACAGGAGCGGCATGTCCTTCTCGCCGATCCGGCGCACGAACCTCCGGACGGCCGCATCCGACCACTCGGGATCGTAGGAGTACATGTGATGCCGGACCACCCGGACGACCGGCGCGGCGATCGAGCGCGGGACGCGCAGCCGGCGCAGCGCGGCATCGGCCAGCTCGGCGCCGACGCGCTCATGGCCGATGAAATGTCCGTCGGCCAGCGTCGTCGCCTTGCCGACGTCGTGGAGGAGGGCGGCCAGCCGGAGCGCGCGGTCCGTCGATACGACGGCGTCGACGGCACGGAGGGTGTGATCGAGCGCGTCACCGGGCAGCGCCTTCGCCTGGGGAACTCCACGCAGCGCCGCGACCTCGGGGAGCACGACGGCGAGCAGGCCGAGACGTTCGAGGAGACCGAGGGGGCGGGAGGGCATCGGATCGTCGAGCATGCGCAGGAGCTCGTCGCGGAGGCGCTCCCCGGAGACCGTCCCGGCGTCCGCGGCCCGGCGCCGCACGGCGGCCTCGGTCTCGGCGTCGAGGGAGAGGCCCAGCCGGCCAGCGATGCGCGCTGCGCGCACGAGACGCAGCGCGTCCTCCGCGAAGCGCTCGTCCGGGTCACCGACGGTGCGCAGAACCCGGCGGTCGAGATCACCGGCGCCGTCGTGGGGATCGACGAGGCGTCCGGTGCCCCGCTCGAGGTCCTCGGGTACCCAGGCGATGGCGTTCACGGTGAAGTCGCGACGCGCGAGGTCCTCCTCGAGGCTCGCGCCGAACCGCACCTCGTCGGGTCGGCGGCGGTCCCGGTATCCGCCCTCGGTTCGGTACGACGTGATCTCGACCGATGGCGTCCCGGCCACGGTGACCGTGCCGAATCGGTTGTCCCAGCTGTGGGCCGGGAAGAGGGCGGCCACCGCGTCCGGGTGGGCCGACGTGGCGACGTCCCAGTCGTCGGGATCGGGCCGACCACCGAGCAGCCGATCCCGAACGGCTCCCCCGACCAGCGCGGCCTCGTGTCCCGCGTCGCGCAGCGCTCCGAGCACGCGGGCGACGGGCGCCGGCAGGTCCGGGAACATCGGCTCCCGACGGTCTGGCATCGGGTCGGCTGTCAGCGCGCGGCCGACGATGCGCGAATCGGCTCGAGGAAGAGGAACGTGCGCCAGGCGTCGTTGCGCTCGTCGCTGAGGTAGGTGCCGAACAGGTAGCGCAGGTCGGCGCGGGGGGCTCGAGGCTCGCGCATGAGCTCCATCCGGGCCTCGGCCACGGTCTTCCCGCCCTTGCGGTGGTTGCAGGCGCGGCACGCCGCGACGAGGTTCTCCCACTCGTGGCGTCCGCCCCGGTGCTTCGGCATGACGTGGTCGATCGTCAGGTCGCGGCTGACCTTCCCGCAGTACTGGCAGGTGTGCCGGTCGCGGGTGAACACCTCGCGGCGGCTCAGCTTGACCCTCGGCTGCGGCCGCTTCACGTGGTACTGGAGCCGGATCACGGACGGCGCCGGGATGGCGATCGTCGGCGTGTGGATGACCTGGTGGTTCTTCGCCAGGAGCTCGGCCTTCGAGGCGCCGAGCAGGCGGAACGCGCGCCTGATGTCGCAGACGTTGAGCGGTTCGTAGTTCTGGTTCAGGACCAGTACGGGTGCATTGATCATCGGTGCTGACGCCTTCCTCAGCGGATCATACCAACCGCGCCCCCTGAGGCCAGCGCGGCTCCACGGTCGCCACCGGGCCGCCCGATGGGCGCTTCGGCGTCCCACGAGTAGAATGGCCGTCGAATCCGAGCGGCGCAGAGCGCCGTCTATCGGTGCTGCGCAAGGAACTGCAATGACCACCATCGAACGAAGCACCTGGGCCACGAAGGTCGGGCTGGCGCGCATGCTCGCCGGCGGCGTGATCATGGACGTCGTCACCGCCGATCAGGCGAAGATCGCGGAGGAGGCCGGCGCGGTCGCCGTGATGGCGCTCGAGCGCGTGCCCTCCGATATCCGCAAGTACGGCGGCGTGGCCCGGATGAGCGACCCGCGGCTCATCACCGAGATCATGGAGGCGACCTCGATCCCGGTGATGGCGAAGTGCCGGATCGGGCACTTCGCGGAGGCCCAGATCCTGGAGTTGCTCGGCGTCGACTACATCGACGAGTCGGAGGTGCTCACCCCCGCCGACGAGGAGCACCACATCGACAAGCATGCCTTCAAGGTGCCGTTCGTGTGTGGCTGCCGGGATCTCGGCGAGGCACTGCGCCGCATCGGCGAGGGGGCGGCCATGATCCGCACGAAGGGTGAGGCGGGGACCGGCGACATCGTCGAGGCCGTGCGCCACATGCGGGCCGTGCAGAAGGGCATCCGGCAGCTCCAGAACATGCGGCCCGACGAGCTGTTCGCCGCCGCCAAGGAGCTGCGCGCGCCGTACGACGTGGTGAAGCAGACCGCCGAGCTCGGCGAGCTGCCCGTCCCGAACTTCAGCGCCGGCGGCGTCGCCACCCCGGCCGATGCGAGCCTCATGCGCCAGCTCGGCGCCCAGGCCGTCTTCGTCGGTTCGGGCATCTTCAAGAGCGAAAACCCCGAGCGCTACGCCCGCGCGATCGTGAAGGCCACGACCCAGTACGACAATCCGGAGATCCTGGCCGAGGTGAGCGCCGGCCTGGGTGAGCCGATGCGCGGCACGTCGCTCGGCGAGATCCCGCCCGAGGAGCGCCTGGCCGCCCGCGGCTGGTAGGCCCCCGATCATGACCGAGCAGGAGCGGCGACCGCGTATCGGCGTGCTCGCGCTGCAGGGGGCGGTGCGACCGCATGTCGAGGCGATTCGCGCCGTCGGCGCGGATCCGGTCGAGGTTCGACTGCCGCGCGACCTCGTCGCGCTCGACGGGCTCATCCTTCCCGGCGGCGAGTCGACCACGATGCGCAAGCTCATCGACATCTATGGCCTTCGCGAGCCGATCGCCTCGCTGGCGCGAGGCGGCACCCCGCTGCTCGGCACCTGCGCGGGAATGATCCTCCTGGCCGAGCGCATCGCGGATGGCGACGAGCCGGTGTTCCCGCTCCTCGACATCGAGGTGCGTCGCAACGGCTACGGCCGCCAGCTCGACTCGTTCGAGGCGGATCTCGACGTGCCGGAGCTCGGACCGGAGCCGCTCCACGGGGTCTTCATCCGCGCGCCGTTCGTGACCGACGTCGGCCCCGCCGCGGAGGTGCTGGCACGCGATCCGGACGGGACGCCCGTCGCCATCCGCCAGGGTCGCGTCCTGGCCACGGCATTCCACCCCGAGCTGACCGACGACCGTCGGCTCCACGGCCTCCTGCTCCAGCTGGTCGGGAGGGGCGCGGGGAACCCGGCGTGATCGAGGTCGACCCGGCCGTCCGTGCAGCCCGCATCACGGATCGACAGGCGCTCACCGAGCTCTCGCGCCGGGTGCACTCGGCGGGCGACTCTCATCGGCGGACGCTCGGCGTTCCGGCCCCGACGACCGAGTCGCCGCGGATCAGCCTGTCGACGCTCATGCCGTCGTGGCTGCCGCTGCGCGCGCCCTCGGTGCACCTCGTCGCCGAGCTGGACGGCGACATCGTCGGGAGCTGCCGCGCCATCGAGGAGCCGCATCGCGACGACTGGGTGATCACCGAGCTCGATGCCGACGATGGCCCGCTGGCGGGCGAGATCCGGTATGCACTGCTCGAGAGCCTCATCCAGGAGGGCAGCGGCCACGGAGTGGCACGGTTCCACGCGGCGTGCGCCGACGTCCGGGAGAACCTCGAGCTGTTCGGCCAGGCCGGCTTCATGGCCTACGCACAGGAGGAGATCTGGTGGCGCGCGCCGGAGGCGGTGCGCGGCCCGCGTTCGTGGCTGCGGTCGATCACCGGGCGCGAGGGCCGCGATCGCAGCGGCGATGGCACCGAGCTGCAGCCGGCCGGCGCGCCCGATGCGTGGCACCTGTTCGACCTCTGGACCCACGCGACGCCGCCGGCCATCGCTCGCATCGAGGGCTACGGGGCCAACGACTGGGAGTCCGCGGCGCACGAGGCGATCGTCCCCCGCTCGGCGCTCAACCCGATCCTCCACTTCAGCGAGGTCGAGAGCTGGCTCCTTCCCGTCGAGCAGCGGGCGGGCGGGTTCGCCCAGCACGGCGCCTGCCGATCCGGGCCGCACTACCTCCGCTTCCTCATCCGCGACGGTGCGGACGGCGAGCGCTTCCTGCGCGCGGTCCTGCGGCGGCTCGACGGCGACGCGATCGCTGCGGGGATCCTCGCTCCGGTGCGAACATACGAGTCGGCGGGCACGCGCGCTGCAGAAGCAGCCGGCTTCGAGCCGATCGGCCGGGTCACCCTGCTGGTGCGCGAGGTCCGCGCCCAGGTCCGCCAGCCGGCGATGGTTCCGGCGATCCGATGACAGGGGAAGGGAAGGCGAGACGAGACGTGGCACGGCGCGAGACAACCGACGACCTCGATGCCCTCATGGAGTCCCTGCCGCCGGAGATCTGCGACCGGCTGCGCGGCCTCGCGAATCGCACCGACCTGCTCGAGGTGGTCATGGACCTCGGTCGCAAGCCACAGGCGCGGTTCACCACCGGCGAGGAGGACCTCCTGGATCGGGAGATCACCGAGGCCGATATCGCCCACGTCATCGACCACATCGGCGTCTTCGGCGATGACAATCGCGCCGGCATCGAGCGCACGCTGCACCGGATCAGCGCGATCCGCAACCGCGCCGGCAAGGTGGTCGGCCTGACCTGCCGCATCGGCCGCGCGGTGTTCGGGACGATCGACATTATCCGCGACATCACGGAAGCCGGGCAGTCGCTCCTCATCCTCGGCCGGCCGGGCGTCGGCAAGACGACGATGCTGCGCGAGGTGGCGCGCGTCCTGGCCGACGACCTCGGCAAGCGCGTCATCGTGGTCGACACGAGCAACGAGATCGCGGGCGACGGCGACATCCCGCACCCGGGCATCGGCGACGCACGGCGGATGCAGGTCCGGACGCCGACCGAGCAGCACCAGGTGATGATCGAGGCGGTCGAGAACCACATGCCCGAGGTCATCGTCATCGACGAGATCGGGACGGAGCTCGAGGCGGGAGCGGCCCGAACGATCGCCGAGCGCGGCGTGCAGCTCGTCGGCACGGCCCATGGCAACACGCTCGACAACCTGATGCTCAACCCGACGCTGTCGGACCTGGTGGGCGGCATCCAGCCGGTCACCCTCGGCGACGAGGAGGCGCGCCGGCGCGGGACGCAGAAGACGGTCCTCGAGCGCAAGGCCCCGCCGACGTTCGACGTCCTCGTCGAGATCGTCGAGCGCGACAACGTCATCGTCCATCGCAACGTGGCCGAGACCGTCGACGCCATCCTGCGCGGGCACATGGTTCCCCCGGAGGCTCGCTATCGCGACGAGTCGGGCGAGCTCAAGGCCATGACGAAGTACGACTACCGGATCAGCGAGACGCCGACCGGTAACCCGGCCTTCGCGCCGCTCGAGCCGACCGGCGGTTTCGGGGCCTTCGGTCGCGGTGGCCGCGCTGGCGGCGGAGGCGGCGGCCGGTACGAGCGAAGCGGCCTCCGTCCGCTGCCCGGCGGCGGCGACGCGGGACGAGGTGGGCGGACGCTGCCCGGTGAGCGGATCAGCGGCGCGTCGAGCGCGACCACGCTGCCCGCGTCTGATCCCCGGCGCGAGCTCGAGCAGGCGCTGGCCGAGATGGACGACGACGCGGCCGTCGAGCGGCCGATCGGCGCGCAGCGTCCCGCCGGCGACCGCGCGCGGTCGCATCGGCCGATGAGCGTCTTCGCCTTCGGCGTCAGCCGCAAGCGGCTCGAGCAGGCGGTGCGCGAGCTCGGCGTGCCGGTGACCGTGGCGCGCGAGCTCGACGACGCCGATGCGGTCGTCACCCTCCGGAACTACTACCGTCGCAAGCCGGCCGCGCTGCGCGACGCCGAGTCGCACGGCGTGCCGATCTACGTGCTGAAGACGAACACGATGCTTCAGATGGAGAACATGCTTGCCAGCCTGTTCGACCTGGAGGCCGATCCGCAGGAGGCCGCGCTGCGCGAAACCGCCGAGGCGATCGGCCTGGTCCAGGCCTCGGGGCGGCCGGTGGAGCTCGCGCCGCAGAACGCCTACGTTCGCCGGCTCCAGCACCAGATGGCGGAGAAGAACGCGCTCATGTCGCGGTCGCGCGGGTCCGAGCCGAACCGCCGCGTCGAGCTCATCCCCGAGGAAGGACGCAACTGGCGGTGAGCGGCGGCTGGACTCGCGTCGTCCTCATCGGAATCCTCGTCCTCGTCGCCGTGGCCCTCGTCGCGACCGCCATCCTGCCGCCCGCGTGAGCCCCGACACGCCGGCGCGCGGGCGGTTCATCACCCTGGAGGGGCCGGAGGGGAGCGGCAAGTCGACGGCGGCGCGGCACCTCGTCGGCTGGCTTCGGGGGCGCGGGCTCTCAGCCGTCCTGACCCACGAGCCCGGGGGCACGCCGCTCGGCGAGGAGGTGCGACGCATCGTCCTCCACATGCGCGGCATGAGCGACGATCTCGAGCCGCGCGCCGACGCCCTTCTCTATGCGGCCGGACGCGCCCAGCACGTCGAGCGCGTCATCCGGCCGGCGCTCGAGCGCGGTGAGTGGGTGGTCTGCGCGCGCTACGCCGACTCGTCGCTGGCGTACCAGGGCGCCGGCTACGGGAACGACATGACGGAGCTGCGACGCCTCCAGGAGTTCGCCACCGGCGGGCTGTGGCCCGACCTCACGCTCCTCATCGACGTGCCGGTGGAGGTCGGGCTGGAGCGGACGCGCCGCCGATCCGAGTGGAACCGCTTCGAGGACACCGAGGGCGCGGCGTTCTTCGAGGCGGTGCGGGCCGCCTACCTGCGCCTCGCCGCCGACGAGCCCGAGCGGTTCGAGGTCGTGGACGGCTCGGTCTCGGTCGAGGAGGCCGATGCCGCCATCGCCGGCATCGTGGCTGCGCGATACCTGCGCTGATCGCGCTCGACGGCACGGTCCGAAGTCGTCAGGTACGCGGCCGGTGACGGGTGGCCCTCGGGCACGTCCCTGCGCCATAATCGGCAGCGCCCACTGCGTCCCCGCTCACGGGTCGTCGAACGAAGGAGCCCCCCACCGATGAAGCTGGTCACCGCCATCGTGCACAACGAGGACGCCTCGACGCTGGTCGACGCGTTGCTCGAGAAGGAGTTCCGCGCCACGCGCTTCAACTCCTCGGGCGGGTTCCTGAAGCAGGGAAACGCGACGATCGTGCTCGGCGTCGAGGACGACCAGGTCGAGGATGTGCTCGGAATCATCAGCGCCAACTGCCACAGCCGGAAGCAGTTCGTGAACCCGATGCCGCCGATCATGGAGCCGGGCGAGTTCTACATGCCGTACCCGGTCGAGGTCGAGGTGGGCGGCGCGACGGTCTTCGTCCAGCCGATCGAGCGCTTCGAGCGTCTCTGACGGCGCGGGTCCGCGCTATGACCGAGGGGCCGCCCACCTGGATCGCGGATCTCGAGGCTGATGCGCCGGACGTCGTCGCCTGCTGGCGAGCGGCGGACGGGACCTTCGAGGGGCTGAAGGGCCTTCGTCGCGAGCTGCGGGCGCGGGTCGACGCGGGATCCGCGGCGCGGATCCTCGCCCAGCAGGAGGCGATCGGCAACGCGCTCGAGACCGCCCTGGCCGCCCTCCCGCTGTCGGCTCTCGATGCGCCCGGTGGCGAGGAGAACTGGAACGTGGCGCAGGCCTTCGCGCACACCACCGCCGCTCGTCGATTCCTGGCGACCTGGGCATCGTGGGACGCCGCCGGCATGTGGCCCGAGCAGGCGCCACCGGTCGTGACGCCGTCCATCCCGGGACCGGCGGCGGCGGATGTCGGGCAGCTCCTGGGGCTCCTCGAGAAGTCGCGCGTCGCGATCCGCCAGGCCGCGGGACGGATCGCCGGCCACGAGCTCGACCGCTGCCTCCTCGACCATCCGCTCGTCGGCCATCTGCGCTGTGGCGAGTGGCTCCTGTTCATCGGGGTGCACGACCTCATGCACCTGGAGCAGCTGCATCGCCTGCGCGCCTCGCTCACGCAGGGCCAGCATGCCTGAGCGGCCCGCGCCGCTTCTCCTGGTCACGACGCCCGCCGAGGGCCAGCCGTTCGGCAGCCACGCGGCGATCGCGGCCGATGGTCGCCGGCTGCTGGCGGCCGAGCTGTCCCGCCGCCTCGGCGGTCTCGGCGCAGCGGTCGCCGAGCTGCGTGCGACCGCCGGCGAGGACGCGGATGACTTCCACTGGGGCCGCTGGTACACCACCGGCGCGCGGGCAGCCCTCGCCGACGCGGGCGGGCGCGTCGACGCGATCGGCTACGCCGGTGGATCGGCGATGCCGCTGCTCGCCGACACGGCACTTGACGACCTGCTGAGCCCGGTGGCGGGCGAGGTCGTCGCCAACAACCGCTTCAGCGCCGATGCCTTCGTGGTGGCCGGCGACCTCGACCGCGCGCTGGAGGCGCTCGCCGCCTGCGAGACCGACAACGCCGCGCCGCGGCGCCTGTCCGAGGCAGGGTTCGCGTGGCGCGATCTCGGTTCGGCCGGCTGGGCGCGATTCGACGTCGACACGACGCTCGACCTCGCGCTCCTGCGCCTGGCCACGCGCCTCGAGGGAGCCCGACCGCTGGACGCGTCCGTGCGCGGGTACCTCGAGATGGCGCGCCTCCCGGGTGATTGCCCGCTGGAGGTGCCGCACCTCGCCGCGCTGGGCGAGGTCATCCGCGACCGCGCGGCCGAGCTGGTGGTCGCCGGGCGCATTCCCGGACTGACGTGGCAGGAGCTGGAGACCGAGACCGCCTGTCGCGTGCGTGGCTTCGTCGAGGAGCGCGGGATGCGATCGGCGCGCGACCCGGGCTCCCGTCCCCGATCGATCCTCGCCGCGCTCATGGCGCGCTCGTCGCCCGCCGAGCTCGTCGCGGAGCTGGCTCGGCTGGGAGATGCCGTTGTCCTCGATACGCGGGTGCTCATGGCCTCGGTCGGCGAATCCTCGGAGGCCGCTGCCTGGCCGCCGGAGGAGGAGCGCCTGGCCTCCGATTTCGGGGATGCATCCCGCGTCGCGACGCCCTGGCTGCGGGAGCTCACCGAGGCGGCGGTCGCTGCGCCCGTCCCGTTCCTCCTGGGTGGGCACGCGCTCGTCAGCGACGGGCTGCGGCTGATCATCGCCGCCGCGTGGCAGGGCCGCTGAGTCCGCGCCATGCGGGTCCGTCGCGCGCGGCCACGCCGACGAGTGCCCCTGCTAGACTGTTCCGCGAGCGGGGCGTGCTCAGCGCGCCGTGCTCCACCAACGACGAACCTCAGCGTCGGGCGCGCGCCCGACACGCCATGCACCGCGTGCAACCGGAGTGGAGATGGATCACACCGGACTGCTCTACGTCATCGGATTCGCGTTTGCCGCGACGACCTTCGTCTTCGGCACGATCCTGTTCAGCTGGCTCATCACGCATCGGCGGAAGCGCCCCCAGAAGGGCCTGCCGTACGAGTCGGGCGTCGACACCATCGGCGACACCTGGAGCCGCTTCGGGCTGGCCTTCTACCTGTACGCCCTGCTCTTCGTCGCGTTCGACGTCGAGATCATCTTCGTCTACCTGTGGGCGATCACCGTGCGGTCGCTCGAGTTCCAGGGCATCGTGCTCATCGGCATCTTCCTCGTCATCCTGATGTTCGGCGAGCTGTACGCATGGAAGAAGGGTGATCTGCGATGGCAGTAGACCGACCGACCACCGGAAGCGCCACGGAGCCGATGCCGACCGCGGGCGCCGACACCGGCAACGGGCCGATCGTCATTCCCGACCAGGCCGGGGACAACGCATTGCTCCGCGAGTTCGGGATGGAGGAGCATCCGCAGGGCGGCTTCCACGGCCTGCTCGAGGTGATCCCGACCAAGGCCGACTACATCCTCGACCTCATTCGCGCGAACTCGCTCTGGCCGCTGCTGTCGGGCCTGTCCTGCTGCGCGATCGAGATGATGAGCACGGCGACGAGCGTGAACGACATCGACCGCTTCGGCATGTTCCCGTTCCGGGCGAGCCCGCGCCAGGCCGACGTCCTCATCGTCGCCGGGACGCTGACCACGAAGATGGCCGGCCCGCTCGTCCGGCTCTGGGAGCAGATGCCCGAGCCGAAGTGGTGCGTCGCCATGGGCACCTGCACGACCTCGGGCGGCCGCTTCAAGCGCTCCTACAGCGTCGTCCAGGGCGTCGACCGGGTCATGCCGGTGGACGTCTACGTCCCGGGCTGCCCGCCGCGCCCGGAGGGCCTGATCTACGGGATGATGAAGCTCCACGAGCTCGTGAAGCAGCGTCGTGGCCAGTGGCCGACGTACGTGGATCGCGGACCGCAGCGCACCCGCTGGGAAGGAGACGTCCGCTGACCACGCCCGTCGCGGCCGGCGCGCTCGTCCGGGTGCTGGCCGAGCGTCTCGGTGACGACCTCCGCGATCTGTGGACCGACGAGGACACCGTCGAGTACCAGGTCGATGGCGCCCGTGCGCACGACGTGCTCGCCACGCTGCGCGACGACGAGGACCTCGCCTACTTCATGCTCGCCGATGCCGCCGCCGTGGACTACGGTCCGGGCGCCCACTTCGAGGTGGTGTACCACCTCTTCAGCTGGAAGCATCCGGGCTGGCTCCGGATCCGTGCCCGCGTCGACCGCGACGACCCGCGCATCGCGTCGATCACCGACCTGTGGGAGGGCGCGATGTTCCACGAGCGCGAGATGTACGACATGATGGGCATCGTGTTCGAGGGCAACCGCGACCTGCGCCGGATCTACATGAGCCCCGATTACCGCAGCTTCCCCCAGCGCCGGGACTTCGTCCTGCCCGACGATGCGGCCGACTCACCGGCCGCCGGCGTCAACCCGCTCGAGCGACCCGAGACGTGGGATCTGACCCGCTTCCGCGACGCGCCGGGCGTGACGTTCCCGCCGAGCTCCGAGCGCGCCGACGCGCCCGGCGAGGCAGTCGAGGCCGGCGAGACGATGGCCAGCAAGAGCCGCCCGCGATGACGAAGATCGACCCCGACATCACCATCCCCGACCCGATCGACCTCGACCGGGCCGAGGAGGAGCGCCTGCGGGCGGCGGCCGGCCTGACGCCGGTGCGCACGCCGGGCGGCGAGTACGCCGGCTTCGAGCAGGTCGGTATCCCGGATCGCCCACCGCAGACGGAGCGGGAACGCGAGATCTACACCCTCGACGAGGGCGAGATGCTCGTGAACATGGGTCCGCAGCACCCGTCGACCCACGGCGTCATGCGGCTCGTGGTGAAGGTGCGCGGCGAGATCATCGTCGACATCGACCCGGTGCTCGGCTACCTGCACCGCGGGATCGAGAAGCTGTGCGAGAACGCGACCTACACGACCGTGCTCACGTACGTCGACCCGATGGACTACCTGTCGACGATGCACAACGAGCATGCCCCGGCGATCGCGTTCGAGAAGCTCTACGGCGTCAAGGCGCCCCCGCGCGCCGAGTACATCCGCGCGCTGGTCGTCGAGCTGAACCGCATCTTCAGCCACGGGCTGATGATGGGATTCCTGGCACTCGACATGGGCGGTCTCACCCCGATCCTGTACGCCTTCATCAACCGCGACGAGATCGTCGACATGCTGAGCAGCATCAGCGGCCAGCGGATGCTCTTCAACTTCTTCCGCGTCGGCGGCGTGAACTTCGACACGAACGACGAGTTCCTGAGCCGGCTCGGCACCTGGCGTGGCCGCGTCCTCAAGAACATCGAGATGAACGAGCGGATGATCACCGACAACGAGATCTTCCGCGCGCGCACGATCAACATGGGCACGCTGACCGGCCAGCAGGCGATCGGCCTCGGGGTGACGGGGCCGAACCTGCGGGCATCGGGCGTTCCGTTCGACGTTCGCAAGGCGAAGCCGTACTCGATCTACAACGAGCTCGAGTTCGACGTCATCACCCAGCAGGGCGGCGACTCGTACTCGCGCTACCTCCAGCGCATCGCCGAGATCAAGCAGAGCATCCACCTCATCGACCAGATCATCGACAAGATGCCCCACGGCCCGGTCCAGGCCCAGGTGCCCGGGATCATCCGGCCGCGACCGGGACGCGCCTACGGTGCCGTCGAGTCGCCACGCGGGCTGTACAGCGTCTACGCCATCAGTGACGGCGGACCGAACCCGTACCGGTTCCGGATGCGCGATCCCAGCTTCATCAGCCTGCAGGCCCTGCCGAAGCTCATGCCCGGACGTCTCGTCGCCGACACCATGGCCGTCATGGCCAGCCTCGACCCGGTCATGGGCGGAGTGGACAAGTAGCCGATGGACTGCCGCTGATGGATTGGGAGCTGCTTCTCGGCATCGGGCGATTCGTGCTGGCCACGACGCTTCTGCTGCTGCTCACCGTGCCGACCGCGTTCATCATCATCCAGATGGAGATGAAGATCATCGCGCAGATGAACCTGCGCTTCGGTCCGAACCGCATCGGCCCGCGCGGCATCTTCCAGAGCACGATCCACGGCTTCAAGGTGCTCGCCAAGGAGGACACGGTCCCCGACCAGGCGGATCGCAGCACGTTCACGCTGGCGCCCTGGATGGTCTACATGGCCGCGGCGATGAGCATGCTCGTCATCCCGTTCGCCCCCGGAGCGGTGGCGGCCGACTTCAACATCGGCATCGTCTACTTCTTCGCGGTCCTGGGTCTCTCGGTCGTCGGACTGCTCGTCGCCGGATGGGCCAGCTACAACAAGTACTCGCTCCTCGGCGGGCTCCGATCGGCGGCGCAGATGGTCAGCTACGAGATCCCGCTCACCCTGTCGATCGTGGGAGCCGTGGTGCTGGCCGGGACCCTGAACTTCAGCGAGCTCATCGGCTGGCAGCTCGAGAACGGCTGGCTCCTGATCTGGCAACCGATCGGGCTCGGCATCTTCTACATCAGCTCGCTGGCGGAGGTGAACCGCACGCCCTTCGACATGGTGGAGGCGGACTCCGAGCTCGTCGCCGGGCCGTTCACCGAGTACTCGGGCATGCGCTTCGGGTTCTTCTTCTTCGCCGAGTACGTCGCCCTGTTCATCATGAGCGGCATCCTCGTCGCGTTGTTCTTCGGCGGCTGGCTCGCCCCGTGGCCGTTCCCGGCGCAGCTCACCGGGTTCGCGGGCACGCTCTACGGCATCTTCTGGTTCTTCCTGAAGACGTACATCTTCGTGGCCATCGCCGTGTGGCTGCGCGCCACCCTCCCCCGGGTGCGCGTCGACCAGCTCATGGGCATGGCGTGGAAGGTCCTGCTGCCGCTGGCCCTCGTCAACCTGTTCGTCACGGCCATCGCCGTGGTCGTCTTCGACGTGAAGGGAGTCTGACCCATGGGATTCCCCGGCATCGGCATCGCGAAGGGCATGGCCACGACCTTCCGCAACTTCTTCGCCCCGAAGGTGACCCGCCAGTACCCGGAGCAGCGACCCGAGATCCCCGACCGCTGGCGCGGGCGGCTCGACCTCATCTACGACCCGTTCGGCGAGCACAAGTGCGAGGTCTGCTTCCAGTGCGCGCAGGTGTGCCCGGTCGAGGCGATCGACATGAGCGGCTTCGACAGCCAGGGCAACCGGATTCGCTACGGGATGCCCGAGATCTACGATGAGCGCAAGGACCCCAACGCCTACCGACGCGCCGGGCTGGCCGCGCGGCCGATGCGCAACGCCGCGCGCTGGGACGAGGCGATCGACACGCCGTTCGTCGACGAGGTGATCGACGGGTTCGGCGCGCGCCCGGAGGCGCTGGTCGCGATCTTCCGCGCCATCGAGGAGCGCTACGGGTACCTGCCGGAGCGGGCACTGCGCCGCGTGAGCGACCGGATGACGATCCACTGGGCGCAGGTCTTCGGCGCGGCGGGGCTCGGTGGCTTCCGGCTCCTTCCGGCCGCCGGCCACGTGGTGACCGTGTGCGACTGCGCCGCCTGCCGCTTCGCCGGCGGCGATCGGCTGCTGGCCGCCATCGAGGCCGAGCTGGGCATCCGGGCCGGTGAGAGCACCCCCGACGGCAGCTTCTCGCTCGAGACGAGGTCGGACGTCGGCGCCGGGGCGATCAGCCCGGCCATGCGCATCGACACGCTGGTGTACGGGCCGCTCGACGAGGAGAAGGCGCTCCACATCATCGGCGAGCGGCGCAGCGCCGCGACGGCCGGGAGCCGCTGATGGCGAGCGCGCTGTCACCGCAGATCCGGATCCTCGACGGCGGGGAGCCGCGGCTGCTCACCGACATCGGCCGCGTCGACCCGGAGAGCCTCGCCAGCTACCGCGAGCACGGGGGGTACGCGGGCCTGGAACGCGCCCTCACCCGGCTCGCGCCCGAGGAGGTCATCCGCGACATCGAGGCCGCCGGCCTGCGGGGGCGGGGCGGCTCCGGCTTCCCCACCGCGGCGAAGTGGCGCGTGGCCCGCGACGCGGCGGGCGAGCGGAAGATCGTCGTCGCCAACCTCATGGCCGCCGACCCGAGCGCGCTCGGGGACCGGGCGCTGGCCGAGGGCAATCCGCACCTCATCGTCGAGGGCCTCGTCATCGCGGCCTATGCCGTCGGCGCCAGCGAGGCCGTCATCGCCGTGCGGCGCGACTGGACGGTCGCCATCGAGCGGCTGCGGACCGCCGTCCGCGAGGCGACCGACGCGCACCTCGGTGGCTACCTCGTCCTCGGCACCGACACGAGCGTCCAGCTCAGCGTCTGGGAGGGTTCGGGCGCCTACGTGGCCGGCGAAGAGACGGCGCTGATCAACGCGCTCGCCGGCGACCGAGGCATGCCGCTGATCCGGCCGCCGTATCCGGCCGAGCGCGGGCTCGACGACGCGCCGACGGTCGTCCAGAACGGCGAGACGCTGGCGCACGTGGCGTGGATCATGGCTCACTCGCCCGAGGCCTTCGCATCGGTCGGGTCAGACGAGAGCCGCGGAACGAAGCTCGTCACGTTGATGGGCCGCGTCGGGACACCGGGACTCATCGAGGTCCCGCTGGGCACGCCGCTCATCGATCTGCTCGGCATGGCGGGCGGAGGCACGGGAACGACGAAGGCGCTCTTCGTCGGGGGGCCGGGCGGAGGTGCCATCGACGCCGGCTCGCTGAACCTGGCTTACGACTACGACGACCTCGCCGGCGCGGGGGCGATCATCGGGTCCGGATCGGTGCTCGTCACCGACAGCGCGACCTGCATGGTCGACACGGCGCGGTTCTTCATCGACTTCAACGCGCGGGAAGCCTGCGGCAAGGCGGTCCCGTGCCGCATCGGCACGAAGCGCCTCGTCGAGACCATGGACCGCATCCTGGCCGCCACCCCGCGACCCAACGACTTCACCCTGCTGCGCGACCTGTCTCGAAAGGTCAGCGACACCGCGCTGTGCAAGCTCGAACGCCTGGCGTCCGGGCCGATCCTGACGACACTCGATCGCTTCGGCGACGAGTACCGCGCCCACGCGGAGCGTGGCGAGTGCCTCTCCGGCGCCTGCCGCACCGATGGCGTGCCACCCCTCCTTCAGCCGCTGGCCGGAGCCGATCCGGCGACCGGCGCTTAGCCTCGCTACGATAGGAACGATGGGCTTCGGAACGACGAACGGCCACACGAACGGCAGCTCGGGTGACGGCAAGGCAGCCGACTACACCCCGATCTGGCCGATGGTGCCCGGCACCCGCAAGATCAGCGTCACGATCAACGGGACGCAGGTCGAGGCCGAGGAGGGCCAGACGATCCTCCAGGCCTGCCGCGTGCTCGGCATCGACGTGCCGACCCTCTGCTACGAGCCGAAGCTCGCGCCGTACGGCGCCTGCCGCATCTGCGCGGTCGAGGTCGAGGGACGTGACGACACGCCGATCAGCTGCGGAACGGCCATCGAGGAGGGGATGGTCATCACCACCCACTCCGAGCGCGTCATCGAGAACCGCCGCATGGTCCTCGAGCTCATCTTCAGCGACCACGACGCGTACTGCCTGCCGCCGTGCCAGTTCAAGTGCCCGACCCGCGTCGACATCCCGGGCTACCTGAAGCAGAACACGCTCGGCAACTGGGAGGAGGCGACGCGCATCCTCAAGCGCTCGCTCCCGTTCCCGGCCATCCTCGGCCGCGTCTGCCCCGCCCCGTGCGAGACCCACTGCCGCCGCGAGGAGGTCGACACCGCGATCGCCATCCGCGACTCGCACCGCTACTGCGCCGACCGCGTGCTCGAGGTGGATGCGCCCGCGCCGATCCCGTGGCCGAAGGAGCCCCCGACCGGGCGCCGCGTGGCGATCATCGGCGCCGGCCCGGCCGGCATGAGCGTCGCGTACTACCTCCAGCTGCGCGGCCACCAGTGCGACGTCTACGAGGCCGATCCCGAGCAGGGCGGGATGCTCCGCTACGGCATCCCGCAGTACCGCCTGCCGAAGGGCTGGATGGACCGCGAGCTCAACCACGTCTGGGAGCTCGGCGCGACGTTCAAGCCGAACATGCGGCTCGGCCGCGACTTCCACCTCGGCGACATCATCGACGACTACGACGCGATCTACGTGGGCATCGGCTGCTACAAGCCGAACGAGCTGGGGATCCCCGGCGAGCACGCCGACGGAACCGTAAACGCGCTCGAGAACCTCTACAACTCGACGCGCGGCGTCCCGGTGCCGCGCCTGAAGGGCGCACGCGTCGTCGTGATCGGCGGTGGCTTCACCGCCATCGACTGCACCCGGACCAGCGTCCGCCAGGGCTCCGCCGAGGTGACCCTGGTCTACCGCCGCGACCTCAAGGACATGCCGGCGGCGGACGAGGTCCACGAGGCGATCGAGGAGGGCGCGCGCGTCATCTTCCAGGCCTCGCCCACGCGGATCGTGACCGACGCGAACGACAAGGTCACCGGCGTCGAGTTCCAGCGCATGAAGCTCGGCGAGCCCGATGCCCAGGGCCGGCGCCGCCCGGAGCCGATGCCCGGCACCGAATTCATCGTCGAATGCGACACGGTCCTCGGCGCCATCGGCCAGGGCCCGGAGCTCTCGTGGATCGAGTCCGAGCCGGAGGAGATCCGGAACGGGCTCGAGGTCAGCCGTCGCGGCACGCTGGTCGCGGAGGAGCACATCTTCCGCACCAACGTCCCGAAGATCTTCGCCTCGGGCGACGTGAGGACCGGTGCTGCGACCGTGGTCGAGGCCATCGGGGAGGGCCGCCGCGCCAGCTACGCCATGGACTACTGGCTGCGCGGCCACGACCTCGACGACCCGCAGGTCCGCCGGATCGTCACCGAGCCGCAGCCGAACTTCCTGACGATCGTGCCCTTCACCGACGACGTGAAGGAGCCTCGCGCGATCATGGGCAAGCAGGAGGCGGACGAGCGTCGCGGAAACTTCAACGAGTACGAGTTCGGCTACACCGGCGACCAGGCGATGGCCGAGGCCGGCCGCTGCCTCCAGTGCACCTGCGAGGCGATCGGCCACTGCGACCTGCGCGAGGCAGCCATCGAGTACGAGACGACGCTGAACATGGCGATCGACGAGCGCTCGATCCAGGACAACCCGTACGTCGGCGTCAACCACGGCTACGGCCGCGACGAGACGCACTCCTTCATCCTGCGCGACTACTCCCGCTGCATCGACTGCGGGCGCTGCGCCCAGGTCTGCAAGGAGATCGTCGGCGCCGGGTGCTACGACTTCATCGGCAAGGGCTTCGACTCGCTCGTCACCACCGCCGACTTCGTGTCACTCAACGAGACGCCGTGCGTCTCCTGTGGCCGATGCGCGGAGACGTGCCCGGTCGGCGCCCTCATGCCGCGACCGCGCATTCTCGAGACGTACCAGCTCGACGTGAGCCGCTGCATCTTCTGCGGCATCTGCGCCGATGCCTGCCCGTACGACGCGCTGCGCTGCGGACCCGAGTTCGAGTTCAGCGAGTACCAGCGCGACCTGCCGATGCTCGACATCCTCGAGATGTCCGACCGGGAACGCCCCACCCGCTAGACGTCAGCCGCCGCTCACACGGACGAGCTCGAGGCTCCAGTCGGTGCACGACTCGTCGGTCTGCTCGATGAAGAAGCTTCCGCCCGGTACGTCGTTCACGAACACGAACCGGATCGGCGAATTGCTGAGGTTGTAGACGAAGTCGCCGCCGTCCTGGGTGATGGCGATCGTGTAGTCGTCGCAGTCCTCGGTGATCGTGAGCCGGTATCGGCCCGGTGCGAGTGGATACGCGACGCGCTCGGCTCCGGCCTCCACCGTCGCCTCGGTCGGGTTGTCCTGTCCAGCGTTTCCGCCTCCGCCTCCACCGCCACCACAGGCAGCCAGGGCGAGCGCGAGGGTCGCGAGCACCAGGGCGGTCCGTCTCGTCATCGTGACCTCGTCCTCCAATCCATCCTCTCCTCCGTCAGGGGGGCCGACGGCTCAGCGCAGGGTACGGGCTGAGCGCGCGACCACGCAATGCCTGCGCTAGAATCGGTCGCGGTCCCCGAGCGGGACCGTTTGAGCGCTCAACCCTCGCAACCGGAGCTTTCGACCCTGGACATCTCCAGCGTCCTCTTCTTCCTGCTCGCCATCGGCGTGGTGGGGGCGGGAATCGCCGTGGTGACGCTGCGCAACATCATCCATTCGGCCGTCGCGATGATGATCTGCTTCGGCTCACTGGCCGGGATGTATGCGCTGCTCGGCGCCCCGATCGTGGCGGCGGCCCAGGTCCTCATCTACCTGGGCGCCATCAGCGTGCTCATCCTGTTCGCCATCATGCTCACCCAGGCCGGCGACGCGAACCTGCCGGCGCCGTTCCACCGCCAGGGCCCGATCGCCGTCGTGGTCGCGCTCGCGATCATCGGCCTGGTGGGCTGGGCCGTCGTCCAGACCGACTGGGGCCTGCTGCCGGAGGCGGTCAGCGCGGGAGTCGAGGACATCGCGAATGCCGTGTTCACGACGTTCGCCCTGCCGTTCGAGATCATCAGCCTGCTGATCCTCGTCGCGATCATCGGCGCCATCTACCTCGCCCGGCGTCCCGAAGAAGACGAGCGGGCGAACTGACGATGGGCATCGAGGGCTATCTGCTCGTCTCCGCCGCGCTCTTCGGCATCGGCACCTTCGGGTTCATGGCGCGTCGCAACGCGATCCTGATGCTCATCTCCATCGAGCTGATGTTCAACGCCGTGAACCTGAGCCTCGTCGCCTTCAACGCCTTCCTGCCGCCCGACTCGAACGCCGGTGCCGTGTTCGCGCTGATGATCATGGCCGTGGCGGCGGCCGAGGTCACCGTGGGCCTGGCGCTCGTCATCGCGATCATCCGAACGCGACAGACGGCCGAGGTCGACCAGTACTCAGACCTCAAGGAATAGGCGCGGACCCATGGACCTGCTGATCGCCCTCATTCCCGCGCTGCCCCTCGTGGGCTTCCTGTTCGCCGTGCTCGTCGGCGCGCGCCTCGACCGGGTTCCCCTGCACGGCCACGGGGACGACCACCACGCCGATGAGCCCCACGCCGATGCCGATCACGGCGACGGCCACGATGCGCACGACGTCGACGACTCCGCGTTCCGCTCCGTGCCGAGCGAGGAGGAGCAGCGGGCGACGAGCCCGCACGCCGGCCACGCCGATGACCTCGCCAATGCCGAGGGTGCCGACGGCGTCATCCCGGCGGACATGAGCGATGGCCTCGGACAGGCGGGCCACGTCGCGCCGGGCGCCGAGCGTCCGCGCTACCGGTCGTGGATCGTGCCGACCGCGCTCGTGGGCCTGATGTGGGCCTTCTCGATGGTCGTCTTCGCCAACGTCATCTTCGGTCACAACGAGTACGAGGTGACGATCTACGAGTGGATCGCCTCGGGCGACTTCCGCATCGAGATCAGCTTCCTCGTGGACGCCCTCACCGCGATGCTCCTGCTGGTCGTGAGCACCGTCGGATTCCTCGTCCACATCTACTCGATCGGCTACATGGACGGCGACCGCGGCTTCTGGCGCTTCTTCGCCTACCTGAACCTCTTCATGTTCAGCATGCTGCTGCTGATCCTGGGCGACAACTTCCTCATGCTGTACGTCGGCTGGGAGGCAGTCGGATTCTGCAGCTACGCCCTCATCGGCTTCTGGTACAAGAAGCCGTCGGCGGCCGGCGCGGCGAAGAAGGCGTTCATCGTCAACCGCGTGGGCGACCTCGGGTTCGGCCTCGGGATCATGATGATCTGGGTGAACCTCGGCACGCTCCAGTTCGGCGAGGTGTTCGAGCGGATCGGGACCCTCGACGAGGGCACGATCACGATCATCGCCCTCCTCCTCTTCGCCGGCGCGGTGGGCAAGAGCGCCCAGTTCCCGCTCCACGTGTGGCTGCCGGACGCCATGGAGGGCCCCACCCCGGTCAGCGCGCTGATCCACGCCGCAACCATGGTCAACGCCGGGGTCTACCTGGTGGCGCGGGCCAACCCGATCTTCATCGAGTCCCCGGCCGCGATGTGGACGGTGGCCATCATCGGCGTCTTCACCGCCATCTTCGCCGCGGCCATCGCGCTGACCCAGAACGACATCAAGAAGGTGCTGGCGTACTCCACGGTGAGCCAGCTCGCCTACATGTTCTTCGCGCTCGGGATCGGCGCCTGGGTGGCCGCCATCTTCCACCTTGTGAGCCACGGGTTCTTCAAGGGCCTGCTGTTCATGGGCTCGGGCTCGGTGATCCACGGGGCGGGCGGCGAGCAGGACATGCGCTACATGGGCAACCTGCGCGCGAAGATGCGGTGGACCTACGTGACGATGGTCATCGGCTCGCTGGCCCTCGCCGGCATCCCGATCTTCTCCGGCTTCTTCAGCAAGGACGAGATCCTGGCCGAGGCCTTCAACCGCGGCTACCTGCTCTTCTACGCGGTCGGCACGGTCGTCGCCTTCATGACGGCGTTCTACACGTTCCGGATGATCTTCATGACCTTCTGGGGTGAGTGGCGCGGGCCGAAGGCGGTGTGGGATCACATCCACGAGAGCGCGCCGACGATGGTCGCGCCGCTCGCCATCCTGGCCGTCCCGACGGTCCTTGCCGGACTCGTGCTCGGCATCCCGCCGGAGGAGGGCGTGATCCACACGTGGCTCGAGGACGTCTTCCATGAAGCCGAGGAGGCGCACGCCGGGGTCCTGCCGGGGTCATACCTGGACGGCTACATCCAGAAGGGCGAGGCGCACCACTTCGAGATCTTCGGCCTGGGTGGCCTGCTCCTCCTGGTCGGTGCGGCGGTCGCGACGGCCGGCGTCCTCCTCGCCTACCGCTGGTACGTCCAGCGGCCGGGATCGGCGGAGCGCTTCGTCGATCGCATCCCGCTCGGCTTCGGCCCGGGGATGTACGAGGCCAGCGTGAACAAGTACTACGTCGACGACATCTACCAGCTCGTCTGGGCTCGTGGCGGCGTGCTGCTCAGCAACGCCCTGTGGTGGTTCGACGCGAAGGTCATCGATGGCACGGTGAACGGCGCCGGCTGGCTGGCGTCGACCGTCGGCGCGGGCCTGCGGAAGGTCCAGACCGGCCGGGTCGAGAACTACGGCCTCGGCATCGCCGCCGGCCTCGTGCTCGTGCTCCTGGTGCTCGCGACGGTGGTGCGCTGATGGAGGGCGTGCCCGTGCTGTCGCTCATCGTCTTCACGCCGGTCGTGGGCGTCCTGCTGCTCCTGCTCGTCCCGGGATCGAACCATCGCGCGATCCGCTGGATCGCGCTGGGCGCCGCGCTCGCCAGCCTCGGCTTCTCGCTGGCGCTCCTCGGCTACGACCCGGCCGGCAGCGAGTTCCAGTTCCGCGAGGACCTGGCCTGGATCGACGCCTTCGGGATGCGCTACACGCTCGGCGTCGATGGCCTCTCGGTCGTCCTCGTCCTCCTGACCACCCTGCTCAGCGTCGTCGCGATGTTCTACTCGTTCGAGCCGATCCAGACGCGCGTGAAGGAGTACTACATCGCGCTCCTGCTTCTCATGGTCGGCATGCTCGGGGTCTTCGTCTCGCTCGACCTGTTCCTGTTCTACGTCTTCTGGGAGATCAGCCTCTTCCCGATGTACGTGATCATCGGCGTGTGGGGCGGCCCGCGACGCATCTACGCCACGGTGAAGTTCGTTCTCTACACGCTCGTCGGATCGCTCCTCATGCTCGTCGCGATCCTGGCGGTGGCGATCGCCCACGCGGCCAGCGGCCAGCCGTTCACGTTCAGCTACGAGGCGCTTCGCGGATTCGCCTACGCCGACACGCTCCAGGCGCTCGCCTTCGTCGCCTTCTTCCTGGCGTTCGCCATCAAGGTGCCGATGTGGCCGTTCCACACGTGGCTGCCCGATGCCCACGTCGAAGCCCCGACCGCCGGCTCGATCATCCTCGCCGGCGTCATGCTCAAGCTCGGCGGCTACGGCTTCCTGCGCTTCAGCCTGCCGCTGCTGCCGGACGCGGCCGTCAGCTTCGCGCCGATCGTCATCGGCCTGGCCATCGTCGCGATCATCTACGGCGGCCTCGTCGCCATGGTCCAGCCCGACCTCAAGAAGCTCGTCGCCTACTCGAGCGTGAGCCACATGGGGTTCGTCATGCTCGGCGCGTTCGTCTTCAACGAGCAGGGGCTGCAGGGCGCGATCTACCAGATGATCAGCCACGGCATCACGACCGGCGCCCTCTTCCTCCTGGTCGGGATCATCTACGAGCAGACGCACGACCGCCTCATCGAGCACATGGGCGGGCTCAACGCGCGGGTTCCGCGCTACGCCGCGATGTTCGGCCTGTTCACGTTCGCCAGCATCGGCCTGCCGGGTCTCTCCGGGTTCGTCGGCGAGTTCCTCGTGATCCTCGGCGCGTTCCGCTCGAACGGGCTGATCGCCGCAGCCGCGATGGTCGTCGTCATCATCAGCGCCGTCTACATGCTGTGGATGTTCCAGCGCGTGTTCTTCGCCGTCCCGTCCGACTGGATGCGCCGCTTCTGGCCGACGCTGCGCGACATCAACCGCAACGAGTGGATTGCGCTGTCGCCGCTCATCGTGCTCGTCGTGGTGCTCGGCGTGTATCCCGGACCGGTGCTCGAGATGATCGCGGCGCCGGTGGATCGGATCATCGAGGCCGTGAACGGCGCCGGGCTGACCGGGTTCGGGCCGCTGTGGTGAGGATGTCGCGATGAACTACATCAACGACCTCGTGACGATCCTGCCCGAGATCCTGCTCGCGGTGCTCATCCTCGTGATCATCACCGTCGACCTGTTCATCTCACGCGCCAACAAGTGGCTGCTCACACCGCTCACCGTCGGCGGGCTCATCGTCGTCGCCGCCGCGCTCGTCGTGGTGTGGGACACGAACGAGTCGGTCTATGCCGGCATGTACGTCGTCGACGACCTGTCGGTCTTCTTCAAGGCCGCAACGATCGTCATCGGCATCATCTCGGTCCTGTTCGCGCCCGCCTACCTCGTCGTCCGACGCATCCCGCTCGGCGAGTTCCACATGATCCTGCTGAGCGCCCTGCTCGGCATGTTCGTGCTCGCCTCCAGCTCCGACCTCATCACCCTGTTCCTGGGCCTCGAGCTCATGACGATGCCCTCGTACCTCCTGACCGGCCTGCACAAGACCGATCGCTACAGCAACGAGGGCGGACTGAAGTATTTCCTGCTCGGCAGCTTCGCCAGCGCCATCGTCCTGTTCGGGATCAGCTGGCTCTACGGCCTCACCGGCACGACGAACATCTCCGAGATCGCCGCCTCCGGGCTGGAGGGTCGGATGAGCGGCGCGCTGCTCGTGGCCCTGGGCTTCCTCATCGTCGGCAGCACGTTCAAGATCGCCGCCGTTCCGTTCCACTACTGGACGCCGGACGCGTACCAGGGTGCACCGACCCCCATCACCGGGTTCCTCTCCGTTGGCCCGAAGCTCGGCGCCTTCGCCCTGCTGGTCCGGGTCTTCGCCGAAGCGCTCGCTCCACTGCGCGCGGACTGGCTGGGGATCTTCCTCGTCCTGACCGTCCTCACCATGACGATCGGCAACGTCGTGGCGCTGACGCAGGTCAACGTGAAGCGGATGCTCGCGTACTCGAGCATCGCCCACACCGGATACATCATGGTCGGCCTCGCCGCCTTCGCGAACACCGACGACCAGGCCGTGGCGGCGCAGGGCATCGAGTCGGTGCTGTTCTACGTCCTCGGCTACGCGATCATGAACATCGCCGCGTTCGCCGTGGTCGGCATGCTCCAGCGCGACACGCGACGCTTCGGCGGGCTGAACTCCTTCGCCGGCCTCGGGTCGCGCTCTCCGGCCAGGGCCGCCGCGATGGGCGTCCTCATGCTCAGCCTCACCGGCATTCCACCGACCGTCGGCTTCTTCGCGAAGCTCTACGTGCTGCTGGCTGCGGTGGACGCCGGGCTGGCATGGCTGGCCGTCATCCTCGTCCTCAATGCGGCGATGGCCGCGTTCTACTATCTCCGCGTGGTCGTCTACATGTACATGCGGGATCCGGAGGACGAACCGGCACCCATCGACACCTCTCCCTTCGGCACGGTGGCGCTCGCGCTGTCCGTCGCCGGCGTGGTCATCCTCGGACTCTTCCCCGGCGCGGTCCTGAGCCTGATCGAGGTGTCTGCGGCGAGCCTGTTCTGACCGCGTGAGCACCTCGAAGGCCGAAGACGCGCTCGCGGCCGCCGCAACCGCGCTGCTCGGCGACCGCCGCCTGCTCATCGCCACCAACCGTGGGCCGGTGACGTTCGCCACGAGCGCCGATGGGTCGCTGCGGCCCCGCCGCGGATCGGGTGGCCTCGTGACCGCGCTCGGCCAGGTCGGCCGGCACGTGCCGGTGACGTGGGTGGCCGCCGCGATGAGCGAGGGCGACCGGCGCGCCGCCGGTGACGCCAAGCTCCTCCGCCAGGCGGCGGGTGACGACGACTCGATCCGCCTGCGCTTCGCATCGGTCGAGCGATCGGTCTACGAGCAGGCGTACAACGTCATCGCCAACCCGCTGCTGTGGTTCCTGCAGCACCAGATGTGGAGCCTGCCGGAGCGCCCCATCATCGACGCCGGCACGATGCGGGCCTGGGAGCGCGGATACCTGGCGATGAACGATGCGTTTGCGAGCGCGGTGCTGTCCCAGGCGCGCGGCGACGAGCGGCCGCGCATCATGCTCCATGACTATCACCTCTACACCGCCGCCGAGCGGATCCGCCGGTCGCGGCCGAAGGCGGTGCTCAGCCACTTCACCCACATCCCGTGGCCGCCGTCAAGCATCTGGCTGGCCATCGCCCCGGCCATCCGCGAGGGCATCGCCCTGGGCCTGCTCGGCAACGACGTCGTCGGCTTCCAGACCGAGCGCTATGCCCACAACTTCCTGCGCATGGTGGAGACGTTCGTTCCCGACGCCACGGTCGACTACGAGACCTGGACGGTTCGTCGGCGGCGCCGCACGACGCACGTCCGCCACTACCCGATCAGCATCGACGTCGAGGCGACCCGCCGGATCGCGACCTCTCGCGCGGCACGGCGACGGGCCGACCAGCTGCTGGGCGCGGCGCGGGAGCGGGTCATCGTGCGCGTCGACCGCCTCGAGCCATCGAAGAACATCCTGCGCGGCTTCCTCGCCTACGAGGCACTGCTCCAGCGCCACTCCCGCCTCCGCGGACGCGTGAGCTTCCTCGCCTTCCTGGTCCCGTCGCGCACGGGGCTGAAGGAGTACGGCGACTACGGCCGCAAGGTCCAGAACGAGGTCGACCGCATCAACGCCCGCTTCGGGCGGGCCGGCTGGCGGCCGATCCAGATCTTCTACGAGAACGACTACGCGCAGGCACTCGCCGGGCTGTCGATCGCCGATGTGATCCTCGTCAACCCGCTGGTCGACGGCATGAACCTCGTGGCCAAGGAGGCGGTCGTCGTCTCCCAGCGCGATGCGGCCCTCGTCCTGTCAGAGTCGGCCGGCGCCTTCGACCAGATGGCCGATGGAGCGCTTCCCGTGGCCCCGGCCGACGTGCTCGGCACCGCCGAGGCGCTCGCGACCGCGCTCGCCATGCCGGTCGAGGATCGCGGCAAGCGGCTGGCGAAGCTGCGGCGCGGCGTCGAGCGGGAGGACATCACCTGGTGGCTGCGCACCCAGCTCGAGGATCTCGGCGAGATCGCCGGCTGACTCCCGGGGACGCGGGACAGCTCAGCCGTCGCGGCCGAGCGCGTCGAGGAACCGAGCCGCCTCCCTCGGATCAGCGAGCACCACGTCCGATGCGTCGACGACGGCCCGCGGAACCTCGTGGTCGGACCCACCGACGCCGACGATGAGGCCCTTCAGCTCGCCGGCGTCGCGGAGATCGGCGACGGCCGCGAACATGTCGAGATCGGTGACGTCGTCGCCCATGACCACCGCACCGCGAAGCCCGAACCGCTCGATGATCGCCCGCGACGCCGTCCCCTTGTCCCCGAGGTTCACCGCGCGTACCTCCACGATCTGGCGGCCGTGGCCGATTCGCAGGCCGTGCGACTCGACATCGCCGAGTGCTTCGAGGATGGCCGGCAGGGCCGCGTCCGGGTCCGGCGCATTGCGGAAGTGCACCGAGGCCGTGCTCCCCTTGTCCTCGACGACGACGCCCGGCATCTCGGGAACCCGCGCGATCACCTCGCGGACGGCGGCGCGCAGGGCGACGGCCTCCGCGGAGACCGTCGGCTCGTCCGCATCGGGCTCGAGCCACTCGGTCCCGTGGTTGCCGGCGATGAGCATGCCCGGCACGCCGGTCATGCGCCGCGCATCGAGAGGCGCACGCCCGGTCACGACCGCCACGACCGCCAGCCGCCGCGTGAGCCGCTCGAGCGCGGACGGCGCCCCGTCCACGAGTCGCGCGGCCGCCGGGTCGCTGACGATCGGCGACAGCGTGCCGTCGAAGTCGGTCAGCAGGCCGGCCGGCTCGTGCGCGATCACCGCCCTGGCGAGACCCAGGGCGTGTGACAGCGGATCGCCGGGGCTGCGGCTAGACTCGGCCATGTGAAGCGTCTCTCAGCGTGGGCGCTCCCGATCATCCTCGGGGTGGCGGGGGCTGCCCTCATTATCGCCGGCAGCCTGGACCTCGACGCGACACCCTCGCCCAGCCTCCCGCCGATCGCCACGTCGACCCCCACGCCGGTCGCCGTCGAGAGCCCGAGCGTGCCGCCGTCGGCCTCCGCCACCGCCTCGACGGATCCGACGGCGACGCCGACGCCCGAGCCCCTCCCGTCGGACGTGACCGCCGCGCAGCTGGAGATCCCGGCCGTCGGCATCAACGTCCTCGTGCGCCAATCGACGAGCGCGGAGACCGACAGCTTCCCGCCGACCGATGCGGCGTACATCCTCCGGGCCGGCAACCAGCCGGGCCGGAACACGAACGCCTACGTGTTCGCGCACGCGCTCAACTCGCTGTTCAAGCCACTCTGGAACGTCCAGATCGGCGCCGAGGTGCTCGTGCGGATGTCGGACGATTCGGTCCTGCGCTACGTGGTGACCGAGGTTCGCCCGAACGTCCCCTGCCCCGACCCGAACGCGACGCAGAACAACCCGCCGAATCCGCCCCTGGCCCTCCAGATCCACGACAACTGCGACGAGGGCGCGGCGTGGACGGTCCCGACCCCCTATGAGCGGCTCACCCTCCAGACGTCGCAGGGGTTCAACCGCAACTGGGGTGAGCTCGTCGTCATCGCCGAACCGGCCGGCTAGACCGCCCGGTCGCCGTCATCCGCCGCGGCGGCCGAAGCGCGGCGGGCGCGGACGAACCACGCAGGAACCAGGGTCAGCACGGCGACGCCGAGCGCGATCGTGAAGACGAGCTGGAGCACCTCGGCCGATTGGCCCTGGGACCATCGCTCGAGCACGTCGACGAGCGCGAGCGACGTCCGCGGGTCGACGCCGACGAACTCGGGACGCCCGAGGTCGCGCACGAGCTCGTCGCGCAGGTTCGGATCGGCGATCAGCTCCGAGAGCTCGTCGATCCGGTTCTGGCCGATGGAGGTCAGGAGCGCGAGGCCGATGCTCATGCCGATCGTGCGCGTGATCTGGAGCATCGCGCTGGCGACACCGTAGGCGCCGGCGCCGGCCGCCTCCACGGCCGCGGTGGCGCGCGGCGAGACGGTCAGGCCGAAGCCGCCTCCGAAGATCGCGAGGTCGCGCACGAGCTGCTCGACGCCGGTATCGATCCCCCAGCCGATGGCGAGCCACAGGCCCACGGCGCTGGCCACCACGCCGACCACGGTCACGATCCGCTCGCCGATGAAGGCGGTGAGCACGCCTCCGACCAGGGCGCCGACCGCGATCGCCAGGGTCAGCGCGGTGAGGACAATGGAGGCTTGGGCATCGCCGCCGAACAGCACGCGGTTCACGAAGACGGGGCCGCCGATGATCGCCGTCGCCAGCGTGTACCCCGTCAGCAGGCTCACCGCGTTCGCGGAGCTGAAGGCACGGTCGACGAACAGGCGGAGCTCGACGATGGGCGACGTCGAGCGCAGCTCGACCCACGCGAAGACCGCACCGCTGACGGCGGCCACGGCGAGCCCGCCGAGCACGAGCGGATCGAGCCAGCCGTTGGCGCCCGAGATGGTGATCGCGCCGATGCCGCTGACGAGCGCCACGGTCAGCAGCAGCGCGCCGCCGAGATCCAGCCTCGCACGCACGCGGGGCGTCTCGATGCCGCCCACGACGACGTAGATGAGGAGCAGCGTCACGATGCCGATCGGCACGTTGAGCAGGAAGATCCACTGCCAGCTGGCCATGTCGAGGCGAGGGATCGGCAGGTTGAAGTTCAGAAGCACCCAGGCGCCGTACACGGGTCCGATCGCCATGCCGATGTACGTCGCGGCACCCTCCACGCCCAGGGCGGTCGCGCGGGCGCGGCCGCTGAAGAGGTGGCTGGCCAGCGCCATCGACAGCGGGACGAGCGCGCCGCCACCGAACCCCTGGACCACGCGCGCCACGATGAGCCAGTTCAGACCGTCCTCGGGTCCGGCAAAGCGCGAGAGCCCCGCTCCCGCACTGCCCACGATGAACAGGGCGAGGGCGACGACGTAGAGCCGCCGCGCGCCCCATAGGTCGGCGCCGCGCCCCGCCAGCGGCATCGCCACCACGTAGGCCAGCAGGTAGGCGTTGACGATCCAGCTGACGCGGGCAAGGTCGGCCCAGCCGCCGAAGTCGGCCACGATCGATGGCAGCGCGATCGCCACCACCATGAGCTCGGCGCCGCCGAGCAGCACGCCGAGGCTCGCGAAGACGAGCGCGGCCCATGCGGCGACCGGATGGATCCGGATCTCGTCCCTCACAGGTCGACGCGGCTGAGTGCGGCGCTGGCCACGCCGAGCAGGAGCACGGCCACCGCGAGCGCGGCACCAGCCGACTGCAACGCGACCGAGACCGGCCGATCCAGCCTCGGGAGGAGCGAGAGCACCTCCGGCGGGGTCGCGATGGACGGGAGGGCCAGCCACCCGACGCCGATGAGGATGGCGGCGCCGGTCGCCGCCGTCACGGTCGCCGGTCGCGGGGCGAGGATCGAGCCGGCGGTGAGCCCGAGCGCGATGAGCGCGAGGGCACCGCAGCCGATGCCAGCCACGCTCCAGGCGAACGCCGCCCCGTCCACGCGAGCGGCAGGGCCGCCCGCGGCTGCCCAACCGAGCATGGCCGAACCCACGAGGCCGGCGGCGGTGAGGGCGGACAGGGCGAGGAACCAGCCGGCAAGGATCGTCGGTCGCTCGATGGATCGCGCCGCGAGCCATCCGACGCGACCCAGCGCCCGCTCGTTGCTGAGCGACCACGCCGCCGTCGCCGATCCGGCGACAGTCGCCATGGCGAGCGCCACCGCGAGCCGTTCCAGCACGACCGACGGGGCCGCCGGCAGGAACGCGACGATCGCACCGGCCCCGAGGTAGGCGCCGAGCAGGACGATGAGCCGAAAGCTCATCCACAGCTCGCGCACGGCCAGTCGCGTGACGACCATCGTCTGCGTCATGCAGACGGCGTCCCGTCGGCGGCAGGCTGCTCGTCGGCCGGAGCCGGCTCCTCGTCGGCCGCCAGCTGATCCGCAAGCTCCGAGATCCCGCGCTGCGACAGCGGGAGGCCAGCTCGGCCCAGAGCCTCGATCGGCGCCATGGCCCGCAGGCGACCGTCCCGGAGGTAGCCGACGCCGGTCGCGAGACCGACCTCGCTGGCGGGGTACCGGCTTGCCATGAGAACGGTGAGCCGATCGCCCGGCAGCTTCAGCAGCTGGCGCCGCTCGTCCTGGTCGATGGCACGCAGCGGATCGTCGAGAAGCAGAACCTCCGGCTCGCCCATGAGGGCCGCCGCCAGCCCGGTCCGCTGCTGGAGCGGCTGCCCTCCGCGGCGCATGGCACGGTTCGTCGCGGCGCTCGGAATGCGTGCCCACGCCGTCACCTCCCGGATCCGGCGTTCCGCCTCTCCGGAAGGCAGTCCCAGCAGGCGTCCGGTGAGCTGGAGCGCCTCGAGTGGCGTCATCCAGTCGTGGAGCCCCGAATCACGGCCGAGGTAGGCGACCCGCCGGCCCCAGCCATCCGCCGTCGGGTCGTTCAGCCCGGCCACCCACATCCGTCCATGGTCCAGGCGGGCGAGCCCGGCGAGCACGCGAAGCAGGAGCGATGCCGTGCGGTCGGGGTCGGAGACGAGCAGCAATCGGGCTCCCAGCGGGACGGACAGCGAGCATCGATCGAGGTCGCGCCCCCGGCGCAGGTCGGTGCACGTCACGGCCGCGGGACGGAGCAGGCGGAGGCTCGGCGCGCCCCACAGCGCGTCCGGTGTCGAGCTCGTCAGCGCTGCACCTCCCTGTGTCGACCGGCCCCCGGGGCGGCTGGCCGATGCTAGCAGAGGGCTTGACGCGATCGGGGGAGCGCCATATCATAAGCCTCCGCTTATATAAATCCGCATTTGATAAAGAAGCGCTCTGTGATACCCACCGTGCCCGAGACGCCGGCTGAGCAGGATCTGCGCCGTCTCCGAACGCTCTATCGTGCCCTCGGGGACGAAACGCGGCTCCGCGTCATCGGTCTCATCGCCGAGGTCGGCCCCCTCCCCGTCCGCGAGCTGTCGGCGCGCGTCGGCCTTTCGCAGCCGCTCATCAGCTGGCACCTGCGCATCCTTCGTCTCGCCGGCCTCATCGACACGCAGCGCCAGGGCCGCGAGGTCATCTGCCGCCTGCGATCGGCCGCGTTCGAGGAGCTTCACGACGCCGAGGCGCGCCTGATCGGCGGAACGGCAGGCGTCGCCGCCTCGCCGGAGGCCCGCGGGACGGTGGCCGATGTCAGCTAGCCGCGACCACGCCTCCGACCTCCGGCGCGGCGCTTCGGTGATGCCCGCCTGGTTCAAGGAGGCGGCGCGGGGGGTGCTCGCGCCGGTCGTGCGACTGGCCATGGCGCTTCACCTGACGCCGAACACGATCACCGTCATCGGCCTGCTCATCACGCTCGTCGCATCGGGTTTCGTGGCGGGTGGCTGGCTGCTCGTCGGTGCTGCGCTCCTGACGGGCGGCTCGCTGCTCGACGCCGTCGACGGGGCGCTGGCGCGGGCCCAGGGCGGCGGCACGCCGTTCGGCAGCTTCCTCGACTCCACGCTCGACCGCGCCGGCGAGGCGATCCTCTATGCCGGCATCGTGACGTGGTTCCTGGCGACCTCCGACGCGCCGATCATCCCGGTCGTCGCCGCCTTCGTCGCTCTCGCGGGGTCGTTCCTCGTGAGCTACGCGCGCGCCCGTGCCGAGGCGATCGGCGTCTCGGCGACGGTCGGGCTCGCGCCGCGTACCGAGCGTCTCGTCCTCGTCATCGCCGGCATCGCGCTGGCGGGCCTCGGCTTCACACCCATCCTCATCGGCATCCTCGTCCTCGTTGCCACCCTCAGCGTGGTGACGGTCATCCAGCGCATCGCGCATGTCTGGCGTGCGAGCCAGGCGGCCGACGCACGCAGCAGGGAGCACTGAACTCATCGTGGCATCGAAGAACGGCAAGGCCGCCAGCAACGGCCATCGACCCAGCGACGGCAAGGTCCGCGTGGCCATCGTCGGTGTCGGCAACTGCGCCAGCAGCCTGGTGCAGGGCCGGTACCACTACGCCGACGCCAAGGACGGCGACTTCATTCCGGGCCTCATGCACGTCAACCTCGGCGGCTATCACGTTCGCGACATCGAGTTCGTGGCGGCCTTCGACGTCGATCGCAACAAGGTCGGCAAGGACCTGTCCGAGGCGATCTTCGTCGAGCCGAACAACACGTTCACGTTCACCGACGTCCCGCACATGAACGTGCCGGTCGAGCGCGGCATGACCCACGACGGCCTCGGGAAGTACCTGTCCGAGATCATCGAGCCGGCGCCCGGGCCCACCGCCGACGTCATCGGCATCCTCAAGGAGCGGCAGGTCGACGTCCTCGTCAGCTACCTGCCGGTCGGGAGCGAGCAGGCCACGAAATGGTACGCCGAGCAGGCGATCCAGGCGGGCGTCGCATTCGTGAACGCGATCCCGGTGTTCATCGGTCGCGAGCCGTACTGGCAGCGCCGATTCGCCGACGCCGGTCTGCCGATCATCGGCGACGACATCAAGAGCCAGGTCGGAGCGACGATCACCCACCGCGTCCTGACGCGTCTCTTCATGGACCGTGGCGTCAAGATCGACCGCACCTATCAGCTCAACTTCGGCGGCAACACCGACTTCCTCAACATGCTCGAGCGCGAGCGCCTCGAGTCGAAGAAGATCAGCAAGACGAACGCGGTGACCTCGATGCTCGACTACGAGATCGGCGCGGACGACGTGCACGTCGGACCGTCCGACTACGTCCCGTGGCTCAAGGACCGCAAGTGGTGCCACATCCGCATGGAGGGCACGACGTTCGGCGACGTGCCGCTCAACCTCGAGCTCAAGCTCGAGGTCTGGGACTCCCCGAACTCGGCGGGCGTCATCACCGATGCGATCCGCTGCGCGAAGCTCGGCCTGGACCGCGGTCTGGCCGGCACGCTCGTGGCCCCGTCGAGCTACTTCATGAAGTCGCCGCCGATCCAGATCCACGACGACATCGCGCACAACCGCGTCGAGGACTTCATCCGCGGCGAGGACAACGAGACGCTCGTCGGCACCGAGAAGCCGGTGAAGCGATCCACGAAGAAGGTCGCGAACGTTAACCCGAGGGGCAAGGCGAAGGCGGCCGCGGCCGAGGTGCGCTGAGGACGAGAGCCGCATCGGCGTGCGGGCGCCCGTCCCGCCGCCGATACTCGTCCCGGCATGTCGATCGCAGGCACCGGTGAGCGGAAGCGAGAGCTCCTCACCTACTGGCTCTACCGCATCGCGGAGCGGGTGATCAACGCGATTCCCCGCCGAATCAGCATGCCCGCAGCCGCGGCGGTCGGCAACGTCGCGTACGACCTGTCGGGTCCAAAGCAGGCGCTCATCCACGCCAACCTGGCACGGCCGATGGGGCTGACGCCCGACGATCCGCGGGTGCGTGCCGCGGCGCGGCGCGCGTTCCGCAACTACGCGAAGTACCTCGTCGACATGATGCGGCTCGGCGAGATGAGCACCGTCGAAGCGGCGAAGCTCGTGCGCATCGAGAACATCGAGGTCCTCGGTGAGGCGCGGGCCGAGGGCCGCGGCGTCCTGTGCTGCACGATCCACGTCGGTGGCATGGACCTCATCGGGCCCGGGCTCAAGCACGGTGGCGAGGCCCTCCACGTCGTCGCCGACGACACCACGTATGGTCGTCTCTATGACCATCTCGCCGCCGCGCGGGCGAAGCAGGGCATCTTCGTCATCGGCTGGCGCAACCTGCGGGGACTGTTCCGCGTGCTGCGCGAGAACGGCAACCTCGTTCTCTTCTGCGACGGTGGCTACCGTCGCGGCGACGTGCCGGTCGAGCTGTGTGGAGAGGCGACGACGTTCCCGATCGGGCCGGCGACCCTCTCGGCCAAGACCGGCGCCCCGCTCCTGCCGGTCTGGTGCCGCCGCGACCGGGACGACCGCTTCGACGCGCGCGGGCTCCCGTTCATCCACTGCACGAGCACGGAGCCGGCCGAGATCTATCGCGCGACACAGGCCCTGGCCGATGCCCTCGGCGCGGTGATCGCCGACGACCCGGGACAGTGGTACATGTTCCGTCCGGTCTGGCCGGTCACCGACAAGGATCGGGCCGATGCGCGCGCCGCCCTTGCCGCCGCCCGCCGCGGCGAGGATTGGACGAAGACCGTCGCGTGATGCTCCGCCTCGCCCTCGAGATCGCCGATCGGCTCGTGGCTGCCCTGCCATCCCGCCTTGCCTACGCGCTGGCCGACCTGCTCGGAACGGCGTGGTATCGCCTGGCCGGCGATCGACGGCGCCTCGTGGCGGCGAACCTCGCGCGCGTCTGTGCTGCGACCGGCCGGCCCACTCGCGGTCGCCCGTTCGCGGACCTCGTTCGCGCCGCGTTCCGCAACCACGCGCGGTACTACGTCGAGCTGCTGCGGGCTCCCCACTACCGCCAGGATGAGATCCAGGCCATGGTGGAAGTCCCGGATTGGGACCGCTTCGAGCCGGCGCTCCGCGGCGGACCGGGCATGCTCGTCAGCTCCCATCTCGGCAATTTCGAGCCGTTCGGCGTGTTCATGGCGGCGAAGGGCTTCAGCCCCCTGGCGCCGGTCGAGGAGATCGACCCACCCGAGCTGTTCGCCTTTCTTGCCGCCCGGCGTGGCGGGGCCAGCGTCGAGCTCGTGCCGCTCAGCAGGGCCCGTCGGGCGCTGAGCGCGCGCCTCCGCGAGGGCGGGACGGTGGGCATCATCGGCGACCGCGACCTGGCCGGGGACGGACTGCCGGTCACGATGTTCGGTCACCCGACCACGGTTCCGCTCGGGCCCGCCGTCCTGGCACTCACTCACGGCGCGGCGCTCGTCGTGGGACGGTGCCTTCGGACCGGACCGGATCGCTTCCGCGCCGAAGGGGAGCTCGTGGAGCTGCCGGCCAGCGGCGACCGGCGCGCGGATGCGAACGAGCTGGCGACCAGGATCGCGCGTCGCTTCGAGCAGGACATCGGCTCGGCGCCGGAGCAGTGGTGGGGCGCCTTCCAGCCGTACTGGCCCGACCTGCGACCGGAGGACGGCGCATGACGCGGTCCGGCGGTGAGCTCGGCAAGGCCGACATGCATCTCCACACCCTGTACTCGGACGGGACGGCGTCCGTGCAGGCCGTTCTCGACCACGTCGAGCACGACACGGATCTCGACGTCATCGCCATCACCGACCACGAGCGGATCGACGGCGCCCTGCGAGCTGCCGAGATCCACGCTGCTGGCGACTACCACTTCGAGCTCGTCATCGGCGAGGAGATCACGACCCGGCGCGGCCACGTCCTCGCCCTGTTCGTCACCGAGCGCATCCCGGCCCTGCGGCCGCTGCCCGAGACGCTCGAGCGCATCCACGACCAGGGCGGCATCGCCATCGCGGCCCACCCGATGGCGCCGCTCACGCCGTCGCTGGGCGCGCGCTCGCTCCGCGCGGCCCACGAGGCCGCCGATCCCCGCCATCGCCTCGACGGCATCGAGCTCATGAACCCCTCGGCGGCCGGCCGTTCGCGGCGAGCCGCGCGCGAGCGCCTCAGCGCCGATGAGCTCGAGCTCGCCGAGGTCGGGAACTCCGACGCCCACGTCCTCGAGGGCATCGCCACCGGGTGGACGTGGTTCCCGGGATCGACGGGCGCCGACTACCGGGCCGCCATCGGGGCCCGGACCACGCGGCCCGACGGAGAGTTCTGGTCGAACCGGCACAACGTCGACGTCTACCGCCGCCAGCTGGGAGCCAAGGCCCGGCACCTTCGTCATACTCTCCGGCCAACGGGAGAGTGGCGGTGACATCGGTTCGAACGGCACATCCGGAAGCGGTGCCGCAGGCGCCGGATCGGCGTCCGCTCAAGATCGGGATCGTGAGCCCGTACGGCTACCCGCATCCGGGCGGGGTCAACGAGCACGTCCGCTTCACCTACGAGGCCATGCGCCGGATGGGCCACGACGTGTGGATCATCACGAGCAAGTACGGCCGCGAGCGGGAGAGCGAGGGCCACATCATCCGGCTCGGTACCGGGTGGGCCGCGCCGGCCAACGGCAGCGTCGGGCGCGTGACGCTGGGCCTGCGGTTCAAGCGCCAGGCCCGCGAGGTCCTCGAGGCCCATCGCTTCGACATCCTGCACTTCCATGAGCCGTTCGTCCCGTTCCTGTCCCCAACGGTCCTCGACCAGTCGGAGACGGTCAACATTGCGACGTTCCATGCCTTCGGCGGCTTCTCGCCGTCCTACTGGATCGGGAAGCGCTTCGCCGGCGGCCTCGCCAGCCTCCTGCATGGGCGGATCGCCGTCTCCGGCGCGGCGCGGCACTTCATCAGCGCGTACTTCCCCGGCGACTATCGCATCATCCCGAACGGGGTCGACCTCGACCGATTCACCCAGGCGGAGCCGTTCGAGGAGCTCCGCGATGGGACGCTGAACATCCTGTTCGTCGGGCGGCTCGAGGAGCGCAAGGGCCTCATTCACCTTCTCAAGGCATACCACCGCCTCCGCAAGCGCAAGGTCGACGCGCGCCTGCTCGTGATCGGTGCCGGGCCGAAGCTGCGTGAGTACAAGCGCTTCGTCGGCCTGCGGGGCATCCGCGACGTCGAGTTCCTCGGCCGCGTGGGCGATGAGGACAAGGTCCGCTACTTCGCCTCGGCCGACATCTACTGCGCGCCGAACACCGGCCAGGAGTCGTTCGGGATCGTGCTCCTCGAGGCGATGGCCGCGGGCGTCCCGATCGTCGCCTCCGACATCCACGGCTTCAAGCGCGTCGTGGAGCGCAACGTCCAGGGACTGCTCGTCGAACCGCGCAACCCGACCGCGCTCGCGGCGGCGCTCTACTCCCTCGCCCGTGACCCCGAGCTGCGACACGACATGGGAGAGGCGGGACGCGCCAGGGCGCCGGAGTTCAGCTGGGACCGCGTCACGGAGCGCATCGTGGACTTCTACTACGAGACCCGTGAGCGCGTCCTGGCCGAACCAGGCTGACCGCAGTCATGCAGCGTCCGCGTCCATGGGCTTGCGGAAGGCCATGAACCGGTCGTCGACCTCGAATCCGGCGTCCTCGTAGAGCCCGAGCGCGCCGGTCGGGTTGTCCGCGTCGACACCCAGGGCCGCGCTCGTCATGCCCCGCTCTCGAAGGAGCAGGAGCGACTGCGAGATGAGCGCCCGTGCCAGTCCGCGTCGACGCCACGCGCGGCGCGTGAAGACGCTGTCGAGCCACCCGCGCTGGACCCCCAGCGCCGCGTTCTCGTGCGGGTGGATCGTATTCAGGACCCCGGCCGCGATCTCGTCGCCTTCCCACGCGATGAGCCACAGGGCCGGATCGGCGTCGGGCCGATCGAAGAACCGGGTCATCGCCGCCTCGGACTCGTCCGACCCTCCCCAGTGGTCGCGGAACGCCTCGCGATTCGCACGCCACAGGATCGGGTAGTGCTCGCGGGTCACGCCGCGCAGCTCGAACCCCGCCGGAAGCTGCACGTCCTCGATGTCGTCGAGGTGTGGGCGCACCATCTCGAGGAACCAGCGAGCCACCGTGTAGCCATGGCGCTCGAGCAGCGCGGCTCCGGGACGGTCGTGACCGGCAAAGGGGGCGAGGATCGGTCGCCGGCCATCGTCCATCGCAGCCGCCTGGTGCCGGGCACGCCGCTCCTGTTCGGTCAGCAGCGCAGTTCCGATCCCGCGCCGCCGCACGTCGGGATGGACGGCACCCCACAGACGGAACGAGCGCTCGGGCTCACTCCGCGCGTCCACCCAGTCGTGGCCGGCCACCCCGACGGCACGCCCCTCGAGCTCCGCGACGATGACGTCGCGTGCCGGGTCGAAGCTGTCGGACGGGTGGCCGAACGCCGCGGCAAGGGACTCGGTCGTCTCGCGCTCGGGGACGCGGTCGGCCTCGTTCTCGGCGTTCATGATCTCGACCAGCGGCGCGAGATCCTCGCCGGGCCGATAGGACCGGAGATGCAGCCCCGGGGGCGGCGTTGACGCGCCTGCCGGACTCACCGGTCGCCCTCCGGGCCCGCCTGCGCGGCGTCGAGCGGTCGCCGCCACGCGGTCATCCTCTCGGTGACGGCGAAGCCGACCGACTCGTAGAGGCCCAGCGCGCCGGACGGGTTGTCGACGTCGACGCCGAGCGCCGCGATCTCCATCCCGCGCTCGCGGAGCAGGTGGAACGAGCGCACGATCAGCGCCCGCGCCAGGCCACGGCGTCGCCACGCGCGGCGCATGAAGACGCTGTCGAGCCAGCCGCGCTTGATGCCCAGCTCCTCGTTCTCCTCGGGGTAGATGGCGTTCAGGACCGCCCCGGCGATCTCGTCTCCGTCATAGGCGACGACGAACAGCTCCGGGTCGAACTCCGGCGACTCGATCCAGCGTCGGTAACTGGCCTCCGAGTCCTCGAAGCCGCCCCAGTGGTCGCGGAACGCGTCGTGATCCGCCTTCCAGATTGCACGGCCGTCGTCGCGTCCCACGCTGCGGATTTCGAGCCCGGGCCCAAGCGGCGGCACGTCGGACAGGCCGGCGTCGATGCGTCGCTCCATGTCGAAGAACCACCGCGCCGGGGCCATGCCGTGGCGCTCGGCCAGGATCGGACCCGCGATCGAGTGCTCGTTCGTGAACGTGCCCAGGATCTTCGGTCGCGGCGTGTCGTGCGACGCGGCAGTGTCCGAGATCCGGCGCACCCCGTCGGCGAGCAGCGCGCCTCCGACGCCGCGTCGTCGCGCGGCGGGCTCGACGTAGCCGCGGCTCCGGTACTCGCGCAGGCCATCGGTCGTGTCCACCCAGTCCGTCCAGGCGACGCCCACCGGCCTGCCCTCGAGCTCCGCGACGCGGAGATCACGTTGCGGGTCGAACTGATCGGAGGGATGACGCAGCCAGGCATCGACCTCGGACAGGCTGATCCGTCCCGAGACGCCATCGGCGGCCAGGTCGGCGTTCTGGATCCGGACGATCTCCGGGTGATCGGCCTCGCCCGCGTACGGCCGCAGGACGAGGCCCGGAATCTCGGCCCGCGCGGGGGCCGCATCGGTCTTCATCTCATCTCCCGTGCGCGTCAGGTTCATCACCCGACTCGCTTCAGCTTTCCGGTGCGCTTCGCGTAGCGCTCCGCGATCCCGAACACCTTCACGCCGAGCGGGATTAGGACGGCACCCATGATGAGCAGCGGCCACACGTCGTGGAGCAGCTCGGTGACCGGCGTGCCGTTGATCAGCCCCTCCCGGATCCCATCGAGCACGTAGGTGCCCGGCGAGAACTGGCTGACGAACTGCATCCAGTCCGGCAGGACGTCGGTCGAGTAGTAGACGCCACTGAAGAGCAGGATCACCGACTGGATGACGAACACCATCTGGTCACCGCGCTCCACGTACAGCAGCGGCAGGATGGCGGCCATCATGCCGACGCCCACGAAGCTGATCGAACCGAGCACCAGGAACGTCGCCGCCGTCAGGAAGTTGCCGCCGGTGAACTCCAGGCCGAAGAACAGCATCATGACCACCAGGATCACGATCATCTGGATGACGGCGTAGCTCACGGCGAACAGCGTCGATCCGACGAGCTGGGTGTAGCGCCGCACCGGCGCCATGAACGTGTATTCGAGCGTGCCCTCCCAGCGCTCCCACGTCACCGTCTCGCCGATGAAGCCGAAGACGATGGACAGGAAGTTCCAGAAGATCGTGCCGATCACGAGCACCTGGAGCAGCCGGGTGTCGCCCTGGGCAACGCCGATGAAGGCCACCGCCAGGGCGGCCGCCAGGGAGTAGACCAGCCACGCCACCTCCCAGCCCCAGTAGCGCTTCGTCAGGTTGAAGTTGCGCTCCACGAAGGCGAAGCTCGCCCGCAGCTCGCGCGTTGCCATCGACATCGTTCGTTCTCTTTCTCGAAGGTCGTTCGTCAGGTTCAGGCTGATGGACCGGCCCGGCCCTCAGCGGGCTCGGGCCGGTCGCATGGCCGACTCGGCCGCCAGTCGCTCGCCGTAGCGAACGAGCTGGCGCCCGATCCAGCGCCGCACGGGGCGGCGTCGCTGCGTGGGCTCGATCACGAGGAGGCTCGTGCGGCGCAATCGCGCCTGGCGGTCCTCGACGTAGTCGAGCGCGAAACGCAGGTCCAGGTTGCTCTGCACGGAAGTCACCTCCTTTCGTTCCTGCTACTCGTCGTGGTTCTCGTCGTCGTCGTGGTCGTCGTCCAGGCTCCGGCCGGTGAACGTCATGAACACGCTGTCCATGGTCGGCTCGCCGCCGTGCTGGCTGGCGACCAGCGCCTTGAGCTCGTCCGGCGTCCCCTCGGCGACCAGCCGGCCGTCGTTGATGAGCGCGATCCGGTCACACAGCCGCTCCGCCTCGGCGAGGTCATGCGTCGTCAGCACGATCGTCGCGTCGTGCGTGTCGCGCACCTCCTCGATGAAGGCCTGCACGTCGAGCTTCGACCTCGGGTCGAGGCCCGTCGTCGGCTCGTCGAGGAGCAGCACCGTCGGGCTCGTCAGCAGCGCCCGCGCGATCGCGACCTTCTGCTGCATCCCCCGGCTCATCTGCTCGAGCGGCCGGTTCAGACGCTTCTCGGCGATGCCGAGCCGCGCCAGGATCCGGATCGCCTCGGTCCGGGCCGGCCCCGCGTCGAGACCGTAGAGCCGCGCCGCGTAGGCGAGGTTCTCGTGCGGACTGAGCTTCTTGAAGAAGGCGGCGTCGACGCTCACCCGGTTGATGAGCTGCTTGACCGCCATCTCGTGTCGCTCGACGTCGTGCCCGAGGACCTCGATCCGCCCGCTGTCGATCGTCAGCAGCGTGCTGATGAGGCGAATGAGCGTGCTCTTGCCCGATCCGTTCGCGCCCAGCACGCCGTAGATCTCGCCCCGACGGATCGACATCGACACGTCGTTGACGGCGACGACCGGTCGCTTCTTCCGGCCCACCACGAACCGCTTCGTGGCGTGCTCGATGAGCATGGCCGGCTGCTCGCCGGGCGGCGGCGGACCGACGCGCCGAACCGGTTCGCGGGTCGGTGCCGGCATCGGCGTCCTCGTCTTCGGTTCGTTCATGACCTCGATCATCGTCGTGTCCTGTCTGGTTCTCTCGTCGTTGGGCCCGCAGATGAAGAGAGCCGCGGCCCGATGCTCTCGGTCCGCGGCTCCGTGCGTGCCCCATAGGGCATCAAAAAACCGTGGACCTGATCCGGCCCACGGCTCGTGGTGTTGGCGTCGGGCGGTTCTACCGCCGTGGCGTCACCTCGAACGAGGGCACAGATCTCCCGTCGACTCCGCTGCCGATAGGCGCGAGTCGCGGCGCGTTGATGGCTGTCATGCAGAAGTGCATTGCCGTCAGTCGCTCCTCTCTGTGCTGGGGGTGGCTCGCCGGGGCACACGGGCAGCGTCGGCTGCGGTCCGGGTGCCGGCGGAGTCTACGACCGGCGATCGGCGGGTGTCAAGGAAACTACGTCGTTTGTCTCGTGCGAGGTGCCGTTCGGCCCTCGCCAACCGTGAGCCGTGCGGCTACCGTGACCATGGAGGAACCCATTGCAGGTCAACCGCGGCCTCGTCTTCTGGGGCGTGGCCCTCATCACTGCGGGCGCAGTCGCCCTCGCCGTCCAGGCCGGTGCCGTGGGCGAACAGCCAGCCAGGGCCATCTGGCGGGCATGGCCGGCCGTGCTGATCGTCATCGGCGTCTCGGTTCTCCTGGCACGGACCCCGTTCGCGCTCGCATCGACGGTGCTGGCTGGAGTGGTGGTCGGTGGCCTGGCCGGCACGCTGGCCGCCGGGTGGCCAGGGGCAGTGGATCTCGGGTGCGGCGGCGAGCCGAGCGAGCTGGTCACGGCCGATGGCCGTTTCGCGGACCGCGGCGACGTCGAGCTCGACTTCACCTGCGGCGACCTGGAGGTCTCGACCGCCGGCGGTGCCGAATGGCAGCTGGATGCCCGTCACGCGCCGGGTTCCGAGCCTCGCGTGACCTCCTCCGACGGGGGACTCCGCGTAGAGGCGGACGGTGGGGGCGGGTTCGGGTTCGGGTTCGGGTTCGCCGACGGACGCCAGGAGTGGATGCTCGTCCTCCCCACCGATCCCACGCTCGACCTGATGGTGGACGCGAACGCCGCATCGTCGCGGCTCGACCTCGCCGGCGCGACATTCGGACAGCTGAGCATCGACGCGAACGCGGGCGACCTCCGGTTGCTCCTCGGGGACGCGACCGTCGAGGAGCTCTCGATCGACGCCAACGCCGGCTCGATCACCATCGCCGCAGGCCCCGGGGGCCGGGTCGACGGTCGCGTGGAGCTCAATGCGGGCTCGATGGAGCTGTGCGTCCCGGAGGACGCGGTCGTCAGGATCGCGCTGACGGACGACAACTCCACCTTCAGCCACAACCTCGAAGGCTCCGGCCTGGCACGAAGCGGCGACTCCTGGCGTCGTGGCGCCGGAGCTCCGGACGTCGGCCTGCGCGTGGAGGGGAACGCGGCGAGCTTCACCCTCGATCCAGACGGAGGATGCCGATGAACCGCCGGCTCCACCGGTCGCGGAGCGACACGATCCTGGGTGGGGTCGCGGCCGGTCTCGCGGACTACCTCAACACCGACCCGGCGCTCGTGCGGATCGCCTGGGCACTGATCGTGCCCCTCACCGGTGGAGCCGCGCTCGTCGCCTACGTGGTCGCCTGGGTGGTCGTGCCGGAGACGCCGCAGACAACCGAAGGCGGGTCGGACTCCGAGACGGAGGCTGACGCGGCGCAGCCGGTCGCTCCCTCGGCGGCGCGCGGCGACGGACGGGCTGGCATCGCGGTCGGCACCGGGCTCATCCTCGTCGGCACCTGGTTCCTCCTGCGCGAGTACCTGCCGAGCTTCAACTGGGGACTCGTATGGCCGCTCGCCATCATGGTGATCGGGGTCGTGATCATCATCGGCGCGCTACGTTCTCGCGTACGCTAGAGCCGGATGCCGGCCGGCCCCGGCCAGCACTCAGTCCGCGTCGGGAACCTCGCTCATCGGACGCCGTGCGGAGATGCGAGACGTCCAGGACGGCCACCACCACCGGCCGCGGACCGACCACGCCATGGCCAGCAGGGCCACGACGAAGCCGGCCACCAGCTTGAGCCCGGACGCGCTGACGAGGTCGGCGCGATCTCCCTGCGGCGGATCGGGGAACTGGAACCCGTAGTTCCACGGCGGGAGCGCCCGCGCCGCGTTGACGTACCAGTCCGGCATCGGCAGCGCCGCACCGAGCGGGAACACGAGCAATCCGACCACGACGACGAGTGCCAGGTAGCCGATCGCCAGCTCGCGCCAGTTCGGGCGGCGCAGGAGCTCGTCCACGACGTAGGCGATCGCGATCATCGCGAAGATCACGGCCGTCAGGTAGTGGTAGGCGAACGTCGCGCGCTCGATCCGTGTCCAAGGCGCGATCTGGAACGCAAAGGCCGCGACGATGAGCACGAGAGCGGCGGATCGGCGCTTCCACGCCAGGAACCCGCAGACGGCGATGGCCGGGATGCCGGCCCAGAACAGGATCGGGTTGCCGCCGTTGTAGATCACGGCGACCTGGTCGAGGTCGTAGCTGCCGCTGAAGAACCAGGTCGGCTTCAGGCCGAGCGGCCAGCTCCACCATGGTGACGAGCTCGCGTGCCCGGCCGTGAGGCCGAAGTGGTAGCCGAACATCTGCGAATGCAGCTCCTCGACCGACCATCCGTAGCCGGGTCCCGCGTCCGGTCCGGCGAACGCGTGGCCGAGCTCCAGGTACGGCACGTAGCTCAGCCCGTAGACCGTCAGCGGAATGACGAGCAGGCATGCGCCGATCCATGACCACGCGAACCCACCCATCTCCGCCGGTTGGGCCCAGCGCGCATCCGACCGGCCATCGCGGAGCGAAAGGAGCGCCCGCCAGACGAGGAGCACCCCGCCGATGCCGAGCATGAGCCACACCGGCCATCCGACCTGGGCGCCCCGCGCCAGGATCGCGAACAGGATCTCGACGGCCCCGTCGGCCGATCCGGCGTCGGTGACCTGGCCGTAGGCCATGGCAAACGCCAGGCCGACGCCGCCGAGCACGACGCCGGTCGCCGGCAGGGCGAGCCGCGCGCTGTCGAGGTCCAGGCGAACCGGTCGGGCGTGGACGATCGCCAGCGCGATCGCGAAGGCGAGCAGCATCGTCACCAGGAACGGCCACGGAGCGCCGACACCTGCCACCACGGTGGCGAGGGCGACGAGGCCGACGAGGATGAGCCGTCCGAGATGCGAGCGCGCCAGGACCAGGATCCAGATGCCCGCCAGGGCGTAGAAGCCGACCCACTTCGTGGCGGCCGCCAGGCCGATGAGCACGCCGACGAGCGGCAGGACCCACCACGCGCTGCGCGCCCAACGGCCGGACCAGATCTGCCAGAAGGCGAGGTACGCGGCGATGATGAACACCGCCACGAAGATGTCGTTCATGGCGATGCGGCTCATCACGTAGCTCATACCGTCGATGGCGACGAAGCCCGCGGCGAGAACCGCGATGCGCCGGCGTCCGAACATCGTGGCGGCCAGGAGGTAGACGAGGCCCACGAGGATCGCGCCGAACACCACGCCGGCAAGCCGCCATGCGAACGCGTTGCTGCCCGCGTCGACCCGGACGACGGCGCCGTCGCCGGTGGTGAGGAGGAGCCGGCCGTGGTCGTCGGCCTGGGAGTCGGCGCTGATGTCGAAGGCCATCGCCAGCGCCGGTGACGGAAGCGCCGTCTCGTCGAAGGCCGCGAGTCCCGAGCTCGTGTCGCCGCGGTCGTCGAGGTGCGGCTCGATCGGCCACACCACCGGCGCCCCGGCCTCGTTCACACCGGCGACGTAGACGAGCTTGGCCACGTGCTGGTCGCCGATGAGGGCCGGCGCGCCGGGCAGCGGGACGATGTCCGACAGGTTCTGGGCGTCGGCGTCGATGGCGGCCAGCCCGCCGGGGACGGCGCGATGCTCGTCGTTGGCGGGGACCGGCCCGGTCAGGGCGAGCAGCTCCTGGTCGTCACCCCCGCCGCGTGCCAGCAGGGGACCGACGAGGGGTGGATCGATCGTGATGACCCCGAGCTCCTCGTCGTTCGCGCCACGCACCGGCTGGAGCGTCGAGCTGTCGAGGAAGACGACGGCGTTGCGTGCCGGGTCCGTGACGGCCACGAAGCTCGGCTCTTCGCCGTCGGCACGGATCCACGCCATGCCTCCGTAGGATCCCTCGCCGCTCGCCTGGATCGCATCGGTCGCGCGATCGAGGACCGCGAGACCGTCGGGCCCTCGGAGCAGCGTGACGTCCGCATCGCGCGGCAGCTCGATCTGGATGACGGCGCTCAGGTCGGTCTCGATGGGCGGACCCTGGGGCGGCGCGCGCCCGTCAGGGGAGGCGAGCAGGCCGGCCAGCTCGTAGGTCTCCACCGCCCCCGTGTCCGCCCGACCGACCAGGAGCCGGGGCGCCGCCGAATCGTAGGCCAACGCGGCGACGGGGCCGTCAGCGTCCCAGCGGGCGAGCTCCTCGCCGGTTTCGGCGTCGCTCGCCACGATCGTCGACCCCGCCGACGGAGTGGTGAATGCCACGGAACGATCCCAGCCCTGGGACGCGCGGGCGGTGGCCACCGCGAGCGCCGGCGACGGAGCCTCGAGCTCGGTGCTGCCGACGATCCGGTTCGGATCGGCGACCGCGATGCCCGCCGCGATGAGGTACTTCGCGAGCATCGGGTGCGTCCACTCGTAGACGTCGCGGTCCCAGTCGTTCTGCCAGTTGCTGATCCACTCGGTGGCGGATCGGGCGTGGTAGACCTCGTCGAAGTGATCGCCGCGAGGCACGTCGAGCCGCCACAGGCGGAACACGAGCGCGAAGACGACGAGGGCGAGCAGGATCGCGGCGTCCCGGCGGTCGAGGCGTCGCCGCGGTTCGTGGAGGTAGGGATCGGCCGCATCCGGCGCCAGCCATCCGAACCGCGCGCCGCCGGGGGTCGCCCGCTCGGCGGGAACACCGGGACCGGGCGCCCAGTCCTCCGCATCGGGGTGCCGACGGGGGGGCAGGCCAGCCGGATCTTCCGACGCGGATGCCGGTGCGATCCGGGCGCGGAACGCAAGGGCCAGCGAGTGCCAGCCGACCACGAGCAGGAGGAGGACGCTCAGCAGGGCGAGGCCCCAGATCCCGTGATCCGTCAGGAGCGTGTGCGTCAACAGCTCGCTCTGCGGCATCGGCAGGCCATCTGCCCCGGGATTGATCACCCCACCGGCAAACGACCAGTCCTCGGTGTAGACCCAGTAGACGTTCGCGAAGAACGAGAGGCTCAGGCCGCCGTAGATCCACGGCCACGAACGACCGGCGAAGAGCAGCGGGGCGGCCAGCGCGAGCGCCGGGAACAGATAGCGCTCGTGGACCCGCGTGGGGAGGACGAAGAACGCGATGGCCAGCAGGAGCGAGGCGACGAGGACGCCGCGCAGGTCGTCGCGGCGCGCGACCTGGACGAGGGCGAGAACCGCGACGACGACGAAGAGCAGGGTCCCGATGGATTGCCACGTCAGGCTCATCCCACCGAGCACAACGGCCGTGCCGGTGTCATCGCCCCACGTGAGCGTGTCGCCCAGCCCGGTCCACGGGTTGCGCCACAGGTTGAACGCGTTGATCGAGTAGCCGGTGTAGGTGCCGGCCGCCTCGATGAACTTCCCGATGAGGCTGGTCGTCGGATCGGCTTCGGGCAGGATGCCGAGGAACCCACGTGGATCTCCACCGGCCAGCGGGGCATAGAGCGTCATGCCGAACGGCAACATGAGCACGGTGAGCGTCCCGACCCCGACGGCCAGCGACGTCGCGACACGCAGGAGATCGCGCCGGCCGTGGTGCGCGGGGTCGGACGATCGACCGAGCAGGTGACGACGAAGGCCAATGATCGCGACGATCGGGATGAGGAACGCGAACTGGAACTTCACGAGCATGGCGAGCACGGCGCCGAACGCAGCCGCCTCCGTCCAGCCTCGGGCCAGCGCGTAGACCGTCCCGAGCAGGACGAGCGTGCCGACCGCGTCGATCTGGCCCCACACCGCCGAGTCGAAGATCACGCCGGGGTTGAAGAGGTACACGGTCGCAGCCGCCAGGCCGAGGACGTCGCCGCTGACCTTGAATCGGGCGCGATCGACGAGCTGCCCGCTCCATCGGCTCGAGATCGTGAACAGCAGCCACGCCACCCCGATGTCGGCGAGGATGGCCGGGATCTTCACGAGACCGCCGGTCGCGTCCTGCCCGACGAACGATCCGAGCACGCCGCCGATGCCGCCGAGCGCCCAGAGGACGTAAAGGTAGCCGGGCGGGTAGTCGCTGAAGTACCCGGCCTCGTAGAATGCGCCTGGCCCGACGCTTGCTAGCCGCTGACCCCAGGCGGAGAAGTCGCCGATGTCGATCGAGAAGCCGCTCAGCGGCAGGTAGACACCGGCGATGAAGACGCGCAGCGCGAGGCCGAGGACGAGGATCGTCGTGAGGACCGTGCGGGCGTCGAGCCGGCGAATCGAGTCGAGCATCCCCACGCCCCGTCGCCCGACGGGGCTTTGGGTCATCAGGTGCGGCGCTCCCGGATGGGACGCCGTGTCGTCATGCGCGCCAAGGTGGCGGTGAGTATACATCGAGCCCCCGACGGCCCCCGCGCGGCCGCGGTTGCATCCGGTCCCGGTCCGGTCGGACGTCAATGGATTCCGTACACGGACAACCTCGTCGCGTTCGCCGCGGCGCTCGTCGTGGTGCTCGCCTTCGGCATCTACCTGCGCACGATGCTCCCGTCCACCGGATTCTGGGACACCGGCGAGGCCCAGACCGTCCCGCCCACGCTCTCGATCTTCCACCCCACCGGGTTCCCCGTGTACGCCATGTTCGGATGGGCGTGGAGCCAGCTGCCCATCGGGGAGGTCGCGTGGCGGATGAACCTGCTGTCGAGCGTGTCGGTCGCCCTCGCCTCGGGGTTCGTGGCGCTCAGCACCGGCCTCCTCGTCCGCGAGCGGGACCGCGCGCTGCGGGCCACGGCGGCCGGCGTCGCCGGCGCCGCCTTCGCGTTCGCGTCCGAACCGTGGGAGAACGCCGCCCGCGCCGACGTCCATGCGATCAGCATCCTCTCGGTCACGATCCTCGTCTGGCTCGTCCTGACCTGGGGCCGGGCGGAGCGGAGCGGCTCGCCACGCGCCGGGCGCTGGCTCGTGGCCGCGGCCGCCACGTTCGGCCTCGGGCTGGGCGTCCACCCCATCATCGGCCTGTTCGCGTTCGGGATCGCGGCCTGGGTCTTTGTCGTGGACCGTCGCTTCCTGCGTCGGTGGCGGCTCATCGTGCTCTGCGCCTTCGTCCTCGCGCTCGGGGTTGGCTCGTTCGCGTACCTGTTCGTGCGCGCGAACGTCGACCCGGAGCCGCCGCTCTTCTACGGCCGGCCCGACACGTGGGAGCGTTTCCGGTACGTCGTCCTGGCCGAGCAGTTCAGCGGCCTGTTCAAGGACTTCCGCGAGCCGCTGGCGGACCTTGGGGCGAAGTGGGCCGACGCCGAACGGGTCCTGTCGGCGCAGCTCGTGGCCCCGGGGTGGCTGCTCGCCGCGGTCGGCGCCGCGATCCTTGCCGCTCGATCCCTGGGCACGTTCGCCGTCCTCTCGCTGTTCGTGCTCGGAAACATCGTGTACTCGATGAACTTTCGTGATGGCGACATCGACCGCTACTACATGCCGACGATCGCGGTCGTCGCGCCGCTCATCGGCATCGCGCTCGCGGCCATCGGCGCCTCGGCCGCAGGTGCCGTGGCGGAGGTATCCCGGCGCATGGCGGTCTCGATCGGGTCCCGGCGGCGGCTGGCCGCGCTGGCCGGGGCGGCCGTCCTCGGGCTGGGCGCGCTCCTGCCGGCCGCGTCGCTGGTGACCGGCTACGAGGCCCATGACCAGAGCGGCAATCGTGACGCCGATGCCTGGGTGGCATCGGTGCACGAGCTGCTCCCCCCGAACGCCGTGGTCGTCAGCTGGTGGAGCTACAGCACGCCACTGTGGCACCACCGCTGGGTTCTCGGCGAGCGGCCCGACCTCACGATCATCGACGAGCGCAACATCCTCGACGACGGGTACCGTACGATGAACAATGCGATTCGCACCCACTTCGGGGAACGGCCCGTGTACGTGATCCTCCCCGACTGGGAACGCCGCAACGTCACCCAGCGCTGGGAGCTGACCACCGTTCCGACCCTTCCCGGGTTCACCCGCCTGCTGCTCGTCGAGGGGCCGGCCACATGACCGATTCCAACCGACCGCGCCTGACGTTCTTCTTCCCCGCCTACAACGAGGAGGAGAACGTCGAGGAGACCGTTCGTCGCGCACTGGATGAGATCGGCTCGCTCGTCGACGGCTCGATCGAGGTGCTCGTCGTCGACGACGGGTCGACCGACCGCACGCCCGAGCTCGCCGATGCGCTGGCCGCCGCCGACCCGCGCGTTCGTGTCCACCACCAGGCCAATCGCGGTTACGGCGGTGCGCTGCGTGCCGGGTTCGAGAATGCGCGCGGCGAGCTCATCGGCTTCAGCGACGGCGATCTCCAGTTCGACCTGCGCGAGTTCTCGCGCCTCCTGGACCGCCTCGACGATGCCGGCAAGTCCCCCGTCGACGGCGTGATCGGGTACCGCATCAAGCGACGCGATCCCCCGCACCGGATCTTCATCGCCAAGAGCTACAACGCCATCGTATCGGTGCTGTTCGGACTCCGGGTCCGGGACATCGACTGCGCCATGAAGGTCTTCCGGCGCGAGGTGTTCGACGGACTGCCACTGACGACCGATTCGCCGTTCCTGTCCGCCGAGCTGCTCATCAAGCTCAAGGCCCGCGGCGAGCGCCTCGCGCAGGTGGGCGTGAACCACTACCCCCGAGCGGCGGGCACGAACACCGGGGCCAGCTTCCGCAAGATCCTCCGCACGTTCCGCGACATCGGCAAGCTCAGGCTGGCGATGATCACGAACCGGCGCGAGGTGCTGGGCACGCCGCGGCGCTGAGGAAGGCGCTCAGCTCTCCTCGTTCGGCGGGCCCTTCTCGCCGGACTCGATGTCGACGTCGAGCGAGTTGACGAAGTCCCGGAAGACCGCCAGGCGCTCCTCGTCCTCGCCGTCCTCGTCGCTCGGATCCGGCTCCACGCCGGCCTCGTCGAGCACGCGCTCGTCGACGTAGATCGGCGACCCGGTGCGCACGGCCACGGCGATCGCGTCGGAGGTGCGGGAGTCGACCTCGCTCTCGTCTCCACTCGGATTCTCGAGGTACAGGCGAGCGTGGAACGTCCCGTCGGTGACGTGCGTGACGACGACTCGGCTGATGCTGGCGCCGAGTGAGCCGAGCACGCTGACCATGAGGTCGTGGGTGAGCGGCCGTTCGGCAGACAGCCCCTGGAGGCGCATGGCGATCGCGTTCGCCTCGGACGGGCCGATCCAGATCGGCAGATAGCGATCGCGCTCGGACTGCTTGAGGATCACCACGTGCTGGCTCGAGAGCATGTGCACCCGCACGCTCTCGACGACCATTTCGATGAGCCGCACCCGGCCGAATGGCTGATCCGCCATGGGTCGATTCTAGCGCCGGTCACTCGAGCACGAGCCGGACGACACCCTCCGCGGTGAGGAGGAAGGCGACGGGCGGCCCGTCGGCCACCGAGGTCACCGAGAGGCCGCGGACGTCGGCGAGCATGTCCGCCGTCTCCCCGTCCGTTGCCGCCATCCACTGGCGGACGAACGCCCCGTCCGCGCGCTGGAACGCGATGAGCCGGTCGTTCGCCGCGTCGAGGACGTAGAGGAAGTCGCGGTCGCCGACCGTGGCGCCGTCCAGAAGCCGGTAGTCGAGCTCCGGCCGGACCTCGGCATCGGGTGGCGGGTCGAGCGAGTAGTCCGCCTGGTCGCGCGGCGAGCCGAAGTCGATGCGCGTGACGGTGTCGCGATGGAGCAACCAGGCGTTGACGTCGACCCGCAGGTCGCGCGCCTGCCGGGGGTCGAGGTCCGGCACATCGGTCAGGAACGGGCCCGCGGGCTCCGGATAGGTCACCGGGATCACGGCGGGCGGCGACCAGCGCAGGATCTCGCCGCTCTCGCCATCGACGAGGTAGAGGTTGAAGATCTCGAGCGGGGGACGATGCTGAAGCGCTCCGAGGAGCACTGTGGAGGAGCCCACGTCCTCGATGCCCGCCAGCGGCATCGGACGCGGGATCCGCTCCACGAGGTCGATCCGCCAGGCGGTGCGCTGCCGGTCGACCACGACGACATCGGTCGCCGCGGTGGCGATGAGCCACGGGTCGCCGGGGATCTCGCCTGACTCCAGTGCCTGCCCGGCGCGGAGGATGACCGCCGCGCTGCCGTCGGCCGGGTCGGCACGGATCACGCGTCCGCGGCCGGCGTCCAGGATCCAGAGCGACCCGTCGCTGGCCGCGACCATGTCGGTCGGGTCGACGTCCTCGAACGTCCCCGCGAGATCGATGAGGGATGGGGCGGTGCCGACCCGGGTCACCCCGTACAGGGCATCGAGTCGCCGATCGATGCGTCCGCCGAGCACGGCGAGCTCGCCCTCGGCGACCCCAGCGTCCGCGGCTCGCCCGATCGCCGCGTGGGCGTCCGCCAGCAGCTCGACAGCGCGTTCGGGATCGCGGTCGACGAGATCGGCTCCCTCGATGCGCTCCTCGACCGCGTCGAGCAGCCTCACGGCCTCGGCGATGGACTCGCGGGCCACGGTCGCGCGCGGGATCGCGTCGGTCGGTCTCACGGCCGGCACGGCGGCCACGGTCGAGCCGACGGCCAGGATCCCGGCAACGCCCACCATGCCGACCAGCCCGAGACGTCGGCGGCGACCCTGCTCGCGCTCCGCCGTCCGCGGGATCGTGCGCGGGTACTCGGCCCGCCGGCGCGGAACGAAGGCGAGGATCCAGCTGAACAGCGTCAGGACGCCGTGCCCGAGCGCCGACTTCGTGCTCTCGGCCGCGTCGCCGGCGCGGTGCAGCCCCCGTCCGATCGCGTCGGCCAGCGGGACCGGGCTCTGGTCGGGCAGACCGGCGAACGGCTCCGCCGGCTTCACCGGCTCGAGGTGATGCGTCGTCTCCGTGGAAGGAAGCTCGGTGACCTCGACCACGACCAGGCCATCCGAGCCGGCCCCTCCGCGGATGCTGAACACCTGCTGGAGGTGCTCGACCGCCTGGGCCGGCCGCATCGAGCCGATCGCGCCCTTCAGCTCGTCGACCCCCACCACGTGCGCGAAATGACGGCTGAGGAGCGCCACGCGGTCGCCCGCGGCCAGCGCCCCCTGCCAGGTGTACGGCTGCACCTCGAGCGCCTCGCCGAGGCCGGCCGCGATGCGCCGATGCCGGACGCGCGGATCCTCCTCGGCCGCCGGGGCCGGTGGCGGCACCTCGTACATCCTCCCCTCGCGCACCACGACCGCGCTGGCCGGGCCGAGCTTGGCGGCATGCGCCTCGTGGCCGCGGATGACGACCGCCACGACGCTGACCCCGCTGCGCCGCGGAATGCCGAGCCGCTTCCGTGCGTGGTAGAGGCGACGATTGGCGGCGGACAGGGCGCGGGACAGCGAGATCGTCACCCCGGCGGAGAGGTCGTAGTAGTAGTCGCGCTGAATGCCGTCGAGCGCCTCGCGCGCGGCCTTCGCCAGCGATCCGCCGCCGCCGGTTAGCTGCGCCAGGAGGAAGAGGCTTCCCTTCGTCCGCGCCAGGGCACCCACCGCGGGTTCGTGGAACGTGACGATGTCGAACGCATCCGCCGGGCGCTCGTCCGCGGAGGGCAGTCCGATCCTGGTTGCGAAGCGGTTGCTCATGGCGCCGGGATGCTCGGGTGATGTGGCTCGCCGCCGATTATAGGGAGCGCTCGGCCTCCGCTCGATGCACCGATACGGCCAGTCCGAGCAGCACGATGGTCGCCCCCGGGCGACCGCGCATGCGCTCGTTGACCGCCCAGGTCAACGCCTCGGACCGGAGCGTCAGCTCCTGCGCCAGCATCGGGTCCGATGCCTCGACGTGCGCCGTGCCGCCCGTCACCCGTCGCACCCGGCTATGGAGCGGGCCCCGCTCGAGCCGCGCCTCGCCGACCACCTCGGTCCACGCCAGGCGAACCTGGGCCAGGGCGAGCTGCTCGGCGGCGCCGGGGCCCATACATGCGGTGAGAGCGCGCTGGACGGCCGCGCCGGCCTCCTCGCGGCCGCTCATGCCTCTCGCTCCAGGTTGCCGTCGACGATGCGCCAGATGGCGGCCTCGCGGCTGCGCGCCGCTTCGAGCGTGCCGGGGTCCGCGGTGGTGACGATGACCTGTCCGCGCCCGGCGATGAGATCGGAGAGGCGGGCGGCCCGGTCCGGGTCGAGCTCGCTGAAGACGTCGTCCAGCAGCACGACCGGTCGCGGCCCATCGATGCCGAGCAGATCCGTCTCCGCCAGCTTCATGGCGAGGATGATCGTCCGCTGCTGGCCTCGGCTGGCGTGGCTCGCGACATCTCGAGCATCGAGCCCGGCACGAAGGTCGTCCCGCTGCGGCCCGACCAGGCTCACACCGTTCCACGCCTCCTTCTGCCGCACATCGGCGATCCGGCGACGGTACGCCGCTGCCAGCTCTCCCTCCCCGGGCATGCGCTCGCCGGGATCGGCGCGATCGGCCCAGGCCTCCTTCAGTCCGTCGAGGTAGGTGAGCGACACGTCGGAGCCGCGCTCGGTGTCGGTGGCGACAGCGTCATGGAGCGGCACGATCCGCTCGTTCAGCTCGCGCAGGACCTCGAGCCGGGCGACCATGACCCGCGCGCCGAGCTGGGCGAGCTGCTCGTCCCAGAACGCCAGCGCGTCGAGCGGCGCCTCCTCGGCCCGGATCGCGCGCAGGAGCGCGTTGCGCTGCGTCACGACCCGCGCCACGTCGACGAGGTCGCGCGCCGCGCGCCGGTCGCGCTGCCCCACGATTCCGTCGAGGAAGCGGCGCCGCTCCGACGGCGATCCGACCAGGAGCAGCATCTCCTCGGGACGGAACAGGACGACGCGGGCGACGTCGGTGAGCGCCGACGTGCGACGTGGCACGCCGTTGATCGTCAGCCGCTTCCTGATCCCCGGCATCGGCTCCGGCCCCGGCACGACGAGCTCGACCGACGACCCGCCGGCGCCGGTGCCACCACCGAGATCCAGGCGCACGCGGGCGAACGGCGTGCCGTGACGGACGAGATCGGCCTCCACCCCGGCCCGATGCGAGCGGCCGACGATCGTGGCGTGGATCGCCTCGAGCAGGTTCGTCTTGCCGATCCCGTTCGGGCCGGCGACGACGGTCAGGCCCGGGTCGGGCGTCAGCTCGGCGGATGCGTAGCTTCGGAAGTTCTCGAGCGCCAGCCGGGTCAGGTGCTTGCCGGTGTCGACGCGCGGCGCGGCGCGCAATGCCATGGGGCGGCCTACGACGCGGTCCGGACCGGCATGATCACGTGGACGTAGTCGTCCTTGCCGATGCCCCGGATGACGCCCGGCGCGAGCGGCCCGGAGAGCTCGAGCGCAGCCTCCTCGGAGCCGAGGTTGCTCAGCACATCGATGAGATAACGCGCGTTGAAGGCGATGGCCGTCGGCGAGCCCTCGATGGCCGCATCGACGGTGTCGGCGTTGTCCCCGACGTCGGCGGCGTGCGCGGTGATCGCCACGCCGGCGCCATCGGCGTCGTCACCACCGATCTCGATCTTCACGATGTTCGCACTGTCGCGGGCGAAGATGCTGGCGCGCCGGGTACCCGCCAGGAACGCCTCTCGGTCGATGACCGCGCGCGAGCTGTGAGAGGCGGGAATGACCGGCTCGTAGTTCGGGAACTGGCCCTCGATGAGCCGGCTCACGAGATCGATGCCCTCGACGTGGAACAGCACCTGGCTCTTGTTCGGCGTCACCGTGATCTCGATCGGCATCTCGGCATCCGGCAGGATGCGCATGAGCTCGGCATACGATCGTCCGGGCACCACGATCACGATCTCCGGGTCGACGGGGCTCGCGAGAGTCAGGGTGCGCACCGCGATCCGGTAGTTGTCGGCCGCCGCCAGCGTCATCTTGTCGCCCGTAAGCCTGGTGAGCACGCCGGTCAGGATCGGCCGGCTCTCATCCGAGGCCGCCGCGAAGACGACCTCGCCCAGCGCCTCGCGCAGGACGCGCGCATCGACGCTCGTGGCGGGGGTCTCGCCGATCGCGGCCACGACCGGGAACTCGTCGGCCTCGATGCCCTTGATGCTCGATCGGTTGTTGCCGCACGTGAGCTTCAGGGTGCGGTCCTTCGGCGACAGCACGAGGTCGATCTTCTGGTTCGGCAGTGACGCCACCAGGTCGGTGAGGAGCTTGGCGGGGACGGTGATCTCGCCTTCCTCCGCGACCTTGCCCGGCACCCAGCAGTTGATGCCGATCTCCAGGTTGGTGGCGGTGAGATTGAGGCCGGAGTTCTCGGTCTTGAGCAGCACGTTGGCCAGCACCGGCAGCGTGGCGCGGCTGCTCACGGCGCGACTCACCGTGGCGAGACCACGCGCCAGGTTCTCCTGCATCACCGAGATGTTCATGCTGACCTCATCTGTTCAGTGCCATGGACCATGCGGGTTGTCCACGGATCGCTGGTTCACGTTCTATCGGTTCAAGAGAAGAATACCTATCCGTCGCCGTCCCCCGTAGGCGTGTGGACGGTGTGGAAGAGCCGGGCTTTGCGGTGCTCGAACGAGCGTGCGAGGCGGTGCGGATAACCCGGGGCGTCGGTGTCGATATCGGCCGGCAGGACGGGGCAGCCGTGGTGGGATGCTGGTCGTCGCCGGTGGATGGAGCCTACCCCGGTGTTTCGGAATGAGTGCCGATTGTCCACATCGACCTCGAGATATCCACGAGAACGGGCCACTTATCCACCAAAAGCGGCGCACTGGTGCCAGCTCGCGCCAGTTTCGGTCACGATCCGGCACCTGCTCACTCGGAGTAGATCATCTCCCGCACGGCGCTGATTTCGCGCCGCATCTCGTCATTCTCCTGGAGCTCGCGCGCGATCTTGTCGTAGGCATGCAGCACCGTCGAGTGGTCCCGGCCTCCGAGCTCCGCGCCGATCCGGAGAAGGCTGATGTCGGTCTCCTCGCGAATGAGGAACATCGCGATCTGGCGCGGAACGACGATGGCGCGGTCGCGCTTGCTGGACCGCAGCTGGTCGAGGTTGACCCCGTAGTAGTCGGCCACCGCGCGCACGATGCGCTGCGGGGTGATCGATCGCTTGCGCGGGTTGTACATCACGTTGCTGAGGACCGCGCTGGCGAGCTCGATGTTCACCGGCATGCCGCTCATGCTGGCGTAGGCGACGACGCGGTTCAGCGCGCCCTCCAGCTCCCGGACGTTGCTCACGACCTTGCGCGCGATGAAGTCGATGACCTCGGACGGAATCAGGTGGAGCTGGTCCTCGGCCTTGCTTCGCAGGATCGCGATGCGCGTCTCGAGGTCCGGTGGGGTCAGGTCCGCGATCAGCCCCCACTCGAATCGGCTGCGGAGGCGCTCTTCGAGGGTCGTGATCGCCTTCGGCGGCCGATCGGAGCTCAGGACGACCTGCTTGCCGGCCTCGTGGATGGCGTTGAAGGTGTGGAAGAACTCTTCCTGTGTTCGCTCCCGCTCGGCGATGAACTGGATGTCGTCGATGAGGAGGACGTCGATGCGCCGATACCGACCGCGGAAGTCCTCCATCTTCTGCTCGCGGATCGAGTTGATGAAGTCGTTCGTGAACTTCTCGCTCGTCGCGTAGAGGATCCGCTTGCGGGGGAACTTCGCGGCCACCGCGTTGCCGATGGCGTGCATGAGGTGGGTCTTGCCGAGACCCACCCCGCCGTACAGGAAGAGCGGGTTGTAGGCGTGCCCCGGGCGCTCGGCCACGGACAGCGCCGCGGCATGGGCCAGGCGGTTGGCGGACCCGACGATGAAGTTGTTGAACGTGTACCGCGTGTTGAGGTTGATCGCGTTCCCGCCGGCGCTGAGCGGCGGCATCTGGACGCGGGTCTCCTCGTCGACCTGCTCCGGCACGGGCCCCGACGCATCCGCGACGACGAACTCGAGCTGCACGGATCCGCCGACGACGCGCGCCAGCGTCTGGCTGATGAGCGGGCGGTAGCGGTTGTCGAGCCAGTCGCGGGCGAAGCCGTTGGGTGCCGAGATGCGATAGCGGTTGTCGTCGATCTCGATGAGCTCGGTGTCCTTCAGCCAGGTCTCGAAGTTGGCCGGGGAGAGGGAGACCTGAAGCTCGCCGAGGGCGGCGCGCCATACCTGCTTCGCATCCATCAAACGACGTGCTCCGAACCGATCTGCGGGGGTCCCGCCTGGGCTGATGAGTCCGCCTCCGAGCCGAGATCGGACGTCATTTCGGGCGGTCCGGGCCGGGGGTCGGGCCACTATAGCAGCGCCCCAAACCGCGGGGCAATGGAACGACACATTCGACCTTCCGCGGCCGCCGAGCAAGCAAGCGCGCCGTCCCGGCGTGGCTCCTGTTTGACCCGTTCGACACGCGTCGGTAGAATCGCGCACCAGAGCGAGACGGGCCAACCGTCGTCGTGCGAAGGCTGGCGAGAAGCCAGCCGTTCGTGTGTTTGACGGCCCGGATCGCGAACGTTGAACGAGGAACGGCACGCATCCATGAAGAGGACGTATCAGCCCAAGAAGCGCTCGCGCAAGCGCGAGCATGGCTTCATGGCCCGCATGGCTACGAAGGGCGGACGCCGCGTGCTCGCTCGGCGTCGGGCCAAGGGGCGCAAGCGACTCACCGTCTGACGCAGGATCGGCTGGTCGAGGCCGTGCCCGTGCTGCCGATGCTTCGGCGCCGCGCGGACTTCGATGCCATCGGGCGTCACGGCACCGCGCGTTCGACCCCGACCCTCGTCCTGCGCTGGATGCGGACGGATCGGGGCGAGACGCGAATCGGTCTGTCGACCCCCCGGACGCTCGGAGGGGCGGTTCAACGAAATCGAGTGCGACGTCGCCTGCGGAGCCTGCTCCGCGAGCGGATCGGACGGATCGGTCCCGGATGGGACATCCTCCTGATCGCGCGGCCAGCCGCGGGTGACGCCAGCCATGCAGAGCTGGCAGAGGCGATCGACGCGCTGCTGGCCCGATCGGAGATCGGTGGATGAAGATTATCGGGCTCGGGCTCATCAGGGCCTACCAGAAGCTGACGTTCTGGATGCCACCGAGCTGTCGCTATTCGCCCACCTGCTCGCACTACACCTACCAGGCGATCGAGCGCCACGGGCTCTTACGCGGGAGCTGGATGGGCGCGAAGCGCATCGGCCGATGCAATCCCTTCCATCCGGGCGGCTATGACCCGGTCCGCTAGACGAGAGAGAGCGATTTGACCCCGATCATCGGCGCGGGATTCCTGGGGATCGAGCACTTCACGCCGCCCTGGGACGTCTTCTTCCTGCCGCTCTTCAACCTGCTCGTCGCGCTGTTCCAGATCCCGTTCTTCGACTTCGCGCTGGCGATCATCGTCTTCACGATCATCATCCGCACCATTCTGGCTCCCCTCTTCGTGCGGCAGATCCGCTCGCAGAAGGAGATGCAGCGGATGCAGCCACTCATCCGCGAGGTGCAGCGCAAGCACAAGGGCAACCGCCAGAAGGTCTCCGAGGAGACCATGGCGCTCTACAAGGAGCACGGCGTCAATCCCGCCGCCGGCTGCCTGCCGGTGATCCTCCAGCTGCCGATCCTGTTCGCCCTGTACCAGGCGCTGATCCGCGCGTCGGGCGTGATCCAAGGATTCACGGTCAACGACGACAACCGGGCCGCCTTCGAGGCGCTCCAGTCTGCGAACGTCGTCGAGAAGGTGGCGGGGACGGCGGATCACTATCGCGTCGCCTTCGACGGGGCCTGCAACCTGCCCGAGTACAGCCAGCTCCCGCAGTTCCTGCCGCTGAACTGCCAGCTCATCGACCCGGTCAAGCTCAACGACCACGTCAACACATCCGTCGGCTGGCTGCTGGGGCTCGACCTCGCCCAGATCGACACCGTCTTCGCGCTCCCGCTGTTCGGCGGGTTCGCGCTCTCTCTCCTGGCCGTCATCGCCGCGATCCTGCAGTTCGTGCAGGTCAAGATGACGAGCCCGCGGCCGAACGGCGACGACCCGACCTCCAGCATGACGAGCACGATGATCTATACGTTCCCCCTGCTCACCATCATCTGGGGCGGCATCTTCCCGAGCGGCCTGATCCTCTACTGGATCGTGTACACCGCGTACCTCGTGGTCCAGCAGTTCCTCATCATGGGTTGGGGCAACCTCTTCCCGCTCTTCGGCTGGCAGCCCTCGTGGGCGCCGACGCCGGAGGTGGTCAGCGCGCCGCGTCCGAAGCGCATCGAGCCGGACGCCACGTCGAGCGAGGACGCCACACCCGCACCATCTCGCGCGCCCTCACCGAACGCGAATCGTGGCTCGAAGCCACGCCCCGCGAACAAGGCAAAGGGCAGCGCCAAGCGACGAGGTCGAAAGCGATGACATTCCGAGAGTTCACGGGTAAGAACGTCGAAGAGGCGATCCGGGCCGCAATGGCGGAGTTCGGATCCGACCTCGGAGACCTCGACATCGAGATCCTGGCCCAGGGCAGCCGTGGCGTCCTGGGGGTGGGCGCCGAGGAGGCGCGCATCCTGGCCGCACCGAAGTCCGCCGTCGCCGCCGCCGATTCCGTGCGCGAGGAAACCCCCGCGCCCGCCGAGCGCGCGCCACGCGGGGGCCGCTCGCGAAGCGAGTCCGCGGCACCGGTCGCCACCGCCGACGATGACGCCGACCGCGAGGCCACGGCCGACGCAGAGGCACCCGCCGAGGAGGCCGCGCCGGTCGATCTCGAGGCAGCCGCCGCCGATGCCGACGAGCAGGTCGCGGAGCTCGAGCGCGCCGACGCCGCACGCCGGAGCCGGGGCAGCCGGGGTCGTGGCGGCCGTGGCCGCAACGGACGCGACCGCGAGCACGCCGTCCGCGAGCCGCGACCCGACCGCGGACCGCGTGAGCCGCGCGCCGACCGCGGTGGCCGCGAGCCCGCCCCCTTCGTCTCCGGCAAGCCGGTCGACGAGCTGAGTGACGAAGAGCGCGCGACGCTCGAGACCGCTCGCACCGTCCTCACCGAGATGCTCGGCCTGATGGATCTCAAGGGGACCGTCGAGATCGCCAGCGGTGGCGACGCGGCGCGTCTCAACGTGCAGGGCGACGACCTCGGAGCTCTGATCGGCCGCCGTGGCGAGAAGCTGGCGAGCCTGCAGCACATCGTCAATCTCATCGTCGGACGCCGGGAGGGTCAGCACCACCGCATCGCGATCGACGTGGAGAACTATCGTGGTCGCCGCGAGCAGCAGCTGCGCGACGTGGCCGAGCGCGCCGCCAAGCGCGTGATCCAGAGCGGGAAGATCATCCAGCTCGAGGCGATGCCGGCGATCGAGCGCCGGGTCGTCCACATGGCCCTGCTCGAGAATCCGCGGATCCGCACCCAGAGCGTCGGCGTCGAGCCGAATCGTCGGATCGTGGTGCTGCCCGCCAGCCAGGTCAAGGAGTAGGACCCGGCGCGCACGAGCCGTGCGGCCGATGGAGGCGGCGGCATGCGCGGTGGGGCGGACCGTACCCGACGGTCCGTGGGTCGGGTTCGCTCCGACGCTCGATGACGGCTATGCCCTGGTCATCGGGGCGGTGGGACACGATGCGCTCCGCGTTGCCGCGGAGCCCCGCGAGCTCCTCGCCCTTGCCGCCCTCTACTTCGAGGACGCGCTGGACCCTCCCCCGGACGACCTGGCGGCGACGCTCGGGGACATCGGCTCGCTCGTTCGCCACGTGGCCGAGCACGAGGCCGATGACGCCCGTCGCGCCCTCCTCGCGGAGGCGGTGGACGCCGTCGATGATGGCCTTGCCGCGGACGTCACGATCGCCCGTCTCAACCGCACCCTGGGGGAACGCGTCGACGCGGCCGCGTTGATTCGCGGCCGCGTCGAGGAGCTGCTGGGCGGGGGCTGAGCCTCAGGTGCTGGGCCGATCCTCCGGTTGGTGCTCAGCCGGCGGGGTGTCGGCGTGCTCCGTTGCGACCGGCTCCACCGCGTCGTCGGAACGTGCCGGCTCCGATGACGCCGAGGGCGCTGCCGGGGGAGCCGCTGTGCTCGAGGACGATCCCACCTGGAACTTGCCGCCCTCCGCCTGGAACTCTCGCCATCCGACCCAGGCCATCAGCAGGCCACCGGCGACCGCGATGAGGAAGAACAGGTCGCGAATGTTGAAGGCCACGAAAATCGTGCCGAGGAACAGCAGCAGCGCCAGTGCCAGCACCACCCCCGCCACGCCCCCGGCGAGGAGCATGAGGCTCCCCCGGGAGCCGGGCAGATTCGTCCCCGGCGAGATCTGCGGCAGGAGAACGATGGCGAGCATGGCGATGGCCGCCAGGACCGCGAGCACCGTCAGCCCGTAGCTGTATCCGACCAGACCCCCGATGATCACGGCGCCCGCGCCGTAGACGGCCAGCTTCTCGTTCTGGCTGAGCTTGGAGAAATCCATGCGATCGACACCCTCCGTCATGCACGGCCCCCCGACCCGCCACGGGACGGTAGCACAGGGGGTCAACGATCCAGCGGCTCGGGACGGCATGACGAACGGCGGCCCGAGGGGCCGCCGTGTCGGAGCTGGTGAAGTGGTGGAGATGGGGGAGAATCGAACTCCCCGTCCAGAACACGGTCGCCGAGAACTTCCTACAGGTATTTCCGGCCAACTTGCGTTTCGCGTGGCGGGCCCCCGACCGGCGGGGTGCTTCGCCTGCTATCCGGTGATGCCTCTCGGCTCTTTGACGCCGCTCACCGGAGTCGGCGACGCCGCACCTCCCCTAATGACATCTTCGCCGTCCGGGGAGGGGGGACGGCGTCGATGTTCACTGCCTAAGCAGCGAAGGCGTAACTATCGTTGCCAGTTACAGCAAGTGCTCGCTGATTAACGAGGCCTGCGAGCAACCTCGACCTGCGATTCTCGGTCCCCGGGCACTGTCGAAACCTGACATCCCCACGAACCGATCGGACACCGATTGTAGCAGACGGGTGCACCGATGTGAACACCCGTGCTAATTGAGATGCGATCAGAGCTTGATCCGGCCCGCCTGCTTCGACTCCCGGTCGAGCTCGCGGCGCATGTCGCGCTCGGCGATGGATCGGCGCTTGTCGTGCGTCTTCTTGCCGCGCGCCACGCCGAGCTCGAGCTTCGCGCGCCCCCGGGTGAGGTACATCCGCAGCGGGACGATGGTCAGACCCTTGGCCGATTGCAGGCCGGTGAGCTCGGCGATCTGGTCGCGGTGGAGCAGCAGCTTGCGCGTCCTCGTGGGCGGATGGTTGTTGCGGTTGCCCTGTGAGTACTCCGCGATGTGGGCGCCGATGAGCCAGGCCTCGCCCTTCTCGATGCGCGCGTACGCCTCGGCGATGTTCACCTTGTGCTCGCGGACGCTCTTGATCTCGGTTCCGGTCAGCACGATGCCCGCCTCGAGGGTGTCCTCGATGGCGTAGTCGTGGCGGGCTCGGCGGTTGACCGCGATCGTCTCGTCGGGCATCGGTCCTGGCTGCAGAAACTGGGATGGGAACGCCGGCTGGAGGCGGACATGGAGAGAGCCGGCCGTATCGGCCGGCTCTTCTCCGTCGCTACACCACGCGAAGCTGTGTCAGGCCACCGCCTCGGTGGTGGCGTGCGTGGAACTATCCATCAGCAACACCACCTCCTTTCGTTGGCGGGGATGCTAGCAGATGGGTCGCGGCGCCACAATGCCGACGACCGCGGCCCATCGGATGCCGCCGGCCCCCATGCTCTGGGGGACGCTTCCCGTCTCATCCCCGGCCACGGGCTGGTCGCCCAGGAAGCCGAGTGCCGCGTCGAGGATGGGATCCTCCTCGGGGGGCGTCTCCGCGGTGCGCGCCGCCTCGATGTCGGGCTGAACCCCGTCCGGGGCCACGCTGTTGTGGTTCGGCGTGAACCAACGGCTGATCGTGATGCGCACGCCACCGTCGTTCTCGAGCCGGCTCCAGACCTGGACCGTGTTCTTGCCGAACGATGGCTCGCCGATGAGCGTCGCCCGACCGGACTCCTGGAGTGCCGCCGCCACGATCTCCGATGCCGACGCCGACCCGCCGTTGATGAGGACGGCGACGGGCAGGGTCGGGTCCGTTGCGACGCCGTCGCCTGTGGCCGGCCACTCCTTGGTGTCTTCCCCGGCCGACTCCTGGGTGAAGATCAGTCCGTCGTCGATGAACTGGCTGGCGATCTGCTGCGCCGCGTCGATGTAGCCGCCCGGATTGTCCCGCAGGTCGAAGACGATCTGGTCGGCACCTTCGGCAAGGAGGTCGGCGAGGGCATCCCGGAACTGGTCGGCGGCCGGAGCCGAGAAGCTGTTCAGGCCGATGTAGCCGATGTGCCCGTCGATCATCCGGGTCTCGACCTCCTGGAGGGTGATTTCCGCACGAGTGATCGTCACGTCGAACGGCTCGCCTCCGTCCCGCTGGATCGTGAGGGTGACGTCGGTCCCCTCTTCGCCGCGGATCTGCCCGATCTGGTCCTCCATCGTCGTCCCGTTGACCGACGCCCCGTCGACCGCCAGGACGAAGTCGCCCGCCTGCAGGCCGGCCCGCTCGGCGGGGGTGTCGGCCAACGGGGCCACCACGACCAGGCGGCAGATGTCGCTCAGCTCGGTGCACGCCGCCAGGTCGGCCGCGTCCTCGGTGTTGCGGATCGCCATCTCCGCCCCGATGCCGCTGAAGGCTCCCGAGAGATCGCCGAGCGCCCGGCTGTACTGCTCGGGCGGCATGTAGCCTGAGTACGGGTCGGCGACGCCGTACTGGAACATGCCGCGGATGGCGCCCTCGGCCAGCGCCTCGCTGTCGAGCTCGTCCACGTACTGGTTCTGGAGCTGGTCGTACGCCTCGCAGAACGCCGCGAATGCGTCGTCCGGGGCGGCACAGCCCGTGCCGCCTCCGCTGCCGCCACCGGCAAGGTAGCCGCCGGCGAAGAGGAGCGCGCCGACGATCGCCGCGAGCGCCAGGGAGATGAGCCAGGGGATCGTGCCACCGCGCGCGGGCGCGTGGACGGGAGGCGGTGTCTCGTTCATCGGAGCGTGCAGTCTACCGATGGCAGGGCGCGACCGATGTAGCCGCCCCATTACGTTTTCGCAATGCGGGCGAGCTCAGTGCGTGGCCGACAGGTAGGAGCGGACGCTGATCCACGACCCAAGCGCACCGACGCCCAGGCCGGCGGCCAGGAGCACGACCGACAGCGTCGTGAGGAATCGGGCGGAGACCGCGGTCGGCATCTGGAAGATCGTCACCATGGCGGGCTGGATCGGATCCCACACGATCGCGACGAGGACGATGGTCACGATCGCCCCGATGAGGCCGCACAGGACGCCCTCGAGTATGAACGGCCAACGGATGAACGAGTCCGATGCGCCGACGAGTCGCATGATCTCGATCTCGCCGGCGCGACTGTAGACCGCGATGCGGATCGTGTTGATGATCATGAAGAGCACGGTCAGTCCGACGAGCCCGATCCCAACCAGGCCGACGGTGCGGATGACGTTGATGATGCCCAGGAGCGTGTCGTACTCGGCCTGCTTGGTCAGGACGCGCACCACGTCGTCGTGGGTCGCCAAGAACTCGCCCACATCGCCGGAGGCGTTGGGATCGACGAGGTTGATCTCCAGGCTGGCGAACAGCCGGATCTCGGCGCCGCCGGTGTCGAGCTCCTCTCCGGCCTCGCGATACGAGGCGCGAAGCCGCTCCATCGCCTCCTCCGGTGACACGTAGGCGACCGAGGCGACACCGGGCTGCGTCTCCACGTCGGCGATGAGCTCGATGCGATCGGCCTCCGGCAGGTCGTCCTGGAGCTGCGCGGTGACCGCCACCTTGCTCTCGATGAACTCGAGGCCGGAGTTCAGGCCGGCGATGACGATGAGCAGGCCCGACAGCAGGACGAGCATGAGGATGACGGTCGCCGTGGCGGCCAGGCTCATCATCGCGTTGCGCCAGAACCCCTGCCAGGCCCGAACGATGCTGAAGCCGATGAACCTCGCGAAGGGCATCGGTCAGTACTCTCGCTCGTAGGCTGCCGCGGCCTCGTCCCGGACGAGGTGCCCGCCCTCGAGCGCGAGGACGCGACGACGCATGGCGTTCACGATCTCCTGGTTGTGCGTCGCCATGAGGACCGTCGTCCCGAGCTCGTTGATCTGGATGAGGAGCTGAATGATCTCCCAGCTCGTCACCGGGTCGAGGTTGCCGGTCGGCTCGTCGGCGATGAGGATCGTCGGGGCGTGGACGAGGGCCCGCGCGATCGCCGTCCGCTGCTGCTCGCCGCCCGAGAGCTGGGTCGGCAGGTGGTGGGCGTGGTCCTGGAGCCCGACCAGGCTCAGCAGCTGCGGCACCCGCTGCCGGATGTGGGAGCGCGGCGCCCCCGTGACGTCGAGTGCGAAGGCCACGTTCTCGGCGACGGTCTTGCTCGGCAGCAGGCGAAAGTCCTGGAACACGATGCCGATGCGGCGGCGCAGTGCCGGCACCTGCCGTCGACGCATGCGCACGAGGTCGCGACCAGCCACCCGGACCGAGCCGGTGGTGGGCACCTGCTCGCGGATGAGCAGCCGGATGAAGGTGCTCTTGCCGGCTCCCGATGGACCGACCAGGAACACGAAGTCCCCGTTCGGAATCTCGACGTTCACATCGGCGAGGGCGACCTTGCCGTTGGGGTACGTCATACCCACGTCGACCATGGCTATGACCGACGTCTCCGGTGCTGCGGTGCGCGCCCGTCGACGCAGAAGGGATGTCATCGGATCGGCGCGATGGTACCGGGGATCAGCCCGCCGGTGCCGAACCCTCGGGCTCGCCGACTCGCGAGCGCAGGTAGCCCTCGATGAATGCGTCGAGATCTCCGTCCAGGACGGCCGTCGGGTTCGAGGTCTCGACACCGGTGCGGAGGTCTTTGACCATCGTGTAGGGCTGGAGCACGTACGACCGGATCTGGTTGCCCCAACCGGCCTCGACGTGCTCGCCCCGGAGGCGGGCCATCTCGGCCTCGCGCTCCTGCTCCTGGCGCTCGATGAGCTTCGCGCGGAGAACGGCCATGGCGCGCTCTCGGTTCTGGTGCTGGCTGCGCTCGCTCTGCACCGCCACGACGATGCCGGTGGGCTCGTGGGTCAGCCGGACCGCGGAGTCGGTCTTGTTCACGTGCTGGCCGCCCGCGCCGCTGGCACGGTAGGTGTCGACGCGCAGGTCCTTCTCGTCGATCTCCACCTCCGCGTCCTCGGGGACCTCGGGCATGATCTCGACCAGCGCGAACGTCGTGTGGCGTCGCTTCTGCGAGTCGAACGGACTGATCCGAACCAGCCGATGGACGCCGCGCTCGCTGCGCAGCTGCCCGTAGACCCAGCGACCGTCGATGCTGAAGCTCACGCTCTTGAGGCCTGCACCCTCGCCCTCGGTGGCTTCGAGAATCTCGGTCTTGAAGCGATGACGCTCCGCCCAGCGCAGGTACATCCGAAGCAGCATCTCGGCCCAGTCCTGGCTCTCGGTCCCTCCGGCGCCGGCGTGAATCGACACGATCGCCCCGCGGTCGTCGAATGGCTCACCGAGCAGGAGCTGCTGCTCCATCCGATTCCAGTCGGCCTGGAGCGCGGCGAGGTCTCGCTCGAGGTCGGGACGGAGCGTCTCGGCCTCATCGGGATCGGCGGCCGCCATCTCGGCGATCTCGGCCAGGCCCGCCGCGCGTTCGCCCAGGGACTGCCAGGTCTCGATCTCGGAACGCAGCTCCTCGGCGCGCCGCATGATCGTCTGTGCGGCGGCGGGGTCGTTCCACAGGTTGGGATCGGCCGACTGCTCGGTCAGCTCGGCGAGTTCGGCCTCTTTGCTGGCGTGGTCAAAGACGCACCGACGTCTCGGTCACGAGGCGCGCGAGCCGCTGCGCCTCGTCCCTAATTGCGTCCAATGGTCGCCACCATCGGAAGCTCCGCCATCTCCGCCAATCGGTTCCCCTTGGCCCGCACCTTGGCCGGGTTGACGCACGGGCAGTAGCTCTGGCGCGGGCAGACGCCGCAGTTGCCGTCGCAGTTCAGGGTCGCCGCATACGTGCAGCGCATGCAGTCGCGCTCGCACATGATGAGGTCTTCGTAGGGGAGGTCTGGATCTCGGAAGCGGGTGACCGGTGGAAGGTGAGCCGCCGTGCTGACGGGGAGCGGAACAGAGGCTCTCGGTGGTGCGGTCAGTTGCTTCACGAATCCCTCCACCTATGGGCGCCGCGAGGGGCCCGGATTGACCTCGCCGCGATCGTTGGGGTCATCGTAGCGGCTCGCTCAGATATCGCAACCCCGCACGATCGTCCCGCCGATCGGCGATGATGAGGGCATGCCCGACCCGTTCCTCGTCATCGTGGGATTCATCGCCCTTGCGACCATCGTGCTCTTCCCGCTGCGCATGTGGCAGCGCCGGAAGCGACGCTACGGAGCCGATGAGGACGGGGGTGGCGACGTGCCGCTCGCGCCACCCGACCGTCGCGGCGACAACTGACCTTCAGGTCGTGAGGCCCTCCCACGGGGCCTCGGTGCGGCGCACGATCAGCGCGCGGTAGCGTTCCAGGAGCATCGGCCAGCCGGCGTCGTTCGACGCCATCGCACGCCGATATGCGACGCCATCGCCCCGATGCCGCTCGAAGCCGCGATGCACGAGCACCAGCCGGGTGCCTGCCGGAGTCGGCGCGAACGAGACCTCGACCTCGCTGGCGTGGGCGGGGTTCGGCTCGGGCGTCCGGTCGGCCCCGATGAGCCACGCGAAGGCGAGGCGGTTCGGTGGCTCCCAGGCCGTGACGCGACCCCAGTCCAGGCGAAGGCCGTGGGGACCGCGCTCGTAGCAGAATCCGCCGACGAATGGCTCGATGCCGATGGACTCGAGGCCGGCGCCGGACCACGACGCCTCCGACGGCCACCAGGTTCGGAACCGGTCGGCGAATGACGTGAAGGCATCCTCGGGGTCCACGCCGAGCTCGAGGGTCAGCTCGATCGGCTCGATCGCCGTCGTCGCGTCCGTCACGCCCCGTGGCACTTCTTGAACTTCTTGCCTGACCCGCAATAGCACGGGTCATTGCGGCCGATCTTCGGACCGCTGCGCGCCGCGGGAGCGCCATTGCCGTTACCCGCCGTCGCGACGGCCGTCGCTGCCCCGGCCGCGGAGGCGGTGCCGGCGCCGACGGCTGCGCGCCCTTCCACCACGTTGCGTGCCACCGGTCGAGCCGGGTGCTGGTGTGCCTGCAGCGTCACGCGGAAGATCGTGTGCGTCACGTCGTGGCGGATCGTCGACTTCAGCTCGTCGAACATCCGGTATGCCTCGATCTTGAACTCGTTGAGCGGGTCGCGCTGCGAGTAGGCTCGCAGCCCGATGCCGCGGCGCATGTCGTCGACGGCGGTCAGGTGCTCGACCCACAGCGAGTCGATGACTCGCAGCAGCACGAGCCGCTCGAGGACGCCGATGCCCTCCTCGCCGACCTCGCTGCGCTTCGCCTCGTAGCGCTCACGGACCAGCGTCGCGAGCTCCTCGGTCAGGACTGCGACGTCCCCACTGTCGTCGATGACCCGCAGGTCCGCCTCGCCGAGCGACGGCACCATCGTCATGAGCTGCGTCTTGAGCCCGTCGCGGTTCCACTCCGAGGCGTACTCGGCGGCGGTGTGCTCCGCCACGAGCGCGGCGATCTCGTCGCTGAGCATCGCCTCGATCGTCGGCCCGAGGTTCGAGGACCGCAGGATGCGATCGCGCTCGCGGTAGATCGTCTCGCGCTGGCGGTTGATCACGTCGTCGTACTGGACGACGTGCTTGCGTGTGTCGAAGTTGTAGCCCTCGACACGGGTCTGGGCGTTCTCGATGGTCTTGCTCACCATCTTCGACTCGAGCGCCGTGTCATCCGTGAAGCCGAGCGTCTTCATGATGCCCTGGACGCGGTCGCTGGCGAAGCGACGCATGAGGTCGTCCTCGAGGGACAGGTAGAAGCGGGAGCTGCCCGGATCGCCCTGCCGCCCGGCGCGCCCGCGGAGCTGGTTGTCGATGCGCCGCGCGTCGTGCCGCTCGGTGCCGACGATGTGGAGGCCGCCGGCGGCGATGACCTTCTCCTTGTCGGCGGCGCACACGGCCTCAGCCTCGGCCAGGGCCGCGGCGTACTGCTCGGGCGTCGCCTCGAGAATGTTCGTGCCCTGCTTGTGAAGCAGCTCGGTGGCGAGCACCTCCGGGTTGCCGCCCAGGAGGATGTCGGTGCCGCGACCCGCCATGTTCGTGGCGATGGTCACCGCGCCCGAGCGGCCGGCCTGCGCGATGATCTCCGCCTCTCGCTCGTGGAGCTTGGCGTTCAGCACGTTGTGCTTGATCCCTCGGCGCTTCAGCATCTCGCCGAGCATCTCGGAAACCTCGACGCTGATCGTGCCGACGAGGACGGGCCTGCCCTTCTCGTGCTCCTCGGCGATCTCCTCGGCGACCGCGTTCCACTTCGCGGACTGCTTGGCGTAGATGAGATCCGCGTAGTCGGCGCGGATCATCTCTCGGTGCGTCGGGATCACGACGACCTCGAGGCCGTAGATCTTCGCGAACTCCTCCGCCTCGGTCTCCGCGGTGCCGGTCATGCCCGCGAGCTTGTCGTACATCCGGAAGTAGTTCTGGAACGTGACCGTGGCGAGCGTCCGCTGCTCGTTCCGGACGGTCACACCCTCCTTGGCCTCGACCGCCTGATGGAGGCCCTCGGACCATCGGCGCCCCGGCATGAGGCGGCCGGTGAACTCGTCGACGATGATCACCTCGCCGTCCTTCACGACGTAGTCACGGTCGCGCTGGTAGAGGACCTGCGCCTTCAGCGCCTGCTCGAGGTGGCGGGCCAGGCTGAAGTCGTCGGCGAACATGTTCTCGACGCCCAGCCATTGCTCCATCTTGTCGGTGCCGGCCTCGGTGATGGCCACCTGCTTGAACTTCTCGTCGACGACGTAGTCCTCTTCGGCCTTGAGGCGGGGAACGAGGCGTGCGAACTGGAGGTACTTGTCGGCGGACTCCTCGGCGTTGCCGCTGATGATGAGCGGCGTCCGGGCTTCGTCGATGAGGATGTTGTCGACCTCGTCGACGATGGCGAAGAAGTGGCCACGCTGGGAGCGCGTGGCGAGATCGACGACGAGGTTGTCGCGCAGGAAGTCGAACCCGAACTCGTTGTTCGTGCCGTACGTCACATCGGCCGCGTACGCCTCCTGGCGTGAGGCCGGCCGGAGGTTCTGCAGCCGCTCATCCGTGGCCGGGAACTCCGGGTCGAACACGTAGGCGCCGGCGTTCTGAACGCTCCCGACGCTCATCCCCAACCGGTGGAAGACGGCGCCGATCCACTGCGCGTCGCGCTTGGCCAGGTAGTCGTTCGTGGTGACCACGTGGACGCCGCGGCCGACCAGGCCATTGAGGAAGGCCGCCAGCGGCGCGACGAACGTCTTTCCCTCGCCGGTGCGCTGCTCGGCGATGGCGCCCCGGTGGAGGACGACGCCACCCATGAGCTGGACGTCGTAGTGGCGCTTCCCGAGTGATCGGACCATGGCCTCGCGGACGGAGGCGAACGCCTCGGGCAGGATCTCGTCGAGCGCCGCGTTGATCTGCTTGAGCTCGGCCTCGCGCTGTCGCTTGAGCTGATCCGCCAGCCGCGCGGCGTCCGCGCCGGCGAGCGCCGATTCGGCGGCGTCCTCGTCAGGATCGGTTTCGCGCTGCTCGATCGGGAGCAGGATGTCGCCGATCGACTCGCGGAGCCGTGCGCGGAGCGCCTCGGTCTGGCCGGCGAGCTCGGCGTCGGACATGGCCTGGATCTCCGGCTCGATCGCATTGATGCGATCGACGAGCGGCTGGAGGGCGCGAACCTCGCGCTCGTTGGAGTCCCCCAGGCGGGACAGGAACTTGAACATCGGGAGGCCGAGTATAGCCCGCCGCGCGGATCACACCCGCCCCGGGACCCTGGAGCCTACCGTGGCCGCATTGACCGGTCGACGACCAAGCTCAATCATGGGGCGGGGCAGTTGCGCGATCGGAGGCGGAATGGCGAGGCGACGGATGCAGGCGTCCCGAGTCGCATGACACGTCGACCGCTTCGCGTCGCCACCCACCTCGCCCCGGGCGTGCTCCCCGCGTATGCCTACGCCGCGCGTCGAATGGGCGACTGGCTCACGCGTCCGGCCGAGCTGGTGGTCGCCGCCGACTATCGGCGCTGCACGGCGGACGTCGACCACGTGTGCTTCGTGTGCAGCATCCCGTACCTGCTCCTCGAGGAGGCGGGAACGATCCTCATGGAGCCGGTGGCGGCACCCGTCCTGCGCGGGCCGCGCTACGGCGGCAGGCCGGTGTACTTCTCGGATGTCGTCGTGCGCTCGGACAGCCTCGCCGTCGCCTTCGACGACCTCGCCGGTTCACGGTGGGCGTACAACGAGCCGTACAGCCACTCGGGTTTCATGGTCGTGCTGCATCACCTGGCGGCCACCGGACGGCCCGCCGCGTTCCTCGGAGATTGGATCGAGGCCGGGTTCCACGACGAGTCGCTGCGGATGGTGATCGACGGTCGGGCGGACTGGACCGCGATCGACTCGCAGGTCCTGGCGATCTGGCTGCGGACCATGCCATGGCTTCGGCGCCGCATTCGCATCGTCGCGACGCTCGGCCCGTCCACCGTCCAGCCGATCGTGGCGTCCCGCCGCCGGCTCAGCGACGAGCAGCGCTCGCTCCTGCGCCACGGACTGATGGGGCTCGGGGAGGAGGCGTCGGCCAAGCCGGTGCTCCATGCCGCCGGGATCGACCGGTTCGTCGCCGTCGAGGCGAGCGACTATGACGACATCCGCGGGATGCTGCGCGCCGTGCGCGAGGCGGGCCTCCTCCCGAAGTGGTGGGATGCGCGGTGGGCCGAGGTCACCGGCCGGACCGTCGCGGCCGTCAGCTGATGGCTCTCAGGCCCGGTCGACCATCGGCTTGACCTCGCCGATCCAGCGCTCGATCGTCTCGTCGTCATACGGGGCGGCGAGCTCCGCGAGGAACGTCGAGAAGCCGATCTCGCGGCAGGCGATCATCGTCTCCGCCAACTGGTCGGGGGTGCCGACCCAGAACGTGTCGTCGTTCTCGACGTCTGCCATCGGCGTTCGGTTGTGCTCCATCTGGGCCTCCCACACCCGGCGTGCCTCGGCCTCCGTGTCGCGGATGATCGGCTTGCAGCCGACGGTGCGCAGGATCTCGTTCGTATCTCGCCCGACGGCTTCGCAGTGCTCGCGCAGGACGCCGTCTTTGCGTCGCAGCTTCTCGATGCTGCCCATGGCGTTCCACATGTCGGCGTACTTCGCCACGGTGCGCAGGGTCTTCTTCTCTCCGGAGCCGCCGATCATGATCGGCAGGTGGTCCTGGACCGGGAGCGGATGCTGGCGCAGGTTGTCGAACCGGTAGCGGCCGTCCGGCGGAGAGGTGACGGGCTCGCCGTCGAGCATCGACCGGATGCCGCCGACCGCCTCGTCGAGCCAGGTGAGGCGGGTGCCGGGGCTGCGACCGAACTCGATGCCGTGCTCGCGGTGCTCGAGCTCGAACCAGGCGCCGCCGAGCCCGAGGATCGCTCGGCCGCCGCTGAGATGGTCGATCGTGGTGACCGACTTCGCGACGAGCCCGGGATTGCGGAACGTGTTCGCTCCGACGAGCAGGCCGAGACGGACCTGGCTGGTGACCTTCGCCCACGCGGCGAGGGTCGTGTAGCCCTCGAAGATCGGCTGATGGGGGTCGCCGAAGATGGCGTGGAGGTGATCCCAGGTCCACAGCGACTCGTAGCCGAGCTCGTCGATGCGGACCGCCGCTCGCTCGAAGTCGGCCCAGTCGGTCGCCTGGCTCCAGAGCAGGATCCCGAGCCTGGCGTCGCTCATCAGCCGCCGGCGCTCACCTGAAAGGGCTCAGGCAGGCCGTCGACCTCGTCGTCGGCATCCTCGTCCCAGAAGGTCATCTCCTCGACCAGCTCGACCTCGGAGCTGAAGAGGGCGCCGACGCTCTCGCCGCGGTGGATTCGCTTGATCGCCTCGCCGAACAGGGGTGCGACGCTCAGGACGGTGATCCGCGGGTCGTCGGCCTCCGGCGGCAGCGGAATCGTGTCGGTCACGATGACCTCGGTCAGTGGCGAGCGCGCGATGCGCTCGAGCGCCGAGCCCGAGAAGACGCCATGGGTCGCACAGCTGTAGATCGCCCGCGCGCCGGCTGCCTCGAGCGCACCGACCGCCTCCATGAGCGACCCTGCCGTGTCCACTTCGTCGTCGATGATCACCGCCGTCTTGCCGCCGACCTCGCCGATGATATTCATCACCTCGGTGCGGTCCTGGTTGCCGAGCCGCCGCTTCTCGACGATGGCCAGCGGCGCCTGCAGCAGCTCGGCGAAGTTGCGGGCCTTCTTCGCGAACCCGAGCTCTGAGACGACGACGATGTCATCGAGCTGCTTCTGCTTGATGTGGGCGCAGATCAGGTTCACGGCCGTGAGCTCGTCCACGGGGATGGAGAAGAAGCCCTGGATCTGTCCCTGGTGGAGGTCCATCGTCAGGACGCGATCGGCCCCGGCCACGGTGAGCATGTCGGCGATCAGGCGGGCCGTGATCGGCACGCGCGGCTGGTCCTTCTTGTCGGAGCGGCCGTAGCTGTAGTGCGGGATGACCGCCGTGATGCGGCCCGCAGAGGCGCGCTTGAACGCGTCGATCATGATGAGCAGCTCCATGATCGACTGGTTCACCGGCCGGCTGGTGGGCTGGACCAGGAAGACGTCCTGTTCGCGGACGTTCTCCATGACGCGCACGAAGATGTTCTCGTTGGCGAACTGGAACACCTCGACGTCGCCGAGCTGGGTCTTGAGGTAGCGCGTGATGCGTTCGGCCAGGGGCCGATTGGCGTTGCCGGCGTAGATACTGAACTCGTCGGCGTACACGGCGTCGTCTCCTGCGGCGCGGGTCAGGCTCCGCCGATTCTAGCGGACGATGGTGGTCGGGAGCGCGATCGCGCCGGTACGCCGATCGCGCGGACGGGCAATCCGGCCGGCTCGGACTCGAGGGATGTGGCATGAGGCCCGCCCCGGTGGGGCGGGCCCGTTTGCTTGCCACGCAGCGCCGGAGGCTCGCTCCTCAGTCGAGAACTTCGAGCGTACCCAGGAGCTGGTCGAGAACGAGCTGGTTCGCCTCGTAGTCGCCGGCCTGCCCATGGAGCGCCGCCAGCAGCCAGCGCCCCGGGAACTGATCCCGGACCGGCTCTCCGTCGACGGCGACGAGGTAGGCCGTGTTCAGGGCGTTCGGTGGGATGAAGCCACCGGCCTCACCCTGGATCTCCATGCGCACGGCAGAAAAGCCACCGACGGTGACTGCCTTCTGCGAGATCACCTTGCCGCCCGGGCCATAGCTGCCGCCCACCTGCATCGAGATGGTGATCGGCACGGTCCAGGTGTCGGCGGTGACAGGGTCGAACGGTTCGGGACCGAACCACCGGTAAGGATCCTCGCTGCTGCCGGGCGCATTGGTGTACCAGCCGTCCGGGAGATCCAGGCGGAAGCCATCACCCTCGTCCTCGATCTCCACGGGTCCGGAGATCAGCCCGTCCGCCGTGTCGGTCGGATCAGGGGTTGGGGACGGCGATCGGCTCGGCTGCTGGGTCGGCTCCTGCGTCGGCCCCCGGCTCGGGGGCGGCTCGGGAGCATCGGCGTTCATGATGCTGGGGATGGCGATGAGGGCGCCGGCCACCACCACGGTGATCAGGGCCAGGGTCGCGAGGATGCGCCCCATCGCGGAAGTTCGTCGGTTCATGGGAATCTGTCGTCCATCGTGTTGTGCGGTTGCCCTGGCGGGCAACCTGACGCCAAGCGTCGCGCGTGCGCGTGCGCACGACCACGGTCAAGAAGCGGACACGCGCCTCGGCAAAACGCCAGGGCCGATCTGCGATCTCGGGCCGGCCCGCATGCGACAGGTGCCGCGTTCGGTCGCTCGGAGAGCGTCCGCTCTCACGCGGCGTGGCCTACGCGATATCGCTTCCCGTCAAAGAGCCAACCTTGGGCGAGGATTCGCCGCCGGCTCAGCTCGCCGAGCCGTCCACACCCGGCTCGTCGTCCGGGATCTCGTCTGGCAGACGGTTGTCGACGAAGACGGTGATCGAGACGATGTGATCGCCGTCCTGCGGCTTCATCACCGTCACGCCGCGTGATGCGCGGCGATAGCGATTGATGCCGCCGACCTCGGTGCGGAGGATCGTTCCGAACTCGGTGATGAGCATCAGCTCCTCGTCCTCCTTGCCGACCAGTCGGATCGCGGCGACGTCGCCGGTCTCCTTGTTCAGCGAGTTGGCGATCACGCCGCCGGTGGCTCGGTGCTTCACCGGGAAGTCCGACACGTCGGTGCGCTTGCCGAAGCCCTGCTCGGTCACGACGAGCAGCTGCTCGGAGAGGTGCTCGACGACCTCCATGCCGATGACCTCGTCGTCCTTCTTGAGGCGGATGGCGGTGACACCCTGCGTTCCGCGCCCGAGCGGCCTCACCTCGGCCTCCTTGAAGCGGGCCGCCTGTCCCTTCTTCGTTGCGACGATGATGTCGTTCTGGCCGTCCGAGAGGCCGACCCACTGCAGCTCATCGCCGTCGATCAGGTTGATCGCGATGAGCCCGTTGGCGCGGATCTTCGCGTACTCCTCGAGCGAGGTCTTCTTGATCATGCCCTTGCGGGTCGCCATGACCAGGTAGTGACCCGGCTCGAACTGCGGGAGGCTGATGATCGCGCTCACGTACTCGCGCTGCTCCACCTGGACGCCCGGCAGGTTGATGATCGGCAGCCCCTTGGCCTGGCGCGATGCATCCGGCAGGGTGTGGACCTTGGTGATGAACACGCGGCCGCGGTTCGTGAAGAACAGGATGTTGTCGTGGGTGTTCGCCACGAGGAGATGCCGGACGGCGTCCTCCTCGCGGGTGAGCATGGCGAGCTTGCCGCGCCCGCCGCGTCGCTGTGACCGGAACGTGCTGATCGGCTGACGCTTGATGTAGCCGCGCTGGCTGAGGGTGACAACGACGTCCTCGGCCTGGACCAGGTCCTCGGCGGTGAGCTCGCGGTTCGCATCGGCCTGGATGCGCGTCTTGCGCTCGTCGCCGTAGCGCTTCACGAGGCCGTCGAGCTCGTCCTTGATGACGAGCAGGATCTTGCGCGGGTTGGCGAGCAGGTCCTCGAGCTCGCTGATCAGCTGGATGATCGCCTTGTACTCGTCCTCGATCTTCTTGCGCTCGAGGGCCGCCAGCCGCCGAAGCTGCATCTCGAGGATCGCGTTGGCCTGCACATCCGACAGGCCGAAGCGCTTCATGAGGGCCGTCCGTGCGGTGTCGACATCGGCCGCGGCGCGGATCGTGGCGATGACCTCGTCAAGGTTGTCGAGGGCGATCTTCAGCCCCTCGAGGATGTGGGCTCGCTCCTGCGCGCGTGCGAGGTCGAACTCGGTCCGGCGTCGAACGACGTCGCGTCGATACGCGATGTAGTGCTCGAGCATCTTCTTCAGGCCGAGCGTCTGCGGCTGCCCGTCGACGAGCGCGAGCATGTTCGCGCTGAAGCTCGTCTGGAGCGGCGTGTGCTTGAAGAGCTGCTGCATCACCGTGTGCGGCGATCCATCGCGCTTCACCTCGACGACGATGCGCATGCCGTCCCTGTCGCTTTCGTCGCGAATGTCGCGAACGTCGGTGATCTTCTTCGAGGCGACGAGGTCGGCCATCTTCTCGATGAGCGTCGTCTTGTTCACCTGGTACGGCAGCTCGGTGATGACCACCGCCATCCCGTTGCGAGCCTCCTCGAAGGCGACCTGCCCCCGGACGATGATCCGGCCGCGGCCGGTCGCGTAGAGGTGCCGGATGGCGTCCTTGCGCTCCTTCTCGCCCGAGAGCGGGTTGCGCGTCTCCTCGAAGCGGAAGATCGTGCCGCCGGTCGGAAAGTCCGGCCCGGTGACGATCTCGCACAGGTCGTCGACGCTGAGCTCCGGATCGTCGATCAGCGCCTTCGTCGCCTCGCAGATCTCGTTGAGGTGATGCGGCGGGATGTTCGTCGCCATGCCGACGGCGATGCCGGATGACCCGTTGACGAGGAGGTTCGGCAGCTTGGACGGCAGGACGGTGGGCTGGCGCAGCCGGCCGTCGTAGTTCTCGACGAAGTCGACGGTCTCCTTCTCGATGTCGGCGAGCATCTCGTCGGTGATCGAGGCCATCCGCGCCTCGGTGTAGCGCATCGCGGCCGGCGGGTCGCCGTCGACCGAGCCGAAGTTGCCCTGGCCGTCGACGAGCGGGTACCGCAGGCTGAAGTCCTGCGCCATGCGGACGAGCGTCTCGTAGAGCGCCAGGTCGCCATGGGGGTGGTACTTCGCCATCGCCTCACCGACGACGCCGGCGCACTTCCGATAGGCCGCGGTCGAGCGCAGCCCCATCTCGTGCATCGTGTAGAGGATTCGCCGATGCACCGGCTTCAGGCCGTCGCGGACGTCGGGCAGCGCCCGCGCGACGATCACGCTCATCGCGTAGTCGATGTACGCGGTGCGCATCTCGTCTTCGATCGCGACCGGCCGCACGTTGCCGATCCGCTCCATCTCCATCGGTCTAGATCCTCACTGTCGCGTTTGTCGCGTTCGTGGCCTTGATCATTCGCCCGCAGTCCCCGGCGCCTGGCCGTATCGGTCCTTGAGCTCCGCCTTCTGGGTCGGCGATGCGCCGAGGTAGCGTCCACGGCCCTCGGCGATCAGCCGGCCGTCGGCCCCGCGGACCTCGCCGGTGACCTCGTAGATGCGCCGGCGGCGGTTCGTGACCCGACCGGTCGCGTCGAGCTTCTCGCCGGGCATCGCCGGTGACCGGTAGCGAATCGTCATCTCGGCGGTCACGGCCCACGAGTCGTAGCTCGACGGGGCCCAGGCCATCACCTCGTCCAGGAGGGTGGCAATGATCCCGCCGTGCACCTTGTCACTCCAGCCGACGTAGTCGTCGCCCGCCGTCCATGAGGCGGCCGCCGTTCCCTCGCCGAGCTCGATGTGAAGTCGCATGCCGATCGGGTTCTCGCCGCCGCACGCGAAGCAGTTGTGATCGGCGAACGCATAGCGCCGCCCGTCGTCCGCGACGATCGAGCGGCTGTCGCCGATGCGACGTGCTTCGCCTTCCATGACTACCAGCGGTCCGCGCCTTCCTCTTCGTCGTACTGGTCGCTGCCCCACTCGTCCTCGTCGTCCGAGCGGCGAAGGCACTGGTCCGCGATGGCCAGGGCGAATGCATGGCTCACGGCGTACGAGTCGCGGAGCATGTTCACCGCCTCGCGGCGGTCGCCGACCCCGTTGGCCTCGAGCAGCTCGCACCACTCGTCGAGCGAGCGGCCGGTCTTCTGTGTGACCTGCCTGATGTCGGCGGCGTGTCGTGATGGCATCGGTCGTGTGCCTCTCAGATGTCGAGGTTGCGGACCTTGCGGGCCTCGCCTCGAATGAAGTCGCGCCGCGGCTCGACATGCTCGCCCATGAGGGTACTGAACATCTCGTCGGCGGCCTCTGCGGTTCCGACCTCGACCCGCAGCAGCGTACGGGTCTCGGGGTTCATCGTGGTCTCCCAGAGCTGGTCGGCGTTCATCTCGCCCAGGCCCTTGAAGCGCTGAACACTCACGTTCTTCGTCTTCCCGTCGCGGGAGAGCTCCTTGACGGCGGCGTCTCGTTCCTTCTCCGTCGTGGCGTAGCGGGTGACCTTGCCGGTGCTGACGCGGTAGAGCGGCGGCTGGCAGATGTACAGGTACCCGTTGTCGATGACCTCCGGCATGTGCCGGTAGAAGAAGGTGAGCAGCAGCGTGCTGATGTGCGCACCGTCGACATCGGCGTCGCTGAGGAGGCAGATGCGGTGGTAGCGCAGCTTGGCGATGTCGAAGGTCTCGCCGATGCCGGCGCCGAGCGCGATCACGAGCGGACGGATCTTGTCGGAGCTGAGCACCCGGTCGAGCCGCGCCTTCTCCACGTTCAGCATCTTGCCGAACATCGGCAGGATGGCCTGGAAGCGCCGATCCCGTCCCTGCTTCGCCGAGCCGCCGGCCGAGTCGCCCTCGACGATGTAGATCTCGGATCGCGCGGGGTCGCGCTCCTGGCAGTCCGCGAGCTTGCCGGGAAGCGCCATTCCCTCGAGCGCCCCCTTCCGGATGACGAGGTCGCGCGCTTTGCGGGCCGCCTCGCGCGCTCGCGCAGCGGTCAGGCACTTCTCGATGATCCGCCGTCCATCGGCCGGGTTCTCCTCGAGGTGCTGGACGATGCCCTCGGTCACGACGTTCTGGACGATGCCCTTGATGTCGGCATTGCCGAGCTTGGCCTTCGTCTGCCCCTCGAACTGGGGGTCGGTGAGCTTCACGCTGATGACGGCGGTGAGGCCCTCGCGGACGTCGTCACCCGAGAGGTTGGCCTCCTTCTCGTTGAGCGTGCCGGACTTCCGCGCCCACGTGTTCAGCGAGCTCGTCAGCGCGGCCCGGAAGCCGGCGACGTGCGTACCGCCGTCGATCGTGTGGATGTTGTTCGCGAACGCCAGGACGTTCTCCGCGAACGCGTCGTTGTACTGGAGCGCGACCTCGACGTTCGTCGAGTCGACCAGCCGATCCACGTAGATCGGGCGACCGTTGAGCACGTCGCGCCGGCGGTTCAGGTGGCGGACGAAGCTGGTCACACCCCCCTGGAAGTAGAAGTTCTTCTCGGTGTCCGTGCGCTCATCGGTGAGGCGGATCCAGAGCCCCTTGTTCAGGTAGGCCGACTCCCGCATCCGCGTGCTGATCGTGTCCCAGCTGAAGTCGAGCGTCTCGAACATCTCGGGATCGGGCTTGAAGAACGTGCGCGTCCCGTGCAGCCGCTTCCACCCCGGGTCGAGGCCCTTGTTCGCCTCCGCGACGCCGCCGCTCTGCTTCACCGGTCCCTGCGGGGCACCGCGCACGAACTCCTGGACGTGCCGCTTGCCGTCGCGCAGCACCTCGACGCGCATCTCGGAGCTGAGCGCGTTGACGACGCTGACGCCGACGCCGTGGAGTCCGCCCGACACCTTGTAGCCGCCGCCGCCGAACTTCCCGCCCGCGTGGAGGACGGTCATGATGACCTCGAGCGCGCTCTTGCCGGTCGAGTGCTTGTCGACCGGGATGCCGCGTCCGTCGTCCACCACCTCGCATCGGCCATCGGCGTGGAGCGTGATGTCGATCCGCGTGGCCTGGTTGGCCATCGCCTCGTCGATGCTGTTGTCCACGACCTCCCACACGAGCTGGTGCAGGCCGCGCGCATCGGTCGAGCCGATGTACATGCCGGGACGCTTGCGCACCGCCTGCAGGCCCTCGAGGACCTGGATGTTCGCGGCGGTGTAGCTCGACGACGCCTTGCTGCGGGTCTTGGGTGCTCGTTCGACGGTCATGCTGTGGCCGAATCCTCGTGGTCAGGGGGAGCCGATGCGGCGGCATCGGTGGCGGAGCTGCCGCTCGCGCCGCGGGTGATGATCGAGTACAGGCGGTCCAGCTCCTCGTCGGAGTAGAAGTCGATGACGACGCGTCCGCCACGGCGCGTACGGACGATGCCGACCTTCGTGGCCAGCACGCCGCGCAGCTGGGCCTCGAGGTCCTGGAGGTCGTGGCTCAGCTGGTTCGCACGGCGCGCCGGCGACTCCTCCCGCTTGCGGCGGACGAGCTCCTCGGTCTGCCGCACCGAGAGCTGGCGCTCGAGCACGATGGCGAGGACCGCGCGCTGGAGCTCGGGGATCGTGATCGCGGCGAGCGCACGCCCGTGTCCCTCGCTGATGCGCCCGCTGAGGATCGCAGCACGGGTCTCCTCGGCGAGATCGAGCAGGCGGAGCGCGTTGCTCACCGCGACGCGGCTCTTCCCCACCTGTCGTGCCACGGCCTCGTGGGTCAGCCCGAAGCGATCGATGAGCTCGCGGTAGGCGGTCGCCGTCTCGATCGCGTTGAGGTCCTCGCGCTGGAGATTCTCGATGAGGGCGAGCTCGAGCGAGCTCTCGTCACCGGAATCGTCGCGGACCACGGCCGGGATGGTCTGGAGACCGGCGAGCTTGGCGGCGCGGGTCCGCCGCTCCCCGGCGATGAGCTGGTAGCCGCCGTCGGCGCGCTCGCGGACGACGATGGGCTGGAGCACGCCATGCACGGCGATCGAGGCCGCGAGCTCTCCGAGCTGCGCCTCGTCGAACGATGCGCGGGGCTGATCCGGGTTGCGCTCGATTCGATCGAGCGAGATCTCGAGGACGCCGCGATCGTCATCGCGTCCCGGGATGAGGGCGTCCAGACCCCGTCCGAGGCCGAACGAGCGTGCGCCGCGCGGCGCGCTGCTAGCCACGGGCGGCCACCTCACCGGCAAGCTCGCGATACGCGTGCGCTCCGCGGCTGGCCGGATCGTAGAGCGCGATCGGGACGCCGTGGCTGGGCGCCTCGGAGAGGCGAACGCTGCGCGGGACGACGGTCTGGTACACGGTGCCGTTCATGTGGCGCCGGACCTCGCTCGCCACCTGCGCGGACAGGTTCGTTCGCGCGTCGTACATCGTGAGCAGGACGCCCTCGATCTCGATGCGCGGATTCAGCCCCTCGCGGACGCGTCGAATGGTGTTCACCAGCTGGCTCAGGCCCTCCAGGGCGTAGTACTCGGTCTGGATCGGGATCAGGACCCCGTCGGCAGCCGTCAGTGCGTTCAACGTCAACAGGCCCAGGGACGGCGGACAGTCGATGAGCACACGGTCGTATCGGCCGTCCAGCTCCGCCAGGCTTGCGCTCAGCCGTCGCTCGCGAGCGGTGGCTCCGACCAGCTCGACCTCCGCTCCTGAGAGCGCCGGAGCCGACGGAACGAGGTCCAACCCCTCCACGGCGGTCGTGACCACGAGCTCGGGGATGGGGACCCGGTCCACGAGTGCGTTGTACGAGGAGCCGTCGACCGATCGCCGGTCCACTCCGAGGCCACTCGTGGCGTTCCCCTGGGGGTCGAGATCGATGACGAGCGTTCGTGTGCCGGAGAGCGCGAGGAAGGCTGCGAGGTTGATGACCGTGGTCGTCTTTCCGACGCCGCCCTTCTGGTTCGTACAGGCCGTGACCCGGACCACGAGTGCTCCGCTGCGAGTTCTGGATGTGCCTCCCAATTCTACCAGTTTCACGTGGATCGTTTCGGGCCGGAACACGCGCGGGCAGCCGCTGCACGAATGTTTCACGTGAAGCAGTTATCCACAACGGGACGACCGACTGCGGGCGGCGGCCTATACTTCCGGCATCGATCTCGTATCACTCGCGCAGCTCCGGGGACCGGTCCGATCAGCTACCTGAGCCCACTCCTGGCGGTCATCGTGGGCATCGTCCATGCCGCGTTGGCGCCGGTCATCATCGTCGCCGGCGTGAAGCCGAACCTCGTCCTCGTGGCCGTTGTTCTCGTCACCAGCCTCATCGGATTCCTCCCCGGCATCACCTGGGCCTTCGTGGCGGGCCTGACCGCCAACCTCCTCGTCGGCGAGCCGCTCGGCGCCGTCCCGCTGGTCATGCTGGTCGTCGCCGCCCTGGTAGCCGGTGGCAGCCGAGTGCTCGGCGGGTTGGTGTGGATCTATCCCGTGCTCGCGGCGTTCGCCGGCTCGATCGTCGCCGACCTTGGCTCTCTGGCCATCTCCCTGATGGTGACCGACGCGGTGCCTGCCACCCCGCCCGCCGAGGTGCTTCTGACGGCCGCGGCGCTCAACGCGGTCATCGTGGCGATCCTGCTCTACCCGGCGCGCTCCGTCCTGCAGCGGTACGCGCCGGAGGAATCGCCGGCGTGGTGACAGAGCCATGGCAGACCTGAACGACGGGCGAATCGACCTCCACCGATCCCGGGGCCGTTTCATCGCCTTCGCCGTCGTGGCCGCGCTCATCCTGGTCGGGCTCGGCGGCCGGCTGTTCCAGCTCCAGGTCGTCAATGGCGACGTCTATGCGGGTCGCGCCGCGGCCGACCGGACGGTCGAGGTCCCGATCCCCGCACCTCGCGGCCTGCTCTTCGACCGCGCGGGCCGGCCGATCGCGGTGAGCGTCCCGTCGTGGACGGTGAAGGTCCGGCCGGCGGACCTTCCGGAGGCGGACCGCTACCGAGTCCTCAACCGCATCGCGGAGCTGGCGGACCTCGACCGGAGGACCGTGCGCGCCCGTCTCGATGCGTTCGTGGGCTCTCCGTTCGACCTCGTGCCGGTGGCGCGCGGCCTGACCCGCGAGGCGGCGCTGATCATCGGAGAGGAGGCGGAGCGGCTTCCCGGCGTCGTGGTGGCCGTGGAGCCGATCCGCAGGTACCTCGACGAGACCGGTGCGGCCGGGGGCCAGCTTCTGTCCCATCTCGTCGGCTACACCGGCCCCATCGACCGGACCGAGCTCGAGGCGCTGGCCGAGGAGGGGTATCTCCCCGACGACGTCATCGGCCGCGCGGGAGTCGAGGCCTCCTACGAGGGGACGCTCCGGGGGCGATACGGCGCCCAGCTCGTCGAGCGCGACGCCTCGGGGCGCCAGCTCAAGGTGATCCGCACCATCCGCGAGCCGGAGCCCGGGCGGAACCTCATGCTCACGGTCGACGCGGACGTCCAGCGCCTGGCGACGCGGGCGCTCGAATGGGGCATGGACGTCGCCGGCGTCAGCCAGGGCGTCACGATCGTCATGAACCCGCAGACCGGCGAGATCCTGGCCATGGTCTCGCTGCCCGCCTACGACAACAACAAGTTCGCGACCGGCATCACCACCGACGACTTCAACATCTACCTCGCCGATCCCGACCGGCCGCTCCGCAACCACGCCATCAGCGACATCTATCCGCCGGGATCGACGTACAAGCTCGTCACCGGCATTGCGGCCATGGAGGAGGGTGTGACGACCCCGAGCCGCCAGTGGCCGACCTACGGGTGCTACCAGATCCCCGGCGCACCGGAGGGCGAGTGCCTGTACGACTGGAACCGGCAGGGATTCGGTCCCCTGGACATGGTCGACGCGTTCGCGAAGAGCTCCGACACGTTCTTCTACCAGATGGCCGTGGAGACGGGCATCGATCCGCTTGCCGACTGGGCGAGCGAGATCGGATTCGGCCGGCTGTCGGGGATCCGCCTGCCCGGCGAGGAGAAGGGCATCATCGCCAGCACCGAGTGGGCCCGCCAGCAGGGCCGCTCGGGCGTCTTCACCGGCGAGCTGGCACAGGCGGGGATCGGCCAGAACGTGATCGCCGTGACGCCGCTCCAGGTCCTCAACGCCTACGCGGCCCTCGCGAACGGCGGAAACCTCATGCGGCCGATGGTGGTCCGCGGCGAGACCGACGAGCACGGCGAGCTGGTCCGCGCCTATGAGCCGGAGGTACTCGACGAGGTGGCGGCGTCGGAGCAGACGCTCCGGACCATGCGGATCGGTGCCCGCGAGGTGATCACCTCGGGGCATGCCTACAACATTCGCGACCTCGAGCTGCCGGGGGCGCTGTCCGGCAAGACCGGCACCGCCGAGTTCGGCGAGCTCACCGAGGAGGGCACGCTGCCCTTCCACTCCTGGTTCGTGGCCTACCTGCCGTCCACGGCCGGCGCCACGGACGCGGACCTCGCCATCGTCAGCTTCAACTACTCGGCCGTCGTCCCGGGCAACGTGTCGGCGGAGGTCGTGAAGTACTTCCTCCAGCTGTACTACGACCTCGACCAGGACCTCCGCCTCGACCCGAACGACTTCAGCCTCGTGACGGCCAACTGAGATGGGTGTCGCGACCGCCACGCTCGTCGAGTCGTTTCGGGGCCGGGATTGGCGGCACTTCGATGCACAGCTGTTCCTCTACGTCCTGCTGCTCATCGGCTTCGGCGTCGTGATGGGCTACTCGGCCGGATTCAACGATCCCGCCGTGGGCGCCGGCATGAGCCAGACCGTGAAGTCGCTCATCTGGGCCGCCATCGGCTTCACCCTGTTCTTCGTGGTGGCGAGCATCGACTATCACTGGCTGCGCACACTGGTGGCTCCCATCTACCTCGCCGTCCTGGGCCTCCTCACGCTCACCATGCTCGTCGGAACGAACCTGTTCGGCGCGCAGATGTCGGTGACGGTCGCGGGACTGGACTTCCAGTTCAGCGAGGTGAGCAAGGTCCTCATGGTGACCGTGCTCGCCGCCTACCTCTCCAGCCGCAGAGAGCGCATCGGGCGCCTCTCCACGATCCTGGTCGCGGGCGCGCTCATGGCGGTGCCGGCGTTCCTCGTCTTCCGGCAGCCGGACCTCGGAACGGCGCTCGTGTTCGTCGGGATCCTGGCCGGCATGCTCTTCATGAGCGGCGCGAGCCTGGGCTGGATCGGTCTCATCACCGCCGGCATCGTCGGAGCGGCGCCGGTCGCCATCGGCATGCTCCAGGAGTATCAGCGGCAGCGCCTGTTCTGCTTCCTCGATCCGTCGGCCGACCCCCAGGGCGCCTGCTTCCAGCTCATCCAGGCGCTCAACGCGGTCGGCTCGGGCGGATGGCTCGGGCGCGGGCTGACGGTCGGGGGCGAGGGCCAGCGTGGCTACATCCCCGTCCAGTCCACCGACTTCATCTTCACCGTGGTCGCCGAGGACCTCGGGTTCGTCGGCGGGGTCGTGGTGCTCGTGCTGTTCGGGCTCCTGATCTGGCGCATCCTGCTCATCGGGTGGCAGGCGCGGGACGCGTTCGGGATGCTCATCGCGGCGGGCCTGGCGAGCATGATCCTGTTCCAGGTCCTGGTGAACGTCGGGATGGTCATCGGCGTCATGCCGGTCACCGGCATCCCCCTGCCGTTCATCACCTACGGAGGATCGAGCCTGATCAGCCTCCTGTTCGGGATGGGCATCCTCCAGTCGATCCGGATGCGGGCGCACAAGCCGGACCTCTAGTCGCCGGTCCGGGCCCTGAGCTCAGGCGGTGGACGGAGCCGGACCCGGCGCCGCGGGCGGCGCCTCCTCCGGCGCGGGCGGGGTCGCGCCATGGATCGTCAGGTCGAGGGCATCCGCCGGCACCTCTCCTGCGAAACGGTGGAACCCGTACCGGTACAGGTCGCGCCCCGCGGCGACCGTCGGCGCGGCGAGGATGGCGCCGCCGATGCCGAACAGTGCGCCCCCGACGACCAGCGCCAGGATCATCACCGCGGGGTGGAGCTCGACCGCCTCGCCCATGACCTTCGGAACGAGGATGTTGTTCTCGAGCTGCTGGATGACGGTGTACAGCACCGCGGCAGCAATGGCGGCCGGCAACGAGATCGAGGCGCCGATGAGGATGGCCGGAACCGCCGCCACGATCGGCCCGATGATCGGGAACCATTCGAGCACGCCGGCGATGAGCGCGAGCACGAGGGTGAACTGGCCGAACTCAGTGAAGCCGATGGCGGTCAGCAGCGTCAGGCCGATCACCGTGGCGACGAAGATCGACGCGCCCAGCAGGAGCTGACCCCGGACCCAGCGTCCGCCGATGCGACCGAGCAGCGCCAGGACGTGCTCCGCGTCGGGCCGCCACGACGGAGGCAGGGCCCCGGCCACGGATCGACTGAAGCCCTCCCGATCCTTGAGCACGAAGAAGAGCCAGACCGGGACGACGACGAGGCCCAGCACGAACGTCGCGGCCCGCAGGACCGCGTTGATGGTGGGCGCGAGGAGGCCACGCACGAAGTCGGCGATCGCCTGGCTGCTCGCGGCCATCTGCGCGTCGACGGCCGCGCGCACGTCGGCGGGCAGCGGCAGGCCGGCGTACCAGTCGAGGAGGCCGCGCTCGAAGTCGCCGATCGCCGCACCGAGCTGCGGAAGCTCCTCGATGAACTCGCTCGCCTGCCGGCTGATCGGCGGCAGGGCGTAGGCGATGAGCCCCCACACCACGAGGACGACGGCGACGTAGGCGACCACGACGCCGGCCCAGCGCGGCGCGCCGATGCGGGCCAGGCCGGTCACCACGGGGTCGAGCACGAAGACCAGGGCGAGCCCGATGAAGAACGCCGGCAGCGCGCCGCGCGCGCTCCACAACAGCAGCAGGACCACGCCGATCATGAAGAGGGCGAAGAGCGCCTGGCGGTGGCGCCGAATCGAGGCGGTCAGCTCGGGCATCGCGCGCATCCTACCCGGCCGCCTCTGGCCCCGGAACCCGATCACAGGTACGATCACCGACCCATGACTTCTCGACCATCCGATGCCGCGCCGCGTCAGCGCTGGCAGATCCTGTTCAGTCGCGGTGATCCCGCGCTCCGCATGCGCCAGGCGGACCTCGTGAGCGAGCTCGAGCGCGCGTTCCGCGAGGCCGAGCTGCCGCTCTCCTACACCCACGCGTTGAAGCCGCGTCCGCGGATCAAGCTCGCCGCGAATCTGCCCGTCGGGCTCGAGCTCCGCGGTGAGGTCGTGGAGGCGTACTTCGACGACCTCGTGCCGATCGAGCGCATCCAGGCCGCGGGCGAGCTGTTCCCCGAGGGCATCTCCCTTCGAGATGCCAAGGAGGTCTGGCACGGGTTCCCCTCGGCCGCCTCACAGCTGCGCGGTGCCGAGTACGAGATCGACGTTTCGGGAAACGACGAGCTCACGTCGGACGCGCTGCGCGGGGCCGTCGTCAGGCTGCTGTCCGCCGAGGAGCTCAGCGGCAAGCGACGGCGCGGGGAGAGCGAGCGACGCAGCGACGCCGGAGACCGTGACCTGCGGCCGCTCATCGAGGACGTGGAGGTGCTCGACGTCGACGAGAAGACGCACACGGCGCGTCTGCGGACCGTGCTCCAGCTCGACGCGAGCGGCGCGGGCAGGCCGGAGGACGTGGTGCAGGCGCTCGACCTCCCGCTGCGCGTGCATCGGGCAGTCCGGACTCGCCTCCTGTTCGTTGACACTCCCCCCATCGCCCGGTAGACTTCGGCGTCCCGCGGGCTGAGCACTCGGCCCGTTTTGGTGTGCGCCGATGCACGGCTCCGACGAGCTCGGCGACCCTCATGACAGACCCAGGAGAGCAAGACATGTACGCCGTCATGACGACCGGCGGGAAGCAGTACCGCGTCGAGGCAGGCAGTGAGCTCGTGATCGAGCGCATTTCCGCCGATGCCGGCGCATCGGTGACCTTCGACCGCGTCCTCCTCGTCGGCGACGGCGATGCCGTCACGGTGGGCACCCCGACCGTCGATGGCGCCACGGTGAGTGGAACGGTCCTCGGCGAGGCCCTCGGCCCGAAGCTGATCATCTTCAAGTTCAAGCAGAAGGCGACGTACCGCCGAACGCGCGGGCACCGTCAGCACATGATGCGCGTGCGGATCGACGAGATCAGCGCCGGCGGCAAGAAGTCCGCCCGCGCAACGACCGCCGACGAGTCCGCCGCCGACGTCAAGAAGGCCGCGCCGAAGAAGGCCGCCGCAACGAAGAAAACCTCCGAGCCGAAGGCCGAGTCGAGGAAGGCCGCGGCAACCAAGGCAGCGCCGAAGAAGGCCGCCGAGGCCAAGGACTCGACGTCGGATGCGGCGAAGAAGCCGGCACCACGCCGCCGCGCACCGGCCAAGAAGGCCGAGTCGAAGGAGTAATCGATGGCACACAAGAAGGCCGGCTCGTCCAGCAAGAACGGTCGCGACAGCGCCGGCAAGCGACTCGGCGTCAAGCGTGGCGACGGGCAGTACGTCCTGTCGGGGACGATCATCGTCCGGCAGCGCGGCAGCACGTTCCACCCGGGCGACAACGTCGGGATGGGCCGCGACTACACGCTCTTCGCCACGGCGGACGGGCTCGTCCGCTTCACCCACGAAACCCGCAGCAAGAAGCGCGTCAGCATCGAAGCTGGCGAGTACCAGTCCGCCTGACAGCGGCACGGAGCAGCAGCCCCATGAAGACCGATATCCATCCCCAGTTCCACCAGGCGAACGTGCACTGCGTCTGCGGCAACACCTTCACCGTCGGGTCGACGACCGACTCGATCCGGGTCGAGGTCTGCAACAAGTGCCACCCGTTCTTCACCGGGACGCAGAACATCGTCGACACGGCCGGCCAGGTCGAGCGGTTCCAGAAGCGCCTGGAGCGCTCCCTGCGCTGATTCGGCAGATGCGTCGGCGACCGACCCGGTGGCCGGCGCACCTTGCGCCCCACCTCCTCTTCCTGGTGCCCGAGCTGCTCATGGCGGCCGGGCCCCTCGTCATCGCGGCCGTCACCGATCCGGCGGGCCGACGACGATTCCGGATGCCGGACTTCTTCTATGGCGGCCAGGCCCTGATCGAGGGCGTCATGATGCGCGGACGCACGACCGTGGCCATGAGCGTGCGGCCGCCCTCGGGTGAGATCCAGACGATGTCGGAGCCGCTTCCCGCGGCGCTCTCGGCGGATCGGAAGCTCATCAAGATCCCGCTGCTGCGGGGGATGTTCCTGCTCTACGAGACGCTGGTCATCGGCACCCGCATGCTCATGCGCTCCGCCTCGATCGCCGCCGAGGGCGAGGACATCGAGCTCGGCAAGGGCACGATCGTGCTCACCGTGGCGATCAGCCTGTCGTTCGCGGTCGGGCTCTTCTTCCTGCTCCCGCTGTTCCTCTCCACCTTCGCCGAGGACGCGACGAACAGCGACTTCCTGGCGAACGCGGTCGAGGGCCTGATCCGGCTCGTCATCTTCATCGCCTACATCGTCGTGATCGGCATGATGAGCGACATCCGGCGCGTGTTCGCCTACCACGGTGCCGAGCACAAGGCCATCAGCGCCTATGAGGCCGATCGGCCCCTGACACCCGAGGAGGTCGATGCGTTCGGCACGGCGCACACGCGCTGCGGGACGACGTTCATCCTCATCGTCGTGGTGATCAGCATCTTCTTCTTCAGCCTCGTTCCGAGAGCGGGCGTCCCGCTGCCGCTGCTCTTCCTGTCGCGGATCGTGCTCGTCCCGATCATCGCGGGCTTCGCCTACGAGCTCGTGCGCTTCGGCGCCCGCCATTACGGCAACCGTCTCGTGCGCGCCCTCTACTCGCCGGGGCTCTGGCTCCAGTCCCTCACGACCCGGCCGCCGGACCGCTCGATGCTGGAGGTCAGCATCGCCAGCCTCGAGTCCTGCCTGGCCTCCGACCGCGAGGCTGCCGCCGCCGCACGGGCATGATCGACCGGCTCGCCGAGCTGGAGGCGCGGTACGAGGAGATCGGGCGTCAGATGTCGACGCCGGAGGCGGCGTCCAATCCGGCCACCCTCGCGGACCTCGGTCGCGAGCTCTCACGGCTCGAGCCGGTCGTCGCGACTCTGCGGGAGTGGCGCGCGATCCGCGACGAGATCGCCGGGGCGCGGGCCATGGCCGACGACCCCGACGACGAGATGCGCTCCATGGCGCGCGAGGAGATCGAGCGCCTGTCGACTCGCGCCGCCGATCTCGAGGAGGCCCTCCGCGTCCAGCTCGTCCCGCGGGACCCGAACGACGACCGCAACGTCATCGTCGAGGTACGGGCCGGTGCCGGGGGCGACGAGGCAAGCCTCTTCGCCGCCGATCTCTATCGCATGTACGCCCGGTACGCGGAGCGCCGCCGATGGAAGGTCGAGGTGCTGTCGACCTCGGAGAGCGGCTCGGGCGGGTTGAAGGAAGTCATCGCCGAGGTGCGCGGCGACGGAGCCTATTCCCGGCTGAAGTTCGAGTCCGGGGTCCATCGCGTGCAGCGCGTGCCGGTGACCGAGGCCTCGGGGCGCATCCACACGTCGACGGCCACGGTGTCGGTGCTCCCGGAGGCCGACGAGGTCGAGGTCCAGATCGACGAGAAGGACCTCCGGATCGACGTCTATCGCTCGAGTGGTCCCGGGGGCCAGTCCGTCAACACGACCGACTCCGCGGTCCGCATCACCCACCTGCCGACGGGGCTGATGGTCGCCATCCAGGACGAGAAGAGCCAGCACAAGAACCGAGCCAAGGCGATGAGCGTCCTCCGTGCCCGCCTGCTCGAGATGGAACAGGACCGCCTGGCCGCCGAGCGCGGCGACGAGCGACGGTCGCAGGTGGGCTCCGGCGAGCGCAGCGAGAAGATCCGGACCTACAACTTCCCCGATGACCGGGTGACCGACCATCGCATCGGCCTGACCGTGCACAACCTCCCCGGGCTGCTGGAGGGGGACCTCGACCGCGTCATCGAGCCGCTCGTCGAGGCCGACCAGGCGCGACGGCTGGCGGAGATCGGCGCCGATGGCGGAACCTGAGCCGATCGGACCGGCGCTGACGCGCGCCACCGAGCGGCTGCGCGCCGCGGGATCACCGAGCGCGAGGCTCGATGCCGAGGTCCTGGCGTCCCACGCCGTCGATCGTGACCGGTCCTGGGTCCTGGCGCATCCCGAGGCCACCCTCGACGCCGAAGCCGCCGCGCGGTTCGTGGCCGCCGTCGAGCGCCGGGCCGCCGGCGAGCCCGTTGCCTACATCCGCGGGTTCAAGGAGTGGCAGTCGATGCGGATCCGGACCGACCGGCGCGCGCTCGTTCCCCGTCCGGAGACGGAGCTCCTGGCGGATGCGGCGGTCGCCGAGATCGAGCGGCGGCTCGCCGCATCGGACGCCACGATCACGGCGTGGGAGGTCGCGACCGGCAGCGGAGCCGTCGCCGTCTTCCTGGCTCGCCGGTTCAGGACGGCGGTCGCGCTCGGCCGGGTGCGGCTCGTCGCGAGCGACATCTCGCCCGATGCCCTCGAGCTGACGGCCGAAAACCTGGCCGAGCACGGCGTCTCCGACACCGTTTCCCTCGCCTGCGCCGATCTCCTCGAGCCCGCGGGTCGCTCCCTGCCGCGGCCCGACGTGGTGATCGCCAACCTTCCGTACGTCGCGAGCGACCAGGTCGACGCCAGGAGCGGATCGCTCGGCCACGAGCCGCGGGTCGCCCTGGACGGTGGGCCGGATGGGCTCGCGGTCCTGAGAAGGCTGTTCGGTCAGCTGGAGACCAGGGCCCGACCGGCGGCCACCGTGCTCCTGGAGATCGGCGCCGACCAGGGTCCGGCAGTTGCGGCGCTCGCCCCGCGCGGCGCCGAGATGGCCGTCGTTCCGGACCTTGCGCAGCTCGACCGGGTCGTGCGGATCGACCTGCCAGACTGAGCCCATGACCGACGTCCTGCGCCCGACCGACGAAGGCCTGGACCGCGCCGCCGAGCTGCTGGCGTCGGGCGAGGTCGTCGCCTTCCCGACCGACACGGTGTACGGCGTCGGTGTCGCCTCGACCCGTCGCGATCGGCTCGACCTGCTCTTCGCGATCAAGGATCGCCCGGTGGACAAGCGGATCGCGCTCCTCGTGTCGGGGCTCGACCAGGTCCGTGAGGCCGGGTGGGAGCCGGACGAGCGTGCGCTGCGGCTCGCGGAGCGGTTCTGGCCCGGCGGCCTGACGATCGTCGTCGGAGCGGCAGACGGCGCGACCCAGGGGTTCCGGGTGCCGGACCATGCGGTCACGATCGATCTCATCAAGCGCGCCGGGCCGATCTACGCGACCTCCGCCAACCGCAGCTCCGAACCGGACACCCTTGCCGCCGACGAGGTGCTGATCGCCTTCGCGCAGCAGCAGGACGAGCTCGCCGCAGTCGTCGACGGCGGCCCGGTGCCCGGGGGGATCGGCTCGACGGTGGTCGATGTCTCGACGACACCGGCCCGGGTGCATCGCATCGGGCCCGTCTCGCGCGAGGCGATCTCCGAGGTCGTCGAGCTGGCAGACGGCTGACGCCGGTGCGGCGGTGAGCTCAGGAGGGTCCGCCGCGCCGTCTACACTCCGGGCATGCGTGTCGCGATCGGCGCCGACCATGCCGGCTTCCACCTCAAGGGTGAGCTGTGCACGCTGCTCGACGAGCTTCGCATCGAGTACCGGGACTTCGGGACGTTCAGCACCGAGCCCGTCGACTACCCCGACGTCATCGCCCCGGTTGCACGGGCCGTGGCCCGCGGCGAGTTCGAGCGAGGCATCGTCCTCGGGGGAAGCGGAACCGGCGAGGCCATCGTCGCCAACAAGATTCGCGGGATCCGCTGCGTGGAGGCGGCAGATCCGGTGACTGCCAGGCTGGGACGCGAGCACAACGACGCGAACGTGCTGAGCATGGGTGCGCGGATCGTGGGCATCGCCGTGGCACGCGACTGCGTCCGGGCATTCCTCGACGGCGAGTTCAGCGGTGGCCGGCACGTGGCGCGAGTCGAGAAGATCGCCCGCGTCGAAGCCGAGGAGGTTCGCGGCTGAGCGTGGCGCTGAGCTCGCATGACCGCGAGCTCCTCGACGGCAGCCTCGGGACGGGAGCCGCGTTCGCCATGCGGCTCGTCGTCCGTGCCGCGCGCGCCACCGGGGCGACGCGCCTCATCGACATCTCTGCCGCGCACGTCGACTCGTGCCTCTACCACGGGGAGGCGACGCTGGACTTCGTGCACCGGCTGACGAAGGGCGGCGCGCGCGTTCGCGTTCCGACCACGCTCAACGTCGGGGCGCTCGACCTCCTGCACCCGGAGCTCTATCGCGGTGACCCCGCCACCGCCAAGCGCGGCCGCCTGCTCATGGACCGCTACCGCTCGCTGGGTGCTCGCGCCACGTTCACCTGTGCGCCGTACCAGCTGGCCGATGCACGCCCGGCGCTCGGCGACCAGGTGGCATGGGGTGAGTCGAACGCCATCGCCTTCTGCAACAGCGTCCTGGGTGCTCGGACAAACCGCTACGGCGACTTCATCGACGTGGCGGCCGCGATCACCGGTCGCGTGCCGGATGCCGGCCTCCATCGCACCGAGGCGCGCCGAGCCACGCTCGTGCTCCGGCTCGCCGATGACGTTCCCGCCTCCCTGCGCGACCACGACGTGCTGTTCCCGGTGCTCGGCATCGTCCTCGGGCGACGCGCCGGATCGGCGGTCGCCGCCATCGACGGCCTCCCGCCGGGCCAGTCCGAGGATCGGCTCAAGGCGCTGGGGGCCGCCGCGGCATCCTCGGGCTCCGTCGCGATGTTCCACGTCGTCGGCTCGACACCGGAGGCGGCCACGCTCGACCTGGCACTGCAGCGACAGCGGCCGGAGCGGGTCGAGCTCATCCGGGTCGATGAGCTGCGCGCCGCACACGACGAGCTGAGCACGGCGGAGGGCGAGCGGCTCGCGGCCGTCTCCCTGGGGACGCCGCATGCCTCCCTGCGCGAGCTCGATCGCTACGCCGCCATGCTCGGCGACCGACGGGTCCATCGGGACGTCGAGTGCATGGTCTCCACCGGACGCGATGTCATGGCCCAGGCGTCGGAGCGTGGCATCGTCGAGCGCCTGCGCGGGGCTGGTGTCGAGATCGTCGTCGACACCTGCAGCTACATCGCGCCCGTCCTCCGCCGGGCCGCGGGACCGGTCATGACGGATTCGGGCAAGTGGGCCTACTACGCCCCCGGCAACATCGGCGCCGCGGTGGTCTACGGGTCGTCGGCGGAGTGCATCCGCTCGGCGGTCGCCGGTCGCGTGGTTCGAGACCTCCGTCCCTGGGGCGGCAGATGACCAACGTCATCGGTCGAGTGGCGGTGCTGGGCGATGGGCTGAGCCTGTGGGGCGGAATGGACCCGGCGACCGGCGCGATCATCGATCCTCACCACCCGCAGCACGGGATGGTGCTCACGGGCCTCGTCGTCGTCATGCCGTCGGGCCGCGGATCCTCCTCCTCGGCGTCGGTCCTGGCCGAGGCCGTCCGCGCCGGGACCGCGCCGGCGGCCTTCGTGCTCGGGGAGTCGGACCTCATCCTCGAGATCGGATCGGCCGTCGCGGAGGAGCTCTACGGCGTCCGCGTCCCCGTCGTGGTGGCTGGGGACCGCGCCGCGAGCCTCTCCGACGGGGACCACGTGACGATCGGTCCGCGCGGCGGGCTTCGCCGGGGCTGAGTCAGAAGGGCTTCGCCATCATGAGCCACAGGATCACGACGAAGCTCGCGAGCCCGATGACGGCGACCGGCAATGGATTCCAGGCCGCGATCAGCCGGCGGAGCTCGTCAGGGTCCTCGGGCGGGGCCACCTCGTCCGCCTTGGCGTCGGGCTTCGTCATGCCGGCTGCTGCGCGAATCGGGTAGAGCCGGAACGTGACGAGCGGCGTCATCGCGATGCCGACGCCGAGGAACAGGACCAGCGAGACCCAGATCCAGCCGCTGCCCCACCAACCCCCCATGAAGCCGGCGGCGATGCCGGTGGCGAGGCCGATGAGCACCACGACGATGGTTGGCACGCCGAGGCTGAACCGTGAGAGGTCGAGAAGGGCGCGAACCCGTGCCGGGTCCTGCTCGTGCTTGAGGCGAAAGGCGACCGCCATCGATGCGCCGTGGGCGATGAAGAAGAGGAGGACGGTGGCCGCGTGGATGAAGACGACCCAGGGGTAGAGATCCATGGACACCCTCCGTGTGCGTGAACGCTCCACGCGGAATTATCGGCAGGCTGTCGAGTCGCGGCGGGGGTCGCGCGGCTACACTCCGCCCATGGACTTCTGGGCACCGCTCGAGACCGAGGATCCCGAGATCGCGCAGGTCGTGCGCGACGAGGAGGCGCGAACCCGCTCCCACCTGGAGCTCATCGCATCGGAGAACTATCCGAGCCTGGCCGTGCTCCAGGCGATGGGATCGATCCTCACCGGCAAGTACGCCGAGGGCTACCCCGGCCGACGCTATTACGGCGGCTGCGAGGTCGTCGACGTGGCGGAGAACCTGGCACGCGACCGGGCCAAGCAGCTGTTCGGCGCGGAGCACGCGAACGTCCAGCCGCACGCCGGGGCGCAGGCGAACATGGCCGTCTTCCACGCCCTGCTCGAGCGTGGCGACACGGTGCTCGGCCTCAGCCTGGACCAGGGCGGTCACCTGACCCACGGCAGCCCGGTGAACTTCTCGGGGCAGTACTACAACTTCGTGCCGTACCACGTGGACCGCGAGACCAGCCGGATCGACATGGACGAGGTCCGCGCGCTGGCCCGTGAGCACAAGCCGAAGCTGATCCTCACGGGCGCCACCGCCTACTCGCGCCTGTGGGACTTCGAGGCGTTCCGCGCGATCGCCGACGAAGTCGGCGCGCTCCATATGTGCGACATGGCGCACTTTGCCGGGCTCGTGGCGGCCGGCGTGCACCCGTCCCCGGTCCCGCACTGCGACGTCGTGACGACGACGACCCACAAGACCCTGCGCGGGCCGCGCGGCGGGATGATCCTGAGCCGCGAGACGCATGCCAAGGCCATCGACAAGAGCGTCTTCCCCGGCCTCCAGGGCGGGCCGCTCATGCACATCATCGCCGCCAAGGCCGTGGCCTTCCGCGAGGCCATGAGCGACGAATTCCGCGCCGATCAGCAGGCGACCGTCGACAATGCCCGGGTGCTCGCCTCCGCGCTCGCCGATGCCGGCGCTTCGATCGTGTCGGGTGGCACGGACAACCATCTCATGCTCGTCGACGTGCGTCCGCTCGGGGTGAACGGCAAGGAAGCCGATGCGGCCCTCGGTGAGGTCCGCATCACGGTGAACAAGAACACCATTCCCTACGACCCCGAGAAGCCGATGATCGGCTCGGGCGTCCGGGTCGGCACGCCGGCAGTGACCTCGCGCGGCATGCGCGAGGCCGAGATGCGGGAGATCGCCTCGCTCATCGTGGATGGCATCGCCGCGCGCGGGGACGAGGCCGCCCAGGAGGAGATCCGCCGCCGCGTGGCGACGATCACCGATCGCTTCCCGGTGCCGGGCCTGCCCGGCACGCGCGCATCGGCCGATCTCCCTGCCTGAGGTCTCAGGCGGGGAACGGCGGCTCCGGCACCATCGTCCGCATGAAGGCGCGCGCTCCGGCGTACTGCGCCAGCAGGTCCAGCTCCTCCGCGTAGACGCGGCGGAGCATGCTCGGGGCAACGAGCCGCTCGACGAGTCCCTTGAGCCCGGGCGTCCGCCAGCGCGTCTCGATCGTGACCCGGCTTCCCTCACCCTCGGGGTCGACGGTGAAGGTCGTGACCATGTGGCGCGAGGGGTCGGTCTCGGTGAGGACGCGACCAGGCTCCGGCTCGCGGACGCGCACGCGGTACTCGATCGCCTTCCCGCCCAGGGTCACGCTGAAGCGGTGGAGCGTGCCCGACCCGTAGCCGCCCTCCTCGATCTCGAGGCCGCTGAACTGGTGCGGCAGGAAGCGCGGATGGTGATGCTCGAAGTCGGCGATGTAGTGATAGATGCGGTCCGCTGGCGCATCGATGCGCCGCCGGGCCGATGCCGTGATGTCCATGACCGCAGCCTGCGCCGCTCACCGGTCCGTGCCATCGTCGCTCCGTCCGCGGCGAACCTACGACGTTCGTCCCGCCCGATGGCGCCCTCGCACGCCTCGGCGTGCTCCGGTATACTCGGCCACGTCCGACCCCGCCGTGAGTCGAGCAGCACACCGTAATGTCCGTTAGACGGCCGAGTTTCGAGCCGGGATGGGTGCTTGCCCACGTCAGCCTGCGCGTCATCGCGCCGCTGCTGGGCGGAGCCATCGCCGGCCTGGTGATCGACCGGATCGGCCAGACGGCTCCACAGTTTGCGCTGATCGGCCTGGCGGTTGGGACCCTCGTTTCGATCCTGTGGGTCCGCGCGTACATCGCGTCGAACGTCCGACGTATTCGACGTGAGGGCGATGCGACCGTGGCCCCGGGTGCGGAGGAGCATGAAGACTCGACAACCGAACGGCCCTGAGAAGCGCCCCGGGCCGGCGCAGCCGGTCCAGAACTGGGGACTGGTGCTCGACCTGGGGATGCGCCTGGGCCTTTCGGTCGTCATCGGCATCGGCGCGGGCGTCCTGCTCGACAACTGGGCAGGGACCTCGCCGTTGTTCACGTTGATCGGGGTGGTCGTCGGCATCGGTGCCGCGATGTACTCGATCTGGGACGTCGCCCGCGACGGAATGAAATCGCGCTAGCACACGAAGAGGACACTGCGTGCCGCACTTCGCAACCGAGGAGAGCCTGATCCACGTCGCGATCAAGGCCGAGCCGCTGTTCCATCTCGGTCCGATCACCGTGACGAACAGCATGGTCGGGACGCTGATCGCCACCGTCATCCTCGCGTCACTGGCGTTCTGGGCGTCGCGCAACAGCGCGGTCGTGCCGGGCCGCTTCCAGTCGTTCCTCGAGTTCCCGCTCGAGTTCCTCGGCGGCATCGTGCGCAGCCAGCATCCGACGCGCTGGAGCGCGATCCTGCCGCCGATCCTGACGATCTTCCTGCTCGTCCTCGTCGCGAACTACGTCGGCCTGCTGCCGGGCGTCGGCACGATCGGGCTGCACGTCGTCGAGGACGGCCACGAGGCGGTCGTGCCGATCATCCGGCCCGCCTCGGCGGACCTGAACTTCACCCTGACGCTGGCGCTCGTCGCCTTCGTCCTCTTCGTGAGCTGGGGCGTCCGGGCCAACGGGGTGCGCGGCTACCTCAAGGAGACGTTCGTCGCCAACCCGCCGTACATGACGCCGCTCATGACCCCCATTCACATCGTCAGCGAGCTCAGCCGCATCATCAGCCTGTCGATGCGACTCTTCGGCAACGTGTTCGCCGGGGAGATCCTGCTGGCGGTCATGCTGGCGCTGACCTTCGCGATCGTCCCGACGGTCTTCCTCGGTCTCGAGATGATCTTCGGCGCGGTGCAGGCGCTCGTCTTCGCACTGCTGACCCTGACCTACATCACCCTCGCCACCGCCGGACATGGCGGTGGACACGACGAGGAGCACGAGCCCGGTGAGCACGACGCGGACGACGTCGCCCTGCGCGCCGGGGCCCATTGATCGGAACCAACGGATAACGGGAAGGCTCTCCCCGAACGCAGAGCTCAAGGAGGAACGCTCGACGTGGATCTCACCCCTCTCGCCGCCGGACTGGCCATCGGCCTTGGCGCGCTCGGCCCGGGCATCGGCCTCGGCCTCGGCGTCAGCAAGGCTATGGAGGCCCTCGGCCGCAACCCCGAGGCATCGGGCGCGCTGTTCGTGCCGTATGTCCTCGGCCTCGCACTGACCGAGGCCGTGGCGATCTACGCGCTCGTCATCGGTCTGCTCATCCTGTTCGTTTAGGGCGCCGCGCCGGTGGAAGCCCTCATCCAGGAATTCGACGTCAATCTGGTAAGCCTCGTCTTCCAGTTGATCAACTTCCTGCTGCTCCTCTACCTCCTGAACCGATTCCTCTTCAAGCCACTCCTCGCCCGAATGGACGAGCGGAGCTCGAAGATCGAGAAGGGCCTGGAGGACGCCGAGGCGGCCGCTCGCGACCGTGAGCTCGCTCGTGCGGAGCGCGAGGCCGCCGTGTCCGAGGCGCGCAAGGAAGCGAACGAGATGATCGCGCGCGCCAACAAGATCGCCGAGGACACGCGGAACGAGATCCTCACCGAGGCTCGCACGGAGGCCGAGAAGGTCACCACGCGCGCCCGCGAGGAGATCGTGGCCGAGAAGGATCGCGCCATGGCGGAGATTCGCGGTCAGGTGGCCGATCTCGCCCTGGCAGCCGCCGGCAAGCTCATCCGCCACGAGATGGACGACAAGGCCCAGAAGCGACTCGTCGAGGAGTTCCTCGCCGAGGTGAAGCCGGCCGGCTCGTCGAAGTCGGCGCGAAGCTGACCGATGGCACGACGCGAGACGGTCGCCCGTCGCTACGCCGACGCCGCCTTCGGGATCGGCAAGGCCGATGGCACGCTCGAGACCTGGGAGCGCGATCTCGCGACGATGCGAGAAGCGTTCGCCGATGACGAGCTGCGGCGGCTGGTGGAGCACCCGGCGGTCACCTTCCCGGACAAGGAGAAGGTGATTCGCAAGGTGCTGTCCGGCATCGCGCCGGAGCCGCTCAGCCTCGCGCTGCTCATGATCCGCCGGGGCCGGCCCGGGGCGATCGACGCGATGGTCGACCGCTTCTCCGAGCTCGTCCGACGTGAGCGCGGCGTCGCGCTGGCCGAGGTCCGGACCGCGCTGCCGCTGGACGAAGAGCAACGAGCCGCTCTCGCGGACCGGTTGAAGGACCTGACCGGCGAGAAGATCGAGATGAACGAAGTGGTCGACGACTCGCTGATCGGGGGCCTGAGCGTCCGAATCGGCGATCGGCTGTACGACGCAAGCGTGCGGAGCCGCCTCGAGCGGCTGCGTGCCCGGCTGACCGCCGTCTAGGTAGGAAGGAACTCCATGGCGATTCGATCCGACGAGATCACGTCGATCATCCGCAACGAGATCAAGGGATTCGACGAGGGCGCGGACGTCAGTGGCGTCGGCACCATCGTCGAGGTGGGCGACGGCATCGCCCAGGTCTACGGACTCTCCGGCGCGCTGGCGCAGGAGCTGCTCGAGTTCCCGAACGGGATCATGGGCATGGCATTCAACCTCGAGGAGGAGACGGTCGGCGCCCTGATCCTGGGCGACTACACGTCCCTCAAGGAAGGCGACCAGGTCAAGACGACCGGACGCATCGTCGAGGTGCCGGTCGGTGACGAGCTCATCGGCCGGGTGGTGAACCCGCTCGGCGAGCCGCTCGACGGCAAGGGTCCGCTCAACGCCAAGAAGACGCGTCCCATCGAGCGCATCGCCCCGGGCGTGATCGTGCGTCAGCCGGTGGACACCCCGGTCCAGACCGGCATCAAGGCCATCGACTCGATGATCCCCATCGGCCGCGGCCAGCGTGAGCTGATCATCGGCGACCGCCAGACCGGCAAGACGGCCATCGCGGTCGACACGATCATCAACCAGAAGGGGCAGGATCTCCTCTGCATCTACGTCGCCATCGGCCAGAAGCAGTCGACGGTGGCGCAGGTGGTGGCCCAGCTCGAGGAGTCGGGCGCCATGGAGCACACGATCGTGGTCCTGGCCGGCGCCAGCGATCCCGCGCCGCTCCAGTTCCTGGCCCCGTACGCGGGCGTCGCCATGGGTGAGGAGTTCATGGACGCCGGCCGTGACGCGCTGTGCGTCTACGACGACCTCTCCAAGCACTCCTGGGCCTACCGCCAGGTGTCGCTGCTCATGCGGCGGCCCCCCGGCCGCGAGGCGTTCCCGGGCGACATCTTCTACGCGCACTCCCGCCTGCTCGAGCGCGCCGCGCGTCTGAACGAAGAGAACGGCGGTGGGTCGCTCACGGCGCTGCCGATCATCGAGACGCAGGCAGGCGACGTGTCGGCCTACATCCCGACGAACGTCATCAGCATCACCGACGGCCAGATCTTCCTCCAGTCGGACCTGTTCAACCAGGGCCAGCGCCCCGCGGTGAACGCCGGCATCAGCGTCTCCCGGGTGGGTGGCGCCGCACAGATCAAGGCCATGCGCCAGGTCGCCGGCAAGCTGCGCATCGACCTCGCGCAGTACCGCGAGCTCGCGGCCTTCGCCCAGTTCGCGTCCGACCTCGACAAGGCGACCCGCGACCAGCTCACCCGCGGCGCGAAGGTCACCGAGGTGCTCAAGCAGCCGCAGTACGAGCCGCTGCCCGTCGAGAAGCAGGTGGTCATCATCTGGGCCGCCACGAACGGCTTCCTGGACGACGTGGACACCGGACGGATCGCCGAGTTCGAGAGCGGCCTCTACCGCCACCTCGAGTCGGGCTACGAGAAGGTGCTGCCGGCGATCGCCGAGGAGAAGGTGCTCTCGGACGAGACGATCGCCACGCTCGAGAAGGCGGTCAAGGAGTTCAAGCGCCAGGGCGGCTTCGGCGGGACGGACGAGCAGGCAGCGGCAGCCGACAAGGCGGCCGAGGCCGTTGACGAGGACGACTCGGCCGCCGAGGCCGATGACGAGGACGACTCGGCCGCCGAGGCCGATGCGTCCGCCGACGAGAAGGCTCCGACCGAGGCAGCCATCGAGCGTGATGGTGACCTGGTCGAGGATGCGGCGGCCGACGTGGCGGGCGCGGACACCGGCACGGATGCCGGCGGCGTGGACGACGCCGCGGGCGACGGTTCCGCGGAGGAGAAGAAGGGCTAGATGCCGAGCCTGAAGGACATTCGCGGCCGGATCGGGTCGGTCCGGAACATCGCCCAGATCACCCGGGCGATGGAGATGGTCGCCGCGTCCCGCATGAAGCGGGCGCAGGAGGCCATCCTGGCCGCCCGTCCGTATGCGGACGAGCTGGAGGCGACGCTCGAGCGAGTCGCGGGTGCGGCGAACCTCGACGAGGACGTCGACCCGTTGCTCGCGAATCGGCCGGTCCGACGGGCGGCGATCATCGTGATCACCACCGACCGAGGCCTGGCGGGCTCGCTGAATGCGAACGCCACGCGATCGGTCCTGCGCTGGGTCGCCGATCGCGCCGCCTCCCGAAACGGCGACGCTCAGGTGGAGATCGAGGCGATCACGGTCGGCCGCAAGGGTCGCGACGCCCTGCGCCGCGCCGGCGTTCCGATCGCGGCGCACTTCCCGCAGCTCGGCGACCGGCCGTCCTTCAGCGACGTCACGCCGATCGCGCGTCTCGTCACCGAGGACTTCCTGTCCGAGAAGTACGACGAGATCGACATCGCCTACAGCACCTTCGTCTCGACGCTGGCGCAGAAGCCCGAGATCGACACGATCCTCCCGATCCAGCGGCCGGAGATGGCCGAGGAGACGGAGCGGACCAACGACGAGTACCTGTTCGAGCCCTCACCGGGCGCCGTGCTGCGACGGCTGCTGCCGCACTACGTGGCCATCGGCATCTATCGGGCGGTGCTGGAGAACCAGGCGTCCGAACAGTCCGCGCGCATGATCGCCATGCGCAATTCGACCGACAACGCGAACGAGCTCATCGACGACCTGACGCTGGTCTACAACAAGACCCGCCAGGCCACCATCACCCGCGAGATGATCGAGATCGCCTCCGGCGCGGAAGCGCTCGGCGGCTAGGCAAGGAGAGTTAGAAGACCGATGGCGACCGGTAAGGTGATCCAGATCACGGGCCCCGTGATCGATGTCGAGTTCCCGCCGGGCGACCTGCCCAGCATCTACAACGCACTCGAGATCAAGCGTCCGAAGGAGGCGCACAAGGGCACCGATGACGACTCGCTCGTCGTCGAGGTCCAGCAGCACCTCGGCAACAACTGGGTGCGCACCGTCGCCATGTCGACGACCGATGGTCTCGCGCGTGGCCTCGACGCGGTCGACACCGGCGCTCCGATCAGCGTTCCGGTCGGCGAGCCGACCCTCGGCCGAGTCTTCAACGTCCTCGGCCGCCCGCTCGACGGCAAGGGCGAGGTGAAGAGCAAGGAGACGCTGCCCATCCATCGCGATCCTCCGGCCTTCGAGGAGATGGAGACCGAGGCCCAGGTCTTCGAGACCGGCATCAAGGTCATCGACCTCATCGCACCGTTCAAGCGCGGCGGCAAGGTCGGCGTCTTCGGCGGCGCGGGCGTCGGCAAGACCGTCATCATCCAGGAGCTGATCCGCAACATCGCCGCCGAGCACGGTGGCTACTCGGTCTTCGCCGGCGTGGGCGAGCGATCGCGCGAGGGCAACGACCTCCTCGGCGAGATGACCGAGTCGGGCGTCATCGACAAGACGGTGATGGTCTTCGGCCAGATGAACGAGCCCCCGGGCGCGCGACAGCGCGTGGGCCTGACCGGCCTGACGATGGCGGAGTACTTCCGCGACGCCGAGGGCCGCGACGTCCTCCTCTTCATCGACAACATCTTCCGGTTCACCCAGGCGGGATCCGAGGTGTCGGCGCTCCTGGGGCGCATGCCGTCGGCGGTGGGCTACCAGCCGACGCTGGCGACCGAGATGGGCGATCTCCAGGAGCGGATCACCTCGACGAAGAAGGGCTCGATCACCTCGCTGCAGGCCATCTACGTTCCCGCGGACGACTACACCGACCCGGCACCGGCGACGACGTTCGGCCATCTCGACTCGACCGTGCGCCTCGAGCGCTCGATCGTCGAGCTCGGCATCTACCCGGCCGTCGACCCGCTGACGTCGACGTCGACCGTGCTCGATCGGCGCATCGTCGGCGACGAGCACTTCGACGTGGCGCGCGAGGTCCAGCGGACCCTCCAGCGCTACAAGGACCTCCAGGACATCATCGCCATCCTCGGCATGGACGAGCTGTCGGAGGAGGACAAGGTCTCGGTTGCGCGAGCGCGGCGGCTCCAGCGCTTCATGAGCCAGCCGTTCTTCGTCGGCGAGCAGTTCACCGGCCGCCCCGGCGTGTACGTGGAGCTCAAGGAGACCGTCCGCGGCTTCCGCGAGATCCTCGAGGGCAAGTACGACAACCTCCCCGAGCAGGCCTTCTTCATGGCCGGCAAGATCGAGGATGTCGTCGCCAACGCGGAGAAGATGGGCTAGATGCCACTTCAGCTGGAGGTCGTCTCCCCCGAGCGACGCGTGTTCACCGACGAGGTGGACATGGTCGTGGTGCCCGGCCGCAACGGGCAGCTGGGGATCCTGCCGCACCACACGCCGCTCATCAGCTCGCTGGGTGTCGGTGAGCTCCGCATCAAGAAGGGCGACACCGAGCAGTCGCTCCTCATCAGCGGTGGCTTCGTGGAGGTGCGGCCGGACAAGGTCATCGTCATGGCCGATCTCGCGGAGCACTCCGACGAGATCGACGAGGCTCGCGCCGTCGAGGCGCGCCGCCAGGCGGAGGCCGAGCTCCAGCAGACGAAGGACCCGGTAGACATCGCCCGTGTCCGTGCGTCGCTCCAGACCGCGCTCATGCGCGAGCGGATCGCGACGCGTCGCCGATCCCGGGGCTGATCCCGGGCATCGACGCCTGCGCTAGCATCGGCGCATGGACGACCCCGCCAATGACCGCCCGATGACCCCGGAGGAAGCCGAGAAGGCGCACCTTCGGGGTCCGGAGGGCGACCCGGAGCAGCGGGGGCATCGGCGCATGCAGGAGCTCCGCAAGATCGGTCGGGAGTACCCGTTCATCTGCCCGGTCGACTTCAAGCCGCACAAGGGCTCGCCGATCGGCGAGGACCCGAACCTCGACCCGACGTTCGTCGCGACCCATCGCGAGGACGACGGGGCCCACTACCTGGACTGACGGCGCGTGCTCAGCTGCGACCAGTGCGGCACCCGCATGCCGATGCTCCCGGTGAAGATCGAGGTCGTGCGTGAGACCGGGCCGATCGGCCTGCCCTCTCAGCCGGCGCACGGTGAGACGGTGAACTTCACGACGCCGTACCGCTTCTGCTCGTCCGACCACCTCTACCTGTGGGCGCGGGAGGCCCGCATGATGATCTGCAACCGCGAGCCGACCGCGTTCGAGGAGGGGATGCAGCCGTATCTGCCCTCGCGCCACATGGGCGGCCGCGTCGGTCTGTGCGACGGACACCACACGGGCCCGCACGAGTGGAAGGAAGCCTACCCGGGCTGATACGCCCAGCCGAACCGCGCACTAGACTGCACGCTTCCATGCAGAAGTTCGTGATCACCGGCGGCGTCCCGCTGGGCGGCGAGGTCCGGATCGCCGGCGCCAAGAACGCCGTCCTGAAGATGATGGCGGCCGCCGTCCTCACCGAGCAGCCGGTGCTCCTGCGGAACGTCCCGAACATCAGCGACGTGGCGATCCTGCGCGAGCTGCTCGGCGACATCGGCTTCGAGGTCAGGCGCGTGAACGGCGACGCGCTCGAGCTCCGCGCCGTCGAGGCGACCTGGCCGTTCGTCCCGCTCGAGGCCGGGATGAAGATGCGCGCGAGCTTCATCCTCCTCGGTCCGATGCTCGCACGGTTCGGCCGGGTGATCCTGCCGAATCCCGGAGGCGATCGGATCGGCCGCCGGCCGGTGAACCTCCACGTGGCCGCGCTGGAGCAGATGGGCGCGACGATCGTCTATCGCAACGGCTACTACTTCGCCTCGGCGCCCGAGGAAGGGCTGCACGCGGCCCAGTACGAGTTTCCGACCGTGACGGTCATGGGGACGGAGAACGCGATGATGGCCGCCACGCTGGCCCGCGGGACGACGGTCCTCGACAACACCGCGCTCGAGCCGGAGGTCGACGACCTCATCGACATGCTGCGCGGGATGGGGGCGCAGATCGAGCGCACGGGCGAGCGCCGCGTCGAGATCCAGGGCGTGCCCGCGCTCCGCGGGACCGAGCACCGCGTGCTGGGCGACCGGCTCGAGGCGGAGACGTTCGCGATCGCCGCGGCCGTGACCGGCGGCAGCATCACCGCGACGGGCGTGAACCCCACGCATCTCGCGGCATTCCTGGCCGTGTGCGACCGGATGGGCATCGTCTACGAAGCCGATCCAGACCGCGGCGCCCTGACGGTCCATGGCAGCAGGGGCTCGGAGCTGCGCGCCGTCGACGTCCAGACCGATCCCTATCCGGGATTCGCCACCGACTTCCAGGCCCCGCTGTCGGTCCTCATGACCCAGGCACGCGGCGTCTCGACGATCCACGAGACGATCTTCGAGGACCGGCTCGACCATCTCCGGGAGCTCGTTCGGATGGGAGCCGAGATCGAGCTGCTCGACGAGCGGCGGGCGCGGATCACCGGGCCGACGCGGCTCCACGGCGCCGAGGTGGGCATCGCCGACCTGCGGGCCGGCGCAACCCTCATCCTCGCCGCACTCACGGCCGAAGGGACGAGCGTCATCTCCGGCATCGAGCACGTGGACCGAGGCTACGAGCAGATCGAGGCCAAGCTCGTGGCGCTGGGGGCGAGGATCAACCGGATCGAGGCCTGACGGCCTGCGCCGACGCCGGGGCGTCGCGCCGCGACGGTTGGCAGCGCGGGCACCAGAACGTCTGGCGGGCCAGCTCTCCCTGGCGGCCCATCTCGATGGGTGTGCCGCAGCGGCGACAGGGTCGTCCCGCGCGACCGTAGACCCACAGCTCGTGCCCGCGACGCGGACTGGCGGTCGTCACCCGGGCCCCGCCGCGCGTGTTCGCCTGGAGCAGGCGCCGCGCGGTGCGAAGCGCTCGCTCGAGCTCCGCATCTTCGAACCGGGCCACCAGGCTCCACGGGTCGAGGCGTTCGATGAACGCGACCTCGCTCTTGTAGACGTTGCCGATGCCTGCCACCGCCCGCTGGTCGAGCAGCGCATTCCCCAGCTCCTCGTCGCCGCGGACGCGGAGCCGCGCCAGCGCGTCGTCCGCCTCGAATGTCGCGCCGAGGAGGTCGGGCCCGAGCTCTCGCAGCGGCCGGGAGCGGCGCAGGTCGGCATCGGTGAGCAACTCGACAGTCGGGGTGTTGAATGCCACGGCGACCGACTCCGGCGTCTCGAGGATGGCGCTCGCCTCCCGCATCGGCCGGCGCCAGGCTTCTCCCGGCCGATACCGGTGCCAGGATCCGCTCATTCGCAGATGGCTGCGCAGGGTCAGGCCGTTGTCGAAGCCGATGAGGAGGTGCTTGCCGCGCGCCTCGACGCGATCCACCGTCGCTCCGACCAGGCGTGAGAGGTCCGGAACGCGCCGCATCCCCGGTCGCGCCTGTGCGCGGGCGGAGGTGATCCGCCGTCCGCCGAGGGCTGTGCGGAGGACGGCCGCGGTTCGGAAGATCGTGTCGCCTTCGGGCATGTCACCGATTCTGCGCCCTGAGCGGACCGAAAGCGTCGGCGGCCGCGCTGCGACTCGTGAACGCGGTGCTCCCCGACGGCCGGGCAGGACCATCGGCCGGGGGACGCCGCGCCCGCCGTCGGTATACTGCGGTCGCCCCCTGAGACGCTCGAAGGAATGCGCGCGCACCCATGAAGATCGGCATCGACCTCGGCACCGCGAACATCCTCGTCTACGTCAAGGGGAAGGGCGTCGTCCTGAACGAGCCAAGCGTCGTCGCCATCTCCGAGGATGACAACCGCCTCGTGGCGGTCGGGGAGGAGGCGCGCGAGATGATCGGCCGCACGCCGGGCAACGTGCGCGCCATCCGGCCGATGCGTGACGGCGTCATCGCCGACTACCTCATCACCGAGGCGATGCTCCGTTACGTCATCAACAAGGTGGCCCGCGTCCGCCTCTTCAAGCCGGACGTGATGATCTCTGTCCCTTCGGGCGTGACCTCCGTCGAGAAGCGCGCCGTCCGGGACGCGGCGCTCAAGGCGGGCGCCAAGGACGCGTACCTCATCGAGGAGCCGCTGGCGGCGGCGATCGGTGCGAACGTCCCGATCTCCGGGCCGAGCGGCAACCTCATCATCGACATCGGCGGGGGCACGAGCGAGATCGCGGTGATCGCCCTGGGCGGGATCGTCGTGAGCGACTCGCTGCGGGTCGGCGGCAACCGCTTCGACGAGAGCATCGCGAACTACATCCGACGCAAGTACAACCTCATGATCGGCGACCGGACCGCCGAGGATGTGAAGATCCAGATCGGCTCGGCGCTGCCGCTCGATGAGCCGCTGCGCATGGAGGTCAAGGGTCGCGACATGATCGCCGGGCTGCCCCGCACGATCCCGATCACCTCCACGGAGATCACCGAGGCGATCGAGCAGCCGCTGCAGGCGATCATCACCGCGGTCCGAAACGTGCTCGAGCAGACCCCGCCCGAGCTCAGCTCCGACATCATCGACAAAGGGATGGTCATGACCGGCGGCGGCGCGCTGCTCCGGAACCTCGACAAGCTGCTGACGCAGGTGACCGGCATCCCGTGCCACGTGGCCGAGAACGCGCTGAACAGCGTCGCGGTCGGGACCGGGATGGCGCTCGAGCATTTCGGCACGTTCCGCAAGAGCCTGGTGAGCCACTCGTGACCGTCGCCGCGTCGGCGAGCGAGCTGCGGACCGCGCTCAGGGAGAAGCGCGAGGCCACCGGGAAACCGCCGACCCGGAAGGCGTTCGCCGACTTCCACATCCACACCCGCTTCAGCCGAGACTCGATCCTGACCGAGCAGCGCTTCATCGAGTGCGCCGTGGAGCGCGGCCTCACCCACGTCGCCATCACGAACCACAACAACGTGGAGGGGGCGGTCGCGGTGCGGGACAAGGTCGCCGAGATGGGCCTGACCGATCGGCTCACGGTCATCCTCGGCGAGGAGGTGAGCACCGCGGATGGCGAGGTCGTCGGCCTGTTCCTGGAGAAGACGATCCCGCGCGGACTCTCTGCCAACGAGACCGCCGATGAGATCCACCGGCAGGGCGGCCTCGTCAGCATCCCGCACCCGTTCGACCCGTTCCGCGGGTCGCACATCAAGGAGGGACCGCTCCGCAATCTCGCCGAGACGGGAAAGATCGACACGATCGAGATCTTCAACTGCCGGGTGACGTTCCAGCGCCACAACCTCGAAGCCGCGGAGTTCGCGGCCCGCTACGGGATTCCGGGGATCGCGGCCAGCGACTCGCACTCGAGCTTCGAGGTGGCGATGGCCTTCAACGCGCTGCCGGCCTTCGAGACCGCCGCCGAGCTCAAGGCGGCGCTGCCGGAGAACGACTGGCACGCCAGCCGCTCCTCGGTCTTCATCCACGCCACGACGCGCTGGGCCGTCTGGAAGAACATGTTCGACCGATGGCGCGGCAAGCGCACCGCCACCGGCCCGATCCTGGGTCCCCAGCCGCCGGAGGAGGTCCGCCGCGAGCCGGTGCAACGCCCCGCGCCGTCGGAGCTGCCCTCGAAGGAGCCGGACACCGATGAGGACGCCGAGAGGTGAGCGACGACCAGCCGCGGAGCGTCTACGAGCCGGCCGAGTTTCTCGACTCGGCGGACGACCAGCCGATCCCCGAGCGGGAGGTCAGCCTGGCGCGACGGTTCCTCAACGTGCGGACGATCGGCTCGATCGTGTTCGCCGCGCTCATGCTGTTCCTGCTGTTCCGCTTTGCACTCAACGTCGACTTCGGTCGGACGTGGGGCCTCATCACCGGAGCGAACCTCTGGCTGCTGCTCGTCGCCACGGCCGCGTACTACCTGACGTTCCCCATCCGCGGCTTCCGCTGGCGGTACGTCCTGGCACGAAGCGGCGTGCGAGTCCCGTTCCGCGATGCGTCCGAGATCCTGTTCCTGTCGTGGTTCGTCAACTGCCTGGTGCCGGCAAAGCTCGGTGATCTGTACCGCGCCTACCTGCTGAAGGGCAACTACGGTGCATCGGCCTCGCGCACGGTCGGGACGATCTTCATCGAGCGCATCGCGGACATCATCGTGATCTTCGGCCTCGCGCTGGCCGCCGGCTACTGGAGCTTCCGAGGCCGATCGCGACCGGAGATCGACTTCCTGTTCCTCATCGGCTTCGTCGTGGCAGTCGTGCTCGTCATCCTCGTGATCTCGCTGCGATGGTTCGGCGATCGGCTCACCACCCGTCTGCCCGCCCGCGTCGCGGACCTCTACGCCCGCTTCCGGGAGGGCAGCACGAACGCGGTGTCGCTGCGTGCGCTGCCGGTGATCCTCGTCCTCACCGGCGCGATCTGGCTGCTCGAGGGTGCACGGCTCTACTTCGTGATCCAGGCCCTCGCGCTGCCGGAGGTTGGGCTGGGAATCAGCGCCTCGGTCTTCGTCGCGCTCGCCGCCGCCCTGCTCACGGCCATCCCGCTGACGCCTGCCGGCGTTGGCTTCGTCGAGCTCGCGATCGCGGTCGCCCTGGGCTTCTACGGCGTGGGACAGGATCCGGCCGCCGCCGTGGCGTTCACCGACCGGGCGATCAGCATCCTGACCGTCATCGTGCTCGGAGGCATCCTGTACGCCTTCAGCCGCAAGGTGCGCCGCGCGCACAGCAGCGGGGCACTCGCCTCAGCCGGCTGAGTCGCCCGAACCCTGCGCTCCAGCCGGACGGTACCTTCCTCCTATTGAGGGGACCCTGAGCCACTGGGATGCTGCGGTTGCTCGTACGCACCACCGATGTACCCGTATCGGTGGCGTACAGCGCACAAAGGTCGCAGATGACCCTCCAGACACCGCGATCCTTCAACGCCTGGCTCCGCAGCCAGCTGAAGGAGAAGAAGATGAGCCAGCGGCAGCTCGCCCTCCAGTCGGGCGTGGACCACTCCACGATCTCCCGGTTGATCAAGGGTGATCGCATGCCGTCCCTCGGTACCGCGACGAAGCTCGCGCGTGGGCTGCGGGAGATTCGCGACGATGCAGAGGGGCCGGCCTACTTCGCGTCCCTCAACAACCGCCACGTACTGCCGACCACGCGCGTCGAGTACGCGTTGCGCGGGGACGACAGCCTCACGGAGGCCGATGTCCGAGAGCTGATGCAGGCGTACATCACGCTGCGCCTCCGACGGCTGCGCGGTAGTTCTGCCACGAATGGCTCCCATTCCGGGCCGAACGGGTACACCAACGGAGGCTGAGCCTAGCCTGAGGGCTTCGTTCCCGTGCGAGTCGACCGCCGCGTCGTCTTGAACGCCTTCGGCGGCAGTGTCGGCAGCTCGGTCGCACCGCCCCACAGCAGGTAGGCACGTCGCAGGTTCACGGCGTCCCAGCCTTCATCGGTGCCCGGCGTTTCCAGGACGAACGTGGTCGCCTGAAGTCGCCGATCGCGCAGCAGCGCACCGAGCCCGAGCGGCCCGATCCGACCTGCGCCCACGTGCTCGTGACGGTCGCTCCGCGAGTCCAGCGGCGACCGCGAGTCATTGAGGTGCACCATGGCCAGCCGTTGGATGCCGATGAGCTCCTCGAAGCGATCGAGCACGCCGATCGCCCCCTCGGCCGTCGAGATGTCATATCCGGCACCCCAGAGGTGCGCCGTGTCCAGGCAGAAGGCCAGACGGCCGGCAAGCGCATGAGCCCCGACCCCATTGAGGATGCCCGCCAGCTCCTCGATTCGCGAACCGAGCAGGTCCCCGCCGCCCGACGAGTTCTCGAGCACCAAGCGCACGCCGTCCGGCGTGGCGTCGAGCACGGAGCCCACGCTCGAGACGATCCGCCGCAGCCCGGCCTCCCGTCCCATCCCGCGATGTGACCCGATGTGGGTGTTCACGAGGCTCGCTCCGTAGCGCGGCGCGCGCTGCACCTCGTGAACGAGGCCGGCCACAGACTGGCTGGCAAACGGCTCGGCCGATCCCGCAAGGTTGATGAGGTACGAGGCGTGGATCGAGATGGTCCGGATCCCCTCGAGAGCGCAGTACGCCGCGAAGTCGGGCGCCTCGGGCGGCGGCTCGGGGCGGCGACGCCACGCGGTCGGGTTGTCGCTGAAGATCTGGAGCGCGCGTGCGCCGATCTCGCGGGAGCGTCGCGCGGCCTTGAGCAGGCCCTGCCCGACGCCGAGGTGCAGTCCGACGGCCGGCGCGCCATCGGGCCAGGTCAGGCGTCGGCGGGGTTCGGGCCGTGCTACGGTGCGTGCCATGGCAACCGGACCGACCGAGCCCGGCACCGATCTCGCGACGATCGGCCTGCTCGTGTTCTTCGTCTCGCTGATCGTGATCGTCGGGGCGCTGCTGATCCTGCCGGCCATCTTCTGACCGGCGCCCCTCGCGTCAGCGACCTCTCCCGTTGCCGAGCACCGGCTCGATGAGCCCGTACGATCCATCGCGCCGCCGATAGAGCACGGCGACCTCCTCGGACTCGGCGTTGAGGAAGACGAAGAACGCGTGGCCCAGCTCCTCCATCTGGCTGATCGCGTCCTCCTCGAACATCGGCTGCATGTCGAAGCGCTTCGTCTTCACGACCATCGGCCGGCCATCCTCCGCCTGGCCGTCCTCGGGGGCGTCGATCGTCCCGAGCGCCTCGCGCTGGAGGACCGACTCGACCTCGTCGCTGTGGCGCTTGCGGACGCTCCCGGGCCTCTCCTTCGTCCGGACGACCTGCCGCTCCAGCTTGTCGAGCACGACGTCGAGCGCGGCCATGGGAGTCGCCCCGGACGCGGTCGACCGCAGGATGTCCCCGTTGTTGCGGAGCGTGACCTCGGCCACCTGGGCGCTGTCGTTCGCGTGCGACGCCTTTGCGATGAGCTCGACGTCGGCCTCCGCCATCTCGTGGGTGATGCGGTCGAGGCGCTGAAGCTTGCGCTCGATCTGGGTTCGGAGCCGATCGCTCAGCTCCAGGTTGCGGGCCGTCAGGTTCGTCTTCAACGTACCGATGCCTCCGCTGCGCGTTGTCACCAGGGTGGCCTCCTAGGCTAGCACCCAGCGCACGGCGGAGTGGGAGCGAGCGCTAAGCGGCGGGTAAGCGCACGACACCACGCTTCAGCGATGTCGTTGCTCGAGCTCCTTCTCCTGCCCGCATGCGCCGGCTGCGGGAAGCCACGCGGGCTGTTGTGTTCGGCGTGCCGGGCCCGACTGCAACGGGCTTCGGAGCCGATGGACCGGTTCGTCGTGGCTGACGCCGGCATCGTGGTCGGCGAGACCCTGCTGCTCGCGTTGGCGGCGTTTCGCTATGCCGGGTCGGCGCGCCGCTCCCTGGCCGCACTCAAGTACGCGGGAGCCGGTCGCCTTGCGCCGATGCTGGCCGATGCCGCGCTACCCGCCCTGGAGGCCCTCGTCGACGCGAGCGGTCTGGCCAGCATGGTGCCCGTGCCGATCCATCCCGAGCGACGCCGCACCCGTGGCTACAACCAGGCGGAGCTGCTCGCCGATGGCCTGGCGAACCGGGTCGGGATGGACGTCCGGGACGTGCTCCGACGAGTGGTGCCCACCACCCGCCAGCATCGGCTCAACCGCGCGGCTCGTCTTCGCAACCTTCGGGCAGCGATCGCTGTCGCGCCGGGCGCCGCCATGCCAAAGGTCGCCATCCTGGTCGATGACATCATCACCACGGCGGCGACGCTCGAGGCCTGCGCATCGGCGCTCATGGCTTCGGGCTGTGAACGCGTCTACGGATTCGCGATCGCGCGGGAGGTGTGAGCGGCCGCATCGTCGAGATCGACGAGCCTGAGCTCGTCTCCCACCTCCGTGGCGGACTCGGCCGCCCAGCCAGCCCGCAGCTCGAGGCAATCCCGAGCGCCGCGAGCCCACGGCACGATGCGCCACGGTCGGAGATTCGGGACGACCTTCGTCACGCGCATGCCCTTGCTGACGAAGACGGCATCGATGGCGTACGGCATGAAGAACATGTGGATGGAGGGCGCTCGCTCGATCCAGAGACCCTCGCCGGGCTTCACCTCGGGCGTGCGGAGGAGCCCGACGTTGCGGTCACGGCTCGAGCTGGCGACTCGTGCTCGGTCGGCCACGACCGTGCCGCGTGTGACGTTCTCCACCCGCACGTAGTGCACCGGCCTGCTCATGCGGCCATCATGACAACGACCAAGCGCCCTGGCCTGCCCCTCCGTGCCGAGACGCCTGGTCGCCGCCGCTGGAGCGGGAATCCGTGACCGAACCTACTCGATCAGGTTGACGCCGGTCAGGGACAGCGAACTCTCATTCGCTCCGGCTCGTCGAATCTGACCGCTGTAGGTGATCGATCGGAGCGTGCCGGCGAAACAGCCAGTTGAACCGTTGCCGGAGCCACACACTGACCGCCCTCCGTTGAGATCGACCCACTCGAGGTCCAGCGCGATCCACCCACCGAGGTGATACCACTGGTTCTGGCCGCGCCCGGCACTGCCGGTGCAGGCGTTCGCCAGTGAAGAGGGCGGCTGGGTTGAGCAGGTAGCGTCGAAGAGCGGAATGATCACTTCGGTCGTGCCCGGGACATACGTCTCGAGTGCTGTCTCGATCTGACTCGCGCTGACATTCCCGGTCTCGGCAACGAAATACCAGTCAGGGATGCTCAAGTCGGGATTGTTCGGATGCAGGATCGCATCTCGAAGCTCCGAGGTGCCTCCGCCCGGAGGGGACCAGTCGAGCCAGCCTACGTTCCCAGGTCCGCTCTGGCAAAGCGCGAAGACCTGCAGCGTACCGAGGGGCCATTCGGAGCCATCGGTGTCGGGCCGGTTCGTGTTCGTACAGGTGGTGACATTGAGTGGCAGGGTCACCGGGATGACGTTCCCCGCACCGACCGTCTGGACGTACCCCGAAACCGCTGTGGCATCCGTGATCGCGGTCATTGTGCGGACGCCGACCACCTGAGCGATGAATGTATCGAATTCCCTCGAGGTCGTGACTTGGACGCCCTCCGCGGTCGCCGGCGTCGGCCCGGCGGCGAGCTGTCCTGGTCCGATCAGTGGCGCACCACCCACTCGGTTGCCGAAGTAGTCCGTGTACCACGCCTCATCCACCGTCGCCCCATACGTGGCCGCGGTATTGAGGACTGCCGCACGCACTTCCGCGTTCCCGTTGGGCGGCGTTTGTGGTGGCGTCGCATGACGGTAGGAAAGGTTGTGTGCGAGTAAAAGCGCACCGGCCTCGGACGAGGCGTCTGCGGCGTTCTGGGTGTCGCGCTGCTGGCCCCATGCGAACCCTCCGTCGATGACCACACCGACCATGGCCACGAATGCGAGCATGCCGACCGCGACGATGACGAGTACCTGGCCTCGCTGGGCCGATGCAGACTTCATGGTTTGATGCCTCATGGATTCGGGAACTCGACCGGCATGGCAACGGTCGACGTAAGCGTCGGATTAAAGATGGCTCCGAGGAAGAACGACTGATACGAGTAGTCCACGCGAACGACGTATTCGCACGAGATGGTGGAGCACGGAGTGAGGGTCACGGTCAGTCGGGATGGGGTGAGGCTCAGCGCCGCGTCCTGGACAGCTGCGCGGACCACCGCAGGGTCCTGGTCAACGATTGCCTGACGCGCGCCCTCTCGAGCGGCATTGGCCACGGTGCTGTAGTTGAACACCGCCAACGCGCCGTCGAACAGTCCTACGACGATTAGCACGAACACTGGAACGATGAGTGCGAATTCGACGAGAGACTGACCGCGACGGTCCTTGGGCGGCGTCATCAATTCGTCCTCACCGAGCCGTGGAAGTCGCACGCGACCAGGCTGGGATAGAGCGGATCTTGGGTGCGGACAATTCCTGCCGGACCCTGGACGGTAAGACTCCGCGTGAACCCGGAGCCCGACCACATCGTCGTGGCCGTTGACGAGGGCTGGCCCACCATGTTCGGCACGTTGCACTGCGGCGGTGGCGGATCACCGTAGGTTACGGTCACTGACCCTGATGCGGCGTTCAGGCAGCCGCCAGGTTGGACCTGGGTCGGACCAGTCGTTTGGGTCACGACGGCCTTCGTGTTGTTTCCGTTAGCTGGGTTAAACCCACCCCCGAATCCGGCGGCCGCCCACGCCGCACGGGCCTCCGGGAGGAGCATGCCGACCATCTGTGGCACCTGCGCCTGCCCCGATGGGCACGGTGGGGGAGCTGTGGCCGTGACGAACACGCTGGTGCTGGGATCGACACAATCGTTCACGTTGGCTGACGGCGTCAGCGTCTGCGTCTGCACGATGTAGTCGGGCTGACCAGCCGGGGATGCCGTCAGTGTGGTGGTGAACCCAGAGTCGGTCCAGAACTGCGTTGCCTGCGATACGGTCATGAGGCGCAGGTCCGGCACGCGCACACCCGAGCACGGCGGATTTCCGCCTCCACCCCCCGCGGGCCCGGTGTAGTCGCCGGCCCGGATCGGGAAGGTTGAGTCGGCACCTACGGTCACGACGCCGCCGACCACGGTCCCAGCCAGCGGGGTGAGCATTGAAATGGTGCATTCCAGGCGCACGTTGGCGTGGTCGCCCGACTCTCGGGCCCGCCCGTCCGCATTGGTGTCGGCGAATGTCGGATCCGCGATCGTGCCAATCGAGCAGCCGCCGTTGTTGTTGCGGATCAATCGCTCGAAGTCAGCCTTCTGAGCGGCGTTGTTCGTGGCCCACGCATCCGGATACTGGGCCGCGTAGTCGGCGCCGATACGGGCCGCATTCGTGATGCTCACCCATCCGAAGAAGACACGCCCGAAGTCGATCGCCATGACGAGAAGCAGAGCCAAGACCGGAAGCACGATGGCCAGCTCGACCATCGCCTGGCCCCGGCTTACGTGGCGCTCGGAGCGACGACGCAGAAAATGCATGTTCGGGAGGTACTGCTAACTGTGTTGAGCGGAGTCTATGGGCTGCACCTTGCAGGTCACCTTGCAGATTGACGCCGTGGCAACACAACGGGCAGGGGTTTCCGGATCATGTCTGCTCCGAGCTCGGTTCCGCCGGGACGCGCAGGGTGATTGCTGTCCCGTGGCCGGTCTTCGTCTCGATGCTCGCAGATCCCCCCATAGTGCGCATAAGGCCGTGCACGGCGTAGAGGCCGACGCCACTCCCATCCGGTGCGAGGCGTCGTGCCGCGTCTGCGCGGAAGAACTGCTCGAATGCGCGCGCCCGTGTCGCCTCGTCCATCCCGATCCCATGATCGCGGACGGTGATCGTCAGGTCGTCGGTATCCGGGCGGATGATCACCTCAACCGGCGACCCTGGCGGGCTGTACTTCACAGCATTGTCGACAAGTGCCCACAGGACTTGTTCGAGGCGGTCAGGGTCCGCAACGGCCAGGTGCGGTGCTCCTTCGACGATGAGCTCAAACGGGCGGTCGGCCCGCAGGGCGGACCACGTTCGCTCGACGAGAGGTGGGACGGCAAACACCTCCTGCCTTGATGTCAGGGCTCCGGCCTCCAGACGTGACGCGATGAGCAGCTGGCTCACCATCCGGCGCAGCCGTTCGGCCTGGTGAACGATCGACTCCAGGTCGTGCAGCGCTCGCTGCCCCAGTGACGGATCGGCGCGAAGCTCCGTCGCCAGGGCGCCGATGCTCGTCAGCGGAGTCTGGAGATCGTGGGTGACACCTCGAAGAAAGTCGGCCTGGATCCCCGCCATGCGGTTGAGTTCGTCGGCCTGGGTTCTGACCTGCGCGTACAGGAGCGAGTGCTCGATAGCGGTCGACGCGTGCTGCCCGGCCAGCGTGAGAAGGTCCAGCTCGACCGGCGTTGGCGCGGGTCGGCCCTCCCACGGTGCGTAGAGAATGCCGCGGACGCGGTCGCCCATCGAGAGCCGGATGACCATGAACGCGCCCCACGGGCCGACGATCCTGCCGGCGGCAAACTCCGATGCGCTTACAGCTGCCCAGCGCTCGAGGTCGCCGATCGGCTCAACGGCCCGCTGGTCCTCGGCCGCGTGGTAGATGCCCGGACGGATGGTGTCCGGGACGTCGGAGGCGAGCACGGCGCACCGCCAGGTCGGATCGCCCATGACCGAGCGGACGGCCGCGACGACGCCGGCGACTACCGATTCGGGGGCTTCATCGATCGAGAGTTCGCGGGTCGACGAGGCGAGCGCAGCAACCTGCCGATTTCGCTCCTTGAGCGAATCCGCGAGCTGCCCGTAGCCGTCGCCCGACTCCGTCACGACCTTGCGATCGCCGTGCTCCGCGAGAGCAATGAACGAGCGAAGACTGTCGGCGATGAGTCGTTCGTAGAAGATCGACAGGATGGCGGCCCACAGCGTGGCTCCTGCCGCCGCAATGGCGCCGACCACCGTCGCGTCGGTCGTCTCGAGCAGGGCATCCGCAAGCGCGGCGGCACCGAGGATGAGGAAGAGGGGCGGGATGACCGCGACCAGGAGCGCGATGAAGACGCGGAGCCAGAGGCCCGGCCGCGCCATGTCAGTTCCCGGAGGCGGAGGGGGACCCCGATGACAGGCGGTACCCGATGCCGCGCTCGGTGATCAGGTGACGCGGTCGGTCCGGATCGGCCTCGAGCTTACGCCGCAGGCGGCGGACGGTCACCCAGAGGTACGATGGATCGGCGCCGTCGGCATCGGTCCACACGCGGCTGAGCAGCTCCTCGGTCGGCACGATCCGATCGACCGACGACGCGAGGACCTGGAGTAGCCGCGCCTCGGTCGGAGTCAGCTGCGCCGACCCGGTCGGCGTCGTGAGCTGGCGTGACGTGAGATCCACCTCCACGTCGCCGTTGGCCAGCGAGATCTGCGGGCTGCCGAGTGAAGCACGGCGCAGGATCCGCTGGATGCGGGCAACGAGCTCGTCAGGGTCGAACGGCTTCGTAACGTAGTCCTCGGCGTAGAGCTCGAGCGCCGTGACCTTCGACTCGGAGGCATCCACAGCAGAGAGAACGATGATCGGCAGATCGGCGAGCTGCTTGACGCGCCGCGCGAGGTCGAAGCCGTCCATCCCCGGCATCATCAGGTCGATGACCAGCAGCGCCGGCCACGAGTCCTCCAGCTGCCTCAGCGCAGCCTGCCCAGAAGAAGCGGTCCTCACCTCGTAGCCCGCGCGGCTCACCCGGCGCGAAAGTGCGGAGAGGAGCGTGAGGTCGTCGTCGACCAGCAAGACGGCCGGCCGGACCGGCGGCAGCATACTCCTAGAGCCCGGTTCCGCCGCCCATGACGGTCACGACGGCCGGACCCAAGATCACGATGAAGATCGTCGGGAAGATGCAACCGACCATGGGGAACAGCATCTTCACCGGCGCCTTGGCAGCCGCCTCTTCTGCGCGCTGGCGGCGCTCGATGCGCAGCTGGTTCGACTGGATCTGGAGCACCTTCGCGATGGGAACGCCCAGCTGTTCGGCCTGGATGATCGCTCCCACGAAGTTGCTCACGGGCTGTGCGTCGGCGCGGTTGGCGACGTCGCGCAGAGCGTCACGGCGGGGACGCCCCATGCGGACTTCGGCGAGCGCCTGCCGGAACTCGTCGACGAGCGGTCCCTCCATCTTCTCTACGACCTTGGCGAGTGCGGCATCGAAGCCGAGCCCGGCCTCGACCGAGATTGTCAGCAGATCCAGCGCGTCAGGAAGTTGGAGGACCATGCCCTCAGATCGAGCCCGAATCTTCTTCCCGAGCCAGAACTCCGGAGCGATGTAGCCGATCATTGCGCCAACGACCAGAAGCAGCAGGCCGACGACCGGAGAGCCCAGTAGCACGAATCCCAACAGGAAGGAGACGATCACGAAGACGATCAGCGAAAGGAGCTTGACGCCCACCCAGTCGGCGCCGCGGAGGCCGCCGGGATACCCGGCCTTCTCCAGCTTCGCGTCGATTCGCTGGATCATTCCGCCTTCCTGGCGACGTCCCGCGCGGGCCAAGCGCTGAATGGTTGGACGAACGATTCGCTCGTAGAACGGCTGCTGGAGTTCCATTTCCTCGATCGTCCGCGGTTGGACGACGAGCTGGGAGAGGCGCGCCTGGACCGCATCTTCCGATGGTCGCGCGGCCACGCCATAGGTGATCAGCAGAACGGCTCCGGCCGCGAGAATGGCAATCAGAATTTCGGGAGGCATGTTCAACTACACCTTGATGTCGACGATGCGGCGGATCAGCATGTATCCGATGCCCATGCTGATCAGACCAATTGCGAAGAAGACGACGCCCATCGGCAATCCGAACATCTCGGGCGGCTTGGAGAGCATGGCCGAGATGTAAGCGGGGCTGATCAGGAAAAGGATGCCGGCAAGGCCGACGGGCAGGAGCGTGATGACGTACCCCGAATAGCGCTGCATCGCGGTCAAGGTGTTGATCTCGCCCTTGATCCGGATGCGCTCGCGAATCGTGAAGGCGATCGAGTCGAGAACCGTGGCAAGGTTGCCACCAACCTGGCTCTGGATCTGGATGGCTGTGACCATGAGCTCGAGGTCCTCTGATGCGACGCGCCGGACGAGGTTGTTGAGCGCCGGCTGAAGCGCCATCCCCAGCTGCATGTCGCGAACGACACGCTCGAACTCCTCGCTAATCGGAGGCCGTGCTTCGCGCGTCACGAGCTCGATGCCTTGGAGGAACGAAGACCCGGCTCGCAGCGAGTTCGCGAGCAACGTGATGGTGTCCGGGAGCTGCTCACCGAATTGCCGGAGACGCTTAGCTTGACGGCGCTTGATGTAGAACCGAGGCGCGAAGACACCAAGCAGGAAAACGCCGACGAGCGCGACGATGTTTTGGAATCCCGGGAAGACGATACCGATGACGAATGCGGCACCCACGAAGATGATCGGCGTGACGGCCCACAGGATGATGAACTCGGCCGGCCGCATCTTGAGGTCGGCGCGTGCCAGGTCGGTGCTCAGACGCGCACTCAGGTCCTGGCGCTCGATGACACGCGACAGCCCCGCCACGACTGCTGATTCACGCTCGACGTCGTCGGCGGACTCACCCCCACCGGCCGACGCGTACCGCTCGAGACGCGAGGCGACGGCCCCGCCACCGGCACTCATCGAGATGCCGATGGCGATGACCAGGACGGCAAGGGCAGCGAGGCCCGCGATGAGAATCGGGAGCATCAGAACGGCGATCCGAAGATGTTCGGCGGGAGGTGGATGCCCGCAGTCTCGAAGCGCTCAACGAAGTGGGGCCGAATCCCGGTCGGCTTGAGCTTGCCCTGGATCTTGCCGTCGACGACATCGGTCTGCTCGAAGACGAAGACGTCCTGCATCACGATGACATCACCCTCCATGCCCTGGACCTCGGTGATGTTCGTGATCTTTCGGGTGCCGTCCTTCAGGCGGTTCTGATGGACGATGAGGTCCACGGCCGAGCTGATCTGCTCGCGGATGGCCCGCAGCGGCAGGTCCATGCCGGCCATGAGCACCATCGTCTCGAGACGGCTGAGCATGTCGCGTGGCGTGTTGGCGTGGCCGGTGGACATCGAGCCGTCATGGCCCGTGTTCATGGCCTGGAGCATGTCGAGCGCCTCGCCGGAACGGCACTCCCCGACCACGATCCGGTCGGGCCGCATGCGCAGCGAGTTGCGGACGAGCTCACGGATCGGGATGGCGCCCTTGCCCTCGATGTTCGAGGGACGTGCCTCGAGCGTGATCACGTGCTCCTGTCGAAGCTGGAGCTCCGCGGCGTCCTCGACGGTCACGATCCGCTCGTCATCGGGGATGAACGAGCTGAGGATGTTGAGCATCGTCGTCTTGCCGGAGCCGGTGCCGCCCGACACGAAGATGTTCAGGCGTGCCTTCACACAGGCCTCGAGGAACTCGAACATCTCCGGGGTGGCGGTCCCGAACCGGATGAGATCGTCGACGGTGAACGGCGTCGCCGAGAACTTTCGAATGGTGATGACCGGGCCGACGAGCGACAGCGGCGGGATGATCGCGTTCACGCGCGAGCCATCCGCCAGGCGGGCGTCCACCATCGGGCTCGACTCGTCCACGCGGCGGCCGATCGGCGCGATGATTCGCTGGATGATCTTCATCACGTGCTCGTCGTTCTGGAACGTCACGTTCGTGAGCTCCAGCTTGCCGTCACGCTCGATGTAGACCTGCTGCGGCCCGTTCACCATGACCTCGGTGAGGGTCTCGTCACGGAGCAGCGGCTCCAGCGGACCCAGGCCCAGGATCTCGTCGGTGATCTGCTCGAGCATGCGGACGCGCTCGGCACGGGTGAGGGCGAGGCCCTCCTCGTCCGCGATGCGGCCGAAGAGCTCCTCGATCTGGCGCCGGACCTCGACCTGGTTCGTCAGGTCGAGCTTCGGGTCGAGCTCGTTGATGAGCCGGTTCTGGACGCGGAACTTCGCCTCGCGGAACGACTCGCGCGCCGGCATGGCGCCGGCGAATCGCGATGGCGCGGCCGCGGGCGGCGGTGGGGTCGGGGTTCCGCCGGCAGTCGGCGCCGGGGGCTGGGGAGCGTCTCCCTGACCGGCCGGCGGAATTGCAGCGGGAACATTCGGCTCCTGCGACTCCCCCTCGGCGGCGGGTCGAGCTCGCTCGATTCGCTTCAGCAATGACATGTGCTGCGTCCTTCCAATCAGCTCAGCGGCGTGCGAAGAGTCCGCGCTTCGCGGTCTTCTCGGTCTGTGGTGGCGTGGCGGTGGTGGCAGTTCCCTCGCCGGCGAGCGTCCGGGCGAGCGTGATGACGTCGCGCGCGAGCGGCGACTCTGGGTGGGATACGACGAAAGGGACGCCGCGATTCACCGCGAGCACAGCGAGCCGTCCGTCCGAGACGATGGTTCCGTCGATCGATCGACGAATCGATGCCTCCACGTCGCCGATGCGGATGCCCTGCGAGGCATCCGAACGGTTGATCACCAGGCGCAGCTTCGATCGGTCGTACTCGAGCTGGTCGGCGACCTCGAGGAAGAGGCGGACGTTCTTGATGGTCGTGATCTCCAGCGCGGCCACGACCAGGATCTGGTCGGCGGCGTCGAGGATTCCGAGCGTATGGTCGTTGAGCCCGGAAGGGACGTCGACCACGACCCAGTCGTGCGTTTCGCGGAGCATCGTCACGATCTGTCGCATGTAGGCCGGCGTGACGAGATCGGCACCCTCCGGCGACGGCGGTGCGAGGAGCACCCGGATGCCGGTCGAGTGGTCGACCATGACGGACTCGAGGAGATCACGGTCCGGTTCCCCGCCGTCGACGGCGTCGACGACGGACCGGTTCTTCGGGTTGAGGTTGAGGAGGACGCCGACGTCGCCGAACTGGAGGCTGGCATCCACGAGCGCCACCCGCTGGTTCGTCTCGCGCTTGAGCGCAAGCGCGAGGTTGGTCGCCAGGGTCGTCCGGCCTGAGCCGCCCTTCGGCGAGAAGACCGCGATGACCTGGTGGTCCTCCGCGACTCCCGAGCTCGAGCTCGCCGATGGCGTGGCAACCGCGGCCGCTGCCTGGAGCTGCTCGCGCCGAGCCAGCTCCCGCTCGTGGACCCGCTTGATCGAGGTCGCGAACTCATCGCCGCTGAACGGCTTCACCAAGAACTCGCGAGCACCGGCGAGCATGGCTCGCTTGAGATGCTCGGCCTCGCCATGGACGCTCATCATGATGATCGGGCTGTTCGGCAGGCGCTGCGAGATCACCTCGGCAGCGTCGATGCCATCCATCCCCGGCATGTTGATGTCCATGACGATGATGTCCGGGCGGAGGTCCAACGCCTGCTGGACCGCTTCCTCGCCGGAGCCGGCGGTGCCGGCCACGTCGATCTCGCGTTCCAGCCCCAGGAGTCGCGACAGATGCTCGCGAGTCTCCGGGATGTCGTCGACGATGAGGACCTTGATCATGCTGGGTCTCCGGGCTTCCGGTACGGGTCCGACCTACGGGGCCGGAGCGACGTCTTCGTTCAGCTGCTCGACGATGTTCGGGATACGGAGCCCGAACTCCTCGACCAGCTGATCGATCGTGATGCCAAGTGTCTCTTCGACCGCGTCGTCATCGGCGTGTCGCACGATGGCCGTCAGCGATCCGACCTCACCGAGATCGTTCTGCGCGAACTTGATGATCTCGGCGTCCTGGGCCGTGCCGGCAATGACGATGATCACGCTGTCGATGGCCGCCTGAGCCGGCTGCTCATCCAGCTCGTCGATGACGCCGTCGCCGTTGGTGTCGATCGGCTCCTGCTCCTGGGCGCGCGTCGCGCTCACATAGAGGACCCGCTTGTCCTGGAGAATGGCTTTGACCGTTCGTGCGGCTTCGAGACCCGGGATCGACTCGAAGCGCGGGGGCGCATTCTCGTCGGGGTTCGCGGCCGAGTCGGCGGTCTCCTGAAGCACATTGATGAGCTGCGACGTGACGATGTCGATCGTGTCACCCGGCTTCACGAGGAAGTCCACGCCGGTGACGCGGTCGACCTGGAACGCAATTGCCTTCTCGCCCGGCTCGAGGAGCGCAGGGAGGTCGACGATGACGTTGTTGCCGAGGCCGATGGCCTCGCCGGTTACTTGGGAGCCTGCGGGGATCGGAAAGACTGCAGCCTGGCCGGCGACGGCACTCGTGCTGCGAAGCGGCGTGCCTTGAACGGCCTCCGGGTCGACCTCGACCTCTTCCACGACGTCGGGAGTGACTGAGTCGCCGCGCCCGATGTCCACGGTTGCGACGAGGACCGTCTCGGTGATCTCCTCCGGGATAGCGGTCTCCGCTTCCTGGTTCAGCAGAATCACGATGGCGACGAAGGCGAGGACGGCGAGAAGGACGCCAACCAGGAGGACGAGGCGATTCGATCGCTTCACGAAAGTTCCCCTTTGAGCTCGGGTGTCATACAAGAAAATGAGTTCGCGGTGGTGCAGCCGTTGTGACTGCGGTCAACAGTCTACGCACGCACGGCAACCCGCTACGACAGAACTTACGGACTATCCCGGGAGTGGTACTCGCGTCGCGAGTCGGGAAATGAAAGAACCCCGCGACCTCGATGGCCGCGGGGTCCAACGTGCGGATGTGTTCAGCCGCGCTGGAGGTTCTGCGCGACGTTGCTGAACAGCTGGCTGATGATCGGGCCCAGGAAGATCAGGGCGACGATCACGATGATCGCGATGAGGGCGAGCAGAAGCCCGTACTCGACGAGCGTCTGGCCTTCCTCGTCGTCATTGCGGAACTGAGCGAGAAGATTGCTGAGATAGGCGGTGATCATGGGAGATCCCTCCGTAAGCGCGCCGTCGGGCTGCGCGCCTGTCGTGGTGACTCCGTCGTGCCGGGCCACGGTGGATTTACTCGCGCGGATCGGATCCAGGAGTGGTCACCACGATTGTGGTAACCACCCCTGGGAGTGATGGTTCGCTCCTATCGCTGCAGGTTGCGAGCGACGTTGCTGAACAGCTGGCTGATGATCGGGCCCAGGAAGATCAGGGCGACGATCACGATGATCGCGATGAGGGCGAGCAGAAGCCCGTACTCGACGAGCGTCTGGCCTTCCTCGTCGTCATTGC